>CAWGDP010000010.1:0-240786 GCA_963821315.1 uncultured Acidobacteriaceae bacterium | reverse complement strand
GCAACATGGTGGGTGCGAACTCATGTTCTGAGGCAGATATACGAACGACCGAAATCGAATCAGGCTTTTGTCATGGGGTGGACCGGAATGCGCGGGGTCGTCGCGTTGGCCGCAGCAAATTCACTGCCTCTGACGCTCAATGATGGGAGCCCATTCCCGCAGCGAAGCATGATCATCTATCTCACGTTTTCTCTGATCCTAGTGACACTTGTTCTGCAGGGACTTTCCTTGCCATGGCTGGTGCGCGTGCTTCGATTGTCTGCGGGCAACGCGCAATTCTGCGAAGAAGGAGAGGCGAGGCACCTGGTACTGCAGGCGGGTATTGAATTCCTTGGCGAACGCAGGAAGTCGGCCAAGGGAGAACATGAGATACACCTCTACGAAAGATCTGTTGCACCAGTATCAACATAGGCTCGAAGACCTCGAAGAGTGTGGGCCGGATGGAAGCAGTTTGGAGAAAAACTCGCACGGTCTGACGACGAATCATCTGCTCTTGAGTAGATCAGAAGGCAACGCGAGGAGTCAACCTCTGCAGTCAATGGAAAATTCGGAGAACTGCTCACCGCAATGTCGAACGCGAGCTCGACTTGAAGGAAAGTCTGCTGACGTAGTGGTGAAGTGCCACCTGGCATAGGCGCCGCTCAGTTCCAATGGAGGAAAAACCGGCTTCTCGTACTATCCTGCTGCTGTAAACTGCTCAGCAGCCAAACGTAATCTGTCACCATTTTCCCTGTCTCAATCAAGGGGTCTACACCAGTCCGTCCCCCAGTTCCCCGTGACGATTTTTGGCGACTAATTTTTTTTGACGACTAAACCTGACGACTAAACCCGACCGAAAAAGTAGCCGTGATTCCCGACCCTATCCGGGGGCTCTTTCTGGGTTGCCGAAACGTAATCGAACGATTACAGTTGAGCTATGTTCTCGATCAGACCTCTTCCTGGGTTTACGGCCTGGATTGACGGCCTCAAGGACGAGACGGTTCGCGGCGTTGTGCTGGCTCGGATCAAACGATTGGAACTGGGTTTGATGGGAGATGTTTCGCGCGTGGGTGACGGCGTTTTGGAATTGCGCATTCATCTAGGCGCGGGGTGGCGTATCTATTTCACACGGCGCGGCCGGGAGATCATCGTGCTGCTTGCCGGCGGTTCGAAACGGACACAGAAAGCCGACATCAAACGTGCGAAGGTATTGGCCGGTTTGCTCGATGAAAAGGAGTGATCGTGAGGAAACGAATTAAGGTGGCGGACCTTCCGGAGTTCGACGCAGCACATTATCTGGACAACGAGAGCTCCATAGCTGCCTACTTGACGGATATCCTGGAGGCCAACGATGCAGCCCTGCTGGCGGCGGCACTGGGTGACATTGCTCGCGCTCGCGGCATGAAAGAAATCGCCAAGGCAGCCGGCATCACTCGGGAAGCCCTTTATAAGGCCTTGCGCCCGGATAGCGCCCCGCGATTTGATACGGTGAGCCGGGTTTGCGCGGCTCTCGGAGTGCGTCTGGTAGCACAACCGATCCATCCAAGCCCAAGGGTATCCCGCACTTAATGGCTAACTGTAACGGTTACGTTCTGTCTGTCACCGGGTTTCGTCACCCGCCGCGTAGCTCGGCTTCGTTGACCGGGTTGTCAGAACAACCGGTTGCCAAGTACAGGACCGAGAATTGCTGCCCTCCTGGTTCTCCCCCGGACCGATAGCGGTTCTGGTTGACTGACCTCGGTCGCCGTTGACCGAGGCCCGACGCTGTGAGATCATTGATCTCAATGATCTCATGGAGGACAGATGGCCGGAAATCTGCATGTGCGCAATCTTGATGACGATCTCATTGCCCGTCTGAAGCGCCGGGCTGCACGGCATGGGCGCTCCACCGAAGCCGAGCATCGCGAGATCCTTCGTCAGTCTCTGGCGACCGAGGTTGAACCATCCTTTGATCGGCTGGCAGCCGATCTTCGTAAGCTGACCAGAGGGCGACGCCAAACGCCATCTGAGGTTCTTCAGCGCGAAGGGCGAACGGAGCGTTGAACACCCTGGTCATCGACGCCAGTATCGCCATCAAATGGGTAGTCGAGGAGGACGGCACGGACTTGGCGCTGGCATTGCGACAGAAGGCGAGACTGATGGCTCCCGACCTGATTGTCGCTGAATGCGCCAACATCCTGTGGAAGAAGGTGCAGAGGAAGGAACTCAGCAACGACGAGGCGCTTATCGCGGCTCGGCTGCTTCAGAGCGCGGAGATTGAGTTGGTCCCGTCTCGGGCGCTCCTTGAGTCCGCAACACGGCTGGCGATTGCGTTGGACCATCCGGCTTACGATTGCCTCTACCTGGCTTTGGCGGTTGAGAACGGTTGCCGATTTGTCACTGCCGATGAACGTCTCGTCAACAAGATTCGGCGGGATAAGAAAAGCCCCTTTCATGACCGTATTGTTGGCTTAGCGGAATCGCTTACGCGCAAGCCTTAACAATTCGCGGTTCAATGCCAATGCTGGTTGTGCCCGACTCGGCAGATGAGAGGGTGGTTCGGCAGTTGCCGGGAGAACAGGCCATCGACGACACAGAAGGATAAAAACCCTTTTCATCAAGCTTTACATGGTGGCATGGTGGGTTTCCAGGACCTGTCCACCAAACCCTATATGCGTTGGACGAGAAGACCAGAATGCGTTAGGGTCACTTCCGTCTGTTCTGTTTGTTTCCCTGTTTGTTTCCTGTTTGTTTCGTCCTGTTTGTTTCGTCCTGGATGGTAGCGGCAGGGAAAAGCACATTATGTGGAATCTGGGCAAATAGCAAGTCTTTCCTGCTGGCTCCCGGCAGCCGCGCCGACCGCGTGGGTCAGCAGGCCACACAGCGGACTGTTTCGACCGGAATGTCAGGCCGGATTCCGATCTCATCTGAGGAGTTGCTACAAGCACGGCTTTGAATTGAGGCACCGCCATGACGGGGGAGTAGACACTCTACTCCCAATGCGAGTAGAGTGTCTACATCTATGAACGAAAAAGCCAATATAAGAACCGAATCGAGCTGCTGCAGGGAACACTCGACATGCTTATTCTTCAGACCCTGCAATGGGGACCGCAGCACGGATACGGAATTGTCCAGGCTTTACGTTTGCGATCCGGAGACGTGCTTCAGGTGGAGACCGGATCACTGTATCCGGCTCTCCATCGATTGGAGCGTCAGAGCTGGGTGCAGTCTGAGTGGAAGCAGTCGGAGAGCAAGCAAAAAGCCCGATATTACCGAATCACGGCCAAGGGGAAAAAGCAGTTGGGCTCGGATCTGGGTCGATGGGAGCGGATTGTCGAAGCGATTGGGTCGGTGATGTACGTCAAGCCGGAGGAGAGTGAGTCATGAACTGGTTCCCGAGCTTCGGTTTTCAGCGGCGCAAGCGCGAATTGCAGGAAGAGATTGATGCGCACCTGCAGATGGCGATTGCAGATCGAGTGGCGCGAGGCGAGACGGCAGAGACGGCGCGACAAGCGGCGGCGCGGGAATTTGGAAATATTCCTCTGGTGCAAGATGTGACCCGCGACATGTGGGGCCAAGCGTGGCTTGAACAACTAGGCCGGGATGTCCGTTACGCGTTACGGCAACTGCGCAAGAGCCCCGGCTTTTCGATCACCGCGACGGCGATGCTGGCAGTAGCGATCTGCGCCAACAGCACCGTATTCAGTTGGATCGACGGCACAATGTTGCGTCCGATTCCTGGCGCGCGGGACACGGGCGATCTTGTTAGCCTGCAGCGGGGGGAACGGAACTTCTCCCCGACTCCGCCCTTCTCGTATCTCGACTATCGCGATCTGCGCGAGCAGAACCGCACCTTCACCGGAATACTTGCCTATCATCACGATTGGATCACGCTGACCGGCGGCGCACAGCCGGAGCGTGCCTATATTGCGAACGTGTCGGCAAACTATTTCGATGTGCTCGGCATCAAGCCGGTGCTGGGACGATTCTTTCTGGCTGAAGAGGAGTCACGTCCAGGTGCTGTTCCCAACGTGGTCCTGGGTTACTCGCTTTGGAAGACGCGCTATGCCAAAGACCCGGCAATTGTGGGCAAGTCGATCGAGGTCGCGCGGCATCCGTTGACGGTGATCGGTGTAGCGCCGGAGGGGGTTGTTGGAGCGATGCCCGGGATCCGTGAAGATCTGTGGGTAACGCTCGATCCCCTCGGGACGGACGTTTGGCGGATGACACATCGCAGTGGTGGTGCGGTCTGGCTGAACGTAATAGGAAGATTGCGGCCCGGCGTGAGCCGTGGCCAGGCAGCTCAGGATCTCGACACCGTGATGCACAATATTGTCGCGGCGTTTCCGGACGATCATCTGGGCGAGAACCGGATCACGCTCGATCCCATGTGGCGCTCGCCATTCGGCGCCAACGGATATATGGCAGCGACGCTGCCTATTCTGTTGGCCTTCGCGGCTGTGGTGCTGTTGCTGACCTGCGCGAACTTGGCTACGCTCACGCTGGTGCGGTTTGTATCCCGGCGGCGTGAGCTTGCGATCCGGCAGTCGCTCGGGGCGAATCGCATACAACTGGTGCGGCAGATGATGCTGGAGGGCGCTGTGCTTTCCATCGTCGCAGGAGTCGTTGGCCCTTGTATTGACATCGTGGACCTCGAAGACATTCGCATGGTTCTTTCCAGCGAACTCGAATCCCCTCATACTCAACGGGAGCATGGACCATAAGCTGGTAATCGGGATTGCGGTGTCGTCCCTGTTGGCCGGCGTGCTGTGCGGCGCGCTCCCCGCCTGGCGTTCGTCCCACGCGCCGGCAGTTGAGGTACTCAAGGCAGAGTCTGCAAGTATCTCCGGCAGCTCACGCAACCGGAAATTGCTCAGCGGGCTGGTGGTGGCGCAAATCGCGCTTTCACTTCCTCTGCTGTTGTGCTCCGGGCTACTTCTGCGAACACTGCGGAATCTCGCCGGCGCGAATCCCGGATTTGAGCAGGATCACATTCTCACTGCGACCGTGGGGCTGAATATTGCCGGCTACAGCCACGACGAGGAACAGGTGATCCGTCACAAGATTCTTGATCGCGTGTCGGCATTGCCTGGCGTGAAGGTTGCGTCTCTTACGGACTGGATTCCGATGACCCTGAGCCACAAGGGCGAGGATGCGTATCCGGAAGGGTATGTGCCGCACCCGCATGAATCTTTGAAGGTGGTGCATGCCGAGGTGTCCCCGCGGTATTTCGAATCCCTCCATATACCCATTTTGGAAGGACGCGAGTTTACACCGGATGACGATGAAAAGGCCCCGAGGGTACTCATCGTGGATCAGACCGCGGCAAGGCACTACTGGCCAGGACAGGATCCCTTGGGAAAGAGACTCAGGGTGTGGGGCAGCCTTTTCACGGTTGTCGGCGTTGCCAGGAATTCAACACATACATTCGTGAATGAGTCACCGGAGCCTATGGTCTATATGAGCTTTTTCCAGGCGGGGTACGAGACGATGGTGCAGGTGGAGACCGAGGGAAATCCGGTCGACCTGGCGCCGGCGGTCGAAAACGCCATCCACGAAATCGATACACGGCTGCCGGTTTTCGATGTGCGTTCCATGCGAGAGAGTACCCAGATGGCGAGCAGTTTCGCCGTCATACAGAGCACCCTGGCGGGAATGTTCGCGCTGATTGGGCTGGTTCTTGCGATAACCGGAATCTACGGAGTCGTGGCCTATCGAACCCAATTGCGGACCCACGAGATCGGAATACGAATGGCTCTGGGCGCTTCACGCGTCGATGTGCTGCGGCTCGTGCTGTTGCAGGGATTGTGGCTCACAGGCATCGGGCTGGCGCTAGGACTGGCGTTTGCGTTGGGAGTGACACGCATTATCGTCCGGCTGTTGTACGGAATCGGCGCCAACGATCCGGTCACCGTCGTTTCCGTCGTCATGCTCCTGGGAGCAATGTCATTGCTAGCATCCTACCTTCCGGCACATCGAGCGATGCGCCGAAACCCTGTGACCGCGATTCGCGAATTGTAAGCTGCAGTTCACATTCGACGCGAATTGCGTGAATTAATCTGGCTCTCTACTTCCAGCGCCGTTACTTCGCGAGTCCGTAAGGGTCGAAGCTGGCAATGCCGGCCGAACAGATGTGATCTGGACCAAGCCGGCGCCGAGCTGACGCGGCGTTGGGCCTGCAGGCGTCGGCACATCCGATAGAAATGAGCTTCACTTAAAATTGCAAGCACATGGAAAAAGCTATTGAGCTTCTTGAGACGATGATGTTGAGGCAGCCCTGTACCTATGTTGAGAAGGCAGGACACTTGTGGCAGTTCAGGTTTGGGGACGGAGACGCAACCCTCAACCTCGAATGCCCTTGGAGGCTTCTTCTAAATGGCGCGATTGCATTCGGGGGCGATGATGATGGGCAGCAATTCGGACTTCCAGCGGCACTCGATGGCGTGAAGGAAACTGAGAAGCTTTTATCGGCGTCTCTGGTGAGATCGGTTGAGGTTCGTAGCGGTTGCAGCGATCTCAGTCTCACATTTCAAAATGGGGTTCGCCTGGAAGCTTTCAACGGCTCTTCTGGGTACGAGGGCTGGACATGTTCTGGGAAAAGTGGAATCACTGTAGTTGCACAGGGTGGCGGGAATCTATCGATATGGCAGCCAGGGTGATTCAGCGGATTTAGGCCCCTTTTCGGGGCGGGCATTTTCTAAAACGGAAGGTTGCCACATGCCTATGGAGCGTGAATAACTGTAGCGGTTACGTTCCACGAAACCCCGGGAGCATTGACTGCGCCTGAAATACCATCTAATATTTAGATGGCAATGGAGAGCGAATGCAACAGCGAGGACTGAAACTGAAGCAGGCGAGCGCAGTTCTGAAGGTTGAACCGAAGGAACTGCAAAACCTCGTGCAATTTGGCGTGGTGAAGCCGAAGAGGGTCGATGGCACCTATTTCTTTGACAGAGAAACTCTTCTCACCGCGAAAGTGGCGTTTCGCCTTAAGGAGTCCCTGGGAACCCGTGCCAACGTTCTTTCCAAGTTCATCGACGTCTTTCGCGCTTCCGAGAAGGGACTCCGCGCGAAGAACCCGGAATACGTGATCTTTACGTGCCGTTTCGCCGAGGAGGAACCGATCAAATTGGGAGTTCCTTTTCGATCGCTTGGCGAGCAGATCGAACACGGACTGAGCAGAGCGGATCTTTATCGCGACCTGCCGCGCGGGCGAAAGCGCGCGGGTTGGAAGAAAGAGTTTCTGGAAGCACTCTCCGATGCGGCCAATGATATAGGAGATATCTCCCAAGACGAGATCCAACGCACGATTCGAGAGTACCGCGCGGAGAGGCGCGTTCCGGAGATCACCGTTGCGGCCGAAACCTAGGAAGAAAAAACAACGTGCCGTGGTGGACACGAACGTTGTGGTGGCGGGTATCTCGGGTTTCCGGGACGAGTACATTTCAGGCCAAATTCCGAGCGCGGACTTGCTTCACCGCTGGGCGGAGGAGGAACATCTTGTGTGGCTGTACTCGGAAGAGATTCTCGCCGAGTACAAAGAAGTCCTGAAGCGGCGATGCGTTCTGTGTCTGTGCCGAGGAAGGGAGTGCGGACTTCATCTTCACTCTCAACGCAAAAGACTTTCCACAGAGCCGCCTGAAAGCGAAAGTCATCCAGCCGTAGCCGCCAAGTCTCTGCGCAAAGCGCCGGCTGGAAGGGCGGCGGGACGGGGAGACGGGAAGTTAACCCTTCAATCTTTCGAAGCACCAGACTGTAGAAGTTACGTTCCGTCCGGTCCCCGGGTTTTTGCTCACGATTTGTCTCGCAAGAATCGAAATTTTCACAGCTTCCTGTGCCTTCAATGCCTGCCCCTTCAATGCCTCAGTCCTGGAAAGACATCTCTAGTTCCACGCCTGAATAGTTCACCCTCGGCGCGCGTTGCCGGTTTGGCCCTTCTTCAAAATGCACGAGCCCATAACGCTCCATCTTCTTTAGAGTTCTCGATAGATTCGATGTGGCCCTACCCGATCGTTCCGCTAGCTCGCCAAGAGACTTGGGGTGCGTTTCCAAGATGAGAGCCAGGAGTTTTCGATTGGGCTCTGACAACACTTGAGAGAGTGTTTCAATTGATTCAAACCAGATCTTTGGCTCATTCCTCGATAACTTGTATTCACCTTTCGCTATAGCCATTGTCCGCTTCTTGAACGCATCCCGATTGGCGATACCAACTTTTAAAGTCCTCATCGCTTTTCTTCCCTTTCCTGCAAAATTGCGTCCACATCCGTCCAAAAATCTGCGAGTAGGGTAACCGCGTCCGTGTAGTCATAGAAGCGCACGCGCTGACCCTTATGCTTATGGTCGTATTCAATACGGGTTCTCGCACCCGGCCCCGGACCCTTAATTCCATGCGCGTTGTCGTATCCCAGCAGACGCGCGCCTCTGTCGTCATGGAGTGTCAGAGAATAGTCGAGGCCATGAGGCTTTTCTGATGAGACGGGGACTCTCTTTGCTTCGAACTTCACCCAGTACGGCCCGTCGAGAACGTATGAATCGCCATCCAGGTCCAACAGAGTGTCGAGGCTGTGATCCTTTGGCCTCACATCAGTATATTATCATCCGATGATAATATTGACAAACGCCAACGATTTAGCTGGTTGGAGGACCGGACGGCCTATTAGATCAACCTAAAGTCGAGGCTAAACACGTTGCCCGAAGGGGTGCGTCGCTCGGCTCCAAATGTGTGAGGTGAACGTCCCGTCTGTCACGCTTTCTGTATGAAGACGTTAGCCAATTTGAAGTTTGTGTTTTTCGTTTTCACGTCTGAATTCCGTCGAAAGCTCTGATCTTTAAGGGGAATAGGTCTTAGTGCGAGTTTCGTGGACATCCATGATGGGTAAAAGTCCCCGTCCCGTCTGACGACTAAACCCCGCACCTCTTTCTCTGAAATGAACCATTCAGGTTTCACCCAACAGGAGAGTCGCCATGGCGAATGCGCCTGGGTGGTATATCTTTGGACCGTAAGTCGGTTTGGAAAGCGGAGGATGTATGGCGATTCACGTTCATCTTGCGTCGTTGCTGCTTCTCGCGGCAGTCCCATTATCTGCTCAGACCAACCCTGCGCCTGCACCAAGTGCCACTGCGGCCCACGCACCGACCCCAGATTCGACGGCAGTGCCAAAGCAACCGACGCCAACAGTCTTTCAGGCCGACGAAGGTGACCGTTGGATGCTGCTTGGGGACAAGCCGCTCATTTTCAAGGTTGATCCCCTCAGTACCGGCTCGGACGCACTGGTGGCCGGGACAGAGGAGATGCCACCGGGAAACAAAATTCCGACCCACAAGCATCTGCACGAAGATGAAGTCATATTCGTGCACAAGGGTACGGTGCGGGTTACGTTGGCTGGACGTGAATACGACGCAGGAACGGGAGCGACAGTTTTCATCCCGCATGGAAACTGGATCGGCGTGGCGAACGTTTCCAGCGAGCCTGCCATGATTCTGTTTTTCTTTAACAAGCCCGCATTTGAGCAATGCCTACGAGCCATGTCCTCACGACCGGGCGAAACATTCACCATGCCAGCGCCCGAGAAAATGGCGGCCGTCCGCACCGAATGTCATGAAGTGATGCAGCAATAGTGTCCGACCGTTTCCCCTTGCCTTAGAGCGCCGGCACCAGATGTGGCGACTCGGTTGGATTCATTGTTGACGCTATCAGCCATAACGCTGACGACCCCGCCTAGCTGGTTTCGGATTCTGGACGTATGACGAGAGTTGAGGGACATCACCGCCGAGTCACCCAGAATTGCGGCAATAGGTACGCTGTCCCTTCACCTCTCATTCGTTTCTCCATCCTTTGGGCGGCATTCTCGATGGGGGTTACTTCGTCCCTTCAATGCTAAAACAACCTAGAGGGCGAGGCGTATTTTCATTCTCGTAAGCGAAGCGGCGATGGCCAACATCAAGCAGGTGAAGACTAGGGACTTGGCGACGCCGTGCCACCCGTAGCCGAAGTGCTCACCAAAGAAGGTAATGCCGAGCAGGCTCAGGATTATGTCCCAGTAGTCCGGAAGAAGATAGGTCGTCAGGGTGTTAGAACCGGCAGGCCGGAAGGCAAAAGCCCATCCAGTTTTTTTCTTGATGTCGCAAACCCAATAGAGCAGAGTGAATGCGGCCACAGCGAACGCAATGGTGTAAAGGCACCAGGTGGGAGTGGCCCGGATCTTGGAAATACCCAGCGGTTTTAGCAGGTATCCAGCGGCCAGCGCGGATAGGGCAAAGGCCATCGCAGGCAGGAGCTTCTGGCGAAAGGTGCGGAAGCGCTTCGCCTCCAGGAAGATCACGGTCGTGACGATGCCGGCCATGATGAGACTGGCGGATGACCCGTTGCCCCAAGGCCACTGGTACCCGCGCAGGCCGAACTGGAATCTGAGCCAGTAAGCAGCAGCAGCGGAGTGAGGGGCGACCATGGCGATAAAAGGTGCAGTCGTGACCGCGTTGAAGGTGACCAGCGCAATCAAATAAGAGGAACGGGGCGATCAGCCAGCGGCGAAACGGGATATAGAGCAGGCAGACGGCAAAGTAGGCGTAGCCGATCAAGCCGAGGATCTCCGGGTAGGAGCCGTCGATCCAGTGGATCTGGCCGTCGTGGCCGGTGCGGCGGAAGAGGGAGTACATGGCGATCACCATGATGGCTCCAAGCGTACGGAGCACCTTATGCCACCAGGGGCTATCGCCCTTGCCAGGGTAGACGCTCAAGAACAAGGACGCGCCGAGGACGCCAAGGAACACCCAGAGTTGCCGCGCAATGATCATGTGCCTGGGATCGGCGCTGCCACCGTTCGCGAGAATAAGACCCAGGATCACAAGCGAAGCGGAACGCATGAAGACGTGCGTCCAAAGCGCCCACTGCGAGGGGTTCTTGCGCAGGCGCGCCTTCACCGCGATGGGGAGGGACATGCCAACGAGAAAGAGAAAGACCGGAAAAACCATATCGACGTAGGTCATCAGATCCCAACTGGCGTTGGCGTGGAAGGTCCACCAGGGGAGACCCTTGGTACCATCCAGGTCGTTCACAAAAATCATTACGGCAAGGGTGATGCCACGGAAGATGTCAATGGACTGGATGCGGGTAACGGTCGATTCTCCAGCTCCGTCGATGGATACATGCTGCGGACCAGGGAAGGTCGTTATGCTCACGATACCTCGCACGATAGGAACGGTTGAGAAAAGTATATGCGCGCCTGCCTTCCTGCAAGCGTCCCCGGGGCTCATCGATGTTTTCATGTTTGGAAGTTGAAGTGAAAGACGGGATGTTCACGGAAACTCCATCCCCAATCTCCCGTCCCGAAGTACCGGTCCCGGTCACGGTAGGGACGGTCATCGCTGACCGCCCCCCGTACAGATCCGTGCGAGCGGAACTACCGCACACGGCTCTTACCTTGGATGGATGGCGTCAAAACGAACGTTGGGATAGGGATGCAGGACACGGGCAAGCGGTAGCCATCGTGCGAAGGTCGGGTGTATACGCTTCCAACTGGGGCGGCTGCGCTGGCTGCGACGGCCCAACATATTCCGCCACAGGTGACGCAAGCGCTCGCGGAAGCGTCGTAGTGCCCGCAGGTTTTCAGGAACAGCATGGTAACGGTAGTAGCCTTCAACGACGCGTTTCAGCCATTGTCCGACAGCGTTGACCGGTTCATGCAGGCGCTTACGCAACTCTGCCTTGATAGCCTGCAGCGTTGCTCGCATGCGTTGACCCATGGTCTTGCGCCGGATAACAAAATGGCCTTTCGAGTTCGTCGCACAGTAATGCGTGAACCCAAGAAACGTGAACGTTTCAGGTTTGCCTTCTCCACGCTTTTGCCGAGCCCCCTGCGCGAACCGACCGAACTCGATCAGTCGCGTCTTCTCCGGATGAAGCTCCAGCTCGAAGTCCGCCAAACGTTCCCGAAACTCTCTCAGGAACCGCTCTGCGTCCTCACGATGCTCGAAGCCGACCACCAGATCGTCAGCGTAGCGGACCACGATTAACTCTCCGCTGGCCACTTTCCGGCGCCATACCTCTACCCACAGATCAAAGACATAATGCAGATACACATTCGCCAGAAGCGGCGAGATTACTGCCCCTTGCGGAGTGCCTGCTTTCGTCTCTGACCATTTGCCGTCCTCCGATACTCCGGCCTTTAGCCACTTCCGTATCAGCCGCAGAATACGGGGATCGGCCACTCGATGCTCCATAAACTTCATGGTCCACTCGTGGCTCATGTTGTCGAAGAACCCACGGATGTCAGCATCGAGTATCCAGTTCACTCGCTTTCGTTGGATGCCCACATTGAGCGCGTCCAGCGCCTGATGTGGACTGCGGCCCGGTCGAAACCCATACGAGAAGCCGCGAAAGTCCACCTCGTAAATCTGGTTGAGGATGGCCGCGATTGCGTGCTGGACGATCTTGTCTTCCAGTGACGCGATGCCCAACGGTCGTTGCCGGCCGTCGGCTTTCGGTATATAGACTCTTCGCGAAGGTTGTGCCCGATACGCCCCACGATGCACCCGGCCATGGAGATCAGTTAACCGCTCCTCCAGGCCTTGTTCATATTGCTGCCAGCTCACCCCGTCCACTCCCGGTGCTGCTCTTCGCTTAAGCGCGTAATAGCTCTCCCGTAGTAAGTCGATCGTAAGATGGTGCAGTAAAGCGGTGAACCGTTCCTGCTTCCTTGCTCGCGCCGTTTGACGCACGCCGCCTAACCCTTGGGACACGGTTGCTCCGCTCTGTGTCGGAGCCGTGTTGAGTTGGGCGTCGTTCTCCTTGGTCTGCACCCTTCCCTCCGCTGCCTCCGCGGAAGCATTCGCCTCTTTGTTCGGTAGCTTCATCAGTACTATGGCGCAGTCCGACCCCTCCAAAACGTACATGTCCGGATTATGGATCTTTCACCTTCCCTGACCGGTCTGCTCGCGCAGACGCTCTGGAGGTCTCCCGGTTCTCGTGCACATTGCTTCCTGGCGTGCCTGAAGTCTTCGACTACGCCGAGCCCGGCAGCTGCTCGCGAATAACGCAGCTAACAGTCTTGCCTTCCCGCCGTCAGAAAGGGGTCGGCACTCGGTTGCATATTTTCGGAGCTCAATCCTCCCGCCCGCCAGTTCCCCTGTCTACGCTTCGCTATGGCTCCTCGCGGAGACACAGGCAAGACTCGGGGCCGGAATGAAGTCGCTTCTCCTTTTCCGTAGGGCTCTCTCATCCCCCACAATGTGCCGGTTTATCCCGGCGCTCTCTGACGCATAAATTCTCCATGACGAATAAACCCCAGTTCAGATCCCAGTCCCATCGCGATGTTCAAGAAGTGATGGACGCGCTCGTGAACATTCAGCAATGAATAAATCGCTCTCACATTTCCGCCGGCCCTTCATTTTCCTTCCAATGTGAGCGCATAAATGTCGTCGCCCCCAAAATCGCGAAGCACAAGTGGTGAGCCCGTTGGATCCAGCCCAAACCAATACCCCAACATCCCGGTAACGTGAACATTCCTCAAATCGACAACACGCTCAGTCGCTCCATCCTTGGCGCGAGCTCGAAACACCCCCTGATCGTCCCCGGTGAGGTGCACGAAGTAAATGAACTGGCTATCCGGCGACCACTCAGGGTAATCAACAGAAATGCGTCGTTGGTAAGGCAACGCGGCCCAATGCTGCGTTCGGATGTCGAAGAGCACGAGGGGTTTAGTCGTTCCCGAATTTATAGTTCAGAGCGACAATGTATCGGCCATCTGGTGACCAGCGCGGCGAGTACGTGCCAGTCGATCCCGCGACTTTTTCAACCTGGCCCGTCGTCGTATCGAAGATGCTCAAGGAATCTCCCTTTCGATCGAGGGCTAAATGATCTCTCTTTCGATCGATGACTAAAGAATCTGTCATGGCCCCTGACTCAAAGACGATCTTGTGTCCGTCCGGCGACCAGTTTGGATCGTACTCCGCACCATGATCCTCGGGAAGGAGCCTCCGCGGAGCGGCACCGCCAAGCGCAGAGACGATGTAGGCTTTCGGCGATGAGGACGAAAAGTCGTCGAACAGGATCTGGGCGCCATCGTGCGACCAGCGGGGCGAGGCGGGATGCATGGGCGGGTCGCTCAACTGCACGGGGTTGCTTCCGTCGCGGTTGGCCCTCCAAAGGACGCCCTCCGGGTAGGTGACATAAGCCACATACTGGCCGTCTTCGGAAAAGGAAACAGAATCGGCGGAAATGCCCCCAAGGAAGGGCTGGAGCTGTTTGGTCTTCAGGTCATAGCGGGCAAGCTCCCCACGTGGAGTCTTTCCCACCGCAAATACCTCCTTTCCGTCCCTTCCAGGAATCAGGGAATCCCAGCGCATGGGACCATTCGTCATTTGAATTGGGTCGGTGGGTGGGCGACGCAGCAGTCCGCGCCGTCCATCGATGGCCCAAATTTCCGAGCTCTGCGAAGGCGACTCCGCGAAGATGAAGATGAAGAATTTCCCGTCAGGGGTCCAACGGCCGCAACACTGCGTTGCGGATACTCGCCAGCTCGGAAGAAAGGGATGTAGGTTCGATCCGCTCGAATTGATTTCCCAAAGCCTGTCCTCTCGAGTAAATCGGATCGTTCCGCCGTCCGGCGACCACACCAGGTCAGAAACCTTGTCTCCTACCGAGGCGATCTTGTGAGCAGCTGTCCCATCGCTCCTCACAGTCCACAGGTCGCCTTCGTTAGTGTAGGCCACGGAATTCCCATCGGGTGAGAAGGTGCCGCTCAGGCCATTTCCAAGCCTGCGATATGAGCCTCCCAGTATACGGACGTTCCATAATGACCATCCTCGTTCGTAATATCCGTCCTCGACTGACCCGATGAGGAAACTGGATCCGTCCGGCGAAACGCGCAGCAAGGAATGACTGGCACCCGGCACCGCAACTGGGATCGATGCCGTTTCTCCACCAGAAATTGCAACTTGCGCCAAAGACCGGGGCGACATGAAATTGAAGTAAAGTCTGCTCCCATCCGTCCCGGCGATATATTTTCTATGGCCATCGTGGGTGATTTGGCTGTATCGCGAGATGCGTGGGGGCGGCAGAGGGCGGTGCAGGTACCAGATGGCAGCGGCGAGAACAACCACAAGAACTGCGCCAGATAGCAACCAGTTCAATTCTCTTCCATGGCTCCAGCCGTTCTGTTTCCGGCTCTGGGTCTCACCGGAGTCGCGCCTGGCAGAGAGAGGCGGAGAGGAAGGCCGGAGCGAAAGTTTCCCGGGTGAGGCGACGCCACCCTCCACAGGCGCAATCGCTTCTTCCACGCCGGGAGCAGGCAAACGCTGCGAGCGCTGGCCCCGCCGCAGATCCACAACCATCTCCCGCATAGACTGGTATCGCTCCGCCGGACTCTTCTCCAATGCCTTCTCAACAACGTTTCGGTACGCCTCGGGGACCTCCTCGCTCAACGGCGGCAATGCGCCGTGGATGATCGTTTTCAGGACCTCCAGGTCCGTCCGGCCGCCAAACGGCCGCCTGCCGGAGAACATTTCGTAGAGCACGACTCCGAAGGAAAAGATATCGCTGCGCGAATCCAGCGGCTGGCCCGAAGCCTGCTCCGGAGACATATAGGCGATCGTACCCAGGATCAATCCCGGACGCGTCGGCCCTTCCGGCAACCTTGCCGCGAGATCGATCGTGCCGTCTTCGGCAAGCTTCGCCAGGCCGAAGTCGGCCAGCTTCGCATAGCCGTTTCTGGCCACCAGAATGTTCATGGGCTTGATGTCCCGGTGCAGGATGCCCGCTTGATGCGCTGCCGCCAGACCGTCGGCCACCCCGGTCAACAACTCGGCGACTTCCTTCGGCGTCCGCCGCTTGTCCTTCACCCAGTTTTTCAGCGTCCCGCCGTCGACATATTCCGTGACCAGGTACTGCCGCCCCTCAAATTCACCGGTGTCATACACGGTAACGATGTGCGGATGATTCAGCGAAGACGCCATCTGCGCCTCCCGCTGAAAACGGCGCCGGGCCTCTGCATCGGCAAGATCGTCGGACAGAAACTTGATCGCAACCCGGCGGCGAAGCCGAGTGTCGAGAGCGAGCCAGACGGTGCTCATGCCGCCCTCACCCAGCTTCGACTCGATGCGGTATTGCCCTATCTCCAGCCCCGCGGCAAATTGCACAGCCGCCGTGACCCCCGAGTCCGGATTTCCGTCCGCGATCATGGCCACCGGCTGCTGCAGGAATCCCCCCATGCGCTCTTCCCAGGAGAGGGCATCCACCACTTCGCGGCACAGATCTTCGTCCCCTGCGCAGGCCGACTGCAGGTAGGCTTCGCGCTCCCCCGCCGGCTTCCGGCGAGCGGCCGCCAGTATCTCCATCACCCGTTCGTCTTCTTTGCGGCTGCTTGTCATGACTCCCCAGTCAGTCGTTCGAACAGCCAGCGGCGAGCCCGGTACCACTCCCGCTGCATAGTATGCAACGTGACACCCAGCGCATCGGCGGTCTCCTGATCGGTTGACCCCAGGAAGAACTTGAGTTCCACCAGGGCCCGTCTCGAGGGCGATTCCCGCTCCAGATCGTCGAGCAGCTCGTCCACCGCAATCACCAGCTCCGACGGGGTGCGGGTGCCCAGGAAGCGCTCCGGAAGTCCTTCCATAGGCAGAAACAGAATGTCGGGCCGGACCCGTGCATGGTCAATCAGGTAACGACGCATCACCCTCGCCGATATCGCGAGGAAATGACCTCGATCCTGCCAATCAAGGTCCTTTGACTTCGCCAGGCGAAGGAAGGCTTCGTTCACAAGCGCGGTTGGCTGGAGGGAATTGCCGGGCCGCTCGCGACGGAAACAGCGTTCGGCAATCTGGTGAAGATCCGGCATCAGGAGATCAAACAGCCTGTCCTCCACTTGCCGGTCGCCGGTTCGCCATTGCTGCAGCAATTGCGTAATTTCGCCCGGATTGGGTCCCATAATGTGCCCACTTCCAGTGGCGCGATTATAGGCGCAAATTTCATCGAATTGCGGAGCAAAGAGTGGTCCCCATCCCGCCAGGAAATATTTGTTGCAAGAGGTGGCGGGGATTTGGCGGTTTCCCCGCTTTCCATGGTGAGACCAAGTTCGCAAGGGCTCGGCCATCACAAGAAAAGGAGACCTACCGTGAAAAAGAATCTGTTGTCACTCGCGATGTCCCTCACGCTGCTGATGAGCGCAGCCGCCCAGGCGCAAACCACTCACTTGAAGATAAGTGTGCCCTTCGAATTCACCGCCGGGAATGTCCAACTTCCGGCCGGCGACTATGAAGTCACGGCCGTTGGACCCTGGGGGGGATCGACACTCTCAGTCCACAACGTGAATTCGAACGCAGGGACATTCGTTCTTTCGACTTCATGCAGGTCGCAGAAGCCCGCTGCTGACGCCAAGCTGGTTTTCTATCGCTACGACCAACGGTATTTCCTCGCCGAAGTGTGGAATGGGAACAGCTCTCTGGGCAACAAGATACAGGTCAACCCGCGGCAAACGCAGTTGGCCAGAAACCAATCGAAAGACGAAGTCGTGCTCATAGCATCGGAGAAGTAATCATGCTTGCCCAATTCCAATTCAAGCCCGGAGGATCTCCGTGGGAGCCTCCGCGTTTCGTTAACTGTTCAGGCTGCATATTCGGCCCAAAGACGCAAATAGCAGTATGAGGAGATGTACGAATCATGAAGTGATTCGCAGATGAGCCTTGAGGCCGTGGCAATCTATTCATCGTTCCTTCAACCGAAAGATGAAAGGGGAAGAACATGAAGATCAACCGCAAAATCATCATTGGTGTTCTAGCAGGCGGAAGTGTCGTGGGTGGACTCGCCTGGGCGACGCCGATCTTTAACCTTGCACTCCCTGTCCTTGCCACGGGAAATCAGAATGATGATATCGAAGCCCGTGGAAATTTCGCAGCCAGCAGTGGCGAGTTCAAGGCTTTTATGAAGACAGAGGGACCATCCACTATCCTTTTTCAGGACGGTGCTTTTGCGCCCGGGGGCCACACTGGATGGCATTCTCATCCCGGAATCCTGGCATTGGCCCTGGCTGCCGGCACACTCGACTGGTATGACGGAGAATGCAACAAAAAGAGTTACAAGCCAGGCGATTCATGGACAGAAGGCAGTCAACTGCACTATTTCAAAGTCACAAGTACGACCAACATACACCTCCTCGTGGCCTACATCATTGCCCAAGGCGCCGCCTCAAGAATCGACGAGCCGGCTCCGCCTTGCGCGGCTGCTTTGGGCCTTGACTGAGCAAGGCTGGGGAACATCCGAGGCAGGCACTGACATAGACGTAAGAAACGCTTTCGGGCGGGTTACTCATCTCTTTGGTTGGCTCTCGTTGTGTCTTTTCGGAGAACGTTAGTAAGGAGAGGCGAAGAGGATCTTGAAGGTGATAGGTCTTCACCTTTAGGGGACTTTCCGCCTGCTCCCATCATCCGATCCAGATGCAGCTGTTTTGCTGGCTGCCATGGTATCTCAGGGCGGATGAATATTATTTGACGCTGTCGGATCTTAAGACGGAGATTCAGCCCGCTCGACGGTTGCCAAACTATGAATGAAGTTAGCTTCCATCTCGTTTGTCACCTTGAATTTTGTCTGAAAGGAGAATAACCATGCAAATGCAAGCCACGACATGCAAACTGACCATCGCCAGAGCAGCTGCGCTGGCCCGAGGGAACGCAGCGCTTATGGTTTGTCTTGCCCTTTCCACAGTAGGGCTGTGCCGTTCCGCAACCGCTGGGGAGTCCACCACCATCACCTTCGATGCTCCGGGTGCGGGCACTGCCGCCGGCCAAGGAACCTTTGCCTATAGCATCAACCAACGGGGCACGATTGCCGGTTTCTATCTTGATAAGAGTAATGTGTATCACGGCTTCGTGCGCAACCAGCGCGGCCACATTACCACCATCGATGTTTCGGGCGCGGGCACTGCCGCCTTCCAGGGCACCTGCCCTATGGCAGTAATCGCAGAGGGCGCAATTGCGGGCTTTTACGCCGACTCGAGCTTTGTGTATCACGGCTTTGTGCGCGATCCTGACGGCCACATCACCACCTTCGACGCTCCCGGCGCGGCCGGCACCTTTGCAGCCAACATCAATCCCGCAGGTGTGATCGCAGGTGACTACTCCGACGTCAATAATGTGCAACACGCCTACCTGCGCACTCCTGACGGCAACTTCACCACCTTCGACGCTCCCGGCGCGGGCACTGGCGCCAATCAGGGTACCTTCACGGGGTTCCTCGACTGTATCAACCCGGAGGGGCGATGACGGGATACTCCCTCGACACCAACAACGTGTTTCACGGCTACGTGCGCGCTCATGACGGCAACATCACCATCTTCGATGTTCCCGGCGCGGGCACTGGTGCCGGTCTGGGCACTATAGCCGCAGGCATCGACCCGGAGAGAGCATCTCGCCAGGTGAATACTTCGACGCCAGCAATGTGTTTCACGGCTTCGTGCGCGCTGCTCACGGCGATCTCATCAATGTGGACGTTGGGGTGCGGGTTACTGGCTCCGGCCAAGGTACCTACCAGCAAGCATCAACACGCGAGGAGACATTGTGGGGCAATGCGTGGACGCCGGCGGCGTCAATCACGGCTTCGTGCGCACCCAGCGCGGCGACATTATCACCTTCGATATTCAGGGCGCGGGCGGCGGTAGCGGCCAGGGCACCATACCCGGCAGCAGCGACCCGGCCGGGGGAATTACGGGATACTATGTGGACGCAAGCGGTGTGTCCCACGCATTCTTGCGTCTCCTCAATCAGTAATCAATACTTTGCCCCTTATCTTTCCGAGGTCGTTGCATTGACATGGGGAGGGAAAAGGGGACGTTTCTTGGACAGACGGACCTGACACCTTGGGAAAACGGAGTCACGCTAAGTTTTAAAAGTGATCTCGCTTTTGCGAAAGTGCCAGCTCCGTCTGCTGTCCACGAAACCTTGCCCACGAAACCTGTCCACAAAACTCCTGAGTACACCTCTGTTGGACCGGACCAGACAGTCCGGCCCAACTAGAAGCAATTCCCTTTACTCGTGCAGATCGAAGCGCTCCAGTTCCGTCACCTTCGCCCAGGCGGCGACGAAGTCGTGGACGAACTTCTCCTGCGCATCCGCGCTGGCATAGACCTCGGCCAGTGCACGCAGCACCGAATTTGGAGAACTTGGGGACGGACGGGAAGTTCACCTCATGCTCTTGTGATCGGCGAATCAGAAGGCGCGAACTGAACCTAAAAATTACTTCATTCAACAGCTTCTTGCTAGAGTTCCAGTTGTGGGACGCTTGGCCCGAGTGATAGCCGTTGGAGTAGCACACCATGTGACCCAACGAGGCAATGGCCGTCGTTTTCTTCTAGAGAGCGATGTGGACCGCCGAGTGTATTTGGATTTATTGCGAGAGAATCTTGCGTTGCATAAGGTGCTGCTTGTTGGCTACTGCCTCATGTCCAATCACGTTCATTTAATTGTGATCCCTGCCGACGCAGAAGGGCTGGCACTTTCCATGAAGCATACGCATGGGCGTTATGCTTCCTACTGGAACCTGGTCCACAACTCGAGTGGACATGCTTGGCAACGGAGATCTTCTATGCCCGCTGGATCGGCCGCATTTGTGGGAAGCACTGCGTTACACGGAACTGAATCCGGTGCGAGCGCAATTCGTTCACGAGGCGCACGCCTGGGCATGGTCGAGCGCCGCTGCTCATTGTGCAACTTGCAGGCGGAAGCATTTTTAAGCATGGAGCTATGGCAGGATCATTGGATCAGCGCAAGCTGGCGGGATACTTCGCGGCAGGGGAAACGGAAGCAGAGTTGGCCTCGATCCGCCAGTGCACGCATACGGGCCGGCCTTTGGGCACACAAGAGTTCGTCCACGCTTTGGAAGAGTCGATAGACCGGCGATTGGTTCCTCAGAAGGGCGGCCGACCGTCCAAACCGCGGCCGGATACACGACAATCAGATCTTGATTTCGGCTAATGATGTAATCCCAAGTCAGACGATTATTCACGACTGCTTAACGATTAGTGAACTTCCCGTCCGTCCCCGAGTTCACCCTTCGTTCCGACCTGAACCCTGTCTCCCCGCCTCTCAATGGCTCAATGTCGTAAGATAGCCTCACGATGCGCGCATTTGCTTCGGGGTACTTCCGTCTGTCCCTTCAATGCTCTGTCCCTTCAATGCTCCCCTTTGTCCCTTCAATGCTCCCCTTCAATGCTCCCTGTCTTCCCCACCTCTCAACGGCTCAATGTCGTAAGATAGCCTCACGATGCGCGCATTTGCTTCGGGGTACTTCCGTCTGTCCCTTCAATGCTTTGTCCCTTCAATGCTTTGAATCACGCCTGTGTCGCCGCCTTTGATGTCGCCGCCTTTGAAGATCTGAAGAAGCTCATTGACTTCCTGAAGTCGATGTCGAAGTGATTAGTTCTGGTTGTATCGACTCAATTTGCATATAAAATTGTAAATTTATCATCGGGCCATGCCGCCAACAGATGAGTGTAGACGACATATGGTTTTCCGTGTTACGTCTGTGATGAAAAAGGACATGGGAAATGATTTGACCGTCCCCTGCGTAGTCGCATCGGTCATTCTTTTCTGTACAGCGGTTGAGTCCATGAACCAGCCGCTGTTAGGAGCTATAACTTGATTCGGATGTAGTATCTCCCTTGGAAGCGTGTCGAATTGCGCACCAGTAATATGCAGGTCCGTACGTCCCGTATTAGTTATTGTGAGCTTTTTCGCTGTGGTGTCATATGAAGCAGTCACCGATGGTTGATAAAACAATGAAAGTTGCGCTTGGACCGCTTTATTCATTGCTTTCGTCGTAGACTCTAAATGTTGGAGAGTACCTGCAGTCTTTCCCGCGCTTTCATTTCTTTCCAGTTGTTTGAGAAGCCCCTTAAGCGTGCCGGCAGTATCAGACGAGCTTTGCTGGAGGCTGGTCGCAATCCCGTTTGCTTCTCCGTCAGTGTCGCTTGAGCTTTCCCCTCACGAACAGCGAATATGATTCCTAAGATACTCAAAATGATCTCAATACCGATGAGGAAAATAACGACAATTTCGAGCCACCAATCGCGTCGAGCGATTCTCGAACTATCTCGGCGGTCCATTTCTTTCGTGTAAAATTGCGCTTCAAGCATTAACGGCGCTTGGCGTAGAAGATCGGCAGGTGTCAGAGCTCGCGCTTCATCAAAGCATCGTTTTGCTTCTGCTTTCAAATCACTATCTTTTGCTTTCTCAAATTCGTCGAAGTTCACTTTCCTTGCCGCCTCTCTTAAAAAGACCTACGCTTAATACAAACCGTCCAAATATCATCGCATTACATGCCACGCATATCCCAGGAACACAAGCAATACTATAAGTCCAAAATCCGTACCCTGCTCACCCAGAACCATCAAATCACTCAGCGCGGGGAGATAAGGGGACATGTATCGTATCCCGTTATCCCCTTGACGCCGCTCCTCACGACCTTAAGCACATCATTCATCGATACAAGAGTTGCAATTAAACAAGTAAGTAAGATATAGACGTTGCGGATCCGCAACAAATGACGAACGAGTGACAACGGGACGTAACCGATACCATTTCGATATCCGGAGTTTCGTGGCCAGACGGACCTGACATTTTAGGCAGAGGCGCAGCGCCCGGTTGATTACTTTTTGGGCTCCGCACTTTCGCCTTATCCGACTCGATGAGCGCAAAGGCCCTGTCAATCCCTACAGCCACGATGATTCCCGTGTTCGACTCAACCGATGCCCCCCGGCTGCCTTTTGCCCCGATTCTCACGGAGACGGGTGAATTTACCGATCTAAATCCGCTTATTATTCCCACGACTTTAAATGGGCGGTTTGGATCGTTCAGGTCTTCGAATACCGTACACCAGAAAATCCGGGATTGTTGAAGCCATCCAGCAGAATTACGGTTTTATCTGGAGCTCCGGGATCCATGTCCGAACATCGGACGACGGCCGAAATATAAGCATGTTTGACGAGCGCCGCCGACAAATGCACGGCGCTAGCCTGCATGAAGAATCCATACGGATAACCCAGAAAATAGGCCTCCTGCCCCATATAAAAATTAGTCGTTTGCGGCAGGGCATCAGTTTTAAGCAGCGGTTCCTTCTGATCGGGGATTAGCACGGCAACATCTTCGCACTTCGTGTCACCGTGCAAAATCCTAACATAAGCGGCACCCATTTGCCGTCAACCATGAGTTCGATTTTGGCATGACCCCCCAAGCTCTCGACTACGTGGTTGGCAGTAAATAGGTACTGCTTGTCTCCATCCTCCAGAATGAAGCTGGTCGCAGTTTCTCCCGGCATGCGGATTTGGTAAACCCGCGACATCACGTTTCCGGGGATCTGTGCTAATGTGCATTGAGCAAGGAACGAAAACGCAATTACCGCACGGAGCAGAAAGCGGGTCATTTCCCAGTCCTCATGGATGTTGCACCAAATCTAAGCAATGACCCAATAGTCTCCGCCTAAAATCAGCACTTGCACTTGCCCACATAGCCGCTAAACTTACGCGAGAATCTGAGGCCAGCCATGCAATACGAGAACGCCAAGTTTCGATGACAGACGAAACGTTCCTAAAGAAACGACGACAGTGATGAAGGTTGAAGGACGATCTGCTGTAGGACAGGAAACCGGAGTTTCGGGATACTGTCCCTGTATCCTCTCCACCATGTGCAACGCCGCGGTCGTTGCGTTTGCATTTTCCTCGACCAATCACCCTAACTCGATTCTGGGCGATGTTCCCGGTTGTCCGCCGGGGCTATCTCACCTCTCAGCTCCCAACCTTTTTGTGGGGTCTCCTCAGCTTTCTCCCCGACACACTCTCAGGAGTGTGTCGGAGATAGATGGGGGTAGCCATGAAAATCACTCTGCCCTGAGCTAAAACTTTTTATGATGATTGCGTGAACAAGCGCTTTCGAGTCTGCACTCTCGATCAGCAGTTTCTGCTTCCTCCTTCGCTCCAGGACTGGTTGCCGGAAGATCACTTGGCGCGATTCGTAGCCGATGTGATGAACGAACTGGATTTGTCCCCAATCTATGCAAGGTACGAACGCAGCGATGGGCGAGGGCTATCGGCTTATCATCCTCTGCTTCTGGCGCGATTGTTGCTTTATGGCTATTGCATAGGGATCAACAGCTCGCGCAAGATTGAGAAAGCTACCTACGACAATGTGGCGTTCCGCTATCTGGCTGCAGACCAGCATCCGGACCACGATACCTTGGCTAGTTTTCGGCAGGAGCACCTGGACGCACTGGCTGGCTTGTTCGTGCAAGCGCTGAAATTATGTCAAAAAGCCGGGCTGGTGAAGCTGGGCAATGTCGCCATCGATGGCACCAAGATCATGGCCAATGCCAGCACTCGACGCTCCGTGAGTTATCAGAAGATCAGCGACCGGGAACAATATTGGCAAAACGAGGTGCAGCGACTACTCAAGCAGGCACAGCAAACAGATCAGCAAGAGGACCAACGTTTTGGCCAAGGCCAACCTGCCGCTGCCTTGCCTGATGAACTCGCTCATGCGCAAAGCCGGCTGCAGCGCCTGCAGCAGGCTAAGGCAGAGCTAGAACAGGAGGCGCAAAAGCAATTGCAAGCCGCCACGACCAATCTCCCCTTGGGCAAACGCGGCCGACCGAGTAATGCCGAGCGAGCCAGCCGGCCTGTAAAAGATCGTCAGCAGCGCGAAAAGGAGAAAAGCAGCGCCGCAGGGCCAAACGGAATGCTCAGCAGCCTAGCCGGCAATACAACTTCGTCGATCCGGATTCGCGGGTGATGAAAGACAACGGTCAAAAGGCCTTTGTTCAGGCGTACAACGCTCAGATTGCAGTTGACTCGCAAGCACAAATTATCGTGGCAGCCGAGTTAACACAGCAAACGACAGATCGCCAGCAGTTACTGCCCATGGTGGAAAGCATACGGACCAGTGCTGACAGCAAGCCGGAGATCGTCGTCGCGGATGCTGGCTATTGGGACACCACCAGTCTGTTGGATATGGCCTTAGAGAGCATTCAAGTCTTGGTTTCGCCCGATGCTAAACCACAATCGCCTGGAGCGAAAGCTGCCAGCCAACGCACCCCGCAATGAAGAAGCTGTACGCATCCGAAAAGTCCTCTCCAGCGAAGAAGGCAAAGCACGCTACGCACTGCGAAAATCGACCGTGGAACCAGTGTTTGGACAAATCAAAGAAGCTCGTGGCATTCGTCGATTCCGGCTGCGGGGCCTAACCAAAGTGACATCGGAGTGGAAGTTCATTTGCGCAACGCACAATCTCCTGAAGTTATTCCGTCACCGCCTCACCCTAGGTTCTCATCCAAATGATCCCCTCCACCATGTGCAACGCCGCGGTAGTTGCGTTTGCATTTTCCTTCGACCAATCACCCTAACTCGATTCTGGGGATGTTCCCGGGTCCTCGCTGGGGCTATCTCACCTCTCAGCTCCCAACCTTTTTGTGGGACTTCCTGACTTTCTCTCCGACACACTCGTTAGCCCTCAGGCTGTCCCCCGTTGCCCAAAGAGCTGGCCGCGGCCGTTCGCTCGGCCCGGGGAGTTCCCGGGGACAGTGAGCTGCAACCTCATAGCAACCGTCTGTCTTGATGCAGCCGGAGATTCCCGGTCTTTAGCCAGACTCGGCCCCGTCGCCGATCGAATTCTCCGGGTATAGGATGATGCCATGGGAACGGGCTGGACCTACGTGTCGAAGCCGCAGGGGCCGACCTCGAATGCACCTGCACGGTCTCCGCTTTCGCCGTCAGCTTCTGCACGCGATGGGAACCGCCGCGAGCGGAGTGCGGGGTGGCCGGCGTCCAAGGGGCACGAGAACGGCGGAGCGCCGCGGTTCGCGCCTCCGCAATTCGATTTCGCGAGTATTCCGATTCATTCGGGAGAAGCGGAGCAAGGCCAGCCTCTAGAAGCCGGGCTCCGGCGTCCGCTGGAGCAGTTCTTCCAGCGCCCGCTCGCCGACGTCCGCATCTTTTCCGGTCCCAGTTCGCGCCGTGCTGTCGAGTCCCTTGGGGCCTATGCGCTCACCCATGGCCAGGACATTCACCTGGGGGAGCGGGGACGGTCCATGCCCGCGCCGCAGCAGCGGGGCCTGTTCGCACACGAGGTTGCCCACACTATCCAGCAGCGTGCCGCTACCTCTACGTCGCAGCTTGGCGCGCTCCAACCCGAGGCTCCAGACACCCCCGCGGAGCGGCAGGCCGATGCGCTGTGCCGCGCCTTCCTGGCCCATGAACGCGGTGACTCGGTTGGCCTCGCGATCCGGGACCGCATCGCCCTCGACCCCGTGTCTTCCAGCCGCCCGCACCTCGCGCGATTCCCAACGAACTTAGGCGAATTTGAGGACGCCAAATTCAACAAGCTGACAGCTGGTCCAGGGAGCAAAGTGCCCACCGGGACCGAACTCGGCGTCCAGATCCATTTGAAGTTCCACCCCGGCAACAACGTCGACGCGACGAAGATCGGGCTGACACAGGCGACCGACACCGTGATCGCCGGAAAGCGCCACACCGACGATCTCATCGCGCGCCATTCGGCGACGACTGGGCCGGGCGTAGGCTTTCACATCGACGTTCCTGCAAGTCACCCGAGCCCGATGTATGCGGCCAGCGACACTCCAACCGCGAAATCTGACGCGACCAAGCTCGGCTCCTACGACGTCCCCGGCATCGGCCCCTTGCCGAAGGGGGCGGACTTCATCGCAGGAAACAAGGTGAAGGGCATCGACTACGGCGGCGGCGCGATCTACGGCTATCACTACATGGCCGGTGGTAAGGAACACGGGCCCGTACCCGCCGAACTGCACGACGCGCCGCAGGACCCGACGGCCTCCCCATCCTCCAAGCAGGTGCTCGAGACGGCGGCGCTGGCGATGGAAGGCACGATGGCAGGTACTTACTTCGGGTCGGTCGAGTGGGGGTGGGAGCGCGACGCGAAGGGCACGTTCAGCACCATCCCGGTCAAGGTCAAGTCACCGGGTGTGCCATCGGCCAACTTCCGGACAGCGGCGACCATCTGGAACGCGTCCAAGGAGGATGTCGAATTCGTCGTAAGCGCCAAGAAGGTGGACATCCTCTCCGAAGCCGACCCGTCGGTCGTCATCCGAACTGTGCCGCAGGGCACGCGCCTGCGGTTCATCGCGAGCGGGGACCTGAATGGGACGACATTCCACCTGATGGAGACCGTCGTTCCCCCGGCGGCGAAGGGGCTCGTCGAGGCGACCGAGGTCAGGCAGCAAGACGCAGGCCGCGACACCGTCAAACTTCCCGAGCCGGGCGTCTTCACCGTGAACGCCGCGACCAAGCTCAGCGGAGAGCTCGGGCCCTCGGCCAGCGACCCCACCCTCTTGCAGGGCACCAGAGTTCGAATGATCGGGCCCGATCCCAGCCTCCCCACATCCGTCAGAGTAGAGGTGATCGATGGTACCGCCGCCGGCCGTACGGGAGTCATGTCGCAGTCGAGCTTGACGAAGGAAGCCCTGGGGACGCGGTAGTGTGCGATCGCCGGGACGGGGCACTCTGAGCTCCCCGTTCGGGTCTCTCAGCCGATGTTGTTAAACCAGCGGCACCGTGTGATCGGTGTATCGACTGTTCGTTCCCATCGTGTGGTTGCATGGCGCCACAGTGTGCAGCGCTTCAGCTTTCTGTTCATCCCTTACGCAGAGCCCAATCTCCCTTTTAAAAATGACAAGACTCTGACTTTTTCCTGACATTTGCATGAGTGGCCAGGTTCAGGCTCTTGTGATAGGAAATTTCTCGCACGCAACGCACCTGGAACAGTACGGAAACTATTCCTGATCGGCGTTTGTTGTGAAGAACGGGCTCGCGGAGCCGGCGCAAGACGGAGCAAATGAAAAATGACACGCGGGGACTGCCTTGAATCTTCCCGACCGCGATAGTGCGGGTGTTGCCTCCCCCATCGACTACGAAGGCGCGGATGACTCTGCGATTCGCATTGTCCTGGCCGATTCGCAGACCATCTATCGGGTGGGCATGCAGAAGATATTCGCACTCGAAAACGATCTTCGGGTGATTCAACAGACTGATAGCCTGGCAGGTCTTAACCACGCCATCCAATGCTTTCCCATCGACGTGATCCTGCTCGAGGGCAAATTGATAGCCGGCACGGTCGATGCCGTTTCTGAGTTGATCCGCTGTGCGCCGAAGCTGAAGATCATCGTCCTGTCGTCCCAGGAGGACGAAACCGATCCAGTTGAACTCTACCACTGGGGTGCTCGAGGCATCATTCCCCGCTCCATCTCGCCCGGCCTACTTGTCAAGTGCGTCCGCACGATCGCCGCAGGAGAAACGTGGATAGACAACCGGTCCGTTAACCTGGTGATCGAGGCTTACCGCTCGCAGCCCTCAACGCCGACCAACCCTCTCGCGCGCCTCTCACCGAGGGAGCTGGAGATCATCCCCTGCATCACCCTGGGCATGCGCAACAAGGAGATAGCACATAAGCTCGGTACCACCGAGCAGGTCATCAAGAACCATTTGTATAGGGTTTATGACAAGCTCGGCGTTTCCGATCGACTCGAGCTTGTGCTCTACTGCCTGCAAGGCCAGCGCCGCGCATTCTTAATGGATCTTCAACAGGGGACTTGCGGTGGTTTTGGAGGCTTACTGACCGCTCAAGGTGAGGTAGCGGATCGGTCCTGACACTGGTGCTACGGCGTGGTCGTAAAGTGAGCAGCATTGGTGGCGGTGGAACTGCCGCCTATATAGACGGTATAGTCGGCCGGCTCGACGACCTGCTGAGCCTTGGCGTTGTAGAAGGAAAGTTCCCCGAAGCCAAGGGGAAAGTGAACCGCCTGGGATTGGCCCGGGTCGAGCGTGATGCGAGTGAAGCCCTTGAGATTGCGTACCGGCTGCTCGGTGCTGGCGCCTCGGATATTGACATAGCACTGAACGATCTCGGTGGCGCGGCGCTTGCCTGTATTGGTCACCGTGGCGGTTGCGACAACCGGCTGGCTCTTCCGATCGCGCATGAGCGAGGCCGAGCTTATGGATTGCGTAGAAAGCGAAACACCGGAATAGCCGAACGTCGAGTAGGTAAGACCATGTCCGAAGGGGAAGAGCGCGTCATTGGGCACGTCCAGATAACGTGAGACGAACTTCATCTCGACGTAACCAGGGTGCGCCGGGTCGGGATGCTGGATTGGGCGGCCCGTAGGAAGCTGGTTGTAGTAGAGCGGCTCCTGCCCCACAGCACGGGGGAAACTCATGGTGAGCTTGCCGCTCGGAGCGACATCTCCGAATAGGGTGTCGACGATCGCGGGACCAGTTTCGACCCCAGGGAACCAAACTTCCATGATGGCAGGCACATGCTGAGCAGCCCAATCCAATACCAGCGGCCGGCCGGAGAAGATCAGCAGGACAACAGGCTTGCCCGTGGCGACCACAGCCTCAAGCAACTGCTGTTGGTTTCCGGGCAAATCCAGGTGAGCACGCGACGCGGCTTCGCCGCTCATGTCGCTCGACTCGCCCAGGGCGAGGATGGCGACATCGGAATTCTGGGCGGCGGCAACCGCAGCGGCGAACCCGGAGTCCGAAGTGCCGGAGATCTCGGTTCCCTTCTCATACGTAAGCGTCGCTCCGCTTTGCTGGGCTCGTTCCAGCATGGTGGCGCGCAGGGTCCGCACATCGCCGAAGTTGTTGGCGCCAGACCAGGCGCCGACCATGTCACTGGCATCGTCAGCGAGCGGGCCGATGAGGGCGATCCTCTTAGTGGCCTTGTCCAGGGGCAGAAGAGGGTTCCTGGGACACAGAATTGTTCTGTAGCAGGACCAGGGACTCCTCCGCTGCCCGGCGGGCGAGTGGGCGATGCTCAGCCACTGCTCCCGTTACCTCGGGGCCTTCAGTAAAGGGATGATCGAAGAGGCCGAGCGCGAACTTGAGCAGCAGGACGCGGCGCACGGCCTCGTCCACTACAGTCATCGGCACCTTGCCGGACTTGACCAACGCGGGCAACTCGGCGTCGTAGTAGTGCGACATCATGTCGATGTCGACGCCGGCCATCAGTGCCTTTTCGCTGGCCACGGCGGCATCCAGGGCTATGCCGTGATGCGTGAGCTCCATGACCGCGGTGTAGTCGGAGACCACCGCGCCGTCGAAGCCCCACTCGCCGCGCAGGATGGTTTGCAGCAGAAATGGGTTGGCCGTCGCGGGCACCCCATTCAGCGAATTGAAGGCGGACATCACGGTGGCCGCGCCGGCCTCAACCGCCGCGTGGTAGGGCGGCAGGTAGACCTGGCGCAGCAGCAGCTCGCTCATGTCCGTGGTGTTGTACTCACGGCCGGCCTCGGCCGCACCGTAGGCGGCAAAATGCTTGACCGAGGCGGCAACCGAGTCCGGCGCGGAGAGGCTGTCGCCCTGGTAGCCGCGGATATAGGCACGAGCGATGGCGGAGCCCAGGTAGGGGTCTTCACCCGCGCCCTCGGTACAGCGGCCCCAGCGAGCATCGCGCGCGATGTCGACCATGGGCGAGTAGACCCAATCGACACCCGCAGTGCGCGCCTCGATAGCGGCCATGTGCGCGAGGTCCGTAATCAGGGCGGGGTCCCAACTGGATGCAGTGGCCAGCGGAACGGGAAAGATGGTGCGAAATCCGTGGATGACGTCGGCGCCGAAAAGCAGGGGGATATGCAGGCGCGTGTTGTCAACAGCAGCGTGCTGGAAATGGTTGGTAAGAGTCTGCCCGACGGTGTTGAGCATGGAGCCCAGTTCCCCCTTTTGCGCCAGCACATAGCTGTCGACTCCCCCAGGGGCGGGCGGGTTCACATTGAGAGCGGTGGTGGTGTTGCCGGGGGTGGGTGCGGGGTGCGCTTCCGTAGCGCTGTACTGGACCAACTGCCCTATCTTCTCCTCCAGCGTCATTTGCTTGAGCAGTGCATCCACTTTCTTCTCCAGCTGCGGGCTGGCGAGTTGCGCGTTGGAAGGGGCTACATGGGACACCTGCGCGAGAGCCGGGGAGAGTAAGAGAGAGAGAGTTGCGAACAGCGTCGATCGAAAGTAGGTCATACGCGACTCCTCTACGCTACTCTATCGTCCCCTCAGATGCGGGCAGCTCGGATTTGTCCCTAGCAGAACCGGCGAAGAATATCCACAAAGGTAAACGTCCGGCGCTGAATCCGCGTCCGTCCTCTTGACCGGCCATACGCAATGTGGCAACATGTCACCGTGCGACATATCACCACAGACAGTAAACCGCTCAGCGAACCGGTGGTGCTCATACTGACCAGCCTCGCTTCCGAAGCAAAGCACGGATACGCGCTGCTCAAGGACGTGGAGGCGTTGAGTGAAGGGCGTGTCCGGCTCAGTACGGGCACGTTGTACGGAGCTATCCGGCGACTTCTCGAGGATGGGTGGATTGAGCGCTTCGAACAGGAGGACACGTCGCGCGACAAACAGGCCTACCGCCTGACCGCAAAGGGGCGAGCGCAACTTCATTATGAGATCGGCCGCTTACGTCATCTCCTACAATCGGCAGCCACACGACTCGGACTGAAAGGCGCTTGAATGAGATTCAGCAACAGGTACCGGATCCTGCTTTTTCTCTACCCGCCGGACTTTCGCCGGCATTTTTCAGCGGAGATGCTTTTCGTTTTTGAGCAAAGGGAGAACGAGCACCTTACCGATAGAGGATCAACGCCCTTCGCCTTCCTCTTAACCGAGTTCTGGGGCATTATGAAAGGAGCCTACATCATGTGGTTCGGCAAGATCACAGGAGTCAATCGCAAAACCTTTTCGCTGGAAGCAACGACTTCGAGTTTGGAACCCCTCACCGTAGCGGAGGCGACAGAACAGCGCGACGCGGCAATCAAGAAAATGGTTGCCTCGATTGCAAAGCACGACTTTAGCAGTGCCCGGCAATATTCCTACGAGGAAACGCGTCTGAAGAACCTTATTTGCGATTTAGCAAACCAGGGACGTCCCATTACCTCTCCAGGAACCCCTGGTCCTGGGCTTGGACAGACTGCTCCTTAAACAACGATGGATAGCATGCGCCGGCCATTGTAGCCTTTGCAAGCCATTTCATTTGTTCACGATCGAAGAAATGTTAGAACCAAAGAGCGTGAGCTACATCAAACCTCCATTGGACCCAGCCGGGGGATGCGAGATGAGGTCACCAGAGCGCACGAAATTTTACCGGGCCATCTAACATCACCGAGCACGTTTGAAACGACCGAGCCACGCGGCCTTTGTGCAGCTGACTTTCTGGGGACTTCGTAGTCAAAGAGCCACGCACGAGTGTTTATCGAGTGCGGGTACAGACGGGTATTTACTTGATGAGAGCTGCCAGCTTTATGCGATTTTTTATCACCGGCGCGTTTTGTCTGCTCGCTTTTACGAGCGGCCTGGCGCAAGAGGAACATTCCTCGCTTCCCTCTCCTGCCTCCCCGCAAACCGCGGTGGTGGCAGCCACAGCGATCCCAGATGCGCCTACGCCGGCGCCTGAGGGACAGCAAAGCCCTTCAGCCTCAACCAGCTCCTCGGCCGCCACAACCCCCGCGAGCGCGGACGAGGGTAAGCAGACCAAGCGGATCCTGTATATCGTGCCCAACTTTCGCGCGGTCAGCGTAGGAGCAAAGCTACCTCCGCAGACGGTGAAGGATAAGTTCAAGACCGGCGCCCTGGATAGCTTCGACTATTCCGCGTTCATTTTCGTCGGCATCCAGGCAGGTATCAGTCAGGCGACGGACTCCTATCCGGCATTTCACCAGGGGGCCGCCGGATATGGCAGATATTATTGGCACACATTCGCAGACCAGACGGATGAGAACCTCTGGGTAGAAGGCATTCTGCCCAGCGTCCTGCGTCAAGACAGCCGCTACTACACGCTCGGCCATGGGGGCGTTTTCAAGCGGGGCTTCTATGCCGTAACGCGAACGGTCATCACCCGCACAGATTCCGGGCATGAAACTTTCAACGCGTCCGAGATTGTGGGAGCCGGCACAGCTGCTGGCATCTCCTCGCTCTACTACCCAACCGAGTACCGCACCTGGACCAAGGTTGGACAGCGCTGGTTGACCAACGTTCTGCTGGATTTCGGCACCTTCGCAGCCAAGGAATTCTGGCCGGATCTCAACCACGCGGTCTTCCATATATCCGACGATTAGGAAGGAACGCCATGATGTTGTCGACCGAACAAACTCCGCAAGGCGAAAAGCATGTTGTGATCGTAGGCGGCGGGTTCGCAGGGCTGAACTGTGCCCGCAAGGTCGCCGCCAATCCAAATGTTCGCGTGACTTTGCTGGATAAGAACAACTATCACCAGTTTCAGCCGTTGCTCTACCAGGCGGCCACCGGGATCCTCTCTCCAGACAATATAGCCTTCAATTTGCGGTTCACCCTGATTCATCAACCCAACGTGAACGTGAAGATGGCGGAGGTCGTCTCCATCGATCCCCACTCGCGGGTGGTCGAAACCGCTGACGGGCAGCGGTATCAGGGTGACTTTCTGGTGCTGGCTGCGGGCTCTCAACCCAACTTTTTCAACACCCCGGGAGCACAAGAGCACAGCTATCCACTCTACTCGCTGCGTGATGCCGAACGGTTGCGTTCTCGCATTCTAGCCATGCTCGAATCCGCGGAAAGCGACCCTTCGCTGGTTGCCAAGGGAGCGCTGAATATTGTGATCGTAGGCTGCGGCCCCACAGGGGCAGAAATGGCAGGCGCGTTGGGAGATATGTTGCGCTTAGCGCTGAAGCAAAAAACCTCCGACAGATCCTTCAAAGATCTCCCTCCGGAGCAGGCGCAGATTTTCCTGGTGGATGGGGGCCATGCTGTGCTCAGTGCCTTTTCCCCTGCGTCGCAGGAATACGCGGCCAAAATGCTCCGGGAACGGGGGGTGCAACTTCTGCTGGGTACAAGAGTCAAGGAGATTGGGAGTGGGCATGTGCTGCTTTCAGACGGCACCACGATCCCGACGCACACTGTTATTTGGGCCGGGGGCCTCAAGGCTGCATCCTTGTCCGACAATCTGGGAATGCCGACGGGGCACGGCGGCCGCATCGATGTTGCCGCAGACCTCACAGTGCCAGGACTGACGGGCGTCTATGGCCTGGGAGACTTTGCCAATATCCCCGGCAAAGACGGCTCACCATTGCCCCAGTTGGCCTCTGTCGCGGAACAATCCGGTAAATGCTGCGGCAAGAATATTCTGCTGGAAATTGAGGGAAAGCCACGGCTCCCGTTCCATTATTTGGATAAAGGCATCATGGCCATCATCGGAAAGAACTCCGGGGTAGCCGAAGTGGGAGAGCATCGCCTTCAGATCCATGGCGCCATCGCCTTCGCCGCGTGGCTGGGAGTACACGCAGCCCTGCTCTCCTCCACCCGCGCAAGAATCGAGGCCTTTATGGAATGGGCCTGGGATTATTTTGGAGGGGCCCGCGGGGATGCGGTTCTCGACCGCAGAGAAGAGTTGAAAATCGACTGGAACGACGCCGAGAAAAGCCAGCCGGGCGAGCTTCAACCACAGGCGCACGAGCAAGAGATGACGCATTCGTGAGCCGGGCCGGCTCGATGTCCATCGCTTTGATCAATCTGGATCAATCTGGACGGCGCTACTTCCTGAATGCGTTGGAGAGAACGCGGGCAAACGGGTTGGTTGCAGCTGTTGTGCTCATTCTGTCCATCCCCCTGTAGCCATGCCAGGGTGCGCCGCCACCCTCGAATTTGTCATCCCGACCGAAGCGGAGGGATCTGCGGTTTCCATTACTGGAGAAACTGAGCCCAGAGGCGATTCACCCACCGCACATTCGCTGTCCCCGAAAGTGAAACCGCAGATCCCTCCGCTTCGGTCGGGATGACAAATTCGAGGTTGGCGGCGCGTCTTCCCTCTGACGATCACATCTTGACGGTCATAATGAGAGGGTGCTAACGTCTCCTTCGATGACCGATCCCAATACCGACGTAATTCAAGGCACGCTCGACATGCTCATTCTGAAGACCCTGAGCTTGGAGCCTATGCACGGCTTTGGCATCGCGCGCCGTGTGGAGCAAGTCTCACGCGGAGTCTTTAAGGTAAACCCGGGATCTCTGCTGACCGCGCTGCAGCGACTGGAGCGCGCCGGCTGGCTGGATGCCGAATGGCGCCGCACCGAAAACTCGCGGAGGGCCAAGTTCTATACCCTGACAAGAACCGGCAGAAAGCAACTGGAGGAAGAAACCGCGGACTGGACGCGGCGGGCATCTGCGATCGCGCGATTGCTGAAGGCGGAGGGTTGACCCATGTCACTCTGGCGGCAGTTGACCTACGGCCTGCGTAGCCTCACGAACCGGGCTAAACAAGATCGCGAGACAGCGGAGGAAGTGGAGCAATACTTTGAGGAGGCAGAGTCGGCATGGAGGTCACGTGGACTTTCTGCCCAAGACGCCAGAAGGGCCGCCCGGCTCGAAGGCGGCAGCGTGGCCGCGGCCAAAGAGCGGGTGAACGAATATGGGTGGGAGAACTTCGCCAGAAGCTTCTTCGGCGACCTGCGGTGCGCAGCGCGCCAGTTGTGGAAGCACCCGGTATTCACTGCGACTGCGACCCTTACGCTGGCTTTGGGCATCGGGGCAAACGCCGCCATTTTTACCGTGATTGAGTCCGTACTGCTGGCCCCGCTTCCCTACAAGCATGCCGACAAACTCGCCGTTCTGAACACGCACTGGACCAACAGCGGGCACAGCTCGCCGCGGATAACTGGGCCGGACGGAGTGGACGTACGCGACCAGGCCAGAAGTATAGAAGCCATGAGCCTCTATAGCGGTGGCAATCTGGGCGTGCAGTTGCGGGATCACTCGGTCTACACGGGAGTGACTTTCGTGGATGCCAACTTCGCCCGCGTCTTCAGCCTGCAGCCGATCGCCGGCCGTACCTTTACCGACGCCGATGCGCATCATGCGGTCCTGGTGAGCGAGCAGTTTGCCCGCGATCACTTCGGCGGCACGCAGGCGGCACTGGGGCAGATGCTGCAGGTGGAGAGTGAGCCGGTGGAGATTGTGGGCGTATTGCCTGGGGGCTTCGATTTCCCTGCCGGGACACAGGTATGGGAGGCTTTCCCATTGCGGCCCGCGTCGCAGGAACGGACGGCATTCAACTATAAGGCGATCGCGCGCCTCCGCGCAGATACCACCTTCCCGGCCGCTGGGACAGAACTGATAGGAATTTCTCGCCGGCTTGAGGCTGCATACCCCGAAGCGAACCGAAATAAACAGATCTTGCCGCAGCCGCTGCATCAGGCCCTCACCGGCAATACGCGCCCTACGCTTCTGTTTCTGTGGGCTGCGGTTGGGCTCATTCTGCTGATCGCGTGCGTCAACGTGACCCATCTTCAACTGGTGCGCTCGCTGGAGCGGCAGCGCGAACTCGCCATTCGAAGGGCCCTGGGCTCTTCCAGCCGGCAGGTCATGCAGCCCGTCATCCTCGAGAGCCTGCTCGTCTCGTTGATCGGCGGCGCAGCTGGAGTACTGCTGACCTTTCCCGCGGTACGCGTTCTGGTGGCAATGGCCCCCAAGGATCTACCACGCACGAATGAGATTCACCTCAACGGTTGGGTGCTGGGATTTACATTGGCGCTCTCAGTGTTAACTGCGCTCGCGTCGTCAGTGCTGCCCGCGCTGAAGGCGGCGAAGGTCGATCCTGCGGAGACCCTGAAACAAGACGCCTCCCGCGGTATGAGCCGGCCGGGCGCAACCATGGTTCGCGATGGACTGGTGATTGCCGAGGTGGCGGCGACGTTTGTACTCGCGGTGGGCGCGGCACTCCTGCTGCACACCATGATGGCTCTCATCGATCGGGACATGGGGTATCAGACACGCCAGTTGCTGGTGGTGGATGCGGATGCACCAGCCCACTCCGGGCAGGATGCGCAGCGCGCGGCCGGACAGTTTAGTGGGCTCTTTGCCCAACTCGCGGCAGTGCCAGGCATAAAGCATGTGGCTGGGATCATGGGGCTGCCGACGGGTGCGTATGGTTCCAATGGGTATTACACCGTGACTGGCGCCGGGCCTGTCGATGTCAACCATTCTCCATACGCCGACTTCAGCGTAGCCAGTCCCGGCTATTTTCAGACCATGGGGATTCCGATCAAACGCGGGCACGATTTCAGCGCGCAGGATACGGACAAGAGTCAATTCGTGGCCGTGATCAGCGAGTCGCTGGCCAAGCAGAGTTTCGGCAATGCCGATCCGCTAGGTAAGCAGGTCCAATGCGGGCTTGACTCGGACAAATGGATGACGGTGGTGGGAGTCGTAGGCGATGTGCGGCAGGGGTCGCCCGAGGAGAATCCCGGGCCGACGCTCTATATGCCGATGACCCAACATCCTTTTTTTGCCAATCAGATCCACATTGTTCTGCGGACGGAGGTAAAGCCACTGACACTGATGAACGCAGTGCACGATGAAATTGTGCGGGTGAATCCGTTCATCGCGATGCGCTTCACGACCATGGACGCCATGGTGAACACGTCGATTGCGACGGAACGTTTTCGGGCGGCGCTTATTTCCTCTTTCGCCGGAGTCGGACTGCTGCTTGCGATGCTGGGCGTCTACGGGACGATGGCGTACACGGTGTCGCAACGCACATTCGAGATCGGCGTACGCATGGCGTTCGGCGCGGAGAGAAGCGCAATCCTGGGCAAAGTGCTAGCGCATGCCGCAAAGCTGGCCGGCTACGGTATTGCGGTGGGATTGGTGTTGAGCCTCCTGCTGGCGCGGCTGGTAACCAGCATGCTGGCCGGAGTGCAGCCGGCTGACCCAGTCAGCCTCGGTGCAGCATCGTTGCTCCTTTTGCTGACGGCGCTGGCTGCGGCATTGGCGCCGGGCTGGAGGGCCACCCATGTCGATCCGATGGTGGCGCTGCGGTCCACATAGAGTTGACCAGGGCCAGAACTACTCTCCCAAGATTGAGTCCCGTAGGAGTCTGTGTCGTAGCTAAGAAATCGACGAAAAGCTATACGAATTAACCAGCAGAATTCATCGTCATTGATACGGAAATGGTCAACTCTAGCTCAGCTCCGATGTGCTACGACACAGACTCCGTAGGGACGGCTGAGAGTCCGAGGACGCTAGTCCTGGGTAGAGAGCTAATTGAATTCAGTCCGCGCCGAGGGACGAGCTGAGAATGCGCCCCACGGGACTGGCAGTCCGTGGGTGAATTTGCGCCTGCCCCGAACTCGCGATAGTCCATTTCAGAGGTAGACGCACCCCAGGATTGCAGACGCTAGGGTAGAATTAAGTTCAGTCCGTCAACCTGAGCAGGACGGAGTCCTGGGTTGGTCCAATCCGTACCATTTCAGGGTACTCACCGATTGTCGTGGGGTATTTTCAGCCGTCCCTGCGGGACTGGTTCGTGTTGTCAAATCCTACCCAGGACTCACGAGGGCTGGGCTTACGTTTGGCCGCCGGCCCTCGGTTCTCTCGAGCAGGGACTCATGAGGCATTAGCATCGCCAGCGCTAAAGCGCGTGATCAGAGTCGAGACTCTTTCACGGAGCGCTAAAGCGCTCCTCCCCCCGCATAAATGCGGGGGCTCCCACCACTAAAGTGAAAGAGGCTGGCGTGGGCCAGATTGTCTCAGAGTCCCAGCTCCCGGCTGGCGAGTTCCGTTCCTTCCACTCTTGCCTGAATCTTTTTGAATGCTGTATCCCGAGCCGTGGAAGTATCGTCAGCAAATGGAGCGAAGCCACAGTCGTCCGTGGTTCCCAGTTGTTCGACCGGTAGGAACGATGCTGCTTCGAGAACCCGATCGCGCACCTGGGCCGCACTCTCAACCATTGGATCAATAGGGTCGATGACGCCTATGAAAATAAGCTGCTTATCGTTTGCCAACTGCTTGATTATTGGAAACAACCGCTGTCTGTCAGCCTCGCTGGCCATCTGCAGATAAAACCGGCCGGCATGCAGCCGGAATAATTCCGGCAATAGGCCTGCGTAGTCGACGTCCGCGCTATGGGTCGAATCATGATCTCCCCCGGGACACACATGGACGCCGATTTTGCGCCGATCCTCGGCCGTGAAGCGCTCCAGAACCTGATTGTTTAGTTCCACGAAGCTGCGCAGAAGATTTCCTGAGGGATCAAGCTTGAGAGATAGCCGGCCCTCCGTAAAATCGATCTGCACCGTGGCAGCGCCGGCTTGGAGAGCTCCACGGATATCCGCTGCCGCCTCATCGATTAAATCAGCCAGAAAGGCGTCTCGTGAGTAGCCCGGTATTTCCTTTGCCGGATACAGCAGACTCAGCGCGGAGGCCGAGATCACCGCCTGCTTGACTGGGCGTTGGGTGTAGGCGCGGATAACCTTGACGTAAGTATCGGCGTGCACGCCGTAGCGGAATGGGCCGCCGGTCAGTCGAGGCAACTGGCGCTGGTGCCCGTCCGCGAAGGGGATCACGACCCCGTCGGGGGCAAGGTTCTGGAGTCCCGTCAGTGGGTAAGTCGCGAAACTGGGCTTGGTTTGTTCGCCATCGGTCAGCACCGGCGACCCGGTTTGTAGCAGGCGATCTACGGTGTCCTGAAGCGCCTCGGAGTATTCGTTGTCCAACACCTCACTGGTGATCGTGTGCGCTTGATAGGCTGCCATGGCTTGAATGAGCCGCGGAGGACGGGGGATGCTGCCAATGGGTTCGGTTGGAATCACATCGGAATCGTATCTGAACGTGGGTGACGTGACCTCAACCGAAAGGTTGAGTTGATCCAAGCCCGACTCCCACCTGTCGGCTTATAGTTCGCCATTTTTAACATTGCAAGAGGCGCTACCGGGTATAAACTTGTTGCTACTTTTGGAGGCCACTCCAAAATCGCCTATAGGGAGGTCCTACTATGGCGGACGAAAAGAAATCCTTCTCTGAACTGGTGAACGAAGCTCCGCTGGCCGTGACTGAAGGCTCTATCACTGTCGTCGGGGCGCTGGCAAGGTCGCACGAGCCAGGCAAATTCGTGCTCATCTTTTGTCCCGAATGCAACGTTACACTCGACATCGACGCGGTGAAGGGATACCGCGTGTTGGGCGGCGCGATCGGACAGTTGTTCGTGCAACTGGAGATTGCTCGCGACAAAATATCGCACGAGGTTCTAACAGAGATTACCAAAGCAGGCTTCGGAGGCAACAAGGTGATACGGGACGTCCCGGTGAAGAATCCGGTGGTGGATGTTCCGGTTGCAAAACCGATCGTCGAGTCAACAGGAACGCTTGCGGAAACCACCGCATATCCTGGTCTCGGAGATCCCTACATTGGAACGGCATTTCAAGGTTATGGGCAGCTAGGTCCATTCGCCCTGGTGACACCGCACCATGCGCAGGTGGGTGTCTTTGGGATGCCGCAAGGCGGGCCGGTGCAAGGCGGGGGCGTTACAACAATAGCAATCTGTGACGTTATCCCACCCCCGCCAACGCCAGTGACACGGCCATTGGCTGACGACCCACCGACATATATGCCAGGGTTACCCCGCCCACTCGATTAGCTTTGTTGCTGCGGCTGCCGCAGCCTCGCTCGGGGGAACGGAGTTGAGCCCATGACGGTGCTCATAGTCTCGTCTTTAGACGACTTACACGCGCGCGTCGTCATGCAGGAACTCGCCGCCCTTGGCGAGACTGCCGAACTGCTCGATCTTTCGGAATTCCCAACCCGGCTCGCGCTCTCCATGGTATTCGAGGATGGCGCGCGCCGGTTCACGCTAAGCCGAACCGGCGGCGGACGACTCGACCTTTCGACCATCGGCGCGGTGTGGTGGCGAAGACCCCAACCCTTCCACCTGCCCGACCGAATGACCGACCGCAGCCATCGCGCCTTCGCGCTGTCTGAAGCGGAGACAGCGTTCCATGGAATGTTTCGGGCGCTGGATGCGTTCTGGGTGAATGATGCGGTGTCGGACGCCGCCGCCCATCATAAACCGTGGCAGCTAGCCGTCGCCCAGGATGCTGGATTTCTGATCCCCGCCACTCTCATGACCAACGACCCCGAAGGGGCGCGCGCGTTCTGGCGGCAGCATGAGGGAAACGTGGTATACAAGACCTTCCGCGCGCTTGCCGATGCATGGCGAGAGACGCGCCGGTTGCGCCCGGCAGAAGCCGCGCTCGCGGAAACCGTCAGCGTGGCGCCGGTCATCTTCCAGCGTTATGTGGAAGCAGTGGCAGATATTCGCGCCACCGTGATCGGGGATGAGATTTTTGCAGCCTCGGCGGATATGAGCCGCGCGGCTTATCCCGTGGATGTTCGTTTCAATACGGATTTGGAATATAGAGAGGATGCACTGCCTTTAGCGGTGCAAGACTCTTTGCACTTGCTGATGCGCCGCCTGGACCTGGAATACGGGGCAGTCGACCTGCGACTAACACCGGACGGAAGTTATGTATTCCTGGAGATTAATCCCTCGGGTCAGTTCCTCTGGATCGAACTGGCCACAGGGCAGAAGATCGCGCGAGCGCTTGCAACACGGCTCGCCACGGGGACGCCCAACAGCAAGCGGCCTCGGGAAGCCTCCAAATCCGACACTCCGCTGTTTGTAGGAGGGCTGGAATAAAAAAAATCGAAACTCATGTCTATTTTCTGATTCCGCTAACGACTATATGGTGAGCGAGCCGATACATTGCGGTTTTTTCGCTGCACGTTACCGCCGATCAGGAGGACATTCTGTGAAATACATCTCCGTCCGCCGAGACAAAGGAGCAACTGGGTGGAAAAGCCATAGACCGTTTGCCGGATTAGGAGAGAGCACGCAAATTGTTCCTCAAGCGATCGGGGTCGCCGTCCGGCAGGAGCGCTTCCATTTTCAAGTGGGCTTCTTCCCAGATCGGCGCTGCGTTGGCCAGCAGCGTCCTTCCCTTTCGCGTAAGACTCAGCCTTCGACCCCGCCGGTCAGCCGGATCTGTGCTGACCTTGACCAGGCCACGCCGCTCCAGCGGCTTGAGCGCGGCGGTCAAGGTGGTGCGGTCCATGGCCAGCAGCGATGCCACGGGCCCCATGCCCGGAGGCTCAGGACGATTCAACGACATGAGCAAAGAGAATTGACCGTTGGTCAGCCCGACCGGGCGCAGTGCCTCGTCGAAATACCTGGCCAGTGCCCGTGCCGCCCTCTGCACATGCAGACAGAGGCAACAATCGCGAACCCGCAGCGTAGTTTCAAAAGGAACGATATCTACCCTTGACACGATACTAATATGTTGATATCAACGTTTAATTGTCAAGCCGTCCGGGGGATAATCGAGGACAACCATCGGGCCCCCAGGTTGAACCGGGATAACCATCTGCCAAATAGAGGTCCCAATGCCCTTCCTTCATGATTTGAAAATCGCAGTGCGTTCTTTGTCCCGGGCTCCCGCGCTGTGGATCACCGTGGCCTTAACCCTGGCCCTGGGTATCGGCGCAAATGCGGCCATCTTCAGCGTGGTTCGCGCCGTGCTCCTGCGGCCGCTGGCCAATCGTGACGAAAACCGGCTGCTTTACTTGCGCCAAAGCGCTCCAGGCATCGGCGACTCTAATACGACATTCTCCGTTCCGGAAATTCAGGATCTGGGGCATGGGTTAAAGACTATCGAGGCGCTCGGCACCTTTTCAGCGGTGGACTTCACCATGGTCGGACTCGGCACACCACGCGAGCTAGCCGCCGGGGTGGTCGATGGCAACTACTTCAAGGTGATGGGGCTGCGTCCGGTCCTTGGACGCTTGTTGACTCCCGGCGACGATGGCCCAAATGCAACCGGCGCGATTGTGCTGACCTATAAATTCTGGAGCACGTCCCTGCACAATGACCCCAATGTAATCGGAAAGACGGTGCGGCTCGATGGCTTAATAGGCTCCCGTACCGCGGTGATCGTTGGTGTGCTGGAGCCATCGGTGCCCTATCCGGTAGCAACCGAGTTCATGGCCAACGTGGTCACCAGCCCGCATCATCTATCCGCCACCATGGTGACCGGCCGTGAGCATCGCATGACTGAAGTCTTTGCGCGGCTCGCTCCCGGTGCAGATCTCGCCCGCCGCGCGAGCAGAACTCCAGACCACCTATGCGGCCATGCGGGCAGCACACCCGGAGACTTACAAACCCGAAGACCACTACACCATCACCGTCACCCGCATGCACGACCAGATCAACTCTCGTGCCAACACCATCTTGTGGGTGCTGTTCGCCGCCTCCGGCCTGTTGTTCGTGATTGCCTGCTCGAATGTTGCCAACCTGGTGCTGGCGCGCACCGTACGTCGCGAATCCGAGCTGGCTGTACGCTCAGCGTTGGGAGCCACCAGAAAGGCGCTTCGCCGTGCGCTGCTGGCCGAAAGCCTGGTGCTGTGCATCAGTGGAGTATTGGGGGCCCTGATCATCGCCGCTCCCATGGTGGCCGTGCTGGGCCGCTATGCTGCGCGCTTCAGCGTGCGCGCCGACGGGCTGACGCTTGATTTCAGCCTGGTGTGGATTGGCATTGCACTCGCCCTGGCTGCCGCTGTCTTTCTGGCGTATGTCCCGCGGCTGCCCTCTGAGGATCGGTCGCACAGCTTCAGCCTGACCAGCAGCGGACTGCGGGTCGCGGGAGGCAGCAGTAACCGGCGGCTCCGCATCTTCGCCGTGACCCAAATCACCGCCTCATTCCTGCTGCTCGCCGGAGCCGGTGCGCTGATGAGGACCCTCTTTGTACTGGAGAACACGCCCCCGCCCTTCGACACCGCCCGCGTCCTGGCTATCAATTTGCCGGTGATGTCGTATGGGCGAACGCCGGAGCAGGTGCGTGATTTTTATCGTGAGGTGCAGCGCCGGGTTGGCGCCCTGCCGGGGGTCCAACGAGTGTCCTCAAGCTTCAGCGTTCCCTGGCGTGATGCGCAGGCACTGAACATCAGCCTCACCTTCGCTATGGATGGTGCGGCGCGACAGAACGGCCGGGACGACATGCGCGCGCGCTTCCGCTCGATCTCCCCTGGATTTTTCGAGACCTTGGGTCTCCCGCTTTTGCAAGGCCGTGATTTCCGAGACACCGATCGGGAGGGCTCGGAACGCGTGGTCATCATCAACCAGAGCGTTGCCAAGATGCTGTTTCCCGGGCAATCCGCGCTGAACCGCAATTTGCGCTGGAACGACCCGGTGCTGAAGTTTATCGGCATCAGCGAAGAACCACGGCGCATCATCGGCGTGGTGCCTGACGTGGATGACGAAAATATCATCCCGTCGCCGCTTCCGATGATCTACCAGCCGTCCGACCAGGAAGGATGGCTAGGCCGTTTGTTCGTGCGCACGGATCATGACCCATACACTCTTGTTCCCCTCATCACCCGCACGGTTCACGAGATGGCCCCGGACCAGCCGGTGGAGCGAGCCAGCACGCTGCAGGACATTCGCGCGGAAGTTCTCACCCCGGACCGCCTGAATGCCATTGTCTTCGGCGGATTTGCCGGGGTGGCGCTATTGATCTCCGTGGTGGGCGTCGCCGGTGTGCTTGCGTTTTCCGTGAGTGGGCGCACGCGCGAGTTCGGCATCCGAATGGCTCTGGGCGCTCAGCGGCGCGATATCCTCACCAATGTTCTGGTGGAGGGCCTGGTGATCGCCAGCATCGGAGTGGCCTCAGGTGTGGTGGTTGCCCTCGCCTTCGCAGGCGCCATCGGGAAGTACGTTGCGGGGGTGCAACTACCGGGCGCGCTCGCATTCGTCGCATCCGCTGTCGTACTTCTGGCTGCGGCGGTGATCGCCTCGGCGGTGCCTGCGGCGCGCGCCGCCAGCGTGAACGCTTCGGAAACGCTGCGTTCGGAGTAAGCGGACAGGTTGGGCCACGGGTCTGTGTCGCACACGACTTGCAGATCCCAGGAGACATGAGTCATGCCGAAAGCTCTGAGGAAGATTTCGCCCGCCGGTCTCGCGCTGTTAGTTGCGCTGGGTACCGCGTTAGCAGAGGACACGAAATACCCGAGTATGGCTCCGGTGGAGCAGTACATGATGGAACGGAGTGCTGAGGTTGCGCTGGCGCGGACTGCGGCTCCGGAGTCCATCTCGCAGAATGCCACTGTGATGGTGATGGGCCGGCATGGATACGAGAACGCGGAGACGGGCAAGAACGGTTTCGTGTGCATCGTCGAGCGGTCGTGGACTGCCGAGATCGACAACCCTGATTTTTGGAATCCCAAACTGCGGGCGCCGATCTGCTTCAATCCGGCGGCCGTGCGAAGCTTCTTGCCCCAGACCATCAAGAGGACCGAATGGGTGCTGGCGGGACAGTCGAAGGCGCAGATGTTTGAGGAACTGAAGGCCGCTCTGGACAAGAAGGAGTTGCCCAAACCGGAAGTGGGCGCAATGTGCTACATGATGTCAAAGCAGGGATACCTGAACGACACTGTCGGGCACTGGCACCCTCACCTGATGTTTTTTCTTCCACCTGCAGATCCGACCAGTTGGGGTGCAAACCTGCCTGGCTCACCTGTCATCGGACAGGACGACGCTCAGAGCGAACTGACCGTGTTTATGATTCCCGTTGGGCATTGGTCCGACGGCACAGCTGCTCAATAACAGCGCAAGTAAATACCGAAGGCCGCACGCCATAACCGGCGGTGCGGCCTCTCTTCTTGATTGGAGAATCGCTATAAGCCACAGGCTTAGTTTCCCTGTGCCTCCTAGTTGCTAGGGAGTCTTTTCACGAGGAAAAGCGCACGTAAGTCATACACCAGTTAAGTGTTCTGGCTACAACTACATTCCTGGTCATTGCTACCCAAGGCACATGGCGGATTCCAATAGAAACGGTATGCTCTTTTCAAGCGGCGATTTCCCCAACCTTCAGTGATCCTTTCGGGGGAGAGGCTCGATGAAGCGACAGGGAGTCGCTGCAATAGAAAAGATAGCCGTACTTGCGGTTCGCAGTAAATGGATCAATTGCATCTGCCAGGTTCTCTCGTTTCCCCTTGTTCCCAGTCTTGCCACGCCCAGTAAATCACTCTAACGATGCATTACCTTCGCCTACCAGATCCTTAGGCTTTAGATGGGAGAGGTCGAGTCGCCGGCTAAAAGGCACTGCGGCACCTGCGCAAAGCTGTATGTGCCTTGCGAAGAATTCAGGGTGAGCACGAAGACCACATCGAAGCGTTCTTTAGGCCAGTTCTGGGGGAAGGCCTTCGAGCCCAGGATGGCATTCGCGATCAGGTTAATGTTTTCATGCTGCCAGGCAATCAGCACCGGGCCGTTACACGCCTGGGCGGCCTTAGCCAGCGCCGTCTCTTGTCCCTTGCTGAACGTCAGGTCGATCTCGACGCCGAGCAGCTCAGCGAGGGGCGTGAGCGTGTCCTCCGAGCGGCGGCTTCTGGAGTTACCCGGCACGGGGTCGTCCACAGCAGCCGAGGCAAAAATGAATGCTGGCTTGGCTAGGAGCGTGTTTTGCACCGGCCCGTAGGCAGGTGCGAACAAACAGGCGAGCGCGCCCGCGCGTTGCCAGCCGCGCACAATCAGGTGGTGAGGGCTGCTCGTGCCCGACTCATCGACGCCGTCCTGTTGGCCGGTTGGCTTTTCCGCATGGCGGATGATCATGATTTTGGAAGCTTTCGGCGGCATACTGCTCCTCCGTACCAACCTGCGTGCAGCCACCAACTGTATGCGCTCTAGGATTAACTGAGATCGCAGCCCAGAGAAAAGCGCAAGGCGGCACAGATTTCCTTCATACGCACGGAACTCAGCCGGGCCATGCGCTTCCCTAATCGGTCCTGGGAGACCGTGATCGTATTGTGGAGGTTCACCGCGCAGGGCGCTCTTATACCATCATCCTTGCCCAGAACAACCTCGGACGGCACACCTCGGATAGTAGCGGACTTCCCCTCCATTCCCCCAATTTTTAAAGGACTGTGACACTCCCAACCCTCGGGAGCGATAACTTCTTGCAGGTGAAGCTGCTCTCCCCAAAGCGACCTTCCCCCTGGAGACTGGTCATTTGGGGCCTGGGCCTCCTGCTCGTGACCGGAAACGCCGCACCCCAGGTCGTCACCTCAACAGGCTCGCTGCCCAACGCGCCCTCGCCAGAACCAAGAGGTCCCAGGGCTATAAACGGCGCACCGGAATACTCCAACGCAGCCCCCCAGGTGAAGCAAAGCATCGAGGACCAGTCTGACGATCAGGCCAGCCCGGCCTTTGCCCTTAACCACCTCTTCCGCAACCGCTTCTGGCTTTCCGGCCAATCCAACTTCATCTTTCAAGCTCATACCCCATTCCATTCACCCTACTCGGGTCCAAACAGCTTCCACGGCTACGGCGAGAACGCCACCTCCCGCACTTTCACCGTTTACACCGGCGTACGGCTCTTACGCTTCACCGAGCTGATCGCTAATTTTGATGAAGCCAGCGGCACTGGCTTGAGCGACGGCCTGGGCATCGCCGCTTATGTCAATGCGGATGTCGTCGATCCCCAGATAAGCCGGTCGGTCTATCTTTCCCGCACTTTTATCCACCAGACCATAGCCCTCACCGCCGACCGCATCGATGAGGATCCTAACCCCTTCTATCTGCAGTCTTCTATCCCTCGCCGGCGCCTGGAACTGACCTTCGGAAAAATCAGCGCGCCCGACTTCTTCGACGTCAATGAGGTGGGCAGCGACAGCCACCTGCAATTCACCAACATCGCCATCGACAACAACGGCATCTACGAATATCCCAGCGACGTACACGGCTTCACGCTGGCAGCCATGGTGAACTATCAGGGTCCCAAGATAGGTGTGCGCTTTGCCGAAGCGCTACTGCCGAAAATCGACTCCGGCACCGATCTGGATTTTGATATTCTCCATGATCGCTCCGACAATTTCGAGTTCGATTATTCCACTTACACTTTTCAGGGTTATGGCACGCATGTGCGCGCGCTCGCCTTCCTCAACCACGCCGATCTGGGCAATTACAGCCAGGCCAACAAGGCATATCTGGATGGAGAAGACCCGACCCCTGACATCACCGCCCACCGTCATCCAGGCACCGCCAAGCCCGGCTTCGGCATTAACCTGGAACAGGACCTGCCCGCCAACTTCCGCGCGTTTTTCCGTGCCGGTTGGAACGATGGCAGTTACGAATCCTTCACCTACAGCGAAATGAACAACACCGTCTCCTTCGGAGCCGACCTCTCCGGCGACGCCTGGCACCGGAAATACGATCGCATCGGCTCCGCCTTCGTCAACAGCGGCCTCAGCCAGGTCCATCGTGAGTACCTGGCACTGGGAGGGATCGGCTTCATGTTAGGGGACGGCGCCCTGAGCTACGGGCGCGAGAGCGCGAGTGAAACCTACTACACCGCCCACGTATTTGGCGGCCTCTATCTCGCAGCTCAGCTCTCTTTTATCAACAATCCTGGTTTTAACCGCGCCCGCGGGCCGGTCGTGGTTCCCGGGCTCCGCGCCCACCTCGACTTCTGAGGATCGGAATACTGATCTGGAGCTTTCACCTTCTTAACACAGGCACGACCGAATAGCTTACTCTGTTAAGCAGCATTTAACTGGATCCGCTTGCCCGATCAGAGGATTTATGAAGTTGCTACTCAAGTTCGACCTGATGTTGGTCGCTCTCATGGCCATAAGCCTAACTGCCGTATCCTTTGTGGCCCGGTCGTTCCTGGCGGAAAACGCCAAGGGACAAGTGCTGCAGCAGGCCGAGTTGATGATGGAAAGCGCCAGTTCCACCCGCCAATACACCACGGAGGAAGTGAAGCCCCTGCTCAAGAAGAGCCAGGCCTACAAGTTGAAATTCCTGCCTCAGACTGTGCCGGCCTACGGCGCTACCGTCATATTCGCCCGCATGCGGAAGAAATTCCCGGAGTACACCTACAAGGAAGCGACCCTGAATCCTACCAACCTGTCAGACCGTGCGGTCGATTGGGAGACGGACGTTATTGAGCAATTCCGCAATCATCGCGATGAGAAGGAGCTGGTCGGCGAGCGGATGACCCCCACCGGACCCTCGCTCTACCTGGCGCATCCCATCGTCGTAGAGCAGAGTTGTCTTGAATGCCACAGCGTTCCCGCAGCAGCCCCGCATACCATGATCGACAAATACGGCAGCAACAATGGGTTTGGCTGGGATCTACACGACGTGGTGGCGGCGCAAATCGTTTCTGTTCCTACCGAAGTGCCAATGCGCCTGGCAAAGAAGGCTTATGGCACGCTGATGTGGTCGCTGGCAGCAACCTTTGCAGCCATTCTTGTTGCCATCAATGGAGTGCTCTACTTCCTGGTCGTGGTGCCGGTTCGCAAGCTCTCTAAAGTCGCGAACATGGTCAGCCTGGGCAAGCTTGAGGTAGCGGAAGTCCCGGTGAGGGGTAGCGATGAAATTTCAGAGCTGACGGCCGCCTTCAATCGTCTGTTCGTAAGTGTCTCCAAGGCTCTACGAATGATTGACTAGAGCGCGAAGCCGCTTCTAGTGGTGTCCACTGGCACGAATATGGACTTGCACGGAGTGTAGAAACTTCTGCCGCTTATCCACTGACTCGATCTCCTGGGCGACCAGCTCGCACAGCTCACGCAGGTCATGCGCATTGCTGGATGCGCGCTTCACCAGGATCTTGGCGATGGGGCCAACGTGGCTGGCCAGCCGGTCAGCAATGTCGCTCAGCACCTCCTGCTGGACCCCCATCCGGTTGGCCTGCGGATCGGATGGCCGAGACGTCCGCAGCCGTGGGGGCAACAAGAATCTTCGCTGGGGTCCCGGGGGGGAAAGTTACGCTCGAGGTGACCAACGAATCACCCTCGCTGCCGAGATGAACAGCGTCCAGGGCGCTAAGGAAGGCAGATGCGCTCTGCCAGCGTTGGTCCTTGTTCTTTACCAGTGCCTTCATCACCGCCGCGGAGAATTCTTCCGGAATTTGTGCATTCAAGCGGGCCGGCGCCGTTGGATGATGCCGCAGGTGGTTGGCGATAATTTGCGCGTGGCTTGTTCCTTCAATAGGCAAGCGCCCGGTAACCATCTCGTATAGGGTGACGCCTACGGCATAAAGGTCAGAGCGAACATCCACCGCCTCCCCTGAGATCAGCTCTGGAGAGACGTAATGCATGGAACCGACCAGCCGGCCGGCCTCTGTCAGACGAGTATCCACTCCACCCAGGGCCAGACCAAAATCCAGTAGCTTTATCTGCCTGCCTGAGGTCACCATCACATTCGATGGTTTGATATCCCTATGAATGACTCCCTGGGAATGCGCGTAATCCAGTGCCCGTAGTATTTGCCGAGCGAAGTCCAGCGACTGATCCAGCGTGATGCCGGATTTCAGGGACACTCCTAGATCGGTCCCGTCTACGTATTCCATCACCATCACCAGCTGGTCCTGGTGATGGAAGGCGGTGTGCAGTACTGCAATGTTGGGATGAGCCAGGGAGGCGAGAACGCGGATCTCGCGATTGAAACGCTCCGTCTTGTTTTCGTTGCTGCCCGGCCCGGAGGCGATTACTTTCAAGGCCTCGATCCGGTTTGTAATCAGGTGGCGGACACGGTAAACCGCGCCCATCCCGCCGTGGCCCAGCACATTGAGAATCTCGTAGGAGTCGACGTGCGAGCCTGGTGACCAGGAAGTCATCGAATCATACTAACGCAGGGGTTCTCACCAGGGCTTTTAGCCGCTGAGGTACGGTTTTTCACGGTAAATTTCCGTGCAGGTAAAAGCGTACCTCAGGGGCTAAAGCCCTCATTGCTGTGGCTTCTTACGGCACGGCTAAAGCCGTGCCCTCTCGTTCAGTGACATTTTCCGCAGGCTGTAAAGCCGTGCCCTTCGTTCAGTGACTTTTTCCGCAGGCTGTAAAGCCGTGCCCTTCGTTCAGTGACTTTTTCCGCAGGCCGTTTAGCCCGGTCATGGCAAGAAGGACCATCCGTCGCACCTGGAAGGCCGGCAGGCAGTTCTAAGACGAAGGTTTCAGGTTAGCCAGATCGGAATTGGGGAACACGGTCTCTTCCGCAAACTCCCATCCGCGACGTTGGTCAATGGCGACGCGGCTGCGGTCGAGATAATGCCGCAGCTCCTCCAGGCCGTATGTGCATGCTAAATCGCGGGCACTCACCCCAGGGCGCTTGGCGCGCAGCACGAACCATTGCTCGAGTTTCAGCCACTTCTCCTGAGTTACGTCCTGCGCGTGTTCACTCAGCAGTTTGTCCCGCTTGGCCAGATTGAAGTTTTCGTGGAAGACGACCCGATCCAGGTCCAGAGTAACCCGGCTGATATTCAGATCCTGGGAAGCGGACTCGTACAGCATCCGCTCTCCGGTGATGTCATACACCAGGCAGTCAGGAGTCTCGGAGCAGCTCACGATGTAGTAGTGATGGTTGATTGCATGGGCTTGCAGCGAGAGGCCCGCCGAATAAGCGCTGGGCCACACCACCATTTCCGCCCCTTTGTCTGCCAGGCCTTTCCACACTTCAGGGAAGTTGGCGTCAAAGCAGGTGGCGAATCCAACGCGGCCAAAATCTGCCTGGTGTACGTGAACGGCGTCGCCCGGATTCATTGGGGGCTGGATGTCAAATTCCGACCAGTAGGGGAAAGCCTTGTCGTATAAGCACACCACCAGCCCGGAGCGGTCGAGGAGGACGACCGTATTGAGCCTCCGCTTGCCGTCTTTTCTGTCAATCGGACAGGCAATATAGGTCTTGTGCTTCTTCGCCAAGCCGCTCATGGCAGTTACGGTCGGGCCGTGGAGCGGCTCATCGGTTGTATTGTCCATACCGCGACATAGCTCGGGCAACACGATAACGTCCGTGCCCCGGGCGCCTTCTTCATCTACCAGGCTCGCCATCTTTTCCAGGGGCAGGTTACCTCCCTTGAATCCGATGCTGGTTATGCGGACTGGCCGCCCCACGCCGTCTCCCCAGGTGGCTTTTGCACCTGCGGCGGGCTCAGTGGATGGATTTGCGTTCAATGCTTCCGCCTTACGATCGTCGAAACCAATGTTTGCCACCGCACCCATGCCAATAGCGCTGTTTCTTAAAAACATGCGTCTGTTCATCGCGGCTCCTTCCACCAGAGCGGGGACTCCTACTGGATTCTACTCCTGAGGCCACAAAGAGTCTGCGCGAGGACTACTCTCTCCAGATTGAGTCTCGTCCAAGTTAGCTTTTTAGGCCGGTAATTGATCGAAAGCATGAGTTGGGACTTCGGTAAGTGTGGGATACCACAGCACTCGACTATCAGCACAACGGCAGACACGATAACTCCGGCTGGATAGGTCCGGCTAAGGCCTAAATAGGGTGCGCTGGATGGATCGAGACCCCGCCGTTCACCGTCTGGAAATGAAGCGTTGCACCGCCCTGGCCGATGTTGGTGTCGATTTGATGGCGGATCTTCCCCTGAATCGTAATTGGGAAGCCAACAGAGATGCCGCCATTCACCGTTTCTGCCACGAGGTGTGCGGAATACTGATCGGGCGCCTTCACGGTGACGCCGCCATTCGTCGACTTCGCAACCAGGCCGGCTCCGTGCCACTCATTCCCGTCCAGCTTTATATTCAATCCACCATTCACGGTCGTCGCGTGCACGTCGCCGCCCAGGTCATCGAGGGTAAGACCACCGTTGGTTGTGTCTACATGGATCACGCCCACAAGGTTCGTTACCTTGATGCCGCCGTTCACCGTGTGCAGTTCGGCGGCAACATGGCGCGGCACGCGCAGACTCCAATTGACCGACCAGCTGCGGTGAGAGAAGCCCCAGTTCGATGGTCCTTCGGCGTGGATGGTGCCGGTGGTGACAATCTTCACTTCGCGTGCCAGCGATTGGGCCTCCTCGGGGCTCGAATCCTGCGTGATCACCCGCGCTTCCAGGGCGATATCCTGGCGTTCTTCGCCGATCACGTCGATCCCGCCATTCTTGCCCGACACACTGAGTTGCCCATCGATCAGCGGCAGGGTTGCGCGCCGCAGCTCGCAGAAACGCGCCTGGTGGCCGAAGGGCCAGCTGTTGTTGTTCGTGTTGCCTTCATCGTTACCGCACGGGGCGGTGGTGAACGATTGCGCGGGAACGCGGCCTGCGAAGAGAACGGCGGAAAGCAGTAAGACCACACACCTGCGCATCGATACCTCCCGGTAAGCCAGCTACCAGGCTGATACGCAAGCAGGAGCCATGCGGTTCCCACAGAAACAGAATAAAAGATAACTCGGATTCGATAGAAGCTCCGCCTTATCCCTGGAAGGAGCTGTGCGAGTAGTTGCTGGCGGACTCCTCATGCCATTGGTTAACCTGTCGCACCGCCTGCGCCAGGGTATTCACTACCAGTGTGGGCCGGCCGCTGCCGAAGCGCTCCACCGTGAGTTCATGGGTCCGGTCGGCCTCTTCCGCTGGGCTCCAAAGTCCGATGATGATGCGGTTCTGGGGTAGGTGTGAGCGCACCCGCTGGCAGATGCCGCGGGCTTGCGAAAAGGCGAACGGCGGCAAGGCCGAGATAAAGATGACGGTGCTCGGCTCGTGGGCCAGCGAGTCGAGAATCTCGTCGGACACCGGCGAAGGCAGATAAAGCGTTTGGTGCGAGGCCCCTTCCAGCGTTTGGACCAGCATGTGGGTCGTGAGTTCGTCCGCTTGATCGCTGGCAGAAATGCACACCACCGCAAAGTCCTGTTGCATGCCGAAGTTCGGCGCCAGGCGATCCGGCTTTCCGGTCACTCTCTCCGAGTAGTCGGTCATCTCCGCCACCAACTCACCGATAGTAAGAAAGAAGAAGTTGAACCGCGTCTCGTCCAGAACCCCCTGGTGGCGATCCTGTTCGACCTGCGCCAGCGCGGGGACCAGGACGGAATCGTAAAGCTCCACCAGCGGCTTCCCCTCGAGAAAGCGAAGGGCCACCGCTCGCGCTTCTCGCTGATCCAGGGCCAGCAGGCGCTCATAAAACAAAGCCTCTGCGGAGAGCTCAGCATCCGCCCCGAGCAGGGCGTGGAGAAACGACAACTGCGGCACGTTGCGGCCCAGCACCACGATGCAGACTGTCAGTGGAGTGGAGAGGATCAGGCCCGGGAATCCCCACAGAAGCGACCAGAAGATGGCCATGGTCAGCAGTGCGAGCGCAGAGATACCGGTGCGCGAGCGGAACAGCCACGGTTCCACTACGTTCGTGGCCGTGACCTCGAGGGTAAGAAAAATTGCAATCAACAGCAGTGGAGCGCCCCACGAGGAGGAAGTGGCCACGCACACCACCAGCGGCAACATCATTCCGGTTGCGGTGCCAACGTAAGGCACAAACCTGAGAATCCCCGCCAGCGCCCCCCAAAAAGTCGCGTTGGGTACTCCTAAGAGAAACAGTCCCAGGCCGAAGAGCGTGCCGTAGCCTGCATTGACGGCTACCTGAAACAAAATGTATTGGCTGATGCGGCTCGCTGCATCTTCCAGCGCCTGGTTCATAAGCCGGATCCGGCTCATCCCGGCGAGCAGCAGGATGCGGCGGCGAAGATCCTCGCGCTCCATCAGCAGGTAGACGGTAAAGACGATTACCACTCCGAGGGTCCCGATCGGGCGCACAAGGCGCATCAGAAGTTCGACAGCCGACTGCAGTTGGCTGCGCTCGGTGTCCACGATGCGGACGGGTTGGATCTGCGACACCGGGTGCGGCACGCCCACAGTGCTGTTGCCGGCGCTGCTGGCAAGGTCTTCTCCAATATCCTCCAGTGCGGTGAAGGCCTTGGCCACCGACTGCTCCGCTGGGGAATGCACCGACGCCATTTTTTCTGCGATGTTCAGGCGATAGGCGGGAAGGTCGCGGGCCACATTCAGCAATTGCCGGGCGACCACGTATCCGATTCCGCAGATGATGCTGAAGGAGAGAAAGCCTGTGAGGGCCACCGCCACCACGCGCGGCGCGCGCGCAGCCTCCAGGCGGCTGACCGCGGGCGCTAGTAAAAATGCCAGCATTAGGGCAAACGCGAACAGCACCAGAAGGTCACGCGCAAAGAAAAGCACAAGTACCGTTACCGCGAGGACCAGCACGGGTCCTATTCTGGAAAACTCGGTACGTCGGGCAGCGGACATGGGACCTCGCGGGGCCCGGATGATGGGCGGTCTCTTCCGGCCAAGAATACAGCTTGCCGTCAAGCGAAACAATACGATTACAGATACCTATTCCCTCGCCTCATCCCCGGCCTGGGCGTCTATACTAGCCCCAGCAACCACCCCGAGTATCGGATTTCCGCCATGCCCACCACTGCGCCGATAGCACGGGTTGATCGGGACTTCAGCAGCCAAGAGCTCCTGCCGGCGCAGCTCCGGCTGCTGTATGGCAACGCCAACCTCGGGGTGGTCATCAACATCCTGGCCGCCACCGTATTAGGCGGCCTGCAATGGGGCGTCGTCGCCAAGCCGTTGGTCTTCTCCTGGTGGATTTACATCCTGCTGGTCTCGGTGGCCAGGTACGAGCTTGCCCGGCATTACTGGCACGCCGCTCCAGCCCCTACAGACAGCAACAAATGGCGCACCGTCTTCATCGCCGGCGTCGCTTTGACGGGCGCCGGCTGGGGCGCGGCGGGCATTCTGCTTTACCCGGCCGCTCACCTCACCAACCAGCTTTTTCTGGTCTTCGTGCTGGGCGGAATGATGCTCGGGGCCTCCTCCGTGCTGGCTCCCCGGCCCGAGGCCTTCCTCACCTTCCTGCTGCCGGCAGGCCTGATGCCGGCAGTCCGGCTTTTTCTCGAGGGCGATGAAACGCATGCAGCCATGGGGCTGCTGGCCACTGTGTTCACCCTTGCCACGCTGATCATCACCCGGCGCATTTATCACACGATTGAGTCGTCGCTCCGGCTGGAGCTGGAAAACCGCGACCTGGTGGAGAATCTGCGCACCGCACACCAGGAGACGGTGGCCTTGAACTACGCACTGGAACGCCGGGTCCAGGAGCGCACCGCCGAACTGCGTAAATCTACCGAGCAACTGCGGGCTGAGATCGCCCAGCGCGAGCAGACCGAAGAAGAACTGTTACGTTCTCGAAAACTGGAATCGCTCGGTGTGCTAGCCGGCGGCATCGCTCATGACTTCAACAACTTCCTGACCGTAGTTCAGGGAAACATTGAAGTAGCCAAGACTCAGCTGACCGCAGCCGAGCCGGCTCAGGAATACCTCAAGCAGGCGGCCAACGCTTGCCAGCGGGCGAAGTTCCTGGCTTCTCAGCTGTTAACCTTTGCCAAAGGAGGAGCTCCAGTCAGGCGGGTCGTCTCGGTCGCCCAACTCGTCACCGATGCTGTTCAATTGGCGCAGACCGGCTCCTCCCTTCGCATCGAGGTCAATATCGAGGAAGGTCTCTGGTCCGCCCAGGTCGATCCCGGCCAGATCGGCCAAGTGCTCCACAATATCCTCATCAACGCGCGCGAGGCCGTGCCTGGTGGCCGCGGCTTCATCGAAGTGCGCGCAGAAAATCTCGGAGTTGTAGGGAATCCCGATCCTCGAGTGAGGATCTCGATCCGCGATTACGGTCGTGGCATTCCCCCCGATGTACTCCCCCGGATCTTCGATCCGTACTTCACCACCAAACCGGGGGGCAACGGCCTGGGGCTAGCGACGGCCTACGCCATCGTTGCCAAGCACGGCGGCCACATCTCTGTGGAATCGAGACCGGGCGCAGGAAGCGTATTCACCTTCGATCTGCCGGCTTTGGATCTGCCCCGCGCGCTCGAAGATCCTCTGGCGCCCGCCTCCCCCTCTATGCAGGGGGGCACCGAGCGGCTTCTGGTCATGGATGATGACGAGGCCCTGCGCCTGCTCGTCACGGCCGTCCTCACCAGTCTCGGCTACGAGGTGCAGGCTGCCGCCGACGGAGCCGAGGCGGTCGCCCTTTATGAAATAGCGAAAGCTACAGATAGAGGTTTTGACGCGGTCATATTGGATCTGACGGTGACCGGTGGAATGGGTGGTCTGGAAGCGGCTGACAAATTGAAGGAGTTGGATCCCTCCGCAAAGCTGATTGTCTCCAGTGGCTACTCCGACGCGCCGGTCATGTCCGAGTTTGCCGAGTACGGCTTCGAAGCTGTGATCGTAAAACCGTGGACGGTGAATGAGATGAGCGAGGTTCTTCGCCGCGTATTGGTTGCCGATCCGGTGCGCAGAGCCTGACATTACCAGGCTCATTTACAACCGTCGAATCGCATTGACTCAACGCGGTACCACTAGCCGGAACTCCACAAAATAGCCATGTCGCTCACCTGATTGGGTGTCTTATCCTATATCGGTGCGAAACGGCTTTCTGCTTGCGTTTATGACCTTCGTTCTGGTTGCCCTTGGCGCCGCTGAGCAGGATGCAGCGTCGAGCGGCTGGCGCCAGGTGCAGGGGCTGGGGCCGCACACCAGGGTCTATATCAAGACCGACAAAGAGAACACCCTTTGCTATGTTCATTCCGTAGAAGAGCAGCAGCTTACCTGCGGCCGTTCCGAAGCAATTGGCTCTCCGGTTCTAGTCTTCCCTCGGGCGGAAATCAAAACCATCAAGCTCTTGAGGAAGGGCGTTGGCCTTGCGGCGACGCTGAGCGCCGGCTACGCCGACGACCTCTTACCCGGTCAACTCATCTATCAACGCTGAGGGCTTTTCTAGAGTCGACCCTCCCAATAATCCGGCCGCCTGCTGCCGTGCGCCACAGCCCAGATCGTGACTACGGATTCCCGCTGCGAATAGATGAGGGAAAATGGAAATCGCCAAAGCAGAAACCGTCTAGTGTTGTTCTTGCCGGGTGGCCAGCGATCTGGCATAGCAAGGATCGTTTCGCGGCCTGACGCAGTTCTTCGATAAAGTCCGATGGCGACTGCGCTTCTTGTACCAGACAACCGCGCTCTTGGCGTCCGCGATCGCACCCTCGTGGTACTCAAGCTGGTTAGGGCTCATTCACCAGAGCCACAAGCTCGCGGTGGAGTTGCTCCCACGGGACCGTCACAGATTTTCCGGCCTTCAAGTCTTCCATTCGCCGAGCTACTTCCTCGTCCCAAGCCTCTTGGACAGAATGATCCGCCGCTTCAAGACTATCGAGCAGAGTGTTAGCCAAAGCGGCGCGCTCGTCGACCGGGAGGGCGAGCACCCGCCTTAAGAGATCGGAAACGTCCGGGCTCATACCCCTAGTCTACCTCGGCCGGGAAATAGTGCAGGTTCATCTTATGAGGCGGTCCGCCATTGTTGCTGGCCGTTTCGCGCCTGCGCTAGCAGAGCACAGACTTCTTCCTCTGTCGTCTGCTCGAAGTTTCGGTAGAAGCTGCCCACGGAGTGGAAGGAGGCTGCTATGTGCGGGCAGACCATCTCGTCCACCTCGCCATGAAGTTCGTTGTAGGTGCTCTCCGCTGCCACGGGCACAGCAACGATGACTTCCCGGGCCCGCGGACGCACGCTGCGCAATGCAGCGAGCATGCTCGCTCCCGTTGCCAGACCATCGTCGACCAGGACCACCATACGGCCTTCGATCCGCGGCGGCGGACGCCCGTTGCGGTAGACACGCTCACGGCGCTCGATCTCCCCCTTTTCCCGTTGCGCCGCTGCATCGATTTCTTCCAGAGGAATGTTAAATTCGTTGAGAACCGCGGCGTTGATGGCGATAGCTCCATCACTCGCGATCGCTCCCATAGCCAGCTCTTCCAGTCCCGCTACTCCGAGTTTTCGCACTACCAGAATATCGAGGGGAAGATGCAGCGCATGCGCAACTTCATAGGCTACGGGTACACCCCCGCGCGGCAGTCCGAGGACGATTCCGTCCTGCCCATCGCGGGCGATGATCCTGCCTCGCCTCCTGGATGGCACGCGCCAATATCCGGCCCGCGTCTCTGCGGTCCTGAAAGAACTGCACCCGGCACGGCATCTTCGTTACCTCTACATCAGCGGGCGGCGTGGGTCCGCTCTGTAATCATCACTGTGCGCACGAATCCACGGTTGCGATCAAGAATGGATTCCGCTTCTTCACCGCGATCGCCCGCATGTACCAGGACAAACATCCCGTTCGTTCCCATCTCTTCGTCCAGCAACGTGATGGTATCTTCCGCGACCCCCAGGCCCCGCAGCGTATCCGTCAGGTCGATTTCTGTATAAGCAGGCTTCTCCTGGTTGGCTGCCGCGGCATCCGCCTGGCTCGATAGACCGCCCCCGTGGGTGTGGAGATCATGGTTGATGCTATGCCGCACCTTCCAGCGAATGCTGTGCTTCCCGTCTAAATCCCCGGGCGCCTGAACGGCCTTTGGACTTCGCTCCTGTTCCCTTTGGCCAAGGCGTGATATAGCGACGCCGATGTCACTGGAGTGAAAGCCGGCTATTTTAAGGTCGGCAATCGCGTCCCTGGCCGATACAGGCTTTAAAAACAAGGCTGCAACCAGGTTAGAACGCGTCAGTCCCATTCTTTTTATTGGATGAGTCCACATATGGGTCATTCTCCCTCCTGTCTTGGATGCCCGCGAGGGGGCTGAGATGTCCAGGTGAGCCGCTGCCCTATTGGTTCTGAATTCCCTCCCCGCTATGCTAGTCTGGCTGCTTTGGAAGGGTGGGTTTCATGACCTCGAGGGCGCGATCCGTCTGGATGTTGCTCGTCTTTGTCTTGCCAGGGTGGGTATTGGGTCAGCAGACAACCGGCTCCATCCAACTCACGACGGCGCAACTTCAGGCGCTTAGTGGCGAGTATACCTCCGCCGAGGAGCCAGATCTGCCAGTTAGTTTCTACGTCCAGGATGGGCGCTTCTTCACCGAGTCGGAGCGTCACTTCCCAGCCGTGTTGACGCCGGTGTCGGCTAGCGAATTTGCGGACGGGGATGACCGCTATCGATTCTCCCTGGATGCCTCCGGACGCCCTACTGCGGTTACCGTCGCCTATAACGGCGATCCCTCGAAGTACGTCATGGCACGCACCGGCGTGGCTGTGCGCCATGCGTTTCCTCCTTATGAACGGCAGGAAGCGACCATCCCCATGCGCGACGGGATCAAACTTCATGCCGTCATCCTCACACCCTCGGGCGCGCCCGGGCCTTTCCCCATCCTCCTGGACCGCACGCCCTACGGTGTTGATGGCTTGACTATGGCCAGCTTCTATACCCGGCGGCCTGAACTGGCGCGGGCGCAATACATCTACGTGGGCGAAGACATTCGCGGCAGATTCAAATCAGAAGGCACCTTTGAGTTGAGCCGAATGGTCGTCGATCATTCGGATGCAAAGGTCACGGACGAAAGTACCGATGCCTATGACACCGTGGCCTGGCTGATCAAAAATATTCCCGGGAACAATGGCCGCGTGGGGGTGATTGGCACCAGCTATGACGGAGCTTTGACCATGGCAGCAGGCATTGACCCTCACCCGGCGGTCAAAGCTATCTCTCCCCAGGCGCCCATGATCGATACCTGGATGGGCGATGACTTCTTCCACAACGGCGCCTTTCGCCAAAGCTACGGCTACGACTACGCCATGGGGCTGGAGCAAAGCAAGGACAACTCGGACGTGAGTTACGGCAAGGATGTGGATGGCTACGATTACTTCTTGCAGCGTGGCTCGTTTGCCGAGGATGTTCGCCGCTCCGACGCGAAGACACCCGAGGGCAAGATATTGCCCTCGTGGCAGATATTCCTGCAGCATCCCTCCTATGACAACCTCTGGTATGTGCGCGCCCTGCAGCACCACATGACGGGGGTGACGGTTCCTACGCTTGAAGTCGGCGGCTACTATGACCAGGAAGATATGTGGGGGCCGCAGGAAGTTTACGCCACCCTTGAGCCGCGCGACGCCAGGCATGAGAACTTTCTCGTGCTGGGTCCGTGGCGGCATGGCTCGTGGTCTGCGTCGACGCGCAGCCTTGGCGTCCTCAAATATGGGGAGCCGATCGGCACCGAATACCGCAAGCAGATCGAGGCGCCATTTTTCGCCAAGTATCTAAAGGACCAGCCCGGCTTTGACCTGGAAGATACGGCCAGCTTCCAGACCGGCACGAATGTCTGGAAGCGCTACCCGCATTTCCCCCCAGCCCAAGCCAAACCGACCAAGCTGTACCTGGCCACGGACAAGCTGAGATGGCAGATGGGTAAAGAAAAAGTGCGGGTGACCTATCTCTCCGATCCCGCCAATCCCATACCCTATCGTCATCGGCCCATTCAGCCGACCTATGCCGCAGACTCACAGTGGCGCAACTGGATGACCGAGGACCAACGCTTTGTCACCGGGCGTAAGGACGTGGGGGTGTGGACGATGGGCAAGCTTGACCATGACCTTACGTGTTACCGGCGAGGTAATTGCGGATATATTTGCCGCCACTACGGGTAGCGATCTGGACCTGGTAGTGAAGCTGATCGACCAGTACCCCGACGATGATAGCGATCCGGCCATGCGCGGCTACCAGCTGATGACCAACGAGGAGATCTTCCGCGGGCGCTACCTGAAAGCCTTTGACAAGCCGGCGGCGCTTCCAGCGAACAAGCCGCGCGAATTCAGATATAGCCTGCACGCGATCGATCACGTCTTCAAGAAGGGGCACACCATCGTGGTTGAGGTGCAGAGCACGTGGTTTCCTCTTTATGACCGGAATCCGCAGGCATTCGTTCCCAACATCATGACTGCCCACCCGTCCGATTACCAGAAGGCCACGGTCACCATACTCTCTGATAAGGCGCACGCGTCGGCTGTCATCTTGCCCCTGGTGAGCGGCAAATAGACATGGATGGCGGGTCAGAAGAGTCTGCGTGAGAGCAAGCGAAACCGCAGATCCCTCCACTACGCTGCGCTCCGGTCGGGATGACAATTCTATTGCGCGGTCAACCATTTCTCGCTGAAGTCTTGCGGGCACAATAGAATTGTCATCCGGACCGGAGCGCAGCGTAGTGGAGGGATTTGCGGTTTCGCTTGCTCTCACGCTGCCTTATTGACCTGGACTTTCAGCTTACCGTAATGCGCGTTGCGGCGATGGTGCCGGTTACAACCTCCTGACCTTGAGTTCCATTCAAATCAAAGGTTTTGAAGGTGAATGTTCCGGTATAGCTTTTGCCGTCGGAAGACACCTTATTCTCTTCGTCCAGGGTAAAGGTTCCGTTTGCCGTTGCAGTGGGGCTGCTAGGGTCGAACGTCCAGCCAATGTGGTGCAGGATCACACTGTGCGAGCCGGTCGGCTTCCACACCCCAAAACAAATATTCCCCTGGGCGGGCGCCAGGAACGCATTTTCAAACTCGGTCCCGTCGCTATGCCATTGGTCAAGCGTCTCGTTAAACACCTTACCGCCCGACGTGTAGACCACATGCCACAGGCCCACGATGGGGTCGCGGGCGCCGTTGGAGTAGTTTTCCTCCTCGCCTCCAGCCGCTCCGAGCATCGGCATCTTTAGGGGACTCGCAGACCCCACTCGCGAGAAACTACCGCAAGCAGCTCTCGCACTCGTGGCAGCAAGTATCAGGCTCGTGACCGCAAGTGTCGTCAAAATCCCACGCGACAGCCGGCGCCAAAAGGCCATCTGCCGTGAAAGTCCTGTTCCCGTCTTCTTCGTAATTGAATTCATAGTTCTCCTTTCGCCCTCGCCGAGCGAGCGACGTGGGCCCGAGTGTGGGGCACGCGTGCGAGCGGAGCAATGCCCGGCCAGGTGATTTATTTATCCCCGGATAACCCTCAAGACAGCAATCACTTAGGTGAAGTTATCCCGTGTCCGGCCTAGTTATGAAAGACGATACACGCCTTCTCGGCAGATGCTAAACTCAGTTCGCGCTGGTGGACGGAGGATGCAAGGTGGCGGTTTCTCCTGCCGAGGACGTAGTTCGCTTTGGCCTCTTTGAGCTCGATCTCAAAGCGGGGCAGCTGAGCAGGAATGGGACGAAACTGCGGTTGCCGCAGCAACCATTGCAGGTTCTGGCTGTGTTGCTCGAACGCCCCGGTGAGATACTCACTCGCGACGAACTCCGGCAACGGCTTTGGTCCTCAGACGTCTTTGTCGACTTTGACCACGGACTTAACAAATCCATCCAGAAACTCCGCGACGCGCTGGGTGACTCGGCAACCTCTCCTCGCTACATAGAGACCATTCCCCGGGTCGGCTACCGCTTCATCGCTCCGGTGAGAAATGGGACCCGGCCGTTGGAACCCGAAGTTGCCATAAAGATCGAGGGCCCCGCCCCTGCACCTGCGGTCACTGGTAAACAAAGAGCGCGATGGTGGGTGCTGGCTGCAGGCGTCCTCGCTGGAGTCACCATCATCGGCATGGCGGTGTATCTTTTCTCCCGTCCCCAGCCTTACGTCGTCAAGTACACGCAGCTCACCGATTTCACTGATTCCGCGGCGACTCCCGCCTTATCGCCAGACGGGCATATTCTCGCGTTCATCCGCGGAGATAGCAATTTCATGTCGGCCGATCAAATCTACGCCAAGGTGCTCCCCCAGGGTGAAGCCCGGCGGTTGACCAACGACTCGCGGATCAAATACAACCTGGCCTTCTCACCCGACGGCTCGCAGATCGCCTACACGGTTATGGAGCCTCCCGCTTTTGGTACCTACACCGTGTCGGTATTGGGAGGTGACTCGCATCTTCTACTGCACAATGCGGCGGGACTCTCGTGGCTCGATCCGGGGCATTTTCTCTTCTCCCGCACGCACTCGGGCATACATCTGGGGGTGGTGACCCAGTCGGTAACCGGTGACCATTATCGCGAACTGTATTTTCCTCCCCACGAACGAGGCATGGCGCATTACTCGTATGCTTCTCCCGACCGCACGTCGGCTTTAGTGGTGGAGATGAATGGGCAGGGAAACTGGGCGATGTGCAAGCTCATTTCGCTCAACGGGGGATTTCAGGCCAGACCGATAGGGCCAGATGGTGCATGCACCTCCGCCGGCTGGGCTCCCGATGGCTCGTGGATGTATTTCATCGCCACCATCGAAGGACAGAGCCATCTATGGCGCCAACGCTTTCCCGATGGACGGCCGGAGCAAATCACCTTTGGCCCCATGGAAGAGGAAGGATTGGCGGTCGAGCCGGATGGCCGTTCTGTCATCACTTCGATCGGCGTGCGGGCGAGCGCCATTTGGATTCATGACGACCAGGGGGAACGATCTTTATCTTCCGAGGGAGAAATCGTTGCGGACCTATCCCCTCCTTCTTTTACGGCGGACAATAAGGCGCTCTATTATCTCCTGCGCCATCCCTCGGCAGATTCGGGTGCGGAGCTCTGGCGCATGACGTTAGATTCCGGCAAGAGCGAAGCGGTATTCCCTGGAGTTTCCATGTTGGCCTACGATGTGTCGCCGGATGACAAACAAGTCGTCTATGCCACAGCGGGGCGCGATGGAAAGTCGCAATTGTGGCTGGCGCCTATCGACAGAAGCTCTGCCCCCAGACAGATCGGTCGATCCGGCGAAACGACGCCTTACTTTGGTCCTCGGGGAAAGATCCTGTTTCAAATGGCAGAGGGAAACGCCAACTACCTGGAGGAGATGAATGAGGACGGATCGGGGCGTTCAAAAGTCGTCCCCTATGCGATTAGTGATATTTCCGGGATCTCGCCCGGCCGAAAATGGCTGACGGGGGTAGTTCCTTATCCAGACGGCAAGAGTGTGGTGCCTTTGGTGATGGCAATTCCGCTCGATGGTGGACCTCCGCTACGCATCTGCGCAGGTTACTGCGTGCTGGCATGGTCTTCGAGTGGAAAATTCCTTTTCATTGCGGTGCAAGCGGCGACAGAGACAAGTCCGGGGCGAAGCCTGGCGATTCCGGTTGGTCCCGGGGAGAGCTTGGCCTCGCTTCCTCCGGGAGGCATCAAGGCAGGGGCCGAACCGGATGAAGTGCCGGGCTCCCAATCGGTGAACCGCGCCTTGCTGGTGCCCGGCGAAGACCCCGCGCACTTTGCGTATGTGAATACCACGTCGCATCGGAATCTATATCGAATTTCGCTCCCCTGACCCATACAATCCAGACATCCTTATGACCATCGCTCGACCTTTTCTTGCCGCGATGTTCCTATTTGCACTTCTGGTTGGGCGTGCTCAAGTTTCAGAGAACATGACGCCTCTTCTGCTCGCGGTCCAGGACGCGCCCGTACCTTTTATGGGCTCCGACGGTCAGATACACCTGGTTTACGAGTTGGGCATGACTAACTTCTCCAGTGGAGAGATCGCTGTAGAGAAGGTCGAAGTAGTCAGCGATGGCTCCGTCCTGCAAACACTCGACATCGCGGCGGTCGCTGGACGTCTGCAACCTGCCGGTCTGCGCGAGGCCGCGGGGACGCTTGCCAAGAGCACCCATGCTCTCCTCTTTCTCAATGTTGCATTCGCTGCCGGAAACAAGATTCCCGCTGAGCTGTCGCATCGCGTCACCTTGCGCGTGAACGCTGCTCCACCGGGGCACCAGGAAGTGAGCGAGAGTGGTGGCGCCACCACGGTCGACAAGAGATCGGTTGCATTGATCGGCCCTCCACTGCATGGAGAGCGTTACATTGCAGCCGATTCCTGTTGCGACGCTACCCGCCATACGCGGGCGGCTCTGCCGGTCAACGGCCGCGTGTGGGTAGCGCAACGCTACGCTGTCGATTGGGAGCAGATGGACGCGAGCGGCCGCATCTATACCGGCCCACGGGAGAAGCTGGAGAGCTATGCTATCTTCGGCCAACCGGTGCTCGCGGTAGCGAACGCCGTCGTGGTCTCGGTCATCGATGGGCAGCCCGAACAGACGCCGGGTAGTTATCCCAGCAACATTGCGCTCGATGCGGCGGATGGGAACTCGATCATCCTCGACCTTGGGGAGAAGCGCTATGCGCTTTATGCCCACTTACAGCCTGGGAGCATCAAGGTCCGCAGCGGAGAAAAGGTGCATCTCGGCCAGGTCCTGGGGCTGGTGGGGGATACCGGCAACTCAATCGTGCCTCACCTGCACTTCCAGGTGAGCGACGGACCGTCCTCCCTCTCTTCCAATGGACTTCCCTACGAGATCAGCGATTTTGAGGTGACCGGGAAGTCCCACGGCACGGAAGCATTCGACCAGGCGGAGACCAATGGAACTCCGCTGCCGGTTACCCCGATGTCTCCTCCGCAGACGATCAAACAGGCGATGCCCCTTGACCAGATGATTGTCTCGTTTGCGGGGCATTAGAGGATGCGGGGGCTAAATTGTCTGCGTGAGAACCGGAAGAGAAACCGCAGATCCCTCCACTACGCTACGCTCCGGTCGGGATGACAATTCTGTGGGGTAAATGGCCCTAAAAGCGCTCGGACGAATCGCTACTAATGGTCCCGCGGAATTGTCATCCCGACCGGAGCGTAGCGTAGTGGAGGGATCTGCGGTTTCTCTTCCGGTTCTCACGCGGACAATTTAGCCCCTGAGGTATTCTTAAGCGGAAAAAGCGCTATTCGCATCCCTCAAGCAACAGCTGGAAGAACAGACGGAAGTATTTCTCACCAGCATGCCTACGGCCTGAAATCCTGGGAAATATACAGAAGCGGAGGCTGCAATTGCACGGAAGATTAGCGCGGTGCGCCGGAGTGGCTGGCATCAGCGATCCTGATGGGAGTCGCCTCGTGCGGCCGGACGACTACTGCACCGGCGCCGCTCGAGATCAGGGTGGTGGTGGTGACCACCTTCGAGATTGGTAACGATAGCGGTGACGAGGCGGGTGAGTTTCAGAACTGGGTCGAGCATTACCCGTTGTCCGAAGTGCTGCCGTTTCCGCAAGGCTACCATCCTCTGCGCTACAACCCCGACGACCACGTGCTGGGCATCGTAACCGGCGTCGGCAAGTCCCAGGCGGCGGCCTCGATCATGGCCCTGGGCCTCGACCCACGCTTCGATCTGAGCAAGGCCTACTGGATCCTGGCCGGCATCGGCGGCATCGATCCCAACCGGGCCTCGCTCGCCTCGGCGGTCTGGGCCAGTTCTATCGTCGATGGCGATCTGGCCTATGAGATCGATGCAAGAGAGATTCCCAGCCACTGGTCGAGCGGCATCGTGCCCTACGACCGTGCGACGCCGCTGGAGCAACCGGCGCCGCCGGCCGTGTCAATGAACGGGAATATGGCTCATGAGCTGAACGACGGATTCGTAACCTGGGCCTGTGACCTGACACGCGGCGTCGTCTTGCGCGACGATGACAAGCTAAAAGCGGCGCGCGCCGGCTATCCAAACTTCCCCAACGCGCAGCGGCCTCCTTACGTGCTGAAGGGCGATACGTTGACCGCGGACCGGTTCTGGATCGGCGCCAGGATGAACGACTGGGCGGAACAGTGGGTGCCCTACTGGACCAAGGGCGTAGGCCGCTTCGTGACCTCGGCCGAGGAAGACGCAGCCTATCTGCAGGCACTCACCTTTCTTTCTCATGCCGGCCGGGTTGACCTGGCACGCGCACTCGATCTGAGAACCGGGAGCGACTTCACGGTCCCGCCCAAGGGCGTGCCCGCTGCGGATTTTCTCAAGACCGAAGCAACAGGCAACTACGCCGGCAATGCGGAGGCGATCGAGAACGCTTATCGCGTGGGCAGCCCCGTGGTGCGCGAGCTGGCGCAGCATTGGACGCGCTACAGGGAGACGGCACCCGCGGTCGGGCCCTGAGATCAATTCGCGGCCGGCCGCTCCGCGGTATCGACAACCAGGGCGTCCACCGGCCCTTTTGTCGCCTCCAGCTTCAAGCCCAACTCTTGCTGGATAGCCTCAAACAGTGGCGGGCTGGTAGCGGCCGCAGAGGCGGGTGGTACGTCGCCGCCGAACTGCGTTTCGTCTGGCGCCCACTCCAGGTCGAAGTCGTATCTGCCTGAGAGGCCGGTCTTGTCCACCACCGGGCGATCGAGTATTGCCCGCTGCAGCAAGGAGACAAAGTTCCCCATGGTCGCATTGCGGCCCGGCAGCACGATGCGCTGGGGATAGACCACACCCGGGCCCACGACCGGCGGCTCATCGGAACCCGCCGTGCTTGCTTTAAGCTTGGGGCCGTTCTTTGCCACCTCTAACTCGTAGATCGAGAATTCTTTTGCTTCGCGATGAAACGTAAGCTTGAACCGATCGGCAAGCAGACTTCGCAGCATGGACATCTGCTCATCATGGTTGGGCCGGACCTCACCCGGAGTGACGGCAAGGATGTCGTAGTGGTCGGTGCCGATCCATGCCGGACCACCGGAGATGGTTCGCGGGTTGAGATCGTACGCAGCCGCGATCAGCAACTTCAGCGTGTAGTCTTTCTCGACAAACCGATTTGTTCCCTGCATGGTAATGAACCGGCCGCTCTTAGGTCCGGAATCTACTGGCTTGACGGTCGCCACTTCAAAGGCGTCGAATTTCGGGCGCGGGGCCGGGATTGCGCAAACATTCCAGAGGCGCAAACTGCCAGCGCGGCCAATACGAATCTTCGAACCATAAGACCCTCTCAAGGACCTGCGTTACATCCGGATTTATCAAAACAATGTTACTGGCTGGGAGGCTTCTGCGAAGGGCTCAATCTTCACCAAATTCAATTCTGTCTTCTGAATCATCTGCAACCACAAAGAATCCGGCTCGGCATTGAATACTGTGGCGGCGTCTGCCGGAAAAACGAACCACGCGCCCAATTGCGCTTCGGTCTGCAATTGATCTTGCGTCCATCCGGCATATCCCAAGTAAACGTGAAAAACACCAGGGGCAGGCCGCGTCGAAATTGTCTGTTCGAAGAGCGTTTTGTCGGCAATCAGATAAACCCCGCCAAAGATGTTCTCAGCCTTTTCCACCTTGGCCGAGGACTTAAACAATGCAAACACTGCCGAAGGTCCCACAGGGCCCCCGAGATAGACCGGGTCGGAGCGGTCTTTCGCGGCCTCGAGATCAAGAACACGAGAAAGCGGGACGTTGGTGCGCCGGTTGAGAATCAGTCCGAGTGCGCCTTTTTCATCGTAGCGAACCAGCAGGATCACTGTTCTTGCGAAATCCGGGTCGCCGAGGCTGCGGCTCGCCACCAGCAACTTTCCAACCCCCAAATCCGGGGCGTTCTTGAATTGATCGGGAAGAAATAATGCCGGCAGCAATTCGCCTTTCGTGCCGAATGCCTTGAGCCATCGACTTGGCTCGAGTTCCGCCTGGTAAACGCTGACCCTTCTGGGCGCCGCCAAGGCAACGATCGTGAACAATATTGCGAACAGGAACCGTCTCCGCATGGACATGATCGGTATCCTTCCCACCGTAACGAACTGCGCCAACTTACAGTGAGCAGTTCGACGAGTGCGCCGCTATCTGCGTGGCATTGGTTCGGAGTGTACCTTAGGCTTCGCGGCTAAAGGCAAGTCTACCGTGATGGGGGCATGATCGGAGATGCGATCAACCGGCGCTTTATTCAGCTCAACCATGGTGCGCGCGTACCAGGGCGACAGGTCTTCTGCCCTCTTGCCGTCTTCGACACAGCGGCAGAGCAAACGCTGCCAACAACGCGGCCAGGAGTCCGGATAGGTGCCGGGGACCTCGTCGCACGAGCGTCTTGTACTTATAAACGATGCGCACCTCCCGCCTTCCCTGCCGGGACACAGTGTCTCGTGAGAACTTCAACCCAGCAGACGTCGGTCTTCTGGCAGAACCCCTTAGGAACTGGACGGGTGCCCCAGGTTCGCCAAAGCGTACCTGGGCCGAAAAGAGGGGCGAAGCCCACCAGAGCTTTTACGATATCCATGAGCAGATGTTGGCCGGGCAAGTAAAAGCAATCGAAACATCTCATCTTCGGCCCAGGTACGCTTTGGCGAACCTGGGGCACCCGTCCAGTTCCTAAGGGGTTCTGCCAGAAGACTGACTTCTGCCGGGTTAAGTTCTCACGCAGACTCTTTAGCCCGGACCTCCCCAACCGCGGAGTCCTCACGCAGACACAAATAAGCCAACTAAGTATGGCTGAAGGCGGTGACAAGTCTCCGCCTCCAGCCGTCATCATTACAAGATGCTGCCCTCGTAGACCTTCTCGAACAACTTCGCATTTTGCCGGTCGCCGTGGGCGAGCAGAGTTCGAGAGGAGACGGCTCCGTCATACGCTCCCTGCACTAATGCCGCGGAGGTCGAGATTTGATAGGCGCGGTGGCGATCGATCTCAAAATATTGGCTCAACGCTGCGGTAACCACGCTGTCGAGCGAGCTCGAGCGCTTGACAACAGCATCGTTCAGAATGGCCGCGAGTGAGCTTGGGATAACCACGTTCAGATTCGGCATGACATTACCTTCGGTTAGTTTTTGCGATGTGGCTGGGACCTGGGTGGCTTCTTCGGTCAGCCCGGGAGGATCCCCTCATTTTTTAATGCCCTTAAGATGCCCTGTCTGGGAGGAAAGTGTCGTGTGCCGGTGGATGCAATTGTTAAAAAGCAGACCCTTCCTGCCGCCGGCCTGTGCTCCGTATCTCGACAGTTAAACCCGGCGGTTTTGTGGCCCAAGACATTTATTTGCATTTTGCCGGGCGAAAACGGAGGTTGGGCGTCTGTCTCCATAGAAGGGGAACATGGCGTCCATCGAGGGCTGCAGCTTGGCGTTGCCGTTTATAGAGGGTGCTCGGTCGACGGTCGATCTTGCCGCTATCGTCGATGCCTACTCGACGCTGCTGTTCCGCGTAGCCAACTCGGTGCTGAGAAGCAGGACGGAAGCCGAAGACGTGGTGCAGGACGTTTTCCTACGCGTGGTGGAGCATCGTCTTTCGCTCTCGACGGTGCGCGATATGCGTGTTTGGCTGATTCGTATTGCGTGGAACCTTGCCCTGGACCGGAAGAGACGCAAACGGCCAGAGCAACTGGACGAGGCGTTCGCCAGATCGCTCGCCGCCGTAACTATGCCGGCGGATACGGCGATGGAGGAGGCGCAGCGCCTTCAGGCTGTACTGCGCGAGATCGAGCGATTGCCGAAGGCGCAACGCCATGTGTTGCTGCTCTCCGCCATCGAGGAACTGGGCACGGCGGAGATAGCGGCCGTATTGGGACGAAGTGAGTCGGCGGTGCGGGCGCTGCTGTCCCGGGCGCGGGGACGGCTCCGAGAACGGCTTGAAGGAGAAGCGCGATGAGAGATGCGGACACGACGATCGAACGGTTGCTAGCGGGGCTGCGCGATGCAGAGCCCCCTGGAGGCATGGAGCGCCGCATCCTCGATGCGCTTGACGGGATAGGCGCTCGCGAGGTGGCAGCCTCCACTTCGCTCTGGCGCCCGCCGTTGCGTCCAGCGCTTGCCATGCTGTTGGCGTGCACTGTGATTCTGATGGTTGCTTTTACTGTGCAGCAACGCAAACATGTACCCTGGGCAGCAGTTCGTCCCACTCAAGCCAACGGAAGGCTTGAATGGGGCACCCAACATTTTTTCATCCCTACGGGTGGACCAAAAGCCCCAGCATGCACCGACGACTCAGAGGGTTCGTTCTCCTAGGGCGACAACTTCGCGCGTTCCGGTGAAGCATCCGCATGATGCGCCTGCGGTAGAGGAGACCCAGTCGGCCAGCTTCCCTGCACCACCTTTGCCTTTAACTGAGCAGGAAAGGTTGCTGCTCCGTCTTGCGCATCGCGGAGATTCTGACACTACGGCCATACTCAATCCTGACGTGCGGGCGGCGCAGACGGCCAAGGCCACGGAACAGTTTCAACAGTTTTTTGCAATCAATGCCAAAGAGATGAGGAGCCAAAGTGAATAACCGGAAGACAGTCAATTGGATGAGAAACCCAGCGGTTGTGGCTATCACCCTGGCGATCGCCTGCTGTGGGATACCTGCGCTTGCAACGGCGCAGGCCGCCGACGAGAAGGCCGGCCCGGAAATCTATCAGACCGTCTATCTCACCAACCTTACGCAGGAGAATGACGCCAATGAGCTGGTAACCGACCTGCGGAATATGTTGCCAAAGGCAAAGCTGTACTATGTCCCGTCGCAGAGCGCCATTTCCCTCCGAGGCACTGCAGAGGAGATCGCCCTCGCGCAGAAGATCCTTTCCGATCTGGATAAGACCAAGAAGATCTATCGCCTGACCTACACCATGACGGAACGGGACGGCGGCAAGACAATCGGGGTGCAGCACTTTTCCATCATCGTGGCGTCGGGCAGCAGAACAGTTGCCAAACAAGGTAGCAGGGTTCCGATTCCTGTAAACACAAACCTGGCCAGCCCGAGTTCTGAGATTACCTACCTGGATGTGGGGCAGGAGATTGAAGCTTCTCTGGATGGTTATCTCGATGGGGTGCGTCTGCGCACTAAGGTCGTGCAATCCAGTATTGCGGAAGATAAGTCCGGAGTCGGTGCGCAAGTTCCCATCATCCGGCAGACCACGTTCGAAGGAACATCGACCCTGGTCCAGGGCAAGCCACTGGTGCTCGGATCGCTGGATGTCGCGGGTAGTACTCGGCATCAGGAAGTCGAGGTTGTTTCGGAACTCATCCGCTAACTAGAAAGCGAGAAACTGTCGTTCGTTGCCTTTGGTCGGCGCTCATCTCCTGGTTTCTCGTCTTCAACCCTCCGATTGGGGCCTCTCATGGGGTATAGGGTTACAGAAGAGCAGGCGCGGATCGCGCGCGAAGCCTACCGCGACTTTGGCCGGGGAACCGGCCATGCTGCTGCGTTGAACTTTGGAGATTGCTTCGCCTATGCATTAGCCAGGATTTCGGGCGAGCCACTGCTCTTCAAGGGACAGGAGTTTATGCATACCGGTATTCCCGTCGCGAGTTTTTAAAGCGCGGTGCTTTAGTCGGTTTGTCATTCCGAGGAGACGACTCGCCGATGGCGAGTTAAGAGAGACACATAGGAGAGCGATGATGGAGAGACTGCGCTATAGATGCTATATGGGTCAAGTCCGACTATCGCCGCAGGACGGTTAGTCTTTCGACCTTCTCTCCCCTTCTGATTCGTTTGAGTTGACGATGCAGATGCTTTTCGGGATGGTCAGGATCTCCCTCATCGTCGTCATCCGCTTGGTCGTCGAACTTTTCCGCCAGCACATGCTCGGCTCTTGGCTGCGCCATCACTTGCAGCGCCTGTAAGGCGTTGCCGGCGGAAGTATACGTCGGGCAAAAGCCGAGATACCGTCTTCCCTGCCGCTTTCTCAACCTCCAGAGAAAACGTCTCAGGTAAAACACGACGCAACATAAAAGTACGAATACATACAATGCACGCACGAAACCCAGAGACAAATCCATGGTGCCTTCACCTCTCGATAAGCTGAATCAGCAGAGAAAGGTTGACGAGTGCCGGCCTTTGCAGGCCATAGAGCGGCACGCGCATAGCTGGACTTATGAAAGGCTGGGAGGAGGCGGGCGCTGGAATCGAGTTGGAAGATCAGGTGATCGCGGAAGATACTCATCGCTCGCTTGCGATAGCGGCAACAGCGAATACGCAACACAGACTGCCCCGAAGAGAAACACCACGGCGAGCACTGGGCAGGCCGACGCAACAGCGAGGTGATGGGGGTGTGGAAGGAGAACCAGCAGCAGAGTAAACAATAGGGCCGAGGCGGTTATCACCTGCCACGCCCGGTGTTGTCGTCTCCGGCTCATCACAGACTCCACTATACGCGAGCTGGTTTCAGCTAGAAGTGGAACCCCACCTGCGCCGTAAGCGCTCGCGGCGTGACGTAGTGAGTTCCGCTAAAGGTAGAAAGAAAGTTGTACAGTGCGGTCTTGTTCGCAAGGTTGATACCGGTCAGTTGTAGGCTCCACCGGTATTTGTCGCCCTTGAAGAGATTGTCATCGCCGATGGAGAGGTCGAAGAGACTGCGCGGTGCGACACGGGGTGGCCTCTTGTCGTTATCCCCGGTGCCTGGCGGGGGGATGCTGAGCAGGGTCGAGGTGAGTTGATTGGCCTGGCACTCGTAGTAGGTGGTGCCGGCAACAGTAACAGGCACGCCAATCAGGTGGGTCGGCGTTGCTTTATCTCCGTCGCAGGCCAGTCCTGATTGAAACTCCTCGTCCGCAGTGAGGGGTAGGGCCACAGCCCTACCGGTGACGGGATTCGTGCCGGCCGGTATGCCGTTGTCCACCAACGCTACCGCAGGCAATCCGTTTAGCGTCGCAGGCAGTCCGTCCGGTCCATAGGAACTGTTGAGGCATGCCGAGTTCGGATCCGTCACGTTGTAGCAGGGCGCCGATCCTGCCACAAGCCCAGAGTCGTAGCGCCAGTTAAAGCCGGCCCACACGCCGCGCACGAACTTGCCACGCTGGAGCGCGTACTGAAGGTGGGTCGTCTCGTTAAACCTCTCATCGTGGTCGATACGGAAGGGGTAACCAACCGCTACCCCGCTGGTGGCGCCGGCGCCGGCTATCTGCGGCGGGAAGAAGCGGGCGGCAACCGAGGAGGTGACGAAATACGCACTGAAGCCATGAGTCTCTGGAACTTCGGCGCGGAGTGCAAAACCAGGAATCTTCGAGTTGTGCCAGTCGATGGGGAAGGTGATGGGTGTGTTGCCCAGGACGCTGAAGTCGAAGGCGTTGTGGGTGTACTTCCAGATGTACTCGCCGCTCACCACGGCATGTTTGCCGAAGGCCTGCTGCACGCTGGCGTGGAACTCATTGCGGAAGCCGGGCTCCAGGGTTTTTGATACCACGGAGCCAGTTACGGTCGACGAACAGGCCAGCAGCGGTGCAAGTACCGGGTTGGTGCAGCCCTCGCTGGATAGAACCAGGTTTTCGTTGAACGGCGTCTCCAGAGTGCGGGCGTAGGAGATGCTCAAGACGGTGCTCGTGGGCTTGAGGTTGTAGGCGATGCCCACGCGGGGCTCCGCCTGGCGTTGTATGGCCAGACCGTTGTACAAGTCACCGCGCATGCCAAGGTTGAAGAGCCAGTTGCCGGTCTTGATCTGATCCTCGACGTAGAGAGCCAACTCCTTTACGTCCGCATGGCCGTCGTAGAAATACTCCGTACCGCCGCGAGTGAGGTCGTAGGGTGCGAGGACCGGGAGGTAGTTCCCGTTTGGGATCACTCCCGGCGCGGTGCAATCCGCCTGATCAAGGTATCCGGGCAAGGGGTTGCCGTTAATGTCTGCACAGGGCGAGTTGTAGGTGTTCTCGACGATACCCAGGAGGTCGCTCTCGCGCAGGAAGGTTTGCCCATATTGGACCCCTATTTTGATGTTGTGTATCCCTTTCACGTACGAGAGGTCGGAATGAACCGCGGCATTCATCAGGGTACGGATCTGGGAGATAGAGGAAGTCTGCAGGTTCGACGGTCCGAGATCAGCAAGAGGGTTGCCGCTGGGAAAATAGTTGTACTGATCCTTGCGGACAAAGGCGCCAAAGTTGAGGACCATGTAATTGCCAATGACCCGGGTGTAAGTCGGCGCGATATTGAAGGTGCCGATCGCGGAGCGCTGGTCGGCGTTTCCCACATCGCCGAAGGTTGGGGTGGCGCTGGTTCCCCCGCTTATCACGTTCTGTACGTTTAGGGTGTCAAAGGCATTTGGCGTCTGGAACCATGAACGGCTGTAATTCAGATCCACATGCAACGAGTCGCGGGGAGTAAAGGTATAGTCCACGCGGTCGAAGACATTCTCTTCGTTGCCCTTGGCATGGAAAACGGTGAACTCCGGGGGATCGAGAAAGCGGCCCGTGTTCAGCCCGTCAAAGGAAAGAAAGTTGCCCCAGTTCTGCTTGCCGTAGCTCAAATCGAAGCCGCCCGTAGCCGAGCCGAAGCTTCCATAGGAGGCATACACCGACCCCGTCGGCGTCAATACGCCCTGCCCGGAGCGGGTGGTCGCAACGATCACCAGGCTGGTTTTGCCTCCGAATTCAGCCGGCGGTGCGCCGCTGATGACCTCGATGGATTGAACGGCGTTGGAGGGTAGCTGGTTGGAGAAGACTTTGCTTTGCTGATCTGTGATGGACTGGCCATCAATGGAGAACGAGTTGGATGCGTGATCGCCCAAACCATGAAAGAGGCCATTGGAATCCGCCGCGACGCCGGGGGTGGATAACGTGACCAGTGAGCTGAGGGTGGAAGACTGGCTCTCCAGCGGCACCTTCTGGAAAAGGTCACGGTCCAGGTCGGTATGGAAGGTGGGATCATTCTCCAGCAGATCGGCACTCCCCGTTACCGTTACGGTATTGATCTCCGTGCTCAACTGGAGGGCGAGGTTCGTAACCACCGGCACCGTGGAACGTACATCGACATCCTGCGCGGAGGAAGCGAAGCCCTTTCCACTCACAATCAAATGATAAGGATTGAACGGAAGATTGGGGAAGCTGTAATGGCCCGCGCTATCCGTGGTGGTGCTTCTCGCGTAGTGACTGACGGGGTTTTGGATGGAGACTATCGCCCCTGGAATGACTGCTCCCGACGGATCTGTGACTATTCCATTGATCGAACCGGCGTTGGATTGGGCGCGCAGGAGGGAAGATATCGCTGAAAGTAGAAAGACGGATAGGCAAAAGAGAACGCGGCGCGTAGGCGTGCGCATAGAAACCCTCCCCAAATTCTTAGATGTTCCGGGGCGGGTGTTTTTTTCATTGTCTGGACGCTCCTTCGTTCTTCCTGGTCGAAGGAGTGGCCTGTGAGCCACCATATGGCTTTAAGCACGGAGTGAGAAATCTTGACCACCCCAATGGGCAGTTATCTCTACAGTCCCTGCGACGAGCTTTACGTCGTTATTCATGTCGTCGATCCGCGGGAATAGCAAATATTAGCGCTGCCAAGAACAGCATCGCCCCGCCAGGCTCCACTTTCCACCGGCCATTTCAGCAAATCGTCAATTCCCTGGAAGCCATAGACTCTTTCCTGCAACCAGCCGTGCATGACCTCGTTGTCTACGGCGATAGTTCGAATCACCGCTCTGAGGTGTTTCCGCTGAGCCCACTTCTCCGTGTATTTGAGGGTGAGGGTGCCGTCACTGTTGGCGGTGACTGCTGCGTCTTCGTCTGTCACGGTTGCAAGGGTCTGCTCTGGGTACCGGTCATCGACCAGATCAATCACCTGATAATGGCTCAAACCTTTGTTCTGGAAGCTGTGGGATGGGGGCAACGCACTGCGCACATAGCTCGCGAAATACCAACGCTGAAGCCCATTCAGAGCTCTGTGCCAGTGATACATACCAATGGCGATTCCAATTACTAAAGCCAGGATTCCTGTCAAAATCGACCACTTCGGCAGACGTCGCGTCTTCTTGGGATCCGAACCGGACGTTGAGGAACCCGTTTGTCGACTGAGCAGAGTCGGCAGTCTGCTGGTGGCAATCCCCTTGATTACCGCAAACGTCGTGTCGGAGGCCGCCTCGACTCCGCCGGTTGGTGATGACAGCAGGCGCAACAAACTTTTCATGCGTCTCTCTCCGCTTGGGCGCTTGAATCCACGCCCTCACTTGGCCGTTAAACCGTTTTCAGAACTCAATCCGCGCTTGGAACGCAATCATCCGGGGAGACGTGTCCCCACCCAGACCGACACCGAGCAATCCGGTGGGCGGTGAAGTTGTACTTTGCAGTGTTCCGAATCTTGATATGGGTGAGCCGGGCACGCCTGCTTGCACAGTACTGGGCAGAGCAAAGTTTGGATGATTGAACGCGTTGAATAATTGAGTATCGATGCGGAGCTTGATTCCCTCCCTGATGGGAAAGGTCTTGGTAATGTACATGTCGGAATACGTGAAATGCGGTCCGCGTACCGAGTTGCGGCCTGAGTTACCGAACTGACAGAGCGCTGGATTATCGTTCTGCACGCCGAGTACGCCGGTATAGCATGCGCCGGTCGTCGGATCGACATCGGAAACAAAGGCGTCGGGGTTGAGCCACTGCTTCGTTCCTGTAACGGTGACACCAGGATAGGGCGTCTTGCGATAGAGCGGCGCGCCGGGAACCCGGTTCGCATACTCCGGCGCTGCGAACTGGATGGTCTGCGCAGGGTTGGATGCCTGAAAGACGCCGTTGCCGTTGGCGCTATATTGCTGGCTCAGCACGCTGAAGGGCAATCCGGAGTGGAGGAAGGCCGTCTCAGAAAACGACCACCCTCCGAGGACCTGGCGCGCTATGGGGTTGCCGGAATGGAACGGCACCTGATACATCCCGAAGGCGGAGATGTTATGCCGCACATCGTAGTCGCAACTGGCATACTGCCGGCTCAACTCTCCCGGTAGCGGCGATTCCAAACCTTGCGAGGAGAAGGCGAGCAAGCCTCCATTCGATACTTCGTCCAGGCAGTGGCTGAAGGTGTAGTTGCCGCGCAGAGTCAGGCTGCCCCATTGCTGTGTATAGGCGGTCTGCAATCCGTCGTAGATGCTGTTCGCACCGGTCTGCAACTCGGTGACGGTTCCAAACCGCTGATCGAGCGGCTGCTGGTATGGAAATGGCGCAAAGCATCCGTTGCAGACGTTCTGGTAGCCGTTGAGCTGCACCTGGTACGGCTCATGCAGCCCACGCGTCCCCACGTAGTCGGCACGCAGGTTGCCGCGCGGACCGATCTGCTGTTCAATACCGAGATTGTATTGGTAGTAATACGGGGTCTTGAGGGTTCCAGTCGGGAAGGTATTCAGGCTGACCGCCAAGGGACAGGTCGCCTCACCCGGCTGGATGCCTGCACAAGGCGCGCCGCCAGATCGGAAGATTGCCTGAAACGATTGGTTGGCGCTGACTGCTGCGTCCACTGCGCTTCCCGGAACACCGGGCGCTATTCCCAGGCCTCCCACCTCCCCGCCGATACCCCCAGTGAAAGCAGGATCATTGGGAGCATTTATCAGACCGCTGTCGGCGATCTGCTGGGGGAGGATGTCGTTGAAGACGCCGAATCCTGCATGGGCCGCGGTATGCGGGCGAATCTGGTATGCAAACGAGGCGCGTGGCTGGTAGACGAACAGCGGCGTCGCGGCAAAGAGATTATGAACATTGCCCAGGACAACCTGATTCAGAGGCTGATTGGTTTGGTGCGAGGCATCCAGGAAGGAGCCGGCCATGCGCGAAAAGAGAGCTTGCGGACTGGTGACGTTGGTATTCCAGGTCACGCGCATGCCGTAGGTAATGGTTGCCTTTGGAGTCGGCTTGTACGTGTCCATCGCATAGTATTCAAGGTTGCCGACCGCCACTCTTTCCTTGAGAGAGACGGGAAAGTTTTGCACTGCGGTAAATGCGGCTCCGTAAGTGAACTCCGCCAGGTCGTTGTAGGTAACCGTCGGCACCGTGCCCTCGCCGAGGTCATAGTCGCTGGTGTCAACGCGGCGCGTATTGATCCCGAAGTGCAATGTGTGCTGTCCACGTGTCCAGGTCAGGTTGTCGTTGACCTGCCACTGCGTGACCTTACGCCCCTGGGGAAACGTATTGTTCAAGCCGCCGAATTGGGTGAAAGGTACGCTATCGCTGCCCGAAGCGAGGACGATAGGGTAGGTCTGCAGCGCCTGGGAGTAGTTGTTTGGCTCGAAGATGCTGGAATACCAGCTTGCTCCAGGATTGAACTGGTTGACGAGGGTGGGGCTGAACAGGTGCGTGTAACCCACGACCAGGGTTCGCTGCGGCTGCGGCGAAAAAGCGTTGAAGATAGAGTTGATCGGATCGGTCCATTCCGCCTGCAGGCCGGTATCCTGCTGGAAGCGATACCAGATGCTGTCGTTGGCATTGAGGGTGTAATCCATCTTCAACACGATGAGATTTTCACTGTCGCTATTGTGCAGAGAACTCTGCCGTTGGGTCGCACAGCCACTGCCATCGAGCAGGGCGCCATTGGGCTGGTTGGGCAGCAAATTTCCGGATGCATCCAGCGGACACGCTGTGATCGCCACCGGCGATCCACCGGGAGCCGGGAGCAGAGAGAACATGTTTTTATAGAACGGAATCTCCGCGGGTTGGGCCGGAAGGTGGGTGCCTGTGACCGGGTCAACTCCACCCGTAGCCAGTTGCCCCAGCACATACTGCTGGTAGGCGGGTGTGGGCAAAGTCGTCGGTGTAACCAGCGGCAATGCGATGCGAATGCCCTCATAGTGAGCGAAGAAAAATAGCTTATTCTTGCGAATCGGCCCGCCCACGCTGACCCCGAATTCGTTCACCACATCCCTTGGCTTTTGAGCAATATTGCCTGGCGTATCGTTGGCGTGCAGGAAATAGTTTTCTGCATTCAATAGTGAGCCATTCCAGATCTCGGATACGTCACCATGAAATGCGTTGGTGCCGGACTTGGTGATGTAGTTCACCTGAGCCACGGCGTACCGGCCCTGGTCCACAGAGAAGGAGTTGGTATTGACGGTTGCTTCCTGCACAGCATCGAGCCCTATGACAAGATTTGTAGAAAGACCGATGTTCAGGCCGAGCCAGGGGTCGTTGGAATCGAAACCGTCGAGGATGTAGCCGTTGGAGGTCGCAGGCAGACCATTGAACTCAACGTTGCCGTAGCCACCGGCCGCCTTGGCATCACTGGAGGAACCAGCGGTATTCATCAACGCGCCCTGCGCGAATTGCGCGAGATAGGTAAGATCCTGGCCCGGGTTGGGAAGACTCTTGATGGTTTGTTCTTCCAGGGTGGTGGTGGTGTTGGGGTTATCGAGGCTGAGTAAACCCTGTTGAGAGTGCACCTCCACGCTTTGTGAGGCGGAGGAGACTTGCAAAGAAAAATTCAAGGTCGCAGTACGCCCCACGGCCACCGGCGTCGGCGGGGAACTTTGCTTGGCAAAACCCGGAACCTCCACGATTACCTGGTAAGTCCCGGGATTGACCTGTGAGAACAGAAACCGGCCGTCCGCATTGGTCTGCCCGCTGCGTGTTGCCTTGGTGTCGATGTCAACGGCGGTTACGGATGCATTGGAGATGACGGCGCCGCTGCCATCGGTTACGGTTCCAGCCAAGGCGCTGGAGGTTCCACTCTGCGCAAGCAGAGATGTCATGTGCATGAGAACCGCCGCCAGACAAACAGTCGTCAAGCCGCGCCCGGTAATTCGCCCAGTTTTCATTTGTTGCTCTCCGCTTTGCTACGGTCGACATCCGGTCCCCGTCGATAAACCACGGGAAATACGATGGACGATAGGCAGAGTTCCCCGGGGAGTGGTCTACGGATCACATTGGCAGGCGAGACGAAAGCTCACAGAAAAGGCGGTGAGTTCGGCAGTTCCAATGTTCACATGACCTGAGGGGCTGGGGCTCGTTCCGCCAATCGCCTATCCTTCGATCCTTCCGCTATGCGTCAGGAGAACGAAACAGGAGGTGGACGGTTCCAGAGGGAGAAGGCAAAGATTCGTCGTGCATAGCGCGGCCGAGGGGCGACGACGACCCTCGCTACCGGCCGGCCGACACCTGCCGAGAGTGGGGGCTGGGATGGGTGAAGGTTGCCATGGAGTACATGGCAAAAGGCGCAATCCGTATGTGCGGCAGAGCCGGAGTGCGTGTGCGCAACCTGTAGGGTTACACCGAGGGCAAGGAAAACCGCGAGAAACCAACCAAGCAGATTACGCCGGACACTATGTCTCATCCCCGGTTCAAGCCGATGGCGGTTCACACAGCGATTGTAGCGCCGGAGCCCGAAGGAAACCTAAAAAAACAATGCAGACTTCAGGGCGGGTCTTCGGCTTCGAACCCTGGCAACCAAAGCCTCCGCTATGCTGTGTATGCTTCTTACGGATGCGATTTTCGCTGAGGACGTCGGACGAAGTGGCGGAGAGCACCCGGATCGGGCCAAAATCGCAGTTCAGGATCGCGGTTAAAACTCAAACTACGGGGGGAATTTTCTAATCGATGCTAACGCAGAGATACTTTGTCGGGCTTGCGCTTTGCGGCGCGATGCTGTTCGCCACCCTGGCCGGGCAAGCACAGGTTACCGGGCAACCCAGCCCCGCAACGTCCTCCAGCGTTCCGGAGACGTCGGTTCCAGTCAGCGCCAATGCAAATCAGACTGAATTGCCGCCGGGACCGACGGATTGCCGTGGCTGCTTTCCGGTGACTCCGGCAGGACAGGGCCCCAACCAGGAGGCCGGGCTTCCGCAGGCGGTCCCGCAGCAGGGCGCCTCAGGCCAGGGCGCACCCCGTGTGGGACCACCGGCGAGCCTACCGAATCCGCTGCCCTACGATCTTTTGCTTCAGAACGGTCATGTGATCGACGCCAAGAACAACATTGACCGGCCAATGGACGTTGGCATCAAGGATGGGAAGATTGCCGCCGTCAGCGAACATCTGAAAGCCGCGGATGCAGCCAAGACGATTGACGTCAGCGGCTATTATGTGACCCCCGGCTTGATCGACCTCCACACCCATGACTACGCCTCCACCGGTGAAGCCCGCTCCTACGCCGGCGACTATAGCATCTGGCCGGATGGCTTCACTTTCCGCAATGGGGTCACCACCATTTGCGATGCCGGCAGCTCGGGGTGGCGCAACTTTGAGGATTTCAAAGAGCACATCATCGACCGCGAGCAAACGCGGATCCTGGCCTTTGAGAACATCGTGGGCGCCGGCATGCGTGGCGCGCGGTTTGAGAACAATATTGATGACATGCAGATGGCGCCGACGGCGTTTATGGCGCAACGCTATCCGGACACCATCATCGGCATCAAGAGCGCCCACTTCACCGGCCCGGAGTGGGCCCCCTACGTCCAGGCCGTCGGCGCTGGTAACATCGCCCACATTCCGGTCATGATCGACTACGGCGCGAACCGCATTGAGCGGCCCCTCTACGATCTGCTGACCAAATATCTGCGTCCGGGCGATATCTATACCCATGCCTACTCCGGCCTGCGCGGGGAGCAGGATGTGATGACGCTGGGACCGTCGAAGGCCCTGCTCGAAGGGCGGAAGCGGGGCATCTACTTTGACGCCGGCACGGGCGGGGGCAGCTTTCGCTTCAGGGTGGCGGTGCCGCTGATCAAGGCGGGCTTTCTGCCCGACTCGCTTTCCACTGACCTGCATGCGGACAGCATGAACTCCAGCACCAAGGACATGCTGAACGTGATGAGCAAGTTCATGGCCATGGGCCTGACGCTGCAGCAGGTCGTGGCGGATACCACATGGCATCCGGCAAACGAGATCCATCGGCCGGAACTGGGCAACCTCTCCCCGGGCGCGCCCGCGGATGTGGCCGTCCTGAATGAGGAGCACGGCAAGTTTGGCTTTCTGGATATGGATAACACCAAGCTTATGGCCGATAGCCGGTTGGAAGATGAGCTGACGATCCGGGCTGGAAAAGTTGTCTATGACCTGAACGGCCTCTCCATGGATATGTGGAACGACCCGCATCCATCGAGCAATCCGCAGGAGGCCGTCCACTGGACGGAATTCCGGCCTCGGCCGCCGCTGCCGGAGCAGATAACTCCGCGTCGTCCAGCGACGCCTTAGCATCACACTGATAGAGAAGAATGGCGGAAGTGGGGCAATCTGGAATGGTGATTTGGGGCAGGCGGGTCCGGCGGTTGGCCCGGTGCGGACTGGTGTGGGGCGCGGCGGCATGTCTGGCTGCGCCCACGGCGCCGGTGACGGTTACATGGCAAACACTGCAGACGTTGAACTTCAACCTGCCGCAATCGCAGCAGAAGGCGCCGGTGTTGCAGCTGGCCGGCAAACGGGTGAGCATTCCCGGGTTTATGGTGCCGTTGGAGGACGACCTGAACCAGGTGACCGAGTTTCTCCTGGTTCCCTATGCGGGAGCCTGCATCCATGTGCCACCGCCGCCCCCGAACCAGATTGTCTACGTCAAGATGCTAAAAACCACGAAAGTGCACGTGACCTTTACTGATCCCATCGTGGTGACCGGCACGCTGCAGATCTCGACCGTACAAAGTCCCTACGGGGATGTTTCCTACGACCTTTCGGGAGAAACTGTCCTTCCCTATCAGCCCCAATAACAAAGGACAAGATGAGTAGTACTGAAGCCATCCGTCTACAAAACGTGGTATTTGGGTACGATCCGCGGACCCCAGTGTTACAGGTGGACGAGTTAGTCGTGCATGCGGGCAAGCGGGTATTTCTCTACGGCCCCAGCGGCTCGGGCAAAACGACGCTGCTGTCCGTCATCACCGGGGTGCTGCAGCCGCAGCAGGGCAGCTGCGTGGTTTTGGGCAAAGAGTTGACCAGGATGTCGATGTCGGCGCGTGATCAGCACCGCGGCTCGCAAATGGGTTATATCTTCCAGAGCTTCAATTTGATTCCTTACCTGACGGTGCGGCAAAACGTCGCCTTGCCCTGCGAGGCGCACGAACAGCGGCGCAAACATATCGTAGCTGCCACGGTACCGGAGGAAGTGGAGCGGCTTATGCTGAGGTTGGGGCTGGAGCCATTTCTTGACCGGAATGTGAAAAAACTCAGCACAGGCCAGCAGCAGCGCGTCGCCATTGCGCGCGCGGTGATTGGGCGGCCCAGCCTGGTGATTGCCGACGAACCGACTTCGTCGCTCGATATCGACCGTCAGAAGGCTTTTCTGGAACTTCTGTTCGAAGTGTGCGACGAGGCGGGAGCCACGCTGGTGTTTGTGAGCCACGATCGCTCGCTGGCAGAGCGATTCGACGAGAAAATCGCGCTCAACGAAGTCAACCAGGTTAGCGCATGATGGTGTTGCGCCTGGCATACGAATCTCTTGCGCAGCCGCAAATTCACCACTGGCCTGACGGTCTTCTCGATCGCGCTCAGCGTGCTGCTGCTGGTGAGCGTGGATCGGATCCGGCAGGGGACAGAGACGGGATTTGAAGGCACCCTGAGCCAGACGGACCTGGTGGTGGGAGCGCGCGGCGGGTCGCTGCCGCTGCTGCTGTATGCGGTGTTTCACATCGGCACCGCGAACAACGAGATCTCCTGGGACTCATACCAGCACTTCGCCCACCATCCGGCGGTGCTGTGGACGATCCCGCTATCGATGGGCGATAGTCACCGCGGATTCCGTGTGATCGCCACCGATGACAACTTCTACGAACATTATCGTTATCGCGGCGATCACAGCCTGCAATTGAGCGAGGGAGTTCGGCCGGAGGGAATCTTCGACGCGGTATTGGGTAGCGCTGTTGCCGCCCAGTTGCACTACCATCTGGGGCAGAAGATCGTTCTCAGCCACGGTCTCCAGGGCAGCTTCCTCAACCACACTGCCGATCCCTACACCGTGGTGGGCATCCTGGCGCGTACAGCAACGCCGGTGGATCGCGCCATTTACATCACGTTGTGGGGCGATGAGGCGATGCACCTGGGTTGGGAGCACGGAGCGCCGCCGCTGCAGCCGATTCCGGAATCGCAAATCCATACATCGGATCTGCACATCAGCACCATCAGCGCTTTTCTGCTGCGCACCAGGTCGCGCATCGGCACGCTATTTTTGCAGCGCGAGATCAACACCTACCAGCCGGAACCGCTGACGGCTATCATCCCCGCGATGACACTGGAAGATTTGTGGAACGTCTTGAGCGCCGCCGACATTGCCTTGTCGCTGGTGAGTGGAGCGGTGCTGGTGGTGGGACTGCTGGTGATGCTGACCGCGCTCTACACTGCCCTGAATGAGCGGCGGCGGGAGATCGCAGTGTTGCGTAGTCTGGGGCTGCACGCGCGCCAGATATTCCTGTTGTTCATCCTCGAATCGGCGCTGATTAGCACCATGGGGGCGGTGTTGGGCGTGGCCGCTGCCTATGCGCTCCTGTACGCCGTTCGCATCCCGGTGGAGAATCATTTTGGTATTCCGCTGGCCATGGTTGGGGTCTCGTCGCGGGTTGCATATTACATGATCGCCGTGGTGGTCGCGGGTGCGTTGCTGGGTTTCATTCCCGCCATCCGCGCGTATCGCAACGCACTGGTGGACGGGTTGAGTGCCGGCTAGGCGCCTCAAGAACCCCTCCTAATCGAAGGTGTGTCCCATGAGCCACAATGCGATACAGATAGTCTCGCCTGCCAACACCAGCAATAGCAGTATGACGCTGATCACTTCAGTGCTTGACCAGCGTACCTGGCGCACCTTTCGCTTACTGCCTTTTCCTGGATCGATGGTCCTCGACACAACCGCCTCCCTTCAAGACCTGCTCGGGGACGGCAAGTGCATGCCGTCCCTCAAGCTTGTGGAAAGACGAGTTGGTTTCAGTTAGAAGTGGAAGCCCACTTGCGCGGTTAGCGCTCGCGGGGTGACGTAGTGAGTTCCGCTAAAGGTAGAAAGAAAGTTGTACAGTGCGGTTTTGTTGGTGATGTTGATGCCAGTCAGTTGCACGCTCCACCGGTATTTGTCCCCTTTGAAGAGATTGTCATCGCCGATGGAGGCGTCGAAGAGACTGCGCGGTGCAACGCGCGGTGGGCTTTTGTCGTTATCGCCGGTGCCTGGCGCGGGGATGCTGAGCAGGGTCGAGGTAAGTTGGTTGGCCTGGCACTCATAGTAGGTGGTGCCGGCAACAGTAACAGGCACGCCAATCAGGTGGGTCGGCGTTGCTTTATCTCCGTTGCAGGCCAGTCCCGACTGAAACTCCTGGTCCGCGGTGAGGGGAATGGCCACAGCGTTACCGGTGACGGGATTCGTGCCGGCCGGTATCCCGTTGTCCACCAACGCTACCGCAGGTTGCCCGTTCAGCGTCGCAGGCTGACCGTCCGGTCCATAGGAACTGTTGCCGCAAGCCGAGTTCGGATCCGTCACGTTGTAGCAGGGCGCGGATCCGGCCACAAGCCCCGAGTCGTAGCGCCAGTTGAAGCCGAGCCACACGCCGCGCGAGAACTTGCCAGCCGGCAGCGAGTACTGAATGTGAGTGGTCTGGTTAAACCTCTCATCGTGGTCGATACGGAAGGGGTAGCCAACCGCAACGCCGCTGGTGGCGCCGGCGCCGGCTATCTGCGGCGGGAAGAAGCGGGCCGCAACCGAGGAGGTGACGAAATACGCACTGAAGCCATGGGTCTCTGGAACTTCGGCACGGATTGCAAAACCAGGAATCTTCGAGTTGTGCCAGTCGATGGGGAAAGTGATGGGTGTGTTACCCAGCACGCTGAAGTCGAAGGCGTTGTGGGTGTACTTCCAGATGTACTCGCCGCTCACTACGGCATGTTTGCCGAAGGCCTGCTGCAGGCTGGCGTGGAACTCATTACGGAAGCCGGGCTCCAGATTTTTTGATACGACGGAGCCAGTTACGGTCGACGAGCAGGCCAGCAGCGGAGCAAGTACTGGGTTGGAGCAGCCCTGGCTCGACAGAACCAGGTTTTCGTTGAACGGCGTCTCCAAAGTGCGGGCGTAGGAGACGCTCATGACGGTGCTCGTGGGCTTGAGGTTGTATGCGATGCCCACGCGGGGTTCCGCCTGGCGTTGTACGGCCAGACCGTTGTACAGGTCACCGCGCATGCCAAGGTTGAAGAGCCAGTTGCGGGCCTTGATCTGATCCTCGACGTAGAGAGCCAATTCCTTTACGTCCGTGTGACCGTAGTAGTAGTACTCCGTACCACCGCGGGTTAAGTCATAGGGCGCCAGCACCGGAACGTAGTTCCCGTTGGGGATCACTCCCGGCGCGGTGCAATCCGTCTGATCGAGGTATCCGGGCAGGGGGTTGCCGTTGACGTCCGAACAGGGTGAGTTGTAAGTGTTCTCGACGATGCCCACACTATCACTTTCACGCAGGAAGGTCTGCCCATACTGGGCGCCCATTTTGATATTGTTGATCCCCTTCACATACGAAAAGTCGGTGTGAACCGCGGTATTGAGAAGAGACCGGATCTGGGAAATGGATGAGGTTTGCAGGCTTGGATCTCCCAGGTCGGCAAGAGGATTGGCGCTGGGAAAGTAGTTGTACAGGTCCTTTCGCGCCCAGGCGCCGAGGTTGAAGACCGCGTTGTTGCCGATGATCCGCGTGTACGTCGGATAGATGTTGAAGGTCTCGATCTTCGACCGCTGGTCGGTGTTGCCGACGTTGCCGAAGATGGGAGTGGCGTTGCCGCCACTGTCCGACACCACGTTCTGCACATTCAGGTTGTCGAACGCGTTCGGCGTCTGGAACCAGGAGCGGCTGTAATTCAGGTCCAGATGCACCGAATCGACCGGTGTAAAGTTGTAATCCACGCGATCGTAGGCGTTTTCCTCGTTGCCCTTGTCATGGAACACCGTAAACTCCGGCGGATCGAGAAATCGGCCGGTGTTCAGCCCGTCGAACTCAAAGAAGTTTCCCCAGTTCTTTTGCCCATAGCTCAGGTCGACTCCGCCGGTTGCTGACCCGAAGCTCCCGTAGGAGGCGTAGACGCCGCCGGTTGGCGTTGTAACCCCTTGTCCCGAACGGGTGGTGGCAACGATGACCAGGCTCGTCTTGCCGCCGAATTCGGCTGGCGGCGCTCCGGAGATGACTTCGAGCGACTGCACTGCGTTGGTTGGAAGCTGGTTGGAGAAGACCTTGCTCTGCTGATCGGTGATGGACTGGCCGTCGATCGAAAACGAGTTCGATGCGTGATCGCCGAGACCATGGAAGAGGCCGTTCGAGTCTGCTGCTACGCCCGGCGACGCCAGCGTCACCAGCGAGCTCAACGAAGACGACTGGCTCTCCAGCGGAACCTTTTGGAAAAGACTACGGTCCACGTCGGTATGGAAGGTGGGATCATCCTCCACCAGATCGGCACTGCCGGTTACGATTACCGTATTGGATTCACTTCCCAACTTGAGCGCCTATGTTCGTAACCACCTGCACTGCGGAACGGACATCGACATCCTGCGCGGAGGAAGCAAAGCCCTTCCCCCTGACAATCAAGTGATAAGAGTTGAACGGAAGATTGGGGAAGCTGTAATGGCCGGCGCTATCCGTAGTTGTGCTTCTCGCGTATTGGCTGACGGGGTTTTCGATCGAGACTGTCGCCCCTGGAACGACTGCTCCTGATGGATCTGTGATTATTCCACTGATGGAACCGGCGTTGGATTGGGCGCGTAGGGGTGGAGATATCGCTGAAATTAAGAAAGACGAATAGGCGAAAGAGAATGCTGCGCGTAGGCGTGCGCATAGAGAGCCTCCTGAGATTCCTGATTTTTGAGACAGAACTACCTAAGAGTTGGCAGTTTGTGCAGGAGGAGGCCGCGTGAAGAGAGAGAATACAAAAAAGAATAGAGCCCGTCTCGGCTGCGGGGCAGTCGAGACCCTAGACCACGACAGGGAGGCGCGCGGCAGAGAATGGGGAATGACTGCTTGAGCGACCAGGTGCGCCGTCGTGGCAAAGCGCACAATCGGACTGGACCGCTTGGCCGTCCGGGTGCGTGTGCACGACCTGCACGATCCCGCCAAAGATAATAAGTGCGCAGCAAAGAAAGCCGAGCACCACCCAGTGAGATGTCGTGTTCTTAGATTACGGCTGCCCCTTGGCATAGGCGCCTCCATAGAACCTGTGTTTTTGCGTTTGACGTTGCTTTATGCGAAAGCAATGTCCACAGGTGGAGGCCGGGTGAAGAGAGAAAATAGCGAGTAGTGCCTGGGATGGACCGGCTGCAGCGCCGTAGATATTGCAGCCACAACACGCACGATTGGCGGCACGGACTGCGGAATAGATGGCTGAATAACCAGGTGGGCAGTATGGCAAAGTGCGCAGTCGGACTGAACAGCTTGACCGTCAGGGTGAATATGTCCAACCTGCAGGATCGAGGCGCAAACGATAAGTGCACAGCAGAGAAAGCCAAGCGCTACCCAGAGCGTATGACGTGCTCTCTGATTGGGACGGGCACTTAACATTCCTAGCGAGTATAACCCACAAACGTTGGGAGATAGCAAGCGAGGGCAAGTGGTTTTGACGATATACGCTCCCTGGAAAAGGTCCGCACTCGGCAGGAAGGCAATACCTCAGGGCTTTAATAACTGTGTGAGTATCACACAGACACTAAAGCGCAATGGCTCTTGCTCGTTGGGTACGGGTTAAAAAAACCGGCGTGTTCCCAATTATTTAGCGCCCGACCAAGGCAGGCACTTCGTGAGTGTGGACAAAATTTCGAATAGGACCCCAACCCGTCGGGGCCGCGGTCCTATTCGCCAACCATGGGAACCGGAGTCGTGCCGGCAAACACACCTCTGCTTAAGCAACCGAAGCGCATCTCGAACGGGACCAGCTTAAGCAGTCGGAACGCTATGCGGCTCTGGGCTACCCTTCTTGGCAGCTGCTTTCTCTGCAGCACCGGGTATTATGTCAATCGAATTGCCGTTGGAGGTCTCAACCGCCTCCAAATAATCCACCCCTGCATACCGGTTGAACAGGATCTCCGGCTTGCCCTTCGACGTTTTGGAGGACGACCGCGTCTCCAGTATGACCGAGTGTGAGCCGGCGTTATTCGTAAGCTCAAAGATTGACTGCTCATCCCCGCTTTGTCTCAGGGTGTAGGTTCCCGCGGGCATTTTCGCATTCCCAGCGTAGAAGCTCGAGGTCATTTTGAAGCTATAAGCAGCATTCTGGGCAAATGAGGGCGAGCCGCCCATCAGCGTCGTCATGCCTACTAAGGCAACTAGGACAGCACTCTTCTTCACGGTGATTCTCCTTTTCGTACGAGTTTGGAGGCCATTACAGCTGGAGTGGCACGGTACAGCCTGCGTGGCCTGTAATTAAAGAGGTTCCAATCACATCCAACTATGAACTCGGGTTCGCTTGGAACTGGCATTTGTGACAGGTGATGGCGTACTTTTGAACACACTTCCGCCCGAGCATCCGCAGCGTAGCTCGAGCGGGATCAAAATTAAGCAGTAGGAACGGTATGCGGTTGCGGACTACCTTTCTTGGCAGCCTGTTTCTCCGCAGCACTGGGTAGGAAGTCGATCGAATTACCACCGGAGGTCTCAACCGCCTCCAAATAGTCCATCCCCCCATATTTATTGAAGAGGACTTCCGGCTTCGCCTTGGATGTTTTGGAAGACGGCCGTGTCTCCAGAATGACCGAGTGTGAGCCAGCGCTATTCGTAAGCTCATAGATCGAAGGCTCATCCTGGCTTTGTCTCAGGGTGTAGGTTCCCGCGGGCATTTTCGCATTTCCTGCGTAGAAGCTCGAGGATGTATGGAAGCTATAAGCAATCGTCTGGGCAAATGAGGGCGAGCCGCCCATCAGCATCATCGTGCCCATCAGGGCAACTAAGACAGCACTCTTCTTCATGGTCATTCTCCTGATCGTACGAGTTTGGAGGCCCATTGCAGCTGGAGTGGAAGCCGGCAGTTAAGGTACAGCGTGCGTGGCCTATAATCGAGAAGCTCCAATCACATCCCACTACGAGTCGGCTTCCCTCGAAACTGTCATTTGTGACAGGTGGCCTGGTTCCCGGCCAAGGCTGATAGAATTCTCCGGCATGTCTTTCCGTGACCATCACAGTCCGCGCACCCTCCAATTCCCTGCCCTATCGGCTCCTTATATTCGGATTGATGCTAGCCGGGATGGGCGTCGTCTCCTGCGTAGTAAGAGCGCAGGAAAAAGCCAAGCTCCCGGGCGAAGACTGGATTCGGTTATTCAACGGAGACGACCTTACCGGGTGGACCAGGATCGGCAAGGAGAGCTGGACGGTTGAAGATGGGCTGATCCACGGAAAAGGCCTGACCAAGGACTACGGGTATCTGCAAACCGCCAAAGACTACAAGGACTTTCAGCTTTCCCTGCGTTTCAAATGCGTGGGCGATGGCAACAGCGGTGTCTTCTTCCATAGCGAATTCAAGCCGGGAACCGCGGATGTAACCCAAGGTATGCAGTTTGAGATCGACTGCAAGATGATGCATCACACGGCCGGTGTATATGCTGAGGACGGACGCGGGTGGGTGGTTTGGCCGGCGCCGGAAAACGAGGGTGTCGTCCGTATGGGCGACTGGAACGACTATCTCGTGGAAGTGGACGGCAACCGCTACCGCTCCCGCCTGAATGGCGTGCCCATGGTGGACTTTACCGACCCCAAGCCGACCTCATTCGATGGCAAGATTGCCTTGCAACTGCACGCCGGCGGCCAAGGCAACATGGAATTCAAAGATATCTGGATACGAGACCTCTCTCACCGCTAACGCTCACGCAGGGACTGGTACACGCGTGGCCTTGCCCTCGACTACGTTGGCTACGATAGCGGCCATCGGCGAGAAATTGCATCACCTTTTTGCCTTCCTGTGCGAGTTTGGCCCAGCGGGAACTGGTACTCGCGTTTTGCTCTACCCCGCGCAGAGCCTGCCCTCGAATTTGAAATCCACTTCCCGCAATTTGGATCGCGTGGTCCGCCGGACGGGGTAACGCTCATCGTTGAGGATCACGGTTTTGGCGTCTTCCGCCATCACCTGCCGCCATACGGAAACAAGAGCATCTTCCAGGCTCATGGCCATTGGAGATCATATTCTCAGATGCCGCCCATCGATTGATAGCCTCCTTGACACCAAACTCATATCGGCATTTAATCGCGCTCGTTCCCTTTCCGTCTTGAAACTATGCGTCTTAGCCTCCCGCTTCTACTTGCCGGCTCCCTGCTCATCTCGGTCGTGGGTTGCAAGAAGTCCCCTACTCAAACCGCCGCCGGCGATGGGGCAGATTGGCCCATGTACGGAAGGACTACCGACGAGCAGCGGTTCAGCCCCTTAAGCCAGATCAACGAGCAGAACATTGGCCGGCTCGGCCTCGCCTGGAGTAAAGAACTGGGCACCACCCGTGGCCTGGAAGCTACGCCCATCGTCGCCAACGGCGTGATCTACACCACCGTCGAGTGGAGCGTCGCCCTGGCCGTGGATGCCAGGAGCGGCGCAATCCTGTGGACCTTCGATCCCAAGGTAAATCGCGCCCACGCCCGCACCATTTGCTGCGACGTGGTCAATCGAGGAGTCGCCCTCTACGACGGCAAGGTGTACCTGGGCACCCTCGACGGCCGGCTCATCGCACTCGACGCCAAGTCAGGACATCCGGTCTGGCAGGTACTCACCGCAGATCAGTCCCATCCTTATGCGATTACCGGAGCTCCTCGCATTGCCAAGGGAATGGTGCTGATTGGCAACGCCGGCGGGGAGTTTGGCGTGCGAGGCTATCTCTCCGCCTACGACGCGGAAAGCGGAAAGCTGATCTGGCGCACTTACACCGTGCCCGGGGATCCGGCGCTGGGGTTCGAGTCGAAAGCAATGGAGAGTGCCGCGAAGACCTGGCATGGAAAGTGGTGGGTTGCGGGCGGCGGTGGCACGCCGTGGGACTCCATCGTCTATGATCCCGGCCTCGACCTCATCTACGCCGGCACCGGCAACGGAATCGTGTGGTACCGCGATCTACGCAGTCCGGGAGGAGGCGACAATCTGTATATCGCCTCCATATTGGCGCTGCGTCCCAGCACCGGGGAGCTCGTCTGGTATTACCAGGTAACCCCGGGCGATAACTGGGATTACGACGCTACGCAGCCTTTGATGCTCGCAGATTTGAAGATCGGCGGCACAGAGCGCAAGGTCATCATGCAGGCGTCGAAGAACGGATTTTTCTACGTGCTCGATCGCCAGACCGGCCAGTTCCTTTCGGCGAAACAGTTCGTTAACGGGGTTACCTGGGCCACTGGGGTCGATCCCAAGAGCGGACGGCCGATCGAATCGCCAACTGCATATAACGGCCTGCAGGCGGTGCTGGTTTCCCCTGCACCGGGCGGCGCGCATAACTGGTATCCCATGGCGTTCAATCCCGCCACCGGCCTGGTCTACGTGCCGGCAAGAGAGGGCTCCCCCGCGCTGCACGCACCAGACAAGCATTGGACCTCAAATACCACTAACTGGAATCTTGGGGGAGATGCGGCCTACAACGGGCCGCTGCTGGCCAAGTACAATTCTTATCCGCAAATGACTGGCCACCTGATCGCCTGGAATCCGGTCGAGCAGCGGGCGGTGTGGAACGTCTCTCTTCCCCTGATCGAAAGCGGCGGCGTGCTGGCGACGGCGGGCAACCTGGTCTTCCAGGGCCGCTCCGACGGAATGGTCTGCGCCTATCGCGCCACCGATGGCAAGAAGCTTTGGGAGTTCTACGCAGGCACAGGCATTATGGCTGCACCGGTCACGTACCTCCTCGATGGAGTGCAATACATTACGCTCATGGTGGGTTGGGGCGGCTCGGCCGGAATCAATAATCTCCCGGGCAGCGGGCCGGTCAAACCCGGTTATGGCCGCATCCTTACCTTCTCCCTGGACGGCAAGGCAAAACTCGACATTCCGCCCTACGGACATCAAGGGCCGCCTTCTCCTGCGATCCACATGAACGCCACGCCGGCGACTCTCCGCGAAGGGGAGATCCTATACAACCGGCAATGTTTCTATTGCCATGGGGCGGGGGTAATCTCCGGTTCCGGAGTTCCTGACCTGCGCTATGCCACTGCCGCCACCCATCATCAATTTGCGGCCATTGTGCTGGCAGGAGCCCTCCAGCAAGGTGGCATGCCATCGTTCAAAGACGCGCTCAAGCCGGAGGAAGTGCGGGCGATCGAGGCCTATATTTTGTCTCGGGCTGCCGCCGCCCAGCCGTCTGCAAGCAAAGTGCCTTGAGTGCTGTAAGCTTTACCCCCAGACAAAACAATTCAAAACACCAGGCTTTTTCCCGGAGGCAACACCCATGAACGAACCACAGCCGGATCACATTCTGCAGGTGGGAATGGGTTTTATGGCATCGAAAGCGCTGTTGAGCGCCATCGAGATGGAACTATTCACCGAACTGGCCGACCGCTCCGAGCCTCTGGACATGCTGCAAGGCCGGCTTGGGCTGCATCGCCGCGCGGCGCGAGATTTTCTCGATACGCTGGTGGCGCTGAAATTTCTCGAGCGCCGTGACGGCAACTACAGCAACACGCCCTCTACCGCGTTCTTCCTCGACAAACGCAAACCGTCCTATATTGGCGGCATTCTCGAGATGGCCAACCACCGGCTCTATCCGTTCTGGGGCCATCTCACCACCGCGCTGCGCACGGGCGCTCCACAAAACGAATCCAAGGATGGCGGCCCCGACCCTTTCGTGGCCCTCTATGCCGACCCTGCGCGTTTGAAACAGTTCCTGGGGGCCATGACGGGCGTAAGCCGTGGGGCCAACATGGCCATCGCACGGCTCTTCCCCTGGCAGCAATACCGAACCGCTGTCGATGTCGGCACCGCGCAAGGGGATTTAATCACGCAGGTGGCCCTGGCCAATCCGCATGTCGAGGGAACTGGATTCGATCTTGCAGCGGTTGGTCCTATTTTTGAAGAGTATGTCGAGGCCAACGGTCTCTCGAGCCGGGTGAAGTTTGCTCCCGGGAGTTTCTTCGAACAGCCGCTGCCGAAAGCGGACGTGGTCATGATGGGCCATATCCTGCATGACTGGGACCTGGAAACAAAGCGAATGCTGGTCGCGAAAGCCTTTACGGCACTGCCACCGGGCGGGGCCTACATTGTTTATGAATCCATCATTGACGATGATCGATCGAGCAACGCTTTCGGCCTGCTGATGAGCCTGAATATGCTGGTCGAGACCGCGGGCGGGTTCGACTACACCGGGAGCGACTGCATGCAATGGATGAAGGAAGCAGGCTTCCGCCAGACCCGGGTAGAACATCTTGTCGGCCCCGACTCCATGGTCATTGGCATTAAGTAACGAGGCGAACATTGAGCGACCATCTCCTGATACGAGCGGCCGATAAAAACGATTTTGCGCAATGGAAAGTGCTATGGGACGGGTACAACGCGTTTTACGGCCGCAAAGGACCGACCGCGCTGCCTGACACGGTCATTAACATGACGTGGTCGCGCTTCTTCGATGGATATGAGCCGATGCAGGCTTTAGTCGCGGAGCAGTCGGGGCAGTTACTCGGCCTGGCGCACTTCCTCTTTCACCGCACCACGATTTCCATTGAGTCCATCTGCTATCTGCAGGACTTATTTACCGTGGAAGCTGCGAGAGGCAAGGGCGTAGGCCGTGCGCTGATAGAAGAAGTTTATCGATACGCGAAACGGGCAGGCTGCAGCAGGGTGTATTGGCACACCCATGAGACAAACGCAACCGCGATGAGGCTATATGACAAGGTCGCGGAGAAACCCGGCTTTGTTGTGTATCGCAAGAATGTTTGATCCACGGAGCTTTCTATCGGGCAATCTGTCATCCGGAGGTACCGATGAGGCCGACCGTTTTGTTGTCGAAGAGTGTCCTTTGCGTAGCGAGCAGTGTGATGGCGGCCGCGCCTCTACTTGCTCAAGCCCCATGCGAACAAATAAGAACAGCTTGTAAGAACGCCGGGTTCATCCAAGGGGGCCCGGTCGGAGAGCGTCTCGTCCTCGACTGCTTCAATCCCCTGGTTTTTGGCGAGATGCCGGCGAAACGGGTTTCCAGGCCACTGCCGCAAATCACACCTCAATTGGCGGCCGCCTGCAGGGAGAGGAGCCTGGCCAAGCAATCGGCTGAGCAGAACCCGCAGTTGCCTCCCCAAGGCTCTCCACTGGTCGCCCGCGAAGAGGGCCGCACTGTATACGACGCCCGCCTGAAAGTCACCTGGCTGGCGGACGCCAACCTGGCTGCGAAGCAAAGCTTTGGGGTTACAAACATCAATAAATCCGGCTCGATGAACTATGCCACTGCAGTTCTCTGGGTGGCGGCGATGAATGCGTCTAATGGTGGCGCAGGCTATCTCGGACACCATAACTGGCAACTGCCGACGGCGCCGGAGAGCGATAGAACCTGCAAGCAAACCGGACGCCACGGGGAGTCGTTTGGGTTTAACTGCTCTGGCAGTGCCCTGGGATCTTTGTATTATGCGTCGCTTGGCCTCCGCGAACCGGATTCGGCTGTTCCGAGTTCTCAGAATCGCGTCGGTCCGTTCCAAAACTTTCAACCCTATCTTTATTGGTCGAAATCTGCAGCCGCTGATCCAAAGCAGGGCTTTGTGAGTTTCTCGTTCAGCACTGGATTTCAAGGGGCCAACGTGTTCAGGAACTATCTGTACGTGTTGGCGATGATCCGAGGCAAGCTGCCCGGCACGCCTCCCGCATCAGGCAGCCACTTGCAGGCCAATCCAGGAGGAACCACCGTATACGACCCCATCACCCAGGTCACGTGGCTCGCGGACGCTAACCTGGCCGCGCGGCAAACGTTTGGTCTCTCAGAGATCAACCGCGATGGCGCCATGGATCACGATACGGCAGTCCGCTGGATCGAGGCCATGAATCAAGCCGATGGTGGCCGTGGATATCTCGGTCACACGGACTGGGATTTGCCCGAGACCGGACCGCCTGATCCCGGGTGCAGCCTGAAAGGCACAACCGGCTTTGGCTGCAGCAGCAGCGCCATGGGATCGCTGTTTTATCGACAGCTCGGTCTTCATCCGGGCGACTCTGTCATCGCGCCGTCCGAGGCTCGCGTCGGTCCCTTCTACAACGTGCAGCCGTATCTCTACTGGGCTTGCTCCGGGCAATCGGCTTCGTCGGCCTGCCAGCCCAATGGACCGGACCAGGGCTTCGAGTGGAATTTCTCCTTGGGCAACGGCTTCCAGGGCACAAACCTGGTGGGCAATGCCCTTTATGTGATGGTGTATTACCCGGATAACTCTGCCGAACAGCCGGCGCTATCCGGTCTTCAAAGGCCCGGCGACCTTGTAAGTACTAAGGATGACGCCGGACGGCATTGCTTTCGTGCTGACGAGCTCGAATGAGCGTGGCGGGGTTCCCTCTGCAAAGAAGCGCTTCCCCGTGCCCACAGGACCGGCGTCCAGGGCGATTCTGCGTTCAGGATGGTATCGTTCCCATTTAGTGCCGCGTGTAGGCCGTCCCCGCCGGCAGGATGACAGCGTTCCACGGCCCGTAAAACGGCGGCGGTGGCGGTTCGGGTGCGACCGGCGTCCGCTGGCCACGACAGAAGACCGTATACGTGATTGTCAGCAAGGCGACGAGGACTTTTTCCTTGCGCAATAATCCCTTCTCAACTTGCAGCCGTGCTATCCCGCGCGGCGGAACCCGTTTTCTACCGGAGCATAGAGTTCAGATCGCGTTCAATTCCCTTCGCACAAATCATCAACTTGTCGGCAATCTGCGGGATCCTGCGCAGGGTCATGCGGGATGACGGCCCGGAGATGCTCAAGGCCGCTATCGCCTCTCCTCGCGGATTCAGTATAGCCACGCCAGCGCAGCGTACCCCTTCCTCCCGCTCTTCATCGTCGACTGCATATTGCCGTTGACTGGTCCGCTCGAGTTCCTTCAGCAGCGCCTCCCGGCTGGTCATCGTTCGTCTGGTGAACCGTTGCCCATCCAACTCCAGCAGCATCTCTTCCATCCGGGCGCGTGGCATGGCCGCCAGTATCGCCTTGCCCACAGCGGTGCAGTGGATGGGGCTGCTCGCACCCACCCGCGAAATCATCCGGACGCCTCGTTCCGGCTCCTGCTTGTCGATATAAATCATGTGCATCCGCTCGAGGACGCACAGATGGGCTGTCTCCTCAACCTCGGCCACCAAGCCCCTGAGATGGGGGCGGGCGCGGTCTCGCAGCTCGTTCTGCTCGATGGCGCGGCCGCCCAGGTCGCATAACCGCAAGCCCAAACGGAATCTACCGTTTTGGGCACGCTCCACCATGCTGTGCCGTTCCAGCACCATCAGGAAGCGATGCGCCGTGCTCTTGCGCAGTTGGAGAGCGTCACCTATTTCGGCCACCGTCATCGAGGTGCTCTTGGAGGCGACAAGTTCAAGCACCGCAAAGGCTCGGTCGAGCGTTTGTAATTTGTAAATCTTCCTGCTGGCGCTTACCACGGGGCGAGTTCGCATGGCGTCTCTCGTGTGTCCTGTCAACGTTTTGCCCTGACTACTGCGGCAGCGGCTAGCGTTGTGCAGTCCCTGAAATGATAACGTTACCACTCTACCACTCCAAGTCTCCGTTGTGGACGCCGAGTGGCGGGTAAACGGGACCGCCCAGCACCGGTGGCGCAGTTTTTATCTGATTAGCCTGAGCAAAAAGAGCCTGGCTACTACCGGTTTAGAGAACGGCCTTTAGCGAGACTCCAATACGTCGCGATTATCCAATCCCGGACTGGATCGAGCGTCAATGAGGACGCAATTCTACCCGGCGCCCTGCATCGAAAGGCAAACGACCCTTGCCATGACCGTCGGCTTTGCCTCGCGCATTACACCCACAGGAACGTCGAACGACTAGCTCGACCGGAAGTACGATCTGCTTACCTCCGACCGTCGGCTGTTTTTCCCGGAGCCTCGCGAACAGTAACTCTGCTGCAACGCGTCCCAGCTCATTAACCGGCTGACGGACAACCGTGATCGCCGGATGAAAGATATCGGCCATATCAAAATCATCGAAACCGGCCACTGCCACGCGTCCGGGAATCTCTACTCGCAGCTCCGAAAGCGCATGCAGCAAATGACGCATGGTCAGGTTATTGCCCGCGAAAAAGGCAGTGGGCGCCTTCGGACCTTCCATCAGGGGGCTTAGGAGGGCGCAGGTCTCTTCTCGGGACGCGCAGTGGAAGTAGCCCTCTGGAACTAACTTGGCCTCTAACATTGCTTGTCGATAACCCTCATACCGCGTCCTATGCGTAAAAGCCTTGCGCGATAGACCCAGGAAACAAATGCGCTTGTGCTTATGTTCGATGAGATGTGAGGTCCCCATCCTCGCGCCCAACCTATTGGCGACGACTACACTGGAAAACTGGTCGCCGCGCATCGGCTGATCGAGGGTGACAATGGGCGTTGAGGCAAACTCCTCATGGCTAAGTTTCGTCTTGCCCCCGAGAGCCGGAATGACGAGTATTCCCTCAACGTGCCGCAGCAGCATGGAACTGGCCACGCGATATTCGGTCTCCGGGTCGTCGTCGGAAGTCGTAACCATCACCGAATAGGCATGTTCATTGGCCACAACGGTGATGGCATGCGCGCATACTGCATAAAAGGGATCGTAGAAGTCGGGCACGATGAGCCCGATCGATCGGGACCGCCCCTGCCGAAGAGAACGTGCGGCCTCATTCGGTCGATAATTGAGCTGTGCTACCGCCCGTAGAACCTTCCGCTGTACCTGTTCCGATACCGGTCCACTCTTGTTCAGCGCGCGCGAAACTGTCATCAATCCAACACCAGCTAATCTCGCGACATCTTGCATCCGGGCCTTAGGCAGCACTTTGACCTTCCATCCTGAACCTCGAAACCCAATTCATGTGGCCTCGACAGGTTATCAGGGAAATCCGCATTATCCGGAAACGAAGATCGAGCTTTAGTGCAAGCGATACTAAGTTTTCAACGTTGTTCCCATCACAGGTACCACCGCATGACCGATGTAATCCGGGCTGACGGATTGATTGCCCTACTCGCAGCGAAGCGCAATCATCGGGTCGATAGAAAGGGCCCGGCGCGCGGGAACCAGGCAGGCAAGCGCGGCGACCGCAATGAGGAGCATCGACACGGCCAAGACCATGATCGGATCATGCGTGCCATTTTCGATCCAGCGGCCAATGATGCGGTTCAGTCCGAAGCTAAGCGCAAGACCGGCGGCGATGCCAAGGCCAACACCGGTTCCGGCGGAGACCGCGACGATGGTCAGCACGTCGCGGCGCCGCGCTCCGAGGGCGACGCGAACCCCCAGCTCACTGGTCCGCTGCAGAACCGTATAGGAGACTACGCTGTACAGGCCTACAGCGGCGAGGGTCAGCGCCAGTATGGAGAACGCGCCAAAGAGCATGGAGATGAGACGCGCCCTGGCAAATTCCGGCTCACGCTGGATCCAGCCTTCGAGGTCCCGCACATCGCTGAAGATCTGCTGGTCCGGATCAAGGGAAGCGATCTGCTGGCGGACGCTATGCAGCATGGCAAGCGGCTCGCCTTGCGTGCGTACCAGGACTTGGGTAAACGGCAACGTCAGCAGCGTGTAGGGCGCGTAGACTGCGGGCGCCGCCGGCTTATCCAACCCGTCATCCAGCGAATCGGCGACAACTCCGATGATCGGCAGCCATCCGTCGCTTCCAGTTGCGGCCAGCCGAATGGGAGGCGTGTTTGCCAGTTGCGCGACACGGACCGAGTGCCCCAGCGCGTCCCCGCCGGAAAGATAGTGACGGACGAATGCCTGATTCACAAGCACCAGTGCGGCTCCACGCGCGATCTCGCTTTGTTCCCAGGAGCGCCCTCTGAGCAGCGGAATCTGCAGTGTTGTGAAGTATTCAGGGCTCACCAATTCCACGTGCGCATCTTGCGCCTGGGCGGCGACCTTTCCCAGGATTTCGACGGGAACGGTCAAACCGCTATTCGGCGGAGTGGCGTTGGTCGATATCCCTGCCCCAACCACGCCGGGTATTGCTGCGACTTTCTCCCGAAGCTGCTCGAAGAAACGGCTGCGGTCGGCCCATGTTGTGTGTGCATTGTCGCTCAGCGGAATGACGACTGACATCACGTGCTTCGGCTCATACCCCAGCGCCACGCGGTTCATGCGAATGAATGCCTGAATAGCAGCGCCTGCCGCCGTCATCAGCAACAGTGTCAGCGCGATTTGACCCGCAATCAACGCGGTGTGCAGGCGTTTGCCTTTCACGCTGCCCGTCAGCCGCTGGGTGCCGGCCTGCATCACCTGGCTGATCTCCGGCCGCGCCGACTGCAGTGCAGGAAAGAGGCCGAACACGATTCCGCTCAGCAATGCCAGGCCCACGCTGAAAAACAGGACTGCGACATTGATGTGGAAGTCGGCTTCATAGGGGTAAGAGTGGTCCGGCAGGCGGGGGATAATGAACCCAATGCTTCGGTAGGCAACAAAGATGCCCAGCCCCGCTCCGGTCACCGATAAGAGCAGCGATTCGGTGAGGAGCTGGCGCACGATGCGGATGCCGCTGGCTCCTACGGCCGAGCGGACGGCAAACTCGTGCTGTCGCGCCGTGCCCCGCGCCAGCAGCAGAATCGAGACATTGCCGCAACCAATGACGAGCAGCAGCGCGACGGCCCCAAAAAGCAGGACCATCGTCTTCTTCAGATCGCGGGTGTACGTCTCCGCCAGACCGCGCACGCTGATCTTGAATTGCTTGGGAAAGACATTCGGGGTTTGCCGGTCGAACTCCTGGTAGAGGGGCCGGAATTCGCCCTCGGCGGCGGCCATACTAATTCCGGGCTTCAACTTGATCTTGGTTGTGTACCGATGCGCCTGGTCCGATTCCAGTTTCAGGGGGAGATAGACATCGCCATCCATCCACGTGAAGCGCGGCGGCATCACGCCAAGAATCGCGTAGGTCTTGTGCGTGAGCTGGATGGTCTTTCCCACTACGGCAGGATCGCCCCGATAATGCCGTTGCCAGAACTTGTAACTCAGCACCGCCACGGGCTGAGGATCCTGTCCGTCAGGCGCGTCGGAAGGGACGATGTATCGGCCCAGCAGGGGCGTCAGGCCGAGGAACTGGAAAGCGGACCCGGTCATCTTGATCGCGGTAACGTCATCGGGTAAATCACCGCCCGTGACCGTCTGGCTCGTAAAGTCGAAGGCAGCTATATCCTCAACGGCATGCGTCTGCCGAAGCTGGTGAATCTGCGGACCCGTCAAGCCCCAGGTGTTATCGCGGCCGGCGTTATCCGTAATCCAGACGTCGCAGATCCGTTCGATTCCCGCGTACGGCCAGGGATGGAGCACAGCGTCGTAGAGGATGCTGTAGACAGCAACGGTAGCGCCAATGCCAAGGGTGAGCGAAAGGACCGCGGTAAGTGAGAAACCGGGGTTACGGAGAATTTGCCGGAAGGCAAAACGGAGATCCTGTAGCAGTACTTGCATCAGCGCCTCCTATGGAAAGGGGAAAGCTGGGCCGTTTCTGAATCTGAAGCACGTTGGGGGCCACGTGACATCTTCCGGCGAGCGCTTACCAGAAACCGGACCACGGATTGCGGCTCTCACAGGTAAACGTTAGGTTCGACTAAGGAAGCGAGGGTATCTGAAATTCCTTCAGCGCCCTTGAAGCCATTGGATCGGGTTGGGGAAAAGGGCCGTGGATCCCAAACGATGTCCAATTTCGCACAGTGCTTTTCACAAACGAACAGCGTTCTACTTGATGCAGCCCGTAGATTCTCCTCTCTACGCGAACTCTACTCGATAACTCCGCTTCGCCTCCAACGTGATGCCAATACTGCCGTCGGAGTGAGTCCGCAATGGAACTTCCCCTCCACTCGCAATGCTGCGAATCTTCTGTCCAGGTGGTACGCGCAACTGATATTCGCCCGAGAAATCCGGCCGAATGGCGGCAGCTACTGCCCTTCCGTTTTCCCAACGAAGATCGATTTCGACAGAACCGCGTGCCCGCAGGCCCTTGACTTCACCCGCGGGCCACGCCGAGGGCAAGGCCGGCAACAGATCGATCGTGCCGGTGTGGCTTTGCATCAGCATCTCGGCAATCGCCGCGGTTGTGCCGAAGTTTCCGTCAATCTGAAAGATCGATGTCTTCCCTGCCGGATGAGTGTCAAAGAGATTCAAATTCGTGCTGTGCTGCATCAGCATCCCCAAAGACTCCCACGCCTTATCCCCATCGCCCAGACGCGACCAGAAGCAGATCGCCCAGGCGCGGCTCCAACCGGTATATGCGCCGCCGTTGGCCAAGCGCCGTTCCAGCGAAATGCGCGCCGCCTTTGCCAGCTCCGGAGTACCGCGCGGCGTGATCTCACTGCCCGGATACAGCGGATACAGATGCGACATGTGCCGCTGACCGGGTGTGCTCTCGTCAAAATCGACCGACCACTCCTGCAGCTGGCCGTATTTGCCAACCTGGTAGGGGATGAGCCGTGCGCGCGCAGCGTCGAGCTTGCCCGCGAACTCTTCATCGATCCCCAGTTCCTTCGCCGAGTCAATGCAGTTGGTGAACAGTTCGCGGATGAGGGCCATATCCATAGTGCAGCCGGCACTGGTCATCGCGGGCTTGCCGTCCGGAGCCATGAAGTTGTTCTCGGTCGACTCAGAAGGACAGGTGGTCAGATGCCCGTTTCCATCTTCGATCAGCCACGCCAGACAGAACTCCGCCGACCCCTTCATCAAGGGATACGCACGCGCACGCAGAAATTCGCGGTTGCGCGTGAAGCGATAATGCTCGTATAGATGTGCGCAGAGCCAGGGACCGCTCATGCACCAATTGGCCCACGTCGGCGCGCCAACCCCCATCCCCACAGGATTGGCAGCGCGCCAGATATCGATATTGTGGTGTGTTACCCAGCCCGGCAGGCCGTAGGTCTCCCGTGCCGCGCGCGCGCCGGTGTGGCTGAGATCTGCAATGAGCGCCAACAGCGGCTCGGTGCAATCGCTCAGATTGCAGGTCTCCGCCGGCCAGTAGTTCATTTGCACATTGATGTTTGACGTCCAGTTGCTACTCCACGGCGGCTGCACCTGGTAGCTCCAGATGCCCTGCAGATTCGCCGGCTGCGTGTCTGGCCGCGAACTGCTGATCAGCAGGTAGCGCCCGTATTGAAAATACAGCGCCAGCAACGACGGATCGGGAGCCGTGGCAAAGTTCGCCAGCCGCTGGTCAGTGGGCAGCGATGCTGCCGGTTTTGACCCCAGCGTGAGGGATACGCGGGCAAAGAGTGGCCGGTAATCCGCGGTGTGCCGCTGCCGCAAGGCAGAGTAACTCTGTTGCAGTGCGACATCGAGTTGCCGGGTAGCGCGTTCCGTCACCACCGCCTGCGATGTATCGGGTTTCTGCTCGAATCCGCGATAACCGGTAGCCGCCGTCAGCACTACCGTAAGCGCCGTCGCACCGGTGACGACAAGTCTGTCTGCCATGCGCGGACACGCGGCCGCCTTCAGCATTCACCTGCAACAGGGCGGCATAGTACATGCCCTCACCCGGCACATCGGAAAGTACGACCGGATTCTCGCTGCCTGGATGCCCTGCCCCGGCAATATGCTTTGCCGCTTTGCCGGTCAGCAGCAGACGATTGTCGCCCACCGTCTGCACCGCTTTCACCAGCGGGCCATCCATCCAGAGCGTTGCGTTCAACTGGCCTGGTTTGCCGGCAGAGACGCGCAGCACAATCGCCTGATCGGGGGCGGAGGAAAATGCGGTGCGTTCAAATTCGACACCACCCACGCTGTAGTGCGTCGTCGCCACCGCGGATGCAAGGTCCAGTTCGCGGCGATACTCCGTTACCGGCCCGGGATGAGTGCAATCCACATGCAGGCTGCCGATCGGTTGGTAGGCCTCGGCAAACAGGCCCTGCATCTTGCGGCAGAGCTGGTCGGCCAGGTGATAGTCCTTCTGCTCCAGGACCGCCTGGCGAATGGCGGGCAGATAATTCTTCGCGTCAAGATTATTACCGTCGACCGGAAGGCCCGACCAGAGTGTGTCTTCATTCAGTTGCAGCGTTTCTTTCGCGGGATCGGTGGGAACGGGACCCGCGGCGTGATCGGCCTTCGGGTCCTTGTAGATCAATGGGGTCGATTGCGCCTCCGCCAAAGACCATCGCTCCCAGACGCCCGTTGCCAATGGGCAAAGCATCAACCCACTGGGATGCTGGTTTGGTGTACCACAGCTTGAGATCGCCGGCGTCGTTCTCCGGCGCCTGGGCCAATCCCAAGCGTCTCGCCAGCGATCGAGTCGCGGCTAGTGGCAGTGGCAGTAAGCAGAAAGCGGCGGCGCGTGAATCTACCCATGAGGCATGTACTTTCTTGAAGCGAGAGAAACCGGCACGAAATCTTTACCACTCGGAATTGTATCGAATGCGCAAAATTCATCGCTGTGACGAATTCGCCAGGCGTCTTCGCCCCAGATGAATTTCGCCTTTACCGTCTGGAGAAAGCCACAAGATCTCGGTGCCCCATCGGTTTTTCAAAATTGGGTACTTCCGAGACCCCGCAGATGCTGGAATAGCTATTGACACTGGCAGAGGAGGACTATATCTGAGGTTGACGTTTGGACAGTACGCAAAGCTCAGAAGACCGGATGGTGACCCATGAGAACGCTGATGCTGGCAAATGACAATATGAAGATCCTGGTAGCCGCAATGACATTCTTCGCGCTACTTGTGGTCCTGCTCACCCCTGATGGCTGCCTCAGCTCAGGGCTGCTGGACTCAGGGTTATTTCCTATACCCGTGCCCGGGTGAGGCCGACCTCAAGACGGAGGCCTTGATGAGAAAGCGGAGTAGAATAACGCCGGAGGCCGGGTATGATCCCGAATCGTCTTCTGTTCTCCGCTCTTTGCCTCGCGACTTTGGTATCCCCTCAAGCACTGAAGCCGCAGACGCTTTTGACCATCGAATCCCTTGAACTGAACACATACTCCCAGACTGCAGATTTTACCTTGATGTTGCAGTCCAAAGACCTTGACTGGAAAGTCGCGGGTAATGGCAGGAGCAAAGCGGACCTGATCTTGATCACTGCGAGCCTCGATAAGAGAGGAGACGTTCTCGTCTATGAGCGGGAATCCCGTTCAATCACAGCAGATACCGAGGATGCAGTAAAGCTGACGATGGCGAATACGCCACTTTCGGTCAAGGTAAAGATTCCGGCAAAGACAAACAAAGTTCGGTTCTTGATTCAATCAGCGGATCAACGAGAGATCGGTGAATTTGAGGTTGACCGCAAGACAATTTATGCCAGCTGCCGCACCCCAATTACCACCGCTTCCATGCAGAACTCGCGGTCAGTGTTACCCGTGAAACGGGATTATGAATTCCAGCTATCCCGGTGAACTTACAGATGACCCGACTGTCGGGCACCCATACCGATAAGTCTAAGTCCCACGTCAACAAAGAGGGTGGGCCAGCGGCTATGTCACCCATTGTCACCGGCGGTTAACGAGGTGTAAACTCCACGCGTAGCAGGAGGGCCGCTATGCCCCTTCGCAAACTCCTCGCAGTCACTGCAATCGTCCTTTGCGCTGCTCTTGCTTCCGCCAGGAAAAAGACAATTCTTCCGGCGGATGTCCTCCGCGCCAGGACGGTGCTCGTGATCGTCGATCCAACCGCGGGCGTAGATGTCAGGGACCCGAACGCCAATCGTGCCGCCCGCGCAGATGTGGAGAAAGCCCTGGATCAGTGGGGACGGTTTACGCGCGTGCAGGACGGATTCACTGCTGACCTGGTCATAACGGTACGCAAAGGCAACGGTAAACTTGTACAACCCACGATCGGCGGTACTCCGATCAATGGAACTCCTCCAGTGAGTGGGGGAACGACCAGCTCACCGACCCAAACGACAACTCGTGCGGGTGTTCGTTGGGGCGGGGGAAACCCTAACGATCCTGCGAGCGCCGGAACTCAGCCTTCCACGCCCGAGCCGCAGATCGAGGCTGGCTCTCCGCAGGATATGTTCGTCGTTTATCGCGGAACCATGGATCCGAACTCTTCTCCACTCGATGCCCCGTCAGTGTGGCGGTATTCAGGAAAAGATGCGCTCGCATCGCCTTCGGTTCCAGCGGTCGAGGCCTTCCGCAAGCTGATCGCGGAGTCGGAGAAGGAACTAGCCTCCCATCCGTAGCCAGCGATCCGCTTGATTCTGCTGCGCCTCCTGAAAGGAATATTCGGGAAGAGCAAACTACATCACTGGTGCTGCGCGACGAACGCCGTACTTAACAACGGCGGAACGCATGCTCAGGCCATGCAAACTGTGGCGCAGAGCAACTATGCATCCGCCGTGGGCACGATTAACAACCGGTGTGGCGGTCATTGCCGCACGCTGCTGCAGAATGCTAGACTTTTCGCGTCGGATGTAGAGTCCATGTTCAGCCTCAGGATTGGCCTAGCCCCATCCCTTGCGATCGCGGCAACGCTGTTGGCAGCCTTTGTATTTCCCGTTAAGCCGGCAAGAGCCCAAGTCCAGACAAACACCACCGCAAGCAACTTACCCGCAACCCGGTTAAAGGTAACCAGTAACCTGGTGGTGGTGCGGGTAGTCGTGCGTGACGCGAAGGGTGAGCCGGTTAAGGGCCTTCGGAAGGAGGACTTCAGGCTCTTCGATTCCGGCAAGGAACAGCCGATCGTGCAATTTGAGGCGGAGTCTGCGGTTGAGCCACCTTCGCCTCCGGTTGTAGCTCATGGACCAGAACCAGCGGGCGCCGCTCTTTCCCCAGCATTGCCGGGACGGTTTCTGGCTCTCTACTTTGACGACCTGTACACCTCCGATAACGACATGATCCAGGTACGCCAGGCTGCCGATAATTACCTTGCTGCTAATCTCCAACCGACGGACCGTGTAGCCATCTTTACTTCCGGGGCAATGCTTTCCGACTTTACCTCTGACCCGAAGCAGATCCATGAAGCGCTGTCCAAGCTTCGGGCCAGTGGACGCGCTCCCGCCCCGGGGCATGATTGCCCTGACCTCTCCGATTATCAGGCGCTGGAAATGACGAAAACCGCAGGCAGACTCGATCTTGAGAATCCCTGGAAAACGGGAGATGCCTGGGGATTGGCCTTCGAAGAGGCAGCGGGCCGCGATTGCTTGCCATCGCTTAATAGACTTGCCAATAAGAATTACCTTCTCGGTAAAGCTTTCACGGTTGTGGGCCAGACGGAAATACTTGCGCGCTCCAACCTGCGGGAACTTGAGGAAGTGGTGAAGTACACGGCGCAGATGCCCGGTCAGCGAACCGTCATTTTTGGTTCCCCCGGCTTCCTGTTGGGGGACAACCAGTTTCAATTAGAGCGGATCATCGACCAGGCCTTGCGTTTACAGGTGGTCATCAGTTCGCTCGACCCAAGAGGGCTGCCGGTTCTCATGCGCCAGGTGGACGCATCCCTGACATACATTCCTGGGGCAGGGGGAGTGTCAAGTGGAGCTATGCATCGCCTGGACCAAAACAGGGAAGTGCTCGCAGGGGATGTATTGGCACAGGTTGCGGAAGGCACCGGCGGCGAATACTTTCACAACAACAACGATCTGAGGGCCGGATTGGGGCGGTTGGCAGGATCTCCCGGGGCCTATATCTTGGCCTTCGCTCCCAAGGACCTTAAACCGGACGGCAAACTTCACGAGCTGAAGGTGACGCTGGCCGAGAAAGAGGCGGGGTATAGCATCCAGGCTCGCCGCAGCTATTTCGCGCCCAGGAATGAAGCGGAGGCAAAGGCGGAGGCCAAAGAAGTAGAGGCCTCCAGTGCCGCCGATCAAGGGCAGGAGCAGCTTCGGGAAGCGCTCCTTTCGAAAACGGAAATGGCACAGTTTCTGGTTGGCCTGGATGCGGAAGTTTCACAGGGGCAGGGAGAAACACGCGAGCTGTCCTTGTTGTCCCACGTGGACCCCAAATCACTCCATTTGCAAAAGGAAGGGGACCGTAACCTCGATAGGTTGACCTTTGTTTTTGGAGTCTTCGATCAAAAAGGAAATCTGGTGATGGCCCAGCAGCGGCATGCAACCGTAGATGTTGCGGATGGACAGTTGCCGGAGTTTCTCAAGGCTGGGATAAGTGTCGACATGGAATTTCAACTGAAGCCCGGCAGCTATCGTATACGCGAGGTGGTGACCGATTCTGCGCAGCGCCAGGCGGCCCTATCCCGCAACGTAGATATCGCAAAGATCATTCCTTCCGCGCCGGCAGCCTCTGCGACGCTGGCTCAGCCATCGCAAACTCCGATCCCGCAGCCGGCGGCGCAGGCGAGTTCCCTTCCGCCATCCTTGCCATCGCAAACACCCCCATTACCAGCCCCGATACAGCAAGCGGTGCCGCAGTCAGCTTCCAATCCGGCAACCGAAGAGCTTCTCCTCCGCGTGTGGGACAACTTTACCGGATACCTATCCTCCCTCCCCAACGTCTTCGCCGATGAGCATGTGGTCTCCAGCGTAACCACCGCGAAGAACGGTGTCCACGACAGCGAGACGGATTCCGACATCGAATCCACCCTCGACTCCATCTTTCGACTCAAACGTGTCAGCAGCGATGGGAAAACCGCCGACCTGGTCGAGTCCCGCGAGATCAAATATGTCAACGGTCACGCCGCCGCCAAAGATCAGTCCCTGACCGGGCCCGCCATTTTAATCGGGGCGTTTAGCCGCGCTCCTAACGTTCTCTCGCCCGCAGTTGAAAGACTGCTATGACTACCGGCTGCTGCCCAACAAGCGCCACAACCCAGAAGTCACCATGTTGTTTCTCCACGCCGACGTCCTCGTTCTCGAATACGCCCTCAAGTCACCTCTCCCCGCCGCCGCACAATGTCCCGTGCGTGAACAGACCAGGGGCCGTGCCTTCATCGATCCATCCTCCATGCAGATTGTCCGTCTGGAGCAGCAACGGCCCCGCCACGATGAGGATTCAGGGCTCGCGGTCGCCTGGTCCTGGTCCATCGACTATGCGCGAGTCATCATGGACGGCAAGCCTTTCTGGCTGCCCAAGACCATCTCCTCGAAGGCATCGTCCCTCGATGGGGGGCGCTTCAAGTGGAGCTTCCTCGCGACGTACAGCAACTACCACCTGATGACCGTCACCTCAACCATCCTCCCCGCCTCGAACAGTTCGCAGCACTAACCGGGGTAAAAGTCCGGCCCTGCAAAACGGGGTGAGTCTTTAGCAGCGCGTCTACACTATCAGTGTGACCAACCTCGCCGGATCTCCTCCAACCCGGCCCGCGCCGGGAAAGCCCGAGTGCCACCCACTCATACGGCAGCGCCCGCCCACCGATCTCGCCATACTCGCCGCTCCCACCTTCTATATCACTGGCCGCCAGCCGCTCAGCCCCGCAGCCATCCTGCTCGCTATCGTTGTCGCCGTCGGTGCGCTCTCCTCGGTCCTCTATGCCCTGGGTCACTCCGGACATGCACGTTTCACCTCCGGAGGCTCCGGCGCTGATCGTTCCCCCAGCGCCACAGTTGGGGGCGTCCCAGCTGCCGGCCAGAACGACGATGACGATCCCAACCAGATCGACACCGTTGTCCTCGGCGATCCTGCCGACGCTCCTGTGCCCGCCCGCAGCGGAGCCCACGTCAGCTCCGTTCATCCCACCATCCTCATTCGCCTTCCTCGCTCCGGCAACCAGGTGGGTTTCATCCCCAACACCCCTGCCGGCCATCTTCTCTACAACTGGCTTGCCGCCTTTAACCAGGCATCCTACCCCGCGCTCGCGACTGCTCTGCCCAATGTTGCTCTCGGCTCTGTGACCGCCGCACAGATGGAACTCCGGCAGCAGACCGGCGGCTTCACACTGCTCTCTGCCAAAGAGGTCCAGCCCGGTGTCCTGGTCTTCCGGCTCCACGACCAGACCCCTGCGGCGACCGAGGTTCTCGGCACCCTCCAGGTGTATCCGAACTCCAGTCCCCCCACGATCGCGAGCTTCAGCCTCCGCGCCGTTTCCGCCTCACCGCAATGAGCCGGCTGTCAATCCCAATCCCGACTCGAAACCAACCCTGACGACCGAGAAGCGCGTTCCCAGTACCATTGGTGGAACGCTTTTCGAGGAGGTTCCTGTGCGTGAGCGACGGAAGATTCCCTTTCTCTTGAGTGCCTCACTCTTGCTTCCTGTGCTTGCGATTGCCCAGATAGACTCCTCGCCGCACAAAGTCCAGCTGGTGACTGTCGAACAGGGTGTTCAGCTTGAAGTTCTGGATTGGGGCGGCTCCGGCAGACCGCTCATCTTCCTCGCCGGGGCTGGAGACACCGCGCATCGCTTCGACGGCTTCGCTCCTCGGTTCACCGGGCAACATCATGTCTACGGCATTACGCGAAGAGGATTTGGCGCATCGAGCAAACCCGCACCGGCCAACGGCAACTACTCTGCGGACCACCTCGGGGACGACGTTCTTGAGGTGATGAAGGTGCTTCACATCGAACGTCCTGTGCTTGTGGGGCACTCTCTTGCAGGCCAGGAACTGAGCTCCATCGGCAGCCGCTTTCCCGAGAAAGTTTCCGGGCTCATCTATCTCGACGCGGCAACCGGCTTTGCCTTCTACGATCCAGCGCACCCGCTGATAGCGATCGAGATGAACGACATCAAGAAGCGTATCGACGAGGTCGAGGCCGGCGGAGTCGATGAGCAGAAAAAGTTATTGGAACTGGAGGCTGCCGTCGCAAAGTTCGAGACCATTCTTCATCAGAACAACGCGGAGGTCGCAAACATGCCTCCGTTACCACCGCGCTCGCCGATAGGCGCCGCGCTCAACTTCGGCGCACAGAAGTACACCAGCATTCCTGTTCCCACACTTGCTATCTATGCCTGCCCGCACAACTGGGACCGCTTTCCTGCCAACCAGCCGGACCGCAAAGCCGCTTTGATTGCGGACGACACTGCACGTTGTACCGCCTGGGCCAATGCTTTCAGGCGCGGCGTGCCGAGCGCGCGTGTCGTCCTCATCCCGAATGCGGACCACTATGTGTACCTCACCAACGAAGCTCAGGTCATTGCTGAGATGAATGAGTTTCTTGCCAGTCTGCATTGAGTGAAACCTCACTTGAGGTCAAAACATGAAGCCTAATGAACCCAGCCGCACAGCCCTGATGATCGCCCTACAACGAGCGGCTCATCAGGTGCTCGATCATGGCTCAATCCTCAATGACCCATTTGCCATGAAGATTCTGCGTGAACAGGAAAAGGAGGTGCTTCAATTTGCGAACAAACACCCCTTGGCCAGCATCGGACGTCTGTTCACCGCCGCGCGAAGCCGGATTGCGGAAGATGCTTTGGCAGGAGCTGTCGAAAGAGGGGTTCGGCAAATCGTCATCCTTGGCGCCGGACTCGACACCTTCGCTCTCCGGAATCCCTATGGCGCACGACAGATCCGTATCTATGAGGCGGACCACCCCGCGACGCAGGCCTGGAAACTCGAGCGCTTGGCCGAAGCTCAAATCGCACTTCCGCCATGGCTTATTCTCGTGCCAGTCGATTTCGAGCGGGACGATGTGGGAGAGAAGCTCGTCGCCGCAGGCTTTCAGCAGAACTCGCCCGCGTTTTTCACTTGGCTCGGGGTTGTGCCATATCTGACACAGGACGCCATCGCCCGCACTCTGGACTACATGTCGTCAATCCAGAACTCGGAGGTGGTGTTCGACTACATGGAACCTCCCGAGGCCTTCTCAGAAGAGCTAAGGCTAATAGAAAAGGAGCGGGCTGAACAACTTGAGAAAATCGGCGAACCTTCGGGCAGCCGTTTCGAGCCGGCTGGCATGGCAGCGATTCTTCGTTCGCACGGCTTTTGTGCCATCGAAGACATCCATTTCCAGGAGATCGCGTCCAGGTTCGGCGGCGCCGTTCAAGGACTCGCTCCAGGACACGCTGGCGTTCATGTTGTCCTCGCTAAGCACTAATTGAACAAATGCAGCGGTTCTGTCCATCCCCGGCAACAGCTACTCAGCTGAGCGCTGCCCTCCCCATTATCATCCCGACCGGAGCGAAGCGTAGCGGAGGGACCTGCTGTTCTGTCCATCAAATGTCAACAGCAAATGGAACCGCCGCCCCCGCACCTGCGTACAACCGATACAAGCCCGGGAACCCGGGCAAAATACACCACGATGCATAACCAGGGGGAGCATGACCGCCGATATACGACTCGCCTTACGACAGTTGCGAAAAGCGCCTGGATTCGCCTTGACCGCAGTGCTCACCCTGGCACTCGCCATTGGCGCAAATGCAATCGTGTTCAGCGTACTGAATGCTTTGATCCTGCGACCGCTCAATGTGCCGCACCCCGAGACGCTGTTCATGCTGGAACGCGCCTACGGGTCCGATACAGCTCCTTCGGAGTCGTATCCGGACTACCGCGACCTGCGTGACAGGAACCGCAGCTTCGACTCGCTGATGCTATACAACATCATGGGCAGCGTTGGGCTCGATACCGGCCACGGGAATCCCTCCGTAGTCTGGCCCTATACGGTAAGCGGCAATTACTTCGATGCCCTGGGCGTTCAGCCCTATCTTGGCCGGTTCATCCATGCTTCCGAAGAACATGGGCCGAACAGTGTGCCCGAAATCGTTCTCAGCTATGCGCTCTGGCACAGCCACTTTCAGGGTGACCCTGCTGCAGTGGGCCGGACTGTGCAGATCAACAAGCATCCTTTCACGATCATCGGCGTTGCCCGGCCGGACTTCCGCGGAACCGAACTTTTTTTCGCGCCCGATCTGTGGGCCCCCATCGTGAATTCGCAGCAAATCAGTGATTGGTTTTCGCTCGAGGAGCGTGGCAACCATAACGGCTGGGCGATAGGACACCTCAAGCCCGGAGTAACACCAGCCGCAGCGACTTCGGACTTGAACACCATTGCAAATTCGCTGGCGAAAACCTATCCCAAATCCGATGATGGCCTGAAATTTTCCTTGTCCCGCCCGGGACTCGCCGGAAATACCCTGGGTCGACCCACGCGCGCTTTTATGTTCGGACTCATGCTCCTCGCAGCTCTTATCCTGCTTGCCGCATGCGCCAATCTTGGTAGCCTGTTCGCCGCGCGGGCAGCGGATCGCTCGCGCGAAATCGCAGTCCGCATGGCTCTCGGATCACGCCGCCAGCTCATTCTTCGCCAGCTCCTCACGGAAGCTGTTTTGGTTTCTGTGGCTGGAGGTATTTGTGGCGTTGCGGGAGCCGTCGTCATTCTGCGTGCCCTCAGCACCTGGCGGCCGATTCCGAATATCCCCATCAATGTGCCGGTCAATCCGGACGTGAACACCTACGTTCTCGCCTTGCTGCTGGCTGTCTTGAGTGGGCTGTTCTTCGGCTTGGTCCCCGTCCGCCAGGTTCTCCGCTCCGATCCCTGGCAGGTCATTCGCTCCGGGAGCGCAAGCACCGGCAGCACACGCCGCTTGACCTTGCGCGACGTTCTGCTGGGTTTGCAAATTGCCATTTGCTCTGTTTTAGTCACCGCTTCGCTCGTGGCCGTGCGCGGCCTGGCTCGTTCACTACAAAACAACTACGGTATTCAGCCGAAGAACGTGATGCTGGTAAAAACCGATCTGAAGATGGCTGGATATGATGCCGACAAGCGCGTACAGATGCAGAAGCGAATGCTCGATGCTGCCTCAGCAATACCGGGTGTCAGCGCCGTGGGGTATGCCGATCGGATTCCGCTCAGTATCGGCGGAGGAGATTCCGATGTATACACTGACACCACCAGCGATTTCCGTCCAACCAACGCTGCAGCCGATGCCGAGAATTTCCAGGTCTCGCCCGACTATTTCCGTGCTGCTGGAACGGCACTTCTGGCTGGCCGTTCTTTCACTATGCACGATGCAGACAAGGCTCCTGTCGTGGCCGTCGTGAATCGCGAATTTGCGCGCAAGGTTTTCGGGTCCGCCGACAATGCAGTAGGCAAGCATTTCAAGTTTTGGGGCGGCGGAAACCGGGCGGAAGTGATCGGCGTGGTGGAAGACGGTAAATACCAGACCCTTACCGAAGACCCCAAGCCCGCCATGTTCTTTTCCTTCCTGCAGCACGCTTCGAGCCAGACCTGGCTCATTGTTCGATCGGAACATGACCCGCAAGGGATCGCCGCGGCATTGCAACGCTCAATGCGCAGCCTGGATCCGTCGCTGCCGCTCGAAATCAGAACCTGGAACAGCGAGTTGGATTCCGCCCTCTTCGCCGCTCGCGTAGCCACCGTTTCTCTCGGCGTGCTTGGCTTGCTGGGCGCGATGCTTGCCATTACCGGCATCTTCGGCATGGCCGCCTATACCGTCAGCAAACGCCTCCGTGAACTCGGTATCCGCATAGCCCTTGGAGCCGGTCAACGCAAGGTGCTCGGCGCAGCGCTCGGACGCACTTTCCGGCTGCTCGCCATTGGATCGATAGCGGGCATGATCCTCGGTGTACTGGCGACCCGTGTTCTTTCGTCTATCGTGTATCAGGCCACGCCAAAAGACCCGGTCATCCTCGGCGGTGTCATTCTCACTATGCTCTGCGTAGGCGTTGTCGCTGCCCTGGTCCCCGCTCGACGTGCCCTCGCCGTTGATCCCATGATTCTGCTCCGCGATGAATGAGAGCATCCCTCGTCTAAGGCAATTCCTTGACAAGCGATGGTCGAGTGTCTACCATCGGTCCCATTGAGGGTCGAATGTCTTCCATGCCGAAGCAGACACCACAACGCGCGAACCTCCTCCAAGGCACGTTGGACATGCTCGTTCTTCGGACACGCCTATACGGTCCTGCGCACGGCCGCAAGCAGCTTGTAGTCGAGGAATCGCAGTGGAAGAAAATGGCAGAAGCTGTGGCACGCGTGATGTGGCCCGCCATCGAGGAGAGCTGACATGAAATGGTGGCAATTGCGAAAGCGGGACGCAGACCTGGAGCGGGAGTTGCGTGCTGATCTAGAGCTTGAAGAAGAAGAGCAACGGGAGAAGGGCCTGTCGCCAGATGAGGCGCGACGGGAAGCACGGCGCGCTTTCGGCAACACGACACTGATCAAAGAACAGACGCACGAAGCCTGGGGCTGGGCGGCACTCGAACACTTTGCCCAGGACATCCGGTACGGAGTGCGGCAGTTGCGACGGGCCCCGGCATTCACGATCACTGCAGTCCTCATTCTGGCGCTCGGCATCGGCGCCGTAACCGCGGTGTTCAGCCTCATCGATACGGCACTGCTCAGGATGCTTCCGGTCGAGAAGCCTGAACAGCTCGTCGAGTTCAAGGCAATCAATCCCGCATTTCCCGTGAACGATGCTTTCTCGTATCCCACCTTTCAGGAACTTAAAGGTCAAACGAAGGTCCTGGCGGGCGTACTTGCGTTTCGCAAACTCAACAGAGTTGACGTTGAAGTGGACGGCCGTGGCGGACTGGCAGAGGGGCAACTGGTTTCGGGCAATTACTTCGGAGTGCTCGGAGTGGGAGCGACCCGAGGCCGCACCCTGCTTCCGATCGACGAGACCGTGGCGGGATCAAGCCCAGTTGCAGTCATCGGTTACGACTATTGGCGGACCAGGTTTGCGCTCGATCCGGACATTGTTGGAAAGCACGTCCGAATCAACAACGTGCCCTTCACCATCGTCGGCGTCACAGAGCCCGAGTTCTACGGCGTCCAGCCGGGCGAGAAGGTGGAGATCTCCGTTCCGCTCACCATGATCGGCTCAGTATTTCCCGGCTTTGCCAACGCCGGGGGCCCGGCCGACGCACTGAAAGCGCCCTTCCGCAATTGGCTCCACGTGATGGGCCGTCTGCGGGACGGCGTCACCTGGGAGAGAGCTACCGCCAGCCTTGAGCCGGTCTTCGCTCAATCCATGCGCGACGCGGCGGCAAGTCTTGCCGGGACTCCCGTCGACTCCCCTACCGTGCGGCAGACCTTTCTCAATTTCCGCTTGCGACTTGAACCAGGTAGCCAGGGACTCGCCACATTGCGCCAGCAATTCTCAAAACCGCTTTGGATTTTAATGGCAATCGTCGGATTGCTGTTGCTGATTACGTGCGCAAATGTCGCGAATCTAGTGCTGGCGCGCGCCAACGCAAGAGAAAAGGAAATCGCGATGCGGCTCGCGCTAGGCGCGGGTAAGGGGCGCCTGGTTCGTCAACTCCTCACCGAGAGCATCCTGCTTGGATTGAGCGGCGGAGTGATGGGCGTGGGCCTGGCGTATTGGGGCAACAGTGTGTTGCTCGCCCTGATGGCCCGGGGGCGCACCCCGGTCTCGCTCAGCGCCCGTCCTGACCTTAAGGTGCTCGCATTTGCCCTGGGAGTCTCTCTCTTCACTGCGATCGTCTTCGGCACAATTCCGGCGTGGCGCGTCGCGGATGTTGATCCCTCGCGCGGACTTGCGCAGAATGCGCGAAACTCGGCTGCCTCGGCTACGCGCTTTCGCCTGGGCAAGTCGCTGGTTGTCCTGCAGGTGGCCATCTCACTGGTGCTTGTGGTAGGCGCGGGCTTGCTCGTGGGCACATTAGCTAACCTCAGAGACTTTTACCCGGGATTCGATCGGGACAAGATGCTTCTGTTCTCGGTGGATCCCACCGTGATCGGCTACCAGGATGTTGTTCCGCTTTACGAACGGCTCCTCACCACCCTGCGAGCGCTTCCTGGTGTTCGGTTGGCATCCTTATCGGTCCACCCACCGCTGACCACAAACTTGAGCGCCACCGCAATCAAAGTGCAGGGTCCGGCCCTGGGACAGCCGGAGGATCTTGCTCCCGTGAATATTGAACCCGTTGGGCCGGACTATTTCGCCACCATGGGGACTGCCTTTGTTCCGTGGGCGCGATTTTTTGTGGAGCGATCGCAGCCGGTCTACCAAGGTTGCCATTGTGAGTGAAAGCATGGCCCGCCATTACTTCGGCGACGCGGACCCGATTGGAAGATTCGTCAGTATTCCCGGCTTCATCGGCGATTCCAGCTGGATTCAGATTGTGGGCGAAATTCCCGACACCAAATTCCACGATCTCCGCGAGAACGCTGCGCTCGTGCTGTATCTGCCCCTCTTCCAATTGCCTGAAGGGGGCGCCACCTTTGAATTGCGGACCGCGCTTGATCCTGCATATGTTCAAAGCGCTGCTCTGGATGCGGTGAGGGCGCTCGATCCGCGTTTGCCGGTCGATTCGGTAAAGACGCTCAATGTGCAACTCAACGACTCTCTTGTCCAGGAGCGACTCGTTGGTTCTTTATCCGGGCTGTTCGCCGCGCTGGCGCTGCTGCTCACCTCCGTTGGCCTGTACGGGTTGATGGCTTACACAATCCATCGCAGGACCAGCGAGATCGGCATTCGGATGGCACTTGGCGCAGATCGGGTCAGGGTCGCGCGCATGGTGTTGAGCGAAACTCTCTTGCTGGTGGTAGGCGGCCTTGCTGTCGGTTTACCCGGGGCGATTTTCGCTTCGCACCTGATTGCAAGCCAGCTCTTTGGAATAAAACCATGGGATCCCATCACGTTCCTGGGCGCTTGCATGTTAATGGCCGTGGTGGCGATAACGGCCAGTTATATTCCTGCTCGGCGCGCGGCATCGATCGATCCGATGCAGGCATTGCGAACCGAGTAGACGGATAATATGCGATCTACTCCAACAGTGTTCATTGGCGCGTTATCGTCGAACCATTCATCGAGGAACCGTTCAATCCGCCCGGCTTGTCGTGGACCGAAGCGAAGTGGAGGGACCTGCTGTTTCTTTTCTGTCCATCCGATCTGACGGCCCCCAATAAAAGTCACTACTCTCCCCTTTGTCATCCCGAGCGTACGTTGAGGAAGCAAGAAACGAGGTCGGCCCGAACCCGCGAAGATAGGGGCGGATCACCCGCGCCCCACGCTCGACCAGGAGGGGAACCACTTCGTCAAATGCGTGCACATCATACGGAAAGCCATGGGAAAGAACCACCGGCCAGCCATCGCTGGACCCATCTTGCGCGAAAGTGATGTGCAGCTCGTCCGTTTTTACCCTCAGAGTTGTGCTTGACATTCCAGCTCCTTCGAAACAAGCATCGTATGGAAGACTGGCATTCTATGTGCCGAATCCACGAAACCAGTAAGAGAACCATGATCGAACCGTACAAGATTTCTGTCCCTGACGAACGGCTGACCGCGATCCGCGCAAAAGTGCAAGCGTATGACTGGGATCAGCTTCCCGATACCGGTGGCTGGCGTTCTGGCGTTGGCCTTCGTGATCTTCGCCGCTTGGTCGATTACTGGCTGGAACGCTACGACTGGCGAGCGGCCGAGCAACGCCTCAATCGACTTCCGCAATATGTGACGGAGATCTCTGGAGAACGGATTCACTTTATCCATAGGAAGGGCAACGGCACAAAGCCCCCATTGCTCCTGCTGCATGGATGGCCGGGATCATTCCTGGAGTTCGAGCAGGTGATCGGCCCGCTATCCGAGGACGGCCACGATGTAGTTGTTCCATCGTTGCCTGGATTTGCCTTTTCGCGCCCGATCACCGGGATTATCGGACCACGCAGGGCAGCCGAGCTGATGCACCAGCTTATGGTTGAACTGTTCGGCCAGACGCGGTACATCGTACAGGGCGGCGATTGGGGAGCCTCGATCGGCAGCTGGATCGCTCAAAAATTTCCCCACGCCTGCATGGGGCTTCACATCAATATGGTCAACGTCGTCGCCGCGGATGCGGAGCCGGCCACGGAAGTAGAGCGAAACTTCATGAAGCGTCGTAATGAGCTCCTTGACCGCGAAGGGGCCTACTCGCACCAGCAGGAGACGCGACCTCAGACACTTGGCGTAGCCATGGCCGACAGCCCCGTAGGCATCGCTGCGTGGATCCTGGAGAAGTTCGGACGGTGGGCGGACCTGCCGTGCACCGCTGATGGGAATCCCGAGATCTGGGGCACGTTCACTGAGGATCTGCTGCTAACCAATCTCATGCTCTACATCGCACCCGGAGCCATCGTGACTGCTACATGGATCTATCAGGGTAAGCGATTGGAGGGGGGATCTATCTTTCCATCTGGAACGCATATTGATGTGCCCACCGGCATCGCCGCATTCCCAGACCCCGTGTTTCCACCACCGCCTCGGTCCCTCGCAGAAAAGACCTTCAACGTCATCCACTTTACCGAGATGAAAGCCGGAGGCCACTTCGCTTCCCTGGAACAGCCAGAGGCGTTTTTGGCCGATCTTCGCGCCTTTATCCGAGCGATTACTTGAAAGGCAAACTTCAGCGAGCCAGGGCGCTCTTCGTCGCGCAGCCATTATTGTGAGAGTTTGGCTGCCAATTCATCCACGCGCGAGAGAAACAGCTTCAGTATGGGAGACGGGTTGGCCCTGCGATAGCCTATAGACAGATCAATCTTCGGTCCAGGGCCCTGCAGTGGGCGAGTGGTCACAGAGTCTGGCAGAAATGTCTTCGCATAAAGAGGCAGAAGAGCAATGCCCCGCGTAGAGGCAATGAGAGACATGACGCCGCCCAGGTTGTCTACCTCGTGGCTAGGTCTGATTTCGATGCCATTGTCTTTGAGATATCGATCGATTGCCCGCCGCAGCGCTGGCTGTTTTCCTGAAATGCTGAGAGCCGTTCCAGAAACACTGATGAATGTTTCACCGGCAATCTCATGAACATCGATCGCAGGTTTAGCAGCGAGTGGATGATCCGAAGGCAGGAATACCTCGAACGATTCTTCCACCAGAAGCCTGAAATCCAGGTCGCTGCCGCCGTCTTCCCTGCGCAGAAAAGCCACATCAATTCCACCATGCAAGAGAGCCGCGCCAAGCTGTGGAGAGTTCTGGGTCGAAATCACCACATGAATATTTGGCAATTCGTTACGAAGAAGCTTCAACGCTTCGGGAAGCCATGTGGTGTCATGGCCGATCATGAAACCTAAAGCGAAAGAAGGCTTCGTTGGGTAGGCTATCTGCCGGGCGGATTGCACTGCTGCCTCTGCCTGGGAAAGCATGACGCGTGCGTGGTCCAGAAGCACTCGGCCAGACGGTGTCAGCTCGACCCCCTTTGCTCCTCTTATGAAAAGCGGCGTACCCACCTCATCCTCAAGGTCGCGGATCTGGCGACTTAAAGAGGGTTGCGTGATATGCAACCTCTCTTCCGCGGCAAGCTTGAGGCTCCGTGCTTCTGCAACAGCTACAAAGTAACGAAGATGCCTGAGCTCCAAATACCACCTCTGCCTGAGAAGCATATCCCCTCAGCTTAAAAAGCAATTTTACTCGTGAGTTTTGGCGATTATGTTCAGAACAGTTCGTCGCGCAGCGGAAGCATCGCTATAGGCGGAAGCCCTGTCACTGGCTTTCGCTTGATCGAGGGACGCCATTCGATTAGCAGAAAGGTGAACACACGTGCCTCACTCATTAAAAGGCAAATTTGCACTCGTTACCGGCGGTTCGCGCGGCATTGGGGCCGCAATCGCAAAGCACCTGGCTTCCGCCGGAGCGAGCGTCGCCATCACCTACGCAAAAGATGCAAGTTCGGCCACCGCGGTGGTGAAGGCCATCGAAGGGAGCGGAGGAAAGGCCATCGCTATCCAGGCCGATTCGATCGATGCCAAAGCTATCAAAGATGCGGTTGCAAAGACCGTCGCAGCCTTCGGTTCGCTCGACATCCTGGTCAACAACGCAGGCACGGCAATTCCCAAGCTATTTGAGGAGACGACGATCGAGGAGTTCGATCACGTCCTCAACCTCAATGTTCGCGGCGTACTCATCACAACCCAGGCGGCGCTCAAGCACATCAACCATGGTGGCCGCATCATCACCATCGGCTCCTGCGTCGGCGAGCGCGATATGACCCCCGGACTGGCTGTCTACTCCGCTACCAAGGCAGCCGTCAAGATGTTTACCCAGGGGCTGTCCCGAGAGGTTGGCGACCGTGCCATCACGGTCAACAACATTCAGCCAGGTCCGATCGACACTGATCTCAACCCCGCCTCAGGCGATTGGGCAACACCGCAGATAGCACTCACGGCGCTTAAACGCTATGGCACCGTGGATGAAGTGGCTGCGTTGGTAGCGTTCGTAGCCAGTCCCCAAGCCGCCTACATTACCGGAGCGAGTCTGACCGTGGACGGCGGAACAAACGCCTGAATTCTGCAGGACGGGAAGGGCTGTTTCAGTGGCAGAGACACCATGCACCTTAAGAGGGGAACGCAGGGGACGGGGGCAATTCGCTGAAGTTGAGAGACTACTGAGGTTCGCCGTAGGGGACATCTTTGCCATGAGGCTCCGGCACATCGGTCACGGTGACTTTGCTTCCGTCTGCGGTCTTGATCTCGGTGTCCGAAAATGTCCAGTTCCTGGCGTTGGCGATAAAGCCGGCCGTCTTCGCTTCAATGTCCAGGTGGTCCAGTCTGAAGTTATCCAGGGTGGCATTCGGATAAGCCCTGACGGAAAACGCCTGGGTCGCGTCCGTTGCTTTGATGTTCCAGATGTGCACATCTCTGAAATGCGGCAGCCCCTGCTGTTCGGGCACCCTGGTGGTGAGCGTAATCCAGTAAGCAGGAACATTCTTCGACCCAGGCGGCAGCGTAGCGTAGCTGAAAGTGGGATTCCAATCCATGGTGATGTGGATGGGAATGGCGACTCCCTCCAGCGTCAGGTCATGGATACGGATATCGCTGGCGCTTCCCCCACGCGTGTGGGCAGACTTGAAAAGCACGCCCGATGGCACCCCTGACAGGGCAGTAAGGTTGTAAGCTTCGATGTTGTGGAACCCGCCCGAGGTCTCGCTGCCGATAGTCACGGCCGCCGCGCCGCGGCGAATGATAGAGTCACGAATTACGATATCTGTCGTGGGACGGTTGACCCGCAGCCCATCCGAGTCGCGCCCTGCCTTAAGGCAAAGCGCATCGTCATTCACATCAATGTCAGCGTGCTCCACCAGCACATCGCGCGAAGAGTCTATGTCAATGCCATCGGTGGATGGTCCTCTGCCCCCTTCGTTGTTACGAATGACGATTCCGTCAATGGTCACATGGTCGGAGTAGAGCACCTGAACCGTCCAAAACCCAGAGCGTTTCAGCAGTATGCCACCGCCCAGGTGAATGCCTGAAGCATTCTGCAACAGAATCAGACGCGGGCGGCGCGCATCGTAGTCTGAAGCCCAGCGGAGTCCCTTTGGTTCGTAAGCGGCGCGCAGATCCCAATAGGACTTCCACCATATAGGGCCGTCCCCGTCGATGGTTCCCTGCCCTCCGATGGTCACATCGTATTGGTCGCGGACGTTGATTAGGGCCGAGGGCCACGTCATCTCGATCCCGGCGATGCGCGTAGGCAACATAGGGTAGTCGTCCAGCTTCTGCGAACCGATCAGGGTCACCCCTTCACCGACATCCAACCTGATTCCGGATTTCAGGAAGAGAGAGCCAGTCAGGTAGGTACCCGGCTTGAAGGTCACCGTACCACCCGATCTCGCGGCGGCGTCAATTGCCTTCTGGATGGAGACCGTGTTCAGTGTCGAACCATCGCCCTTAGCCCCGTATTCATTGGCCAGAAAGGTCTTTCCGGCTGCGTGCTCAGTATACGTAGTCAAAGCCAGGGCACAGGCAAAGAGGAGAGCCCGCAGGCGGCAAATCATTCTTGTGCCTCTCCAGAGACGAGGTGGATCGTTCCCAGCAAACCTGAAGGGACAGGCTTGACCAGGTCCAGATCCTGCATCTGAAATCGCTCTCCATACTTTGCGATCAGCGGCTGGTAATCGTGGGGCGGCAAGGCTGCCCACGCATTGATGGCGGTGTTATAGACCTTGATCACCAAACGGTTCTGTCCCTGCTTCACAAAGCCGGATACGGCAAGCCGGTACGGCGGATGCCATAGCGACCCCACGCGGCGTCCATTCATATAAACGATAGCCGCTTCCCGGACCGGCGGGTCGTACCAGGCTCTCATGCCGGGTCCCTTGAGCTTGGCCGGCATAGTCAAAGCTGTGCCGCCGTCAACATCAAGAAACATCGCGCCCGCCGGCATCTTACTGAGGGTGAAGTCCTGCTCATACACGGCCTCTCCGGAGTAGAACCTGGTAGCGGGATTGCTCATCCAATCGGCCAAAACATGTTCGGAGATGGACGTGTTTGTCGCCGTGAAGGTGACCTTCCAGTCCGCGCTCAAATCCGCGATCTGAGCACCAGGGCGGTCGACAGAGGATACGCGTGAAGGTGTACCGCTGAAGACGAAAATGGCAGATTCGTAAGCCGCGAGGTTCACCGGGATGGCGGGCGCGCCGGCGTAGGCGAACCCGGCAACAGCCGCCCCGGTATCTGCGTCCCACCGCTGGCCGAAGGTGTGCGTGGTCGCGAAGGTCGCTCGTACAGTGACTGCATGATTCGACGTATTTGCGACGAAGTAGACGTCTGCGGCGGGCAGCTTGCGGCGAATGAAGCCAATATCGTCGTTGTCGCTTTCCATCTGAAAGTCGGGGCGAACGGCTTTGTGGAGGGCCTCTTCAAGAGCCGATTCGTCCCCAACCAGGGTCAAGCTGGAACTGTCGAACAGTTGGCGGGAAAGCAACGCAATCTCTGATGCGTTTTGTCCATTTGCGTCGAGCGTAGGGGCGCGCCCTACCGCGATGGCTTTGCCTCCAGCAGCAACGTACTGCTGAATCTTGCGCAGCGTCTCCACCGGGATGCGGTCGGTCGGCGGAATGACCAGCACTGGGTAGTGAATACCAATTTTGTCGATCGCATCGGCATCCATGTAATCGACGTTATAGCCTGCCGAAAGGATCGATGACATGAGCGAGGGCGTGACCAGCCGATCCATCTCAGCCGTCATGCTAACCTTGCCCGGTGAAAAACTTGCCCAGGCATCGTCAGTGGGCAACAACAGCGCCACCTGGTTGGCAGGTTGACCCTGGCGAAGGAGGAAGCTGGTGCGCTCGATGTAGCGTGCGACATCCGGCATCACTGGATGCCAGGGGTTATGGTCATTGAAGACGGCAGCGGCATAAAGCGACCAGCCCGGCTCGCCAACCTGTGGAGCGGAATACGGCCAACCGTGACCAATGATCTGGTTGACCCCGATCAGAAAATGAAGATCCACCTCCGCCTTCATATCCAGAGGTGTCGCCCGAAATGCCGGGGAATGAAGCCAGGTAAACGTCTCAGCAGATGTTATGTTATTGCCGAACAGATGGTTTGCCGAGGTAGCCCAGCGCAGAGTGGAGAATGCTCTCCAGTGCGGACCCTCGCCCTCCGCCAGGGCCACCAATCGCTGGCTGGACAGACTTACTGCCGGCTCTCCGTAGGTTTGAGAACGAAACCTGGTGTGATGAGCGATGGCCCATGCATTGATCTGGCTCAGATAATTCTCGTCGACCAGCTCGGTCAACGTTTTTCCCCAGTCATGGCGAACTCTTTCTGCTTCCGCCGTACCACCCGCCAACAGCTCAGGCAGATGGGGCAGCAGATCGTAACCGCGACGGCGCCTGAATTCGGCCGGCAGGTCCGGCGTCCAATCTGCGCCATAGGCTTCGAGCGAATCGGAGAAGACAGCATAGGGCGGCGTCAAACCAAAGGCCTTGACCAGCGGCTCACCGACCGCATTGAGATGGGTTGCGACGGCCTGCCGGCTGAAAGGATCCAGAACCCAGCCCTCGGCGCCGACAGCGGCTCGTTTCACCTGCTGGCTGGTGTGGCTGGCAATAAAGACAAGAGCGGTTCGAGGGGTCGTGCTCGGCGGCAGATCTTTCGTTTGTCCCGGTGCCAGTTGCTGCGCAGGCGCTGCCTGCCAATGCTTTGGCTCTCCATGGACGAGCGAAATGGAAATTACCGATTCACCCTCCGCCAACGAGAACCCTGGCAGGCTCGTCGCCCCCGGCGCCACAGCCAACTCGGCTACGCGAAGGCGCCCCGCGGCCTCTTTGAGTGTGGTGGCCGGCCCTCCGTAAGGCCAGCCGCTGCCCAGCGTCACGTCCAGGCGAAGACCGAGTCTGCGGGCTTCGCTTGCGGCGTAGCTCACGTTATCCAACATCGCCGAACTCAGGAAAGGCTCATTGACCAGGTGTTTCGCTGGATCATCGACGACCTGCGGATAAACGAAGGCCAGTTCTGCTCCGCCGATTCCATCTGCCTTCATCTGTTCCAGTTCGCGGCGGATCTCTGGCTTTTCCACCGCCACGCCGAACCACCACCACCGCATCATGGGCCTGGAGTCGTCCGGTGGATGCTCGAACCGGATCTTCAGCTCCGCAATCGTTGCCTGTGCTCGCAGCGGGGGCACCGCGCTCGGCAGAACTCCGGCAAGGCACCAGGAAAACAAAAGCGTATTACGAGCCCAGAGCAGCTGAGTCATTGAAGGGGAAGTCTAGTTCATTCGAAACCCCGTTTCAAACCAGCATTAGGAGGGACTTTGCGTATTCGCGTGAGAACCCACCCAGCCTTCGTTGCTGGTGAAGCAAACTGGTCGTCCCTCTCCGAATTCGAGCAAGCTTGTCCATGACCTGACTCAAAGTGGCCCCCAGCTATTCAATATAATCGGGAGCTTTCTTGAGGCGATGAAAGGTTGCCGGATCATGTTCGATCCAAAGCTGCGCGCCGCTCTGCTTCAGGTATGCTTCCATCGCTGTGCGGCTGGACATCGTCTGTTCCTTATTCGCCTCATCCTGGGGCGGCCGAGAAGCCGTTCGCTCTGCCGCATAGTGCCACAAGTCACCCGCGATCAGGACTGGTCCGGTCTGGGGCAGCTTCAATGCCAGAACCTGGTGCCCGGGTGTATGCCCCGGAGCGGATTTGATGACGACGGTGGCATCGCCGAAAACATCGTAGTCGGTGTTGGTGAGGATAATCGTCTTGCTATTGCGCAGCCGGTTATAAACCGATTGCTCTTTAGGACTGGCAGCAAACATAGCATCCCGCTCCGCCGCATGAACCAACCACGTCGATCCGGCGAACGCGTTGGCGTTCGCGACGTGATCGAAATGGTAATGCGAAAACGCAACGAAGGTGATCTTATCCGCTGGGTAACCCAGCGCCGCCAGTTGCGGGAGCAAGGGCCTGGGGGAACTTACCGTATCACCATCCTCGGATTGGGTCACCGGCTTGTCGTCCTTGAACGCGCTGTCCGGAATAACCCCGGCATCCCATATCAGAGTTCCCTTGGGATGAACAATCAGATAGCACGGCACCACCATCTCGGGGTTCTTCACGTCTCCTGGATTCAATCCGTAGGTCAGCGGGTCTTCCCCTTTGATCAAGCCACAGTCAAACAGATACACGCGCAGGGACTTCACCGGCGGAGCTGCTTTCTGCGCCGGTGACGGCGGGACCGCCAGCCCAAAAACAATCAGCAAAACCAGCGCTGCACAAATCCTCAAACCTCTCATCATGATTCCTTCAGTCTCCTTCGATGCATCCGGCTTCCCCGTCAGACCCGATCATTTGATCACGGGTGATAGCGCAATGGAGGTCAGGCCGAGTAGAAAAAAAAGAAACATGAGCGCCAGATAGAGCCGGACACGGCTGCTGGCCCCGCGGAATTCCTTCCACACGAACACTCCCCACAGCGCGGAAATCATGGTGTTGCCCTCACCCATGGAGAAGGAAGTTGCCGGGCCAATCATCGGCACATAGGAAGCGACGAAATTCGCGATGGTTCCTATACCCCAGATAAGTCCTCCGGCGATGCCCCAGGCATGCACGCTCCAGCGCCCGCGGACATAACTTCTCAAACTTAGCGAGGACCCGGTGAGGGGCCTGCGTATCAACAGATAAATCATGGGCAATGCCGACGCCATGGCGGCCAGAGAAAAGATGACGTACACGGTATAAGGCTCGAGATGCCCCGGCCCGGCCAGCGACTTGGCTACCAACGGATAGAAGAGTCCGGCTCCAATACCTCCAATGACGCTGAGAAGAATGCCTTTTGCCGCGTTGCCCCCACTCTGCGATATCCCTTTGTAAGCCAGGGCGTCGAGAGCAATCGCGATGCAGACAAGAGCAATTCCGGAGAAGATGAGCACTGGATTGCCGGCCGGAGAAACAACATAGTTGAGCACCGCTCCCACCACCAGCGCCAAGCCGGCGCCAATGGGAAAGGCTACCGCCATGCCGGCCACCGAGATCGCGGCCACGATCAGAATATTGCCCACGCTGAAAACAGCTCCTCCCGCGAAAGCCAGCCACAGGCTACGCTGGCTGGCGGCGTGCAGGTTCATGAAAAAACTCTGCGGCGATGAAGGATCCGTTTGCCCCAGGGTGAGGCCGAAGATCAGCGAACACAGCAACAGACCCACGGTGTAGTCAAAGTAGTAGAGCTCGAAGGGCCATTGGCGGGTGATCTTTTGGGTGTTTGCCCAGGTTCCCCAGCAGAGCATGCTGAGCGTCATCAGGAAGAGCGCGAGCCCATAGGTCTGCGGTATGAACATGGCGCTCCGTGCGGGGCATTGTAGAGCCTCCCTATCATGCCACGACAGGCTGCGCCCCTCGCCCAAGAATCCGTCGTAGCACGAAAGCGGTACCTAAGTGTCTTGCACGGTTAAGACTTTCCACACGCCTCGCGCGTACAGTGTTTACGTGGTTGTTCGCGGCCCATGCGTCGGTCAAGTGCCACCGGGTTTGCGACGCAGAGTGATTGAATGTCCGAACTTGCAGCAGCAATCATCGAGCGGGAAACTACACCGGCTCGGGGAGACAGCTTCTACCGTCCTGGCCTTGATATTCTCCGTGCATTGGCCTTTTTGCTGGTGTTTGTTGCCCATGGCCTGGCGTCGCATATCGACAAGTCAACGCAGATCGGAGCCATTGCCCGCGCCGGAGAATTTGGCGTCTGCGTCTTTTTCTTTCTTAGTTCCTACCTGATTACCGAACTGTTGCTGCGCGAAAAGCGCGATACCCACACCATCCTTATCCCAGCGTTTTATATGCGGCGAATCCTTCGTATCTGGCCGCTCTACTTCGCCATGGTCGCTTTTGGCTCCTTTTACGGGCTCTTTTCACCTGAGAATACCGTTTCCCTCGCCTGGGGTATCTCGCTGGTGTTTTTGCTCACGAACTGGTACACCGTAGGTCACGGCTATCCCCCCGGATTTCTTTTTCCCCTGTGGAGCATATCCCTGGAAGAACAGTTCTACCTGGTTTGGCCGTGGGTGGTGAAGTACCTGAGCCCTGGTGGTTTGCTGGGCATCGCTTCCCTGCTGCTCGCCGCCGCCTACCTGACGCTGGCCCTGCTGCTGGGTCAAAAGCAAAGCCTGGATCCAGCCATCTGGGTCAACAGCCTGGTGCAGTTTCAGTTTTTTGCACTGGGAACGATGGCCGCAATCGGGCTTCGCGGGCGGGTTCCCTATCTTGCCAAACCTTTGCGCTGGGGACTCTTCTTCGCCGGCCTGCTCTCTATGCGCGCCGCGCAAGCTGCCGTCTTTGCCAACGATCTCAGCCTTCCCCACGACTTCACGCACATTGCGCCGCGCTTCCTGATCGCGCTTCTGGGATGTCTCTGTCTCTTCTTCAGCCTGCTGCCATTGACCGCCGGCAGAATGCAGCAGCCCTTCATCTACCTGGGGAAGATATCCTATGGGCTCTATGTCTATCACGTGCCCTGCCTCGGCGTTGCAAAGCATATACTCCATTTTTTTGCCGGCAATCTCAGCCCTCTCGCCTCGCAGCTATGCACGATGGCGATCGCGCTCCCCGGCACCATCGTGACCGGCATGCTCTCCTACCGCTACCTGGAAAGCCCATTTTTGCGCTTCAAGAAGCGCTATACGGTGGTCCGATCGCGTCCGGTGTAGAAGCAGATTATTTGATGTAGTAGCCGCTCACCCGCCAATAGCCCTTGGCGAAAGCCAAGGTCATCGTCTCCACTGCCTCTTGCCGGTTGGCAAAGCTGGCGCTGTAGTGAAGCACCACATACTGGCCCTCGGGAGCTCCCGGCACCGTGGTGGCGTAGCCGGCGTCGATGAGTTCGCGCGACAACAGCGCGCCCGTCCCGGCACGCGCCTTCTCCAATTGCTTGGCAAACGAATCCCGGTCGAGTTGAGCACGGATCAGCATGCCGGTGTAGGCATAGCTATCGGCGTAGCGCCCATGGTCAAGGTAACCAAGAAACCCCAGCGCCTGGCGCTCGGCCGCCTGCTCCTCCGCAGTATGCGGATCGGTCGCAGGTTCCGCTTGTTGCATTCCGGCGGGTGGGGGCGCCTGCGCGGTCAAGAGACGCCCATGTACCAAAGTGCCTAGCACCGCGACCATGACTATGCCGCGCGCGCAAAAGAAAAAGAGCCGCCCTATTGGGCGTATTTAACTGAGCAACCATAAGGGCGGGTATAGGCGGTCTGCACCGGTTGGCCGGCCATGGCTTCGGTGAGCGCCGTAGATACGTAATTCTTCGACGACGGAATGTCTGAGGTATCTGTCGTGGGATGATCGTCGATGGCGCCGGCGTAGATCAGTTTCCCACTGGGATCGATGATGAACATGTTGGGAGTGGTCTTGGCATCGTAAAGATGTCCGATGGCGCCGCTGGGGTCGAGGATAGCCGCGGTCGGCTTAGCGCCCATTTTCTTCATGTAGGCATTTTCCGCGGAGGCATCGACATAGCCTTGCGTGCCGGGAGCGGAGGAGATGACGGTGAGCCACACCACGCCCTTCGCCGTCCACTGCTTCTGCAGGGACTGCATATTCCCGCTCTCGTAGTGCTTGATGGTGTACGGGCAATCGTGGTTGTGCCACTCCAGCACAACGAACTTGCCGCGATATTCATCCAGGCTCTGGGTCTTGCCGCTGGAGTCGGTTCCATGAAAGTCTGGCGCCGGACTGCCGACCTGGGCGGCACGGGCGGAGGAGGCGAAGGCGATGGACAGGGCTGCGGCCAAAATTGCGGCCATGCGGACATGGACGGTATTTTTCCGGGTCATCGGCTAATCCTCTTAAGGTTGTGGCTCCATCAAGGCTTGGCTGTCTTGCTTAAGCCCAGCCTCCTGTTTCTCCTTAGGGCGATTCTGGAGCTGGTCAAGCGCCCCAAAGACGATGCCCGGCGTGAGCACCTCGGGCAGCGTGATGGCCGGCTGCCCTGGAAGGTAAAAAACGTAGGTCGGCACCCCACTGCGTCCGAGTTCAGTCAGCGCCGAAGCGATCGCTTCATCATGCTTGGTCCAGTCGGCCCGGACCAACACGATTCCGGAGTCATGCAGGCGCCGCCGCACATCCGGCCGATTGAGCACAGCACGCTCATTCACCTGGCAGCTCAGGCACCAGCGGGCGGTGAAGTCCACAAACACGGGACGCCCCTGGGCACGATATTGCTCGATCGACGCCCGGCTGTAGGACTCCCAACCGGCTTGGCTGGAACCAGAGCCAGCGCGGGCGGTAACCGAATCCGTCGCAGGAAACTGCCACAGCGCATAGAGCGGTACAGCCACGGCCAGGATGATGACTGCGGTGGCAAAGACCGAGGGCACTCTGCGCGCCGGCCAGCGGCCAAGAATCCATCCCGCGATCCCAAGCAACAGGAACGCCACCAGCAACGCGGTCAGGGCATCCACTCCCGCCGCGGAGGCAAAGAGCCAGACCAGCCAGATGACGGTGCCGAAGATGAAGACTGAGGTGGCCTGCTTGAGCACTTCCATCCAAGCGCCGGGACGGGGCAGATGGCGCATCCACACAGGATGAAAGGTGAGCAGCAGATAAGGTGCGGCCAAGCCAAGGGCCAGAGCGGTGAAGACGGCGAAGGCCACAGCTGCATTTTGCGCCAGGGCGAAACCGATGGCCGCGCCCATAAAGGGAGCAGTACAGGGAGTGGCCACGACCATGGCCAGAACCCCGGTAAAAAAGCTGCCGGCATAGCCATGGCGCGAGGCCAAGCTGGAACCAGTATTGGTTACGGTCAACCCGATCTCAAACATGCCCGCCAGCGAAAGCCCTAGAAAAAAGAGCAACAGTGCCATGACCGCGATAAAACCGGGCGACTGGAACTGGAAGCCCCAGCCCAGTTGACGTCCGCCCGCCCGGAGGCCCAGCAGGAGAGCCACCACGGCCCAGAAGGAGACCAGAATTCCCAGCGTATAGACCAATCCGTGGGCCCGGACGTGGCTGTGGTGGTGCCGGGACGCCTCCACCAGGGATAGACCCTTGATGAAGAGGACGGGAAAGACGCAGGGCATGAGGTTCAAAATCACGCCGCCCAGGAAGGCCAGGGAGAGGAAGCGTACAAGCTTGAGGAACCCGGCGGAGGAGGCTCCGGCGGTGACCGCCGGCAAGGGGCCGGGCGAAGCGTGGATCTCATAGGCCGTTCCGTCGCCCAGCAGAAGAACGCCGTTCAGTTTCGCCAGCTGGTCATGGAAGTTCACATCCCGCTTAAGCGAGATCTGTATCCCCCCGTCCACACCCTGGACGGGCTGAGGCGCGGCATTCTCGAGCTGGCTTTGATCCAGGGGAAAGAACTCGGCGTTGGTGGCTGGATGACCGGTAAGGGCAAGCGCAAAACCGCTCGGAGTCGTTTCGAAAACCGCCTTAGCCGACGACGGAAGCGGCTGCGGCAAAAGGCTGTGGAAGCGATCAAAGAGCGCCTGCCGGGTAGGGTCGGTGGGGCCTTGCTGAGCCGCAACCTGCAGCGGGAGGGCCAGGTCGGCCTTACCCGGAATGCACACCTCGCGGCAAACCAGCCAATTGACATGGGCGGAAAGCGGCGCGGTGGAGGGGACTTTTAGGGTTGAGTCCGCGCTCAGGGTGATGGGGAAAAGCACCTCGTTCTTCGTAGCCAAAATCCATCAGCGGGCCCAGCGGCAGGCGGCGGGGTGCGGGAAACTGCATGGCTCCGGCGGTGATGCCCGCGGGGAGGTTCCACTTGATGGTTGGCGGCTCTCCGGAGTCGCCGGCGTTGATCCAATAGACGTGCCAGCCTTTATCCAAGGTGAAGTGCAGGCCGATGAGGGCGTTGCCTCCGGGCTGGATGGAATCGTGGAGGGCAAGCAACTCCACCGTGAGGTGCTGCGCCCGGACGGGCCCCGCGAACCGGATCGGCTGCATTCGCAGCCGGGGCCATCGCCAAACCGGCACAGAGGATCAGCGAGGAAGTTCCGGAACAAAGCGCGTTGGCGAAACCTAGGCATAGGAAGGCACAGCGGTTCCTTCTTGTAGCTATTGTGAGAGGCGGCTCTTCACCGCTAGGCCGCGCGAAGCGGGCGTGTTCCTTGTAGATACAGCGGTCCATCACCACCAGGATGCCGTCCGCCTCGGCCCACTTGACCGCTTCTTCGTGGCAGACGCCTTCCTGCAGCCATAGATAGGGGATCTTGAGCCGCATGACGTCTTTGACGATTTCAGGGACATACTCGGAAGCGCGGAATACGTCCACCAGGTCGATTTTTCCCTCTACGGCATAAGCGGCATCGAGCGTGGGGTAGGCCTTTTCCCCCAGCACTTTGGTTACCGCGGGGTGAATGGGAATGATGCGATAGCCTTCCTGCTGCATGTATTTGGATACGTAGAAGCTAGGGCGGTCGGGCTTATCGGTGAGTCCCACGACGGCGATGGTTTTGCTCTTTTCCAGGATGGTGCGAATGGTTTCAGGCTCGTTCAATGCGTTTCCTCAGTTGCTATTGGATGCTTCAGTCGACGTCGGCGGATTCTTCGATTGCAGCCGGTGGGATTGGTGTCGGGCCTTCAGGCAGGCTATCGGCTGCGGTACCCGCCGCACCACCCTGCCGGCGCATGATCAGATAGCCGCGGATGAACGGGTCCAGATCGCCATCGAGCACGCGATCGACGTCGCCCACCTCGACGCGTGTACGCAGGTCCTTGGCGATGCGATAGGGCTGCAGCACATAAGACCGAATCTGCGAACCGAAGTTGATATCCAGCTTGGAGTCTTCGAGCTTCTTGGAAACCTGCTTCTTCTTCTCCAGCTCGTACTCGTAAAGCCTGGAGCGCAGCATCTTCATCGCCTTTTCCTTGTTCTTGTGCTGGGAGCGCTCATTCTGGCATTGCACCACGATGTTGGTCGGCAGATGGGTGATGCGCACCGCGGAGTCGGTGGTGTTCACGTGCTGGCCGCCCTTGCCGCCGGAGCGATAGGTGTCGATGCGCAGTTCCTCGGGCCTTGATATCGATGGTGATCGAATCATCGATCTCGGGCGAGACAAAGACGCTGGCGAAGGAGGTGTGACGGCGCTTGGCCTGGTCAAAAGGCGAGATGCGCACCAGCCGGTGGACGCCTGTTTCCCCCGAGAGCTGCCCATAGGCGAACTCGCCGGTCACCGTAAACGTAGCCGACTTGATGCCCGCCTCTTCGCCGTCCTGATAGTCATTCATCTCCGTCTTGAAGCCGTTGCGTTCAGCCCAACGGAGATACATGCGCATCAGCATTTCGGCCCAGTCCTGAGATTCGGTGCCCCCGGCGCCAGGGTGAACAGTCACGATGGCATTCAGCGGATCGGTTTCCTCGGAGAGCATGGTGCGGGTTTCGAGTTGCTCCACGAACTCGCCTAAGGGATTTGATCTCGCGTTCCAGCTCAGGCTGCACCGCCTCGCCCTCGCCGGCAAGTTCGAAGTAGGCATCGATATCGCCGGTGCGGCGCACCAGCTCATTCTCCATGGCGAGTTGGCCTTCGAGACGTTTCCGCTCGCGCATGAGCACTTGCGACTCGGATGGATTGGACCAGATGGCGGGATCGGAAAGTTTCGACTCTAGGGTAGCCAGTTCCCTGTCGATGCGTGCGTGGTCAAAGATACTCCCGAAGGTCGCGAACCTTGTCGCGCACCGGAGCGTAGGCAAATTCGAGTTCATTCGACATGAGGCTTAACCGTTTTCTTAGAAGTGCAACCGTTGCTGGCGGCGCAGGGTTGCGCGTCCAGCGGTCGGCAAGAACACCAATGCTGATTATCCCACAGAGATAGGCGAAGAGGTCGCCATGCAGGGTGTAGAAGGTAAGGTCGCTGCGATAGCCGTACCTGGCGGCCAGCGAGGTAAGCGCGTGGCGCGGGATGCTGGCCGTGAGCCTTCCGTAGGGATCGATGATGGTGGTGAGGCCGGTATTGGTGTCGCGCAGCAACCAGCGGCGATTTTCCACCGCGCGCATGCGCGACATGTCGAGTGTTTGCCAGGGCGCGCAGGTATCGCCATACCAACCGTCATTCGAGATGTTCACCAGCACCTGGGCGCCGCGCTTCACGAATAGCCGTATCTCGTCGCCAAATATTTCCTCGTAGCAGATGAAGACGCCGAAGCTGTGATCGTCGGTCTTAAAGACGATACGGCGCCATCCATGGGTCATGTCGCCGGCCTGCTGGGTAAGGTTCTTGGCGAAGGAAAAAAATTCCTTATACGGTATGTACTCACCCCACGGAACCAGGTGGATCTTGTCGTATCGGCCAGCGACTGCGCCATCGACCCCCACGAAGAGCGCGGAGTTGTACATATCGAGCGTGGAGACCATTGGGATCGAGCGACGTGGTGCCCACGATCACCGGGGCGTGCATGGTGAGCGCCAGGGTGCGCAGAGCGGCAAGCAGGCGTGCGTCCTTGTCAAGAAAAGGCGCCGGCGATTCCGGCCACACGATGATGTCGGGAGTGGACCGGCAGCCACCGGGCAATCGGGGGTAACTGGATAGGCAGTTGAGTTCGGGCATGCCGGCAAGGTACGGCGCCGCAGGTACGAGTGCTGAGCTTAATGAATTGGCTCATGTGCTCGTCATACTCGGAGCCGGGCCAGCTGTTGTCCTGGTTGACGTTCAGATTTTGCTGCAACAACACCGCAGTCGCCTGCACCGGCGCCGCGGGCGGCGCAAAATGATCGCCGTTCTGCAGCACCAGCGCCAGCAACATGCCGCTGATGAAGATGAGCAAACGGCGTTTGGGGGCGACCAGGCCCCAGGCAATGAGCGCGTTGCCCGCGACGAGCACGAAGCTGAGGCCATAGACGCCGGTGAACGGAGCCAGCCTGGTCAGCGAATAGTTATCAATTTGGGAATAGCCAAGCGAATCCCATGGAACCTTGGTCAATCGAGCTGACAACACTTCGAGGGCTGCCCAGAAGAAGGGCGCAGCCAGAAGCGCTAGCGGGAGGTGCGGAAGGCCCTGGCCGTGAACGTGAGCATGAGGCCGAAGGCGGCGAAGTAGAGCCCCAGTATCAGACTGTAAGCAATCAGGATGCCGGCCGAAATGAAGGGAGGCAGCCCGCCGTAGTACAGCATGGTCTGGTAGATCCAGTAGCAGTTGCCGGCAAACCAGAGGACCCCCATGACATAAGCCGCGAAGGTTCCGCGCACCAGGGCCTTGGGGTGGCGCAGGTTTTGCGTCCGAGAGCAGCCCATAGAACAGCGGCACAAAGGCTAGCCAGGCAAAGAAAGTGCGCCGGTAAGGCACCGGACCCATGATCGAAAACGGCAATAACAGCAGCACGGCAGAAAAGATGCCGAGCAGCCAAGGTTGCCGTACCAGCTTACTCATGGCGGGAGTCTACCATCCCGTGTGGGATGAACTTCTTCCATCCTGCATGACGAAGAAAGCGTTACAATCATTCCCGATGATAGTTGCCATCTTTTTCATGCGGCTGTTTGAGTTCATGTTCTTCGCCGGGATCGCTGGATCCGCGGTGGTCGTGGTGATTAGTTTTATCGAAGATTTGCAGCTGCTGGTAGGTGAGTGAACTGCGTTATCTTTCGTTGACGCTGAGCGGCAAGCAACATAGACTCAGGTCTGAGCTTCGATCCAGACCGCGACTGTCCCCGGTCGCGGGATTGACAACCTAGCCTATATTGAATGGCTTCCGAAAGAACAACCAGTGCACCGTCCATAGCCTCTAACCGGGTAAAACTGGTCGTCGCCTCTTCGGTGATGCTCACCTTCATATCGTTCTGGCGCGCCGCAGCGGTGGTGCTGAACGATCTGGGCTCTTCCGCCTTTTACGCCGGCGGCATCGCGGAAGAAGCGGTGGGCAAGTCTGCTCCATGGTTCATCCTGGGCGTAATGCTCTTCTCCTTTGCGGTGCGCGCCGTGTATGTGGAGAGCTGCTCGATGTTCACCCGCGGCGGCGTCTATCGCGTGGTGAAGGAGGCTTTGGGCGGAACCTTTGCCAAACTCAGCGTTTCCGCGCTGATGTTCGACTACATCCTGACCGGACCCATTTCGGGCGTTTCCGCCGGGCAATACATTACTGGCCTGCTGAACGAGTTGATGACGGTGGCCGCCGCTCATAGCTGGCTGCCGGGAGCCATGCTAAGCGGGCACCATGTGGCGCCGCAGCTCCCCGTGGACCTTACCTCGGCAGCCTTTGCCGCAATCGTCACCGTGTACTACTGGTGGCAAAACCTGAAAGGCATCGAAGAGTCGAGCGACAAGGCTCTGGAAGTCATGAAGATCACCACCGTCATGGTGGTGATTCTGCTGATCTGGGGCATTTATTCGGCCTTCCACGTGGGGGCCCATCTGCCGCCATGGCCCACGCCCTCTACCCTGCACTTCAGCAAGGATGCTCTGGGCTTTCTGGCCTACACGCGGTTGCCGGGGATGCTGGGCTTGTTCGGGATCATCATGGCCTTCGGCCATTCCGTTCTGGCCATGAGCGGCGAAGAGACGCTGGCCCAGGTCAATCGCGAGATTGAGCATCCCAAGCTCAAGAACCTGAAACGCGCCGCGATCGTGATCGCGATTTACAGCTTTCTGTTTACCGGTTTCGGTTCGCTGCTGGCGGTGATGTTGATTCCGGATTCAGTACGGGTGCCGGTTTACCGCGACAATCTCATCGCCGGCCTGGCGATGTACATGGTTGGACCGCAAGTGCTGCGGATTATCTTCCGCGTCTTTGTGGTTCTGGTCGGCTTTCTCATTCTCTCCGGCGCGATTAATACCTCGATCATCGGTTCCACTGGTGTGCTGATGCGCATTGCCGAAGATGGAGTGCTGACGGACTGGTTCCGCCGGCCGCATCGCAAATTCGGCACCAGCTACCGGATCGTGAACCTGGTGGCGGGGATGCAGCTTTTCACTATCGTGGCCAGCCGGGGAAACGTTATCGCGCTGGGTGAAGCATACGCATTTGGTGTGATCTGGAGTTTTACCTTCAATAGCCTGGCCATGCTGGTGCTGCGCTGGAAGTACAAGGGGGAGCGCGGCTGGAAGGTACCGCCGAATCTGCGCATCGGCAAGCGGGAGATCCCGATCGGGTTGATCTCGGTGTTTATGGTGCTGCTGACCACGGCGATTGTGAACCTGTTCACCAAATCGGTGGCCACGGTAAGCGGCATTCTGTTTGCAGCTACGTTCTTTATCATTTTCACCATCTCGGAGCGCGACAACCGGCGGCGGAGAACGACGACCGAGTTGCAAATGAAAGAGCACTTCCAGCTGGAGCACGAGGACACGGTGGGGCGTGAGGTGCTGCAGATCAATCCTGGATGCGTGGTGGTGACCATGCGCGATGCAAATAACCCCTTTGCGCTGAAGTGGACTCTGGCCCGCACGAATACCGGCGATCAGGATGTGGTGGTACTGACGGCGCGCATGGTGGGCGCGGGTGGACCGGCGTTGCTCTCCACCTCCGATCAGCTGTTCAGCGAATACGAGCAGATGCTGTTTACCAAGGCGGTTTCTGTCGCGGAGAGCTTTGGCAAGCACATCTCGCTTCTGGTGGTGCCGGCGGGCGACATTTTTGCCGCGCTGGTGCAGACGGCTAATTCGCTCGAAGCAGCGGCGGTGGTCTCAGGGCTTTCGAGCAAGATGAGCGCCCACGAGCAGGCCTACCGCGTAGGCCAGGCGTGGGAGGCACTCCCGGAGCCGAAGAAGCAGATTACCTTCTACGTCGTTTCCCCGAATGGTGAGGCGGAGTCGTTCCACATCGGCCCGCATGCGCCCTCACTGCAAGCAGATGATGTGGAGCTGGTGCACCGCCTGTGGCTGAACTTCCGTCGCGATCCGGAAATGCAGGACCTGCACCATAGCGACATTGTGACCCATGCGCTGACCCGGCTGGCGGCCGAGTACGCGCGTGATAAGCAAGAGACTCTGATCGGGCTGCGGCGCCGGGTGCAGGACGGCACCCAGGCCCGTCTCGGCGAAGTACGCGCCCAGGGACCCCGGGCTGGAGTCGATTACGCGGTGCGCGCGCCTCGGCCGGACGACGAAGAGTCCTGATCTGCCACTTTATCGGTATCAGATAGCGCAAGCTGCAGATCCCTCCGCTACCCTCCTAAAAAAAGCGTCGAGTGCTGTGGTATCCCACTCAAGCCAAAACCGGGCTTGAATGGGGCACCCAGCCTTTGTTGCCACCTCCACCCATGCCAAGGTGGGCCACCACCCTCCACTTTGACTTTGTCATCCCGACCGAAGCGGAGGGGAGGGACCTGCAGTTTGTGTTGATGGGGAAACGGGATCCGGAGGGGATTCGCCCACGGCGCATTCGCTGTGCCCGAGAGCGAAACTGCAGGTCCCTCCCCTCCGCTACGCTTCGGTCGGGATGACAAAGTCAAAGTGGAGGGTGGTGGCCCACCTTGGCATGGATGGAGGTGGATGGACAGACTCAAGCAAAGAGGGACTAAGCTTTACCTGTGAGCATTCCCCTCGCAGCCGAGATGGTCGCACCGCACATCGTTAGCCGTCCTGGCGCCCGTTACCCGGAGGGTCCGCGGTTGGTGCAGCGTCTTCTTTCGGGAGAGTTCTTCCGTCAGAACGCGGCCGACTTCATGCTCAGCACCGCCAGCCGGTTTGGCGACCTGAACCACTACACTGGTTTTGGCCGGCAGATCTTCCAGTTCAACCATCCTCAACTGATCCAGGAACTGCTGCTGCGCGATGCGCCCCACCACCACCGCGGCCTGGTCATGCAGCGGGCAAGGCTGGTTCTAGGCGAAGGACTGCTGACCAGCGAAGCCCCTCTGCACCTGCGCCAGCGCAGATTGGCGCAGCCGGCCTTCCACCGGCAACGAATCGCCTCCTATGGGCAAATCATCGCCGGCTATACGGCGGAAATGACTTCCCGCTGGGAGAGCGGGAAGGTGATGGATCTGCATCCGGAGATGCTGCTGCTGGCCTTGCGCATCGTAGGCAAGACCCTCTTCGACACCAACGTTGAAGGCGAAGTGGAGCAGATCGCGCAAGCAGTGGATTCGTTTATGGGCTTTCTTCCCTTGGCCTTCCTGCCCTTTCCTGAAGTAGTGCTTCAACTTCCCTTCCCGCTCATGACACGCATTCGCAGGGGACAGGCTTACCTCGATGGCCTGATCTACGGCATGATCGCCGAACGGCGCAAAGACCCGCGAGACCGCGGCGATCTGCTCTCGATGTTGTTAGCCGCCGTCGATACCGAAGAGGACACCGGCGGCATGACCGACAAGCAGGTTCGGGACGAATGCCTGACCGTGATGCTGGCGGGACACGAAACCAGCGCGAACGCACTAAGCTTTGCCTTGTGGGAGCTAGCCAGAAATCCTGAGGTGCAGGAGCGGCTTTACCAGGAATGCCGCAAGGTGCTGGGGGAACGCTTGCCGGCCGCGGAGGATTACGGCCAGCTCGGTTATGCCGCACAGGTATTTGCGGAGACGATCCGCATCTACCCCCCGGTGTGGGTGACGGCACGCACTGCGGCAGAAGAATACGCTTATCGCGGGATCACGATTCCCAAAGGAGCTATCCTGCTTGCGCCGCAGATGGTGGCCCATCGCGACCCGCGCTTCTGGGACGATCCGCTGCGCTTCGACCCCCAGCGGTTCACTGAGGAGAACAAAGCGCGGCGGCTGCGCTTCAGCTACTTCCCTTTTGGCGCCGGCGCGCGGCAGTGTATCGGCGAAGGTCTGGCCTGGATGGAAGGGGTGCTGATTCTGGCCTTTGTGGCGCGCCACTGGAAGCTCTCGCTGCCCCCCGGCGCACCCCGGGAACTGCCCCTGCGGCCGGCAATTTCGCTGCGCCCCAAAGGGGGCGTGCACTTGCGCATCGATCGCCGTCCGGCATAGCCATTTGACCCCACGATCAGAGGGGAGTACGCTGGCTTCGTGAGGCGAACAAATGGCGAAGATAGCGCACTCTGTGGATCCCAATCTGGAACTCTTTCCCATACTGCCCAGCTTTCCTGCCCTGGACAGCGAATCTGCTTTGACGGGGATCGCCCGGCTGGCGGCGGAGTCCTCACCGGCCGGCGAGGGCCATAACCTGGAGGTACGCTCACTCGGGGTTCGGTCGATCCTCAACCGGAGTGTCTCGCGGCGAGGGCTGAGCTTTGCCTGGACCATCAATCCCTATCGCGGCTGTGAGTTTGCCTGCCGCTATTGCTATGCCCGCTATACTCACGAATTTATGCAGCTGCCGCCGGAAGACTTCGAGCGACGGATCTTTATCAAAGAGAATGCGGCCTGGCTGCTGGAGCAGGAACTAAGGCAGGTACGCGCACACGAGGAGATCGCGCTGGGCACGGCCACCGACCCCTACCAGCCGGTCGAACGGCGGGCCAAAGTCACCCAGTCGCTGCTGGAAGTGCTGGCCAGGCAGCAGGGACTGCGCATTGGCGTAGTCACGAAATCGACGCTGATCGAACGCGACATTCCTTTGCTGCAGAGAATCGCGGAGAGAAATACGCTGGTGCTGCACCTGACGATTACTACCCCGAATGCCGCACTGGCCCGGCTGCTCGAACCGCGGGCGCCCCGGCCTGACCTGCGGCTGCGGACCGTTGCCCGCCTGCGCGAGGCCGGCCTGAGCACAGGTATATTGTGCTCGCCGCTGTTACCGGGCATCACCGATACAGGCAAGGCGCTGGATGGGATGGCGAAAAGAGCCAAGGAGGCCGGCGCGAGCTTTTTCTGCGCCCAGCCACTCTTTCTCAAGCCCTGCTCCAAGGAGATTTACCTGGGGTTTATCCGGGAGCATTTTCCCTCGCTCGAGCCCATGTACCGGCAGCGCTTCGACAGCGACGCATTCGTCTCCCAGACATACCGGAAGCGAATCGAGGAGTTGGTGAAGGCGGTCTGCGCCAAGTACGGTCTCGGACGGCGCAAGGATGCCCTGTTGACGCGGCACGAGGGAGAAATTGGGGAACGCGCCGGATCGAACGGGACGGAAACGCTTCCTCTCCTGAACTAATTGACCTGCACGATCAGGGGATGATCGATAACGCTGATATTGAGTGTGCTCACATTGCTATAGGTTGCAATCGGCGTAGTGCCAATCATCGGATCGTAGACCGCAACGCTGCCAAACGTCGCACCGAGATTGACGGTTACGGAATAAGCCGGAGCGGCGATATCTACGTCGTTGGTCGGATCGTAAATCGTGGCGTCAATCCATACGGCGATATCGAACGCCGTACTGCTGCCAAGAAGCAAGGTGCGCCCGCTGGCGGGCAATCCGCTCACGCTGTAGTTCAACAAGGTAGAAGCAGTTCCACTTCCAGCGCTTTGCAGGATGGTGGTCAGGTTATGGATCGCCGTGGCGCCGGTTTTGGGTGTCCAGTCGTCATAAAACTCTCCATAGTGATCCCCGGCATTGGTATCGGTCACAGATGAGTTCTGATCGACCAGCTCATACAGATAGGTCTGCACGATCCCGTTCAATGCATTTTCACAAAAAGTATTCAGGTTGTATTTGGCCGCGGAGACCTCATCCACATTGCCGGCCACAGTTGCGTATCCGGTTTCGGTAATAACCATGGGCAGGCCCGGGGTATCTTGCTCGAATATCGGCAGCCAATAGGGCATGTCCTCCTGCCACACGTTATTGCTGCAACAGGCATAAATATGAGCATTGCCATAGGTGACGTAAGGGGCGAGGTTGCCCAACTGCTTCTCCGCGGCGCGCACGCCGGTGATTCCGTTTGATAGCGTCACCGCGTAGACAGGAACCGCGTTCAGCGATGAGTTAGCCTGGACCGCTGCCCATAAGTCCTGGGTGACTTGTATGCTCGCAGCATAGGTGTCGGTGATGCCCTCATAATTGACGGGCGTGCCATTCACCTCGTTGGGGCCCTCGATCGCGGCGATGGACCCGGGATAAGTTTGCTCAAAGGTAGCCGTAGTCGACAGAGTGTCTGTAATATCGACCGGCCCATTACTAAGCAGGAGAGCGTCGAACTGAACGCCGGCCGCGGCGACGGCGTCATTCGCGGCCGCCGTTGTCGGATCGCTGGTGTAAGCGGGCGGCTGATCGCGGATGGTATTGATCCCGAGATACTGCAGAGCCGCGATTACGCTCTGCGGCTGGCCGTAATAAGGGGTACGGGGATAACTGAGATGGGTATTGATCCCGAGGGTCTGCAGAAAGGCCGAAACCCCTTCCGGAGTGGGAGGCGAAACCGTACAGCTTGACGTTGTTCCGCCGTTGCTGCCGGTACATTGCCAGGTCCACGGGCCAGTGCCGGTAACCGCCGAGGCTGTACCCGCGGTGCAGAGACCCGCGCTGGGCGCGACGCTCGCAGTGGTGCCATTCGCCGGCCCGCACGCGCCATTTACGGGTGTCGTCCCGCCGGTGCCCCCGGCATTGACGGTGAGCGAATTCTGCGCGACTGCTGTCGTGTAGTCGGTCGTGTTGGAGGGTGTAAAGGTGACTGTCAGTTGTTGCGTCCCCGCGGGAAGAACGGTACCCGCCGCCGGACTGTAGGTGAAGGTGCCGGTCACATTCGCCGTGGCATCCAACTGTACTCCGCTAAGGGCGGTCCCTTGCGTTATGGCTGACAACGCACCCCAGGCTAGTACTGATGGGCTCTGCGTGACGGTAAGCGTCACAGTAGAAGTAGCTGTGGTGTAGGCGGTGGTGTCGGAGGGCGTGAAGATGGCTGTAAGCTTCTGGGATCCTGCGGGGAGCACTGCCCCGGCGGCGGGAGAGTAGACAAAGTTACCCGCGACGCTGGCCGTCGCGTCCAATTGAACATTGCTCAATGCGGTGCCGTATTGGATCGGCGCCGGCGTGCTCCAGGTAACGGTAGGGGCGCTCGCGGGCGCCGCCGTAACGGTGATTGAGTCTTGTGCCGTCACTGAAGCGTAGTCTGTCGCGTCGGACGGTGCAAACGAGGCTGTCAGCTGTTGTGTGCCCGTGGGCAGAACCGTGCCGCCAGCCGGACTGTAAGAGAAGGTACCTGGCACATTCGCAGTGGCATCCAACTGCGCTGCACCGAGGGCGGTCCCTTGCGTTATGGCTGATAACGGTGCCCAGGTGATCACCGGAGTGGCCTGGGCAACCATAAGCTGCACGCTGGCAGTAGCTGTGGAATAGGTGGTGGTGTCGGTAGGGGTGAAGGTGGCTGTGAGTTTCTGCGATCCTGCCTGGAGCACCGTCCCGGCGGCAGGTGCGTAGGTAAACGTTCCCGGCACGCTGGCCGCAGCGTCCAATTGAACGCTGCTCAATGAAGCGCCATATTGGATAGGCGCCGGCGTGCTCCAGGTGATAGAAGGAGCCGCCGGGCTTGGAGAGGTGGCGTTCGCCCCAGCTGACCCACCACACCCCATAATCGGAATCGAGAGCACCCCCGGAAGGCAGGAAACTACCAGTAGCTTATAAGGGTTATGCATGCATCGCCTCTGAAGGACGGTATTGCCCAACAGTCGCCGGGGGAAGGAGTCCGTTCAAGGCACGACCGCGAGATCTCCTATTTGAGAGTTTATGCCGGGGGCGGATTCGATGTTAGATCAGATGTCAGTGTTACGCACAACCCTCGAATCGCGCCCATTAAACTAAAGGCCCACTACTTAAGTTAGGAACAACTGAGTTACGCAACTTTGAACCAGGACAACGCACGTCTGAACGAAAGCCATAAGCTCACTTTACTTGCACGATAACTGGATGATCGCTAACGCTGGTAGTTAGCTTGCTCACGTTGCTGTAGGCTGCTATCGGCCTATCGCCGAGCATCGGATCATAGACCCTAACAGCCGCATGGTTGCCGCCAAGACTGATGGTTGCCGAATAAGCCGGCGCTTCGACGTCCCGGGCATTCTTTGGATTGTAAACCGTGGCGTCGATCCAGATAGCTATTTCGAACGCATTGCCGCCGCCGAGAAGAAAGGTGTGCCCCGTCGCCGGCAATCCGCTTACGCTGTAGTGCAGTTGGCCGGAGGGAGGACCGCTTTCAGCGCTTTGCAGGATAGTGGTTAGATTATGGATCGCCGTGGCGCCGGGTTTCGGGGTCCAGTCATCATGAAACTCCCCCAGGTGATCATCCAACTTCGCATCCTTCATGGATGAGTTCAGGTCAACCAGCTCATAAAGATAGGTCTTCGTGATCCCGTGCAGGGCATCCTCAAACAGGGTATTCAGGTTGTACTTAGCCGCGGATATCTCATCCACATTGCTGGGAATGGTGGCGTAGCCGGTTTCCGTGACAACTGTCGGCTTGCCCGCGGTAGCTTGCTCGAATACCGGCAACCAGTAGGGCATGTCATTCTGCCACACATTGTTGCCACAACAGGCATAGACATGTGCATTGCCATAGGTGACGAAAGGAGAGAGATCGCCGAGCTGCGTGGCGCCTGCGACAACGCCCGGTATGCCGTTCGATAGCGTCAACGCGTAAACAGGAACCCCTTTAAGCGCCTGATTACTTTGGACCGCGGTCCATAGGTCCTGGGTTACGTGCACGCCCGCAGAATAGGTATCCGTTATGCCGGCATAGGTGATGCGCGCATCATTGATCTCGTTTGGCCCCTCAACTGCGGCGAGGGCGCCCGGGTTAGCTCGGGCGAAGGCAGCCATGTTCGCGAGGCTGCCGGCAAGATCGACAGGCCCGCTCCCGGGAACCAGGGCGTCGAACCGAATTCCGGCCGCGGCAACATTATTATCCGCTGCCGCTGCTATCTGATCGCTGCTGTAAGCGGGCGACTGGTCGCGGACCGCCTTGATGCCGAGATATTGCAAAGCCGAGATCACATGCTGCGCCTGATCGTAATAAGGAGTGCCTGGATAACTAAGATGAGTATTGACTCCGAGCGACTGCACAAATGCTGAAGTGTCTCGAGGCACAGGGGTTGGTGTCGACCCCGGCCCTACGGTAAGCAGTTCGTGCGCCGCCGCAGCTATCAGCACCAATAGACTGCACGCCAGTCCGGCTACCACTCGTAGTCTAAGAGGGATACGCATTCGTCGCCTGCTAAACGATCTCTTTCAGAGAACTATGTTGTGGGGGGAGGGCTATTTCGTGCTGGTGTGTTCCAAGGTAACGCATCCGGTCTTAGCTACGACCATGCATTCCTACCTAAATATATCTTGAGTTATCTTGAAAACAAATGCAATGATATTTGTTAATCTACCTCTTAGCTCCAAGGTTGCGAGATGACAGACCAAAGCGGACTTATCAAGAAAACCCTGAGACGAACGATCCCCCTCGAATTGCGTTCATACCTTACGCGAAGGCCGTCGACCACCATTGATCAGGCGACCTGGGATCGGGAATACGCCGCAGGCGAATGGTCCAAACTCGGTAAGCTCGACGAAATGCCGCGCTACGCGCTCGTTTCCGGCTATATCCGGACTATCGGAGCTGCCGCCAGCGTGCTCGATGTCGGCTGCGGCGAAGGCAACCTGTCGCATTGGCTTTTTGAGTCTGGTGACCGCCACTACATGGGAGTGGACGTGTCGCGTATCGCCATCCTTGAGGCGCGTGCGCGCTCCTCGAACGAAGCGCGGTTTGAGGTGGCAGACGCAGCCACCTTCGATCCGGGCGAGCAGTTCGACATCATCGTGCTCAACGAAGTGCTCTACTATATGGCTGAGCCTGAGGCCGTACTGGAGCGATACGAATCCTTCCTGGCGCCCGGCGGTGTTCTTATCATCTCGATGTATCGAGTCCCCGAGTCGCTGTGCGCCTGGCGCCGCTGTGCACCGCGGCTAGAAGTCCTGGACAGCGTTTTGCTTCGAGGCTCCAAGTCAACGGAGTGGAACATTTGGCTTTGCAAGCCCAAATCTGCAATGCAGCAGGGGCCTAACTAGCAGATCGTACCCAGACCGCCACGACGGACTTGCCCACATGATATCCAAGCAGCGGATCGAGCGCCCTGGAAACCGGAATCATGCACTTATCCCAAAGCATCATTTGCCATAATGCGGGGACACTTTGCCTCAGCACGGCTCTATTCATGCCTGACGCAATCAAGCCCACGCAATCCAGGTAATCCGCCTTCTCCAAACGGCACAATGGTGGCGAGCAGGCGATTAAACTTTTACGGTCGTATCGCCGATAGTGGCCTATGGCTTCGTCGAAGGGACTGTATAGAGCCTGGTACGCGGGTGCAAGGACGATCAACCGTCCACCAGGCCTGAGGAGACGAACGGCCCGGGCAAGTTCTGATTTATCGTCCTCAATATGCTCGAGCACATCGATGTAAAGAATGGTGTCGAACAGGCGGCCGGCAAGGCTGCAGATTGTCCCGCTACTAACGGTTATCCCTGGTGTCCCTCGCACGGCTGAGCGCACTTGTGCGGCGAGTGCCGGGTCTGGTTCCAGGCAATGAATGGACCGCACGTGGGAATGATTGATGTGCGCCGTGTTGGCGCCAATACCCGCGCCAACTTCAAGCACATCGCCGGAGATATAGGAACGGAGAGCGGTTGCCCAGTAGCTTCTCCAATTTCTGGCCTGCGAAAAAGTCTCTAATTCCGTTCCGGGGTACGCGAAGGCCTGCTCGCTCAATTGGCCACCATCCACCTCGCTTCGGCTTCGGCCTGACTCCATAACGTCTCAACGCCCTCGGCAAAAATACGGTAATCGCGTGCGGGTACGAAGGTCATGTTTAAACGGGTGTTAATCAGCAAAAACACAAGGCTGAAGGATGTGGAAGCAATTTGAATCAGCAAGACCAACAGTAGGCCGGAGGTAAACGTGGCCCAACCGGGAATGGCAAGGTTGGTATACAGCTTGATGCCAAAAACGACGCCTAAGACCATTAAAAGTAATAGTACACAAGAGACGCTGGCCATCAGAATGCGCGTCGCCACCACCTCGTAAAACGTAGCAATGCCTGCAAGCCCGTGCACGACCAGGGACACAATATCCATGTGGGACTTGCCGCCCAGGCGGCGGCCACGATCGGTGGAAAGCCGGGTATGCCTGAGCTTCGACTTGAAGACCGCGCCGGCATAATGATTCCATAACTCAGACATGGTTACCAGCCGGGCAAGAGCCGAAGGGGGCATGATACTGAAATTGCCTTCGCGTACCGACATGCCGGTGAGCAGCCGGTGAAGCAGCCGATAGCCGCGATAGCCGGTTCGAAACGTGATGCTTTCGAACCGTTTCTGGCGGCCGGCAAACACAATGGACTCAGAGTTTTCCCTAAAGCAGTTCAACAATCGGATGACGTCCTGGGGGCGATCCTCACCATCTGCATCCATCACCAGAACCGCATCGCATTGGATCTCATTCTTGATCATGCATAAGCCCATCGCTATTGCGCGCTGGTGTCCCAAGTTGCGCTGCAGCAGGAGGACATCGATGCGGCTGATGTGCTGTGGCGCAAACGAACTCCAACCGTGCAGTGGTTCCGGGCTCCCATCGTCCACCAGAAGTATACCCACCTCTACATCATCGAGCTGCGCAAATTCCTGATCGAGCTGCTGGCATAGTAACCGAGCGACATCCCAATCCCGGAATACCGGCATTACGATCACCAGCCGAAAGCGCCCAAGGGAAGAGCTTCGAGTTTTCATACTTTCAAGCAACCTCGCGTTTAGATTGACCAGGTAACTCCTGCAGTCTTTTGTGACGCACTCATTGTTACCGGAGCTGCGACAGGGATAATCGAGACGGCCAAGTCGAACTGGCCGTGTTTATCTGTTACCTACTCAGCCTGACGGCCAACGGCAGAACCGCTGTCGACTCGCTTTGCCACGGGTAGACAGCCAATGGCCAAGAGTCCGTGAAGAAGGTCGTGGGCGCCTCCGCGGGGCAGCCAAACCTCCTCAGCCCCCTCAGCCCCATACTTCTGGATATAGTTGTCATCCTTGAATACACACGCTGGCCCGTAGGTTTTCTGCAGAGCTCCCCACATACCCATGCTCCACTTCCGAATGCCACGGTAGTCATCCTGGTGGTTCTCGGCCTCTCCGGCTTTAATGACGATAAGGTCGTACACGCCCGCTTCTATTTGAGCTGCAATTGGGGCGGAGTTCCATCCGCCCCGGAGTTCGAGCGTGCCGTTCAGGAATGGATCAGGCATCTCCGGGTTGCTACTAAGAAGTGCAACGTCGGAACTGGTCGATAGCAGCCTTCGCCCAGAAACGGTAGACACGAAAGCTTCCCACCTCGCCTTACGCGCATGATATTGGCTTATATTGGTGCGACATAGGGTGAGATAAGCGAGTTGTTCCCGTAGCATCGGGATAAATGCCCACAGCAGCAATACAAAGACCATTCCCTTGACCATTGTGGGGGTGCGGCTCACCTTGCTTTGGAATTCACACAATCCCGGTCCGGCCAGAACGGCCGAGGCGACTAATGGCTCCCAGAAGTAGTTGATGGTGCCTCCCGCCTGAGGATCAATGAGAATCGCCACCAGCCAGGCGGCAGAGCAATAACACAGCAAGAGTAGGCTATCACGTAGCACGTTTCCTTATGGCCAACAGGGCGCCCATAGCAGCAAAGGGCGCCACTGGCTGACATACAGCATCCAAAAAGATCGCGAACCCGCGCGAGTATTCAAGAACCGGATGCCGGAGAGCGGCCACCGTTTTAAACATCAACGGCTCACGCCACCCCTCAATCGCATATCCACAGGCGACGGTCAAGGCAACGGTTACAGCCCACAGGGCAGCCTCCTTGTATCGCCGCCTGTAAATAAGCCAGGCAACGACACCTATCGGCGCAGCAAGGAACGTCTGCTTAAAGAGCGGCGCAAGCCCGGCGCATAGGGCGGCGCCAATCGTTTGTGGGCGTCCATTCCTGGCCAGGAACCAATAGATACTCACAAGCGACACAGCGAGCCCCAGGAAATCGCTGCGAATCTGGGTTGTCCACTGAGCCATGGGAAGGGTGGACAGGGCAAACAGGGCGCAAAGCAACGCGATCGAGCGCGAACTGTAGAGTCGCCTGCTAATCAGGTATACGAGCGATATGCACAGGCACACCGCACCCACTACCGCAAGTCGCACCGGCAACTGCGGTGTGACACCGATGGACTGCGCCAGCCTATAAGGAAAAGAAAGCAGGACGTAAGTCAGTGGGCCGTAGAGACTCACCAAATATGGTGGGCGATCGCCGTCGGGGTAAATGTGGCCTGTATGAATGAATTCCCCGATTCTGAGCAGATCGGAGCTATCCGGGTAACCTACATCTCTAAAGTTCGCCAGACCGATCGCTGTTCCGACGGCTGTTGACAAGGCGCATAAGAGCAAGAAGGCAACCACCGAGCCACCCAATAGCGGTTGACGCCTCAGTCCTTGAATCAGGCTCCTAACGGAGTCCCCTACTTGCCGCGTCTCTTTAACCTCCAGCAATTGACTTCCGCGGTTGAAGACTGCGGGCCAAGTACTTTCCCCTGCATTGCTTGGTTTGCTCATCGCCATTAATCCTTCTGGTCGGAACCACGGGGGCATGGTCTAACCATATAATCGAAGTCCCTTCTTAAGTAACCGCAATGCCGGCTTGTGGCCGGCCTTCAACCTCGAACGCATGGCTCTCTGTATCGGAAACATGGTCTTTCCTGGCCACCTTAGCTCTTGCGGCCAGTTGTGCTGCCACGCGCCTCCCCCAGTCGGTGATGGGCCGTTCATAGTACTTGAAGAGGACGGCCGAAACAGGAAGGCTCACGAATAGGTGAATCACGCCCGTTTGTACCTCGGAGAGGCGTGGGAAGATGCCCCTGATTAAGACCAGTAATATCCAGCTGTAGACGTACACCCCATAGCTGATAACACCTAACTTGACCAGCAGCCGGTTGCGAAGGATGCGGGCAGGGATCGCGTCCGGCAGCAGGCGCGCATGCGCAATCATGAAGAAAGCGATCAGGGCGACCAGTGAATAGCCAATCGCATTGAAGACCGGATTAAAACCTAACGGGTAGAACCGGAGGTGGCCAACTGCTGCCCGGATGACCAGGTATAGTGCGCACGCGAGAGTAGCTCCAGCCCCGGACCACTTTGTCAGCCTCTCCTGCCAAGACCTTTGTTCCAGCAGCAGGGCGAGCAGGCTTCCCAGTGCGATTCCATCAATTCGGAATGGGGTCAAGATATAGATGGCGTAAGGCTCGTGAGCAGGTAAAAGGTACGTGAACACCAAGCGGGCCAAGGGCACATTCACAACGATCGCGACCAGCAACCACTGCAGTTGCCGTCTTGGAAGCCGCAGAACGAAGAACGGCCAAAGCAGGTAGTAGTGCTCTTCCACCGACAGGGACCAAAGATGCCCGAGGGGCCAAATCCCGAAGCGGGTCATATCAACGATATTCCCCAGCGAAAGCGCATATCCGGCAATACCGGCCAGAGAAAGATGCCGCCAGAGAAGTGCGGTGACCGCGATCCCGAGAAGCAACGGAGGAAGGATGCGGGTTGCGCGCTTTATATAAAAGCGCCGCCAGTAAAATGGCTCTCTTCTGGTTCTTCTCAGGATGCCGGTGATCAGGAAGCCGGACAGGACGAAAAAGAGGTCAACACCGATCCATCCATTGCCAAACCAGCTGCCATGCATGGAGAGGACCATAAAGATAGCAATGCCCCGGATCCCGTCCAAGCTATCAATGTGATGCGCCTGCTCACGAGGAGAACTAACCACGGTTGTCATTCTTTCCTCCAGGCGAAGGCCTTGCATAGCCCTGTTAGCCTTGCATTGCCAGCGCGGAACCCCCGCGTAAATGTGCGGGCCCCACCACTTCACGCCAGCGTGGGATGGTTGGGGGGAGGCCCAACATCGCTCCATAGTATTGGTCTTCGAACCATCCGGCTGAGAACAAAGCTGAAGCGGGCGCCACGCAGCCGAATTTGCTGCTTGAGGCGTTTCATCGTCAATACCTTGCGCAGAACGTTGCCGGGCGTGTAGCCAAGTGGCGCTACCCCTTTCCAGGGAGTGCGGGACAAAGCCTCCCAATAGAGATGCTTGTACTGCGGCTCGGGAATGTAATGCCAAGGCTTATGTTTGCTTGTAAAGTGAATGATATCCGGATCCCGGCGGATACCTAAGAACTCATCCCGTGCAAGCCCCAATTGCTCCGGCAACATTTCGGCATAGATGGCGTGGAAGTTCCAGCGGGGGCTAAGGAATGCAACCCGGCCGCGCAGAACAATGTTCAGAATATCCTGGTCCCAGAATGGCAATAGGGAGAACTTTTGCCTCGCGCAGGCGATGAACCTGTCAAGCAGGTCCTCCTCGCTACGCCACCGCGCCAGATTGATCAGCATTACGCCGGAGTTAAAATAGGGTTCTCCAGGGGGAATCCCAGGATTCTCATGAAAGTGCGGTTCGACTACAGCCGCCGCGAAATAATCGTCGATATTAACTCCCCAGAGCGCCGCAATGTCTTTACGTACGATTAGATCGCAATCAAGATAGAGAACCTTGTCCAGAGTAGGGTCGACATATTCCGCCACAAACAACCGCAGATACGCGCCAAGGCTAATATAGCCGGTGATAGGGAGGGATTCGTGATGGCACGGGGTAAACCGGATGAACTCTACAGTGGCGTTGCTGAACTCCGCGGCTATCTGCCGAACTTTCGTCTCATTTTCAGGATTCGGCTGGAGCGAGCAGACCATGATTCGGAACTGGTGCTGACCATTGCTGCTGAGTAGTGAAGCGAGGGTAGCACCCAGGTGCTGCCAGTAGTTATTGTCTGTGCAAAAGAGAACCGCGATGGGCGATTTACTCAACGTGCAACTCCCTTCATGTTTGCAGATGATTCCCTAATTTAGTTACCTATGGCCGTCACACGTCGGAGATGCGCGGTCTGCCATGGCCCGCGTATCTGGTGTCCGGTTGCCGAGAGACCTGGAGTATGTATGACGGGTCGACTTTTCCTGTGAGTACATGGCGAAGAGCCATCAAGTTTCCTGTAAAACGGCCAGAGCGGTCGCTACGATCCGTTGGATGTTTGATCAGTTCTCTTCGATAATTGTAGGCGAGATAACGGAACCAATGGCCGAATATGACTCGGGTCAGTCGCGGCTTGCCGTTCTTCCGCCATAGGTAGAGTGGGTTGACCACCTGAGAATAGCCGAATCTTAGCCCCGTAGTCCTTCCGCCTGGCGATCCTATGTGGGCCCAGCAAGTTTCGGTATTCATAATGATTCGCCCATAGCGAAGGATGTTGGTCGCGAAATCGAGATCCTCAAGCCATCCATAGAGTGGAAGGTTTTCGTCAAAAAGCACTTTTTCGAACACCTGGGAGCGTACGAATATGTTTTGCCCCTCTCCGTGATCGTAATTCTTATGTTCCCGAACGTAATTCGTGGCGTAAAATCTGGCCACTGAACGGTCCAGACCTGCATCGCCGCGCGCGCTGCGTGCGCCGTCTATCACCAGATAGCCTGTCGCAGCAACCGCGTCTGTGGCGTGGTCCAGAAGGCGTTCCATACTTTCAATGAAATTAGCCGCCAGTTCCACATCATCGTCCAGGAATAACGTATAGGGTGTCTGCACCACTCTAGCCGCCGCATTCCGTTGCGCACATGTTCCCTGGATGCCGCTCAGCACGACACGAACACCTCGCTGCGCCCGGGTTTCCTCTGTTACATGGGTTTGATTGAATACCGAAATAATGATCTCGACGGGAGGCACCGATTGGCCGCCGAGGACAGACTCTACTGTCTCGGCGAGGACGTCCGGTCTATTGGCAGAACAAATAACGACAGTGGTTTTCAAAAGGAATATCCTTTCTAAGCCCGAGTCGCTCGTGCCCTTGGGCGGTCTAGTTTTAGGCGGGGGAGCCTACTGCGGCTTTTGGCGCGTAGGCGGCAATGCCAGATGGGGTGCAGAAGCCTGGACCAGGTCCAGGTAAGAGAGCCCATGGGCCGGCTACGGCATTGCAGCCGGCCCATGGGCAATGTTTCATCTCCAAGCCATGTTCTAACCAGGAGAAAGCGCTCAGCCATGGCTAATCAGCGAGCGAAATTGCGCAACTCCTCCGTAACGGCGCATTTCATGCGTTCTGCTAAGTGGATTACTCAAGAATGGGTACTCGACGTAGCAGGTTCGGATGCGCTCGACCAGGTCTTGCGGTAAAGCAGTAATGACTTCTTTTTCCAGCGTTTCGATATCTACTTTTAAGATATCAATGCGACCATGTTTAGAGAGGATGGTCCTGATAACGTCGTTAGACGAAACCGCGTCCACCTGGATCATGTTCTCCGTGACTTTGCCTATACCGCCGTATCGGCCTGTTTCTTCACAGCCAAAAGTGAAGACACCGGGTTCTAAAGCCACAGCGACCTGCGACAACTGGTAACGGCCTGCGAAACCCTTCAGATTATCTTCGAGTTTCTCGATGTTGCGCGGAACTGGTTCGAACAAGTAAGCGAAACTTGTAGTGTTTCGGGAGAGGAAGTAGGCGGCTGATATGCCGATATTGGAGCCAAAGTCAACAATAATGTTTTCACGGCCATCCGCCCGGTAATCTTCCCGGCAAAAGATTTCGTTCACGGTTAGGAGGTCATGATGAGAGTGGAGTTTGAGCTGTATCGGGCCACAAGGAGTGTTAACCGTTATTGATACGGGGTAGTTCCCGATGCCTGCCAGATATCGCTTACCCGCATCGAAGGGATCGGAGTAAAGCGTCAACATATTTTTGGCGGCTATATAGTTCCGCTTACGTAAAGGGGCTAAACATAAATCACCTAGACTACGATCTGCCAGTTTCATTAGACCTCCCGATCCCTTGAATGACCCTGCGCCTCTCGCGGCCGCACGGGTCTGAATACCCTCATCGTTGCTGTGGGGGAGGTTTCCGTTCAGGCGGTTACGCTTATCGTTTCCATTGCAGGCTTTGTTTCGTTGTCAGGAACACCGAGGGCTATGCAGAAAGCTATGCTGGCCCAGGTAAGGAAGCCGGTGGGGCCGGAAATCACCCCGTCCAGCGCGGCCTCTGCCACCATGGCAATGAAGACGGCCCGCATCGTGCGCGTGTAAGCCACGTCCACGCTTTCTCCAACAAACAAGTTCCGTCCCAGGGGAAGGAACGAACCCACCAGCACCAGCCCTCCGACCAAACCCATCGTGGTCATGATCATGGCCACCGTGCTGTCCCCCAGGTCTCCCGCCCAACCCCCATGCACAAAGCGCTGGGTGGTAGCCTCGGCCGCGGCCGGGGTCGCTCCCATGCCGAGGCCGAACGGATTATCGAGGAAACCGGCAAAGAGGGCACGGTAGCTGTCGACGCGATCCATAAAGCTGGTATCGTTTCGGACATCGGTCAGGGTTTCAAAGCGCTGTGACATGACCTGCTGTAGATCCGGATTCTGCAATGCGCCGATCATCACCACAGCACCCAGGATGGCGGCCACGACCAGCCGAAACCTCTGCCGGTGCGGCAGGTGCCATAACAGGTACAGTGTGCCCGCTACCAGAGCCACCCAACCAGAGCGCGCGAGCGAGAGCACTAAGCACAACAGGCCCAATGGAATGGCCACCCAACGGATGCGGTGACGCGAGCTGAAGGCAATGATCAAGCCCACGGCAAGAAACGACGCCAGGATCTGCGGTCCATTCATGGTGCTGAAGACACGGACCTCTTTGGGTTCCGGGTTGCCGATGGAATCCATATTTACCCAACGCATCCAAAACGCATCCCAGCCGGGTAAAAAGAAGAATTGCGCCACGCCGTAGGCGCCGATCACCACCAGTCCATATAGGAATGATTTCTCGAAGGCCTGAAACAGCTCAATGGCCTGCTCGCTGTGCCAACAGAGCATGAAGGCAAAGACCAGCGGCGCAACCCAGGTCAGCAGGTCCTGAAAGACAAGCCTGGGGGCAAAGTTCAGGAGCCCGAGAAACGTAGCATAGATGCAGACGGCTACGATGCAAAGCAGCGGAGCTGCCCGTCGTTGCAGTACCCTGCGCCAGTCGGCTATAAGCCACAGCAGAGGGACGCAGACGGCTAACGGCGGGGCCAGCTGCACCGGCGTGGGCTGAGTCCAGCCGGGAACGCGGTAATCAAGTATGCGGCGCAACATCGGAGTGAGAAACCAGAGCCAGCACACCAGGGTCACGTAGCCGGGAAGATTACGGCGGTAAAGATAGGCGGCCAGCACGACGGCCATGACGGGAAAGAAGAACACCAATAACTTGATGCCCGGCGACAGAAGGAGCGCGATCGTCACCACGGGAAAGGCGATGAGGGCCCATCGCCCCGAAGCCGGATGGCCGGCACGCGGCAGACGCTGCCCAACCTCATCGAGGGCCGGAAGACAGGAGTCCGCGGTTGTTATCGAGCTCAACTGATTGCCCCCTTCGGCGCCGCCGACCGCTTAAGCCGGAGCAAGATGGTCTGGATGTCGGAAAGGCGCGGAACCAAATCTGGCCGCGGACTCTTGAGAAGAAAACCAAAACCGAAATACACGAACAGGAAACGTGCAATTGTCGAGGTGAGGAGTGCCGAGGCAGCTCCGTTAATCCCCCACCGCGGAATGAGTATAAGCATCATGGGAACGACGAACGACAATCCTATCCCTTCCATGATGGTCACCATCCCAGGGCGGCCCAGCGCCATGTACGCCTGCGCCAGGACGAACACCGCGCCCGAGATCGTGACTTCGACCAGCAGAATGTCAAGCGTGAAGGATGCTCCCGAATATTCGCGCCCGTACAGTATCCTGAGCATGAACGGTCCGACAAATGCCGCGACAACTGCGCAACCGCCGGTGATGAGCGTGCTTACGCGCGTGGAATACTCCGTCATCCTAAGGATGTCACTCCGAGTGCGACCCGAGGCACGCGGAAACAACACCGTAGCCACCGAAGCCTGAAATAGAGTCAACATGCGCGAAAGGCTTAGCGTCACCCCGTAGATGCCCATAGCCGCCGGGGCCAACATCCTGATGACGAGCACTTGATCGAGCTGGAACGCCAGCGCCCCTAAGATGTCAATCCCGTAGGAGCGAATTCCATAACTTAGTAGCAGACGACAGGTGGCCACCTCCATGCGCCAACCGCCGCCCACCAGATGGCGTACCTGCGATAACACAATGAACAATGTAGGTACGGCGGCGAACACATACACAAAGGCCGCGGTGATCGGATTGAGGTGGTGGACAGCAAGCAGGTACAGCAGCATGGCCAGCGTTCCCGCGGGCTGGCTCACTCGTACAATGTTCGACGCCAGGAATGATCCGGATGCCTCCAGCACCGCTCGAGCGGCCTCGATCAAGGCAAATACCGGGGTGGTTAACAGAAAGAACTGAGAGGCTCGTACCACCGCGTGCGAATAGTTGTGTAACCAGAAGGGCAGGAAAAACGTGCCCCCCACCCCAGCGATGCAGCCCAGCAGCAGGCTGGCAATCAGCCCGGTGGGAATCAGGCGCAAGGCCTCTTCTTTACGGTTGCGCAGGAAGTAGATGAGTGAGCGAGGTATGCCAAGGGAAGTAATAAAGGCCAGGAAGAGAGGCCAAATTATCATCGCCGCCAGTTCGCCGCGCCCAGCGGGCAATAGAGCCCGCGCCGTCAGAATACCGGTCGACGCATTGAGCAGCAGGATGACGGCCCCGCCGACCACGGTTTGCAATACGGCCCACGATGACCGGTGGTCCTTTTCGGGAACCGGCACCTTCTCCACTGCAGTGGAGCCTTCCACCTCAACCGAAGCAAGATTCAATGCGTCTCCTAGGCCCAAGTTCCGTACCGCGGTTTCACTGCCAGTCAAGTAGCGGTCAGCGTCACCCGCAATGTGGGCATCTATAGGTACGACCTATGGAAAGCCGGCCTGCGGTGACATGTAGGTGGAGAAGTGTGTGGCATCCATATAGCGGGAGAAAGTCGCAACCCGGTTCTGCGGGACCAGGATCATATCTCCCGCCTGCAGAGCCATGTCACGCTCAAGGTCCTTCGCGCTCTCTATCTTATGCAGGTTCAGAATCTTGACTTCACCCATATTGGAATCGATGTGGCGGAAAACGACTATGCGTGAATCTCGAGCCGTGGGCTTGAAGCCACCCGCCAACAGCACAGCCTGCATTGCAGTCATGTCTTGCCGCAAATCGATCTTGCCCGGCGTCTGCACTTCCCCGCCGACCACGACATAAGGATGCTGGAACTCTTTGAGCACCAGGTTTAACTCAGGCTTGTTGAGTGGAACCGAGAGCTTTTCGACGATCAGGTCGTGTGCCTGATCGAGCGTCAACCCACTTACCTTCACGTCGCCGATCAGGTTCACATTGATGAAACCGTCCGGCTGCACCGTCAGCGATTGGTTGTACTCCGGGGTAAAGCGCAACGTGAGATCGACTGTGTCCCCAGGATGCAGGGTGTAGCGAGGACGCTGTTGCAAAACCTGGGCCGCCGCATACGCGCACGTGAGGACACAAAGCATAGACCAAAGAACAAGTAACTTTTTCACCGCTTCGCCTCCCCAGCGTCTTAAAGCCGTTTGTAAAGCCAATCAGGAACCATATACTTGCGCTTGTTCAACAGGAATCCAAGAATCTTGCCGTTGACCATATGGATCTGCCGTTCCACATTGGCAATCTGTGCCTTATGGGTATCGTTTGCCGCCACCACGACCACGATTCCATCGAGGTGGGGAGCCAGGCTGAGCGCATCGCTGCTGGCTGACAGCGCCGGGCAGTCGATGATGGAGTAGCGATAGCGCGCGCGCAGTGTGGTTACCTTGCTTCGCCAGTCCTCCCATGCGGTCCTGGATCCTGTCTCTTCGTTGAGTTTGTAGCCATCAAGCCGCTTTGCCCCATCCTGCCAGCTACCGCGGCAAAGTTGAGTTGATGACAGGTAGAGCGCCGCCCCCGAAGAGCTCGCGGAAAGCTGGGAGGCGATCTTTTTGCTGACATAAGTGACGCCCTCGCCTGGACCGGCCGAAGTGAACGCTATCGCGACCCCCTCACCGGCTTCGAGGCGATGAAAGACCGAATGCAATATTCCCTGAAAGGCTAAGTTCGGCTCGCTGTCTACCGCCAATATGCTGTCCAAGCTTGGTTCTCCCCCGTGGCTTTGTTTTCGGTCCTTCTTTTCGATCTTAGTTTTCGATCTTAGTTTTCGGTTCTGGACCGATAGTATGCAAGGCGTGCGCCGGCAACGTCCACGCCTGTTTCGTCGGCGAGGATTCGTCCACTTACAATCAACCTCGAATCGTCGGCCAGTTCACCCTGATCTATCCAGGGCACCGTAGCCAGCACCGGATAGCGCGACCACCGCTCCAATTCCGACGCAGCGCCTACGGTGTCCCGCACTGACTCCATGAGAAAGACCGCGATGACGCCCAACAGGAAAGCTGTAATCAGACCCAGAAAGATATCGCGTAAGGGCCTGGGGTGCACCGGAGACAACGAATAGGTCGGCGCCTGCACTACGGCGAAATTCACCAGGTCCTGGCGGTCCATGGAGTCGGCAATTTCAGCCTCGTCACGCTTATGCAGGTATGTCTGATAGTTGGTGTCCAACTCGGCCACCTTATGCTGCAGGGCGGTGAATTCCGGAGTAAGTCCCTCGGTCGTATTGAGCGCTGACTGCGCATTCGTCATCTGGCTGGAGAGGACTTCACGGCGTGCCCGCAAGCCGCTCAACTGTGATCGCATCATGGCCAAGTCGGTCTGCAACTGTTGCCATGTCGGGTTGATGTCCGTCGCGGCATCCTGTGACTTGGGCGAACTAGCTGCGCGGATGCCGACTTCGGTTTCGACTATTTGCAGCTCTACCTGCCTCACAGCACGGTCAGTCGGCGGGTACTTATTCAGCAGCTCTGTTCGCTGATTTTTCAGCGTCACGAGCTGCGTAGTCAACTGGTCCAACGCGCCGATAAGCGGGGTGGTACGCTCCTGGGTCGCCTGCCGGCTAGGCAAAGTTTCCAGAAGTGAGGCGTCTGCCTCGATGCGCCTCTGCAGATCGTGGATTTGTACGTCGGCATCGCGGCGCATGTTATCGGTGTTGGTTAGATTGCTGGAGAGGGTTGACTCGCGATCGTTGACATTCACCAGATTCTGTTTATTTTGGAATTGCGCCAGGGCGATCTGCGCCTGCGCCAGCTCATTTTTATAGCGCTCAGCCTGCTCGGCAAAGAAGCGCGTCGCGCCAGGCGGGCGGCTGATTTGGCGCTGCCGGGCCATAAAGGCTGCAACCAGGCGCTGCATCTCCTCCTGCGCCTCCTCCGGAGTCCTGGCCGTGATGGTCGCCAGCAGCACATTCGATTTGCGCGACACGGCTGTCCCCAGGCGCTGCCCCAAGCTTGCTACGGCCTTTTCGTGGGCGATCAGCTCGCCCCTGGAATAGTCAGTGCGCGACTTCTTGTGCCAACCGGGCGCTACGACTTCGTCCAGAAGATCCTTGCTTATCAGTACTTCCACGTCTGAGTTCAGCTGCTCTTCTGTGACGTCCCTCATCTCTGTCGGGCCGTCTGTGTTACCTGCAGTAATCAGCACGTTGCTGCGGGCATTCTGCACCAGGATTGCGGAATGGGACTCATACTGGCGCGGCGTGGCAAAAATCCAGGCCAGCGCCAGCGCGAAGGTTGCTCCCGCTACCAGCAAAAACAACTTCAAATGACGGAAGAGCGCCTCCACCAGGGCGAAGAGCGATAGCTCAGCGCTGACGGGTGCCGGCGTGTGACGGGTCGGCAGTGTTAGCTGGTCATTTCTCAGAAAGTTCACCTTGGCGGATGTTTGTGGCTGGGGGGGTACGCAATAGGCGGATAGTTACGCCGGCTACTTACGGTATCTGCAGTATCCGCTGTTTGCAGGTCGATTGCAAGATTTAGTTAATGATGAATGAGCGTGATATAACTCGCCGCAGCAGCCGATCACACCTTGGCTCACGCTTCTACTTTTCAATTTCAGCGATAACATCCGTGAGGCCGCGCTTGGTCAACGTAGAGACAACAGTCTCCTTCAGACGTGCGTGAAAAATGTCCATGCTGAAGTCCGCTGCATGCCGCCTTAACTCAGCCGGGTCCCACTTAATGCCTTCCAGACGGACCATGGCGGCGGCTACGCTCTCTGCATTCGGCTCATTAAAGATAACTCCCGTCTTTCCATCGATAACTGACTCCAGAGGACCCCCCACCCCAAACGCAACCACCGGCCGGCCTGAAGCGTTCGCCTCCAAGGGAGTTAGGCCGAAATCCTCTTCGCCGGGAAACAGCAATGCCCGGCATCGGGAAAAATGATCCTCCACTTTTGCATCCGGAAGCCTCCCCAGAAACTCCACGGTAGGGCCCGCAATGCTCTGCAGACGGGCACGAGCCGGACCATCCCCGATGATCTTCAGCTGCCGGCCCAGCTGGTTACACGCCTCGATGGCGAGGTCTATGCGCTTGTAAGCAACCAGCCGCGACACGACCAGGTAATAGCTCTCCGTCGAGTCTGAAATGTGAAAGCGCTCCAGTTCAATCGGGGGATGCAACACCAGGGATTCGCGGCCATAAAAACAGTACAACCGCTCTGCGACCGTCTCAGAGTTTGCGATGAAGACATCGGGTTGCCCGGAGGCAAAGAGATCCCATCGCCGTGCCACTCCAATAAATCCTTTCAGGCCGATGCGGAGCAAAGTTCCCCACCCCTCGCGGGACATATAGTCCTCGGCGCGCCAGATCCAACGAGGAGGCGTGTGACAGTAGCAGATGTGCAGCGCGTCCGACGACTTACGCAGGCCCTTGGCAAATCCGAAACAACTGGAGAGAACGAAGCCGTAGCCTCCGGTCCTCGAGGTGCGCACCGCAAAGGGATAAAGAGGAACGTAGTACCGATACCAGCGATCAAGGCCCGGGAGAGCCTGCATCCATGTGGTTCGGATTCCACGGCCCCCCATATACGCGGAGAGCCTGCTCGGTACGGCGACTGTGGAGAGCACATCCGCCGCTGGAAACAATCGTGCCATGGACTCTGCAACACGCTCGGCGCCGCCGTGCTGCGCGAAGTTTTCATGGAAGATGCCAATAGCCGTCACGCTGTTTTTCCTAACTGCTCCGAATGCGCTGTGGGGACCATGGAGGGCGCGCCGGTGACCATAGGACGGGTCCGCGCCAGCAGGATATTAGCCAGTCGTCTCGCGTAGATTGCAGGAGTATCCCGCTTCGCCAGTGACATACGAGCCGCCTCTGCCAATCTTGTGCGTTGCTCCGGATGTTTCTCAGCCCAAAGGATGGTTCGCGCCATCTGGCCATTCTCCCCTGCTGGAACCAACCAGGCCGTTCTACGATCCGCCAACAGTTCGGGGATTCCATCTACGGCAAACGCTACCGCTGGAAGACCTGCGGACATAGCTTCAAGAAGAATCATGGGAAAGGGCTCGGAGAGAGAGGGTAGAACCAACAGATCCATTACGTCCAGGAGCAGAGGAACATCATTCCGCTTTCCGAGCATGCGAACGCTTGCGGATATTCCAAGATCCTGGATTCTCTGCCTAACCTTAGTTTCGTAGGGTTGCTTATACGGAAATAGGGCCGAGCCGGCGATAAGCAGCATGGCCTCAGGTGTGGACTTAAGCACCTCGGCGAAGATGTCCACCATTGCCAGCTGGTTTTTCCGTTCACAAATCTGTCCCACGCAACCGATAAGAAACCGATTATTCGCGCCGAGCTCGGCAAGCACTTGGGCACGTTGCTCCTCGGTCGATTGCGGCCGCACACCCGTGGAAACGTTATGCAGCACCTCCGTCTTCGCAGCCAGACGCCGCCTCCAGATGGTTCCACAGAAGGTTCGTGCCGTAGAGTGCGATACGGCTATCTGGCTGGTCCGTCGGGACAATGCAGCCAGGCAGCGAATCCCCAAAGAAAAGGGGTGCTTGGGAAGAGTGTCGTGCAGATGCCAGACCACTGGCAGCTTCATCCCCAAGGTTGCCGTACTTGCCACCAGGCCCGAGCGAACGCTATTGGCGTGCACGACATCCGGTTGCAGCGATCCGAGTTCGGTGCGCAGACTTCTAATCGAAACCGCAAATGAGCGGATATATCTGGCTAATTGGATTAGGTTCCAGGTAAAACGCGCTTCGAGGGGATAGCACTCTCTGGTTTCGATGCCGAGGCGGGCCGCCTCGCCTTGCAGAGAGCCTGGGGGAGACAGCACCACCGAGTGCACGCCTTCCTCTTGCAGTTCTGGAAGCGCGTTTAATAGTACCCGTTCGGCACCGGCAATAACGGCTGTGTGATTGTAGTGAACAACTCGAAATCCAGTCATAAGCTCCATAGTCCTAACTCCGCCGGAAGAGTACAGACCGGCATTTGTAAGGCCCGATCCAGAAGGTGCCCCGAACAGCGTCCGGGGCAAATGCTTTGGTTGTCTGTCTCCGCTGCTAGCGCCAGACATCCACGGTTACCATGCGTAAAGCGCTTCCCGCCCAGGCTTCGAGCAGGCTACCGGTCGCCACGAGCGTGGCGAGGCGGTCGGCCCCCATTTGCTGGTGGCCGCCATCGTGCAGCAGAATATTGCTGCCTCGATGACGGCGTTGGTTTCGGTGAATGCCGCATTGCACGCGCGCGACTACGGCGTCCGGCTCCGTCGGGTCCCAATCAAAGGCAGTCACATTCCACATCACGGAAGCCATACCTAATTCCGCCGCGATGCGGTGCACATCCCGCCGCCGGGCCCCGAAAGGCGGTCGAAACCACTCCACAGCTTCTCCAGTTGCATCCTCGATGGCGGCACTGCAATGAGCAAGCTCCTCCCGGACACGCGAGGGCCTTTCCCAGAGCAGTGACCGATGGGTCATGGTGTGGTTTCCCAGCAGATGCCCAGCTTGATGGATGGCACGGGCAATGTCAGGGCGGCGGCGCACGAAGTTACCGACCAGGAAGAACGTCGCCCGCACCTGGTAGCGCGCCAGCAATTCAAGCAATTGCAGAGTGTACGGATCATTCGGCCCGTCATCGAAAGTCAGAGCGACTTCCTGAACATCGCAGCCTGGGAGGACAGTGCGGCCGTAAACCAGATCCCTGGCCACATGCCGCATCTGTTCATATCGCTCCTCGATTTGGGTGGCAAATACCATGCCGTTCCGCTCCTCGCGACAAGCGTCAGCTGTTTCGATTGCTCCTGCATGAGTGGGCTATGAGTTGACTGTTAGAGCGTTCGGGCTAAGTCGGTTGCTCAGTTCCCGTTAGTTAGGCGGCTCCAGAACCGCCCAGAACCGCCGGCACGGTCTTGGCAAGAATCTTCAGATCGAGCCATAGAGACCAGTTATCGATGTATTGCATATCCAGTTCCATCCATCTCCGAAAAGTCGTCGAGCTTCTGCCATTGACCTGCCAGAGGCACGTGATCCCGGGGCGAACACTGAACCGGCGGCGTAAGCGATCCTCGTCAAACCCTTGATAATCACGGAGCGGCAGTGGCCGCGGTCCAACCAGGCTCATGTCGCCCTTGAGAACGTTCAACAACTGGGGAAGCTCGTCGATACTGGCTTTCCGGAGGTACTTACCCAAGCGAGTGATGCGAGGATCTGCCTTGATTTTGAATACCGGGCCATCGGCCTCATTGAGTTTTTCAAGAGCTAACTGTTGCTTTTCAGCGTTAACCACCATGGTGCGGAATTTGTACATGCGAAACTTTCTCTTGTTCATGCCCACACGCTCTTGAATGAAGAACACGGGCCCGGACGAATCCAGTTTTGCCAGCAAGGCAACGATGAGAAACATGGGGGCGAGAAGCAAGAGAAGAGCCGAGGAAGCGATGATATCCAACAGTCTCTTAAAGACGGACGGCCAACCTTCGCAAACAGTCGTATTGTAAGTCGACAGGTGTAAGGCATCGAGTTGTTTCGCATCCAGACGTCCCTGCTGGCAATCGAAGAGACTATTGAGGGTGTGCACCCTGACACCCTGCTCCTGGCACTCGCCTACGATCCGAGCAGCCTGCGAATAGCACGACTTCATGGGAAGAGCGATCACCACCTCATCGACAATGCGCTCCCGTAAAAACTCGGAGAAGCGATCCAAACCGATGACGATCGGCTGGCCGTTCTTAGCGAATTCTTCGTTTCCCTGCCACTCATCGTCAGCAAACCCGATCAGGTGATAACCCAGATCCGGCCGGTTCGCAATCGTACGGGCGAACTCTTCTGCGCGAGGGTTCGTGCCAACGATTAATACCTCGCGAAGGTTACGGCCATGTATACGGACCACCGCGAGAAACTCGCGCATCAGCACGCGGCAAAGAATCAGTAGTGAACTGGAGAGAGCAAAAAACAGCATGATGAAGGGAAACGTGATCATGTGCACCTGGAAGATCGATGCGACTGCGACCAGCACAATCGCGGCCAGGAACGTGGCTTTTAGGACATCGGTTAACTCCCGGTTGCGATCCCCGAGTCTCCTGGAGCTATAAAGACCGAAGGTGGCGAGAATTGAGTGCCAAAGACAAACCACTCCAAGGAACAAGAGAATATTGAGCACCTTGACTCTCATGGAAATGAATGAGGTGAAGGAACCAAGGGCAGTAAGGTGCCATACGCGTACAGCGGCTACTAGATAGGAGAGGGCTAGGATGCTCAAATCAAAGAGCATCAAAACGTTAACCAGGATTTGTCGGCGAAAGTTTGTCATGGCAGAATCCCGTCTTATAAGTTTTTGTCTATCCGGTGTGAAACCAGAGCAGCCGTTCGATTCATTGTGTTGAAGCGTAGCCCCGCCAACTCACTCCTGGCGTGGCTTTGGGAATCAGTGGCCGAAAAGTTGTAAGAACTGATGATTTGCTAGGACAGGCGCTCGATCTGGTAGTTACCCAGCCGAACCTTCAACGATCGCTGGATTGCACCGACAGAGATTACCACCTCGCGCTCTTCACTTTGGCTGGTGAGCACTCCTTCAACCCCTTCCAGGCAACCGCCGCGGATTCTGACTTTCTCGCCCACAGCGGGAAACGGTCTTGGCTCATACCCGATGTTGCTCGCCGCTAAGGCACGCACTATTTCCATCTCCTCGCTCGGCACAGCGACCAGGTCGCTTCCACGGGTCACGAATCGGACCAGCCCGGGAAGACGCAATACCTTGATAAGCAATTCCGGAGCGGCCTCCATGCGTACAAAGGTGTAGCCCGGAAAAAGCGGCGCTTCCACAAGCTTTGTGCGATCACTCCATCGCCGGGCTTCGATGCGCGTGGGCGCAAAGGACTCAAAGCCTTCCTTGCGCAATCCCACATCTACTTTTTTCTCGCACTGATAGCGGGTTTGCAGCGGATACCATTCGGGGCCCGAAGCAATCGGCTTTCTATGATGAATGGTGTCGTTGATCTCTGTCTGCTGTTCTCGCATAGCTTCGCCCTGTGAGCCACACGAGTGGCTTTCTGATCTGGAACCATATACATTTCCCTGGGAAACCTGGCGCCCTGAACGGTAGCAAGCATTGCGGAAATTGCTTGCTGGGAGAGTTGCCGGGTACTGCAAAAGTAGCGGGAGTACCCTTCTCCGGCAATAGAACTAATCTCCCGCCGCAGGCTTAACTTTTTTCCTGAGGGAATGGGCCCGCCTGTATACCGCGAGTGAGCGGTTGCAGAGTAACTCTTGACATTAAGCCGTAGAGACGCAGGTTTCATGTTAGAGACAAACTGTTTTCCATCAGCGTCATTCAACTTAGCCCGACGGACCGGCTCATGATGGGTAAGGGCTTACCAGAAGGCAGGGCGGGACGGGGGCGCAGGTAATGAACTCTCTGGGTACTAACGTTATACGTAGAAAAACTACGAAGACTTAGTGTTTTCTGGCCTTGATGTTGTACAGTCACAACTGCAAACGATAAAACCTGGTGGGATGGCAAGCACTCGGTTTCGTGTATAGGAAGCTAGCGATTCGGTTTTCCCCGAACTTAATTGGAAACTTCCAGATAAATTCATCACGTTGTTAAAAACAAAAGTTGTGGCATCCTCCCTCTGTAAATAATCCACCTTACTGGATTCTGGTCACCCGGAGCTTGCCCTATGCTTTCTGCCACTACCCGAGTCATTGTTTACGACAGCAGTAGTTTGCAAAGTGAATTATTAGCGACAGGCTTGGAGAGCCTGGCGCTTGGATTTGAGATAAAGTGCGCTAACAACCTTGAATCGCTGATTGACCTGCTCACGATGGATTCGAACTGGGTGGTGGTCATCTCAGATACCAGTATGAACGGCAGCGCCATTTCTCTGGCCAAGCACTTGCGCGCGCGCTTTCACGGATTGCCCTTCGTTTTCCTATTACAGGAAGGACGCGGCGACCGTGTTATTGAGGCTTTCAGAACGGGCGCCAGGGGAATCGTCTACAGCAATGAAAGCCTGCCTCAGTTAGCGGACTGCATCATCCATGTCTATAAGGGGGACGTGTGGGTACGAGGGGTTGACCTGGGATTAATTCTCGATGGATTACTCAAGCCCAGCGTACGGGTAACGGATGTTACCGGACGCACGCTGCTTAGCCCGCGAGAGGAGGAGATATCGCGGCTGGTGGCTGAGGGAATGAGCAATCGAGAGGTCGCGCGGGCCCTCAAAATCAGCGAAAGCACGGTGAAAAATTCTCTATTCCACGTCTTCGAAAAACTCGGAATATCGAATCGCGTCGAACTGGCACGCTATGTGACTGGAGCCTCAGAACAAGAGGGGCGTGCCATCCAATAGAACCACCTTCTAGTGATTCTGTCCGGGCTCGCCTCCGGGGCCCGGCCCTGGCATCGGCCCGAAGCGGGGATAGTGGCCGCCTTTCGGCGCATCCGCCTGAAGCGTCTTCCATTGATCTGAAGTGAGCACCCGGCGCAGACCGAGCAGCATGCGGGCGTTGGCTTTTTCTAGCTCAGCCCGGGCTTGGGCCACACGGTCAATCTGGGCAATAATCTTCCCCTCATCCGGCTGGTCGGCCGCCAGCAGGGGCTCCATCGCAGTCTCCTCTTTGCGCACGCGTAGCGAGAAGATCCATCAAGCCGGGGCGGCTTTGCTCAGATACAGCTTCCATTCTCTTTTGCTGGTCCGGGGTAAGGCCGAGCTTTTGCACCCACTCTGGATTGTTCCACCAGCGGCCATGAGGGCCCAGATGAAAGGCGCGTTCCATGGGGGGGCGGCGGCCTTCCATGGGAGGCGGGCCGTCGGGCGACCCATTTTGGGGCGGCGGTCCGGCCGACTGCGCGATCGCAGCACCGGATGCGCAAGCAATCCACAGCACGCCGGCCAGGGCAAGCCCCCGTGCCGTGCGACTTTTTCGGATGCTAGTTGGTTTGGGCAATGTGCTTGCTCCCTCGCGCAGAGGTAGCGACGACTGAACCGTTGCGGCTCTCCGTGGTAACCAGGTTGGTCAGCGACTCCATGGACGAAGGAACTGCAACGGAAAGCTGTTCATCCACCTGGTCCAACAACGCGTCGTCACTGATATCCGAAGCTGGGTGGACTGGCCGTGTGCTCGTGGGGTGAAAAGAAAGCAACGCGAACACCAGCAGCAAAACGGGGAGCACGGCGGCAACGGCCCATCGCAGGGCGAGCACGGGAAACCCTCTTGCGGCAGAAGTATTCAGCTGCTGCGGGCGGGTCGCCAGACACTCTGAGCTCCAGTCCACGGCGGCGCTACGGAAAACTGTCACGCCATGCTCCAGCCGAGCCACCGCAGCCCGGCATCCGGCACATTCCGATAGGTGGCGAAGCATTTCCGGAGTTCGCTGATCCAGAACGTACTCCTCCTGCTCCCAGGGTGACAGGTGGTCAGTGTTCATTTCGTCCTCTCCATCGCCTTGCGCACCGCCGCCAGCGCACGGTGCAAGTGGCTCTTTACGGTCCCGACATGCAGATCCATAGCGGTTGCAATCTCGGGCAGTTCCATTTCTTCCACAAAGCGCAACAGAAAGACGCTGCGCTGTTTACCGGGGAGGTTTTCCACGGCTTCCCACACTCCCCGCAGCTCTTCCCTGATCATCAAAGAGGTCTCGGGGGAGAGCGCCGGCGACCGCAGGCGGTCGGCCACGGCGCCTACCTCGGTTGCGGTGGAGCTGGCCGCTTTCCAAAACTGAAACTTGCGCGAGCGCGTCGAATCGCGAATGAGGTTGGTCGCGATCCGCGTAAGCCAAGTGGCCACGCTGCATTCCCCGCGAAAATCTTCCCGTGCCTTGTATGCCTTAAGGAAGCAATCCTGGGTCACCGTTTCGGCCAGGTCGGGATCCCTGAGCGACAGCAAGGCATAACGATAAATGCGAGACCGGTAGGTGGCACAGAGCGTGTTTACATCAGCAAGCTCTGCGATCATCCGGCCTCGCAGGGGTGAAAGCTCTCCGGCGTAGATAAGCTGCTCCACTGCCTCCATAGACGCGCCTTTCTGGGCTGCAGTTTACGCCGAAAGACCTGTTTGGGCACCGTCAAGGGCCAGCCTGGTTTGCCAACGACATCCGTTCATCGCATGAATGGCCCGTGTCCTGGTCCGCCCATCATATGTTCTTGTTCCAGCTGAGTGTACTTGGTCTTTTGATCGGCGGTAAGCAGGGCGTAAAACTGGGCTCGGGCAAGCGCGTGGGCGGCCATCATTTCGCCGCTCATCTGACCGAGTGTGGTCGCTGTCGACTGAATCGTGGCCGTATCGTTGGCCTTGATGGCAGCCTCCAGGGCCTGGTGGGCGGTACGCTCACTGACTCGCGAATTCTGCTCGGTAGTGGCTTCGGTAGTAAAGATCGTGGTGGCCTGCTCAACCTGGTTAGCGTTCAGGGTTAACAGCGTGGTGTAGCGCTGGATCTCGCGCTGAGCGATCGCGGCAGGAGTCGGGGGGGTGTGCTGGGGTGGGGTCTGCGCCTGGGCCATCGGTAACAGCCCCAGGACTGCGAAAAGCGCAAGCGTCGGCTTCATACTTCCTCCTTGACGGTTGAGTTGGCTGGAGGCAGGTAGCCGCTATCTTGGCATTCCTGATTCCAACCTGTCTCGCCCCAATAGACGGAGGCTCCAGGATGTCGGTTTACCGCAGCCTGCGAACGGAGCTAGAAGTTGGCAACAGCAGCAGGACCGCCAGCCCTCCGCTCCAGGAACTGATGGCGCAAGCCAGCATGACCAGGCGAAAGCCGGCGAGAAACGCGCCATCGAGCAGCGCACCAGCCTGGACACGCTGCCCAGCAGGAAGGCCGGCTGGGATGGGTATGTCGTGCAGGCGAGCCCGATTATTAAGGAACTGGGCCCGCACCTCGACCGGCAAGCTGGAGTGGGCAAGCTGGGCGGTCAGGCTGTTGACAAATCCGTGAGCCAGCAGCAGGGCGAGCAGGGATACAGCCACCAACCCGGCTAGCCGGGAAAGTGCATTGTTCACCGCCGAAGCGATCCCGGTCTGATTTTCCGGCACCGAAGACATCACGGCATAGGTCAGGGGGGCGACACAAAGCGTCATTCCGCAGCCCAGAATAAGGACCGGGGGCAACACTGACAGAAGGTATCCGTGCAGGGTGTCGAGCCAGGCGAAGGCAGCAAATCCAGCCCCGGCCAGCGCCGCCCCAAGGCAAAGCAAGGGACGCTCGCCCAACCTGGGCACCAGCGCTCCCACCCGTGCCGAGAACAGGAACATGAGCACGATCAGAGGCACAAAGACGGCGCCCGCCGCTGCTGGAGGGTAATGACGCACCTGGATCAAATAGAAAGGAATGACATATAGCGAGCCCCCCAAAGCCCCGTACAGGAGAAAAGTGAGCAGGTTCGCCGCCAGGAAGCGAGGTATACGGAAGAGCGCGAGGGGCATCATGGCGTTGGGCCGGTTTGACTGGGAACGCAGGAATAACGCCAAAAGGACGAGCCCGCCGAAGCAGCGGCCCAATGACCCGGCTGTTCCTCCAGCCAAATTGGGAGGCGAAGGACAGCGCGTAGATGATGCCCGCGAAACTGAGCGTGGCCAGAGCGGCGCCGAGCCGATCCAACGGCTGCGCCACCCCGTCACCCGCGGCCCGGCTCTCCGGTATGCGCGGCGCGAGCAGCATGATCACCAGGACAACGGGAAGATTGAGCAGGAAAATCAATCGCCAGGAGTAGGCCTGGATCAGCCAGCCCCCAACCACCGGTCCGATCGCGGCAAAGACAGTGGTCCAGGCCGACCAGGTGCCGATGGCGCGGCCCCGTTCCTCTTCTGGGAATGATGCTGACAGGATGGCAAGCCCCTGGGGAATGAGCAACGCGGCGCCCACACCCTGGATGCCTCGGGCAGCGATCAGCTGGCCCAGGGAAAGGGAGACGGCGCAAGCTGCCGAGGCCAGGGCAAAAAGGGCCACTCCCCATAGAAATGTGCGCCGCCGCCCGTAACGGTCTCCAATGGCGCCTCCGAACAAAAGCAACGCGGCCCCAAAGAGCGCATAGCCTTGCACCACCCACTGAATGGCCGCCGAGGTGGCGCGGAAGGTTGACTGCAGAGTAGGAAGCGCGACGTTGACCACCGACCCGTCCATGAACGCCAGGGACGAGCCCAGGATGATGGCGATGAGAATCCATTTGCGGTCCGGCGGAGCGCAGGGCGCGGCGGTAACCGCGGCCCCGGCCCGAATGCATGGCGGGACGAGGTGAGACTTGGGAACAGCTGCGACGGGTCCGGCCACGGTTGATGGATGCGCTTGGGGTCGACAAAGTGCATGAATTACAGCGAAAGCCAGTGAAAAGAGCCCCTCAGCGGCTTCAGCCGTACCTGCTTTGAATCACCTACGTGCGGGCGGAAGTATCTGCGTGAGCACCGGAAGAGAAACCGCAGATCCCTCCGCCCGTATCCTTCGGCCAGGGTTGGCAGCATGGTTTGAGGTCTGTACTCTTCATAGCAATGACTTAAAGCGGAGCATCCTGTAATGAAACTCAAGTCTCTGGTAATGGTTGGGTTATGGTGTTTTGCTTCGGCTGCTCTTGGGCAAAGCTGGACCATCGGCAATGCACAAATTGAACGAAGGATTACCTTCGATCCGGCATCCGGGCTGTTTACGGCAAGGCTCACCGATCTCTCGACCCATTACGATTTCATCGCCGCGGAAAAGCGCACGGCCGCAGAATTTTCGTTTGCCTGTAATGGAGAAACTTTGACCGCAGCCAGCTCGGCTTTCCAACTATTGCGAGCGGACGAGAACAAGCTGGCAGATGGGACGCAGCTCACCATTCATCTCCGCAGCAAGGCATTTCCTCTTGAAGTCTCCATCGTGTACCGGGTTTACAACGGGCATCCGGCGATACGCAAATGGCTGGTTCTGAGAAATACCGGGTCCGCTACCTTGCACCTATCGCATATGAACATCGAGGCCATCGCCCCGTCGGTCGGCCCTTCCAATGAAACTGTGTTGAATGCGCAATACGGCACCACTCCGCGAGAGACTTTCTATACCGGCCGGTCAGAAGATGCGGGTCTGCTTGTATCCAATGCGCGCACCGGCGACGGCTTTGCCATTCTCAGCGAAGTTCCGGGTTATATGAAGCGGACAGAGATCAATGCCTGGTCCAATCCCGGACGGGTTGGGGTTATGTACGACACCGACCTGATGCCCTTCGAACGTTCCCTTGCCCCTGGTGCGGAGTTCAAGACCGCCGCTGTCTCGCTGCTGACCTTTCGCAACCGCGATGGTTTTAACGATCCGCATTGGATACTGCCGTCCTACACCGCGGCTGTTCTTGAGCGCAAGCTCGATGCCCGAGGTGCGCCCTGGATCTACAACACATGGGAACCCTTCGAGAGGAGCATCAACCGCGCGACCACGCTCCAGCTGATCGACGTAGCCGGAAAGATGGGGATGGATATCTTTACCATCGACGACGGTTGGCAACAGGAATACGGCGAGAACACCGTAGACCCCACCGCGTTCCCCGGTGGCCTCGACGCCATTCAAAAAGCGGTGGAAGCGAAAGGCATGCGCCTGGGATTATGGATTCCTCTGGCCGCCATCGGCCAGAAGACAGCGGATTACGTCAACCATCCGGACTGGGCATCGCTCGATCAATCCGGAAAACCGAAACTTACCTCCACCATGGGTGGTTCCAAGGTGGTGATGTGTTTGGCCAGCCCTTTTCAGGACGCGGCGGCGGACCGCGTGAACGACGCCATCGAGCGCTTCCATCTCGCCTATGTGAAGCTCGATCTGACGACGATTTTCAACGCGTACGGCGAAGCCCCCGGCTGCTGGGCCAAGGGCCACTATCACGGCGATTGGGCCGAGTCGCTGAACATGATCTATGAGGGCATCAGCCACGTCACCAGTAAGGTTTACGAGAAGCATCCGGACGTTCTTCTGGACTTGACCTTTGAGCTGTGGGGTCAAAAGCACGTGATCGATGCCGGCCTGCTGGCGGCCGGCGATCTCGATTGGATGAGCAATGTCCACGACGCTCAGCCCGACGCCGCCGGGACCGTTCAAGCCCGGACTCTGCTATATCAGCGCGCGGCTTCGATGCCCGTCGACACCATGCTCATCGGCAATCTGCACGCGGGGATGCCAAGCGCACAGGAAGCATTCGCCACCGCCATCGGCTCCGCTCCTCTTCTGCTGGGCGACCTGCGTACCTTGAGTGCCGCGGATCAGCAGTGGTACCAGGACCACATCCGATGGTTCAAGCAGCTCAGGCGAAGCACCAACATCAGCGAAAGCTTCTGGGCGCTCGGAAACTGGCGTCAGCCTTCCGCGGCGGAGTGGGATGGATTCGCTCGTCTCTCACATACAGGAAGCGGCGTGATCGCTGTCTTTCGTAACCAGTCGAATGCTTCGACGGCTAACATTCAACTGCCCCTCATGCCTGCTGGCAGTTTCAAGGTACATTCAGTGGTCACCAACAAAGATCTGGGCACATTCACGAAAGACGAGTGGGCCCACGGAGTTCCGGTCGGTTTTTCCGGGTCTCAATCCGTCGAAATTCTTGAAGTCAGTTCTGTCCACTGAGTGTTATGTTTACGGGTGCGGCTTTAAGGATGTCCCTGGAAACACGGAGAAGAACTCAGTGATGCAAGGAAAGTTTTCCCGACTATTAGCTGTTAGCGCAATCGCCATCACCAGCGGCTCGTTGCTGCATGGACTACTAGGAGCTGCTACTACCCCGAGCACAGTTTCTATGAATGTAGAACGCCTCGACCCTGCGTTGAACTCGATCGTGCCCGCCAACCCTGTCCTGGAGAAGGCCGCCACCGGCCCGGGCTTCAAATGGACCGAAGGACCGGTCTGGATACCGGCCGGTTACCTGCTATTTGCTGAGATCCCCAGCAATAGCATTCGTAAGTGGACCCCGGGCGCTGGGGTGAGTGTCTTTATGCAACCCAGCGGATACAAGGGCTCTGTTCCCTTTACCGGCCCCGAGCCCGGCTCGAACGGCATGACGCTCGACAGTCGCGGCCGGCTCACTGTGTCGGGTCACGCGCAACGAGACGTATGGAGACTGGAGCAACTGGACCCTAAGGCGCAGGTGACGATTCTCGCCGATAGTTACCAGGGCAAGCGGCTCAACAGTCCGAATGACCTCGCCTACAAATCCAACGGGGACCTTTACTTTACCGATCCACCCTACGGTCTCCCTACCCTGGACAAGGATCCAACCAAGCAATTGCAGATCAACGGCGTCTACCGCATACCCGGAGCGACTTCTCAGAAGCCCGGCGCTGCGCCGGACCGGGCACGCTTGCAGCTACTGATTACAGATCTGCCTCGTCCCAATGGAATATGCTTCTCACCGGATGAGAAGTATCTCTACGTGAACAACTCCGAACCGAAGAAGCTGTGGATGCGCTACACCGTAAAGGCTGATGGAACGCTCACGGACGGAAAGGTCTTCTTTGACGCGACATCGGATACCCGTGCGGGAGCGCCCGACGGCCAGAAGGTGGATCAGCAAGGGAATCTGTATAGCGCAGGTCCAGGCGGGGTTTGGATCTTCTCCCCCGAGGGCAAGCACCTCGGGACACTCGACATTCCGGAGCGCGTCGGCAATGTCGCATGGGGAGGGGCGGATCACAAGACCCTGTATGTTGCGGCGAGTTCGAGCATCTACCGTATCACTCTGAAGATTCCGGGGGTCTATCCGGGCGTCCACTGATTGGCATGTCTGTCATCATCCGAGCCGCTGCGGCATCCGACCTGGATGCAATCGCACATATCTATGCGCATCATGTAAACCACGGCACCGCGACGTTTGAAACCGAACCTCCAGACAGCAGCGAAATCGGACGGCGCTGGACTGAGGTGACCGCAAGGGGCCTCCCGTGGCTGGTCGCTGACGACGGCGCTAAAGTGGTTGGGTACGCCTATGCGGGACCGTATCGTCCGCGTGTGGCGTACAGGCATACGGTGGAAGACTCCATCTATGTCCGGGCCGACCGCTTGGGCACAGGCGTGGGAAGGTTACTGATGCCCGCTCTCATTGACGCGACCAAGGCGTGCGGCATGCACCAGATGATTGCGGTCATCGGCGACAGCGGCAACCAGGCCTCAATAAACTTGCACCGCCGCTTCGGCTTTCGGGATGCGGGGTTGTTGAAAGATGTCGGCTTCAAGTTCGAGCGCTGGCTCGATACTGTCTTCATGCAACGCAGCCTTGCTTAGGATTTCGTCCCGTAAACGCTAACCTGTTTAGGATGGTTTTCAACTTCAACAAAATCGTCATCCTGAGAGGCTGTGACTTTATTGATTCTCACGTGAAGTCATGGAGCTTTAAACGAAACTGTCATCCCGCCTGCCCCGGCGTGCCGTGGGACCGAAGCGCAGCATAGGGGAGAGCGTGCCCTGAGCGAAGTCGAACGGGGACCTGCTGTTTCCTTCTGCCCATCCGATCTAACGGCCCCTCATAAAAAGCCACCACCCTCCCCTTTGTCATCCCGAGCGCAGCCGAGGGATCTGCGGTGCGCCCCGGGTTCCCGCTCAAAGGTCTCCGTTCCGTTAGTTCTCCCACAGAATCGTCATCCTGAGCGCAGCGCCTCACAGATTTGTCCAGTGATACAGCGCTTGTGGCGCGGAGTCGAAGAGCCTGTCCTGAGCGTAGCCGAAGGAACCTCGGCGGTTTATTTTACCCATGCTGCTCGGAGCTTTTCAGCCACCGGGCCCCCGAGTTCAAAGAGCTTGCACTGGAAGATGAATACTGTGCATGAAAAGATGTAGTCGTAACCATCAAGTGCGTATCGCAGTAAACCCTGTTGTCGGGCTTCGGTGGTCGAGAAGCTCCAAGCAGCATGGATAAGATAAGCACCGCCGAGGCTCTTCGACCCCGCGCCACAAGCGCTGTATCACTGGACAAATCTGTGAGGCGCTGCATTCAGGATGACGATTTTGTGGGAATTTGACGAAAACCATCCTAGTCAAGTTAGCGCTTATGGGACATGGTCCGTAGGAACTGGCGTTTCTCACACCCTCTAAAGCGCCAATAGCTTTTGAACATGAATGTCCCTTTCCGCAGCCTCTGCATTTATTCGTCTTGAAAGAGAGGCGACTGCACATTTTCCGGATCGCGAAAATTGCTTAGACCGACGCCAACCAAGCGAAACCGTTGCCCCGATCCGAGAGAGATTCGTTCGCGCAGGGATAGAGCGATGGCTGTCAATTCTTCGCAGGAGGACGGGGGCGTAGCAGGCGTATGGCTGCGCGTGAGGATGTTGAATTCGCTGGTTTTCAGCTTCAATACGACGGTCCGTGCTATACGCGATTCATTGCGCGAAGCGGACCACACCTTTTGCGCCAGACGTTCGATCAACTCCCCGGTCTCCGATAGAGGGATATCTCGCTCGAAGGTATCTTCGGCAGAAATCGACTTGGTGGGTCTGTCCGGAATCACCAGGTTGTGATCGATTCCTCGGGCAAGCTCATACAGGCGATGCCCATACTTTCCGAAGCTTGCTTCGAGCACCGCGGCGTCCAAAGCTTGGAGGTCGCCCACGGTCTGAACGCCTATCTGTTTAAGCCTGTCTTCAGTGACTTTACCGACACCGGGAATGCGTTCTACCGGCAGGGGGGAAGGAATGCCGCTACCTCATCAGGCTGAATGACGAACAGGCCATCGGGCTTCCGCCAATCGGATGCAATCTTGGCCAGAAACTTATTCGGCGCCACGCCCGCGGAGGCAGTCAGATGAAGTTCGTCTCGAATCTGTTGGCGAATGGCTTTTGCGACCCGGGTCGCTGTGGGCAATCCAATCTTGTTTTCCGTTACATCCAGATATGCTTCGTCCAAAGAGAGCGGTTCGATGAGATCCGTGTAGCGATGAAAGATCTCCCGCACTCCGCGTGAGACCGCCCGGTAGCGCACGAAATCAGGGGGAACGAAGATCGCTTCCGGGCACAATCGTTCCGCTCGGACCGCCGGCATCGCAGAACGGACTCCGAAGCGTCTTGCCTCGTACGACGCGGCACAGACGACGGAACGATTACCGCGCCAAGCCACCACGACGGGCTTACCCCGCAATTTGGGATCATCGCGCTGCTCGACCGAGGCGTAGAACGCATCCATGTCTACATGGAGGATCTTTCGAACCATCCCTCATGATAAGCCTCTGACTTTCAAGGCGGGAACCGCTCTAGAACGCGTGGCGGCTCAAGATTTCGCGGGTGACGGTCAACATCATGATTCGGAGGTCAAACCAGACCGACCAGTTCTCGATATACGCCAGATCGCAAGCGACCCGGTTTTCTATCTGCTCCAGTGTCTTGGTTTCCCCACGCCAGCCGTTCACTTGAGCCCATCCCGTGATTCCCGGCTTAACCCGGTGACGGAACGCATACTTTGCGACCACGTCGGTGAACAGCTTGTCCGCCGCCTTGGTGTTGGGCGGATGTGGGCGAGGCCCGACCAGGGACATGTTGCCCTTCATGACATTGAATATTTGCGGCAACTCGTCGAGGCTTAGGGCGCGCAGCCATTTGCCAAGCCTGGTCACTCGCGGATCACCCCGCGTCGCCTGTCGATCGCCCATCAGATCCGTCATCCCATGATGCATGGAGCGGAATTTGTAACAGGTAAATAGCCGATTGTTAAAGCCAAGTCGCGGCTGCCGAAAGAGCACCGGCCCAGGACTATCGAAACGAATCGCCAAAGCAATGAGCGCGAGAAACGGGGCGAGGAGGACCAGCAGCACGGAGCCGATGACCATATCGAAAGCAAACTTCTTCCCCGCCCGCCAATCCTTGAGCGGCCGCTCGTCGATCAACACCACCGGGTTGGAGCCGACGGAGGAAATCTGGCTGCTCTTATAGCGGAAGCCCGCGAAATCAGTGGTCAGGCAGATGTCGGCGACCGCGCTTCCGATTTGCTCAAGAATCCTCGATATGCGTTCGACCGCTCGCAGGGGGAGCGCAATGACAATCAAGTCGATCCGCTCTTCGCGGCTGCGCTCGAGAAGGTCGCGCACAGTACCGCGCACTCTAACCCCTTCCTGTACCCCAGGAATCCGTGAGCGCCGGTCATCATAAAGTCCTACCACCGTGTAGGCGTGCGGCTCGGCGCGCAGACGTTCAATAAACTCGCGGCTAAACTCACCGGCGCCAATCACCGCTACCCTGCGAGCCAGCTTGCCCGACTCGGTCCACAGGCGCAGCAGCCGTGAAAGATAACCTCGCGATGCGGTAAGCAGGATTGCGCTGAAGAATAGCCAGAGGAAAGGCGCTTCCCTAGAAACCAGGCTGCCATCACCCATCAGGAATAGGCAGGCGATCATGCTGCCTCCGCCAACCAGCATCGGCAGAGGCAGAATCTGGAGCGATTTGCCAAGCGGGGAAAGGAAGCGCAACCGATAGGCGCCGGCACGGGAGAGGAAGACAGTAGCCACGACACTGCCTAAGCATGTCGCGAGAACAAGTGAGCCATCGGAGGCTAGCCAGTGCATCGGCGTTAACATGCTCTTAGCCAGCACGCCGCTGAACAGCAATAACAGCAAGTCGAACGCTTGCACAATGCGCACGATGACCGCCGGCGACATCCTGCCTTTGTCGCCACGAGACCCTTGGCGAGCAGGCGACCTCCGTTCGATAGGAGCTGCGGGGGTTTCTGCGGGGCTCTCGATTACGGGGTCGACTAACTTCGCTTCCTGCAACCCGGAAAATACCGCGAGATCTGTCTTCATCGCGTATTCAGCCGCCGTGTCGTAGTGTCAGTCATTCCTCTTACCTGGCCTTCTCCACTGAGGAGTGACCGGGAGCCCTTCCGCTTACGTCGACCATACCCGGAAGATCTGCTACAAGACCGCGTTGCGGGGACCGAAACGTCAGCACGGGACCGATGCCTCGGCCGGACGACGAAGCACCGGGGACAGTCGCTCTCGATGCGATCGCATGGCGGTAAAGCTTAATTGACTGCCGGAGTTGATCCTGTAAGAGCCGCACCTGGGAGGAGAGTTCCGCGGTGTCGAAGACCATGGCACTCACGTCGTCGAGCACCTGCAAGAGGAAGGCGTCGTTTCCCTCATTGCCGTTCGGCACTCCATCCTCTTTGCCCATAGCGGGTGAGGCACGGGAAATCCAACGGTCGAGTTCATCGGAGAATGCCATCACCGCGCTTCTATCCTTCAATGCCGGGCGATACACCGGCAACTCCAGCCGCGCTTCCCAACGTTGGACCGTACGGACACTGCGCTTCATGTAACTGGAGATCTCTTTCCAGCCGTTAAGGATCTGTCGACTCATTGGGTCTCCCTCCGAGATTCTTCGCGCTGACGATCCGAGACTAGCGCCACAAGAAGTGGAGCTTCCAGAAAATTGTGACGGTGACGATCAGCGCCGCCTCGAAGATGAACGCAAACATCACACCGCGCGCACAACCCAATTTGTCTTCGTTGTAAAGTAGCTCCGGATCAACAGAACGAACATTGGCGACCTGAGGGAAGGCCTGGGACTGCTCCAGCAAAATCGGAGAAAACCGGATGCCCGTGTGTAGAGCGCCGTGCGAGGTCTTCTTATTGATTACATCATCCATCGGGCCAAAGCGTTCTTGCCCACCCGGGTGCGACCCTGTCTCATCCTGGTACATCCGTTGCATATCGAATGCTCCTAAGCCCGCTAAGTCCGCGAACATCTCGCCTGTCATACTCGCAAGTCCGCCTGAGGCTCTTGTCACTCAATACATCGACCGTTTTTCGATTGCTTACGTAGCACCTTTGAGCCATAGCAATTGCCAGGAGTTCGATCGCCAAGCGCGCTCACCCGCCTGCACTGGGAGCAGCCGTTTGAGCTGGCCGAAGAAGTTGGGGTAAAACGGCCAGCGTCTTTAATGTCCTGGATAAGCATTTCGACCCTGGCCGCCCCGAGGATCCGGAAGACGCCATGCAACAGGACGGAAGAAGTTTCCGCATTCAAGTCACTGCCCGGTTTTGCAGGCGTCAACTGCCGTCTGAGCGACGGTGAGCGCATTGATTCCCTTGGCCAGACCGAGCTGGCCCATTATCCAGATGCCGTAGTAATTAAGATCGAACTCGTACCAAGTCAGACCGTGGCGCGCCGAAACGGGGTGGGCATGGTGATTGTTGTGCCAGCCCTCGCCGCCTGTAAGTAGAGCAACCCACCAATTGTTCCGTGAGTCATCGCGGGTATTAAAGCGTCTGGATCCCCACATATGGGTTGCCGAGTTGACCAGCCAGGTAGCGTGGAGCCCAAGCGTCACCCGCAGGAAGATGCCCCAAAGAACCAACGGCCAGCCGCCAACCGCGAGCAGGACAAAGCCGAGCACAGTCAGTGGAACCCAGTGATAGCGATTGAGCCAATGATAGAACTCGTCTTTCATCAAATCGGGAACATACTTGGCCAGCAGCGTAGGTTCAGCATTTGCGCCTGATCCGTGGATAACCCAGCCCGCGTGGGACCACCACCCACCTTCGCGGGGAGAATGAGGATCGCCAGGCCGGTCAGACTGATGATGATGCACGCGATGGGTGGCCACCCACACCAGGGGTCCGCCTTCCAGGCTCAGCGTGGCGCATACCGCGAGCAGATGTTCCACCCACCTGGGCACCTGGTAGCCCCGGTGGGTGAGCAAACGATGGTAACCCATGCCGATTCCGGCATTGATCGCGATTATGTGAAGCACGACAGCAACCATAAGCGCGGGCCAGCTAAAAAAGAACAGCGCTGCCACGGCTCCAACATGGAAGAGAACCATGAAGCCGAGTATCAGCCAATTCAGCGACAGCCTTTGTGCATCGCGCGAGAGCGCGAGCATCGGCGGCTTCCCAGGCGCCCTTGCAGCAGGCGGCAAGCTAACGTCACTGCCTGCACTCACATCTTGAATCGGAGCAAGGGATGGGACTCTGAGGACCATGCTGATAGGATCACTTATCTGCACCGTCGCCTTCGTCATATTTTGTAATGACAAGAAAACGAAGAGCATCTTAGTGCACTCATTATCGACAACAGGGCAAGCTTGGACCCACGGACGTCCCCGAAGGACCTCTGCTGCAAGTTCTGGCGGGCGCGCCGTGGCCTCCCCTGCGAGGCGTTTGACCCCCAAGTAGGCGGCCGTTTCGCTATCCGGGAAACTGGCAAGTCTCACCAGTGCGCTGCTAGAATCATTGGCGCTTGGGATGCGTGGAAAATGAACAGCATTGCGGGTGGTTCAGCGCTGTCAGATCCGGGTTTCGTTTCCCTCACTCTCTGCCACGATCAGGTGCAGAGGATGTTACATTCCAAGACCTTTCAGAGCGCACCGACCCTCCAGCAGCTCTTCCGGTTTCTATCCACCAGGGCTCTCGAGCCACACACCGACGAAATCAAGGAGTACACAATCGGCGTCGAGGCTCTCGCCCGCAAGCAGGACTTCGATCCCAAGACCGATCCCATCGTCAGGGTTCAGGTGTACAGACTCCGGCAGAAACTGAAGGAGTACTACGAACTGGAAGGCTCTCAAGATTCCATACTCGTGGACATTCCTAAAGGGCATTATCTCCCCAAGTTCGAGGCCATAAAGCCTCCGCCGTCGAACCTGCACCCGGTGCCAGTGCCGGAACCAGTGATTGGGCAGGTAGCCGGGGTAGCAGCGAGAACAAAAGAACCCCATGCAGCGTTTTCACTGCGCGCGAAGGTCATCGTGATTCTGTTTGCCTTGGCTGCGTTTGCCGCCGGCTTCTGGACCGATCATTACCGCCATCGCAGCCAGCAGGATGCGCTCACGATTCGCCCAGGGCAGGACCTCGAACAACCCACAGACGCCGTCAAGGCCTTCTGGACCACCTTTATCAGGGAGGATCCAGCTCCGATTGTCGCTTATGCGGACCCAGTCTTCCTTCTCGACGGGTCGTCCGACCTCTTCCGCTACCGCCATGGAGCCAGTGACGACCGTGGCGCCCGGGTCGACCCGCATCTTGCGCGCCAATTTGCGTCGAACCCGGCATTGGTAGCGAAGGCAGGCCCGCTATATTTCGACAACGGATACACAGGAACCGGAGACGTGGTGGGTGTGGCCATGCTTACCAGCTTGTTCACCCAAATGGGCGCAAAGCCATCGGTCGAGTCCAGCTATGACATCACCACCGATGACCTGAAGCAACACAACGTCATTCTATTGGGGTCCTCGTTTCAAAACGTTGCTGTTGCCCAACTCCCGAACCAGGGGCGATTTTCTTTACCTGGCTTCGGATTCCCTGCACGACCTGTGGGGAGACCGCATCGTGAACACCCACCCCCAGGGCAATGAGAGAACGGACTATCGGACGGAGCGCGATCCCGCAACCGGGACACTGAAGGCCGACTATGCCCTGATCTCTTTTCAGCCCGGCGTCGTTCCCGGACGCCACATTGTCAACCTTGGAGGCTTGGATACGAAAGGCATGGAGGGTGCAGTCCTGCTTGCCACTTCGAAATCAGGTGTAGAGGAACTCTCGAGAGCCCTACCGGAGATAGACCAGGCAAACCCGAAAGACAAGATACCTTCCTTTCAGGCCTTATTGCGAGTCAACCTGGAAAAGGGCTACCAGGTGTTAGACACTCAGCTTCTGGCGGTTCATGCTCTCAAAACGACGCCACCCTCGCCCTCTCCCTAGCTGACACGGTGGTGGGAGCCCCGCATTCATGCGGGGGAAAGAGCGCTTTAGCGCTCTGTGAAAGAGTGGGGCTCTCATCACGCGCTTTAGCGCTGGCAAGGCGAAAGCCTCATCAGTCCCGGCGTGAGAGAACCTCCCCAGGCGCCAAAGGGCCGCCCCGCCAAAAGTCAGCCCAGCTCGCAATAAAGCCTGTAACAACCTATGTAACAACAGCCTCCCAAGCATGTAACGTGACTGTTTCTGCACTGCGTAGCCTCTGCGTAGCCTCGTTTAACTGGACGAAGATTGCACCACACTCCTACCGTTTGTCGCGCGGAGGAATAGGTCCGCGCGACAAACGACGGGCCTATGGATCCGTCACCGGGCACTGGCATGGAATGGAGGCCGTTATGCGAACGAAACTAATAGGGTGCGCACAATTCCTGATCCTGGCGCTGGTCATGCAAGTCAATCTCCTGGGACAAGTGGTTACCGGCACGTTGCTGGGAACTGTTTTGGACTCCACAGGAGCGGTTGTGCCGAACGCTAGCGTGACAATCACAAATGAGGGCACCGGGGTTAGCGACAAAATGACCACCACCGCCCAAGGCTTCTACACCTTTGCCACGCTCACCCCGGGGCAATATAACCTCTCAGTGGAGATGCCCGGATTCAAAACGACGGTTTCGCGGGGCAACGTCGTGCTCGTCGAGCAGTCGACTCGCGTCGATATCACCCTTTCACCAGGCCAAGTCAACGAGCAGGTAACGGTATTGGGCGAAACCCCTCTGGTCGAGACCACAACCTCCGACTTGGGGCAAACCATCGACTCGACCCAGATCAACGCTCTCCCTGTCAATGGACGACTTTTTGAGACGCTGATGCAGATCGCTCCCGGAACCACTCCGGCGGCTTGGGGCGATCAGATCGAGAATCCGGCCGCCTCGGGGTCGATGTCGTCCGGAGGAGCAGGCAACGGAGACATGACCTCGGTCAACGGCTTCCCCTTCCAGGCGAATCTCTATCTGGTCGACGGGGTGAGCGACATGGAATTGGAGAACGCCTACATTGCAATCGCAATTCCCTTTGCCGAGATCTCCGAAATGAAGCTGGAGACGAGCAATCCTACCGCAGAATACGGGACATTCGGTGGCATGGTGGTCAACATGACAACCAAGACCGGCACCAACCAGTTCCATGGCCAGCTCTTTGAATATAACCGCAATACTGATTTCAACGCGGCCGACCGCTTCAGCCGAGTCAACCCCCCAGTTCACATGAACCAGTTCGGCGGCGAATTCGACGGCCCGATCATCAAAGACAAGCTCTTTTTCTCAGGGGATTATCAGGCACTCCTCGAGCATGAAAGCTCCTCCGGAATCTGGAGCGTGCCGACGGCTGCGGCCCGGGCGGGAGACCTGTCGGCCTTCGTCGTCAATGGAGCAGGCCCGATTACCAACGCCGCGGCCTGCAAGATGAGCGCGGCGGCCAACGGACTCGCTGGCGCTGTCCCTTGCACCGCAAGCCCGGCGGTTACGGTTGCCGGCACGTACGACACCGTGCCGGCGGCGGACATTGTGCCGATCGCGGCGAACTTCATGAGTCCCTCCATTGAGGTGCTGCCGAACCTCTCGGGGGCCACGAACAATTACGCGTACACGCAGTTGACTGAGGAGACGGTGAATCAGTTCGATATCAGGGGCGATTACGCTTTCTCCGACAAGCACCACTTCTTTGCCCGCGCCTCGTATTTTCACCGGAACTACGCGCAGCCTTCACCCGGCACTCCCTACATGAATAATGGAAACGCCAACGGAAATAGCGTGACCAGCAACGATGTGCTCGGCTGGGACTACTTCCTTTCGAGCAAGACGATCAACCAGTTTCGCGTCGGGTTTAGCCGCTACGCTACCACAGACTTCGACGCGCAATACGGAATCTCTGCGAACAATAATCTCGGTGTCCCGAACGGCAACCTTCCCGGTGAGCTGGTTACCAGCGGTATCGCCCAGATCAATTTCGGATTCAACTCTGTGGGTGACCCCGGCTGGGTACCCAACACGTTGGGCAGACTTTCCAATATTTACCAGTTTAACGACCAGTTCAACATGATCCGAGGCCCCCACAACCTGAAGTTCGGCATCAGCTACAACCATCTTCAGGCGCGTGTCAAGAACGCGCAAAACGATCCGCGCGGTCAGTTCTATTCGAGCGGTGACTACACCGGAACCGGCAGCACCGCTGCATCGTTGGGCGATTGGCTGGTCGGCGCTCTCAGTGGCACCCACCGCGACATCTTTTTCACCACTCCCAACACCCGAACCAACTTCATAGGGTTCTTTGCCCAGGACGACTATCGCGTGACCCCCAAGCTCACTCTGAACCTCGGCCTCCGCTATGACATTTACACCTCGCCTGTCGACACCAACAACTTTCAAAGCAATTTCGTCACCACCGGATCAGACGCCGGCCTGATTCAGATTGCGTCCTCCGGTAATCGCGGGCCGAATCTGGATACCTACTACGGGAACGTGGGACCGCGCGTGGGCGTTGCTTATGCTGCGAACGGTGGCAGGACCGCAATTCGCGGCGCGTATGGGATCAGCTACTTCAATGACAACTTTGGCGCGATGGGCGGGACCCTGGAACGAAATTTCCCATTTCTGGAACAGGAGAACAATAGCGCGGTCCAATCGAACTGTTTAACCCCTTATACTGGCTCTCAGCCCTACCTGTATTCGGGCTGCGGCTCGCTTACCCTGGCGAACGGTTTGCCTGGTAATACTGCCGGCACACCAGGTGTAACTCCCGGCGTAGTTTACCAGCCGCTGATTTTGCCATCCTTCACGGCGGGCGGATTTATTGCCTCGCCTCCAGGCTTCGGCGTATATCAGGTGGCGAAGAACTTCCGGCAGGATATGGCTCAGGCCTGGAACGTCAGTCTGGAGCAACAGTTGACTCCGACTATGTCGCTTCACATGGCCTATGTAGGCACCGCCGGCAGTCATCTCTATCATGATTACCAGCTCAACCAGTGCAACCCCCCGTACTATAACGTAGCCACCACGCCCCCGCCATATCCCGCCTGCTTGCCGTTTTACGGCATCGCCCCTGACATCTCGACCATGGATTTCCGCAACAGCGGCGGAAAATCGCACTACAACGCGGCCCAGTTCCTGCTGCAGAAGCGCACGAGCAAGGGGTTGACCTTCACGGCCGCGTATACCTGGTCAAAGATGATGGATAATATCAATAATCCCATCACGTCCTACTCCACTCGCGAGGAGCTGGATACTGCTAGCTGGCAGCGCAACAACTACCCGCAAGTCGTTACTCTCACTTACATCTACGAGTTGCCCTTCGGACGCAATAAGCCGTGGCTCAACTCGGGATCTTGGGCGGAAAACGCGCTTGTCGGTGGATGGTCGATCAGCGGGATCACCAATTTCCGCTCTGGAGCGCCGCTGCTCGTGACTGCCAGCAGCGGCGGTCTGCTACCTCAGAATAGCGGGCAGCGCGCGAATTACGTGTGCACCGGCCAAAACAATCCTCGCACCATCAGCCAATGGTTCGATACCAGCTGCTTCGCGCAACCGCAGGGCTTCGTCCTCGGAAACGGCGGCGTCGGAGACGTTTACGGACCACGTTATCAGGATTGGGACATTACCGCGAGCAAAGGGATATTCTTCGGTGAGAGCAAACAACTTCGCTTCCAGGCCAGCTTTTTCAACGCGTTCAATCACGTGAACCTGGGACAGCCGGATACCGGCGTGAACGACTCGACCTTCGGAGTCATCAGCAGCGACTTCCAGCCACGCTACGGGCAGCTTGGGATGACATTCACATTTTAAATCGATTCATGATTGGGACCACATCCTTCGCCACCAGGCGAGAGTTTCTCAGTTCGCTGATGACCGCGGCGGCCTTGTCTAAAGACGCGCTCGGCCAGCTCGCTCGCCTGGGCTTCGTCGATGGCTCTCCGCAGAAGCAGCCGGAAGGAGCGCTGGAGTTTGCCTCATCCGATAGAGCACTGGTGGAGGGCTTTCGCTGGGCCAAAGCCCAGGCGCTCGCTTACCGTCGCGATAGCCCTGCGCTCGGCCCCTGGTATGAAGCTGCACTGCCCGGCAGGAACGCCTTCTGTATGCGCGACGTCTCTCATATGAGCACAGGCGCCCAGCTTCTTGGACTGGCGCCAAGAACCCGAAACATGCTGCGCCAATTTGCCCAGCACATCTCAGCTTCGAAAAAGTGGTGTACCTGGTGGGAGATCACCGGAGACGGTAAGCCCGCCCCAGTCGACTACAAAAACGACCAGAATTTCTGGTACGACCTGCCGGCCAACTTCGACGTTCTCGATGCCTGCTACCGGCAATGGTTGTGGTCGCGGGACAACGCCTATCTCGGCGAGGTCTTCCTGAATTATTACCACCGCACCGTCACGGATTATGTGAAGGCATGGGATCACAATCACGATGGCCTGCTGGAGCATCTGCGTGGCGACGGCCACATGGGGATCGCCACGTACGACGAGGACCTGGCCGATGACGTGCTGGTAGGAGCAGACCTGATCGCGGCGCAGTACGCGGCTTATTTACGCTATGCTGCCTTCCAGCAGGCCATGAACGAGCAAGAAGCGGCCAATGAGTTCGCGGCCAAAGCTCGAGACCTGAAATCGCTCTACAACAGCAAATGGTGGGATGCATCCCGCAATCGCTATTTCGCTGCACTTGGAGAAGACGGAAAATTTCAACCGGATCTGAAAGCCAGCACCGGTGGAACGGATATACAGTTCCCTCTCTATTTTGGACTGACCGATAGTGGAGCGAAAACTCAGGCCGCCCTCGACCAACTGGAGCAGCGCCTGCAACTGGACAGCGCGACGCTGGGTGGAATGGTCGGAGGGGTCGAAGGCAGAACTTACCTTCCCGACATCTTCTACAAATATGGCCGCTCCCGGTCAGGCTACGCGGTGTTGGTGGCGCTGATGAACCCCGCACTGAAACGCCGCGAATATCCTGAGGTGTCCTACACCGTCGTAGGAAATCTGGGCGCCGGGCTGATGGGCATTCATCCAACTTTCAGTCCCGCGGAGATCGAGACTTATCCTCAACTGACAGCCGAAACCGAATGGGCTGCCCTGCACCACGTGCCTGCCGGCCACAATGTCATTTCTATTAAGCACACACGCGCCGGGGCAACGACGTTTTCCAACGAGTCGGGACCAGAGATGGTTTGGCGGGCGAGCCTTCCTGGAAAATCGAAGACGCTCCTCGTCGATGGCAGCAGGGTTCCCGCCGAGAGCGCAACCCGTACCGGCGGAGCGGTGGCAAGCTTTTATGCTCTCCGTGTCAAGCCAGGTGAAACTCGAGTCGTATCGGTGGGATAGATTGGCGGATTTCGCGAACAGGATCTGGGGAGGAGGAATGGGTCGCGTTGGCCAATGGATGCGCACCCTGGCCTTGTTTCTATTGGCCACCGCGCTTGTGTTGGGCGGTTCCGGCTCGCCTGTCGGCGGCCAGGTAAGTGTGCTCACGCAACATAACAACGGCGAGCGCACCGGGGCCAACCTGAATGAGGTCATCCTCACTCCATCCAACGTAAACACCAAGCACTTTGGTATGTTGTTTCGCAGAGTGGTTGACGATCAGATCTACGGCCAGCCGCTGGTCGTGGCCAATGTGAAATTGCGCGGCAGCACACATGATCTGGTATACGTGACCACGGTGAATAATAGCGTGTATGCCTTCGATGCCAATGATCCTTACGCTTCCGAACCGCTCTGGCACGTCAACTTTGGAACGCCCCCGAATGTCTATGATGGCAAATACAGCTGTACAGACATGAATGGGAACATGGGCATTATTGGAACTCCGGTCATTGACGCTCAGGATGGAACACTCTACGTAGTAGCTGCAACGCGGATAGGCAGCGGTTTTCTGCAGCGCTTGCACGCGCTGGATCTTGCCACCGGCGCAGATCGCGCAGTGAGCCCGGTGACCATCATCGCACCTGGCTTCCACCCCCTTATGCAGAGCCAACGACCGGGTCTGCTTCTCTCGCGGGGAAAGGTATACATCGGCTATGCGTCTCATTGCGACCAGCAGCCCTATCATGGCTTCCTGATCAGCTATGACGCGAAGTCACTGCAGCAAACGGGAGTCTTCAATACTTCGCCTCAAGGACAAGCGGCTAGCATTTGGCAGTTCGGGCAAGCGCCTGCCGTGGACGCACAAGGAAACATATACGTTGTCACCGGCAATGGAAGCTGGAATGGCAGCTCGGACTTTAGTGAAAGCTTCCTCAAGCTAGACTCCAACCTCAAACTACTGGATTGGTTTACGCCAACAGATCATGCGCATCTTGACTCCATCGATGCCGATCTCAATTGTTCCGGCGCCGTTCTGGTTCCGGGAACCGATCTGGTCATGGATGCGGGGAAACAAGGAATCCTTTATCTTATCGACACCCATCACATGGGCCATCTGGGTGACGGGCAGGCTGTCCAGCATTTTCAGGCAACCAGTTCACAACTGCCCAGCCTGGTCTATTGGAACAGTGCAAGGAATGGCCCCCTGGTTTATCTGTGGGGACAGACAGATCGGCTGAGAGCCTATCCCTTCGATGGCGAACGGCTTAAGGAGGCGCCTTCCGCCATCCGGCCCGATGTGACTCAGGGACACCCTGGCGCAATGCTCTCACTCTCGGCAAATGGGAATAAGGATGGCATTCTCTGGGCAGCGATTCATGCCAGTGGCAACGCCTGGCACGAGTCACGACCTGGCATTCTGCATGCGTATGACGCGGACGATATTATGCATGAGCTCTGGAACTCTCTTGAAAATCCAAGCCGCGACGACTGCGACAACTATGCCAAGACGGCTCCGCCCACGATCGCAAACGGTAAGGTCTATCTCGCCAGCTTCGGCACGCGGAATACCGGAAGCGGTCAGCTTTGCGTCTATGGCCTGCTGCCGGATGGCCCAGTCCCGTTGCCGCCATCCGCTATCAATGTCTCCGCTGGGGACCGGCAAGTCTCGCTGTCGTGGGCAGCATCCACGGACGCCACCACGTACATCGTAAAGAGATCGACGAAGAATGCCGGGCCATTGGAAACCATCGCGAGAGGTCTCACATCGACCACATTCACCGACATGACGGCGAGTAATGGAATGACCTACCAATACACGGTGAACGCAGTGAACTCCAACGGAGAGAGTGCGCCGTCCAATGTCGCTACGGCCTTCCTGCCCAACCCTCCATTACCGATCAGCGTTTTGCCGCCCGGGCCGGGACGTGACATAACGGTAAGAGTCTGTTCTGGTTGCCACTCGCCCGGGTTAGCCGCGAATGAACACCTAAGCCCGCAGGAATGGCACGACCTGGTGCGGCTCATGGCCGCCCAGGGCGCCGTCGCCACCGACAACGAACTCAACCAGATCACTGCCTACCTGGCCAAGTCGTTTCCCAACCAGTCCAGGAAGGAAGTTAGCACCAGGAAGGAAGATAAATGACCGTTTTTCGCAGAGACTTCTTAAAGCTGGCAAGTACCGGCCTCGCTGGAGCCACCGCCATGCCAGGCGCTTCCCTCGGCCTTCAGGCGCAAACCGCAACCATGCCGGGCGCGGGCACAGCCGCCGTAATCGACGTAAAAGCTTATGGCGCGCGAGGTGACGGCGCCTCGATCGATACTGCGGCAATCAACAAAGCCATCGACGCGGCCAGCGCTCAGGGAGGGGGAACGGTTCGATTTCCCGCAGGCACCTACGCTTCCTACTCCATTCACTTGAAGAGCAATGTTGTGCTCTACCTCGAAACCGGGGCAACGATTCTGGCGGCCAGTGTTGCGCCAGGCGGCAGCAGCAGCGGCGCATCCTACGACCCAGCCGAGCCGAATACGCCCTGGGAAGACTATCAGGATTATGGCCACAATCATTGGCACAATAGCCTCATCTGGGGTGAAGACATCCACGACGTTGCCATCCTTGGGCCGGGATTGATATGGGGCAAAGGCTTAAGCCGCGGCGGCTCTGAGGAGCCACGGGCGGAGACGCCAGGCATGGGAAATAAGGCCATCGCCCTCAAGAATTGCCATAACGTCCTGCTGCGCGATTTCTCCATTTTGAAGGGCGGCCACTTTGGCATTCTGGCCACCGGGGTCGACAACATGACCATCGACAACCTGAAGATCGATACCGACCGGGATGGAATCGATATCGACTGCTGCCACAATGTTCGCGTCTCCAATTGCAGCGTCAATTCCCCCTGGGACGATGGCATTTGTCCTAAAAGCTCATTTGCGCTTGGCTACGCACGTGCAACCGAGAATGTGACTATTACCAATTGCTATGTCACCGGCGCCTATGTGCTGGGGACCATGTTGGACGGCACCTATAAACGCTGGCCTGCCGATTTCAAAGTGGCTCCCACGGGCCGCATCAAGTGCGGTACTGAGTCGAACGGAGGGTTTAAGAACATCACCATCTCGAATTGTGTCTTTGATGGTTGTCGCGGGTTTGCCCTCGAGAGTGTGGATGGCGCGCTGTTAGAGGATATTACCTTTACCGGTGTCACCATGCGTGACTGCACCAATACCCCTTTGTTCCTCCGCCTGGGAAGCCGCATGCGTGGTCCTGCTGGAGTCCCTGTAGGCACTGTGAAGCGAATCATCATCAGTAATGTTGTCAGCTACAACTCGGCATCGCAGTTCAGTGGCGCGGGCCTCATCATGGGCATTCCATCGAACCCCATCGAGGACATTAAGATCAACGATCTGTATATGGAGCACCGCGGGGGCGGGACACGCGAAATGGCAGCCCGGGTGGTGCCGCAAATGGAGCAGGGGTATCCTGAACCGTATAGGTTCGGTGACATCCCGGCGAGCGGATTTTTTATCCGCAATGTGAACAATATCGAGTTGACGAACGTTGAGCTTTCCTGGAGCCAGCCGGATGCGCGGCCGGTCTTCTACCTGGACAATGTGAAGGGCGCTGACTTTTTCCGTATCAAAACGCCAAAGGCGGCCAATTCCCCTCTATTCGAGCTCAAGAACGTTCAGGACTTTAGCGTGGCCCTCTCGCGAAATATGAAAGACAATCGTCTGGAAAAGGTGGAGCAGAAAACAATTACAGATTGACGGCATCCGGGGAGAGATTCGTGAAGAAAGTTCATCTCTTGTTGACTCTTGCGTTAGGGGCAGGCGTGGTACAGGCTGCACCCGTACCATCCTTAACCGGCGATGCCGCAAAGCAGGTCATGGCTGCCGAGCAGGCTCGCACCTCAGCCCTGGAGCACTCCGATGTGGCCACGCTCGAACGGCTCATGGCCGACGATGTCACCTATGTCCACGCGAGCGGCAAAACAGATACGAAAAGAAGCTACCTGGATGCGATTCGTAGCGGACAGCTACGTTACGTTTCCTGGCGCCCCATGAATCTGCACGTCCGCCTATTGGGAAACGGCGCGGTTATCGACGGCGAATATGCCGTGAAGGTGACGGATTCCCGGGTGCAACCTACCCCGTTCGATATTAATATTTTCATCCTTACCGTATATCAGCAGCGCAACGGCCGATGGCAGCAGATCGCCTGGCAATCAACGCGTGACGTAGGGACCCCGGCATCGGTCAAATGAATCTACATTGCTCGCGCCTCTTTGATGGAGGCAGGACCTTCCGGAATTTGCTACTATGCTACCCACAGGTGCTTTCCTGAAGTGGAGGGTGCGATGCGATTTGCGATCCTCGGTCTGCTGCTATGCGCAGGAACGACGGCATTCTGCCAATCGACTGCGCCGTCTCCCGCAACCCCTAGCTGGCAGAATCCACTCGTGGCCACTCCACCCGCCAGAGATTTCAGCAAGCTTCCACCGGGCTGGCACTTCTCGGGCACTGTACCGCCGCGGGCACTCCTGCAACCGAAGATGCTCAAGCTGCCCAAACCGGAGACCGACAGGCCCTTGGTTGGCGCAGAGATCGATCCCAAGATAGTCATTCATCCTCCGCAGTCGAGCATTGGCGTCAATCCGCCAGGCACGCCAATGGCGCAAAATGAGTATCCCCATTTGCAGATGCGCCCGATTCTGAACGAAGGGCACGGCTTCAGCCGTGCCGTACAAAGCTACAGCTACGAGGGCTTTAGCCCCTGAGGTACCTCGTTTTTGGAGATGTCGGACGAAATCGCCCATCTTCCGCAGCTCGTAAAGGCGCTGAGTTACCCGTATCCACCAGAGGTAGGGCTGACGCTGCCCATTGCAGACCAGCTCGCGTCCTGACACCGAGAATTCGCCTATATGAAGCGTTATGGTCAAGTGGTCCGCCTGAAACCAGAGAGCAGAGACGAATACCTTAAGCACCATAGGGCCGTTTGGCCCCGCGTCCTGCGTACGATTGCCGACTGCAATATTCGCAACTACTCCATTTTTGAACATGGGGAGTTGCTGTTCGCCTATTTTGAGTATCACGGAACCGATTTTGCGGCGGACATGTCGAAAATGGCAGCATGCCCGGAGACGCAACGTTGGTGGGCTCTTATGTTTCCTATGCTCGAGAAGTTGCCGCCTGAAATACACGGGCAGCGTTGGACCGATCTCCCCGAGATTTTCCATTTCGACGGAACGCCGGATTAATTGCGGCAGTATGCCGCGGTGGTCGCCGCAGGTCCGTCCAGCACGGCGACTCCTGAACGCAGTGATTGCTTCGCGTGCAATTGCAGCCCTCTTTGCCGAGTACCAAAAGGAGCGACAAGAAGACCTCACCCGTCATGGGACGTTGCAAGTTACCGGGCAGATGCAGCGCAAGTTACCAGTCACGCGAAAACCCTGCTGTCCAGCCTCCATCAACTACCAGAACGTGCCCGGTAACATACTTGGCATCGTCGGAGACCAGGTAAAGAACGGCTGCTGCTACATCGTCCGTCTCGCCCGGCTTGCCGAGCGGAATATGACTGACCAGGCTATCTGCCTTTGGTTTGTTCTCGGGACTGTAGAAGATAGCCCTGGTTCCTTCGGTGAGGATGGACCCTGGTGCAATCGCGTTCACGCGGATGCCGTATTGGCCTACCTCAAGCGCGTGGGAGCGAGTGAGATTGACCACGCCGGCCTTGGCGGCAGTGTAAGCGCATTGCAAACGTGCCGGCACAACACCAAAGACCGAGCTGATGTTGACAATAACGCCTTTGCTCCGTGCCACCATGCGGGCTGAAACTGCACGCGAACAATAGAACGTACCATTTAAATCTGTGTTGACAATCCAGTCCCAGTCAGAGTTCGGAAACTCATGTATGGGTACACGGTTCTTGCCGACGTTTACGCCGGCATTGTTTATCAAAATCTGTATCGGGCCCATGTCTCGCTCTATTTCAGAGACCATTTCGTCGACCGCTGTTGAGTTCGAGATATCCGCCGGAAAGAATTTTGCCTTCCCACCGTTTTGTTGAATTTCCTCGCACGTGGTTCCACAGTCATCCAAATCGTTCACCGCAACTGTGGCGCCATTCTCTGCGAGCGCTAATGCAATGGAGCGTCCGATCGCTCCTGCCCCTCCCGTGACCAGGGCAAGCCGGTCCTTGATATCAACCTTCATACTGATCCTCAATCTAATCACTTTGGGAAAGGAGCCGGCCAAACGAGTGCACCTTCCGGCCTCCTACCCAGCAAAAAGTCGCGCGCTGACTCGGCGGCCTTGATCTGTAGGGCTTCGACCGCGCGGCTCGAGACAGAGGCCGCATGGCTGGTAAGTATCACGTTGGAAAGATGACGCAGGGCGCTGTCGGCAGGTAATGGTTCTTCTTCGAAGACATCGAGACCGGCCCCCAGGATTCGACCATCTACCAGAGCGGCCGCAAGATCAGATTCCTTGACGACAGGTCCCCGGGATGTATTGATTAGGATGACACCAGGCTTCATCTTGTCGATGGCCATGCGACTGATCAGGTGCGTGGTCTCCGGCAACAGTGGACAGTGGATTGAGATGATGTCCGCGCTGCGGAGGAGCGGGTCCAGGTCTAGGCGCTCGACGGCATGTTCCTGAAATACAGAATCCCTCACATATGGATCCGCAGCGACGATTCGGAAACCAAAAACACGCGCCTTGCGGGCGACGAGGCGCGCGATCGCACCGAACCCCACCAAGCCAAGCGTCATATCGATAAAAGCCGGGATAGGCAGCAGTGGGCCGACACCCCAGCCACCGTGGACGATTCGATAGTGGTCTTGCGGGATTCGTTTTGCCAGGCCCAGCATCATCGCCATGGCATGATTGGAAACTTCTTCCAGGCAATAGGTGGGTATGTTGGCGACGCCAATGTTGAGTTCTCTTGCCGCTTCCAAGTCGATATTATTTACGCCGATTCCGTACCGCACTACGCCTTTCAGATGGGCGAACGACTCAAGGGCGCGCCGGGTGATGGGAGCCCATTGAACAAGCAGAGCGTCGGCATCGCCACAGTACTTGATCACATCGTCTTCCGTCTTACAGATAGGCTGGATCTCGGTCAGCTCGAAACCGGCCCCTTCCAGCACATTCCGTTGCAGGTCTAACGACGGAAAGGTGTGATCACTGACAATGGCTTTCATGGCTTCATTATGCTTTCTGAAAGAGGTATTCTTCGCCCGGTCTCAAAACGACCGATTTCACTTGAGGCGCCAAAGCAGCGCACTCGCTCAAGAAGTGTCCTGGGTCTCCGTTCTGTTCGATAAACATCCAGAAGTGCGTCGGCATCACCACTCGCGGTGAGACGAGCTGGGTGAGTTGCGCGGCCTCCTTCCAATCCATATTCCCGAAGGCTCCGTTAATGCATGGGAGCAGGATGTCGGGCTTCATGTCGATCGCCGGCCGGAATTGAGATGGACGAAACGCAGTATCCCCGGTGTGGTAAACCCGGATGCCTGCAAAATCGAGCACGACTCCCAAGGCATCTGGCGCCAGATCACCGTGGTCGGCATATACAGCGTTGATAACAGCGCCACCCACTTCTATGGTCTTGCCCTCCTCCAGAAGGTGGCAGCGATGCGAAGAAATCCCCATTCCGGCAAACGCCCGAACGCATTCAATGGGGCCTGCGAAATGGGTGCGCGGGTTGCGGGCGAGCGCGGGCAGCGCATCGGTATCCATATGATCCAGGTGCTCATGCGTACAAATGATCAAGTCGGCGACGACTTCTTCGGTTTGAATTGGGCAGGCCATCATGCGCTTGAAGCCGACGAGCCGCTCCACCACCTCAGAAAGATAGGGATCGATGTAGACGATTTGTCCCGCACTTGTTTTGCAAGCAAAGCCCGCCTGGCAGAGCCAATACAGAGCTAAACTCCTCTGCGGCACCTGGCAGGTTGCGATCGTCTTAGCCAGACTACTCATTCCACCCCACTCCAGAAGGGTTTTCGATGATCCCGGCCATTCGCTCGAGGAAGACGGCTGCAGCAGCACCGTCGGCAACGCGATGATCTACTGACAGGTTGAGGATGACCGTTGGCCGGATCAGCAGCGAGGTATCTTCCACCCAGGGCCGGTTGCGCAATTTTCCAGCGGCCAGGAGGAAGCTTTGCCCGGGGCTGATGAGACCTTCAAAGCGATCGACACGGTACATTCCCAGGTTACTGAGGGTGCCCACACCGCCTTCTAAATCGGCGAAGGTCAGCCGGCTCCGCCGTGCCTTCTCAGCCAGTTCGGCGCGGCGGGTGACGAGCTGTACTAAAGAAAGACTCTCGACTCCCGCAAGGACGGGAGCCACAACCCCACGATCAGTGGCCACGGCAAGTCCCAAAACGATCTGATCACGTGGGCGGACCTCTCCCGCCTGCCAAACAGCATTCATCGCCGGCGTGTCAGCCAGGGAGAGAGCCAGCGCACGGAACAGCAGGTCGGTATAAGTGAGCCTGGACCCGGCGCGGCGCCCGATAGGCTCTTTGAGGCTCTGATAGAGGGAAACAAGCTGCTCCGCATTCACTTCAAGCGACACCGAGAAAGCTGGTATCGTGCGAATGCTTTCCAGCATGCTCTCAGCGATCACCTGCCGTCGTTTGGAGCCCGCCTGGCTGACCGCGGACCGTACGGGGGCGAGGTTCATGAGATCCTGCTCAACGATGCGGCCCTCAGGCCCGCTTCCCTTCACATTGGCAAGGTCGATACCAAGTTCTCTGGCCTTTCGCCTGGCTCGAGGCGAGGACCGAAGGCTATCACCTCGCTGTTCTTTTTCGAGTGCGCTGGCTACCTGCGCCGGATTCCCCTCAACATCCACCGCCGGTCCAGCACCCGCCGCCGGCGGTGGGGAGGACAGAGGCGCCGTTGTCGAGGGATCTTTTCCTGCATCGATATGCGCCAACGCGGTACCTACAGGCACGGTCTGCCCTTCCTGGACAAGGATTACCCGCAAGATTCCATCCACATTGGACTCGATATCCATGTCGACCTTGTCGGTGGAGATGGACAAAACTGCTTCATCTTTGCTGACCGTATCTCCTGGCTTCTTGAGCCACACGCCGACAGTCGCCTCGGTCATGGTCAGGCCCAATTGGGGCATGGCAAGTGTAACCGTCATAGAGCCTTGCCCATCATGCTCTCAATTTCCAGCACGATACGATCGGCCGAAGGAACAAGATAAGAGTCAACAGTGGGACTAAAGGTATGGGGAGCAGGAAGGGCGCAGATGCGGAGTATCGGTGCATCCAGTTCATCCAGTGCTTCGCACGCTGCAATGGCTGCAATCTCGGCCGCCATGCCACAGCTGGCGTAGGCCTCGTCCACGATTGCCAATCGACCCGTCTTCGCCAGAGAGGATAAAATGGCCGCCTTATCGAGTGGCACCAGGGTTCGTGGATCAATCACCTCCAGCGAAATTCCTTGCTCCTGCAGCCTTTCCGCCGCCTCCAGGGCACGCTGCAGCATTCTGCCCAGCGCGACCACAGTCACATCTCCACCGGGGCGGAAGACTTTGGCCTGCCCAAAAGGGATAAGGTATTCCTCTTCAGGAACGTGACCTTTGGTGTTGTAGAGTCCTTTGTGTTCGATGAAGATTACGGGATTCTCGTCGCGCAGCGCTGTCTTGATCAGTCCTTTCACATCATAGGGCGTGGAAGGAAGAGCCACCTTCAGGCCTGGGATATGCGCAAAAAAAGACCAAAAGGTGTGGGAATGGTGGGGGCCAGTACTGCGAACACCGCCGCCGGCCGCGCGCAGCATAAAAGGTACTTTAAACCTGCCGTTCGAAATGTAATGGATGGTTGAGGCCTGCTGGACGATTTCTCCCATCGCCTCCAGGGTGAAATCCAGGAACACGATGTCCACGATCGGATGACTGCCCGCCAGGGCTGCTCCGATGCCTAGCCCCGTCTGACCGCGTTCCGCGATCGGTGTATCGCGAACCCGCTCTTCGCCGAATTCATCCCATAGGCCGCGGCTCTGCTGGAAGTTGCCACCCCGCGGCCCGATACCCTGTCCTATATAGAAGATATTCGGATTGCGTCTCATCTCTTCGCGGACGCCTTCCACACCAGCCTGGGCGTAGGTGATGACGCGCTGATTCTCGGCGGAATTTTCGACCGAGGATGAAACGGCCAGGTTGGTCTCAGACATGGTCTTCTTCCTTATCCATTCGTAGCCGAGTGGAAGACATAGCGCAGCGCTGTGGCTTCCTGCTCGAGTGGGCTTGCCAAAGCGAACTGTGCTGCTTCTTCCATAACGTCCGCAACCTCGGTATCAACTCTGTCGAAGTCCTCTTTGCTTAGCTGTTTCGCAGCGATGGCATCGTCCTTTAAGTTCTTCACTGGATCCCGTTCCTTCCAGGCGGCAATCTCCTCTTTTGTACGGTAGGCTACGCCTGGATCTCCTTCGTGATGACCGTACCAACGGTAGGTCAGGCATTCCAACAGGGTTGGCCCTCCCCCCTGCCGAGCTCGGTCAATGGCTTCTGCGGCCTTTTGATAGACCTCGAGTACGTTATTGCCATCCACCTGCAAGCCGGGCATCCCATAGGCGGCGGCTCGGCTGGCGACATGAGGGTTCTTTGTCGACTTGGAGAAGGGCATCTCTGTCGCATATAGATTGTTCTCGCAGACAAAGACCACCGGGAGCTGCCAGGTCGCGGCCATGTTCAAACCTTCGTGGAAGGCGCCGTTGTTCGATCCCCCGTCGCCGAAGAAAGCGACAGCCACCTGGTCGGTACCTCTCAACCTGGCGCTTAATGCCGCGCCCGAGGCAATGAGGATGCCGGGCGGAACCACCCCGTTCGAGCCCAGGAAGCCGACCGCCGGGTCGTAAAGATGCATGGTTCCGCCGCGCCCTCCAGAACACCCCGTCACCGCGCCCAGCAGCTCGGCCATGACCTCGCGTGGAGGAATGCCCTTGGCCAAGGCATGACCATGCCCCCGGTGGGTGCTGGCGACGTAGTCATCTATCCTCAATCGGGCGCAAACGCCAGCAGCCACCGCCTCTTCCCCTATGTAGACATGTATGAATCCCGGCATGCGCCCGGTGCGAAAGACTTCGCGCGCCTTCAGTTCAAACTCTCGAATCAACACCATGTCGCGATAAAGCGAGAGCACCAGGTTCCGGTCTGGGGGGATCGCCTGACGCTTTCCGGATTTTTGTGGGGTTTTCATGGGCTGCAAAGCTCCAGGAATTGGCAAAAGAAGTCTACATTACCTCGATCAGCCTATGCCCGAGCGCGGGAATGCTAACCAGGCCAACGTAGTCAGTGCCGGAGCGCTTAAGGGTGGCGCCTGAAAACCGATAGGTCTTGTCAGGCGAAAGACCTAACCGCGCCGGCTCAAATCGAATCTCGCGCTCGAGCGGCCGCTCATCCAGATTGAAGCAGTTCACAACAGCACTTTGTCCCTCCCGGCTCGAGTGGACATGTGTCTGCTCATCAATTCCATAAAATGCCCCTGACGCGAAATAGGGTTTAAGCCGCCGATAGTGGACCATGCCTTCCTTTTGTGCCTGGCGAACAGCCGGATCAGGATGCGTACCGCCGATGCCCAAGTGCCGGCAGGTGGATGCGTTCCACCAAAACACCAGAGCGTTGCGGTTGTCTGTCCTCAGATCAATGTGGATGTAGAGAGGCAGGCTGTAGGCAAGATTGTAGTAATACAGTGCGATGCTTCGGCCGCTGGTGAGATCTTGCATAGGCCTCCACATCAATTCGAATGCCCACACCGTATCAAAGCCCAGGGCCTGGCATACGCTCTCGCCCGGAGGACAATGTCCGTAGCCGTAATAGATTGGACACCCGCGCATAGGCGCCCCGCCGACGGCGGGATCGTGCATCTCGATCAATACGTTTGGAAAGTCAGCATGGACCATGCGGGCCAAGCGGCAGGTAGCCTGGGCATGTTCTTCTAACCTCGACGGCACCTGGTGGCCGTGATCTGGATCCCAGCATTCCTCATGGTATGCCGTCCCATCGAACATGAAGAAAGCTGCACCATCCTGCGATAAGCTTTTCAGCCGATCGGCGGTGACCGTGAGGTATTGCTGCGATGCACCGCAAAGTACAGATTCTGAAAATCCCCGTGTAGGATCCCAGGTAGCCCGCCTCCCGAAGCGATCGAGTCTATGTGCCGCGACCGGGTACGAACTTGGATCGCACCAGCCTGAGAGCGGGGTGTGGAGTGAGGACTTCAATCCGTAGTCTGTAGCCAGCATGGTGGTGAACGACCGGTACGGCGTCAACCTCGCTTCATCCCAAATTTTCGAACCAAAGCTCGTGTCCCAGCCCGGATCCATATAGAGGGCTTCGCAGCCGATGGCCCTTGCCTTGGCGGCTTCCTCCTTCATGCTCTCCAGGGTGTAATACTTTTTACGCATGGCAGGATTATTTTGCTCGTCGCCAGGAAGCCACCACAGCTTGTTGTCATAAAGCTCGTTCCAGTGAATCGGGGGATTGAATCCTTGCGGGACTCCCTGGCCGCTCTTCTCCATCTCGGCGCGAAAGGTGTAGAAGCCCTGCAGCCAATCCCCGGCATAACCGGTTAACCGCGTCACCCCGAAGCGGTGCGTCTCCCCAGGCAATAACCAGGCTCCGTGTTCCGGATTTCCACGGTAGATACCGATTCCTCCCCAGCGAAACCCTACCTCGTTCTCGGGCAACGCGACACGATCAAGGATGGCAAACTCCAAGCCCCCAGGGCTAAATTTCGAGATGAGGAAGCCTTGATGGCCGTCCGTCCATGCCCATCCTTCGGAAGCAAAGGCGGAGGTCACGGTCGTTGCCATCGTCCAGAGCTCGGACGAGTACTGCCCAGCAAGAATCTGGCTCAAGGTAAAGTCGGCATATTGTGAGCGGTGGCCATTGGGCTCCCGCCTGAACGGAATTGCTGTGAGCTTATAATTCGCCCAAACTCCTTGCACCTTCCCTTCTTCAACCGGGATAGGAAGCACGAATCCACTTCGCACATCGTGAAGATCGAGGGGCATTGCGCCACGATTTGTAAGCTCAACGGCTTCCTCCATCCAGGAGGCCGTGGGATCAACCGTGAAGCGATGCTGGATTGCTATTCCGGTTTCGGTCGTCCCACGAAGCACAACGGAGCTCGCATCTTGCGTCGCTTCAGAGAAATGGGGCGTTGCGAAGGAATACGAGTAGTAGCCGTCCGCCAATAGCGTCCCTGTGGGAAGGTGAACCAGTTTGCTTTGAAATCCGTTGCGGGGCGTGAGTGACAACTCAAACTGAGCATTCTTCAGCGTGACGGCCGCAGGAGAATTTTCTGCTTCAGCACTTGCAGAAGACGCAATCACGGCAGAAGGCAATGCCGCCATGGCCGTTTGGCTAGCGGCAAGCTTGATAAGGTCTCTGCGATTCATACCAGTCCCTCTTCCTCATTTTCTCGAAACAATCCCAGCACCCGATGCAGATTTCTTGCACCGAAGTTACCCCGGCGGCGACCATTTGTCCCCTTGACTCTCTCATTTCCCTCTCCGTACGTTGCACGCGTATCATTGCCATCGCTCATCAAACTCAAACGCTCTTGATGGATGGCTGCGCGGCTGTATTGAGTTATATCCAGGGCTCACGGACCACCTGAATACTAAGGAGCTTGCACCGATGCCCCTGATTACCGGATTTTTGCTTACTTTCGTGGCTGGTGTAACCATGGGTTTCTCGATGTGGCCGATTAAATGGGCCAGGGTATGGAAGTGGGAAAACTTCTGGTTGGTTTATGTCGTCGTGTCGCTAATCATCGTTCCCTTTGTTATTGCCTTTCTCCTGCTGCCGGATCTCACTCTGGTCTATGCCTCCCTCACTACCCGCGAATTCATGCTGCCACTCCTCTTCGGCGCTCTGTGGGGCTTCGCCCAGCTCGGTGCCGGCATATGCGTGCATCTGCTTGGTTTTGCGGTATCGGGCGCCATTGTCAACGGGACGGGAGCAGCCGTCGGAACGCTGGTGCCGCTTATTATTTTTCACCGTGAAGTACTGCTGCAAAAAAGTGGATTACTCATTTTCTTCGGCATGGCCATTACCTTAGCCGGTGTAGCCCTCTGCGGATGGGGCGGGTACCGCCGCGAAGAGCAAACGAAGAGCCAGGGCCGGGGGGCAGGATTCTCGACTACTGAAAGCGCAATGGCACAAACCGCGTCGACACGCAGGAGCTACCTCATCAGTCTGGGCATCGCATTCGGAGCCGGAGTGCTCTCTGCGTTGCTCAACATCTCGCTGGCATCGAGCAGCGGCATCATGGACAAGGTGCGCGCTCACGGGGGGCAGGCGTCATGGGCGCCCTTCGCAGTTTGGCCCATCGCCCTTTTGGGCGCATCCGTGGTCAATCTTCTATATAGCATGTATTTGCTGTTCAAAAATAAGAGCTGGCGATACTTCGGTAAGAGGACTAGCGAGATCGCATATCCGACGCTGGCCGGGGTCATGTGGATGGGTGCCATCGCTCTTTACAGCAGCGGCACAACTTACCTGGGGACCCTCGGCATCTCGATCGGATTCGCTCTGTTCACCATTACGATGGTGTTGAGTGGCCAGCTGGCCGGAGTGGTCACCGGCGAATGGCGGCTTATGCCGCGAAGCATCTACCGCACATTCTTTTTGGGAATTGGTCTTCTGGTACTCGCGATCCTGGCTATCGGAGCCGCCAATTACTGTCAAGCTTAAATGCACCCATACTTCTGGAGTGCCGAGCCCATGGACCGGCCAAAAGATTCTGCATTCATCCTTAGGGACGCTGTTTGAGGCTGGATCCGTATGATCGTAATCAGGACCACGGAACGTTGGTCACCGTAGCATCCGTTATCAAGAGGATTACAGTCATGACAATCGATCCCGTCGGAGTGGTTGGGTTAGGCCTTTTGGGCAGGGGAATCGCAGCATCGCTGGTGGCGGCTGGAGTGCATGTCCTCGCCTTCGATATTAGTCAGCCGGCCCGCCAGGATGCACTCTCCTTTATTGAGAACGCCATTCAGGAGATGATCTCCCATGGCGTCCTTGCTCAGCAAGCGGCAGCTACCTGGCCCGGGCACTTAACCATCTGCGACTCGATTTCCCTTCTCCAACCCAGTGCTTTTGTCATTGAGAGCGTTAACGAGGATCTCTCTGTCAAGCGACAGGTGTTCGAAGAACTGGAAGCCATCGTAGGGCAGGACACTCCCATTGCAAGTAACACCTCTGCACTTCCGATTACACTCCTGCAGCAAGGCCGAAAGCATCCCTCACGCTTTCTCGGTATGCATTGGTCTCAACCGTGTTACGCCACACGCTTCCTGGAGATCATTCGGGGGGAACACACTTCGGACACGGCCCTCCAGCTCGCCGTGGAGCTAGGCCGCAGAGTTGGGAAGGAGCCCTCTATGGTCAACCGGGACGTTCCCGGCTTCATCATAAATCGGCTGAGTTATGCGATGTATCGGGAGGCTGCACATCTCGTTGAATTGGGTGTGGGCGACGTGGAGACGATAGATCAAGCCTTCCGCAACGCGGTTGGGCTATGGGCTTCGTTCTGTGGCCCTTTCCGGTGGATCGATATAACGGGTGGTCCAGGCCTTTATGGCAAGGCTATGGCCGGAGTTCTTCCCGACCTGGCGGGCAGGTCTGAGGTGCCTGCCCTATTCACCGCTCTCGAAGGGGCACGGGGAGCTCTCGATGGCCGAGGCTTCTACACCTACGAGCCTGGAGATGCCGCGCGCTGGCAGAAGCTCTTCCATGAACATGCCTGGGAGTTCAAGCGATTACAGGAACGCCTTTACCCACCCGCTGAGAACGGCAGTGATGTCCGGTGACCCTTCCACGCTCTCTCGAAAAACCGGAGCCAGTTACCGTGGAGTATCCCTGCGATGTCATTTTCCGTGTATCCGTGCTGTTGCAGCAACGGCTTGAGGTTGTGTAGATCGGCGATGGTATCGAGCTCCTGGGGACATTGTTCCGCCCCGTATCCCCCGTCCAGGTCGCTTCCAATAGCCACGTGCTTTGCATTGCCCGCGAGTTGGCAAATGTGGTCGATGTGTCGAACAGAGGACTCCAGCGATGGACGCAATTGCCCCTCCACGCCGTGCTTCCAGCCAGGAACGATCATCCAGGCATCAAACGGCGCACCGATGATTCCGTCGCGTTCGATGATCAGACGGATCTGGGCATCGTCGAACTGCCGGTCCCCAGGAACGATTGCGCGGCAGTTATTGTGGCTCGCCAGCACCGCGCCTTTAAAGTGATCGGCTGCTTGCCAGAAGCTCTCATCTGCCAGATGAGTCATGTCGAGGATCAGATTGAGATCCTCCATAACCCGCAACAGCTCTCTTCCGGCTGGAGTCAAACCACCTGGGCTCCCGGTTCCGTGGGCATAGGCGCTGGGTCCGTAATGAGCCAATCCTACGACGCGCAGGCCGGCCTGATACCAATCGATAGCATGAGCCGGCGAAACAATCGGATCCGCACCCTCCATGCTCAAGATGAAACCAAACGGAGCGTCCGTACGACCGGTGTTCCACTCCGCAAAACTACTTTCAAGAGACGGCCAGTCGGTCAATATTCGACAGGCGCCGCGCCGCTCCAGTAGACGGTAGTATGCAAGCTGGCCCTGGGCGGTGGCAGACGCTATCTCCTGGGTGCGAAAGTCTATCGAGGATTTCCCCCGCGGATTGCAACGAGCCAGAACCGTCGCCAGCGCGATTCCGATTCTGCCCCGGCGCATCTCGGGAAATGCAACCGTGTTCGTACCTCTGCCCTTCTCCTGCATGCCGGCTTCTGAGAGACGAATCGCCGCCACGGTTTGGTCCAGCTCTCGGTTCCACCCCAGCGCATTCCACGACAGGTCCAGATGTGCATCGATAATGACCATGCGCTCGTTATCCGTATCCGGCATCTTCCTTACCGCCTCCTAAGAGATATTGGCCATTACGAGCCTACAACACAGTCATCGAATTGCGACACTGGCGAGAACCGATCCATCGCCTAAACCCCGTCCGCCCGGTAAACTTCTTTACAAATGGTTAAACCCGCCATAGATGCCAGCCGCGCCGTAGTCCTCCTTCTTGGCATCTTTTTTGGCTCTCTATCGCCTGGTGGCCCAGCACCCGCTAATGTCCCTGGCCTGTTCGTTGATGTCACGGCCACCAGCAACGTCCATTTCACGGCGGTAGCCTCCCATACCTCCAAAAAATACCTGATGGAGACGATGGGCTCCGGTGTGGCGCTCCTGGACTATGACAACGACGGACTTCTTGACATCTTTTTCGTCAATGGAGCACCCCTGTCTGATCCAACCGCGAAAGGCACCATTCCCCAAAAGGCCAGCGAAAAAGATTGGAATCGCCTCTACCACCAGAAGAAGGACGGCACGTTCGAAGACGTTACCATCAAGGCCGGCCTGCAGGGCGCCGGTTATGGCATGGGGGTAGCGGTCGGCGACTACGACAACGACGGCTTCGAGGACCTCTACGTTACCGCCTATGGCGGAAACCGGCTCTACCACAACAACGGCAACGGAACCTTTACCGATGTCACCGAGAAATCCGGCACAGCAGGCAGCGGCTGGTCTACCTCCGCGGCATGGGTAGATCTCGATAACGACGGCCTCCTCGACCTGGTCGTGCTGCGATATCTCCAGTGGGACTTCGACGATATCTGGTGCGGCGAGCGCCGCGAGGGCTATCGCTCCTATTGCCATCCCGACATCTTTAAAGCTATCCCGCCCCTTGTCTACCACAACGACGGCAATGGACACTTCACCGAGATCTCAGCAAAGATCGGCTTGAACGTTCCCGGCAAGGGCCTCGGGATCGCGATCGCCGACTTCGACCGCGATGGACATATCGATATTGCCATCGCCAACGATTCCATGCCTGAGTTCCTCTACCACAACAAGGGGAACGGTACCTTCGAAGAGCAGGGCCTGATTGCCGGAATCGCGGTGGACAGCGATGGTCACACCTTCGCCGGCATGGGCATCGACTTTCAGGATTACAACAATGACGGCCTTCCCGATCTCGTGATCACCGATCTCGCAAACCAGAAGTATGCCCTATTCCGCAACAACGGCGACGGAAGCTTTACTTACGATACTTACCTTAGCGGCATCGGGGTTATGACGCTGCTTCGTTCAGGCTGGGGTGTGGCCTTTCTTGACTACGACAATGATGGACGCAAGGACCTGCTCATTGCCCAAGGTCATGATCTGGACACCATTGAGCTTACCTCCGCGCAGATCCACTACCGCGAGCCCATGCTCCTGGCCCGCAACACGGGTAAAGGCTTTGTCGACGTCTCCGCCGACTCCGGCGCCGTCTTTCAGCAGGCTTGGGTTGCCCGCGGAATGGCTATCGGGGATATTAACAACGACGGCCGCATCGACGCTGTCGTCACTACGAATGACGGACCGGCGCACATCCTGCGCAACGAGACCCCTACCGCTAACCATTGGCTCACGCTGAGCCTGACCGGCCATCGAAGCAACCGTGACGCGATCGGCGCCGAGATCAAGCTCTCCACTGCGCACGGTTCACAGTTCGTGACTGTTACCACCTCCGGCGGCTACTTGTCCGCAAGCGACAAACGGGCACACTTCGGCTTGGGCTCCGACACCGTCGTTAATGCAATCGATATTCGATGGCCTAGCGGCATTCTGCAACACCTCGATAACGTCAAGGCTGACCAGTTCCTCCGGGTCGATGAACCACGGGCCGCCGGGGCGCCCGAGGGCAAGAAGCTTCCATAGAACCTATGAGTAAAATAGCTTCCGTTGCGAGAGGCCAATCGCTTATGCGCCGTATCGTCTGGTGGTTCTCGTTGTTTGCATTCCTGTCCGGGCCAACCCTGGTCCTCCATGCGGCTGAACCGTTCCTGGTTTTCCAACCCCACGGGCACGCCAAGGGAAAGAACATCGTCCTGATCAGCGGCGACGAAGAGTACCGTTCCGAGGAGTCGTTGCCTCAACTGGCTAAGATCCTATCGACGTATCACGGGTTCCACTGCACGGTGCTTTTTGCCATCAATCCCAAGGATGGCACGATCGACCCCAATCGGCTAAACAACATCCCTGGATTGGAGGCGCTCGATTCCGCTGATCTGATGGTCATCCTGACTCGTTTCCGCGACCTGCCGGACGATCAGATGAAGCACATCGTGGATTACGTGGAATCAGGCAAGCCGATTGTAGGCATCCGGACAGCCACGCACGCGTTTGAACTAAAATCCAGTCCCACCTACGCCAAGTACAACTGGAACAGTCCCGGCGGCGGCTTCGGGCGCATGGTGCTGGGCGAAACCTGGATCACGCACCACGGACACCACGGGAAACAAAGCACCATGGGTGTGCTCAATCCTCAAGAGATAAAGAACCCTATCCTGAGGGGAATTCACGACGGCGAGTTGTGGAGCAAGACGGACGTTTATGAAGCCAAGTTGCCCCTACCCGGAGATAGCAAGACCTTGGTGTTCGGGGAGGTACTCTCCGGTATGGACCCGAAAGATCCCCCGGTCCCGGGCGCAGTGAACGATCCCATGATGCCGATCGCATGGACTAAAACCTACACCGGAAGCGCCGGCAAGACCGCCCGGGTCTTCGCCACTACGCTCGGAACCTCAGAGGATTTACTCACCGAAGCGAACCGCCGCCTGTTGGTGAATGCCTGTTACTGGGCGCTCGGACTGGAGCAGCAAATCAAGCCAAACGCAAAAGTGGGGTTAGTAGGTGAATACCATCCGCATCCCTTCGATTTTGATGGTTACGTCAAAGGTGTGACCCCAGCGGACCTGCGTTAAGATTTCAACCCGAGGGTGCGAACATGGCTCCGCGCGTACTGAGGTATTACGCATTTCCCCGTTGGAGTCAGGCCTGGTGCTGTGGGGCTTTCTTTTTTTTCTTCTTACACCACCCTTTGCTCGCTCAGCAATCGTCACTATTTCAGAAGAACTGCGCGGGCTGCCACGGCGAGGATGCACGCGGCTCAGCGAAAGCGCCTGGCCTCGCCATGAATCAACGGGTAGCCGGGCAAACGCCCGAGCAACTGAGCGCGTTCCTCGAGCAGGGTAATATCGCCGGCGGCATGCCTTCCTTCGCCGATCTTTCCGCAGCCGAACGGGCGGCGCTCGCCAAGTACCTTCGCAGTCTCAATGTGGGAATTATTGTCAGGCCGCCCGTCCCCTCCCAACCCACACGGAAAATTAGCTGGGGGGCGCCTAAGCCGGGCGACTGGCTGACTTATAACGGAAATGACTCCGCTAATCGCTACAGTCCCCTGGAAGAGATCAACACCGCGAACGTGTCTTCGCTGAAGTTGAAATGGGTTTTTCCCATCCAGTACTTTGGCCTCGAAACCACGCCGCTCGAAGCCGACGGAGTCATGTATGTAACCGGACCGAACCAGGTATTCGCCATCGATGCGCTCAGCGGAAGTACGATTTGGCAGTATTCGCGTGATGCCAGCGCAGGGATGGTTGGTGATGCAAAACTTGGCACCAACCGCGGCGTCGCCATTTTGCGCGATAAGGTCTTCTTTGTTACCGACAATGGTCACCTGTTGGCACTTGACCGAGCCACCGGCAAATTACTTTGGGATACGCCAATCGCGGCCGATGGAGAAGGCCAACACTATGGGGGCACGATCGCTCCGCTCATCGTCGACGATATGATTATCGCCGGCGTCTCCGGTGCTGACGAGGGTATTCGCGGTTTCGTCGCGGCCTTTAAACCCGGCGACGGCTCTCTTATCTGGCGGCATTGGACTGTGCCTGGCAAAGGAGAACCCGGCATTGAAACCTGGGGAGGCAAAGAACCACTCGCGGGCGGCGGTTCCACTTGGGCCACCGGCTCTTATGACCCGTCGTCTGGCACCCTTTACTGGTCCGTGGGCAATCCCTTTCCGGATGGCGACGACCGCGCCCGACCCGGCGACAATCTTTATACCGACAGCGTTCTGGCACTCAACCCTAAGACCGGCTCGCTGAAATGGTATTACCAGTTCACCCCTCACGACGTGGAGGATCGAGACGCCGCCGAGCCCGATGTGTTGGTCGATACCACCTATCGCGACAAGCCCTCCAAACTATTACTTCACGCCGATCGCAACGGCTTCTTTTATGTGCTTGATCGCACCAATGGTAAGGTGCTGCTGGCCAAGCCCTTCCTGCACCGCATTGACTGGGCTTCGAGCATCGGACCCGATGGCCGTCCGGTGGTGAAAGATCCGCATGGCTGCCCCAACGATGCCGCCAACTGGGACTCTACCGCTTTCTCCCCTAAGACGCGCCTGTACTATTTCCTGGCGCTTGAACAATGCGTCAGCGACCGCAATAGCGGCTACCCCGATCAGCAAGGCCAGCGCTTTCTGCGTGCGCTCAACATTGACACGGGCGAGATCGCGTGGGAGATTCCGCAGCCGGGGGCGGCGCGTGCTAAGACCTGGTCAGGCATCCTCGCCACTGCGGGAGGCCTGATTTTCTACGGTCAGCCAAACGGAGGTTTCGCGGCAGTAGATCAGCTGAACGGAAAAACACTCTGGCGATTCCCCACCAACATCTTCATGAAAGCCTCGCCCATGACCTTTATGGTCGACGGCAAGCAATATATTGCCGTGGCGGCAGGTCCGAATATTCTTTGCTTCGGGCTCTGAGGAGTACGCAGGTTATCAAATACCGGATGCCGTAAGACGTGTCGTAGGTTAGTTGACTCTGTCGAGATTTCGACTGACACTTGCCATGGTTTCTCAACATCCTGAAACGATCCCAGGAAGAAGTGCCCTCAATTCAAAGGGATCGCAGGATGAATCCATTTGGCATTGTAAATGCTCTAAGTAAGACTACTGAGGCTATGAAGCGGCTAGATCAGCCTTCAACGCCTCCGGAGCTACGGTGCGCTTTGAGCATGAAGTGCTCTCTCGCGTCGAGATCTGATGGGGAAGAGGTTTGCGATGGACATACCGAATGATTTGAACAATTTGCTGGCTCAATTGAAGCAAGTAACCAGCGAACCAAGTGGGGCTACTGAAACCCGGGCATCTGACCTCCGGCCCACCGCAAGTGAGATCGACTTCTTTCTGAGCCAGTATAACTTCGACTCGAGTGCCATCATCGAGCCGATTGAAGTCACCAAGGACGGCGAGTTCCAGTTCTACATGTTCGCGGCCGCGAACTCCTTGACCGATGATCTGTCGTTGCTGACGATGTGGCGTTAGAACAACATCGGGGTCAACTCAGAATCGGTCTAGGGAGATCTGCCAGCGTTTCAAGGAATAGCTCGACGGTACTCTTTCCTTCCAGGTTCTTCTGTCTTGCCCGAGTCAGAATGGCTATCCGCCATTTCGGAAGTCGCGGTTTTCGATCCACGCTCTGAAGGTCGTGAATTTGCCGCAAATCGGCTGAAGACCGCACCAGCGCCGATGGACCCACAGCAACGCCGAGACCTGCTCCGACAAACTGTAGCGCCGTCTCTATGTCACTCATCTCAAATACTGTCGAGCGTTTGAGGTGATATTGAGCGAATCCATGATCCACCAGTTTCCTCACAGCTCGATCTGCCGTCAGGTCAACGAAACTCTCCCGGCTAAGCACCTCCAGCCTGACGCTCTTGCTTGAAGCGAATCTATGATTCCGTGAGCAGATGGCAACCAGAGAATCCTGCGCATAAGGAATGACTCGCACTCCCGGCCACTCTGCTTTGCCGATGACTGCATAGAAGCTTAAATCGACGGAGCCAGAGCGCACGTCGGCGGGAATCCTATCGTTGCTCATCGCGCGAACCGCGAACTCAATTTGCGGAAAACTCGAACGAAAGCGTTGCAAAAGCTGTGGAAGCTGAAGATATGGCCCCAGGCTCTGTAGAATTCCGAGGTGCAATCGACCGCGAACGATCCCATCCTGCGAGCGGACCGCTTGTATGCCATCCCCAAGCTCGATGAGGCTGACGCGCACATGGTCTAGAAACAGTGATTCCCGCCTTCGTGAGATGGACGCGGCGCGTAGTACGGTCGAATAGTCGCGTTCCAAGTTCCTGCTCAAGCTCCTTGATGGAAACCGACAGAACCGGACTGAACGATATTCATCAGCCGCGCCGCTTTGGTGAAGCCGCCTTCCTGGGCTAAGGCGACGAAGAGTCGAAGCTGACGGATCTCCATACATACTTATTGTAAATACAGATATATCGAGTGGATTTGTCGTTGGCCGACCTCATAGATTGTCGAGAAAGGTCGGGCAGAGGAGTTCTTAGAGGGGCCTAGTGGTCTATATCGGCAGGAGTCGAAATGTTCGCCTTGCTGATCTGTCTTTACTTGATCTATGGTCAACCGTGGTCCTGGAGCCCGGGTATCCCCCGCAACACCCGTCCAGCACAAGAGCCGCACGAGAATTGGCGAGTTGCCCAAGCAATAGTGGCCACCGCTACGGAAGTTCTGGGAAGACTTCTCCCGACGATCGAATACCTGACGCCGACGTCCGCGCCGATGCTCAGGGCTCTAATCGTAGGCTGCACCGCATTGGGGGTGAGAGTTCCCTCGGGATCGAAGAGTGGCAAGTGCCATGGAGCTCAATCACTGGAAGATGCCGCATGATCTGTCTACCGTCGCATGCGCGATCCGCCGTTGCTTCCAGCCGGATGATTCCTCCCCGATTGCGCAATCTTGATGACTCGATTGTTGCCGGTGTCGGCGATATAGGCGTTACCCATCGCATCGACTGCGACCCCTCTGGGCCCAACCAATTCGGCGCCCAACTCTTTTTGGGCGCCAAAGGCACTGGAAGACGGATTCCAAGGAAGTTCAATCACCCGGTTGTTTCCGTTGTCGGCGACGTAGAGGTTGCCGCTTGGCGCCCCCGCCACACCTGTCGGGTTGACTAGGCCATTAGTTTCCTGACTAGCAGCAGTTGTTTGGCTCGTGCACGAAGTAGCCGCGCTGCAGCCTGCGGGAACTTCAACAACGCTTCTGTTCCCGGCGTTCGCAATGTAGACCTTACCCCCTGACCCTAGCGCCACGGCTACGGGGCTAAGCAAATCGCTGCCGACGGTTGTCTGCACCCCATAGGTGTTCTTGGAGCGATCCCACAGAAGCTCGACGACACGATTGTTGCCCGTGTCGGCGACGTAGACATCTCCGTTGGCAGAGATGGCCACGCCGTGGGGGCTACTTAAACCGTTGCCAATCTCCGTAGCCGGACCGTAGGTTCCCGAAGCACTCACCCATGGAATTTCGACTACCCGGTTGTTCCCTGTATCTGCGATGAACACGTTACCGCTTGTCCTCACCGCCACGCCATCGGGGCTGTATAGATTTCCGATCAGTACCGTCTGCGCGCCATAGGCTCTCGTGCTGCTGTTCCACGGCTCCTCCACAACCCGGTTATTGCCCGTATCGACTATGAAGACATTCCCGTCTTTCGCTACGGCCAATGCTCCGGGGGAATTCAAACCGTTGCTACTCGAATCAGCGATCACGGTCTGAGATGCGTTGGACGTGCTGCTCTGTCCGCAAACCGAAGAAGCGGCCAATAGCAGAGCACACAACACCAGCAGAATCTCGCCGGCGTAGAGACGAGCGGAGGAGCAGCGGTCGAATGGCATAACAGGTTCCCTATGAACGCAAAGATCTGTGCCGAGGATGTGCAGCCTATTGATTAATAGACGCTGAGTTCCGATCGTCCGCGCAGCAGTCGACACTTCTCGACAAATCTGTGGGTTTGGGAAACTCTCTGTCGAGAAATGTTGAGTAAGACATCACCGAACGCGCCTTGGCGTCTATTCCTACTAGCGCGGAATGCGGATTCCGGCCCACATCGGCTCGAGTCATGACCGTTGTGGATGGTTGATTATGCTTCGCTATTTATTTCTGGTATTGGTGTTGGTCTTTTGCTCGCCGCCTTGGTCGCTGTTTGCGCAAACCCGGAACGCTACGCTTCATGGCACTGTCACGGACCCAACCGGGGCAGTCATTCCAGGTGCCTCGATAAGCATCATTACGCCTGGCGGTCAAACAATTGCGAGCCTGACCACGGATGCTTCAGGCGCCTACCAGAGCCGAAGCCTCGCACCTGGTACTTACATCGTCATGGTCAGCGCCCAAGGGTTTGCCTCATCTTCTTCTCAAGCCGTTACTCTTGCTCCTGGACAGAGCGTGCAATACAGCGTTGCACTACAGATCGAGGTTGAGCAGCAAAACATACAGGTAGACGCAGATGCCCCTACAGTAGACACCGATCCTGACAAGAATGCGAACGCGATCGTTCTCAAGGGCAAGGACCTCGACGCACTGTCGGACGACCCCGACGAACTGCAGAATGAGCTGCAGGCCTTGGCAGGCCCGTCAGCAGGCCCAAACGGCGGACAACTTTATATAGACGGTTTTACCGGCGGAGAAATTCCCCCAAAGTCCTCTATTCGCGAAATCCGTATCAATCAGAATCCATTTTCCGCGCAGTTTGACCGGCTCGGCTATGGGCGCATTGAAATCTTCACCAAACCAGGTACGGACACGCTGCACGGTCAGATCGAATCTCGTGGTAACGAGTCGATCTTCAACTCACAGAATCCGATTCTGAATGCAAACCTGAAACCGGGAGAGCCGGCGCTTCAGCAGCCCAGCTACTATTCCTACAATGTGAACGGGAGCGTGGGTGGTCCGATTAGCAAGAGCAGTTCCTACTTTCTCAGCCTGTTTGCACGTAACAATCAAAACGAAGCAATCGTCGATGCGACGAATCCAGACAATACAGCGGAGACGCTGAATGAAGCGATAAGCAATCCCAGTACCCGGTTTGATGTAAGCCCGCGCATCGATCTGCAGCTCGGGAAAGCCAATACGCTCACGGTACGAGACGAGTTCTACCGGGCAGGCCAGTCAAATAACGGCCTAAGTGCACTCACCCTGCCGACGCAAGCCTACAACACCACCAGTTTGGAAAATACAATCCAGGTAAGCGATAGTCTGGTGTTAACCAAGAATCTCGTCGACGATATCAGGTTCCAGTATCGGCGCATTCGCAACCAGCAACTACCTGTGTCAGATCTGCCCAGCGTTTCGGTGCAGGGCGCCTTCTCAACTGGAGGAAGCAATTCCGGTACGGTCGCGGATCACCAGGACGATTTCGAATTCCAGGATTATTTCGCGGCAGCCGAAGGGCGTCATTCGCTGAATTTCGGCGCGCGCCTGCGCGCCTATCGCGACGCAAACTACACGAGCGCGGGGTCGAACGGCTCTTACACTTTCGATACGCTCGCTGACTATCTAGCGGGTACGCCACAACAATACAAGGTAACGGTCATCAACAAATACATCGCCCGCGCGACACTTTTTGACGCAGCGCTCTTCTATCAGGATGACTGGAAAGTGAAACCAAATTTCACTTTCAGCTATGGTCTGCGCTGGGAATCTCAAAATCGGATCCATGATAAAGACGACTGGGCGCCACGTTTGTCGTTGGCATATGCGTTGGGCCGCAACAGCGAGCGGAGGCCAAAGACCGTGCTGCGAGCTGGGTATGGTTGGTTCTACCAACGGTTCACCGTGCCCAACAGCCTGTCATCGACACAGGGGGCGCCATACATCATCCAGGCAATACACAACAACTTTGTTCCCCTGGGCTCGTCACAGATTCCGAATCAGCAAGGCTTTACCGTCGACAATCCGGATTTCTATAACCCGAATCAGCCGGTGACCGACTTGTCTGGGTCCACCAATGCTGTAGCCCCTACGGGATTTTCCATCGATCCCCATTTTCACGCGGCCAATGATATGCAGGGCGCGGTGGGAATCGATCAACAACTCAGCAAGTACATGACCGGCAACGTCACCTATCTCTATAGCCGGGGGGTTCACATGTATCTCACGAACAATGTCAGTGCGGCCGGCAACTTTCCCGCTGACAACATCTTGACTGGGACTTACCCGGCCACCCCGATTGCCGAGCCTGCGGAAAACAATATGCAGTACCAATCGGGCGGCGTGTATCGCCAGAACCAGATTATCGCTTCCCTTACAGCTCGTTATTCCCGCTTCAGTCTGTCCAGCTTCTATACTTTCAACAGCGCCAAGGCAGACACGAGCGGAGTTACCTACACTCCTTCCATTGCAGCTGCTCCTGGATTCGATTATGGCCGGGCCAGTTTCGATATCCAGAACCGCTTTGTGCTTTTGGGCAACATTACGGCGCCTTGGCAGCTGTCATTTGCACCGTTCCTCTCCGCCAATTCCGGAACTCCCTACAACATCACGACCGGGTCTGATCTAACCGGGAATAACCAGTTCAATGCGCGTCCCACGTTCGCCGCCAACTGCGGCCAACCAGGGGCAGTCTCCACGCCGTATGGCTGCCTTGATCTGGACCCGCTCTCCAGCCCCTCCGGCGCGAACGAAAAGATCGTTCCGCACAACCTTGGCACCGGCCCCAGGAATGTGAGCCTTAACTTGCGCGTCAGCAAGACAATCGGATTTGGCCCCCGTACTGGAGGCGAAGAGGGATCTCCTGGATCTGGGGGAGGCCGGGGCCGGAGTGGCGGATTTGGAGGCGGTCTCGGCCCGCAGGGGTTGAGCGGCAGCCAGAGCGGATCTGTGCGCCTCGGCGAAAGTTCTTCGCGCAAATACAGCCTCACCTTCAGCGCCTACGGTCAAAATATCTTCAATCATGAAAATCTTGGCGCACCGAACGGCACCTTGAGTTCTCCTCTTTTCGGCAAGTCACAATCGCTGGCTGGGGGTTTCTTCGGCCCCTCCACGGCCGGCAACCGAAGCATCTTCTTCGAGACTAACTTCCATTTTTAGAATTATGGATACCCCGGAACGAGCGACGCGCCGGTTTTGTCGAGAAATGTCGACGTCTGATGCCTCTCCTCCCTAAGCGACGTCTAGTCAATTGAGAACAGGGTCTGGATCAATCACGGTAAGTTTCTTATTCCAACATGCAGCTTTTATAGAGGAGAAGTCTAATGAACAAAAGACTGGTGATAGTTTGCCTATTCTTCATCGCGGGCACTGGCGGCTACGCCGTTGCACAGAGAGGGGGAGGTGGGCGACAGTCTCCGATGGCGAAATTAATGAACGATCTACAACAGGCAACGCCTCGAGCGACGCTGAGCGATGACCAAAACGATAAGCTTCAAGCAGATATCTCCACACTCAAGGATGCGCAACAAGCTAGACGCCAAGGGCAATCGGTTGATCAAGACAAGGTGCAATCAGCCTTCAATGACATCCATCAAATTGTGGATAGTGGCGCATTCCAACAAGCAGATCAGAAGCAATTGGACCAGGACTTCAGCACGATTCAACCACCTCAGCAGTAATGCCCCGTCGTTCTATTCTGAATGAGCCATGCGCGTCCGGGTCGAGCTTCACCGGCAACGAAGGCTGGGTGCCCCATTGCCCCGATTTCCTGCGGAGGCTTGTGGCGTTGATACACTCCACGCGCCTTTCCTTAATGAAAGGCGCATACGCGGACCTCTCTAGCACAGCGTGGCAGGAAATCGGGGTCAAGCCCGGTTTTGGCTTGAGTGGGATACCACAGCACTCAACGTGCCTTTTTGCCATTCGGAGCTAAGCCAAGGGAACACCTCCCCCTTATGCGGGGGGGCCTGCACAAGCCCGCCCTCGGGGACGCCGGAGCCGTCCCTCGAAGCCGAGTTGAGCCTGTTCTGAGCCGAAGAGCATCCAAGGAGCGAGCCAAATGTGGCGATCGAGCCATGGTTTGTGCTTCAGGATCATATCTTGGAAGGCGAGGTGAGAAACATGGCTAAAACAGTGGCTCAAATATTCATCGAGACCTTAGTGAACGCCGGCATAAAACGCGTCTACGGGGTGGTGGGCGATTCCCTGAACGGGTTAACGGACGTCATGAGGAAAAGCAAACAGATCGAATGGTTGCACGTAAGGCATGAAGAGGTGGCTGCGTTTGCCGCCGGTGCGGAGGCTCACCTTACAGGAGAGCTCGCGGTATGCGCCGGCAGTTGCGGCCCCGGCAATCTTCACCTTATCAACGGTCTCTTCGACTGCCATCGGAATCGCGTGCCGGTACTTGCAATTGCGGCGCAGATCCCGAGTCATGAGATAGGAAGCGGCTACTTTCAGGAGACCCATCCCGAGCATCTGTTCAAGGATTGCAGCCATTACTGCGAACTGGTTTCTCAAGCGGAGCAGATGCCGAGAGTGTTGGGCATCGCCATGCGTACCGCGATTGCCGAGCGAGGCGTTGCAGTCATTGTCATTCCCGGGGATGTGGCGTTGCGTGAATGTTCCGCGCCGGCGCTTTCGCTCGGCATCGAGAACTCAGCCTCCTTCCATTTTCCTTCGGACAACGAGGTTCGCAGTGCCGCTGAAATTCTCAACCGCGCTACCAAGGTCGCTATTATTGGGGGCGCGGGTTGCGAGGGTGCTCACGCGGAGCTAATAGCCGTGGCGGAGCGGCTGAAAGCGCCCATCGTCCATGCGCTGCGGGGCAAGGAATTTATCGAGTACGACAATCCTTATGACGTGGGGATGACCGGGCTGCTTGGTTTCTCTTCCGGCTACCACGCCATGATGAACTGCGATGCCCTGCTCATGCTCGGAACGGATTTCCCCTACCAGCAGTTCTATCCCAGGAGCGCAAAGATCATCCAGGTAGATCGGCGAGGCGATCAGATTGGACGTCGCACTCCGGTCGATCTGGGCCTGATTGGAAATGTGAAGGACACACTTGACGTGTTGACACCGCTGATCGAGAGCAAGACCGACCGCTCTTATCTCGATCTATGTCTCAGCCACTACCAAAATGCGCGAAAAAGCCTTGACGACCTCGCCGTGGGTGAACCGGGTCGAACTCCAATCCATCCGCAATACGTGGCGAAGGTTCTGGATGAGCTGGCGGCGGAAGACGCGGTGTTCACCTGCGACGTCGGCACGCCGACGGTTTGGTCTGCGCGCTATCTTCACATGAACGGCAAGCGCAGATTGCTCGGCTCCTTTACTCATGGCTCGATGGCGAATGCCCTGCCACAAGCCATCGGCGTCCAGGCGAGCCACCCAGGGAGGCAGGTCATTACTCTTTCTGGCGATGGCGGATTGGCGATGCTGCTCGGCGACCTGCTGACGCTTCACCAGCTCAAACTGCCGGTGAAGCTGGTGGTTTTCAACAACAGTTCCCTCGGCTTTGTAGAACTGGAGATGAAAGCAGCCGGATTGGTCGACTACGGCACAGACCTGGTCAATCCGAATTTTGCCAAGCTGGCCGAGTCGGCAGATGTTTTTGGCGTGCGCGTGGAAAAACCGGAAGAGCTACGCCCGGCCCTGACCAAAGCGCTGGCGCACGATGGCCCCGCTCTGGTTGAGGTGCTGGTGAACCGGCAAGAGTTGTCGATGCCGCCAACCATCAGTCTTGACCAGGCGCTGGGGTTCGGCCTCTACATGATTCGCGCTATATTGAGCGGGCGCGGCGACGGAGTAATCGACCTCGCCAAGACCAACCTTATGCGCTGACAAATCCGCGATCCGCGACCAGTCCGTTGACCGTATGAGCCTTGAAACGGCGCAGTGGGCGAGGTCTGTTCCGGCGGGCAGGGCCAACAAGGTCTCTTTCCGTGCAACTCGCGATAGAACAGCGCGTCTATTAAGTCGATACACCGTCCATAACTAATGAAGGGAAGCACGCAGAATTTGCTGCGACAGTACACCAGTAGGCACCACTTGCGTCTCCCGCGTGGCGAGGAGTTGAGGTGAGATATCGCCAGAAGCGGGAGACGAAGTGAGGAAGAACTCGCTGCTTGTTTGGTCAGGCATTTTTCCCTGGATCTTGTCGGGGATGCTGTGCTCCGTTGCTTGTCCCGCCGTAACCGATGCGCAAGCTGTAAGTGATTCTTCGCCCACTCTGCCCGATGCGCCGAGCGCGCAACTTGCGGCGGGAAACGACGTAGCCCAGGGGGGCATGCAGACCAAGCGCATTCTAGGCATCGTGCCGAATTTTGAGGCGGTCTCGGTGAACGCAAAGTTGCCTCCACAGTCGGTAAAAGAGAAGTTCAAGGATGCGACGGACGATAGCTTTGATTATTCCTCGTTCGTTTTCGTTGGAGGTTTAGCCGGCGTCGGCCAGGCCTCCAACTCGATTCCTGAGTTTCATCAAGGCGCAGCCGGCTATGCGCGATACTACTGGCATACATTTGCGGATCAGACAGACGAGAACTACCTGGTGGAATTCGCTTTTCCTGTTGCCTTACACCAGGATGCACGTTACTACACTCTCGGCCGCGGCGGGGTTCTGAAGCGTACTGGCTATTCTCTTTCCCGGATCTTGATCACGCGCACTGACTCCGGCCACGAAACATTCAATGCGTCGGAGATCATCGGCGCAGGGGCAGCTTCAGGCATCTCCGATTTCTACTATCCCGGACCGGAGCGCACCTGGACCAAGACAGGTCAACGCTGGCTGACAAACGTGAGCCTGGACGGAGCGACATTCGTGCTCCGGGAGTTCTGGCCCGATATCAACAGCGCTCTCTTCCACACGAAAGAATGAATAGTACCGAGCCCATAGGCGCTCCCAAGGCAGGCTTCCATAAACACCAACTTGTTTAGGGTGTTTTTCGTCGAACTCCCACAGAATCGTCATCCTGAGAGTCTGTGACTTTATTGGTTTCACAAAAAAATCGATACTGAAAACAAAGAGCTTAGGTGGGTCAAAAATCGCTAAAAGTCAATAAAGTCACAGCCTCTGAGCGGAGCGCCTGGCAGATTGATCACGTGACACAGCGCTTGTGGCGCGGAGTCGAAGGACCTCGGCGGTGTTTGTTGCACCCATGCTGCTCGGAGCTTTTCAACCACCGGGCCCGTTGCGGTTTTTCCCTGCGGCCGAGAACCAAGAACTTCCTACCATCTTGCTATGTCCGGTGCCTAAATCTACTGAATGAAAAGATGTACCCGTAACCATCAGGTGCGTATCGCAGTGGATCCTGTTGTCGGGCTTCGGCGGTTGAAAAGCTCCGAGCAGCATGGGTGCAACAAACACCGCCGAGGTCCTTCGACTCCGCGCCACAAGCGCTGTGTCACGCGATCAATCTGCCAGGCGCTCCGCTCAGGATGACGATTCTGTGGGAGTTTGACGAAAAACATCCTAGACAAGTTAGCGCTCATGCGGCCGCCACGCCGGGATAGGCGGGATCATCATCCATCGATGCCCTAGCATAATCCGGGCTGGGCTCCTTCCCCCGCATAAATGCGGGGCTCCCACCTCCAAATTGGACACGCAATCAAGAGGGAGAAGAAGATGGTTCCGGCGAGGCTACAGCAGGCGGAGCGGATCGCCTGTTTTCCTCACCATTATGCTCGCGTTGCACCATCGCCTTTTCCAGATCCTTCTGGTGATCGGTAAGCAAAGCGTGAATCTTGCCGTGCGTCTCGTCGCTGATCGCATGAATCTGCGGACCCAGCTCCTGCCGCGTGGCCGTCGGATACTTATCGAGCAGCACCTGAATCTTATCGTGGTGCTCCTCGAGCAGAGGCCGGACTTGCTGCTGCTGTTGCGAAGTCAACTCCAGGTCTTTTGTAAGGTGAGCAAGCTCCTGATCGATCGATTGCGGTGTATGGATATGTTGAAGCTGCTGACGCGCAGAGAGCTGTTCTGCCCCGTTGTCCTGAGCTACGGCCGCTCCGGAAATTCCGAGCATGAGCACAACTCCATATGCAAGCGTGTGAGGTCGATTTCGCATGGGCGAGCAAACTCCTTAAACTCCTCAAGATAATCCCAGCCGGGACTTATCAGTGCCTACTGAATGGTCACCGTGAAGTTTGCCGAAGTGGTTATGGCGGTATTGCTGCTGTCCGTCGCAGTAACGGTGACCGTGTAGGTCCCGGCCGGAGCAGCCCCCCCGGTACCACCTCCGCAACCCATCATCGTTCCCAGCACTCCCAGCAGCAGCAGGCTGGTCACCACCGGCCATCGTCTCCTGCGGAATCCGGGAAGCCCGAGCAGGAGAATAGCCCCAAATCCCACTCCAGCTATGCGGATCAGCTTATTTGTCGTCCCCTGAGAATTTCCCTGCGCGCCCTTCTGCAATGAGGCGGCCATGGTCTCGATGGTGATCGTTGTACTCGCGGACCCGTTGCTGGCAATCGCAAGCGAGGTTGCTCCCAGGGCATAGTTTGCGTTCAGCGAGGGCGAATTTGCCGTGAGACTCACGGTTCCCGTGTATCCCTGGGTGGAAGTGATGGTGATGGTCGAGGTACCGCTGGCGCCAGGCGAAGCGGAGGAAATCGTCATGTTCCCGACGGTCATCGTGATTGCTGGATTGGTCACCGTAATGGCTGCAGTCCCTGAAGAAGCGGCATAAAGCTCATCACCGCCATAAGCGGCGGTAATGGTATCACTGCCCGCCGCAAAGCCCAGCGCAGGTGTCACTGAGCTTACCGCGAGCGTGGCTGTGCCAACGCCGCTGGCTCCGGCGGTCACCGAAGCTGTGCCCACCGTTGCGCCGGCGATGGTGAAAGTGACGGTACCGGCGACCGTGCCGGCCGTCGAGGACTGCACCGTAGCTGTCAGCGTCAACGCCCCATAGAGCGCAACTGACGTCGGGTTGGCGGCCAATGCGGTCGTTGTTACCGCCGTGCCTGAGGCGCCAACGTTCATCGTAGTTGCGGCACTGGTGGAGGCATAGTAGTTCGTATCGCCGGAGTACGCGGCTATGATGGTGTGCGAGCCTCCGGTCGAGAAACTGGTAGTGGTTGTTGCCAAACCATTCGCCACCGTGACTGGGCTCTCGGATGTCCCATCGACGGTAAATGTCACTGTTCCTGTGGGCGCCGCTGTCCCGGCATTATGGGTGACCGTCGCAGTCAGCGTGACCGTGGCCCCGGTTGCCGGGCTCGACGGGGAGGCAGCGACGGTCGTCATCGTACCGGCCTTAGCGGCAACGGAAGTGAACGCTGTCGCCAGGTTGGACGCATTGACTGATCCCAATCCCGTTGCCTGGTCATACCCGGTTGCCGCCGAGTAACCCATCTCCCCGCTGCTTGGGCAGTCCGTAGTCCCCGCGGTACACGGAACGATGTTGTTCCCCGTCGTTATATCGTGAAAGGCCGAGGCGTAGGTGGTTACGTTAGCGGCCAGCGTATAGAGCGTAGGATTGATGCTGCCCAAACCTGCGGGTACTCCCAGTTGCTGCTCGATCAACGCCAATACGCCGGCAAAGCTGGGTGCGTCGGCCGACGTCCCTCCGAAGGCGACCAGGCCCTGGTTGTCATCTTGGCCAGGGTCTGAAATACGAAAGCCGTTGGTGCAACTGGACGTGTAGGTGCTGGGATTCGAGTCCAAGGTGATTTGCGTGCAGACCAAATACGGATCGTGGTCTGGGGAGGCGTTCAGGGAAAGATCGGGTACATCACGGGCGGCATCGCTCGGGATTCCGGTCACCCCCGTCTGCCAACTCGGCTTGGTCCATAGCAGGCTCTTGCCGCCTCCACCTGCGGAGAGTCCGCCACCATTCTCAATTTCAAAAGTAGTGTCGTTCCACGCCATCTCCGGAATATAAGACAACGCGGAGGTAAGCACGTCATTGGATCCGTTCGCGCTCCAATACTGGCCGGCCCCTGTCGAAGGACTGGCAGCCGTTCCGTCTCCGGTAAATTCACTGCCACCCATGCCGGTCACGTAGGCACTGCTCGCAGGATAGTCGACCTGCAAACCCTGGGTCGCTGAAATAATGGGCGGACCGTTGGGGTTTGTCTGTTCGTCGCAGTCGGCCGCTCCGTTATCTCCGGCGGCGGCAAGCACCGTTTGTCCCTGCGCATTTGCCTGTTGAAACGACGCTTCCATACTGCTGAGATCTGCCGAGGTCCAACTCGGTTCGCAACCTCCATAACTGATACTAAGAATCGGGATCTGAAGGCCGTTGATCTTGTTCTCGATTGCGTACTGCATCGAATCCATGACATTCGTCGAGTTGACGAAGACAATGGATGCATTCTTGGCCACACCGCCGGACCATTCCAGATCCAGGTCAGCCTCATTAATGTCACCGGATGCATCGCCGATTCCCGGGTCAGCGGAGCCGGGGATCAGAAATACAGTGGGATTATTCGTAGGCAATCCCGCGGCACTGCGAAAGTCTGTGATATCGGCCATGACTATATCTGTCTGCCCCATGATCCCGATTGTCTGGCCGCTCCCGGTGTAGCCCGCGCTGTAGAGCGGATTCACGTTATAGATGACCGCAAAGTCTCCCGGCGCAAGAAAGTGGTCTCCCGAGATACCCGAGGTGAAGTGTGGCTGCGCACCGTCCGTCTTTGTGCCTGCCGGCCGGACCAAACGCGGCTGCGGTTTGAAGTCATGGAGGCCGCCTACCCGGCTCACCGTCGAGGCTAAAGCGTTTGGCAGCGAGATTTGCGTGGCGTTCGCAAAGTGAGTCTCCCCATTCACGATGTACTTGTGGATCTGAGTATGGAAGGCCTGTTCCGCCATGCCCGCGGTTCCACTGAACCGGATAGAAGTGCGGCTCCCCGCCACATTGTTTATCGTGAAACCCTGGGATTGGAGCCACGCGGTAACCTGGTCGAGGTCCTGCTGGCTCATGCCAAATTCCTCTCCAAACTGCGCGGCAGTGAGCCATTGATGGTAGGAGGAAGACGAAGGAGTTTGTTGCGCCGTCAGCAAAGTATTCAGGCTCGCCTGTTGCGCCGCCGAACGGTTGAAGTTTATGGTCATACCCTGCAATTGCATGGAACTGGCAACCGGACCCTGATCATATTGCGGCCGAGCCAGCGGATGAACAGTACCCGCCACCGGCGATACCGGGCCCGCCACGATCGGCTGCACGATCCGGTTTTGTGCGACAGTTTGTGCGTAGCCGGATTGGCCGGCACTAACGATGGACAACGAAAACAGACAAATCCCTACCAGACGATTGGAAATCCCCTGCATCACCCTGACCCCTACGAACTCGATTCCGATTACTTATGACGAGGGCTTTCCGTGATCGACTGCAGAAAAAAATGCGGCCTATAAACTTTGCGCCATCACTCTCTGCCCCAGCTGTGGCGCTCCCGAAGGTTGTCCGTCTTTTTCCATCGCTACCCGGACCGTTCGAAGAGCACGATAAAGTAGGCTTTTGACCGTGCTCAGGTTTTGTCCTGTGGTCTCGGCTATCTCCGCCACCTGCATCTCTTCAACAAAACGAAGCATGAATATGGTTCTTTGCTTCCCCGGGAGCCCATCCACCGTGACCCAAATGTGCCGCAACTTTTCGCGCGCAAGCATCTCCCCCTCCACGGTTTGCCGGCGAGAGGCTAGCCGGCTTTCCATTGTGGACACGTCCACGGCCGATGAGCGCACCTGCTTCCAGAATCGAAAGCCATGGGTTCGCGTATTGTCGCGGACCAGGTTCGTGGCTATCGCCAGCAGCCAGGTGCGCACACTGCATTGCCCGCGATAGAGGTGGCGGGAGTTAAAGGCTCGCAAAAAGCAGTCCTGCGTGACTGTCTCCGCAAGATCCCGATCTCTCAGCAGCCACCAAGCGTGCCTCAATACGCTTGGTCTGTATACCCGCACCAGCTCCTCGATATCCTCTAGATCAGAAGCCCTCGCCTCGAATTGCGCTCTCTCTGGAAGTGAACTCTGTACGTCATTTAGCATGTAAAGGGACCCTTTGGTTGAAGTAGATCTACCGTGTTCCGCTATTCAATAGATCGTCCTGGCGCCGATAGGCTGGCGTTGCACAACACTTCTCGACAAAAGTGTTTACCTTCGCTCAGCGCTGAGGACCGACAATAAGAAAAATGGCAGACTTAACTCCAGCCCAGCGCCCTGCAGCACAAGCACAGCTTCTGCTGGTGGACGACGACGTCGCTCTCGGTGAGCTGGTTTCTGAGTACGCAGCTTACGAAGGTTACGCGGTCACGACCGCCAATACGGGAGAAGTGGGTCTCTGCTTAGTCGGTCGCAAGCCTTTTGCGTTGGTGATCCTGGATGTCATGCTTCCGGGAATCGACGGCTTCGAAGTGCTGGAGCGGCTGCGCCATTTCTCAGAAGTCCCGGTATTAATGTTGACCACGCGTGGGGCGGCCTCCGATCGCATCCGTGGCTTAAAATCGGGCGCCGACGACTACTTACCCAAGCCCTTCGAGCCCGACGAGTTGTTCGCCAGGGTGCAGTCGATTCTTCGCCGTATTCGCCCCTCTCTCAAGGGGCTCAGTTTCATCTCGATAGGCGACATCGAACTGGATGAGCCGTTTCGTCGAGTCACGCGCGGAGGTGAAGCCGTCGAGCTGACCGGGGCAGAATTTTCTCTCCTTCAACTGCTGCTTTCTCGCCCCGGAACTAGCTTTTTCCAGGCAGGAATTGATACCCCGAGTGTTAAGCCGCCAGGAATCGGGAATTGACCGTAGCATTGATAGTTTGGTCAGCAATTTACGCAGAAAGCTGGGACCATTCCCCGATGGGAACGAGCGCATCCGCAGCATTCGCGGCGTTGGATATGTTTACGTGATCGCAGAAGAGGAGGCACGATGACCATTTTCGTGAGAAGTTTTCTCACCTTCTGGATCGCCACCGTGGTTATCATCTCGATATCCTTCGGCCTGGTCCTGACGACCCATCATTTCAATCGGCTGCCACCTATCTCCGTGCCTCTCCCGGATCTCCAGGCTTGTCTGCAAACGGCTATCCAAGCGCGAAGCGCCGGCAGACTTCCCGAGGCGGCGCATCAATGCGGGCTGGTGTACATCCTGGACCCATCCGGGACCGAACTGCTGGTATCTCCAGGTACCCCGGCCGCCCGCTCTCTGGCCGCGGAAGTCACGCCAGGCAATCCTATAGCGCTGATAGCCTTTCGCAACGAAGTAGGAATGGTTGCGTTTGAGGCTCCTATTAACAATGCGCGCTTCGTTGCGGTCGCCATCTTACCCGGTAGGGCGACCGGGCCTCCGCCCCTTCTCTGGTGGCAATTTGGTGTCGCCGCAGTGGTATCAGCGATCACGTGTCTCCTGCTCACCCGTTACTTTGTCGACCCCATCCGCAAGCTGCAACGTTCAACGGAATTATTTGGCCGGGGAAATCTCGCTTCGCGGCCTGATGCCTCGCTTCTAGAGAGAAAAGACGAGCTCGGGGATCTGAGTAGAACCATCAGCCAGATGTCAAGCCGAATTGGCACCCTCCTGTCTTCTCAAAAGAACTTCCTCATTCAAGTCTCCCATGAACTTGGCTCCCCATTAAGCCGCTTGAATGTTGCGCTCGCATTGGCACGGCGTAAGGCGAACCCTGCGCTCATCCCTGAACTGAATCGCATTCAAGGCGATAGTTCTGAATTGAATTCAATGATCCAGCAACTCCTTCGTCTCGCTCGACTGGAGAGTGGCCTGGAGCAGGAGGATGAGGAAGTTTATTCCCTCGATGAGTTGTTACAGCAAGTTTGCCTCGACAATCAATTTACGGCAGAGCAAACCAGCAAGCAGGTGCATCTCTTATCCCCTCCACCCATCAGTTTGCGGGGCTACCGCGAACTTCTGAAGAGAGCTCTGGATAATATCCTGCGTAATGCGATTCGGTTTACCCCGGAGGGTGGCCGCGTCGAGGTTGACGTTCTGTCCCGCTCCAATGACTCCATCGTGATTCAAGTAAAGGATAGTGGGATAGGTGTGCAGGACGACAAGCTCGACGCCATTTTCGAACCCTTCGTTCGGGCGTCCTCTGATCGATCAGGTGCAGGGTTAGGTCTTGCGATTGCCAGGCAGGCCGTTCATGCGAATAGAGGCACAATCAGGGCGCTTAATCGCGTAGAGGGTGGCTTACTCATCGAGATCCGCTTACCGTATGTCCCGAGCGGTCAGACAGAATCCGCGATGCGATGATTGAGTACCTTCGTCAGGATCGATTGCCGGCTGCTATGAGGGTTTGCTTGCCAAGCATAGCCAGAGCCGCCTCTACGAAGCCTATGGTGTGCGCCATGCCAGCGTGCCAGGGAGCGGCACATGTCATCTGGGGTGTGTGATCAGGAAGGATCACCCCATCGAAGTGGTTGCGCTGCAAGATCGACAAAATGCGAATCATGTCGACGTCTCCCTCATCGATAAAGGTTTCGCGATAATGCGGAACCTTACCGACTACATTTCGGAGGTGAATGTAGGCAATCTTTCCCTGCTTACTGTAACGGTCTACTGCGTCATAGACATCACCTTCCGTCATCTCAGCCAGGGTGCCCACGCAGAGCTCCAGTTGATTCGATTTGCTGGGCACGGCATCCAGCAACCTTTGATACATGCCCGGCTGGTAGACGAGCCGGGGCTGCTGCCGCATCGTCGGCATAGGAGGATCATCAGGATGTGCAGCAAGCCGCACTCCTGCTTGCTCGGCCACCGGGATCAACTCTTCCAGAAATCCTTCCAGCCGGCGCCAAAGTTCTTCGCGTGTGATGGGTGGCAGCGCCCCAGAAGCAGCATGTTCGTCATAAATCATGTTCCACACCATTCCATTCGGAATGGGCTCGTCAACAGGTCCGTCCATTCCGACGGTAACGGAGCCTCCGCGTCCCCAGGGCCCGGAAACACGGCCGCAGACCCCAGCGATACTGAAGTTATAGCCAAGTACGGGAATGCCAGCTTCTCCCATGCGCCGAACGATGGTTTTGATATTTTCAATGTGTTCAGGGCGCTTGGGGCCGTCGAGCAGAATGTCGTGCCAAAAGGCCGGATCAAGGTTCTCGATCGCGGCCAGAACCAGGCCGGCATCCTCGATCTCCCGGCGAATCTTGATCAGCTCACTCGCGGTCCACAACGTATTAGGATCCCCGGCCAAACCCCACGCCCCATATTTGCCGCCCGTCGGCTGATTGTCGCGCGGATTGGTCGAGTTCTGGCGGAAGTAATCCACCAAATGGATCACGATATGAGTACATCCAGCCTGTCGCGCGAAATCGTAGTTGTCGCGCGATAGCATGTGGCGATAGAGACCTAAGCCGATTTTCATAATTCTCCCAACCCCTTTTGATGCTCAGACGCGGCGCGCGCCTCCGCGAGATACAGTATAGTTTTGCCCTTGGTAGTTCAAGTTTATCAACTGGGCCGCAGCGTCAAAGTCCGTCACTCGAGAAGCTACTTTAAGACCGTCGTAGAGCGTCAGGTCCGCGCCGAAGATCGAGTCGATCGTCAGGTCAACAAAACAGCCTCCCGATACACAGCACCAGTCGTTGCCATAGGGCATGTCGTCGGGTGACTTATAGGCGCCTCCCTTTTCCCGTGGAAAGATGGTTTCGACAAAGTGGGCTTGGCCGTACGGACCCTGATTGCCGGCCCGCGCCAGTTGTTTGACCCAAGCGGCCACTTGCGGCGACGGGTCAATCTTATAAAGTCCCTTTGCCGTCATAGGCGGCCACGCGGGGTAGGCACCGATCGAACTATGGTCTGGACGAATGTTCCAGGTTGCGTCGACGTCGCTCGATGAAAGCGATTGCATCCAGGCGGAGGAATGCAACTCCGTCCAAAAGAAGCGGCTCATCTCTCTCTTCTGGCTTTCACTCAAGTCTGGGAACATGTTGTCAAGCACCGCGAGAAGATCGTAGCAGTGGCGGACTTCATTAAAACTTCCGTCCGGCTGGCCTGCTCTCCAGAAGCCTTTGCCCTGCACGTATAGCAGACGATTGATCCGATCGGCCAAGGCTGTTGCCTCGGAGCGGAGCTGGGCAGCCCGCGGGGAGTCTCCCGCCCGATCAAGCAAAGCGGCGACAAAGCGCATGCCGGAAACGTTCCCGGCATTCATACCTGCTACCTGGTGAGTGTAGGTGCTGATCACCTCCAGCAGGTTTTCCATCTGCCCGTAGTCGGCGAGCCCATCGCCCTTTTTGTCCAGCGTCTTCCAATGGAGCGCGTGCGCTGTCAGGTGTTCGAGGCATTTTTTGTCGCCAATCGCCTTCTGCAACCATGCGAAGTCGCCGGTTACCCGCAGGTAATTCTCTGCGCAGCGAAGAATCGCCATATCGTTCACCGCGTACCACGGGCCGACGGCTTCACCGGACACATAGTCGGTCGCCAGGTGCGCATGCATATCCCGCAAGAACCACAGCTCAACCAGCTTGCGCAGCGCATCCGGATCAAGCAGCGCCAGGCTGAGCGACGTGACCGATGTATCCCAGGGAAAGCTCAGCGAGGGCAGGACGCGTCCCCCCAGCGTGATGTAGGTGTTCCCGTAGGCCGAATCCGGTGAATTGCGGCGTGCAAAAAGCAGGTTCGTGAAGCCGGCATGATATAGCTTCCAGAGTGACTCATCCTCTGTGACGAGTTGGGGAAGATGCCCGGAGAATTCGGAGTTCCCCGGGGTGAAAGCGGCTCGCAGCAGTCCGGCGGCGACTTCCTCGCTCTGAGCTTGAATGGCAGAAAAATCTGCCTGCAACCGATCGTACGACGCTAGGGCCGCATCCTTCTCTTCAGCGATGGCGTTCACGTAGTGGACCTCTCGCGATTCGCTCGGACCCAAAGTCCACTCTAACGTCAGCATCCTCAGGTTTTCCACCCGGTCCGGTTTTGGCAGAAGACCCTGGACCGATACCGCGCTGCTGTGCTGCGCTTCGAAAACAAGACATCCTCGCGAGGCCATAGCTGTAATCCGGTTGTCGACTTCGGCCGGTGAGTTTACAAACCAGGCGGCAGTCTTTTTGACCACTCCGGCACGCAAATCAAAGCCCAGCGTAATGGTGCGGCTTCCCTTCCCCACATTTTTCACCACGATGGATTGCGCCACGGCTCGTTGGCGCGACGGCATGAACGTATCAGTTGTGATCTCCAGACCCTCCGCCGTCGTTTCGCGAACGATCTTATGGGGATACCAGGTATAGGAAACCTGGGTCGCCGGCGGCGGGTAACCCATCAGCATGCGGCCGTTGAGAAAGATTTCGCACGTGGCCAGGTACCCTGGACTAAATGTGATCTCCGGAAGGCCGCAGCAAGCGTAAGGAGGAAATGAAATTGCCGTCAGCCCGGAGACCGATTTGGTGGCTTTGATGTAGCCCCACTCATTTTGCGTAGCGGCTGCACTGTAGAGGTCGCGATAGACATGGGTTAAACGATCGCTCGCGAGAGAGGTAAGAGTAGGCGGGCATGGCAGACCAGGCGCTTCGCTCGCTCCCAGCCTGGAGTGGTTGAAAACTCCCAACGCGCCCGTGGCCGCTCCGGCTTTGAGAAACGATCGTCGATCGAATCTGCGACGTGTGATGTTCATACCTGACAATGATATCCAGAACTCAAAGTGACTGGGGTAATTCCCCAGTGGGGGTGAGGGCTTGCTCTTCTCAAGACACGCTGGATTCGATCCAGAAGCGCGTGATGTCTTCCAGTGATCGCCCTTTGGTTTCGGGGACAAGTTTCCAGACGCATATCAGCGTAAGCAGGGCGCCACTCCCGAAGCACCAGAATGTACCCGCCGCCCCTAGATGCTTCATCATGACGGGAAACATCTGGTTGCCGAGATAGCTGGCCATCCAGAGGGTCGAGGTGGCAATCGATATTGCTCGGCCACGGATTTTAGCCGGATAGATCTCTGAAATGATGACCCAACAAGCAACCCCATTCCCGAATGCATGTCCTGCGACAAAGGTCATTACGAAAATGAGAACAAGCTCTCCATTGACATGACTGTGAAAGAAAAGGCCAACCAGCGCCAGCGAAACGAATTGGACAAAGCAGCCAACGATAATCAGGGTTTTTCTGCCTGTAACATCCACCAGCCATAAACCAAACAGGGTAAGTACCAGGTTCACAATCCCAACCAGGACCGACTGCAGGAATGCATCGCCGGTAGCAGTGCCTGCTGTCCGAAGGACGTCGGGTAGGAAAGAGAGGATGGCGGTGATTCCGCTTATCTGCGAGAAGCTTGCAAGCATAATTCCCAGCAGAAGCGGACGACGGAAGCTCGTGAGTAGTTCAGACAGATGGCCTTCTTCGGCTGCCAGTGAGGACTGAATCTCCGCCGATTCGCGATTTGCTGTCTCAATACCATTAATTTTCGTCAGTACGGCGAGGCCCTCGGAAATGCGCCCCATTTTGATCAGCCAGCGTGGACTTTCCGGCGCGGAAAGGATCATGGCCCCGAATAGGATCGCGGGGAAGATCCCCATGAGAAACATCCATCTCCAGCCGACCGCGGTGTTCCAGGCATCATCTCCCAGGCGTTGGATTTGCATGTTGCTGAATACCGCAGCCAGAATGCCGAGCACTATACCCAATTGATAGAGTGTGACCAGGCGGCCGCGCAGACGTGTGGGCGCGGTTTCTGCGATGTACATGGGCGCGATGATCGAAGCGGCGCCGATGCCGACGCCGCCAATCATGCGCCAAAGTACAAACTGATTAAGGCTGGCGGCGAACCAGATGCCGCCGGAAGAAAGGGCGAAGCACGCTGCGCATGCGGTAAGGCCCTTCTTCTGGCCCAGGTAGTCTACGAAGGTGCCTGAGGCCATCGCGCCGGCGACGCACCCGACCAGGGCACAGCCGGCGGCCCAGCCGACCCCACTCGCATCCAGCCGAAACAGCTGCGATACATAGGGAATGGCTCCGCTGATCACTATATTGTCAAATCCGAAGAGCAGGCCGCCCAATCCGGACACAATCGAGGCGATGATGAGAGATTTACTGAAAATCAATAGGAGACGTGTCCTTTCAGACGGTCCTCTTCACCAGGGTGGAAAGAGCGCGGAGGAGAAGTTCTGGGCTGTGAAAGACTGCCCTGTGGCCCGCAAAACCATACCAAATCTGTGCCTGCCAGTTCCCCGCTCACGACTGATTGGCATCTAATCCGAGGTGGGCTTCTACTCCGAGCAACTTATAGCAATGACTGCCTTCCTGGCAAATACAGTTTGGGTCACTTGAACTCGCGGGGCAGTCCGCGTATATTCGCAGCCGCAGTGGGAACACACAATTCCTGTCGGCGTTCTCAGACCGCCCAGCGCCGCGCAACGAGCATCAAAGGCGATTTGCGCGTGCCGGACAAAACCAAACCTCTCGCCATCTAAAACGCAGGCGAGCAATCCAAGGAGATTACACACATGGCAAGCAATCGTGGAGTCGCGTATATGGGCCCCGGGGTGGTCGAGATTCACAGCATTGACTACCCGAAATTAGCGCTCGGGAATCGCAAATGCGAACACGGCGTCATTCTCAAGATCGTTTCCACCAACATTTGCGGCAGCGACCAGCACATGGTCCGGGGCCGCACCACTGCACCGAAAGGGCTCATCCTGGGGCACGAGATCACCGGCGAAGTGATCGAGGCTGGCCGGGACGTCGAGTTCATCAAGGTCGGAGACCTGGTTTCTGTGCCCTTTAACATCGCCTGCGGCCGCTGTCGAAACTGTAAGGAACGCGCCACCGGCATTTGCCTGAATGTGAATCCAGCACGGCCGGGCGCAGCCTACGGCTACGTAGATATGGGCGGCTGGGTGGGGGGTCAGGCTGACTATGTCATGGTTCCTTATGCGGACTTCAACTTGCTGAAATTTCCCGACAAAGCACAGGCTATGACAAAGATCCGCGACCTGACCTGCCTGTCTGACATTCTGCCGACTGGTTATCATGGCGCCGTCACTGCGGGCGTTGGTCCAGGGGCCACGGTTTATGTGGCTGGGGCGGGACCGGTCGGTCTCGCATGCGCAGCCGCCTGTCAACTGCTGGGCGCCGCAGTCGTGATTGTGGGCGACCTGATTCCGGAGCGGCTGGCGCAAGCCAGGAGTTTCGGCTGCGAGACTGTGGACGTCTCCAAGGATGCCTCTGTCGGCGATCAGATTGCCCAGATCCTCAAGGTTCCGGAAGTGGACTGCGCGGTCGATTGCGTGGGCTTCGAAGCCCGTGGTCACGGCCATGACGCTAAGACGGAAATCCCTGCGACGGTGCTTAATTCGCTCATGCAGGTTACCCGCGCCGGCGGAGCCCTCGGAATCCCGGGTCTGTACGTGACCGAGGATCCTGGCGCATCCGATAAGAGCGCCCAGACGGGAAACCTCAGCATCCGCATCGGCTTGGGATGGGCGAAATCCCATGTCTTTACCACCGGTCAATGTCCGGTAATGAAGTACAACCGGCAGCTCATGATGGCGATCCTGCATGACAAAATCAAAATCGCCAAGGCCGTCAACGTCACCGTTGTGACCCTGGACCAGGCGGTCCAGGGCTACAAGGACTTCGATAAAGGGGCGGCGAAGAAATTCGTGCTCGATCCCCACGGCGTGATTGCGGCATAACTCGAGGGGCCCCATATCCACTTGGGGCCCTCGAAGTTTCATTTGGCGACCTGATATTCGTACGCTCCCGCTCGAAAACCGTATCTTCCCGCTCATTTGGACCGCCTTGCGAAGGCTACTTCCAAATCTCGCGATAGAGCTGTTCAATTTCAGTGGCAGATGGAATCCGCGGATTGTTCTGCGGTGAGCCGGAAGCCAGCGCCTGTGCGGTCATTGTCGGGATGACCTCCATATATCGTGCCTCAGGAATTCCGAAGCTCTTAGGCGAGGGAACCTCCAGCTCCTCATTGCGGCGAAACAAGCCTTCGACCAGTTTGTTCACCGCGACAGACTCCGAGTCTTCCTGGCCGGCGATCCCCATGGTGCGAGCGCAATCGGCATAACGTTGAGGCGCGGAGCCGGCCGAGAAGCGCGTGACGGCAGGCAGCAACATCGCATTCGAGAGGCCATGCGGGACATGGAAGAAGAGCCCAATGGGCCGGCTCATGCCGTGAACCAGGGCCACACTCGCATTGGAAAAAGCAATCCCCGCAAGGGTGGCCGCCAGCATCATGCCTTCCCGCGCAGCGCGGTCCTCAGGCCGGTGAAATGCGGTCGGCAGTTTCGCCCAGATGGTCTTCATTGCTGAGAGTGCAAAAGTATCGGTAAAGGGATTGGCTTTGCGGCTCACATATGCCTCAATCGCGTGAGTGAGGGAGTCCGTGCCAGTATCGGCGGTCAGCCGTCGCGGCATGGTCATGGTTAGTTCGTAGTCGACAACAGCGGCTGAGGGCATCAGCGAGCTGCCGGAGATCAACATCTTTTCCTGGTCGATAGAGTCGGAGATGACCGCAAAGCGGGTAACCTCTGAACCTGTTCCCGCGGTGGTGGGAATGGCGATGTGCGGAGGCCCCGCCTTGGGAATCGGGTTAGGAACCTTGTAGTCCCTGAGGCGGCCTCCATTGGCCGCAAGCAGGCCAATCGCCTTGGCCGTGTCAATCGGACTCCCACCCCCAAGACTCACCAGGCTATCGTGCCTGCCTGCAAGGAAAGCACTCACTCCCTGATCGACCGCATCCGTAGTTGGATCGGGGACCGTGCCGGAGAAAACTTCGCACGGGATCCCGGCCTGGACGATCTGATCCTGCAACTTTTCTGCCAGGCCGCAACTCACGAGAAAAGCATCCGTCACAATCAACGGACGGCTGCATTTCAGGCGGGTAAGAATGGGCGCCACCTCGGAAAAAGCCCCCGCCCCAATTTTCATGAGCGATGGAATTTGAATCTCCGCCATCATTGAGAGCCGCCGGCGCTTGCTGCCTGCTTGTGCTCCGTAACCTTCAACTCCAGCGGAGGCGAGGCGTGGTTGGTCGAAGAATCTGACTCGACTTCGGCTACGACATAGATTGGCTGCTCGATTGGCTTGGCCCAGTCCTCCGCCCGCAAAGTGAAGGTGCGGCTGGTTTGGGTTTCAGTCACCAGCACGCCATTCAGTCCGATATTGACCACCTGCACTCCGCGGGGAAGATTCTTGACAAAGCACGGCACACGGCCCTTGTACCCATTTTGACGCTCGACGTGCAGGGTCACAGTCACCTGCTGCCCTGGCTCAAGAGAGACCTGCTGGGTGTCCGTGGTCACCACCACATCCGGCGGCGGAATAATGGTGGCGAGCTGCAGGGACCGCTCCTCAAGCATGGCATTCAAGTTCGCCGACCGCGCAATGTCGCGGCCGTTGATGGTCGCGTGGCCCACAATTTCCATCGTACCCGGAGGCGCGTCCACGGAAGCATCCGCAGAGGCCGACAGCACCACCACCGTCGAATCCTCTCCCGCAGAAATCTTCGCGGGACCGGCGCTGACACCGGCAGGCAGACCTTTCACCTCAATCTCGACGGGGCCCTCATAGCCTTGGAGCCGATCGACCGAAACCGTCAAGGGTATCCTTCCTCCCTTGGGGATATTGGGATTCTGGGGAGTGGCCGTGAGTTGATAATCGGGAACAGTTTCGCGAATGGAAAGGCGATAGGCAAAGTCTGGTCCACCCATACCGCGAACGTCCTTGAGGTGCAGGATATATTGCCCATCGGCGGGGGCTACGAAGTCGATGCGCGAGTCTGCGGCGTACCCAGGGCCGCCGTCGTCGTTCCGCCAGGTTAGATGGAAGACGGGCAGGCCGTTGGGCGGAAATTCGGCGTCAGGAGGCAGAATCTGCGCGCGGTAGACCGGAGTATTTACGGCATGCACCACCGGGGACGTGCCCACAAAAGCCAGCCGCAGACCATTGATTCCCTTCAACTCAACATCCGCATCGGGCTGATCGGAGATGTACTCCAGTTGATTGAGCTCATCTCCGATCATCAGATAATCGTTGACGTGAAGTCCGGTGGTGGAGGTCAGCCGGACACCGGTGGTGCGCGAATCCCGGTCGCTGAGCGTGGTTGTGGTCTGGTTCAAACAGCGAATGGTAGCGCGCGGAATCGCATTCCCTTGTGCATCGAGAACCTCGATGACCGAATCCAGCGGAGAGCCCACTCTTGCGGCCTCCACATCAATCGTCAGCCGCTGCCCCTTGGCGGCGTGGAAGCGGAAATAATCTTCATCGCTGGCTTCCCCGGGCTTGGCTCCGCCACTGATATGCCCGTTAATGGTGACGGGGAACGATACTTCTTCTGCTTGAGCAAGCGAGTTATTCGGTTCCTGTTCCACAATCTCGGGCAAGTCACCGACCACTAGCCTGACCTGATTCAGCGGGAGCGCTGCATTCTCCTTAAGCACGATCGGCACAGTCTTTGGGCCCGCTGCCTGCTTCGGCGCATCGATCTTCAGTTCGCGGATCCCCCCCAGATTGACGCCCTCTACGGCCACCGCCGTGGTTTCGCCCGCCCGCACGCCAAGTGGGAAGTATCTCGTAATGTAGGGCAAGGCGCCCGCGTCCAGGCGATAGTAGTCTTCCTTTCCTCCACTCCCTTCGCGGTCTGAGATGGTGAGGGTGTATTTCCCGTCCTGGGGCAGCCGGTAGTTCAGCGTGGCGTCAGGGCTGTTGTCATGTCTTCCTGCTTCGGCCAGAACCCGGCCCGAGCTGTCGCTGAGAACAAGCAGCGACTCGAGCCTGGACCCCAGCTTCGAGGCGACGACCTCAAATACGACGTCCTCTCCGGTTTTGCCGTCGAATTCGTAACGATCCTTGTCTCCCGGCGCTGTGATCGTGCCCACCATGGTTGCGGGCAGCATTACCGGTTGTGCCGTGTTTTCTTCGCTTTTCTTCACTTCGGGCAGCGATCCAATGGCCAGAGAAACCATGTTGGTTGTGCCCAATGGCGTCTGCACGCGGAAACGGTACACATCCGGCGGAACGTCTTTGGCTACCGTGACCTCCAGCAAGGCCGACTGCTTTTTGGCGAGCGGCACGGCGGCTGTAGTGGAAAACTTTCGCGAGGCCTCCTCCACGGGAAGATCAGTGATCTGGGAGATCTTTGCCGTGATCCCCGGCGCATCGAAGATCACTGCTTTGGCGCCGGAGAGATTGCGGCCGTCGAGGGTAAAGGTGGCCGTGCTTCCGCGCTCCATGCCAACTGGCCATATCTTCGCAAGGCTCGGAGGGATGATTGGCTCCTCGGCACACAGCGGTAAGGCGAACAAGGAGACGCAAAGCAGGATCTTTATGTTCACTTGGCACCTCGCGCAGGGTGATGCGAGTCTCTACTGGCTCGCGACCTGCTTTTTTTCCTCTCCCGCAGCGGGCTGGCGCGGCGTAAAGACCGTCCACTGCCCCGCCGGTACTTTGTCATTCTTCACGTCGTACAGGCTCAGTGTGCCGTTAAAACGGCCCGCCGCCAGCCATTTGCCATCGGGACTGACGGCGAGCGCCTGCACCCATTCCGGCTGGTGATCGATGACCCTCAATGGGTCGAGGGTCTTCGCGTCGCGAAATCGTATGGAACCATCAGACGACGCGGTAATGATGGTTTGGCCGTCGGGCGACCAGACCAGAGCCAGGATGCTCTCCTCGTCTGCGATCAACGACTGCTTGAGCGCTCCCTCCGTCTCCCCCACTGTCCAGATGTAGATGGTCTTGTCGTAACCAGCGGCGGAGACCTGGTTGCCGGAAGGAGAATAGGCTATGCCATTGAGACCGTCCAACGCGTCGCCCAGTGTGTACAAACGGTTGCCGGTAGCCACGTCCCATATCTTCACGGTTCGATCCTGCGATGCTGAGGCCAGGTGCTTGCCATCGGGACTGAAGGCCACCGCGAAGACGGCGTCAATATGGTCCTGAAGATTCTTGAGCTCTTTACCGGACGCAACATCCCACAGTTTCACCATCTTGTCGTAACTGCCTGAGGCAATGATCTTCCCGTCCGGGCTCCAGGCAACGGAGTAGATACAGTCCTTGTGGCCCTGCATGGTCTGGAGAAGCTGATGCGATTGGAGATCCCATATCTTGATCTCGCCCGAGCGCTGTGGAGGGCCACCGCCTGCGGCCAGCATCTTCCCGTCAGGGCTAAACGCTATGGAACGCACGTAGTCGGCGTGACCGGAAAGCGTTGCGACCTCTTTGCCGGTTGAGGGATCGATGAGGCGCACCTCGCGATAGCCGCCCACCGCCAGTAGTTTCCCATCCGGGGAGAACTTCAGCGAGGCCACGGGAGACACCACCGGAACTACAGGCCGTATATCGGGAAGCCCAGCAGGCGTAAGAATTTTGCTGCTGGCGCCCGCGGCCGGGCCCGTGGCGCCGGCGTTGATCCAGGCCTTGATGGCCGCAATGTCTGCAGCGGGAAGCGGGTCGGCGCCGAAGGGCATCCGCGGCGCAGTCTTCCCTTCCAGCATCTGGATGATGCGGCTTCCGTCGGCATTGCCGGGAACGATTGGCGGCCCATGCGCTCCGCCCTTGATCAGGCTGTCATAGTTCTCCATGACCAGCCCACCCATCCGCCCGCTGCTGGAGTGGCAGGCCAGGCAATTCTTCTGCAGGATAGGAGCGATCTGCGCATCGAAGCCCGGTGTCTCCGCAGAAATCGTGCCGCACGCGATTCCGAAAACGACCAGGCAGCGGACGGCGTTCATCAGGGGCCGGAACCACGGGGCATTTCGCATATTAGTGGTTAAACATGAACTCCTGGCTGGTGAGCAGAGACCATGTCATGTCGCGCAGCGCAGACTGACGCGGATCATCCACCCCGGCGATCTTCTGTTGCTCCGCAGATGCCAGGGCTTGGGTCAAGGCTGACCGCTCAGAGTCCTTCGGGTAGCGGCTCAAGGAAGCCAGATATAGATAGTTGAGAATCTGCTCATCCGAGAACCCGAGCCTGATCATCATGTCCACCGAGTTGTCCGGATCTCGCAGCTTATTGTTCAATGTGTCTCCATTAATAATGTGGAGCGCCTGGGTGATGGTGGGCACCGAGGTACGTTCAGTCTCCCTGGTTTGCTGCCGCAGGGGCCGGCCAAAAGCCGTCAGGAAGTAAGAAGTGACCGCGGTGTCCGGCAACTGCATCGCCCGCATCCCCGCGGCATAGCCATCGAATTTCTCCGGGACCTGCGTCACTTGGGAATAGGCATCCAGCATCACCTCGGCGGGGAGGCGCTTGATAACGTAGTGCGAGCCATACTTGTCATCGTCGGCGTTTTCCTTGAGAGGCGTGGAGGAAGCCTGGTAGGTCGCCGACTGCATGATGATGCGGATCAGGTAATTTACATCGTAGTTGTGCGCGACAAAGTCCTTGACCAGCGCATTGAGCAATTCGTCGTTGGTGGCGGGGTTGGTGTCGCGCATGTCGTCTACCGGCTCAACCAGTCCCCTTCCCATGAAGTTGCGCCATATCCGGTTAACGATGTTGCGGGCAAAGAACGGGTTTTCTGGCGAGGTAAGCCAAGTGGAGAAATAGAGGCGCGTATCGCCCGGCGCTTCGTTGGCAAGCTGCTGAGCGTCGAGCGGCTTGGGAGGCAGCACCATCATGAAGCGATCATCGCTGAACTCGCCGGTCGGCGCGGAGTAGACGGTGACATCGTTGAAGAGGGGGCCTACCGCGGGACGAGCGCCGCTGGGCGCGAAGGTCTTCAGCCGCACCCGCGCGAAAAGGTTGGCCATGCCGTAGTAGTCCTTCTGCGTCCACTTCGCCAGGGGATGATTGTGGCAATGGGCGCAGGTGATGTTGATGCCCAGAAACGCCTGGGCCATGTTCTCCGAGATGTCCAGCGGATCGCGGTGGATCAACCAATAGTTGGCCGCGCCGTTCTCGAGCGTGTTGCCGGTGGCGGTTACGACCTCGGTGGCGAACTGGTTCCACGGCTTATCGCTGGCGACACTGTTACGAATCCAGTTGTAGTAGCTCCACATTTCCTCGTTGGAAAGGTGGTTGCTTGAAACCAGCAACAAATCGGACCACTTGTACGCCCAATAATCCACGAATTCGGGACGCTTCATCAGGTCATCGATCAGCCGGTCGCGTTTCTGTGGCGAGGGATCTTTGAGGAATCGCTCGACCTCCGCGGGACGGGGGAGGATGCCCGCAGCATCCAGATAGGCCCGGCGCATAAATTCAGAATCCTCCGCCGGCGGCGAGGGTGGGATGTGCAGCACTTGCAGGTGTTTGAGAACCGCGTCATCAATATAGTTGTGGCGGGCTGCCTTGAGGAAGACCGCGTCCTCCAGCTTCCAGGGAAAAGGAATGCGCAGCCGGGCGAAGGTGACGTGGCTTTGGTACCACACCGTAACCGGCGCTTCCCCATTGCTGTGCATAGTGACGCGGCCGTTATTGTCGACCGTGGCCACGCCCTCGTCGCCGCTGTCAAACTTGGCCCAGCGGGTCACATCCGCGGTATGGCCGTCGGAGAAATATGCCGTGACCAGCAGTTGTTGTTCGGCGCCAGGGCGCAGCGAAGCCTCCCCAGGCAACACTTCGATCTTGGTTACCCGTGCGTCGGAGTCCGTGGGCGCCGGCATTGCCTGAGCGATCCATCCGGCAAGCACTTTGAACTCCGGCGAGTCCACAGGAAATCGTCTTCCGCCGCCGTGCGGGATGGTGAGGGTGGGCTTCAAGAGGATCAGGCTGCGCGCCGGCTCCATCATTTCCGTGCGCCGCGCCAGGGCCTGGTGGGTGAGGGTGTAGTAATCCACCTCGGGGTCGTAGCCGCGCAGGGTAAGCTTGAAGCCGTTCTTTCCCGCCGCTGCGCCATGACAGGGACCCGAGTTACAGCCCATCTTGGTCATGACCGGCAACACGTCGTTGCGAAAACTCCAGGCGGTGGCGACCGCGAAGTCTTTGACGGTTACCGTTGCAATGGCTCGGTGGCCCAGCAGCGTAGCGGTAATGGTCGCTTGCCCGTCACCCTGGGGGAGGGCAAAATCGTCTTTGTCGAGGATCGCGACCTTGGGATTCGATATGGCTAGGGTGGCTTGTGGGTAAGCTCCTCCTGATGTCCGTCGGCAAAGGTTCCTTCGACCAGCAGCCGCTGGTTGTAGCGCGGTCCCATGATCGAGATTGACGATGGCAGGATCTCAATCCTGGTGAGCCCAGCCAACGATGGCCTGGGGTGGACTGCCGCGGCGATGGAAGCCTTGCCGGTCATCGCTGGAGGATGGGCAGCGGCGCTCGCGGGCACCCCCTGACTCTGCGCGGAGACTTGAGAGGGCGTCTCGGCTAGAAACAGGCTGGCGCCGAGGAGAGCAAGGGCGCTCGCCAGAGCAATCACCGGAATCGTGTTACGCATCTTCATATC
>CAWGDP010000009.1:0-266768 GCA_963821315.1 uncultured Acidobacteriaceae bacterium | reverse complement strand
CAAGAGACCGCACGCCACCCTCATACTTGAACGTGGTGGCGATCCCTCGTTGAGAAACGGGGGCCCGTAATTTAGGACGGCGGCGGGTGCGGCTGGACCAACAGTTCGAGGTCGGCCCTCTCCTCGTCGTGAAGCTGCTCGAGTTTCCGCTCGATTTCCTCACGCAATGTTTGCCGTTCCTCCTTTGTAAGACGCCCTCCCTTGAGGTTGTTTTGCGCGGCGAGTTGAGCCTTCTTACGCGCAGATTCAAGTCGCCTCACCAAATCATGTTGCGATTGCACGATGTCGAACAACTGGCCTGTCGTCCAGGCAAAAGTGAACAGGCCGGACATGGAAATGATCGGGCTGAGGTCCCGCCAGGCAGCGGGAAGAGTCACATTCCCATAGCCCAGGCTGGTGTAAGTGTTTGCGCTGAAGTACATGGCATCCCGCATGCTCGGGATCAGACCCATCTTGGTCAAAATTAGACCCCAGATGCAAATCTCCAGAACGTGAAGCATCAGCAGAAGGAATATCGTTGCTGCGAAAACCGGAGCGGCCACGAGCGGGCGCCAAGTTTTTTCAAACAGTAGCTCCGATATTTCAATCTGTGACGAATTGAAGGGCTCGCAAGGACTATGAACCGTCCGACTCGATCAGAAAACTGACACAAGCGACAGGTGTCCCCTGAGAAGCTAGGAGCCGGGCACTATTTAACCGGCTTCTCGTAGAGGTGCCTTCAATGGAGTGCCTGAAAAGTCTTTTCCGGGCGTTTCGTCATGCATTGCTAATAATTCACCATGAAGCGCCGCGCCGCCAGTTTGCCTAATCCAACCGGTTTTCTGGACGCCCCGACGAGAGGCCGACCTGCGGACTTTTGGGGTGGGACGTTGAGCCTATGCTACTGACGTTTCCTACTGTCACAAGTGACAGTAGACGCTCAAAGCCACGGGTGTTGCACTTCCCTTTGCGCTCTCTGCAGAGCAAACGCAAATGTCCTTAGGGAGACCTCACCTTGCATGTATCGCCTCAACGGCATCATCTGTGATCAAAATCACATACGCCTCTCCCCCATATGACAATACTCGGAAATGACAGCGAGCTTGCAATGAACCCCATACAGGTTGTCGGCACTACCGAAGGTGCCCGTGGCACCTCGAAACCAGGTGAACTTCGCGCCTCCGAACCAAATGGCTGGTGCGGGTTATAACTCAGAATTTAGAAAAGAGATTCCAGATGAAACCAGGAGAAACACCTGCCGGCAGCAAACCCAATATTGTATTCATTCTGGTCGATAACGTCGGCTGGGGTGGTTTCGGCGTTTACGGTGGCACGACGCCGACGCCACGTATCGACAAGTTAGCGAATGAAGGTATTCGCTTCAACAACTATAACGTCGAAGTCCAATGCACTCCGTCGCGCTCGGCGATCATGACCGGGAGACATCCGGTTCGGTCGGGAACCACTTCGATTCCGCTCCCGGGCCAAGGCGAGAGTGGGATGGCGCCGTGGGAATACACCATCGCCGAACTCCTCTCCGACTCGGGCTATGCCACCGCCTTGTACGGCAAGTGGCATCTGGGTGAGACGGACGGCCGGCTTCCAAACGATCAAGGCTTCGACGAATGGTGGGGCATCAAGAACACTTGGGACGAGGCTGCCTATACCACGTATCCGTTATTTAAGGAAACCGGTATGCCGGTGCCCATGATTTGGGAAGGCAAGAAAGGTGAGCCCTCGAAACCGGTGACGCCTCTTGACGTGAACGTACGGCCGATCGTCGACGAGCAGTACCTCATTCCAAAGACGGTCGAATTTATCAAGGAAAACGCGGCGGCGAAGAAACCGTTCTTCGTCTACCTGGGATACTCGGAGATGCACCCGCCCATCCTTGTTAACCCGAAGTTTGCCGGTAAGTCCACCAGCCGTGGCGGCCTCTTCGCCGACCTTATTGCCGAGATGGACTACCACGTCGGCCAGATCCTCGACGCGATCAAGGAGGCCGGGGTCGACGACAACACCATCGTTATTCTGAGCAGCGATAACGCAGGCGGCGGTGCTCTTCCGCAGGTGGGACCCGGCTCCAATGGCCCGTTCCGCGGCAATTTTATGAACACGCCGTTTGAAGGAAGCCACCGTGTTCCGGCCATGATCCGCTGGCCCGGTAAGATTCCTGCCGGCGTCGTTACGCAGGAAATGTTCGCGGCCGTGGACTGGTTGCCTACGCTGGCCGGAATCGCCGGTGCGTCGAACCTCGTTCCCTCGGATCGGCCCATCGACGGTATCGATGCCTCAACTTTTTTGCTTGGCCACAGCGAGACCACGGGGCGCGATTCCTACATGTTTTTCGGCACAGATGGCGGGCTGCTTTCGATCAAGTGGAAGATCTACAAAATAATCTTTCGCTACACGGAGGATACTTTGCGCCCAGCCATGGAGCAGCCCTACGTCAAGCCGCAGTGGCCCATGTGCTATGACCTCAGCAGCGATCCGCATGAGGATTCCAATCTCTTTTTCACCGATTTGAGCAACAGCTGGCTGCTTGGACCGGCTTTTAAGCTCTTTGGGGAATACGAGCAGGGCGTAAAGAAATACCCCAACATCACAGTCGGCGAGGACTTTAAGGGCTACGGAAAATGAGTGATTTTCTGATGTGCCTTACTGGTGACAGATAACTTCCTCTGGCGCTAGAGGGGGTTCGGGGGCGGGCAAGTTACCAGAGATTCCCCGGGCAGACACAGACGCGAGCCGAATGTTAGTTGAGCAGGAGCAGCCGGAAATTCAAAAGCAGGAAAAACCAGGAGGCACGGAATTGGAAACAAATAAAGGTTCAACTTCCAACAGCTCGACCGGAAACGTCCCGGGGCCAGAAGTCCTGCCTCGACCCGAAGCAAAATTCAAGGGCACCATCGGTCAAACGTACAAAGACTCTACCCCGGACAAAATCCCTCTCATCAACGCACCCGAGGGCGCTCCGAATGTACTATTCATCATGATTGACGACGCCGGCTTCGGCCAGTGTAGTACCCTCGGCGGCCAGATCCCTACTCCTAACCTTGACCGGCTCGCGAAAGCGGGCTTGACCTACAACCGGTTCCATACCACGGCGCTCTGCTCGCCAACCCGAGCTGCGCTGTTGACGGGGCGCAACCACCACTCGGCAGCCACCGGCGTCATCACCGAAATAGGCAGTGGTTATCCCGGCTACAACGGCCAGATTCCGAAAAGCGAAGCCATGTTCGCAGAGACCCTTCGCCAGAACGGCTACAGTACAGCTTTTTTCGGTAAGAACCACAACATCGCCGACTGGGAGACAAGCGTTTCAGGTCCATTCGATCGTTGGCCTACGATGCAGGGGTTTGATCACTTTTACGGGTTCATCGGAGGAGAGGCAAACCAGTGGCAGCCTGCGCTCTACGAGGGTAACAAGCCGGTGGAGATGGAAGTGCCGCAGGGCCGGGAAAAAGACTACACGCTGAATGAGAATTTGGCGGACAAGACCATCGAATATATCCATCAGGAGAAATCGGTTACTCCCGACCGTCCGTTCTTCATTTATTTCGCGCCCGGCGCGACCCATGCGCCTCACCACGTTCCGCAGGCCTGGATCGACAAATTCAAGGGGCAGTTCGATCAAGGCTGGGACAAGTATCGAGAAGAGACCTTTCAGCGTCAACTCAAGTTGGGCATCATCCCACCCGATACGAAGTTGACTCCACGCGCAAAGGACATCCCGGCGTGGGATTCCTTACCCGCAGACGAAAAGACCGTCGCAATTCGCTTGATGGAGACGTTCGCTGGGTTCACCGCGCAGACCGATCATGAGGTGGGTCGCGTACTTGATTCTATTGACGAGATCGGCCAACTCGACAACACCCTGGTCATGTGGGAGATCGGCGATAACGGCGCTTCCATGGAAGGAACCTTGAATGGCGTGTTTAACGAGATGGTTTCCCTCAACGGCCAACATGAAGATACCTCGTACATCATTCAACATCTCGACGAAATCGGCGGCCCGCAAGCCTACAACCACTTCCCGGTTGGCTGGGCATGGGCGATGAACACTCCATTCCAATGGGGGAAACAGGTCGCTTCGCATTTCGGCGGCACTCGCAACCCACTGGTTATTTCGTGGCCCAACCGGATCAAGGACGCGGGTGGGGTCAGGGCCCAGTTCCATCATGTCATCGACGTCGCGCCAACTATCCTGGAAGCAGCCGGCATCCCCGAACCAGTTGAGGTGAACGGCGTATGGCAGAAGCCGATCGAGGGCGTCAGCATGATGTATTCCTTCGACGACCCAAAGGCTAAGGGTACTCGTGGCACGCAGTATTTCGAGATGTTCGGAAATCGGGCGCTCTACCATGACGGCTGGATCGCCGCCTGCCGCCACGGGCGTTTGCCGTGGGTAACCCAGGGCTCCTACGATTTCGCCGATGATGTGTGGGAACTCTACAACCTGGAAGACGATTTCAGCGAAGCGAATGATCTGTCCGCAAAATATCCCGAAAAACTGCGGGAGCTGCAAGATCTGTTCTGGGCCGAAGCGGCCAAGTATAACGTGCTGCCGCTGGACGACCGGTTCGCCGAACGCGCGGATCCAAGCTTGCGGCCTAGCCTGATCGCGGGCCGAACGCACTTCACATATTTTCGCGGAGCCGACCGGATTCCGGAAAGTTCCGCTGCCAACATCAAGAATAAGTCACATGTGATCACGGCATCCCTCGACCAGCCCGGAGAGGGAGTTCTAGTCGCCGCAGGTGGCGTCGTAGGCGGATATGCGTTGTTCGTGAAGGACGGAAAACCCACTTACGAGTACAACTGGTTTGGGCAGGCCCGCTACCGGGTGACTAGCTCCGAGAACCTCCCACCCGGGAAGAGCGTCGTTCGCGTCGAGTTTGCCTATGACGGGGGTGGATTGGCCAAAGGGGGTGCGGTCACGATGTTCATCAATGACAAGAAAGTTGGCGAAGGCCGTGTTGATAAGACCATCTACGCTCGTTTTTCCGCAGACGAGACTTTTGACACGGGGCTCGATACCGGATCACCGGTGAGCAGCCTTTATCAGTCTCCGTTCAAATTTACGGGCACCCTCAAGAAGATCGAGATCGAGCTTGCCCCGGCGAATCTGAGTGCGGAAGAACTGAAGCAGATCGATAAAGCCCACAAAGCAGTTGCGGCAGCAGTGGAGTAACTGGAGAATTGTCATGAGCCCTACAACACCGCCCCCGGCACCGCCCGCAGGCAAGAAATCGACGATGGGGACGAATATCCCCCCGCAAAATGCGACGGCCGACTCTGTCGAGACGCGCCTCGGCACTTTCACTTATCAGGACGGCGCACCCACCAGGGAGACCGTCGAGAAGGTCTATGACCACCTCGACCTGATGCACGGAATCGAAAGCTTCGTGAACGCCTATCAGGGTGCTTCGACATCGGCCATTGAGAAGGGATTCAACGATGCCGGCGTCCCGAATAACACAGCCATCATTTTCTCGGAGTTGATGGATTCGAAGTCGGTGTTTCTCACGGCCAACGCGGACGTGGTCTATTTCCTGTCGGTTCTCGACGTGAGCGACGGCCCCATCGTCGTCGAGACGCCGCCCATGGCGCTGGGCGTTATCGACGACATGTGGTTCCGCTGGGTGACCGACTTTGGCCTGGCGGGCCCCGACCGGGGCGCGGGCGGGAAATACCTGCTGCTGCCGCCCGCCTACCAGGGCAGCGTCCCGGACAGCGGCTACTATGTATTGCGTTTGCGCACAACCCGCGCAGTCGCGATCGGCCGCATGTTTCTCGAAAACAACGATCCCAAGCCGCCAGTCGAGCTTATCAAGAAGACCCTCAAGATCTATCGGTACCAACCCGGCGGCTTCGGCACCAGCATTGGTACGGCGCTGGAGGGGAAGGTCCCGCTTCTGCGCAACGCCGCCGGCCAACTGGACTGGAGCTTCCTCGGGCCGCAACCGGCCGTGAAGTTCACGGAAGGCACCGGCAAGGTGATGAACACGATTCCGCCGAACGATTTCAGCTATTTTGAGATGATTAACGCCCTGGTCCAGAAGGAACCGGCAGACTCGCTCGACCCGGAGATCATGGGTTCGCTCGCAGCCATCGGTATCGTGAAGGGCAAGCCGTTCAATCCTGACGCGCGGATGCGGAAGATTCTGACCGAAGCCGCCGCGATTGGTACTGCCACGGCAAGAACTGTCAACTGGCGTCCGCGGGACTCCGAGGGTTTCGCTTACTATCCCGGTTCGAACTGGACGAACTATCTCTTCGTCGGTGGCTACACCTTCGAGACTCCGCCGCCGGCAGTGAGTTCCACCGGAGTTGTCACGCCCTATCCAGCCACCGGTTACCGCACGCTGAACGTGCGAACGGGGATGTTCTTCTTCGCCACCTTCGTCACGCCCGCAATGATCATGCGTCTGACAGGGATCGGCTCGCAGTACCTCGGTGCCTTCGTCGATTCCAGGGGAGAGTATTTAGACGGCGGCAAGACCTACAAGGTGACGCTGCCGCCGAATATTCCAGCGGCAAGATTTTGGTCCTTCACGGTCCATGACAACCAGACGCGGTCCATGCTGGAGACCCCGCAGCGCTATCCCCGCGCGGGCAGCCAGAGCTATCCGAGTCCGGCCGCAGTGGCGAACCCCGACGGCTCGACGACGGTATATTTTGGTCCGTCCAAGCCCGCCGGTGTCAGCGATGGCAACTGGATTCAGACCGACCCGGCAAAGGGCTGGAACACGCTGCTTCGCCTTTACAGCCCGCTGGAACCGTTCTTCGCTAAGACGTGGCGGCCGGGCGAAATCGAATTCGTCCAGTAAGCAGAAATTACAGACGCGACAAGCAAAAGACATGGTCGTGCTGCGCGGGGATTGGGACTGTGGCATCGATCATTTTGCCCTATTTCCCAGAGGAGCTCAGCCGGGCTGACTTACGGCTAACCTTGAGAACCTCTCAGGGAAGACGTCTGCTCGACCTGTCTTTTCTGCCAGTGGTCTCGACCCGGAATCCAGCCTATTTTGGCAGGGACTGGCGCCCGGGCGGAATCGGCAGGCTGTGAAAGCTGAAAAGGCACCAATCGGTACGCTTACCAACGAAGCGCGGGTGTTCACCTACGAGGACACGGCAGTCATTACGCCGAACAGTGACACGCCGTACTCCTTGATGGAGGCGGATCTTCGTGCCGAACCAACGGTGATATCGGTGCCTGCCGTTCCGAAGCCGCGCTACTACTCCGTGCAATTGACCGATGCGAATACTTTCAACTACGGATATATCGGGAGCCGCTCCACTGGGACCGAAGCAGGTGGCTACATGGTGGTCGGTCCTGATTGGAAAGGCGAAGCGCCACCGCAGATCAAGCAAGTATTCCATTCGACCACGCCATTCACGGTCATAATTTTCCGCACCCAGCTCTTCGGTGCGAGTGATATGCCGAACGTGGTCAAAATCCAGGCAGGTTACAAGGTTCAGCCACTCTCCTCATTTCTTAAGCAGCCCGCGCCTCCTGCACCACCCACGATCAACTACCTTAAGGCGGATGCGGAGATTGCAAAGAAAGAGTTTTGGGAAGTACTCGATTTTGCGCTTCAGTATTCCCCGGCAGGCCCGGAAGAGGTGGGAATCCGCGCCAAGCTGGCAAGTATTGGTGTTGGTCCGGGCAAGACGTTTGACATGAAAGACCTCTCGCTTGTGCACAAAGCCGAAGTACTGCTAGGGATGAAGGCGGGCAGCGATAAGGTCGACAAATACATCGCAAGCGGAGGAAAGGTAATCAATGGCTGGAGCGTCGGCTCATTCTTCGGCGATCGCGCCTACTACAACGGGGATTGGCTAAAGCGGGCGGCTGCGGCCAGAGCGGGAATTTTCGGCAACAGCGCAATCGAGGCAATGTACCCGTATACCCGAGTTCAGTCTGACGGAAAGCCAATGGACGGCAGCAAGCACAACTACACGTTGACCTTCGCCAAGGGCGAGTTTCCGCCAGTCAACGCGTTCTGGTCGGTGACGATGTATGACGGCAAGAGCCAGTTTCTGATCAAGAATCCTATCAACCGGTATCTGATCAACTCTCCGATGCTGCCTGACATGAAAACGAATCCAGACGGTTCGCTCACCCTGTATATCCAGAAAGACTCACCGGGCGCTGACAAAGAATCTAACTGGCTGCCTGCACCTGACGGAACGATTTACCTGGTGATGCGCCTGTATTGGCCTAAGGAGACGCCACCATCCATTTTGCCGGCAGGCGAAGGCTCCTGGAAACCGCCTGCGATTGTGCAAGCCGCTTAGATGTAACCGTTCTTCCCGGGAGCCTCGTTCTTGCGTTGTTCTTTTGTCGTGCCTGCAAAGTCGCATTATCGGTAAATTGCTCCGGCAGGAGGAGTGGGTCGGCAAGTTACCGCAAATCCCTAGAGCTTCCAGGCACGAAGCAGTCGAGCAAAACGATGATGCCCATCCAAGAATTCAGCAAGGCATCTTGAGACGTCGTAAACGTACGCGACTCAAACGGCCTTGAGTCTGCTTGGCTATCTCTTCCCTTCAGCCCATCTCTTCCTCTGTGCTGCCGCGTCCTACGCCCGTTTCTCGGCGCTCATCGTCTGACGCTTCCGATCGGGCATTCCGCGTTTAAGTGGGACTGTATGACCAGTATGTAGAGCCCTAACTTATCTATCGGAGTAGAATGGTGCCGTTTTCGAGGTCATAAAAATTTCGTTAGAGTAAGGGGGCTTCCATGTTTCGGGTAAAAAGTGGTGCGTGTTTGTGCCCGACCACTGCGGCCGCCATTCTATTGCTTCTGTGCAGTGGGTGTGGTGGTGGCGTTACCAGCAGCAATAGCATGTCGGAGGCCCAGGCGCAAGCAGTGACAGCACAGGTCTCACAGTCCGTGGCTCAGGCTCTGGAAAGTGCATTTTCCTCGAACGTGCCGGCGGCGAGCCGTGTTCGCTCGAGTCTGTCAACGGTGGTGAGAGACATTCACTCACGTCTGTCGTCGCAGTGCACCCCGGCCACGACGGGGGAAAATTGTAATTGGCCGATCTCCTATAGTGGACCGTGCCCGGAAGGGGGGGCCATATCCGTCGCGGGTGATGTCGATGGCTCTTTGAACGACACTGGCGCTGGGTCTGTGCAGAGCCAACTCACGATCACACCGGTAAATTGTTCCATATCCGGTCAGGTCATTAGCGGCGACCCCAGCATCTCTGTTAACAGCCAAATAAACTTCGCGGAGACAGCTCCCGTCTTTCCGATAAATCTTATAGAAATCGGGGCTATCTCTTACGGGCCAAATCGGTCCGAAAGCTGTCAGCTCGACGTGACGTACACGATAAACTCTGCAACCAATTGTAGGACTAGCGGGACGGCCTGCGGGCAATCGGTCAACGGAAGTTGCTAAGGAAACATTCACAACAAGAAAACGGAATGCCCAGTTGTTGGATCGGGAGTTTCCGGTTTGATTGGCTGTTCGATGGCAAGCTTCTTCAAGAACGCAGCGGCCGCAGCTGCCGTCGGATGTGCCACCCAACCGTAAGGGATGTCCCCATCTTTGCGGAGGGCTAAAGCGTGCGTCTTCAACAGGCGTCCAACTGCCCGAAAATGTCTCGGAAACTTCCCCAGTTGAAGGGACCAGGGCCGGATAAGTTACCGGAACTCCTCGCACCTGCTTCACGGGAACTCCGCTTCAATTTTCGGAAAAGCCACTTGTTCGACGTGCCGACCTTTCAGCCATGTAGGCATTACTCGTCAATGAGCGATTTGGCGATTTACACCAATTGATCTCCGGCTTTGCTTCTTGTAGAGGTTTGAACTTCCCCAGAGCGGTACGAAGGCCGTCGTGGATCATGGGCGTGCGCAACAATTGCGGAAAATGCGATTAGAATACAGCGAGCAACTAAGCTTTCAGAGTCGAGTTTGGACCTTCTTAAGGAGCCAAATTGGAAACATCATCGACCCGGGTCCTTGTGGTCGAGGATTCGGAGCCTTTTCGGAAAATCACTTGTTCGATACTTAAGAAAAGACCGGAATTGCAGATCGTCGGCGAGGTCTCAGACGGATTAGAAGCCGTTCAGAAAGCCGAAGAACTTCAGCCGGACTTGATATTGCTGGATATCGGGCTGCCAACCCTCGGCGGAATCGAAGCCGCTCGACGAATCCGCGAGCTCTCCCCTCAATCCAGAATCCTCTTTGTGAGTCAAGAGACCTCTGTTCACGTAGTGCAAGCAGCGCTTGCCGAGGGAGCAAAGGGTTACGTTGTTAAGACGGATTCGAGACGCGAGCTACTGACGGCTGTGGACGCCGTTCTTCGGGGCGAGCAGTTTGTCAGTAAGAGATTTTCTGGTCATGCTTTCGTTGGAGCTTCAGATGGACGAGTCTCCGAAGGCGACCCAAGCAAGTAATTTCCCTCCGCTCCGGCAAAGGCCCGTTTATTCCCGGTAAAAGTCTTTGTGAACTTTTCGGTGGTCTGCCGCTTCTACCCTGCCGCCCGTGCAGAATCGCTGCTTGATTCGAAAGGAATGCGAGCGTGGATCGTAGCACCAGCCCTCGGTTGCGAGTTGATTGAGAGCTCTCCATGCACTAACCGCAGGCGCTCCTGCATGCTCGTGAGGCCAAGCCCAGGGCTCTTCATTGCGGTTTCTGTATCAAGACCTGCACCAAGATCGCTGATGGAGAGGTGAATCTCTCCAGTGCTTCCCGACAATCGTACTTCGAAGCGTTTTACCCCACTATGCTTCGCAGCGTTGCGCAGGGCCTCTTGTAGAACGCGGAATAGAGTAAGAGAAAGCTCGGTTGGCAAGCCAGTAGGTAGATCGTGACTCTGGAAATCAATTTCCACCTTCTGGCGCTCACTAAACTCTTTGCAGAAGTTCTTCGCCGCTTCAACGATGCCCAAGTGTTCCAGTTTCGAAGAGTGTAATTCGTGTGATAACGATTGAACATCGTCCACGATCTGCGCGGTTTGGTTTCGGAGTGCTCCGATTCGGGTGCGGAGTTCCGATGGCGCGTCGGGGAAATCTTCCTGGACTCCTTCGAGTTCTAACGACAGAAGCGCAAGTCGTTGGACAACGTCGTCGTGAAGCTCTCTTGCAATCCGAGTACGTTCCTGCTCGTGTGCTTCAATCAGCTTTCGGCTCATACCTAAACGTGCCTCGTCAGCAATCTTTGATGCTCCGACAATGTTTCCGCGGGCGTCCCGGACAGGCGAAATTGTGAGCGAAATATTGAGCAGTGCCTGGTCTTTACGCATACGTACGGTGTCGAAGTGTTCGATCCGTTCGCCTTTCTTGATTCGTTCGATGATGACTGTTTCTTCGTTCCTGCGATTGGCCGGGATGATCAATGAAATGTGCTGGCCTACCGCTTCGCTGGCTGTGTAGCCAAACAACCGCTCCGCACCGGCGTTCCAACTGGTTATGACGCCGTCCAGCGTTTTGCTAACGATGGCATAATCGGATGAGTCCAATATCGCGGCCAGCAAGCCAATAGCTCTATCTGCTTTGAGGCGTACGGCTTGAAGCTCGTCCAAGAGCGACTGGCTGGCAATGTTCCTAGCCTCCGGGTCATTCAGGATTCTCTTGTCAGGCATTGAAACTCACTCTAGAGGGCAGACTACCCTCTCAGGGCAAGTGAGCGCAGTGATCCCCATCACACCAGCGAGCCGCTAAAGGCGCCCCCTCGTTTGGTAGCGTCAAAAGAAAGTTTATGGAGATGGTTGGCGTACGCCAGCTTTTGTGCGCGGCCAGAAAATGACGGTCAGGGTCATCACCCCCTGGGCAGGATGGACCGTGATTCCCCCAATATCTGCCGAGCCGGAAGGCCCGGTCCGAAAAGTTTCTAAGGAAGAGTTCTTCTGTTGCTCGCGACTCCTCAAAACACCCGCTATTCGCCATCGGCTGGCCGCAGCAGGTCTGATCAAAGGGGTAGACGACGTCCACTTTCAGCTTTTCCAAAAGCTCCAGAGTAGCAATTCCCACTTCTGGATAGAAAACGTCGATATAGCAGGGGATCATCAGGGCGACTTGCATGGATGTTCTCCGCAAGAAGGTAGGCTTAAGCGACGATCGTCAAGAATGATACTCCGTTCGAGTATGCATTTGGGTGTATTTTCAGATGGCAGTTGTAAGTGTGTTCGCAAGGCCGCTTCAGGAAGTTCAGCTAGGCCTGTGATCTGCTTCCTACCCAGCGTCACCGCTGTCAAATTTATTTCTAAACTGGTTTGCAGACAGAATGGGTATATCGGGAGGTTCAGCCCCGTGCTGAACCTCCGATACCACCTCCAAAATCACTGTTTCAGTAATGATGCGCGATTATCATGTTGCGGAACCAGTTCCCACCTTAGCGTCTGCGAGCAACGCTCTGATGTCTTGAACCTGGACGCCCGGATAGGCGCTGTAAAACCCGATCGGCTGCCGGTCAAATACCGTCACGTACTTCAGGAACTCTGCGGCGTTCTTCGCCACCGGGGTCGGCGGCGGATCACTGACATACTTGAACATGAGGTCGAAAACCGGCCCAATTTTCTCGGTAAAGTCCTGAATATACTTGTCGAAAGTACCGTCGTAGATGGTAAAGAATCCGAGGTGTGTGTCCGCGAGGGGCACAAAGTGGGCAAAATGCAGCGTGCCAACCGAATCAGCTCCCTGATTCATCGTCTTCTCCGCGGCTCTTAAAACAACCTCCTCAAAGACAAACGCTTTCAACTTCGATCTCATGGGCAGAGAAACCAGCAAGGGATGCTGCTCGCCACTACCTGCAAAGCCCGCAGCGCGAGCGCTAGACTTGATGTCCTGAACCGAACTGTTCGCAAAAGCGGTATAGACGATCAAAGGCTGGGTACTATGTTGTTTCATCCATGTGATAAAGGCGTCAGGGTTGCTAGCTATCGGCGTGGGCGGAGGGTTGACCACGTGTTTGAAAATGGCGTCAAACACCGGGCCAGCAGACCGTGCGAGATCTCCGAAGAGCTTTTCTTCCTCGCCGTCAATATCGGCGAGGAAGAGGAGTGTTTCATCGTCCAAGGGCAGGAAACGGGAGTAATGCACGGACGCTACCGTATCCTGCGCTTTCGCGAAATCGGGCATCAAAGGGGGCAACTCTTCTGCCAGCGCCTTTGCATCGCCGGGCGACCTAACGGGAAAGTTGATTGTGATATGACTTTGAATTCCACTTTTCGCTACTGCGCTCATACTCTTCTCCTTCTCTGGCTTGTTTCATCGTCAAAACGACGACGTCTTGGGCGGACTGAGATCAGTGACGATGCTCCTTGGTTAAACAGAAAATCTGTCATTGTCTCCGCCTTTACGGCAACGAGGTTGCGCCGTTGTTGTTTCGGCAAGCTGCGATGATGGACATCGCAAGTATGGACAAAACCGCCGGCGAGGGGCTTTGATTTTAGGGCGTTCAGCATCCTTGCGTCCTATAAAAAACGCCGCCTATTCACAAAAAATACGTCCGATTCATGAGCCTGCCTACTGATAGAAGTGACAGTTGCCCAAGAATGTGGAGCCGGAAGCAATCCGGCTGGGGAATTGCCGGTAAAGTCGTGCTTATCGGCATTAACTTCCCCGTGGATGGCCAGAATTTACTTCCGGGTTGGCGATCCGGGAGCCATGGTGGCTTGGGTTAGCTGACGGCGGAATCCCGGCTGCCACCCCGTTCTGCGGTGACACCCGTCACATCTCCCTGCGTCGGCAACCGCCGATGATACGCATCACCAGATAGCAACAGGCCCGTTCGTCCGGGGGTGTTCGATGATCGCAGGATCTGCAGTGATTGGACTCAAGGAGCCGTCGCAGAGGCTCACGATCCGAATCGGCGCCGTTGCGGCGACCCTGGTGTGCATCGGTTATCTGGTGATCATCCCACTCTATTGGGCTGTGGGCGCACCACCACACGATGGGGAAGCCTGGTTCCGTTATTTACCAGGCAGGACCGCGAAGTGGTGGGCGATCCTATGGATCTCTGTGGCAACCGACCTCCTCTATGTGCCGGTGGCCTTGACCCTGTATCAAGTTCTTGGCCGCTTCAACCGCCCTCTCATGATCCTGTCCAACGCACTGTTCGGTTTGTTTGTCACGCTCGATCTGGCAATTACCTGGACCCATTACGGGACCATTCTTGAGCTCTACCGGCTGTGTGACCAGGCTCCGGAATCCGTGAACCGAGCGGCGTTCGTAAGCGGGGCAAATTATGCATTGGCGATGCTGAATTCGCCGCTGGAGATCGTCTATTCCATCGTCTTGCTTTCGGCAGGCATCCTTGTTGTCGGCTGGGTCATGCTGCGCGCCAAAGTCCAGCTCGCAGCAGCATGGCTGGCGATTATAACGGGAGTTCTTGGATTGCTGTCGCTGTCAGGTCTCGGACTCTTCATTATGGGCAACGCACTTGCCGCGACGGCTTGGTTGCTCTTCCTCGGCATCTGGCTCTCGCGACTGTCCCGCGCCTAATACCGCATCTGTCAACCTCAACGCTATTTCACCGTTGGACAGCGGGTTGTTGATGGATGACCGGCCACCCGAAGTTACCCTGCGAACTGCCTGAAAAGCCGGGACTTTGAGTAAGTTCGACTCTCCAGGCCATAGACATCTCAGGCAATTTGTAGGGTCGGGGACTGGCGCCATGCTTCGTAGGTTCGGCCTAATCTGGGGACACCTCAAGAAACGGAAATTTATGTACGTTTGCAAAGAATGGATGCAATGGTTTCAACAGTTTGGACGGACACTGGCAGCGGGTTTTGGTTTGCCGAAGAGCGGCGCACTCACTGCTTATATTTTTGCTGATTGCGAGAGACTTATGTGAACTGAATTTCCCTTAGCGTACGTGGCATTCCCTTTCTTGAAGTGCCCCCAGAACTGCCGTTTATTTGAATGTAGGCAACAAGTTAGAGCAGATCGACGGAGCAGGTGTCGCGCAGCCCCGGCTTAATGGGGCCCCGTTTAGCTTATCTGTCGCAGCTTTGGAGAGGAAACATCTTCCGGTCCCGGAACGTACATTTTTTTAAGAAATCCACCGTAACGCTTTGACAGTGAACGTCCCAATTATTGGATCGCTGACGACAGATTGGTCATCAGAAACGCAGGTGAAGTGTATGAATATCCATTCCCCGCAAGAAAGCGGAAGAGCCGCTTCCTACGATGCGGTCTTTGCATCCCTGCGCGCCAAACTTGCAGGTGAAGTTTCAAGTAGCGCGATGCTCGCCGACCTGCTGGAGAAATTAAACGGAATGCAGGAGGCGCAAGCGCGGCCAGCCGACTTCACGAAGCGGTTTGATGCGTTTGTTGCCAGAGCGGATGAGCATCTGGATGTAGTGCGGCCGTTCTTTCCAGTCCTGGCGAAATTCCTGCCGGCGCATAAGGAATCTCTCGCGGCGACCCAGCCTCGGAGAATCGAGGCAGCCAGTGAATCCTCCTGAGAGAGGATAAAGGACGATATATCGTTCGCTGATCTCATGGGCGTGGCTACTATGCATTTTTCTCTGGTTTTGGGCGCGACTTATTCGCGTTGGTTTGCCACAAACCATTCTTTAAGGTCGGACGGCATCAAGCCTGACACGGCGCTCCTGGCGGGGTTACTTGAAACCTCATGCACACTTCTTCACACAAGGGCGCCTGTCCGTGCGCAAACTAAATCACGTAGCACGCGACGACGCAAGGAGCCGAATTGTTTACCGCCAAGACAGAACGGACTGCGCGGCGGTTCGGCCTAGGTGAAGAAGACGCCGTTTCTCTCACGTCCGAGCACAGAAACCAAATTACGCGTAGGGTCGGGCGTCTCCGATTCGAAGTGGAAGCCGGGCTCATCGGCCGACCACTTGATCGTGGCTCCCGTGCTGAGGAACGAACCCATGAAGGTCTGAGCGCTGTTGTTAATTTCCGCCATCGCGACGATCCCATTCCATTCCACGTCGAATGAAACGATAGCGCGCTTGGTGCCGACGGGTGCAATTGCCGGATATGTGAATCCCAGGCCGCCAGGAAGCCCCAGCCCTTGCGTCAGTGAGTTGGCGAGGTCATGGTCATCGAAGACATTCAGGCTGTTGACGCTCAGGCGGCCTTGCCCTTTGTCGAAGTCAACTTCGACGGCGTCGTGATCCACTTGGACCATCCAAAACACATCGTTCGAGTCGATGTGCACGTTGAAGTCATTAACCTGTTGAGGTAGGTTGGCCGATCCAGCCGGACCGGTGTAAAGGTCAAGTCAAACAAAGGCGAATGTACCCCAATGGGGTTGACCGTCAGTACCGATGAACTTGCCCCGAGCAAAGCCCATGTCTGCTTGGTACGCTAGCGGCGTGGTGGCGCCTGTGGTTGTGGCGGTTCCGGTCCCGCCCCCTCGGATGTGCGTCAGACCCACGAACCCATCGAAGTCAGTAACCTGCGACGGGTCGCTGATGCTGGCGAGCGGGGTGGCGGGATTTAGCGGGTTATGGTGTATTTTGACGCCAAAGGGTGTAAATGGAGCGACGCCCCCAGGAATCGGATTGAGCCTGGGGCCCCGGCACACTCTATCGTCATCCTCTTGGCCAGCAAAGGCCGAGCTTGGACGTAACAAACCCGCTCCGAGGGCCGCGCCAACCGCGCCACGAATTAGATTGCGACGGCTCACCGATTTCTGCTGGAGCTTTTTCCAAGAATTAGGGTCTTGTTTGTTCATCGTGATTCTCCTCAACGCACGGGCAACGCGCACAAATAAAATTCGCTGACAGGCGGGTGATGTCCCGGGTTTCCGAAAATGCCCTGGACAAACCATGAAAGAACAGTGCTAAAGAGGGATCGGCAGAACGGCACAACTCTGCGCCCTGTTCTTTACGGAAGTCAAGTGAAAAATCCGGTGATAAAGAGGCATTTATGAAAAGGGGGCAGCGTGGGTATGGCCTGCGATACCCGGCTGAATGATTTGGGCTGCGGTGCCGTTCCTCGATCGTCGAATTAGTAAGTGAACGTTGCGCCATAGTTCCCGTGAAACGGCTTATCGGTAACTTCGCCGGCCGGAGGGTGAAGAACGAGCAACCGGATACCCCTTTTCAGGAAGTGCAGCAATAGACACGGGCTGCAACTATTCACCTGCCGCTGAAAACAGGCAAAACTCAAGCGTTCCTAGCGCGGACGGGGAAGTCCACCCAGATCGTCCCGCCAAGTCGAATCGCAAAGCTGGCCGCCACCCTCCTGAGAAGTCAGAGTCGACGAAAAGGAATACTAAGGGTGCGCTGCTGAATCCGGTGATTTCGAAAAAGACCGAAGATAGATAACCAGGTTCCAGATCTCGTCCGGTTTAGCGCGACCGTCCTCCGGGGGCATATCTGGCATGTCCGCTCTGCCGACTTCAATAATGTTGTAAATATCACCATCGGTAAGTCCTTTGAGAGAAGCGGGGTCTCGCAGGTCGGGCACCTTTCTGTTAAGGTCACCCTTGCCATCACCATTGACGCCATGACACATCGCGCAATCATAGCCGTAGATCGTCTTCGCACGGGCTTGCGACTCAGGGGTGGGATGAACCGGGTTCATCGTGTTTGGCGCCATAGAAGGAGATTTCGCGGCCGCTTGAGTTTGGGGAGCGGGCGCGCCAGCAGTAGGTGCTTGCGATCCCTGCAACACCACAGGAAAGACGCAGACGACGAGGGTCATGATTTTTATAGGAATTCTCAACATTGCAGCCTCCTGGACTTGGACTTTCACGCAAGCTCAAATGTGTCGATTGCTTCAGATTGCATCCCGTTTCTATTCTCCTGGCGACTTGGGGGGAGAGTGCGCGGCTGGCGCTTGGCTCCGTCGTCCTGATCTTGTCGGTCACGCGTCGCGTGAAGGATGATTGCAAGTATCGCGCTGTTTGCGCGCAGCGACTGTGATCGGCATCACCGAAGGCGAATCATGAGCATCTCATCGACGGTGGATATCCGGTTGGGGAAGAGTTGCCGATTACTCTGGATTAATCTTCCTTTTGCGCCGCAGCTCTCCCGACGCCTTCACTAAGGGCGTATTCTCTCTTACGTGGGAAGTTCGTCAGGCTATTTGCTTGGCCTCAGCGGTTCCGGCGCCACCAGGACGAGATTACCAACGACCTGACCGCTTTCGAGGAGCGCATTTGCCCGCGCCGCTTCGAGTAGTGGGAACTCGCCGCTGATGACCGGCCGAATCCTGCCCTCTTCGAGCAGCCGGAAGAGAACTGCCCAGTCCTCCAGAAACGGCTTCCGGTTAAAGAGCACGGATCCCGCCCCGTATGGCTTGATCCTCCTGCCGTTCGGTAGCAGGTTAAGCACGAGTATTTTGGCAAGAGCACGCATCGTGCCGCGCATGCTCAGGGGATTGCCGTACTCCACGAGCACACCACCCCGGCGTAGCAACGGGAAGGACCTATCGATGTAATCGCCGCCCATGCCGTCGAAGACCGCGTCCAGTCCACCAGGCTCGGCGCGACGAATTACCTCTACGAAATCCTCAGTGCGATAGTCGATCGGCGTTGCCCCGTATTCGGCCAGAATAGAGTGCTTGCTCTTGGAAGCGATCCCATACATCGTGAGGTCGGCAAGCCTGCTGAGATCTAAGAACGCGGTCCCGCAGCCGCCGCTCGCCCCGATGATGAGCACCTTGTCACCCGCTCTGACTTTCGCGGAGCGGTGCAATGCCTGGTATGCGGTGACGTAGTTCAGCAACAACGGGACTGCTTCGGCTGGATTGAGGGACGGAGGAACCGGAATGAGCTGGTTTTCACGAAGGTAAACATACTCAGCATAGCCTCCGACTATGAGATAGGCCGCCACTTTAGCACCGGGGGCGGCCCGCGTAACGGCGGAGCCGGCCGCATCGACGATGCCGACGATGGCATAGCCCGGCACAAAGGGCACCTTGGGTGCGAACGGGCTGAGTCCATAGCGCGCCTGCACGTCAGGCAGGCAGACACAGGTAGCGAGAACCTTGACGCGGACTTCCCTGGCTAAGGGATAACGCAGGTCGCACTCGGTGATTTGGAGATTCTCGGGTGGACCTCGTTTGCTAACGACAACGCGCTTGTACTTGATCGGTTTCACGAGGAAACTGCTTTTTAAGCAGCAATTCGCTCGAATTGTACCGCTCTCCAGCGGTACTGCAAGACCAACGCTGCATCTGTGCGAAGACTTCCATCCCGGCCTGGACGCAACCGCGTAATCGGGAGCGTTTCTCTCCAATTTTTCCGGAACTATTGCTGTCAATCCTAGCGCCCCGGGGCGGATTGCCCCCGAGTAAGGAGCTGCACGGAAGCTATCCCGTTGTGCCTCTAAAGTCGGGTTTCGGTAAGTTGCCCGGTGGGTACCAGGGCAAGTTACTCGCACGCATTTGCGGTAAGGTCGCTCGCTCCAGAGGGCCACGAGCTGCGGAAGTTAATGAAATCCCGTTAACGGGAACTCCCCTCAACCGATGGAGGCTCGCGTCCGCCGCGCCAGCGGCTTCGTTCAAGCGGGGTTTACGTGCCAGCTCCGTCTGTTTGAATGTCCCGGGTTGTCGTCTCGCCGGAACTCTCCATGGCCCAACCATGCGCCCAAGACGCCATCCATCCAGAGTTCGCATTCCATTTCTGTAGAACATCTAACTTGACCTACCAAGCTTCTCCCCGACCATGGCGCCACCTCTCGAAAACGCAGTATCCTTTGGTCCTGGAAGGCAAAATGTGCAGGATAAGAGGAGAGTGCGGACGCGGCGGTTGATTCTGCTGGTGCTTTTGGCATCGCTGGCGTCTACCGCTGGAGCATCAAAGCGCGTGACCGTTGCGCAACTGGAGCAGGCGCTGATGACTGCCCACGCCGCGCACAAGCCCGACGCGGAAATTGCACGCCAAATCCGCGGCTTCGAGCTTTCCGAAAGGCTGACTGAGGCTACGCTCGACCGACTCACGGCATATCTGGATGCGGGCTCCCAGGCGGCGCCGGCTCTGAAATTGCTCGCCGATCAGTCGGCTTTTCTGGAGCCGCCGGCGAACGAGCTGCCGTCCACGGCGGCTCCCGACGCGGCTACGCAGCAGCGCATGATCGTGGCGGCCCGCAACTATGTAGCGAAAACCCTGCCGCAGCTCCCTAACCTTTTTGCCATGCGGACCACGAACCGCTACGACGACAGTCCTTATGAGGTCAAGAAAGGCAGCTGGCCAGTTCACGCTGGGCTGCACCTGGTAAGTACTTCTCGCCGGGAAAGCTCCATCTTTCACGAGCGGCCCAATCCGTCCACCAATGCGTCTGCTGCCAACCTGCAGGAACAGTCGGGATTGGAGACCGGGGGAGAGTTCGGGTCCATGCTGAGTATGATCCTGACCGACGCCGTCAAAGGCAAGGTGAACTGGAGCCACTGGGAACAGACCACCGCGGGGACGGTCGCAGTTTTCCACTATTCAGTTCCAAGCTCCGCCTCGCACTTCGAGGTCATCAACTTGCTTCAGCAGCAGGCGTCGCTTGAGGGCACGTCAACGCCCAAGGTGGGCTCCCGCCAAGTCACCAGGCCGGGCTATCACGGTGCGCTTTGGGTGGATCCGCTTACCGGGACCGTCCTACGCGAGACCATCGAGGCCGACACGAAGGGAAGCGATCAGCTCAAGAAGGCCGCGATCATGGTGCGGTATGGTCCGGTTCAGATCGGCGAGAGCGAGTTCATTTGCCCGGTGCGGAGCCTGGCTCTCTCCATCGCGGCGGGCGCCAATCTCGACCCGCTCACCGGCATGCCGGGAGACGCGCCGACCGTATGGCTGAACGAGAGCCTGTTCACGGGGTATCATCGGTTCGGCACCACGACGAGGATCGTCAAGAACATAGCGGCGCAGCCGCAGCCACAAGATTTAGGGGCACAACCGGGCCGCTTGCAGGAAGTTTCTCCGCCAGCAGACAGCACCGTCATTGCGAAGCAAAAGGAGGAAATTCCGGATGAATACAAGCAGGCGAAGCTCCCCGATCTGGCTGCTCTGTTGCCTGAGGCGCCCGATCTGCCTGCTCTGTTGGCCGGCGTTCCTCCCGTGCACGAGCTCGTTCAACTAGCCCCGGATTCTCAGGACACACCTGCAAAGATCGTAGTGAACGTGAACCGAGTGGTGGTGCCGGTTGTGGTCCGCGATAACCAAGGCCACGCAGTGGGCGACCTTGAAAAAGAAGATTTCCAGGTCTTTGACAATGGCAAGCCGCACGTCATCTCTGGATTCACAGTTGAGAAGCGCGAGGTGACTAAGGGCGCGCCGGTGAGCGCCACACTGGTGAGTACACCGAATGCTCCACCGCAGGGGACGGTCCTGCCAAAGCGAATCACCGTGTACCTTTTCGATGACTTGCATTTGAGCGCCGCGGACCTGGCAAATCTCAAGAAAATTGATGCGAAAGCGCTGGACGGGGCATTGGTCGATTCCGATATGGCCGCCGTGGTTTCGACCTCGGGAGAAGTCAACAGTGGTCTGACGCGTGATCGCACAAAATTGCACGACGCGATCATGAGCCTGAGGCCGCGAAGCCTCTTACCATCAAGTGCGGGGGAATGTCCGAAAATCGACTACTACCAAGCCGTCCTGATCGAGAACCACGATGACGCCGCCGTGGCAAATGCAATAGCGCAGGTATTCGCTTGTGACCCTGCCCTGAACCCGCGGCGCGATCTCGAGGTGGCTCAGGGAATGGTGCAATCCGCCGCCACGCGAGTTCAGATGGTTGGCGATCAGGACGTTCGGGTAACCCTTGCCGCGATCAAAGTGTCTGTGCGCACAATGGCCAAACTGCCGGGCCAACGCACCCTGATCCTTGTGTCGCCCGGCTTCGTGTCCATTGGGCCGGAGGCTTTGAGCCTGGAATCGCAGATTATGGATCTGGCGGCCCAGTCCAGTGTAACCATCAATGCCCTAGATGCGCGCGGGCTGTACACGGGCGTAATGGATATCAGTGAGGGAGGCGCGGGGCGCATCATCGATCGAACCCGCCTGGCCGCTATGACGCGCGGCGAGGGCGTGATGTCAGAACTCGCCGACGGGACTGGTGGAGCTTTCTTTCACAACAGCAATGACCTGGGGGCGGGATTCAAGAATCTGACCGATGGGCCGGAGGTTGTTTACGTTCTTGAACTTTCGCTCAACGGCGTGAAGCCGGATGGTTCCTATCATCGCGTTACCGTGAAAGTGGATCGAAAAGGTATGCAGATACAGGCACGCCGGGGTTACTCTGCACCCAAACAAGAGAAGAACAAGAAATAGAAGTTCTCTTTCGCTTGCGGGCACTCAAAACACTCTCCACACTCTCAGGATGACGTGTTCGGGATGTCGTTCAGCATCCCCTACGAAGATCGACTTCTTAAGCCACTCGAACGTTCCATCGGGAGGGCTAAAGCGTGGCGCCGTTCTGAAGTAGTACTGGCTTGGGGCAACCGGCTCGCCGGCGGCGATACGATCCAACACATCCTGTGCGCCGTGCCGGATTCCCGGATTGTTCACCTCGATCCGGACCGCGTCCGCAGTCTCGATGACATAGTGTGCATCTACCAACGTAAGTCCGTCACGGTCGACGAACTGCCAATCGGCTCCTCCGGGCAGGACGCGACCGGAAATCCCAGGCCCCCGAAAAGTCCCACCGGTGATGGGGACCGTTCTCCTGAGCCCAAAGGAACCCCACCCGAGTTCGAATACCGGTCCAATATTGACCCGCAGTTCGAGGGCAAACTCGAGCCGCGGAGGTACCCTTGCTTCGACCATGTGCGTCTCCAAGGTGGCGTAGTTAGTATCGTTGACATCGGTTCCTCCTCGGTGGGCGAACTGTCAAGACGAACTAGCCTACAAGCATCGCGACCGCGTCAGCTACTGGCAAAACTAATAGTCCGCAGTCGGAAACAGCCTGAGGCTCACCGGATTGCTCCCAAGTGGCCGACAACCGGAAGTGAACTCCGTCGTGCCCGGAAGGTACTCGATTTCGGTAAATTGGCTATAGTCGCCAGCCGGGAGAGTTGAAGTTACCGGGAATCCCGTTTTCAAGGAATTACGAGTTTCTCTGAGTCGAGTAGGTTTGGGAGCTTCTGGAGCGCTCGCGTCCGCATCACCCGCTCTCTGATGGCCGTTCGGAAAAGAGCTCGATCGGACAATATCCCCTGCAAGCTGAAAGCCTCTGAACGCGCTGCTGTCGCCCATGCTGCGTCAGATTGGTCCTCAGCGATTTTGCCGAAATGGAAGGCGGCCTCCAAGGCTTCCCCTGATAGGGCGGAAGCGATCGCTGCATTGAAATTCGGCCAAATGCCTCGGCACTCTTCGCTTGAATAATATTCGTAAACTGCTCGCGTGTTGGGAAACTGTTTTCGGAAGTTTTTCACGGCAAATGCTGCCTTTGTCGCCATGATGTTTGCGGCATCCTGAAACTGGTCCTGATTCTCGAACTTTACGAAAGGTTCTGTGCGTCCGCCTACGTCATAGGCAAAATAATCCCGCACCATCCAGAGCCAACTACAGCCGACATTCAGATAGCTGCCACCAGACCAACTGCTTGGTTGAAACTCAACGCCGATAACAAACCAGTCTCGATCGTCGCGCCAGAAGCGGGAGCGGCCCTTTTGGACGAGACCAAGGGGCTTCAAAATTCGATTTCCTGCCTCGGTCAGCAATTGCGATCGCTCATCCCCAGAATTGCCCATGTGACCAATGTAGACCGAGTCCTGCTTTTCGTAGTGCCTGCAAAGTCGCATTATCGGTAACTTCCCCCAGCCGGAGGGGTCAGGACAGGCAAGTTACCCCGTTTTCAGGCACTCGTTATGCAGGTCCGGCTTCTCAAAGATGGAGCGGGGTATCACGGCTTACCGAGTGAGAAATTTGACAAGTTTGGGGATGACCAGATTAGGCGCTTCTTCCATTAGCCAGTGCCCTGATTTGCGGACCACAACCCCTTCGACATTCTTTGCGACCAGCCGGCCCTGCTGAATCAGGAACTCGCCGGAAGCCTTTTCTCCGGTCAGAACAAGCATTGGCATCGGCAAAGGCTTTCTTGCAAAGCTAGCGAAGTCCTTCGCGTCCTGCTCGAATGCGCGAAAGTACTCGAAGCCGCTGCGCATGCCGCCAGGCCGGGCATAGGCTTTGGCGTAAATCCGACGGTCGCGTTCTGGCACCGAATGTGTCGCATCGGCGGCGAAATCATTCCAGAAATGCTCGAAGTAGATTCGCTCCCGGCCATGCACCAGCGCGAGTGGCGTTTTGCCGTAGAAATGGAAATGCCAAAGGTCCCTCATCAGCCAGACATCACGCCAGTTCCCTATACCCGGCAAGAAAGCGTCCATTAAGGCGATCCGTTCTACTTCGCTTGGATACTGCGCCGCATAGGCGTACGCGACCATTAAGCCGATGTCGTGGCCGACGATCTGAATGTTCTTGTAGCCAAGTTTGCTTACGAGCGCGTGGGTGTCTTGCGCCATGGCGGCCTTGGTGTAGCCATCGGTTGGGGTCGAAGATTGACCAGCTCCGCGCAAGTCAGGGGCTATTACGGTGTGAGTGGCGGCTAGTTTCGCGATCAGCGGCCGCCACATGTGGCTCGTTTCAGCATAACCATGCAGCAGTACTATGGGATCGCCCTTCCCGGCGACCAGATAATGCATCCGCACTCCGTTGATCTTCGCGAAGCGGCTTTCCACCGTCTGCGCGGACTTGAGAGATCGCGATGTCTTACGAGGGGGCATAAGGAAGTCTACGTCAGGAGCTGACGAAATTGGCAAACCGTGCTTGCTTGCGACGCTTCGACCGGACGGGCAGCGAAGCCGGTTTGCGGTAAATTGCCCGTGGATGGCCAGAATTTACTTCCGCGTTGGCGATCCGGAAGCCATGGTGGCTTGGGTTCGCTGACGGCGGGCGGAATCCCGGCTGCCACCCTGTTCTGCGGTGACACCCGTCACATCTCCCTGCGTCGGCAACCGGCGATGATACGCATCACCGGATAGCAACAGGTCCGTTCGTCCGGGGGTGTTCGATGATCGCAGGATCTGCAGTGATTGGACTCAAGGAGCCGTCGCAGAGGCTCGCGATCCGAATCGGCGCCGTTGCGGCGACCCTGGTGTGCATCGGCTATCTGGTGATCATCCCACTCTATTGGGCTGTGGGCGCACCACCACACGATGGGGAAGCCTGGTTCCGTTATTTACCAGGCAGGACCGCGCAGTGGTGGGCGATCCTATGGATCTCTGTGGCAACCGACCTCCTCTATGTGCCGGTGGCCTTGACCCTGTATCAAGTTCTTGGCCGCTTCAACCGCCCTCTCATGATCCTGTCCAACGCACTGTTCGGTTTGTTTGTCACGCTCGATCTGGCAATTACCTGGACCCATTACGGGACCATTCTTGAGCTCTACCGGCTGTGTGACCAGGCTCCGGAATCCGTGAACCGAGCGGCGTTCGTAAGCGGGGCAAATTATTCATTGGCGATGCTGAATTCGCCGCTGGAGATCGTCTATTCCATCGTCTTGCTTTCGGCAGGCATCCTTGTTGCCGGCTGGGTCATGCTGCGCGCCAAAGTCCAGCTCGCAGCAGCATGGCTGGCGCTTATAACGGGAGTTCTTGGATTGCTGTCGCTGTCAGGTCTCGGACTCTTCATTATGGGCAACGCACTTGCCGCGACGGCTTGGCTGCTCTTTCTCGGCATCTGGCTCTCGCGACTGTCCCGCGCCTAATACCGCATCGGTCAGCCTCAACGCTATTTCACCGTTGGACAGCGGGTTGTTGATGGATGACCGGCCACCCGGAATGTTACGCTGCGAACTGCCTGAAAAGTCGTGCGCAGGCACTTCATGCAGCAGGCTTCCCGGCGACCGGATTATTTCCTCTGACTTGGAGGCGGGGGTTGGGAAAGGCTTGCTTGCTGGGACTCAGCTCGTTAGCTGGCCACTCCTGAAAGGTGTCAAGTGCTCGCCTTCGCTCTAAGAGGTGCTTTGGAGGGAGGGTGTTTATATCAGCATCTTGCTCTGCGCGCGGCGGCCAGGATGGTTCGGGTCGGTGAATTCCAGCAGTTCGATGGGCGCGCCGTTTTCGACTATGAACGCGACGCGGACGCCGTCGGATGGGCTGTTGGGAGGAATCAGGATTTCGCGGCCAGCAAGCTCGGAGGCGAGATCAGAAACTTCAAACGCGACGTGCGGAACTTGCCGGACGAGGTCAGGGACCGCCGCGTCCGCTTCGAAACGCATCCACTCCACGCCAAATTCGCTTTTCTCGTGGCTGACGACAAAGAGTTTCAGGTGTTTCAAGTGGGTCTCGCCAGGCTTCGCTTCAGTAGTGGGAATTCCGATGTGATGGTACCGGCGCATTGTTTTTCGCTCTCCGTGGAATTGGCACAAATTCTACGCCGACCGCGACCGAGGCGAGTTGTGAATCATTTAGGGGTTCCGAAGTCGATGACCAGGAGAGTCAAGTCGTCCTCCTGCCCTTGCCCCTGCGGGTGTTCCGACCAACCAAACAACTCACCAAGGAAAGAATCGGCAAAGATCTCCGCTCCGGAACCATGGTTTGATTCCAGAAACCCCTTGAAGAGATCGAGGCCGAATTCCTGCTCCGACGGACTCCTGGTTTCCAGAATTCCGTCTGTGCAAAGCACGACCTTGTCGCCAGGTGCCACCGGTACCTCCACGGCAGAGTAAGTGCCGGCATAGAATAGGCCGAGTGGTAGACCATTCTCCAATAGTGCCGAGACGTCTCCGGTTGAGGCGCGCCACAGGAGAAGCGGCGGATGTGCGGCGCCACCGTAACTCATGGACTTCTGTTCCATGTCCACAAAGACGTAGGCAGCCGTTACAAAACTATTTTGGAACTTTCCGCATAATGACTTATTTAATCCGGTCAGTACCTGCGCGGGATCAAAAGCGTGCGGCGATTGAGCAGCCAGTGCAACCTTTAGCATGGAGGCGATAAGAGCTGAAGGCAGCCCATGCCCGGAAACATCTGCAACTAAAATCCCCACGTGTTTCTCATCCATGATGATAAAGTCGTAAAAATCACCGGCTACTGCGGTCATGGGAATACAGCGCGCGGCAATTTCCAACCCGCGGATCTTCGGAGTCTCGTGCGGCAGGATGGACAGCTGGACTTGCCGTGCCATCTCTATCTCGCCATTCAAGAGTACGAGTTGCCGGGACAGCCGCGCGAGGGTTTGGCGAAGCAGGAGGTGAGTGTGGGCTCGCGCTTTAACCACAGCGGGAGAAAACGGCTTATGGATATAGTCTACGGCTCCCACCTCGAATCCTCTGGTTTCATCCTCTACGTCCGTTTTCCTAGTAAGGAAGATCACTGGTATGTCTCTGGTCTCCGGCTTGGATTTCAGGATCGTACAGACTTCGTAGCCGTTCATTTCCGGCATTTCGACGTCGAGCAGGATCAGCTCCGGCTGTGGGTCGTTGCTCGCTAATTCCAAAGCCTTCGCGCCGCTCGTAGCGACCAGGATCTTGAAGTCCTGCTTCAGGATCGAATGTACGATCTGAAGGTTGGCGGGAGCATCATCCACCACCAATACGAGCTTTTTCTGGGCAGCGTCGGTCATTCCGGCCGTCCCCGGTTCGCATCCGCTGCGACCTCATTTAACTTCAAAAGCGCGACATCAAAATCGAATTCGCTGACGGCCGACCTGAGGGCAGACAGCCGCGTTTCGTCAACGGTGCCTGCGAGGGCATTTTCCAGAAGGAGAAAGGCCTCTGCAGCGTCAGCCTCGCTTGACTGAAGGAGTAGCCTGAGGCGCGCGATTGCCGCCGTGGTTGCTCGCGGGTCGCAACCCGCACCTACTTTCCCATCCGTCGGCCAATCAGACGCGACATCGCGCATCCCCTCTCGAATAGCCCGAACTTGCCGGCTAATCACTCGATTAAATTCTTCAACCAACACTGGGACGTCCGGATCCATCTTGCGAATAGCTCGCTCCAGGTTTTCCGCGGTGGTAAATACCTGGCCAAGACCGATGTTTCCCGCGACACCCTCCACCATGTGAGCGATCCTCTCGGCCAACTTCCGGTCTCCGCTCTCGATTGCAGTTGCGATTTGCGCGCCAGCGTTCGCTTGCTGCGAAGCGAATCGCACGAGTAGGTCACCGTAAAGTCGCTTGTTCCCGGCAACGCGCCTGAGGCCGTCGGCCACGTCAACACCTTCAATCTCAGGGAAAGCCCTGTCTTCGGCTGCTCTCGTCGATCTGGCCTTCGGTCCGGCAGCTTGTACCTTGCGTGGTTTAGACCAGCGCATCAGCGTTGTGAACAGCGTGTCGGGGTCGATGGGCTTGCTCACGTGGTCGTTCATCCCTGCTTCGAGGCACCGTTGTCGCTCCTCAACCAGCGCGTGCGCTGTCATTGCAATGATTGGCAGTTCTTGAAGCTGGGGCTGGCCCCGCAGAAGCCTGGTCGTCGTGAAGCCATCCATCTCGGGCATTTGCAGATCCATAAATACGATGTCGAACGGCGGGGGCTGTTCGCCTTCCGTCAGGATTCTCACGGCTTCGCCACCGTGATTGGCAATGCTCACGCTGGCTCCCGCGCTCTCCAGCAATTCGGTCGCCACTTGCTGATTCACTTCGTTGTCTTCCACCAGCAGAATCCGGATACCGGTGGCATCGGGAGAAATTGTATCGTCGCTGGTGACCCGGGAAAGGCTAGCTGTGTCGCCGGCAACGCCGAACAAACGTATCAGCGTGTCGTAGAGCGTCGAAGGAGTAACCGGCTTCAGCAGGTATCCGTCAATTCCTAGCTCATCGGCCTGCACGCGGATGTCTTCCTGTCCGAACGCGGTCACCATCACGATCTTGGGGATCCGCTTGAGATCCTTGCTGCACTTGATGATCCGGCTCGCCTCCAGGCCATCCATACCTGGCATTTGCCAGTCCATCACGACGAGCTGATAGCTGTCCTGCGAGTCCGCAGCAGCAAGCTCCAGGATTGCATCTTCGCCAGAGGAGACTGACTCGGCTCTCAGCGCGAGCCCCTTCAGCGAGTCGCAGAGGATTTCCCGGGCTTGCTGGTTGTCGTCGACGACGAGGACCTTGATACCTGCGATGTCTGGCGTCAGAAGCCTGCGCCTGGGTTCACCCGAACCGATGCCGAACCACGCGGTGAAATAAAAGGTACTTCCCTTGCCGTAGTCGCTCACGACCCAGATGTTGCCGTCCATCATCTCGACCAGTTTTTGGGAAATCGAGAGCCCGAGACCTGTGCCCCCGTACTTTCTAGTGGTGGAAGTGTCGGCCTGACTAAAGGCCTGAAACAGCCGGGCTGTTTGGCCGGGCGTCATGCCGATTCCACTGTCGCGCACCGAGAACTCTAGCTTGACCCGGTCCGACATACTTTCCGCCTCCGCGACTGTTACCACTATCTCGCCATATTCGGTGAACTTCACCGCGTTATTGACGAGGTTGATCAGAATTTGACCGAGCCGCAAAGGGTCACCAACCAGACGGGAGGGCAGATCCTGGAGTCCGGTGATTAAGAACTCCAGATTCTTGTCGTGAGCTTTCTGGCTGACCACGTTGGAAACGTTTCTGAGCACATCTTCGAGATGAAAATCCGTCTTTTCTATATCCAGCTTGCCGGCCTCAATTTTGGAGAAATCGAGAACGTCACTAATGATGCCCAAGAGGGATTGGGCGGCAGATTTAGCCTTTGTCAGGTAGTCACGCTGTTTGGGTGTCAGGTCTGTTTTCAGGGCCAGATGTGTCATGCCGAGAATCGCGTTCATCGGCGTGCGGATCTCATGGCTCATGTTGGCGAGGAAATCGGACTTGGTTCGCGTCGCGGCCTCGGCGGCTTCCTTCGCAGCGACGAGTTCCCCCTGCAGCCGTGTGCGTTCGGTGATGTCTTCCTGCAAGGCGGCCACGTATTGTGGTCGACCAGCCGCATTCCGGAGCAGCGAGAATCTCACGCTGGTTGTGGCAATCCTGCCGTCTTTGCGAATTAAGCGCTGTTCCCATTGGTACTTGTCGCGCTTTCCGTGAACGACCTCCGAATAGCGTTCCGCGGCAGCCGCGCGTTCATCCGGATGATAAATCCCGGTCCACCTCTCTAGCCGGCCAAGTTCTGTCTCTGTGTAGCCCAGCATCTCCTGTAACGCGTGATTGGTGGAAATTGTCTGTCTATCAATATTGAATACACTGATCCCGATCTGAGCATTCTCGAAGATCGATCGGAAGAACTGCTCACTCGCCTGCTTATCCTGCTCGACAACGGCTGCTAGAACCATGAAAGGTGCTGCTGCGAACAACAAGAAAAGCTGAAGCGACAGGACGCTCTTGAGGGACCCCGATTCGACAAATGGACCTCGCCCGTGGGTAGCGCTCCAAATCGCCAGAACTGCAATCACAATCACGGAAGTGCTCACACCCGTTGATCCGAAACGCAAAGCGGACCACAACATGATCGGCACGAGGAGATAAAGCAGTACTTCGGAAAGGCCTGGCCCAGGGGCGCCAAATGTAAGATATCCAAAAAGCAGCACTAACCCTGCAATCAGTGCGGCGGCTTCGATGTAATGAGCGGGTGATTTCCGGCTCCGAGCCGGTTCTTTGCTCACCCAACCTAAAATAGCCGGCATCAGGGTGAGAGAAACGATCGCCTCGGAAAAAAATGAAATCCTCCAACTTGTCCAGTAGTTCCCGTTAGTAACCAGCGCGACGAAGAACGCTCCCATGCACGGCGCCAGGATCACCGCAAACAAGGAGAATTTAGCCAGGGCTCTTACACTATTCAGTACAGGTACACCCTCGAAGAAATAGCTAAGAGACAATGCGGCGGTGAGGACCTCGATCGCGTCAGCCACAAGGAGCAAAGCAATAGAACGAATTGGCTGCTCCGTCTGCAGGTCATTTAGAATAAAAGCTGCGAACGCGGCCGCAATGACTAACGGCCACATCCTCCGTGGTACCAGCAACAATATTGAAACCAGAATCACGTTACCGAGCCAAAGCGGCCAAGCCCCGTGGGGACTTATGATCAATGTCCCTCCGAGCCTTGCAGCAAGGTAGGACAGGGTAGCCACGAAACACACCAGGATCACGGTGCGGGACGGTGAATTAAGATTTGCGAGCTTCCAGGAGGAGCGACGTGAGCCGGTTGCCATCACCTACCTCCTACACAATTCCTGCAGCGTTTAGAAATCCATCTTTGAGTTTCCAATCCGCACAAGTAAGTGGTAAAAGGGATGTCTGGTTTGACCTCCCCGTCGACGGGTTATTGACTATTTAGCAAGAGCCGCCGAGCGGGTCGCTGCGGGCTGGACCGGGGTGCTCTCTAAGATTTCTGCCATTCCTTTTCCTCTCTCTGCGTCACGGGCTGCAGTTCCCTTGACGATTTTGCCTAAGACAAGTGCAGTCTAGGGGCACCGTCCGTGTGTTCGGAACTGGCACAAGTGACAGGGGTGCAGAAAATGTCTCAGTCTCGCGAGCTTGCTACCGGTGACGGGCAAGCTGGAGCAATCCGCTGAGCAAGTACCGATTCGTACCAGGCTGCCCGGTTCTATCTGATGAGGCAGCTCGCTCACATGTTTTACACCCTGGCTTTTCTTAGTCTGGGCTGCGCCGGTAAGCACGAGTCATCGATTTGTCCTATTGTCGCTTTGCGCCGCCGCCTTCGCGGGCTGTTCTTGGCCGCAGTCCGTTTCGCTTGCCGACGCACTCGCTTCGGCTCGGTATTCGCTCCAGGTCGACGCTGGCGGCTTCTCGGGCGCGGGAGCGACCGTTCTGATTCAGGCGCTTGACGGAGCTTGAATCTACCCTCATCTCTTTGCACCGTCTCGTCCTACAAGTCGAGAATCAAATCAGGGGCTTTTCCAGTTTGGCTTTCGCCCTGCGTCTTTCGCGGCACGGAGCAGCAGAGCAGGATGTTTCCTTCGCCGCGATCGGCCAGGGGTTCCTCCAGATAGTCGACCGCGCCGTGAAGGATCGGAGTTTTGCAGGTGCCGCAGATGCCCGAACGGCACCCGAAAGGGGGAGCGAGCCCAACTTCTTCCGCTAGCTCAAGCAAGGTGCCGTCTTCGCGAGACCATTCCGTCTCGACTCCGGAGCGGGAAAATTTTACGAGCACCGTACTTGCACCTGGCTCCTCGGACGGCTTTCTGGACAACTCCGGCTTGAGCACCGTTCCTGGACCGAAGGACTCGTAGTGAATTCGCTCCGGGCGAACTCCCGTCCCCACCAGGCCGGAATAGAGCGAGTTCATGAACTCAGACGGGCCACAGAGATAGAAGTCGTAGTCGCCAGGCGGTAACAGCGCGGTCACCAGGCTGGTGTCGATGCGGCCCTTGCTGTCGTACGCGACGCCGATCTGATCCTCAGGCGACGGATTGCTGAAGCAGACGTGCACGCTGAATTCAGGATGCTCGGCGACAAGTTCGCGAATGCGATTGGCAAAAGCGCGGACCCGGCCGTTCTGTGCGCCGTGAATGAAGTGGACGGGCCGGTAGGCGCCGGTGCGGCGCCCCTCCGCGACGAGGTGCTCGGCGATGGCCATCATAGGAGTGACGCCAACCCCGCCTGAAACAAGCACCACAGGGCGCCGGCTGTTCTGGTCGAGAACAAACTTGCCGCGCGGCGTCAACGCGTGCAGACGGAAGCCGGACCCGGCATTGGCGTGCATGAATTGTGAGACCAGCGCGGCTCCCTCGCCACGCCGGATCGACAACCGGTAGTAGTCCGGGCGATAACAGGTTGAGAGTGTATAGGTCCGCAAAGCGGGTTCGGCGCGGCCAGGGATGGTTACCCGGATGGGCAGAAACTGACCCGGCTCCCAGCGGTAGAGAGGCGCACCATCGACGCGACGAAGATAAAAGGAGCTGATGATCTCGCTCTCCTTCTCAACCTTCGCCACCTCCAGTTCGACATAGGCGTTCCGCTCGCTTTCCGCAACGGCGGAAGCGGTTGGCTCGGCGCTGATCGTGGTTGAAACGGGCAGCGAACTGGACGGTTTTGCTTCCGCTCCTCCCACACCGTCAAACAAAGCTTGCACGATGAGCCGTTGAAAATGGATGCAAAGATGTTCGCTGTTGGTGAGGAACCTGCCCCGATCCGGAATGCCGCCCAGAAGTCCGAGTTGCACGGAGTTGGTAAGAACGTCGTCTTCGTAACCTACTTGTTTGTTGAAGGCGATCAGCTCCTGAGCGAACTTTTCCGACACGCCCGGGGCAAAATATTGCTCGGAGAATCCCTTGGTCTTGTTGGGCCCGTCCGGGAACCATACGTCGATGGAAAGGTTGGGGAATCCAGGATTGATGTTGATGGTGAGATTGGGCCACAACAGGTGATATTGAGCCTGCGCTATTTCGCCGCGCGCGTCATAGATTTCGACCGCGGTCTTGCCCTCGAGCGCCGAGGGACGCACCTGGCCCAACTGGCTGGCGAACCAACCATGCATGGTGAGATCGTAGTTTTCCTGCTTTACATCGATGGCGGCACTGAAACCGGGATGGGCCACGGCGCAGTGGTAACACTCGAGATAGTTCTCCAGCATGGTCTTCCAGTTGGCTTCGGCGGTCCAGTCTTCCCGGCTATAGAGCTTGAGACTCTCCAGGTCTATGCCGCTGCCGGAGAGAATGTTGAGCACACCGCCATAGTACGAGGCCAGAGACTTTGCGCCCGAGTCAAGATTGACAAAGACGAACGGGCCCAGCGACTCCACTCGAATGGGCAGCAAGGGATAGTCTTCCAGACGGAAGTTGGGCTCGGCGGCGGAGCGCGGTGCGCCCTTCAGGCATCCGGTGAGATCGTAGGTCCAGGCGTGATATCCGCATTGCATCATCTTCGAATTTCCGCGGCCCTTCATCACTTCATGCCGGCGGTGGCGGCACACATTGACGAAGGCTGCCAGCCCTTCTTCGTTGCGGATCACGACGACGGGCACCTGGCCCGCATAGCCGGTGATGTAGTCGCCCGCGTTCACCAGCTCCTTTGCCGGGCCTATGTAATTCCATGTCTTCCTGAAAACCTTTTCGATTTCTCGCGACGTGATGCCGGGATCGGTATACCAGTGGGCGGGAAGCGATTCACCGCGATCAAGCGCTGCAAGCAAACTGGCTGGGGACTCGAGGACCTGGCTTGAAATCGTCTGGATCATATGACTTATCTCCTTGACTGACTCTCCTTAAGGGATTCATTGCACGGCATGGACATAGACGTCCTCTGCGGCTATCCGCGCGATGCCGCCGCCGCCACGCTTTTGGGCGAAGCTGCCTTGATAAGAAAAGGAACAAAGAGCAAAAGAATGGTGGTCGCGCACAGCAAAACACCCTGGAAGCTGAGCAATCGGGCGGCGGCGGAAACGAGCGTTGCCGTGCCTAACATGCCGACTGAGTAAAAGATGTTATACACCGCGTAGCACGCTGAATAGCAGGACAACCCGGACCGATCGACAACATTGCCGAGTTCCGCCGATGCCGGGTTGAGCATGAATGCATACCAGACATTGACCAGAGAGACGGTGATGCCCACCAGGATGACTCCCTTGAAGAACCCCAGGAACGGAAGCGTGAAGGCCATGGCAATGGTTCCCAACGCGATTACTTTTTGGATCGGCATCCGTTCCGATACGCGGCCTACCAGCGGTGCGCTCAAGCCGTACATTAAGGCCGAAACCGTAAAGATGATGCCGATGGCCATCGATGTTACGCCGTATCGCGCCAGCCGCAAAGGCAGGAGGGGTTCAATGATCCCCAGCGAAAATGCGGCGAGCGCGACCGCTACGGCAGGAACCATCATCGATCGGTTGAAGAGCAAAGCGCGGAAGCCTATTGGTTCACTCCGTTGTTTTTCACCTGCTGGAACCACAAGAGCGATCAGGACCCCGGCGAGCGCAAACGCTATCGCGGTAATGAGAAAGGGCAGGCGATAACCGCCGGCTTGATACAGCAATCCGCCGGCGATCGGCCCGGTCACGGAGCCGAAGGTGCCACCAGTGAATGCGTAACCCAGTATTTCCACTCGCCTTTCCACGTAGTTCATCGCAATCATTGCCAGGCACGAGGTCCAGAGCGCGGCCGACGCGGCCCCCTGGCAGAACTTGCCGAGTAACAATAGCGGGAGGCTCGACGCCATGCCCAGGAGCCAGATGGCACAGATGGACAATGCCACGCCACACAACATGGTTGACCGTCCGCCGAGGCGATCCCCCAGGTAGCCAAATACCGGGGTAACGAGGAGGACGCTAACCGCGTAGACCCCGTAAAGCAGCGCCAAGTGTCCTTCGCCCTTCAGCCCCGCGTGGGAATGGGCCATTAAGGGGAAGAGAAGCCCGTAAAGGAAATAGTCGAGGAACAGAGCAAATGCGATGACGCCGACCATCGCCTTGGAATGATTGCCCATAGTTTTCTTGAGTGCGATCCTGAAGTAAAAGATCCGTCATGGCCATGGATGGAGAATTTCGGCGGACATCTCGTAGGGGCAGATTTTCTCGCCTCCTAACGCCACGCGGATTGCTCCAGCCAGTGTAGACGATTAGAAAATAGACAGATCCCGGATATCAGGCAAATCTCAGTTATTTTTTTGAGTGTTGGAAAGGTCTCGTTTTCAGTAAGTTGCTGGGAGCGATCCATAGGAGATTTGAACTTTCCGAAAACCCGTTTTCGGGGCCCTTCGTTTGGGCGGTCGTCGTGCGAGGCGGGATTACCTCGGAGTTGCCGAAGACCCGCTCAGAACAGAGACCCGTTACCTGTGTTATCGACTATTCGAAGTGACGCGCTGCCTGATCGGAAAAGACAACGCGCTCGACCCAGGAGCCACATCTCCAGAAAACAACGGTCAGCGTAGGAATGGAGCTCGTAATGATTCCGCAAGAGAAGATCGGGGCCGCGACTCGCGGCCTGAACGAGGCCTTCGGCGTCGCCGCATTCGACGACATTCGGGACTTGACCGAGCGGCCGGGCTCCAACCGGGCCTTCCGCATCGTTGTGCGAGGATCCGCATACCTGTTGCGGATCAACACCCGCGCGGGCGACGTCACGCGTCACTTCGGCTGCATGCAGGCGGCGGCCGAAGCAGGACTGGCTCCGCGTGTCTGGTACGCAAGCGCCGAAGATCGACTCTCGATCACCGATTTTGTGGAGGCAGTACCTATGCCGGCAGCGGACGCGCTGCACCGGGTACCAGCCGCCCTGCGCACCCTCCACGCGCTGCCGCCGTTTCCCGTAGCCCCCTTTAATACCACGTGCACGTTCCTGCTGAGTAAAGGGGCTGCCCTGGACGGGTTCCTGCAGAAGTTCCGGGCCGCGAACATCCTGCCGGAACACGACCTCGTAGAATTTCTTTCTCAATACGAGCAATTAGCGGCGGCTTACTCATCTCTCGATCCGGCGCCGGCACCGAGCCATAACGACCTGTTCAAGCCGGACAACATGCTCTTCGATGGAAGCCGCCTGTGGATGGTGGATTGGGAGGCTGCGTTCCAGAACGATCGGTATGCGGACCTGGCGGTGGTGGCGAACATGCTCGTCGCCAATGAAACGGAGGAACAGACCTATCTTCAGGAATATTTCGGAGCACCACCCGATTCGTACCAGGCTGCCCGGTTCTATCTGATGAGGCAACTCGCTCACATGTTTTACACCCTGGCTTTTCTTAGTCTGGGCTGCGACGGTAAGCCGATAGACTGGAGCGAGCCCGTGCCCACATACCGTGATTTTCAGCGGCGCTTCTGGGCGCGCGAGATCGACCTGGCGGACAATCATTGGAAAACAGTTTACGGCAGGGTTCATTGGGAGCAGTTCAGGTACAACCTGCGCCAATCAAGATTCGAGGAAGCCTTGCGGATCGTCGCAAACGGACACGCCGCCCCATAGTCGCGGGCTGATTACCGGCTATTCGTCAGTGACAAGAACGACCGACTCGCGAATCAAGCTGCTGGACATTGGGAGGGCGATCCGAAGTGCTCCTCCCTAGTGCTGCGCAACATTCGAATCAGCCGCCACAGACACAGAAACTGGTGTCCGCAGTGACCTTGCTCCGGTTTTGAGTGGTCGGTTAAATGAGGAATGTGTCGGACTCCGTGGACGAACTCCGCGAAGTTCCCTTGAAGAGACTTCGCAGACAGTCGGACTGTCTATACCAATCAAGACTGCTACGGTCTAAATCAGAAAGTATTGCGTTTCGTGGAAAACAGACGCCGAACGGGTGCCTCGTTCATACCCGGATCGTAAAACGCGCGACGATGCCAAGGGTCGTGATGACCGCAACCGCAGACCAGCTGGTCAAGGTGATCAACGGCAAAGGCGGAGGGCGAGACATGAGCGGGACTTCCCTACTCCGCGCCGGACCGGCAGTTTTCTCTACTGATCATCTACGCCCTGTGCAATCAGCGTTCGAGGTCCGTGGAACCCCACTCAAGCCAAAACCGGGCTTGAATGGGGCACTCGTCATTTGTTGCCCGTGAAGAGAGAGGGCGGTGACCAACCTTGGCGAGATATGAGCGGGACTTCCCTACTCGCCGCGCAAGGCCTGCACAGGATCGGTCGAGGCGGCGCGGAGCGCCGGTAGCGCAGACGCGCTCACGGCCAATAGCAGCACAGCCGCGGCAGCCAGCATAAGCACAACCGGGTCGAACGGGCTTACTCCAAAAAGCAGGGATCGTAGCAGCGCCGAATCGGCAACCGCGCCCAGCAAACCCAGTACGCAGCCAAGGGCGGCAAGCTTCGCGCCTGATATCAATATCAACCGCATGATTCCAGACCGTTGCGAACCGAGAGCCATGCGGATCGCCATCTCCTGTACGCGTGAAGCAACCGAAAAGGCGATGACACTGTAAATGCCAAGTACCGCCAACAATACCGCGGCGAAGGCAAAGCTGCTGATGAGCACGGTATTAAACCGGCGCGGCGCTTCGCTCTCAGAGACAGCCTCTTCCATAGTCTGCACCTGCGTCAGTGGCAGTTGCGGATCGATCGAACGCACCGTCGCGCGCAGAGCGTTTTCCATCTGTTCCGGCGGAAACGTGGAACGCAGCACAATGTAACCGCCATTGCCGTTCAGGTCGGCTGGAGACGCAAGCGAGCCGAGACCCTCTTCGACCTGGTCGACCGGCAGGTAATACTCCTCCTTGTTGGGCTCATCCGGAGAAGACAGCTTGATGTCCGCCACCTCGCCCACAATGACCAACCAGGGAGTCTTCATCTCCGGCGTGCCGATGCGCATGCGCTTTCCAATCGGATCCTGATTGGGCCAATAGTGCTGGGCCAGCTTGCGATTCACGATCACTACCAACTGTGCGCCTGCCTTGTCCGCATCGGTGAAGAAGCGTCCATGCAGCAGCGGAATCCCCATCGCCGGCAAGTAGTCGCCAATCACTTGCGCGACCGTAGCCAGATTCATACTCGCGCCCTTCGGAGCCAGGTAGCCCTCGGCAACAAAAGTCTGGTTGTTGTTGCTGTTCGAAGCGGGCAGAAAGCTGGTGAGGCCTGCACTCTGGGCGCCTGGAAGCTCCCTCAGGCGGCGGAGCAGTTCGTTGTTAAAGGCGTTTACGGAGGGCTGGGTCGGGTATTGTTTTTGCGGAAGCGAATAAGCGGCGGTGGTGACGTGCTGGGGTGTGAATCCGAGATCGACGGAGCGCATCTTTTCGAAGCTGCGCAGCAGCAGCCCGGAGGCAGTCAAGAGAACCAGGGCAATCGCGATCTCTGCCACCACCAGCGTCGAGCGCAAACGCGCATGACCGCCGCCGGTCGAACCGCTTCGGCCGCCTTCTTTCAAAGTGCCGTTGACGTTGGTGCGCAGAGCGGCAAAGGCCGGAGCTAAACCGCAAAGCAGCCCGGTAATGACCGCAAGCAGCAGGGCAAAGCCCACCACGTTCCAGTTCAACGCGATTTCGCTAATGCGGGGCAAGCTTTCAGGCAAGAGGCTTTTACCAACGCGCAGCGCGAGCGCGGCAAGCGCCAATCCCACCAGGCCGCCACTTACGCTCAACACCAGGCTCTCCAGCAGCGTCTGCCGCAGCAGTGCCGCCGTATTTGCCCCCAGCGCCAGGCGCACCGCAATTTCCCGTTGCTTGCGAATCGCGCGCACCAGCATCAATCCAGCCAGGTTGGCGCAGGCGATCAGCAGCACCACCGCGACGGCCAGGAAGAGGGTCTTCAACAGCGGACGCGACTGCTCCACCGTTTCCTCCTGCAGGGGCCGCACCACCGAGCTGATACGGAGGCTCGCGATGTCTGCCGGGAAGTTGCGCATGATTTCCTGCGCGACGCGCTGCGCGTCGCTCTGCGCCTGGGAGGGAGAGATCCCCGGCTTCAGACGGCCCACCATCTGGTAGCTCCAGTTAGCCGCCGCTGTGGTGGAAAGCTCCTGAGGCGTGAAGCTCATGGGAACCCACAACTCGGTGCGGTTCAGTTGCCCGGAGTTCAATGGGAATTCGAAATTGCGCGGCATCACGCCGATGACGAGATAGGGCTTTCGATCCAACAAGACCTTGGTGTTCAGAATCTGGGTGTCGCCATGGAAGCGGGTCTTCCAGGTGGCATAACTGAGCACCACAACCTGCTGGCTGTGTTCGGCCTCGTTGGCGGTGAACACCCGCCCCAGCTGGGGTGCGACGGCCAGCGCGGAAAATACTCCCGCAGTCAAACGCGCTGCGCTTACCTGCGCGGGCTCACCGTTGCCCGACAGTTCGTAGCCTGCGTATTGATATCCGCCGAGCGCGGCAAAGGAATGGGTGTCGCGCGTGTAGGCACGGATATCCGGCACCGTGACCCCGGCTTCCCCATTGCCACCTACTTCCGCCCCTTGAATGCGATCGGACAAGACCACCAATTGGCTGGAATCAGGAAATGGCAGCGGCCGCAGCAAAACGCCCTCCACAATGGAGAAGATGGCCGTGGTCGCTCCAATACCGAAGGCCAGCATGAGCACCGCGGTCGCCGTAAAGCCCGGGGACTTGCTTAGTTGTCGAAACACGAACTTGAGATCGGAAAGAAGCTTTTGCATAGGCACCCTTTTTGGTTGGTAATCGATCGAGAGCGTGAGAGGGCAGTCCGGGTAGGTCTGGGGATGGACAGAGTCAGCACTACAGCGGGTTCTCTTCAAAGCATTCAGCAAGTTGCGCCGTCCAAAAGGCCGTTCGTTCGTCCGATCATTTGGACAGCTCTGGCCTGATACTGCATCGTACGTATCGGGAGCACTTGTGGTTCCAAAGGGCTCTACGATTTGTTTCAGTGTCTTACGGTCGAACCGGCTAACAGCCGCTGTCCAGAAGCGGTTCGGATGTCCGCATATGAACAGGGATCCAGCTGGCGCTTATTTGACTAGGGAAAGCCGGACGTCGCGCTGCAACGCGTGGTAGCCGCGGTCAGTTTTCAGTCGGGATTCTTGCCGCCTCGTCCACCACCAATACGGCTACGTTTCCTTTGCGGGCTTCGATTCTTAATCCCAACTGATCTTCCAGGGCCCTCTGCCAGGCGGTGAACATATCAGTGCCCAGCTCAGGGTGGATGTCCACGCTGAAGTCAAAAATGCCAGGAAGCCCTGTCTTATCCAGCACCGACATCGGGGATGCACTTGCTATCGCCGGTTCGGCTGGATTGTTTGCAGCCGGTATGGATAGTTGAACGGCAAGCAGATCCGCGAAGTGGCGCAAATCTCCATGAAAATGAAGTCCACCACCTGACGCCGCGGGGTTTTCTCCATCGCCGATGGCGCGAATTTTGGGGCCAGCCTTGGCGATAACCAAATCGTAGACGCGCATTTCTCGCATCTCGCTGTGCTCTGTCAGTTTGAATCGCTCGGCAATAAGGCTTCGTAGCATCAGGGCATGTTGCTCCCTGGTACCGAGTCCTGTCGATCTTGCTTCGATATCGTATTCGTTCTTGTCAAGCCAGCCTGGTCCCAATACCTGATTCAGTTGCAGTTGATAAGCCTCTGCTATCAGGCGCTGCAGAGTGACATTTCTGCATGTGATCCCAGTGGGAGAGTAGGTAAGTTGATTGTTATAGTCCGGCCCCACGATGTGTTGGCTGGGCTTCACCGAAGCAACATCAAACGCCGGGTTCGTGGTTGATACCTGACCGGCGGCGACTAAACCCGAAAACGCGAGATAAGTGAGGAAGGACAGCGTGAGCATGGCGTTCAGCATATGCGCCAAGGGATGAGCCGGCAAATCAGAAGCTTTGATCTCGCTACGAGGCCCACGCTCCTTTGCTCTGCTCGCGGCGGCCAGGGTGGTTGGGGTCGGTAAATTGGAGCAGTTCGATGGGCGCGCCGTTTTCGACTATGAACGCGACGCGAACGCCGTCGGATGGGCTGTTGGGAGGAATCAGGATTTCGCGTCCGGTAAGCTCGGAGGCGAGATCAGCTACTTCAAACGCGACGTGCGGAACCTGCCGGACGAGATCAGGGACCGCCGCGTCCGCTTCGAAACGCATCCACTCCACACCGAATTCGCTTTTCTCGTGGCTGACGACAAAGAGTTTCAGGTGTTTCAAGTGGGTCTCGCCAGGTTTCGCTTCAGTAGTGGGAATTCCGATGTGATGGTACCGGCGCATTGTTTTTCGCTCTCCGTGAAATTGGCAGAAATTCTACGCTGTCGTTACCGCGTTGGAAACCGCGCCGCGCCCTCGTGACCGGACTTTTGAGGCACGAGGTCAATCTGCTCTTCACTGGCCGTGGTCCGGCCTGACTAGTGGGGTGGGGCTGCGGGTTGAGGAGATGCCGTGCTACCGCTCGATGGAAGCGCACCCGCCGGGTTTGCCGCTGCAGGGGTATTCTCGGGGCTGGTCTGGATGGGTGTGTTCTTGCCGTGTTCGGGGTCGTAGTGAGGCAAAGATTACGAGAGCGGAAAGACGGCCCATTCAGAATCTCCGGTAAGCGGGTTTCGGCAGAGGCAGTTATATCTAAGAAGCCCCAAGTGCGCTTTGGAGTTGCCGGCGCTCAAGCGCTCCTCCCCCGCATTACTTTGCCTTATTGCATTCAAAACAGTGCCAGCACCAGAGATTCTTGGCGCCTGGAGCGGTATTTTTGGGCCGCGTGATCGCCATGTAGGAGTGGGCCTGGCGTTTTGTACAAACTTTCATCTGACGGTTCACTGGGTCAATCTGCTCCGGTGAGGGCGGCAGGTGCGGAAGCAAATCGAAATACCCGTATCGGCGCCCGTAATAACGTTGGCAGTCTTGCGACGCACACTTGAAAACAGCCTTGGGCAAGAACGAAGACTCCTCGGTCCGCATTCTGGAATGATGGCGGTCACATAACGGAACCTTTTCTTCACGCATGTCTCTAGTATGCGCCGAATCGAGACGGAACGCCGGTTTTGGGATCATGTTTCCTCCCCGGAGGGTCGTACTTTGGTGCGGCCAAGCCCAGGAAGCCACCAGGCCAGGTACCTTGGCTGCTGGAAAAGCTCGATTAACGCGCGGGCGTCCCTAGGCTTGGCGATGGAGTGGTCCATTCCCGCCGCCAGGCAACGCTCCCGGTCGCCCGCCTTGGCGTGGGCCGTCATCGCGATAATCGGGAGATGCTTCAACCAGGTAGCCGCCTTTGAAAGGAACCGCAGGCACAGATGACGCGCTGGTAGTCGTTGAGGTTTCTGTAACTGTTGCGTCCGTGGTATCGGGGATCATGGGAATGAAGAGGACAGTATGCGTTTGGTTGGTGTTGTTGGCATAGCAAACACCAGGAAATTTTTAGTAGCGTGTTTGCCCATGCCACATTCCTCGCGGACAGTTTGTTTAAAAGAAGATGTGGTACACTCGCCGCACTCTGTCTCGGGTTCCTGCCACGCGCCTACAAGGGAAAAGTGAGGCGATATGAAAGTTGCCATCGTGGTGATGCCGTTCCTGGCTGCTGACCGCCCGAGCCTGGCTGCGGGGCTTCTAAAAGCAGCGTTGGAGAAGCGACGCGTCGCCTGCGACTGCAAATATTTCAACGTTACTTTTTCTAAACTGATCGGCAGTGAAAGGTATTCGAAACTTGTTGAGGCACCATCCACCATTTTGGGCGGCGAGTGGGTCTTTTCCCAGCAGTACTATGGTCAATCCTTTTCCGACTGGCCCAGCTATGAAAGAGACGTTCTCAATTGCCCGGTATGGGGCTTGGCGGTAGAAGAGCGGGACTGCATCCGAGCGGCGCTTGATCTAGCTCCGTCTTTCCTGAGAGTTGCTTTCGAATCGAATGACTGGGGAAAGTACGACCTCGTAGCATTTACCAGTACGTTCGAGCAGACGATGCCGAGCTTATGTCTCGCGAGAATGATTCGGCAGCACTATCCTAAGGTTCGTCTCGCGGCGGGTGGGGCGAACTTTGAATCCTCGATGGGCCTGGCATACATGGAGCGCTTTGCGTTCCTCGACTATGTATGTACTGGTGAAGGGGACATCTGCTTTCCTCATCTTTGTGAAAATCTGTCCAAAGGCATTGAGGACGTTCCAAACGGACTGTTGTATCGAGACGGAAATCGAGTTCAGCCGGCGGAGAATGGGCAGAGCCATAAGCATTTTGTAGATCTTGACAGCCTTCCCACCCCAGCCTTCGAGGATTACTATCGAGTCTTCTCAACCAGCTTCCCGGATTCCGGAATGCCACCCTTCTTGCCCATGGAAACATCTCGCGGGTGCTGGTGGGGGGAACGCAGTCACTGCACGTTTTGCGGTCTGAATGGCGACGGAATGAAGTTTCGACGGAAAGACTGGCGCCGAGTCGTAGCAGAGATCGATGAGTTGACGGCTCAGTATCCCTCACCGCTGGTGCAATTTACCGACAATATTCTTTCTCTGGAGTACTTTAAGAACCTGATTCCATATTGGGCACACAATCGCAGTGGAACCAGGAAATTCTTCGAGGTGAAATCGAATCTAACTCGTGACCAACTTGACATGTTGAAGCGGGCGGGTGTGGTTTCGATTCAAGCCGGAGTGGAAAATCTTGCCGACGATACATTACGGCTGATGCGGAAAGGGGTAACTGGTGCTCAGAACATAGCCATTTTGCGGTGGAGCGCAGAACTCAATCTGGATGCTCATTGGAATATGATTTATGGATTCCCGCACGAACCAGCAATCGACTACGACATTAACCTTTCGGCGATGAAGCTTATAACGCATCTGACGCCGCCGGATGCCTGCGCGCCGATCAGATTGGATCGTTTTAGCCCTAATTTCACCCATTGGCGATCTTTAGGCTTCTCCGCGATTCGTCCTCTCACTGCCTATAGGCACGTCTTTCCTTTCGATGAGGACGAACTGAGCCGTTTAGCCTATTACTTTGCTTACGAACATCCTGAATTTGACCGGATACTTCAGTTGGCAAAGCCGCTGGCAGATTTCGCCGATTGCTGGCGCGATAAGTGCACGGGAGGCGCGAACGGTTCACTTGCTGTGCTATCGCGTCTAGGAGGAGGGTTGGTTCTGGTTGACACACGATTCAACTTTAAGCAGTCGAAGCTAGTGCTGAACCCGATTGAGGTTGGCCTGTTGCTTCAATGTGACGCGCCATTCAGCCCACGTCGAGCAGTAGTCAATGCAGCCATGGAATGCAGTGCAACGATCGAGGAGACCCAAGCGGCATTTGATCGGTTGATCTCCCGCGGAGTCATCGTGGTAATTGGAAAACAGGCAATTACTTTAGCCCTATTACCTCGAGAGGCTCGTCTGCTACAAACAACTGAATCGGGCCGACTTCAATCAAGAAGGAGCGAGGAGCAATGGCAGACCTTAAATATTTTATGACCGTAGACTCAGAAACTGGTGAGGTAACTAGATTGCAACTGGTTGGCGACGCCGGAGAGCTTACGGACGTAGATCTCAGCGAAGTCTCTTGCGATGGTGGTGGTAAGGCCGGCGGCGGCACGAGCATTGTGGTGAATATTTTCACTGATGGAGTCGTCGTCGACCGGCACCCTAAACGGAGACCTTTTCCCGTACCTATCATTCGCATACCTCACGGCGGTTAATGATCAGAATGACCGGCTACCGGCGGGGAGGATATCCTTTCGCAGGCTAGATCTTTTGGTTATCTGGTTGTTTTGGGCAAGAACACAGGCAGTTAATCAAAGGCCGGTGCGCATTCCAGTCGGCCCGCCACCAAAGAAGCGTACCGGTCGTACCTGGCTGCTTGCCTTCGGCCGGACGGTTTGTGTGTCCCGAGCGGGATCACTTCAAAAGTTTTCGACTTCTGGTAGCTGGGTTGTTTCCGTACGAGTAGATTTCGACTGCACAATTGCCCAATATCGGGGGTCCTGTCGAAGCGATTGTATGTCGGGAAAGGGTGCAATCGCGAAGGCGGTCGCGCCCTTACGATAACAGACAGCGAAGGTGGCTAGTGCATCCTCGCGTTGTCCGAGGAGTTCCAGGATCCTCACTTTGTAAAGCTGTGAGTCCGTATCATTGGCTCCCAACGACTCAGCTTTCTTAATCAATGCAGGGGCATTCTGCGGGTTACCCGACTTGACATTGTAGAGAGCAAGCCGCATCCAGCTCGGGCCATCGGTCGGATCTGTTCGGAGATGCCGCTCTGCCTCTTGCGCTGCCCGCAGATAGGCTCCCTTCGCTTCCCTTTGGCGACCACTCAATGAGGAGTAGCAATCCGCGAGTTCTAACCAGTTGATATCGGCAGCCGGATTCAGTTCCACGGATTTCAGAGAGAACAGCAATGCCTCGTCATACTTGCCCTGGCAACGCAGCCCAAGAGATGTGTTTACCGCCGCTTGATCAGAATCAGGATCCAAGACCATGCTCTTCCTAAAACTTTCTGTCGCTTCGGCGAACTCGCCGACCAACAGATATTCCCCGCCCAGATTGCTCAAGGCAGACGAACTCCTTGGTGCGGCAACACTCGCAGCCTGGTAGGCCTTGATCGACGCCCCAAGCTTTCCCTCATTGTGCAGAACGAGACCCAATTCCGTGTAGGCGCACCAGAAGTTGGGGCGCTGCTTCAAGACTGTCTGGAAAGTCCGCTCGGCGTCCGCCCACCGATTCAGGCGGCTGTAGATCCGCGCCTGCCACATGAGCGTATTTGGGTTAGAAGGATCGAGCGCAAGCGCCTTTGCAAACTCATCCAACGCGCCCTGAGTGTTTCCAGTTTGCAGTAACACCAATGCCAGGGCGAGATGGCCGTCCACCAGGCGTGGAGCCAGCGTCAGCGCAACCTGGCAGTTTCCACGAGCGTGGTCAAGGGCAGCTGAGTCGTGGCGCAGGGTATATAAGCGAACAGACGCCATAGCCAGCCTCGCATGAGCAACTGCATAGTGGGGGTCCAGTTGCACCGCTTGCTTATACTTGTCGATCGCCGCATCGAGCCCTGTGTCGTTGGGCTGCTGCATCAGGCTTTCGGCTGTGTGGAAGGCGGTAAAGGAGGCGATGGACTGCGTTTCCGGCTCCATTCGCGGATTCCCCCGCAGATAACGGCTCAAATCAAGCAACGATGCTGCGGCTTGGACGGCTTTACCGGGCAAAGAGGTTATCTCAGCAAGGCCACAAGTAAGTTCCTTTTCCCGCAATGGCTGGTGTGACAAGGGATCCAACAATCGCAGGAACAGCTGAAAATGCTTGGATCCCCGCAAACCCGAGGCAGCCAGCACCAAATTAGCTCCCAAAGGATCGCAGACATCTCTCAGCCGGGCGGCGGCTGACACCTCCTGTTGAGCATCCTCTGGGGAAATGACAAGAAGGTTTCGGTCGAACGCCTCCATGCGTGCAAGTCCGTTCTTGATCGCACTCAGGGCTCCGGTTAGGATGGGCGCTATCTGGCTATCGGAAGTCTTCGGCCAATTCAGCAATGCTACGAAGCGCTTCCCAGGCAGCGGATGCCAGTGATCGTAAATTACATCCCGTTCCAACCATGCACCGCCGGCGATTACACAAACAGCGGCGGCGGTCGCGCCTGCAAATTGACGCCGGGTCCACAATTTTCTGGTTCGGCGCTTGAGTTGGAGCATCACGAGCGCTTGTTCAAAACTCTGGCACCTGCGCTTCGGATCCAGGTCAAGGCATCCCTTTACCAGCTGGACGAAAGGCGAAGGCAAACCGGACGCGTTCAACCGCGGACTGGCGATCATCGAGGTGTTGTCCGCTCTCACCGTCGGCTTTTGGCCGGTGAAGACTTCGTGCAGGACCACACCAAAGGCGAAAAGATCGGTGGCTTGCGAGGGCGGCTGCCCCGCCATCAGTTCCGGGGCAAGGTAACCGGGCGTCCCGGCTAATACCTCTTTACCCGGCAGCGTGTTTTCAGCCTCATGCGCCCGAGCTAAACCAAAATCGGTGATCCATAAACGCGCATCCGAACCAGAGCCATCGAGCATGATGTTGTTGGGCTTGATATCCCGATGAATGATGCCGGCGGCGTGGATAGCAGCCAGCCCCGCAGCCAGCTGCTTCAGGATGGTCACTCCCTCGTCGGTTGGTATTGGGATAGAGGTAAGTAATCGCACTGCCAGGTTTTCACCCGGCAGGAGCTTCATGGTTAGGAACAGAAAGTCAGTTCCCTGCTGTTCACAATGAAAGATGTCATAGATTGGACAAAGATTGGTATGGGTAACTTCCCGTGCAAGCAGTACTTCTCGCTCGAAACGCTTCTGCGAGGCCGGATCATCGGCAATGTCGCGAAGGATTGTCTTCAGGGCAACGTGGACACCCTGCAGAAAGCGGTCCTCGGCCTCGTAGACTTCGCCCATGCCCCCCTTGGCGATAAAACGAACGATCACGAAGCGATCGATCAGAGTTTGGCCGGGCTTGAGGCGCCCTCCGGCTGTGGGGAATAAAGGCATTCCATTGCCATCAACAGGGCTGGCCGTGTCAGCGATGGACGCCGTAGTCATCCTCGGCTTGTCGAGAAAATCGAGAGGAAGATGCTGGAGAAAGCTGCCGGCACGCGCATGCTCGGCCAGCAGGTCTTCGACAAATCGCTTCAGCTCGAGGTTGCTACTGCACTTCTCCTGTAGGAAGGCAGCCCGCTCCATGGGCGCAAGCGACAGCGCGGTCTCGAACAACTGCTCGACCAACTCTCGTTGAGTAGCCATAATCCCAGTCCAACAAAGCGCCGATTAGGGAAGATCCGGGTCAAGACTGGGGCCCGCTGGGACGAGAACGGGTTGTAAACGTAGCGTGGCCGGTCTGCTTCAGGGTTTCCCCTCCAGCGACTCCCAAGGGTGATTCTGAGCTTATAACAATCGGAGCGTTGGATCAGCACCTTTTTGACTCCTCCTGGAAGAGGCTCGCCAAATCCACGGAAAAGCCCAACGAGGGATGGATTCAGCGCCTGGAACGGAGGCGCCCGTTGCCAAAAACCCGAAATCGAATGTGGATGTCCAAGCGACCACCCGAACAGGCAAGAACCCCCAAACTTCGCACGGTGCGCACACATAGACCGGTCTCTTGGCGTCGTGTCCCGCTGGCATTCGCCATGACTAAACCACGTCGATGACGATGAGTGTGATGTCGTCTTGCTGGGCCTCCGAGCCCGATTGCCAAACGCTTATCTCGGAAAGGAGTTGCTCCGATAACTCAGATGGCGGGCGGGACTGATAGTCGCGAACTACTTGCTCAAGCTTGCGGTCGCCAAAGAAATCGCCGCTGGCATTCTGGGGCTCACTCACACCATCTGTGTACAGCAGGAAGCGGTCGCCAGAGTGGATCGATAGGTCACAAACGGGGTAATCGACCTCCGGGAGGACTCCGAACAGCAGACCATTGCTTTCGATGCCTTCCAGCTGGCCTTCTCGCCAGCGCAGAAGCGGCGGGTGCCCTGCCGCCGAATACAGTGCCTTGTGATGCTCGGTATCAAGCCACAGATAGGCCGCAGAGACGAATTGATTGCATAGTAGTCCGTAAAGGATGCGGTTCAAGCCACGCAACACTTCGCCGGGCTCATGCGCGCAGGCCATCACGGACTGCATCGCCACTTTGATCATCGAAGCGATGAGCGCGGCCGGCACACCATGTCCGGTGACGTCCGCCACGAGGAAGCCCACCCGCTCCCCATCGATGGGAATGAACTCATAGAAATCACCAGCGACGGCGGTCATGGGCCGATAGGCAACCGCGATCCGGAGGTTGCGGACTTCGGGAACAGATGGCGGAAGGATGGAGAACTGCAATTCGCGGGCGACCTTGAGCTCGTCTTCGATGGCCAGCAAACGACGCTCGCTGGCAAGGAGGATCTGCACGGCGACGTACCCGAACGAAATCAGGAACACTGCAAACGCCAGATGGCTTGAGAGGCCCGACTGCTGGTAATGCACCGGGCGCAAGACGTTGGACCATAAAGCCTCGATGGCTAAAACGAGCGTGCCTGTAACTAGAACGCGGCGGTCGAATAGAACCAGGAACTTGTCAGACAGTTTCTTGACGGTAACGACCGCTATGAGGACAAGAAGGCCGCAATCCGAGAGAATCCTATGGAGAAGGATGAATTTGTCGGCTGAGCCGCCGGCTGCGAACCAGCCAATTCCGACCACAGCGACTATCACTTGGGCAAGAATTAGAATTTTGATGAGAGGCCGAATTCCACCCCGGCTTAGTTCCAAGAAGGGCAACATGGCAAAGACGGCGAGCAGGTACGCGATCGAAGTGTTCACGTAAGGGACGCTCGTCTGAAGCACGAGCGGCAGAGCCGCAACGACAGCCGGCGACCGGAGCAGGAGTCCGGTTCCATACATCGCGCTCCATATTCCCAGCCAGGTGACGAGACGTACGCCGCTCCGCCGACGGATGGCAGCAATGGAGCAAGCTGCCAATCCGATGAACAGGAAAACTGCTCCAAATAGGATGTCGACGAGTTGGCCGCGAAGCAACGCCAGAAGTTGGTCTTCCAACCGCCCACCTCTCAAACTTCGCCAAGATACCAGACTCGGTGTCGACGTTGATGCAGGTCCGTTTGATCTTGGAACAGGACGCTTCTGATCAACAAGCAATGACCCTTTACTATGGAGTCTGCTGACGAGGGCTTTTGCCGTGACTCATGTACTTTCGCCTGTTGCCGCTCGCGTGCTGGGATCGCTGGTTGAAAAGGAAATCACTACCCCCGAATATTACCCTCTCTCGCTGAATGCGTTGGCCAATGCCTGCAACCAGAAGAACAATCGCGAACCGGTGATGAACCTGGATGAAGATCAGATCCGGCAGGCGCTGCATCAACTGGAAGACGACGGGCTGGCCGGCCCCGCCCGGGGTGCGGATAGCCGGGTCGCCAAGTATGAGCACCGAATGCAGGAGGTGTTCAACTTTACCCGCGGGGAGATCGCAGTAGTTTGCGTGCTGCTGCTGCGCGGGCCGCAGACCCCGGGCGAGCTGCGCGGACGGTGCGAACGAATGCACCGCTTTGAGGAGCTGAGCGATGTGCAGTCTACACTGCAGAGATTGATGCAGCGCGAGCCTCCCCTGGTTAAGGTGCTGCCACGGCAACCGGGGACTAAGGAAGCCCGGTATGCACATTTGTTCTCGGGCGAACCCGCAGAGGAGCTTGGGAACAAGGAGGTTGCTGAGTCTTCTGGAACGGGGTCTAGCCTGGCTCAGATGGAAGCAGAGATCGCGGCGCTGCGTGAAGAGGTGGCGGAACTGCGGTCACAGGTGGAGAAGGTGCTGCGACTGGTCGAGTGACAGTATTCGTAATGTTTACTGTTTCTTGTTCAGAATAAAAGCAGTCGAAGGGCTTCGCCCGTCTTTTTCGTCCCAGGTACGCTGCTGCGAACCTGGGGCACCCGTCCGATTTCCTGAAGTTTCGATTGGATTCGAGAAAAATTTCTGGAATGATGCACGGAAGCTCACGAACATGCATCTAAAAAGCTAGCGGTGGCTCAGGCGCAGGCTTTGCCAGCTGGCGTCGCTGGTCCAGCCTCCGTCGATGGGAAGAGCGTGGCCGTTGATGAATCCGCTTTGCTCGGGATCGGAGAGGAAGAGGATCGCACGAGCGATGTCGTCCGGCGTGGCGAAACGGCCCATTGGATTTACTCCGATGATGTCTTCGTCTGTGTAAGAGCCGGTTGCCTGATCGGCTTGATCCATCTCTGTCTTGACCCAGCCAGGGCAGACGGCATTGCAACGCACACCGCGTCCTCCCCACTCCGAGGCTAACGTGCGCGTGAGCCCGATTAGCCCGTGTTTCGATGCGTTGTAAGCGGCGCGATCGGCAATGCCGGCTAGCCCGGCGATGGAGGCCACATTCACGATGCAGCCGGAACGGCGCTCCAGCATCACTTTCCCGAAGGTGCGGGCGAGCAGAAAAGGCGCGACCAGGTTTACTTCCAACACGCGGCGAAAGGTTCGCACGTCTATCGTCTCCGCCGGGGCTATCGAGCTGATACCGGCATTGTTGACCAGAACGTCGGCCCGGTTCCAACGCAGGCGTATCGCTTCGGCGGCGGCTTCGACCACCGATTCGTCAGAGATGTCACCCGTGAACATCTCCGCGTCGCAGCCAATGGCGCGGATGCCGGCCAGAGTTGCCGTGCAGGGTTGCAGATCCAGCAGGGCGAGAGAATAGCCGGCGAGGGCGAAGATTTCTGCGGTACGGCGGCCGATACCCTGGGCCGCGCCTGTGATGATGGCTAGTTTCATGAGCGAGAAGACTCCCTCTCCAAATTACAAGAGAATGGGACCTAAGAGAATTCCCACCGGCAGCGCCGCCGGCTTGTTATCATAGGAGTAGCCCCCCTTTACTGTCACTACCTCTCCCCTTAGGCACTTCAGCGCATCACACAATCGAATACGGAAGAGGTCCAGACGCATGGTGGCAAACGGAATCCTCTTAAAAGAGACAGCAAAGATCCGCAAGATCGCCTTCGTGGGCGACCACCTGCCGCGCAAGTGCGGCATCGCGACCTTCACCACCGATCTGCTGTCAGCGGTGCAGAGCGCCTATCCGCAGAGCCAGTGCCTATGCGTATCCGTCAATGATATTGAAGACGGGTATGACTATCCGGAAGTGGTTCGCTTCGAGATCGAAGAGCAGGATTTGCCGTCTTACCTGCGCGCGGCGGATTTTCTGAACATCAGCGACGTCGATATCGTGTGCCTGCAGCATGAGTTCGGCATATTCGGCGGCCCGGCTGGAGGACACGTCCTGGCCATGCTGCGGGAGCTGAAGATGCCCGTGGTGACCACGCTGCATACTATTCTGCGCGACCCCAAGCCCGACCAGCGACGCGCCATGGAAGAGCTGATCGCGCTCTCCACACGGCTGGTGGTGATGGCGGATCGCGGACGGCAAATGCTACACGAAATCTATGGCGCGCCGCTGAGCAAAATTGACCTGATTCCGCATGGCATTCTCGATGTTGGATTTGTGGACCCAACCTATTTCAAAGACCAGTTCCAGGTGGAAGGCCGCACCGTGCTGCTTACCTTCGGCTTGCTCTCGCCGAATAAGGGCATCGAATATGTGCTCAATGCCCTGCCCGCGGTTCTGGCCGAGTTTCCTGATGTGGTGTACATCGTGCTGGGCGCGACCCATCCCAATGAGATACGCAATCATGGGGAAGCTTACCGGCTGAGCCTGGAGATTCTGGCCACCAAGAACAAGCTGGAGAAACACGTTATCTTCTGCAACCAGTTCGTGGACCCGGAGAACTTGAAAGAGTTTATGGGCGCCGCGGATCTATACATCACTCCTTACCTGAATCCGGCGCAGATCACCTCGGGCACGCTCTCGTTTGCCTTCGGTTCCGGCAAAGCGGTGGTTTCGACACCGTATTGGCACGCGGCCGATCTACTCGCGGACGACCGCGGCGCCCTGGTGCCGTTTGCTGACTCGACGGCGATGGCAGACCAGATTCTTAGCCTGCTGCGCGATGACACGCGGCGGAATGCCATGCGCAAGAATGCCTACCGGCTGGGACGGGAGATGATCTGGTCGAACGTGGCCCAGATGTATATGCACAGCTTCGAACTGGCTCGCCTGGAAGGCGCGCCCTTATCGCGAAAATCCCTCGCCATCAAGACGCTGGACCAGAAACATCGTGAGCTGCCGGAGCTGAAGCTGACGCATCTTTCCCGTATGACGGATTCCACCGGTGTGTTTCAGCATGCCATTTTCAGTGTGCCCAATTTCAGCGAAGGCTACTGCACCGATGACAATGCCCGGGCGTTTATCCTGGCGGTGCTGCTCGCGGAGTTGGCCGACGATTCTGAGCAGGAGCGCAGCCTGGCCAGCACCAGCGCTGCTTTTTTGCATCACGCCTTCGACCCGGCGAGCGGACGATTTCATAACCACATGAGCTTCGATCGTCGTTGGCTGGACGAGCGGGGATCCGAGGATAGTCATGGGCGGGCGCTTTGGGCGCTGGGCGTGGGCGTCGGGCGATCGACACTGCGCAATTTTCAGATGATGGCCGGGCAGTTGTTCGCGCGGGCGTTGCCGGCGTTGACCGAGTTCAGCTCACCGCGAGCTTGGGCCTTTGGGCTGCTGGGCATCCATGAGTACCTGCGCCGGTTGGGCGGGGACAGCCTGGTGAACCAAACGCGCGAGATACTGACCACGCGATTGATGGAGCTCTACGATCGGCACGCGCACGCTGACTGGAACTGGTTTGAGGAGGAGTTGTCGTATGACAACGCCAGGCTCTCGCACGCCTTGATTGTGAGTGGGCGGGCCACGGGGCACAAAGATGTTTTGCAGCGCGGGCTCGATACCCTGAGCTGGCTGACGGAGCAGCAAACCACGGAGAAGGGTCACCTGCGGCCGATCGGCAGCAACGGTTTCTATCACCGGGGCGGGGCGCGCGCGAACTTCGACCAGCAGCCGATCGAGGCCCAGGCCACGGTGGCAGCCTGCCTCGAAGCTTATCGGGCTACGGCGGATGTGCGCTGGTATGAGCAGGCGCAACACGCCTTCGACTGGTTCATCGGAGGCAATGACCTTGGCCTCGAGCTTTACGTACCCGAGACCGGCGGCTGCCGCGATGGATTGCACATAGACCGGGTGAACGGAAACCAGGGAGCCGAGTCCACGCTGGCCTTTCTGCTGTCGCTGGTGGAGATGCGCCAGGCACAGAATATGCTGACCAGCTTCCAGCAGCCGATCACGGCTGAGGAGTATCCTCCGTTGCCCGTCTCCATGCACTAGAAAGCACTCAGATTCGATTCCCTTAAAGATGTATGCCGGGAGAGCACGTTTGTGCGAATTTCCCGCTGAAAAGCTCCACAAGACTGCCCGCGGAAACGACTATAGAGGCAGGCGACAAGAAACGAGACCCCCCAATGGGAAATGCGACTGCTCTGGAAAATGTGACCTCCCTGGCGATTCCTCTGAAACGTTCGAAGACCGTCCTGAAGCCGGATCCTTCACGGGTTCTTCTGCGGCAGTTTGAGCCTGGGGATGCGCGACGAATTAGCGGCATCATCCGAACGAATCATGGCCGTGCCGGAGGCGATGGTGGGCCCGCTGCTGGAGCAAGTCTCCGCCGGCTTCGCGCAGCGGCACCTTCATCTGAAGCAACGCTTCCTGGATCGGTTTGAGCAACTGCGGGAATTGATGCCGGCGCATGCCGAATTCTCTACCCAGCGGCGGCTTCTGATCGGATCCTACTTTCTGGCCGAATACTCGCTGGAATCGGCGGCGCTGTTTAGCCCTTCCATGGTGCCGCACCCTGACCAGACGGGCTTGCCGGAGGGCGCGGTGCGCTTTGTTCTCAGTTTGCGCGCTACCGGGGAGGGACATATCTCCTCTGTCACCTTCCGTAGCGGGATTGTTCATCGCGATCTGAGGATTGAGGTGGATCCGGCAGGGAGCTTGCTCACCGAGCCACGGCAGATCGCGAACACGGTGTATGAAGGGCCTCTGTTCCAGCGAAAGCTCTGCGAACTCGGGTTGGAGAGCGGCTTTACCAGCCGGGTGCTGGAGCGGTTGGGAGACTCGTTTGGCCTGACGACGCTGCGCGACGCTCTTACTACTGAGCTCGAACACTCCGGCCAGGCGCATGGCGAAGCCGGGGAGGATCAGCTTCGGGCACAGAGTATCTGGATGCTGGCCCGGTCCAATTACGAGGTGCAGTTTGAGCGGGAGCAGGATCTGTCGGAGCGGATTATTTTTCCTTCCACGCCCTCGCAAAAGAACGGCATCGAGGATGCCCGGTTTGTGCGCTTCCGCAAGGACGATGGCTCGCATGTGTACTACGCGACCTTTACGGCCTACGACGGCAGGGTGATTATGCCGGAGTTGCTCGAGACTTCCGATTTTCTGCGCTTCCGGTTTATCTCGTTGAACGGCCCGGAGGCGGAGAATAAAGGCATGGCTCTGTTTCCACGCAAGGTGAATGGCGCCTATGCCATGATCTCGCGCCAGGATAACGAGAATATCTTCCTGATGCGCTCGGACAATGTGCACTTTTGGAACGAACGCCAGTTGCTGCTGAAGCCTAAGTTTCCGTGGGAGCTGGTGCAGATCGGGAATTGCGGATCGCCCATCGAGACCGATGCCGGATGGCTGGTGCTGAGCCACGGAGTCGGACCGATGCGCCAGTACTGCATTGGCGCGTTTCTGCTGGATTTGCAGGATCCCTCTAAGGTCATCGGGCGGCTGCGGGAGCCGATGATGACTCCGGAGCCGAGCGAGCGCGAAGGGTATGTGCCTAATGTGGTTTATTCGTGTGGGGCGTTGTTGCACCAGGGGCATTTGGTTATTCCTTATGGGCTGGCGGATCATGCCTCTGGGTTTGCCACGGTGGCGCTGAAGGATGTACTGGGTGCTATGGAATAGCGTTTGTTTGGGGTGGAGGTTGAGTGCCGCGCCTACGGCGCTGAGATCATCTTCGGGATGGATTCCCAGCCCTTCCGGGCTGGGCTCACGTTTTGACGACCGGCCCTCCGGGCCTCGCATCCATGGCGAGGGGCGCTTCGGCTTCCTCTTAATAACAGGGCGCGTCGAGTGCTATGGTATCCCACTCAAGCCAAAAGCGGCTTGAATGGGGCACCCAGCCTTGGTTGAAGAAGGGGCAGGTTGGCGAAGAAGAGGATTGCGATTTTGTCTCCCGTGGCTTGGCGCACTCCGCCGCGGCAGTATGGCGCGTGGGAGACGGTGGCCAGCAACGTCGCGGAAGGACTGGTGGCCCGGGGATGGGATGTAACGCTGTTCGCTAGTGGGGATTCAGTCACCCGCGCCAAGTTGCATGCGGTCGTGGACAAGGGGTATGAAGAGGATCGCTCCATCGATCCCAAGGTGGCCGAATACCTCCACATCTCAGAGGCCTTTGAACATGCCGCGGAGTTTGACCTAATCCACAGCCACTATGACTTTATGGCCCTGGCCTATACCCGGCTGGTGAAGACTCCGGTTTTGACCACGATTCATGGATTCTCCTCGCCCCGCATCATGCCGGTCTACCAGAAGTATAGGGACGGATACTTCGTCTCCATTAGCGATTCGGATCGCGCACCAGGATTGAATTACCTGGCGACGGTCTACAACGGTATCGACCTCATGCTCTACCCTCTACGAAAAACTAGAGGGGAGGAGCTGGTCTTTATTGGGCGGCTCCATCCGGACAAAGGAGTCCACCTGGCGATCGATACCGCCCGGCGGAGCGGGCGGCGGTTGCTCATCGCCGGGATTGTCCAGGATCCGAACTACTTCCGGGAGGAGATTCAGCCGCATCTTAATGATCAGATCGAGTACGTGGGGCCGGTTGGCGTGGCGGAGAAGAATGGCTTGTTTGCACGGGCGTTTGCCCTGCTTCACCTCAACACCATCCCGGAACGGTTTGGGCTGGTGCTGGCCGAGGCCAACGCGGCAGGGGTTCCAGTGATCGCGATGGATCTTGGCTCCTGCCGCGAGGTGATCGAGCAGTCGGTGACGGGATTTCTGGTAAACGATGTGGCCGAGGCAGTGAAAGCGCTGGATGGCGTGCCTTCGATTCAGGACGATGCCTGCCGGCGCAGAGTGCAGGAACGCTTCTCTCTCGTAACCATGGTGGAGGCTTATGAGCGGGTGTACGCGAGAATTTTTGATCGTTGTGCTTCGAAAGATCGATAATTACCGGCGGAGCCACCGATGAGCGATCAAGTCGACGGACGCGCGCTGATGATCTATGACGGGCTGTGCGGCGTGTGCAACAGTGCGGTTCAATGGGTGATCAAACACGACCACGCCGATCGCTTTCGCTTTGCTCCTCAGCAGTCCGCCTTGGCTGCGGCGATACTCTCCCGGCATGGGATCGACCACGAGGCGATGCTCAAAAGCAATAGCGTTTACCTGGTGTTCGATGCCGGTACCGAGCTTGAGAGGTTGTTGACGCAATCCGACGTCACCGTGAATATGCTGGTGATCCTGGGCGGCCGCTGGCGGGTGTTGGGAAAGATGCTGGGCGCAGTGCCGCGGTTTGTGCGCAATGCCGCCTATCGTATGTTTGCGCGTAATCGCTATCGGCTGGCTGGCCAGTATGATGTTTGCCCGGTACCGTCCGAAGCAGTGCGGATGAAGTTTGTTGGCTGATCGCCTTAAGGCGCCAGTGTTTCTTGCGCGGCGCGGTTTCTCCAGTCGTCGATTGCGTTGCGGATGGCGGCCGGGGCCAGGTTGCTGCAGCGCATTTTGTATTCGGGAATACCACCCAAGGCTTCGGCTACCGCCTGCTCGGTGATGGAATATGCCTGGTCGACGGTCTTGCCTAAGACCATCTCGGTGGCCATGGAGGAACAGGCGATCGCTACCGCGCACCCCATGCACTTGAATTTCACTTCCTGAATGATGCCGTGGTCAATGCGTAAGGAAATCAGCACGGTGTCGCTGTCCAGCGCGCTCTTTACCATCGCCTTGCCGGAAGGCTCGTTTACGCTCCCTACATTGCGCGGATTGGCGTAATGGGCGCGTACCTGCTCGCTATACAAGGCTCATCCCCGTGGTTGAAGCGTAAAGCACCAAAAGCTTATGATAACTCCCTCAGATGTTCTCAGACCTCTATACCAAAGCGGCCGAACTTGCCTCCCAAGGCAAACCCTTCGCCATCGCTACGGTGGTTCGGGTGGAGGGGTCTTCCTCGGCCCGGCGGGGCTCCAAGGCCATTATCGATCCGGTTGGCAAACTGCTGCTGGGATGGGTGGGCGGCGGCTGCGCCGAGAGCGCCGTACGTAGCGAAGCCATGCATTGCATCGAGACGGAACGGCCACGGATGATTACCGTGGATATGAGCGATGAGCAATTGGGCGTGGGCATGCCTTGCGGAGGAACCATGGATATCTTTATCGAGCCCGTTCTGCCCAAGCCCGAACTGCTGATCGTCGGCCATGGCCGCATCGCAGAGACACTGGCCACCCTGGGCGACATGATGGGTTTTACCATTACGGTCAACGATCCGGCCGCCGATCGCAGCGCCTTCCCGCAGGCAGAGAGACTGGTCACGGAAGATTTCGATCTCACGGAAACCCCGATCGGGCCAAAATCCTTCGTGGTCATCGCCACGCAGCACAAGCGGGACCACCTGTGGCTGGAAAAGGCGCTGGAAGGCAAGGCCGCCTATGTGGCCCTGATCGCCAGCCATCATCGGGCCAAGCTGGTGCTGGATTATCTTCGCGCCGGAGGGATTTCCGAAGAGAAGATCGCTACCGTGTATGCACCCGCCGGGCTCCATCTAGGAGCGGCCACACCGGAGGAGATTGCGCTGAGCGTGATGAGCCAGATGGTGGCGCTGCGCCGGGGCGGCCACGTCCAGCAGTCCCGGCCTGGCAGAAACCGGCTCTGGCCGCACGCCAGCTTGACGTGGATGCCGTCATTCGCCGGTGTGAGGCGGAAATCCTTCCCTAAGTCGGTCGTAATCCCCCTGGTTGTCGATATCCAGCAGGATTCCTTCATCCTCTACTTCAAGGTTTACTGTGCGCTCCGGTGTGGCTGCCGAAGATGGCGCGGCAGCCTGTATCTCCTTCGAGGGCCATGACCTCGGCAAAGACTGAGCGATCGAGCAGGACCGGGTTGCCGCGGCGACCTTGGTACGACGGGATCACTATCTGCGCCTGGGTCTGGCGGTGCTTACGGCCAAGCTGATCGAGGGTTTCGGGGCGAACGAAGGGCTGGTCCGCCAGAACGATGAGGGCGGCGTCTATTTGCGGATCGAGCGCGGAGAGCCCGGCTCGCAACGAGCTCGCCATTCCCTGCTCGTATGCCGGGTTGACCACTACCTTGAGACCTTCGAGCAAAGAGGCCGGAAGCCGGCGGCGGATGGCTTCCGCGGAAGCGCCGAGAACCAGGACTATCTCATTTACGGCAGCGCGGCGCACGTTTTCGATGGTCTGGCCCAGTACTGTGCTCTCACCCAGGCGGAGCAGCTGTTTTGCTTCCCCCATGCGGGTGGATTTGCCTGCGGCCAAAATGATGGCTGCCACCCGCGAGTGAAATGTAGGCTGTAGACAATGAACGCTTCCCCTGGCTCTATCTACCTTACTCGCCCCGATGTCCTGCTCCGGCTGGAGGCACTGGTGGTGCTGGTTGCCGGATGCATCGCCTATCAACATCTCTATCCACACCACTGGGGACTGTTTGCGCTGTTGTTTTTTGTGCCGGATGTCTCTCTTCTCGGCTATCTACGGCCGGCCAACAAGGCATCGGCTGCGTTTTACAACCTTGTCCATTGCTATGTGCTGCCGTTAGCGCTGGGCCTGCTGGCCTGGGAGCGGGGTGGGGTGCTGGGCGGCCAAGTCGCACTCATCTGGATGGCGCACATCAGTTTCGACCGGTGCCTGGGGTACGGGCTCAAGTTTCCCGAGTCGTTTCGGTATACCCATATTCAAGGGGCGGCGGCCGTGGGCAAGATCTAGGAGGATTCTGCGTTGCGTACCCTTGCCAAGGACGTTCAAGCCGTAAGTGACCTCGACCACCCGGGAGTCTCCAGATGCAGCGCAAACCGAGCCTGTCCGCAGTTCTTTTGCTCGTCGGCCTTCTCCTCTTTCAGGGTCTTGCTCCCGATCTTCAAGCGCAGGGTCCGCCACCGCCTACGCCGCAACAGTTGGATCAATTGCTGGCTCCGATCGCTCTCTACCCCGACTCTCTTCTGGCCCAGATCACTACCGCCTCGACCAATCCCCAGGAGATTCTGGATTTCAATAATTGGCTGGCGCAGAACAGTAACCAGACCCTCACGCAGTTGACCGCTGCTGCCCAGCAACAGGGTTTCGATCCGGCATTCATTGCCTTGGCCGGGTTTCCCGATGTGGTGCAGATGATGGCGGAGAACATTGACGACTATGCCGCCATCGGGGCGGCGGTTACGGCGAATCAGGATGAGGTGTCGGCATCGATTCAACGGCTGCGGGCGCAAGCCTACGGAGCGGGCGCGCTGCGCAGTACTCCGCAACAACAGGTCGAGGTGCAGCAGAATGCGGGCCAGCCCATCTACGTGATCCAACCGGTGAATCCGCAGGTGGTGTACGTACCGCAATATAACCCCACTGTGGTGTATGTGGGGAGCGGCCTGAACGCGGGGTTGATCACCTTCGGCATTGGCATTGGCATTACCGCGCTGCTGGTCAGCCAGCCCTGGGGATGGGGTGGCTGGGGATGGAATTGGGGAGCGCGCCGGATCTACTACAACCGTGGTCCGTGGGGCGGTTGGCATGGCGGGTATCATCCGCCCAATCCGTGGTATCGGCCACGCCCGGTGCCGTATAACTACCGTCCGGGATATGGCGGCAACTGGGGCTACCGGCCACCGAATTACCGGCCGCCCGCCCCTGTTCGCAAGCCGGTTTATACCCACCCAGGAACACGGCCCGGGTATAACCGCCCGATCAATCAGCCGGGGTATCGTCCTCCTGCCAATGGAGGCCGGCCGACAACCCAACCGGTGAAGCCGGGGACGCCGGGGTATCGTCCGCCGCAAACGACCGCCCACACCAACCCGGGCGGCCTAATCGACTGCCGACGACCAACCTGCGCCGCAAAGGCCTCCACAGAATAGGCCTCCGCAGCAGAATAGGCCTCCGCAGCAGAACAGGCCTCCGCAAAATAAGCCGACGTCATCGACGCGACCGGCGCCGCAAAACAGGCCGCCGGCTAACCAGAATCGGCCTCAGAACCAGCAGAGACCGCCTCAGCAAGGCGGGAATGGGCAACGGGGGCCGCGCTAGCCAGGAATTCGCGATAGTCCCTCGCGCAGTTGGGTTCGGGAGGGGCATACTGCAGGTCCCTCCCCTACGCTGCGCTCCGGTCGGGATGACAAAAGTGGAGGGTGGCGTTTACCTCTGCATCGGTTACGGGGGATGGGAAGCGCCGCAAGGCATTCGCGGTACTTCCTGCGCAGTTGGGTTCGGGAGGGGCGCACTGCAGGTCCCTCCGCTACGCTGCGCTCCGGTCGGGATGACAAAAGTGGAGGGTGGCGCGCTTGCCTCTGCATCGGTTACGGGGGATGGGAAGCGCGGCAAGGCATTCGCGGTACTCCCTGCGCAGTTGGGTTCGGTAGAGGCGCACTGCAGGTCCCTCGGCTGCGCTCCCACGGCAGGCCGGGGCAGGCGGGATGACAAAAGTGGAGGATGGCGCTTGCCTCTGCGTCGGTTATGGGGGATGGGGAGCGCTGCAGGTCGCCCAAAGAGGTCGATCGAAAGCCATGAGCGGTAGGCAAAAAACGGTGCAGGTCTACGTCGATACGGCGGCGGCCCGGCCGATGCTCCTGGGAACGCTGTATGCGCGAAGCGATGGCAGCCAGGAGACCTTTTCCTTCGAATATGACCCGGAGTGGCTAGAAGGAGGGCACGGCGCGCACTATCCAGCTCAATCCCGCAACAACTTCGGTCTGTTTCTCGACTCGTCGCCCGATCGATGGGGGCGCGTGTTAATGCAGCGGGATGAGAACCTTCGGGCGCGGCAAGAGGGGCGCAAGCCAAGACGATTGAACGCTTGGGACTACCTGCTTGGGGTTCATGATGAGACCCGGCTTGGCGCCCTTCGATTCCGTTCACCCGAGGGAGGAGAGTTTCTTTACAGAGGCCACCCATTGACTGCGCCCCCCCTCACTTCGGTTCGCGAACTTCAAGCGGCGAGCTGGGGGTTTGAACGGCTTATCGACGAGGAAGACAGTCCCGAATATGCACGATGGCTAAGCCAGTTACTGGCGTCCGGATCATCGCTCGGCGGCGCTCGCCCCAAAGCCTCCGTGCGCGACGAAAAGGGCGCGCTCTGTATCGCAAAATTTCCCAGCCGCGCGGATACCAGGGATATGGCTGCATGGGAGATGCTGGCGTATCGACTGGGCGAGAAGTGCGGCATCCAGTTGCCAAAGGCCAGGTTGTTAGAGAACGGCGAGGGAGACCCATCGACCTTTCTGGTCAACCGGTTCGACCGAACAGAGAACAGCGGCAGACTGGCTTTCGTTTCGGCAATGACACTTACTCAGCGAAGCGAAGGATACACAGGGGCGAGCTACCTGGAGCTGGTGGAGCTGTTGCAACGGCAAGGCGCAAACACCAAGGCGGACACCCATCAACTTTATCGGCGCATCGTGTTCAGTATCCTGATCCACAATACGGATGACCACCTGCGTAATCACGGATTCTTTGTGGAGGATCGCGGGGTTCGACTCTCGCCCGCGTTCGACATTAATCCGTCGGTGGAACGCGACGACCATGTCCTGGCCATTAACGAGACAGAAACCGCGAGCGATGTAGATATTGCCCGGGCTGCTCACAAGATGTACGGGCTTAGCCTGGATGAGGCGGACCGCTTGATCGCAGAGGTGCTTAGTGCCGTGAAGAGCTGGCGAAGCGAGGCCAGGGCCCTGGGTATCCGGAAATCAGAGCAAGAGCAAATGGCGTCTGCGTTTCCTGCATAGCCGGCGCGGCTATCGGCTTTGACCACGGGGGGACGATGCCGTTCATGCGGGCGTAGGCGATGGATTGCCCCATGTGCTCGTTGGCGTGAACGATGATGCGCAGGTACATGCCATCGACAGTGACCACTTTGCCGTAGATGGTGACCTTGCGCTGATAGTCGGCCGGCTTCAACTGGGCACGGGCCGTGGCTACCGCATCGAGCGAACGCTTCAACCAGTCGATGACGTCGGCCTTTTGCGTCACGGTCTTTTCCATGCTGACCTCCACTGCCGGTTCCTTGGGGCCGGTCACGCTCAATAGATAGAAGTTGGCGATGGCAATGTGCATGTAGACTTCGCCAATGGAGCGGACTCCCGGCGCTGGACGCCAGGAGAATTTTTCGGCGGAGTCGCCTCGGCCAGCGCCAGCAATTGCCGGGAGGTGTGGCTCCATTCGCCGTTATAGCCTTCCCACAGGCCCTCGTTCTGAGCATGCAGGGTGGCGGTGACCAGGAGCGCGAACAGCAGAAGTGTCTTCATCGGAGAAGCCATTATAGATTTACGGAGGTCTTTGGTCGGGCTTCGCCCGTCTTTTTCGGCCCAGGTACGCTGGTGCGAACCTGGGGCACCCGTCCGTGGCTAGGAGGCCACGGTTTCATTTTCGAATGCCGTTTTGTAAGCATCCTCGGCGGCGGCGGCTTCCACGTCCGTCAACTGGGCGAACTCTTGTTCGCGGGCTCGCTTTGATAACTGTCCGCCATTCTGGTGGAGAAAGCGGAACAGCAGGTCGATGGTTCGATCGGGCATGTCTACGATCGCTTCTATGCGGCTGCGAAACTGATCGTAATGCAACAGGAATCTGGTCTCCCGCGGCAAGTCTTCTTCGATCGTCTGGCGGACACAGGCGTAGAGAAATTCGGCGTGCGGGGTTGCGTCGAAGAAACGGTAGAAGTCTGCCGTTTCATTCAGGACCTCGACATTGCCGTCCTCGGTCGGCCGCCAGTCGATCACCGGCAACAGCCGCCTGGAGTAATTTTCCAGCACGGCGCGATAGTCGTCTATCCGCTCAAGAATTGCGGCGGATATGGGGAAGACTACCCCGGAAGGATTAAAGCCTCGTTGGGCCAGGACATGATGAATAAGGTAGCGGTGGATGCGGCCGTTGCCATCGACAAATGGATGGACATAGACAAAGCCGAAGGCCAGGGCGGCGGCGGCGATCACGGGATCAAGACCTTGCGCCGGTCCCTGGTCAAAAGCGACCATGCCGTCGATCAGCGAACGCAGGTCGTCTGGCCGGGCACTGATGTGGTCAGGGATCGGCATGCGCGTATCGCGGTCATGTTCACCGACAAAACCGCCTTCCTCTCTCAGTCCAAGCTTCACGAAGCGCGCGTCGCCGATCACGATGGCCTGCAACCGCAGGAGCTCCTCCAGATCGATTGGCCGTCGTCCAGCCTCAGCGATGGCTTGACCCCAGCGCCTGATTCGATCCTGCGAAGGGCGCTCGCCTTCGATGGCGAAACTCGATCGAGAGTCCTTCAGCAGCAGGAAGGCCGCGGTGCGCACGAGGAGATCCTTGGGCACTGCCGCGACCGCTTTTTGCGCGCGCTGGACCAGATCCATGGCGGCGAACTCTTCGGTCGTCCTGGTGCGAAACACCAGGGGGCAGAAGGCAGGCGTGCCGGGCAGGTTATTGCGGACACGATGGCGGGGCGAGTTTTCACCCGGTATCGCCCACTGCTGTTGCGGGTCCACGACCGGCTCATAGTTGCCTATGCGCGCGTCAGGCAGGTCGAGCCTCCGGTCCAGGAGCCATTCGTAGAGGAACCATAGCCGCCGGGCATACCCCCCGGTTGGCTTGGCGCGAACAATCGCCTCGATCTCCTCCGGGGTGACGACGGCAAATAACCGCTTGAGAATCGCGAGGTCCAGGCCCTCGTTTTTCAAGGCAAAGGTGAGGTGCCCTTCAAGATCCGGCGAAGGCGTATGGCGAGGAGTGAGGATTCTCCATCCCCCCTCGTCGCGCGTGCGATGGTGTTCACTGGTCGCGAAGAGGGTTCGAGGGAGAGGGACCTGCAGGCGATAGGCGTCGATAAGGGCGGCATAACCCGCCGGGGTCGCCCTTTCGGGCAGGGCAAGCCCATGAAAATTGGTTATGGGGCCTGAAAAATGATTATTAGGGGCCATCTCGCTGAAAACCTGTGTGGAGGCGTGAAATTTGGTTTATGGCGAGATTTTATGTGAAAAATGATTATAGGGCGTGAAAAATGATTATAGGCATGGTTATTCGTGAAAAATGATTAGGCTAGGAGGGCAGCTTCATTTCGCTCGATGTGCCTCCGGCGGCGGGGACGTAACAGTTCCTGGTGTAATCCATGACCATGCGGTCGGCGCTGAAGCGCCAGCCCAGGGTGCGGATGGTTCGCTTCATGCGGGTGATCCATCCCCGCGGCAGGCCGTCCTTGTCACGCTGATAGTAGAGAGGAATCAATTCCTCGTGCAGAACGCGATAGAGGTCTTGACCGTCGCGGCTGTCATGCACATCCATGTTGGAATGGGTTCTGCCGTTACCGATGGCGAAGCCGTTGAGGCCGTCGTAGGCTTCGGCCCACCAACCGTCGAGCACGGAGAGATTCAAGCCTCCGTTCAACACTACTTTTTGGCCGCTGGTGCCGGAGGCCTCCAGAGGCCGCCGCGGATTGTTCAGCCAGACATCCACACCCTGCACAAGATAACGGCCGACGTTGATGTCGTAGTTCTCGATGAAGACAAACTTGTCGCCGAATTTGGAGTCGCGCATCATCTCGGCGATCTGCTGCAGGACCAGCTTTCCCGGCTCGTCGTGGGGATGGGCCTTGCCGGCAAAGAGGAACTGCACCGGACGCTTGGGATCGTTGACCATGGAGGCCAGCCTCTGGAGATCGGCCAGGATCAGGTTGGCTCGTTTGTAGGTGGCAAAGCGGCGCGCGAAGCCGATGGTCAAGGCATCGGGAGAGAGCACTTTGCTGAGCCGGTGGAGAGTTTCCTCCGGCTCATCGCGGCGTTCGGCCTGCTCGCGCGCGCGACGGCGCACGAAGTCGATGAGCTGGGCTTTGAGGCTGAGGTGGGTTTCCCATAGTTCGCCATCGTCCAGGTTTTCGATGGGCTCCCAGGTGCGCAGCCAGGAGCTCTTGCCCTGCCATCCAACGCCGAGATGGCGGTCGTAGAGACGAGACATTTGCGGCGCCAGCCAGGAGGGGACGTGGACGCCGTTGGTGATATGCCCGATGGGCACTGCGTCTTCCGGCTTGCCGGGGTAAAGGCCCTTCCACATGGCTCGGGAAACTTCGCCGTGCAGAGAAGAAACCGCGTTGGCACGGCGCGAGAGCAAGAGCCCGAGAACGGTCATACAGAAGGGTTCATTCTGATCGTTGGGATGCTCGCGGCCAAAGCCCATGAGCCTCTCGTGCGAAATGCCCAGTTGGTCGCGCAGAGGGCCGAGGTGCTCCTCGATGAGATCGCCGTCGAAGCGATCGTGACCGGCGGGCACCGGGGTGTGGGTGGTGAAGATCACTTCCCGCGGTATCTCATGGGCAGCGGTGTCGAAGTCCAGGCCTTCTTCCTGCATGCGATCGCGGATCGCCTCCAGCACGGCGAAACCGCTGTGGCCCTCGTTGAGATGGAGGACCCCAGGGGAAATGCCCATGGCTTTCAGGGCGCGAAAGCCGCCGATGCCGAGGAGCAGCTCCTGACGAATGCGGGTGCGCCCGTCGCCGCCATAGAGGCGGGAGGTAAGTTCCAGGTCTTCGGGCGCATTGCCCTGCACATTCGAATCCAGCAGCAGAAGGGTGCAGCGACCCACCTGGACTCGCCAGACCTTGGCGCGGATGAAGCCGCCGCGGGTTTGAATTTCCACTACGACCGGTTCGCCCTTCTTGCCGATGGCGAGTTCCATGGGGAGTTGATCGACGTCGGTGTGGAGGTACTCCTCCTGCTGCCAGCCCTTCTCGTCGAGGTATTGGCGGAAGTAGCCCTGGCCGTAGAAGAGGCCGATGCCGATGAGGGGAATGCCGAGGTCGGAGGCGCTCTTGATGTGGTCCCCGGCGAGCACGCCGAGGCCGCCGGAGTAAATGGGCAGGGACTCGTGCAGGCCGAACTCCGCAGAAAAGTAGGCCACGGGCCGGGGGCGCAGCACGCCTGCGTTCATGGAGCCCCAGGTGCGGTCCGCTTTCAGATACTCCTGCTGGCGGCGGTAGACGTAGTTGATGCGGCTGTGCAGGCCGAGTTCGGTGGCGCGGCGTTCCAGTTCCCCCAACGGGATTTCGTTGAGCAGGGCGATGGGATTTTGATTCAGCTGCCACCAGCGGGTGGGATTGAGATCGCGAAACAAGCTGATGCAGTCGTAGTCCCAACACCAGGAGAGGTTGTGGGCGACGGACCAAAGGCGCTCCTGCGCGGGGGCAATGAAGCGATCCAGGGTACGGGCCTCGCTGACCACCGGCGCCACCTGGTTGGCGGCTTCGGCCAGCATGCGCATTTCGCCTTCGCGGAAGTTTCTCGGCTCTTTTGTCTGCACGACGAGAACCCCTTGCAGAATGCCGCGGTCGATGAGAGGCACGCCCAGAAAGGAGTGGTAAACCTCTTCGCCGGATTCCTTGAAGTACTTGAAACGGGGATGATTGGTGACATCCTCGACGGCGACCGGCAATACCTGCTCCGCGACCAGGCCAGTGAGGCCTTCGTTGATGGGCATGCGCAGGGTGCCTATGCAGCGGGGGTGAAGGCCGAGGGTGGCGGCCAGCACCAGGTTCGACCGATCCGGTTCCAGCAAATAGGCGGAGCAAACGTCGGTGCGGAAACGCGTGGCGATCAAAGCCACCACGTTCATGAGGGTATCGGCGGGCTTGCCGCCCTCCTCGGTGAGGTTGGTGATTTCTTCCATGGTTAAAACATGACTGGCGTCTGTCTCTTCGTAGGATTGGGTCACCGGGATACCCTCGCGTTTCGATTTGGCTCAGAAATGCAATCGTGCCAGGCCCGGTGAAGATGACCTGATTTGGGGTCCCTGATACCTATCCGTGTTTGCTTATTGAAGAATAGTCCAGCGAGGCCGTCAACCCCTCCTAAAAGCGATTGCCGCGCACCAAGGTAATTGATTTTGTTTTCATCTGGGCTGGATCCGTCGTGCTCCCCTCTTTTTCATATTTTGCTGAATCTGCGTGCGCAGGGGTTCGGGCAGAGAGACCTTGGGCGCGGCTTCGCGATGCGCTATCTCCAGACCGCCAAAGATCAATTTGGGAATGGCCACGAATGCCGGTGAAGTGTTGGCGGTTTGGTCGGAAGCATAGCCTACGATCACTCCGAAATCGTCGATGGTTGCCGCAAGGTAAAGGTACAGCGGTGAGGTGGAAGGAATGAGGGTGTTGAGGTCGGTTATTTTTCCGTTTTGCCAAAGGACGGCGCGGCAGTTGAAGTTTGCATCGCAGGACTGGCCGACCACCTGGCCGCGATTATTTATGGAGTAGCCGACGCTGTAGTAATCCCCGGGAAGCGTGCCCAGATCGGTCATGACTCCGTTCTGCCAGAGGAAGGCGTGACTGGTTAAGTCGCCGGGAAGATCCGCGGTGCCGGTCACTTGTGTGCGATCGTTGATGGCGAAGGGATTGGTGTAGAGCACACCGCCAAGGCTGCCAAGATTGATGGTCTTTCCATCCTTCCACAAGACGGCGTGAGCAGCAGTGGCGTTGAGGCAATCTCCGGTAGCGCCGGTGACCTGGCCGAGGTTGTTGATGGCGTTGGCGCTGCCTTCGCTATCGCCGGGAAAGAGCGGGAGTTGACGAGCGCGTCCGTTGGTCCAGACGACGGGTACGGCCTGTTGGGTTTGCAAGGCCGGCGAAACGGGCTCCCCGCCGACCAGGCAACCGGGATCGAGCGTGGTGGTTTGCGAAGATCCCGCCACCTGGCCCAGATCGTTGTTGCCAAAGCCGGAGCCGTTGTTGCCGCCTAGTAGCGGTAGGGCGATCGCTTTGCCGTTTTGCACGGTCATGGGCAGGCAAACCAGGCCGGTGCCGGTCTCACACCAATCCTGTCCTAGAGGGTCTTTGGTCGCTGTTTCCGAGTAGCCGGAGAATTGGTTGAGCAGATTGCTGTTCTGTCCGCCGAAGGTGCCCAAGTCCTTGGTTTTGTTGATGTACCAAAGGACGGCGTGCTGGGTGGCATCCCCCGTTAGATTGGCGTAGCCGCCCAGATAGCCGGCCGGGCTTATGCCGGCGGCGATGGCGAAGCTTCCACCAAGGGGAGTGCCCAGGTTGATCACATCGTATGTAGATTGCTGGCCTAGTGCGGTGGCGGTCGTGACCAGTGCGGTCATGGCGCAAAGCAGTTTCGATTTCACGGTGGATATCCTTTTTGGTCAGCCGGGTTGCGTTGCAACTATATCCGAAAGCGGGGGGAATCTTGGGTCTTACCGAGTGCAGCGGTACTTGGTTGGTCACCGTGCTTTTTGGTTACCCAGGACATGGTCCTGGGTGGGCCACCCGAATTCCGAATGGTCCATTTCGTAGATAGAAGAAGCCCAGGATTGCATCCTGGGATATTCTCAGCCGTCCCTGACGGGACTGGTCCGTCTCCCAAATCTCTCCCAGGACTTACGTCCTGGGCTACTCTCAGCCGTCCCTACGGGACTGATCGCGATAAGCCCTGAGAGGCGATTTGTTTTCAGCGAGTGCGCTGCAAATCGGGCGCATCGAACAAAGTTAATTTGGACAAGATTGACCCGGCGGGACTACTCGTTGGCAGATGCTACTCTCAGCCGGAGCTGTCCAAATTAGTCGACGAACTTACGCAAACGAAACCGGGTCGGTTGCTGTTGTGCCGTTCTGTCCATCCACCTCCACCCGAGCCAAGGTGGGCCACCGCCCTCCAATTTGTCATCCCGCCTGCCCCGGCGTGCCGTGGGATCGAAGCGAAGCGTAGTGGAGGGATCTGCGGTTTCTTTCCCATGCCGGAACGCTAGGAACCGTATTCCACGCCCGAAACGAGCTCGTCGGCTGGGCTGGTGCGCGCCTTGCGCAACGCTTGTTGATAGAAGAATAAGGCGGCGCCAAAGACGATTACACAGGCAGCGACCAGCTTGGCTTCGAAGATCCAGACGGAGTTGACCTGACGGGAAGGGATAAAGGCAACCACAATGCCTACTCCGGTCGCCGCCAAACCCGCACTTGCGTTAGCCGTCAGGTAGTACTTGTTGGCGTTGAGCTGGCTGTCTTTGCTCCAGGTGTGCTTGAGCAGCGCTAGAAACATGTAGGTCGAGGGCACGAGCTGCAGGATAACGGCTAAATCCAGCATGGTGAGGTAGGCTTCGCCCACCGAGACGCCAAGGAAGCTCGTGGCGATTAGTAACGATGACAGTATCGCGAAAAGGATCAGACTGATGTAAGGGGTGTGGTAACGAGGATGAACACGGCCGATGATGGGGGGTAGATAACGGTCCACCCCGGCGACAAAGGGAAGACGGGCCGCACCGCTGAACCAGGCGGACGCTGTGCCCAGAATGGCCATGCATTCCAATAACGCAAGCGGGGCGACGACACCGATCAGACCGGTGCGCGCGCTCATGACGTTGATGGCCTGAAGTATGCCGGAGAGCACACCAATCTCCTTCTGAGGCATGGCAATCAGCATGGAAAGCGTGGTGCCGAAGTAGATCATTCCGGCGATGACGCCTCCGATGAGAATGGAGATGGGGAGATTGCGCTTCGGATCGCGGATTTCATCGCCCATGATGGAGGCCAGGTCGAGGCCGATCAGGCTGTAACAGATGGTGCCAAAGGCGGCGAAAAGACGCCAGTCGTGGAAGTCAGGATGGAGATCGGTAACGTGGAGGGCGCTGCCGTGATGTCTCAGCGTCAGGAAAGCGAGGAGACAGATCATGGCGGCTCCGCCGATGGTTCCCAGGGCGCCGAGATTGCTGATCCATTTGCCTAGCGAGAGTCCGCGCACGTTGAGCGCGAGGAGAAAAAGGATGATCAGCAAGGAGGCGATTCCTGTGAAGGCCTGGCTGTCGGCGAGCTTCTGGATGCTGGGCCCGAAGACGTATACACCGACTCCTACGCAGGAGAGCACTACGGTGGGTAAGTAGACTACGTTCGAAAGCCAGTAACACCAGCCGGCGAGGAAGCCGTGCTCTTCACCGAAACTGCGCTTGGCCCAGAGATAGATGCCACCTTCACCGGGCCACTTCTGCGCTAGCTCGGTGACGGCTGCTCCTTGGGGCCAGAAGAAACAGGAAAGAGCGATGAGCCAGAGCCATAGGGTCACAGGACCCGAGGCGGAAACCGCCGGGATCAGGTTTAAATTGGCTACAGCGACTACGAAGAGCAATACCAGATCGCGACGACCGAGGACACGATCAAGGCCGGGCTTCTTCTTGCCTGTTGGGATGGGTCTCGCCACTTTGGTCCTTCCCTTTAATTTAGCTTGCTGCTTTGGTTGATCTGGCGAAGGTTCTTGGTGACTTGCCGGTCCAGCTCTTGAAAGCACGGGAGAGGACTGCCGTCTCTGCGTAGCCTACGGTGTGGGCTACCGAGGTGACCGTGGTTGCATGGTTCTTTATCAGCGACTCGGCGATGGAACGGCGCTGGTCGCGGACCAGGCGGCGAAGACTGGTCCGCTCTTCGGCGAGACGACGCTGAAAGGAACGAGGGGGTAGTCCAAGCTCCGCGGCGATCGCCGGAAGGCTGATGGGACCGTGGCCAATGCGGCGTGCGATGAGATGGTTCACCTGGCGGGAAAAGGTTTCGGGCTCGCTGCTCTCCCGGGCTAAATCGTGTAGATGACGCTCCATGAAAGGCAGCATCGAACGATCGGAAGAGACACCGGCACGGCACAGGTCCGATGGCCGGATCACCAGGCGATTGAGATTCTGGCCGAAGAATACAGGGGCGTGGAAGGCTTGCGCGTAGGCCCTCGCGGCGCGGTGGTCCGCAGCTGGATGGGCGTGCTCAAAGTGGATTTCGAGGGGCGCCCATTTGTCTCCCAGAAAGTTGCGTATAAGACTGCAGATGGAAGAGAGCGAATACTCCGCATCCTGCCTGCGGGGACGTAGCGCCGGGTCATCTATCTGGTAGATGTAGTCGGCGGTGATTTCCCCGGGGACCAACTCCATCTGCGTTCCGCTTTGCCAGACGCTGACATAAGAAGATAACTGCTGCAAGGCAGCGCTTAGATCGGCAGAGGCTTGAAAGATGAAACCCAGCGGCCCCAGTAGCTCTGGCCTGAAGCTCTGGCCAAGCCTCAGGCCGAGGAATGGATCGCTTAGTACGGTTGCGGCTTGCTCAAAGAGGGCTACATAGCTGGCCAGGGGGATGAGCTGATAGGGATCGATGGGATGCGTGAAGGGCAGTGCGTGGCGGCGTAGGAGCGGGACGGTGTCGTGTCCCTGCGCGCTTAAGGCGTCGAGGATGGGCGCCAATAGATTCGCCCGGATCATTGGGGAGAGCTGCATGATCGAATACCTCAGGGGTTTTAGTGCTGCGAACGAGGGACGGCTACGAATAGTCGGGCGACTTGAACCAGTCTCATGTACAGGTTAGTCGCGTTGGATGCAGCACGAGCCCCGCTTTGGAGCGGGTCTCGCACGTGGGTCAGATTGGCCTTTGTGATGTATGAGCCTGGTTGTGGCCGTTGGCGTAAGTTATCAAGAAACTGGCATCGATAGCAATGACAAAAATCGGGCGATGGGGCGAGGATGAGTCTACAGACCAGCCTTGAGGGGATGAGTGGCAGCTTCTGCGCCCGCACTGAAGAAGAACGCCATCGGGATGTGGCAGATTGTGTTTTTCGTGATCGCCGCCGCCGCGCCGCTCACCGGCATGCTGGGGATTATCCCGGTGGCGATCCGGTTGGGCAATGGCGCGGGCGTGCCCGGCGCCTTCGTCGCGGCGGGTTTGATTCTGCTGGTCTTCAGCGTGGGTTATGCGGCGATGAGCCGGCACGTGGTCAATGCCGGCGCCTTCTATGCCTACCTGGCGCAAGGACTGGGACGCAGCTTTGGCGTGGGCGGCGCGTTCGTCGCCGTGGTCTCCTATACCACCATGCAGGTGGGCGTGTATGCACTGTTTGGATTCTTCGCTACGGTGATTCTCAATCCGCTGCTTTCTCTGCCGGTGCCGTGGTACGCATATAGCGCGGTGGCCATTGCGCTGGTTCAGTTTCTCGGAATGCGCAAGCTGGACCTTAGCGGCTGGGTGCTGGGCTTGTTCATTACGCTGGAAATGGGCATCCTGCTGGCGCTCAGCCTGTCTATCGTTTTGCACGGAGGCGGACCCCAGGGGTTTAATCTTCGTCCGTTCGCGTGGCGCGAGGTGGCGAGCGGACATCCTGGCATCGCGCTCATGTTCGCATTGGCGTCGTTTGTGGGCTTTGAGGCTACGGCGATCTACGGGGAAGAAAGCAGAAACCCGACGCGGACGGTTCCCCTGGCGACCTATGCCGCGGTTTCCATCATCATGATTTTCTTTGCGTTTGTTACCTGGGCGATTATCAGCTCCTATGGCGTGGATCAGGTGGTGGCGGCGGCCCTCGCGGACCCGGGGAATTTCTGGTTCGCCAAGAGCGATGCGTATCTTGGCCGCGTGGGCACTGGGATTATGCGGGCGCTGCTGCTGAGCAGCATCTTTGCGTGCCTGCTGGCTTTTCATAACACCATCACACGGTATTTGTATGCGCTGGGACGCGAAGGTTTGCTGTGGGGGTTTCTGGCCCAGGTTCATCCTCGGTTCCAGTCTCCTTATAAGGCTAGTTATGCACAGACTGGGTGCGCGGTGGTTGGGGTCGCGGCCTCGGTGATGAGCGGGGCGGATCCGCTGACGGTGGTGTTTAGCTGGACTTCTGCGTTTGCCACCATCGGCATCGTGGGGCTGCAGTTCCTGGTGAGCACGGCGGTGATCGTCTTCTTTCGGCGAAACGGATTGGATAAGACGGGTTTGGAACACCATCCTTGCACCGGTGCTGGGTATGTTGGGACTGGGTTATGCGCTGTTCCTTCTGATTACGAATTTGCCGGCGCTGAGCGGCAGCGATGACGGATTCGTGCGCAGCTTTCCCTGGATTATGTTGGGCGGTGATGTTGCTGGGTATCGGGGTGTCGTTGGGACGTGGGGTGGAAGTACCTGTGGGTCCGGTTGCCGATGAGGCTTAGAGGTTTGGAGGAAGGTTTATGAGCGTTGCTGTGGCTACACCTGCTTTCAGTGGTTCTGAGATGCCTTTCGAAAACACTGCACACCCGCTGGATCCTTTGAGCACGGCGGAGATCCTTCGCGCTTGCGAGCTGTTGAAGGCGACCAAGAAGTTGGGGGCGGAACTCCGCTTCGCGATGGTCCACCTGCACGAACCACCTAAGGCAGAAGTGCTGGCTTATAAGCCTGGGGAGCCTATCGAGCGGTCGGCGTTCCTTATGGTTTTTGACGCTAAGAGCGGCGAGACGCACGAGGCCGTGGTCAACCTGACGCGCGGGACTCTGGTTTCCTGGGTGCTCCATGTTACCGACGTTGCTCCTTATGGGCAGCCTCCGGTGCTGGTTGAGGATTTCTTCAACTGCGACCAGATCGTCAAAGCGGATGAAGGATGGCGCAATGCGGTCAAACGGCGCGGGCTGACGGATGAAGATATCAAGCTGGTGCAGGTGGATCCGTTTTCCGCAGGCAACTTCGGCTTCCCACTCGAAGCAGGCAAGCGGGTGGTAAGGGCGGTGAGTTACTACCGCGAAAGCCTCAAAGACAATGCCTACTCTCACCCGATCGAAGGGGTCGTGGCCGTGGTGGACCTGATCGACAAACGGGTGCTGCAACTGGTCGATGACGAAGTAGTGATCCCGGTTCCCAAGAAGAAACATAACTACGATCCTGAGTCTTTGGGCAAGCCGCGGGGAGATCTCAAGCCGCTGCATATCTCGCAGCCCGAGGGACCGAGTTTCTCCGTGGACGGTTGGCAGGTGACGTGGCAGAAGTGGAGCTTCCGGGTGGGGTTTACTTCGCGCGAGGGACTGGTGCTGCACCAGCTTGGCTTCGACGATGGGACCGGCGTGCGTCCGGTGGTGTATCGAGCCAGCGTTACGGAGATGGTGGTTCCCTATGGCGATCCCAACAGCAGCCACTTCTGGAAGAATGCTTTCGATTGCGGCGAGTATGGATTGGGCAAGCTGGCTAACTCGCTGGAGCTGGGCTGCGATTGCCTGGGCCTGATCCACTATTTCGATATGCCTATGGTGGACGACTACGGAGCAGCCGCGCTGATGAAGAATGCGGTGTGCATGCACGAGGAAGATTACGGGATTCTTTGGAAACACTTCGACTTTCGCACCGGGTTGCACCAGGTGCGCCGTTCACGACGGCTGGTGATCAGCTTCTTCGCGACCGTGGGTAACTACGATTACGGCTTCTACTGGTACCTGTACCAGGATGGGACGATCCAGTTGGAGGTGAAGCTGACGGGGATTATCCAGACCGCGGCCATCGCACCCGGTGAGGATTATCCCTACGGCGGAATGGTGGCCGAAGAGCTGGGCGGACCCAATCATCAGCACTTTTTCTGCGCGCGGCTGCACATGATGGTCGATGGGGAACAGAACAGCGTGACTGAACACGAGTATCATCCGCGGCCCTGGGGCAAGGACAATCCTTACGGGAATGTGTTCGACGTCACGGCCCGGACGCTGAGCCGCGAGTTGGACGCGTGCCGCGAGGCGGATGGGCGGACAGGGCGGTTTTGGAAGGTCATCAATCCCAACCGGCGCAATGCGGTGGGCAAACATCCGGGCTACAAGTTGATGGCGCAAGCTAGCCCGGTGCTGCTGGCACAAGCAGGCAGCAGCATCGATCGCCGCGGAGGCTTCGCCAGCAAGCACCTGTGGGTAACACCCTACGCGAAAGAAGAACGCTACGCTACCGGGAACTATCCCAACCAGCACGCAGGGGGCGATGGCCTGCCGGCGTGGGTGCAGCAGAACCGGCCGATCGAGAATGAGGACATTGTGGTTTGGCACAGCTTCGGTGTCACCCACGTTTGCAAGCCCGAGGACTTTCCTATCATGCCTGTGGAATACGCGGGCTTTATGCTGAAGCCGAACAACTTTTTCGTGGCTAATCCGGCGATGGATCTGCCTGCGGAAGCGAATGGACATAGCTTGCGGCACGGAGAAGCAACGGGTTCCTGCTGCGGTTGAGTTGGAGTATGAATAGACGTTGACTTTGCTTGCCTGCTTCGCTATCGTGAGTTCAACCTCGCGATAGCCCTGTCGCTAACTCGCTGTTCCCATGCTGAAACTTCAGTGTCGGAACGTGCCCGGACTTACCCTCGCGCAACGTGCCCGCGTGGGCCTGGCATAACTCAAAGCAGTCAGGTTTCCCCAGTCTTACCTCGGCCCGTTGTCTGAAAGTTGTTTCAGCTTAGGTCCCATTTGTTCATCGTTCCTTCCAACGAGAAGGACCCTGTGTATCTGGCGGGAGTGTTCCCTGCCCCCTTTTCCGGAGGTTATCCGAAGTGTCTTATTGTCGATCTCTTCTTCGTCTCTCTGCAGTCGCGTGCCTCTTTTCGCTCCTTTTCTCCCTCCCAGCCTCAGCCCTGGCCCCCACCGTTCATCATCCGCTCGATGCGTTGACGCCGGCGGAATATTGGGTGGTTTATAAGGCGATTCGGGCTGCCGGGCACACGGAAGAAAAGATTTTGTTCACCAGCGTGCTGTTGCACGAGCCGGATAAGTCCTACGTTCTGGCCTGGACACCGGGCTCGCCGATCGAGCGCAAGGCGGATGTGGTGCTGTACTACCAGGGCCACTCCTATGGCGCGTTAGTTAATATCTCGACCGCTAAGGTGGAATCGTACGAAGAGCTGAAGGGAATGCAAGCTCCGTTCACAACCACGGAGGAGGATGAGGTCAACGATGCTATCAAGCACGATCCGCGGGTTGTGGATGCGCTGAAGAAGCGCGGCATTACCGACCTGAACCTGGTGCTCTGCTACGCGACGCCGGGAGGATACATTGCCCTTCCCGAACAGGACGGACGGCGCATCGGCTGGGGTGGATGCGTATACAACATCGACGCGGAGAATGGAATGGAAGACCGCGAAGTCGCGGGCATCTTTTTTACCGTCGATATGGCGAGCAAGAAGATTACGCGCTTTACCGATTACGGGATTGCGCCGATGGCGCCGGTGAGCGAGGTCTATGACTCGGATGGCGGAACAGCGCTGCCGGGCACCAAGCCCATCATGGTCTCGCAACCGGAAGGCCCCAGCTTCACGATTAAGGACGGAGAGGTTAGCTGGCAGAACTGGCACTTCCGTTTCCGCATCGACCCGCGAAGCGGCCCGGTGATCAACGTGGCATCCCTCGATTACCAGGGTAAGCGGCGGTCAGTGTTGTATGAGGGCTCACTGTCGGAGATGTATGTGCCCTATATGGATCCGGAGGAGACGTGGAACTCTCACGTGTTTCTGGACTCGGGCGAGTATTTCATGAACACCGGTCTGGGAATTCCGAAGCCCCTGCAGAAGGGGACGGATTGCCCGGATTACGCTACCTACTTCAGCGGAACGTTTTTCCATGAGAACGGAACTCCGTTCGTCCGCCCGCAGTTGGCGTGCCTGTTCGAACGCACGTTGGGCGACCCCGCGTGGCGGCATGCGGAGCCGGATGGCATCGCGGGCAGGCCGGGGCGTGAGCTGGTGTTCCGCAGCATTGCGGTGGTGGGTAATTACGACTACATCCTCGACTGGCGCTTTGAGCAGGAGGGCGCGATCACGGTAGCGGTGGGCGCGACCGGCGAACTGGAAGTGAAGCCGATCAAAGACAAGATGGACATGATGGGGAAAGATCCCGAGGGCAATACGGTGGAGTTCGGCCACCTGGTGGCGCCCAACACCGATGGCGTGGACCACGACCACTTCTTCTCCTTCCGGCTGGATATCGATGTGGACGGAACGAAGAACAACTTCGAAGTGGACAAGCTGGTGCAGTACAAGCTGCCGGCCTCCAGCGCACGCAAGACGATCTGGGCGATGAAGGCCGATTGCATCGACACGGAAGGCAATGCGATGCAAAACATCAGCCTGGAGCATCCGGCGATGTGGCGGTTCGTCAATCCCGCGGTGAAGAATGAGTTGGGCTCCCCGACCAGCTTCGAGATCATGCCCGGACTTACGGGGGTTTCGCTGCTGTCGAAGGATGACTGGCCGCAGAAGCGCGCCGGGTTCTCGGACCACCAGCTATGGGTAACTCCCTACGACGCGAAGGAGCGGTATGCGGCCGGCGTTTATGTGTCGGGGAGCAAAGGCACAGACGGGTTGCCGGTGTGGGTGAAACAAAACCGCAGCATCGCGGACACGGATATCGTGGCCTGGTACACGATGGCATTCCACCACGTGCCGCGGCCGGAGGATTGGCCGCAGATGCCCACGATGTGGCATGACTTCAGCATTCGCCCGTTTGATTTTTATTCGAAAAGCCCACTTATGGATTTACCGATGCAGCCTTAGAAAGCGCGGGTGTGCCTCCCGCTTGGCCTTCGTTGCAGGTGGAGTGGAAACGCAGGTCCCTCCACTGCGCTGCGCTTCGGTCGGGATGACAAGTTGGGGGGCACGGTCTCCAGTGGGCATTCGTTAGTTGGGCATTCGCTAGTGGTTCAGCTTGTAGCTTGTTTGGCTGGATAAATAGAGCTACCTGGTTCTGCCGGTGTGTGAGTATAAAACAGCTACGGTTACATAATTCTGGAGGTGAGCGATGGCTCGTTCCAATGTTTGCAAGTGGCTGCTGCTAATCCTGACAGCCTGCGTGGTTTCGTCCGGCCTACCAGCGATGGGCCAGTCCACCTTCGGATCGATCGTGGGCACGGTGAAGGACCAATCGGGATCCGTGGTGCCGGGCGCCACGGTGACCCTGGTGAACGTGGGCAGCTCCTCCAAGCACATGACGACGAGCAGTGCTTCGGGGAATTACGAGTTCCTTAACCTCGATGCCGGAATCTACCAGGTGAGCATCCAGGCGAGCGGCTTCAAGGACCAGATCTTCGACCACCTGGTGTTGCAGGCGCGCGATACCCAGCGCATCGATGCCAACCTGGCCATTGGCGCGGAGTCACAAACGGTCGAGGTGCAAGCTGCCGGCGACGTGATCACGACCGATACGTCCAGCCTGGCTACGACCAAGACGACCCATGAACTGGTGGATCTGCCGGTGGCCGTCTACTCGCGATCGAATGGTTCCACGAGCCCATTGTTAACCTTGACCACCGAGCCAGGGGTGCAGGTGGACGATAACTCCAACCTGGTGATTGCCGGAACTACGCCGGCGCTGATGTCGTTCACCATCGATGGCATCAGCAGCGTGGACGTGGAAAATAGCGGACCCATCGCCGAACTGTTTCCGTCGTTCAATTCCATCTCAGAGATCCGGGTCAGCGAGACCAACAACAACGCGGAGTATAGCGGGGTGGCCGACGTGACGACCACGTCGCGCGCGGGCACCAATGATTACCATGGCGGGGTGTTCGAGAACCTGGAGAATACGGCGTTGACGGCGGGCAATCCGTTCACCGGCAAGCCGGCGCTGCACATGAATGATTTTGGCGGCTTCGCCGGTGGCGCGGTGAGAATTCCTCATCTGTACAACGGGCATGACAGGACGTTTTTCTTCGGCAGCTATGAGGGTCTGCGGTTGCCGCGCGAATTTCCGCTGGTAGAAAGCTTTCCCAGCCTGGATATGCGCAACGGGAACCTGTGGAATTACCTGGTGGCTACGCAAGGCACGCAGACGCCGGTGATCAACAACTACGATGGCACGCCGATTCCCTGCACCGGCCCGGGGAATTGCTCGGTTCCGGTATCTCCTGTGGCTGCGAATGCCATCCAGTACCTGATGCCGTTGCCCAACAGCGGCCCCAGTGACTCGTTCCAGAACAACTATGTCAGCAATTTTCCGGCGCCTATTTCGAGCAACCAGTTCGACGTGCGCATCGATCAGAATATTACGACCAACCAGTCCATTTATGGCCGGTACACCTTCAAGAACCGCTCGGTGACCACCGCTCCCGCGGTTAACTGCCTGGGCTTCTGCGGAACCAGCTTGTCGCCGTTGCTGGGCGGCGTGTCGCAGCCGGAGCAGGATCGCGGGTTGACGGTGGCCTACAACTACACCATCACGCCCAACGTGATCAACGAATTTCGCGGCGGCTTCAACGCTATCCGCACCTCGCTGGATGCTAACGTAAACTCGGCGACGCTCATCGGGCAGGTGGGGATTACCGGTATCCCTGACATCGCCACGGTGCCTACGGTTCCCGATATTGAGATTGCCGGGCTGCAAAGGACCGGTGGACTCAATACCACCAATCAGCAAAGCAAGATCATCCAGTTGCTGGACGATCTGACTTGGGTAAAGGGTAAGAGTACCTTCAAATTCGGCGGCGATGTTCGGCGGCTGACGGACCACGACGAAAATGTATTCGGCAATTACCGCGCGGGGCAATATGTGTTCAACGGAACAAGCACCGTGGGAACGACGATCGGCGATCCCTATACAGCGTTCTTGCTTGGGTACCCGGATAACACGACCCTGGCGCAGGTGACCAACCCGGCGATGAATGGCCTGGGTTACTCCTATGCGTTCTTTGGACAGGATGACTGGAAGGTGACACCCTACCTGACGATCAATGCAGGTTTCCGGTACGAAATCCACCCTCCGTTGAAGGACACGCACTACAACACGGCCGCCTTCCTGCCGGACTATGACGAGCAGGGCATCCATGGCGGAGTGGCGGTGCCGAATGCCCAGGGACTTACGTATACCAATCCTGGGTTCGCTGAATCGATTGCGCCTACGCCTATCCTGACCGCCGCGCAGGCCGGGCTGCCGGAAAAGCTGCGCTACACCTACAAGAGCGACTATGGACCGCGTATCGGCTTCGCTTGGCGGCCGAACCATAACAACAGCACGGTGATCCGCGGCGGCTGGGGACGATTTATCGAGTCGCCGCTGGGCTTCTCCCTGGTTTCCGGCTGGGCGGTAAGTGCCAGCTTTGTTCCGCTGTACCAAAATACCTACAACCCTGCCGATGGCAGCGGGCAGAACCTCAGCTTCCCTTCTCCCTTTCCAGCGAACCTGAACCAGCCGGGGACGGCAAGCTTTGAATATGCCTTTCCCATCCACTACAAAGATCCTTCGGTACAGCAGTGGAACATGACCTTCGAGCATGACTGGGGTCACGATATCGGGATGCGGTTGTCCTATACCGGGAGCCACGGAATCAACCTGGAAAACTTCAACGACCTGAACCAGGTGCCTGCCAACACCGGTGTGGCGGCTCCGCTGGTGTATCCCATCTGGGGCATTATTCAGAGCGTGGTTAACCAGGCGGTCAGCAACTACAACAGCTGGACGGCGGTGGCGGAGAAGCGGATGTCGAATGGGCTGCAGTTCCAGGCGAGCTATGTGCTTACCCGGGATCTTTCCGACGCCGGGGGCGCGGTGCCGACGGAGTTTTCGGGAGCGGGCGGCAACTGGGTGACGGACAAGAACAATCCTCGGTTGGACTATGGCAATGTGATGTTCGACCGCCGCAATCGCTTCCTGGCCACGTTCCTGTACCAACTTCCGTTTGGCAAGGGACAGAAAGTGCTGCCCAACAGCAATCGCCTGGTAGATACGTTGATCGGCGGCTGGCAGTTGGGCGGCGTGACGGTCTTCCAGACGGGCGCGTTTCTCACCATTTCGGAACAGTCGGTCGATTCAGCGAATACCGGTATTCTCAACACGGCGGGCGCGGAGCGGGCTGATGTGGTTCCCGGAGTGTCTCCGAAAGCGACGGCGGGCCTGACGAATTCTGCCGGGCCGGTGTTTATTAATCCGGCGGCGTTTACGTTTCCGCCCGCGAATTCCGGGCGGTTTGGAGACAGCTCGGTCGGGAATGTCGTTGGCCCGGGCACGGACTCGGTTTCTCTTTCGCTGATCAAGTCGATCAAACTTACGGAACGGTTACAGTTTCAATTTGGCGCGCAAGCGGCCAATGCGTTCAACCATCGGAACTTCGACGTGCCGGATCAGATTCTGGATGATCAGTCGTTTGGTACGATCTCGGGGTTGCAGAGCGCGGAAGGAGCAGGGCCACGGAACGTGGAGGTCACGGGGCGGATCAGCTTCTAGGGGTTGATGGTGCCGGCGTTGTGTAGATCGCGGACACTGCAGGTCCCTCGCTTCGCTGGGATGACAAAGTGTGAGGTCGTGACTTTTATTAGGAGTGGTTATTGGGATGGGGAGCGCAGCCAGGCTTGGCGCAGTTCCCCGGGCTAACGGCACTGCGGGGCGTTTAGGTACGAGGGAGAGGGTGAATTGGCCTCTCCCTTTTTTGAGGGTAGCCGGTCGTCGAGAAACATCGTTCGAAGGGCTTCGCCCGTCGTTTTCGGCCCAGGTACGCTTTGGCGAACCTGGGGCACCCGTCCAGTTCCGTTGGTTCTCTTTGGGATACGAGGGAGAGCGTCCAGTTCTTGTTGGTTCGCTTTAGGTATGGGAGGGAGAGGCTGGTCTGGCCTCTCCCTTTTTTATTTTGCGTTGGAGATGACGGTGAGCGGCGGCCCAGGCGGAGGCGGAAGCACCGTGGACTTGCCGCGCAGGCGCTTGCGGACCTTGCCGACACCCACACCGATCCGCTCGGAGGCAAACATGAGATGGCCGGCAGTGAGGCCAGGCAGAACCCGGTGGTGGCCAACTACTGCCAGCGCCACCGACGCGACGCAGCCACATTGCGTGCAGTCAGGCTTGCCGCCAAATTGACAGGGTCCTATGCGGGTTTCAAGATCCGCGGAAAGAGACATCGTGGTGCGGGCGAAAATACACTCCTCCGGCGATTGGGGCGGATGACGCAGCTCCTCAATCATCATCCGGTTCATCTGGAACTTGGGATAAAGCGGGAAAAGACGCTCCAGCTCGTCAAGCAGCACACGGCGCATGGACGGGAGAAATAAGCTCCGGACCCTCGGCACCCTGCTGAGGGGTGAAAAGACTGATCCAGATTCGCTTTACCTCGGGACGGGCGCTCCAGAAGCGGAGAAACTCTTCCATGTACCCGGGTCTATCGGCAATCTGGCCAGTCACCGTGCAGTGGACAGTCACAAAGCTGTCGCGAATGGAGTTGAGTATTCGCTCGTAGGTGGCGGGTTTGCGGCGCTCATCGTGCTCCGGTTGCAAGCCGTCGATGGAAACCACCAGGCTCAGCTTGGAAAGCTCACTCCAGGCTTTGGGCAGCGGGCGAAAGGCGCTGGTGACCAGCTGCACGTGAATGCCGCGGCTCTCCAACTGGGGCAGAAGAACTTCCAGTTCGCGGTAGCGAACCAAGGGATCGCCACCAACGATGGAAAGATGGATGGGACGCTCGCGGTCGACGATGGCCAGCAGCCGGCGGACCAAGTCGTCCCCCTTGTAATCAGACAATTGACGCAGCGTTACGCCGGTTCCCAGATGCTCAGGCTCGTAGGCGTAACAGCCCGGGCAACGCAGGGGACACTCGCGGGTGATCTCGATCGAAAGGCTCGGCTTCTTACCGGCGAGGATGCTGGCCCAGGCGTTCAGCACTTCTGATTTCTTCATGAAGGGTCCTTAAGTTAAAAATGGAAGCTGGTTCGAAAAACGCTCTCTTTAAAAGAGATAGTGCAGTCATCAGGTGCAGACAACGAGAAGTTGGAACCGGAGCGAGAGGCTTTCAGCGTGGATTCATCTCTCTATGATATTCAAGAATGGCCTTCATGAGTGGTGTTTCCGGGTTATTTAGCCGGCTGGGCCGGTGGATGCGGGGTTTTCCCGAGAAACGGCGGCTTTTGCCCAAAGTGGGACCAGGAACGGGACTCGGCACCATTTGACACTATCACTTGGCTGGATTTTGGCGTTTAATTGTGTTAAGGCAATCTATACATTTTGCGTGCTTGGAGCGAAAGATGGAGCCCAGATCCAAGTCGACACTGACGGTTCGCCTGCTCAAGCAGCGGCGAGACGAACTCCTGGAAGAGTTGCGTGTTCTGGCGCCGGATGTAGTGGGAAAGCTGGAACAGACCCTGAAGGCGCTCAACGAACAGCGACCAGAGCGCGGGGAGTATGAAGGACTCGACCGTCCGGCAGTGATCCGCAAATATCTGCTGAAGGTGGGAAGGCCCTCGGAACTGCGAGAGATACGCGATGCAGTGGCGGCGCCGGCGAGCCGCTTCGATGGACGATCGATCTGGGACGGCGGAAAAAGAGAAGTTGAGCAGGGCCGGATGCTGAATATCGCCGATCACGGCAAAGGCGAGGACTGGGTGCTTTCACTGCCCGAGTGGGAGCAGAACTCTTAGCCTGCCGTGGAACCAGATTTGACCCCAGCTAACGCCTCTCCATCACCTGCCCGTGGCGTGGGCGGCGTGGAGTGCTTCTGGCGATAGCGGATGACCAATAACCTCACGGTCAAGGCAAGTCCTCCTCCAATGAGAGTGCTGACGGCGCGGTGATAGGCGACATCTTTGCCCGGCAGATTGTTAAGAGCCAGCAGACAGACAATGTAGGCCGTGAGACACAGGGTAAAGAGACCGTAGTTCACGTTGTTCAATGAGTACGAGAACCAGGCAAAGAATAGGGTCAAGAAGGCCAGCGTAGTCACCGCCGGGGCCATATGGGCAAGAAAGAAGCTGGCCAGCACTGCCCCGGCAAGAGTGCCGATGGTGCGGGCAATGGCTCGACTCGCGGTGTCGCTCAGCCCTGGCCTGAGGACGAGTAGGGCGGTCATGGGTATCCAATATCCGTTGGCAAAGCCGAAGTGGCGGTAAATTTCGGTGCTCACCATAAGAGTGACCGCGAGACGAATTGAGTAAGGCACGGCGCTGGGGGCCGGACTCCGTTTCATCAGCGCGCGGGCGGCCTGTTCCATGGAGGAACGCAGGGCCTGGTGCTCGTCCCTGAGATAACGCGCGACTAAGAGCAGATCGGTGCGCAGTTGTTGCAGGAGGCGGAGAAGGATACTCGAGGTAAGGATCTGTAGGGCGCCCCCTGCCATGACTAAGCCCGCACGAACCGCCGCCGCGCGGGGGGACGCGGGAAAAGCCGAGGAGACGAGCAAAAAGACGACGGACTGCTGCCCCACCCAACTGACACCCGGCTGACGCAAGGAAAGCATTCCATAGACGAAGCCAACTCCCCCGGTGAGGAGCACCAGGATGAAGTTGGTGCGCCCAAGGATCATGCCAATAAAGGTCGCGGCAGCGATGCCTAAAGAGGCCAGGATCATGGGGAGGAGACGGGATTCGTCGATATGCTGCCTGGCGCCGAAGCCGACGGTGAAGGCTCCGCCGGCGGCAATCAGCGCCCCGCCCGGGTGGCCCAGCCAGATACCGAGGGTGAGACAGATCGCTATCGGAAGAACGAAGATGAGATCGGCACGAAAGGACTGCGCTTTCCAATCGAAGACGAGGCTGTCGGTGAGGTAAGGGGCGGCGGCGGACGCAGGCGACGGTGCTGACATCTCTGAGGCTCTCTAGAACGCGACGGCTTAAGCGATATTAGAGCACGTGCCCGGTTGCCGCCCGGCAGGAAGGTCGATAGGATACAAGAGCATTTTGACTCGGAAGACGGCAGATTGGAGGAGAAGCGTGCGAGGGTGGGTGCGTTCTGTTTGTCTTATTCTCTTGTTCGGTTTGCTGGGAGGGGCCGCAAGGGCACAAGGGCGCCTGAGCGACAAGGATGTGCAGCGGGTGATGCAGAATCTGAAAGATGACGCACAGCCCTTTCATAAGAGCTTCGCCAAGGCGCTGAAGAAAAGTTCGATCCGCAAGACGAGCCAGGAGAATGATGCTACCGCGCTGACAGACACCTTCGCTAAACAGGCAAACACGGCGCTGGAAAGCTTCAAACACCAACAGAAGGCGGACCAGGAGATCATCGCGCTGGTGCATACCGCGGCGCAGATCGATCCGTTGGTCTATAGCCTGCAGCTGAACCCGCAGATCACATCGCAGTGGGAGAAATTGCGCACGGAACTGCACCAGATCGCACAGGCCTTCGGCGTACCGGAACCTTACCTCGCACCATCGGCGGAGAGCGCTTCCGCAGCCCCCAGCACCACTGGAACCTGTCTCAATGCTGTCGGTATCGAGCGGTCACGGCAACTGGTGAACGAATGCATACAGGTTTCACCCGCAACTCACCCGCCTTGCAATGCGCAGAATGCATGCTCGCTGATCGTGGACGAGATCAAACGGGGTTGTGCGCTGATTGGCCAGGGGGCGCCGGGTTTCTGCGCGGAGTATCGGTAGACGTGGGCAATTCTGTATCCCACTCAAGCCAACAGAAGGCTTGAATGGGGCACCCCAGGCCACCAGCGCTAAAGCGCGTGATCAGAGTCGAGACTCTTTTCACGGAGCGCTAAAGCGCTCCTCCCCGCATAAATGCGGGGGCTTCCACGATCAGTTTGGAACCCGTTTCATTCTCAGCCGTCCCTGCGGGAGTCAGTCAGTCTCTTCAAACCATAGCCGGTACGTTATTGGCGTGATCAGAGTCGAGTCTCTTTTCACGGAGCGCTAAAGCGCTCCTCCCCGCATAAATGCGGGGGCTTCCACGATCAGTTTGGAACCCGTTTCATTCTCAGCCGTCCCTGCGGGAGTCAGTCAGTCTCTTCAAACCATAGCCGGTACGTTATTGGCGTGATCATCGACGTCTCCGGAGTACAGATCTATGGTTCTACAGAGTGACTGAGGTGTTCCTTCCCACCTGCTCACACATGCGGGAGACCAGCTTGCTGGAGGACGTTGCGCGTGTTCGAGCCGGATTTGGTGCGCAAGCTGGCAACTGACCCTGGAGTCAGTTCAGGCGCTGCGACCACGCTGGATTCGACCAGGGTACGTTATTGGCATAGAATGCGGGGGCTTCCGGCACAAAGGATCGACCATTTGGAAACCGTTTGATTCTCGAGCCGTCCAACGGTCCGCAGTCACGCAATTTCTTATTAGCGCGGTACGTTATTGGGCGGATGCGGGGGCTTTGGGGAGACTTAGCAGGTTGGCGAAGAGACGGTAGGCTCCGGGAACACCCTCGGGCAATTGACGGTATAAAGCGTAGGCTACGTAGACGTAGGCTCCCTTGCCGTAACGGGTGTACAACAGGCCTCCCTTCTGCTCGTCCTGGCCGGGGTCGTGGGTCTCAGTCAAGGCCTGGTAGTGCGAGTCCCATGAGTGCATGAAGGAATGACCGAACTCCTCCACCCAGCCGTGAAAGTCCGCTGCCGTGATGCTGATTGGGCCAGGAGAGTAATGGATTTTTGGGCTCCAGTATCTCCACCGGCCCGTTCTCATCCACCACTTTTTCCGGATCGCCGGTGAGACTGATGGGATAGGGGCCGTAGTTGTGGTCGTACTCGCGAGTGTTGTACTGGACGATGAGGACCCCGCCCTGCTTTACGTAATCCAAGCAGGCGGCCGTTGGAGGCGGCTAGCTCGGGACGGGCAGCATAGGCGCGGATGCCAAGCACGATGACGTCATAGGCCGCGAGATTGCCATCGTTGATATCGGCTGCCTGTAACAAGTGAACGGCTACTCCCATGCTTTCGAGGGCCTGGGGAACTTCGTCGCCCGTGCCCATGACGTAGCCCACCTTGAGACCAGGAGCCACCTTGACATCCACCCCGACCAGTTTGTAGGGGCCGGGCTGGTAGTAGTTGTAAGGGCGCAGACCGGGATAACCGACGGTCTCATACCCATGAGCGTACTGGTGGCCCTGGTAATCAGCGACGGGAGTGATGGAGTAACTGGCGGGGGCGAGGTTGTAGGGCGTGACCGTGAAGGTGAGGGTTTGCTCGTCACCCTCTTTGTGGGCGGTAAAGGGCTCCGATTGAGGCGAGGACTGCCAGCCCGCGGGCAGATCCAAGTGCACCTCAGCGGGAGCGGACGCTTTCACATTGCTGCGGATACGAACGTTGACGGTTGCAGTTTTGCCCTTATCCCCATCGAGCGGAATGATGCCCGCCGTGGAGGTTGCGGCCACGGAGACCGCCGGCGCTATGAGCAGCGGCTGATACACACCACCACGACCGACCACATGCTGAACCGTTTGTACCGCCTGGGCGGAACGGACGGAAACACCATCCACCGTAAACTCCAGCCAGGCCTCCAACGGGTACGGGGGAAGCGGTTGGTTGAGGCATTCGACACTGTCAAGGTCGTAATAGGGCTGGGCCACAGTCTTTGCGGTGGAAACAGGCCTTGGTTACTTCGGCGTCAAGCGGGGCCGAAACCTTGAAGTCCGCGGTGAGGCGCTGGTTGGCCTGCAAGCTGCCCAAGGGTGGCGAGGAGGACGTGATGTGCCAGTCCCCTGTACCGGTGGAGCGCACGGAGACGTTCTTTATCTGCACGGGCACGTCACTGGCGTTGGTGAGGTAGGCTGTGACCCCGAACGATTGGCCGGGGACTGCGGTGGAGAAGGTATCCTGCGCGTCGACGGCGAAACCGGAGCGGCCGCGATCGGGGTTGGACGGAGCCACGACGGCGGTGAGCGTGACCCCGAGCGCCTCGACGATGGCGCTGTTGAATTGCGCCTCCTTTACAGAGAGCTCATGGAGGACATTGTATTTTGCTTCGGCAGAGAGATCGGAGGCAGTTACTTTTTGCATCAGTAACTGTGTCTGTTTTAAACCTTCGGCGAGCAGTGGGACCAGCTTTGCCGGCTGCGACGGGGAGTAAGCGTGCGTGGCCTGGTCGACGGAGGCAGCAATCTGACGCAGGCCGGCGGTGAGAAAAGGGTGTTGGCCCGGGAGCGAGGGAGGCTATGCCGGCGATGGAGGTGTCAATGCCGTCGAAATAGGAGCGCTCCGCATCCGAGGTGGGCACGCGCGATCCGTAGCGATGGTAGGGAACGTCAAAGGCTCCCGGGAGGGGGATGCCGGTGCCGCCGTTCTGGGATTTTTGCTGGCCGAGACCCTCGCGAGAGAGCTGGATGTAGGAGCGCGCCGAGTGCGGGGTCGTAGGCGCCTTCATGGATGGTGACGTTGGTGGTGGGCACGGCGTTGGTCCATTTGCCGGCGACGTAGTCGTAGAAGCGCACCGGCGCCCACTTGCCGGTGGCGTAGTCGTACATTCCCTTGGGGGTAGACGGAGAAAGAAGGCACGCGGGCATAGACCTTGAGCGGCGTCCAGGGGAGCAGGCCGGCCTTGATCTGATCGGGAAAGACAGACGGGGTCTCCGGCGGCCTTGAAGACTTCCTGCGCCATTTCGCCGGAGACCTGGTGCTGGCCGTGGCCGTCGGTGATGCCGCCAACGAAGACGGCGGTGAGGACCAGCGGACGATTGAGGCGGACAGCGCGTACGACGTCGTAAAGGACGCGTTCTTTTCCCCAGACGGAGAGGGCTTCTTCGAGGGTCTTGGAGAAGCCGAAGTCGGCGACGCGGGTGAAGTATTGATCGACTCCGTAGCGGCGGCCGGCAGCCAGGAGCTCCTGGGTGCGCACCAGGGCGAGCTGATCCCAGAGGTCATTGGACATGACGTTCTGGCCGCCCTCGCCGCGGTTGAGGGTGAGCAGAGCCACGCGCGCCCCCTGGCCACGGGATTCATAGGTGAGCATGCCGCCATCCTCGTCGTCGGGGTGGGCGACGATCATCATGACGCTGGCGCGGGTGGCAAGCTTGCGCAGCGACTGCTGGAGCGCGGCCGAGCCTCGGTCGACGCCCAGAGGCTGGTAGTCGGGCGTAGCGGCAATGGCGGTGGCGATCGGGGTCTGGGCCGGAAGAGGGGCCGCGGCGAGGAGCACGGCGGCGGTCAGGGTCAGGGCTAGGAACGGAGTCCTGCAGAATGTCATAGGCAGTTTGCTAGCTATAGCATATGACAGGATCAAAGTCGCTTAGGACTCAGCGTATTCTGCGATGAGAATATTGAAGGCCGAGGTTCGCGGTATCCCGCTCTGGGGCACCCGGTCATTTGCCGAGAGGATGAGCCGGGTGAAGGAAAAGGACGAGGGTCTGGTACGGGGTATCGGCCTGCCGGGCGCGATTTCGCTCAACATGATCAATATGATCGGGGTGGGGCCGTTCGTGACCCTGCCGCTGATCGTGCTGGCGATGCACGGACCGCAGGCGATTCTGGGCTGGATCCTGGGAGCGGTGCTGGCGGCTTGCGACGGACTGGTGTGGGCAGAGCTGGGCGCGGCCATGCCCAAGGCGGGCGGATCCTATGAGTATCTGCGCACCATCTATGGGCCGCGGACCACGGGGCGATATCTCTCCTTCCTCTATATCTGGCAACTGAGTTTCAGCGCGCCGCTTTCGATCGCTTCGGGATGCGTGGGCCTGGCGCAATATGCGGGCTATCTTTGGCCGGCCTTGCGCAAGGTTTATTTTTCCTATCAATTGCCGATTCCGGTTCCGTTTGTGCACACGCTACCGCTGGCGATCCGGCTGGGACCTGGCACCCTGGCGGCCATGCTATGTTGCGTGATCGCCGCGACCTTGCTGTATCGCAACATAGAGAGCGTGACCCGGTTCTCGGGCCTGCTGTGGCTGGGAGTTATGGGCACCATGCTGGCCGTGATCCTCACCGGGCTGCTGCACTTTCACTCCAGCCTGGCCTTCGGCTTCCCTGCCGGCGCGTTTGAGCTCTCGGGCGGATTCTTCACCGGCCTGGGAGCGGCGCTGCTGATTGCTACTTACGATTACTGGGGGGCGTACAACATATGCTTTTTGGGCGCGGAGGTGCGCGACCCGGGACGGACCATTCCACGCGCGATTGTGTGGTCAGTGGGGCTGGTGGCGGCGCTGTACCTGCTGATGAATACCAGCGTGCTGGGGACGATACCGTGGCAGGACCTTATCGGCCAGGCAGGCGCGAATGCGCGGCTTTCTGTGGCCGCCGTGGTGGTACAGCGAGCGTATGGCGCGGTGGCCGGGCGGGTGGTTGCGCTGCTGGTGGTGTGGACGGCGTTCGCATCGGTGTATGCGCTGCTGCTGGGGTATTCGCGCGTGCCCTATGCCGCGGCGCTGGATGACAACTACTTCCGCATTTTCGCCCGCGTGCACCCCCGCCATCGCATCCCCAACGTTTCTCTGCTGATGCTGGCCGGGGTCTCGATGATGTTCTGTATGCTGCAACTGGCGGATTTGGTGGCGGCGCTGGTGGTGATCCGGATCCTATTACAGTTTCTTTTGCAGCAGGTTGGGGTGATGGTGTTACGGCGCACGCAGCCGGAGCTGGAGCGGCCATTCCGGATATGGCTCTACCCTCTGCCGCCGCTGGTGGCGATTGCGGGATTTCTTTACATCTTGTTCTCGCGGCCAAACTTTGCGCGGGAGATCTTTTTCGCCGTGGCAGTTGTGCTGACGGGAACTGCTACTTACATGGTTCGGGCGCAGCGTCGGGGCGAATGGCCATTCGCCCCGCGAGCGATGCGGGAATGAACCTTACTTCTTCTCTTTGGCGCGCTTCTGCTTAGACCAACGAAGCTTCTGAGCAGCAGCGATTCTGGCTCGCCCTTCGGGCGAGATAACCCGCTTGGTGCGCAAGGCTCTCGGGCTTAGGAGCCACCAATCCACTCTTACGCGGACTGCGACCAACCTTGGTGACCGCGGTTCCGGCAACCAGATCACGGGCTTCTGTTAAACGGCTAATCTCGGCATCTATATGGAGGAGTATCTCTTCAATCGTCATCGCCCTTAAGTGTAACTCAACATACGGCACGGAGTGCAATAGGGGCTAAGGAAAGGCAGAGAATTTTGAGGTTGCCAACAAAGTCAACTGTCAAAACGAACAGGTTTGAGATAAGACGGTCAGGAAGGGGCATCGCCGGGCAGTAGAGGATCGCATTGCCATTCGACGATCTCCATGCGGGCGGGGGGAATACGTATCTCATTGGTTGCGGGCACGATGCGGGCCGGTAAGATGCGCGTACCGGTAACCACGCGGCGGCAGACCTTGGCCCGGGGAGCAAAGACCGCCACAGTTATCTGCTCACTGAACTGCCTGGAAACAGTAACGTTATGGTCGTCATAGACCTTATTGCATGGGGCCAACACCCGGGCCATCTGGCGAAGTGTTTGACGTGCCGCGACCCCCCATACATACATGTTCAACGTGATGGGCATACCGTCGTAATAGGCGTCAGGGTTCTGTTCATAGAACTCGGCAACGGCGCGCAGGCCTGCGATGAAGTGCCGGCGACGGTGCTGCTCAGAATTCATGGTCATGGCCGAATTTTTTGTGTAATGCGTGGGCCAGACGAGTAGCGCGCTGCGATTCACAAACGGCGCATCGACAGGCAGGATCGAGAGCCAGGCCGTAACGAGGAAGTACGATCTCAAGTACTGAGCTTAGGCTCACTTCTGACTCATGAGGCATGGGTCTACCCTCGCGAAGGTGGAGTATCCTGCAGCGTTCTTCTGTTCCCTGTTCCAGCGATGACGGGCCTGAATCCACCGCGCATGGGGGGTCTCCCGATTGAAGTCAAGGCCGCAGCTCCCACCCATGCGGCAGTCCTGCGCGCCGAGGCTAACGAAGGGCGGCTCAGGAGACCAGGCGAGGGAACGCTGTTCGGCGGTAAAGAGATCAAGTTCGGCGATGATCTCGTCGACAGTGAACAGGTGGGCCGGAAGCGCCTGGACCTCAGAGGACGAGCCGGAAGTAACCTTACCATTCGGAGATGCATGTCTATTCTCCATGACCGGATAGCAAAGGTTGCAGTGACCAACCTCGAGCCGTTGCCTACTACCTGTGAGATTGGTGCCTAACGCGCGGGCGGTCAAGAGATGCCGGCGATAATGTTGAGGACTACGGGAGGGTAAACTAAAAGTAACTATCGAAACATGTTTATTGTATTGGTCTTAGATCTGACAGTGCGCGGATACACCTTAGGGGGGAGTAACTCCGAGTTAACTACCCCTTTCTCCTCATGATTTCGTGACGTGACTATTGCGGGTGCCGAGCGATGCGTGGCATCTTAGCGTTACCGGGGTACCCGGATCACCTGTGGAGGTTGAATGCTCCGATCCGCTTCAGGCGCCTTTCTTCGGGGAAAGGCGCAGAAACACCGGGGTCCCTGCAGGCTGCTTTGTATGAATCCTTCTACCCGGCGAACGTTGGACTGGCGCAAGAAGTGATACCAAGTGAGAGGAAACTATGAGGCGCTGCGGGCATAGCACGAAATCTCCCAGACTTTGAGCGCAGGCAAGACCGATATTTGGATGCCGGTGTACATCGGTGATTATCTTGCCGACACCATGCACCTAAGTACGGAACAGCATGGCGCCTATCTCTTACTCCTGTTCCATTTGTGGCGCCGTGGGATCCTGCAAGACGACGATGTTGCGTTGGCGCAGATTACGGGCCTTTCGATACGTGCCTGGAGCCTCTGCAGAGCAGTGCTTGCCGAGTTCTTCGATATCCGCGATGGGCTCTGGCACCATGGACGCCTGGAACGGGAAAGAAGCCGGACCGCGGCCAAGCAACAATCCAATGCCAGCCGAGCCAGGTTAGCCTCCAGTAGCCGGTGGAACAAGACAGCACCGCCGTCTGCGGTGAATGTTGCCGAGAGCCATTGCGTTAGGAATGCTTCAAGCATTCTTAACGCCATGCCTGACGATGCCAAATCACAGTCACAACCACAGTTATTAAAAACATTATCTTGCTCGCACAATGCGAGCGAGAAACGTGCTCCTGATGAACGTCATACGCCCTTTCGCCTGATTCTGGGAGAGTATTGGCGGGACAAGAATCATGCTTCCCCTGAAATGCCATGGCAAGGACGTGACGCCAAGGCGCTGAGTGACTTTCTAGCGGCCAGCCCCCACTTAACCGAAGCACAGTTTCGCACGATGCTGGACAACCGCGCTAAGTCGGCTGTGGCACACGGTGATCGCATTTTCTTGTGGATTGCGAATGTGACCCGCTTTCAGGAAGAAATCACGGTCTACAACAAGCCGGTGTCCGCAGGGGGTGACCATGCCAGCAGAGCAGAAATCAATCGCGACAGCGTCCTCAGCGCCGTTGACCGAGCATTGGCCCTGGCTCGAGAACACACTGATCGAGCTGGGCAAGCTGGCACTGAGCCGGCAGCTTTCGCTGACCCCGGAATGCCTTTTGTTGATGGCCGAGGATCTGCACGATATCCCCTGGCGTTACCTGGAAATGGCGATCACGGGATGGAGACGGGGCACGCTGCGCATGGGCAAGCCGGAACAGATGGACCGCTTCCCCACGGTGCGCCAACTGCGAGTACAAGCCAATCTTCTGCGGATGGAAGGATGACAGACAGCGGGGAGATGCCGCCATTCGAGCAGGAGGCGACCGCATCGTGAGCCAGACGGAAGAGCGGGACTTGTACGAACGGATATTTGCCGAGGTCAGGAATGTTTCCGATTTGCAGTGCGCGATTGCACGAGCGGTTCGACAACTGCGCGAGGCTATGGAGAAAGAGGACAACTGCGCAGTGACCGCGGCGCATTTACGCAACCTGACGGATATCGCCCCTGAGGCACTGGCGCGGGCTTACACGCTGGCGGAAAAGACCTGCACTTATTGGCCTAGCCCGGGACAGATACGGGAGCTGGCCGGATGGTCGGAGGAGAGCCGGGGCGGGGCTGCGCTGGAGTGGGTCTTCCGGTATCTGGAAAAGCACGGCAGTGAGGGACGCGCCCAAGGGGGCGGAGTGCGGTTCGGAGAGGACGAGAGCGGACGGAGAGTTTTGCTGGAAATGGAGGCGGTTGTCGCAGCTCCGGCCCTACCGGCGGAGATAGAGATCGCGCTGGCGTTGTTAGGCAGCGGATCGACCAAGCAGGGTTTGCGCTATGTAAGTCAACATCCGGTGGTGAAAGGGTGGGATAACTTTTCTGGTGACGCGGCCTCAAGGAGCGCGGAGCGCATAGAAGGGCAGTGGATGCGTTGTTACCTGCGTGCAACGCGGATCGGCCATGGGACAACAGCTTCTTCACATCCTTCCCCGCTACGGAGGACCCAATGAACAACGAAATGGGATTCGCTGAGATGAAAATCTACACGACGGAGACGATTTACCCGCCGTCACAGACGAACACGCGCAGCTTGGGGGGAGCGATCTTCCTGGTCGCCATCGAGGACTACCGCAGCGCGGATGAACAAGAACACAAGAGCGCGGAACTATTTCTTTACCCGCGAACACCCGAGTGGCAGGAGCACTATGACTGGGCGGTGGCGCTCACCGAAGGACTGAACCCGGCATGGCTGCGGGATGCGCTGGATAAGTGCAAGAGAAAGTGGGACCGGCAGCGTGCCCGGCAAATCGCATTGGAGACGAGCAGAACTTTGAAGATGCGCTTGAAGGCAGATAGGAGGAGCAGACGCAATGAAGAGCAAGACGGTGAACGGATTCTGGTTGGGCCCACAAGACATACACGAGGTTCTCTGCCTTCTCTTCAGCCGCCGCGCGCGACGTGCGGTGCACGGACTGGTGATGTTGCGCCGGGCTTATGAACATTTGCTGGTGATGGCAACCCTGGAGGGCGTGCGGCCGGTGCGAAGACCGTACTACGAGGATTATGTGGATGCGCTGAATATCCTGGGCGCACGGGCCGCGATGATAGCCAGAAACTTGTAAGGATGATCGATAGGGGAGAGCGTGCATGAGCGATGAACCGAGCCCGAGCGAGTTTCTGATTTCCAAGATGGAAGGCATGGATGATGTTACCCAGGTTCTGATCGTGACCCGCACCGATGAGGGCGAGATCAGCTACGACAGTTGCGGCCAGATTGCCGCGGATACGCTGGGCATGATTGAGTTCGTCCGTGTCGCCGCGGCGGAACACCTGCGCCGTGAGTTGTATGACGAGGATGTGGATTGATCTACCAGGGAGTTCGTTGAAGGTGGAGTGGAACTGCAGGTCCCTCCCCTACGCTTCGCTCCAGTCGGGATGACAAAGGGGAGGGTGGCGTGTCCAGGGGATGTTTGCTAGTGGAGTTCAGAGGGTGCTTCCCGACGGCGTTAATTGCTGATCAAGTGGAACTGCAGGTCCCTCGGCTTCGCTCGGGATGACAAATTTTGGGGGCTGACGTGTCCAGTGGACATTTGCTAGTGGAGTTTAGAGTCACGCTTCCACCGGCTTCCGAATCTGGTTGACAGTCACTGCAAATCCATCCACTTCGGTTGGGGATGGCGTGTCCAGTGCGCCCACTCACGGTCTTTCACGGTTTCAGCGGGAGTAAGCATGAATGAGACCGAATTGATCGCGGCCGCACGCTTAGGCGATGAAGAGGCGTTCACAGAGCTCTATCAATTACATCTCGGCTACGTGAAGGCCGTCGGTCGCGCTATTCTGCGCAGGAACGACTTGGACGATATGTGCCAGGATACGTTTCTGCTGGCTTTCACGCGGCTGCATAGCTTTGAAGGTAACTCGCAGTTTCGTACCTGGATTACTCGTATCGCTACCAACCGGTGCCTGGCGATCCTGCGCAAAGGGCGCGGTAACGGGGAGTCGAACCATATACAACTGGACCCGGAGACTAGCGATGATCTTCTCGATGGATGCCTGTTCGCAAGCGAAGACAACAAATCTCGCAGGAGTGCAGGCGCGGTTGGACATGGACAAACTGCTGCACGGACTAAAACCCATGCAACGCCTGGTTCTCGAGATGGCCTACGTCGAAGACATGCCAGCTCAGGAGATAGCAGAAGTATTGGGCACAACTCTCGCTTGCGTGAAGAACTCGATACACCATGCCAAACGGCGGGTGCGTGAAATACATAACCAGGAATAACCGTTTTGGGGTCATTGGGAATCTATATTAGTGACTCTTCTTACCGATTGCCCGAATAGAAGATAAGCTCTCGTACGCTTGCTTCTTATTGCGCTCCCAGCGCGTGCGACCTTGGGACTAAGCGACGAGGAGGAAGGATGACTTGCGCTCCTAAGGTCTGCATTCTGAATGAAGACGATGCCAGATCTCTTACCTATGGGGGCATCGCTCATAAGTGCTCGAGCAGACGCCACCACCATTACTCCAAGAGCAAAGTAGACGCGCTGGTGAAGACCGGCGAACTGGTGTGGCTGGGTAAGCATAAGAAGGTCGCCACGTTCAAAAATGCACGCTCGTGGATAAAGACCTATCGCCGTAACCGGTATGGCGAGGTGATCACGTGCGGAATGCAATTAGTGCGCGGCGGCGGCGGGTTCTGACCTACATGGCAAACATAAGAGCTCTCCTGATCCTGATGCTGGGCGCGGCCACGGCGTACGGTGGGACTATCACCGGTACACTGCTCGGGCCTTCCGGCTTGCCGATCAAGAACGGCACGCTGAACTTCGGACTGCAACAGGCTGGGCTTATGGTGGGCACCGGCAGCGTGGTGCCGACAACAGCACAGTGCTTCACTTCAAACGATGGCTCGGTGGTCGGCGTCCCCAACCCCACGGCGCTCCCGATCGTCTCGGTTAGTTATGGGTCGGGCACACTGCAGGCGGGCACGTACTACGTGCAGATCGCGTATTACGTCAATGCGACGGCTACACTGCCTAGTCCGCAGACGACCGTGCTCATGACGTCGGCAGGCTCGTTCACGATTTCCCCTCCCACGAGCGGGGTTCCGGCAAATGCAACCGGGTTTATTGCGTATGTGGGCACGGTTTCAGGCAGCCTCGAGGCGCAGGGGGAGACTTCGACCCTCACGGGGTTTTTTGTGCAGAATGCTCCGCTCAATCCGGGGGTGAATCCCGTCGGCGCCAACAACACCGTCTGCACCATCGCATTCAACGACACGATCATTCCCTACTCGGGTTACAACGTCTCGCTGCTCTCCTCGAGCGGCAACGCTTACCCGGGCTGGCCACAGGCTTGGCAGCTCAACGGCGGCCTGAGCGGTACGGTGAATATCTCCAACGGGGCGCCACTGTGGAATGGGACGGTCATCTACCCGCAGCCGATATTCGCTCAGCCTTTGAACCATGGGCCACAAAGCATTTCCGGGCTGCTGAACATGACCGGGTATAACCTGATCAACCTGGGCGCATTGGGTGTGGGCACGTCGACGCCTTCCTTTCCGGTCGATGTGGAGAATGGGTACATCAACACGAACCTGGGCTACCTGGTGGGCGGGGGCGCGGGCACCATCGGGCAATGCCTGGTTTCGAATGGGACTTACTTCGGGCCGGGTTCGTGCGGTTCGCAGCCCACGATCTACAACCAGTACCTGGCCTCCAACGGAACGCTGCTTCCCCAGCAGTCGATCATCGACTTTCAGCCGCGCTTCACGGTGGCCAACAACTCCGCGGCTAACTGGAACTATGTGGACCTGGCGGCCAGCGGGGTAACGGCGGGCTCCTACACCAACGCCAACGTCACCGTGGACGACTATGGGCGCGTGACCGCGGCGACTAGCGGGAATGCCATCCCGAAGATTCAGCCGCTGATTATCAATTCCGGGATTTGCACGACGGGCACCAGCGCGTATTCCAATTGCAGCTTCAGTGTGACCTGGCCCACCGCGTTTGCGGATGGCAACTATGCGGTGACTTGCAGCGCCGGTATCGGCCAGGGCAGCAGCGCAGCACTTACGGGGCTGTTCGTGTCGAACCAGACGGCGACCACATTCGAAATCACGCTGCAGAATGGGACCGCCGGAGGCGCCGGCGCGGTCACCACCAACCAGATCGACTGTATCGGAATGCATCCGTAAACCATGAAAAAACGAGCCTCGGGGCTAAAGCCCTCCTATTCTTAGCGGAGTATTCCGCGGGCTGAAGCCCGCGTCCCCGGCTAAAGCCGGGTTAGCGGCGAGTAGTTTCCATAAGCCTGAAAGCTCCTCCCCGCATAATGCGGGGCTTCCACCGCGAGACGAATAGAGACCATAATCCTTTGAAAAAGCTCCTCCCCCGCATAATGCGGGGCTCCCACCGCGAGACGAATAGAGACCATAATCCTTTGAAAAAGCTATTTGCTCTGCTGGCTTTCGTGTTTTGTTGTGCCTGCCCCGGCGTGCTGTGGACCCAGGTACAGGCGCAGAACATCGAGGGACAGATCATTGCGTCGGAATATGGAACGTGGACCGTGCCCGGGTACACGTCGAACGCCTACTCCTTCGCGCCGGGATCATGCCGGGTGCAGGGCGGGGCCAGCTTCTTCTTCGCCTTCAACGCAGGTACGCCCATACGCATTGTCGACGCGACCCCGGCGCTCAGTGAGACGGTCACACCGAGTTCGTATGTCGACACGAATGTAACGTGCGCTATTACGATCGCACCGGTTAATTCGCACCAGATGCCGTTTCATTTGACCTCAGCCACGGGCGGTCTGCAGGAAGCACTGACGCAGAACCTGACGTCGCCGGCGAGCAATACCGTCATCCTCAACAATGCGTGGTACCAACTGGTGGCTGCGGTGGGCAGCAACCCGGCAACGATTATCAGCACCGTGCAGGGCAGCGCCAACCTTGGCCTGATAGATATAACCCAGGTGCCAACGGTCTGGTATGAGTGGAACGGCTCACAGTACGTCAAGGTGTCGCTCACGGGCACGGCCGGCGACCTGGGCACACTGCAAAGCGACCTGGTGGGAAATAACCAAACCAACACGGCCACAGTCGACCTGTATGACTTCGTTGGCACGGCGCCTACCTCCGGAGTGTCGACCTACAGTCCGCAGGCAGCAATCACCGCCGCTGCGGCCAACAATGGTTCGGCCATCCTGCAGCCGGGCGCGGGGCGGACGCCCTTCACGAACCCCGGAAACTATCGGGTGCAGGACAACCGCTACGACGTGCCGGCCACGGCGCGCAGCGTCACCGAGGACGGGGCGCAATGCGATACCCGCTCGGTCTACGGCTACCTGACCCAGGGCAGCACCGCGTTTTCGCTTGGCGGAGGCACGCTGACCGCAGCGGATGTGGGCCGCGTGATCGTCGCCGTGGGCACGGTGGGCGGCGTGCCGACGCAATTTGAATCCGCGGTGGTTTCGATCACCGACTCGCAGCATGGGGTGCTGACCACCCCGTCGCCTTTCAACCAGGCTATCGAACACCACATGGACCTGGGGCACGACGACACGGCGGCGATCGCGCACACCATGAGCGTGGTGGGCTTCGGGGGCACGCTGGTCTTTCCTCAAGGCAACTGCCTGACCCATACGCAGACCCTCGCCGGCCAAGCGCCCATTGGGCTGGGATCGACTTCGTTCATCACCGGATTCCCGGGTGAGGACATCTTCGCCGGCCCCGATCCCAGCCTCACCACCGGCAGCAACCAGGGCCCGGCGCACATTCATGATCTGACGTTTCTGCTCGACGAGCGCATCGACGCCACCCAGGCGTGGCAGACCATCAACGACTCCGGCACCACGGCACATGCGGCGATGTACCGGCCGATCGCCATGCGTAGCGGGGTGACCAACAATCCCGTGGCGCCGGGATGGTTCCAGGGTCCAGGTGCGAATCACGGTGGAGCTTACAACGGGGTGGCGAACGTGACCGCGGGCAGCGCCGTGGTGTGCATCGCCTCGACCGAGACGGCGCCCGCGGTGGGCGAGACCATCGTGTTCCCTTATCTGCCTACGGTGTTCACGGCGATTGTGAACTCGACTGCGGGAACCTGCGCCGGAGGAGCCACGCCGCGCACTCTCGGGCAGGCGATGCCGAGCGGTTCAACGAACACCCAGGCGGAGTGGTTCGCCGGCAGTGCGCCGCAGAACCTGGCGACGGCGATCACTGCAGGGGCGTGCCCCGCCTCGATCACGCTTTCGAACAGTATTAACCCGGTGCCGGGGTACGAGGCGAACGTCGCTCCCTACGGGCTGATCCAGATCGACGGCGAGCAGTTCACCTACTTTGGGCGGTCGAATGCAGGCAACACAACGCCGGCCAATACGCTCTATGGCATCGCGTGCGCGCAGAACGGGACCACGCGCGCGGCGCACGTGATGAATTCGACCGTGGTTCCGCTAAACAACTTCAAGCCCAGCTATCCGTGGCCGGTGACGCCAACGCTGAACTCGGGCGACACCACGCCCAGTGGGAATGCAAGCTACTTCCCCGGCTGGAACGTAGGCAACGCGGTGTTCGCCTTCCCCATCGCCACCGGGATCAGTTCCAGCTCCGGGCAAAGCGGCTCCTGGAACGCCAATGCCAAGATCGAAAACCTGACCCTGCAATATTGGCCAAACGACACCAACGGGAACCAGTTTCAGTCGGTCAACCACACGGCGGGGATCTACATGGTCTCGCCGGCCTACGCCGCGGTGTTCTCGAACCTGTACATATTCGGCACGTTCTATGGCATCGCCATCGGAGCGCCGTCGATCGAGAACGGCAACTACTTTTCTGCCCAGCCCACGGCTGACGGAAGCCACTGGGATGGGATGACCATCTCCGCCGCCAACCCGGTGAACATCCCTCTGGGCAACCAGAACACGTTTTCGAATTTCAACGTGTACTCGAACGAGGGTTCCACGAATGGGACCTGGCTGGGCGGGGACACCTGCTTCTACTGGACCTCGCTCTACAACGACCAGACCGGCGGCATCGGCGATGTGATGTCGCTCGACCACTTCAAAAACCTCTACTGCGAGAACGAGGCCGGCGCCCACAATGACGAAATGCCGATCTGGGAGTGGGACACCATCAACTCCGAGATTGAAGACCAGCACATGGGCGGGGGCGGCGAGGTCTATATCGGGGGCGCGCAACAGCATTGGTTTGGGGGCAATTTCAACAATTCCGACCTCCACCCCGACGATCAACTGGGGCTCACAAAACACGGCCGACTATGTGACTAACCTGGGGTCGGAGCCGAAAGGCAACGTCTACAGTGCCAATTCCCTGATCAACTACGGGTGGGGCTCGAAATTCTCCGGCACCACGTCGCAGGTGTTCTCCTCGCCCACCGGCCCTTACGGATACCTGCAGAAGGGCAACAACCGGGAACCGATGCGGGGACAGACGGCGGATACGTTTTTCACCGGCAACCTGACCGCGCCCTACACCAGCCTGGACAGCGGGTTTATTACCCCGGAGGAGTTCAACGCGAGCTTCGCGTTTGAGTCGGAGGCCATGTCGCAGGGCTGGACCTACGACTCCACCTCGCCCATCACCAACGCTTATGTGGGCTGCAACCTGGGCAACAACACGGAATCGATCTACTGCAATACGTACCTGTTCAACCAGCAGGGGATATTCGTGGGCCCCGGCCAGCGCCTGGTGGCGGGCAAATACACCATCTACATCTCGGCGAAGGATGCGGTCACGGCTTCGAACTTAGCCAGCATCCGTTTGTTTTCCAACTGCGGCAGCTTCACTCAGAGCTTCAATGTGCCGCTCACGAATGCGTGGCCGACGACGGCCGCCGGCGTGTTCTCGGCCCCCGTCGACCTGACCAGCGTGACCGGGAGTGGCAACTGCGCCATCGGGTTTGAGTTCTTCGGGGCCACCACCGCTGACCAGATCCAGATCGGCTATGTGGCTTTCGCGCCGGTGGCTGAGCAGTTGAATGCCACCACCATCAACGTGACCAACATCACCGGACCGGGCGGGGTTACGGGATGCGCGCAGTCGCCGGTAACCGGTATCACCGACGGTTACACATGCCCCACCAAGGGGTGGGGTTCCTCTCTGGCCGCCAATCAAACCTCCAGCCAGACCACGGCGGTGCTCGCCTCCACCGCGGGCCTGTCGCCCGCCGGCTGCTTCTTTGTGGATGGCGAGTACGAGTGCTATACCGGCATCACTGGCTCCACGCTCACCGGGATCACGCGCGGGGCCTACACCACCACGGCCACCGCCCACAACAGCGGCACCACTACGGTCGGCGTGAGCCTCGTGCTGGGCAGCCCCTTGAACGCGCCCTCCGACGTGGTCGCCTTTGGTGGCTCGTCGCCGTTCATCCTCGGGGTCAACAACGGTTTCCCGTACAGCCATGGCGGGGCCAGCGTGCTGGCGATCAATCAAGGGAGTAACGAGACCTGGTTCGATACCGGGGGCGCGATACACCAGCTGAATACCGGGGTGCAGAGCCAATTCCAGGGCTCGATGGTTGTCGGCACATCCTATGCGATCAATACGCCCATCGCGCAGAGCGGCAGCCTGCTGCAGGCGACCAGCCAGATCAGCGCCTACCAGCCGCTCACTCTGGGCGGTGGGCATGCCGGGTCGCTCAATGTGATCACCACGCCGACGATCGGCAGCGCCTACGGTCTACGGGCTGCCTGCGGGCGCCAGCACGGCGAGCTGGGTGTGCTCGGGCACGGATTTTGACGGCAACCTCATTCCCGGAACGACTACTACGCTGACCGGGGTGGTGGCCAGCTGGTCTTATCCCACCGGGACTACGGTCGCTTGCCCGTATTCCGCGGGCGTGAATACTTTCCAGATTTATCGCACCGCGGGCGGGAGCAGCCAGGGGTTGATTGCCTCGGGCGCCGGGCCGGAGTTCTGGACCAGCGATTTTGGCGGCGCTACCAGCGGTGGGACACCACCGGTTTCGAACGGCTCCAATCCGCATATTTCGGTGGCGGGCACGGGTACGCCTTCGATGCAGATGGGGACGGTGAATATTTCGGTGGGGAGCGGCGCGCCGGCCAGCACTTGTGGGACAGCTCCTATTGGGAGCGGATCGCTGTGGCTTAGGACGGATGGCGGGGCGAGCACTTCGCTTTATTCGTGCGCAGGGACGACTTGGACGGCGGTGACTATCCCATGAGATTCGCTACTTGCGCCTTGAAGCATTTTCTAGGGGGAAGGGCGCACCGCAGGTCCCTCGGCTTCGCTCCCACGGCACGCCGGGGCAGGCGGGATGACAAATCTGGGGGGGGCGCTGTTTTATTGGGTGCCACTTGTGGACAAAAGTTTGTCAGGCTGCGATGCGGCTCCCGCGGGTAAAGGCATCTGCTCATTGGCCGGTATCCGCTGCGGTTGTCATTATGGCATTGCTCGCTTGCGGGCGGGCGCATGCGGCGTGCTCTGCCATTGCCACTGGGGCTTCGAGCGCTACTATCGTTTCGACCATCCAGGCCTGCACCAGCGGTACCACCGCCGTCTTCGCCGCTGGGACTTACTCGCTGGCCAACACGGTCAATGTTCCTTGCGGGGTTTCGATCTCTGGTCCGGTGGTCGCGGCCTCCACTTCGGGCCCCAACGTTTATACTCCCACGGCGATTATCAACTGGAGCGGATCGGCGCCTGGATTGATGTTCAACTTTGCCAACGCCTGCACCGCCGCAGCCTCGGTGAAGTATCTCGAATGCAACATGAACCATCCTTCGCCAGACGGCGGCCAGTGCCTCTATGTCCCGCAGGCTACCAGCAACTTCACTTATTCCTATAACTACTTTCACGGGGACCAGGCGAATGCCGGCGGGGGAAACAATTTTCAGGATGACCTGGTCCTGTTCGATGGGGGCTCAAGCGCTACTCCCGATGCAAACATCGTGGGCAGTTGGAATCGATTCGGCGCCACAGGCGATTGCTCAAACGTGATGAGCAATATTACCTATGACGGATTTAGCGACAATGGGGGTTTTTGCAGCGCCACCGGCGTCCACACGGGGATGAACAATTTTTTGTTTACCAATAACGATGTCTTCTATCAGGAGGAAGGGCTCAAGATTTACGAGGCGCAAGGTGAGTGCCTCAACTGCATCATCGACTATAACGATTTCTCGAATATCCATCGGATCGCCTTCGAGACCCAGTCGGAACTGGCAGCTTCGGGGTCTCCGGCAACCATGGTTGTTCAATACAACTCGACACACGATCAGTTTTACCCTGCCACGGCCACTTTCGGTCTTTCGATAGCTAACGGATGCTCCACCCTCGGCACCCCCGGCTGCATCAATGACGTAGATTACAACCTTGTGTTGAACAACGTCGCCACGGCTCCCGGTGGAGCTTACAACGGGCTGGGCATTGAATTCTGGGGCACTGGCGGCCACGCCAACTACAACCTGATCCAAGGGCAGTGGTGTAACGAAATAATGTATGCCCCTACCGGGCAGTTTACCTTTAACAACAATATCTTCACTAGCCTCTACGGCAACACCAGCTCGGAGACAGTGCCCGGCGGACCCTACGGTTTTTTCAATAATGAGGACTCGCCGGCCGACGTGCCGTCTATCTCCGGGAACACTTTCCCTGCTGCTACGCTGACCACCCCAACCTTGCCGGCATCCCTTACCAGCGTGGCTCCCACCATTTCGCCGGCGAGCGGAACCTTTACCACCTCGCAAACGGTGACCTTCAGCAACCCGGGCACCAATCGCGACGCCAATACCGGGATCTGGTACACCACCGATGGCAGCACGCCGGTGCCTGGATCGGGCACAGCGCAATACATTGCGAGCGGAGGGACGATCGCGGTCTCGACCACCACGACGGTCAAAGCGGTCGGCATGTGGGGAGCGCAGAATCAGCCGACGTCTTATCCCGCGGGTTACGGGTATGCGCCAAGCGCGGTGATTTCGGCAACGTACACGGCGAGTGGCGGGTCGGTGACGTTGAATAGTGTGACGCTGAGCGCGGCGGGGTCGGTGACGTCGATTACGACCGGGGCCAGCGTGCAGATGAGCGCGGCCTGCCACTACAACAATGGCACCACGACGAGCTGCAATACGACGGACGCTTACGGCAACTCGGTTTCGAGTTGGAACACGGGCAATGCGGCGATCGTGACCATCAGCGGATCGGGGCTGGCGAGTGGGGTGGCCGTGGGTTCGGCGAATTTGACAGCGACCGCGGCCGGGGTGACGAGCGCGCCGTTTGCGCTTGCGGTGACTGCACCCAGCGTGACGCTGAGTTCAGTGACCCTGGCGACCACGGGCGGGGTAACCAGCATCGTTGCCGGCAGCACGAATCAACTGATCGCGACGTGCCATTACTCGGATGGGTCGACCACCACCTGCACCACCACTGACTCCCACGGCAACTCGGTAGCTACCTGGAACAGTTCGGCAACCACCATAGCTACAGTGAGCCCGGGTGGCCTGGTGACGGGCGTGGCCGCGGGTTCGACCAACCTGAGTGGGGTGGTAGCCGGGATTACATCCAGTCCCCTGCTGACGCTCAGCGTTACCGCCGCGGCCCCCACGCTGACGGGTGGGTACCTGGGCACGCCGGGCAGCGCTAACACCATGTTGGTGGGCGGTACCCTCCAGTTCTCAGCCTATTGCCAGTACTCGAACAGCACCACGACCAATTGCAGCGTGGCCGATATCTACGGCAATGCGGTGACGCAATGGCTGTCGTCCAATACGGGCGAGGTGACGGTTGGCGCAGCCGGTTCGGCCAGTCCTGGCTTGGCCACTGCAGTCGCGGTGGGCACGCCCAATATTCAAGCATATGTGGGCAGCGTTCACTTGAACGACTGGGTGCTCACCATCAGCGCCCCCGCGGTATCGCTCACCGGAGTGTCGCTTGCCACCACGGGGGGAGTGACCGGATTATTTGTGGGCCATACCAACCAGCTAGTGGCCACATGCACGTACTCGGATGGATCGACGACCAATTGCACGACGACGGACAGCCACGGCAATGTGGCCGGCAGCTACTCGAGCTCGAGCAGTGCGCATGCCACGGTGGGCGCCAGCACGGGACTAGTCACTGGGGTGGCGGCAGGCACGACCAACCTTACGGCCCAGGCGGGTAGCTTTACCAGCGCGGCTCTTCCGTTGACTGTGCTGGCCATACCATCGGGCGCTTACGTCATCATCCTGAGCGGCCCGGTCACATTCTCCGGGCCGGTGAGCTTCTGATGCCGCCGCGGGCGAAACCCAGCGATGCCGTCACCATCCAAGCCCAGATTCTGGAACAACTCACGGAGGTGAAGGGCAAGGTGGAGGAAAGCCTGCAGCAGGGGCGTGAAAACGGAAATGAACTGAAGATGCTTCGCCGGGAACTTGGACTGGACGGCCAGCATGGGCGATTGCCCATTATGGAAACAACGCTGATCCGCCATGAGGCGCACATGGAGAAGTGCGATGCGCGCATAGACAAATTGGAAACAGGCTATAGCGAGGCGAATGGCAAAGCAAAGCTGGTGGCCACCTCGCTGGCGTTGTTGGGCGGGGGCGCCGGCGGTGCGCTGATTGCCCTGCTGGCGCATTTGCTCGGAGTGCGCTGATGCAGTTTATCAGCGCCACTTAGTTCAACAGGAGATCGGGGTAAATGGCAAACGTGGATGCAGCGATCGACTACGTGCTGGGATGGGAAGACGCCACGCTCTCGGGTGTGATTACTACCGCCCCGGACGGAAAGCGGACCCGCTTCGGGATTGATGAACACTGGCATCCGGAGTTGACCAATTGTTTGTACTTCGGCTCCATGGGCCAGGTGGCCGCACTGCAGATCGCACGGGGGATCTACGAGAGCAGCTATTGCCAACCGCTGTGTATTGCTGAGATCGCTAACCAGGAGATCGCCAACAAGCTGCTTTCGCTGGGGGTCAATGTGGGAGTAGTGAACGCAGCCAGGATGTTGCAGGATGCAGTGACGGTAGTAGGCGATGGCCGCATCGGCCCGCTGACGCTGCATGCACTTGACCTGGCCGAGCCCGGGAAGGTGATAGAGGACCTGCGCGCAGAAGCGGAGAGCTATTACGATGCCTTGATCGCCAAGGATCCGAAGCTGGCAGTGTATCGCGCGGGATGGCTGCGGAGAGCGGCAGCATGAGAGCGCAACTGTTACTGTTCGCGATGGTGGCCGGGACCGCCATGGCGCAACAGACCGGTGGGGGAGGCGTGCCCGGGAGCGCGGGAAGTGGGTCGTCGTCTTCGACGACCGCTTTACTGGTAGCGAGCGAGGAATCAGTCGCCTCTTCGGCAACGCCCACTTTCTCGACCGCCTACCGTGAATCGACCATCGTACTGACAGCAACTGTTACGAGCTTCACGCTAGCTGCCGGGACGGCAGGGCAAGAGAAGACCCTCACCTTCTGTCAAAACGCAACCGGCGGATATACCGTGACGCCGCCCAGCAATGTGCGCGGATTTTTTACCGTGGGGACCACGCTCTCCACATGCAGTTCGCAGCACTTCACTTACAACTCGACCCAGACGGCCTGGCTGGCCGATTCGCCGGGAGTGATCAACCAGTGATCAGGTATTTAGTAGTGCTTGGGAGCTTAACGGTTTCAGGTTCACTGCATGGACAGGCTACCTCCGGGTTACCGGCGCCGGCGTTCTGGCCACAATCGAAGTCGGCTGGCCCGCAGTTTGTCTATTTCGACGATTTCATTACCGGAGCGAATACTGCTACTAACGTCATTGGGACGCCCGCCAACCAGTCCTGCTCGGTCAACGCGACCTATGCCGATATCAACCATCCGGGACAACTCCTGCTCGCCTCCGGCACTGGCGGCAGTGGCACTGGCATCACCTGCGGCACGCAATCGGAGGTTGCGGACTTTCTCTCACCCAACAGCTCCTCGCTTGGGTGGACTTGGGAGACGGCGGTGTATGTGCCTGTATTGCCGGGCACCACGGCGGGGTCTTTTCAGGCCGGGCTTAGCAGCAGCCCTAACGCGAACCCTTGGACCACGGGGATCCAGTTCTATCTCAGCTCGGCTAACTCGGTTGCTAATGATTGGTACTGCCGCTATAGCTCGACCAGCACGGATTCTACGGTGGCCGCCGTGGCCGGCACCTGGACCCGGCTGACCATGGTGAACGACGGCACTTATGTGCATTGGTATATCAACGGCACGGAGGCTACTGCTTGTAAGACCGCTGTTGGCAGTATGCCGTCAAGCGCACAGTACCCAGCTTCGTGGTCGGCTACCGGGTTGAGCGCTAGCTCGGTGAGTATGGCTGTCGATTATGTCGATGTTCAACGGGCTACGGCGCGGTGAGATTGGTAAGGACGGGATCATGAATAGTCTCAAGATATGGATTCATGGATTGGCGGCGGCGGCGGTCTCTGCGTTTGCTTCGGCAGCCAGCGGGGCGATTGCTTTACCTACCGTGTTCACGTTTGATCGGGCGGGGTTTTTGAATATGGTCAAGCTGGCTACTGTGCCGGCTCTGCTGGCGGTTTTCGCTTATTTGAAGAGTAGTCCGGTTCCGGCACTTGGTTCTGATACTGGCGTTGCTCGGAATATCGAGTAAAAGCATTGGTGGGCTTCGCCCGTCGTTTTCGTCCCAGGTACGCTGGTGCGAACCTGGGGCACCCGTCCTGTTCTTAATTAGATTGTCTTGAGCGTAGACAGTGTTCGTCCTGTTTTTAATTAGACTGTCTTAAGGGTAGACAGTGTTCGCCCTGTTCTTAATTAGATTGTCTTGAGCGTAGACAGTGTTCGTCCTGTCTTAATTAGATTGTCTTGAGCGTAGACAGTGTTCGTCCTGTTCTTAATTAGATTGTCTTGAGCGTAGACAGTGTTCGTCCTGTTCTTAATTAGATTGTCTTGAGCGTAGACAGTGTTCGTCCTGCTCTTAATTAGATTGTCTTGAGGGTAGACAGTGTTCGTCCTGTTCTTAATTAGATGGTCTTGAGTACTGACAAGTTCGGATTGTGCGATGTGGTATCCCACATCTCTGGGGCACCCGTCGGTTCTTTCTGGGATAACAACACACCTAAGGAGATCTTCCATGGCATTTACCTGGCAGTCGGCTGGACACGCATTTGCTTCCCTATTTAAGGATGTCGTTACGGTTTCGAAGAAGGTGATCATCGCGCTTGGCGCAGTGCAGAACGAAGAGAACGTAATCGAGTCGCTCACTTCGCTGGTGAGTCCACAGGCGGCGGCGGTGGAGCAGATCGCCTTCGGCGCACTGGGCACACTGGTCGCAGCAGTACAAGCAACCGAGACGGCGGCCGGGGCGAACGGCGTCAATGTGGCCTTCGACGCTTCCGTCGTGGCGGAAGTGAGGAAGCTTATCGCTGACTTTCCTGAGGTCGTCTCCCAGGTCGAGGCAGCTTTTGCTAAAAGCTCCTAAGTCCATGGCACTCCGCGTGTCGTGCGTGGTCCACGGCTTGCTGCTGCTCGTTGCGGGATGCAGCGTGCATCGGCGGGTGGCGGCGGTCGCTGTTCCCGATCCTGAGATTTCAGACGCCAGCCACAGGAAAAAGATCAATTCCTTGATGATGTCGCTAAGCTGCACGATGACTGGGATGCACTGGTCGCGCTCGACGAGATGCTGAAAAAGGAGTCGCTCACATGAGCAGCAAGTACTGGATCGAAAAGGCAATCAAGAAACCTGGGAGCCTCACGACACAGGCCAAACGCGCCGGCGATCACGTCCAGCGATGCCCCAGGTAAGACCGGCAGGCGCGCCAGGCTGGCTGAGTTGCTGCTGAAGATGCGGAAAGAGAAAGGCTAACGATGGCACACACACGACTCATAACCCTAAACGGGAGCGCCGGCGCCTTTGTCGCTGTCTCCGCAACCCAGGTGACACGGCGGGTCGAGGTCATCGAAGACGGCAGCGCGAATGGCGGAACCGGGCAGGGTATCGCGTACCAGTTCAACGATGGCTCGGCCACGCCGTTCACGACTACCTATACGATAGAGCCACAGTCGGAGCCAATTGTGCTGGGCTCGCCCATTCCCCAAGGTGGAGGATATGCGCTTACCATTGGTACGCCACCGGATAATTCGGGCGGGTATGCTCTTGCCGCGACACTGCTTGTCAACCTGAGGTCGGCAAGCACGAACACGACCATTGTCCGGGTGACGGAATTCGATTAGGCCCAAAAACTTATGAAGAAAATACTGGTGGCCGTTTTATCGCTCGTTGCCTGCTTTCCCCGCGCCCAGGCGCAGAGCGCCGGCCAGATCATCGCTGCCCAGTATGGGGAATTCAAGGTGACCGGTTCGACCCTTGGAGGATTTTCTTTTCCACCTGCGACTTGCCAGGTGAGCGGCGGCGGGCAGAACTTTGCCGCATTTTCGGCCGGCACGCCGATCAAGATTGTCGATGGCAACCCGAACCTGACCGAGGTGGCAACGCCGAGCTCGGTTTATATCAGTGTCTGCAGCGTTAACATGACAACGGCCCACAACCATGTGCCCCCCTTCTACCTGACTTCGGGAACGGGCGGATTGCAGGAGGCGATCAATGCCAACCAAACGACGAATGGGCCGAACACCATCCTGCTGAACGCGGAGTGGTACCAGCTGATTGCCCCGGGCAATGCGGCCAGCATCATCGCTTCCGTTCAAGGTATCGCTGACCTGGGGCTGGAAGACATCACTACCACGCCCTACACGTTCTACCAGTGGAACGGATCGCAGTATACCGTGGTCGCTTCTTCTACCGGCAACTATAACCAGGGATCGGCCGGCGCAGTGACGCAGACCATCACGGCCAAATTACAGCAAGGTATCAGCGTCAAAGATTTCGGCGCGGTGGGCGACGGCGCTCACATGGCCGCGGACACTGCGGGGATCAAGGCGGCAGTTGCGGCAGCCGCAGCCTTATCGAAGGCGGTCTATGTGCCGGCCGGAAACTACCTGCTGGATAACAGCGCAGGAGCGGTTCTCTCGGGAGCACAGAACGTACTGATCTATGGGGATGGCCCATCCTCTTCAGCTGGCTTGCCAGACTATTGGCGCGAATGACTGCATCGCGTCGACGGGCGCAACGGGGTTCGGGCTGGAGAACCTTTCTATCTCCTTCGGACCAGCGGCCACGACTCGCTCCAGCGGTTATGCGGTCGACATCGAGACCTGTACCGGCTGCTCGATCGAAAACGTATCGCTCAATAATGGCGACTTATCCGGGCTGCGTTTGGCGAGTTCGACGCACACGTCCATTCATAATTTAACAGTCTCGAACTTCTACGCCAACGGTACGTTCATGATTAACAACCAGGACCTGCGGCTGGATGGCCTGGCCTGCCAGAACAACCAGGACGCATGCTTCGAGACTTCATGGTTTGATTCCGAGTACTCGGCGCACGGGGTGCCCTGCCAAAACATCACGGCGACGAATATCACCAGTACGAACGATCTCGAAGGGGTGCTGGTAAACGCATGCAATAACGTCACGGTAAGCGGCTTCGCAGTCATCGGATCGGCCAAGGAAAGCATTTTTGTGGGCCAGGACCCGACCACCACCACGGCCCACTGGCCAGATCGCGTAGCTATCTCGAACGGGACCATCTACGGCGCCGGGTACGGAACCAACCCGCTCAACACGGCCACGGCGCAAGCCCTCTATGTGAACGTGGGAACGAATCCGTCGGGGCCTATCTCGCATGTGACTTTCGCCAACATTACCGCGTCTCACGTGTCGAGCTGGGGCTTGCAGATGGCGGAGTTCCAGAACGACGACGTAAACCTGAGCAACCTGCAGTTTTATGACGTTGGCAATGGCAGCACCACCGGTTGCCTGCAAACCGAAGGCAACCAGGTGAACCTGAATGCGGTGTACTGCACCGACGTGGGCACGTATGGCCTCTACGATACCAACACGGTGCGCCTGACGGGCACGGGGCTTAACTTTTCGGGCGTCTCCCAGGTGTCAGGAACAGACTCGATCTACCTGTCCACGACAGCGACTGGCCTGGTGAACCTCACGAATATCTCCGTGAATGATACCAATCCCATCGACTTACTCAAGTTCGATCTACGATGCCAGCCCTTCCGGCAATCACTCCCTCTGGAATATCTGGTCAACCGGTATCCAGACCCCTACCGGGCCCACCAGCGCGAATGGCCAGACCACCTATACGTATTCGGACGCAGGCCATTCGATGGTGTTCCGCAATGGTGGCATGATCCAGAGTTTTGTGCCCCCGAATTACTACTTTCTGCCCACCGCCGGCGCGACTCCGACCCAGTACGTCAACGGTGCGGTGCTCTATTACCAGTCGAAATGCTGGTCGAGTGGAGCGCAGCAGACGGAATCGGTCGGCTGGCTGGACCAATATCCCACGCTCTCTACGGAGAGCTTCTCCTTTAACCATTACGGCGGCTGTGGCTTTCCGATTGTTATTGATATGACGGCCGCAGCCTCTGTGCTCGAACCGCAAAGCTCGAGCACGGGCACCTCGAGCGCGCAGCACTTCAGCGGGTACGCGTCTGGTACTTATGCGTCGGTGCCCACCTTTGTTGCCGGCAGCGGGGCGGGAACCAGTCCTACGCTGGCGGCGAACGCAAATTCCAATGATCTCTCCGGCTACCTGACGGTGACCACCGGCACCTCGCCGGCGGCTTCGGCGACCATCGCCACGGGGACGTTTGGTACGCCGTACGCGACCCTGGCCAAGTGTGTGCTCTGGCCGGCGAATGCTGCCGCTTCTGCGCTTAGCGGCGCGGCTAACGCGTATATCCCCGTGGGCTCCAATACTGCGTTCTCCATTTCGTCGGGGGCCACTGCCCTGGCGGCGAGCACGCTTTATATCTGGGGCTATACGTGCACGCAATGAGGCTGCCATGGATATCCCGCTCTTCGCACGCAGGAGATGATGGCCCTGTTGACCACCCAAGTGGACGCACTGATCCACGAGCGGAAGGTGTTACTCGATCGGCTGGCGACCCTTGGGCTGGGTGGACCTCTGTTCCACTCTCCCGCCTGGCCGGATTCCTCTGCCAGCGAGGTGGAACCAATTGACCCCGATGCGGAAGAGATGGAGAAGCTGATGAACCTTCGCCGCCGCCCTTCGAAGCTGGCCGATGCGCTCACGCCGCAAGGCCTATCGGGATTACAACAAGGTGCAGGCTGGGCCCCAGCGTCCAGTGGATAGCGAAGGCTGACCCCATGAGCGCGCTCGACGAAGCCGAAGCATCGGGAAAGAAACAGGCGTAAATGGCCACATACCCCGGCGTTGCCATCACCCAGACTTCGCAGACGCAAGTTCCCCACCCCCAGCGAGGGATGGAGCATACGCCGTCGGACCCGATGCAGGGCACGGCCGATGAGCCGCAGAATAGCGCGCAACTTAGCGAAGAAGACCAGCAGCGGTTGATTGCGCTGGTGCGGAGTTATAAAGACCAGTGGTCGCAGGACCGCATGGTGCTGATGCAACGGTGCCTGGAGAACCTGGAGTTTTTTAAGGGCAACCAATTTATTTCCTTCGGTCCGGGTGAGTCGGATTTTTTCAATGCCGTCGACTGGATGCACCAGGAGGAGCATGCGCAGGACGCCGACGATAAGGACCTGTATCAGTATTGCAATAATTTTTACCAGATGCTGGCGACGGGTTTTGTGGCGGCGCTGGCCCCGCAGGTTCCCAAATCGAAATGGATGCCGGAGGATGCGGAACAGCTCTCCGATGTAACGACGGCAAAAGCGGCGCAGACGCTGATCGACATCATTGAGCGGCAGAACCGGGAGCAGTCGCTGCTCAAGCAACAGCTGCTGTATCTCTACACCACCGGAGCGGTCTTCCGGCACACCCGCTATGTGGTGGATGCAGAACGCGCAGGCACTTCGCGGGAGCCGGTCTTCAACGAGACCGAGACTCAGCTGGCGCCCGATCGTTACCATTGCTTCCATTGCGGAGCGACTTCACCGGCGGATGCGATGGGTATGCTGGCGCGGCATTGCCCGCATTGCGACCGGCCGCTGGCGGAGGACTCGTTCTTCCCTGCCGAGTATGGGCCCGTGGTCAGACAAGTGGGCGAAGAGGAAGTGCCCAATGGGATGGTGGCGCAGAACCTCTATTCTCCGCTGGAGGTGGATTGCGACCCGTCGGCCAACAACCTGCGGCAGACGCCGATTCTCAACCTGGAGGTCGAGGTACACGTGGGCGCGCTGCGGGCAGCGTATCCGGATATGTATGACCAGATCGCGGCCAGCGCGACCAGTGAGCTTTCCGCCAACGGGAGCATCGACCGTATCGCCAGGCAGCAGGTGTACTCGCAGACGGGCGCGTCTTCGAGCATCCTGCAAGACCAGCGGCCGACGCTGTCGCGGACGTGGATTCAGCCCTGGGCTTTCGATCTGGAGGATGACCAGGAATTCGGCGAGCGGATGCGGGCGACGTATCCGAATGGGTTGCTGCTGGTGAGCACCGGCGCTACTTTCCTTTCGGCGCGCGACGCCTCGCTGACCAAGGAGTGGACGTGGGCGGGTACGCATGAGGGATTCGGGCTGTATCCGCCGTCGATTGGCGACATTGTTGTTCCCTTTCAAAAGCGCTACAACGACATGGCCAACATCCTGCATGAGTTTATGGACCGCTGCTCCTCGGGAGTGACGCTGGCCAATGCGGACCTGATCGATACCAAGTCGATGCAGGGCAAGCCGATGCTGCCCGGGGTTCTGAACCTGGTGAAGTTGAAACGGACGGGCGCTCCGGGCGCGATCCGCATGGCCGATGCTCTGTACCAGTTCCAGTTCCAGATGCATGAAGAGGCCTTCAGCTACCTGGATAAGCTGGCCTACAACGCACAGATGTTCGCTGGGATTCCTCCGCAGGTGTACGGGGGCACGGGTGACCCTTCGGTAGAGACGTTTGGCGGGCAGCAACAGCAGCTGAACTCCGCGCTGGGCAAGCTGAACATCTATTGGGAGAACTTGAAAGAGGAACACGCGAAGGCCGATGAGCTGGCGGTGAATTGCGCCAAGGATAATCTGACGGGCGATATGCGGCAGGTCATTCTGGAGCGGGGTTCTGAGTTTCGCAATGATTACATCCGGTTGGATGACCTGCAGGGGAGCGTCCATGCGTACGCGGATACTGACCAGGGATTGCCCGTTACCGCCGCGGAGCTGCGGCAACGGTGGATGAATTTGATGCAAGCGGCGGCGAGCAATCCTGTGGCGCAGGCGATCTTCGATGATCCTACGAACCAGGAGCAGGCGGCGACGGCTCTTGGGGTTCCGAATATGGTGGTTCCCGGCGCGGCGATGCGGGCGAAGGTGTTGCAGATTATTGAGCGGCTGCTGGAGGCTGAGGCGGTTCCGGTCATTGATCCTCGAACGGGACGGCCTACGGGACAAGTGAGGCCGACGATCATGCCGGATAAGTCGATCGACGACTTCACGGTGCTGAAGCAGGTGGTGCGGCAGTATTGCCAGGAGAACTCGGATCTTCCGGATGATAATCCGGCGGGTTGGCAGAATTTGCTGGCGTACTTTACGGCGGCGGTTGCGCTGGAGACGCAGCAGATGGCGGAGCATGGCACAGCAGAAGGCTGTCGTGGCACAGGCGGGTTCTCCGAAGGCGCCGCAGATTCCTCCGCATGAGATTGAGGATGTGGTGCATACGGTGGGTGGGCTTATGCATACTCCTCCGGCTGTCACTGGGGGAAGTATTCAGGGCCAGGTGCAGGCGGCTAATACGCTGATCAAGTTGGCGGATAAGTTGGGCGGCTGAAACAGGAAGTGGACGGGTGCCCCAGGTTCGCACCAGCGTAGTCCCCCACCAATGGCTTTTATCTGCGCAACTATCACAAAAGCAATCGTAGGGCTGCGCCCTTCTTTTTCATCCCAGGTACGCTGGTGCGAACCTGGGGCACCCGTCCTGTTTTAACTTAGGCCGTCTTAGATACTGACAACTGCGGGTCGAGTTTTGTGGTATCCCACTCAAGCCAAAATAGCGGCTTGAATGGGGCACCCAGCGTTTGTTGCAGATTTAGGGCTTAGAAAGAAGACTTATGACTGAAGCTACTATTGCGGCTCCCGCTCCGGCATCTGCTCCTATCGCTTCTCCGGCTCCGGCTGCTCCCGCTCCTTCGTTTGGCGGTGGCGGGTCGGTTCCGGCCTCTACGGTCGACCCAGGCAAGTTCCCTATTCGCGAGGATTATGCTGCGGCTCTGCTGAAAGAGAAGCTGGGTGCGATCCACGGCGAGCCGGGACAGGTCCTCCGCCTGAGGAGCCCGTCGTCGTGGCCGGAGCCTCCTTCGCCTACCGCGGATTCAGTTGAGACGCCGGTTGAGGTGAGCGACGCGCCGGTCGAAGAGGATTTTCAGCTGGAACTGGAGGCCGTCGTTACGCCTGAAGTTCTCAGCCAGATGGTCACCGACAATCCTGAGTTCGGGAAGTTGCTCGAGGCTGACTCGCGGCTGAAAGGACAGTTATATAAGACGGCACGCGAGGCGGCGGAGCTGAAGCCTTACCGGGAGATATTTCCCGACCTGGATTCGGCGAAAGCCGCACAGGACCATTCGTCCACTTGGATCGACGTGCGCGAGACTTTCCTTGGCTCAACCACGCGCGAAGGCACCATGGCTTCGCTCAGCAAGATTGCCGAACTCTCCTACGAACGCGACGCTGACGGCAACGTGGTGATGCAGAATGGCAAGCCGGTCATCGGCGAGGATTTTTTTGGATTTGTCGATAACGTGGTGGGACTCGATCTCGAACACCGCGCACAGGATGTAAACGCACGCCTCAAGGCGAATAGCTATCGCTCTGAGGAGGAACGCAATCGCGACCAACGCGTAAAAGATGCACTGGACACCCTCAGGGAAGAATCCGCGGCTACTTCCCCCGCGATAGAGGCACAGCCAGATACACTCCAGCGCAGAGCCGATGAGCTGGACCGGCGAGAACGGGCGCTCAATTTGCGCCAGCATGGCGAGAAGGTGGAGGAGAGACGATCGTTCGAAAACGGATTGCAGACAGAGGCCCAGACACGTATCCACGATGGCATCAGCAGGATCATTGCCAACGTGGAAAAACAGGGCGGCGTCGTCAGTCCTTACTTGAAGAACATTCTCCCCAAAGCCATCGGCGCCAAGCTGATCCGCAAGATTCAGGCCAACCCTGCGCTGCAGGATCAGATGCATTCTCTCCAGCGGCTGCCCATTGGCGATGCATCGCGCCAACGCAGACTCGCGGCCATTGACCGGGCCGTGCAGCAGTATCTTCCCGACGTGGCGCGCGAAGAATTACGCGAGGCAGGGGTGCAGATTGCCAATGCATCCGCAGCCAAACGCGCCAAGGTAGACGCCCAGATCGACAGCACCAGAAAGACCGAGCCCAAGGGATCCACCGGACCAGCCAGCAGTGGCGGCGCCACGATGACCTCAAGCGCAGCCTTCGAACACGCGCAGGCCGAGTGGCAACGAGCCAATCCGGGTAAGCCCTTCGACAAGGTGGCGAGGGAAATGATTCTTCCTCGCGTTCTGCAGCTGATGACGTCTCGGTGACAAATTCGTAGGCAACGCGGCGTTCCCGCCGCAGATAAGGACTTTGGTACATGTCGAACGTAATCGGTACCGCATCAACTACACAGCAGCTGCAGCTCGAGGCCTTGAATGAGGTCATCAAGCTGCTCATTGAAAAGGAGGCGAAACTGGATGCCCGCATCTCCGAGCGCGGGTCGATTACTCCAGTTTCCCTGCGCAGCTTTCGTCTGCGCTTCCAGACCGCGTTTCCCGGCAACGTCGCGCTGTTCAACCTGGACGGCGGCATTCTGCCGGCCGGCAACTTCAGCGCCTGGGATCAGGGTACCCTGACTCCTCTGGCAACTGTCATCCCAGTTGAGTATTCGCGGCTGGTCGACATTATCGGCGAGGGTGGACCTAAGGTTGTTTCGGAAAACCCGGTCACCAAAACGCTGGCCGATGTCGCGGTACAGATGGCGAAGAATCGGGACCAGTTCCTGCAACAGGCGGGTGACGGGAAGATCGCGCAGGTGGATCCGAGCTACGCCGGCGGCGGAGCTAACCCGATTGTGCTCGCCTCCTCCCCCTGGGGCGCCAGGCTTATTTCCCAGGGGCAGCAGTTGCAGGTGATGAGTAACACCTACACCCTGCGCGGCACCTGTTACGTCAACAACGTCAACAACAAGCTCGGGTCGGTGCAATCCATAACCGTGGATGCAGTGCCGTCGGGCACAGTCGCCGGGGACTTTATCATGGTCGCGGGCGTCGCAGCGACCACCCCGGTGTTCCTGTACGGCATACCTTACTTCCATAACACCGCAACCACGGGTACGTATCTCGGCATCAACCGGACGCAGAATTATGTTGTCGCGAACGGTGTGGCCGCGGGCGGCGCTCCGTTGTCATTGCCCATGTTGCGCGCGGCGCTCAGCCGTGTGGAGCAGAGTCTGGGCACGGACGCGCTTAAGTCGCAGGTGTGGCATGCGCATCCTTCTCAGATCCAGGCGTATGAGGAGATGGGCTTCGCCAAGCAGGAGATCCTGATGACCAATGGCAAGATGCCGGGGTTTGACGGGCTCACCGCGAACGTAGGCCAGTTCACCATCGCAGGCCGCGAGGTGGTGCGGAATATCCATGCGGATAACTCACGCATCGACTTCATGGAGTTCGGTTCCTGGCTCAAGGTGGTGTGGGGCAAGGCGCCGTTCTGGTTCAAGAACCGTAGCGGACAGTGGGTGTTCCAAATCTACGATCCGGCTTCGGGTAACCCGACGGCGAATGAAGGATGCTACTACGTGGACGCACGGCAGTACGCAGTCGATAATCCTCAGGCTATCTCTTCTGTTACCGGCCTGAAGGTTCCTGTCTACAATTAACCGCTCGATCAGAGGGCTGGGGCAACCGTCTCAGCCCTTTGTTTTTGTCGTTGGCAAAACCACGGTGCCTGCTGGATGAAGCGTTTTCGGCGCTTTCTTGCCGGAGTACTTGCGGCGGGCTGACACATAGCCTTTCGGGAGTTTGTCTACCTCCTCAGGAACGCGCCTTGTGGGACGGTCCAGAATTTGGAGGGCCTTCGCGATGGAATCGCTCGATGCTTTCGGGCGACGAGCTAGCCACTCTTCGTGCTGAAGATGAGCGAGCTTTTCTGCTACAGCGACATTGATGAACTGGTTGAGCGAGACGCCTTCCTTTTGAGAGAAGTCTTCCGCTACCCTGCGCACCGAGGGCATCAGCCGAAGTGGGAACTTGTTCACGGTAACCTTCTTCTGGTTGGTGGGCATAAATTTCTAGCTCCTCTTTCGGAATTCGCTCAGCAGTTCAACGGGTCTGAGCAGGTCCAGTTGAAAACGCTTGGCAGGTTCTCGAAAATGTTTCGTATTGTTGCTAACAATTGCGTCCGCGTTCCCGTTGATGGCTACGTCTAATACCATGTCATCATTTGCATCAGGCGAAAATGGCCGGTGCCGAACAATCACCATGACAGGTTCGGCAACCGCTTCCAGCATATCCAAAAGCAGTTCCGTATCTTCTCGCGTCTTGCCTGAGGTGACCAGGTGTTCGGCGCGCAGAGCCACGGCCCGGTACTCACAAGCCAATTTGTAGTCCATTAGAATGGTTAATTCTTGGAGCAACGTCAAGCGCACAATTTCCGCGGCGGCCCCGGTACCGGAACGAAGTGCCGCGATCAGCACCGAAGTATCAAGGACCACCCTCACCGTGAGATGGTATCACAGGTGATGCCATTGCAACGCCCAATCAAATTTGCTGTTGCATCGCCAGGGCCAATGCTCGCTGCGGCGAGGTAGCCCTGGTCTACCCAAAGGCGGACTTTTCCGCAACCCACAGGCTCGTACCCGTCAACATTTGGAGAGCTCAGCGATGTCTTATGAATGCCCTTGCCCCGGAGGGGCGGTGCACACGCCGGACCCTGACTTCAAGATGGAAGCAGTGGTGGTATGTGATCGTTACTCCGACTTTTTGCGCTGTACGCTCCCAGGTAACAAACATTTGTTCGACCGCATCGTGGTGGTAACCTCGGCGGAAGATCGCGATACCCAACGTATCTGTGAGTTTCATCACGTAGAGTGCTTGCAGACCGATGCGCTGAATTCGCGCTGGAATAAGTTCTGCAAGGGCGCGGGGATCAATGAGGGCCTGCACCGGCTCGATCGCAATGGATGGGTGGTGCACCTGGACGCCGATATCGCGCTACCGCCGCAGACACGTTTACTGCTGCAGAATGCGAACCTTGATCCCTGCATGATCTATGGCATCGATCGTTTCTGCGTGAAGGGTTACACACAATGGGACCGTTTTCTCGAGTTGCCGGCTCTGCAACATGAATGCGACGCCTATGTTCACTTGAACGCCTTTCCCCTGGGCACGCGCGTTACCAGCAAGGACGGCGGAGGATATATTCCCATCGGGTTCTTTCAGATGTGGTCTCCCAGGGCCTCTGGCGTTTGCGAGTACCCGGTTGCGCATACCGACGCAGGACGCGGCGACATGGTGTTTGCCAAGAAGTGGCCACGCGCCCGGCGTGCGCTCATCCCTGAGATTGTGGGCTATCACCTGGAGAGCACGGACGCCACCATGTCCGCCAATTGGTACGGGAGGAAGACAGCGCCCTTCACGCACAAGGGCGATGGGCTGTGAGTCACATCGTGCCCGGCGCCACGCAGCGGTTTCTTACCACCTACGGGGGCAGGAATCCTTTCGGTAAGCCGCAATGGAGGTTGCTGGTGGGCAGCGACCGGCTGGTAAAGGAATCGGGCGTGTACCGTGATTGGGCTCCCGGGCTTTCGACGGCTGAGAAAGGTGGGCTGAATTTTCAGCCGAACCCGGATGCACCGGGGTGTAACTTCTCTCGCCATGACAACCGGCCTATTCGCGTGGTTACGGAGATGCGCGAGGTTAGAAAGTATCCCCATGCCGAGGGCTGGATCCTGGAGAAGTGGTTCCCTGCCTCGAGCTATGGCACCCAGGCGGAGTGGTATTCGTACAAGGCAATCGATGGGTTCACTCCTATGTTGGGGCCTTATCCCGAATGTGGTGATTATGAGATGGTGTTTGGCCCGTGGGCAAAAGCGCCTACCACCGATACGCTGCAGGGCTTGATTGCGCAGTACAGCTTCGGCATCCATAGCCGTCGCGGCAGTGCTGAATCTCGCGCGCAGGAGTATCTACTGCGGTTTCAGTACGAAGAGGAACAGGCGGAGAGGAAACGCAAGGTCGAGTATGACGCGATGATGCGGGATCATATCTCCCCTTTGCACAGCAGTAGTCTCGCCGCCAGCCGCTGGAGGCAGGACCTGGCGCGGCGCACGGGGAATGCTAACGAACATATCGGGATTTTGTAGGTTTCGTCACCGAGAGGTTTTCTAGGGGGAGGGGCGCACAGCAGGTCCCTCGGCTTCGCTCGGGATGACAAATCTGGGAGTAGCGCCTTTCTATGATGTGCTGCTTGTGGATGACAGAGGTCCGCCCCGCAAAGGGACGACGGGTGCCCCAGGTTCGCCAAAGCGTGCCTGGGACGAAAATGAAACGTTCGAATGCTTTACTCGATTTTCAAAAAGCTCTGGAAGGGGCTTCGCCCCGTCGTTTTCTTCCCAGGTACGCTGGTGCGAACCTGGGGCACCCGTCCATTTCCTTTAAATCGTTTGAGTATTAACAGTTCACCCGTCGCTCACCTACTTCTCTTGCAAACAATAAGGAGCTTTATTTATGGCAACAATCGTTATTACTCCGGAGATGCAACGCGCCAACGCGGAGGCTCTGCTGGGCAAGGATCCTGGCAAGTTCCGTGACCCTGGCCAGCGCTGGACGGTCAAGCGGTATGCCGAGATTCAGCGGCTGCTCAAACAGGCAGAGGCCGATAAGCCGGTCACCATCCTCAACCTGAACCCATTTCCCTTAAAAATCAATGGCGGTGTCTTTTTTCCGGAAGAGATCGCACCCTGCCCCCCGGGCAAGCCCTATACCGTGCATGTAATCCGGGATACGCGGTGGGGCCACAAGGACCTGGGCTGCGACGCGCAGAACATGATGCAGATGGAACCGGTGCCGGCTATCCCGCTGGTGCTGGCCGCGGAATACATTCGCGAATACGTGCAACAGGATGGTGGTTTCGGCGGCGTGCTCTGCTACGTCGGCGATCACGACCCGGCCTCCATCAAGAAAGGCGGAGTGATCCGCGTTCCCGAAGTGGCTTATAGCGACACGGGAGAGTTTTATGTGGAGGTCCGAGAGCGCGACTTCCACGAAACATTGACCGCCATCCGCAAAAAGCGCAACAGCTCCATCCTGCAACGGCTGCAATCAGCCAATGCCTGGTACGAGAACGACTCGCAACGCATGAACGTCAACGATACACATCGCGACCTGGCACGCCTGGCAGTGGAAGAAGGGCTGATTCCTGAATTGCCCCGCTGGGTGATGCAAGCCAACACCCTGACCGAAAAGCAGCCGGACCCCTGCCCCAGTTGCGCGACAACGCCTAAGACCGGATCTATTCTGTGCATCAATTGCGGCCACATTTTTAACGTGGTTCAGGCTTACAAAAATACCAGGATCGCCTACGGCGCGGTGGAAATGGACCGCCTGACAGCACAAGAGTGGAAGATCGTGAACCAGATCAAGGCCGAACGCGACCAGGCGAAGGGCAAACCCGCGTGAGCTGGACCCTCGGCCAGGTAAAGGCGCGGGTGCGCAATCTGCTGGATGATCCCCAGGGATCCTATCTGACGGATAGCTTCGTTGTGCCCCTTATCTGCGAGGTGTACGACGATGCTAACTCGCAACTCGCATCTACCCAGTCCTCGTGGGATATCGCAGTGGTTGAGGTGCCGGGCATTCCGCCGGGCACTCCGAACCTGGCTCCCTATCAAACAGGGAGCGGCCCGCTCGCTGCCCTGACCGACCAGCCGCTGCGCATCGACTGGAAGCCGGCGGGCGATGACCCTTCTTATTACCGGCTGGTGCCCAATTACGAGGTCCTTCCCGACCTGGTGCCACGCGAGGGCATGGCGGGATGGGAGTTTCGCAGCGAGGTGATCTGGCTTACCAATTGCTCTATCGCTGTCGACCTGCGCGTCCGGGGTGAGTTTGGACCGCCACCGCTGACCAGCGATGACAGCGTGCTGCTCTCGCATCCGCGGATTGGCTATGTCGTCGCCTATGGCGCGGCGGCGCTGATTGCAACGGTTCGCGGCAATCAGGCGTGGACCCAGCAGTACGAACAAAAGGCACTCGAAGGCATGGACGAAATCATGGAACAACTTGTCCGCGCCGAACAGGGCCAGGTGCGCCGGGCGGCGAGACAGACCCGGCGGCGATCTTAATTCAATTTTCTAATAAGGAGAAACCATGGCAGTTTCAGGAGCAATCATCGATTACACCGCTGGGGCCGGGGAGCGCAACTTTACCGTCTTCATCCAGCTTACCTTCAGCGGAAGCTTTCCCTCCGGTGGAGATCCTCTCAACCTGACAACGCTGACCAACCCTAACGGCCTTGATGTAGAAGGCGTCTTCGAGCTGCCGCTCTCGTTGGGCCCGGCCGTCTACCTGGAAGATATCGGCGGCTATTACGTGCAGCCGAAGGTCAGTGGCTCGACTTTGACTGCGTTCCTCATCAATGTCTATGCACCCGGCGGAGCGATCGTTGCCGCTGGAACCTACCCGACCGCGGTCACTGGCGGGAACGTCATTCTCACCATGCAGAAGCGTCGCGTCTAAGCCCTGAATGAATTTTGACGGCTTCACCCCGCACGAGTTCACGCGCTTTGGTGGACTCGTCGACAATGACGATCCGACCGTGCTGCCTATGGGGGTTGCGGCTGTCTGCAAGAATTGCAGGTTTCAGCTCACCACCGTGGCCACGCGGTATGGCCTGCAGACCACCATGCAGGGACCAAACCAGGCGGCTATCTCCGGCCTGGCTTCTTTGATTTATACCCCGGAGAATCCTGGCGAGACGCTCTTTCAGGTCCCGCTGGTTTTCGATACGGACGGCTACCTGCTGGTCGAGCGTCCGGTCGGGAGCGGCAAGCTGGTACGGGTGCAGGGACCGCTGGTAACCCAACCGGCCAATTCACATGCCATCGTGACCGAGGCTTATAACCGCGCCCTGGTCGCTTACTCCGACCTGCAGACGCCTGTCAGCCCCGATCAACGTCTACGGGTTGAGCACGCAGCAGCTGGACCCGTATGGGCAGAAGCCGCTGGGCGCGGCGTGGCTTGCCTCCACGGCTTATCTGGTGGGCGAGTATGTGCAACCAACCGCGGCGGGCGGCAACGGGCACCTCTACCGCTGCACCGTCGCCGGCACCACGAGCGCCACCGAGCCGGCGTGGCCGCTGACAGAAAACGCTACGGTTACAGATGGCGGCGTCACCTGGAAAGAGCTGACCCCGGTGCTGGTGAACCGGCTGCCGGCGCCTAACTCGCCCCAGCCTGCCCGGGTGGCCGGCGGCGGAGCTTTCGCGGCCGGCCGCGATGTCTACCTGGAGATGACCTATGTCAACGCGCAGGGAGAGTCGATCGCCTCAGCTCCGGGCATCCTGGTCGATACGAATCTAAATGACGCAGCCCAGTTCACGGTGCCTGCCTTATCCAGCCTGGCAGGGTGGATTCGTGGGCTGGCGACCGCGTACCAGCCGGTCTCCGTCAACGTTTATGAGGCCGACGTTGCCACCGGGGCTGCGGCGCCCGCTCCCGCAAGCTTTGCCCAGGTGGGAAATTTTGCCCTGGGAGCCACAGTCACGGTGACGAACACGGCGGCCGGGGTTGCGCCGCCCTCGTCCAACACGGCTCGGGTCACTCCCGGCGGATTAGCAGCCCCCATCGACCCCTACCGTCGAACGCGCCTCGGGCTCGGGCAGCTTTCCTGCCGGGCGCGATGTCTACGTGATTGCAACCTTCACCAACGCAGCGGGAGAAACGCTGCCTTCCGTTGCCGGCACGCTGATCGACACTGTCCTCAATGACGCCGTGCAAATCCCCATTCCCTCCACGCTGTATCAAATTACGGGAGTGAATCTCTATGAAGCCGACGTTGCCACCGGAGCCGCCGCGCCTGCTACCAGCAGCTACGCGCTCGTGGGATCATTTCAGCCGCTTACCACGGCCACGATTGTCTCGACCGCCGGCGGGCCGTCTGCTCCCGTGGCCAACACCTCCGGGGCTGCGGGCAATATTGCCCCCGACGCGAGCCCTGGTCTCCGCTATGCCAGCATCGCCTTCACCAACCGCAACGGAAATTTGAGCGGCACGGTCACAGCCTTTACCTCGGTCAGCGTGGATGTGCCCGGCTATGAACTGTACATGGCCAATATTCCCATTGGACCCGAGCAACACCCTCAATCGCACCATTGGTTTCACGGTCGCCGATGGCACCAATGCGGGGCCGTTCTTCTACATCCCGACGGCCACTGTAAGCGCCTCCATCCCCATGACGGCGACGGTGATCGGCGACAACACCACCACCACGGCATTCTTCAATTTCACCGACGAGTTTCTTGAAGCGGAGACCTCGACCGACATGACCGACCGGCTGCGCTGCATACTGCCCTCCCGCGGCCGTCGATGTGTATTACTCTCCGTCCAATGACCGCGTCGTACTGAGCGGAGTGGATGGGTACGGATCAGGGCATTACATCTCGCTGGCCGCGGACTCGGAGTCTTATTACGGCGACACCAGCCCGATCCAGGTAGCGAATGGCAATGGGCAGCGCTGCATCTGCGCCCGCGAATTTCAAGGGACGCTCTTCTCGCTGAAGGAGCGCTCCGGCTTTACCATCTCCCCCACGGCAACTGATCCATCCACCTGGTCGGTGCAGCAGCGGTGGGAGGGCGTAGGACCTTGTGGGCCGCGGGCAGTTTGCGTCACCAATGAGTTTCTTTTCTTCGTGCATCGCAGCGGAGCGTATGCGTATACGCCCAGTGAAGCGCAACCGAAGCTCATGACCAAGGAGATTCCTTGCTTGTGGCAGAGCATCAACTGGGATTACCAGCATCTGATCTGGTGCTGCGTGGATGAAGAGAACAAGGAGATCCGGATCGGCATCCCGGTGGGCAACGCGACCGTGCCCAACCAGACACTGACCATGAATTACATGGAGGGCCTCTCAGGGCCGATCCACTTCAGCCAGTATGCGGGCCGGGAGGTGGCCATGGGCGCGGCCCGCAAATGGAGCCTGGACGATATTGCCGGATCGGTGGCGGTTCGTTGTGAGCGGCAGTTGCCGGAGAACGCCTCGCCGTTCGGGGCGCAGCGTCAATCGCAGGTGCTGATCGGTTCCTCTTCCCCCGATGGGACAGTGCAGATGATCGCGACCGGCGTTTACAACGACAACGGCAGTGGGATCGCCTGCCAGTACGAAACCACCAGCACCCAGGACCTGATGGAGGTTTCCATGCTGGGCGGGGTCAGCATCAATGCCCTGGGCCAGGGTTCGATGACCGTATCGGTGATGGTGGCACGAACGTATGTAGACTCGCAGCAGACCCCCGCAAGTAACGGTACCAACGAGATCAAGCTGGCGCCCTTTCCGCTGACCCCGGAAAACTGGAGAGGCTACGACGGCGGCGCGCGGGGGCAGAATGAGCGCTTCCGCATGCGCTTTACCAATGGGGCAATCGCCAACGCCTGGTTTGCGCTCAAGTATTGCAGCCTGTTCACCCGCCCGCTCTTTACCGGCAGGAGCAGCAGCAATGGCGCTTAGTGTCAACCTGGCGCAGATCAACTCCGCGGCCAAGGGAAACAGCGATTTGCGGGAGACGCTGACCGGCATTCATCTCGCACTGCAGTCTCTTTACGCGCAGACGGGCACTACGCCGCTGACCAAGATCGACGCGAGCGCAGCCCCCTTCACCTCGCCGCCGGCGCCTTCTCAGCTTGCGGTGAGTGGAGCAAATGGGAGCTTCACGGTTTCCATCACCACACCGCAGAACGCCTCGGGAGCCAAGGCGCCGAGCAATGCGACCAACGCGCCTATTTACCAGGAGCTATCGAGTTCACCGGTGGCCAATTTTGTTTCGGGGGTAACGACTTACCCTGTCAGCACCAACACGAGTTATGTCTTGCCCAATCCTGGCGTGACTCTGTACTGGCGGCTGCGGTCGAGTTATAACCAACAGAACTGGAGCAGCTATATCGCTCAGCCGGGCGCGGTCAGCTCCGGCCTGGTGAGCTCGGCGGCGAGCGGGAGCAACCTCTCCCTCAACCAGTCAAACTATGCGACGGTGGACTCAGTCGCCAATGGCAGCACGGCCACGGTACGGGTCTATGGTTCGGGCGGGCTCGGTACTTCGTGGACCTCAATCCTCGGTAACAGTTCTAAAGTAATTGCCCCCGGGACCATCATGAATGTCGCTTACGCGACCAATGGCTTCGTGGTCTGGGATGGACAGAAGTATCAGCTCAAGCCGCAACTGGCCCAGACTTTCCCTGATACCTGGGTGCCGGTGGGCAAGGTATCGGTCATCGCGAATGCAAGTGGCCTGGTCCTGCCGGTGATTCATGCCGTGGTGACCGGGGGCGCGATCGTCGCTTACCAGATCATCAACCCCGGCAACGGGCTCACCGCGGCGCCTACGCTGACGATCACGGATAGCACGGGCACCGGCGCTACGGCTACGGCCGTGGTGGCGGCCGGCGCAGTTACGCAGGTGACGCCGGGCAGCGCAGGCAGCGGCTACTCCAGCACGCCCATGGTCACCGCCTCCGGCGGCGTAAGCGGTGGAGTCGCCGGCGGCGGCGGAGCCACCGGCAATAACGGGGGGAGGCTCTACGCCGATGTATAGCCTGCACCAGCAGTATCTGGATTTGGCGAGCGGCTTTCATGTGATCGAGCTGCGCGACGAACGAGGCAATCGGCATCTGATCCAACTGGCCGTCGGCCACGACTCCTGCCCCGCATGCGGAGCCGTTCACCCCAAAGACAATTTGGGCAACCTGGACCCGGCGGCCGCCGTCGCTCAAATCAACGAGGCGCTGAATACGTCGCAGCGTCAGATGCTTAACTATGCCGGCAAGCACTCGCTCACCGTGAAATGAAGCGCATTACGCTGCGCCAGGCGACCGAGCAAGATTGGCCTGCTCATTCAGCAACTGCACCGGGAGCACCAGGCCGCGCAGGGCACCAATTACGAGCTGCCCAACTTGTTCGGTCCCGCGATTGCCATTGCCCTGGTGGGCGTGGATGAGGATGGGGCCATCAGGAACTGTATCTACGTGGAGAGGATCGCGGAGCTGCGCTTTGTGGGTTGCGATCCCAAGGCCACGGCGTTCGGACGCCGGGAGATAGAAGGGCTTAGTTACGTATTGAAGCTCCAGGGCTTTCGCTGGCTGGAGTGCTTTGTACCTCGGCAACTCAAGAAGATGATCCAGAAACCATTGCAGCGAGCGGGGTTTGCTTGTGTCGATCGCGAGCTCGCACACTTCGCCAAAGATCTGAGGGGAAAACATGAGTAGAGGGCAATCCACGCAAGCATTCAACACCGCATCGAACGAGAACGCTACCGACTTTGGCAATGCTCAGTCGGCCTTCGGCTCGACGGAAAATGCCATCGGCAACTACAACAACCAATTGGCAAAATTCGTCTCGGGCAATCCTTATACGCCGGGCGGCGAATACGATCAGACCATCAACACTGGACTGGCCAATGTATCCGACGCGGGCTCGAATTCGCTCCAGGGAGCGCTGCAATCGCAGGCTCTGCGGACGGGCCAAAACAGCGCCGCCGATGCCGCGACCGCGGCTGCCGCGGCGCAGCAGAACACCCGCAATCTGTCGAGCAGCCTGGCCAATGCACAGCAGCAGCGCATCTCGAGTGAAGCTGGTTACAACCAGGCGGCTCTGGGCGCGTCGGCCGAACCTATCAGCGCCAATGAGTCCCTCTACGGTGGGTCTTCGAATGCGGCGGATAGCACCCTGGGCAATGAAACACAAGCGGCCAAAACGCCCAGCTTCTGGGATGAAGTGGGCAGTAGCGTGGCCGGCAATCTCGGCAAGGTTGGAAAACTGTAACCATGACAGATGCTCAGGATTACAGGGATGCTTTGGATAATGACGAAGCCAGCAGGCTGCTCAGGCAGATCCTGTCCCCGGCCGAGGCACAGAGCCTGGTGCTACCGCCGCCCCATCACCCTCCCCAGAGCGGACCGGGAGAATCCACTCCACTGACGGGTAGCCTGGCTAAGGCGCCCTCGCAGGCCACCCCTTCGCGAGCTCCCGAGGACGTGAAGCCCGAGAAGGTTACTTTGGTAAGAGGCGGGCTGGCAGGATACTTCGCCACCGCACCCGCTGCGAAAGCAGAAGCAGCCGACCGAAGCGGCGATCCCCTGTACATAAAGGTTTCCTCGAAGGGTCAGGTCGGTTATTTGCCCAAGGCGAATCTTCATGCAGCGCGGCAGATCGACGGCAACCTTAAAGTGTTGGATGAGGCGTGAGGGAAAATGTACCGTTTAAGGCAACAGAGGCCCGACGTTTCGGCCGGGCCTCTGTTGTGCACCTTGTGGCTTAGCGGTGTCCCCAGTCGTGGTGGTCACCATGGTCATCATGGCCCCAATAACCTTGGTGGTAGGCCCAGCCCTGCTGGTAGTGATCGTAGTGAGGATGAGCCCAATAAGCACCGGCATAGGGTGGCCTTTGCCACACTCCGGGCCTCCATTGATACCTTCCTCCACCCCAAAACCAGGAGCCATCGACCCAGGCATAGCCTGGACCGGGCATAGGAGGCCGCACCTCGTAGCGCAGCGGCGGCGGAGCAGCACCGATGTATACGCCGACTCCGGCAAAGGCTGGAGCCGTAAGTGCCGAAGCCAAGATCAAGCTAGCTATCCATTTGGTTTTCATCGTTCTCTCTCCTTACAGCGACCTTACATACAGTGCTAACCCGGCCTCGGCGGAGAGGTTTCGGCCGTTTTCAGTCTTTTCGTTCCAGGCAACCCTTTGGTGCATGTACCTATGGCCGCACATCCGCTCGATACGCTTGGCTTTGAACCCGTAACTTCTGCGGCGCAGAAAAACCCTCGCTCGCTTGCCGACCTGGGGTTTGAAACAGTTACGGATACCGTTGGCGCGCGTGCTACGGCGGCAGCCCGCAAAACGGCACGTGAGCCACAATTGCTGGCCGGCATGCAGCAAATGATTGTGCGTCCGCAGGCGGTGGGCGCCGTGGAACCCGATTCGGGACGCAAGATCGTGCAGCCAACGGATAACCCTGCCATCAACCAGGCGTTAGCCACCGAAGCCATGCCGGCGTACAAGGTCCGTCTGTTGCAGGCGATCCGGCACATTCCCGGCGCCCGTCTTTCGGCCAGCCGCGATGCCAAAAATCCGGCACGCCTGGCGGAAAAAATTGCCGGCCAAGGCCAACCCGCGGAGACGGTGAGCGACTACGGCGCGGCCCAGATCGCGGTCGCCTCGCCGGAAGCAAAAGATGCTGTCGTGGCGGCGGTGAAACGGAATTTCCCAGTGTTGCGGCAGCAGGACAACTTCACCTTCGGTGATCCGGAGTACCGTTACCGCAGCTACTCCCTGCAGCTGCAGATGCCCAATGGATCGTCTGAGGAGCTGCAGATCGTTCCCCAGGAAGTGCTGGAGGCGAACCGGCAGGAGCACCACGATTACAAGACGGTGCGCAACGCGGAGCTCTCGGGCAGGACCGCCGATCAGGCACGGGCGGCCGCGAGGGCCATCAACGATTCTGCTATGAAGCGATTTAACTCCAGAAATGAGGCTGGGGGTCGAGTGGTGAAGGGTCCGGTGGTGAAAGGGGCGAGGGTCCGGTTAGCCAGCGGCGTTCTGGCCAAGGTCGTCTATGTGGATCCGAATATGCGGATCGCGCGCGTGCGCACGGAGGACGGAAGGAACGTTACCGTGCGTCACAAAGACCTGCGCGGGTCTTAACCATGCTGCAGAAAAGGTGAAAGACGTACCTCCAGGGCCTACAGGCTGCGGAGAAACGCTTTGTACGAAGGGTACGGCTTCAGCCGTGCCGTAAATGTACCGCGCGGGGGCGGCTTTAGCCGCTGAGGTACGTTTTTCACGGTAATTTCCGCGCAGGTACAAGCGTGGAAAAGCGGACCTCAGGGGCTAAAGCCCTCATTGCTGCAGCTTTTTACGGCACGGCTAAAGCCGTGCCCTTCGTTAAGTGAGTTTTTCGGAGACAGCAAAGCCGCTCGTAAGCTAGCGCCCAGTGCGGCATGGCTGAAGCCGTGCCCTTCGTCCCGTTAGCTCGTGATCAGCTCTTCGGCGGACCACCGAGGCGGGTGTCTTCCCCGCGCTTGCGTCCGGGTTCTACTTTGGGTTTGGGCTTGGGTGCCTTCTTGGTTTCCTTCTTGCCTTTGTCTTTGCTTCCCATGGAACCAAATATTACACGAATGGCCGGGCAAAGCGACATGCCGCCAGGCCGAAGGAGAAAACCATGATCGACCGCGACCAGATCCTGGCCAAATATTGGGAGCTGGCTAACCTCTCCCCGGAGACCACCAAAGGAAGCATCACCGGGCAACTGCACGCGCTCGATACCCTGTGCGAAGAGTTGCGCCTCACGCCGAATAAAGATGCAACCAAACCGCTCCCCGCACCCGAGATCTATCGGTCGGCATGGATGGCCCGCCCGCCACGAGCCAATTGAAGCCTCCACCGGCTACCGATGAGGAGACCCCTTATCGCTGGATGCCGGCCACCGCCGCGCAACACGCCGCGCTCGATTCAGAAGCGGACATCCTGCTCTTCGGGGGATCCGCGGGCTCGCTCAAGACCGAGACCATGTTGATGGACGCGGTGCAAGAGCACGAGAACCCCAACCTCCGGGCCATCGTCTTCCGCTCCTCGTTCGTGGAGATGACGGATATTATCGACAAGACCCGCCGGCTCTATGCGCCCCTGGGCGGCGTCTTTGTGGGTTCTCCTAAGTGGACCTGGAGTTTTCCTTCCGGAGCCACGATCCGCTTCGCTTACATGAAGACGGACGACGACGTGTGGAAGTACCTGGGGCCGCGGTATTCCTTCATCGGCTTTGATGAGTCGACGCTGCACACAGAAAAACAGGTGCGCAATATTCTGGGCCGGTTGAGCTCGACCGACCCCTCCCTGCGGCTGCGCATGCGGCTCACCTCAAACCCCGGCAACGTCGGCGCCGCCTGGCACCAGACGCTCTTTCTGCGCGGCCACTGCCCGGTACACAACGGGCGCGACGCGGCGCAACCCGGCCAACTCTACCGCGACCGCTGCTGGCCCTCGGATGGCGAGGTCATTCCCTTCTCCGTTGCCTTTATTCCCGGCAAGCTCTCCGATCACACTCTGTTAGACGCCAACTACTCCAAGCGCCTGCACATGATGTCAGGGGGTGCGGCAGCGGCCATGGAGCAGGGCTGCTGGTGCACGCTGGAAGGCGCCTACTTCCCTTTTATGCATGCAGGCCTGGTGCGCCCGCTGGCCGAGGCGGGTGTGGAGTGGTGGCACAACCACTTCCTCTCGATCGATTATGGTTATGGCAAATCCTCTTCTTCGGTAGGGCTGTATGTCCGCGGGCCGGCGGAGTTGCGGCAGAACATAACCATCCCCGGCATCGATTCGCAGCGATTGCAGCAGCAAGACGGCCCGGAGTTTCCCGACGGGCGCATCCGCAAGATCGGGGAGCTGGTGGTGCCGCATGTGCCGGCGTATGAGCTGGCGCAGATGGTGGTGGATGCGTTTATACGACCCGCAGAAAACGGAGTGCGGCGGCGCATCGTGGCTGCCTATCTTGACCCGGCTAACTTCAAGGAGATTGGCGACGGCCATACCATTGCCGACCAGATCAACGAGGTCTTTGAGCCGTGGGATATCGTCTGCGAGCGCGCCTCGAATGACCGGCTGGGCGGCTGGCAGTTGCTCTACCGCATGCTGCGCACGGGCGAGTTCGAGATTACCGATGTATGTCCGCGCAGCTTCGAGGCCCTGCGCACGCGCATGCATGACGACGGCAGGCCGGGGGACATTCGCAAGATAGCCGGCGATCCGCTGGATGACGTTGCCGACGAAACGCGCTATGCGTTGTACACCTTCATCCAGCAGGCGACGCAGCCGCGGCAGCTGATGCTGCAGGACGCGGTACGTGGGCTCGATGTAGGCACGGCCGCGATCCGCTGGCAGCAGAAGGAAGAGGAACTCGATCGCGAGGAAGCGCCGATAAGAACGACGGGGCGCATGGGATTAGGACCGCGCCGCGGAGGGAGACGCTTCTAAGGAAGCCGGGGCTAAAGCCCGATGGATCGAAGTGCGATTCTTTCCGCGACGCTGAAGCGTCGCTCCCCCTGCTGAAGCAGGGGGCTCCCACCAACTGCCAGAAAAAGCGCGATGGTGGGAGCCCCCGCATTCATGCGGGGGAGCTCGGCTTTCAAGCCGAGCGGTTCGCGTCGGACTATTCTCCTCCGGCTTTAGCCGCGGAAGGCGCTACTCCCGCTCACTCGAAAATCTGCAGGTGCGCGCGTCGTAGAGCAGGCGCACGGTACCCAGCGGACCATTGCGTGCCTTGGCGATGATCAGCTCGCCCTTTCCCGCCAGGGATGGATCTTCGCGGTTGTAGTATTCCTCGCGATGTAAAAATAGGACCATATCCGCATCCTGCTCAATGGCTCCTGACTCGCGCAGGTCGGAGAGGAGCGGCCGTTTGTCCACCCGCTTATAGAGTTCGCGGTTCAACTGCGACAACAGAAGCACGGGCACGTTGAGCCGCTTGGCCAGTCCCTTCATCGCACGGCTGATGGCGGCAACCACCTGCTCGCGGTTTTCCATGCCCTTGCGCTCCGCCGCCATCAATCCCAGATAGTCAACGACCACCAGGTCAAGACCGGCGCTGGCTTGCAGCCGGGCCGCCTTCGCTTCAATCGACACCGCGGTCTGCGCCGGCTGGTCGTCGATATATAACGGTGCGTCGATGATCTCGGCCAGCGCGCGCAGATAGTACTGCTTCTGCACCGCGCTTAACCGGCCGTTGCGATGCGCTTGTAAGTCCACCTGCCCCCGCGCACAGCACATGCGGTCGATCAACGCCTTGCTGGGCATCTCCAAACTAAAGAAGGCCACCGTCTTGCCCGACATCGCTACATGCACGGCAATGTTGCCGGCCACTGCGGTCTTGCCGATAGAAGGCCGGGCGCCCAGGATGGTCAACTCCTTCGGTTGAAACCCGGCGGTCAGATGATCCAGGCACCAGAAACCGGAGGCAATGCCGGTAAGCCGGGCGCTCTGTTCAAAGATCTCGTCGATGCGCGGATAGTGGCTTTTGACGTACTCACCCACCGAGGTCAGGCCAGAGGTAATGGCCTGGCCGGCAATCCTGCGGAAGGCAGATTCGGCTTCGGCCAAAACCTCCTCGGCGGAGCCGGACTGATCGCCGGCCAATGTTCCTACCCGGTCACTCTCGGCGATGGTTTGCCGCAGAAGAGACTTATCCTTCACGATGCGAACATAGTCTTCGATCGATAGCCGCCGCGGTAAGCCCTCGGTAAGGCTGGCGAGATAGGCCACTCCGCCGATCACCGACAGCTCCTTGTTACGCTGTAACTGCTCGGCCAGGGTGACAATGTCGACGCTCTTGCTTTCGCACATCAGCTCGCCCATGCGCAAGAAGAGGCGACGATGCGAATCGAGCGAGAAGTCGGCGGCCGCGATACGGCCGGCCGCTTCCTGGTAATGGCCGTTGTTCAGCAAAATGGCGCCAAGAATGGCCTTCTCCGCCACCACGCTCGCGGGCAGGCCGTGGATGGTGTGCGCGCTCACTCGTGCACCCCCTCCGGCCCGCGCGGAAATAATGCCAGCGGCGCCGCTTGCGAGTTACGCCAGTCTGCAATCTCCGGCGCATCGGCAGGCAGAAAACTGACAATTTCCTTGGTCGTGCTGCTGTAAAGAAATGCTAACTCGCCGCGCGCGTAATCGAGCACAATGACAGTGCGGGAGTTAGTAAGTTTACGGGCATACTTCACGTCCCCCTTTTGCACCCGGCGGATCAGGCTTTGCCGCACCATCTTCCCCACCTCCAGGCCGAAGCGTGACATGGCGCAATCCTTCACCTGCTGCCGCTCGGCTTTCCGGTCTGCTCTGCTGCCATGAACGGCCTTCCTGCGTTCTCGTTCGGGCAAAACGATGGGAGGCTCCGGCCTCTTGCACCGGCTCATGCACGGCCTGCGGGAATGCGGCTGCGCATGCCCAGAGCCCTCAGGCCGCCGGTGTATCTTCCCTGAACGGGAATTTCGCGCCGCTGAACGGCTGCATAACGCTGGCTGTCGCGCACCAGGATGGCCATGGTGTCGTCATTCAACCTGTGCGCTGCCAAACGGCGAGCCGCTTTCTCCGATATACCCCAACGCTCTGCGATATCCAGGATGGAATGGGCGGAGCGAGGACGTCCGCCGCCATGTCTCCTAAGAGGACTCATAGCTATCTCCATATTCCGGGGGAGGAACCGAGGCAAAAAGAAGGGTCAACCGGGGAGGAGGGAACCCTTCCAACACATAACTATTTCTGTCATAGTTACGACTTAACTAAGTCCAAGTATGCACCAACATTGGGCAACGCGCAAGATCTTATGAACGATTTCTACAGGTTACGCATAGCAAGAAAGGGCAGTGTTTCTTGCGACTTTCGTTTACGTAACCTTGTGTGTTATCTATTGTGCACTGAGCCCGTTTTAGCAGCTTAGACGATCCACTCCTGTTGCGCATCGGAAACACAGATCGAGGGCAAACGGACAAAGACGGTGTTAAGTGAGCGAGTTGTCGGAAGTGCTGGACGAGAACGCAGCGCCCAGGAAAAATTCGCACCGTTGTGCATCGGCGACGAGCGGGCGAATCAGGGTTTGCCATCCCAGCGCAGCTGATAGTTTACCTCAACGGGGCCGGCCTGTTCCAGCAACTGCGCCGTATCGTTGCGGACATTTCCCACTCCCTTATCTACCTTCCAGGCGGTCATTTGCTCTGCCGGAAAAGGCCGCAGCAGGTCTAATGGCGGATGCGCCGGGTCACTGCTGCCCAGCCAGCGGGCATAATCCTTGCGCTCGATAATGACCGGCATGCGATTGTGCAGCGGGGCGACGACCTGGTTGGGATCGGTGGTGATGATAGAGAAGCTCTCCACCCACTCGCCGCCGGCAGGATCTTTCCAGCGTTCCCACAGACCAGCGAAGCCATAGGGTTCGCGGCTGGAGAGCGCGATGGCGAATGGCTGCTTGTGTTTTGCGTCCAGCTTCTGCCACTCATAAAATGCGTCCGCGGGCACCAGGCAGCGGCGGCGCTTAAACGCCTCGCGAAAAGCTGGGGCGGTAGCCACGGTCTCGGCCTTGGCATTGATGGTGGAGTAGGCAATGCGCGCATCCTTGGACCAGTAAGGAATCAATCCCCAACGCATGAGGACGATCTCGCGCATACCTGTGTCGCGATTCAGGCGCACCACGGGTTGGAAGGTCTGTGGGGCTACGTTATAGCTGACGCTCCATTCCAGCCCATCGTCGTCGTCCGCACCGAACCAGGCAGCGATCTCTCTCCGGGTTGACTTACGTACATAACGGCCGCACATAGGTTTGATGATAGCAACTCGGGTCTGGCAGAACTTGATAAGAACAAGAAGGAACTGGACCCCACTAGTTCAGCAATCAGTCCCGCAGGGACGGCTGAGAGTAGCCCAGCACGCAGTGCTGGGTGGGGTACGTAAAACACGTCCAGTCCCTCCGGGCTAATCCGTCCTTTCAAATCGTACCCAGCACTACGTGCTGGGCTACTCTCAGCCGTCCCTGCGGGACTGATTTCATAAGTGGAGCTCTCACACGAAATTAAGGTAGCGATTTTGTTCGCCGATTCTTATTGCGGAAAAGCTTCCGCCATGGAGCGGCCCACACTGGGCAGGGGTCCTTTGCTCAAAACCAGCAGGCGCAGGGGCGTTGCATTCTTCTTCACTTCGCGGCATTCGAGAATGCGGGTGGAGAATTGTTCCAAGCCGGGGAAAGGGACGAAAGTTCTTGTTCAACGTACAAACCAACAGGGTGCGTTCATGCAACAGCGGCGCCAGGTCGTCAAGGTAGTACTCCAGCGACCAGTGGAAGCCGATACTGTAAAACCCGTAGATCAAGTCATAGGGTCCGGGCAATGCAACGAGCGGCAGTGCGGCGGCATCAAATATCTTGTAGGCGGCGACTCCGTTGTAGTCCAGCATGGTCTGTAACAGTGAGAGGTTGCCGCAGAAAGAAGAAGTATCCGGCCACTGCGGAGGATGCTCGTAATATTTTTGTTTGTATTTGGTACTGGTGCCGTTGGCGTCGTAAAGACTTATCTCGCTGCCCGGTAAAAGCCCCTTCTTGTTGAAGAACACCACCGACCGGCCAAAACCTGGACCGATCTCCAAAACTCGCTTGGGTTTATCGACTGCTGCAAAGAGAGGCAGCAGGGCTTCGTACTCCGCTTCCGAGGCGGCATTGCTTTCCCTTTGCCAGAGCAAGCGGGAAGTTTCGTCGGCCTTGAGCGGCAGGCGGGTGGAGATAAGACGAATGGCAGCGGCCACTTCTTCTGTGAACGGCGGCGCCAGAAATAGCTGCTCCGCAGTGCCGGCCTTAGGATCAAGAATCGACCTGCCGCGAAGCCGGTTAAGTGAAGCTTTCATGAACAAGCAGGTACCTTCTTTAAAGCATTTTCGCTTCTGGTTTCATAAACAAGTGTAGCTTTACGACCATCCCGGGTTCCACTTAGGGACGCGGTTATCTGTTCCTTCCCCTGGCAGGTATCAGGCCCCGTATCTGCGCCGGGTCGAATTTGATATTCTATCCGGGACGACTTTTTGCGTCTGGAGAATTCCCTTTGAATACAAAAGAGATCTTAGAGCACATCAACAGTGAAATTTCGCGACTGCAGCAAGTGAAGGCTTTGTTGCAAGGTACGACCAATGGTCATAGCCGGAGTGCTGTTGCGGGCTCCATGAATGGTTCGGCAGCGCCTAAGGTCAAGGGCAAGCGCGTACTGAGCGTGGAAGCTCGTAAGAAGATCGCCGCTGCACAACGCAAGCGCTGGGCGAAGGCAAGAAAAGCTCAAGTCTAAAGGAGAGAATGTTACCGGGCCATTATCCTGCGCGGTGGTTTTGCGAAGCCCGGTAACATTACCCCCAACCAACCCAATCAGATATTCCAGCCGCCGTCGATCACGTGCGTTTGGCCAGTGGTGAAGCTGGACTCATCCGATGCCAGATACACCGCCAGTTCGGCGACCTCTTCTGGCCGGCCTAACCGGCCCATGGGTTGGCGCGCGATAAATTCACGGCGTACCTGCTCCGCATCGCCCTGCGCGGCAATACGCCCATCGAGCGAAGGCGACTGAACCGTTCCCGGACAAATGGCATTGCAGCGGATACCCTGGCGCACAAAGTCGATGGCAATCGCCTTGGTCAAGCCCACCACCGCGGCCTTCGAACTGGTGTAGACAAACCTGTTGGGCACACCCCGGATACTGGACGCGATGGAAGCCATATTGACGATGCTTCCCCGCCCCGCACGTAACATGCCGGGCAAAAACGCGCGACAGGTGCGATACATCGAGCGCACATTCAAATCGAAGGAAAACTCCCAATCCTCTTCTTTGCAGTCGAGGATGGTGCCGTGATGCACGAAGCCGGCGCAGTTAAACAAAATGTGAGGCTCCGGCAGCTCGGCTGCGAGTTGTTCTATCTCCGCGGGGTTGCGCACATTGAGTTCGCGGCAAACCATTTGCGGTTGCTCCGCGGCGAGCGTATCGAGTGCCGCGCGATTGATATCCGTGGCCCACACAGCGGCGCCTTCGCGGGCAAAGGCAATCGCCGTCGCCCTGCCAATTCCCTGTCCTGCGGCCGTGACCACAGCGGTCTTTCCAGCCAGTCGTCCACTCATCCAATTCCCCTTTTTCTAAAGCTTGATTCTAACCCGTGCGTCCTTCCAGTCCCATGGCTACACACAATGCGGACACATCGCCGATCTTCTCTCCTAATGCGGCGGGAACAATTTCACAAGCTCTCAACGTTTGTGGCAAGGCCTCGCGTGCGATCGTTCTGCGCATGGGCGCGAGCAAGTTCTCGCCCATGCGCCAGGCCAATCCGCCGAGCACAATGCGCTGCGGGTTCAGCACGTCGATCAGCATGGCAAGCGCCTGACCCAGGCGCGTTCCAGAGGTGCGCAGAATGCTGAGCGCAACCGCATCCCCAGCCTGTGCCGCCTGGCCTACGTCGCGCGCCGTCAACCCGCCATTGGCCATCTGCGCGTGCAAGATGCTGGAGCGGCCGCGCTTTTCCGCTTGCGCCAACATGCGCGCGGCAAGTTGCGCAATACCACCGCCGCTGGACCAGCCTTCGATCGACCCCGCCTTGTGGTAGCCGACCGGTCCCGTCGGGCTGAGCCGCACATGACCTATCTCGCCCGCATCCCCATTGGCTCCCAGGTACAGGCTGCCGGCGGCGATGATGCCCGCACCCAGGCCCGTACCCAGGGTAAGAAAGACCATATGCTCGGTGCCCATGCCGGCGCCGAATCGATGTTCCGCCACCGCGCCTGCGTTGGCATCGTTCTCCAGGCGGCAGGTAGCGTGGAAAGCCTCACCCAGCAAACGGCAAATAGGCACATCCACCCAGGTAGGCAGATTGGGGGGCGCCTGGACGATTCCTTTCACCCGATCGAGCGGGCTGCCACAACTAACGCCGATGGCGGCAATCGATTCCTGGCCCAGGCCCTGCTGGGCCAACAAGCTGTGCGCCGATTCCACGATGCGATCGAGAGCATGCTGCGGTCCCCGCTCCGGCATGGTCGCGAACTCCACGCGTCCTAAAGTTTCCGGAGGCCGCGCAGAAAGCACGACCGCGGTCTTGGTACCACCCACGTCAACGCCGAGATAGATTTTCTGCATGTCTAGGGAACCAGCGCTCCGCTCGTCGCCTGGTCGTGAATCGCATGGGCGCGCACCAGGGCCGCGGTTACATGGGCGCAGATATTTTCCTGGCCCACATGCTGGGCAAATTCAACCTGCGTCATCAAACGCGCGGGCTGCTCCCGCGCACCGCACAGCAGCAAGGTTCGCCCCGAACCGCGGACCTCAAGCGCCAGCCGTTCCAGCGCCTGCAGCCCGGTCGAATCAAGCGCCGTCATATTGCGCAAGCGCAGCACCACGATCGGCGGCAGCGCAGGCAGCTCGCGGCGAATCTCGTCGATCTTCTCCGTGGCGCCAAAAAGAAACGGTCCGTGAATGCGATAAATCGCCACGAAGGGCGGAATATCCCTACCCTGCAGCACATGCATTCGTCCGTCTTCGAGATCATCCTCGGTCACGCGGGAGACCGTGGTGGTGAGAGTCACCTTGCGGATAAAGACCAGCGCGGCAAGAATCATTCCCCCCTCGACCGCTACCGTAAGGTCGGCGAACACAGTCAGCAGCAGCGTCGTCAACCACACTCCGATCTCCAGTTTCGAGAGCTTCAGAATCTGCGGTATCTCATGCCACTCGCCCATGTTGTAGCAGACCACCATCAGGATGGCGGAGAGTACTGCCAGGGGGATGAACTTGGCCAATCCAGAGGCGAAGAGCAGCACCGCGAGCACCGTAAGCGCGTGGACCATGCCCGCCACCGGGCTCACCGCTCCGCTACGGATGCTGGTCGCGGTACGGGCAATGGCGCCGGTGGCCGGTAACCCTCCGAAGAGTGGGGAGAGGATATTGGCGATGCCCTGCGCCGTGAGTTCGACATTGGGATTGTGCTGATCACCGCTCATGCGGTCGGCGACCACAGCCGACATCAGCGACTCGATCGCTCCCAGCAGAGCAACCGTAATGGCGGGGGAGATCAGCATCCTCACGGTGCTGTAATCGAAGACCGGAACATGGAAACGGGGAAAGCCCGAAGGGATACCCCCGAAGCGCGTGCCCACGGTCTCCAGCGGCAGGTGCAGGAAGTAGACGGTAACCGTGGCTGCGACTAATGCCACGATGTAGCCGGGCACCCGCGGCAGCCAGCGTCTGGTCAAGATGATCAGCAGCAGTGAGGCGCCGGCCAACAGGGTAGTGGTCAGCGAAACGGTGTGTGCATTCTCCAGCACCACCCGCATGCGGCCCACAAAATCCCCGGGCACCGGCCCGGTGCGCAATCCGAAGAAGTCTTTGATCTGGGTGCTGGCGATGAGGATGGCGATGCCGTTGGTAAAGCCCACGATCACCGGCCGGGGTATGAACTTGACCGCCGCCCCCAGGCCGGTGGCTCCCAGCAGGATAAGCAGGATGCCGGCCATGATGGTGCAGATCAGCAGACCATTGAAGCCATAGCGAGCCAGGATGCCGGAGATGATGACGACAAACGCGCCGGTCGGCCCGCCGATCTGGTTACGCGACCCGCCCAGGGCGGAAATGGCGAACCCGGCGACCACCGCGGTGTAGAGCCCGGCCTCCGGAGGCGCCCCGGAGGCGATGGCAAACGCCATGGAGAGCGGCAAGGCGACCAGCCCCACGGTAACGCCTGCCGCCAGGTCTGCCCCGAATTTTTTCCCGCTGTAGTCGCGCAGGGCGACCAGGGACTTGGGTGTCCAGGCGGTAAGATTCCTAACCATTGCCAGTCACCCTATTGGTTCTTGATGCGGTCGCTGACCTTCTTGGCCAGCTTGGAGATCTCGTCGGTCTGCTTCAGGACGTCGGTCGGCGCCGTGGCTTCATTTCCCTTGTCCACTTCTTCCTTCAAGACGGTCGCCAGCTTCACCAGGCGATCGGTGTCGTCGATGAGCTCTTGCTGATGTTCTTGCCGGAGCCGCTTGAGTTGCCGCTGCTGTATTTCGTGGGTGGCATAGGGTTCTTCCCCACTTGCGCGGTCGCGGCTGAACACGCCCTGTGGGTCATTGGGAGCTGGTACGGCGGAAGGAAATTGCGTTTGCGCCCTGGACAAGGAGGGCGCCGCCAGCAAGACTCCCCCCAGCATCACGATCACTGCCCACACCCGGATTCGCGATAAAAAGCCCACTTCACCCTCACTGAGCTCTGCTTTGAGGGACTAGCCCCCGTTCTTTCATTCTTTCTTTGAGGTCTTTGCTGAGTTTCAGCACCTCGTCGGCCTTGCGCACAGCGGCCAACGACAAGGTGTTGCTTCCCGCCTTCGCTACCTCAACCTTCAACTCCTTCACCAACTGCAGCAGGCGGGTTGTCTCTTTCTGAAGTTGTTGTTCCTCCGGGGTAGCAGGCGGGGTGGCCACCACCTGCTTTGCCGCCGGTTGATTCACCTCAGGTTGGTCCGGCTTGGCGGGCTCCTCGGGCTTGGCCTGACCTGATGCAGCCTGATCCGCAGCGGGCTCCTCGGGCTTGGCCTGATCTGATACAGCCTGATCCGCAGCAGGTTCCTCGGGCTTAGCCTGATCCGAAGTGGCCTGATCCGCAGCAGGTTCCTCCGGCTTAGCCTGATCCGAAGTGGCCTGATCCGCAGCAGGTTCCTCCGGCTTAGCCTGATCCGAAGTGGCCTGATCCGCAGCGGGCTGATCCGGCGAGCTTGATCCGAAGTGGCCTGATCCGCAGCAGGCTCCTCCGGCGTGGCCTGATCCGAAGTGGCCTGATCCGCAGCGGGCTGATCCGGCTGAGTTTGATCCTGAGCGGGCGCTTGATCCGGCTGCGCCCGATCCGCCGTAGCCAGATCCGGCTTAGCCGGCTCCACCTGGTACTCGGCGGACGACTGAGCGCGGGCGCTGCCCGTCGAGACCAGCCCAACACTCAGGATGACCGCAATTATCCACCGCTCAAGTAGGATCATAGGGTGCCAGTGTACGCCACCATTTTCCCCCTCGTCTCTCTCTTCGAAAGGCTTCCGTCAGCACCTTCGTTTGTTCGCGCCCTGGATCAGGAATGGCTCTCCGACGTGCAGGATTTCGTCCGCGCCGGCCTGCCCAAACTGTTGTTCATCGCCCTCTACGCCTGGGCACTCATCCTGCTGGTCAACTTCCTCACCGGCCGTGTCATGAAGGTCGCCGAGCGGCGAGACACCCTGGGGGTCGTCCGCGGCGCCCAATTGCGCACCCTGGCTACGGTCATCCGCGCCACCGGCATCGTCATCGTGGCTATCCTGGCATTGCTCCAGATCATGGAGAATGTTCTGCATTTCAACCTGAGCCCGCTTCTGGCCAGCGCGGGGGTCGCGGGCGTGGCGATCGGCCTGGCGGCGCAGACCATTGTAAAAGATGTGCTCAACGGCATCCTGATCCTGATTGAGGACCAGTACAACGTGGGCGACGTCGTCACCCTGGCCGGAATGACCGGCACCGTGGATTCCATGACCCTGCGCACGCACCCACGTCCGTGGCTTTGACGGCACGCTCTACATCATTCCCAACAGCCAGATCACCAATGTGGCCAACCAAAGCCGGGACTACTCCATCAGCACCCTGAACGTCTCGGTCGACTTCTCCGCCAATCCTGACCAGGTGATCCCGCTGTTGAAGAAGATCGCGCTGGAAGTCCGCAACGAACCGGCCTTCAAGGACGTTTTTGTCGCCGATCCGCAGGTCTTCGGGGTGGATTCCATCAAGGGCACCGAGGTCATCTATCCCATCCAGATCAGGACGCTGCCGCGCAAGCAATTCGACGCCATGCGCGAGATGCAGCGCCGTATCCGCCTGGCGCTGGAGGAGTACCATCTGCTGCCGGGCAGCCCCTATCGCGTGCTCAGCGGCACCGGCCAAACCGCGAAGCCTGAGGCTGAAGTGGCGCAGGCCCCCCCCGACCCCACCATGGCGAAGCCCAACGAGACCAATCCCTTTACTGCTGAGTGAACAAGCGGTCGATTCTCGCCACCACGCGTTGGCCCAGGCGCCGGTAGCTTTCAAACTGCGATTCCGTAAACCATTGCTCCGCGGTTGAGTCATGGGGAAAATCCTTATGTTGGAGCTTGTAGTTCTGCACGTCGCCGGGAACATCGGGCAGCTCCACGGTACCCGCGGTCTGGGGCGGGCTGCCCAGCGGCGCCCTGCAGGTGAGCGAGGCTTTGATATAGATCACTTCGCCGTCCTCTCCGGGCAGAGTTTCCGGGTAGCGTATGGTTCCGCGCACCATGTGCGCCCCGCTTAGCTTGCTTTCCTGGTTGGGCGATAGGCCGGCCAGGTCAAGATTGATGGCCACGCCGAAGTCGATGCGGCACTTGCGAATGGCATCGCCGATCCCCTCGTAGGTGTAGTTGCCGTCCTGTTCCGCATCGCAGATGAGGATGCGGTGGCAGCGCCGTCTTACCAACTCGTACAGGCCCATATTGTCGAAGTGGCCGCCATCGGTCAGGTACACGTACCTTGAGGTATCGTCGACGCTGCCCAGCAGTTCGCTCAGCATCCGGAACGGAGCAAAACTGGGAGAAGAAGGGGGCACATCACACGCAGCGGCATCGACCCGCTGGCCGGCTACCGCCGAACGCCGCGGATTGGGCACCCAGAGGCCGAGGCGGACATCGAACATGGTCATCAGGAAGGCCGTCGCCGGCTTGGTGTGGTAACCCCAGTTAGGACTGAGCGCCGCCCCGGAAGCCGCCACCGCCGTGGCCACGTTGGGTCCGCCCGGATAAAGCATGGCGGTGGGAACGAAACCGTTGAAGCGCAGGTTTTTCCGCCACTCGGTCCAGCCTACGGTGTAACCGCTGTAGAGCGGGGTAAAGGCGAAGGAGGCCGCCTTGCGCTCCTGCCATGCCAGATTTTCGCCGGTGGTGATGTTCATGGCGCAGCAAAAGATAGGCATGGGACCCGGGTATCCCTTGGCCGGCGTCAAGGTGTCAATGGATAGATCGTTGCTGTCGCGCTCATCGAATCCGGTAATGGGGCTGGGATTTCTCTTCTTGTTGGAAGCGCCCAGGTAGCAGCGGGTCAACCGGTTGCGATAAAAGGTGTGCATGGAGAACTGGTTGATGTCGAGCCGCCAGCCCAGCAAGGCGGCGAAGCCGGCAAAGAAAAGGATGAGCGCGATCCACACGCCAAGCTTGCCCAGGGGGAAGGTCTGGGATGGAATCAGCTGGCTGCCCCACTGCAACGCCAGCGAAAGCAGAATCGCCAGCCCGCTGATGTACACATACGGCGCGACCATCACAATCCATTCCAGTGGCCCGCTCGAACCGCCCGCGGCGCTGCCGTCGGTCTTGCTGCTCTTGCCGCCCAGAACGCCGCCCAGGGTGGTGCCTGTCCAGGTGAGAATGGCCGGCCACTTGATCCAGGGCGAGTACCACAGGTGGATGGCTGCTCCCGGTGTCCACAGCGAACATCCGAAAAGGAAGATCCAGCCGATGCCCGCGAGCAGGGTGTAGCCCCGGATTCTGGCCAGCCATTCTCCCAGCCAGCCGGGAAAATTTTTACCGATCATTCCCGATGCCAGCACCATGGTCAGCGGCGGCAACCAGGAGAAGAGCAAGGTTCCCAACACCAGCTGTACCGAGGTGGAGTCGTCGAGCAAGAGCCAACGGGCTATATCCCGCATCCAGATGGAGTTTAGCCCTGCAGCAATGGCCATCCCCATCAGGGCGCCGGCTATGGCCGCAGGCACGGCCAGCAAAGCCAGCACCGCCGCCCAACCAGCTCTCCACCACAAGGGGGCCTGCCATTCGGTCTGCGGGGAGAACGCCTTCCGGCGCTCTTGTTCCAGGCGCACGGTCTCGGAGAGCGCCCCTCCGCTAAAGGTTTCAATCCACACCAGCGCGGCCAGCAGAAAAAACAACTTGAGCGTGAAACTGGCGGAATCACTCAGGCTTACATGGGTCAGGCAGAGCCCGAAGAGCAGCAGGGGCGCCACGATCAGCACATTCGCCCAGATCACCTGCCAACGACGAAACCTTGCCCGCAAGCTGTTTCCGCGCCGATCAGGCAGTTCGTCCTCTTTCCAGAGCAAAGACCCGGAGTATTCGACACGCAGAAACCTGCCGATGCTCACGCCGGCCAGCAGAAAGAACAGGAACGCAGCTCTGCTCCAGGGGGCCACGGGCATGGCGAGGACGTCCCGGCGCGCATAGCGTCGAAAGACGTCCGCGAAGGAGTCCGTGGGTGTTGCGGCCAAGCCAACGGTGATTGGCACCGGCTGGGCTGGACCGAGACCCAGGGTGAGCGTCGTTGTGGCTCCCCCCGCCGTAGCCGATGAAACCACGGAGCTGGTGGTTGGGGCCGTAGCCCGGTACGGCTGGAGATGAACGTTGGGCGCGACCAGATGGGGCACACAAAGCACGGCAAGAAAGATCGAGATCAGCAGTCCCTGGTTCACCGACACATTGCGTATCCAGGACGCGACGGCGGACCAGGTATCGCCGGTGAATGCTCCTTTGTGCGGTGTGAGGTAGTTGCTGTACCTGCGCAGCCATTGGATCTGGCTCGGCCAGACCGCCTGAAATGGCTGTCCCGGATCGTGGTGTGGCAGGGGAACCAGGCGGCTCATCACGTGCTGCCAGGCGGTGAGCTCAGGTTGGGGAAGATTGCGTTCTTTGCGTGAGGTGCTCTTGCGCTTGAGCCAGGCTACCAGCCAGGAGTGAATGTAGCCGCCTCCGGAGACGCTCGACAGGTAGTCGACCTGATCGAGCCAGCCCTTGACTGCCAGGCCCTGCAGAATCCCAAGGTTGAAGGTGGCGCTGCGAATACCGCCGCCGGAGAAGCACATGCCGGTGAGCCGATGCTTTCGCGCCCAGTCGTAGATGTCTTCGTCGGGGTCGCTCTGCCGGAACCGGGACATCGTCTGCCCGTGGAGCTCGCGCCTATCCGCCAGCAGCGCGGCCTCCTGCTCCAGCAGCCATTTGCTGGGCGTGTACTGCACCAGGTAGGCCAGAGACTGCTGCAGCTCCGGATCCTCTTCGAGAGCGCCGACGTCTATTTTCGATAACCGACGCTGCAGATGGGATGGCGCCGGATTACTGGCAAGATACGCGTTGACCCGCTGGCGCAGGAGGTCAATGTAATCGTTGCTGTCCTTGGCTGTCGGCATCTGTCTGTGTTGATCGTGACGACAGAGCGGGTTTGCGTGACAAGGAAAATCTTCGGAGGGTGTGGGGACGCTCGTTGGTTGACTCTGTCCATCCACCTCCACTGCTGCCAAGGTGGGCCGCTACCCTCTATTTTTGTCATCCCGAGTGGAGTGTAGCGTAGGCGAGGGACCTGCAGTTTCACCTTCGGACACAGCGAATGTGACGTGGACGAATCGCCTCGGGTTCCGCTTCTCCATCAACGCAAACAGCAGTCCCTCCACTACGCTGCGCTCCGGTTCCACGGCAGGTCCGGGACAGGGGATGACAATTCTGCGTGAGAACTAACGGAGCGGAGACCTTTGTGCGGGAGCCGGGGCCCACCGCAGATCCCTCGCCTGCGCGAGAACCATCGGCTCAGAATTGAGTCCCGAAGGGACGGCTGAGAATAGCCCAGGACGGCAGTCCTGGGTAGGTATTGGGGCTACGACCAGTCCCGTCAGGGACGGCTGAGAATGTCCCAGGACGGCAGTCCTGGGTACACTCGAGTGGCAATAGGAGCCGCGCCGAAGAGGAATTCAAGAAATTTCTAACCGCACACGGAGCCGAAGAATAAGTAAGCCCAGGACGGGCGTCCTGGGACATTCTCAGCCGTCCCTGGCGGGACTGATCCTGGCTCTCATATCTACCCAGGACTACGTCCTGGGCTACTCTCAGCCGTCCCTGGCGGGACTGATCTGGCTCTCATCTGCCCAGGACTACGTCCTGAGCTACTCTCAGCCGTCCCTGGCGAGACTGATCCTGGCTCTCATATGCCCAGGACTACGTCCTGGGCTACTCCAGCCGTCCCTGGCGGGACTGATCTGGCTCTCATATCTGCCCAGGACTACGCCTGGCTACTCTCAGCCGTCCTGGGACTGACTGGCTCTCAAGGACTACGTCCCTACTTAGCCGTCCTACGGAGTCTGTGTCGTAGCTAAGAAATCGACGAAAAGCTATACGAATTAACCAGCAGAATTCATCGTCATTGATACGGAAATGGTCAACTCTAGCTCAGCTCCGATGTGCTACGACACAGACTCCTACGGGACTGAGCTCGCCAGTATGCCAGAATACTTCCTCTTGTTACCGGCCTAAATTGGACCATCTCCGGATGCATACCTCCCTAACCCTGCAGCAACGTGATGAGCTGCTCCGGGCTTCTGGTCGGCGGAAGGCAGGAGGTTCCCCGGCAAACCACGGCGAAGCTGTGCGCCGCCTTGAGGTCGGGAAGCAGGGGCAGCGTTTCGGCCAGCAAGGGCGGCAGCTCTTGCGCTACCTGCGCCCGGGTCAAACGGATCACGCTCTTGTTCACCGCGTAGCCCATCAGTGGCCGCCGCCTCCAGCTCATCGGCGGCGTCCTCTCCAATCACCACCACCTGCACCGGCGGCAGCAACAGCCGCTCCAGGGCCAGGCCATAGGTTCCTGCGTAGAGCCCGAAGTGGGTCACCACGCCGGCAAAGGTCTCCAGAGTATCCTCGGCTTTTTCCCGCAGATCGGCCCGCCCATTCAGCGCCTCCAGGCGCAGCAGCGCCCCCGCAGCAGACGGGTTTCCCGCCGGCGTGGGCGAATCCTGCAGCGGCTTGCGCCGCGCCGTCAGCACGCCCAGCAGCTCTGGCCCCTTTGCCGTGGCGTCGAAAAAGCCTCCGCCGACCGGGTCGTAGAACTCCGCAATCATGCGCTCAGCCAAATCCATCGCGGCGCGGTAATACTTCACTGCGCCGGTCGCGAGCCAGCCATCCAGGCAGGCGTGGGTGAGAAAGGCATAATCGTCCAGCATGCCCGCTACCCATTTTGTTCCCGCCGCCCCCGGTGTAGGAGATCACGTGGGCCAGACCGCGGTCAGGATGCAGACCCTCACCCAGCAGCCGGTCCAGGGTCAGCAGCGCAAAGGCTTTCACGGCAGGCACGCGCAGCACTTGCGCCGCCTCGAGATACGCCGAGACCGCCAGGGCATTCCAGTTGGTGTAAACCGTCGTATCAATGAACGGCGTGGGCCGCTTCCCCCGCGCGACATACAGCCGGGAGTGGGCGCTCGCCAACAGCGCTTGCGCTTCCGCACGCGTCTTGCCCGCACGGGCCGCCACCGCGTCCAGCGTCTGTTTCACATGGAGCACGTTCTTGGCGGGATTGTGGTGCATATCCCCCAGGTCGCCGATGTCGTAGTAGGCGGCGGCAATCTCCATCTCCTCCGGAGTAAGCACGGCGGCGGCTTCCGCGCGGGTCCAGGTGAAGTAGTCTCCATCGTCGTCCAGGTCGATGTCCGCATCCTGCGAGGCGTAGAAGCCGCCCCGCTCGCGGTCGGTCAGCCAGGTGTCCATCCAGCGGATGATGTCCTTGGCCACCCGCGCCGACTCCACCCCCACGTAGCTTTGAAAGGCATGCACGTAGTTCTTCAGCAGCTGGGCGTTGTCGTACAGCATCTTTTCAAAGTGCGGCACCACCCAGGCCTCATCGACGGAGTAGCGATGAAAGCCCCCACCCAGGTGGTCGTACACCCCGCCCAGCGCCATCTTCTCCAGGGTCACTACGGCGGCCTCCCTGGCCGCCTCGTTGCCCGTGCGTCCCGGAAACATCCAGCAGCAGATCGATGGCCGAGGGATGGGCAAACTTGGGCTGCGCCCCGAAGCCACCGTGGTGGCGATCGAACTTCTCCAGCGCGGAGGCCACCATCTTGTCCACGATGCTCATGCTCAGGCTGTCTGCGCGCCCGGCGAAGTTCTCGTTGTGTTCGATCGCCGCGACCACGCTGCCGGCCGATTCCAGTACCTCGTCGCGGCGCGTCTTCCAGGCGTCCACCATGCTGCGCAGCACGCGCTCGAATCCCGGCCGCCCGTAGCGGTCGTCGCGGGGAAAATACGTGCCCCCGAAAAACGGCTGGCCCTGGGGAGTCAACACCGCCGTCAGCGGCCATCCGTTTTGCCCGCTAATGGCTGCGACCGCGGCCTGGTAGCGCGTATCCACATCCGGGCGCTCATCGCGATCGACCTTGACCGCGACAAAGTTCTCGTTGATGACCGCGGCCAGCCCCGGATCCTCGTAGCTCTCGCGGTCCATCACATGACACCAGTGGCACCACACGGCCCCGATATCGAGCAGGATGGGCTTATCTTCTCCGGCCGCGCGGGCAAAGGCTTCGGCTCCCCATTCATGCCACTGGACCGGCTGGTGCATGGCGGAACGAAGATACGAAGAAGAGGCTTCGGCGAGGGAGTTGGTCGGCTCTGTCATCTCTCCCAAGTCTACCTAGGAACATCTGACGCGGAGAGCCGTCGTTGCGCCAGATGGATGTACACCCACATCATCACCAGGGCGAAGGTGATGACGAACAGATTGGGCGCGGTGGTGAAGAATTTAACAATCCCCTCCGGGTGGAGGAAGTGATAGGCATTCAACAATCCCATGCGGTAGTAAATACCCAGGAGGGCGGCCAGCGTAACTGCGGGGATCAGAAAGCGGCGCCGGCGCACGATCCAGCGGGGAGAGATGAATAGCAGCAGCGGCAACCCCAGGGGAAGGAAACCCGACATCGCCATGAACAGGCTGAAAGCCCCCCACACCACCATTCCTTTGCCCACGGCGACGGGCATCTGGCTGGCGTGGGCATCGACATAGCGCCAGGCAAGACGAAGCACAAAGGGGATGGTCATCAGCCATCCTGCCAACCAACCTGCCAGGCCGGCCAGCGCTCCGTACTTCAGCCGCAGGGTCCAGGTGAAGGTCATCGGGATCTATAGGGAAAGCGCCAGCCGCTGCGCCACTTCGAAGTACAGGTCCACCGCCTCCAGCAGTTCGCGCTTGGCAATCTTCTCAAAGGGCGTATGCGCCACATGGATCGAGCCCGGCCCCAGCAGCACCGGCTCACCCCATTGGTCAAGCGCGGGGATATCGGTCGTGAAAGCCGCCACCATGGTTTCCAATCCCTCTAGCTGGCGCATGCGGACAAAGGGAATTTCCAGGACATACTCCACCTCAGCCAGGCCGGCAGCCGCCTGCTCCAACGCCTTGCGGGTCTCGTCCGACGGCCCCACCAGGCGGATCAGCACCTGCGCCGAGGCGGCATCGGCAATCACATTCGGCGCCCGGCCTCCCTCGATGACGCCGATGTTCAGCGTGCTGGGGCCCACCCCTTCGACGCTGGGCAAGGGCAAAGTCCGCAGCCGGTCGAGCACCTGCACCAGCTTGTGCACCGCGCTATCGCCCAGCTCCGGATAGGCGGAATGGGCCATGATGCCGTGGGCCTTGACCTCCACCCGCAGCACTCCTTTCGAGGCCAACGCCAGGCGGTTGTCGGTAGGTTCGCCGTTGATCAGAAAACGGCTTCCCTTGGGATGCAGATTGGCCGCTTTGGCTCCCGCCGAATCGCGCTCCTCCCCCACCACAAACAACAGCCCGGCCTTCACTCCAGCATCGCGCAGCCGCTCGGCGGCCGCCAATTGCGCGGCGATAATTCCCTTGGCGTCGCAGGTGCCCCGCCCGTAGAGATACAGGTCGTCCTCACTGCTGGGATAAAAGGGCGGCACGGTGTCCATGTGGGTGGAGAGCACCACATCCGGCCGCTCTCCGTTGCCGGCATAGAGATTGAAGCGTGGTCCGGTGTAGCGGCTGTGGGGCGGCTGGGACACCGCCGTCCGTTCCACGGCAAAGCCCCGCTCGCGCAGGAAGGTGTCAAGGTACTCCCCCACCGCGCCCTCGTTATAGGTGACGGATTCGATATCCACCAATTGGCGGGTCAGAGCAATGGGATCAAAGGGTCTCATCGTTTTTCAGCATACCTGAGCCATCCATTAGTAGGATTACAAGCGATGCCTGAGAACCCCACCCCTTTGCTGCGCAGCGTGGATGATCTGCGCGGCCCCGCCGGCCGGATCGAAGCGCTGCTGAATGAGGGACGGCCCGATGCCCCCTACGCCGCCCTGGTGTGCCATCCGCACCCGCTCTACGGCGGAACCATGCACAACAAGGTTGTCTATCACGCCATGAAGGCCTTCCAGGCCTATGGGCTGCCGGTGCTGCGCTTCAACTTCCGCGGCGCCGGCTTGAGCGAGGGCACGCACGACCACGGCCGCGGCGAGGTCACCGATACGCGCATCGCGCTCGACTGGCTGCAACGGGAGTACCAACTGCCCGTGCTGTTCGCCGGATTTTCCTTCGGCTCCAGCGTTGGTTTCCGCGCCTGCTGCGGAGATGAGCGGGTCAAGGGCATCGTGGCCCTGGGACTTCCCGTAAAAGCCGGGGGACGCGAGTATCACTACAGCTATCTCTCCGGCTGCCCCCAGCCCAAGCTCTTTATCAGCGGAGATGCCGACGAGTTCGGGCCGCGCACGGGGGTGGAAGCCGCGGTGGCGGGCGCGGCGCCTCCGGCAACCCTGGTCATGATCCCGGGCGCGGATCATTTCTTCGCCGGCAAATTGGAGCAGATGCAGCAGGCCCTGATGGCCTGGTTGAAGCAGCACTTCGTGCTCCCGGAGAATGCGCTATGAAGGAAGGCCTGCTGCGCACGATGCATGAGGAGGCGCGCAGTATCTTTCACCATGCGCTCCGTTCCTCGAGCATTGCCGCCGCCTTCGATCGCCGCTTTCCCGCCGCATTTCCCTTTGCCGAATACGGTCGCATCTACGCCATAGCTCTGGGCAAGGCGGCTCTCCCCATGCTGGAATCGCTGTGCGCTCGTCTGCCGCGAGCGTTGGATGGCGGAGTATGCTGCGCGCCGGTACTGCCCTCGGACCGGGAACCTGGGGTGGAGTATTTCCTCGGCGGCCATCCTTTGCCCAATGAGGATTCCTTCGCTTCCGCCCGGGCTGCGCTGCGCTGGTTGCGGCAAATGGGCGAGCGGGACTTCGTCTTCTTCCTGATCAGCGGCGGCGGCTCCGCCATGGTCGAGCTGCCGTTGGATGAGCGCATCTCGCTGGAGGAGACTCGCTCGCTCTACCAGGCGCTGGTGGGTTCGGGAGCGGCCATCGCGGAGATCAACACCGTGCGCAAACATTTCTCCGCGGTCAAAGGTGGACGCCTCGCGGCCGCCGCGGGCCGCGCTGGGAGAATGTCCCTCCTGCTGTCGGACGTGGCGCCTCGTCATCTCGATGCCCTGGCTTCCGGCCCCACGCTGTCCGACTCCTCCACGGTGGCGGAATGCCGGGAGATCATCGGCCGCTACCATCTGCGCGAGCGCTTTACACCGGGAGTGCGGGCTTTCTTTGATGATCCCCATCTCCCCGAGACGCCTGCGCTGCCCGAGGCACCGGTGGAAGTCCTGCTCTCCAGCGACGATCTGATGGACGCTGCCCGAACCAAGGCCCAGAGCTTAGGGTATGAAACGGTGGTCGACAACAGCTGTGACGATTGGGATTACGCCGATGCCGCCCGCTATCTGCTGGAGCGCTTTGCACAGTTGCGGCGTGAGCATCCCACAGTGTGTCTGCTATCGGGCGGTGAAGTGACAGTGCGCCTGGGCCGCGAGCACGGCGCCGGCGGGCGCAACCAACAATTCGCGTTAGCGTGTGCTTTGGCCCTGGCTGGGGCGGCTTCGCCGGTAGTCGTGCTGAGCGCCGGAAGTGATGGCATTGATGGGGTCAGTGACGCCGCCGGCGCCATCGCCGATCCGACGACCGTAGGCCGGGCACAGGCTCTGGGATTCGATGCCGCCTCCGCCCTTGCTCGTTTCGACGCCTACCCGCTCTTCACCGCGCTGGGCGACACCCTGGTCACCGGCCCCACGCACAACAACCTACGCGATTTGAGAATCCTTATGTCCGGTAGGTCTGGGCTTTAGCCCGGACATCCAGCATCACGAACCATCGGCCTTCAGGCCGTGAGATGAAAAATGTGCCGCACCTACGGCGCTCCAGATTCGTTTGCATCGTTACCCAGCCCTCCCGGGCTGGGCTGCACAGTTTGGTGGCCGGCCCTCCGGGCCTTGGGAGCTGACGTCTCTCTTCCGGTTCTCTCCCCAAAAACAAAATGCCCATAATCTTGATATCCGTCGCCTTGACGGCGCTATGGTCCACCCATCCGCGTTGAATGCGGCCCGGAGGGCCGACTGCCAAACGTGAGCCCAGCCCGGAAGGGCTGGGTATTGATCCAAACGTATCTGGAGCGCTGGAGGCGCGGCACCATACTTGGGAGCTGACGTTTCCCTTCCGGTTCTCTCGCGCAAAAACAAAATGCCCATATCTGTCACCTGCAAGCGCGGCAGATATGGGCTTTTACGGCATTTCACTTCTTGCGTTTTGCTAAGCAACCGCTCCCAAGGCGGCTTTCCCTAGGAAAAGCCTCGCTCGTTGCCCTTCCCCGTACGCAGAAGTGAAGATGCTCAGGGAGGTGGTTAATAGGTTAAGACCCAGCCATCATGGGTCAACATCAAGGTGGCCTCATCAACCGGCTCGTCCGACATCGACTTCGCTACCATGGGAAAGGCGTTCCGTACTTCATCCTTCTTGGCCCAGCTGGGAGGATTCTTGAGCACAAAGTGGTATTCCACTTTGGTCAGCGGCTTGCCATCGTAATCGACCGGCGGAGTGAACTTCTCCACGCTGGTGATCTGGCGGCGCCCGTAGCAGAATTTGCCCGCCCCTTCGGTCCGGCTGCCTGCGGCCGTCAGTACATAACGATTGATCGTGTCCGCGCCCTCGGTGGTCTGTTCCCGCTCCAACAATCCAGCTTCGGCCAGGGCATCCAGGCGATGCCGCGTCTCCGCCAGCAGCTTGTCATTGACCGACACTTGATAAGGAAAAGGCATCGGCTTGGTGAAAAGGCAGTCCTCACTCGCCGAATAATCGTGGTTGAGTGCGTCGGCAAGATTGGATTTGCTTGCCACCCTGGAATCCGCGCAACCGGCCGCTAACACCGCACTCGCCGCCGCCAACATCGCCATCTTCACTACCTTCGTATAGCCCTTCATGATCTCCCTCGCGTCACAGCAACTGACTACATGAGTGAGATTAATCGAGATTTGAAAAACCGCCAGCTTACGAAACGTGTAGCGCGGCGAACGAGCGGTGTCACTTAAGCGCCATTACTCGAGCGCACAAGGGTAATCACCCCAACTGGTGACGGTCAGGTAACACCTCTAATGTAACAATGATGGTGCTAATTTCAGGAAGAAGGCCCGGCTTTTACCGACCACCTTCGGATCTTTCCGGGAGGATCACGGCCGGCCCGCGACTAAACTGTTATTCTGGCCGTAGAGCGAAAGGAACGAATGTGAACGACGACATCTTGAACGCCATCGATGAAGAGATCGCGGCGCTTCGCCAAGCGCGCGCCATCCTCGCGCAGATCGGTACGACTCCTGCCCGCAAGAAGCCCGCTGCCGCCACTGTTACCCATAAAAAGCCTCGCCGGCAACTGAGTGCCCAGGCGCGCAAGGCAATCGCCGACGCTCAGCACAAGCGTTGGGCCAAGGTGAAGAGCCAGAAGAAGGCGGCCAAGGCGCCCGCAGCCAGGAAACCATCCAGCCCCAAGTAAAGATATCGATCTGAGAATTTTCCCGGGAGACCCGCCTGCGTTATCCTCTATCAGAGCACGGATATCAGAGCACGGAGCGCGGAGGAAGGCCGCGTGCGTCTCACGACGCGGGTGGGCCGTCTAATCGGTAATCGTGCCCGAGAATCTTCAGGCTTTCCGCCCCCAGGCCTTCAGAGGTTGATTGCCACGGTTGAGTACGGATCAGCTTCCTTGGTTGGATATGCCATAAACTGTTTTGACGACATCTGCCCCCTGCGTGCCGTCGCCCGCCCGTGGAATTGCTTGCCCGGGCTTCGCTCGCCGGCAAACCGGCGCAAGTAGAGGCCACTCCTCCCGCCGTAGATAACGCAAACGGGAGACATGGGAGCAACACCAGGAAAGAGGACACCAGGTTAACTGATGCAAGACGACATTCGCGACACCCGAACCAGGCAAGAGAAAGTGGAGCCGCGCGCTACCGAACCGCACATCGGGCCCGATCACCAACTGCCTCCGCCCCCGCAGCGTCGCTCCATGGGAGTTCGCATCCTGGTCTGGCTCGTCATCCTGGCCCTTTTTGGCCTGCTCTTCTGGTGGGTCATGCACCGCAAGCAGGCCCCGGCAGCCCGTGCCGGCGGCCGGCGAGGCGCCCTCGGCGGCTCCGTAACCCTGAACGTCCAGACGGCGCAAAAAGGCAACATAGGCGTCTACCTGGACGCCATCGGCACCGTCACCCCGGTCTATACCACCACCCTGATCAGCCAGGTAACCGGTGTTATTACGGACGTTCGCTACCGTGAAGGTCAATTGGTCCAGCGCGGCCAGCTCCTGATCCAGATCGATCCCCGGCAGTACGCGGCCAACGTGCTCGCCGCCCAGGGGGCGTTAGATCGGGACACCAACCTGCTGGCCCAGGCCGAAATGGACCTCAAGCGCTACCAGGACGCCTGGGCGCGCAACGCGATACCGAAACAGACCCTGGATGACCAGGAAAAGCTGGTCTTGCAGGACCAAGGCACCGTCAAAGCGGACCAGGGGACCCTGCAGTTCGACCAGACACAACTGGCTTACACCCACATCACCTCGCCCATTAATGGCCGGGTCGGTCTCCGACTGGTCGATCCGGGCAACCTCGCCGTGGCCTCGGCCGCCACGGCCCTGGCCGTCGTCACCCAGTTGCAGCCCATCACCGTGGTCTTCACCATTCCGGAAGACAATGTGAGCCAACTGCAACAGCAGATGAAACACGGCAAGGCGCTTCCCGTAGACGCGCTGGACCGCACCAACCAGTCCAACCTGGCCTCAGGAAAACTGGAAGCAACCGACAACCAGATTGACACCACGACCGGAACCCTGAAGCTGCGCGCCATCTTTGACAACAAAGACAACGCGCTCTTCCCTAACCAGTTCGTGAATGCCCGCTTGCTGCTGCAAACCCTTCAGAACGTGATCCTGATCCCCTCCTCGGCCATCCAGCACAACGGCGATCAATCTTATGTGTTCCTGATTCAAAATAACGTCGCGCATATTCATAACATCAAGCCCGGGGTCAGCGAGGCCAGCGTTACCGAGGTGCAAGGGCTCAACCCGGGAGATGTGGTCGCCGATAGCAGCTTCGAGAAGCTGCAGGACGGCTCCAAGGTCACCATCAGCAAACAGGTGCTTCTCCCCGCGAATAATGAGAGCGATGCCCCGTGAGCCCGTCTCGCCCATTTATTCTGCGGCCGGTCGCCACCTCGTTGCTGATGGCCGCAATCATGCTCGTAGGGATCGTTGCCTACACGCAACTGCCGGTTTCCGCCCTGCCTGAGGTCGACTACCCGACCATCCAGGTACTCACCTTCTATCCCGGAGCCAGCCCCGACGTCGTAGCCACCACCGTCACCGCCCCGCTGGAACGGCAATTTGGCGAAATGCAGGGTCTGAGCCAGATGACCTCCACCAGCTCCGGGGCCACCTCGGTGGTGGTGCTGCAGTTCAACCTCACGCTCAACATCGATATCGCTGAGGAAGAAGTCCAATCGGCGATCAACGCCGCGCAAAGCTTCCTGCCCGCCGACCTGCCCGCTCCCCCGATCTACAACAAGACCAACCCTGCGGACGCCCCGGTGCTGACCCTGGGGATTACCTCCAATACCATGCCCCTGGCGCAGGTGGAAAATTATGTCGACACCCGCTTGGCGCCCAAGATCTCCCAGCTGAACGGGGTCGGCCTGGTCAGCATCAGCGGCGGCCAGAAGCCGGCCGTGCGCATCCAGGTCAACCCGGCCCAGCTGCAGTCCTACGGAATCGACCTGGAAGCGGTGCGCACCGCCCTGACGGCTACCAGCGTCAACCAGGCCAAGGGCAACTTTGACGGTCCGCGCCAGGATTACCAGATCGACGCCAACGATCAGCTGATCACCAGCGCCGATTACAAGAATGTGGTGGTCGCCTACCGCAACAATGCTCCCGTCTTTCTGCACGACGTGGCCAACATCGTGGACGGGGTGGAGAACACCAAGCAAGCGGCCTGGATGAACCGGACGCCGGCCGTGATTCTCAACGTGCAGCGGCAGCCGGGCGCCAACACCATCAGCGTGGTCAAGAGTATCCAATTGCTGATGCCGCAATTGCAGGCCAACCTGCCGTCGGGCATTGACATCACTACCCTGACCGACTTGACCACCGACATCAAGGCCTCGGTGGCAGACGTCGAGTTCGAATTGATGTTGACCATCGCCCTGGTGGTGATGGTGATCTTTCTTTTCCTGCGCAACCTGTACGCCACCATCATTCCCAGTGTCGCCGTGCCGCTGTCGATCGTCGGCACCTTCGCGGCCATGTATGCGCTGGGCTATAGCCTCGACAACCTTTCCCTGATGGCGCTGACTATCTCCACCGGCTTCGTGGTGGACGACGCCATCGTCATGATCGAGAACATCTCCCGATATCTCGAAGAGGGCTATACGCCCATGCAGGCGGCGCTGGTCGGCGCGGAGCAGATCGGCTTCACCATTGTTTCGCTGACCGTCTCTTTGATCGCCGTACTCATTCCCCTGCTCTTCATGGGCGATGTGGTGGGCCGCCTGTTCCGCGAGTTTGCCGTGACCCTGGCCGTCACCATCATCATCTCCGCCGTGGTCTCGCTGACCCTGACCCCGATGATGTGCTCGCGCATTCTGCGTCACAACCCGCAAGCCACGCAGGGACGCTTTTATCGGGCTTCGGAACATGTCTTCGAGAGCATGATCGGCTTTTATGGCCGCACCCTCAAAGTGGTCCTACGCTTTCAGACACTCACCCTGCTGGTTGCACTGGGCACGCTGGTGCTGACTGTTTTCCTGTACATCTACATCCCCAAGGGGTTCTTTCCGGTGCAGGACACCGGCGTGATCCAGGGCATCTCGCAGGCCCCCGCATCCATCTCCTTCACCGCCATGGCCAAGGCGCAGCAGGATCTGGCCAACGTCATTCTTAAAGATCCGGCGGTGGAAAGTCTCTCCTCGTTTATTGGCGCCGACGGCACCAATACCACGTTGAATAGCGGACGCATGTCCATCAACCTGAAGCCGCTCGACCAGCGGGATCTCAGCGCATCGGATGTCATCCGCCGCTTGAACGACAGTTTGTCCCAGGTGAACGGCATCAAGCTGTTCATGCAGCCGGTACAGAACATCACCGTCGACGACCGCGTGAGCCGGACGCTCTATCAGTACACTTTGGAAGATCCGGACGTAAATGAGCTGGATAGCTGGACCAACCGCTTCGTGGCCAAGCTGCAAAAGCTGCCCCAGTTGGAAGACGTAGCCACCGATCAGCAGACCGGGGGGTTGACGGTGTCTCTGGCCATTGACCGGGTATCCGCGTCCCGCCTGGGCATCGCCCCCTCCACCGTCGACAACACCCTTTATGACGCCTTCGGCCAGCGCCAGATCAACACCATGTACACCCAGCTCAACCAGTACCACGTGATCATGGAGGCGCAGCCGAACTTCGCCAACGATCCGCAGAAGCTGAACAAAATTTATATCCAGGGCAACGCCTCCTCGGGAGCTACCGGCGCGGCGGCCAGCACCTCCTTCTCCGCCTCCGCCTCGGCCTCGGCCGGCACCAACGCCACCACGGAATCCACCCTCTATACCCCCTCGTCCGGAATCCTGACGCCGCCTACCGGCGCCCTGGCCACCACCACCAATAGCACCGGGTCGAGCTCCGCCAACACCAATACCAGTTCCACCCCCAGCAATGCTGTTCCCCTGGGCGCCTTCATCCACATGGAACCGGGCACCGAATCGCTGTCGATCAACCACCAGGGCCAGTTCCCTTCGGTGACCGTCTCCTTCAACCTGGCGGGCAATGCTTCGCTGGGCGAGGCCATCGACGCAATCAACAAAACCGCGAAGGGCATGAACTTCCCGGCCAGCGTGCAGACCGGCTTTCAGGGCACCGCCGCCGCGTTTGAGAATTCCCAGGACAATGAAGCGCTGCTGATTCTCGCCGCCCTGGTCACCGTCTACATCGTGCTCGGCGTGCTGTACGAGAGTTTCATTCACCCCATCACCATCCTTTCCACGTTGCCTTCGGCCGGCGTGGGCGCGTTGCTGTCGCTGATCCTGTTCAAGCAGAATTTGAGCGTGGTGGCGATCATCGGCATCATCCTGCTGATCGGCATTGTGAAAAAGAACGGCATCATGATGGTCGACTTCGCGCTGGAAGGCGAACGGCAGCGGGGCCTGAGCTCCACCGATGCGATTTACGAGGCCAGCCTGCTGCGTTTTCGCCCCATCATGATGACCACCATGGCTGCGCTGCTGGGTGGAATTCCTCTGGCCGTGGGCATCGGGCATCGGCTCCGAGCTCCGCCGCCCTCTGGGCATTGCCATGGTCGGCGGTTTGTTATTGAGCCAGGTGCTCACCCTCTACACCACGCCGGTGATCTACATCTTCTTTGACAACCTGGCGCAACGCTTCGCCGGCTCACGGCAGCAGGCATGGTGGAGGCCCGGAGCCGGCGCCCGCAGGTGAAGCATGAACCTGTCCGCTCCTTTTATTCGCCGGCCGGTAGCCACCACCCTGCTGACGGCGGCCATCGCCATTGCCGGGGGCATCGCTTTTAATGTGCTGCCGGTCTCACCGCTGCCGCAGGTAGATTTTCCTACGATTTCGGTCTCCGCCAGCCTGCCTGGCGCCAGCGCGCAGATCATGGCGTCGTCTGTCGCCACTCCACTGGAACGGCAGTTCGGCCACATCGCCGGCATCACCGAGATGACCTCGTCGAGCTCGCTGGGCAGCACCAACGTGACTCTGCAGTTCGACCTGAGCCGCAACATCGATGCCGCGGCGCGCGATGTGGAAGCGGGCATCAATGCCGCCAGGACCTATCTCCCCGCCAACCTGCCCTCCAATCCCAGCTACCGCAAGGTCAACCCGGCTGACGCGCCCATCATGATTATGTCGCTCACCTCGGACAAGTATGACCGGCAAACCATGTTTAACGCAGCCTCCACCATCATGGAGCAGAAGCTGTCGCAGATACAGGGTGTGGGGCAGGTAGGGGTTGGCGGCGGCGCCTACCCGTCGGTGCGCGTTGATGTGAATCCTGTTCAGCTAAACCGTTATGGATTGACGCTGGCGAATATCCAGTCGGTGCTGAGCCTGCAGAATTCCGACCTGGCGCGCGGCCAGGTCTCCAACGGCGTGGTGACTGCGGATATTGTCACCAACGGCCAGATATCCAAGGCCGACGAATATAAGCCGTTGATCGTGGGCCAGCACAACGGGCTGGCGGTCCATCTCTCCGATGTCGCGGATGTTACCGATGCAGCCCAGAACATCCGCACCGCCGGCTTTACCTAATGGAATTCCGTCGATTGGCGTCATCATCTTCCGCCAGCCGGGCGCCAATATCATCCAGACCAACCAGCGCATCCGCGACCAGCTTCCCTTTCTGCAGGCGGTGATGCCGCAGGGCATCAAGGCCACGGTCATTCTGGACCGCACTACCACCATCAAGGCATCGCTGCACGATGTGGAATCGTCGCTGATCATTTCGGTCATCCTGGTGATCCTGGTGGTCTTTCTGTTCTTGCGCAATGCGCGCGCCACCCTGATTCCCAGCGTCGCGGTGCCGGTCTCGCTGATCGGCACCTTCGCCGTGATGTATCTGCTGGACTACAGCCTGGACAATCTTTCCCTGATGGCCCTCACCATCTCTACCGGGTTCGTGGTGGATGACGCCATCGTGGTGATGGAGAATATCTCCCGCTACCTGGAAATGGGCATGTCCCCAGCAGTGGCCGCGCTGCGAGGCGCAAAGGAGATCGGCTTTACCGTGCTGACCATGAGCACATCGCTGATCGCCGTATTCATCCCCCTGCTGATGATGGGCGGCATTGTCGGCCGGCTGTTCCGTGAGTTCGCTGTTACCCTCTCCACCGCCATCCTGGTCTCCATGGTGATTTCTTTAACCACCACGCCGATGATGTGCGCGCACTTGCTCAAACAGCACAAAGCAGAGGAGCACGGCCGCATTTATCGCGCCACCGAACGCTTTTTTGACGGGATGCTGAACATTTACAAGCACTCCCTGTCATGGGTGCTGGACAATTCAGGGTTGATGCTGGTGGTGCTGTTGTTGACCATCGCCCTGAACGTGGTTCTGATCGTCAAGATTCCCAAGGGCTTCTTCCCCCAGCAGGACACCGGCGCGCTGGTCGGCGGCATCCAGGGACCTCAGGACGCCTCCTTTCCGGTGATGGAAGCCTCGGCCCGGGCGATCGTGAAAACCGTCAAGTCCGACCCCGCTGTGGCGAATGTGATTTGCTATACCGGCGGCAACGGCGCCAGCAACGGCGGATTCGTGTATGTCGCTCTCAAGCCGCTGGACGAGCGCAACATCGGTGCGCCGGAAATCATCAACCGCCTGCGGCCCAAGCTGAACCGCTTGCCCGTCGCCTCGGTATTTCTACAAGCCGCACAGGATCTGCGCATCGGCGGCCGGGGTAGCAACGCCCTCTATCAGTACACGCTGCAGGCGGACAATGTGAACGATCTGGCCCACTGGGGACCGATCCTGCTGGCGGATATCAAGAAACTTCCCGGCTTCCAGGATGTGAACAGCGATCAGCAAAATGGCGGTCTGGATGAATATCTGACTTACGACCGGACCGCGGCCGCCCGCCTCGGCCTCACTCCGCAGACGCTCGACAGCACGCTTTACAGCGCCTTTGGGCAGTCCGAAGCGTCGGTGATCTATACCCAGCTGAACCAGTATTACGTGGTGTTGGAAGTGGCGCCCCGTTACTTCCAGTCTCCTGAGGGGCTGAACTTTACCTATCCCAGGGCGACCAACGGGGTGACCCCCATTAGCGCGGTCAGTACGTTCCATCCCAGCACCACGCCGCTGCAAGTGAACCATACCGGCGTGTTCCCTTCGGTGACGGTATCCTTCAACCTGGCGCCTGGCCTGTCTCTCAGCGACGCCACCCTGGCCATCAGCGAGTTGCAGAGCAAACTCGGTATGCCCTCGACCATCACCGGATTCTTCGCCGGCACCCTGCAGGCTTATCAGCAGTCGCTGGCCACCGAGCCGATCCTGGTCACTACGGCTCTGCTGGCGGTGTACATCGTGCTGGGCATTTTGTATGAGAGCCTGGTGCACCCGCTGACCATCATCTCCACCTTGCCTCCGGCCAGCGTGGGAGCCATGCTGGCTCTGCTGGTGTTCAATAATGACCTCAACGTCATCTCCATCATCGGCATTGTGCTGCTCATCGGTTTGGTGAAGAAGAACGCCATCATGATGATCGACTTCGCGCTGGTGGCCGAGCGGGAACACGGCAAGAGCACCGACCGACGCCATTTTTGAGGCCTGCATGCTGCGCTTCCGGCCCATCATGATGACCACCATGGCTGCGCTCTTTGGCGCCATCCCGCTGGCTTTCGGCACCGGGACCGGTTCGGAGCTGCGGCAACCGCTGGGCATTACCATTGTGGGTGGGTTGATCGTGAGCCAGATGCTTACGCTCTACACCACGCCGGTTATCTATCTGTATATGGATCGCTTGCGGTTGCGAGCCATGGGGAAACATCACGACACCTTCTCGGCCAACCCGGAAGGAGCTGTTTAGCAAGTTTCAACGGTAAGTGTGGTGGAAAGCTTCTATGAAGAAAACAAGACGAACGCAATTCGGTTGGCTCGCCGGCGTGCTGCTTAGCGCGGGCGTGACCGGCTGTCACATGGGTCCGGCCTATCACCCGCCCGCGATTCAGCCGCCCCCGGCCTTTAAAGAAGCACCCCCGGCTACGCCCCCAGCGGCCACGACCCAATCGCAGAACAATCCGGACAACGGCAATTGGACCGTGGCTCAACCCGCGGACGCGAAGATTCGCGGCGACTGGTGGAGTGTTTTCAACGATCCCGAGCTGAACGACCTGGAAAGCCAGCTCAACATCGATAACCAGAACATCAAACAGTACTTCGAGAACTTTATGGAATCCCGGGCGCTGGTGCGCGAGGCGCGGGCGCAGTATTTTCCCACGGTGTCGGTTGGCCCGTCTTACAACCGTCAGCGTTCCTCTTCAAACCTTGGCCCCACCACCAGCGTGGCCAACCCGGGAAAAGACGTCTCAGATCTACTCCTTGCCTTTGGATGTTTCCTGGACGCCCGACCTGTTTGGCAGAATCCGCAAGCAAGTGCGCAATGCGCAGTACACCGCGCAGGTCAGCGCCGCGGATCTGGAGAATGAGCGTCTCGTCGAGCAGGCGGATTTGGCCGAATTCTTCTTTGAAATCCGCGGCCAGGACGCCCTGATCCAGATTTACACCCAAACGGTGGCTGCCGACCAGAAGGCATTGGACTACAACCAGGCCCAATACGACACCGGCGTGGGCGACCAGCTCTCGCTGGTAGAAGCGCGCGCCACGCTGCAAGCGGCCCAGTCCTCATTGACCAACCTGGGCATTTTGCGGGCGCAGTATGAGCACGCGATTGCGGTCCTGATTGGCAAGCCGGCTTCCGGGTTCTCCTTGCCCCCGCGTCCGATCCTGACCGCGCCTCCTCCGGTTCCCGTCGGCATGCCCTCTCTGTTGCTGCAGCGGCGGCCCGACGTTGCCGCAGCGGAACGAACCATGGCTGCCGCCAACGCGGAACTGGGCGTTGCCTATACCGCTTTCTTCCCCACCCTGACGCTCTCCGCGAGTGGAGGCTTTGAGAGCTATCTGTTCAAACATCTCGTGGATTGGCCCAGCCGCTTCTGGTCGGTTGGCCCATCCTTCTCGCAACCCATTTTCAATGCGGCCTTAAAGCCGGAACTCCATCAGTACGTCGCCATTTACAACGCGGACGTTGCCACCTATCGGCAGACGGTGCTCACCGCGTTTCAGCAGGTAGAGGACTATCTGGCGCAGACGCGCATACTTTCGCAGCAGATCCAGCAGCAGCGCGGTGCGGTTGCGTCGTCGCAAACGGCTCTTGATTTGGAGATGGGCAGGTACCAGACCGGCATTGATCCTTATATCGATGTGGTGACGCTGCAAAATACGTTGTTGAGCAACCAGCAGCAGTTGGCCAGTCTGCAGATCGAGCAGATGACCGGCGCGGTAGAGCTGGTGCGAGGCCTTAGGCGGCGGTTGGGATGCTTCGCAACTACCCACGCCGAAGCAAGTGACTGCGGAGCCCAGCAAGGCCGACACCAAGATTCAGCAGTAGAGCGCCTGGAGTGCCTCAACCTGCTCTGCGGATGCGCGCATCCGCAGAGTGATTCGGTTTTGCGGTGGGGCAAACCCGAGTTCGTAAGTGAAAGTCTTGCAGCAGGTGCGTTCGAACAGAATGAAGTCGAGCAAGCTGCGTGCGGTTTCCTCTGAGAACTCCCACTCCAGTTCGACGCCATCGGGATGGCGGGTGAGCGCCGTCCGGTTCTGTAACAACGCTTGTATCTCACTCCGTCGTTGCGCTTGATCGCCGTCGGGGAGGGTGCATACCAGGGCCATCGGATCAGATTGCTCCATAAAGCTCGGCTTACCCCTCCCCGCGAAAACATTTCCCAGTTGATGCGACCGGATTTCCTGTACGCTGGCCTCTTCATGCGCTAAGTCATTGAAAGCACATAAGTACATGCTTATTCTGGGTTGGGCCTGGGTCGTACTTAGGCTTTCAACCATCCTAAACGACAATTCATATATTGTCATAGTGATGTAAAATGACAATTTATATATTGTCACTTTACGGACACTTGACTATTCTTAGATTGTCATTGGAGCAAGCAATGCGCACCGAATTCCAAGATCTCCGACTCAAGCAACTGGACCGAGTCTGGCTGCCTTCCGAGCTGCACGTGCCACTTCCCGGCCTCTCAAGGGATGGATACGGGCCCTGCGGCAAGCTCTGGGAATCTCTTCCGGCGAACTGGCGCGTCGCCTTGGAACAAGCCGTCAGCTTCCCCTGCAGATGGAGAAGGCCGAAGCGGAAGACCGCATCACCCTGAAGAGCCTGCGCGCCGCAGCCAACGCTCTCGATTGTGATCTGGTGTATGCCCTCGTTCCGAGAGCAGACACCATGCAGGAACTGATCGAAGGGCGCGCGCGCGCCGATGCGCAAAAGCATGTCATCGGGGTCGAACACTCTATGGCGCTGGAGAATCAGGCAGTCGGCAATATCGACGAAGCGGTGGAAGCAGAAACACGCCGGATCGTCAGAAAGCGTGGATCATCGCGGTGACACTCTTTGAAACTGGGGATGGCAATACACCGCTGTCCCCAGAAGAGCAGGCTGACCTCATTCCCGGGCTCACTACGAAGGAAGAACTGAACGAGTGGGAGCGCCAGAACATTCTGGAGGCCTTTGCGTGGGCGCTAAATCCGAGGAATCTGCAGCGGAACAACCCTCTCTCTGAAACTTATATAAGAGACCTGCACCAGCGAATGTTCGATCAGACCTGGAAATGGGCCGGTACTTACAGGACGACCGAGAAGAACATCGGGATCCCGCACTACCAGATACGCGAATCGTTATCAGTCCTGCTGGGTGATGCTCGCTATTGGATGGAACACCAGACATTCCAGCGGGATGAGATCGCTATCCGTTTTCACCACCGGCTTGTCGCCATTCATCCGTTTGCCAATGGCAACGGCCGTCACGCACGGCTTAACCCGGATTTCCTGTACGCGGCACCAAGCGACGCCCGCGTGTGCGGCTTTCATTGAGGAAAGCCGCATGAAGTGCATCAACGCCAACAAACTTCACAGGAAATCCGGGATCGCCGATGTCGTCGCTCAGAGGATGGGACGTCCAGTATTCACCTGGGGAGGCACCCACCTTGTGCAAGCCGGAGATTTCCGGCGCACCTATATCGACGCTCTTCGGGCCGCTGACAAAAATGATATTCAGCCGCTGCTCACCTTCGCGCGCACGTGAGCGCCGCTAAAGCCCAGGCCTTTTGCGCGTTTATGGCACGACTAAACAGGTTGCGGAAAAACACTTTGTACGAAGGGCACGGCTTCAGCCGTGCCGTAAACGTACTGCGCGGGGGTGGCTTTAGCCGCTGAGGTAAGGTTTTTCACAGTAATTCCGTGCAGGCACAAGCTTGGAAAAACGTACCTCAGGGGCTAAAGCCCTCATTGCTGTCCCTTTTTACGGCACGGCTAAAGCCGTGCCCTTCGTACAAAGCGTTTTCGCGGCCCGACTTTAAAGTAGTCGAGCCGTCCTGCTGACGGCGCTCCAGTCCCTCAACCATCCCGGCATCTTACAATTGACCGTGACAGGAGACCGCCATTCCTACCATTTCCCTTTCCTCGGTCCTCGAAACCAGCACCCTCAAGCTGGATGACGTAGCCACCCACGCGCCCGGTCCCCGCGGCCTGCTGCCCATCACCCCGGAGATGCTGCTCAACGCACCCTCAGGCAATCTCTTCGGCCTAAGCCAAAACGCAGGCATGGGTTGGGAGCCGCAAAAGTTGCTGGGCTCCGAAGTCCTCATCCTCAGCACCCATGGCGGCCTGCGCGCCCCCGATGGAACACCCATCGCCCTCGGCTTTCATACCGGGCACTGGGAACTGGGCGCCCTGGTGGCCGAAGCAGCCATCACCTTGAAATCCCTCGATGCCATTCCCTTTGCCGGCGCCTGCACCGACCCCTGCGACGGCCGTACCCAGGGCACCACCGGCATGCTCGACTCCCTCCCCTTTCGCAATGATGCGGCCATCGTGCTGCGCCGCCTGATGCGTTCCCTGCCCACCAGGATGGGCGTGATCGGCATCGCCACCTGCGACAAGGGACTGCCCGCCATGATGATGGCGCTGGCTTCCGCCGGGCCCCCTGCCGACCATCCTCATCCCCGGCGGAGTCACGCTGCTGCCCGAATCAGGCGAAGATGCAGGCAAGGTACAGACCATCGGCGCCCGCTACGCGCAAAACCAGATCACCCTCGAAACCGCAGCCGAGATGGGCTGCCGCGCCTGCGCCACTCCCGGCGGCGGCTGCCAGTTTCTGGGCACAGCTGCGACCGCACAGGTAATAGGAGAAGCCCTGGGGCTATCCCTCCCCCACACCGCGCTCGCCCCCTCAGGCGCGCCCATCTGGCTCGATGCCGCCCGCCGTTCCGCCAGCGCCATCCTGCGCCTGCATCAGTTACAGATAGGAACCCGCGACATTCTCACCCAGGCCTCGATCGACAATGCCATGGTGGCCCACGCTGCCTTCGGCGGATCCACCAACCTGCTGCTGCACCTGCCGGCGATTGCCTACTCCGCAGGACTCAAGCGCCCGGTCGCAGCCGACTGGGCCCACATCAACCGGGAAATTCCCCGCCTGGTCGACGCTTTGCCCAACGGCCCGCGCAACTTCGCGACCGTTCAAGTTTTTCTTGCCGGCGGATTACCCGAAGTGATGCTCCACCTGCGAAGAGCAGGCCTGCTCAACACCCAGGTGAAGACGGTATCCGGAGAAACCCTCGATAGCTGTCTCGACTGGTGGGAGAACTCCCCACGCCGCCACGAACTGCGCAAGAATCTCCGCGCCCGCGACGGCATCGATCCCGACGACGTCATCATGGATCCCGATCGCGCCCGCTCCAGCGGACTCACCCCCACCGTCTGTTTCCCCGTGGGCAACCTCGCCCCCGAGGGCTCGGTGGTCAAGAGCACCTCCATCGATCCCTCACTCATCGATGCCGACGGAGTCTTTCGCCACCACGGTCCGGCCCGGGTCTTCGTCTCCGAAGAGGCGGCCATCCACGCCATCAAGAACGGCGAGATCGGGAAGCACGACGTCATGGTGCTGGTATGCTGCGGCCCCGCGGGCGCGGGCATGGAGGAGATCTATCAGATCACCTCCGCCCTCAAGTGGCTCCCTTCCGGCAAGCACGTGGCCCTGCTCACCGACGCCCGCTTCAGCGGCGTCTCCACCGGCGCCTGCATCGGGCATATCTCGCCCGAAGCGCTTGCCGGAGGCGCCATCGGCAAGCTCCTGGACGGCGACCAGATTGAGATTGTCATCGACCGGCAGAAGCTGACCGGCTCCATCAACCTGGTGGGCGATGCACAACAGATCTTCAGCCCGGAAGAAGGCGCGCGCCGGCTGGCCGCGCGAGCTCCCCGCGCTGATCTCAGGCCGCATCCCGCGCTTCCCGACGACACCCGGCTGTGGGCCGCCCTGGTGCAGGCCAGTGGAGGGGTTTGGGGCGGATGCGTCTACGACGTAGACGCCATCGTCTCCCGGCTGCAGCCGGCTCTGGGCAAAATTAAGAGGACTGTCTCAAGTCAAGACAACTGTGGCTTAAATTCATTCGACTGGTCGCTTGCGCCGATAGCTGTCAAGAGACCAGCTCCATGAACAGCCCCATGACCAGCTCAACCACCCGCACAGCCATCCGGATCCCCGCCGGCAAATACACTGCGATCATTAAACCCAGAGTGACGCGCACCAGTACACGGTCCCAACCAGGAATCATCCTGGTGCTGAAGTCTCCCGTGGCCGAAGAGGCAGACCGGATCTTTTCCTTTCCATCCTGGAAATTTCTTCGCGACCATCTGCGCCTCTTTGGATTTGCCACCGCCAAGGAACTGGACAACGCAGACGTTCGCCTCTCCACCGGCCGCCAGCCTTACATGTTTTCCAGCCGCCGATGGGAAGCCCCTCTGATCGAGGCCCTCGATCTGAATTGCCTGAACCCTAAGCGATTACCAGAAGATCGGCTCGCGGATCTTTGCCTGCCAGGTCGATGTTGACCGGCGCAGCGATGAGACGCAAGGTGTTGAAGTCAAAGTCGCGATAGAGATCGAGACACATCACCTCTTGCGCGTCATGATAATCAAGCGGATGGGTAAACAAATCGCCCAGGCTGGCAATCGCGTGGCGCGCCTCAATGGAGGAGTACAGCTGGGGCACGATCGCCGCGGAGATGATAGCGACCGTCTCCCCGCGGGGGCCGTTCGTGACCACGCGCACCGGCGCGGGGTGGCTCGGAGGCATGATCCGGGCGCCCGGCGTTGCACTGCCATCGATCGCGTCCTCTTGCAGCCAGCGGGCAACGGCAGCCACCTGCGCCGCGTCCACCCCCAGCGGCCGGGCTCCCACGGTGTTCACCATCTGCGCCAAACCCGAAAGGTCATCGCCCGTGCCCGGGATGTTCTCGCCGAATAGCAACGGGTCCAACACCAGGACGCGCTGTCCACGGCCTACATCGTTCGCTGCCTCGACCAACATGGAGGCTCGCCCTGAGTCGGAGATCAGCAGCGTCGTGCCTCCGTTCTCCGGCCTCACCGTCGACTCCAGAAGCACCCCGGGTGCGGATAACCCGTTGCTGAATTCAAACCGGTACCCGCGGCTCTCCAGGCCTCTTTCGTGGGTCTCAGTCACCGGCCACGCATGGGTAACCGTGACTGGATCAAATCGCACCACCTCGCGCAGTTGCTGCCGCTGCTTCTCCACCCAGGCAGCATCCGCCTGCGCCGGAGCATCGTGATGGATCCCCTGCGCTAACTGACGCGCCAGGCCGACGACCGTGAGGTTATTTGCCGGTATGCCGACCGCAAGATCCGCGGCCGTCTGCACCTCGGTATCCGTATCCGCGTCCTCCTTATCGCTGGCCTGTAGCTGAAAGGCCTGGTCAAAGAAGCGGTAGGACTGCTCCCGGCTGTCTATCTGATAGTTGTGTGTGCCTGGGTTCTCATTCGTCGTACCACTGCAGATTTCCCGGGCTGCCCATCAAGGCAAAGAAGGGTTTTATATCGGTGTAGACGCCCTGTTTGACCACACCCGCCCGAAAGCAGCAGTCATCCATCGCGTTGTAGATCAGCAGAGTCGGCCGTGGCGCGCGCAACGCCATCAAGTGCGCGTAGTCGGCGACCGAACGCATGTCCGCGCCATTCTGCTCCGCATCGCCGGCATAGTCCGGATGTTCGATGGCCGTGGTCAGCGAACTAAAGCCCGCCACCGGTACGGAAGGACCGACCCGGGTATCCAGGGTGCTGAGCAACATCGTCTGCCACCCGCCGCCCGACAGGCCCGTCATGCCGATGCGCGTTCTGTCCACTTGCGGATCGTCATAGAGATAGTCGAGGCCGCGGCGCATGGCCAGGTAAAACAAGCCGACTCCGTTGGCCCCAGCCAGGTCGAGCAGCCCGGCCTGGTTGTGCTCATTGTCTGGGCTGCTTAACTCGCCCATACCGATCCACTCCAGGCTAAGCGCCAGGATGCCGCGGCGCGCCTGGTTGATGCATCGCTTCTGCTTGTGCTCCACGGCCTTTCCGCCGGCGCCATGGCCGTTGACATCCAGGATCGCGGGCATCTTCCCTGTCATATGCTCGGGTTCATACAGCAGCGCTGTGGAGGTAAACCCGGGGACAATCTCATAACGAAGCTTGACGATGCGATACCCCGGCCGCGTGATCTCCGCCACCTTTTCGAAGTTTGGTTTCGCTTCCACCCACTCCCGCGGCCAGCCATGATAGATCACTGCTAACTCGTGCTCGCGCAGCCGCTCCGCCTCCTTCTGCCACTCTGCTGGACTGCTTATCGCCGGCAGAGCGGGCACGCGCTTCAGCAAAAATTGCCGCATCTCTTCGGCCACCAGTACCTGGCTCTGCAGTGGCTGCTTGAGCAACGGGTCGATGGCGCTGCGCGTTGCCTGCGCTGCGGCAGGCAACAGGCAAGAGGAGATAAGGGCGGCAAATATCGAAATTTTCCATCAAAAGCTATCACCCGGCGCGGCAGCGACCCGGATGCTGGTCTTCATGGTGTGCTGCTCCCCAGGCGCCAGGTCGACAGCGAAGGCGCGCATGTTGCTGGCCTCAACGCAGGCCATCGCTCGCCACTCGTCGTCTGCCATATCCGGCAACGCATGCGCGCCCTCTACCCAGGGATTCCAAACCACGGTGGTGCGGGAGTTCTCCTTCTCCAGCCGGATGCGCCGGCGCAGGATGGGGTCCAGAATCTCCACCGCATGCGTGGTCTTTACGTAGGCGCGATCGGTGGCCGCGGTGAAAACAATGTCGCCCTCCTGCCGTTTCTCGCGGTTGCCATCGGTGTTGTCGAGATAGTCCACGCCCCCAAGACCCTGGATGCGAACGGACTCGGCCCCACCGACGCGGTAGTAGGTGTGCAGAGCCTCTTCAAAGCGCAGGGGCGCGGCGCCGGTGTTGCTTACCGTCAACTCCTGAACCAGCTCCGCGCCAACGGTCACCCGGTGCGCAAGCAGAAAGTCGTGCGGCCACCAGGCTCGCGTCGCCTCGTCGCTCGCGGTCGACAGGCTTATCGTTACCGTGTCGCCGTTGCGGGTGACGGAGTCGAGTTGCCATGCCTTGGTCCGCACGAACCCGTGCGAGGGTGCTTTGGGGTCATCCGCCTTGTTGCGAAACCAGGGAAAGCAGACGGGGATACCTCCGCGGATCGCGCGCCCCGGCTGCCACTGGGATTGCCCGCTCAAGAAGATCACCTCTTCGGCGCCCGCCGGCTGCCAGGAGGTGAGCTGCGCACCGTGCAGGTAGATCTCCGCAGTGGCTGCGGGGGTATTCACGCTTACCCGCGGCAAGCCGCCGTTGCCGGCGGTGATTGTCGCTGCCCCGGCAATGGCGAAGCGTTGGTTCAGTTCCTCGATGCTGACTGCCATAAATACCTCTGGCATATGGTGCCATAAACAGCCTACTGAGAAGCCTGCTTTAGGGTCGTCGAGTGCTGTGGTATCCCACTCAAGCCAAAATGCGGCTTGAATGGGGCACCCGGCTTTTGTGCTGACTCTGTTTCCAGCAAGTTGCGCCGTCCAAAAGGCCGTTTGCCCGTTAACTTGGACAGCTTATGATTCGAACCTTCAAGTATCACTTGAGATCTCTAACGCGCAGCTGCGTGGCTGGGTCGCCAAGGACGATGTAGTTGCGCGCGTCGTCGCGGGCTATTGTCAGGACAGTGCGTGCGGCAGCACTTAACGGCGGAGTCGCGTTCGGGTCGGTGGAGACGGTGCGCGCCTCCGACTCGATGAGCTGAGAGCACAAACGGCTCCAACGGTCGCTGAGCGAATCGACGGCGTAACCGGCGCGGCGGCCGAACATGAGATAGGTGAGCGGATCGCGCAGAGACTGAAGCTGGGGCGTCCCAGTGACGTCCTGGAAAGCATAAGGGAAGGCCAGGTCGACATGTGCGATGACCGCGAGGGCGCCATGGCTAAGCAATGCCTGGGGGAGCGCCGCGATGAGCGGAGCCGGTGCGACCGGGATCTTTGAGCCGTCAGGATGGAAGTAGTAGTTGTTGTCCGCAGGGCAACCACCGCTATAACAGGCGAAGAGAAATGCCATGGTCCCCTGAAGCTTGGCATCGGCAGGAATATCTTCGGCGGAAAAGAGGTTGTTGGGACCGGCGGCCGTGTCTCGCACCCACTCCTGGGTAAGCAGCGAGCCCTGCATGCGGCGCTGCGCGGGGTCACCCATCGGATACTCGACCCCGTGGGAGCCGGTAAAGAGGACGGCCGGCGGACCGCCGGGCAGGTTGCCGCGGAGGATATCGATCAGTTGTTGCTTGGTGGCCTGCTTGGCTGTCGAGTAAGTGAACGCATCCAGCGTGAACTTCGCCGGACCGGAGCCGAGGGGTTTAATGTTGTCGAGGAAATTGGGACAGATGGCGTTGGAGAGCATGGCGGTGGCCACGTCGTTATCGTTACGCGTAACCCAGACTGCGGCGTTCTTTCGCTGCGCCGGAACAAAGCCAGGGTCCTCGTACTGCACCACGGCCCGGGCGTAGCGTCCGTAGTCCTCGATGTCATCAAAGGCCAGCCGGCCCACGGCCCACTGCATCTTCAGCAGATTCTGGAAATCGAAGGGGATGCGGTCGGGTTGACCGACGATCAGCACGTAGTAGGGAACGCCCGCAGTGGGATCGACTTTAGCCGTAAGCGAAACGCCGCGGTATTGGACCCAGTCATCGGCAGTCTGGTTAGGGCGGACTCCGCTGTCATTTCCCTCGAAGACCTGGAATAAGTGATCGTCGTTGACCTGCTTGCGGCGAAGATCGATCAGCGGCTGCAACTGGGCCTTGATCGCGGGATCAGCGTCCGACGCGAACAGGATGCACCAGCCTGTCTGGGTGAGATCGTCGGGATCGCCAACGCTCGAGTCCGTGCCCAGATGAGTGGAGTCGATGCTGCGCTGCGCTGCGCCCGGCAGGTCGCCGCTGAGATGCGGCAGGCTTTCTGGAGGAAGGGCCGGGGCCGGCGCCCCGGTCGGGGCGTGGACCAGCAGCGGCACAGGAAGTGGGGTGGTGCTCATGAGCCTCAGATCTCCAGACGGCAGTCAAGGGCGCCCGTGTCGAAGATGGTGGGGGCCGGCGCGCCGCTTCCCTGCCCTGCGCCAGTGCCCAAGAAGCCGAAGGCAATGTCCCCCGATGGGGCGACACCATGCAGCGTCCACTGATCCCCCTCGCGGGCGATCTGTTGCACAGCGAATCCGAAGGTGATGGCCTCCGGACCGGTGTAGCTGATGGTGGAGTTCCCCGCGCTCGACGGCTTGATGCCGACTTTGGCATCGACGCCCTGGAAGGCGGAGAGATCCACGGCAACGGCAGTACCGTGAGAGTCGGTGGCGGTGACGGTCAGCGAGTTGGATTTGAGTACCTCGGTGATGAGGTAGGCGGTCGCCTGGCCGCTCAGGAAATAATTCTTCACCGAGGGGTTATCGCTCTGCAGCTCTCCCTTGGCCAGATAACTGCCGGCAGCGAAGGGCGCCACCGAGATGCTGGTGACGTTGCTGTAGCTGAATTGCACCGCATGGGCGCTCTTGTAGGCCACGTCGAGCGAGGGCACGGAAACACCAAACGCAGCCAGGGTGTTGCCCAGGATGCTGAGCCCGACGGAGAGGTCGAGAGCATCGCTCTTCTGGCCGTTCACGGCAGAGGCGGGTTTGGGCGGACCGGTCTGCGGCTTGGGGATGGCGCTGTTCCAGATGGAATCGATGGGGCCCAACCACTGCATGGTCTGGTCGTGGCCGATGACGTCCATGGGCTCGATGCCGGTGCGGGGCAACTTAACCACGTTGTAGCCCAGCTTGTTCAGGTAGGTCACACTGGGATCTTTTTTCTTCAGCACATTCATTTGCGAAATCCATCCTTTGCCCACTTTGCAGGTAGGAGCACGGCAAGGGTACACCATCCGGCAACGGCAAGGAACCGTATGGTAGCGTGTCTCCATGCCGGTGTTTCGGAAAACTGCGATTGTACAACTGGAGCTGCCCAGCGGCGGCATGGAGAGCAGCCTGCCGCTGGCCTGCGAGCGGGAATTCGGAGTGATTTTATCCATCGCCGGCAAGACCTATCCGGCGCAGAGCTTCCAGTCACCCATCAATGACGAGCAGTGGCGGGAGTTTATGCGCCAGTTGCGCGCCTGTAACGTTAACCGCGACGAAAAGACCGGATACCGCCCCGCCACGGCGATACGAGCCGTGGCGCGTATGTTGTACCAGTCGCTGGCACAGTTGAGCCCGGCTCTGCGGGAGTTCCTTAACAACGCGAAAACGCCGCGGCGGCTGGTGATCCAGACCACACGCCCGGAGTTGCATCTGCTGCCCTGGGGAGCGCTCTACGACGAATCGGGAAACCTGCTTGCGGCTCAGGACCTGTCAGTCGTCCACTGCTGGAAAGACTTTAACCAGCTGCCGCTCTCCACCGGCAGCCATCTGCAGCTGCTCAAGGTGGTGGGCAGCGACACCAACCGCCGAACCGCCGCCGCGCTGGAGGCTCTCGCCCGCACGCCGGAGATCGTCCAGCGGGATGCGGCTGCGGAGTTTGCTGCCGGCAGGCTGGTGAGTGACATCGACATTCTGCACATCGAGGAGCACGGAAACGCTGTTCTGAGCGAGACCGGCGATGTGCCGGCGACCACGATGGGCGAGACCTTCCGCCAGGCCAAGCTTGCGCTCCTATGGAGTTGCTACTCAGGCGCGGCGGACTCGTGGGGCATATCACCCGCGCTGTGCCTCCACCGCAACGGGGTGGGGATGGTTCTGTCGTTCCTGGCCGAGTTGCACAACGAAGACGCGGGGTCCATCGCCGAAGCGTTTTATGCCGATGTCTTCGGCGCGGCGGCCAGCCGGGATCCGGAGTCGGCCCTGTTGCGTATACGGTGCGCCAAGGTGGCAACGGAGTTCGCGTTCGCCAACTGGGCTTCGATGACCGTGTATCTGCGCAATCCCCTGGACCTGACCGCGCTGCCGCTGAACGGGCCAAGAGTGCCTGCCGCGGGCTGGCTGGCGGAGCCGGCGGATAATGTACCCGCGGTGGTTGCTGATGATGCGGCCGCCACCTTCTGGAGTAGCGTCGCCACCCAGGTAAGTCAATTGCAAACGGGTGCACAGGATCAGGCGGATGCGTCCGCCGTGGCCTACACCCAACTCCCGGCTGCGGTGTTCAAGGCGTGGCGCGGCAATGTGATCCGCATTGACGAGAGCGCCGGCTTGTTGGCCGACGACGCCACGTTACGTGAGCTTGGCCTGCCGCAGGAGCATGCACCGCAAACCGATGCCGCCGACCGGCTGGTGTGGTTCTTCAATCAAATCGTGCGCTTCGGGTCGCCGCTGATCGTGTGGTCGAATGCCGCCCCGCGCCACGTGGAATTTCTGCAAACCATCCAACCCGACGCCAGCCTGACATTTCTGCTCCTCCTCGGCCCCCAGCCGGACAAGCCGAGCCTGATCGAGCTGGTGCAACAGAATCTGTTACAGGAGGCGCTGGCGGCGTGCCCCGGGCTGACGGATGATTGCGGCGACGAGTACCTGCATACCGCCTACTATGCGTGCGTTCGCGGCGAACAGCCGGAGCACGCCCTGCAATACATTGCCCGCATCCACAGCCTGCAGGAACGACTGTTGCTGATGGGCAACTTCGTCAACCGGTATCCGGAGATTCCTCTCCCTGACAGCCTGCTGGCAACCATCGGCCCGCTGGCGCCGGCTGACCAGCCTCGGCACGCAGAAGACTTCTACCGCCTTGCCCGGCACGCTCAGCCGGCGGAGGGTCCGTCTCTGCGGGAAACCGGCCGGGCGAAACACCAAATCGCCTACCTCATGCAGGACCGGGGTCAGGGAGATACGGCGGAGACGCTCTTCCGGCTGGCGCTGGCGGATCTGGAAACAAGTACGGAACGGGATTCGCGTTGGTACTTCGCGCTCCCGGCGGTGCTGCGCGACTGGGCGGATCTGCTCTCGGATCTTCCCGATCGCCTGGAGAGGGCATCGCACCTGTTGCGTCGCGCCAAGGCCATCCAGGCGTTTCATGGCCTGCGCCTGGAACTGGCTTATTCGACCGCGACCTCGGCCCGCATTGCCCTGACCGAGGGCCGCTATAGCAAGGCGATCGACCACGCGGTCGATGCCGCCAATCGCTTTGTGCAGTGCGCCAATTGGCGCGGCTGGGGCGAAGCGCTCGAAATCCTTTTCGATAGCCTTGCCGAGACGCGGGAAACCAACCGCATGCTGAGCGTCGCCAACCTGGCCAGAGAGAAGCTGCAGCTCTCGAACCTGCCGGATGAGCAGCGCGAATTGCAGCGCCAGGCACTGGCATTTCAGCGGGCCAGGGCGCATTGGATCGCAGGCGAGTTACCCGAGGCGCGCGCGGAGTTGGAGGCAATGCGCACGGCCGCCGCGGCGAAGAAGAAAAAGACTGACGCCCAGGTGGACCGCCTGTATGAATTTCTCAGGCTGTCTCCGGAAACACCGTCCTGACTACGAGCTCTCCAAATCAGCGGAACGGTCGGCTCAGTGGCGTTGATTTTATTGGACGAGCCAGGGTTGGGACCAGCATTGCGCAACGAGGTGGGGTAGCGAGGTGGCGTCCCAGTAGCCACAGCTGTAATGCTTTGTGTCAGGGCCCGACTAAACAGGCTGCGGAAAAACGCTTTGTACGAAGGGTACGGCTTCAGCCGTGCCGTAAATGTATCGCGCTAGGACGGCTTTAGCCGCTGAGGTACGGTTTTTCACGGTAATTTCCGTGCAGGTACAAGCGTGGAAACGCGTACCTCAGGGGCTAAGCGGATACCGCGAGGAAAGACATCTGTTCTTCCCTCGGTAGCCGCAGCTAAAGCCCTCATTGCTGTGGTTTTTTACGGCACGGCTGAAGCCGTGCCCTTCGTACAAAGCGTTTTTCCGCAGCCCGTTCAGTCGGGCCCTGACACAAAGCTCACAGCCGTAACTCCGAAACGTTCGAAGCTGCTCATTTGGACAGGTGTCCTGGCTCCGCCTATTACGATACAGTTACTGTTCGAATAAGCACCAGCCACCTAGGGAGCGGGCACAAAGGTGCGATGAGCCTCATTCGTTCGCGACTTGCCCTGCTCGGTGAAGGTGTTATGGACCAGCACGTCGAGATTGCCGCCAATGGGGGTTACGCGCACCGACGCGACTCGATCGCTATCGGTTGAACCTGCTTCCTCGCTGCGATGGAAGGTTGCCGTCGCGGATTGTCCGTCAACCATTGCCGGCTGCGTACCCCAATCGCAGGGAGCCGGCTGACATGTCCCAAAGCCGTGCATGGTAAGGCTGTTTCCAGAACCGGAAATCACCAGGGAGTTGAGAGTATCGCTGATGTGGCCAGCGCCGGTACCCTTCCATGTACCGACGATCGCGGGGGCTGCCGGGGGTTGATTCACCACCGTACTGGCGACCGCGGGCGCTGGCGGGTTTTGATTCGTCACCGTACCGTTGATCGGGGGCGCTGCCGGGGCGTGATTCATCACCAGGTAGGTGGCGATCGCGGCAACAATCACCACCAGGGCCCCGATTCCAGCTATTAAGGGAAGAGACGACTTTTTTGCCACCGGCTGAGCGGTCGTCGCAGGCTGATGCGGTGCGGGGAGTTGTACCGGTACGGTGGCGTGGACCGGATCCTGCACGGTTGCCTTGGTGGGCGCGACGTAGCTGTTCAGAGCCCCGATCAAAAGCTGAACGTCGGAGGGCCAGCGCGCATGCGACAACTCGACGCTGTTGCGATGGGAGAAGCTCTTCAGGGTCTCCGGAAGCTGATCCTGGCTGGGCATCTTCGCGTTGTGCACCAGCACCGGGATGACCGGTACCTCGCGCTTCAACGCCGATGCTATCTCCAAAACCACGAAGTCGTTGGGGTCATCCAGGCGGCGCTGGCCGGATGCGCCGGTGATGGTCGCCCAGGTAGGACCAATGATGGCGAGCAGGACTCCGCAGTCGGCGACGTTTTGCTCGATGGCCTGCACAAAATCGACCCCGGGACGGATGCCGGCCACGTCCATAAAGACGCTGTTGGAGCCAAACTCACGGGTTAGATCATCAAAAAGCCTACCGGCCTCTCCCTCAGTGTCATCGCGGCGATAGCTGATGAAAATGGGATTTCCCACACGCCTCCGTAAATCTGGATCGAATAGAACAGCAACGCAACAGGGACAGAATAAGCTGTCCCTCTCGTTTCGGCAATTTAACCGCAGGTCCCTCCACTGCGCTACGCTCCGGTCGGGATGACAATTCTGTTGCAGGGCCACTAACAGCCAATTCGGTCTGACCGCTTTTGGGTGCTAGTGGCCCTGCAACAGAATTGTCATCCCGACCGGAGCGTACCCGGATTTCCTGCTACTCTGCGCTCACCAGCAGCCACGTGTGCGGCTTTCAGTAAGGAAAGCCGCATGAAGTTCGCCAACGCCACCAACCTCAACAGGAAATCCGGGGTAGCGCAGTGGAGGGACCTGCGGTTTCTCTTCCAGTTCTCACGCAGACACTAAAGCCCGGACCTAATCGAAACGAATATAGGCTGTGAAATACTTGCCCTATTGGTTCAAGACGTCAGTAGACCACGATCAGCCGTCAGGAGACGCTGTATGCCTTTGCAATATCTCGCCGATCTTTGGGATGAGAGTCACGCCAGAACTCTCGATCCCCCAGCCCTCTTGCGCTACCGCTCCAACTTGCTCGGATCGGACCTGCGCATCACCAACTTTGGCGGGGGTAACACCAGCTCGAAGCTTGACGAGACTGATCCGCTGGATGGGCAGAGAAAGCCGGTGCTCTGGGTAAAGGGCAGCGGAGGCGACCTGGGCAGCATCAAGGTCGAAGGCTTTGCCACTCTTTATCTGGATAAGGTGCTTTCGCTGGCCGGGATTTATCGTGGCGTCGAACTGGAAGACGAGATGGTCGGCATGTATCCGCTCTGCACCTTCGGCAACAATCCCGTCGCAGCTTCGATCGATACCGCGCTGCATGCTTTTCTTCCCTTCCCGCACGTGGATCATCTTCATCCGGATTGGGGCATCGCACTCGCAGCCTCGGCAAATGGCAAGGAAAAGATGGACGAATTTAATCACCAGTTCGGCCACAAGATGGTGTGGATCCCGTGGCAGCGTCCGGGCTTTGAACTTGCCATGATGCTAGAACGCGCAGTGAAAGGTGTGCCGGGCTGCGATGGAGTAGTGCTCGGCGGCCACGGCCTCTTTACCTGGGGAAACACGCAGCGCGAGTCGTATCTCAATACCATCACCATCATCGATCAGATCGGCCAGTTCATCGAGAGCCATCGCACCCGAAGAAACAGACAATCCTTTGGCGGCGCGAGGTACGCTCCGCACCAGGAACGGCAGAAGATTGCCAACCAGTTGATGCCCTTTCTGCGCGGTAGCGTCTCCACCCAGCAACGCATGATCGGTAGCTTCACGGATATTCCTGAAGTGCTGGATTTCGTCAATTCGCAATCGGCTGCGAAGCTCGCGTATCTCGGCACCAGCTGTCCTGATCATTTCATTCGTACCAAGATTCGTCCGCTGCTGGTGGAGTGGGATCATTCTTCGGATCCTTCGCATATTCAGGCTGCGGCGAAAACAGCCATGGAGAAATATCGCAGCGAGTATGCCGACTACTACAAGAAGCATGCCCTGAAAGACTCACCTGCAATGCGGCACGCGAACCCAACTGTCGTGCTGGTGCCGGGAATCGGCATGTTCAGCTTCGGCAAGAACAAGGCGGAAGCGCGCATCACGGGTGAGTTTTATGTCAACGCCATCCACGTGATGGAGGGCGCCGGGCATCTCGATGAAGGCAAGTGTCCGCCGATCCTGCCGCAATCCGGACCTGCGGCTGATACCAGCGCCTTCCAGGTCCACGACAACTACGTTGCCTTGCCCGCCTCTGAAGCCTTCCGCATCGAGTACTGGGCATTGGAAGAAGCCAAGATACGCAGGCAGCCGGCCGCGAAAGAATTGAGCGGCCGCGTGGTGCTGGTGGTCGGCGGGGCCAGCGGGATTGGCCGCGAAGTAGCACTCCTGGCCGCGGAACGCGGCGCACATGTAGTTGTCGCAGACCGGGAGCTCGGCCCGGCGGAAAAGGTTGCGGCCGAAGCCCAGGCAATCGTGGGGCGCGAAAACGCCATCGCCGCCAGGATCGATATTCGCGATCGCTGCGCGATTCAATCCGCGCTCCATGCGACCATCGCTGCTTTTGGCGGCATTGACATCCTGGTGAATACGGCTGCGATCTTCCCCTCCTCGCCCGATGGCACGGTCAGCGACGCTCAGTGGGCATCGACGCTCGAGATCAATGTGACCGCCAACTATCTGCTCGCGGACGAAGCGGCCAAGATCTTTGAGGCCCAGGGAATCGAAACCAGCATCGTGCTGACCAGCTCAGCAAATGCGGTCGTGGCTAAGCGCGGCAGCGAAGCCTATGACGTAAGCAAAGCGGCGGTCAGCCACCTGGTGCGCGAGCTGGCCGTCACTCTGTCGCCCAAAGTGCGCGTCAACGGGATCAGCCCTGCGACCGTGGTCAAGGGCTCCGCCATGTTTCCCCGCGACCGAGTGAAAGCGTCGCTGGCCAAATACAACATCGCTTTTGCAGAGTCTTCTTCCGATGAGGAATTGCGTACCTTGCTGGCGCAGTTCTATGCCAAGAGAACGTTGACCCATCAGCCTATCGATCCAAGGGACTGTGCGGCAGCGATCCTCTTCCTGGGCGGCCCCCAGGCGCGCTGCACCACCGGCCACCTCATCCCCATCGATGGAGGACTGACGGAGGCCTTCCTCAGATGAGCCCAGAAGACCAGCGGGCGATGATTGCCATCGATCTTGGCGCGGAAAGCTGTCGCGTTTCCCTGCTGCGCTGGCGCGATGGTGTACCGCAGATTGAGCTGGTTCACCGCCATGCCAACGGACCAGTAAGTTCGCATGGCGAGCTGCACTGGGATCTGAAACAGATTACGCAGCAGGTCGACATCGGTCTGCGCAAGAGTGCAGAGATCGCGAGCGAGGGCGTGCGCTCGATCGCTGTCGATGGTTGGGCAGTCGATTATGTGCGCTTGAATCGACAGGGCGAAGCCATCGCCGATCCTTTCTGCTATCGGGATGAGCGAACCATTCATGCGCAGGAAGAGGTGTTCAAGCGCATTTCGCCGCAGCGGCTGTGGTCCATCACCGGCATCGGGATGAGCCGCATCAATACGCTCTACCAGCTTTTCGCAGAAGCTGAGGAGCTGCGCGACAAACCGTGGCTCACTCTGCCGGAGTATATGCTGCATCGCCTTGGGGGACGCGCGGTGGCGGAATATACGAATGCAACCCACACCCAGCTGGTCGATGCGGAGAAGCGTGCCTGGTCACCGGAGATTTTCGCAATGACGGGTCTGGTGCAGGCGGCAGCGCCTCCGCTCGTTCTGCCCGGCACCATCGTCGGCACGTTAACCGGAGACCACCTCAACATGCGCGCCCTGGAGGGTACGGCATTGATCGTGCCCGCGTGTCATGACACTGCGTCCGCCATCGCCAGTATTCCTGACAGCGGAGACGACTGGGTATACATCAGCTCCGGTACGTGGTCTCTCGTTGGTACCCTGCTCAATCAACCGATCATCGGCGAGCAATCGACGGTATCCGACTTCAACAATATGGGCGCCGTTGGCGGTCGCATTTGTTTTCATAAGGGCGTCAACGCGATGTGGCTACTGCGGCAGTGCATGATCGAGTGGGCACCGGAGATCGATTGGACCGTGCCTGAGCTCATTCAAGCTGCGGAGCATCTCCCGACTCCTGCCTATCTGCTGGATGTGGACGACCCGGACTTGCTGCTGCCGGGAGAAATGCCTTTGCGTATTAATCGCCAACTTACGGAGCGCGGACTGCAAAAGTTTGAAGAAGGAGCGGAAGCCGCGCCAACGATGGTAAGTCTCATTCTCCACAGCCTGGCCGGTAAGTATGGAGAAGTTGTGACTAACCTAGCTCGCATCACGGGAAAGAAGTTCAGGCGGATTTATATCGTTGGCGGTGGCAGTCGTAATAGCCTTCTGAATCGGCTGACGGCCAGCGCGACCGGCCTGGAAGTACGCTGCGGCGCAGTGGAAAGCTCAACGGTAGGCAACTTCGCCGTGCAATTAGCCGCTCAGGGTAACGCCGGTGTGGATGCAATAGCAGTAGCGCACTGGGCACAGCAACTCTCTTCCGGAAACATTTAAAACCTCTCTCAAAGGACGATCCTTGACAGGTCTTTTCTTCTGACGGATTATCGGATGGCTTAATAAACAAGCATCGGGAGCGATCCGTGCTGAACGGGATGTCAAGACGATCCTTCTGCAAAGCACTGGCCATCAGCGCCGTCACTAGCTCCGCGCTAGGGCAGGATAAGGTAGCCACCACCGGCACTGCGACGGAGTGGTCTTACTCCAGCGGAAAACAATATTCTGACCCGTTTAATCAAGTCGACGTGGACGTGATCGTAACCACTCCCCAGGGCCACGAAGAACGCGTGCCCGCGTTTTGGGCGGGTGGCTCCATCTGGCGGGTGCGCTACGCTCCCCCTGTGCCGGGAACATACCGGCTTCGTTCTGTATGCAGCGACACCGCCAACAAGGATCTGCACAACGTCACCTCGGTACTAAACGCAGAAGCCTACACGGGCGAGAACCCGCACTATAAGAACGGGGTGCTCAAAGTTGCGCAGGACCGGCGGTACTTCGAATATGCCAACGGCACTCCTTTCTTCTGGCTGGGAGATACCTGGTGGATGGGTCTCTGCAAACGCCTGCGCTGGCCGGATGACTTTGAAACCTTGACCGCCGACCGCGTGCAGAAGGGTTTTACCGTGGTACAAATCGTGGCCGGACTTTACCCCGACATGGAGCCCTACGATCCACGCGGCGCCAACGAGGCCGGATATCCGTGGGAACCCGATTTCGCCCGCATCAACCCGGCGTACTTCGATATGGCCGACGTGCGCATTCAGTATCTGGCGGACCATGGGCTCGCCGCATGCATCGTAGGATTTTGGGGCTACTTCATCCCCCGCATGGGCATGGCCAAAGTCAAGCAGCATTGGCGCTACCTGGTGGCTCGTTGGGGCGCCTACCCGGTCTTCTGGTGCCTGGCCGGGGAAGGCACCATGCCCTACTACCTCTCCAAGACCAAGGAGCAGGATGCGGAGACACAGAAGCAGGGCCTGACCGAGCTCGCGCGCTATGTGCGCACGATCGATGCTCATCATCACCCCATCACCATCCATCCCTCCAGTAGCGCGCGCCTGTGCGTGACTGACCCTTCGCTGCTCGATTTCGATATGCTGCAGACCGGCCACAACGACCGGCAGAGTGTGCCCAACACGATTGAGAAGGTGCAAGCCTCACTCGCGGCCAGCCCGCAAATGCCGGTGCTGATCGGGGAAGTCTGTTATGAAGGCATTCAGGAGGCAAGCCGCCAGGAGGTGCAGCGCTTCATGTTCTGGACCGCTATCCTGAGCGGTAATGGTGGACACACCTACGGAGCCAACGGCATCTGGCAGGTGAATACTCCGCAACAGCCCTACGGGCTCTCGCCGCATGGCCACTCATGGGGCGGACCCCCGTGGAATGTAGCGGCGCAACTGCCCGGCTCGGGCCAACTGGGGATGGCCAAGAAACTGCTCATGCGCTATTCCTGGTGGAAACTTGAAGCGAAGCCAGAGATCATCGAGCCTCACTGGACCAAAGGTGATTACTGGCAGCCCTTCGCCGCTCAAATTCCTGGTGAAGTGACCATCGCGTTCTGCCCCGCGTTCACCAAACCTGCAGTCTTCCACCAACTGGATAGCGGCGTGCATAAGGCGTTCTTCTTTAATCCGGCTAACGGGAGCGAGCAGCCGATCGGCGACATCACGCCCGATGCCGGCGGCACATGGAAAGTACCGGAAATCCCCATCTTTCAGGATTGGGTAATCGTGGTTGAGCGGAAAGCATGAGCGGCGAAAACTCAGCACACTTATTTCGAGTCGCGCTCTCTGCCGACTTTTGTGACCAGCAAGGAAAGCCCATCTTCCCGGATCTAGGCTTGTCGCTGCTCGACGCCGTTCCTGCGGTGGCATATGAGTTCATAAGCGAATATCGCCCGGAATATGCGGCTGAACAATTGGAAGACTGCGATGTGCTCATCACCCTTAAACCGAGGGTCTCCGCACAATCTCTGGAAAAAGCCTCTCGGCTGTGCGCCATTGGCCGCTGCGGCGTTGGCTACGACAACGTCGATCTGGAGGCCTGCACAGAAAACGGGACCGCGGTCTACATCACACCGGCGGGTGTTATCCGTCCGGTGGGTGAATCGATCGTGCTGCTCATGTTGGCGCTTTCCCACAACCTCATGGTGAAAGACCGGCTGGTGCGCCAGGGTCAATGGGCTCAAAGTACGGTTCGCCTCGGCCGTGAGCCGCGCCAGCGTGTCGTCGGCACCATCGGCCTGGGAAACATTGCGGCAGAAGCCATCCGGCTGCTGAAAGCGTTTGACGTAGCAAAGTTTCTTGCCTTCGATCCCTATGCATCGCCCGAACGGGCTTCTCACCTCGGAGTGGAATTGGTTTCGCTGGAAGAACTATTGCGCGTATCGGACTACGTCCTGGTCAATTGCCCGCTCACCCCCGAGACCCGCGGATTGGTGGGCCAGCCGCAATTCGCTCTGATGAAGCCCGACGCGGTCATCATCAACACAGCGCGCGGGCCGATCATCAACGAGGCCGCCCTGATCGATGCTCTGCAGAGCGGTCAAATCCGGGGCGCCGCCCTCGACGTCTTCGAAAAGGAACCGCTCAGCATCGATTCGCCGCTCATCGCCATGGACAATGTCATTCTAAGTTCGCACTCCATCGCGTGGAGCGAGGAGTTATTCCGCGATATGGGGCGCATCGACTGCGAGGGTGCGCTGGCCGTCTATCGCGGCGAGGCGCCCCAGCATGTGGTCAATCCTCAAGTGCTGACGCGTCCGGCATTTATCCAGAAACTTGAAAAACACAAAGCTGCCTTGGCAGCTAGAGAGGGCATACGATGAACCGCTTTCGCCAAAGGCTAAAGCAAGGGGATGTTCTCCTGGGTCAGATGGTCCTGGAGCTATTTACTCCCGGCATCGGCCCCATGCTCGCCGCGTGCGGGATGGACTTCGTGATCTTCGATATGGAGCATGGGCGTTGCGATATTACCCTGCTCGCGGAGATGGTTGCGTCCTGCCGGGGCAGCGAGATTGTTCCCATCGCGCGTGTTCCTGATTTAGGGTATGCGCCCCTTTCGCGCGTTCTGGATGTGGGAGCCCGTGGCGCCATGGTGCCGCGCGTGGAAACGAAGCAGCAAGCGGAAGACATCGTGAGCCAGCTCAAATATGCGCCCATGGGCAGGCGCGGTGCTGCGCTGGGCATCGCGCACGATCTTTATCAAGCGGGGCCAGCGGAATTCTTTGCCCAGGCCAATGAAGAAATTGCCGTGATCCTGCTGCTTGAGACGGAAACTGCCTTCCAAAACCTGGACGAGATCGTAAGTGTTCCCGGCATTGACGTCGCCTGGGTCGGGCATTATGATCTGACCGTCTCATTGGGGATTCCTGCGCAATTTGAGCATCCGCGATTTCTAGCCGCGATGGATGCGTTGGTCGCTGCATGCCGCCGGCACGGTGTTGCTCCGGGTTTCCTTCCGGCTTCCCCTGAACTAGCTGTGCATTGGATCGGCAAAGGCTTCCGTGCCATCAGCCTGGGCAGCGACATCGGCGTCTATCTCGACGGCGTCCGCAGGTTTCGTGATCAGGTAGCTGCCAAAAATAGCTGAAGTATCGTTTCAAGGGCAATTGAACCGCAGATCCCTCCACTTCGCTACGCTACGGTCGGGATGACAATTTTGTTTGGGTACCAGTATCCCAGCACTCAAACCAATTTGTCATCCCGACCGTAGCGTAGCGGAGTGGAGGGATCTGCGGTTAGCGATTTGTATCACTCGTCGCGGCGCGTCGCTCGTATCACGATGTCTGCTTTGAACGCGGGCAACATCAAAGTACTCTTACCGCCGCCGTTAAACTCGATCGCTGGGGAATACTGACCGGTAACCGGTGAGTAAAGCCGGACATCATAGCTGCCGGGCGGCAAGGAGAGTGAGACGCTCCCGCCAATTGCTTCGCCGGCCGCGGGATCGCCCACCTCGCGCGAATCCGCTAGATAGGCGACGTAATCGCGCTCACCCGAAGACAAGCTCGAAACGGTCAGATGCTGGGGATAGGTTGCCACCCAATCCGGCGCAAGCTTGGCATGGATAAAATCAAACGACGACATGAATTCCGACAGGTACTGCATCCAGATGCGGATCCCGCGTTGCGATGCCGCAGTCCCGCGCTCGCTACCCACGGTAATCGAGAAATCGATGTAGTCATAATGGCAGCGGCTCAAGAGGGCCGTCCACGCACGCTTGCGGTGGATCGTCCATCCGGTCGTATCGCGATACATGCTCGCGGTATTGTCTTCGTCGAGCACCGCAGGCTTCGGGCGGCCATCGGCGTCCCGGCAAAAACTCGCCACCTGATCCAGCATCAACTCCTTCGACATGAAGTTGCCCAGCTCATAAACCTTTCCATCGAAGAGCGTGTTGGGCAACGGATGGTCATTCACGATGTCAAAGGTTTTGCCGGCAAACGTGGCGTCCATGGGAAACGCGTTTTTTGCACCATAGGTAAAGGCCTGCTGCCCGGAGAGCAGGTGCGGGTGGTTAAGCCGCCGCATCTCATCGCGCAGAACATGGGCCATCTCCTCTTGCCACGCATCCACATCCGCCGGGGATGCATGCCCGGCGAGACCGCCGCCCGGCTCATTGCAAATCTCGTAGTACACATTGTCATAGCCTGCTGTCTCCTGGATGATCTTGCGCGCATACTCACTCTGCCTGCGCACCAACTCCGGATCCTTGAGCGAGATATAGTCCTGCCAGGCGATGGCTCCCACGTGCTGTTGATTGTTTTCCGCGCGAAACGGGTTGAGCGCCCAGGTCTCGTTGGAATAAGTGTTACTGAATACCGTCAACTCGACCACAATCCCTTTCTGGGATGCGAGATCCAAAAAGCGATGGAGCCGTTCAAAATACTCCGGATTCCACTTATCCAGGTCGTAGGTAGGCTCACCATCCAGGGCCTTGGCTGGACCACTGCGCACAAACGGTGAAATGTAGTCTGGAGATTCCGGCTTGCAGGGAGAGGAAGGATTACGCGCGCTTTGCAGTTCGCGATAGAGCAGAAAGGTCCGGGTCATGGTCATCTTATGCTCAGCGGCGTCCGAGAGATACTTCTCGTAGTCGAACGGTCGATTGATGACCGAGCCGTAGTGCTCCGAAGCCGAGATCAGCACCAGGGGCTTTCCCCGGAACCATAGGTATTTAGGGTTATCCGGCGCGATTTTGACCGCATCCTGAGCCTGCGCCACACTCAACGCAGCCAGGCTCAGCAAAAACATCTTCAGGCAAAGATTTCGGCCGGTCATGCGATCTCCAAACTGAAATTATTTTCCCGTTGATATAGCAGCCGGCCGCTACTTTTTCGAGGCCATCAGCTTTTCCACTTCAGCTCGCCTGGGCATCGAAGGAGCCGTACCATGCCTGGTGACAGAGAGGCCGGCCACCACGCAGCCGAAGCGGGTGGCTTCCACCACATTCAGGCCCTCCGACAAGGCGACCGCGAAATCCGCCGTTGAATGCGTCTCCCGCGCCGGTCGTGTCAACCACCGGGCCTGCATCAAAAGCATGAATGTATTCCGTGATCGACAGCGTCTTGACCAGCGCTCCCTGCGCCCCACGCGTCAGTATCACGTTGCGCACACCGCGAGCAAGCAACCGGTCGGCCGCCTTCTCCGCGTCCGCCAGGGAAACGACAGGACAGCCGGTCATGGTCGCGGCCTCGCTCTCGTTGGGCGTTATGTAGTCGCATAACTCGAAGATGGAGTCTTTCAATTCGCAGGCCGGGGCTGGGTTGAGAATGGTGGGGACTCCAAGTGCTCGCGCCGTCTGTAACCCGTACTCAACCGTGGGCACAGGCAGTTCCAGTTGCGTCATGAAAACGGCAGACCCCGCGATCTGATCACGAGCCCGGTCGATTTCCTCATGCGTCAACGCGTTGGCCGCTCCGGGAACGACGATAATGGCGTTCTCGCCGCTCGACTCCTGCACGATAATGCCGGCGGCTCCGGTTGTACCCCCCTGTGTCCTGATGAGGAACCGGGTATCGATGCCTTCTGCATCATAGGTTTTCTGCGCCATATCGCCGAAGTTGTCTTCGCCGACCTTGCTGATGAAGTAAACCTTTGCACCCAGTCGCGCCGCCGCAACCGACTGATTCGATCCTTTACCACCCGGCCCCAAACGAAAGCCGGCACCCATGACTGTTTCACCCCAGACCGGCAATGCTTTTGTACGGAATGCAAGATCAACCACAAAGATTCCCATAACCGTGATGGGTTTCGCTTTCATCTCATTGCCCTCGCGCTGACCGCCGGCTCACTTGTTGCCACCGGGTGTATCCGGCATTTGCGGATCTTTCGCATTGGGAGTGGGAGCAGACATCAACTGCATAAAGAAACTTTGGAACTTGGGCCAGTCAACATCCATTTGCACGTGAGCCTTTTGCAGCTCGAGATTGGGTTTATCGCCGTCCGACCACACCACCGTATCTCCATAGCTGATGCCTCTGTCGAGACTTACGTCGATGTAGACGTAGCGCTCACGGGTAATCAGGCTGGGGTCGAGCCACGCTGCCGCGGCCAATTCGTCCCACAAGTAGTCGCCGGGGCGCCTGGTATACCGCGCAATGTACTGGGCAGCAGAGCTGTGTGTCTGGCTCAGCTTCTCCAGCATCTCCTTGGTGAGATGGGTTTCGATCGATACGTCGACCGGTGTCACGGTAATTTTTGGCCAGCGCGCGTGGAGCGTGATACTTGACGCTTCTGGATCAAACCACAGGTTGAACTCGTGACGGGGGCTGTCAATATATTCCTTATCGTCGGTGTGCGGGTTGAGGCTACCGCCCATAATCACAAGTTGGTTCGCGGTCTCGGCAAACTGCGGATCGAGCGTGATGGCATGAGCGATGTTGGTCATCGGTCCAGCGGCATACACGGTCACCTGGTGCGGATACTTATGCACCATGCGGATAAGGAAGTGGGCGGCGTCCTCGTCGATCGGCTTGATGGTTGGCGAGCCTTCGGGTAGTTTCGGAATTTCATACGGGCCGTGGCTTGGGCGGAAGCTACTCCAGGCGCCCTGGTAGATAACCTTGCCATAGATTTGTTCCCAGTTATGAGTCCACTGTTGTGTACGTACCAGGGGAAAGACCGCTCCCGCCGCAACCGGAACGTCCGTACGGCCCACCAACTCAAGCAGACGAAGAGTGTGAGCGACTTCTTCGTCGCGCCATCCGTCGCCGGTCACAACCGTGATCCCCAGCACGTTCACATGCTTGTCCTGCAGAAAAACCAGCATCGAGTTCATGTCGGTGCCGGCGGGCCCTACGGCATCCTGATCGATGACCACATAACGGCTTTCCTGAGCAGACGCGCGGGCAGTCCCCATGGCTCCGCAAAGCATGAACAGTAGACACAAACACCATCCGAAACTTTCCCTAGGCCAAGGTTTCAATGCTTTTGCGCTCCTTGGGAACAAGACTATCATCGGTGGAGTTCGGTCCTATCCCCAGCCTGAAGCAAGCAACTCCAGTTGCTCAAGCGAGTTAGGCTTGCCGATGTGCGCTCCAATTTTGCACGGCACCGGCAATCTCAGAAATTTCCTTCACCAGCGTGTCGAGTAGTGCGCGCGCATCTGTACACCGCGATAAGTTGGCACTCTGTCCCGCCCAGAGAGGAAGCAATTCTGCTCTCCCTGCCTGGGCGGCCGGAATAGATAGGTTCCGCACGAGTACACGTTGAAGTGGGTAAGGCAGGATCTCTATATCCTTTTGGTTGAGTTCGTCGAGCAGGAGGTTCTTGATGCCGCGGGCAAGTCTTCCAGTGAACCCGCGCGTAAGAGCAGTCTGCTTAGCTTGACCGCTGAGGAGCGCGGTACGATGAAGCGCGGTCGCTCCCGACTCCTCGCACGCAAGAAAGGCTGTTCCCATCTGCACCCCTTCGGCTCCGAGAGCGAAGGCTGCCACGATTCCGCGCGCGTCTCCAATTCCGCCCGCGGCGACGACGGGGAGCCTCACGGCATCGACGACCTGCGGCACCAGTGCCATCGTTCCCGTCAGGGAGTCTTCGGAGGGTTGCAGAAAGGAGCCGCGATGGCCGCCTGCCTCAAAGCCGGAGGCCACGATCACGTCCACGCCCGCTTGTTCCAAGGCAATCGCTTCGTCGACGGTGGTCGCCGTTCCGATCAGCACGGTTCCCTGTCGGCGGAAATCATCTAGAATCTGCTTGGACGGAATGCCATAAATAAAACTGAATACGGAGATCCCTTCGTCCAGGAGAACCTGTACCTGGTCTTCGAAACGAATAACTTCATACGGCAGATAAGCGGGCTTGGCTCCTTCTACACTTTCAATATGTTTTGCCAGCGGAGCGAGGCTGCGATGAAATGCTTTTTCTGTCGAGGTCGAGGCCCCTTCGTCTTCCACCGAAACCCACAGGTTCATCGCAAATGGCTTTGCTGTGAGGGCTTTGATCTCACGTATGAGATTGCGGATAGCTTCTGGCTTGAGTCCAAGAGCACCGAACGACCCGAGTCCCCCATAGTTCGAAACAGATGCTGTAAGCCGCTGAGAGGACAACCCTCCGAGCGGGCCTTGAATAATTGGATATTGAAGTCCCAAGCGTGAAGTCAGGCGATTATCCGTCCACAGTTTCGAGCCCACTCGATCTGCCATAACGGTCCCCTAAATTCCATAAAGAAGGCGGGAGCTTAGCTTCCGCCTTCTTTGTTCTCCATGACCGGCGCACCCAGAGGCAAGGCGGTCACTCCCAATACGTTGCCTGGAACCTCGCACTAATCTTTTAAAGGTGTGCTTGCCAGGATCTCTACTTTTTCGATCTGCGGGGGAGTCGCGAACAATTCGTTGGCCCGCGCCCCCAACGCCTTCGCAATCTCGCCCGTCAGGTGGGCATCGCGGCCCGCTTCATTTGCAAAGGTGTCGAAGATGCCGAACTTCCCCGGGCCGAGCTTGAACGCATACCATTTCAAGGTCCCTTTTTCATTCAGCGCGAGTGGCTGAGCCGATTTCAGAAATGCTTCTGCATCGGCCTCCTTGCCTGAGCGTGCTTCGAGCGTGGCTAACAATCCGATTGCTTCCATTGAGTTACTCTCCTCTCTCTCAAATCTACGCTCTGGCGGGCAAGTTAACCATTGGCAGAAATGCCTTTTCACTTGAGACTGGCAGGCGTCACCAGCTTGTGGTTTACGAAATTGTAAGGGGGAACGGCGCTTCCTCTCAGAATCGCAAGCCCTAACTGGATCAGGCGTGGACCATAGGTGTGCGCTTCATGGGAAATGGAACCGATGAGGCTGGGCGCACCGGCGCGCATCTCTTCCAGCACTTCCGGAATGCAATCCTGCCCAACCGTAGCGACATTCTTCTCCACGCCGAGCTCGCGCACCGCCTGCAGCGCGCCAAGCACGCTGGTGTCGGTTGCCGCTGCGATCAGCACTCGCTGCTTCTTATGATCGCGCAGAAACGCTCCCGTCACCTGGTAGCTGCGCTGCCGCAATCCGCCGCCCTCAAGCCTGATGAAGCGATCCGGCGAGATCTGCGGCAGACGGGAACGAACGCCCTGGAAGGCTCCCGTGATCCTGCTCTGCACGAAGGATCCAGCCTCGGCAATGTCCAGGCCAACGACCCAGTCCGGTTTGCCTTTCCATTGATCGATTGCATGTTGCGCCAGAAGTTCACCGGCCTCGAAGCCTACCTGAAAGTTGTCGACGCCAAAATAAGTTGCGTGTGGGTGGGGAATGTCGATGGCGATCACCGGAATGCCCGCGCTCGAAAGCGTGTGTCCGATCAAAGGCGCGATGTGTTCGTCGATCTGAAACTCGATGACCAGATCCACACCCTTGCCGACAAAGTCCTCGGCATTACGCAAGGCCACTTCCGGATCGTATTTGTTGTCGATCACCACCAGGTCAATGCCCGAATTGGTTGCGGCGGCGCGCAGGCTGGCGGTCACCGCCTCAGAAAACGGCATGGTCACGCTCTGGCTGGCGAAGCCGAAGCGGACTTTCTTGGGCCGCGCTGCCGCGCGATAGCGTCCGTCCTGCGATTGCGCAAGATAGCCGCGATGGACAAAGGTCTTGAGAATGCGATAGACGCTGGTCTTGGAAATATGAACCCGCTGGAAGATGTCCTCCAGAGTAAGGGGGGTCTTCTCTGACTCCAGCAACTCGAGGATGTCCATGGCCTTGGAAAGAATCGGAATCAGATAGAGCCGGCTTATCTTGGCTTTGGTCAAAGTGTCGATCCCCTATTGAAATGTAAATATACAGCCTGGCTGCCGTGGAATCGCAGTCAAGCAGACCGGGCCCGATGGACCCAGCCATCCGGTAACAGATACTGCTCAAGGCATATAAAAAATTTCCTGCATCATGGGGAAACGCTCCCCCGGCCGAAGCGGATCGAGCGGAGCAAAGTAGGGAGCCATGGCCTGCTGCCAACGCGTATTGATAGGATCAGCTTCGATACGGGCCCAGGTCTCATCAAAGTTCTCGACATGCATGGTGAGGAAAAGCAGTTGATCCCGGCGGAAGATGGAGTACTCCGAGATACCCGATCGCTTGAGCAGGGCGAGCATCTCCGGCCACACGTTGGCGTGCGCTGCGTCGTACGCCACTTCAGTCCCCTCCCGCAACCGCAAAAGGAAAGCAATTCTTTGCATAGGTCACTCCACTGGTCTTGTTTGTTTTGAGCTGCCTCGTCCATCGTGGAGAGATTAGCATTCACATCAATCTTCTGTTTCGCCTATTGACATTGCCGCCTTGGCGACCAGATAGTTTAAGCCGCATGAATAGCAGGCTGGAATGCTTCGCCAACCTCAAAAACAGTGCAAGCAGAAGGCCGGCGCGGGGCGCGCCGGTCTTTGGTCATTGTCATCGCCGGCCTCACCCTGACTACCTGCATCGCATCCGCCTCGGCGGGAAAGCCGCAACATCTCACTTGCGACTCCCTTGAACATCCTCTGGGTATCGATTCTCTCCAGCCAATGTTCGTCCTGGCAGCTTCAGGATGACGGCTTTGCTGCGCGGCAGACTGCCTACAGGATCGAGGTGGCGACCAAGCCCTCATTGCTGAGCGGCAAGCCCGATGTGTGGGACAGCGGCCGCATCCCATCAGATAAATCCTTTGGCGTGGCTTACGGCGGTCCGCAGTTAGCTGCTTCCACCCGCTACTACTGGCGCGTGCAGCTTTGGAATAAGGATGGAAAGCCCTACCCCGCGAGCGACGCAAGCTGGTGGGAAACTGGCTTGCTTAACCAAAGCTGGAAAGCGCAGTGGATCGGATATGAAGATGCGGAGCACCGCGCGGTGCGCAAATCCGGCGCTACATGGATCACCAATGCTGACAGCTCGCCCGCAGGCGCCCCGGCAAGCCGCGATACGCAGCACGATTTTCGTTTCCGCTTCCAGCTCACCGGGCAGGTGAAACGCGCGGAGCTATTCGTTACCGGCGAGGACTCGGCCGCGGCCTGGGTCAATGGCACGCAGGTGCTGGAGACCGTGCCCCTGCCGCCATGGAAACAGGCGCCATGGAAAACCTACCTGCGCCACGACGTCACCGCGGATCTGCGCGCCGGTGAAAATCTGCTGGCCGTCGGGGTGACTTTGTACGGAACGCCGGCAGCCAACGGCATGGGGCCATCGCAGAGCGACCACACACCGATGAGCGCGTGTCTCTATGTCGAGATGATGGATGGCTCCAATCACGTCTGGGCTAGCGGCACGGCGTGGAAGGGCGCCCTCGACGCCAAGCTGAATTGGTATGCGCCGGAGTACGACGATTCTGCCTGGCAGCATGCCATTGCCTATGTGCCTCCTCCTTCACCGATGAGCACAGCATCGATGGGGAATCCCTGGCCGACCGGTCCGGTGAAGCTGCTGCGCCACAGCTTTTCGATCAGCAAGCCCGTGACCTCTGCTCGACTTTACGTGACTGCGCTGGGCGCTTATCGCGTGCAAATCAACGGCGCGCGCGTCGGCGACCAGGTTCTATCTCCGGGATGGGACGATTTCCGCACCCACGTTCCCTACCAGGCCTATGACGTCACCCAGCAACTGAAGACGGGGCAAAATGCGGTTGGGGCGTGGCTTGCTCCTGGCTGGTACACCACTCCACTGATGTGGTTCCGCCAGGGATACAACTATGGAGACACTCCTCCGGCACTCAAGGCACAGCTGCGCATCGAGCATGCAGACGGATCGATCGAGTGGATCGTAACCGACGAATCCTGGAGAGCTGATATCTCTCCAATCTCTCAAGCGGAGATATACGACGGGGAAGACTATGACGCGACCAAAGAGCAGCCGGGTTGGGATACAGCCACTTTCTCTGATACTCATTGGAAGCCGGTCGATCTGGTCAAGCCGTTGGAGCCGGAGATCGTTCCCCAGTCCTTCCAGCCCATCCGTCCCCAGCAGACACTCACCGCGGATGCCATCACCAGCCCCCAGCCCGGAATCTATATCTACGACTTCCATCAGAACCTGGCTGGAGTCGCGCGGCTGCAGGTGCAAGGCCCGGCGGGTACCGGCATACAGTTGCGCTTCGGCGAAGTGCTCAATCCTGACGGCACCCTGTATGTCGCCAACCTGCGTACGGCGAAAGCAACCGACCACTATGTTCTTTCCGGCAAGGGCCTGGAGGAGTTCCAGCCCGACTTTACCTTTCATGGCTTCCGCTATGTGGAAGTAAGCGGCCTGCCTGCCAAGCCTGACCTAACTACCGTGAAAGCCGTGGCGATCTATACCGACGCGCCCATTACCGTGCAACTGCACTCCGGCAGCCCCATGATCAATCAGCTCTGGAGCAACATCCTCTGGGGCCAGCGTTCCAACTTTGTTGGAGTACCCACGGACTGCCCGCAACGCGATGAGCGCCTGGGCTGGACGGCAGACGCGCAGGTCTTCTGGCGGACAGCCTCCTACAACATGAACCTGACACAGTTTTCCAAAAAGTTTGCCCAGGATATACGAGGGACGCAAGTGGGGACACCGATGTACGGCATCTTCGCTCCGGGTACAGATACGCCGAATCCCGGCTTCGGCGCCGGGTGGAGCGATGCGGGCGTCATCATCCCCTGGACCGCGTGGCTGCAGTCCGGAGACACGCGCGTGCTGGAACAAAACTGGGACGCAATGGAGAAGTATCTGTCGGCGATCCTGGCGGCCAATCCGGACTACCTATGGAAGACGGACTACGGCATACCCTTCGGCGATTGGCTCTCACCGGAAGGGCCTACGCTCGAGCCGCTGGTGGCCACCGCCTATTGGGCTTACGATGTCACGCTTATGAAGCAGATGGCGCATGCCCTGGGCAAAAGTGAAGATGAGGCCAGGTACGATGCCCTATTCAGCAAGATCAGGAGCGCCTTCGAAAACGAGTTTGTTCGTGCGGATGGATTTATCGCCGGGGCAGATAACGGTCCTTCGCCCTTCGGGCAGATCAACAATCCCGAAGCCAAGGCCAAAGGGGGAGATACACAGACCGGGTATGTGCTGGCGCTGAACATGCGCCTGGTGCCCGATTCCCTGCGCGATGCGGCCGGCAAAAAGCTGGTCGCCAAGATCGAGGCCAACGGTGGGCGCCTGGCAACCGGATTTCTAGGCACTCCATATCTGTTGGCGGTGTTGGTGGATACGGGTCACAGCGATGTTGCCTATCGCCTGCTGCTGAACACCGACTATCCCTCGTGGGGATACCTGGTAGAGCACGGCGCGACCACCATGTGGGAGCGCTGGAATGGGGACCAGATGCGGGGCGACCCGAGCATGAATTCCTACAACCACTATGCCTATGGCGCTGTGGCGGATTGGATATACCGCTACGCAGCCGGCATCGATGCCCTTCCCTCAGAAGCAGGCTTCCACACCATCTATCTCCATCCAAACTTCGACCCCCGCCTGGGCAGTCTCGACGTGCGCTACCAGTCCTCGTACGGCGAGATAAAGTCGTCATGGTCGATGAAGGGAACGGCTGTTACCTGGCAGCTCACGATTCCGCCCAACGCGACTGGCCGCCTACCGCTGGCAGTAACGCAACAGGGTAAATTCACGTTGGATGGAGAAGCGTTAGCAAACAGCAAGAAGCTAGGTCTGGTGAGTAGCGGAGATGGAAGCTCCATCTACGAATTGCCCGCGGGCACTTATTCGTTTCGGGTCACTACGAACTAACTCGGGTGGGCAGATCACGAGACGGAAATGCGAGGCACAGGAGTGGCCGGTGTGAGCGGAGGTATCCGCCGGCGCCGATGGGTGGCCTTCTCATACGCGTTGGCCAGGGCTGTATCCCAGGCTAGCCTGCTACAGGGATTTATAAATTTCTTGCCCCGCCTTGTGCCCGGCAGTAGACTCTGGCTAGTTGTAACCTGCGCCGCACTTAAGCGGCGTGGTACGACCCCGGCCTGCTGCGACGTTATGAAAACTAACATCCTTTCCCCGCAAGGAGATCGTCATGGGCAGATCGAAGAACCATACCGAAGCGTTTATCGGCCCTCTGCGGCATGACGTTCTTACCAGCGCTTGGCTAGCCGACCGATACTCTGCAACCCCTCCTCGCATCCACATTCCCAAAAAGTCGTGCAAAGATCACTTTAGCGTTCTAGAACCCCAGATCAACGCCCAAGGTGTCCATAAGTGGCCGTTCGACGAATTCTGTCCCGTGGACGTGGTGTTTTTTACCGGAGATGACCGGCAGCGTCTGCGCATGAATCGTCACGAATACTTTGAGGTTAGCTACCTGTGCTCGGGCTCGGCGGACTACCACATCCAGGACAGGCTCCTACCTTGGCGCGAGGGAGACTTGGCGGTGGTGGGCAGCACCGTGTACCACCGGATAGAGTGGCGATCCTCTTCGCCGGTCACCATCGCGGGGCTCTTCTTCGAGCCTGACATGATTCGTTGCGACGGCGCCAGCGACAGCGCGGAATATCTAACACCGTTTTTCCTCCAGGACTCGGAGTTTCCTCATATCGTGCCGGCAGAGAGCGGCGTCCCGCGCCAGGTGCTGGAGTTGATGTTGCGCCTCCGCTCGGAATTGCCGGCCTCCTCGCCCAGGGCACGGCTTACGGTGAAGGCGTATTTAAAGATGCTTCTCGTCCTGCTGGTAAACCAATACGCCTCTTATGCAGGAAAGGTAGAGACGTTCCAGCGCCAGCAGGCCGCTCTCGACCGGCTGCTCAGGCTCTTCCGCTATTTGGGAGAGAACTGCGGCGAGCCGATTCAGGTTCGGGAAGCTGCACGGATCTGCGGAATGAGCGGGTCGTACTTTATGAACTTCTTCAAACAGGCCACTGGCTTGCCGTTCATGAAATATCTCACCCACTATCGCATCGAACGGGCGCAAACCCTGCTGGCCAACACAGATGAGTCGATGGCTAGCATCAGCCAGCAGATAGGCTTTTGCGACCAGAGCTATTTCGGTATGGTCTTCCGCAAAACTGTCGGTATGACCCCCGCAGCCTATCGCCGGCGTTCCAGAGATAGAACCTCCACGGGTTGCGTAGCGGTGCACCATACGGCTCTAGCGTCGTCAGGGAAGCTTTCCTTGTTGCTGCCGCCGGGTGGGGGGGGAATCCATCCAAGTGGACCTGTTGCTTCCCTCCAAGGGAAAGGGTGAAGAGCACTTCCGCGCAGACTCTAAAGCCCCGGCTTCTTGGCCGGTGTGTGGACACGTGTGTCTATTCGCCCCTGGGACGGCTGGAAGGCGCGGTTCGCATACGGTCCCAACGGACCAAATGATGCATTCCGTACGAATTCAACAAAAGCATAGACGAATCTCCTAGATTGAAATCCACTTCGCCCCCTTAATAGCTCAATACGCTACGCAAATTGAAGGGGGACCCGCATGTCTAACAGGAGTGGTGTTGGCACAGTTGGTTGTTGGGCACTCATTGCATTGTGTGTCCTCTTCGCGGCCCGAGCCCTGAGGGCAGACGTGGTTGGCACTATCAGTGGAACAGTTACCGACCGCAGCGGAGCAGTTATCCCCAATGCCACGGTGGAACTGAAAAACGGCGACACCGGGTACGATCGCCAGACGACGGTGAACTCGACTGGTTTCTATGAGTTCCCCAGCGTTCCCATCGGCGACCATTATCAGATCGAGGTCCACGCAAACGGCTTCAAGCCATTGAACCAGTCAGACATAACCCTGCTGGTGAACCAGAACTACCGAGCTGACTTTCGGCTCGACGTGGGCAGCGTTTCGCAGACCGTGAATGTGCAAGGGCAACCGGTTCAGGTAGAGACGACGAGCAATCAGATTGGCGATGTCATCGAAGACACCAAGATGACCGCTTTGCCCCTCAATGGAAGAAGTTACATCGACCTGCTCGGCCTGCAGGCGGGCGTGGTGGCCGTGGGGTCAAGACAAAGCCAGCTCAATTTTCCCAAACCCGCGGACGGCCTGGGCGACGTAGGGAACCTGTCGGTCAATGGCATGCAAGAGTCGGCCAACGAGTTCGTTGTCAATGGATCCTCGGCCCAGGAAGTTGTCAATAACGGCGCTGCCATCGTTCCGGTTCTCGACTCCATTCAGGAATTCAGACTGCTCACCAATACCTTTGACGCGGAGTACGGGCATTCCGCGGGCGCCATCGTCAACGTCGTCACCAAAAGCGGCACCAACAACATTCACGGGTCGGGCTTCTATTTCCTGCGGAATCAGGCGCTTGATGCGAGGAACTACTTTTCCCCGACGCTGGGAACATTCACGCGCAACCAATACGGCGGAACCATCGGCGGCCCGATCGTAAAAGACAAGCTCTTCTTCTTTGGGGACTACGAGGGGCAAAGAGAAACCCAGGGTATAACCGTTGGAGTGGTGAACGTGCCGACCGCCGCCGAACGCACTGGCGACTTCAGCGGGACGAGTGGACTCGTCAACGTCGTACAAGGCGACAACGAGCCTGGCCACATGGCCCAGACGCTCACTACGCGGCTGGGTTACCCTGTAACGGCGGGCGAACCTTATTGGGCTCCCGGTTGTACCACCACGGCGGCGTGTGTATTTCCCGGCAATATCATCCCCCAGTCGGCGTGGTCTTCCGCCGCCTTGGGTAGTTTGAAATTCATACCGGCGCCAAATTCGGGCCCTTCCAGTTTCACCGCTGCTCCCCAGAATCAGATTCTGCACGATAACAAATTCGCAACTCGCATCGATTACAACCGCACTGCGAACGATCAACTCTCTGGCTATTACTTCTACGACGACGCCACCGTGGTGCTTCCATACACCAACCCCACATTCGAAAATGTTCCCGGCTTTGGCGGCGCAACCCTCTCGCGGTCTCAGCTGGCGACGATCAGCGATACGCGCATCTTTGGTAACAACAAGGTGAACGAGGCACGCGGCGTATTCCTGCGCAGCGCCGCGAATCGCAACCTCCCTCAGGGGGGACTGGGCAATGTTGGCAGCTTTGGGTTTGTGGAAGGAGGTTTAGGGCTCATTCCAACCTGGCCCCCGGTGGAAGGCCTTCCAGACATCGAGCTGGAGAACACCGGAGTCAACATCGGCGCGGCTCCCGAGAACGGCCCGCTGAACGGAAATACCTATCAGGGACTCGACAATTTCACCCTGACCAAAGGGAGGCATAACGTCAAATTAGGCGGCGAGTTCCGCTACGTGCAGAGCAATGAGCGCCAGGCCTACGCTTCGAACGGTCAATTTCAGTTCCTTGGCGGTGAAACCGGCATCGATGCTGCGGATTACCTGATCGGGACGCCCGATTATTTCTATATGGCCAGCTACCAGCTGTCTGACGCGCGAGCCAGGGTATACGGGCTCTATGGCCAGGACAGCATCAAAATGAGCAACAACTTAAACCTGAATCTAGGCCTGCGATGGGATGTAGCGACCCCATTCTGGGACAAGGGAAATAAACTCGAAACCTTCGTCCCTGGCCAGCAATCGACTTTGTTCCCTGAGGCTCCGACGGGATGGGTCTTCCCTGGGGATAAGGGAATTCCCAAGACGCTTGCCTATACCCCATACACCAATTTTTCCCCTCGCATTGGTGTTGCCTATTCGCCTTCGGTAAGCGATGGACTTCTGGGCAAAATCACTGGCGCAGCGGGAATGACGAGCATTCGTGCCGCATGGGGAATTTTCTACAGCAACACTGCTGGAGTCACCAGCAATAATGAAGCCGGTGACGCTCCCTATGGCCTGTTCTATGGCAGCCCATCGGCGATTTATCTGGAGGAGCCGTTTAAAGGGCGCAGAAGCGGTCCCGATCCAGGCCAGCGTTTCCCCTTTACGATTCCCCAGCCGGGCGGAGCGTTCAACTGGGCGGAGGTGCAACCGCTAGCCAGCTCGCCTGGACTGATCACCAATTACAAGCGTCCCTATGCGATTCAATACAACCTGAGCATTGAAAGGCAACTCTCCGGCTCCACGCTCTTGAAACTTGCCTACATCGGTACACAAGCACATCACCTGATCGGGCAACTTACCTTCAATCCAGGCAATCCGGCGACCTGCCTGGCCGTTCTTGCCGCCCTCGGACCCGCCAATGGCTGCGGTCCGGGGAAAGAGGACGTCATCTACCAGCTGCCGAACGGCCAGGCGGTGAACGGCACTCGTCCCTATTCGGTCACTTCAGGACGATTTCTGAGCCAGGGTACTCTCGATTTTGGCAAGAGTGACTGGTATGACTCCATTGGAAGCTCCAATTACAACTCACTCCAGATCACGGTCGAAAAGAGAGCGGGTGCAGCCAGGTTCCTGGCTGCTTACACCTGGTCCAAATCATTCGACACCGGGTCTTCTGCCGCGGACGAGTTTTACGCTTACGCGCCGGGAATCTCCAGAAGCTATGCCCTCTCCGATTTCAATCAGATCCAGAATTTCGTAGTCAGTTACACGTATGACATGCCTTTTCAAAAGCTCACCTCGTCTCAGAGTGGTGTAGCCACGAAACTGCTCGGAGGCTGGTCCATTACCGGCATTACACGCTTCGCCAGCGGCTTTCCGATCACCATGTACGAGACCGACGATAACTCTCTATGCGGATGCTTTGGGGAGGGAGGAATTCTTTACACCAACATTGATAGCGGCCAGGATTTTCCCAATTACGACGGCCGGCCCATCGCCAAGTACAATCCGCGAAATACGCCGACCCACAACTACTTCGATATCTCTCACTTCACACCCGAAGACCTCGGGACAACCGGCAACTCCAGCCGGCGCTTTTTCAGCGGACCTGGATTGAATAACTGGGACGTTTCTCTGCACAAAGTGACCAAGATCAACGAGCGGATCGGAACCGAATTCCGGGCCGAGTTCTTCAACGTCTTCAATCACGCGCAATTTGAGAACCCGCTGGGCAACATCAACGCCGCTACCTTCGGCCAGGTGACGAGCGCTCGTGATCCAAGGATCGGTCAGATAGCCATCAAGGCTAATTTCTAGGTCTTAGGCTAGCTGTCCGCCATCGACAAAGAGCAGAACACCGGAGACATAGGCTGCATCGTCGGAGGCGAGGAAGAGAGCCGGGCCGGCCACTTCCTCCGGCGTTCCCATGCGGCCGAGAGGGATCACGCCTGTCTCAGGATGGTACTTCTGCAGGTAGATAGGGTCGTTGAGGATGGGCCCGGATAGGCGGGTGCGGATGGGGCCCGGCCCGACCGCATTGGACCTGATGCCGAATTTGCCGAACTCACGTGCCAGCGTCTTGGCCAGAAGAAACACGCCGGACTTAGTGACGTTGTAGTGCGCGAGCTGAGCCTCTCCGTCCCAGCTGTTGGTAGAAGCCATGAAGACCAGCTTGCCGGCTCTGCGTGCCACCATATGCGGCACCACGGCCTTTGACGTCAGAAATGCGCCGCGCAGATTTATGTTGAGTGTGTTGTCCCACATGGCCACATCGAGTTCGAGGAACGGCACTGCGTCAGCGATTCCGGCTATGTACATCAATATGTCGATGCGGCCATGCCAGTCGATAACCTGCTTGACGGCAGCTTCCACCTGGGCTTGATCGCGCACGTCACAGGTCACGCCTTTGCATCGACTACCTTCGCGATGCATTTCCTGAATAGTGGTCTCCATTCCCTCGGGGTCCACGTCGGCGATCACTACGTCCGCCCCTTCGCGCCCGAGACGCACTGCGATGGCTTTCCCGATTCCATGGGCTGCACCCACAACGAATGCGACTTGATCCTTGAAACGTGGCAAGCTGTCTGTCCTCCGATCATCCATGCGACAACTCCAGTCAGCAGGAATCATATGGGTGATGCTTTGTCCGGTCTATAAATAAAGCCCAAGGATTTGTTGAAGCACGCTTGACGTCTTCACTTACCTCAACTTACTCAGAGATCATCCGGGCGCGGGATTCTGTGAGGGCCAAGCGATCAAATGACGGGGCTTACAATTTTCCCGGTAGAGCGCTTTTCAGTCATTTGGAGGGTAGCAACATGAATTTCTTGAAGACTATGCTCGCGGTCCTGCTGGGGTTCCTTCTCGGCGCCGCTCTGTCTCGTCCAAGAGCAGCTAAGGCCGCCGGCAATGTGTACGTCAAGCAGGCACCAGTCGGCGTGTATAACCCGATCCAAGGCTCCAATGTGGTCGGGTTCTCTTGCACTGGCTCTGGCGGTAATGCTGAATGCTTCATCGCCAGCCAGTAAAGCGAGTTACGAATGCATCACGTGGCCGCCATCGACATTAACGGTCTGCCCGGTTACCTGCGCTGCTCTTGCCGAGGAAAGAAACGTCACCATGTCAGCAATGTCCTCCGGCTCCTGCCAACGGCGAAGCGGTGTGATGGCCCGCACCTTATCGCCCGCCCACTCTTCGTACGAACGACGCTTCTCAGGAGGTTGTTGATCGTTCCACGCCTTCCAGACGCGCTCGTTGAGGGGCGTGCGCACCATACCCGGGCTCACAACATTGACGCGGATTCCATGCGGTCCGAGATCCTTTGCCATACACTGCGCGAAGTTGATGTTCGCCGCTTTGCTCGCGCTGTACGGTGGGTCGGTCTGGGAACCAATTTGCCCCGCGACCGACGCCAGAAAAACGAGGGTTCCCTCTTTCCGCGAGATCATTCCGGGGACGATCGCATGGGCGACGTTAACCATCCCCAACACATTTACTTCCAATACCCGTGGCCAGTCTGCAGGCTGGAGATTCGTAAACGGGTAGCCAAATTTTCCCGAGCCCACGGCTGCAGCGTGAACCACATGGGAGATCGGTCCCAACCCATTTTCGGTTTGCCGAACTGCCTCTTCGACCGCGGAATAATCGGTGACGTCCAGCGATATGCCAAGCGATGAGCCGCCAAAGTCCCGAACAAGCACATCCGCCGCATCGTTGACCTGGGCCGACCGATCCCACAAGGCGACCTTACAGCCCTCACGCGACAAACTGCGGGCACACGCCCACCCGATGCCGCTGGCCCCTCCGGTGACCACCGCAACACTTCCCGCAAGTTCCAATTCCATCCTGAGTCCTCTACGCATCCTCTCGGAAGCAACCGCTTCATAGTACATTGGGGCTCGGTCAAACGGCCGCGCGTGAGAACCGGAAGAGAAACCGCAGATCCCTCCACTGCGCTCTGTCGAAAAACACTTCCAGTGGTCGGGGGGAAGAGAACTCAGGTCCTCTCGGCTGCGCTCGGGATGAACAACCGGCTTGGTGGCAGGCCGGGAAAGCGGTGGACGAAAGGACAGCCAACTCTCGAACAGGGCTGAAGTCGTTCATTTCTATCCCAAGCTATTGCATTAAAATCACTTAGTCTAGGGAGCGGCTAAAAAAGGCGCTGCTCCGTCAAATACATCATTTATCATTAGGCGCTACTCGTTCTCAAAAAACCCCATGCTGCGATCTCCGGGGCCAAGATTTCTGAGGAGACTAAACCCGTGGATGGATACGCAACGAATGCGCTAGATTCGATCGGATCGGCTGAGCAAACCACGGAAGATAACCAGCTAAAGCCGCGGATACAGTCCGCCGTGCGCACGGTCGCCATTCTGCTGGCCGTCGCCGAAAGCCCTAACGGCTTGAGAGCCAAAGAGATCATGGACAGATTGGGGCTCTCGCGCCAGGTAACCTACCACCTGATTCACACCATGCACGGAACTGGCATCATCAGAAAGAACGACAGCAATAAGTACGTGCTCGGCTTGGCGGCGGTCTCCATAGCCGAGGGCTTTCGCAGGCAATTGGCCCCCCCTGAGCATCTTGCTCGACGGGTGAGAGCGATTGTCGCCGCGACCGGAGAAACTGCCTATGCAGGCGGCTGGGTTGACGGGGAAATCGTCGCCCTCGCCACCGCGCGCGGCGAATCTCCGGTGGGAGCTGCCCAGGTTCCCCAGGGTTACAGCGGCTATGCCCATGCACGCGCGGCGGGAAAGTTGCTCCTGGCGATGGTCGATCCGGCCGTACGCCAAGCCTATTTGGCGAAGCATCCCCTCGAAGCCAGGACAGCCAAAACCATCACCGACCACGACGAATTGATGCGGGAGTTCGAACGTATCCGATCCAATGGCCATGCCATCGACCACGAAGAGTTCCACGAAGGGCTTCAATGTCTCGCCGTGCCGGTGGAAGGCCTGGGAGGCCGGTTCGTGCTGGGAATCTCGGTGCCCAAGGAACGCTTCGACGCGAATTTTGAAAAGTATCTGGCGGCTCTGCAGAACGTAGCCAAAATCAATAGTTAGACGGACGCCGGTTTACGCCAGCGGCAGACAGCTTGGGCCGGTCGGCTCAAAGTACTTGTAGGTTAAGACAAACTCCTGGTGCCCAAGAGATTCCGAAGCGGTTTGCCTGCCTCGCGCCGTGGCCATCAATAGGTCATAGACCTCATCCCCTACCTGGTCGAGGGTCGCCGAACCTTCGAGAATGCGCCCTGCGTTGATATCCATATCATCGGTCATGCGGCGAAACGTCTGTGGATTGGCGCAGATTTTGATCACCGGCGAAAGGGCCGAACCGACGACAGAGCCACGCCCGGTAGAGAACAAGATCAGGTGCGAACCACAGGCGATGAGCTCTGCGATCTCCGCGTTGTCGTTGATGTTAGGAAATCCAAAGCGTACTGGACCATCGGGAACGACGTCGAGCAGATAAAGGCCACCGGTGGGCGGAACGTCTCCGGGCTTGAGGATGCCGCAGATCTTCGAGCTGCCGCTCTTGCTGTAAGCGCCCATGGATTTCTCTTCCTGAGTGGTGAGACCGCCGTCCGCATTTCCCGGGGCAAAGCTCCCATGCCCAAGCGCGGAATAGTATTTGGCCGCCTTGACGACCACCGCAACCAGTTCATCAGCCAGTTCTGGCGTGAGCGCGCGTTGCGCCATGATGTGTTCGCAGCCAATCAGCTCCCCCGTCTCTTCAAAGATAGCGGTGGCGTGCTGCGCAGTGAGCTGGTCGAAGGCCACGCCGATGGCGGGGTTGGCTGTGATACCACTGGTGGTATCAGAACCTCCGCAGACGGTACCAACCACTAACTCTCTTAGATCCATTGGGGTCCTGACGTCTGACTGCATTGCGGCCAGCGTGGATTCGACCCACGTGCGGCCTTTGTCAATTGTCTTGCGCGTGCCCCCGGCCTGCTGAATGATCAAGGTGTCCACGTGCCGGCCGCTTCGCCGAACCGCCTGTTCGAGGCTATGGCGATCAAAGCTTTCGCACCCCAACGACACCAGCAAGACGGCGCCGACATTAGGATGCGTGCAAAGGCTTGTCATCATGCGGGAGGCATACGCATTGGGATAGCATCCGCCAAAACCGATCAGGTGTACTCCACGCTCCTCAAAAGGATTGGCGATGGCACGGGCCACATGGTGGGCGCATTCCACCAGGTAACACACGGCAACGTAATTCCGTATGCCTTTGCGTCCGTCTTTCCGAAGATATCCGTGTAACTCAGTGCTGCCCGTCATGGCCGTCTTCCTTGTCAAGAGTATAAGTCGGGAGGTAATCGCTCTTCATGTTATGAAGATGAACTAACTCACCCAGCACGATATCCCGCGTTGCGGAACCTATCGGAACACCATATTTGACAATGGTTTCACTGATAGCGATGTTGCAGGCCGCCACCTTGAAACCAAGGGGGATGTTTTTTTCTACAAGGACGTTATTCCCATTTATCTGCAGACTTACTCCGCTTGCTATGGGAGATATAGCAGTGCAGACATTGTCTCTGGGGTTGAGAAACAAAAGGCGGCTATCAGTGATCGCGAGTTCCGGCATGTTTTCCTTCCACCTCAGAGGATTCCATATTTGCGGAACGCCTCGGTACTCGACAAACCTGCCTCGATTTCTTTGCGCACTACTTTTTCTCCGCGTGCCTTTTCGAGCGCGCGAGCAATGGCTTCTTCTTCAATCACGCGGGGCACTACCAAAACGCCGTCCATGTCGCCAAAAATCAGATCGCCGGGTTCGATATGCACCGCCCCGATTTCGACCGGGCAGCGGTAGTCCACAATCTTCGAGCGAATGCCTGCGTCTTGCGCATACCGTCCGCGGCTGAAGACGGGCCAATTCTGGGCCAGGATTTGCGGGGTGTCGCGATGAAATCCATCGATGACGGCGCCAAGACCACCACGTGTCCGTGCGGTGGCGGTAAGAATTTCGCCCCACGCGGCGCAGTTGTGACAACCCCCCGTGGCTACGTAGATCTCACCGGGAAGTATCTGGTCCAGAGCTTCCGTCATGAGGCCGAACGGCGGTTCCTGCTTTCCCCACGCGTCGGCGATTTGGACCGGCATGGCTCGCCCAACCAGTCGCATGCTTTCCTTCATCGGTTGAATGGGCTGGGGCAGGAACTGGTGAGTGTAGCCCAACACGTCCAACACATCGCCCAGTACCGGCGTGTAGAGACTCTCGATGATGGTTCGAAATCGCGCTGCTTCGCTCGGTGTTTCCACTCGGATCATCCCCTCATCATATTGCGCCGCAGACTAGCCGGCGTGAGCGTAAAGCTAAAGTCATCATATAGTGTGCGTATTGTCAGAATTAGATGTTTTCCTTGACAAGCCCAAATCGCACACATATATAAGGATGCGTTTCCAATCCCAGTGTTTTTTGCGTCGGCTGAAGGGCTAAATCCCGTATGAAGTTGAAAAAGCGAAGCATCTGCTGGCTGGCTCTGGTGTGTATGGCTACCGTCCTGCCGGGGCGGGCGCAGAAATCTCCTCATCAAGCGAACTGGATGGATTACGGCGGCGGAGTGGACGCCCTGCAGTACTCGCCGCTGCAGCAGATCAACAAGACGAGTGTGGGCCAGCTCACCCAGGCCTGGTTCTATTCCGTGCCCGGGGTGAGCGCCCGATTCAGTTACAGCCCACTCATCGTGGACGGCAGAATGTATGTTCTTGGCAGCGGCAAATCGATTGCTTGTCTTGATGCGGCAACGGGCAAGGAGATGTGGACACATCCGACGGAAGGCACTCCCACCGATCGAGGCATCAACTACTGGGAAAGCAAAGACCGGACAGATCGCAGGCTCATCTTCTCTGCCGACAGCTATCTGCAGGAAATCGATGCCAGGACCGGCGCGTCGATTCGCAGCTTTGGCATGGATGGCCGGATCAACCTGCGCGAGGGGCTGGGCCGCGACCCCAAAACCATTCCGGAGATTCAAACCGGCACGCCCGGGCACGTCTTCGAGAACATGATCATCCTGGGCTCCGCCACCAGCGAATCCTACGGTTCGCCTCCCGGCGATATTCGCGCCTACGACGTACTAACCGGCAAGACGGTTTGGAGCTTTCATACTGTGCCCCATCCGGGCGAGTTCGGTTATGACACCTGGCCGAAGGACGCATGGAAGTACATTGGTGGAGTCAACACCTGGGGCGAATTCGCAATCGACGAGAAAAGGGCGATTGGCTACTTCCCGCTCGGGTCGCCTACTTACGATTTTTGGGGCGGTGATCGCATCGGGGCCGGCTTATACGGAGATTGTCTGTTGGCACTGGACCTGCGAACGGGCCAGCGGCTTTGGTATTTCCAGACCGTCCATCACGATTTGTGGGATTACGATCCGACCACGGCGCCGAAGTTGCTGACCGTGCAGCATGACGGCAAGACCGTCGACGTCGTTGCCCAGGCCACGAAATCGGGCTTCCTGTTTGTGTTTGATCGCGTCTCGGGAAAACCGCTTTGGCCGATCGAGGAACGTCCAGTGCCCAAGAGCGACGCACCCGGAGAAGAGTCGTGGCCGACACAACCGGTGCCCACGAAGCCGCTGCCCTTCGCACGCCAAAGCTTCACTGAGAAGGACATCGACCCGTACATTAGCGACGCCGACAAAGCGCACATCCTGGAGATACTTCGAGCCTCGAATAACCAAGGCATCTTTACGCCGGGAACAGACAAGCGAAATTCCATCCAGATTCCAGCCGACGATGGCGGCGCTAACTGGGGCAATGGTGCGGCCGATCCAAAGACGGGCGTGGTCTATTTGCGAACCTCAGACTCACCCGAGCTGAAGTACAAGCTGTCACAGAAACTCCCGCTGCACGTACCGCATGGGGCGAGCGCTGAGATGCAAGGTCATGCCATCTTCTCGCAGCTCTGCCAAGGCTGCCATGGCCCGAATCGCACCGGTGTCATGTCGCCGAAAGATATTGGCATCGACAAGTTCAAAAAGATCGTGAGCGGCGGCGAGGGCGAGATGCCGGGATTCTCCGACTTGCAGCCCGAGTATCTGGATGCTCTGGCCGCGTACATTTCCAATCCTGCAGCGGGCGGTCCGGCGCTGGCCGCGGCCCCGGGTGGCGGAATGGAACGGCTGCCCCCACCACCCGGAATCACTCGATACTTTGGCACTTACGAAAATCGAATTCTATCGACTGACGGGTTGCCGGCGATCAGCCCGCCATGGACCTCGCTGGTTGCCATCGATCTGAATGACGGAGAGCTTAAATGGAGGGTGCCCATTGGTGTTGTGCCTGGGCTGGCAGCCAAAGGCATTAAAGATACGGGGACGGCGAAGGTATCATTGGCCGCGAATCGAACCGCGCCGATTGTGACCGCTGGCGGCCTGGTTTTTATAGCGACCTGGCCGGACCGCACCATTCACGCCTACGACAAAGACACTGGAAAGCTACTTTGGGAGCAGGAGATTGAGGCGAATCCCGAAGGGCTGCCGTCGGTGTATGAAGTGGACGGGCGTGAGTACATTGTCTTCTGCGCCTCGGGGCATCCGCCCGAAGCGGCGCCCGCAGAGGGCTTCGCGTGGAAAGCAGGAAAAGCGGAAGCACAAGGCTATTACGCATTCGCCTTGCCCAAGCAGTGAGTTTCACGTTGCCCGTTCGCGAAAGGATTTTGATGCGTGTGATGAATCGAGGCTGCCGGAACGCTCGAACTGCGGTGAGCGCTCTCACCGTTTTGTTGCTTGCTTTGATTGCGTGCCCGGGGATGTTAGCGGACACGCAATCGCCGCCGGATCCAAATAGAAATCCAGGCGGTGGCGAGAAGCCCGGGCCCGGTAGCTTCAGCCTGCCTTCTGTTTCGGTTCGCCCCGCGGATCGCGGCAGGCTGCGCACGAGCGCGAGGGAGATACTCGGCTGGAGGTTGGGCGTGCGGACTGACGCCTTCGGTTCCATCACGTTCTCGGACGCAGCAATGAAAGCCGATGCCGCCGGCCTCTCTAGCGTAGAAGGTGTAAGCACGCAGCAGGTGAGTGCAGAGATTCCCAAGCACCTCGACTACCATCTGACCCCGGACGAAGTGTCGAAGGTACAGAATCGGCTCGACGGACTGCGCCTCCGAATGCCGGCCTACTATCTCGACACTCTGCCCGCAGACGAAGACGCTCAGCGTAAATCATTCAAGTTTGCCAAGGAGTTGGGTGCTGACATGGTCATCGTTCCGGCTGAGCCCGCGTCGTTCGCTGCACTCGACAAGCTGGCGAACGAGGTTGGACTGAACGTGGCCGTGGTGAATGGCAACACGCAGAGCGCGATGGCGGCGCTCGACCCCCTCAGCAACCACATCGGGTTGAGTGTGGATCTGGGCGCCTGGGCCAAGGCCGGGATGCAGCCGCTCGATGGATTGGCATTGGTAAAGAACAGGCTGCTGAGCGCGGACCTGCACAACGTCGCGGATACCTCCGCATTTCTCCTGCAGCTAAGCAGGCTTCAGCCGCCTGACCTTCAACCAGATTGGCCGCCAGCGCGCGATGGTGGCGCTAAGAGATCTGAAGGCAAACCTCTCTTCTTCACGCTGGATCCAGCAAGCGGAGAACTTGCGCAAGCGGCCGATGCTTACGACAAGGCCGTTCTGCCCGCGATCACCTGGCGCATCGACACCCTTTCGCGCATGCAGACAATCTCTTCCCCGACAATCTCCCGGCGGATTTGAGACAGAAGATCGATGCAGCTATTCCACGCCAGGCTTTAGTAAAGCCGAACAAGCCGCGTAAGCTTCTGGTTTTGGATCTATGCGTCGATGGCGGCTACTATCACGCTACCATTCCGGATGGAAATCTCGCGTTGGAACTGATCGGAAAATATACCGGCGCCTATGTACCGACGTTCAGCAACGATCTGGATAATCTCAAATATCCAAAGATCAAGGAATACGATGCCGTATTCCTGAACAGTGTTGAGGGAGAACTCTTTATCGATCCGGAGGTGATCCACGGGCTGATGCGGTTTGTTCAAGAAGGCGGTGGAGTGGCGGGACTGCATGCGACCACCTTCGCCAGCGTGGATGTGCCTGAGTTCGGAAACCTCATCGGCGCACAATCGGGAGCTCATAAGTACAACGGCGAGCCTGGAACGCTGCGGATTGAAGATCCGAACAGTCCACTGACCAAACAATTTGCAGGAAAGGATTTCGATTTCTTCGACGAGTTCTATCACTTCCTTCCTACCGGACCCTACTCGCGAGAGAAGCTGCACATCCTGATAAGCCTCGATCCCGCGAAAACTGAGCTTTCGGCCAACCGCTACACCACTCGTCCAGACAACGACTACGGAATGGTCTGGGTCAGCAGCTACGGCAAAGGGCGCGTCTTCAATTGCGCGCTTGGGCATAGGCCTGAGTTCTACGAGGACGCCCGGATGGAGCAATTGCTCTTGGCCGCGACTCAGTTCGTCCTTGGCGATCTGAAAACCGAAACCACGCCAAGCGCGCAGCTCGCCGCCAAGAGGTAGGTAAAGATGAAGAGGGCAATCAGCCGCCGCAGCTTCAACAAGTCAGTGGGATTTACCTTGGGCGCCGCTGCGCTGTCCGCTTCCGGAGCCACGCCTCCCCGAACACTTAAGATTGGATACTCGACACTCGCCTGGAATGTCAGTACGCACGACTCTGCGAATCTCGAAGCTGCAGTGAAAGACATCTCCGGCCTGGGCTTTTACGGATTTGAAACGGTGAGCCCGATTCTCGAAACCTATGATCCCGACGGAACCCTGACCAGGTTGATCAGTACCTACCATCTTCCCTTGAAGGCCGGTTACATCGCAGTGAATGTAACGGATCCCTCCGTGCGCAAGGAAAATATCGCAACCGTCGTTCGCGTGGGTAAGATCATCCAGAAGTACGGAGGGACGTTTGCCGTGATCCAGGTCAACAGCAGAACCCAGGGTCAGGGACCGGGCGGCTTCAACTTTCAGGAGCATCGCGCAGATATTATTTCCGGCCTGAACGACTACGGCTCGGCCCTGGCCGACATTGGCATGCCAGCAGGACTCCATCAGCATACGGGTACTGTGGTCGAGACGCGTGACGAGGTTTATACGGTCATGGATGCGGTGAATACGAAAGTAATGAAGTTTGCACCCGACGTGGGACAACTGCAGAAGGGCGGAGCCGACGCCGCGAAAGTGGTGAAGGATTTTGCTCCCATCACCGCACACATGCACCTGAAGGATTACAGCGGCGGGAAGTACTTCGCCGGCTATTGCCCGTTAGGAATCGGAGTTGTCGATATCGAATCGATTTTGAATACGCTGGAGGAGACGGGCCACAACCCCGACGTAATGGTTGAACTGGATCGTGCTCCTGATACGCCGATGAGTGCACTGGAAACCGCGGTATTCAGCAAAGCCTATCTGGTTAAGCTCGGGTATACGTTTCGCACCTAGACCATGGTTAGGCCGCGCAGCTACAGATCCGTGGTTCACAAGCTGCTGATCTATGTTGCGGCCGGGACGCTCCTCTGTGCCAACCTGCCCCTGGCAGCACAGGACATCGACTCCATTATCGGGTCGGCAAGTCGTTCCCCTACAACCATCGCTGACGACATCAGGGATCCAGCGGAGAGGTCAGCGTTCGTTGAGCTTCTGAAGACGAACGATCCCGCGAAGATCCTCGCCCTGGCACGTTCGTTTCTCCTGAAGTATCCCCGGTCCGCGTTTCTCGCCGTCGCTGCGGAGGCGGCTGCTCGTTCAAGCTTTGATCTCGGTGATCTCAAGTCCGGGTTGGACTACGCACATTTGTCTCTCTCGTTGTTACCGGAGAATCCGCTGCTGCTGGTTGCCGTCGCCGATGTCCAGGCCGTTCAGCAGCAGAACGATGCGGCTATTGCGAGTGCTCGCGATGCTCTTGGCTATCTGGATCGATTTGACCGCCCCGCCAGGATTCCGGAAAAGGACTGGCCCGATACCAAGAGGAAGCAACAAGGAGCGGCGTGGTTCGTCATCGGACGGGCACTCGAAAACGAGGCCCTGCAATCACCTGCGGGCGCTCATCGAATATCGCTCCTGGAGCAGGCAGAGTCCGCGCTGAAGCAAGCCCGGACTCTCAAGCCTGGAGACATGGAAATCATCTACCTCCTGGGCGTTGCTTATCTGTACGCAAACGATGCCTCGCGAGCAGCTATCGAATTCGCCACTGTGTACCGGCAGAGCCCGGAGCTCGCGCCGCGGGCGCGGGGACAATTGTCCGCCATTTATGAAGCAAGCAAGCCCGCCTCGCAGTCCAGCTTTGACGTGTTTGTCGCCAGTCTGCCGGGCCGGACAGACGTCGCGTCACTACCCGCCGCGGCTGAGAGCGCTGCGTCCACAAAGAAGCTACCTGGATACGCCGGGTCCAAGGCCTGTGGCGGCTGTCATATCGACATCTATCATCAGTGGTCGCAGAGCGGCATGGCGAAGATGTTGCGGCCCTATCAACCGGAAAATGTCATTGGAGATTTCGAGAAGAACAACGAATTCTATGCCGGCGACGATATCGCTTATCGCAATGGGACACTGCAAATCACCCGGGGGGAAAATCGCACGCTCTTTGCGCGCATGGTCATCCAGAGTGGCCGCCACTACTTCAATATCATGGAATCCGACGGCCGCTGGCACTCTTATCCTGTCGATTACACCATCGGTTCCAAGTGGCAGCAGGCCTACGCCACCAAATTGCCCAATGGACAGATTCACGTCTTCCCTATTCAATACAGCATCATTGAGAAAAAATGGTTGAACTACTGGAAGGTGATCGACACGGCAGCCAGCGAGCGCGCCAATCCCTATAGCTGGGAGAGGCTGGACGCCTCCACCAGCTACCAGTTCAACTGCGCAGTCTGCCATACCAGCCAACTGCGCAATACCATTGGCGGCGGCCTTGGTCCGGACAACGTTGTTTTTCGCGAACCAGGCATCGGTTGTGAAATGTGTCACGGCCCATCCGCCGCACACGTGGACATGATGACCACCGGCACGGCCTACACCAAGGGTCCTCTCGATCCTCCCGTGGATTTCAACCGGATAAGCAACCGCCAGTTTGTCTCCATTTGCGCCCAATGCCACATGCAATCGAATGTGCACAAAGGCAGCCCGCAAGGAGAACTGAACTACTCGAGCACAGACACTTTTTTCCTGAAGAACGCCGCCGTGCCTTTGGGCGAGTTTACCCGCGCTGCGTTCTTCAAAGATGGAAGGTTAAGCCAGACAACTTTTATGGTGGAGGCTTTGGAGCGTTCACAATGTTTTCGCAAAGGGCAAGCCTCTTGTGGCACCTGCCACGATCCGCACGGACACGACGAATCGTCCAACCTGACTTCGCTGAAGTTTAAAGACCAACCCGATCTCATGTGCACTGGTTGCCACAGCCAATTTAAAGACAAAGCGCGGGCCGCGGCGCATACTCATCATCCGCTCGACAGCGAGGCGAGCCGCTGTGTCTCGTGCCACATGCCTCGAATCATGAATGGCATGCTATCCCGGGTGCGATTGCACCAGATTGACGATATTCCTAACGCCGACATGACGCTGCGCTTTGGTCAGGAAGCGAGCCCAAATGCGTGCTTGCTTTGTCACAGTGAGAAAACTCCACAGTGGCTTCAGGGACAACTGCAATCCTGGAAACGCAATCCATAGGAGAATCCATTCAGGCTTAGAGGAGACAGATGAACGAGCGGGACAAGTACCGGCTGGGTCGCAGAGATTTTTTGACGGGAATGACCGCCTGGGGCGCCGCGACGATGGCAACCGAGTGCTTCCCAGTGGCGCTCCTTGCACAACAGGCAAAGACGAAGGAGGTCGCGGAGGTCTTTCTCGATCTGAATCGGATTCATAAATGGGATATGTCGAACGGCGACACCTGGGATCCGTTTTGGGCGGACGACGGTAATCTGTATGCCTTCAATTGTGACGGCCGCGGTTTCGGTGCGAAGGGTATGAACCTGGCCTTTAACCGGCTGACGGGAGAGAGTCCGTCGAGCCTGGTTGGCGCACAAGTCAACCAGATGGACGATTACGGCAAGGGCGGCCAGAAGGAAGCCGACAATGCCACCTGGAAGGCGTGCGGCCAGGAATGCATCGACAACGTGTTCTATGCTTTCGTTTCCAGAAACACCTATGGCAGCGATAGCAAAGACCCGCTATTGCGTCAGCTGGCAGCCAATTCGAGCCTGATTAAATCTGCGGATCGAGGACTTACCTGGACACGCAGCGCACGAGAAAATTATGACCAGCCAATGTGGCCCGGAAGCCGTTTCGGAGCGCCGTTCTTTATACACTACGGACAGAATGGAGGTCAGGTCGCACGCGATGGAGCCGGCGAGTATGTTTACGCTGTCTCCACCAACGGTTTCTGGAACGACGGTGACAGCCTGATTCTGGGACGAGTGAAGCGTTCCAATCTGCCCAACCTGAACAGCATGGACTGGGAGTACTACACAGGTGCGGATGGGAGCGTCGCCGCCAACTGGTCGACAGAGATCAAGAACGCCGCTGCTGTGTTACAGCGCCCTGCTAAATGTGGACAGACGCCGGTGTGCTACGTGCCGGCTCTAGGGATCTACTTGCTGATCTCCTGGTACAACACCGCGAAGATGACCAAGTGGTTTGAGCCGAACGAGGTTCGGTATGACTTCTACCAGGCAAACCATCCCTGGGGGCCCTGGAGGCCGGTGGGCTCGTTTAGCGATCGCTTCCTGGGACCTAAGTACCACATGTATGGCCCGAGCCTTTGTGGGCGGTTTCAGCAGCAAAAAGGCTCGGATGTCGAGATCTCTCTCTTCACCGCTGGATGTCCGTTCGACGATGTTCCGAGCAGCCCATACAAGTTGTGGCATATACCGGTGCTCTTGCGCACTACGGCTCTACCCAAGTCAAAAAGCATCGCAGCTTCGGACGCGCAGATCCGTTACCACGGAACATGGTTTCCTTTGGCGACGGTCGAGGATGCTGATGTAGACAAACTACCTCGGGTTACACAGACACCAGGAAGCACTGCCGAATTATCTTTCGAAGGCACAGGTATCGATTACATTGCACAGAAGAGCAAGGGACTAGGAAGCATGGAAATTTATCTGGATGGCGTAAGACGGGAGAGCGCTGTTCTGGATCTACAGGATTTTCCGGTACTTTTCGGCGTCGTGGTTTTCTCTAAACATGAACTGCCGCCGGGAAAACATTCGATCAAGCTGGTGAGTACCGGAGATGCTCGTGTGAATCTAGAGGCCTTTGAGGTGTACACGTAAGCCTAACGTTAACAGCACGTTGGGGGCGCTTCCCTGAACCGCTTCCTTGACAGTGCCAATTTGCAACGCTGATAATCGGTTGTTTTCTAACTCAACTTGTCTAACGGTCGGCTATTCATGGCTTTATCTCGACTTGATGTCTCGCGAACGAGAGCAGCCTCTACTGCTCTCTTAGCCGCGCTTTCTTTGGTTGTAGTCTCCAGGGCGAACTCTCAGGCGCAGCAGACAGAACAGTCGACAGCTCCCATCTATGGCGGCAACGCGTCGTCTCAGCAACAATCAGGCTCTGCCACGGGCGGCACGTTCGCGCCCGTACTCGACTCGGAAAAGAGGCCGATCACAGCGGGCGGTTTTGTTAAGACGGGGCCGATCATATACCAGGACGTCTCAAAACAGGCCGGCTTAACTGTGTGGCAACACAAGATGGGAACGCCGCAAAAGAACTACATTATCGAAACAACCGGCTCTGGAGTGGCACTGCTGGACTACGACCACGATGGATGGATTGATATTTATCTGGTGAATGGCTCGACCTATGAGGCCGTGGACGGCAAAGCAGAGCCCCCTCACGCGGCTCTCTTCCACAACAATCATGACGGGACCTTCACCGACGTCGCCGCCAAAGCCGGAGTGACGAATGGGGGCTGGGGCTATGGTGTGGCCGTAGGAGATTATGACAATGACGGTTGGCCGGACCTCTATGTCACTAACTTTGGAAAGAACCGTCTCTATCACAACAATCATGATGGAACCTTCACCGATGTTGCGGAGCAAGCCGGAGTAACTCTCGGCAACTGGTCCACCGGGGCAAGCTTTGGTGACTATGACGGAGACGGTAAGCTTGATTTATTTGTCCCTGGCTACGTGCATTACGATTTCAAGAACCCTCCTCCATCCGGGGGTGGAGATGTAGCCCATTCGTTCTGCCAGTACCGTGGAGCGACTGTGATGTGCGGACCCCGCGGACTACCAGGGGAACCTGACCATCTGTTTCATAACAACGGCGATGGAACATTCACAGATGTGAGCGAGAAGGCCGGCGTTAGCGATAAACGCCACTACTTTGGTTTTTCCTCAACCTTCGTCGATGTGAATAATGACGGCAAGGTTGACCTCATCGTCGCCAATGATTCGACGCCCAACTATCTCTACATCAACAAAGGGGATGGCACGTTCCAGGATGCGAGCTTCTTCTCTGGTTTCGCTCTGAACCAGGAAGCCCGCGAAACGGCCTCCATGGGGCTGGCCGTCGGGGACTACCTGAATAACGGCCGGGTCGACCTGTACACCACAACATTTTCCGACGACTACAAGACGCTCTTTCGCAATGAGGGCGGCGGCAACTTCTCTGAGATCACAGAACAAATGGGGATCGCGCAGGTCACCTATCCGTTCCTGAGTTGGGCTACTGAATTCATCGACTATGACAACGATGGTTGGCAGGACATTATGTCCATCAGTGGCCACGTCTTTCCGCAAGTGGAAAAGCACCCCTATGATTGGGGCATGACGTACGCGGAGCGTCCTTTACTGTTTCACAACATCGACAAGGGGAAGCGATTCGAACTTGTTCCGCGCGGTCGAAGGTACCGGGCTGGCTGATGTCATTCCAGGGCGGGGCGCTGCCTTTGGCGACCTCTTTAATGACGGCAAGATCGACGTGGTCGTCAACTGCATCGACCATACCCCTGTCCTGCTTCGCAATGTAAATCCCGATAAGAACCATTGGGTTGGGATCGCGCTGATTGGCGGACCCAAGAGCCCGCGCGATGCGGTGGGCGCCAGCGTTTATGTGACGGCAGGCGGCATCCGGCAGCGCGGAGACGTAATGAGCGGCGGTAGCTATGAGTCGTCGAATGACCAGCGACTTCATTTCGGCCTGGGCCAAGCGGCCACTGTCGAAGCGGTCGAGGTTCATTGGCCGAGCGGCTTGGTCGAGAAGGTCAATCTGCCGAGCGTAGATCGTTTTTTTGTTATTGAAGAGAGCAAAGGTGTGGTGCCCAGCGTATACGATGCCATCGCCAAGAGAACCGCTAAATGACTAAGCCAGAATCGCATATGAAGACTCATTTCCTGCGCGCGTTTCTGGTCGTAACCGCATCCGCCGCAGCTTTGTGCTTCTTCATGGGAACCATCGAGGCCGCTTCCGATCAGGATACAGCGCGCAAGGAATACGCCGACAAGGTTCGTGCTACCTACAACTACCGGTTTGGTTCAGACAAGCTAGCCGTGCCCGGGAATGCATCCGTGGAAGGCGATGATTTTGTTCAGCCCGGAGCTTTTCCCAACGCCAAGTATTGCGCGCATTGTCATCAGGAGGCCTACCATCAATGGCGCCAGGCATTGCATTCCAATTCCTTCCGCACACCCTTCTACCGCACCAGCGTCAATATCCTTATCAGGACGAAAGGCATTGAGTTCTCCCGCCACTGCGACAGCTGCCACAATCCAATTGCGGTATTGGCGGGTGGATTAACGCAAAACTCGCAGGTTGACCGGAGCATCGATCAGGACGGGCTTACCTGCACCACGTGCCACTCCATCCAAAGCCTCAAATCGACCAACGGCAACGGCGGTTTCGTCATGGGAATCCCGGCGGTGATGGTGGATGAGAAGGGGAACCGCATTCCGGGTGAGGTTCCGTATGACGAGATTATGAAGCACCCGATGCGCCATTCCCAGGCGATCATGAAGAGTTTCTATCGCACGCCGGAATTCTGTGCAGCTTGCCACAAGGCGAATTTGCCGGATACGTTGAACGACTATAAATTCATCCGTGCATTCACTACTTATGACGAATGGCAACAATCGAAGTTTTCGCAGCGCAATCCGCTGACGTTCTATACCGCGGACTTCACAAGCTGCCAGGGATGCCACATGAAGCGTGCGCCCAATACGTTACTTGAGTACGGGGCAAAGAACGGCACCTTCGCTTCGCATAGCTGGCCGGCGGGAAATACGGCTGTGCCTTTCTACTACGGCTTCGATGAGCAACTGCGCAAGACAACGGACTTCCTCAAAGCCGGCAACTTCCTGAATGTAGATATTTTTGGGCTGCAGACGGCCGATGACGAAAGATCATCGCTCCGCTTGGTTCAGTGCCCTTCAGCCTCAAGCCGAGTGATGTAGTGCAAGCCCTGGTGGTGATTCAGAATAAGAACATCGGGCACTCTTTGATCCCCGAGGTTCGTGATCTCTACGAGGCGTGGGTCGAGTTTACGGCCAAGGATGCGTCGGGCAAGGAAATCTACCACAGTGGCTTCATTAAACCGGATGGAATGCTGGACGAGCGAGCACACAGCTTCACCAATCGACCGATCAACGTCGATGGCGGGTTCGTCGACAATCACAAAGTCTGGACCATTCATTCCGTCGCCTATGACAACTCCATCCAGGCGGGGCGATCAGTACTGGTTCGCTATCAATTCAGGATTCCGTCCGACTTGAAGGGACCGATCGCGATCACAGCAAAAGTGAATTACCGGCACTTTCGCGAAAGCTTCCTGAACAATGTGTTTGGCAAAGATCACCCGGCGTACCCGGTGGTAGAGATCGCGTCGCGTAGCCGGACGTTGAACCTGGGTGAGAATGCCGTCACCCAACCCGAGCCCGGTGACAATCCGGACTGGATGCGCTGGAACAACCTCGGCATCGCTTACCTCGATCAGCAGCAATACTCCGATGCGGTGCGTGCCTTCAATGAAGTGACGAAGCTAAGGCCGGATTATGCCGATGCATACACGAATATTGGGTTGACCGAAATTCAATGGGAAAAATATGAGTCTGCCCGGGGCAGCGTGCTCAAGGCGTTGTCTCTGAACCCGGGATAACGCGCGCGCCTTGTACTACCTTGCCCTTCTGGAGAGAAGAGCAAGCAACTACGAGGCGGAGACTGCCGATCTAAAAAAAGTGGTTGAGCTGTTTCCTCAGTCGCGCGATGCGCGACGCGATCTCGGCATTGCCCTTTATCGCCAGCAAGACTACCCCGCTGCGAGAGAGCAATTTGAGACATTGCAGCAAATCGACCCGGATGATTTGGCCGCACACTACAATTTGTCGATCATCTACCGTCGCATGGAAATGGATCAGAAGGCTGCAGAGCAACAAGCCCAGTTCATCACCAAGAAGTTTGATCCTGGTGCGCCCACCTATTCCTTTGATTTTCTTCGCCAGCATCCTGAGATTTCGATTGAGAGCATTCCGCAGCACGTGCATACCGATCTTCCCTATGAGGGAAAACCAGTCGCAGGAGCACAGTAGTCTTTCAGAACGCGCATGAGATATTTAGCGCTCTTGATACTACTCGCTCCCTGGCAAGCGGTCTGCCAGATGAATACAGGGTGTCCGTGGCTCAACGTGGCGACGGCTACGGGGGTGCTCAGAAGCAGCGAGCGTGGGCCTATGGCCACTCTCGCCGAGGGCAGCAAGGCGGAGTGCGACTTCACTTACCATGATGCAACCGCATCTCGTGAGCTTAAGATCACGGTCGAAGAGGTGAAGGATGCGCGGCAGGCGATGACTGCGTACCAGGGTCGATGCGGCTCCGGCGTGACGCCTTTGCGCGCCATCGGGAATGAAGCGGTGACCTGTGCTGTGAACAGCAAAGGCAAGAGCTATGGACAGCAGGTCATCGGCATTGTTCGAGACCAGATCTTCACTGTAACCGTGACTACGAGCGCAAAAAAAGATCCCGCCATGCCGCGGGAAGCGTTGGAAGAAAAATCGCGAAACATATCGGAGCAGGTGGCCGGGGCTCTCTTCTAACATACTTGGCCAAATTAGCTTTTTGCTTGCCGCAGACCGTGGTCGGTTGACTCTGTCCATCCCCCTCCACTCATGCCAAGGTGGGCCGTCCAAAAACCGTTTATCAGCTGATTTGGACAGCTCTGCTCTTCTAATACACCCCTCGCAAGGCTTCCCTACTCCGCTGGTTTGGCCGGATGCCATAAACGGGACGTGGTGTCCTTCTCATATCCTTTGCCGTTGGGATAACTGACCAATTCAAACTGCATGCCCCACGGGGAGAGAAAGTAAATCCACGTCTGTCCCGCATTTGGTCCTGAAGTTCTAACCGTGCGCTCGCCCAGAAGGCGCACTCCTTTTGCCGACAGGTAGGCTACCGCTGCATCGAAGTCGTCGACATAGAAGGCGAGATGATGGCCGCCGACGTCGCTGTTCTTCGGCTCGGTTGAATTCTGATCGGGCGCCTCGTACTCGAAAATTTCGAAGTTTGGCCCATGCTTACAGCGAAAGAAACGCAGCCTGCGCATCACCGTTCTGGGGTGCACATTGAGATGCGTTTTCATCCAGTCGTCTTCCGCCACAAAGGGACCGAGCTCAAACATGTACTCGCAGCCGATGACGTCCACGAAGAACGATGTTGCCTGCTCCAGATCAGGTACGGTGAAACCTACATGTTCTGTTCCTCGCAGACCAGGTATACCCTTCGAAGACAGAATGGTGGATTGGGATGACAAAATGACCCTCCTGTTTCTCGCGTCTTGGTCGTCTGTCAGAATGGCCGTTATATCATAGTGGTCTTGCGTTGAACAATGAACCGCCGCCTTGAATGCCAAAGGATCGAGGGCAAACTGTCGTGCAGATTTCAAGGATACAAATCGCCGAGTGTTCTATACCACTTCCCTACGTTCTACGATTGGGTCCGGTCGAGATCCGCAATCGGGACTACGTCCTAATGAGGGTTGAATGCGCGGATGGAGTGTTTGGCGAGGCTATAGGCTATCCGCGAGGAACCCCTTTGTTCGAAACGTTGAGCGGCATGGGACGGCGCATTCTTGGCGCGGACTGCAGCATGCGGCGACAAGTACTGTTCCATCTTGAGCAATCGAATGTTCCCGCCCGGGCTGCCTTGACCCGGGGTCTCAGCTTGATTGACATCGCTCTTTGGGATATCGCAAGTAAGCGAGCAGCCCAGCCACTCTTCCAATTTCTCGGGGGCATGAGGGCTTCAGCCGAGGTTACCGTCGTTGCCGGCTACTACGTTGACCAACGCGGGATCGGAGCCGTGGTCGACGAGGTCGCTTTACTGCAGGACGCGGGCTGCAAGCGCGCAAAAATCATGCTCAAGGGCGATGATGCCGTCTTCGATTACAAGTACTGTTCCGCTGTCGTTAAACAGATGCCGGGCCAGGTGGCGGCAGATGCCCACTGGACGTGGAACACATTGACAGAGGCAAGAAAAGTCTGTCGCGAACTCGATGGGCTGGGGCTAGGTTTCCTTGAAGATCCTTTTGCCGCTTCTGATGTGCGGTTGACCCACGAACTGCGGCGCGGCCTGGTCACTCCCATCGCCGCCGGTGAAGACACATTTGGGCCCCGCGTTGTCTCCGAACTGGTAAGTGGGATCGACATCCTGCGCGTAGATGCAACCACCGTTGGAGGAATTACCGGTGCGATCGAGGCCATCAACCTCGCGGCCGGAGCAGGAAGGACGGTGTTCCCGCACGTCTTCGCGCCACTGCATGTTCACCTCGCGTGCGCTTTTCCCAACGTAGAAGCAGTGGAATGGATCACCCAGGAGTGTGGCGCAGATCCCCTGGAGATGATGCTGCGCAACATGCCGGCGGTGAAGGACGGACACATGAAGCCGAGCCAGGAACCGGGCATCGGAATCTCAGTGGACTGGGATGCAGTGGAAAGGCTGTCGCGGCGGCGACTCGTCCTAACGGCGGACAACTAAGACTTCAGTGCGAGGCTTGCGGTGCAGGAAGCGTCTGCTTTCTGGCCAGGTCGCCGGTGGCGAGCTCGTTTGCTACGGCGAGGATTTGCAGCGTCTCGGGGTCATTCGGATCAATCGACAGGATGTCTCGCAGTCGCCGGATAGCTTCGTCTGCTCTTCCCAGCTTGCACAGGAGAAGCGCTGCATTCCGCTGAAAAATGACGTTGGTGACGTCTATCTTCGCCGCCTGATCGTAATCGTTCAACGCACCGGCAAGATCGCCCTTCTGTTCGAGCACGACGCCCGCATTGTTTAAGACCAGGGCCTTCGCCTCACTGTCCGATTCGGCCCGGTTGCTGGCCAGCAAATCTTCAAGCTGTTTCTGAAGGCGAGCAGCGTCGACGTCATCCCCTTTGAGGCTGTAAATCCTGTACAAGCGATAGATGACCTCCCGGTCATTGGGTCGTAATCGATCCGCCGTCTCGAATTCAGTAATTGCTTTGTCCTGGTTGCCGGCTTCTTGATACAGCTTGCCGAGCAGCGCATGTGCGGCTCCATCCTCGGGGTCTAAAGCGACCGCTTTCTCCAGCGGCGCTACACTTTCCTGGGTACGATTGAGCGAGAACAGCGCCTCTCCGATAGCCTCATAAGCCTCCGCCGAATTCGAGTCATATTGCAGCGTCTTCTGATAGGCGTCGATAGTGTCCTGCCACTTTTTTTGATAGTAGGCGTCACGGGCTTTCAGGTGCCAGAGGTCGAGAGGAGATTCGGTCTTCGGAGCTTTGCTCTCCAACTCGAGATCAGCCTCTTTCTCTGAGGCTTCGTACTTTCCAGCTCTGGCCAGCACGAGCGCGTAGTTATAACGAAGTCCAGGCAAGCTCGGATCAAGTTTGAGCGCAAGGGAAAGCTGTTCGAGTGCGCGATCCAGGTTGTTGAAACTCGCATAGGCCAAGCCGGATGAGAAGTGGACGGGGGCATAGTTGGGGCGCAGGCTGATTGCCTGCTCGAACTCTGCGGCCGATTCAATTGGCTTGGCCAGCAGCGCGAAGCAAATTCCTTTCATGGCGTGTACGTCGCTGGCCGTGGAGCCGTGAAGATCGGCTTGTTCCAGCAACGCCAAGGCGCTCTGTGGATCGCCGCCCCGAACCAGCTTCTTCGCCTGGTCAAGAAGCGCAGATGTGCCGGAGGGAGTTTTGCTGGCCTGCGGCGCCTTGGATGGCTGTTGAGCGAGGCCGATCGCCGGCAAAAGCCCCGAACTGACAGCGCCCGCAATCGCGAGAGCTGCTATCCGGAGCTTATTCGTTGACCTGAGCGGCGAAAGGTGAAAAGTGAAAGGAGACATGGTTGAATCCGAGACCTTTGCCTAAACCCTTCGCGCTTCCACCTGGAGCGGGATCAGACACGGCAATAGTCAAGTGGTCGAGGATGTTTCAAGTTCCGCTGGACCAAGCCAAGTGTAAATCTAACAAACCGCGATTTCTTCGAGCCCTGGCCGGCTAGGCCTAAACGATTGTAAAAACTGAGATTATGGCAGCTTTGGGCGCGACTCGAAGCGGACTCCGAAGCCACATACCGGTGTCAAAACGGGGAAATTACCTAGCCGAATCCCGCTCAGTAACCCGTGTGTTTACGGCTGCGCGGGGCAAAAATCATCATATAGTTGTCCCTTCTTCAGAGTGAGATATTTTTCCCTTGACAACCCAACCACGCGACACCTATACAGGACGGCGGTAATCCAGGAGCCATTTCCACGATCCGCTGTCGACGCCCCTGAAACCGTCGTTGGGCCCTTCTGTTTTGCGGCTTAAAAGGAACCTGATTGGTGCCGAGTGAGGAGAGCAGGTTCAAAGGCTCTCCGGAAATCACAGCATGTAACAGATTCAAATGGGTCACTTTGAGGAGTTTCGGGTGAAGAGCCCAGGAGGCTGACGTGGGAGACTTTCTATCGAGAGCTAATACATTCGGGAACACGCATTCCCGTTGCTATCCGTCAAAGGCGGATTACTATTCACGGATCGCGATGCGAGCCTTCGCATGCCTTGTGATGTTCATTGGGCTATGCAATGTGGCCAGTTCGCAGACGGCAACCGGACAATTCAACGGCCACGTCTACGACCAGAACGGGTCGGTCGTACCCGGCGCGACGGTAACCCTGCTGGACATGCAGACAAACTTGAGTCGAAACACTCAAACCAACGGCGAAGGCTTATACGAATTCCCGCTGATCAAGCCTGGATCGTACAAACTTACAGTCACCCAGTCAGGCTTTGATACCGCAACAAGCCCGCAATTCACGCTCGAAGTAAACCAGATCATGACCCAGGACTTTAAGCTGCAAGTAGGGGCGACGTCGCAGACGGTCAACGTGACTGCATCTGCCGAGTTGCTCCAGGCTTCTACTGCAAACTTGGGGGCTGTGGTAGATAGCCGTCCGGTTGCGGATCTGCCCCTCAATGGAAGAAGCTTCTCGGCTCTGCTTACCCTCGCGCCTGGCGTCAGCCCGGTGAACTACTCGCAAAATAGCGCTGTCGGTTACGGCACCGGATTCGGGTCCGCCGGGATCCCGGGCTCAACTTATACCTTCCCATCGACACAAGGTCAGTGGAACCGCGAGAATCTCTACTATCTCGACGGTGTCGACAATACTGCGGCCTTTGCGAGCTCCTACGACGTTCCCCCGATTATCGACTCGATCCAGGAGTTCAAGATTCAATCGCATAACGATCAAGCCGAATTTGGCAGCGTGTTGGGCGGAGTCGTTAACCTGGTTACCAAGTCAGGCTCGAACGCGTTACATGGAGCGGCCTGGGAGTATTTGCGCAACAATGTTTTTGACTCGCGAAACCCATTTACAGATTTCACGAACAACTTGCCGTCAGCGCCTGCGTCCTTCCGGCAAAACGAGTTCGGCGGGGACCTCGGAGGCCCGGTCGTAATCCCCAAGCTCTACCACGGGCGCAATAAGACCTTCTTCTTTGTCGCTTACGAGGGATGGAGGTACGCGAAGGCGGCAGGAGCCAGCTACATATCGCCTACCGCGGCCGAATTAAATGGCGATTTCACCAATGCATCGGTGGTTACGAGTACGGGAATGCCACCACTCCTCTATAACCCCTATACGACCACGGGAACAGCGGGCACTTACACGCGCCAGTTGCTTGGTGGTGATGGTCTGCACGTTCCCGCAGCCCTGATAGACCAGACTTCCCAGGCCTTTATCAAGTCCTTCAGCGATACTCCCAACTTCACTCCAAGTACGCCTGGTGGAAACAATACCATTCTGAACGCGGTTGGTATTAACAACGCCAATGGGTTCACCGGCCGCGTCGACCAGAACTTCGGCGCGAACAATACATTGTGGTTCCGGTATAGCTTTCTGAATGGAACGAACGGATTGCCACAATCGGAGCATGCAACAGCTGTCACCAGCGCGGATAATAGAAACTTTGGCGGCGGTTACACCCATACATTCTCTCCCACGCTCATTTTTGATGCTATCGCAGGGTATTCGGGAAGATTCAATACGGTTTCAGAGACGCAGCCGATCGGGGATCTCTCAATCTATTCCTCGGTGCAGTCGGTTTACGGCTTTGTGAACTACGGCTATAACAGCATTAATAACGCTAACGGAACCGGCGGCAATGGCTATAACGGCATTGGCGGTAATGGTCCAGCAGGATCCGAGAGCCACCAATTCAACTTCGCCGCGAACATGACCTGGATCCATGGGAACCATCAAATACGCTTCGGGTTTGAAGAAATGATTCCGGAGATGACACAGGGCCTTTCGGGCGGGCATTTCGGAGGGGCTACGTTCACTTTCTCGACTCCAGAGACAGAAAATCCCCAAAGCGCATCGAACACTGGCAACCCGATGGCTTCGGCTCTCATGGGCATCCCGGATAACGGCCGATTTCAATCAGAAGTGAATGCGGTTCGCACGGTGGCTCCCTCAGCTTATATCCAGGACTCCTGGAAGGCGACGGCGCGTCTGACCCTTAATTTTGGATTGCGTTGGGACGGGGAATCCTCGCCACATCTGCTGAATGGAACGACGGCGGCCATGCTTGATCCGGATAACGGCAACTGGATCGTTTCTGGTGGAAAGCTGCCTCCGCCGTGCAACCCGGCCAACGGGGTCTATGCGCCGTGCATCCCAAATACGACCCCTGAAAATAACGCAATCGTCGCCGCTCATGTCACGGTAGCGGCGAATCCTAACCTGGGTCCCAATCCTATTTACACAGACTTTGGGCCGCGCTTTGGTTTTGCCTTCCAGCTTGATCCGACTACCGTAATCAGAGGCGGATACGGCTTGATCTATGACAATTTCTCAGGTTCCATCCAAACCGTCAGGGATCGCCTGTTAGCCTGGCCGTCGAATTCTTCTCTTCCTCTCGTCTTCAACGTCGTCGGTCAGCAGCCCTTGGCGACAATGACGACTATCGTTCCAACGCTCAGCAACACGAACGCTCTTCCGGCGGTCGCAACGCCGTTCAATCAATTCGGCTGGTATTACGATCCTAATCTGAAAAACCATTATTCCAATCAGTACAACCTCGAAGTGCAAAAGCAGCTAAGCTCAAGTCTCGTAGCAACAGTCGCGTATGTCGGGAGCTATGACAGGGACCTTCCCGTAACCGGCATCGATAATGATTCTCCCGAGCCCGGCGGGTATGGTCTTGATCGTCCGTTCCCCTGGTCGGGAACTGCAATCATGGCTACATCTCGTGGCTCGGCGAATTACAACGCGTTCCAGGCAAGAGTAGACAAGCGGCTTTCTTCTGGCCTTGCATTCGGCACTGGCTTTACCTACTCGAAGGCGATGGACAATGGTGGGAGCGGCTTTTACGGAGTTGAAAACGGGCCACAGAGCTATTCGACCTTTCAAAACTACTACGATATAAGCTCGAACTATGGAATTTCAGGAAACAGCCTGAAGTTTATCTACTATGGCTGGGGTCTCTACGAGTTACCTTTCGGCCAGGGCAAACCATATCTAAGTCACGGCATTGCCTCCCAGGTATTGGGTGGCTGGCAGGCTAATACAAACATTTCTGCCCATTCTGGAGTCCCGTTGGGCTTCCCGGACGCAGGGCAGGATCCGGCAAACATCGGCAATACGAGTTTTTATAATTACTGCAGGGCGAATATAAGCGGGAGCCCGAAGGTCGGACATCCGACGAAATACGCGGCTTTCAACACTTCGGTCTTTTCACATCCTTTCAACGAGTTTGGTAACTCGGGACGAGGCGCCCTGTTCTCCATGCCCTATGACAACATTGATTTCTCGCTCATGAAGGAACAGCATATCAAGGAAGCTTTTGCAGTTCAGTTCCGGGCAGAATTCTTCAATGTCTTTAATATCCAAAACTACGGCTCCCCGGGGGTTCAATTTGGAGGGAACGACTTTGGTGTAATCACTTCTCTTGCAGCCGGGGCCACTCCAAGACAGATTCAGTTCAGCCTGAGATTGAGCTTTTAGTAGACGACTGGTTATTTCAGCGGATAAGTAGGTCGCATCAGGGAACCATAAATCCCTGATGCGACTTACTGTCTAAGACAGATGAAAACGGGCGCCTGGCGTCAACAAACGATGAACGTTAAGCTATGGTTAGATCATTCACCTGTTGTAAGATAGGGTTCTTAAGTTTTCGCACCCTCGTGTAGATGAGTAAGAGACGTGAAGTACCACATTCGTCCTGGTAGCGTTCACTGCGATGAAGAGCAGAGGAGGCTCAGAAACAGGGCGCAAAGCTACAGCCGCTTCAACGGGCTTGAATGCGGCGATTGGAGGAATGTGTGGGGGATGATCAATGACTACTTCCGTCCCGGGCGTTGTTGCTGGCGTCGATAAGTATGACAAGGCTACTTCGATTGCTCTTCTCACAGAGATGCTCCGCATAAGGGAACTGGAGCAGAGATCCCTCGATTTAAGCACGGCGACACCGCCCCAGGTCATCGGCTCAGCGCACCTTTGCGCGGGTCAGGAGGCTGTTCCTGTAGGAACGATCGCCGGCCTGCAAGAGACTGACCAGGTGATTGCAACCTACCGCGGCCATGGATGGGCGCTGGCCTCGGGGCTCTCCTTGAGAGAAGTCCTCGGAGAGATTTGCCAGCGCAGTATCGGCCTAAATGGTGGCCGTGGCGGTTCAGCGTACATGATGGCGCCGGAGCGCCGCTTTATCGGCGAGAATTCGATCGTCGGAGCAGGTGTTCCGATTGCTTGTGGCGTCGCGATGTACAACGTAGCTTCGGGCAACGGGGGCGTGGTTGCTGTTTCCATCGGGGATGGTGCGTTCAACCAGGGATCCACCCATGAAGGACTCGCTTTCGCCGCCGCCCGCAGCTTACCAGTGCTTGTCATCTGCGAAAACAATGGGTGGTCAGAGCTGACGCCGACCTCTCTTACGTTTAAAGTAGAGCGGATTGCGCAAAGAGCGAGCGGTTATGGAATGCCTGGGGTGACGATTGATGGGGCCGATCCGATCATCGTACGAGAAACCATCGCACAGGCAGCCAAGCGGGCGAGAGAAGGCGGCGGCCCGGTATTGATTGAATGCCGTGTGCCGCGATTGTGGGGGCATTACAACCGGGATATCGAGCACTACCGCTCCAAAGAGGACCGTGACCAGGCACGGGCTCGAGATCCCATCATCACCTTTACCAACAAACTGATTACTGCTGGAGTGCTTACCCGGGATACCTTTCAAGAACTCGAGGCGAGTGTTAAGTCAGAGATGGACGAGGTGCAACAGGCCGTCCTTAGCTCGCCCCCTCCAGATGCCGAGACTGCTGCCCGGCACGTGTGGGCCGAAGCCTCGTCTGCGGAAGATTCAGCGACTGCGCCCCAGAATGGGCAAACCAAATCGGTTAGTTACATCCAGGCTGTCAACGAAGCTTTGTCGCGCGAGCTGGCGACGCGTCCTGAGGTGCTCGTCTACGGAGAAGACGTCGGCCAGTCCGGAGGCATCTTCGGCGCATCGCGAGGTCTGCAAAAGAGCTTTGGTGCGGATCGGGTCTTCGATACGCCCATCTCCGAGAGCGCCATTCTGGGCTCCGCCGTCGGCACGGCGTTGATGGGCATGAAGCCGATCGTGGAAATCATGTGGGGCGATTTCATGTTAGTAGCGCTGGACCAGATCATCAATCAGGCTGCGAACGTCCGCTACATCACGGGCGGCCGGTCGGGTGCGCCGATCGTGGTTCGCACCCAACAGGGAGCGACGCCTGGATCATGCGCCCAACACTCGCAATGCCTCGAAGCGCTGCTTGCCCATATTCCAGGACTGAGGATTGCTATTCCCGCGACGCCACAAGACGCCTATAGCCTTTTGCGCGCTGCTATCGCCTGCCCTGATCCGTGTATCGTCTACGAAGCCCGAGGCCTCTATCAGACAACCGGCGAGGTCCACTTCACGGATGTGATCGAACCTATCGGAAAATCTCGTCTGCATAAGCCGGGACGTGACGCGGTGATTGTCACCTGGGGAACCATGGTTCTCGTTGCCCTGGAGGCAGCCAGGCAACTGGGCGAAGAAGGGGTGGATGTCGGGGTGCTTGATCTTCGCTGGCTTTGTCCTTTGGATGATGACGGGTTGCGCGCTGCTGTCAGGAGCGCGTCGGGCAGGGTCATCGTCTTGCACGAGGCCAATCGCACGGGTGGATTCGGCGCGGAAGTGGTGGCACGGCTGCACGAGTTTTTCAAGCACGACCTGGCTCTCAACATTGCCCGGGTCGCCACTCCCGACATGAGGATCCCCGCCTCGCCCATTCTCCAGCGTGCACTTCTTCCTACCGCCGCGAAGGTTGTGGATGAAACGCGTCGTTTGCTCGCGGTTAAGTGACAAAGTACTTACGGTCTGCAGGAAGAGACGGTTATGGATTTTCTTGTGCACATGAAAGTTGCCCAGATAGATGGCGGCGAGGAAAGGGAAAAACAACTGCGAGCACAAGAGGCGGCGCGCACCCGGGAGTTGGCTAAACAAGGAATGCTCTCCCGTCTATGGCGAGTGCCGGGAAGGCGTGAGAATTGGGGCATCTGGAAAGCAGACGACTGCGACCAGCTCCACAATGCACTTGTCTCATTGCCGCTCTTCGCATATCTGACCATTACCGTGCATCCTCTGGCATCGCATCCCAACGATCCAGGGATACCACTCTCTCCCCGGGGTTAGTGCAGTGATTGCCGAATGCTTCTGGAAGCGAAAAAACGTGAGGATCTAACCCTGGAATGATATCGATAGACGAGTTATACCGATTGGATGGCAAAGTTGCCCTGGTGACCGGAGGATACGGCGGGATCGGCGAAGCTGTCTGCCGCGGTCTGGCATCGATGGGAGCCAAGATTGCCATTGCGGGACATAATGGAGTGCGCGCCGGTGAGTTTGCGAAGGCGCTCCAGGCCGACGGCGCGGATGCATGGGCGAAGTCATTCGAAGCAACCTCGGTTTCCGCTACGCAGCAGATGGTGGATGAAGTCGTCGCCCACTTCGGACGTTTGGATATTCTGGTGAACTGCGTGGGACTGAACCGCGAAGAGAAGGCAGAAGAAGTGACTGAGGAGATGTTCGACTACGTTTACGACGTAAATCTGAAAAGCGCCATGTTTCAGGCGCAAGCGGCCGCTCGCCACATGATCAAGCAAGGAACCGGAGGAAAGCAGGTCCACCTCGGATCTGTGCGTTCTCTGCTGGGGCTGCGCGGGCGCGGCTATGCCGCTTACTGCGCGGCGAAAGGCGGCTTGATCACGTTGTGTAAACAACTCTCCGCCGAGTGGGCGCCTCATGCCATCAATGTGAACGTGGTTGCTCCCACATTTATCCGGACGGAGCAGGTCAGCAAGATGCTGGCTGATCCAACCTTTTATGCGAATCTTGTGGCTCGCATACCATTGGGGCGGATCGGCGAGCCGGCGGATGTTATGGGTGCGGTGTTGTTCCTGGTTGCGCCGGCCTCCAATTTCATTACTGGACAAACACTTTATCTGGACGGCGGTATAACCGTTACGCAGTAACCATCACCTATCGATGACTGGGGAGGAATCAACACTTGGCGGAAAAATTAATTGATCTGAGCATGCCCGTACACAACGAAATGGTCACGTTTCCACGCGTCGTCCGCCCCTCCATGGCCATGTTTGAGACCTGGCAGGAATTTGCGGAGCGGATTGGAGCGGCGAAGTACGGAGTCGATTCGTTGACTGCGTCTTACATCGTCGTGCTGGGCGATCACATCGGGACGCACATGGATTCGCTGCGTCACATGCGCAAGGATGCACCGGGGCCGGAAGGGATTCCGCTTGAGTATTGCTATGGAGATGGGGTCTGTCTCGACTTCCGCCACCTTCCCAAAGGCGCAGGCATCAGCATTCAAGACATGAAGGACGCGCTGAGCAAGATCAAATACACGTTGAAGCCGCTGGATATCGTGTTAATCCACACCGGAGCCGGGAAGCTCCAGGATAGCGATAAATACCTCACGGACAGCGTCGGCATGACGGGCGAATCTACCAACTGGCTGCTGGATCAAGGCGTCAAGATGACCGGTATCGACGCGGTTACTTATGACCCGCCTATCTGGGCGATGTTCGAGCGTAAGAAGTTTTGGGAAGCCCACCGGGTGATGCTGACGCGCGAGTATTACCACCTGGAAAATCTGACCAACCTCGATCAACTGCCAGGGTATGGATTCAAGCTGAGTCTCTTCCCTATCAAGTGGGTCAACACCACCGGCGCGCCGGTTCGAGCCGTGGCGATTCTGAAGGACTAGCGATGCAGTTTCTATCCATATCGCAACGCCGGAAGGGATTCGCGGAACAAGAGTACGCGGTCTTAGCTGAGCAAGAGAGCGAGCGTGCGCGCGAGTTATATGCAGCAGGATTGATTCGCCAGATCTGGCATCGTGCAGACACTCCCGGCGCGTGTTTGTTATGGGAAGCCGAGAGCGAAGAACAGGTTCGCGAGGTATGGAAGACATTTCCGTTTGCCCAGGCCGGCATGACGGAGGTGACACTGATTCCATTAAAACCTTATGGAGGGTTTGGGCCGGCAAAACCTCCGAAGATCAAGGCGTGATGTTGAAGACGCTCAACGAATCCGCGGTCGCCGTTCCACTCACCCCTAATCAGGTTCGGGGGTTTTGGGCAGCGTGGGGCGGTTTGGCCCTGGACGGAATGGACTCGTTCATTTATGCGCTTGTGCTGGTGCCTGCCATGCACGAACTGCTGCCCGCGTCGGGAATACCGGCCACCGTTGGCAACTTAGGATTCTATGGCAGCATTCTGTTCTGCGTCTTCCTGGTTGGTTGGGGTTGCGCTTTTTTGTGGGGACCGATTGCCGACCGCTTTGGACGTGTCCGCGCCCTCATCTTTGCCATCCTTTGCTATTCCCTATTTACGTTTTTAGGCTGTATTGCGCAAAACGTCTGGCAACTCGGCGTGTTTCGCTTTCTTGCCGGTTTCGGTGTAGGGGGGGAGTTTGTTGGAGCCGCAGTTTTCGTAGCCGAGGAGTTACCCAGCGGCCGTCGCGTATCCGGGGCCGGCTATCTCAATTCGGGCTACTACGTCGGGATTTTCCTTGCCGCGGGACTCAACTATATTCTGGGCGCGCGCCTGGGATGGCGGGCCATGTTCGCGGCGGGTGTTGCGCCCGCCTTGTTCGTCGCCTTCATTCGTTACGGCGTCCAGGAACCGGAGCGCTGGAAGAAGAGAATCGAAAGCATAGGCACATGGACGGCACGCGACTCGCTTTCCGCCCTCTTCTCTCCGGAGTATCGGAAGCGAACAACCCTGAACTGCCTTTTAGTGTTGGTCTCTATGATCGGACTCTGGGCCGGCTCAGTGTACGTTCCGGGCGCGGTTACCCAGGTCGCGCTGCGCGAGGGGTACAGTACCGGGGACGCGGCCCGCATCGCGTCGTGGGCCACGATGCTCTTAGCCACGGGCACGATTCTTGGTTGCCTGATCATGGCGCCCCTTGCCAATCGGCTGGGGCGCCGGGGCGCGCTGGCGTTTTTCTTCGCCATCATGGCGGTGTCGATTCCGCTTGCCTTCGGGTACACCTTCTACCCGGGACACGGTGGCTTAAGAGCGTTCATCCCGTGCCTGTTCTTTGTCGGCGTAGGTGGAGGCAGTTTCTCCGTGCAGCTCTTATGGTTGCCGGAGCAGTACCGCAGTGAGTGCAGGGGAAGTGCCCTGGCCTTTGCCACGTGCGTCGGCCGATTTGTAGCAGCCGGTGCGACACTCATCGTGGGCGCCGGGATCGCCCATTACAAGAGCATCGGCGTCCCGGTCGCATTGAGCTCGCTGGCATTTGTCTTCGGACTGCTGCTGGTACCGTTCGGCATGGAAACGAAAGGTCAACCGTTACCAATATGATTCAAGAATGCTCAGAGGGGTCAACTATGGATCGGATGCGACAGCGCCGTAATCTTCTTAAGACCGCCGCCCTTGGTTTGGGCACCTTGGCCTTTCCCTCGTTACACACAGCATTCGCTAAAAAGCCGCCCGCTCGAAAGCTGAAAATCGGCCACACCTGTATCACCTGGGGCACGTTCCCGCGCCCGGGAGACGATGCCACTCTGGAACCGGCACTCAAAGACATCTCGGCCGAAGGCTTCTGGTCCTTCGAGACCTTCCCCGAGGTCCTGGATAACTGGGACAAACGAGGCCTGCTGGCTCCGATGATCGCAAAGTACGGAGTGCCCCTGAGGTCTGGGTACATCACCGGCAATTTGATCGATCCGTCCAAAAGAAAAGACGAAATCGCTCGTATCACGGCGTTGTCCAAGGTTGTCCAGAAGTTTAACGGAACGTTTGTGGTGCTCGCTCCCAATAGCGTCAAACGCGATTCCTACAACTTTCAGGAACACCGGGCGGACATTATCTCCGCACTTAATGATTATGCCGCGGCCGTCACTGATCTGGGCCTGGGAACAGGGCTGCATCAGCACACCGGCACCTGCATCGAGTCGCGCGATGAAGTCTATGCGGTCATGGAATCCGTGAACACCAAGAACCTGAAGTTCGCTCCTGATGTTGGCCAGCTTCAGAAGGGCGGAGCGGATGCGGCGAAGGTAGTAAAAGATTTTCTGCCGCTGGTAAAGCACATGCATTTGAAGGACTACAAGGGTTGGGAGTGGTACTCCGGATATTGCCCGCTGGGCATGGGTACGGTGGATCTTCCAACCATTCTGGACATGATGGACAGTGTAGATCTGATCAACGACGTCATGGTCGAGCTGGATCCCTCTCCGGATGGGCCAATGACACCGCTCCAGACTGTGCAAACGACCAAGGCTTACTTAGAAAAGCTGGGATATAAGTTCCGCAGCTAGTAAGTACATGCTGATAAGGGTTCTCATGGAAAAGCGACACCTGGGCTTACTACTCGCGAATTGGCACCATGGTTGCGTTGATGGCGCTTGCTGCCGGCTACTCTCCAGATCCAATTTCGGCCGGATCGCAGGAAAGACCGTACTCCTCCTGGAGCGACTATGGCGGCTCTCCCGACTCCATGGGATATTCGGCGGCCAAGCAGATTAACAAAACAAATGTGACCCAACTTAAGCTGGCGTGGTTTGTCCCAGCGCCCGGACCGGCTGGCAGATTCTCGTTCAACCCGCTGGTAATCGATAGCGTGATGTACGTAGTTGGCAAGGACGACGGAATCTACGCGCTGGATGCTGCAACTGGAAAGCAGATCTGGGCCCACGCGGTCGAAGGCGGGCAGCCCACCAATCGAGGCTTTAACCATTGGATATCGAAAGACGGTAAAGATCAGCGACTGATTTTTGCCGTGGATGGATATCTGCAAGAACTGGATATGAAAACCGGAGAGTTGATCACCTCCTTCGGCAACCAGGGAAAAGTCGATCTTCGCCAAGGGCTGGACCGGGATCCCGCCTCCGTTACCGAAGTACAAAGCGGCACTCCCGGGCGGATCTTTGAAGATCTGCTGATCCTCGGTTCGGCGCCAGGAGAGGCCTACGGCTCACCTCCGGGAGATATCCGCGCCTATGACGTACGCAGCGGGAAGATGGCTTGGATCTTTCACACGGTTCCCCGTCCGGGCGAGTTCGGATACGATACGTTTCCTCCAGATGCCTGGAAACGTGTGGGAGGAAATAACGCCTGGGGGGAGATCTCGCTCGACGAGAAACGAGGGATCGCCTACTTCCCTCTCGGTTCCCCGACCTATGACTTATACGGCGCGGACCGCAAAGGAACGAATCTGTATGGCGATACTCTGCTGGCGCTCGATGCGCGCACCGGCAAGCGTGTGTGGTACTTCCAGCTTGTGCACCATGACCTTTGGGACTACGATCCGACGGCAGCCCCAAAGCTCCTGACGGTGATGCACGACGGGAAGAAGGTCGATGTCGTTGCCCAGGCTACAAAGTTTGGCTACCTTTATGTCTTTGACCGCGAAACCGGCAAGCCGTTGTGGCCGATTGAAGAACGCCCGGTCCCAAAGAGCGATATGCCGAATGAAAGTTCCTGGCCTACCCAACCCGTCCCTACGGCTCCGCCACCATTCGCGCGGCAAAAGTTCACGGTCGACGACATCAATCCATATCTGGATCCGGCAGAGAAAGCACGTATACGCGACATCCTTCTCAAAGCCAGCAACGATGGCATCTATACCCCGCCCGCTTATAACCGGCAGACCATCGAAGTGCCGGGTGAAAACGGCGGCGCCAACCAGGGCAGCACTGCCGCAGATCCCTATACAGGCGTGATGTACGTCAAGACGTACGACGCGCCAACCATCCACAATATGACCGAAGCTGCTCCGGTTCGCCACTTGAGCACCACCTCAGGAACATTTGAAGAGCGAGGCTACGCCCTTTACTCCAACAACTGTGTCGCCTGCCACGGACCGAATCGCGAGCGCATTACCTACCCTAAGTCGATTGACTTCGAAAAATTCACAGCCGTTCTCAGGGCGGGCAACGGTGTGATGCCGGCATTCTCCGCATCCACGCTGAAGCCGGAAGATATACTCTCGCTGGCCGCTTACCTCAAAGACCCGGTTGCTGGTGAAGGAAACCCTGAGAACCCGCACGTCAACCCTTCGGCTCCTCCTCCACCCACAGGGCAGACGCGCTTCTATGGCCAATTTGGGTTTACCTTTCGCGCTAACAATGGCTTGATCGCATTCAGCCCGCCATGGTCGTCGCTGGTTGCCTACGACCTGAATAACGGCACCATCAAATGGCGTAGACCGATTGGCACGACACCGGGCCTCGCAGCGCAGGGTATCAAAGACACCGGCAGCTCGGCGTTTATTCGCAATGGTCCCGTAGTCACGGCGGGTGGTCTGCTGTTCATTGGATCGGGTCCGGACCGAATGATTCACGCTCTCGACAAGGACACCGGCCAGACGCTGTGGGAGACGGAAATGGACGCAAACCCTGACGGAATCCCGGCGGTTTACGAAGTGGCCGGCCGCCAATATATCGCCTTCTACGGAGCGGTGGATAGCGAGAAGGAAACGATTGCCTTCAAACCCGGCAAACCGGGAGCCCAGGGCTATTACGTCTACGCTTTGCCGGACCGCAGCACGCATTGATTGTTCGCGCATTGATTGTTCAATTGCGAAGCATTTTTATCGTTCACGGAGTTAGCTAAATGAAGCTCGAAGGCAAGATAGCCCTGGTGACTGGAGCGGCCCGAGGTATAGGCCGGGGGATCGCCGAGGTATTCGCAGAACAGGGTGCTGATGTAGCGGTCAACGATATCGATATCACAGGATGTGCAGCCGATGACCTGGTGCGCTGGATCCGCGCAAAAGGCCGCCGGTCGATGGCGGTGCAGGCAGACGTCTCAGACCGGGCCTCGGTGGAATCGATGTTCAAGAAGGTTTGGAATGAACTTGGTCACATCGATATCCTGGTGAACAATGCCGGCATCGAGACCATCGTTCCTTTTCTTGAGATCACTGACGAGCAGTGGACACGCGTGACCGATGTAGATTTGCGCGGCCCCTGGCTTTGCTCGCAGGTCTTTTGCCGTCGAGTGGTCGCGGAAGGCCGCAAGGCGAACATCGTGAATGTCGGTTCCATACAGGCGGCGAAGATTCTTCCCGGGCGGACGCATTACGCCCCGGCGAAGCTCGCCATCGAAGCTCTTACACGCAATACGTCCGCCGAAATGACGCCATTGGGTATACGCGTGAACTGCGTTCATCCCGGCTTTATCGCTACCGACATGACGGCATGGATTCAAAAAGACCCGGCCATCCTCTCCAACGTTGTGTCACAGATCTCGGTCGGCCGGGCAGGACAGCCCCGGGATATCGGGAAAGTGGTTGCTTTCTTCGCCTCAGAGGAATCGGAATACGTGACCGGCCAGTCGATCCACGTGGACGGTGGATGGATCTTCAAGTAGATCGTTCTTGATAGCATGCGCGATGAGCGCCCACAAGTTGTTCAAAGAGGGACAAACATATGACTAGAAATACGCATATCGTAGCTCTTGCAACAGTGGCGGTGGCTATGCTGTCCGCTCAGCTCGCTAGCGCAGCGCCGGCTCCCCCGGTCGATCTTGGCCCGAACAAATCTGTGCGGCCGAACTCGCCCCAGATTCGCACCTCGGTTGGTCCCTTGCTTGGCTGGCAGGTGGGTATCTCTTCCTCAGTATTCGGGCCGCTCTCGTTCTCTGAAGCCGCCGGCCTGGCAGACGCGTTAGGACTCGCGACCATTGAAGGGGATAGCAGGCAAAAGGTGAGCCCGCAGATCGACAAGAATCTGGATTTTCAACTTTCGCCTGACGGGGTCGCCGCGGTGAAAGCCCGGCTGGCGGAGTTGCGCCTGAAGATGATCGCTTACCGGGTAGAGAGTATCCCCTCCGATGGGGACTCGGCCAGTAAGCTCTTTGCCTTTGCCAAGGAGCTCGGCGTACAGACGATTGTGACCACTGCAACGCCCGCTTCGCTTTCCGCTGTTGATAAGCTGGCCGGCGATAGCGGCGTGAATGTGGCGATCGCCATCGATGGAGATCCGAAGAGCGTGATGAGCGCGATCGGTGGTCTTAGCCCGCATGTCGGTGTTAGCGTCTCCTTCGGCAATTGGATCGAACAGGGCATCAGGCCGGTCGATGGATTAGCTATGATCAAGGACCGTTTGATGGTGGTTCGGTTACGCGACCGCAACGTTCTCGGGCCAAATGGCCGAGATGTCCCGCTGGGAACCGGCGTCGCGGAGGCGCAGAAATTCCTTTTGGAAGTGGCTCAACAGGAACCACAGCCGCAGGAGGAGCCGAACAAGTGCGTCAATTGCAGCCGTCCCTACGGTGGGACAAAGCCCCTCTTTATCGCGCTGGACGTCGATCCCTGGCAGGTCATCATCACAGCCGACCCACAGCCGGGCACATCGCGGGGCGCCTTCGCCGAACTGTGGCGGCAGGCCGACGAATTTGAAAGAGTGGTGCGTCCTGCGATGGGTTATCGTGTCGAGCAGGATGCGAAGCTTATTCCCATTACCAGCACAGACCGCATTCCAGCAGACGTCAAGGAGAAGATCGTAGCCGCGCTGCCCAAACAGGCGCTGGTGACGCCCAAAGTGCCCAGAAAGCTTCTGGTGATCGATGTGGCTCCGGCGGGCGCTTACTATCACGACACCGCGGCGCATGCCAACTTTGCCATCCAGAAGATGGCCGAGACGACGGGCGCCTACCAGGCGATCTTCAGCAATGATCTAAATAACCTGAAGTATCCGAAAATTCTGGACTACGATGCGGTATTTATGAACAGCGGCGACGGGGAGGTTTTCTCTGATCCAGAAGTGCTGAGTGGCCTTATCCGCTTTGTGCATGAAGGCGGAGGCCTCGCCGGGCTGCACGGCGCAAGCTACGCCTCGATGGATGTGCCGGAGTTCGGCGCGCTCATCGGCGCGCAAAGCGGTCCTCATCGTACCGAAACCGCAACGCTAAAGATTGACGATCCCAATAGCCCTCTGACCAGGCAATTTGCCGGTAGTCCACTGACCGCGCAACTGGGGGGAAAGGGCTTCGTCTACACCGATGAGTTTTACCACTTCTTGCCCGATGGACCTTATTCGCGCGATAAGCTGCATGTCCTGATCAGCATTGATGCGGAGAAGTCTGACCTGAAGCCATGGCACGTGCGTCCCGATAAAGACTACGGTATGGTATGGATCAAGAGCTATGGTCAGGGCCGCGTCTTCAACTGCGCGATGGGACATACTCCCACGCTCTTTGAGACGCCCGCGCTGGCGCAAATGATACTGGGTGCGATCCAATTCGTCCTGGGCGATTTGCCCGCGGACACCACACCCAGTGCGATGCTAGCCAACAAATAACGGGTTTTGCCACTAGGAGAACTAAGTTGAAACTGATGAAGAGTAGCCTGTCCAGCATCCTCGTGTTTGCCGCCGTGTCTCTCAGCTATGCGCAACTGGAGGGCAGTAAGCCGGATACGCAGCCAGTTCATCATCCCATTCCCTCTATTCAGGACACCGAGACCCCGGCGCAAAAAGATGCTCGCATGCAATGGTGGCGCGAGGCGCGCTTTGGCATGTTCATTCACTGGGGCCTCTACTCCATTCCAGCGGGCACCTGGGATGGCAAGCAGATTCCCGGCATCGGTGAGTGGATCATGAACAATGCCTCCATCCCGGTGGCGGATTACAAGGCTCTTGCATCGCAGTTCAACCCCACCAGCTTCAGCGCGCACGATATCGTGGCCCTGGCAAAATCCGCCGGCATGAAGTACATCGTGATCACGGCCAAGCATCACGACGGCTTTGCCATGTTCGACTCCAAAGCCAACTCTTTCAACATTGTCGCGGCAACGCCCTTCAAGCGCGATCCGCTTCGCGAGCTCGCCGAAGAGTGCCGGAAGCAGGGTATGAAGCTGGGTTTCTACTATTCTCAGGATCAGGATTGGACCGCGCCCGGCGGCGAGCGCGATCATGCGCGACCATCATGATCCCGTCACTCACCATTGGGATAAGGCGCAGGACGGTGACTTCGACACTTATCTCCATACCAAGTCGATCCCGCAGATCAAAGAGCTTCTTGCCAACTACGCGGACTTTCCAGTTGTTGTGTGGTTCGATACGCCTACGCCTAATATGACGCCCGAGCGCGCGGCCGAGATCGTCGCGCTGCTCAACCAGCATCCCAATCTGATCTGGAACAATCGCCTCGGAGGAACGTACAAGGGCGACACGGAAACTCCCGAGCAGTACATCCCTGCCCAGGGTTACCCGGGCCGCGACTGGGAAGCCTGCATGACCATGAACGATACCTGGGGTTACAAGTCTTATGACACGAATTTCAAGTCGACCGAAACCCTGCTCCGCAATCTCATCGATATCGCCAGCAAGGGCGGCAACTATCTGCTCAACATCGGGCCTGATTCGAAAGGTGTCGTCCCGGCCCCCGAGGTGGAACGTCTGCACCAAATAGGCCAGTGGCTGAGCGTGAACGGCGAGGCCATCTACAACACCAAGCCCACGCTCTTTGGCGCGGAAGCGGGCGCATTCAGTCCTACGGAGAAGGATAAGAAAGGCAATCCCAAGTTCATCCCATCGTGGAATTGGCGGTCAACCACCACCCCCGACAAAATCTACATTGAGATCTTCACCTGGCCCAACGGCTCCTTCCGCCTGGACAAGCTGCCGCGCAAGGTCACGAGCGCCTACCTGCTTGCAGACCCCACGCACAAGCCTCTGAAGATCACCCAGACTGGCGATAGCTTTGAGGTCCAACTCCCGGCAAAAGCATTGGATCCGATTGCCACGGTCCTCGTGCTCAACACCGCAGTGGGGCCGGCGTAAAGCTGGAGAGCACTTGCGCCGCTTGATCTGATGCATTTATTTTGAGGTAGACATTCGGGTTCGCATGACACCAAACGAGTTGCTTGGCGGTCGACCGGTGGCGGTGATCGGCGCGGGTCTGGTGGGCGCTGGATGGGCAATCGTCTTTGCACGAGCGGGTCTGGATGTTCGCGTATATGATGCCAATCGCAGTGCAGCCGAGGATGCCCTCTCACTGATAACCGCTCAATTGAAGGAATTAAGTTCCTTCGGCCTCATTGCCGATCCCGATAAGGTCGCTGCACATGTGAGACCGGCATACAGCCTGGCTGATGCGGTCGACGGCGCAGCTTATGCACAGGAGTCCGTGCTGGAGCGCGTGGATGTGAAGCGCCGCCTTATGCAGGACCTCGAACAGACCGCCTCGCCGGACCTGGTGATCGGCAGTTCCAGCTCCGGAATCCCGGCTTCTGCCTTCGCGCAAGGCTTAACGATCTCATCCCGCGTGCTGATCGTTCATCCTGTGAATCCGCCCTATCTCGTACCCGTGGTTGAGCTCGTTCCATCGCCGGAAACCTCTCCCGCTACCATCAAGTTTGCCGACTCTTTCATGCGTGCGCTCAAACGGAGCGTTGTCCATGTGCGCAAGGAGGTTCAGGGCTTTGTGCTGAACCGGATTCAGGCGGCCCTTCTGCGCGAGGCATGGGCCCTGGTGGAAGACGGGGTGGCCAGCTGCGAGGAGATCGATCGAACGGTCCGCGACGGTCTCGGCTGGCGTTGGTCTTTTATGGGGCCTTTCGAAACGATCGACCTGAACGCAGCCGGTGGCGTCGCAGATTACGCAGCCCGATTAGGACCTCTTATTCATGAGATTGCGAGCTCGCGCACTCATGACGAGCCCTGGTCGCAAGAGTTGATCCGCAAGGTAGAGGCGGAACGGAGACAGTTGCTCAGCCAGGATGACTTACCCAGCCGCCGCGCATGGCGCGATCGGCGTTTAATGGCATTGGCTGCTGAGCGAGAGAAAGAACCGGAACGATGATGACGGTACCTCGCGGGCAAAGGAAACCTTAGATGGCGAAAATCGTTTCGGTTGAGGTGCTGCAAGTAGATCTGGCGCCCAAGGTAAAGCGCTCCGACGCCATTCAGAGCTTCCAGTGCCAGGAGACGCCGATGGTGCGGGTGACGGACTCTGACGGAGTCACCGGGACTGGTTACAGCTATACCATCGGCACCGGCGGATCGTCTGTCATCAGGCTTCTTGACGATCACCTGGTTCCCCTCCTGCTCCATCGTGAGGCGGACGAGATCGAGCGGATCTGGCGCGACCTTTTCTTCTCCGTCCACTCGACGACTGTGGGCGCGCTCACTTCCATCGCGCTGGCCGCCATTGATTCCGCACTTTGGGATTTGCGCGGCCGCAAGACAGGTCTTCCGCTTCATCTTCTTGCCGGAGGGGCCAAGGATTCGATCGAGTGCTACTACACCGAAGGCGGATGGATCCACATCGAGGACGCAGAGCTGGTGGAGGAGGCGTTGCGGGCCAAGGAGCGCGGCTTCGGGGGGACCAAAATAAAGATCGGCAAGCCGCATGTCTCCGACGATGTGCGCCGGCTTTCAGCGGTGCGCGCCGCGGTGGGCCCGGCATGGGAAATCATGACCGACGCCAACCAGGGCTTCAGCTTGAACGAGGCCATCCGGCGTGCCCGTGCCTACGAGGTACTCGACGTGGCATGGTTTGAAGAGCCGATGCATGCGGATGATGTTCACGCCCACCAGCAACTTGCCGCTTCTACCAGCGTGCCCATCGCAGTTGGGGAGTCGCTCTACAGTATTTCGCAATTCAAGGATTACCTGCAGAGCGGCGCGTGCTCGATCGTGCAGGTGGATGTCGGCCGCATCGGCGGCATCACGCCATGGCTCAAAGTCGCCCACATGGCAGAAGCCTTTAATGTTCCGGTCTGCCCGCACTTCCTTATGGAGCTGCATCTTGGGCTCTGCTGCGCGGTGCCCAACGGCCGTTATCTCGAATACATTCCGCAACTGGACATGGTGACATCGACCGGGATCCGGGTCGAAAAAGGAATGGCGATCGCCTCGCAGGAACCCGGCAATGGAATCGAATGGGACTGGGCCGCAATCGGCAAGCATGTCGTCCACCGTAGGGCTCATTCCGGCAAATAACCCATTTGTCGAAGCCTGTGGAAGCAGCCGTTCGATGAGTTCTGGAGTGCTGATGCGAAACAACCTGCTGTTTCCGTCGTCGTGGCCGGCGTTTCTTTTGCTGTTCCTCTGCTGCTTTCCTTGTCCGCCGGCAAAGGCGGAAGTCAGAGAGTTGTTTGAAAGCACAAATCTGTGGAACGCAGGGATCGGCGGATATCAGACGTACCGCATTCCTGGCATCGTTGTCTCAAAGCGCGGCGTCATTATTGCGTATACCTCGGCCCGCCGCACGCTCGACCTCGGCGACTGGTCCAACATCGATATCGTCCTGCGCCGTAGCAGTGACGGCGGCCGTACCTGGGAACCTTCGAGGCGAATCGCGGGCGACAGTCATGGAACGACGGACAATCCCGTTGCGATCGTTGACCGGCAGACGGGAGCGCTTCATTTCCTGTTTCAAAAAAACTATGCCCGCTGTTACTACATGCAGAGCCAGGATGACGGTCGCACTTTCTCGTCACCGGTCGATATTACCTATGTACTTCGACCAATTCCGCCAGGAGTACGATTGGCACGTAATGGCGCCTGGAGTGGGACACGCCATTCAACTGAGGAGTGGTCGTCTGCTGGTACCGGTGTGGATGGCTATCGGAGCCCCGGAGGGGCCGATAGCACGTGCCCATCGCCCTTCCGCCATAGCTACGATCTACAGCGACGACCACGGAAAGACATGGAAACGGGGAGACATCATCGCCAATGATTCGCAGGAAACACCCAATCCAAGCGAGTCGATGGCGATCCAGTTGGCGGACGGAAACGTGATGATGAACATTCGCAACGAATCGACATTGCATCGGCGCTTGGTCTCCATCAGCCCGGACGGGATCAGTCACTGGTCCAAACCACGTTTCGATGATCAGCTCTTCGAGCCGGTTTGCGCTGCCAGCATCATCCGCTACAGCATTCGCCCACCTGACGACCGTACCCGGATTCTCTTCTCCAATCCCGATAGTGAAGGCATTCCCGGAGTGGGGGCACACCAGTTTCACGCTCGCCAGGTTCTGACGGTGAGGCTGAGCTTCGATGAGGGGCAAACATGGCCGATAAAGAAGGTCGTGGACCCTGGCGTGACTGGATACAGCGATCTGGCTGTCGGGCATGATAAGACGATTTATTGCATCTACGAAGCCGGGGCGAATCGGGGCCACGAAACGGATAACACCCACATCACCGTGGCTCGCTTCAACCTGGCATGGTTGATGAACGAGGCGCCGCCGGCATAAGACGCCGCGCACGGCAAAACCCCGAAACAGGTCACCTCGTTTTCCACTCGGTGACAGGAATTAGGAAGGATGAAGGGACAGCATACCGGGGGAATGGTGGACGGCCTGAGATCTGCGCGATTTTCCTCTACCTCAACGCGTAAATCACGAAGTTCAGGCCGTCCCTCTTTTACCCTCCGGAAATCCGGGCCGGAAGCCGTCATTATCTTCAGTCATCGTGCTTGAATTGTCTGCGTCCGACCTCGGTGGCGACGACGCCCGTGTCTTGACAGATGGCTTGATATTCATCCCCGCTCTCATCGATCACGAAGGAGTAGTGAGAAGTAAACGCAGGGCTTGTTGGGGTAGCAGGGGCGACGTGGGTGAAAGTGCCTGTGCAATCATCATTATTCACCGTATATGTGCCCGTTGCGGTCCCGGGAGCCGATATTGCCATTTAGGCTCGAATTGAAACTGAAGGTAACACCGCCTTTCCCGTCGAAGATTACCCTACCGACCTCGGCGGACGGCCCCACTAGGGCGGCGACCGGGGCAGCAACAATGAATCCGGTGGATGTGTAGGCGAAAGTGCCCTTCAGGGTTTCCTCAGAGCATTCGGCTCTTGCCCAGGGTGCGACACCCAGAGCAAGTGCGGCTATAGTGATTGCGAAGGTTTTTGCGCTGGTGATGCGTTTCATGATCATCTCCTTTGGTTTCATAAATTGCCTCTCTTCAGGGAGGAGATCACTCTGACCGCCTGCTCTCCCTGTTACTGGTACAGGCGGAAGCGGAGGGCAAAAGCGGCCACGTTCTAAAATATTTTTGTGCCCATAGAAAGAAGGGGCTATCCATCGACGCACGCTCTACAGAAATCACCTCGCTGTTGAAAGCCTGGGGCAGCGGTGACGAAGCAGCCCTGGACCGGCTGGCGGAGCACGTTTATCCCGAACTGCGCCTGATTGCCCGCCGGTATATGAAGAACGAAGGCCGGGGCAACACCCTGCAGACCACCGCAATCGTCCACGAGGTCTACCTCCGCCTTGTCGACGTGACCAAGGTCGACTGGCAAGCGCGCGCGCAGTTTTTTGCCATGGCTGCGCAGATGATGCGCCGCATCCTGGTGGACGCGGCTCGCGCCCGGGGTTCGCAGAAGCGCGGTGGCATGGCGCTCATCACGAACCTGGATGAGACGGCCGTCCTGTCACCGGCTCCGGACCGGTCGATCCTCGCACTGGACGAGGCCCTGACAGCGTTCTCGCAGGTGGCTCCGCGTCAAGCCAAGGTGGTCGAGTTGCGTTATTTCGGCGGATTGACGGAGGAGGAAATCGTTGCCGCTTTGAAAATCTCGCCGCGGACCGTCAGACGCGATTGGGATCTCGCTAAGGCCTGGCTACTGCGGGAATTAAGCCCCTAAGCGGTTTCACGATAGGTGTATCCAGCGAAATTACTCCCAACGGCGGCTTTTTCTCCAGGAAAAGCCCCACTTCGCCGAGGTCTAGATAGGACGCAGTAATCCTGAAACCGCTTTAATATAAGGGAACCATCGGGACCGCAGCCATGACTCCCGAGCGTTTCCAGCAAATCGAAGAGCTATACCACGCGGCTCGCGAAGGAAGTGCCGACGAGCGCGTGGCGCTGCTGTCGCAGGCAGATCCCGAATTACGCCGCGAAGTGGAATCGCTTCTGGCGGTGCGAAACCGGCGGCGAATTCATGGATCGGCCTGCCGTCGAGAATGCTGCCCAACTGCTGGAGGATTTGACCGGCCACCGAATGGACTGCCGGCGCCCGCCTGGGGCCGTACCAGATCGAGAGCAAACTCGGCGAGGGCGGCATGGGCCAGGTCTTTCGGGCGGTAGACACGCGATTAGGCCGCGCCGTGGCCATCAAGATCACTCATCAACAGTTTAGTTCCCGTTTCGAGCGCGAGGCGCGCGTCATTTCGTCGCTGAATCACCCCAACATCTGCACCCTCCACGACGTTGGCCCGAACTACCTGGTCATGGAATTGGTGGAGGGCGAAACGCTTGCCGCCCGGCTGAAACAGGGCCCCTTGCCCATCGAAATGGTGCGCCACTACGGGGGGCAGATTGCCGCCGCGCTGGCGGAGGCGCACGCCAAGGGCATCATTCATCGCGATCTCAAGCCAGGTAACATCATGATCGCAAAATCCACCATTAAGGTTCTGGATTTCGGACTGGCGAAATCGGGCGAGGATGAAACTCTTACCACCAGCCGCATGGTGATGGGTACGCCCGCCTACATGTCGCCCGAGCAAAGGGAAGGCAAACCGACGGATGCCCGCACGGACATCTATTCATTCGGCTGTGTCCTCTACGAAATGTCTACCGGCGCGCGAATCGGCTCACAGATCGGCTCGCAGCGAAGGCGCCTTGCGTCCCCTAAGCTCGAAAAAATCGTGAGCCGGTGTGTGCAAGAGGATCCAGCAGACCGGTGGCAATTGGTTGCCGACCTGGAGCCGGAACTGGCCAGCATATCCCCCGCCGCCGGCCCCTGGAAAAAGATCGTCGCCGGCGTCTGCAGCGTTGGGGGTGGTCTCCGCCGGCGCCTGGTTCTATCTTCATCGCCCGCCGAAACTTGCCGGCAAAGACACCGTTGTCCTGGCCGATTTCGTCAATAACACGGGCGATCCCATCTTCGACAACACGCTTCGCCAGGGCCTGGCGATTCAATTGGAACAATCGCCGTTGTAAGAATAATGGACGACGGGCGGATGCAGAGCGTCCTTCGCCGGATGAGTCTTCCGCAGAACACCCGCTTCACCAATCAAATTGCGCACGAAATCTGCGTCCGCGAAGAAGCCGCGGCCACCATCGAGGGCGCCATCGCGAGCCTGGGGAAGAAGTATGTCCTTACGCTGCAAGCAATCGCTTGTCAGGACGGCGCTACGCTCGCCCGGGAGCAGATCCAGGTCGAAGACAAAGAACACGTGTTGAGTGCATTGGGAACGGCCGCGGCGAACATGCGAGGCAAGCTGGGAGAATCGCTCAACTCGATTCAGAAGCCAAACCGCCCGCCGGAACAGGCCACCACTGCTTCGCTGGAAGCTCTTCAGAACTACACCGCGGGTCATGCCGAGATGGAAAAGAGCCAGACTGTAGCCGCCATTGCGTCGTTTCAGCGCGCCATCGCAATCGATCCAAATTTCGCCATGGCTTACTACTACCTTAGCATCGCGTTCGATAATGCCGGGGACTTGGCGAGCAGCCGAAAATATGCGCAACAGGCTTTCCGTTTAGTCGACCGCGTTTCCGATTACGAGCGGGCGCAGATCGTACCTACCTATTACAGAGCCACAGGCGAGGCGTACAAAGAGATTGACGCCTTGCAATTGAGTATCCGCAACTATCCCCAGCGCTGGGAATTTCCTAACCAATTGGGCGTCGTCTACGTCGACCTGGGGCAATATGAGGAGGGGCTGAAGGAGGGGCTGGAAGGGACTCGCGTGCAGCCCAACATCGAACCTCCCTATCGTCGTCAATTGGACGCCTACATCTGCCTGGATCGCCTTCCAGAAGCCAGGCAATTAGCGGAGAAACTGCGGACGCAGCGGCTCGACGGGCCGAGGATCCACCAGCGCTTTCTCGAAATGGCTTACATCGAGGAAGATCAGGCGGCCATTGCCAGAGAGATTCGATGGTTCGCAGGCAAGCCGGAGGAGTACCTCAGCTTTGGCTTGCAGGCGGCCAATCGGAATGTCCACGGCCGGCGTCGTGAGTCGCACAGGCTGTACCAGCAAGCCGCGGAGACAGCGCTACGCCGGGGATTCCAGGACATCGCCTCTGAATTCGACGAAGCCGACGCGCGTGCCGACGCGCTGTCGGGCAATTGCCAGACCGCGCGCCGCCTGGGTCGTCCGGCCCTGGCGCTGGCGATGTGCGGGGATGCGGCCCAGGCGGAGAAGCTCGCCGCCGAGACATCGAAGGTTTTTCCCGACGGAACCATCTGGAATTCGGTCCAGCTGCCCGGGATTCGAGCTGCGATCGCGCTCCACCGCGATCGGCCGGCGGAGAGCGTGGACTTGCTGGCATCCGCTTCGCCCTACGAGCGCGCTTACCTCGAGGCGGTTTATTTGCGCGGCCTGGCTTATCTTCGTCTACGCAAGGGCGCGGAGGCGGTGGCTGAGTTTCAGAAAATCGTGGATCATGAGGGCGCCAATTGGGGCGCGACCTGGCGTCCACCCGTATTGGGGACAGTACTACTCGCTTTCGTATCTGGGGATGGCGCGCGGCTTCGCGTACGCGGGCGAAACGGCGAAAGCCAGAAAGGCGTTTCAGGACTTCTTCGAACTGTGGAAGGACGCCGACCCCGAGATTCCTATTCTTCAGCAAGCTAAAGCTGAATACGCCGAGCTGCGCCACGTAGATAGATCCGAACCCACGCATTAGCAACCGCCACTGCGCTATCGCAGAGGACAGAAAACAGGTGACAGACAGGACGATCACTTTCGAACCATGAATAGGTAAGAATCGCCCCGTCTCGAAGATGTTAAAAAATCGATTTTTAAATTTGCAGCCAGCTCGGCTTAAAAAAAATCGCTCTAGGATGCTCTATAAGCGACCGCCGGGGTGTCGGCAAGCATTTGGGATCAAAAATAAAATCGCGAGAACTCAAGCAAATCGATTTTTTCACATCTTCCAGACGGGACGTAATCCTGATAAACGTGGGTGATGCTTCGGTCTGTGGAACGGGAAACATCCTGGACCCGAACGGGAAGCACGGAACTGCCCCAATCCCGGACCCGGCGAGAGTCAGACGGTTCTTTGCTTTCTATGCCTTGGAAGCAATGAGTTGCAGGTCTGGTTCGGGTGTTCGCAGATAGCAAAAGACGACTGATGGAGGCAACTCTTTCCCGGTATAATCGGGCCATCAAAAAGCGGCCCAGCTCCTGGACGTCGTGGATCCCGCCGCGCGCAGGTAATGAAATGCCTTCAAGGGCCCCCGCTCCTGATCACGATGTTCGCCTCCTTTGTGCCAACTTCGGTCCTACCTGTTCCATCGTCGCAGGCTTGCTCCTGATCGCGGGTGCAGGGCGTGGGGCATGGGCGCAATCCGGCGGCGATGTGACTACAGCAGTTCTCGACCGGCACGCGACAGCAACGTCGATATCTCCCACCGGCGCTGGCGCGGCGCGCTCCTCTGAGAGACCTCTCCGGGTCAATGCCGATCTTGTGCTGATTCCTGTTACCGTCGAGGACGCCATGGACCGGCCTGTGCTTGAACTGACCAAACAGGATTTCGAACTGTCCGACTCTGGCAAGCCGCAAGAGATCAAGTATTTCTTCGCTCAAGCTGCACCGATTTCCATCGGCCTGATTCTTGATTTCAGCAAGAGTATGGAAAACAAGATCGAACGCCAACGCGAAGCCGTGGTTCAGTTCTTGAACAATGCCAATCCGGAGGACGACTATTTCGCCATCGCGGTCTCAAGCAAACCTCGGCTGATTGCAGACGCAACAGATTCTCCCGACGAACTCCAGTCTAGAATCGGGGAGACGCCGCCCCAAGGCAGTACAGCGCTGTTGGACTCGATCGCCATGGGGTTGGCCAGGATGCGTTCCGCGCGTTACCAGCGCCGCGCACTCATTGTCATCTCAGACGGCGGTGACAACAGCAGCCGCTATGCGCTCCGGAGTATCAAGAACATGGTCCAGGAATCTGACGTGGACGTGTATGCGATTGGGCTGTTCGATACAGCACTGTTCAAGACCTATGAAGAGTTCATGGGCAAACGGTGGCTTTGTGAAATCACCGATCCCTCAGGCGGCCGCACAGTCACTGTGGATAGCCTGGAGAAACTGCCCGAAGTGGCCGCTGAGATCAGTCGCGAACTGCGGCAGCAGTATGTTTTGGGTTATAGCCCAAGCCATACTGCCGCCAATGGCGAATGGCATAAAGTCAAGGTACAGATACTTTCGTCCACCGCCGAACATCCTCTCAAGCCCTCCTACAAGAAGGGGTACTACGCGAGCACCAAGTAGCCTGATCTGACTACTTGCTGCCGCCGCCGCCGAAAGTGAAATTCGCTCCGGCGGTGTAGCGCCAGTTACTCTGGCTGCCATGGTTGAACGGGTTGGAAAAGTTGGTAAGCAAGTAATCGAAATTTGCCGGACGAATCTGGACATGGTGACCGACCGGGATGTCCACCCCGCCGCCAAGGGCAAAAGCAAATGCGTTTCCTGAGGGCGCTTTGCTAAAGCTACAAACCACCGAGACGCCACATTGCTTAAAAGCATTGCCATAGAGGTTGGAGTGTACTGCACCTACCAGAAGATTGCCATACGGCTGCATAAAATGTGTACGAAGTTTTACCTGTGGTCCGAATAGGTAGGTGAATAGGTTACCTTGCACATTCGCAAGGCCACCCTGAGGAAAGTTTGCCGTTACTGGAATATCAAATTTATTGGTGAAACTGCCGTATCCCTGGAGATCGACTTTGAAGCCCAAGTACGGGTTGAAGTTGAATACGTACGCACCGCCGCCTCCATTCAGGCTTTGGTTCGTTGCCTTGCTGTAACCTGTGCTCGGCACATAGTAAGCGTAAGAGTAGTCCACCGCGATCTCATTTCGCGGAAACTCCTGCGCCCACACCGTTGTCCCCAGTAACAGTGTGACAACAAAGAGGATTGTCTTCCGTGTCGCTGACATGCCAAAACCTCCTTCGCGAATATATGCATGCTTGAGGTGTGCTTCATGAGGCCGCTCGCAGATGCTCGGCTCATTGAATGTATAGATAAAACATCTGCTCGCATGCCGGTACTGTCACTAGCGACAGGGGCACGCTCGATTTTGCATAATAAAGTTGGCACATTCGTGCCCATTACAATTGCATATGGAGGCCACTGCGACTGCTACGCTTAGGCAGTCATCCTGGGCCACCACGCGCCGTGAAATTCCGGCTTTAATAATTGATCTTTGCCGGCTAAGAATTTCAACTACGGCCAATTTCGTTGGGGGTACTTCCGTCCCCTTATCTCCACCCTTATCTCCAGGGCGGAGGCGGGTGAATGCATGCCAGCCTCGCACTCAACCATTCCTACGCCCCCCCGATCTTAGGGCAATTACGCCTGTCACTTCTGCCAGTAGCAGGACACCGAAGCCCCACCTAGTCTTCCTGCAGTACCTTCGCGCTCAGGGAGATACACGAACATGACAAAAATATGTCGGCTGTTCTTCCTAGGTTTCTTGTCCATCACTCTAGCTGTGATCTTTATCGCAGGGTGCTCATCGAAAAGCGATGCCAAGTCCAGCCACCGGCAGAGCGAAAAAGGATCGTACCCGCACCACCGAAGCAATAAGTTTTCCGGGAAGTTCGCGTAATCCGATGTGCTTGGAAGCGAAAGAAACTTTCAACTACGGTTAGGATTTTGTGTGATCGGGTGCTCTGTAGTCTTTGCGGGCGTTGTTTGAGCTGGCTTGATGTTGTGGTTCATACGGAAGAAGTTCGTGGGATCGTACTTCGTTTTTAGAGCAACAAGACGATCGTAGTTGCAGCCGTAGGCCTCTCGCGCTATGGCTTCTCCCTCATCCGTCACGTAATTGCCATACGCACCTGAAACCAGATAAGGCCGCAAGCCCTCCCAGCATTCGCGGGTCCAGCGAATATTCTTGTCGGTCTCGGCAGGATCGGTCCAGATAGACCATGCAAAAAAGTTCCATGCATATTGCCGGTGGGGAAAAGCGGTGTCGCCAGGCGCCACGCGCGTGGCCGCGCCGTGCCAATGTTCGACAAACGGCGCAAACGTATAAGGCGAGGGACTCTTGCCCACGTGTTGTGCAAGCACCTCAATAGCATCATCGGTCAGGTCGCGCAGAAAATTTGATTTGGTATAGACCAGCCGCCCCGGCGGAAATAGCGGCTCGAACATGCTTTGGATTTGCAGGTACGTCATCGGGCCAAGTTGGTCCGCAATCGGGACTCCAAACTTCTTCAGTGGTCGCAATACGCGTTCTCCATCGGCAACTGGTCCGCAGTAACAGGCTGCAAGACCGAAGGCCGGAGTGCCGTCCGGAAGGGTGATGGAGGTAGCTTGGTTCACCAGTTCGTCGGGACTCCCTGCGGCAAATTCGCGCCACAAATGCAATATTTCCCTGGCCTTTGCTGCTGGAAAAAAAATTGCCCCTCCGTAAATCGGGCCGACTGGGTGCAATCGATATTCAAGAGAAGTAACAATGCCAAAGTTCCCGCTACCGCCACGGATTCCCCAGAACAGATCGGCATTTTCCGATGCGTTCGCGGTCAGAAATCGTCCATCCGCCGTCACCACATCTGCTGCAATGACATTGTCAATAGCCAACCCGAATTTGGCATGAAGATTTCCCCAGCCGCCGCCTAGCGTTAATCCGGCGATGCCGACTGTTGGCACCAGGCCTTGTGTGGTGGCTAACCCAAAGGCTTGCGTTTCGCGGTCGAACTCGCCTAGTTTCAGGCCCGTTTGGGCCCGCACCGTTTGCCTTACCGGATCGACACGGATTCCTTTCATTTGAGACATATCAATCATCAAGCCGTCCTGGCAGACCGCCTTGCCTGCGATGCTATGTCCGCCCCCACGAACTGAAACGGGAAGGTCGTGTTCGCGAGCCTCGCGCACACAGGCAATCACATCGGCCGCTCCTGCGCAACGAGCAATCATTGCCGGACGTCGATCAATCATCGCGTTCGGGATGGTTCGAGCTTCATCGTATCCCGGCTCGCCGGGGCGAAAAGTCTGACCGCGGAGCGAAGTCCTGAGCGTTTGAACAACGGATTCTGGGATCATCAGTGTTCCCCCATATCGTGATAGGCCGGCAAAAGGGGTGTCCTGGGATGGGTGACGATGCGCGATCATGACATGCGGACGCTCAAAAATCTTCAAGAAATAATCAAATTTCGGGTAGAATCGCTGCCGTGCTGAGCCTTCGATCATCAGCTTACGAATTCGGCCCGTACAGGGTGGATCCGCTCGCGCGAAGCCTTATGCGCAACCGTGAGCTGATTGCCCTACCGCCCAAGGCAGTCGAAATCCTGGTTGAACTGGTTAAGCGCCCCGGAGTAGTTATCAGCAAGAAAGAACTGATGGAAGCAGTTTGGCCAAAGACCTTCGTCGAGGAAGCCAATCTCAACCAAATGATTTTTCTACTCCGACGGGCGCTGGGGACGACGCAGGAACGAGCATATATCGCAACTGTCCCCAAGCGGGGATACCGTTTTACCGACTCAGTTCGCAGTGTCGACGTTCCGTGCCGTTTCGAATCGATAGCGGTATTGCCTTTGGCCAACCTCAGCGGAGACCCCTCACAAGAATATTTCGCGGATGGAGTCACGGGGGCTCTCATCACAGAATTGGCCAAGATCTCGAGTTTGCGCGTAGTTTCGCGTACCTCAGCGATGCGCTTCAAAGGTACAGGTGAGGCGGTAGCTCAAATTGCGCGTGCGTTGCGCGTGCAAGCTGTGTTGGAAGGATCGGTGATGAAATCGGAGGATCGCTTGCGGATTACGGTTCAGCTAATCCATGCCGCTAGCGACCAGCAGCTTTGGGCCGAATCGTACGAGGGCACATTCTCCGACATTCTTGGGCTGCAGAGTAGAGTCGCGCGAGACGTTGCTATCGGCATTCGTGCGGACCTTAGTCAAAAGGAAGAAGCGCTGCTTAGTGTTTCCCGTGCAGTTCAGCCCGAAGCCTACTCGTTTTATCTCAACGGGCGATTTTTCGCGCGGCAACTAACAGACCAAGGACAACGTAGAGCGATTCAGTATTTTCGCCAATCCTTGCAGATCGACGCTGGGTATGCCGCCGCCTACGCCGGCTTAGCCGAGTGCTTCATCGAACTCGCTTATTTCTTTGGTATGGAGCCGAAGAAGGCGTTTGCCGAGGCTGAACCAGCTGCAGTAAAAGCGGTGGAGTTAGACGAAAATCTGGCTGAGGGACACGCCGTGCTGAGTCTGCTACGACTGCTCAACGATTGGAATTGGGATGCAGCAGATCGGGAGTCGCGGCGGGCGATTGAACTCGCGCCGGGCGATCCGTACGTGTACTGGAAGCGCGGCGTTTATTTAAGATATGCCGGCCGACGCGACGAAGCGGTCGCCGCTCATCGCCGTGCGGAGTCGCTCGACCCCTTCTCCCTCATAGCGATCGAGGAAGTCGGCTGGCCATTTTATTACGCGCGCCGATTTGGCGAAGCCATTGATCAGTTTGGCCGGGCCGTTGAGCTTGAACCAAAGTGGGACCAACTGTATTTTGGTCTCGGATTGGCTCTGGCGCAGGAACAGCGATACCAAGAAGCGATAGCTGCCATGCGGACAGCGACGCAACTCGGGCCAGACAATCCCTTCAACCAGGCTTCGCTCATTTATATATTGGGACGAGCCGGCCGCACAGGCGAGGCCAGGCAACTTCTAGATCAGCTTTCTTCTATTTATGCCTACGTGCCGCGCTGGTTTCTCTCAATCATTTGGGTCGGGCTGAATGACAAGGAGCGTGCGCTGCAAGCCCTGGAAGAAGCATTCGGCGATCGGGAGCCCTGCCTCGTAAGTCTCAAAGTGGAACCTATTTTTGATCCGCTGCGAGACGATAACAGGTTCACGGAAATGATCCGACGGGTCGGCCTGAAACCGTAATCTACAGCGCGAGCTCGTACCGGATGGTCAGCGATCCTGACGTAATCCAGGCTCTGACCCAAAACCCTTCGTTCAAAAGGTCAAGCGATACTAATCACCTGGCCGCCGCCTGCGGCGAGGAACGCAGCGTGGGTTTCAATGCGGCGTCGTTCGGCTTCCTGCATGAGTGTCGCGTAATGCGGACCGGATCGCATCAACGCAAACCATGGATCACTCGTAATCGCGGAGGCGCAGAGAAACCCGCGGTCCATTGCCGCAGAGAGAGCGGCGATCGCGCGCTCGGTCTGGTTGATCTGAGCAAGCTGACGCGCGGAGTAGAACAATGCCTCGGGATCAGTCAACAGGGCAGTCTCGGCGGTCACGATCGCATCCAAACATTCTTCCGTATTGCCTTCAAGGTAAGCGCGCAGCGAGCGCATCACTCCCTGGACCGCACCGGCGGCGCCCCCGGATCGCTCGCGTTCCCTCAACATCGAGAGCGCGGTCTTGTTTTCTCCCATGGCGGCGAGCGCGGCACAATCGAGGTAATAGCCGCCCCTCCTGCCGTAGAGTTCAAGCGTCTGGGTGTAATTGCCCATCAGGAAATAGGTGTGTGCGGCGCTCGTGATCAGATGAGGATCGAGATGACGTCCACGGAAGTGAGCAGCGATGGAGGCATCCAGTTCATCGCAGTAGCGGCACGCCTGCACCAGGCCCGCAAACAGCTCGGCGTCGTTTCGGCGGAAGTGCGCTCGCTCCAGCAACCGGACCATAGCTTTTCTGGCGCAACCCTGGTCGCATTCCACGGACGTATAGAAATTGTGGGCAATGGCGAGATCGGGGTTCAGGGCAAATGCATGGTCGAAGGCCTGTTCCGACAGCACCTCATTGTTGTGAGCGATGTCACTGAATTTTGCCAGGAAGTGGTAGGCACGACCGAGGCGGACCCACGCCGGCGCATAATCCGGACTCTCTTCGAGACACTCGAGATAGAGGTCCCGTGCGATGCCTATATTATCCACCGTGCGAACAGCCATGATCTGATTGGCGCGAAGGTAGCACTCATATGCGCGTGCTGTCGATGGGACGTCGCGATGACACATGTGCTGTTCGCGCTCGTCGAGCGGCACCTGAAGCGACCGGAGGATGCGTTCGCCCAACTCGTCCTGAACGGTAAAGAGTTCCTGCATCGAGGAATTCGCCGTGTCCGACCAGAGCACCGTTCCGCTGGGCGCTTCAATTAGCTGACAGATAAGGCGAAAGCGTTCACCGGCGCGCAGCAGTGAACCTGTGAGGAATGCGTCCACGTCAGCCTCGACGGCGACACGCCTGGGATCCGGCTGACCCTCGAAACGCGCCGCGAGTAAACTCGAACGAACGATAAGGTTGTTCATCGCCGATAACGAACTGCCAATGGCCTCCGGCAAAGCGAAGGTAAGGAAATCGGTTTGTTCATCGCTCTTCGGCGCGCGAAAGGGCAGGACGATGATGCGGAAGACGGTGCGTGTTTGCCGTGCGACGGAAGTGCTTTCGGAAAGAGTGATGAAATTCAGTGCCTCGAGCATTTCGCGCGCCGAGGCATAACGGTCCTCGACGCGTTTTGCCATGGCCCGGCGAAGGATCCGGTCAAGGGCCTCCACTTGGCGTGACCCACTGAGAGGCGGTGGATTCTGATGCAGGACGGCGTATAGGATATCGACGAGCGAATTGCCCTCAAACGGCCGCCTGCCAGTGAGCAATTCGTAGAAGACCGAGCCGACCGAGAATATGTCCGAGGCTGGTCCAACAGGCAGACCGCTTGCCTGTTCCGGGGACATGTATAAAGGTGTGCCGACAATGCCTCCAGCGACGGATTCGCCGGTCGCGGTCTGATTCGGGTCCGCGCCGAAGGCGGCGACCGTAGTGTGGGCCAGGCCGAAATCCAGCAACTTGACGCCGTGGTGCGTCAGAAACACATTGGAGGGCTTCAGGTCGCGGTGAACAATGCCGAGATCGTGCAGGGCCTGGAGTGCGTGCAACATTTCCCGCGTAATTTTTAATGCCTCGGAAGCATCCAACATCCCGGCCAGCAGACGGTCGGCGAGCGAAAGGCCATCGAGCAACTCCATCACCAGGACGAGAACTTCGCGCTCTTCGAGGACATCGTAGACCTGGCAGACGTTGGGATGATTTACGCGGGCCAGCGACCGTGCCTCGCGCCAAAGCCGGCTGCGGGCCGCGCTGCCTTCTTTGGTGTCGGCGATGGCCTTGACGGCGACAGGCCGCTGCAGCCGGTCATCCCACCCCTCGTACACCACGCCCATCGCCCCTTGGCCGATCTTCTGCCTGATCCGGTAGTGGCCAATGGCGTCCAGCATGGAGAAATGATAGCCCCGGGCGAGGTGTTCTTACGCGCTGGAGTTGTCGCCGGAGGGTCCGTAAATCGAAGGCACCTTGCCGCCCATGGGCCGAATATAAGTGCTCAACTGGCCGCGGTGGTGGATGGAATCGAAAAACATGAACCACAGCAGGTCGCCAAGCGGAGCCTCCCAGGATAGCTTGCCATGGACCAAAAACCGGGCCTTGTTTTCCCATGCCGACTCATCCAGCCGTCCAATGCGCTCGCCTAAATCAGCGGTGTGCCTCTCGAACGTCGCGACGATCTTTTCCGGGTCGGCGGGTGGAGGGTCGGGTGCCCAGTTGCTCTCCCGTGCATCAATGAGTTCGCTGCAGGCCTTGGCTTCCAACGCCAGTGTCCAGAGAATTTGCGCCGCGGATGGCGAACGCTCATGCGGGCTATAGGCGAATTCCCCCAGAGGCAGGGCATGCAGGACCCGTTGAAATGCCGGACGCTCTGCTGTCCAACGATGCTGCAAAAATTCTCGTAAGCTCACGGCGCGCTCTCACGGTAAAAGGGATGGGTCACTGACCAGCAGCCGTCCTCTCAGTTCGGACCCGGTCTAAGGCCGTACACGCCCGCCCACCGCCATGGTGGTGCCGGCGCCGGCAAGTGCAACCGGGTAGTCTGTGATTCCAGTTAGTGGCGTCGTACTAAAGAACTGAGCGAACGTGATCCCGTCGGGGGTAAGGCACTTAAAGTCGAAAGTCTGTCCATCGAAGGTGAAGCTCTGGCTAGATAAAAGAGTTTCTGAAAGGCTGTGAAATGCGACCGGTCCGAGTTGGGGGAACAGGCTTTCTTTTCTGCTGAAGGTGGCGATCAGCTTCCCGCTCGAGAATGTGGCCGGGTTGCTCCAGTCCCCGTTTGGACTGCTGTTGTAGTACACGCTGAATGTTCCGGCTGAAACCAGATCGAGGGCGACACCACCATCGTTGGGCAGGGGTTTGAGCGTCAATACATCGGTGCTGAAGGTGAAGTAAGCGGTGGCCTCGCTCGGCGACCCGTTGAACAGCGAGCTGTTAACTCCGTCGAGGTGGACCACGTAGCCGGCGTAGACAGCCTTGCCGGTGTCTGGGTTCAGATAAACTCTTCCCACATGTTGCCAGACCACCTCCGCGGCAGGGATCCTTTCCTGGGCCAGCGCAACGCTGGTCAAACGAACGAGGTTGTTGGGTACTAAGGCCACGAGCGAGAAGATCGCCGCAGCCAAGGAGCCTACCGTGAGCCCATTGAACGTCATGATTTGTCTCCTGAGTTAGAGTCCGGTGAAAGGCGCGCTATCAACTACGGCCCCGCCATTGGCCGCGTACAGCGCGACTCCACCTGACCTGCGCGATTGATTGCACCTTCGCGCAATTCGGACTTTTGCGCAGAGAGCTGCCGGCATCAATGGACGGCAGGTGAATTCGAGTGAATTGTGGGTGAACTGCCAATTCCTTCGTTAACCGCCGGTAAATAGGGTGCCACCGGCACGTTGACCTTCCGGCTTGACCGCCGTTTTCGAAGGGGGTAAGGTCAGAGGCGAAATGCTGGTCGAGCCCCGCCATGCGAGTACCAGCCACGGGATCAACGCGCCTCCGTGTCGGAGAGTTCGAAATTGACCTTCGAGGCGGTGAACTGCGGCGTAACGGCGACAAGATCAGGCTCCAGGAAAGACCCTTCCAGGTTCTGACCGCGCTCATCGAGCGTCCGGGCGAAGTCGTGACGCGGCAAGAGATGCAGCAGAAGCTCTGGCCCACTGAGACCTTCGGAGACTTTGAGCACAGCATTAATACCGCGGTGAAAAAACTGCGCGAGGCGCTAGGAGACGACGCCGAGAATCCACGGTTCATCGAGACGCTGCCACGGCGCGGGTATCGTCTCATCGCTCCGGTTGAGATCGTGGAGAAGAGCGTTTCTAGCCCGAAAGCGGAGATCTCCCCAGTGCCTCCGCAGCAAGGAAACCCCCAGGGGGCAACCCTGCAAAGGCGTTGGCCCGTGGCCACGATAGGCGGCGCGCTTGCCGCGCTGCTCGCAACTGCCGCTGTGGCACTCCTTTTTCCACTAGCTTGGCGTCGCACCAGCGCCCCCTCCCGCAGCGCGTGGGTGCAGATCACCAATTTCGCTGATTCGGCAACTTCGCCTGCCTTGTCGCCCGACGGGCACATGGTCGCCTTCATTCGCGGGCCGGATACCTTCGTCAGCACAGGCCAGATCTACGTAAAAATGTTGCCGGATGGCCAGCCCGTGCAGCTGACTCATGACGACCTGCCGAAGATGGCTCCGGTTTTTTCGCCCGACGGATCGCGTATTGCCTATACGACCACGGAGCATATTGAAGGATGGAGTACCTGGGTGGTTCCGGTCCGGGGCGGCGAACCCCAAGTGCTGCTGCAGAACGCCTCTGCGCTTACATGGGCCGACAAAAAACACGTCGTGTTTTCGGAATTCAAGACAGGTGCGCCCATGGGTATCGCGACCGCGACAGAAAGTCGAGCGGAAGAGCGCGATGTATATCTGCCGGCTGAAATCGCGAGCATGGCGCACCGCTCCTGGGTATCTCCTGATGGCAAGTGGATTCTGATTTCGGAAATGGACATGGTAGGGTGGCGGCCGTGCCGTGTGCTTCCTTTCGATGGGAGCACCACCGGCGAAACGGCCGGTCCGAAGGCCGCTCGGTGCACATACGCGGGTTGGAGTGCGGATGGCAAGACAATGTACTTTAGTGCCGATGCGGGAGACGGGTACCATATCTGGCGGCAACGCTTTCCGCGAGGCGTGCCGGAACAATTGACCTTCGGCGCAACCGAGGAGGAAGGCGTTGCCGTTTCTCCCGATGGCCGCACACTGATTACCTCTGCAGGCATCCAGGAAAGTACTGTTTGGTTACACGACTCCCAGGGTGACCGCCAGGTCTCCGGGGAAGGTTTCGCCAGCGTGCCCGGCCTGGGATTTGTCGGCACAGGTGTACGTTCCGTTTTCTCGTCCGACGGAAAAAGGCTGTTTTATCTGGTGCGCAAGCGGCGTTCCCGCGCCTTCAAGTCGGGAGAGCTCTGGATGACCGATCTGGCTACCGGCCGGATCGAGGCCGTTCTCCCCGGGGTCTCGATGACTGATTTCGACCTGGCCCCGGATGGCGAACACCTCGCGTTCGCAGCTCTGGACGAGGAAGGCAATCCGCACGCCTGGTTAGCGCAGCTCGACGCCCACATACCTCCGAAGCAACTGACATTATCCGTCGCTCGCCAGCCATATTTTGGACCCGGAGGAGATGTTTACTTTCTCCTTCATGAAGGCGCCCAGGAATTTCTGTACACCGTAGGGCCTAACGAAATCGCCCCAAGACTCATAGATTCCGAGCCCAGCGCTGAGTTCAGCAATATTTCGCCCGGTGGCGACTGGTTGCTCTCGGGCTCAGATGCAGGGACAGTGGTTGCCCGTCCAGTAAAGCGAGGTTCAGTCATTCCGATCTGCAGTTCTTGTGGGGCGGGCTGGGGGTCTGGTGGTAAGTTCCTATATATCAGGTTCCGCACGTCCGGCGAGACGGCGGGCGGAAGAACGATCGCGATTGGCTTGCCCGCCGGCAAGGACCTCCCTATGCTGCCAGCCTCTGGCCTGAAATCCGCGGAAGATGTAAAGGGAGTGAACATAGTCGCAGAAATTGACATGACGGGGAAGTCGGTTTTCGCTCCCGGTCCTGAACCCTCCGTTTATGCCTATAGCCGGATGATGGTACAAAGAAATCTCTTCAGAATTCCATTGAAGTAACACCAGACTTGACGCGTCCCTGTCGGGTCTCTGCCATATCGGCGTTGGAGGACATCCGCATGCGGTCCAGGTCCACCCCAGGACTAACGTCCTGGGACATTCTCAGTCGTCCCTGCGGGACTGGTCTCGGTGGGAATGTGTACCCAGGACTGACGTCCTGGGCTACTCTCAGCCGTCCCTTCGGGACTGATCGCGATACGGCCTGATCGCTGATTTGTCATCAGCGAGTGCTCTACCCGGCTAATTCAGGATCGGCACGCCGCCGAGGCTGCCTTCGATGCGTGCCTTCCACTCGGCGGGCCCGGTCTGGTGGACGGAGGTGCCCTTGGTATCGACCGCGACCGTGACCGGCATGTCGACCACCTCGAACTCGTAGATCGCTTCCATGCCGAGATCTTCAAACGCGAGGACGCGCGCGTGCTTGATCGCCTTGGAGACCAGGTAGGCGGCGCCGCCGACGGCCATCAGGTAGACGGCCTCGAACTCCTTGATCGCCGCGATGGCTTCAGGGCCGCGCTCGGCTTTGCCAATCATGCCCAGCAGGCCGGTTTCGGCGAGCATCTGGCGGGTGAACTTATCCATGCGCGTGGCCGTGGTTGGGCCGGCTGGTCCGACCGCCTCGTCGCGCACCGCATCGACAGGCCCAACGTAGTAGATGAAGCGGCCCTTGAAGTCGACGGGAAGCTTCTCGCCGCGGTTCAACATGTCGGACATGCGCTTGTGCGCGGCGTCGCGGCCGGTCAGCAGCTTGCCTGAGAGCAGCACCACCTCGCCCGGCTTCCAGGTCTTCACATCCTCATGTGTGATTGTGTCGAGGTTGACGCGGCGTGCGGTTTGCACGTCGTACACGAGCTTTGGCCAGGCGTCGATCGACGGCGGGTCGGTCATCACCGGGCCTGAGCCGTCGAGGTGTACGTGCAGGTGCCGGGTGGCCGCGCAGTTCGGAATCATGGCGATCGGCAGGTTGGCCGCGTGGGTCGGAAAGTCCTTGATCTTGACGTCGAGCACGGTGGTCAGGCCGCCCAGCCCCTGCGCGCCGATGCCGAGCTGGTTCACCTTCTGGTAGAGCTCGATGCGCAGCGCCTCGATGTTGTTCTTGGGGCCGCGCGCGATCAGCTCCTGCATGTCGATGGGGTCCATCAGGGACTCCTTCGCCAGCACCATTGCCTTCTCCGCGGTGCCTCCGATGCCGATGCCGAGCATGCCGGGCGGACACCAGCCTGCGCCCATGCCGGGCAGCGTCTTCAACACCCAGTCGACCACCGAGTCGGAAGGATTGAGCATGGCGAAGCGGCTCTTGGCCTCCGAGCCTCCGCCCTTTGCGGCTACGGTTACATCGACTGCATCGCCTGCGACCAGTTCGGTTACCACCATCGCGGGGGTGTTGTCGCCGGTGTTGCGGCGTGTGAATGCGGGGTCGCGGAGCAGGCTCGGGCGCAGCGTGTTGTCAGGATCCTTCCAGGCGCGGCGAACACCTTCATCGACCATCTGCTGCATGGTCATCATGCCGTGCTCGACGGAGGGTTCCCACTGGACGGTCATGCCGACCTTGATGAAGGCGGTGACGATGCCGGTGTCCTGGCAGATGGGCCGGTGGCCCTCGAAGCATAGGCGCGAGTTGATGAGGATCTGCGCCATCGCGTCCTTCGCGGCGTGGCTCTGTTCGAGCTCATAGGCGCGGGCGAGGTTGGTGATGTAGTCGACCGGATGGTAGAAGCTGATGTACTGGAGCGCGTCCGCTACGCTCTGAATGAGATCGTCCTGCTTGATGATGGCCATAATTTATTGAGTCTCAGGGTGAGGCTGATTCTGAGCTCAAGGAAATGATGGTATCGCTTTATGGAGCTATCCTCAAGGGGTTGGGGCACAGCGCAACCGATTCTAATACTTCTGAGAGGAACCCGGAGGCGAATCGCCCCGGCAGGAAATCGGGGCAAATGGGGCACCCAGCCTTCGTTGCCAGTGACGCAAGCCGGTCACCCCGCCTGCCCCGGCTTGCCGTGGGACCGGAGCGTAGCCGGATTTCCTGCCACGCGGCACTCACCAGCGGTCACGCGTGCTGCTTTGACCAGCCCCCGGGGCTTCGTACGCCGAGCCGCCGGTCGACATTTCATAGGCTTATATCGTTGGCAGATCCGGCACGCTGTAGCGAGCAGCCTCCGCGATCAGAAGGTTGGTCAAAAAGATCATCGACTCGCACGGATTTGTAACTTGACCCGATTGCTGCGATGACCGTGCCCATGAAGAGGCCACGACAGCAAGTGCTTTCGTCACTTCGGAGGACGAGAGATAAGCCGATTCACTTCGCGCACAAAGCCAGGCCCATTTTAGGAACTGCATGCACATAAGGTTCCCGATCTGGAACGACGCCGTTTAACCAATTGAATGTATGTAGCTTGCCACCGTGTTTTTATTTAGTCTCAGATTGCCCGCCGCTTTAGAGGCGAGGCCGGCCCACGATGAGTGAGCCCAATATCACTGAGAGATACTTGTAAAACTGGCAGCATCGACTTACAGTTGGTTTCTCAATAACTGAAGACTTGCTGATTCTTACGCAAGTAACATCGTTCCAGATGAGCACGGGAAAGTGCACTCGTTGGTGACTTATCCAGTGAATGCAAGCTTGCTTTGCTAAGTAAGCATGGCGAAGCCATGCTCTTTGTTGGAACCTGTCGCCGGTGTGACGCTGCGATGGAACGAGAGGAGCGGTTGTGGATTTTACGGCAACGAGTAAACAAGCAGCAGACCGATCATCTCTGTCCCCGACAATCGGTGGGGCTGTATGCAACCGCAACTGGTACGCGGTCTTTACCATTCCGCAAAACGAAAAATCTGCAGTGAAACACCTCGGTGTACGCGAGATTGAATCATTTTGTCCTACTTATGAAACCGTCCGGATCTGGAGGAACAGGCAACGAATGAAACTAACCTTACCTCTATTTCCGAGCTACCTGTTTGTACACATCCATCCCAGGGAGCGGGACAAGGTTCTCCAATCCCCTGGTGTCTTACAGATTGTGGGCAAGAAAAGCGAGTGCCTGCCTCTTGCAGATTCCGAAATCGAATTTCTTCGCTCCGGCGTTTGCAGGCAAAGGATTGAACCGTATCGCGAGCTTGTCATTGGCGACAGAGTCCGCATAAAGAGCGGTGTCATGCAGGGTGTTGAGGGAACTCTTGTGAGAAGGGGGAGCAGCATGCGTTTTGTGCTGACAATCGAATTGATCAACCAGCATGCTGCAATCCAGGTGGACGCCGAAGATCTGGAGCCTCTCATCGCCTGAATCCGTGGTCTTGAACTCGTTCTCCCCGCGGAATCAAACTTCATTCCGTATCTCATGCAGGCCGCCACTTCGGGGCAAAGCGGTGAAAGTTCGGATGCCAGTCGTACTTAAGAGCTCAACGCGGACCGAAAAGCTTATCGAGGCGGCTACCAAGCTGTTTGCGCGCCAGGGATATCACCGAACCAGCACCCGACAGATAGCCCATCTTGCGGGTGTGGGTGAAAACACGCTATTCCGACAGTTCAACCATAAAGAGGAATTGTTCTGGTCGACCCTTCGTCACCACTCGTCAGGATTCACGCTTTGCCGTGACCTGATGGAAAGGCTCCTGCGGTGCGATTCCCCGGAAGTCGTTCTGCCGAAGATTCTTGATTTGCTGACAGAGACGGCGAGCTATAAGCCAGAGTTACTTAAACTGATTACGGTTGCCTATGTTGAGCTGCACTGGAATGCAGATGCATTCGGTAATGAGTATCTCTCACCTGCACTCGCGCAGATAAATCAATACCTGGAGTCTAGTATCAAGCACGGGAAAATTCGCCGGGTGGATTCCGCGATTCTGACGACAGCGTTGATGATAACGACGTTGGCGCACCCGGGGATCTCAAGACTCATCCATCGCAATCAGCCGGTATATAAAATTGGCCCGGAGGCCGGCTTGGACTACGCCAAGTTCTGGT
>CAWGDP010000008.1:0-355824 GCA_963821315.1 uncultured Acidobacteriaceae bacterium | reverse complement strand
CGAGAGCTGCGCACGGGTCAGCGAAACGATCCCTTCCGTAGCCTGTGGCCAGATGAAGCGGCCCTTCTCCAGACGCTTAGCGAACAGGCATAGGCCGTCTCCATCGAACCAAAGAAGTTTTACGATGTCACCTCTACGACCGCGGAAAACAAACACATGACCGGAGAATGGCTGCTGCTCTAGCACCGTCTGCACCTGAGCACTCAAACCATCAAACCCTCGGCGCATATCTGTGACGCCGGCAGCAATCCGAACACCTTCGTTCCAGTACGAAGTTCGATCACTTGCGCAGGCTCTCCAGAATCGTGCGTAGCAAGGCTGGATCAGCGCCGCTCTCGATGCTGATCAGCGCACGGCCCTGAAGCTCGATGTGAATGCACCCAGAGCTCGTCTGCGGCTTATCTCCGCCAGCTAACACTACCGGAAGCAAAGACGCAGATGCTGAAACCCGCTCCGACAACTCGCCCCGTTCAAACTCGCGCCGCCACCTGAATACCTGGTTCGCGTTCACCCCATGAGCTCTCGCCACCAGCGCCACGCTCGCGCCCGGCACCAACGTCAGCTCAACGATCCGACGCTTCTCGGCAACTGAACGCCATCTGCGAACACGGCGTTCAGCCACCAATCCCTCTGCCTGCTCCATGACACAAGCCTCCGGCCTAAACACGGCTTGGCGCTAGAGGGGAACTTCGGACGCTTACGATATTTGGACCGCACCTCGATGAAACAAGTCGCTCTCAGGGCGTATGGCCGCCAGGAAGCTGGCGGCCTTTTCTATTTCCCCAACACGCGCTCGCGACCCCTAGCTGGTGAACAGAAATAAGCGCGTCCTCGATTGACGAAAACTTTAGAAGCGACCGAGTTGGCCGTCTGCGCAGTCTTATGCAAATCAGCTTTTTCTTAATCGACTAATTTGGACCGCACCTCGATGAAACAAGTCGCTCTCAGCGCGTATCGCCGTCAGGGAACTGGCGTCCTTTTTATTTGCCTAAATCGCAACCTCGACCCTAGCTGGTGAACAGAAATAAGCGCGTACTCGATTGACGAAAACTTTAGAAGCGACCGAGTTGGCCGTCTGCGCAGTCTTATGCAAATCAGCTTTTTGTTAATCGACTGATTTGGACCGCACGCCGATGAAACAAGTCGCTCTCAGGGCGTATCGCCGCCAGGCAACTGGCGGCCTTTTTATTTGCCCAAATCGCAACCTCGACCCCTAACTGGTGAACAGAAATAAGCGCGTACTCGGTTGACGAAAACTTTAGAAGCGACCGAGTTGGCCGTCTGCCCGTCTGCTCAGTCTTATGCAAATCAGCTTTTTCTTAATCGACTAATTTGGACCGCACCTCGATGAAACAAGTCGCTCTCAGGGGGTATCGCCGCCAGGCAACTGGCGGCCTTTTTATTTGCCCAAATCGCAACCTCGACCCCTAACTGGTGAACAGAAATAAACGCGTCCTCAATTGACAGCAACCCCAGAAGCGACCGAGTTGGCCGTCTGCCCAGTCTTATGCAAATCAGCTTTTTCTTAATCGACTGATTTGGACCGCACCTCAATGAAACAAATCGCTCTCAGACCGTATCGCGATCAGTCCCGCAGGGACGGCTGAGAGTAGCCCAGGACGTCAGTCCTGGGTGTACGTTCCCACCGGGACCAGTCCCGTAGGGACGACTGAGAATGCCCCAGGACGTAAGTCCTGGGTGAACTGGACCGAACCTCAATGCTGAGAAGCGATCATCGAATTCCCCTTAGATGAACCCTGCTCCAGTAATGCAAGGATTCATGGCGTGTGCAAACGTCGCGTAACCTCCGGTCCGCACTGCGCGTAGTGTCGGCTGTTCCAGCTATAGATCGTCTCGGCCTCGGCTTTCAGGGCGCAATGCGCAAGGATCGCATCGTAGATTCCCCCGCCGACGATACCGAGAGATGCCGAAGCCTGCAACGCCTTAGCGTATTCATCCCCATCCAGCGAGACGAGCGAAAGCCGTTCGCATATGCTGCCAATGAACAGCATGGCCTGCTCCCCGCTAATTCGGTGTTTGCCCGGCATTCTGGTTAGCGTGGAGAAGACCTCGGCCAAGCTATGTGCTCCGCAGCAGCCAGTCGATTTATCAAATTGAATGAACAGCCGGAGACTCGCCTGGTGGTGAACATGGTCCCCATAAAAAACCGGCACCAGCACCGACGTATCAAGGAACCCTTTCATTCGCTCTTGCCGAGGTTGGCCGAGTCACGTTCCTCACGGATCTGGCGCAGCATCTCATCCGTGGCCGAAGCGTGCATGGGCTGCCCGGTACGAAATACCCAGACGCCGTGCTCTTTGGTCAGCGGTCCCGTGCCCCGCACCGGACGCAGCGTGATTTCTTCTCCGGAGCTTTCCATTTCCAGGTCATCGCCCGGCTCCAGGCGGAGTTCTTCCCGCAATGGCTTCGGAATCACGATGCGACCAGCTTTGTCCAAAGTAAGGCGGATGTTCATAATGGCATGATACCGCGGGTCAACCCAAAGAGAAATGCCATTTTATTCGAATCGGTGTCAAATGGCATTCTCGACCCTTCGCTGGTGAACACCAACAACTCTTTACTCGGAAGAGAGCAACTCTAGAGGCGACCAAGCAGCCGTCTTTGAAGAGTACGGGCTTCAGAGCTTGCGGAAAACGCTTTGTACGAAGGGCACGGCTTCAGCCGTGCCGTAAAAAGCCGCAGCAATGAGGGCTTTAGCCCCCGAGGTACGCTTTTCCATGCTTTTGCCTGCACGAAATTACCGTGAAAAACCGTACCTGAGCGGCTAAAGCCGCCCCCGCGCAGCACCTTTACGGCACGGCTGAAGCCGTGCCCTTCGTACAAAGCGTTTTTCCGCAAGCTCTTTCAGCCCGTACATACCCTCGTAGGTGGGATGGCTTTAGCCACTGAGGGAGCTTGCTCTTCCATCGAAACCGCGGCTTTAAAATTCCCAGGGCACAACCTTGTCTTCGATTGCGGCCCGTCTACCGAAATCGGAAACGGCTAGGCTTCCCAAACATCTCGGATCGAATACGGAGTAAAGACGGGGTGGGCCGTTGGCGCCCTTTTGAAGCTGTCCAAAGAGCACTGGAGCCTCTACGTCCTGCTTTTTGTGATCCCGTCTCCCCGCCACGCGTGCGGCGGAGACGATCTGCCTATGGCGAGCTAAGGAGGAATGACACTGCGAAATCGCAATGCATTGCCGGGCCCGGAGGGCCGGCCGCCAAATGTGAGCCCAGCCCGGAAATTGTGTGTGGAACTCGAAGATGACCTCGAATCGGACCTAGGCCCGGAGGGCCGATCGCTAAACTTCAGCCCAGCCCGGAAGGGCTGGGACTCAATTCCAGACATCATCTGAGCGCCGTAGGCGCGGCACTAAACCTAGGCCCGTTCGCACCTGGGTCAACCTGAGAAGCGCTCGATCCGCGTTCATCCCGCCTGTCCCGGCCTACCGGGGAACCGGAGCGACCTGTCCCGGCGTGCCGTGGAAGCGTAGTGGAGGGACCTGCTGCTTTTTTTCCGGTACTCACACAGCCTCTTTAGTCCGGGAGAGCGGGTTTTCAAAAGCCGCGGGAACGCTCCGTCAGAAATTGAGGGCTTACCGAACCCCAAAAAGTGAATATGCACCAAGAATAATTATTGCACCGGAAATAAAAACGGTGCAATACTACTGCCATGAGGAAACGCGCCAACATCAACCTGGACGCCGATGTTTACGACTTCGCCTCTGCATATGCAGCGGCAAGGGGGTTAGCGTTAGGAGCGGCCGTCAGTGAACTGCTGCGCAGTGTCCAGCAGTTGGCGAAGCCGGCAAACATGGAATCCCCTCGCCTGAAGAGGACTCCTCGCGGGTTTCTGGTAGTAGCGAAAACCGGACAGGTCATCACTCCGGATAAAGTGAAGGATTTCGCTGAAGACGACTTGGCCTAGCCTATGGCTTACCTGTTGGACCTCAATCTTCTCATCGCGCTGGTCAACGAGGACCATATACACCATTCATCAGCAATGGAGTGGTTCGACACTCCATTGTTGAAATGGGCCCTTTGCGCCTTCACCGAAGCGGGCCTCCTGCGGTTCTTGACCCACCCGAAGGCGCGCAACCTCCCTATGGACGAGGCCGTGGCGATCCTTTCAAGTCTCAAGCGGGAGCCTGGTTATCATTACTTGCCCGTCGTGGCTGACTGGCATCAAACCACGGCTCCATTCGCAGCCCGGCTGCATGGCCACAACCAGGTTACGGATGCGTTTCTGCTCGGTATCGCAATCCGCGAAGGAGTTATTCTAGCCACCTTCGACAAAGCCATCCTTCATATGGCGGGGGAGCATCGCGGGCAAGTTCATCTCTTGGCGGCCAAGGAAGCATGAAGGCGATTGCCTGTGGGCGTCGAGGGGCTGACGGAAAGAACCGCGAAACACGGGGTACTTTTCGTCTGTCCATCGGCCATCACCGGCCTGTCCCCACCGGCCCCACCTCATGATTCAGGATGGCGACGAGGTCTTTCCTGGCGACGTGCTGGCCAAGATCCCGCGTGAGACCACCCGTACCAAGGACATCACCGGTGGTCTGCCGCGCGTAGTCGAGCTGTTCGAAGCCCGCAAGCCGCGTGAAACCGCAATCATCAGCGAGATCGATGGTGTGGTGAAGTTCGGTGAAGTGGCCAAGGGTCAGCGCAAGATCTACGTCACTGCGGACAACGGCGAGGAGAAGGAATACTCGGTGCAGCGCGGCGTGCACGTCAATGTGCAGGAAGGCGAGCGCCTGAAGGCCGGCGAGCCGTTGATGGACGGACCGCTGAACCCGCACGACATCCTGGCTGTACTTGGTGAGAAGGAGCTGCAAGGCTATCTCGTCAACGAAATCCAGGAAGTCTACCGCTTGCAGGGCGTGGCGATCTCAGATAAGCACATTGAGACCATCGTGCGCCAGATGCTGCGCTGGGTGAAGATCGAGGAAGTGGGCGACACGACGTTCCTGCTGGAACAGCAGATCGACAAGTTCCGCTTCCGCGAAGAGAACGAGCGTGTGATAGCCAAGGGTGGCAGGCCGGCGATTGGCCGTCCGCTGCTGCTGGGCATCACCAAGGCCTCGCTCTCGACGGACTCCTTCATCTCCGCGGCATCCTTCCAGGAGACCACGCGTGTACTTACCGAAGCCAGCATCAACGGCTCGGTAGACAGCCTGCGCGGCCTCAAGGAGAACGTCATCGTCGGTCGCCTCATCCCGGCAGGAACGGGCATGGAGTACTACCGCAACATCCAGCTATCGCAGGAACTCGAAGAAGCCGCTGCCCGCGTGCAGCAAGAAGTTACGGCCGCCTTCGAGGAAGCCGAGCGCGAGTTGGAGTTGATGCGGCAGGAAGGCGAAGCCGAAGAAATGGCAGCCGAGTAACTCAGCATCATCCGTCACAACCACAAAGGCCGCGAGCAATCGCGGCCTTTGTCTTGTGTGCGTTCGACGATCTGGCAGCGCGACGCAAGTTGACCCCGGTCCAGGTTCTGGATCGACTCCAGCACCGGCTCGAGAAACGGATGAAGGCTCTCCAGCGGGTCAAGTTGGATGGGTTCCAAATGATCATCGGCGAACTGGAAACAGAAATGGTTATTTTAGAAGGGTCGCAACGCTACTTGGAGGTTCATGGGCGGTAAACGGCGCGGCGGTGGTAGCGCTAAAGTTGTGCAGCTTTATTGAGTTTTCCATAGGAACTTGTGATAACAGATGCAGTCCGAGTAAGGAAGGCTGCAATTATGACTGATACTAGACTCACCGCCGCAATTCTCACCCACGCCCTGTGCAACAGCAGGGAGAAGGCAACCGCAGCGCAAATGAACCCTGACGATTGGAAGCTGGTTTACGGAGATTACCAAAAGTTTCTCGGGGAGCTTCTTCGGCAGACCCAGCCATAAATCACTTCACAGAGCCTTGCCTCCGGGCAACAAACGCAGTTGCGATGGCCGTAACCCATCCCAGGTTACGGCCATCGTTGTCCCCGATCTTGAGTTGCCCTTTGCTAATGGACAACCGTCAAGCCGGGCACCGAGCTGCTATAAACTATTGCAATATAATTAGATTTGCTTTACAATTTAGTTCGTAAACGTAAACCCGGAGGTTCTTATGTCACGAGAAGTCGTAGTTGTTTTCACTGCTAAGAGCACCGATCAAATCATTGCAGAAGGAGGTACTTCTGCTTGGCGTCTGGATCGCAACCGCGCTCGCCTGTGTGAATTCGTTGTTTGCTCTCGCAATGCGCATGCTGGCTGGGGCACACCCAACAAGGCTGGTTGGATCGAGGGTACGGAACCCCATCACACGGCTTTTTTGATTGGGAAAATCAGGGATGTGGTGCCATGCGAAGCGACATCGGACAACGCCAAATCCGCGGATCAGCGTTACTTAATCCAGTTCAGCGAGTATGCAACGGTAGACATCCCGAATGTTTGGAGAGGCGATCGGAACCCCGTAAAGTACATGTCCCTCCATGAACTGGGCATAGACCCTTCCACTTTGGAATGGAAAATCATGCTAAGGCCGATCACAGCAAAAAAGCCTGTCGGCGACACCGTTCCAGTTGACAAACTTGCGGTCGCCCCGCTGACGATGGCAGAGGCAAAAAAGGGCTTGGCCCTAACCTTCAATGTCCCGCCAGAAGCCATCGAAATTACAATCCGAGGGTAGTGCCAGCATGGTTCCCGGCACCGGCTCGCCCTGGCACCCCCTGCGGATTAGCTCGTTATCATGGAGGTGAGCGTTCTCGTGGAGGCAATGAAGAGGCGGCGCGTTTTGAAGCATACTCGTTGGGGCGCATGGAGCGTTTCGGGACGAAATTACCCGGGGACTACCAGGAGCCGCTCAGCTAGTTCCGCGCACCAAAATTGAATGAGAATAGAGCGGCCACTTCGGCGATCACTTCTGTGGGGGACGGCAAGTAAAGAGGAAAAGCACTACAGGAAAAGCAGGACAGGAAAAGCAGGGCAGGGTGGAAATGACCCTAATGCAATCCGCTTCACTTAGGGTCATTTGTCCTGCTTTTCCTTATGGTCGGACCTTCTCTCAAAACACTATGTATTCTTTGTTCCCGGCTGCCCAGAGGAAGCTGCTTAGAGAGATTGGGAAACGCTAGACTGCAGGATCAACATATTTGTCCCAGTATGCGTCGATTTGATCGGACAACCCTAGACCCCAGAAAAGGTCTAGCCGAAGAGCTACATAGTGGATGGTGGATGCTGCCGAAACCAAGGCTTGGTGTCCAAACGATTCTTCGCTCTCAACCTCCCGGAAGGAGAAGGTTTCTCCGCGACGGAGCCTCTGGTGTCGCATTCCCAGGGCGGTTGGATGGAGGTGGTACGAGCCGATGAAGAATGGAACTTCCCATACAAACAGCGGCGACATCCTAGTCAGCCATTCCGGGTCAAGGAACTCCTTCTCTTCACCCATCCTCTTAACTCCGTCACTCCACCGGTCCCAGCGCGTATATTCGCCGGCGACGCGGGAAAAGTATTTGGGGTGGAGTCTCTGTCGCGGCGGCGCAATGTTGTACTTCTCCAATATTTCGACGATCCGCTGCCCCTGCTTCATATCAAAAAGGAGAAATCTCCTCGCTCTCTCGTCGGAATCACGGTTCGTAAGCCAACGAACAGTAAGCAACATCTCTGCCATCGAACGGGATAGACCGAGACCATTGGAACCGAACCCCGCCTTCGCGAGATGCACTATCGCCCGGGCCGTCTTCATGGCATGCCGAAAAATTGCTGCAACGGCTTGATCACTGTTGTTGTTGCGGAGGTATACATCTTTTTTTGTAAAGGCCTGCTCGATGCGTGCCAAATAGATCGTGACAGCCCTAGCCAGGCGATGAACGGACATTCGTCAACTTCCCCCCTGCGTAACACGTTCGCCACCGCCGAATAGAGTAGGCGAAATGCGGTGACAGCATACCAGTGTGTCGAAGATAGAATTTTGCACACTATATGTTGTAGCCAGACGATGGATCTTGGGGTGCATATTGCGGTTCATGCACGCAAAAAATCATTTCTCCGACACACTGGTATGCTGTCCCCTCATCTCGCCGTGTCTTTAACGTCGAATGAGCCTCTGTGAAGAAATAGAGATGCGCGACAGAGAGCGCCGGGATAAACCGGCACATTGTAGGGGATGCGAGAGCCCTACGGAAAAGGAGAAGCGACTCTATTCCGGCCTCGAGTCTTGCCTGAGATCCTGTGAGGGATCACAGCGAAGCGTAGACAGAGGTCTGGCGGGCGAGGGCCTTTGCGTGACGGGACGTTCACCGAACATTTCATGTTGGCCTACGAGAGGCAATTGCGCAGAAACTGGCGGACCTTCCGTCTGGTCCACGCCTTTCCAGCTAACATGGAACGCGGCAAAGGAGGATAGGTCGCTACCCTCGTACAGCTTGACCGGCTAAGTCATTTCCCGGGCTGCCAAGTGTCCGATATGCCCGTTACCGGTTACACGATTCTTCCGGCATTTTCTTCCCATTTTCGTAACGCTGCGAATACGGTTTGTGGCCGTAGGCGTAGGGGTTTCGTAGACAGGGAGTCGTGAATGTCTACGAAACTCCTTCTTTGACGCTATCGCACCCTAAATAAACTGATGCGTGGAATATTCCCTCTGGCCGGAAGGCGATCTTATTGGAGAAACTCGCACGAATCACCAATAGAATTGCAACAGGGAGTAGAAGGATGGTCGCCATCGCGTTAGAAGAGCTCAAAAGATTACCATACCTCGATGTGTCTGCTTTGGACGGCAGGACCGTAAAGCTAATGCCTTTGTGGGATGGGGCGGAGTGGCACATGTGGTTCAATACACCGGTCGGATTGATAAAGGGGAAAATCATTGATACGGCCGAGAGCGATTACGTGGCCAAATCGGCTGCGCAGCCATCGGACCTTTTCATTCCCTTTATCCACATCATGTGGCAACAGGCCAGTTGGAGCGAGATCTGCCCACTGATCGTCGCGATCAGCGAAGACTTTCACAACATGGGCACCTCTGTCGCAAAGCTGAAGCATTTCCATGATCACAGAAAACAAATTGGGATCAAAGGCGCTCATAAGTTTGCCCTGACTGAACTCGAATATCTGGTGACCCTCTGCCGAACCACATTCGATCTACTGCAGGAGATGATTGCTTCGATTTGGAAGACAAAAGTTCGGCTGATTGACGACTCCGCAGAAGCATTTCGTCGAGGGCATTCTCTGCCCAAAACATTCTCCGCAATGGTTCTTCACGAAAAGGAGGAGCTGCGAACCGCAGCCGACATCGAGGGGCGGTTCGGCCTCCCGAAGCTTATGGCCGAGCAATATGAGCGTATCGCGCCGTTCTTCTCAGAACTCAGAAGAATTCGCGACAGAATCGTGCACGGTGGAAGTGGCTTCGGGATGATCTTTGATACCGAACGCGGCTTCTGTGTTGATCCAAAAACGCGCCCATTTACTACTTTTGAGCATTGGCGTGCTGATCATTACTACAACGAGAAAATTGCATCGGTTTTGCCATGGATTGCAGACACCGTCCTGAAGACGATTGACGCGTGCAGCAGCCTCATGAACGCATTCGGTTCCGTGGTGCAGTTACCGCCGCCCATCGCTCCGGGATATATGGTCTTTGTGCGCGGGTACCATAACGAGGCGTTTGCGGAACTGCTCTCGATTCAGTCAGGAGGCTCGGTGTGGTGGGATATTCCAACAACCAGGTGACAACAACCAGGTGACGACAACCGGAGGGCACGCCGAGCCCATGGAAAACACGATTACTATCGATGCAAGAAGTTTTGAGAAGCCCCTCGCCGAATTGGCGAGGACAATGATCTTCAAGGTCGAGCGGGAAGCGACCAAAACGTCTGGTATCCCTGCCTACATCGCTATCGACATCGCAATGCTGCTCCGCATGTCCAACGAGACGCTGAATCTGCTCTGGTTCATCAATTCAGATGAAAACATGGCTGACACATCGAGCGGCAAGCCGATCTATACCGTGGTTGTCTTTCCGCTGGTTCGGAACATGATTGATAACCTGTACAACATCACTTACATCCTCAAAGACCCGGCAGCTCGCGGCAGAGCATTTCGCTTGAGCGGGATAATGAAGGAACAAAAGATGATTGGCGACGAAGCGACGCGTTATTCCGGACGACCCGAGTGGGATGCATGGATAAAGGAGTCCCGGGAAAAGCTTGAATTAAATGTGCGCCAGCTAAAGGCAACGCAGGCGGAAATAGACGCCACTCCTGAATGGATCACGTTCGGTAAATACGTCAATCAGAAGGGGAAAGGCGGCGTTCTCAACGACCATCAACGATTTCTTTCAACACTGCTTTATAGCCCCTGGAGACAATACTCTGCGCAGGCACACGGGGGACCGGAGGCTCTCCGCGCAGTAGCCATGTATTTCAATTATGATCAGCAGCCTTTTGACGATCGGCCCTTGATCAGAGATGCAATGGAACGAATGAGATCGTTACACCTGTTGCGTGCGTCAACGGTGCTACTGGCGACCATTACCGAATTGCAGGCATATTTCAAATTCGACGGAGCGAACATCAACAAGAGAATCCGAGAGATCTGGGATGTTCTCCTCGTTCATATGGATGTGAAGGAACTCTATGACGCCCGCTATGTCCAATTAATGAAAGAGAGGGGTATATCGTGACCTTTGCCAGGACAGGGCCTTGGTGAGATAAGGGGACAGCAGGTGAAAACAGGTGACACCAGTTTTTCTTACCTTTTTTTCTAGGAGATTTCGTCGTCAACTGAGGATTTTTCCGTCGGATTCGGCGTCCGACTAGGGCGTCGATAAGAATCGTTCCATCTCGTCCATCACTCGACTGTTCTGGTTTGTTTGAAACAAGAATTGAGCGTGAGCAGAACCATCAAGGACGATGAGTTCCTTCGGCTCAGGAGTCTTTTCGTATTGGGCGCGAATGCCAGGCAGCCGCAGGCTATCTCCACTGCGATCTTCACGCGCAACAATGTACAGCGCCCTTGACTTCAACTTTTCCGCGGGGGGTAACCCGGGGACGGGAAGATGTGAAAAAATTGATTTTTAAATTTGCAGCGAACTCGACGTAAAAAAAATCGTTCTAGGATGCCGTATAAGCGACAGCTGGGGTGTACCCCCATTCCCGAGGGGAGTTTCGTGGACGAAACACCCCCATCGTTCCGGAGAGCAGCCTAAGACTTTAGCAAGACGGCTACAAACAAGACGATAAGAAGCACGAGCGCTACGATCATCGCATTCTGACCGCGCGCGACCCACATCGCCTTGGTTTCCGTCACTTCTACGATGCTCTTGAGCGCCTCGCTCCAATGAGTTAGTCGTTCTCGGTGAAAGAGAAGGACGTGCTCTGGAGAAAACTCAGTGCAATCAATCGAGGTTAGATTCTGAATATCATGGATCTGTGCCGGAGCGTCAAACGGAACTATCACCTCCCGAATGTGGGAGCCCAACACGCTGATGACGACCCCCGACAGAGCGGCGACCGGTGCGGCCAGAATTAGAAGAATCCACCAGCGACTATCGTGAAGGGCTGCAACGCGTCCATCTTTCACAAATGCAGCGATCGATGCCAGCACCAGACCACTGATAACTGTCGTCGCCTGAGCCTTGACATCAAGTGCTATAAAACTCTTGGCATAGTCGTCGTATTGCTTAGCAGCGCTGTCACAGGCACTTATTGCGACGCTGATCTTGTCCCGAATACACGTGTCGTTTTGACGAGTCACCGCCTGGTCTTGATCGGTTTCGATCTCGACGTTTCTGCTCAATCCGACCACCAGAAAGCGCCCTCGCATCATTTCCTTTTCGCAGTTTCTTCGCGGCTTTCTTCGCCGCTCTCTTCGTCGTCGTCTTCTTCAGCGTGTCGCGTATCGGATGGGTTTCACAGTAGTATCTGCCGGGCTGCGCGTTCCGCGCGCAGCGCTCGCCAGTTGTCCTCAAAACCTCGATACATTGGACAGCTACAGGTTTCTTTGCCATTTTCCACTCGGCTTCGCGCCCATTTCCTCAGCCGGAGCGCAAGCAACAAGATATCCCAAGCAGGGTAGGCTCGTCGACCAGAAGTTTAGGGAGAGATGAAGGGACGAGGATAGATAAGGGGACGGAAGTACCCCCGAAGAAAAGGCTGCGGTCTCGTCGGAACGAAGGTCCACTTCGATAACGGCGTTGAATCTTGGCGTGCAAACATGAAGTGCCGTTAATATGGCGCAAAGAGAAAGCTCATTCAAGATGCTGCATGATGGATGTGGTTCTGGCAGCTGCTATTACATTGCACGAGCAGCTGGGGGAATGGGGGACCGCCTGATCTGCGCGATTTTCCTCGGCCTCAACGCGTAAATCACGAAGTTCAGGCCGTCCCTCCTTTACCTCATCTCCGCGGCCTCCTTCCAGGAGACCACGCGTGTTCTCACCGAAGCCAGCATTAACGGCTCGGTAGACAGCCTGCGCGGCCTCAAGGAGAACGTCATCGTCGGTCGCCTCATCCCGGCAGGAACGGGCATGGAGTACTACCGCAACATCCAGCTATCGCAGGAACTCGAAGAAGCCGCTGCCCGCGTGCAGCAAGAAGTAACGGCCGCCTTCGAGGAAGCCGAGCGCGAGTTGGAGCTGATGCGGCAGGAAGGCGAAGCCGAAGAAATGGCAGCCGAGTAACTCAACATCATCAATCAAGCCACAAAGGCCGCGAGCAATCGCGGCCTTTGTCGTTGCTGGTGCGGCTTGATCGTTTGAGCACCAGCAGCTGAGTAAGGCGCTTGAGATGGGGGCAGCTCTCCGAACAGCCGGTTTTTCGTCCACGTGGATTGGATGAGTAAACACTGGCTGACTTGTGGGGACCGATCTGTAGGGTAAGCTCTGCTAAGAGGAAAGTGCATGAACTCACTCGCCAACGTACTCGAAAGGTTTAACCGGAAGGAGCGGAACCTTCTGATTCGCGACATCCTCGGATGTCCAGGGGAAACTCTCTCCTTAGCAAGCGATTTTTGCAACCGGCTGGCAAAAGCTGTTGGAATTTCCGAAGAGTTCCTGCACGGTGCCTGGTGGGCTACGGACTTTCACTTTGACTGGCTTGCTGGAGCCCTGCTGACCTTTATGAAGGGGGAGAACTCGACTCGACGAGACAACGACTCCAAGCTCGTTATGGGTAACCAGGAGGACCTTGATCTCGTTGTTGTTGCGCACGTTCCTTCAGGGGAAACGCCGCACCACCTGATCTTAATCGAGGCCAAAGCCCACGGCCATTTCGCAACGAGACAGTATCTAAGCAAGGTCAGCCGCATCGAGCGGCTTTACGCGTTCTACAGGGAACTGGAAAAAGAGTCACCGCATAAGATCAGCTTCCATTATGTCCTCTACTCACCGACCAAACCTACCAAGCTTGTCCCGATGCTCTTGCCATGGCAATCAAATGTAGAAACCGTGCCCGAACACATACATCTAAAGCTCACACTTCCAAGGTCTTCCATCCTGTCCGTGACGAGATGCAACGACAATGATGTACCGGACATCGAAGGCCATCACTGGAGATGCATCAGTCTTTCTCCGCAGGAGAGCGCGAACTCCGAAGTGTCCAGTTTCCCTTCGTCAGATGCGCCCGCAGACGAAGAAACCAGGGGACAGTCCGCCTGTTAACCAGTGCCAACGACACCAGGTGCCGATCCAACTCCCGCGGCGTTGCTTTTAACCCAACGAGGCCACCGACAGAATGCGTTTCTGGTGTCCTGACGTGTACAAGTTATGAACGCAGCAACGCTGAGCGGCATAATATGTCAGATCTGACATATACTAAAGGCGAGTAAGTCCGAAAGACAGGCGATTGGCATGGCTTCACGGCGCGGTGAAGACCCCTCCGTTTTCCAGGGCAGCGCGCCTCGAAGCCGGGTTCCTATTGCGACGGCTTCAGCGCGGTGAATTGCTGCCGATGCCTCAATCTCGGCCGATGCCGAGCATTGGCACACGGTGCCATGAGCTGCGAATCAATGACGGCGGTATTCATTGGCGTCTGGTCTACCGTATTGATACCGATGCCATTGTAATTTTGGAGGTCTTCGCCAAAAAGACCGGAGCCACGCCGAAAGCCGTGATCGCCACGTGCCGTGAGCGTCTAAAGGAGTACGAGAATGCGGGAAAATAAGCGCAAGAACCTGGATGCAAAGGGTTGGAAAATCGGAACTGCGAAGGATTTCCTCGGCATGTCCGATGAGGAAGAGTCATACGTCAACCTTCGGCTAAAACTCGCGGAGGGCCTCAAGACACGGCGTCAGGCCCATGGAGTCACTCAGATCGGGCTCGCTCAGGCCATCAAATCCAGTCAATCGCGAGTTGCAAAGATGGAGGCCGGCGACCCAACGGTGTCTCTCGATCTGCTCGTCAAGTCACTCTTTGCGTTGGGTGCGTCGAACCGAGAACTGGCCGCGATCATTTCTCGACGCTAACCAGAGCGCCGTCGTCAGGATCCGGAGAGTTTCCCGGAAGGAAAGATGCGCGACAAAGATGCGCGACAAACGAAACAACTCCCGCTGTGCCGACGCGAAATTCCGACGATCGTTTCGCCCGGCGGGGAAAACCCCAATGACCGCAAGATGAATAGCCGCAGAAAACCCACGACCAAAACCCGTAGTGTTTTGGAAAGTGCCCTTTGTCCAACGACACCTCACCGGGAGCAGCAAATCTAGACATCCTCACCCACGGAAATCACTCGCTTCGTAACGCCGTCATCGGATCGACTGCAGACGCTCGTCTTGCCGGCACCAGGCACGCTAGAGCCGCCACGCCGAGCAGCAAAAGGGAAGCGGCGAACAGAATGAGAGGGTTCGTCGAGGCATTCTCCACCCACTGAGCAATGAGTTGCTTCAGCGCGAAGCTCAACCCAAGGCCGGCAACGATACCAAAAACAACACTAACGCCCGCCGAGGCGAAAACAATTTTGAGCACATCCCACCGCTGCCCGCCGAGTGCCATGCGGATACCGAACTCGTTGGTCCGCTGCACTACAGAGTAGGAAACGACGCTGTATAGGCCGATGGCCGCCAGGATCAGCGCGAGGACAGAAAAAGCGGCAAAGAGCACGGAAACGAGGCGTCCTCTGGCGACAACCTGCTGATTCTTGATCCATGTTTCCAGCACGCCATCATCCCACATGGTGGCCTGCTGGTCAGGATTCACCGAGACAATCTGTTGCTTGACACTGTGGGTCACACTGCGTGGATCGACGCGGGTCCGCACCAGAATCTGCGACCACATCCACATATTCACGGTGTAGGGCAGATAGATCGCTGGTTTTACGGGCTTGTCCAGGCCATCATCGAGGGTGTCTGCAGTCACTCCAATCACCTGCAACCAACCATCGCTGCCAGGAGCAACTAATGTTTCTTGCGACGTGCTCTTGAGCGACGGGACTTTTACCGAGCCCGCCAGAACATCGCTATTGGCGTAATAGCGCTTCACAAATGTTTCATTGACCACGGCCATCAGAGCGCCGTGTTGCAATTCTGTTTCGTCCCACAATCTGCCCTTCCGCAGCGGAATCTGCAGCGTGCTGAAATAGCGCGAATCGACAAGGTTGATGCTTGCTTTCTGATCGTCCGACGCTGTCTTGCCCTTCAATTCAAATGGCTGCTCCCATCCGCTGTCCGGAGGAGTGGCGTTGGTGGAAATGCCGGTGGAAACAACCTCCGGCAGTGTTGCGATCCTGTCACGCAGCTGCGTGAAATAATTCGATCGCTCCGCCCACGTGGTGAACGTATTTTGATGAACCGGAATCCCAACCGACATGATGTTGTGCGGGTTGTAGCCGAGATCCACATGCATCATGTGAACGAAGCCTTCGATCGCCACTCCGGCTGCCGTCAGCAAAAGCAACGTCAGGGCGATTTGCCCGGCGATCAGGGTAGAGTGGAGGCGCTTTCCGCGCACGCTGCCGGCAACTTTGCGCGTACTGGATTGCATGATCTGGCCAATCTCCGGCCGCGCTAGCTGAAGTGCCGGAAAGAGCCCAAAGACAATTCCGGTGAGCAACGCGAGCCCGACGCTGAACAAGAGCACCGGCACATGGATGTGAAAGTCAGCCTCGTTGGGGAAAGATTGCTTCGGGAGCCGGGCGACCATGAACCCCAGGCTCCCGTATGCGAGCAACACACCGAGACCAGCGCCAATGAAAGAAAGAATGACCGACTCGGTAAGCAGTTGCCGTACGATGCGTCCCCCGCTGGCCCCTACGGCAGAGCGCACGGCAAACTCATGCTGGCGAGCCGTGCCCCGCGCGAGCAGCAGAATGGAAACGTTGCCGCAGCCAATGGCCAGCAGCAGCCCTACCGCGCCAAAGAGCAGATAGAGGGTTTTGCGTATCTGGTGCGTTACCCAATAGCTCAGGTTCTCGATGGCAATCCTCTGGTAGTGCTTTGGATAGTGATCGGGTGTTTGTTTTGCGAATTCCTGGAAATAGGTCTGCAGTTCTGCCTCAGCGGCTTCCGGCTTGACTCCGGGTTTTAGCTTAACGAACGTACCGTACGTTTCGTTGACAGCACCAGAGAGTTTTAACGGCAGATAAACATCAGGACCAGTAAATCCAAAACGGGGCGGCATCACGCCAATCACGGTGTAAGGCTTGTGCACCAGTTGCAAGGTTTTGCCCACGACGGACGGGTCGCCATTGTAATGATGCTTCCAGAACTTGTAACTCAACACCACGACGGGCTGCGGGTCTTGCCCGTCCGGAGCGTCGGAGGGGACATAGTACCGGCCCAGCATCGCTGGAACCCCAAGCATCTGAAACACGTTGCCGGTGAAATACCTCGCCTGCACATCTTCCGGCACATCGCTGCCGGTTACGGTCAGGTTCCACCCGTTCACGGCCACGACGTACTCGAGGGAATGCGCTTTTGCCAATTCCCGTGTCTGCGGACCGTTCAGTGAGTAGTCCGTCTCTTTACCGGACTTATCCATCAGGGCAATATTGGCGATACGATCCGCTCCCTGGTAGGGCCAAGGATTCACGAGCACGGCATAAATAATGCTGAAAACGGAGACCGTGGCGCCAATGCCTAAGGCCAGCGAGAGAATCGCCGTCAGAGTGACCCCACGATTCTTGTAGAGCTGCCGCGCCGCAAAACGGAGATCCCGAAAGAAGGTCGACATGATCACTCCTGAACTGACTGGACGCAACTATAGGACTGCTGCTCCGTTAGGTCCAGTGACTATTCAAGGGGAATACGTAAAATCGCAACCCAAGGTTCCCGTGATGGAGAGACCACACCGCGCTGCTTCCGACTGACCTTTACGTTCGTCGATCAGGAGCAACGACGCCGTTGTTCTTCGGCCAGTTGAATCACCTCGCGCTCGCCCCGTCCCAGATGGTTCAATTCAGGATTTGGAGTAGAGGCGAGAAACCAGGGCAGATGTATGCGCCCGAACGCAGCGCAGCCGATCCAACTCACTAATTTGAACGAGGGCCGCAGCAAAAAAAAGAATGCACTTTGTGAGAGAAAAGAGCGATAAGTCCCCCGGCCCGTCGCGAATCCACCCGCCACGCCCTCAACCTCTTCGTCTGCTAGCCTCCGGGCCGCTTCATTCCGGACAAGACGGGTGAGTGCCTCTCTCACAAGAGCGGCCTTCTCGGTGATTCCGGTGTAAGCCGGGAAAAGGTGCTGGCTGCTCTTGCCCTCCTGCCCCAGGCTCCTGTTGTGGCGAGCAAGGAACAGTTCAGCTTGATCGAACAAAGAATGCTCTACAAAAGAGGAATCGGCCTCACCGATCTTCAACTGCTATGCTGCGCTCTCTTTGATAGGTCGATTTCAATCTGGACCAGAGATCGGAGACTTGGCGAGATTGCAAAGGAGCTCGGGCTTCGCGCGTCACTTCCTTAACTTCTCTGGAAAGCGTAGGTGATTTCCTTACGTTGAACTTTTGCCCTGATCCGTGATGAAGCGAACATACGACAGTTTCTCTTCTCCCAACCCCTGTAAATCCTCCAAACGGATTTGACCTTTACGCGCCAGCTGGCCAAATACAAGTGGCAGTTGCGAGTAGCGGTAATCGTACGTCGAATCGATGGCTTTGCGGCGGCCCGTAAGATAGTCTTCCAGTTTCCAAAGGTCAGCTGGTTCCTTAATGTCGCGCGCCATTTCCTTGACCTTATGAACGACCTGGTCCAGTTCCTGTTGGAGCGCCTTTTCAAACACCCGGCGCGCAATCTTCTTCTCCGCATCTGACCACCGCAGCTGATCCATCGACGAAGCCATAGGAGTGCACCTCAATCCTTAGAAATATAGTGTGTTCTTGTTTAATGCCATGAGAGCCTTAAGGGAAAGGCCAAACCCGTTCAACCGTCTTGCTAAGCATCCAGCTCTTGTCCTCCGCACTGAGAAATTTCATATCATCCCGCACGACGGTTAACCGCTGCGCATAGGTAGCTCGATCGTTGGCGATAGGCCAGTCCGTCGCCCACATGAGCCGTTGCGGTCCAAAGGTGTCGTACAACCGCTTTACCAGCCGCTGCGAATCAAGCCACGGATAGCTCTCCTTGGACAACGACCAGGTATGCGAGATCTTCACAAACACCTTGGGATAGCGCACCAGCGCCACCAGCATCTCCAGTTGTTCAGGATGGTCCACCGGACAATCCGCCATATGGTCAATCACAACCGTCAGTTCCGGAAATTTCTCCACCAACTTCTGCACATCGGGAACCCGCCCGATCGGCACCAGCAGCGTCATGGGAACCTTAAGCTCCTCGCACCGCTTCCATAGCGGAGGCATCAACGGCCCGCGAATCCAGTCTCCGCTCGCATCGCCCGCCGGACTCAGACGCACGCCATGAAAGCCATCCTTCTCTGTAAGCCGCGCGAGATCCTCCGGCGCCGCGGGATCCAGAGGATTTACCCGGCACACCCCTTGAAAAAACCGCGGATACTGCTTGAGCACAGCCGCAAGATAGCTATTGTCGTAGCGATAATGGATGACCTGGATAATCACCGTCTTCGCCACCCCGTTGGCCTTCATCAGCTCCAGCAGCATCTCCGGAGTCGCATCGTAATCGGGAACCTTAGCCCCAGCCGCAAAAGGGAATTGAGCCTGGTGCTTCCACACATGCACGTGCGGATCCAGAATCCGGTAGGGCGTGGGATCGCTCGATAATGCAACAGCCGCTGTCATCTTTAGCATCTCCCGCCGGCTCACTTCAGCCATCCCTACACCTCAGGCATAAATAGGTTCGAGGGTGCGCACCACATAGTCCCCGCACCGGTCATAGCTGACCAGCGGACCACTTCTCGCGATATCCAGATCCACGCACAGCCAGCCTTTGAAGCGGATGCTCCGCAGCACCCGATGACAAGCCGGAAAATCGATCTCCCCATCGCCCAGATCATAGGTGTTGGTGATGTACTTCGCGGTCAGCCCCGCGCGCTTCGCATCTTTGTAATCAGCCATCATCAGCCGGTCCTTATACTTCTCCAAAATGACTGCCGGATCGCCACCACCCAGGTACACATGCGCAGTGTCAGGAGAAAAGTAGAACAGCTTAGGATCCGTCAGCGCCATGCAGCGGTCGATCTCTTCGGGCGTCTGCACCATCTGCCCCAGATGATTATGCAGCCCGGCCTTGAATCCCATCTCGCCCGCAACCTCTCCGAGCTGGTTATAGAAGCGGCACATGGTGACAAATGCATCCGCGGGCTTGCCCCGCGACGGCGAGAACACCACCAGCCGATCGGCGCCAAAGCGCTTGAGGAACGTCATAGCGTTCCGCGCATTGGTCAAAATCTCGGCATGCTGCGCCGGATCATCCGCCGCGCCATTGAAGGAGATGGTGATCACGTGCAAGCCGCGCTTGGAGAGTTCCCGCTCCATCTGCTCCGGCGTGATCTCGTACTTGGTAAGGATCTGCGGATACTGCGTCAAACGAAGCCCGATAAACCCGGTATCGTGCATCACGTCAAGAATGTCGGTAAAGTGCGAGCCGGGAAAGGAGTTCCACAAATTGGAGCCCAGCGCCCACTTAACGTTCCGGTTCGCTGGCAGCACCTGTGCCGCGCGAGCCAACATCCCCGCCAAACCAAGCAAAGCTTCTCTTCTGTTCATCGCAGAACAGCCTACCCGTCCCTCTACAAATTGTCATCCGAAAGTAGTCCGGCTGACGAACGCCCGGAATACCTGCGGCTCTCTCCCTCCGTAGCGGCTGCCGAGGTCTTACCGACGAAGGGCACGGCTTTTAGCCGTGCCGTAAAAAGCTTGACCGTTGAGGGCTTTAGCCCCTGAGGGCACCGTTTTTCGACGGAGGAACCTCCCCATGAAGGGGTGGAGACCTTTCTCAACATTTCGGATGAGGCGTACCCTTTCTGGGTCAGATACTATCCCTCACGGCGTCAGGTTATGCGGAGACCACCATGCTGAGCGTGACGGAAAAGCTCGTCTACCTGACGGACAACCGGGTCAAAACCGTCGAGCTACAGAGAAGCAACCTTGGCTATTGACGCTGAAGCCATAAACCTATGTGCCGGTCTAAGCGAAGACCAGCTTTCCTGGTCCCCCCGTCCGGGCACGATGGTCGATCGCCCAGAACCTCTCGCATCTTCGTAGGACCACCGAAGTCTTCCTGCCCGCAGTGGATGCAACCCTGGACGCCAGCAGAAACCGGAAACTGCATAGCCCAGGACCATTCCGCCTCAACCTTTATGGCCGCCTCATGCTCTGGCGCATGGAGTCGCGGCCCATCCTGAAGATGCGTGCTCCCAAAGCCATCCGGCCGCGCTTATTAGGTTCCTGTGCTGCAGAGTTGGACCATTTTCTGATCGCGCAGGCGGCCCTCCGCCAGCGCATCGACGATGCCGAGGGCTTCCACCTGACGGCCATCCGCTTTCCTTCCCCCTTGGCCAGTTGCGTCCGCGTCAACCTGCTGGAGTTCTTTTCCCTATGCAACGCGCATAGCCGGCGCCATCTCCGGCAAGCCAATCAAGTCCGCCAGGCACTCCCTTCGAGCACTTTGCAAAATCGAGCCTAACGCGCATGTTACCGCCGTAAGCCAGCCTCGATTACATCGCTGGCATAGTCGAGTGAGTGCAGTCCTGCGATCTCCCGCTGCAATCGCAGGGCGTTTTCCCGATACGCGGGTGTAGACCAAACCTTTTGGATGGCCGCACGAAGCCGAGGAACGGTCAGCCGCCTCGGAGTCACAAACTCACCCACGCCGCACCATGCAATCCTTGCCGCCACGCCTGGCTGGTCGTTGGTGATCGGTATCGCCACCATCGGCACACCACACGCCAACGACTCAAGAGCAGTATTCAATCCCGCGTGGGTAATGCAAAGTGCGGCCTGCTCCAGCAACTCCAGCTGCGGCGCAAACTTGACCACAATAGGATTTCCCGCCGTCCCCAAAAATCCCGCCGGATCCATATTGCCCCCCAGCGACAGAACCAGTTGTGCATCCAGGCCTTCGCACGCCGTCAGGATCACGCGAAAAATCCACTCCAGCCCGTTCTGCAAAGTGCCCAGGGAAGCGTAGAGTATCGGGCGCCCATCGAGTCGCTCCCGTGGAAACTCCGTTTTCGCTCGAGTCTTTCCACTATGCAGCGGACCCACAAAATGAAACTCCGCCGGCAATGCGCGTCGAGGAAACTCAAAGCTCGGTGGCTGTTGCGATATCTGCGGATGGCCGGCAAACACGTCGTTGGGATACCGCGCATGGGGCGCCAATCCCCACGCCACTCGTTGCGCGTTGATCTTCCTATGCACCGGCTGCAACATCCTTCGCGCCAGGGCATGCACCATCGCGTTGCGAAGCCTCGCCCAAGGATGCCTCTCCGGCCCCCAATCCAGGTTGATCGGCGGCACTCCATTTTCCGCAATGAATATCAGGGCCATCGCGGCATGCACGTAAGGCAATTGCAGATGGTCGGCAACCGCGCCTCCGCCCATATGGAACTGATCAATGACCAATGCATCCACCTGCCTGGCTTGGATCGCTGCCGGCAGTTCGGCGAAGTGCAAATCGATCAGCTCTTCAAACAGCTTCATCGTATAAAGCACGCCGGCTTGTCCCTTCAGTTTTCCCAGCTTCTCGAAAACCTGGTCGGCGTACCCGATCGGAAACGACTTGCCAACGACGACGCAATCCAAACCGTATTCCTGAAAGAACGTCGCAGAATCCGCGATGCAGAAAAACGTAATCCGATGGCCCCGTTGCTGAAGGTGCAGGGCCAGGCTGCTGGCGGGATACATATGCCCCTTTGCATGGACCGGAAGAAATCCGATATGCGCCATGGGTCTTATGATGCCAGAAGGTCGTGGACAACCCACCGGCAACAAATGCTGGGTGCCCCATGCAAGCCTTCTTTTGGCTTGAGTGGGATCCCGGAACCTGACGTGCCACTTCCCGTTCGTCATGCAGGCTCAAGGTGTGCTGCCTGTCCTCTGACGGGCATCCATGCCAAGCTGTGCAAGAGTTGTGCCAGCCCCGGACTTTTAGTCCGGGAAGCGGGTTTTCAAACCCGCGTGAACGCTTCGGTATATCAATTAAGCCCCTGAGGAACGCTGCAGCTCTACGCCGCGCTGGGTGGAGGTTGGCAATAGCGGCTGCTGATTATTTGTAGGTCGCGGCGGCCAAGACCATGGAGTCCGCGGTGTGCAGCGGCAGCTTTGTATCAGGGCACGACTTTACAGGCTGCGGAAAAACTTTCTGTTGGGTAGAGACGGACTCTAGTCGAACTGTGCCAGCCCCGGACTTTTAGTCCGGGGAAGCGGGTTTTCAAACCCGCGAGAACGGTTCGGTATATCAATTGAGGGCTTAACAGGCTGCGGAAAAACGCTCTGTACGAAGGGCACGGCTTCAGCCGTGCCGTAAAAAACCACAGCAATGAGGGCTTTAGCCCCTGAGGTACGCGTTTCCACGCTCGTACCTGCACGGAAATTACCGTGAAAAACCGTACCTTGGCGGCTAAAGCCGCCCCGCGCAGTACATTTACGGCACGGCTGAAGCCGTGCCCTTCGTACAAAGCATTTTTCCGCAGCCTGTTTAGCCCTGGTGAGAACCCCATTTCGCCGTCGATCAACCATTGCGCTATCTCTAGCCACCGCTCTCATGTTTTGTATCAGGGCCCGACTTTAGTCGGGCCGAAAACAGCGCGCCTGATGAGGGCTTTAGCCACTGAGGTGTTGCTTTCCCGGTCTGCCGTGGGGCCAGAGTTTTTCCTCAAGCTGTTTAGTCGGGCCATAAACGATCGAGAACATGTCGGGCTCAGCCCTCAGGTACGTCTTTCCTGTCCGGTCCTGAGCTCTCCGCAGCCTGTTTATGGCCAGCTGGTTGCCCTCCCGCCTCGCGAGCGGCGAAGGCCCGATTCAGGCGATGCCGCCGTCGTCTGCGGACTGCATGCCGCTACTGGCTGTCTTTCGCATCTACGTTGCCTCGCGCTCCCGTTTCTCGTACCTTTAGTGGATGGCCATACTCTCGAGTGACGAAATAGTTCGCCTTTCCCCGAGCGAGCGCCTCTCTCTCATTGCGCAACTCTGGGACAGCCTCGAACAGCACCACTTGCCACTAAGTCCGGCGCAGGAGGCCGAGCTCGACCGGCGACTCGCCTCTGTCGAAGAGGACGGCAGCCATGGAATCCCCTGGCCATCCTTGAAGTCCAAGCTCGAGCAGCCTCGTCCCTAGTGTTCGAGGTCATCTTTGCACCGGCGGCAGCCGCTGAACTCGTCGAAGCTCACGATTGATACGAAACCGAGCTGCCTGGACTAGGCGTCCGTTTCCGGGCCGAAATCGGCAATACGGTGGAGCGCATAAGGGAGAACCCTCTTCAGTTCCCGGCTGTCTTCAAGAGTGCACGCCGTGCACTCTTGCGGCGTTTTCCCTATATGCGCTTCTACACGATAGACGGGAACACCCTGCTGGTAATAGCGTGTTTTCACGTGAGCCGCAACCCGCGCATCTGGCAAAAGCGTACTTAGCGTTGCGCAACCCAATACATAACTATGCCAGCCCCGGACTACCTCGCCGCAGCGAGCATCAGTCCGGGGAGCGGGTTTTCAAACCCGCGAGAACGGTTCATCCTGCAAATGACCGGGCTGCCTCGCCGCAGCGAGCATTAGCCCTGGTGAGAACCCGTTGAGCTACCCGATCAGCCCCTGCGCTTATCTCTAGCCACCGCTCTCATGTTTTGTGTCAGGGCACGACTTTAGTCGCGCCGTAAATAATGGCCTGTTGAGGGCCCCTGAGGTGTTGCTTTCCCGCCCGCCTGCCTGCCCCGCCCTGCCGTGGGAGTTCGCCCCCCAACAAGCAGCGGCGGCAAACGGAAGCGGCGCGGGCCGAGCTCCTGGTCAGCCAGTGGGCCCAGCGGGCGACGCGGGTCACGCTGGTGCAGGATGTGGCCCAGGCCTACTTCCCACTGCGCAGATTTGACGCGCAGCTGGAGATCACCAGGAGCACCATCAAGGCCCGGCAGGACTCTCTGCAATGGACGCAGTCATTGGAGAAATATGGCGCCGGCTCCCTGGCCGACACCCGCCAGGCGTAAGGCGCAGGCGAATCTACCGGAGTTGCGGCGGCAGATCGCGGTCCAGGAAAACACCATCAGCATTCTTCTCGGGCACAATCCCGAAGACATTCATCGCCACTTTCCCCCTTGTCATCCCGCCTGCCCCGGCGTGCCGTGGGACCGAAGCGGACCCGGATTTCCTACATCACGACATCATCCAAGACCACGTATGCGGCTTTCCGTAAAGAAAGCCGCACGAGGTTCGCCAACGCCGCCAACCTCGACAGGAAATTCGGGGTAGCGTAGCGGAGGGACCTGCGGTTCTTTCGTCCAATAGCCGAGTCCCGATGGAAGCACCAACCTCCCCTTTGCCCTCCCGGCTATTGGAGAGGCGTCCGGACATCCAGCGGGCGGAAGCTACCCTGATCGCGGCGAATGCCCGCATTGGAGCCGCCAAGCGCAATGGGTTCCCCAGATCTCGCTAACCAGCCTGGGGGGCTCGGCCAGCAGCCAGCTGCAGAGCATGTTTGCGGGCAAGAATGCTTACTGGTATGCCGCGGGGTCGTTGTCGGAGCCAATTTTCGACGCCGGTCGTCTCCGCAGCAACTACCATCGTTCGCAGGCCCAGGAGCAGGAGATGCTGCTGGACTACCAGAAGACGATCCTGAACGCGTTGAAGGACGTCTCCGACTCCCTGGTCGGCTACAAGGAGACGCGGGAGAGGCGGGAGCAGCAGGCGGCGCTGGTGGTCTCTGCGGCGGACGCGGTGCGGCTGGCGAGACTGCGCTACTCCGGCGGAAACACCAGCTATCTCGAGGTGCTCACGACGGACACAGACTTGTATGACGCGCAACTGCAAATGGCGCAAAGCCGGGAGCAGGAGGCGGCCTCGCTGGTGCAGCTGTACGCCGCGCTGGGCGGGGATTGGCCATAACGGCTGCCGATTATTTTAGGTCGGGGCAGCCAAGCCATGGAGTCGCGGTGCGCAGCGGCAGCTTTGCATCAGGGCACGGCTTTACAGCTTGCGGAAAAACTCGCTGTTGGGTAGAGCCGGACTCTAGTCGAACTGTGCCAGCCCCGGACTTAAGTCCGGGAGCGGGTTTTCAAACCCGCGAGAACGGTTCATCTTGCAAACGACCGGGCTTTAGCCCTGGTGAGAACCCGTTGAGTTATCCGATCAGCCCCTGCGCTTATTTCTAGCCAACGCTCCCATGTTTTGTGTCAGGGCACGACTTTAGTCTGGCCGTAAATAATGGCCTGATGAGGGCTTCAGCCCCTGAGGTACCCGCTCGCGAGTTTTCCGCAGCCTGCTTATGTCCAGCACGTTGCCTTCCGCCTCTCGAGCGGCGAAGGGCTGATTCAGGCGGGGCCAGCAGATTCTTGCTCACCATTTCGACTGCGCTATCCGCCGCGTCGGGCTTTTCAGCTAGTAGAACCCGGCGTGGGTATGAATACCACGAACCTGCGCGCCAGCCGCAGTAGCGGGCGGGGCTCTGCAAAGCCGGAGAGCTGACCTGGCGCGGGTGTCAACCTGGCGCAAGGTGTCGAGCGACCCAGCGACGGACATGGAAACTTGTCTCGTTTCTTGTCTTTCCCAAAGTGCCACTGCCGGGCTGTCACTGATTTCGCCGTCATCGAATTCACCTAAAGACTGGAGAAGAAAAAGCCAGAAAGAAAAAGTGTCGATTTTCGCCTAAGTTGGTAGCCGGGTAGTTCCGGTTGGTATCCGATCTGCTACCGGGTGTTGGCCCTTCCAGCGCTTCGCTTTTCGTACGCGATGGCTAAAAAAAGCATAGAGCTTTTAATTTCAAAGGATTTGCCCTTACCGCGGGGTCTGGCCTTGCGAATGCTTTAAATAGGGCATCAGCCAAGGCTGAAACCTACACAAGAAAAAGAGGAATTTTCAAATGAGCGCCACTAAGATCAAGTCACCCTTCACTCCGAAGATAAACCTACTCCTTGCTGCTGGTGCCTTTACGTTTGCAGCGGCAATGACTCCCAGGGCAGCTTCGGCGAGCACTCTCACCGTAACAAATCAATCAAACCAACGTATCGACCATCTGTACGTAGCCTTGAGCAAAGACCAATACTGGGGACCAGATCTCCTGGGTAGTAATGTTCTTCTCAACAACTACCACCTCGACATATCGGTGTCAGGAGGATGGTACGATGTCAAATTGGTCGACAGCGATGGAAAGAGCTGCAAGATCGAAAACGTAGAGCTTCGTCAAGACACGGGCTGGACGCTCACGGATGCGTATCTGCTAAATTGCGAGTTACGTTCGGGGAGATAACGAATGCCCCACTCCGCTTAGGCGGCGCGCACACCAAACGGGCTGCGCCGCCTGAGCTAATCGGCCACCTCGACTCCGCAGAGTTTTCGCGGGGCGCTCGCCCCGGACATTGCACCGCCAGGTCAGGCCGAGGCCTCGCTAGGAGACGAGCAGTGGCCGGCGGTCTTCGAGGACCCGGTCTTGCAGCAACTGGTTACGGAAGCACTCCAGAACAATCTCGATCTGCGCGTGGCTGCGCAGCGGGTGCTCGAGGCGCAAGCCCAGGCCGGCATCGTTCGTTCGCAGCAGTTCCCCACGATCAATGGAGGAGCCAGCTACACCGCCCTGCAGATACCTTCATCGCTGGCGGGCAACAACTCCAATGGCACGCCGAACACCTCATTTTTCAACGGCGGAGGCCTCACTGCCTCGGCGGCTTGGAACCTTGATTTCTGGGGCCTATACCGGCGGCAAACCGAAGCGGCGCGGGCCGAGCTCCTGGCCAGCCAGTGGGCCCAGCGGGCGACGCGGGTCACCCTGGTGCAGGATGTGGCCCAGGCCTACTTCCAACTGCGCAGCCTGGACGCGCAGCTGGAGATCACCAGGAGCACCATCAAGGCCCGGCAGGACTCTCTGCAATTGACACAGTCATTGGAGAAATATGGCGCCGGCTCCCTGGCCGACACCCGCCAGGCGGAAGAGCTGCTGCATGGGGCGAAGGCGAATCTACCGGAGTTGCGGCGGCAGATCGCGGTCCAGGAAAACACCATCAGCATTCTTCTCGGGCACAATCCCGAAGACATTCATCGCGGCCTCGACGTGGCCAGCCAACCGCATCCGCAGCAGGTGCCGACCGGCGTGCCGTCCCGGCTTTTGGAGAGGCGTCCGGACATCCAGCGGGCGGAAGCCACCCTGATCGCGGCGAATGCCCGCATTGGAGTCGCCAAAGCGCAATTCTTTCCCCAGATCTCGCTCACCAGCCTTGGGGGCTCGGCCAGCAGCCAGCTGCAGAGCATGTTTGCGGGCAAGAATGCTTACTGGTATGCCGCGGGGTCGTTGTCGGAGCCAATTTTCGACGCCGGGCGCATCCGCAGCAACTACCATCTTTCGCAGGCCCAGGAGCAGGAGATGCTGCTGGACTACCAGAAGACGATCCTGAACGCGCTGAAGGACGTCTCCGACTCCTTGGTCGGCTACAAGGAGACGCGGGAGAGGCGGGAGCAGCAGGCGGCGCTGGTGGTCTCTGCGGCGGACGCGGTGCGGCTGGCGAGACTGCGCTACTCCGGCGGAAACACCAGCTATCTCGAGGTGCTCACCACCGATACAGACTTGTATGACGCGCAACTGCAATTGGCGCAAAGCCAGGAGCAGGAGGCGGCCTCGCTGGTGCAGCTGTACGCCGCGCTGGGCGGGGGTTGGCAATAGCGGCTGCCGATTATTTTTAGGTCGCATCGGCCAAGGCCATGGAGTCGCGGTCCGCAGCGGCAGCTTTGTATCAGGGCACGACTTTACAGTTTGCGGAAAAACTCTGTTCTGTGACGAGGGCACGGCTTTGCAGGCTGCGGAAAAACTCGTTGTTGGGTAGAACCGGACTCTAGTCGAACCGTGCTAGCCCCGGACTTTCTCGCCGCAGCGAGCATCAAGTCCAGAAGGAGGGTTTTCAAACCCGCGAGAAAGGTTCATCTTGTAGATGGATCCGGGCTACCTCGCCGCAGCAGCGAGCATTAGCCCTGGTTGAGAACCCCTTGAGCCACCCGATCAGCCCCTGCGGTTATTTCTAGGCACCACTCTCATATTTTGTATCAGGGCACGACTTTAGTCGGCCCGAAAACGCGCGCCTGATGAGGGCCCTAGCCCTGAGGTGTTGGTTTTCCCGCCCGGCCCGGAGTTAGTCCGCCTGTCCCGTCGCAGAAAGTATCCGATCTGCGTGGTTTGCCGGTTCGTCGGCAAACCCGATATTCTTCGGTAATGGAATGGCTCCGCAGCGGACTAGAAACGCTGCAGTGGCGTCCAACGGCTCGGGCATGCGGGTTGGGTCCGATGCATCGCCTTCAGGAATCCATATAGCAAGGCCCTCTCGGGCCCGAGTCATGAGTACTCGATAGGAATTGACCAAGAACCGCCTACTGTCCTCGTTTCGCACCCGCTGCCAACCGTTGCCCAACAATCGCGCTGGCTCCCACGATTGCGATTGCTCTCCCCAAAGCAGATCCCCACCCCAACAGAGACACGTGAAGTCGAGTTCAAGGCCCTGGCAAGTGTATTCGTTTGCCGGGACTTCAAGCGCGTACGATGACCGAATGTCGCCACGTGGATTGAGGTACCACTGAGCAATCTCTGCCCCTGCCGTTGCGTTGAGAGTAATTCCGATTCCATCAGCACGCAGCGGGCGAGCTCCTGAACTCGCCAAAAGGCCAAAACGGCGTTCACCCCGGCCACGTTCCTTAAGCCACGTCTTCGCGTCGATCAGCGATCGCGTGACCACAATTGGGTACTGATCCAATTGTCGTATGACTTGACGAGCCGCCACCCAATCACCCAACAGCAAATGATCGACCCAGACACTGAGGTTAGGCGAGCGAAAGCTTCTTTGAGGTACGGAAAGTTCGAGAGCCACCTCAATGTTCGCGGGCACATCGAAAGGCAACTCTCCGAGGGTTGAAACGTCTGATTTAGTCCCAAACAGCACACTCGCGGGTCCGAACACGTTCCACTTGCGCCGATCATTCTCGTTCGTTTTGCGAAGTGCTTCGCCCCACCCCATGACACCATCCTCTCCCGAATTAATCTCTTGGCCTGTCCCGATCAGGCAAACGCATACACTCCAATCAGTATGACGAGACATTAATTCAAGAAGGAGAGTGGGCTCAGAGGCAGGTGTTCAAACTTTTCAAAACCCTGCTTTTCATCCCAAGCGCGCTGCGCCTCGTCGAACACAATGACATGTTCGTGTGGGGGCTTCGGGGAAGTCCCACGATAACCCTCCTGCAAAAAGTCGTTTATGTGCTGAATACGGGTTCGCACCTGACGCCTGATGTCCCCGAGGCGTTTGTTATCGAGGTCGGCTAGACTTCGTCCGTGCTCGTCCCGAGCGAGTGCTTCCCGGAGCGCCACGACCAGCGGTGTGTTGCCAGAAAGATAAACGATGTCACCTTGCTGCTCTAAACCGGTTGCTATCGCGCTGTGTACCACGTCTAATCCCGCGAGGGTCTTTCCTGATCCCGGTACCCCCGTGAGGATGAGCAGATAACGCTTTTGTTCCCGACGCGCTTCACCGATTCAGCTCGAGCAAGCGCGTCGGAACGAGACCGGAGATTGTCTGCATCAGCATTCGCTATGCTCCTCACGTCATGTCCTGCAAAGATACTGGTGGCCGCTTCTACCACGTTGGGTACAGGCTTGTAAGGCGAGTGGTCCCACTGATCAACGTCCAACATGGGCCCACTCGAAAATTCCGAAACTGCGGAAAAAAGCTGGGCGAGTCCCGCGCAGCCTGCCTCGCAGAACAGTTGTAACATTCTGGGAAGCGAGCTCGATTCCAGATCAACTAAGGTCGGTGTCGAGGACTGCACGTCTGTACTCCAAAGAATCGGAACAATAACGCGCCCACGGCTGTGCGCATGAAAATCTCGGAGATCTAGCGCGTATTCCTCGACTTGTCTTGCATTCTCTGCACCGAAGGTTTCTGCACCAACCTTACACTCCACCGCCAGATCTTTACAAATCCCCAGCGAGAATCACCAGATCTATTCGTCGGCGCAGACGATAGAGGGGATATTCGAGTAAAACATGCCATTTAGAAGTTGCTGGCCGATCCGTCAGGAGCGCCAGCAGCACTGCTGCAGTTCGGGTATCACCCTGGCCCAGGCTTTGGTCTGACGTGTATATTGAGATAAAAAGCCGTCAGCGGCATATGCCCTTTGAAGAAGTCCGACAACTTCGCTAGGACTTGATCGAACGAATTCGGCGATGTTGTATTTCGCGTACGCTGGCATTGGATGTCCAATGAGAACAGATATTTGCAAATTTTGTCCACGTACTAGAGTCGATACGGATCCGGATCAGGAATTCCTTTGTATGACGCCAGCCTTGCTGCAACAACACCAACTGTTCCGTGAAGTTGAATAGCAACAGGTCCGCCCTGCTTAAGCTCTCCTTGACAGACGAATGCTAGGGCAAAACATAAGAGAAACACTATTGGCAGGTCCAGTACCTCTTAGAAAAGAGGGCGTGGAAAGGCCGGACCCCCGCAGGTAACCTAGTGCTAAGTCACGCGACAGTTAGATCGAGCCAAGAGCTTTCGGGAGATAAATGGCAGCAGACGTGCGACGCCCTTCGGCGCTGGTAAGCCTTTTCTGTGGTCCTGGTGGTTTTGACCCCCGGCTTTCGTCAGGCCGGATTTACCTCTGTCCTCGCTATTGACTCCGAAGCGGCAGCTTGCCAGACGTTTGAACACAACTATCCGGAGGCCACCGTTCTCCAAGCGGACCTGTCTTCGATCAAACGGGGATTTATCACCAAGCGATTGTCTGAGTTAGCAATGGATCAGTAGCCGATCGGCGTCATTGGCGGTCCACCATGCCAGGCGTTCTCTCAAGGTAACGGATGTAAGACAGATGATGATCCGCGGGCACAGCTACCGAAGCACTATGCGGCGATCCTTGACGAGTTGAATAAGGCGATTGGATTGAGTTTTTTCGTATTCGAAAATGTGCCCGGGATAAAACAAAAACAGCACGAAATAGTCCTCCAGACTTTTAGGGGATTGTTTCGCGCTGCTGGGTTCAATATCTTTTGAGGGAGAGTTAAACGCTGCTGACTTCGGCGTTCCCCAGATCAGAAAGAGAGACTTTTTATTGTAGGCCTTAACAGACTCAAATATCCATATGTCGATTTTGAGTTCCGGTTCCGCTCCCAGGCGCCCGGTTGACGGTCCGGGACAAGCTTCGCCGGCTCCCCCAAACCGACCGTTTTCAGAAGAGGACTTACCCCAGCTCAGATAACACACCACCCTAACCACTGGTGCATGCAGCCCAAATCATCACGCTTTGTTGACGGGACATTGAGGGCAGGTCAGATCACAGGACGACCTTTCAGAGTGCTCAGCTGGGATAGACCAAGCTGGACCGTCGCGTATGGGCACCGTGAGGTCCATATTCATCCGGGCGGGAAGAGACGGCTAAGCGTCTACGAGGCGATGATCTTACAAGGATTCCCTTCAGATTACGTCCTCAAGGGCACTCTGTCTGACCAGATACGTATGGTTTCCGATGCGGTCTCTCCACCGGTTGCCCACGCGCTTGCCAAGTGTATTAAGCGCACGATCGGTCTCAACAAAGATGCAGGTGGATGATAATTTCGGCAATTTGCACCTCTTGAAGACGCTCGTTGAACGAATGGGCTTATCTAGACGCCCCAATTGATCCTTAGAGTTCGTCGCTATGCCGACCCTTCTCGTCGCGATTGGTCCAAGACGCTGCGCTATCGCACTGGTGGAACCTGGCGGCCGCTTCCGCCCTGGGCGCTGTCGTTGATCGAAATTGGATGGAAGCTTGAGGATCGTCCTGCCACTAACGAGCGAGTCGCCCTAGTCATCGTCGTGCCAGATCGAAGATTCGCAGCCGCCTTGCTGGGCCTCGGCCACATTTTGGCGCAGGCAGTTCCTTTTCCCCACGAAAGAGGAACTCGACCTGCATTTTGATGCACTTCTCGCGTTACCGGATCCGGGGATGACCCCTACGCCTCTGATCTATCTGTCCGATGGAAGGTCGTACCGAGGCCTGCATGCCGGCGTTTGTCAGGTGGAGGGGCAGCCTCGGATCAGGGTATGCGTGCAGGAGAGAGCATCTGATCGCTGGGAGGGGCCACGCACTTCATTGATCGCGCTAGGGCTGGTAATCTGCATGTCGATCCAGAACCATACAACCGGCTTGGGCTAAACGGCCGATCGCTCTCGAAAAGCCGTTCGTTCGCAAAGCAAGTCTACGATTCCTCCGAGCTGGGCCGTTTGCACATCTTTGCGCGCCCCACCCTATTAATGATCGGCCGACTGAACGCCCTGCGGAATGAAATCCAATACGAGGATTTCGCGACACCAGACAAAAGTGGGGCATACAAAGAGGGGGTCTTCAATGATCTCCTGAGAGTTGATCGCTTTCTCCCAAGTTCGCTGCGGGCTCGCACCCGCCTCATACCGGCGGCGGCGGAGGAGCCCATCGTAAAGGCGAGTGATTCTCCGCCCAAGCTAGTCATCTTCGACGGCGCAGATACACATTTGAGATGGTGTCATCATTTCAAAGCAACGGATGCGGTGAGCATCTTCTGTCAGAGAGACACACAGTTGGATGACGCAGTCGCGAACATTAATCAGCGATATGCGACGAGATGCGAATCGAAAGATAGAGATTCGCTAAAAGTCCTAGAACCTCTTCAGCGTGAATTTGACGGGATTGCGTTCTTGGAGGCCCGCCGATGAATAACCCGCAGTTTAAGAGCGCGGCGTTGCTATGAGACCGCCGCGGCCGCCGAACGACTAACCATTCCCGTGAACCACGAGCTTTTGAAGGCCTTCAGCTACTCCGTAAGACAACTATCAAATCATTTAGGGGAAGCAGCCGAGGATGAGCTGTGGCGAACCCCCTTAGCTCTTTTCAAGAGGTATAGGTTTTTCATGGTTTCCGCACCGGTCCCCTTCGACTTGGCTGGTTTGGTGGATAGGTCCGGCTTGAACGCCATATCTCGAAACTTGCAAATGTACTCCGATGTGGATCGATCAGCTGCAGCCCTCCTTAGTCAAGCGGCTGACCTGGCCGCGCGATTGAATGTTCTCAGTGACAATCCTCTCTTGACAGCGCTCGCCCTTGCGTTTCCCAAAGGGGTTGGAGATGCCCTCTTGCTGCTGAACCGTTCTCATCTCGTTCCTGCTGTTGAGAACATCCTTAAGAAGCATCCTAAAACGTCAGTGGCGGCGGTAGTCACGCAGAACCAATTGAAAGGGGATATTTACGCTGACCGCTTAGTGATAGTTGGTGCTGCGTCCTGGTTTCCGTCGTTCGTAGTTCAGGCACCTCGAGCTAAACAGCTAGTCATTCTGAGATATAGATGGATACACGAGCAACGCCGAGAACGAAGCTTCTTTATCGACGGATGGGCTCAATCAGATGTGACTGCTATAGAAAACAGCAAAGAAGCACAGGCGGAGGTGCCCTGGAGCGACGATGTCGGCATTCTCGAATCCGAACTATTGTCCCCAATCGACTGGGCCAGAATCCATGCAACGGCTATTGGCAACAATCGCACACACGATCTGGAAGATATTTCCGCCAGGCTAGTTATGCTGGAAGGCGATTTCGCATCTTCGTGGAGGAAGACTCAGGTGCCTCAGTGCTCACCATCAATCCCGACGCAGACGAGAAGCAGGAACGCGTAGTACGACTGCCGCCGTCCCTTCTAAAGCCTGAGATGTTTATCATCCTTCGGTCAACTGGCGGTTCTGATTATATTGTTACGATGGCAGACAAACTCTTGGGCTCTGCCGCTGCCTCTTGCAGAAGGCAACAGCAAGACTGGAAGGACCGGCTTAGGACGCTTGTGCTTGACTCGTCTTTGCTAGAGGTCAGCGTCAAACTGCTTGATGCTGGTTCGACATCACGGGCGTATGAAACAAATGTACGGAATTGGATTTCGTCAAGAAATATCAGACCGCATAGTTACGAAGACTTTAGCGCGATTATGAGGATTATTGGTATTCCAGACAAGGCTGAAGAATATTGGCGCTCAATGGAGCACATTGCTAGGCATCACCAGCGAGCTGGGCAACAAATCAGACGGCTGTTACTCCGGAAATTGCGTTCAATGGATCTTACAAACCTCCGACGCCTAGGTCGGCTGGACATCGCGCTACCAGATGCGGACGCAGGAACCCTGACCGCATTCCGAGTCATGGCGATAGAACCAATAACAAGACTCATTCCCGCGGGGCACCTCAACCACCCATTTCATTACGGAGGTGCGTATGCCGCGGATGCTGCCGTCTGATATCTACGATGGGTGCCCGAGTCCTGGGGAACGCGAGATTTTCGCTTCGTTGAAAAACGACGAGAAAATCAGTTCGTGGACGGTCCTGCATTCTCTCGATTTGGCCAACCACGCTAGACAAGTTTCAGGAGAGGCCGACTTCGTAATTATCGTGCCTACGCTCGGAGTTCTGTGCCTCGAAGTTAAAGCTTGTCAGTCCGTGAGGCGGGAGGATCAAGGTTGGTTTTATGGCAGGAGCCCTGTGCCCCATCACAAAGGGCCATTTAGGCAGGCATCAGAGGCGATGCACTCAATACGCGAGCGCGTAATCACCGCGCGGCCGAGTCTTTCTGGTGTCCTCTTCTGGTCAGCAGTGATTTTCCCGTACCTCGAGTTCAACATTAGATCAACCGAATGGCACGACTGGCAGATAATCGATTCGAGAAAAATGCAATCGAGAGGGCTGACCTCTTCGATAGCTCACGTTCTGAATTGCGCCAGAGAATATGTAGCGAGTAAGCTCCCCGGTCTTTCCAAGACACTATGTGAACCCCGGCCTACTCTCACGGAGACGGATGACATAGCCGCTCTCTTACGACCTAATTTCGAAGTGGCGATCTCACCCCGCAATCGCTCAAAGAAAATCACAGAGGAACTCATTGCGTTCACAACCGAGCAATATGCTGCTCTAGATGCCCTCGAAAATAACGACCGTATCCTGTTTTGTGGCACAGCCGGCACGGGCAAGACGTTTCTAGCGATGGAGGCCGCAAAGAGGGCATCGAAATCCGGCAAAAAGGTCGCGATGATTTGCTTCAACCGCCTTTTGTGGGAATGGATATTTAGTCAAACTAAGGAGTGGTCTGCAACCATTACGGTCCAAACGCTCCACAGCTATGCACTAGGTCTGGCGAATGCTGTTCCGACCCCGGCCCAGGCAACCTCAACAAACTTTTGGCGCAACGAACTGCCCGCTTTGGCTCTTGAATCAGTTCTCAACGACAGCAGTAAATCCAACTTGCTATTCGACGAACTTATTGTCGACGAGGCACAGGACGTGCTGTCGCCGCAGTACCTGGATGTGTTGGAATTCTCGGTGACCAAAGGGCTACGCAACGGACGATGGAGGTTTTTCGGCGATTTTGAAAATCAGGCGATCTTCAATACGCAGGAGGGTGTCCAGCCTGTGTCCGTTCTCAGGAGTTATGCTCCAAGCCTTGTGGAGTTCTCGCTACGTAACAACTGTCGTAATCCGCCTCGAATTGCGTGCCTGGTTCATCTCTTAGGGCGCCTCAATCCTGATTACACCAGGGTGCTGCGCCCCGACAATGGGGCCGAACCGGATATCACCTTCTTTCGTGACGCCGGCCACCAAATTGAACTGTTGGTCGAAAAACTTGAGGCGTTTCAGCTGGAAGGCTTCGACTCCTCCGACATCGTGATTCTTTCAGCGCGTTCGGACCAGTCGAGCGTAGCGGTTGCTGTGAATGATCCTAGGTGGAAGCAACGACTAAAGCCGCTGGCTCTTCGGAAGAAGGGCGATATTGGATATTGCTCAATTCATGCGTTCAAGGGCTTGGAGGCATCGGTGATTATTGTGGTGGATCTTGCGAGGCTTGACCCTGTAAGCACTGCCGATCTCTTCTATGTGGGAGTGACGCGCGCTGTTGAAAGGTTGGTCGTCCTTATGAAGGAAGACACACGGCAAGACGTAATCAGATCATTGCGAAAAGAAGGAAGGCAAAGAGCGTGAGCGACCATCTAAAGAATCGAGACTTGGTGGTGACTTCCTTAAGAAGAGAGCTGGTCGGTCCGAGCCCCGTAGGGGAGGTTCTTCAGACCAGTCCCGTCCCCGCGTTTGTGGATCCAGCTGCTTCATATGGGCCTTGGCGAGATGAGAACGGGCAAGAAATTCTGCAGCGCGACCGTCCTTCAAAGCGATACGGCATTGGCGTGCTCTACCCGCTTGAAACTGTAGACAGAGATGTCGCTGGATTAACAGCAGAAAATAACGCCGAAACCTCGAGCGAAGGAACGGAGGACCAGGGTCAGGCCGATGTACATCAGGTCCTCAGCTCAGATGCGCGAAAGGAGCTTGACACGATTGAGCGAGTCGAGGGGATCGGCAAGTCAGAGTTAGACGATGAGGATTTAGATCTTACATCTGCCAATTCATTTCGTCCGAGTAGCATGGCGGTCAGTTTTGCAGCAGCTGTGCCCGATGACGGGCAAATGGTCGTTCAGGTGACAGGCGGTCGATTTAGAAAGCTCGAGGTTACTATCGCGGGGGCAATCCGCACCTGGTGGGTCAGGTCGGATGTGAAGATGACTGCTATTTTCCAGGGCGACACGCTCAGGCGGTCCAAGAACCGGTTATTGCGACCAGACTCTTGCGAGCCCCAGAATATCGATGGGCTAGATCTGCGCGTTGAGACATTCTGTCGCTCGATACCGGGCCAGTTGGGGGACCTGATCACCGTTTGCCTCGTCAACAGGCAGCTCGGGGGGCGATCGATAGACGAACATTGTCTTTTCCAGTCGCACTTCAAAGTCGATTTCCTCAAGCAGTCGAACCTGGTGCCAGCTATCCATCCGTATCCGTCCGTCCCGGTGGATAAAATGGACGATGAGGAGCTCAGTCTCTCTCTCCTGTACAGAGATTTGCAAACTTACGCGATTGGACACGGATGTGCCGCAGACTGGACCGCACCCACCGCGACCGGTTGCGTCCATTCAGTCTCAGCGGAGTGCTTGCCCAGCGTCGAAGCTCCGAGCATTGCCGCGGATATCCGACGAAAGGACGGCACACCGATTGAAGCATCAATGGCTGCCTTAGCGAACCTAGTGCCGGGCTCCGACGGATTACAGCAGATAGAGCAGGTCTTTGAGGAGTACGGGAGCTGGATAGAGGAGAAAAGGGGCGCTTCGAGCGCCCTCACCACTGATCACGGGCGTGCAGCCAAGCTAAACCTAGATGAGTGCTCGAAGGCATTGTCACGGATGAAGTCTGGCCTGAGGTTTTTAAAAAGAGATCCTCAGGCTATGAAGGCCTTTAGACTCGCAAATCACGCCATACTTCTTCAGCAGATTCGAGACAGCGGGCGCCGGGATATTGAATACGATACGGCCAAAAGCGTTATTCGCCACTCAAGGCCCTTCATCGAACCCGATCCCTTAGCACCGGGATCCAATAAAGGGAGATGGAGATCATTCCAAATCGCATTCTTCGTGATGGCCCTCGAATCCACTGCGGACAAAGGGTGCCCGGATCGGGAGATGGTTGAGCTGATTTGGTTTCCTACCGGTGGAGGTAAGACTGAAGCATATCTCGGATTAAGCGCGTTCTCGATGTTCCTTCGCAGACTGAGAAACCCCGACGATACAGGGGTCGACGTACTCATGAGGTACACTTTGCGGCTTCTTACTGCCCAACAATTCCAAAGGGCAGCCGGGCTCATATGTGCGATGGATCATTTACGAAAGGCCCGGGAAACCGAACTCGGTTCGAGCAGTTTCTCAATCGGAATTTGGCTTGGTGGCGATACGACCCCAAATAAGTCCGAAGATGCGATCGCGAAATTAGCAGAGCTTCAGAGAAATCCACTGAGAGCGGAGAACCCATTTCTGGTCACAAAGTGCCCGTGGTGTGCCGCCCAGTTAGGTGTCGTGAGGCTTCCGCCGGCTGTGCCTAAAAGCGTTCCGAGGGTGTGGGGATACGAAAGAAGGGCGGGGTCGGTCTATTTCAAATGCACTGACCAAGTTTGTCCTTTTTTTGATTCGTTGCCGATTTTTGTAGTTGACGATCAAATTTACCGAAATCGACCTAGTCTTATCATCGGCACGGTGGACAAATTTGCGATGCTCGCGTGGCTTCCGGAAGCTCGAAGCTTATTCGGCCTATCATCCGAAGGAGAGAGAATTTCCTCGCCGCCCAACCTGATAATTCAGGACGAACTTCACCTTATATCAGGCCCGCTCGGAACCATGGTTGGGCTTTACGAGATCCTCATAGAGGAGCTGTGTTCGGACTATAGGACCCGAAGAGTTAAATCAAAAATCGTATCATCCACGGCAACTATTCGCCGGTACCGGGACCAAATCAAGGCGTTGTATGCTCGAACTAATGTGTCCCTCTTTCCTCCCCCCGGGCTCGATGCAGGAGATTCTTTCTTTGCTCAATATGCCAAGGACAATAGCGGCAATCTTCTTCCCGGGCGCAGGTATGTCGGTGTTCATGCGCCGGGCTTGGGGTCTCTGCAGACCGCACAAGTCCGCACTTTTACTGCTCTATTGCAGGCGCCGCTTTACCTCGAGCCGGCCGATCGGGATCCATGGTGGACGCTCGTCGCCTTCTTCAATAGTTTGCGTGAGTTGGGAACTACCCTTTCACTCTTCCAGTCAGATATCCCGGATTATCTCAAGGCAGTTAAAAACCGGAACGGCTTGGAATATTCAAATCTTCGGCGCCTCAAGCACGTAATCGAACTCACTGGAAGGCTCACAAGCGAAGAGATACCAGAGTCCATCGCGGCTCTGGAGACCGGCTACAGCCGCCCCGGCATTGTCGATGTTTGCTTGGCCTCCAACATCCTCGAAGTAGGTATTGATATCGATCGACTGTCTTTGATGACCGTTGTCGGCCAACCAAAAACCACGTCCCAGTATATTCAGGTGACCGGCCGGGTCGGCCGCAGGTGGGAGGATCGGCCCGGGCTGATCGTAACGATTTACGGCGCATCAAAGCCGCGCGACAGGTCACATTTTGAGAAATTCAGGACTTACCACGAAAGACTGTACGCTCAAGTCGAACCTACAAGCGTCACTCCGTTTTCCCCCCCCGCCTTAGATCGAGGACTCCACGCTGTCATGGCAGCATACTCGCGCCAAACGGGGGATTCTCACCTTGCTGATAGTCCTTATCCAGTTCCTGACCTCCTTCTTGCAGCCCTCCGCGAGATCCTAATCGACAGGGTTGCGATCGTCGACTCGCAGGAGCAACAGGAACTTAGCAGAATGTTCGACCAAAGAGTGGCTGAATGGCGTCGTTGGGAGCGCGTCCGATGGAGAGACAATGCTGCGAACACGGCCTTACCGCTCCTCCGCGTCGCTGGCGCCTATTGCAGCCCCGAACTCTCGAAAATCTCCTGGCCCACTCCCCAATCGATGCGAAACGTTGACGCCGAATGCCAGATAGAAATCACGAATCTCTACATTGCTCAGGACTCGCCAAATGCCTAAAGGTCCCATTCGCCGTTCGCAACTGATCGCTCCTTTTGGAGTAGGTGCCCTTTCCGTCACAAGAGACGGCACCTCGGTAATCACCTGTGGCCTAGACCACTGGTACGAACGCGAAGACCAGAACCGGTCCACGCAATCGCTCAATACGGAAGAATTCATGTTTGAAGAATGGCGACTACAAATTCTTCTTGGCGCTGATCACTTTCGCCTTCCGCCCGATTATCGGTTTAGAGTGGGATTTGATTCCTCCCCAAATCTCGGCCTAACTGTGCCGTTTCAACGCTTTCCGAAGTGGCATTTTTGTCCTAACTGTTCACGTTTGAAGGAGCTGCCATTATCTCATCGGCCTAAGGAACCCTGCAGCGACTGCCTGGCCGAAAAGAAGTGGAGAATTGGCCTCGTTCAAGTTCCTTTCGTCGCCGCCTGCAGTTCCGGCCACCTTCAAGACTTCCCTTGGAGAGAATGGGTCCATGGGTCGATAAACCCGGCCTGTAAACAACCAATGCGCCTCTATGCGACTGGCGGGGCCTCGCTTTCCTCCCAAACGGCGGAGTGTGAATGTGGCGCAAAGAGGAATTTGGCAAACATTACAACCGCTGCGGCGGATGACAGGAGTTCATTCCTCAGCTCAAACCTCGCAACTGATGGGACCTTATACCTGTGTCGTGGAAAGAAGCCGTGGCTGGGGGAAGGGGCGGAAGACCAATGTGTGAGGCCGCTACGCGGATCACTTAGAAACGCTTCGAACCTCTATTTCGCTGATGTGCAAACTGCACTGTACCTGCCTAGAAAGACAGATGCGGCGCCGTCGGCGCTGATCGCGATACTTGAGCAACCGCCGCTCTCGACATTGATCCGGCTCCTCAGCAGTCTCGGAGCCGAAGTTGAACCTCAGAGCCTCAGAAGTCAACAGGCGAAGCTTCTTCTTCCGTACACGGATGATCAGCTGATAGATGCGACAGCTATAGTCAGGGGCCAGAAGTCGCCGACTAACCTCACCGACCGGGTGCCCGAAGATGACGACGAGACGGCCTTTCGCAGATCGGAGTTCATGATCCTACGCAGTCCGCGCTCGGAATCAGAGCTCTTGGTTAGACAGGCGAACCTCGGATCGTACGAAGCAAGCGTAGACCGAACATTTGACAACGTGATGCTAGCTCACAAACTCAGAGAGACCCGGGTATTTGCCGGGTTCACTCGGATCTTTGCTCAGAATAATCAAACAATTGAGCAGAAGAGAGGTCTCCTGCGACGCGCGACACGCGCTGGAAGCGAATGGCTACCTGCGTACATTGTGTTCGGAGAAGGAATATTTTTCGAATTTGACCAAGTCCGTCTGCGGGAGTGGGAGATTCGTCCATCTGTGGTACGTCGGTTCGAGAGATTGAACGCGCATTACACCCAACTTCAAAACCGCAGTGGTCGGCTTGTCCGACCTGTCGAGCCCCGAATGGTTTTTGTCCATACCTTCTCTCACCTCTTGATGAACCGGCTTACGTTTGAATGTGGATATAGTACGGCCGCACTTCGTGAGAGACTTTACATTTCTGCATCAGAGCGCTCGCCCATGGGCGGAGTGCTTGTCTATACGGCTGCAGGGGATGCAGAGGGAACTTTGGGCGGTCTGGTACGAATGGGGGAACCAGGATACCTGGAGCCGGTGATCAGGAGGGCGTTGGAAAGTGCGAGGTGGTGTTCGGCTGATCCTGTTTGTATGGAGATGGGCAGAAGTAGAGGCCAAGGACCGGATTCGTGTAATCTGGCGGCCTGTCATAGTTGTGCCCTGGTGCCGGAAACAGCTTGCGAGCAATTCAACCGCTTTCTTGACAGAGCCAGTGTCGTTGGGGACCTTACCGATCCCTCTATCGGTTTTTTTGGCCCGGGTGATTGGGACTAAGTTCGACTCGTGAGCTGCAGCCAATGAGATGCCTATGACAGACTTGCTAAGCTCGGAAAGCCGTTCCCAAAACATGAGGCGAATAACGAGCAAGGACACTAAACCAGAGATTGTGGTGCGCTGTTTTCTGTTTAGATTGGGGTATAGATTCAGGCTACACAGAAGTGATCTCCCCGGGAAGGCCCGACATAGTGTTTGTTGGTCGAAGGAAGGCTATTTTCGTTCACGGGTGTTTTTGGCATCAGCACTCCGGCTGTAGAGAAGGAAGAATTCCCGGATCTAGAAAGGACTACTGGATTCCGAAGCTTGAGAGGAATAAACAGAGAGACCGTGAGCACGCGGTATCGTTGAGACGGCTCGGATGGGACGTTTTGGTGATTTGGGAATGCGAGACAGAAAAACTCCATAGATTAGAGCCTCGCCTGGTTAAATTCCTTGGCCCTCAAGAGAGAAGCGTTAAATAGAGGTTTTGTGGACAGACGGACCTGACACTTTGGGAAAACAGACGATGTCTAAGGTTTCGAATGTGAGTCGGCGTTGGCTGCGATCGGTAACAACCTTTTCTCGAGGCCCACGCCTTGTGGGTTAACTGCGTCGGGCTATCATAAACCCGCAGTTCCCTCCGCAACGCTTCGCTTCGGTCGGGATGAAAGGGGGGCCGCACCTCGGTTTCTATGCTGGAACCACGAGCGCGACGCCTTCCTGGTTAGCGGCCCGCAACAATGCAGAGTCTAGAGTGGCTAAGGGAAAACCCTTGCGTTTCGCCAATTCTAAATATGTACCGTCATAAATGGTCAATCCATGACGCTCACACAGTGCCAGGATGTCCTTGGTCTGGGCGAGAGAGATCGGCGCTTCCACGGCAATAGGCAAGGCTGCCAGTTGATCCCAGAACAATTCGAAACGGCCCGGTTTGATCCGCTTCTTACGCAGAGCCATCAACAAACCGTTCGATACTTCTGTGGGCCAGTGCGCTGGTACGCAGACTTGATCCCCGCCGCGCAGGCGCTCCAATAAAGCATCTGCCCCGGCATTCGCTTCGTCTTCAAAACACCAGGAAAGAGTCACGGACGCATCGACCACGAACGACGCCATCAGTACTTATGGCCCTCATGAATCAAGTCCTTGATCTGAAGATCGCCAAGTTTGCTTTCTCTCCGCAGTTCGCGAATAGTATCGATGGCATCGCCGACAGAGCGTTGGGGGGATGCTCAATAGTGCGCGTCGCTACCAGCTTTTCGACAATGTAACGGTCGAGTGAAAGGCCTCTAGCCTGAGCTTCGGCAGTCAGTTGGGCCTCGATCTCGGGTTCAAGCTGAATCTGTATCATTTCTCCACCCTACGTAGGTCCATGGCGACAGTTTACGCCTTGACAGAGATCCGGCGACTCCATGCCTAATTCCCTCGAGACCGGAAGGGGCACCAACCGAAAGGGACAGGCCCGACGGCAGGGAAGGCGACTAGGTTCGGTTGGCTTCAAGGGATTTCACTTGCTCTTTTAGAAAGATCTCGATGCGGTCGGAAGTCCAAACCGCGATCCCTGAACCGAAGAAGTCCGTGTCCTCGGTCCAGATCGCGCATGACAGGGCCAATGCCGCGGCCAGCACCGGCCAATCCTCCTCGTCCCGGCCGCGTAAGCGCTGCCTGGCTTCTTCCTCAAACAGGCCATAGGAATCCTGAAAGATCGGTTGAATGAGGGACTGCAAATATGCGAGCGCCGCAGGAATATCGGCGTCCGACATCACCCTTCTTTCGCAACAATGGCGGCAGATATTTCGCTGCGTCTGCATACGCAATATCGGGCGCATAAAACCGAATTCCATGACCCGCGTAGGTTTCGAGAAGCTGCCGAACGTTTCGTCCCAGGACGGCACGAATCAGGATGTTGGCGTCTACGATGATCATCTCAACGAGGGGAAGCCTTCCCACGACGACGCATCTGCTTGAATTCCGATACGATCGCCTCTTCGTCTGCATCAGACAGGCTTCTGCCAGTCGATCCGCGGCGGCTCGTAGCTCGGCAAGGTCCGCCGATTTCACAGCCCTACGGGGGGTCGGGACATAGACGCCAAGAGTTTCGCCGCGTCGGGTAACGGCAACAGGGGTGTCAGACTCTAAGAAACGCGCGATCTGTTCGCGGAACTCCCGCACCCCGACTTTGATAGTAGGCATCGGACCTCCTAGTATGTGTACACATAAGTGTACGCCTTTCAGGATAATTCGGCGCGTGAACCTATTCCCCAGCGTTAGCCAGCAAGTGATCGGTCTTACAGTGGCGCTGCTCGCTGTGGGACTGCCATCCCACCCACCCCACCCACTTAACGAGTTCCACCCCCTTTATCCTCATCTTTCTTTCTAACTGCCCTGGACGCACAACCACCCCCGTAATACCGTCCAACTAAGAGCCTCCAACTTACTCGAGCCTCTCCTTCCCCAATGGAACCCATAACCCGCAAGACGCGGAACGGAGAATGCGCTCAAAAATGAAAAACCACCCATCCATCGAGTCGGCACACCGCTCCAGCGCAAACTTGCCCTATCCACGGACGGAGGCCCTGCATGACCATCTTTAGACCGCTCATCGGCAATTCGCCCTTCCGCGGCGCCTTCAACCCACATCCCGCGATCCCGCCCGCGCCCGCCGCCGCGCACCCCTCCAACGCAACCGCAGACACCGGCCCTGACCCCAGCCCTCAGCAGCCCGAGCCCGCACCGACATCCCTCCGACCGCACCAGCCGAGCCCGCCGCTGCCACCGATCGCCACGCCGACCTCGTCTGCCTTGCAGACATTCCACCCCGCCCCATCGATTGGCTGTGGCAAGACAGGCTGGCCTGTGGAACCCTGGCCATGCTCTCCGGGGATCCCGGCTCAGGAAAAACCTGGGTCCCCCTGGCCATAGCAGCCGCGCTCAGTCGGGTCGAGTCCCCTCCACCAACCACACCCTCCCACCCTGCACCGTCCTCTACGCCTCCGCCGCCAATGGAGCTGCCGAGCTCATCCGCCCCCGCTTTGCCCAGCTCGACGGCGATCCCGCCCGCCTCATCTTATTGCGCGGAGTCCTCACCGCCTCCGCCCAACCCGCCTCTCTGAGCCTCCGCGACACACCCATGCTCGAAGACGCTCTCCACAGAACCCAGGCGCGCCTGCTCATCATTGACCCCTTGCACAGCTACCTGTGGGCACTCGATCGCCACCGTGCCAACGATTTCGCCCGCGCCTTCGACACCCTGGCCCGTCTGGCGGAAAAGCATCGCTGCTGTATCCTCCTCGTCCGCCATCTCCGCAAGCGCGGCCGCGGACTTACCTCGATCGAGCTCTCCGCCGCAGTCCGCACCGAATTCATCGCCGGCAGCAGTCCCGATGCGCCCACCCGGCCTGCGCTGGTGCAGGTGAAATCCAACTTAGGCTGCCTCGCGGGTTCGCTAGGCTACCTCATCGACAACACCGGCGCCTTCTCATGGACCGGACCCACCGCGCTCACCCCGGAAGAAGTCATGATGGACCGGCCCATCGACGCCGGTCTCCCCAAACGCAAACGCGCAGCCGAATGGCTCCGCCAATATCTGCGCGACGGCGAGCGATCGCAATACAACATCGAATTCGCCGCCCAACAAGACGGTGTCTGCATGACCACCTTGCGCCGCGCCAAGTTCGATCTGGGCGTCGTGAGCTCCAAGGAAACCTTCACCGGCGCCTGGTTTTGGACCCTGCCGGGAAACGAATCAACCACTGACGCACTAGTCCCCTAAATAACTTAGGGGGGCGGGAAAAATAAAATTTGACCATCTTGGTAAAACAAAGGACTTAGCCGCCGCCCACCACTGAACAATGACTGAAACACAATGGAAACAATGACGGGAACCTGTCATTCCTGAAACCCAACACCAACCAGGGCCGGACCTCCCTGGCACGCCCCAAGGGGCGGACCGACCGATCTTTCTCAACCCGTGCACCACTCCACCCCTCGTGCACCGAGGCCGCTAAAGGGGGATGACCTCATCCCCCCGGCATGGCCTCGATCGCACACATGAATCGATAGGGTGGAGGTACTTCGCCGACACGATACCTATTTCCCGGCGCTTGGATAAAATTTCGAAAGCAAGGAGCACACATGTCAAAGGTTCGCGTCGCGGGATTTGGTATTTCGTTGGACGGTTTTAGCGCAGGCATAGAGCAGAGCCTGGGCGATCCGCTGGGCAAGCGCGGCCCAGAGCTCTTTCAGTGGTTCTTTCACACCAGGACATTCTGCGCCATGCACGGAAAGGAAGGCGGATCGATCGAATGTGGACGACGCGTTCGCACGGCGGTCGATGGAAAACTTTGGCGCCTTCATCCTTGGCCGCAACATGTTTGGTCCGGTCCGTGGCCCATGGCAGGACGACTCGTGGAAGGGATGGTGGGGTCCCAATCCGCCCTACCATACGCCGACCTTCGTTCTGACGCACTACGAGCGTGAACCCCTCGTGATGGAAGGCGGAACGACCTTCTACTTTGTCAGCGGCGGAATCGAAGAGGCGCTGAGGCTCGCGAAACAAGCAGCGCGTGACAAGGACGTCAAGATTGGAGGCGGTGTCTCCACCGTGCGCCAGTATCTGCAGGCTGGGTTGATCGACTCCCTCCAATTTGCACTTTCACCGGTTGCCCTCGGTCAAGGTGAGGCACTTCTTAGCGGCATTGACCTGCCCGCGTTGGGATTTTCTGTGACCGAGCACCAGGCCACGGAGCACGCGACCCATGTCGTGCTCACGAAAAGGTAGAAGACAAATCCTGGCTTGTACTACCCGGCACCAATTGCCGGACTCTGATGTCCCGTTCGGAGTGGCCTAACGCCGGACAAACGGAGAGTGTGTCGGAGATAGGTGAATCTTTTTCCGTCTCCAGTGAAACGCCTCAGCGATCATGGAATCTTTATCCGTTGCGATATCTGCCCCGCCGGAATTGCCCAATCGACGCAGTGGAAGCTGCCGGACGTTTCGTCCCAGGACGGCCCGAATCAGGATGCTGGCGCCCAGGCGCAGCAGGACGAACCAGCGGCGTGCTCAAGCCCTTTGTGGTTCACCAACTTCGTAATACCTGGAAAGTTCCTCAGGTGTTACCGAATACTCTTCCGTAGGGCGCGGCGACAAGACGGCGTCCACGATCATCGCTCCTACATCGCTCTGCCACAGCCACAGTCCGTTTGCCTGCCCGCGGAAGCTGCGCTCACCACCCAGCTTGCCGTGAGGCACAAAACCGGCCGCCAGCCCCATACCGTACAGGTTCGGTAACGGAGTACCCGAGGCGTCCATCACCCGGCATGCCCCATCGACCAGCGGCGCCTGCGCTGAGGTTTCGCAATGCAGAACGACGCGATTCCCTTGCTGATCCAAAACCGGCAGCCCCCGCGGCCGGTAACCGAAGCAGGTGACGATGACATCCGCCTGATCCAGCAGAGCGACCGTCGCAGCATGGTCGCGATCAAGACGGTGCAACTGCAAGCGCGGTTCTGGCGGACGCCCGCCGATGCCCGCGAGCGCTCATGATCAATTCCCGCGAGTCCATGCGGAAACCTGCGAGACGGAAAACCCGCCCCGTCAGCGGGCAGATATCTTCGGGGCCGAATTCGGTGTAATTGTCCTTGAGCGCCGCTTCCACCGTCGGGTAGTAGATGCGCAGCTCGTGCCGGTGCATCAGGGTGAGCCCGGCCGGCCCCCATTTCACTTGCGGCATCCGGGCAAGCATCGCGCAGGCCACGGAAGCTGCACTCGTCGACCCACCGATGATCACCACACGAGGCGGGCGCCCCAGGCCAGCCAACCTTGCCGTTAGGTCAACGAAGCCCTGGTGGCTGATCGCGTCTCCGGACTGGAGCAGCTTGTCGCCGTACCTCTCCACCAGGTTCACCCCGCCCACCTCTTCTTTGCGCATGCGCTCGTACGGCTGCCAGGCGCCAGTAGCCAATAAGAGGTTGCGGGATTTCAAGACCCGTTGAAAGCCGGTCTGCTCGTACTCAACCAGGGTCTCCCACCCGAACTCGGTCTGCCGGACTGAGATGGCATGGTGGCGCGTCAGGACCTGGCCTCGGGGTGAAGCCGCAACCAGCTCATAAATTGCCTTGCCCACAACCCCCAAAAATTCGCCGGCGCGACGCAGGTTCACGCTGCCCTGTGCTGCCTCGCCCATCTCTTTCGTGAGGGGATGTTCCCGTAACGCCGCAAGTTCACCGTCGTTGGGTCCCGCCAGGCAATCGGCAAAGGTAAATCCTGTGCTGTCGGAGTTGATGCACCAGTCACCAATAGTGCCCGCTCCCAGAGAATCCCCGCGCTCAACGATGGTAACGCCGGCCTCAAGCAGCTCTGCCAGCCGCCCGCGCCGATGAGCGGCAAGCAGCGGAGCAACGCCACCAGGCCCTCCGCCAATAATGACCAAATTTGTCAGATCGAAACTCATTGTCACCTGCTCTGGCGGAGCCTCTCAATACGAGGCGCCGCCGAATAATTTTTTAGGGGGATGCTGGGGCTGGTCCGGTTATCTCAGCAACCCGACTAGCCCACCAGTGGGGGGATGTCATGACAATATGCCGATCCCGCTTCTTGCTCTGTGATCTACATCACACAGTACGCACATTGGCTGCTCGCACTTCCTTGCGCGATGAGGGAGAAACACAGCGCAGCCATGGTTACCAAAGAATTTCCCCTCCTTTCGAGAAAGCCCTGAAAACCGTGCTACTGTGGGGATAAGTATCAAACTTTCAGTGCCGTCTTGCCACGACGGCCCTGCTTGGCCTTGCACCGGTGCGCTCTGCCCGTGCATCTGCCGCCAACCACCGGGAAACGATCAGCGCTTGCCAGCCTGATGACCCGGTGTAGCAAACGCTAATGTGACCGTGACGGATTACGCCTTTCCGCAGCATTCCTGCGGCCCGCGAGGGCGCGCCCGCGGAGAGAAAAAATCACCTGCGTAAGCAGGGGGCGCTTAGCGCGCCCTCTTGATTGAGCAGCTTTGACAACTTGGAAAGCACCACACGCACCGGACACCAGCCCGAGGCCGGAGAAACAGAGTAATCGTCCCACTCGCCACCGGACTAACTAGGTGAAAGCCAACGCATGAGAAGGGGACTTTTAACGCTTATATCGCTTTTAGCGCACTTTTATTTGGCAAACCATCTCTTAAATTGTCATCCCGCCTGTCCCGGCCTGCCGTGGAGCCTGCCGTGGAGCGAGCCGTGGAAGCGAAGTCGAACGGGGACCTGCTGTTCGGCCTTGCTCCCGTCGCGGGGACTTAGTTCTCTTACTTCGCTTAGTTCGCACATGTCTGCACAAGAAGAAAAAAGACGCCGGGGAATGAAGGGGGGAGATAAAGGGAAAACATACCCTACGAAAGGTCTGACGGCGGGGGACGAAGGCCCGGGGGACGCAAGCTTACGTAGTGTCCAGTCTTGGCGGCATGCTGGAACTTTCGAATCCATAGCCCGGCCATGTGGGATGGGCTCATCCGCGCATCGGCGTTCGCATAAGCCGTAAACGGCTTAAAGGGACGAAGCACTTCATGGGCGCGCGCCAAGTCATCCTCCGTGCCACCGGTAACCAGCTGCCCGATTGCACGACAACCCTCCCGTGTTTCCTCACTCGCGTTCGCCCAAAACTCGAGGCAGGCCCGCTGATATTCCAGGCGGATTGCTGCGCACTCTTTGCAGGTAGGGTCGGTCGGCATTGCACCCATATCATAAATAAACCGCTCACCGTCTAGCATGGAAGTGCGCAGCTCGCCCAAAACGAGAAGCCGTGCCGCTAAGCCAAAGAAGGGAAGGGAACCACACGTGCCGGAGGGAAATGAGATACACCGCTTCGCCAAACTGCACACCGCGACCTTCGTCGGCAAGACCATCTGCGTGGAATCGCCCAACGGCCGCTTCCCCGGCGCTGCCTTACTGACTGGCCGCAAGCTCAAATCCGTGATCGCCCACGGCAAGCACCTGGCCTACGACTTCGGCCGCGATCGCAAGCTGCACCTCCACCTTGGCCGCTTTGGCGACTTCACCGAAGGCAAGATGCCCTTTCCCGAAGTAAAGGGAATCCTGCGCATGCGCTGGTCCACCGCGACCGACTGGCTGGAGTTGCGCGGGGCCACCGACGTTTCCGTCTATTCCGATGCCCAGTGGAAAGCAGTCGAAGCCCGCCTCGGTGCCGACCCGCTCGCGCCCAACGCCGACCCCGGGCCGGGCATAGCCTACATACGCAAGGCCAACACGCCCATCGCCGCCCTCCTGATGGACCAAACCGTCTTCGCCGGGATCGGTAACATCTATCGTGCCGAATTGCTCTACCGCGCCCGGCAGAACCCGTTCGCACGAGGCAAGGACGTTCCCGAAAAAACCCTGAACGCCCTCTGGCGTGATGCGGTGAAGCTGATGCCCGACGGCATGGTGGACCGGCGCATCGTGACCACTCGCGCCAAAGACCGCCCCCACCCAAAAGGCGAAGCACAGAGCCAAGAGGTCCACTACGTCTACCACCGGCACGGCCAGCCCTGCTTTGTCTGCGGCACCACCATCCAACGGATAGACATGGCCGGCCGAACACTCTACTGGTGTCCGGCCTGCCAACCGGGCGAAGCTCCCGCTCCTCGCAAACGGAACCCGCCCCACCCAGTGTAAGGAGAGGCCCACCACGAGGAGCGGAGCGCGGACTTTCCATCCGCCGAAATCTACGGTCCGTGAGCAAAAGCATCAGAAGGCTGCGCCAGCGGAATCGTTGCTATCGTGCCGGTCGATCTCGCCTTCGCCCTGTTGAAGTCCGCTCGTGTCAGCACATCAGGCACGATCCGCGCGCGATACCAAGGCACTCCGCGTAGAGTTCTCTTCAATGTTTCCTCCGTTAACCTTTCCCAGGATGCTCGCTTAACCGCGAGTGAAGGAGAAAGTAATTGCGATAGTTTCCTGGCGCCAGAGTACCAACGGGGGAGAACAGTGGATAAGACAGCGAAGCCATGCCCGGTTGCACCCGCTGCTGTGCGTTTAAGGCCATTCGCGACATTACCTCCGGCATGAGCATCGTGGTTGAATTCGACTCAGGCCTGGCAGTCTTCGAATTCCTGAGTCAGCTCCGGACCCGCTAGGCAGGACTAGCCAATCTCCCCAGAACAAGGGAATAAAACCAGCCTGGCGGCGGTTTTGTCTAAGCGCTTCCGCATTCGTTATTCGGAAGCGTCCGCGAGAGCCAGTGGTAGCCAAATCAATTGATTTCGGCATACCATCACGGTCGTTGACCGCAAGAAGAGTCACCACCCGCGAATCGGCCCCAACGTTCCCACAAAATGCACAAGGAGAGAAGATTATGAACCAGCGAACACTCCAACTCACCATGATCGGGGCATCTCTAATGACGATGACCCAGGTTGCCTCGGCGGCCACCTGGTGTGTCAACCCAAGCGGAACCTCAGGCTGTCAGAAGACCATCAGCGCTGCTGTCTCCGCCGCCTCCCCGGGGGACACCATCTACGTCGCGCGCGGCGACTACAAAGAGGGCGTGATCATCACCAAATCCTTGTCGTTGAAGGGAGCCGGTGACCGAACCACCACCATCGATGCCCACGGACAACCCAATGGCATCTTTATCAACGGCACCGCCACCTCGCCGACCCCAGGCGTGGGCAACGTCTCCATCTCCGGCTTCACCATCACCGGCGCCAACTACGAGGGCATCCTCGCCGCCAGTGCCACCGGGGTCACCATCACCCACAACCACGTAACCAAAAACAATTTGAGCCTTACCAGCACCGCCTGCCCTGGCATCCCGCCCTTTGAGACCAACGAAGCGATGGACTGCGGCGAGGGTATTCACCTCATGGGTACCGATCACTCCATCGTCGCCGGCAATGTCTCCGACTACAATTCCGGCGGCATCCTGGTCACCGATGAGACCGGTCCCAACTACGCCAATCTCATCACCGAAAACATCGTCAAGTACAACGGAGAAGCCTGCGGAGTCACGCTCGCCTCTCATCCCGCCGCCACCCTCGCCCATCCAACGGGACCACTAAGCTTTGGTGTCTTTCAAAACACCGTGCTCAAAAATGAGTCGAGCTACAACGGCCTCAACAACGGAGGCGGCGCCGGCGTCGGCATGTACGCGGCCGGCCCCGGAAACATAAACTACAGCAACGTCGCCATCGGCAACCAACTCATCGGCAACGGACTCCCGGGTGTGGCCATGCACAACCATGCAGCCCCAGCCGGAGCGCCGCCCGTCACGCTCCGCGACAACTCCGTCATCGGTAACTATTTCCGTGACAATGGAGCAGACACGGAAGACGCCGCCACTGCGGGACCCACCGGCATCAACATCTACGGCGTCCAGGCCCTCACCGGCATGGTTGTCACGGGCAACGTGATGGACGAGGAAGCGATCGGCATCTCCTTCAACACACCCGCCACCGCATCTGGTGCGCCTCCGCAACTGCAGGCGCATCTCAACCAATTCGACCAAAAGTCCATCGGCATCAGCACCCTAGGCACAGCCACCGTGGACGGAACCCTGAACTGGTGGGGCTGCGCGCAAGGCCCGGGAGTAGCCAACTGCGCCACCACCACCGCGGGGGTAGCCTTCACCCCCTGGCTGACGCAAAAGCCTGAACAGGAAGGCGGCTGGTAACCTCCCATGGCGCGAGCGGCATTGGATTCCCCTAAGCCGCTCGCGGCCCTTACAATGCACAGCAGGAGGACCGCTATGGCGCCCATTGCAGTCAACCCCACCTGCCGGCTAGTCCGCGCGGGCGAAGCCTTCCAGGGCAAACAAGGCCTCATGTACGCCCCAGCCATCTCCGCGGAAACGGTCGGCTCCCAAGCCATCCACATGCAGCTGCTCACGATACCCCCTGGAGGCCGCGCCAAGGCCCATAAGCACGCCTCCCACGAGAGCGCGATCTACATGCTAAGCGGCGTAGGAGCCATGTGGTACGGCGATCAACTCGAGCACCACGTCCAGCTCAGCCCCACGGATTTTCTCTACATCCCGGCCGACATGCCCCACCTGCCCTACAACCCCAGCACCACAGAAAGCGCCGTCGCTGTCATCGCTCGCACCGACCCCAACGAACAGGAAAGCGTCGTCCTGTTGCCCGAGCTCGACGCAATCCACCCCGCGGGCTAAGGCCGAGCCGGAAACAAAAATCGCAACATCGGGTCGACGCGTTGGGCCCAGGCGGACTCTGTGTGCTCCCCGCCCTCCGCTTCGAAGTAAGCTAGGTCATCACCGAGCAGCCAGCCTTTGCGGATCAGGGCGTCGCGCAATGCCCGCGCATCGGGCACGGCCCACTTCGATTCCTTGCTGCCGATGTCCAGCCAGATGCGCAGATTTGGCTTTTCTTGAAGCTCCGCAACCGTCTTTAGGATCGCCCGATTGCGCCACCAGACCGAAGGCGACACCACGGCCAGCCTGGAGAAGAGCATTGGATACCGCAAGCCCAGGTAGAGGCTGACCAAACCGCCCAACGAGGAGCCTCCCATTCCGCAGTGCTCCGCCCCAGGCAGCGTCCGGTAGTGTGCGTCTATAAAGGGCTTCAGCTCTTCCACCAGCATGCGGCCATAGGCATTGGCATGCCCACCGCCGAGACGCTTATCTTCGACCGGCGTGTACTCATCCACCCGCTTAACCCCTGCGTTGTAAATGCCCACGATGATTAGCGGCTCGATGGCTCCGGCCTCCACCAGAGCATCCGCGGTTTCCCCCATGCGCCAGTAGTTTCCCTTGATGAAAGAGGTCTCGGGATCAAAGAGGTTTTGCCCATCGTGCATGTACAAGACAGGGAACCGGCGTTCCCCTTCGGTCTCGTACATGGGCGGAAGATAGACCACGAGGTCGTGGTGATCCTCGACCAGCCTTGAAACAAAATCCTCGTGCTTGTGCAGCCGCGGGGACGGAGCTTGGTCTTTGGCTATGGCTTCGCGCACCGTGGTCCTTTAGCATAGCAAAACCAAATACTGAGGAGTGGCGATTGCAGCGCGAATACTATCGCTGGTGGTCAAAGGATCTGAGCCGCGACATGGAACTGCTGTGCTTCGGTCACGCAGGAACCAGAGTGCTGGTCTTCCCAACCTCCAACGGCCGCTTCTTTGAGTACGAGGACAACGGCATGGTTGGGACTCTGGCCGACCGCATCGACAACGGCCAGTTGCAGCTCTACTGCGTCGACAGCGTGGATGGCGAGAGCTGGTACAACAAGCATGCCCACCCCTATTGGCGAGTGCAACGGCACATGCAGTATGAGCGCTACATCGTCAACGATGTGCTAGCCCTGATGGGCGAGAAGAACCAGACGCCGCGGCTGATCGCCACCGGCTGCAGCTTTGGCGCCTATCACGCCGCAAACTTCGGCTTCCGCCATCCCGATAAGGTCACCGGCATCGTAACCATGGGCGGAGCCTTTGACATGAAGGACTTTGTCGACGGCTGGTACGGCGAAGACCTCTACTTCAACAATCCTCCCGACTACCTCGCCAACTGCACCGATCCCTGGAAGTACAACCATATCCGCACCGTGCTCGCCACCGGCGAGTGGGACTTTTGTTGGGAGAAGAATGAGCGTTTCGCGGCGGTCCTACGCAACAAGGGCATACGGCACGAGCTATATGTCTGGGGCGATCACAGCTTCCACGACTGGCCCTTCTGGAAGCCCATGGCAAGGATGTACCTGGAGTAGCGTGGGGCTACTTCTCTCGTGTTCTAAGCCGGACTGAGCAAGTCTTCGAGAATGGATTGGCCAGGTAGGTTCCGAAGATTCCAGAGACAATCACTGTTCCATCTGTCGAATTAAAGTGCGCGGAACGGAATTCTCCCTCGGGAATCTCATTGAGCCTTCGCCAGGTTTGCCCACGATCGCTACTGGTGTAGACACCGGTAAGCGACGTGACCACTTGATGACTCGGTCTTGCCGGGTCGACCCATACGCCGAAGGCCCGAATATTGGAGCCGGCCACATCTTCATTTCTATGCAAAAGAAAGCTCGCATGGATCACGCGCTCTACCGCGTCCGCGCTCACAGGGTTGTAAACGCCCCAACAGGCCGCCAGATGCGGGCCGCCCACGGTGCTGATTCCCTGTATTGCTGAATCTTCTCCCACTCCATCGATCTGTGTCCATTGCCGTGCGTGGGTTTTCAGGCGGTAGGCCTGATCGCCCGTTCCCACATACAGCGAACCGGCGCCAAATTCCATGGAAAGAATATCCATGTCGGTCGGCAACTGCGGCAGAGGCTCATCCTCAATCCAGGAGCCATCTCTCCCTTTACGGTAGGTAAAGATCTGAGGCTCCAGGTCAAAGTAGCCATAGCCGACGATCATATGTCTGCCGTCGGCGGTGATCTTCACCACATTTGCCGTTATCGGCTCACCCTTCTTCTTGGGAATGGTCACCTCAGGATCGGTATCAGGGACGCGGGGTCCCGCGATCGGTCTCACCACGGGATCCGCTGTACCCGGCTGAGGCAAAACCTGAAAGGCTCCCCGCTGCGTCGTGACCACGAACTCCCGTCCACCGGGAACCACACCTAGGCCGTTACGCTCGCCTTCACCGATGTCCGCATCAAAGTATTTGGAATCGATGCGCGCCACTACCGTCCACGTCTTTCCGCTATCGGCGGATTTGGATATGTACATGGCCCGATCCTGGGCGGGAACTTTGCTGCTCAGGTCCGCGGTGAGACCCCACACGACGTTGGCATCCCTGGCCTTGGGATCGGGATCGTTGGCCATGGCTTCAAGGAAGTCACTGGCGAACTCGCGGCTTCCAGGAAGGCTTGTCACTTGCCGGACATGACAACTCTCTGTTGAGGCAGCGGAGTTGTCCCCACGCCATCAGGGGAGCGGCCAACAGTAGCCATCCAAACTTCAGTTGCCAACAGGCCCGCACTTGTTACCCCAAGAAGCAGTCAAACGCGCCATTTCTCCGATCATAGGGCGGTTTCGGCCAACTTCAAAAAGGAAATGTGGCTCAAACCGAATATGCTTTAGAATTGGGCCACCACATCGTAATGTTTCGGGCCTGCTCTCTCTCAAGCGCACTCGGTTTCGTGTCGTTTTTCAAGGAGCCGCCGTGAAGAAAATCGGAATCATCTTCGGGATGGAGTCGACCTTTCCACCCGCGTTGGTCGACAAGATCAACTCCTTCCACGACCCGGAGGTGCAGGCTGAGTTGGCCAGTATTGGCGAAGTGCGGATGGCTGAGCCCTCTCCCTACCACGTGATCATCGACCGCATCTCCCACGACATTCCCTTCTATCGCGGCTACCTCAAGAACGCGGCGCTCTCCGGATCGATCATCATCAATAATCCCTTCTGGTGGAGTGCGGACGACAAGTTCTTCAACTTTGCTCTGGGTACCAAGCTCGGCGTAGCCATCCCCAAAACCGTGTTGCTGCCCCACAAGCACCACCCACCCGGGACCACAGACCGCTCCATGCGCAACCTGCAGTACCCCCTGCCGTGGGACAGCATTTTTGACTACATAGGCTTTCCTGCGTTCCTGAAGCCCTTCGACGGGGGCGGCTGGAAAGATGTCCACAAAGTTCATTCCCCCAGCGAGTTCTTCCACGCCTACGAGCAGACGCGCGACCTCTGCATGACTCTGCAAACCGCGGTCAAGTTCAAGGAGTACTTTCGCTGTTACTGCGTCGGCCAGCAGAAAGTCCACATCATGCAGTACGATCCTGGACTGCCTTTTCACGAACGCTATGTAAAGAATCCCGCGCCGGTGGATCCCAAGCTGCTCGCGCGCGTGGAACTCGACTGCCTGACACTATGCCGCGCCTTGGGTTATGACTTGAACACCGTGGAATTCGCCTGCGAAGACGGCATCCCCTACGCCATCGACTTCATGAATCCGGCGCCCGATGCGGATATACACTCCGTGGGCCAAGCCAACTTCGACTGGATTGTGAACGAAGTAGCCGAGCTCGCCATGGCCCGGGCCAGGCAACATACAGGAAACGTTACTGAATATCGCTGGAGTGCTTTCCTGGGCGGCCCTTCCGCCATCCCGGAAAGCGTGGAGCAGGAGGTGGTAAGCCGATGAACCGTCCCAGTTTCAGCATAGGCATCGAAGAGGAGTATCAGACCATTGATCCGGTAACCCGCGATCTGCGCTCCCACATCCACTCTGAAATTCTGCCTAAAGCCAAGCTCGCAACCATGGACCGGGCCAAGCCTGAGCTGCACCAGGCCGTGGTGGAGGTGGGCACCAAGGTTTGCCGCGACATCGACGAAGCCCGTGAAGACATTCTCGATTTGCGGCGGCAGATGATCACGCTGACCAGCGAGAGCGGTATGTGGCTGGCCGCTGCCAGCACCCATCCTTTTGCCGACTGGAGGGCGCAGGATATCTACCCCGATGACCGCTACAAACAAGTGGTGGAAGATTTGCAGCTCGTGGCGCGGGCCAACCTGGTCTTCGGGCTACACATCCACGTCGGCATTGAGGACCGCAATACCGCGATCCACATCATGAACTCGATGCGCTACTTTCTACCCCACATCCTCGCGCTCTCGTCGAACTCACCCTTCTGGGAGGGGATAAACACCGGGTTCAAGTCGTATCGATCCAAAGTTTTTGAGCGCTTCCCCCGTACCAACATCCCGGACATCTATGCCAACTGGGCGGAGTACGAAACCTTTATCAACTTGCTGGTCAAGACCAATTGCGTCGATAACGGCAAGAAGGTCTGGTGGGACATTCGCCCTCATCCGTTCTTCAATACGCTGGAAGTGCGCGTATGCGACATCCCGATGCGGCTCGACGAAACCATGGCCATCGCGGCGCTGATCCAGGCCACCGTAGGCATGCTCTACGATCTTCATGCGAAGAACAAGAGCTATCGCATTTATTCGCGGGCGCTGATTATGGAAAACAAGTTTCGCGCTGCCCGTTATGGTATCGATGGCAAGCTGATCGACTTCGGCAGGGAAGAGGAGGTGCCGATGCGCGACCTGATGCTGGAGTACATCGACCTTATCTCCGATGCAGCCAGGCAACTTGGCTGCGAGCGCGACATCGCGTATATCCACGAAATGCTCAGGATGGGCACGGGCGCAGACCGGCAACTCAAGGTCTACGAGGAAACTGGCGATTTGAAGAAGGTGGTCGACTACATCGTGGCGGAGACGCGTGTGGGCGTGATGCAGGAAACGGCGGCGTTGCAGACGTAGAATAAGCAGAGAGAGGGAGTTGCTTGGCCCAGCCCGTTTTAACCGATATCACCCGGATCGAATTCGATCCCCAGTTTTCGCCCGGCGCCTACAACGCTGTAAACACCTGCCTGCGCATTCAACCATCAGAGAAGGTCACGCTGATTACTGACAATGCCTGCCGGGAAATTGCAGCCAGCATCGCGCAGGAGCTGGCCAAGGTTGGCTGCGCGTTCAAGGCCTTTCTGCTGGAAGATCTCACTCCCCGTCCGCTGGCCGGCTTGCCGCACGAGATCGCGGATGACATGGAAACCAGCGACGTGAGCATCTTTGCCGTGCGCGTACAGCCGAACGAGCTGAAGTCCCGCATGGAGATGACCGCCATCGTCAATCGCCGGCGCATGCGCCACGCGCACATGGTGAACATCAACCGCCGGATTATGCTCGAAGGCATGCGCGCCGATTTCAACCATGTCGACGCGCTCAGCAGCAAGGTGCTGGAGATTGTCAGCCACGCGAAGGAGATCACCGGACAGACGGCCGCGGGCTGCCACTTCACCGGAGCGCTCAATCCGGAGTATCGCTGGATCAAGACCAGCGGCATCATCAGCCGCGACAAGTGGGGCAATCTGCCCGGGGGAGAGATCTTTACTTCTCCGGGAGAAGTGAACGGGGTGTACGTCGTCGACGGCGTGGTCGGTGATTATCTCTGTGACAAATACGGCGATCTAGAGCATCAGCCCTTGACCATCCGCATGACGGGCAATCGCATCACTGAGGTCTTTAGCGAGAACAAGGCGCTGGAACAGGATTTCTGGTCTTACACCCACACCGACGAGAACAGTGACCGCGTGGGCGAGTTCGCCATCGGCACCAATATTGAACTGACCGACGTGATCGGGCAGATCCTGCAGGACGAGAAATTCCCCGGCATTCACATCGCCTTTGGCAATCCTTACGGGGAACACACCGGGGCCAAGTGGTACTCCGGCACGCACATCGACGTGGTTGGGCGCCAATTCGATATCTGGGTAGACGGGCGCCAGATCATGGAGAAGGGCCGCTTCCTGATAGAGGACTGACAATGATCCCCGCTTTGCGCGAGGCCTTCAACCGTAATTTTCTCCCTGAGGCCTACCAGCAGTTGCTCAAAAGTCTGGAGGCGAGCGCGGGCACGCCAATTGGCTTTCGGATCTCTGAGACCCCTTGCTTTCTGCCCAAGGCGTTGCTGGATCAGATGGCGGAGTATGGCCGCGACCTGGTTCTCCAGCTGGTGAACAACCCGGACTATCTACGCGCGTCAGACGTCACGGTACCCAAGCGATACAACGTAGCTAACGAGTCGCCACGGCCTATGTTCCTGCAAGTCGATTTTGGCCTGGTGCGTAACGATCAGGGCGAGCTTGAGCCCAAGCTGGTCGAGCTACAGGCGTTTCCGTCGCTTTACGCCTACCAACCGGTGCTGGCTCAGCAGTACATTGAGTCGTACGCGCTGCCCGCTGACCTGGGAATCTACCTCGGAGGCCTTGATCATGATACGTATCAGCAACGGATGCGTGAGCTGATCGTCGCCGGCCACGATCCTGAAAATGTGATCCTGTTGGAGATCCATCCGGAAAAGCAAAAGACGCTTTGCGATTTTCTCATCACGCAGAAGGAGCTTGGCATTGCGGTGGTGGATATTCTGGAGCTGAAGAAGCGCGGCCGGCGCCTCTTCTACCAGAAGGGAAGTCGCGAAATTCCCGTACATCGTATCTATAATCGTTGCATCGTAGATGAGCTGGAGCGCAAAGGCATCGAACTGCCCTTCGACCTGACCGAGCCGCTCGATGTGGAGTGGGCCGGACATCCCAACTGGTACTACCGCATCAGCAAGTTTTCTATTCCGTATTTGAAACACAAGTGCGTGCCGAAGACCTGGCTGCTGGATCGCAATGCTACTGTGCCGCAGGACAACCAGAATTATGTATTGAAACCGCTTTACTCCTTTGCCGGACTTGGTATTAAGTTTGATCCCACGCAAGCGGATGTGGATGCCATACCCGCAGAACAGCGTCATCAGTACATGCTGCAGGAGCGGATGCGCTTCGAACCAGTGATCGAAACTTCGCATGGTTTCACGCAAGCAGAGATTCGCATCATGTATGTATGGCCTGAGGGGCAAGAGCTAATGCCCGTGTTGCCCCTGCTGCGCATGGGGCGAGGCATCATGATGGGTGTAGATCACAATCGAAACCTCCAGTGGGTGGGCGGCTCCGCGGCCCTGTGGGTGTAAAGAATTACCAGGAGAGGATGTTTCCGATGCAATTGACCAGCAAGAGTTTTAGCGATGGCGCTCCCATTCCTGGAGAATTCGCCTTCGCGGTGATCGATCCCGTAAACCACATTGCGCTGAGTACCGACCGCAACCCGCAACTGGCATGGAGCGATGTTCCTGAGGGCACGAAGTCGTTCGCGTTGATCTGTCACGACCCGGATGTTCCCAACCGGGTCGACGATGTCAACAAAGAGGGGCGGGAGATTGCAGAGTCGTTTCCCCGGGATCTGTTTTTCCATTGGGTGCTGTTGGACATTCCCGCAACCACTCGCGAGATCCCAGCGGGCAGCCAGAGCGATCGCATTACTGCAAAGGGCAAGCCTGGGCCTGCGGCTCCAGGCGGAATGCGCCACGGTCTAAACAATTACACCAAATGGTTTGCGGGCGATGAAAATATGGGCGGTGACTACTACGGATACGATGGTCCGTGCCCGCCATGGAACGACCTGCGGCTCCACCACTATGTCTTCACGCTTTATGCGCTGGATGTGCCACGGGTAGAGGTTCATGGTGATCTGACCGGCGCAAATGCGCGGCTCGCGATTGCCGGCCACGTGCTTGCGCAAGCCAGTCTTACCGGCACGTACACCCTGAATCCGCGCGTACAATCTCGCTGATTGCGTATCGCCTATCGGGTGCCCATGAGGGCGTCGCGCACCGTGCGTTCGGATGCCAGCCAGATCTTCACTACTTCAAAGATGATCGCCGTGGCGTAAGTCACGGCGACCCAGACACAAACTTCCTCGATGGGCAGGTAGGACCAGGCGCCGATGAAAATGCCCATCATCTGGCGATGCTGAAAGTTCCACCAGTTGTAGGGGACAGCCAGAGTCACTTCCCACAGCAGGCTGACCAGCAGCATGAAGAAAAGCGTGAGGCTGAGGGCACGCCAGTTGATGAAGCGCCGCGCCACCGGGAAGAAACTCATCGCAGGAAAGAACGCTCCGGCGACGAGGAACGTGAAGTAACCGGGAAACCCTGCCTGATCTTCGGGAAGAGCAAGCCGCTTCTTGAAATACCACGCCGCGCCAATCAGAATCGACAGCGAGAATCAACGATGTTGGATGGAACTGCAGCAGGCGGCGCACCTGTTTGGCTTCGCCTGGATAATCAGGCACGTTATAGGCCGCCAGCCAAAACTCTCCCAGCCAGATGTATAGAAGAAGAACGGCAAGAAAGCCGGTGAAATAGAAGACGTACTCTTCCACCGGAACCGGCCTGCCGAGCGCGGGAGCGCGCCAGCCCAGGGTGGCGCCCACATTGGGATAGTTGAAGAACCACTGGGCAAAGAAGAAATCCAGCAGAAAACCCAGAGGGACGAGGATGGCGAGGGTCCAGCAGAAAGCCCGCTTGGGGATGTGCAATCCCTCGCCGGGCAGGAACCAGCCGGCGATGAACACCGTGGGAACAATGAAGAGCAGAAGGCTGAACGTATAACCGTGCGGCGTGGAGTTCTGGTTGACGGGAATGGGCGGGGCCGGGTGGTGGACGGTTTGCAGAGTGATGACGGCAGGGATGACGATCATCGCCAACATGGCAATCACAATCCATGCGCAGACTGCGGGGCTGGGGAGTCCGTGAGAGCGGGGCCCGGGCATGACCGGCCTCCAGTTGGTGAACAAAAGTAAACCCTAGACTACTCTCTGAACACCTGCGGTCGATCGCGGTAAATACAGCCTGCTATCATCGGGATTTTCAGAGGGGTCTATGAAGCGGTTCGGCGCAGCCTGGTCCGTCGCGATAGTTCTTGCCGCCTTGCCACTGATAGCTTGGGGCCAAGCGCCGACCTCCCGAAACGCTGCGCAACCGCCTGTGGCTCCGGGCTCTGCGCGTTATCAACAATTGCAACAACGGCTGGCCGTGGGGTGGAACACCTGGGACGTTCATAGTGTGACCACACAGGTGCTGCTGCCCGACGGATTGGCCATCCATGTCGGACTGAAGCACAACACCACTTTGTTTCAGGATGCGTTTTTAGGCGACGCCCTCATCGGGAGATTGACCCCGGATGCGGAGCAGGTTTTTCCCGGTCCACATTCCTGGGAAGGCAGTTACACCGACTTGCGCCTTTCCTGGAAGGGCCACGAGCTGCGGCTGCAGACGGCCCATGATGGCGGCAACCTGGTCATGCTTGCAACCCCGCTACCGTCCAAGCGGTTATCCCCGCTGCCAGCGACCCTCGTTTTCTCCGTGAACTATCTCTGGGACCGGCCTGGCAGCGTTACGAAAGAGGCCAGCCAGATTGAGGCGCGCGGGCCAGGCCGTTCCGTCGCGGTGTATTGCACTTGCAACCAAAAAGTGGAACAAGATGTGAACTTACCCGTAAGCGGTCCTTACTTCTCCACCGATTTTGTCCAACCCGTTGGGATCAGCACGGGCGTTGCCCTCGGCATCGACAGGATTCAGGCGATCGTCGAACGCGCCGGCGAAGCCTATAAGCAATCCGTTGCGAAAAACGGGAAGACTGCGGATGTGGTGGATGCGATTCAGACCGTTTTGGGGTGGGACACAATTTACGAGCCGGAAGGCCGCCGGGTTATCTCACCCGTCAGCCGGGTGTGGAGTGTCACCTGGGGCGGCTACGTCATCTTTGATTGGGATACGTTCTTCGCCGCGACGATGGCATCTGTTGGCGACCGCGACCTGGCGTATGCCGATGCCATTGAGACCCTGCGCAGTGAGACGCAGCAGGGCTTCGTGCCCAACTATGCCCGTTCCGGGGACTGGAAAAGTTCTGACCGCTCCGAGCCGCCCGTCGGATCCATTACTGTGCTCGGCCTCTACCAACGATTTCACGATCGCTGGTTCCTCCAGGAAGCCTTCGCGCCTTTGCTGCGCTGGAATCGTTGGTGGGCGGAAAACCGCGACATCAAAGGCTATCTGACGTGGGGAAGCGATGGGAAGAATGCGCCGGAAAACCTGGACGACACTTCGCGGGGAACGCGCGCGGGCGCTATTCTCGAGTCCGGACTGGACAACAGCCCCATGTATGACGATGCCGTCTACGACGCGACCACGCACAAGTTGGAATTTGCTGACGTCGGCCTCATGAGTATGTACATCGCCGATTGTGACGCATTGGCAACCGTGGCTGATACACTGGGCGAGGCTGCACCGGCCAAGGAAGTTCGGGCCCGAGCCGCGCGTTATCGTGAGCAGCTCGCGACCTTGTGGAGTAGCGATGCGGGCATCTTTCTGAACAAGGACTTACACACCGGCCAGTTCAGTACCCGCCTTTCGCCCACCAATTTCTATCCGCTGCTGGCGAAAGCAGCGACCCCACAGCAGGCTGAGGCCATGATCAGGAACCACTTGCTCAACCCGAAGGAATTCTGGGGTGAGTGGATTATCCCTTCGATCGCACGCGATGATCCGGCCTTTAAGGATCAGGAGTATTGGCGCGGGCGCATTTGGGGGCCGATGAACTATCTCGTGTACCTTGGGTTGCGAAATTATGACGACCCGGAGGTCTCGCGCCAGTTCGCGCAAGAATCCTACGACCTCTTTCTCCAGGAATGGAGAAAGAATGGTCACGTGCACGAGAACTATAACGCTATGACCGGAGTTGGAGACGATGTGCGCAGCAGTGACAGGTTTTATCACTGGGGAGCCCTGCTTGGATACATTCAGTATTTGCAGCAGGCTCAATCCCCACCGAATGAAGACGCCGCCCATAAATTACCAAGGTAACTTTGTGTAGCTCTTGCTATTCTGCAACCGCATGCTCCTCCTGGTCCGACAAGCTGTTCTGGACGACGTTCCGGCGCTCGAGAACCTCATACGGGCGTCCGTCCTGGGGCTGCAGACGGCAGACTACACGCCGGAGCAGCGCGAGCAGGCTCTGGAGCTGGTCTTTGGGGTGGATACGCAGCTGATTGAGGATGGGACCTATTTTGTGGCGGAAGCCAAAGTGGACAGGAATCAGGTCATGGCTGGTTGCGGAGGCTGGAGCAAGCGTAAGACGCTCTATGGAAGTGACCACTGTGCGGGCCGCGAAGATGCTCTTCTCGACCCTCAGTTCGACGCGGCCAAGATCCGCGCCTTCTTCGTCCATCCTGGGTGGGCGCGGCGGGGAGTTGGCAGCAGAATTCTGGAAGTTTGTGAGGCCGCAGCAGCAGCAGCGGGTTTCCGGCGCCTGGAGATGGGGGCGACCCTTACCGGAGTACCCCTCTACCGTGCCCGCGGTTACGTCGAAGCAGAGCACCGCGAGGTGCCGCTCCGGCCGGGTGTATCTCTACCCATCGTCCACATGGTAAAGCAGCTCTAACCTCGCCTTTTCCCGCTCGGCTGCGGGAAATATGCGGGAGAAATGCGCCCGCTCTACCCCTCACCTAGCCTTCCGTATACATTTCATAACTGGCAGTACCTTTTCGGGAACAATTACTGCTTTTTGTATCTCTACTTTCGAGAAGTGGATCCCCGCCCGAGAAAGCCACTGAAACGCGGGTATTTATGGGGTTGGTGGTCGCCGCCTGCAGAACCCCCTAGTCGGGCATCTCGGGCACAATCGCTCTGCATTCCGTCGTTTGCACAGATGAGTGAGCGGTTCCCACTGGCTCACCAAAATATCTTTCGAAATTTCCTTGACAAGCTCATATGTGGAGGAATTAGATGACGGTCGATCTCAAAATAGGTTCGCTACAGAATCGTTTTACTTGCTTTGTTTTGGAGAGGTGTGTCAGTGAACGTACAAAAGGTGTTGCGGATTGCCGCGTTTGTTTGCCTTCTTGCCTTCTGCGGAAGGCTCCTAGTTGCCCAGGGTGTTTTCGCCACGTTGGACGGTGTCCTCACCGATGCCACCGGCGCCGTGGTTCCCAACGCAAAGATCACTCTTACCGACGCTGTATCTGGCTCTGCCCGCGAAACCGTATCCGACGGCGCGGGCTTCTATAACTTCGTGTCGGTGCCGGTCGGCTCCTACAATTTGTCGGTCGCGGCGGCCGGATTCAAGGACTACACGGCGTCGAGTATCGCCTTGGGTGGTGGTGAGCACCGCAGCGTCAATGTCACGCTGAGCGTCGGCACAGCCGACCAGACCGTCTCCGTCAACGCAGAGAATATCGCCTTGGCTACCACAGACTCGGGCGAGCGCTCCTTTGCGCTAAGCACCAAGGAGCTGGAAAACTTCACCCAGGTGGGCAGCAACGCCGCGGAGTACATCAAGATCGTCCCCGGCTTCGGCATCCAGAACGGCACCAGTAACAAGTCGAACTACAACGGCGCCACCATCGGCATCAACGCCAACGGCGACTCCGGTAGCCAAAGCCCTCTCAACTCGGCCTACTCGTACAACGGCCTGCCCAACGATGTACTTGACATCATCGCCGACGGAGCGCATGTCTCCGATCCTGGCTGCAACTGCGATACGCCGGTCAACCCCAACTCGGACTTTCTGCAGGAATTCAAAGTGTTGACTTCGAACTTCGCCGCAGAAGACCAGAAGGGGCCCATCGTGATCACGTCGGTCACCAAGGCCGGCGGCACCAGCTATCACGGCAGCGCCTTTATTACCGCCCGCAACGCCTCGCTGAATGCAAACGACTGGTTGAATAACTACAGCGGTGTCAAGCAGCCCCAGGATAAGTACTACTATCCTGGCGGCACGATCGGCGGCCCCATCTTCATCCCGGGAACTCGCTTCCACAAAGACAATACCAAGCTGTTTTTCTGGACGGGCTTCGAGTACTACTACCAGGTTCTGGACACCGGGTTGCTCCGCGCGACGGTGCCGACTGCCAGTGAACTGGGCGGTGACTTTTCTCCAGAGTCAATAGCGGGGGAGGGAGCGATGACCGCTGCCGGTATTCCTCCCGGTCAGCTCACGAACGCCGCCATTGCAAAATTCGGCGGGACCACGCAGTTGAGCCCTTGCAGCGGCCCCGCCAACGGCGCCTGCCTCGATCCGAACATGCTGGCATTAGCCAAGCTCTATCCGGCCGCCAACGCCAATCCCGGCACCACGGGCGGCTACAACTACACCCAATCGGAAGTATTCAACCAGAACAACCGTCAGTGGACCATTCGCGGCGACTGGAATGTCAGCGACGCCACCAAGGTGTTCGTCCGCTACAACTATCAGCGCGAAGTGCAGCAATTCCCGGTTGGCCTTTGGTGGCGGCAAACCGACCAGGTTCCGTATCCCACGCCGATCGAGGGTAAGAATAAGTCCGATTCAATTTCCGGCTCGATCACCCATGTCTTCAGTCCGACCATGACCAACGAAACCATCGTTGCGTTTACCTATGTCGGCTTCCCGAACATTTTCGCGGATCCAGGAAAAGTAAATCGTGCCAATGTCGGTTATACCTACAAAGGTCTATTCAACAACGGTGTAGCCCAGATCCCTTCGTTTGGTGGTACTGGGAGTGCCGGCGAACCGGCGTTGGTCTTCAATCCTGGTGGGTTTGAAGATGGTGGCTCAGCGGGCTTGTTTGCCGACAAGTGGATGCCCAGCATGAGCGACACGGTGACCAAGGTGTGGGGCGATCACACGTTGAAGGGCGGTTTCTTCTACGAGTGGATACGCAACTCGCAGCCGGCGAACAACGACACCAACGGGTACTCACAGGTAAATGTGAGCAATACTTACAGCTACGGCAATCCATATGCCGACTTGCTGACCGGCAACCTGTCCCAATACAACGAGACAAGTTTCAATCGCCTCAACGAAATCCAATACAACACGATTGAATTCTTTGTCCAGGACACCTGGAAGATGACTAAGAAGTTAACCCTTAATTACGGTATCCGCTTCACCCACTTCCAACCATGGGAGGACGCTCTAGGCTACGGCTATTCGATCTTCAACACATCCGCCTTCAGCCCAAGTTGCGCGTCTTCCTACTGCGGGTATGAGTGGCATGCGAAGGACGCATCCGTTCCAGTGGCTGGGTTCGCGAGCCGGGCACTGTTCTACCAACCCCGTCTGGGAGCTGCCTACGATATCCGTGGCAATGGCGAGACAGTGCTTCGTGGAGGCTGGGGCCGTTTCTTTTACCACTCCGGGCAGTTCACCGCCGGCCTCGACGCCTCCGCCGGGGTCAAGTCCGTCACTATCAATCCCACTACCTGGGTTGGCGGACCAGGGTGTCCCACCAATCCTCCGGCGGGATCCTCTCTCATTGCTGCAAATTTGTCTTGCTTTAATGTAGCTGCCACGCCGGCTACTCCGGCTGCAGTCGATGGCAACGATAACAATCAACCGAATACCGATAGCTACAGCGTCAACCTCGACCAGCAGACGCCGTGGCAGGGCCTGTTGGAAATCGGCTATGTGGGCAATCACAGCCGGGATCAGCTGAACCAAGCCGGCGGTGTGGGCAGCAGCTTTAACCTGGTTCCCTACGGCGCTATGCTGACCGCCACCAACCCAGCCACGGCTAATTCCAACAATTATCGCCCGTTGCAGGGCTACGGTAACGTAGTTCAAGCAACTAACAACCTGTACGCCAATTACAACGCCTTACAGGTCAGCTGGGCCCGCCATGCAGGCAGGTACACCATTCAGACCAACTACACATGGCAGAAGGCCATGGGTATCGTTAACCCGACGCAAAACCCGTACAGCCTAGGTGCGAACTACGGCCCTCAGGCCTCGGATCGTAGAAACTTATTTAACATTGCCTATTCGATTGACGAGGGAACCCTATTCCACAAAAATGGTCTGGTTGACGGGGTCGGCAACGGGTGGCAGCTGTCGGGAATCATTCAGGCGGAGAGCGGCACGAACCTCACCTACGGCGGCAACGTCAGTAACCAAACCCCGAACCTCAACTACAACATGTCCCTTACCTGCGTAGCGACCGCGGCGGAGAAGGCTGCCGGTATCTCGTGCCCGCAGTCGTCTGCGATCATACCCGGCTCTATCAGCACGGCGAACCCAACCGGTATCGCCATCAACAATCAGTCGATCCTGGGAACAAGTGACCAGGTGTTAACTCCGCTGTATACCTGCCGTGGCCAGGCGGGCCAGCCTAAGGCGCAGGAGTACGTAAACTCGAACTGCTTCGCCGCCCCCACAGTTCCTGGCCAGGGAGGCCCGAACATGCTTCCTGTCGCCTACGGACCTGCGTTCTTCAATGCGGATCTCTCGATCTTCAAGAACTTCGCCATCAAGGAAAGCATGAAACTGCAGATCCGTGCGCAGGCCTACAACTTCCTCAACCATCCGCTGTGGTCATTCCCCAGCGGCAACAACCTGACGCTGCAGTTCCAGCAGGATCCGGTTTCCCAGGTCATCACCCAGACGAATACCAACTTCGGTGTCGCCAATACCAAGCAGGGACAGCGGGTTATAGAGTTTGGAGCGAAGTTTTACTTCTGATTCCACAGGAGCATAAACAACAGCGGAATAAAACACCGAGGGCTTCTGACGTACCGTTATACTTGTTCTGGTAACAGAGAACAGTTGCCGGTATGCAGAAGCCCTCACTTCTTTTTGCTCTAGTCCTCGCCACAGTCCTCTTAGCCCCGGCGCAGGCACAGATGACCCCCCAGCAACTGGTGCAGGACGCCATGCAGAAGCAGCAGGCGGGAGATCTAGAAGGCGCGGTTGTCGAATACAGACAATTTCTGAAACAGCATCCCGACGCGGCGGCTATCCATTCCAACCTGGGCGCGGCTTTGGTTGGGTTGGGCCGGTTCGAAGAGGCCCTTCCGGAATACAAGACTGCCCTCAAGCAATCCCCCAAACTCGCGAGCGCCAGGCTCAATCTCGCTTTGGCGTATTACAAGATGGGTAGGATCGACGATGCAGTCACAGAATTGGAAAAGGTCTACGTGGAAGAACCAGCAAATCACCAGGCCGTGCTGTTGCTGGCGGACTGTTATTTACGCATGGCACGCGAAGATGATGTGATTCGCATCCTCGAGCCGGAGGAGCAAAAATATCCAGACGATATGGCGGTTGCTTACATGCTGGGCACAGCGTTGATACGCCAGAAGCGAGTCGAAGAGGGCGAGGTGCTGGTCGATCGGATTCTGCGCAATGGTGACTCGGCGGAAGCGCACTTGATGCTGGGCTCGGCAAAAATGAACGTTCAGGATTATGCAGGCGCCCGGGATGAATTTGCGAAGGCGGTTGCTCTCAATCCCAATCTTCCCGAAGTGCATGTGCTGTACGCCAAGGCGTTGGTGTTGACCGGCGACTCTGACATGTCGGCAAAGGAATACAAGACTGAACTGACTGTGGATCCGTACAACTTTGACGCGAACCTGCAACTAGGCGCGACCGCCAGGCAGGAGCAAAACTATGACGAAGCCAAGAAATATTTCGAGCGCGCGCAAGAGACACGGCCGGGAGATCCTGGCGTTCGTTACCAGTTGGCGCTGGTCGCCATCGATCAAGGACGTCTCGATGACGCGCGGCAAATTCTCGAGGGTTTGGTGAAACAGTCTCCGCAGTTCACCGAGGCGCATGTGTCTTTGTCGCTGGTTTACTATCGCCTCAAGCGGCCGGAAGATAGCAAGCGGGAACGGGAGACGGTTCTCAAATTGACGGCGGAAGCACAAGCCAAGCAGCCCGGCGCCAAGGTTCAGTGAGCCAAGGGCACGGCGCTGCCTTCCGTTTAACCCCCGAGGGATCGCGGTGATGAAGTGGTACGGACTCCTTTTGTGTCTGCTGTTGCCCGTAGCCACTGCGGCGCAAACGGACTCGGTCGCTCCGGCGGCCTGCGCGCGATGTCATGTGGAGGCACTGACTCAGCCGAATACATACATGGCGCACGCGCTCGAAACGGTGGAGAAGTGCAAGGTTCTCAACGAACATCCTCTCCTTACCACGACTGTGGGCAAGTACACCTATCGCATTGAACGCAAGGGGAACGAGAGCGAATATTCGGTCACGGACGGAACCAATACGGTGACCATGCCCATCGCGTGGGCCATGGGAGGGAGTGCGGCGCTGGGCCAGACATACATACTGGAGAAAGACGGCGAGCTTTATGAGAGCCGCGTGAGTTGGTTCCGGGAATTGAATGGTCTGGGGACCACGATGGGATATGAGGGCAATACACCGGCGGACCTCACGCAGGCTGCCGGGCGATTGATTCACATGGATGAGAAACTGCGCTGCTTTGGGTGCCATGCGACGAATGCCGTGCAGGGAAAGCAACTCACCCTGGACAAATTAGCTCCAGGAGTGCAGTGCGCGCACTGTCATCAGGGAATTGACGCCCATCTGGCTGCGGTGGTGGCCGGCAACCACGAGCCGGCGCCGCCGAAAGACCTGCACAAGTTGATCGGTCTCTCCGCGGAACAGACTGCCAATTTCTGCGGTCAGTGTCACCGTACCTGGGCGGAAATAGCGGCACAACCGAACCCCGGTATTGCCAACATCCGCTTCCAGCCTTACCGCCTGACCGGGAGCAAATGCTATGACCCGGACGACGCGCGTATTGGCTGCCTGGCCTGCCACAACCCGCACCACGACTTCGATAACCCGCAAAAAGTAAACTTCGACCCCAAATGCCTGGCCTGTCATGCGGGTGGAAAACCTGGCGCCAAGGCCTGCCCGGTCGCCAAAGATAGGTGCGTGTCCTGCCACATGCCCAGGATTGACTTGCCCGGGGCGCATTACAAATTCACCGATCATCGCATCCGGATTGTGAAGCCCAATGAACCCTTCCCGGGCGATTAGATAGGATAGGTTTAATGACTTTTTCCAGACGCGGACTTCTGCGATTGGGCATGCTTGCCGGGGCCGCGAATGTTCTTCGTGTTTCCGCTCCGGCTGCGCCAACTCCGGGCGGGCCGCTGTTCAGCGAAGTGCCGGCGTCGGCGTCCGGCATCGCCTGGGTGCATGAAAACGCGATGTCTCCAAGCCGTTTCCTGCCCGAAGCGCTAGGCCCGGGCTGCGCCTTTCTGGATTACGACAACGATGGCTGGATGGATATCTTTCTGGTGAACAGCGGCCCCAGCGACTTTTGGAAGCCACCCAAGCCGGTGCGCAACGCCCTCTACAAGAACAACCGGGACGGAACGTTCACCGATGTCACGGAAAAGGCCGGTGTGGCCGGAGCCTATTTCGGCATGGGCGTCGCTGTGGGGGATTATGACAACGATGGTTGGCCTGATATCTTGGTCACCGCTTACGGGCGCTGCATCCTGTACAAGAACAATCACGACGGAACCTTCAGCGACGTCACCGAACATGCCGGCGTGGCCACGCCCGGCTTCACTACCAGCGCTGTCTGGTTCGATTACGACAACGACGGCAGGCTCGACCTCTTCATCTGCAGTTTTGTGAAATCTGTGGAGGTGCGGAAGCTGAAGTGCGGCAATAACCAGATCGGCCGCAATTATTACTGTGTCCCACGGGTATTCGAGCCATCCACCAGTTTCCTTTATCACAACAATGGCGATGGCACCTTCACCGACGTCACCAAGGGAACAGCCATTGCTTCAGCGCTAGGCAAAGGCCTGGGCGTCGTCGCAACCGACATCAACAATGATGGCCGCATGGATCTGTTTGTAGCTAACGACACGGTGCAGAATTTTCTCTACGTGAATCGCGGTCCGGGAGCGAATGGCCAGTGGAAGTGGGATGAGATCGCGTTGCAGGCGGGGGTTGGTTTCAGCGACAGCGGACGGCCTCGTTCGGGCATGGGCGTGGATGCAGCCGATCTCCACGGGACCGGGTTCCAGGATCTGATTGTCTCCAACGTCGACCACGAGATGTATTCGGTCTACATCAACAACAAAGACGAATCCTTTTCCGATGCTGCGCAGATTGAAGGCGTGGCTCGCAGCACTCGACTGATGAGCGGCTGGGGTCTGAAGTATTTCGATTACGACAACGACGGCCTGATCGATCTGATACTGGCGAATGGCCATCCTGACGACATGATCGATTCCTACTCCATGCAGGTGCATTACAAAGAGCCGCTGTTGTTGTTCCACCAGAACGCCGATCACAAGCTGCACGATGTGAGTGCGGACGCGGGCCCGGCATTCAAAGAGGATTGGCCTGCGCGTGGATTGGCGGTGGGCGATTACGACAATGACGGCGCTGTGGACGTGATCGTTGGCGTCAACGGTGGGCCTCCCGTGCTGTTAAAAAATAACGCGGCCAAGGGCAACAACTGGCTGGGACTAAAGCTGGAAGGCGTCACCTGCAATCGCGACGCGATCGGCGCGCGCATGGTTTGGAAGGCCGGGGGCAAGAAGTACGAGCGGCTCAAGAATAATGGCGGCAGCTATCTCTCTTCGCACGATCCTCGTGAAGTGCTGGGGATTGGAACCGCGACGCAGATCGATGAGTTGGAGATCCACTGGCCAGGCCCGAGCAAGCAGATCGAGAAGCTGACTAATCTTGCTCCCAACCGCTACATCCATATCGTTGAGGGGAAGGGCGTGGTTTGAGAGGCGGCGGAAAAGCAACCGCCGGTTCAAAATCGATTTTCGGCAGGAGTCACTTTCCCGACAGTTCCCAATGGCTCCTTAGGAAACTATCAGTGGATGGATTCGACCTCTGGATACCCTAATTGGCTCTGTAGCTCCGATGCGGGCGCCCCTTTCAGGTAAACGTCGAAGAAAGTGACGATGTAATGTGCCGCCACTGCGACCTGGCGGCGGCCGTCGATGGGCACAAGGCCGAGCGTGCGCAACACCCTCATCAACAGTGGACTTTTCAACATCGCTCCATCGTCGGAAAACATGTAGTGATTTGCACCTCGGACCACAATTTCCAACCTGCGGTCAGCAGGTTGCCGATCGTAAATGGAGCGGATGTTCGCCTCGACGGGACCGGTCTCCGTCTCCGGTTCCCTGCTGTGGTCGCTCAAGAGAAACATGAACGGCTGCGTGACGCCTTCCGCGATGACATTGCCTAGAGGAGCCCCATCCACGTCGATGCCCGCCTTGCAGCGCGCATCGTCATGACAGAACTGTAGGGCCGTGGCGCCGCCGAGCGAGTGGCCGAAGACTCCGACCCGCTGCAGGTCGAGCCGTCCCAGAAATTTGCCTGAGGGATCAGACTCGTTCAGTCGTTCCAGCTGATCGAGGGCGAAGCCGATGTCGGCGCTCCACGCCTGAACCAATTCGAGGCCGCGCTGCTGCTGCTCGGGACCGTCGAGGGCGTCGAGGTTGTTCTGGGGCGCGCGCTCGATCACCCTCCCATCGGGGAACACCACCACAGAACTTCGATAGGGCGCGTCGAAACCAACGACCACATAGCCGTGACTCGCCAGGTCTTCGGCGAGGCTTGTATAACCGGTCACCAGACCCGAAAGTCCCGCTCGCATCACTACCACCGGATAGGAGGGCTGCTGAGCAGATACCTTGGCGTCGCGCATGCTATGGGTGCGTACGCGCGACAAGTCCCGGGTCAGGAACTGCGTCAACAGCGGGCCACGCTGGTGTTCAACCGCCGATCGCCAAGAGGGTGGTAAGTAGTCGCTAGTCGCCTGGGACGGTTCGGTTGGGTTTGCGGGATACCAGATCCAGGCGAAAAGCTCCCGCTTGGCGCCTAGCTCCGATGCCGTCGAATCTGTGCGTGTGGCGTCCTTCCAGACATACGTCGTGCGGCCTACGGCGAACGGGCCCGCAGGCTGAGGCAGCTTTGTCTCCCGGAAGTGATCCAACCACGTCAATCCCAGCAAGACTGGAATTGCAAAAACAGCCAGGAGAACCAGGATGCGTATTAGCTTGCGCATGGATTGGGAATCTCAAAGCATCGATTCACTCACTGTATGCTATGCAGTTCCTATAATTGGTAACTATGTCGTTTATATTGCCGGCACCGGCATTTCGTTTTCTTCTCCTGGCGAGCCTCTGCTTGTGTTCCGGGCTGGCGGATAGCAGCGTGTCCTCCAAACCAGTGCGTTCGATCCCTATCTGCTCCGGCGTGTCACTATCGGCGAATTATCTTGCCTCCGTCGGCCCGGAGCAGGTTCCGGGTTTTCGTTTCGTACTGGTTAACCAGACCGGCCGGGAGATCAGGCTGGCCGAGCCGGTTCCGTCCAGCTCACACTGGTATGCGCGCGCCCATGGCCGCTGGCTGTGGAGGGCATCGAATGGAGCCGGTGGAAGCCTGCTGGACGCTGGCAACGAGCACGGCCGAGTAGTGGTCTATGCTCCGCCTCCGGGGGCCGAGACCAGGATCCTCACGCTGCCGCCGCACCAGTCGAAGGAGTGGACGGAAAGCCAGCGGGAGAACCCTGTCCTCGAATACAAGCCTGGCTGTCCTATCTGCTCTTATCCTGGGGAGCGGGAGTACCAGGTGGTCTTTGCCTACGCATATCTTGCCGCCGCCAGCCAGCCCGCGGGATTCCTCTCATGTGGTTTGCGGTCCGCGCCAGTGCCTATGCCGCCAAAGTCTTGAGCTGGCGTGTATTTGCACTGCTGAGCAACGAAGCGCCGGAGTGCGGGTTTCTACAGGTGAAGTAGAAACGCAGGGAGATACAACATGAAAAACCAACTTTGCCGTTTAGCGATCAGTGGTCTTTTGGCTACTGGACTCACCCTTGGCTCGGCTGCCGCTTTTGCGCAGCAGGATAACCCCGCACCCGATGCTTCTGCCCAACAACCCGGGAATGGTCACCATCAACCGAGGACTCCGGATGAGCAGGTTGCGCGCATGACCAAGCGCTACAACCTCTCCTCTGACCAGCAGGCTCAAATCAAGCCGATCCTTGCCAACCAGCAGCAGCAGATGCAGGCGCTGCGTCAGGACAGCTCTTTGTCCCGGGAAGACAAGATGGCCAAGGTGAAGAGCATCCGCCTCGACTCGAGCACCAAAATCCAGGCGCTCCTGAACGACAGTCAGAAGCAGAAATTCGCCCAGGATCAAGAGCGGAGACAGGAACACATGCAGGAGCACGGCGCACCCCCAGCCGGCGGACCCGCAGCTGAGTAATTACCTAACCAAATGCTGTACCGGCGAGTTCCAGCCCTGGAACTTGCCGGTGATCAGCCACAGTTACTGCAGCAGATCCAGTACCGGTTTCCATTCCATGTCCAGGGATTGCGCCACACCCTTATAGGTGAGTTGTCCGGCGTACGTATTTACTCCTTCAGCCATCCCTGGGTCGGCCTTGATCGCGGCCGCGGCCCCGTGCTGTGCCAGGCGGAGCACGTAAGGGAAGGTAGCGTTGGTGAGAGCCAGGGTGGAGGTATTTGGAACAGCCGCAGGCATATTTGTTACGCAGTAGTGGACCACTCCATCGACCACGAAGGAAGGGTCGCTGTGGGTAGTGGGGTGGGCAGTTTCGATGCAGCCTCCCTGGTCGATGGCTACGTCGACGACGACGGCTCCCTTTTTCATCCTGGAGACCATTTGCCGGGTAACGATCTTGGGCGCCGAGGCTCCGGGGATGAGCACACCGCCGATGACCAGGTCAGCGCCTTGCACGGCGCGAGCGACGTTGTAGGAGTTTGAGGCCAGGGTGTAGACGCGGCCGTTGAAAATGTCGTCGAGTTCACGCAGCCGGTTGAGATTCAGGTCAACAATGGTTACGTTTGCGCCCATCCCCAGCGCGATCTTGGCGGCGTTGGTGCCCACGATGCCACCTCCCAGGATGCATACAGTCGCCGGCGGCACTCCGGGGACGCCACCCAGCAGTACGCCGCGACCGCCTTTTTCTTTTTCCAGGTAGGTTGCGCCTACTTGCACCGACATTCTTCCCGCGACTTCGGACATGGGGGTGAGCAGGGGGAGAGTGCCGGCGCGGTCGCGGATGGTTTCGTAGGCGATGCCGGTTACTTTGCTGGCCAGCAGACGGTCGGTCAGTGCGGGTAGCGGCGCCAGGTGCAGGTAGGTGAATAGCACCAGGCCTTCGCGAAAGAATTGATATTCCCTTTCGACGGGTTCTTTGACTTTGACGATCATGTCGGCGTGTCCCCAGACGTTGTAGGCCGAGCCAACGATCTCGGCGCCTGCGGACTGGTATTCGTCGTCAGAGAAGGCGGAGAGGTCACCGGCATGGGTTTCCACCAGGACGGTGTGGCTCGCATCGACCAACGCCTTTACGCCGGCAGGGGTGATGCCAACCCGGGATTCGTGGTCTTTCACTTCTTTGGGAACGCCAATGATCATCTAAAATTTGCCTCTCAAGGGAATGCTAGCAAATGCAGAGGGTTGGAGGGGCGTGGTTGTCATAGCGACCGGCGGTCTTACGGTAGCCGCGCAAGCTTTGCCATCCAATCAGTTGACCTTGTTCAGAGTAACCGCCTTAAACTTTGTCATCCCGACTGGAGCGAAGCGGAGGGGAGGGACCTGCAGTTTCTACCCTCCACGCTTCGCTTAAATCAGCCCAGGAAGGGTTGGTCTCTTCAACGAGCTCTATCTTTTTGGCCCGTGTCCAGCGCTTGATTTCCTTCTCTCTATCGATAGCGTTATGAACATAACGATAATGCTCAAACCACACGAGGCGATGGCACTTGTAGTCTGCACTGAAGCCAGGAATAAGGCCCGCTCGATGTTCCTCGGTTCTGCGCGCAACGCTGTTGGTCAAGCCGCAGTAAAGAACTCGGGTTCGGCTGGCAACGATATAGACGTAATAGTGATGGTCGCGTTTGCTCATCGTTGACTTCGTTTGGGGCCAAGAGGGAACTGCAGGTCCTTCGTCTACGCTCGGGATGACAAAGTTTAAATGGTTGGTGGGCCTTGGCGTTGGTTATTGGGATGGAGAGTTCTGACAGTGGTTGCAGCCGAGAGGGAACTGCAGGTCCCTCGGCTACGCTCGGGATGACAAAGTTTAAATGGTTGGTGGGCCTTGGCGTTGGTTATTCGGATGGAGAGTTCTGACAGTGGTTGCAGGCGAGAGGGAACTGCAGGTCCCTCGGCTACGCTTCGGGATGACAAAGTTTAAATGGTTGGTGGGCCTTGGCGTTGGTTATTGGGATGGAGAGTTCTGACAGTGGTTGCAGGCGAGAGGGAACTGCAGGTCCCTCGGCTACGCTTCGGGATGACAAAGTTTAAATGGTTGGTGGCCCTTGGCGTTGGTTATTGGGATGGAGAGTTCTGACAGTGGTTGCAGGCCGAGAGGGAACTGCAGGTCCCTCGGCTACGCTTCGGGATGACAAAGTTTAAATGGTTGGTGGGCCTTGGCGTCGGCTATTCGGATGGAGAGTTCTGACAGTGGTTGCGAGCCGGAGGGAACTGCAGGTCCCTCGGCTACGCTTCGGGATGACAAAGTTTACGTGGTTGGCGGACCTTAACGGTGGCTATGGGGATGGAGAGTTCTGACAGTGGTTGCGGTCGAGAGAGCTGCAGGTTCCCTCGGCTGCGGCTTCCTGTCCCCATCACTCCCCGGTATCGATCTGCGCTCGTTGCAGGCGGTCGGAATAATCTATGTAGACCGCTTTCCAAGAAGTGTAAAAATCCAGCGCGCCGGTGCCGCCTTCGCGATGCCCGTTGCCGGTCTGCTTGACTCCGCCGAAGGGCAGATGCACTTCAGCCCCAATGGTCGGCGCGTTGATGTAAGTGATGCCGGCTTCCAGGTCACGCACCGCCTTCAACGCCAGGTTTACGTTGCGGGAATAGAGCGCCGTGGAAAGCCCATATTGGATGCCATTCGCAATCGCTATCGCCTGGTCGAAACTGTCGCACTCCAGCAGACTCACCACCGGCCCAAAGACCTCCTCCCGGGCGATGCGCATCTCCGCACCGACTCCCCCGAAAACCGTGGGGGCAAAAAAATATCCTTTGCTCAACCCATCGCCCCCCAAGCGCTGTCCACCTGTCAAAAGCCCGGCACCCTCCTTCTGCGCTATCGCGGTGTAGCGCTCAGAGGTCTCTACCTGCTGCTGGTTGATCTGCGGTCCCATCTCCACCTGGGCGTCCAGGCCATCACCCACCCTGAGCGCCCGCGCGCGCTCTACCAGCCTGCGGGTAAACTCGTCCGCGATGCTCTTGTGCACGATGATGCGGCTGGTCGCCGTGCAACGTTGACCCGTGGTGCCGAAAGCGCCCCAAACCGCTCCATCCAACGCCAGATCGAGGTTGGCGTCTTCGAGCACAATCATGGCGTTCTTACCCCCCATCTCCAACGAGCAGGGCTTGAATAGGCCCGCAGCCGTCTGGCCGACAACCCGGCCCACCTCGCTCGACCCGGTGAAGGAGATGGCGTTTACCTCAGGATGCGTAACCAAAGGCGCACCCGCATCCGGACCAAAGCCGGTTACGATGTTGACCACGCCATCCGGCAGTCCGGCCTCCAGCAACAACTCCACCAGGTTGATGGTCGACAGCGGAGTGTCCTCCGCCGGCTTGATCACGCAGGTATTGCCGCAAACCAGGGCAGGGAAGAGCTTCCATGAGGGAATCGCCATGGGGAAGTTCCAGGGCGTAATCATGCCGCAGACCCCTACCGGCATGCGCACAGACATGGCAAACTTGTCCCGCAATTCCGACGGCGTAGTCTGGCCGAAGAGCCTGCGCCCTTCACCTGCCATATAAAACGCAGTGTCAGCCGCCTCTTGCACATCGCCTCGTGTCTCGCTGAGAACCTTGCCCATCTCCCGCGTCATATCTCGCGCCAGCTTCTCTTTGTGGCGCAACAGCAGCTCACCGGTGCGGTAGAGAATCTCTCCCCGCTTGGGAGCTGGGACCAGCCGCCAGTGGCGATAAGCTGCCCGGGCCGCCTTTACCGCCCGGTCCACGTCGGCTTCGCCCGAAGCCTGAAATTCCCCCACGACGTCGTCGACATTGGCGGGATTGTGATTGAGGAAAGTCTTGCCGCTCTCCGCGCTCACCCACTGGCCGCCGATCAGGTTTTTGTAGCTCTTCATCGTCATCGCTCGTATCCCTTCTTTGAACTTCCGAGCATAACTCACCGCGTCCAAAACGGGGCGTATGCCCTAAAAGTGGTGGTAAAGACTCAAAAGAGTAGCGGTGCAACAATGCAACCGTGGCCGTACAATGAAGATCCGGTCGTCAGGAAAAGTCCGGCATTCATGTCATCAAACGGTTTCCATTCGCGTTCTTCGCGGACGCACGGTGTGCGTTCGTTGTTCAGCGTCTTCTCGAGTGATCTGGCAATTGATTTAGGAACCGCGAACACCCTGGTGTATGCGCGCGGTAAGGGCATCGTCGTCAATGAGCCTTCCATCGTCGCCATTAACAAGAATACCGGGGAGGTGGAGGCGGTTGGCAAAGAAGCCAAGGAGATGCTCGGCCGCACTCCGGGGAACATCGTCGCCATCAAGCCGATGAAGGATGGCGTCATTGCCGACTTCAAAATCACCGAAAAGATGTTGAACTACTTTATTCAGAAGGCGCACAACCGCAAGATGCTGGTGCACCCGCGGATCGTCATTGGCGTGCCTTCCGAGATCACGCAAGTGGAGAAGCGGGCGGTGGAAGACTCCGCCTATCGCGCCAAGGCAAGCGAGGTGTTCCTGGTAGAGCAGGCGATGGTCGCGGCGATCGGCGCAGGCCTGCCGATTACCGAGCCCAGCGGCAACATGGTGGTGGATATCGGCGGCGGCACCACGGATATCGCCGTCATCTCGCTCTCCGGCATCGTCTATTCCCGTTCCGTCCGCATGGCCGGCAACCAGATGGACGAAGCCATCATGAATTACCTCAAGCGTAAGTACAACCTGCTCATTGGTGAGCGCACGGCAGAGCAGATCAAGATCGACATCGGGTCAGCCTATCCGCTGGACAAACCGCTGACCATGGAGATCAAAGGGCGCAACCTGATCGAAGGCGTGCCCAAGACCATCACTATCGATGACAGCGAGATCCGTGAAGCACTTACGGAATGTATTTCGACCATTCTCAATGCTATCCGCGTGGCCCTGGAGCGTACCCCGCCAGAGCTCAGCGCCGATATCAGTGACCGTGGCATCGTACTCACCGGGGGCGGTGCGCTGATCAAGAATCTTGACAAGCGTATCCGCGAAGAAACCGGTCTGCCGGTTTCGATCGCCGATGATCCCCTGGCCAGCGTGGTGCTGGGGACCGGCAAGATGCTCAGTGACTTCCGTTTGCTGCGCAAAATCAAGATTGACTAACTCGGGCAGCGAGTCGACTGATAAACCGAGAAGGGGACGGATGACCCATTCGTCCGCGAACGCAGCCATGGATTTGTTTTGAGCCGGTATAAGAACATCTTGTTCCTGGTGGCGGTTCTGGTGGCCCAGATCATTGGGCTAGCCGTGCAGGTGCGCCGGCCCAACCCCAATGGCGGGGATGCACCGGCGGTGCGGCTGATACGCTATTGGGCCATCGGCCTCATGTCGCCCCCGGAAAAGGTTCTGCATGGTAGCGGGAGCGGCCTGCGCGGCCTGTGGTCGAACTATCTCGACCTTCGCCACGTCCGGCAGCAGAATCAAGAGCTGACAGAACGGGTGAGTCGCCTCCAGTTGGAGCAGGCAACGCTGCTCGAGGATGCGCGCCAAGGGCAACGGCTGCAGTCGCTGCTGGCCTTCAAAGAGCACTACATCTACACCACCGTGCCGGCCCAGGTTATCGGGACGTCGGGGACTGACCAGTCCCGCATCCTGTACATCGATAAGGGCGCCAAAGACGGGCTTAAGCCGGATATGGCAGTCATCACCCCCGACGGCATTGTGGGCAAGTTGAAGGATGTCTTTGGCGGCACTTCGCAGGTCCTGGTGATCTCCGACCAAACCAGCGGAGCCGGGGTGCTGCTGGAGCAGACGCGACTGCGCGGGGTTCTTCGGGGCAATGCGCTGGGCCAGCCGCAGATCATTAACATGCTTCCCGATGAGCGAGTTAAGCCGGGCGAGCGGGTGGTAACCAGCGGCGGTGACCAGATCTATCCCCGGGGGCTGCCCGTGGGGGTGGTCGACCAGGTGGTCCCGGATACTTCCAATCCGCCTTACATGGACATTCTTATCAAGCCGGCCGCCAATTTAGGGCACCTGGAAGAGTTGCTGGTGATCACCCAGGCGGGCGATCAAATGCCGGAGAAAGAGAAGCAGGATCTGGCGCAGAGTGCTGCCGCAGGGGCCATGGCCGAGACCCAACAACGGGCATCGGATATCCTTGCCGAGCGGCTGCCTGGGCTGACTGACCCTAGTGCGCTGGCCGATACGCCCGGTCAGCCAAACAGTGCCGCCGCCGGGACTGCCGCGGCTGCTGCTGCGGCTTTGACCGTTGCTCCGAAGCTGCATCCGCCGCCGGCCTTGCATGCCGATCATTACAGCCCCAACGCGACCGCTCCGGCCAGTGCATTGACCCCTGGGCAGGCCATTGTTGATCCGAAATATGCACCGCTGCCCGCCGAAGCCAAAGCGGTGAGTAAGAAGCCGGAACCAGGCGGCGATGATGCTGCGGGGCAGGCAGAGGAAGTGAAGCCTCCGGCTCATCGTCCAGCCAGCAGCCCTGCAGCCCCTGACGGGGAGGCTGCACCGGGTACGGCTCATACGGCAGCGGCCAAGCCAAAGACGCCGAAGGTACCGACAGCGGAGCAGCCGGCAGCGGCGGAACCTAAAGCGGAACCTGGTGCGGAGCCTCCGGCTGCTTCAGGAAGTGGGAGTCCTCCCCAATGAGCTCAAAAGCTGTGGTTGGGGCTTCGCCCCGTCTTTTTCGGCCCAGGTACGCTGGTGCGAACCTGGGACACCCCTCCTGGTTTGAGAGTGGCGTGGTTTTGGAGAGGATTCTGGGTTTGGGGAGTGTTGTTGTTTTGGAGAGCGTTTTGGGTGTCTAGAGTGGTTTGCGGGTAGGAGAAAGACTTTCATGGCAATGTCGGCATCACTAGCGCGTCGTGAGCTGGATGTTCAGCGCTATCCCTTGATTGTGGTGGTGCTAGTTCCGCTGCTGGCGATTTTCCTGCAGGTCTTGATTCCCCGCTTCATCCCCAAGTTCGATATCCTCGATCTCCCCTTGCTGGTGACGATCTATTTCTCCGTCGGCTGGCGTAATCCAATAGCCGGCACGGTCACCGGAGCGGTGATTGGGCTTATTCAGGATGCTCTGACCAGCCGCCCCCTGGGAATCAACGGGATCTCGCAATGCGTGGTGGGATTCTTTGCCGCCTCGCTGGGGGTCAAGATCGACGTCGAGAATCCGGGCACCCGCCTGCTGATCAACTTCGCTTTCACTTTATTGAACATCGGGATCTATCTGTTCATCATGCATCGCATGCTGGCGTTCAATGTCAATACGAACTGGCTGCATGAGGTAATCAAGGCGGTTATCAATTCCATTGTGGGTGTGTTTTTCTTCGATATTCTGGATCGTATTAGGCCACGGGATTAGAACCAGCTAAAAAAGCAGCGAATCGGGGTCGAAAGCGTCACAGTAATAGCAAGCGGGCCGTAGATATGGACAATTACTCATCAGTTAACCGGGAAGAACGGCTACCAGCGTTCAAGCTCACGATCGTGCAATACGTGATCGTGGCCATTCTGCTGGTGCTGCTCTCGGGACTGTGGCGGCTGCAAGTCATCGGAGCGCAAAACTACCGCACCCTGGCGGAACAGAACCGTATTCGCAAGGTGCCCATCCTCGCTCCCCGGGGCAAGCTGTTCGATCGCGAAGGACGCCTGCTGGTAGATAACTATCCCTCTGTCTCCTGCTTTCTCATCCGCGAGCCGGGCCGTGATTTGCGGGCGGATTTTCCCCTGATCTCGCGTGGCCTGCACATGACGCCGGAGCAGCTGGAGGCTACCCTCAAGCACTACGCGCTCGCGCCCAAATATGAACCGATCCCGCTTAAGCAGGACATCACCCCGGACGAGGTGGAGTTCATCGAGGCTCATCGCGACGAGCTGCCGGAGCTGGAAACAATTGACGAACAGCGCAGGCTCTATCCCCGCAACGGCTTTGCCGCCAACCTGATCGGGTACGTCGGCGAAGTGAGCGACGACATGCTGAACGACCCGCGCTACGCCTACTACGAGCCGGGCGATGTGGTGGGCAAATCGGGCGTGGAACAAACCTACGATTCACTGCTGCGGGGCCAGGATGGCTCGCAGGACATCATCGTGGACAGCCACGGCAGGGAAGTAGGCATCCTGGGCCGGGAACCGGCGGTTCCGGGCCAGGGCCTCAAGCTGACCATCGACCTCGATATCCAACGCGCGGCGGAAGCGGCCATGGGCGATCGCAACGGGGCGATTATTGCCATCAACCCACATACTGGCGCGGTGCTGGCGCTGGTCTCACGGCCCGCCTTCGACCCCAATGATTTTTCCGTGCGCGTCTCCCGCGACGAATGGAACAAACTCATCACCGACCCTCGCCATCCTCTGCTGGATAAAGCAATTCAGGCCCAGCTGGCGCCAGGATCCACATTCAAAATCATCATGTCGCTGGCCGGCCTGGAAGACAATGTGGCGCAGGATTTGAAGGTGAACTGCACCGGCGGCGCCACGTTCTACGGGCGCTTCTTTGCCTGCGATAAGCGCCACGGCCCGGTCGACATCCTGCACGCTATCCCGCTTTCTTGCGATACCTACTACTACACGCTGGCTGAACGGCTGGGCATTGAGAAGATTGCCTATTGGGCCCACAAAGTAGGCATAGGGCAAAAGACGGGCATCGATCTACCCGGGGAAGTCAGCGGCACCATGCCCTCGGAGGAATGGAAGCTGAAGACCTTCCACGAGAAATGGTATGCGGGCGAGGTGATCTCCGTAGGCATCGGGCAAGGAGCGGTTGCCATCAGCCCGGTCCAGTTGGTGCGCGCGATTGCCGGAATTGCTTCCGGCGGCGTCCTCAAGCGCCCGCACGTAGTTGAGCCCGATCAGTTGCCGGCCGAATATCGCCAGGCGATCTATGACTCGTATCCGGGCAGTGGCGACGCGACGATACCGATCAGTCCCGCAGTATGGGAGACGATCACCGACGGCATGGCGCTCACCACCAACAGCGGCACGGCAGCGGCGTCTCATTTGGAAAATATCGACTTTGCGGGCAAGACCGGCACGGCGCAGGTGGTGAACCACAGCGCCGGAATGAAGAGTCTTGGCACCGGTGCGGAGCGCGCCAACGCCTGGTTTGTCGGAATCGCTCCACGCCGCAATCCGGATATCGCGGTGGTGGTCCTGGTGGAACATGGGGGCTGGGGGGCAGAGGCGTCCGCACCTCTGGCTGCGCGGGTCATCGAAGCCTTCGTGGACAAGCAGCGCCGGCTGGATAACAACCTCCAGCAAGCCACGACGCCGGCAAAGAAGGTTGAGGTCGGGGCGGTATGGTCGGAGCGGCCGGAGCAGGTGGCGGGAGCCGCGGGCGCCACAAAGCCAACCGTGGTGGCGGCGAAGGACGCTGCCCCCGCGATGCACGGTGGCCACTTCACGGTGCCGGCGCAATGAGCTTCATAGGGTCTTGAAGGGGACGGGCTTTAGGCCGTGTGTGAGAACTATCCTCTCCAAATTTAGTCCCGTAGGGACGGTTAGAATTACCCAGGATGAAATCCTGGGACCTCTACCTCCGGAATGGACTATTCGCGATTCGGGGCCAACCCAGGACCATGTCCTGGGTAACTTTCAGCCGTCCCTGCGGGACTGAATTTGGAGTGGATAGTTCTCACACACGCTCTAAGGCCCGTCCGTTGAAGGATCAAAATTGTCAGGCTTCAGCCTCTGAGGGAAAATCGCTGTTCACGAGGGAGATCCTTCAGCGGCTAAAGCCGTCCAGCTTTGGCGGGGTTTACGGCGGGGCTGAAGCCCCGCCCCTTCAAGAAGGGGTTTTACGGCGGGATTGGATAAGAACGACACGGAGAATCATGCGGCGATTTATCTCATTTCGTGATTTCGACTGGTTGCTCCTGGCCATGGTGCTGCTGCTTTCGGTGGTCAGCATCCTGGAGATCTATAGCGCCACGTTGCATACCAAGTTTGTGGGGTTTGAAACCAAGCAGATCTTCTGGCTCATCGGCGGCCTGGCCGCGATGTTTCTCTTCTCGCTGATCAATTACCACCGGCTGCTGGAGGCGGTGCACTGGGTCTATGGCTTTTGCCTGGTCTCCCTGGTAGGGGTGCTTATCTTTGGCACCAAGGTCATGGGTGGGCGGCGCTGGATCAAGCTGCCCGGTGGCATTCACTTTCAGCCGTCGGAATGGGTCAAGGTGGTGCTGATTGTCGCCATGGCGCGATACTTCGCCGGCCTCGCCGGCAGGGATCTAACCTGGAGCGACATCTTCAAGGCTTTTCTCCTGGTCGGGCTGCCGATGCTGCTGGTGCTGAAACAACCGGACCTGGGAACCTCGCTCACCTACATCCCGGTGCTTATTATCGGGCTCTTCCTCGGCGGCCTGGAGTGGAAGAAGGGGGTCATCCTGGTGGTCGCCGGCCTGGTCCTGGTGGTTCCCGTGTGGGCCAAGGTGCTCAAGCCCTACCAGAAGCAGCGGCTCACCAGCTTCCTGAACCCCGACACCGATCCCAGAGGCAGCGGCTACCAGGTGAAACAGTCGCTGATCGCCGTGGGCGACGGAGGCGTCTGGGGCCGGGGAGCCACCAAAGGTACCCAAACCCAGGGCGACTTCCTGCCTATCCCCTATACGGACTTCATCTTTGCCGCGTTTTGCGAGGAACATGGCTTCGTCGGCGCCGTGTTTGTACTCCTGATATACTTCCTCATATTGACGCGTTTGATTCAAAATGCTCAGACAGCCGCGGATGTATCCGGTACGTTCCTGATCATGGGCGTAGTCGCTGTACTCATCTTTCAGATTGCAGTTAACGTCGGAATGGTCATCGGGCTGATGCCGGTCACGGGAATTCCTCTACCTTTAATGAGTTATGGGGGATCCTCGGTACTATTCACTTTCCTGGCTCTGGGTATGGCGATGAACGTTCGCATGAGCCGCTTTGTGAATTAGAGCAGGGTTCCCGGCCTGCAGTCGGGCCGCACCATAAGCGGCGTCAATAACTAAGTTTTTTAGCAGTTTAGATACGTCGGCCAGGTGAATCACCGGGCCGGGCAGGATCAGGAATGAACACGCAGAGAAGGGTAACGGCCCCGCCTGAATACAAGGTTGAAGTGGTCACCGACTCTTTGCGTTTAGAGAGCCTTGGAACGCCAGCCAGCACAGGGACCGGTCCCGGTCGTTATCGTGTTGCGCCGGCATCCCCGCACAAAGAATTTCGCTGGATTCCACCTCATGGATCACGCGCCTTTGCCCAAGGCTTGCTCGCTGACCTAATCCTTCCCGGTATCCCGCGAGAGGGATAGCAGCTTTCCCTCCGATTCTGCCGCGCCGGCCGTCCGCCAGGTGAGACCTGCGGACAGGAGAGGCAGCATGTCAAAAGAAATATGTATTTCCAGCACGCCCCATGAGACGCGTCTGGCCATCCTTGAGGACGACCAACTTACAGAGGTCTATTACGAGCGCGAGAATGAATACACTCTCGCCGGCTCCATTTACAAAGGTCGCGTTACCCGCGTGCTTCCCGGTATGCAGTCGGCATTCGTCGACCTGGGCCTGGAGCGCGACGCTTTTCTTTACGTCACCGATTTCATGGAGGAGCAGGAAGACTCCTCCGACTTTGAGCGGATTCCAGCGAACGGCCGGCCCGAGGAAGGACAGGCTCGAGAACCGCAGGCCAGGGAGAACCGCGAACCACGGCAGCCGCGTGCTGCCTCCGGCGCTGAAGAAGAAGCTCCACGGCGCAATGGCGTCCCGGCAAGTTCGGGAGGGGTAGCATCCCAGCAAGGGCCCGGGGGCGAGTTTGAGGATGGAACCCGGCGCTGGCGAGGCCGTCGTGGCCGCCGCAAGGGCTTTCGCCCACCGCAAGGCGGCCCGCACGCAGCCCAGGAACAAACGGCTCCAGCCCGCGGCGACGGGTCATCCCGCGACGTGACATCCCGCGACGTCGCGGCCGTCGAGCCAACCGCGCCAGTGGAAGCCGGCGCGCGGCCACCAGTCGCGTTCTCTCTTCCTGGGGAGTCGCTTTCCAAGTACGGCGGCCAGAGTGCTGCCCCGGCGGCCGCCCTGCCGGTCGACAGCCGGGCACCGCAGCAGCGAGCCAATGTCGTCATCGCTAAGCCCTCCACGCTGATCGAGACCCCGCTGGCGTGGGACGGCGCTGGTCCGCTTCCCGGTGAATCCATTTCCCGCTATCGGGGCGCCGTTGAAGAAGCCCCAGCCCCGGTTCACGAAGAGCCATTGACTTCCGCTAGCGTGGAGGAAGAGACGGCCTATGACGAGGAAATTGCCGTTTCCACCGAGAATTTGGAGCCGCATGCCATTGTGGCTGGGGGAGAAGAAGCTCCCACGCTCCACGAAACGGAAGCGCAGGAAACAGTATGGGCGCCTGAAGAAGTGGCGCCTGAAGCCGTAGTGATCGGCGAAACAGAGGAAGAAGTCCAGAGCATCCTTGTCGACGAACCGTTGGTGGCGGCGGTGGAGTTTGAGCCTGAGGAAGCTTCGGCCTCGTATCGGATTGACCCTTCGGCGCCCAGCGAATTTCGTTTTGCCTCCTCATCCTCCGGCTTGGTCGAGGAAGAGGAGGAGGTTGCTCCTGAACAGGAAGCCTTCCAGCACATTGAAGACACACTTCCGGATGCCGGTGGCGAGGAGTCTGTAGCGGTGGCAGCGCCCACCGCCGGCCTGGCGGAACTGGAAACGGACTTCGATGAGGAGGAGGACGACGAGGAACTGGACGGTGCAACTCCGGCAACCGGCCTGGTGGAGGAGGAAGAGGTCGCGGAGGAAGAGGAGTACGACTTTACGCCTCTTTTTGTCGAGAGCGAAGACCACGACCTGCAGGAACTGGAAGAGGAGACACTCGACCAGGAGGTTGCGGCCGGGGGCGAGATCGGCGAGATGGTGCGCGATAGCCACCTTGAGCAGCGCATTGATGGCGAGGCTTCCGGTCTCACGGTAGAGGAAGAAGAAGCGGAAGAAGATGAGATTGAGGCCGCTGAGGGGATCGAGGAGACCGAATCGGAAGAAGGTCAGGTAGCCGCAGTGGCCGGGCAACCGGCTCGGCGTCCACGTGACGATCAGCGCCGTGGAGGCCGGGGGCAGCGCAACGATGGCCGCCGCCGCCACAATGGCCGCCGGCAAAACACGCAAACCAGCGACCTGCCAATCATTAGTGAGCTGTTGAAGCAGGGGCAGGAAATCCTGGTGCAGATTGCCAAGGAGCCGATTGCGAAAAAGGGTGCGCGCATCACCAGCCACATTGCGCTCCCCGGCCGCTTCCTGGTGTTTATGCCGACGGTCAATCATGTCGGCGTGTCGCGCAAAATCTCCTCCGATGAGGAGCGCCTGCGTCTCAAGCGCATCCTGATCAGCGAGAAGGGAACCGTTAGCGGCGGCTTTATTGTGCGCACGGCGGCGGATGGGGCCAGCGAAGAGGATCTGCGCGCGGATATCCGCTTCCTCATCAGCCTGTGGACGGAGATCAAACAGCGCTCCGATACGGCCAAGGCGCCGGCGCTCATCTATCACGATCTGAATCTGGTGGAGCGCATCCTGCGCGACCAGGTGAGTGACAACTTCTCCACCATTTGGGTCGATACCGAGGCGGAGTACGAGCGCATTGTTCGCTTCCTGAACCGTTTTCAGCCCTCGTTGGTGCGCCGGGTCAAGTTGTACACCAAGGAAACGCCGCTCTTCGAACAGTTCGGCATTCAGGAGGAAATCACCAAGGCGCTCAAGTCCAAGGTCTGGCTCAAGTCTGGCGGGTCCATTGTGATCAATCAGACGGAGGCGCTGGTGGCCATCGACATCAACACTGGCAAGTATGTAGGCAAGACGGCGCGTTTGGAGGACACGATTCTCAAGACCAATCTCGATGCCATCCCCGAGATTGTGCGCCAGATTCGTCTGCGCGATCTGGGCGGAATCATCGTGATCGACTTCATCGACATGGATGAACGCAAGAACCGCAACAAGGTGATGCAGGCACTCGAGGACGAGCTGAAGTCCGACCGGGCTCCTTCTAAAGTGTTGCAGTTCAATGACTTCGGACTGGTTGCCATTACCCGCAAGCGGGTCAAGCAATCTCTGGAGCGCACCCTGAGCATCCAGTGCTCGATCTGCGCCGGTACCGGCATGGTCAAGAGCCCGACCACGGTATGCAACGAGATCTATATCGAGATGCGCAAGATGCAGAACCATCTGGAGCGTCAGGACGTGCTGTTGCGCGTCCATCCCGAGGTGGTCAAGACGCTGAAGCTGGGCAATGCCCGGTGGCTCACGGAGCTGGAAGAGATGAGCGGCAAGACGATCATCGTCAAGAGCGATCCCACGCTGCATCCGGAGCAGTTCGACATCCACTAAAGAGGACTGGGGGGCCCTTGCCGCCGTAACTGGCGGCAGGGCCGCAGGATCCCTGACCGTGCCGCCGAGTATTCAAAATGCCAACCTTCGGCGAGTCAAATGCGTCACATAAGGGTTAACAGCTGAGAGATCCTTTTGGGATCTCCCAAAATTCCACTACCCATGGGTGATTACAAGATGTTGCGTTCCTTACCCCGGTTCCCGGGCCGATCCGCACTGATCTTTGCGGCCCTTTCCTCCTGTCTCCTGGCTCCGTCTGGCTTCGCGCAATACAGTTCAAGCGCGCAAAATCATGTGGACTTCGATGCTCTGGTGCAGGATCAGTATCCCAATCAGGGCGGATATAACAGGCAAGGCTACAATACGCACCACAACGATTCGGTCCTCGACCATCTGGCGATTGAGGCGGGCGGGGGATTCAATGTGCCGGTCGGCAATACCACGACTTGGCAGAACGTAGGCTGGAGCATCAACCTGGGTGGTGGTTGGAACTTCACCGATAGGTTCGGACTGCTGGCCGAATACGGCTTTAACCATGCCAATATTCCTCAGAACACGCTGACCAACGTAGGTGAGCCCAATGGGAATGTTCACGTGTGGTCGCTGACTCTGGATCCTATCTTTTACTACAAGACCAGCGGTCACATTGGCGGTTACGTGACTGGGGGCGGCGGTTTCTATCGCAAGCTGACGACCTTTACGGAGCCGGTGTATGTGGGTGACTACTGTGACTACTTTTATGGCTGCTACCCGCAGTACGAAAACGTTACCCTCAGCCATTTCTCCAGCAACCAGGGCGGCGTAAACATTGGCACCGGGGTTACCTTCAAACCCAATGCAGACGGTAAGGTGAAGCTTTACGGGGAAGTGCGTTACATCTGGGTAGACGCGCCTGCGACTACGGCGAGTGCGGTAGGGACGGGCACCGTTGGTATGATTCCCATAACTTTTGGCTTCCGCTTTTAAATGCGGGAAGGTCCGCTCTAGGGCACGGCTGAAGCCGTGCCCTTTGTTTTTAATGACAAAAAGATTGTCCCATAAGCGCCTGTTTAGGATGTTTTTCGTCAACCTCAAACAGAATCGTCATCCTGAGCGCAGCGCCTCACAGATTGATTGCGTGACACAGCGTTTGGAGCGCGGAGTCGAAGGACCTTGGCGGTGCTCATTTTCCCCACGCTGCTCATTCAACCACCGAGCACCGGGCGCCTCCACGGTTTTCCCTGGGGCCGAGAAACAAGTACTCAATGATGTAGCCGTGACCATCAAGCGCGTCTCGCAGCAGATCCTGTTGCCGGGCTTCGGTGGCCGAAAAGCTCCGAGCAGTATGGAAATAGGCACCGCCGAGGTCCTTCGACTCCGCGCCAGAAGCGCTGTGTCACGAGATCAATCGGTGAGGCGCTTCGCTCAGGATGACGATTCTGTGGGAGAACTAACAAAACGGAGATTTTTGTGTGGGAGCCGGGGCGACTGCGGAGCCGGGGTGATGACTTCACGTGAAAATCAATAACGTCACAGCCTCTCGGGATGATCGATCTTTGTGGGAGCTTTGACGAAAAACATCCTTGCTGTAGAGAGTTTTCCCCAGCTAGATGCCCACGGGAAAGGGCTTGGGCGAGGCTTCTTCCGCATTGGCTCCCATGCGAAAGCGTTCAAATCTGCCTTCCAGCAACGACATGAGACCGGTGTACAGGTAACCCAGCACAAAGAGCAGCAGGAACGGCACAGTGAAATAGTTCTCATTCACGATTGCATACCAGATGGTCAACGCAAAATAACTGCCGATCAAGAGCTCAATCCAGGGCACGATGCCAAGTCTCTTGCGGTACTTGCTGGCCTGCGGAATCTGGCCGCGCTTCTCGATACGATACTTGGGGGTGCGCTTGAAGGCGGTCTTGATTCCGAATATCGCCTCCAACACTGCCTTAGTATTGGTGATCGTCAGGCCTATGCCCAGAGCCATGAGGAACGGAAGATATAGGAAGGTCTTGTACCAGCGGCCGGGAAACAGCTCTCTTTGTGAAACCAGGTAGAACGAAGAAATGGAAAGCGTGGACGCCATGAACAGCGGTACGTCAATCAGCAGCATCTGAAACCAGCCCTGATAGAAACGGATGATCATGGCCGGCATCAACAGCGTGGAAAGCACAACCATCAGCGGATAACTGAGATTCGCCGTCAGGTGGTAAAACGCCTCCAGCTTCACGTGAAACGGCGCATCGCTGCGGAACATCATGGGCAGTATCTTTTTCGAGGTCTGTATCAGGCCCTTTGCCCAGCGCGCCTGCTGTGTCTTGAAAGCGGTCATTTCTACCGGCAACTCGGCCGGGCACTCAACATCCTGCAGATAACGAAACTTCCAGCCCTTCATCTGCGCGCGATAGCTGAGGTCGGTGTCTTCGGTCAGGGTGTCGTGCTGCCAGCCTCCCGATCCGTCAATCGCAGTCCGGCGCCACATACCCGCAGTCCCATTGAAATTGAAAAAGGCGTCGGTGCGCGATCGTCCGCCGTGCTCGAGAATAAAGTGGCCATCGAGCAGGATGGCTTCCACTTGGGTGAGGAAGCTGTAGTCACGGTTGAGATGCGTCCATCGCGTCTGCACCATACCGATCCTGGCATCGGCAAAGTGGTGTATGACCTGCATGAGCCATTCCCTGGGAGGCACGAAATCGGCATCGAAAATGGCGACGAACTCGCCCGTCGCCACGCGCAAGCCCTCGTCCAGAGCCCCTGCCTTGAAGCCATGGCGATCGACGCGGTGAATGTAGGTGATGTTGTGTCCGAGGGATTGATAAAGCTCTACGGCCGCCTGGGCAACTTCTACTGTGCTGTCGGTGGAGTCATCCAAAACCTGAATCTCCAGCTTGTCGGCGGGATAGTCCAGGTTGCAGCAGGCCTGAATCAGGCGGTCAACCACGAATTGCTCGTTAAAAATAGGGAGCTGCACCGTGATGCTGGGAAGTTCGGCAAAGAGCGATTCCGGCTCGCGCGCAGCATTCTTGCTGTACTTGTAATAGCGATAAACCAGCTGGTAGCGATGAATGCCATAGAAGGAGAGAACAATCATCACCACGAAGTAGGGAATCAGGAGCCCGGTGTCAAAAGCGTTCCAGTGATACAAGTGCTCGAAGGTGCGATCGGCGTAATGGGTCTTGAAGTAGTGCTGCAGGCCGTGCTGCGGACTGAACGACCACAAGGCAAGAGTCCCCGCGTAACCACGCAGAGCCGCAATGGGGAGGGAGCTTAGCTTGTCAGCAATCATTACCAGCAGGGCACTGCCTCCACACGTCATCCACATGGTCTCCTAAGATGCTCATCTCACAGGGCCCGATGTGTCGCTTTCATCCAAAAATCAATGGACGGATCAGTTGAGAAAAAAGGTGGTGTACAGGGTATCCCGTTGCACCGGCCGGAAGCCGGCGCCGCGGATCACGTGGCGCAGCTCTTCTTCCGTGGTGCAGTTGGAGGTTCCAGCGGCCTTGACCACGTTTTCCTCCAGCATCACCGAGCCCACGTCGTTGCCGCCGAAGCGCAAGCCAAGCTGCAGCACCTTCAACCCCTGGGTCACCCAACTGGATTGCACATTCTCCACATTATCGAGGTAGAGACGTGAGATCGCCAGCACCTTGAGGTATTCGACCGATGTCGCCTCGTCCCACTTGCGGCCCCCCAGGGCGGTGTTGGTGGGCTGAAAGCTCCAGGGAATAAAGGCCGTGAAGCCGCCGGTTTCTTCCTGCAAGCGCCGCACCTGTTCGAAGTGGTTGACGCGGTGCTCAAAGGTTTCTCCCACGCCGAACATCATGGTGGCCGTGGTCCGCATGCCCAGCTCATGGGCGGTGCGATGCACGTCCACCCAATCCTGTGTAGAGCACTTGAGCCGCGCGATGCGATGCCGCACCTCGTCGTCTAGGATCTCAGCACCGCCGCCCGGAATCGAATTCAACCCCGCATCCCGCAACCGGGCAATCGTATCTCGCAGCGAGAGGTTGCTGTACTCGGCGATGGCCAGAATCTCAGAGGCGGAGAAACAGTGCAGCCAGATCTGTGGGAAGCGCTGCTTAATGCCGGTGAGCAAGCGTTCAAACCATTCGATCTTGAGATCGGGGTGTAGACCGCCCTGCATGAGCACGCCGGTGCCGCCCATCTCCACCGTCTCGGCGATTTTCTGGTAGATGGTCTCGAAGTCGAGGATGTAGCCTTCCGCGGCGAGCTTGCCTTTAAGCGGCCGGTAGAAGGCGCAAAAGCTACAATACTCGGTACAGAAATTTGTATAGTTTATGTTGCGGTCGATGATGTACGTCACCACGCCCTCGGGATGCAGTTTGCGCCGAAGCGCATCCGCTTCCATGCCCAGGCCGATGAGGTCGTCCGAGCGGAAATAGTCGAGAGCTTGCGTCCGGGTTATTGCCACCTGTCTATTTTACGAGTATGGCAGCCGACAATCCAGTGTTACAGTGCAAGAGACGTGGTCCTCGGCGATCATTTAAGCCACCTCGGCACCGTGTCCGCCCTGCACAGGGCCTATACAGCTGAACCGGGCTGGGCCAATAGGCCGTTGCGCCCTATCACAACCAGTTTCGGATGTGCATGCGAGCGCTCGTGGTACGTTCACATCCGGGTTTTACCATTGTCTGTCAGGAACGTGGGCCATTTCATTACCGAGTAGCGCTGCCTCTCTTTCGCTACCTATCTCCTTCGTGAAAGGTTCCCAAATGCCTCCATTCAGAGTTGTGAGTCGCCGTTTTTTGCGACCCGTGCTGAACACTTTGCTTATTGTGCTGCCGGCTGCTCTTGGGCTGGTCTTCGCCGCACCCATGTATGCGCAAGCTCCCGCAGCCCACCCGCCAGGCACAGATGTCATTGTCTTTACCAATGGCGATCAGCTGACCGGCAAGCTCCTACGCGAGGTCGGCGGCAAGGTGACTTTCAATAGCGACATCGCCGGCGATGTAACCGTGACCTGGGACAAGATCAAGTCCATTAAAACCGGGCAGCAGTTTGCCGTGATTCAGCAGGGCCAGCATGTCACCCGCAAGACGGCGGATGCCGATATTGTCCAGGGTAATGTCCATGTTGAGGACGATCAGGTCAAGGTGACTCAAGCCACGGGCGGCGCGACCAAAGATATCCCGGTGAAGGACGCGCAATACGTGATCGAAAAGGCTACCTATACCCAGGAACTACGTGGCAATCCGAACTTCTTCCATGGCTGGGCCGGCTCCGTTACGGCGGGCGCGACCCTGGTTGAGGCTACGCAGAACAGCCGCAACTTTACCGGTGGGGTAGCGCTGGTGAGGGCTATTCCCAGCGTGACCTGGCTTGACCCGCGCGACCGCACCCTGGTGGACTTTACCGGAGCCTACGGGTCCGTTACCCAGCCCGGCACCGCGGGGACGAAGACCAACATCCTTCACGGCGATGCAGAGCATGACTGGTACTTCTCGCCGCGCCTCTACTTCCTGGTGGATGGGTCCTGGGATCACAATTACTCCCAAGGCCTGAGTTTGCAGCAATCCTATGGAGGCGGAATTGGTTACACCGTTATCAAGGAGCCGAAGCAGGAGCTGGATATAAAGTTCGACGTGCATTACGAGAAGCAGACATACTTCGTAACCCCCAACATCCTTCCTCCCCCGCCCCTCACGCCGAGCAAGAATCTGATCGGGATGGACTTCGGAGACACCTACATGCTGAAGCTGCCCCATGGCCTGATATTCAACCAGGGGGCGACGATCACCCCAGCGTTTAATCAGACCAATGCATGGTCGGCTGTGGGTACGGCGGGGCTGGTATTCCCGGTGTACAAGCAGTTCAGCTTTAGCATCGGAACGTTGGACGACTTCCTGAACGATCCGGCCATCGGCAGCAAGAAGAACTCGTTCCAGTTCACCGCAGGCGTCACCTATACCCTTAAATAGGGGAGCACAACGAAACCCCGGGTATCCCCTTCTCGTTCTCATGCGGGGGACCCGGGGTTTTTTCTTATTGCGGCGCCGCCGGATCGAGGTCCAGCGGCTGTTTCAACAGCGACAGTATGCCTGGGGGCAGCGGCTTATCGGCGTTGGCCAGCAGCTGCGAAACCTGCCACATCTCTGTCTCGTTCAGGATCTTCTTGAAGGCGGGCATGCCGGAAAGCCGGATACCGTTAGCCACCTTCCAGTAGGTTTCTCCGGGTGGATCGTCGCTGACCCCGACTACTCCATTGCGGTGCGGCTCCCAAAGCTGGGGCGCTTCCGGGTACATTCCCTTGGCAAAACTGGCAGGACGCCCATAGAGGCCGTGGCAAGCCGCACATTGCTGGCGGTAGATGTGGGCGCCGATCTCCAGGTTGGTGGGGCTGGCTTCGACCGGGGGCGTCTTGACCAGTTCACGATCAATGCGCGCGTGCAGGGGAAGGTGGACGATCCTCTCCTCGAAAGGCAGAGGCGCGTCGCCGGTGGCGACCGGCAGGTTCCCAAAGCTGAGATAAGCCGCAATGCAGAGTGGTACCACGAACAAGCCGATCAAAAGCCCGATAAGGAATTTCATTTTTTAACCCTTTCGTTTCTGCGCAGCCGAGCGGGTCTCCTATCGGTTCCCTGACCAGCGGGACAAGAAAAGCTGCACTGTTCGCCCCCCGAGCAGGATATAGCAAGCGGAGAAATGCTCTAATACTAACCAGGACAGCAAAAGTTATTTTCTTCGCCGAACGGCGGCAGGCAGTGGAGGCTTTCAGGTTCATGCATCATAGCAAGCGTTTTGGATGCCTAGTGTATCCGCTTCTTTTTTTGGTCACTCTCGCGGTACCAGGGCTCATAGCGCAGAATTCCACCGGGAGCGGGACTCCGGCACCCGCACCCGCACAGACGCAGACGGAACCGGAGAATCCGCAGCAAAATCAGGTTCGCCTGGCCCAGGAGGCTCAAGCCAGAATACGAGCACGGCGGCAGGCACGCACCCAGCGCGTGGTTGAGGATACCTACAGCCACAAGTTCGAGGCTTACGGCGGCGGGGGCTACACTCGCTTCCGCCCGGGTAGTTCGCTCCAGCACAACAACGAAGCGGCCTGGAATGGGGGATTGACCGATTATCTTTGGGGGCGCCTGGGGCTTACGGCGGACTTACGCGGATACTACGGAACCGCCTTCACCCCACCCAATCCGTACAACATCTTCAAGCCCAGCATCAGCCAGTACACCTTTATGGCTGGGCCGCAGTATCGCTTCGTGCGCAGGGAGCACTGGGCCATTAGTGCACAGGGCCTGGTGGGCGGGTCTAAAGGCAATTTCAACGCGAGCAGCTCGGGCGTTCCTCCAGGCACCTTGATTGGGCTTTGGAGCAACGGCACCAACTTCAGCGCAGCGGCGGGTGTGCCGATCGACTACAACCTCAGTCCCGCACTCGCGGTGCGTTTGCAGCCGGGCTACTGGTTAACCACCTTCAGCGGCACCGCGCAGGTGAAGAACCTCGGCTTCAATGTCGGCGTTGTTTATCGATTCGGGCGGCAGTGACGGGTTTGGAGTAGAGAAACCGCAGATCCCCTTCGACTTCGCTCAGGGAAGTCGAAGGGGACCGGCGGTTTTCTGTCTTAGGCCGTCACTGCAAAATCGCCATGATGCGAAGCCCGGAGGGCCGGCCGCCAAAACGTGAGCCCAGCCCGGAAGAGTCTGCGGTGCGCGCCCCGGCTCCCGCACAAAGGCCTGGGTTTTGCTAGTTCTCACACAGACTCGGAAGGGCTGGGGCTCAATCCCAAAGATGATCGGAGCGCCGTAGGCGCGGCACTCAACCTGGGCCCGCTCGCACCTGCTGCCCGGGCACTTCGGTCATGTTACAGACGCCAGGGAGGCGGCAGGGGCTTCTCATCGTCTAAGCTATATAGATGGAGCTTGGCCGCAGTGCGGTAAAGGAAAACTTTGACGTCTTGGTAGTGGGCGCCGGGCCTACCGGTCTGGCCTGCGCCATCGAGGCCCAGCGGGCCGGACTGCGCAGCGTTCTGGTTGACAAGGGCTGCCTTTGCAACTCCCTCTTTCACTATCCCTCGAACATGACGTTTTTCACCACGCCCGAGCTGCTGGAGATTGGGGATATGCCTTTTTCCAGCCCCAACCAGAAACCCAGCCGCAATGAGGCGCTGGAGTACTACCGCAAAGTCGCGGAGCATTACCAGCTGGAGATGCGCCTCTATCAAGCCGTGTCCAGCATGACCGGGGAGGATGGCGAGTTTACCATCGCCACCGTCGACCAGTTCTCGCGTCAACGGTCGTACGGCGCCCGCAAGGTCATCATTGCTACCGGCTACTACGACTTGCCGAACTACCTCGAGGTGCCGGGCGAAGATCTCTCTAAAGTGTTGCACTATTACCACGACCCGCACCCCTATTACGACCAGAAGGTGCTGGTGATTGGAGGCAAGAACTCGGCGGCAATTGCGGCCCTGGACCTGTGGCGCCACGGCGCGCATGTAACGCTGGTGCATCGCGGTGAGACCATGCATCGCCACGTCAAGTACTGGATTTTGCCGGACATCAACAATCGCATTAAAAACGGCGAAGTCACTGCCTATTTTTCCAGCTCCGTGGCCAGCATCGCGAGAGACTCGGTCGAGCTGCTGACGCCGCAAGGAGTGGTCACGCTGGAGAATGATTTTGTCTTTGCCTTGACCGGGTACCACCCCGACTTTGATTTTCTGGCTGCGGTTGGCGTACAGATGGAAGGAGAGGATCGCTGCCCGGTGTGCGATCCGCAATCGCTGGAGAGCAATGTACCTGGTCTCTACCTAGCCGGAGTCATCGTTGCCGGCATGCGCACCAACGAAATTTTCATCGAGAACGGCCGTTTCCATGGCCGTCAGATTGCCCGGGATATCGAGGCTAAGCTCGCCGGCCGCACTTCCGTGAAAGTCGGCTGAACCTGTTACTGTTACTGTGACTTGGATTGACTCGAAAAGCTTTCAGCGTTGAAGGAAAGGTTGCCGCCTAATGGGTTGGCTAAAACCTCGTTCGATTCGAGGTCAGCTCATCTCCGGTCTTGTCCTCTTCGAAGGTCTGCTGGTGATCACCTTCGCTACGCTGCTGGTGCGTGAACAGGCGTCTGAAATTCATGAACGGGCGCGCCAGCGGCTGGAATCGGAGGTGAGCCTGTTGGCGCTGCAGAGCCAGGAGTCGCTGGCCCAGGGGCAGGCGGGATACCTGGTGCCGATCCTCCGCGCCATGACCAACTCCCCCAGCATCCGTGCAGCGGTGGTTACAGACGTGAACGGCCGGATCATCGCCGCAAGCGATCCCAGCCTGAACGGCAAAAACCTGCTCACGCGCCTGGAAAAGAAGCACCTGTCGGATACTGCCCGGGCGGATATTTTTCGCGCGCCGGGCGGAGCCCGTGAAGCCGTTCTGCCGGTGCACGTGGGTGGGCAACTCAGCGGCTTTGCCTGGGTATACGAAGATGCCGGCGCTGCCTGGCAGGAGATTTACTCGCTCATCCGCATCACCGTCATCTTCGCCGGCCTGGGGGCCCTGGGCACGGCCATCATCGCGGGAACGCTGGCCCGGTCCATCACCCGCCCTTTGCGGGCCTTGCTCGCGGCTACGCGCAAGTTGATTCGTGACCCGCAAACGAAAGAAGGATTTCCCCTGGAAGTGACCTCCACCAACGAATCGGCGGACCTTACCCGGGCCTTCAACCTGATGGTTACCTCCATGGAGGAGCAGAGAGCGGGGCTCAGCGATACCCTGGCACTGCTTGACTCCATGCTGGAAAACGCGCCCATTGGGTTCGCTTTCTTCGATCGCAAGTTTCGCTATGTGCGTGTAAACCAGTTTCTGGCGGAAATGAACCATGTGCCCATCAGCCGGCACCTGGGGCGCACCATCGATGAAATGCTTCCCGGCCCGGCCGCTGCGATGCTGCAGGGCTGCATCCAGAAGGTCTTTGAAAGCGGGGAACCGGTGGCCCAATTTGAGTTGAACACGGACCTTTCCGGCGATGCCACGCAGGCGCGTAGTTGGCTCATCAATGTCTATCCGGTCAAGACGACGTCTGAGGCGGTTCGATGGGTGGGAGCAATTGTGGTCGAAGCCACCGAGCGTAAACGTGCCGAGGATGCGTTGCGAAAAACAGAAAAACTGGCGGCCGCAGGCCGTCTTGCCGCTTCGATCGCACACGAAATCAATAATCCTCTGGAGGCGGTCACCAATCTGCTGTACCTGCTGCGCCACGAGCCATCGCTGGACGCCTTGGCCATTTCCTATGCCGAGCTGGCGCAGCACGAAATCTCACGGGTGGCCGAGATGACGCAACAGACGCTGCGCTTCTATCGCCAGTCCACTTCGCCGGTGGTTGCCAATATGACCGAGTTATTGGATTCAGTGGTTACCCTCTACAAGGGAAGGCTGCTTGGGCTGCAGATCGAGATCTCGCGCGAGGATGGGCCCGATGTCGATCTCTATTGTTTTTCCGGCGAACTACGCCAGGTCTTCGCCAACTTGATTGGCAATGCGATCGATGCCATGGTCTACGGAGGACATCTGTGGTTGAGTGTGCGCCGGTCGCGTTCCTGGGTGGACGGCGCACCCGGTATCCGCTTGTTTGTTGCGGACAATGGTTGCGGCATGACAAAGGCCACGCGTTTGCGGATCTTCGAGCCGTTTTTTACCACCAAGGAGACGACTGGAACGGGGTTGGGTCTATGGGTGAGCAGCGAGATAATCGCCAAGCACAAGGCCACAGTGCGCGTCGCCAGCCGCCCGGCTGACGCGGGGAGCGGGAAGCAGTCCGGGACGGTATTTATGCTGTTTTTCCCGGAGGGCGGGATCGGATTAGCCCCCCTGCCGCAGGTCGCCACTACGCAGAGTGCGTAGGGTTCATCCGTATTTCTCTGCGGAGCAGTCGAACAGAAGAGCAACGCATCGCAGGCTTTTATTTCCCTGGGGCACCCACGCGCGAAGATGACCTATCGAGTCAGCAGAAGGGAATTAAACATGGGTTATCCATCACGAAGGACATTTCTCAAGGGCGGTGCTGTCGTTGCCGGGGCTCAACTACTGCCCCTCCGGTTGCGGGGCGCTTCCTCTGCCACCGACGCTGTAACTACCAAATTACAGCAGTTTGACTACGGGGACGTGCAACTCTTAGAAGGTCCGATGCGCGAGCAATTCGAACGGAACCATGCGTTGTTCCTGGGTCGCAGCGATGATGCGCTACTCAAGCCGTTCCGGCAGCGGGCTGGTCTAGCGGCGCCTGGGGAGGACATGGGAGGCTGGTATAGCTGGTCGAAGGACTTCGATCCGCCGCACAATATGACGGGATATATTCCGGGCCATAGCTTCGGGCAATACTTATCGGGGCTGGCGCGGGCGTATGCCGTTACCGGCGACGCGGCAACGCGCCAGAAAGTTCATGGTTTGGTGGAGGGCTTCGGAAAGACCGTCACCGGGAAGTTCTACGTCGATTATCCGCTGCCTGCCTATACTTTCGACAAGACCAACTGCGGTCTGATCGATGCTTACCAATTTGCCGGTGATCCCATGGCACTGCCCGTGCTCGACCATGCCACGGAAGCGGTGCTGCCGTATCTTCCAGCAAAGGCGCTTTCCCGTGAGGAAATGGAGGCACGGCCGCACCTCAATATTGCCTTCACCTGGGATGAGAGCTATACGCTCCCGGAGAACTTCTTTCTGGCGTACAAGAGGAGCGGAAACCCTCGCTACAAACAACTGGCAGCGCGCTTTCTTGAAGACGACACGTATTTTGATCCTCTGGCCGATGGCAGGAATGTCCTGCCCGGCTTGCACGCTTACAGTCACGTGAACGCGCTCTGCTCTGCGTCGCAGGCCTACCTGGTGTTGAACAGTGAGAAACACCTGCGAGCAGCGCGCAACGGATTCGATTTCGTACTGACCACTCAAAGCTTCGCCACCGGCGGCTGGGGGCCGAACGAGGCATTCCGGATTCCAGGCAGCGGTGATCTGGCGGCCAGTTTGGAGAAAACTCATTCCAGCTTCGAAACTCCTTGCGGGGCTTACGGACACTTCAAGGTCGCTCGCTATCTACTGCGCGTCACCGGTGACAGCCGCTACGGCGATAGCATGGAGAGAGTTCTCTACAACACCATCCTGGGGGCGAAACCGCTGCGACCGGATGGGACAAGCTTTTACTACTCGGATTACAACAACCATGCCTCCAAGTTTTACTATGAGCAAAAGTGGCCTTGCTGTTCGGGCACGTTTCCACAAGTCACGGCTGACTACGGCATCAGTTCGTATTTCCGCTCTGCCGATGGCGTCTACGTCAACCTGTTTGTCCCTTCGCGAGTAAGCTGGCGAGTGGGTGCGGCGCGCTACTCGCTGGACCAGCAGACGCGCTATCCGAATTCGCCAGAAGTCAGCATTCGGGTCGGTGCGGAGCGGCCCGAGAAATTTACGATTTATCTTCGAGTGCCCGATTGGGCCGGAAACAAGACCTCGATTGCCATCAACGGCAAGAGCTTTCCGGTATCGCTGCACAACGGTTCCTTCGCGGCCGTCGAGAGAGAGTGGAAGGACGGAGACCGGATCGAGTACACCATCGATATGCCGTTCAGGCTGGAATCGATCGAGCCCGGGCAATCGAGTATTGTGGCGCTGCTTCACGGACCACTCACCCTGTTCGCGATCGATCCCGCTGTGGGCCAGTTCACGCGCAGTGAACTTCTTGCCGTCCGGCAGCAGGGCTCGACATATGTGGTGCAATCAGGCAACCGGCAAATCCAGTTCCGGACCTTCGAGGAAATCCAGGGTGAGAAATACCGGCTCTATCACGAACTTTCCAGTTGAGTGGAGTTCAGGCTTATAGCGCTAGCCGGGCAGCGCTTCCATGTACGGCTGCTAAACCCTGCGCTCCCTAAGGATTCACATCACTGGCCGGTTGCGACGAAGGAAGCGCGCAGCGCGGCGCTTGCTCCACCGGTGCGAGTTTCGATCGCGTGACATGCAGCCGATTGACGCGCAGGTAGCGCAGCCGCAGGCCCCCTACCTGATCCGGCATGGACTGCGGAGTCTTGGTCAGGTCCACCAGGACCAGCAGCGCCGCCTCCGCCGGATTGTCGTAGCTTTGGGTGACACCCACTCCAAAAAATGCAGGGTCGGCCATCAGCCGGGGGGCATATTGCCGCTGCACCCCGGCCGCGGCCCGCAGCACCTCAGCAGGCAGGCGAATGCCCTCTACCTGGGACAGAGTCGTAGGCTCAGTGCCGGCAGCCATGCTGGCAGCGTCCGTAGGGATCACCAGGGTGCGGACGCCGTGGATGACCTTGGGCACAGCGATGCCCGGCTTGTTCTTGTCCACGTAGACAATTACCGCCGCTTCGCCCGGACTGTCCAGGCTCTGGCCGGTGGCGACTCCCAGGATTCCGTTATCCGGCCTGGTCAGCAGGGCGGCCGCCGAATCGACCGCTAACTTCGCCGCCGCCATCCGGGCCGGGCTGACCGCGCGGGTCACCGGAGTGGTGTGCTCATCGTAGTTGGAGCAGGTGATGGGATGCGGTGCTCCGCCAGCGATCTGCAGCCCGTCTGTATGGCCGGTCTGGTCCAGCTCACTGAGGACATCCTGGATGGGGTTGGCTACGCTGAAGCCGTGGTTGCTGTCGTCGGCGCCACTGGCAAAAAACAGCCCCACAGGTTGTGCATTACTGGCATCGAGCACCAAGGCGCCTGAGTCTCCGCTATCGGCAAAGCTGGCCCCGGGCATGCCGATCTGGTTGACGTAGGTCTTGGTGTAGTACGGGCGGCTTTCGGCGCAATCGTAGTAGTAGTCCACTTGCACGCTCAGGTCCACTGTGTTCACTGTCGAACAGGTCAGCCCGGTGGTTCGCCCGCTCTTGACTACCCGCAACTGGTTCAATACGCCCGCACTGAGCGCCTCCCCGGTGCCTGCTGCCGGCGCCGCGGGGGTCAGAACGCCATTGATCGATGGTCCTAATTGCAGAATGGCCCCGCTTCCGTCAACCGCTGGAGTGGCCGCCGCCAGCGCTGCATCCACGTTGCTCTGAGAACTTTGCAGGGGCACTACGTAGCGTAAGGATCCGATCGTCCGGCCGGCTTGCGGATTGCAGTTGAGATCGACCAGCGCGGGCTGCACGATGGAGTCGCCGGTGCGCGCCTGGTCCGATTCGGCGAGTACGTGGTTGTTGCTGAGTATGAAGAGATTGCTGTCCCGATCGGCGACCAACGCCCCCAGCGTCCCCCCGCAGCAGTCGTTTACGTACTCTTTTCCGCCGCTATCCCGCTTGGAGTCGTAATCGTTGGCATTGCCTCCGGAAGAGCCCATCTCGACGTAGCCGGTCTGTGCGGATTGATTTTGCAGGCCCGAGCTGGAGAACCCCGCCCCATTGAGGAGAATGTGAAGCGCCGCGGCCGAGTGGGGGTTCCCGGCGGCAAGCCCCACCACAAAGACAGATGGGCTGCCCGCGGGCAGGGCACGGGGCGCGGTATAGGTTGCGGTACAGGACGTATAGGAGCGGCTGGAGTGAGAGCACTTGGTTTCGCCGATGCTGCCGTAGTTATCGCCGGGGTCGATTTCCCCCCCGGGGGTGGTCCCCAGCGACCACTGAACGGACCCGGAGTTTACCTCGGCAATCTCTCCTGTGACCTGAACCGTGCCCCCAGGCGCCAAACTGGCGGTCTCAGGGGTAAGCACCTGGACAAATCCGGGGGTAACCGTAAGCAGATACCTTGCCGTCGCCGCGGGATCAAGTTTGGAAGCCGCCATGACCTGGACTTGCACCTGGTCGCGCGAAAGCAAGGGTGGCGGCGTATACAAGCCATTTGCGCTGATGGTGCCCTGACCAAGGGAAGCATCGTTTTGCCCCCCCACGATGGCCCAGGTGACGCTGGCTGAGGAGCCGGAGGCCAGCCTGGCGCTGAGCTGGTTGGTGGTGGTGGTATCGATGGCGGCTTTTTCCGCGCTGATGACGAGCCCGCCCGAGTTGGAGCCTGCCGGCGCGGTCACAGCTCCGCAACCTGCCACAAGTAAGAGCAGCAACGGTGTGACGACCGATAGAAGTCTTAGACCGGGTTTGCGCATTGCCGCTCCATCTGTATCCGTGCGCTTTAGCTGCTCTCCGCTTCATCAGACGGAAGGGATCGCGGAAGGGCCTACGGCAAGAGTAAGGATAAGTCAGGCGGACCACAGATTTTATGAAATTACGCGCTTGAGGAATCCTCGGATTCCGATACTGCCCAAAATGGTGAGTGACATCAAAAGGGCAAAAATGATAAGCGGCGCCGGCATGTGAGGGATACCTGGGGTGAGCGCCGCGCGCAGGCCCTCGCTCATGTACACGATGGGGTTGATCAGCACCGCCATCTGCAGCCAGCGCAGGTGATCCAGGTAGGCCCAGGGATAATAAACACAGCCGAGAAAGGTGATCGGCACCACCACGATGGAGAACAGCAAGCCAATCTGCTGGGGCTTGATATTGGCGCCGATGGCCAATCCCAGCGCGCTGGCCACCAGGCTGGAAAGCACCAGTACCACGATCGCCAGTGGCCAGTTGTCTACCTGGGGCTTCACCGGCACTGCAGGAATGAAATAGGCCAGCGGCACTACCAGGAGCGCAGCCAGCATGCTTTGCAGAGCGCTGAAGCACATTTTTTCTACCGCCACCGCCGCCACCGGCAGGGGACACATGACCCGGTCGTCAATCTCACGGGTAATGCCGAACTCCTGGGAAAGCGGCAGTGCCACCGCAGCAATGCCGCTGAACATGATGGCGACGGCCATCAAGCCGGGCAGCAGGATGGTGGCGAAAGCGCCGCCGTTCGCAGCCATCGGATTGCCTTGCCCCAGATGGGGAAAAACATAGGTAAAGACGAAAAGGAACAACAAAGGCTGCATGATGATGCGGACCACAAACGGTCCCAGCTCGCGCCGCAGCACGCGTAAGTCGCGCAGCATCAGACCCAGGAAGGCCGAAACATAAGGCGCCCTATTCACGCAGATCCCTCCCCGTAAGGCGGATGAACACCGTCTCCAGACTAGGCTCGTTGATCGAGAGGTCGCGCAGGCCCAGGCTCTGGGCTGCCTGCACAATCTGCGGCAACAGGCCGTCCGTCCCCTGGGAGAAGACGCGAATTCCATCGCCGATGGCTTCGACCGAGGCTACATTGGGCAGCCTTTCCAGCGTTTTTACCAATTCTGTCGAGCCCTCCATCTGGCGCAGCTTGAGCTCGAAGATGGTCTGTGCGCCGAACGTGGTCTTCAGCAGCTCGGGGGTATCCTGCGCCAGCAGTTTGCCATGATCCATAATCGCCACCCGGTCGCAGATTTCGTCGGCTTCTTCCATGTAGTGGGTAGTCAGCACCACGGTGATTCCTTCGCCGCCCAATCCTTTCACCGCATCCCACATGGCGATTCGGCTCTGCGGATCCAGGCCCGCGCTGGGCTCGTCGAGGAAGAGTACGGCCGGGCGATGGGCGATGGCGCGCGCGATTTGTACCCGTTGCTGTAGGCCACCGGAGAGTTGGGTGGGGAAGCTTGCGCCTCGCTCCTGCAAATGGAACTGTGATAGTAGCTGTTGCGCGCGGGTCTTGGCGGCGGTGCTGGAAAAGCCGAAATACCTGCAGTGAAAATAGAGATTTTCAAATACCGTGAGCGAGCGGTCCAGGGTGTTGTATTGGGGGACCACCCCTATGTTGCGCCGCGCCGTGGCCGGCTTCGCGACTACATCCACTCCGGCAATCGTCACCTGGCCGCTGGTCGGCAACGCGCGGGTGGTCGCAATGCTGATGGTGGTGGTTTTTCCCGCGCCATTCGGTCCCAGCAAACCGAAGATCTCCCCTTGCTCGACGGAAAGGTCGATGCCATCGATGGCGACCACGCGCTGCTTCTCTTCGTAGACCTTGGTCAAGCCGCGGATTTCGACGATCACTGCTCCCACCCTTTGCCATCATCAGCATCTCTGTGCTGTTAGATACAGTATGAACACCAGAAGAAATGATGGATAGAGTGGGTTGTCCCAACAAAAGAGAAGCTCCGTATCTGGCTGCACTCTGTGCTCGCCAAACGATACGGAGCTTGGACTTTGCCGGCTGTGTTCGCTGAGTACGTTAAGCAGCCGCGTTCGACTTATTCGCGCGCCGGGCAAAGAGGCTGGGCGCGGGCATGGATGCACCCATTACCGCAACTGGACCGGCTGTGGTAGCTTTCATGCGGCGCACTTCCCGTGCGCTCAAGGGTGTCATGCGCTCCGGCGAGTAGTAGATCTGCTTCCCACAATCCAGACAAACCTTATAGGTTTGCTGTTCCAACGTGAACGGCCTGGTCTGACTCCAATGGCGGCAGCCGAAGACAATGTCGTAGAAGAAACCAAGCAGATTTTGAATCCATGTCATAAAATCGCTCTCCCATAGAACGTCGGGTTGTTGTGCAAGTTCGTACCGTTAAGATGAATTCTGCACGAAAATGTCGCGTTTGTCGTACGGAAAATACAGCTTTCGTTCCAACGGATCACCCGAAAGTTACTGTCCTTCTGGTAGCCCTGCAGATTCAATTAGATAGCGCCTGGGCCTGGCCATCAAGCAACAACTTGAATTACGATTTTGCAAAAATGAGAGCCCTTTTCCATAGTTGTGAGCGCCTCGCGAGCCTGAGAAAAGGCAAAGATTTTGTCGACGACGGGCCGCAGATGACTGGCCGCGATAGCCCGGTTCATGGTCTCGAAGTGAGCTCGCGAGCCTACATAAACGCCCTGGACCCGGATCTGGCGATGGAGTAGCGGCGCGATCGGCAGCGGCTGGTCCGATTGGCTCAGTACTCCGATCTGGGCTACCGTGCCGCCGACGCGCACCGCTTGCACGGATTGGCTGAAAGTGCCGGCTCCGCCCACTTCGACAATCAAATCACCGCCGCGGTTGTTGGTTTCTCGCAGCACCCATTTTGCCCACTCCGGAGTCTGTCGATAGTTGAGGCCGGCGTTCAGTCCCAGGGTCTTCGCGCGCTCCAGTTTTTCATCGCTGCTGGAAGTACCGATCACCGTCGCTCCCATCATCCTGGCGAATTGCAGGGCAAAGATCGAGACTCCTCCTGTGCCCTGGATGACCACTACATCCCCGGGTTTCACTTGTCCTACGTTGACCAATGCGTTCCATGCGGTGACACCGGCGCAGGGCAGCGTAGCAGCTTCTGCAAACGAGAGATGTTCCGGGATGGTTACGACGCCGCTTTGCGGCAGCACTACATATTCGGCCAACATGCCATCGATATCGCCGCCCAGTGCGCCGCGGTTTCGTTCCGCGCTGGGAGGGCCGTCCAGCCAATTCTGCATGAAAATTCCAACTACCCGTTGCCCCACTGTGACGCCTTTTACATCCGCCCCCACCTCCACCACTTCGCCCGCTCCGTCGGAGCAGGGAATACGAGGCAAGGGCATCCTGGGGTTATAGTGACCACGTACCACGAGCAGATCGCGGTAGTTCAGTGATACTGCGTGAACTCTCACCAACACTTCTCCGCGCCCGGGGCGCGGTTGGGGCACGTTTTCTAAAACGAGTTGCTCGATGCCGAACGATTGAATTTGCCAGACTTTCATATTTCCTCCCGGGCAGCCGTTCCGCGGCAGACAGGCCATCATGAAACAAGGGTTGGCGGCCACATGGCAAGAGGGACGTTGCTATCGGGGGCGCGAAAGGGCGCCCAAAACCAGATCTTAGTCTACGATCGGCCCCCTCTATGACGTACCATAGAGACATGGCGCGTGGGTGGGAGAGCAAGTCTGTTGAAGAGCAGCAATCGTCCGCTGAGGTGGGTGCTTTGGGTGCGGCCTCGGATGCTAACAAGCGAGACGGGTTGGAGCGAGCAAAGCGTGAGCGGCAAAAGCAGGAACTCGACCTGCAGCGGGAACGAATCCTCTCGGAACGCACGTCAAGTCCGGTGCGCAGGGCTGCGCTGGAAGCGGCATTAGCCGACATTGAATCCCGTCTTGCCCGGCTCTCCTCAGTCTGATACGGCGACGGATTGAGCGATGTGGTACTGACCCGTTGCCCATTCCTCGTCTTTCATGCCCGCCTCCAGCGCGAGATGCAGGTGGTGGGCAATCAAATCGGCTAGCGGCAGGCGCTGGTGAACGGCCGCCGCAGCTTCCCGAAACAAGGCTATATCTTTGTTGCCCATGGCCACCGTAGACCCGGGAACCGGGGGCGGATGGAGAATTGTCTGGCTGTACCGGGTGTAGTAGGCACTCTGGAAGAGCGCGCTGTTTACTGTCTCCAGGAAGAGATCCGGGGCAATGCCCTGCGACTCAGCAAAAACAAATGCTTCGCTCATCGCCTGCACCATCGCGGCAATCATGAAGTTGCCGCCCAGCTTGAGGGCATGCGCCCGCCAGGGCTCGTCGGAGACGACGGTCATGCCCCGGCTGGCAGTCTCGAGCAGAGGACGCACACGCTCCACTGCCACCGGCTTTCCGCCCACCGCTATCCACAACTTGCCCTGCTCCGCGATGGGAGGCCTGCCGAAAACCGGCGCCGCGACAAAGTGCTGCCGGTGTTGCTGGTGCGATTCCCCCAGCAGCCGGGAAAGTTTGACACTGATGGTGGAGAGCGACACATGGACTGCGTCCCGCTCCATTGCTCCTAGAATGCCCGGACGGTTCTCCGTACCGAAGACGACGGATTCCGTCGCCGCATCGTTGCTCAGCATGGTGAAGACGACCGGGACCCCGGTGACCGCTTCGGCCGCTGATGCTGCAACCTGTGCGCCCTCCGCAGCCAGCGGCTCCGCGGCTGCCGCAGTCCGGTTCCATACCGTAAGCTGATGCCCGTTTTTAAGCAGCAAGCGGGCTATCGGTGTGCCCATCTTTCCCAGTCCAAGCAGTGCTATCCGCATTTCTCAGTCTCCTGCGTGGTGATGATATCTGCTGAAATCATCCCTCAGCGGCTAAAGCCGAGTTCGTTCCAAAGTATTTACGTACGGGCTGAAGCCCGTACCCTTCAAGGAATGAGTGAGTGTCAGGTTAGCCACAGTCGTGTTAGCCTTGAGCTAGAGTTGACCATTTCCGTATCAATGGCGATGAATTCTGCTGGTTAATTCGTATAGCTTTTCGTCGATTTCTTAGCTACGACACAGACTCCGAAGGGACTGCTTGCAGCCGTCCGTTCGGGCCTCAATTCTGAACCGACATTTCTTGTGAGAATCTAAAAACCCTGAGCGACAAAAAATACGGGCGCCCAGGATAACCTGTGCGCCCGGCTCGTCGCTCGACGGGGTTAAGTGCTACTGTGCCGCCGGATTGCTCGTACCCTGGGGCAGAGCCGCCGCCGGGGCAGGCTGGCTTTGTTGCACGCCGATCGCACTGCCCGAAACTACCAGGTTTACACGGCGATTTTGTGCTCTTCCAGCGGCCGTCGCATTGTCTGCAACAGGGTTGCTCATGCCATAACCGGTGGCGGTAATGTTGTCAGGGCTGACGCCTTGCGAAACCAGATAAGCGCGCACCGCATCGCCTCGCTGCTGCGAAAGCGTCAGGTTGTATTGATCGCCGCCTATATTGTCGGTGAAGCCCTCTACCTGCACTTTCAGGCCTGGATAGGCAAGAAGGATTCCCGAAACCTTGGCCAGCTTTTCCCGGGCGTCCGGTTTGAGTGTGTATTTCCCAGTGTCAAACAGAACGTCGGACAAGTTCACGATCAGTCCGCGCGCTGTCTCCTGGGTTTGTAGAACCTGATTCAACTGCGCCTTCAGGCGCTCCCGCATCTGTTCCGTCTGGTCGGTTGCCTGCTGGGCACTGTGTTCGGCTGCGGCCTGCGCTGCCCTGGCGTTTGCTGCGGCTGCCTCTGCCTGGGCCCTTTGGGCATCGGCCTGAGCCCTCTGCAGAGCCTCCTGTTGAGCCGCAATTTGGGCCTGCTGCGCGGCGTCCTGGGCTTGTTGCACCGCCAGTTGCTGCTGGCGCTGCTTCTCCTCCACGATCTTGCGCAATGTGCTTACCCGTGCGTCCTCCGCGTCCTGCACCGCGCCGCGAGCGTAGGTGATCATCTCCTTGCGCTGGCTCTTCTTGCTGTCGAGCGCTTGTGCATTCTCCAGTTCCTGTTTAGCTTTGGCCAGGATATCGGGTGCATATTGAGCCGCGCCCGTAGCCTCCGCGATTTGGATCGCGTTGATGGCCTCGTACAGCTGAAGCGGCGATTTGTCGGTTGGCTTCACCGGGTTCAGCACCGCGTGCTGACCGGCCGTCTGTATGTAAGCGCCCCGTGGCAGAAGGTTAAAGTGCACATTCACGGTGTCGATAATGCCCGTGGTCTTGTCTTTGTTGACCGTATTTTGCATCACCACCAGGTCGCTCGGTGTGGTGACTGCGAAGTAGGGCTCAGCAGTCACGATCAGGGCAAACTGCTGGAAGCTGGTGGTCACTTTCATCTCAGCTTTGCCGCCGCCAGGCATCACCTCACCCAGGTTCACCGGCCGGCCCTGTGGAGTGATCGCCCATAGCACGTAGGTCAGGTATTCGACACCGAAACTGTTGGCGGGCACGAATCCCTGAAATTTGGCATCGATAAAAGTCTGCCCTTTGCTGGTTACAGTCGCCTCTCCCTTTCCCTGGGGCAGGAGGCTGGTCCCGGCAAATCCGATCTTCGTGCTCCCGCTGCGATGCCAGTAATTAATAGCTGGAATATCCCGGCCGACGACCTGAATTTTGTAAAGGGGAACGTGATTATCGGTCTCCGTCGGCATGACGGGCTGCTGCGGCTGTTGCTGGGCGGTAGGGTTTGGTTCCTGCGCATACACAGCGCCGGAGGCAGTACAAAGCAAAGCAATCAGGACCAGTCTTGCTGTGATCATCTTGGCTAAACTCCAGTTCAAGGCTCAAAGCGCGTTCAACTGCGATGGACTCGGTCATCGAGCGCAGGCAAACCCCGCGCGGCGCCAAAGCGGCACCGTCGTCTAGTCAGATGCAAATTGGCAAGATTGCGTTGAGATAAGGGGCCGCAGACAGCATCTTCCCGAATCGGAAACCCGATTCGGGAAGTGGTTTTTAAGGCGGTTTGTCGAGCGGGAGAAGAGAGTTAGGTTTGCAGGGCAACCAATTGGTGTGCGATCGCGAACAGTGCCAGTTCCAGACGGGTGGAAACCCCGGTCTTGTCGAAGATATTCGACAAATGCCGCTTCACGGTTTCTTCGCTGATGCTGAACTGCTTGGCAATATCACGATTGCTGCAACCCTCGACGATACAACCGACGACTTCCAGTTCACGCGGGGTCAGCCCGTAGGTTTTGCGCTCGGGAACGGCAGCCTGCTGCATCAGCTCATGCAGCGCACCGACCAGGTTTACCACCCGTTTGCCGCCAATCCAGTAATCCCCTGAGGAGACGGCGCGGATAGCAGTGGTGAGGTGGTCGGCCAGGGCATCTTTGAGCACGATGCCGCGGGCGCCGATCTGCAGCGCTTCGATGATCTGCTGGGTGGTAATGGTGCTGGTCAACAGCAGGATCTTCACCGTTGGCGAACCACTCATGATGGCGCGCATCGCCTCCAGGCCAGGCAGACGGGGCATCTGCAGGTCAAGAAGGAGGATGTCGGGCAACAGCTCGAGTGTTCCCGTAATGGCTTCATCGCCATCGGATGCCTCACCAATTACATCGAGGCCGGAATCACTCTGCAGCATGTTACGTACGCCGATACGCACTACCGGGTGGTCGTCGGCGATGACGATACGGATCTGGTGGAGGCGGTCGTTGCTGTTCTTAGGTGTAGCTGCGATGGTTGATGTGGTCATTGGGGGGCCCTAGGTTGACGCAAATTTACCTGCCAGAAGCATACGCTCCAACTCACTGCATGCATTCAGTAAATCCTTTAAAACAACGGGGGTGGCCGCTTCCTTGTCACCCCCCATTTCAAGTCCGCCGGCGAGCCGGGCGAGGTGGGCAGCTCCGATCATGGCAGCCGCGCCTTTGATGCGGTGGGCGTACTGGCGTACCCCGGTCGTGTCCCCCGCCTGTACCTGGTTCTGGAGCGCGTGCACGCAGGCCCGGGTGTCGGCAATGCAGGCCGCCACCACGTCGTGCAGCGCCTCCAGCGGCATCATGGCGCGCAGCTTGGCGATCACCGTCATGTCCACGGTAGGGGCAGGGGCAGATGCACTGGCGGGTACTGTCGCCGGCCTTCCGGGATGGGCAACGCGCACTGCAGAGGTACGGCCAGGTTTCTTCGGTTTCAATGCCCTGGTGAGGTCCCCCAGAGCGAGTGGTTTAAGCAGAAACCCGTCAAAAGAAAGGAGTTGCTGCCGCTGGACTTCGGTCGCGCTCATGGCCAAAAGCAGCGGTTCCGGCCCCTTCAGGGCACGGACCTTCTCCGCCAGTTGTCCGCCGGAGATTCCAGGCATCTGCAGATCCACCAGCAGCACATCCGGACGGGCGTCCGTATTGGCCGCCAGCAAGTCGAGGGCGGCGCCGGCGTCATTCGCGCGCAGCACCTGGTGGCCCTCGTGAGCAAGGATCACAGCCATCAGTTCAAGGCTTATGGCATCATCGTCCACCAGCAGAACTTTGTGCCGGGTCTGGATTCCAGTTGACCTGGTTATCAAAGGGGAATGCTCTCCTTGAGTGGGCTTACTCTCCGAAGATTAAGCCATTCTTTGCAAAACGATACCATTATGAGTTACCAGACTACACCTTGGTAACGTACGGCAAGACGCCAGAGATCTGGCCCGCTCCGGCCGGGAAATGCTCTAGAGTCGTTGCTATGGCTCCAGAGGACGATCTCCGGCAACAAATGGCGGACTTGTCAGCCCGCGTCGCGTCTCTTGGAGCAACGGTTTCCTCCCTGGAGGCGGCGGTTGAGGGATTACGGGCAGCCCACCCTGAACCCGCTGCGGCCGGGACCGCCGCTCCTGTCGTTTCTCCCCCTCCTCCTCCGAGGGCTTCGACGGCAGGCGCGAAGCCGGCTTCATCGCTCGAGAGCCGAATCGGGGCGCAGCTCTTAAACCGCATCGGCATCCTGGCCGTGCTCATCGGCGCAGCATGGTTTCTCAAGCTGGCCTTCGATCGTAACTGGATCGGGCCTGGAATTCGCATCTTGATCGGCCTGATCTGTGCCGCAGCGTTGGTGGTTTGGTCGGAGCAATTTCGCCGCCGTGGATTCTCTGCCTTTTCCTACAGCCTGAAGGCGCTGGGTACCAGCATTGCCTATCTCTCGCTCTGGGCTGCATCCAGCGTTTATCATTTGGCTCCGACCTGGCTGGTTTTTCTCGCCATGACCGCGGTGACCATCGTCAATGCCGTCCTTGCCCGGCGCCAGAAATCGGAATTGCTGGCCATTTATGCCCTGGCTGGCGGCCTGGCAACGCCAGGGTTGCTGGCCATGGGCCATGACAGCGCGCTTTTTCTCTTCACCTACCTGGCGCTGCTGAATGGGGGCGCGCTGCTCCTGCTCGCGCTGCACCCCTGGAAGCGGCTGGCTTGGGCGGCTTTGCTGGGAACGGCGGTTTATTACATTGGCTGGACCCTGAGCGAGGACGATCCCTCTCGTTTCCTGGTCACGGGCTGTTTTCTGGGTCTCTTTTTTGCCGGTTTTGCTGCGGTGCCCTTCCTGATCCTGCGCCAGGCGGAAGCTCCCGAGCCGCGTTTCCCCATCGCCTTCCCGATCGCCAATGCGTGCGCGACGTGGATCGGGTTGATGGCAATTTTCGCCGCCGCGGACCAGCACCCCGCGCGCCCCTGGGTTACGCTTGCCCTGGCTCTGGCTTGCCTGGTGATGGCGGCCGCCTTACGTGCACCGGCCGCGGTTGCGATTGCCCGCACCTATCTTGGGCTGGGCGTACTTTTCGTCGCTGTGGCGGTTCCATTACAATTCCACGGCTACGGGGTGACCCTGTGCTGGCTGGGTGAATCGCTGGCGCTGGTTGCCTTTGCCAAGGCCGGCTCGCACGCGGCTATGCGAGTCTTTGGTACTGCGGTGCTCACTCTTTCCGCCTATTCTTTGCTGCTGGATTGGATGCTTCCAACGCCGCAGCCATTAGCGGTCGCCGCCAACATGTACTTCGCTACCAACCTGATCGGCGCAGCGGTATTTGCCGCGGTCACCTACCTCAGTCTGGGTGAGCTGAGCCATCCTCATCAGGCGCGCGGGTTTGGCACTTGGACGTACCTGGTGGGTTTCGCCGGTGTCGCTTTCAGCCTCACCCTGCTGGTTGCCGTCATGCCTTGAGATTCACCACTATTGGTATTGCGGGGCGGGTATCTTTCGTGATTTTTGCCGATCCTACGACCGGGAGCACCGCGACATTGCTGCCGGATTCAGCTACAGCGCGTGGTGCATGCTTTACGGCTCTGTTCTCATGACTGCGGGTTTCCTGCGGCGTAGTGCTTTTCTGCGCTGGCAGGCTTTGGTTTTACTCGCCTTTAGTATCGGGATGGTTTTCTTGAACGGCGTCAGCCACGAGAGCCAGGGGTACCGCGTGCTTAGTTTTCTTGTCCTGGGTGTGTTGTTGCTGGCGGTAAGCTTCGCGTATCAAAGAGACTGGCTGGGGCTACGGGGCTAGGGAGGGAACCGCAGGTCCCTACGCTCCTAATGACACAAGTGGGAGCGGGCCCAGGTTTAGTGCCGCGCCTACGGCGCTCAGATCATTTTCGTGGATTGATCCCCAGCCCTTCCGGGCTGGGCTGATGTTTTGGCGGCCGGCCCTCCGGGCCTCGCATCGATTTTGCGGTGTCATTTCTTTCTCAACTTGACACAGGCAAGCCGGTTGCCCAACGGCACGTCGAGGCGGGCGGGATGACAAGGGTGGGATGGTGCTTCCATGGGGAATTGGCTAGTGCATGACCGATCCACATCACAATTGTGAAGGAAAGAACAACCTAAACTTGTCATCCCGAGCGGTCGACTCGCGTTGGCGAGTCGGGAGAGGAAGTGACACTGCAAAATCGACGCGAGGCCCGGAGGGCCGGCCGCTAAACGTGAGCCCAGCCCGGAAGTGATGGGGGTGAATCCCGAAGATCGATGTGAGCGCCGTAGGCGCGGCACTAAACCTGGGGCAGTGTCCCTCACCGGCAGCCAATTTAGCGCAGCGCGGGCTCAATCTGATTGAGCCAGTCGGGTGGTTTGAGGATCTCGCGCGGCTTCGAGCCGTCGGCGGGGCCGACGATTCCGTCGCGCTCCATCATGTCGATCAAGTGCGCAGCGCGGCCATAGCCTATGCGCAAACGCCGCTGCAGCAGGGAAGTGGAGGCCTTGCCGAATTCCAGCACCAACCGCACTGCGTCCTCAAATAGCTCGTCGTTGCCGTCGCCATCCTCCGGCTCCGCATCCAGATCACGACCCTTGTCGTCCCGGGGAGACTCGAGAAAGCCCTGCACGTACTGCGCTTCGCCCTGATTCTTCCAGAAACCAACCACTGCGGCGATTTCCTTCTCGGTGACAAAGGGAGCGTGCAGCCGCTGCAAGCGGGAAGTCCCAGGGGGAAGGAACAACATATCGCCGCGCCCCAGCAACGCCTCGGCCCCGTTGGAATCCAGGATGGTCCGCGAATCCACTTTGGTGGCCAGGCGGAAGGAGATCCGGGTGGGCACATTGGCCTTGATCAAGCCGGTGATGACATCCACCGAAGGCCGCTGCGTGGCCAGCACCAGGTGGATGCCGACCGCGCGCGCCATTTGCGCCAGCCGGGTGATGGCCTCCTCGACGTTGGCCTTGTCCAACATCATCAGATCGGCCAGCTCGTCGATGATGATGATGATGTGGGGCAACGGCTGCTCCGCTTCCCCGTCATCGAAGAGGCTTGGGGTCTGGTTATCGAAGAGCTTGTTGAATTGATCTATATTCCGGACGCTGCGCGAGGCCAGAAGCTTTAGACGACGCTCCATTTCGCGCACCGCGTTGCGCAAGGCATTGGCCGCAAGTTTGGGCTCGGTGATGATGGGTGTGAAGAGATGGGGAATGCCTTCATACATCCCCAGCTCTACGCGCTTGGGATCCACCAGGATCATGCGCACCTGTTGCGGGGTCGCCTTATATAGCACGGACATGATCATGGCGTTGATGGCTACGGATTTGCCGCTGCCCGTGGAACCGGCGATCAGCACGTGGGGCATGGTCGCCAGGTCGGCCGTCACGATGCGTCCGTTGATGTCTTTGCCCATGGCCAAGGTCAACTTGGACTTGGTCCCCGTGAAGTTTTCCGCTTCGATCACGTCGCGCAGCCAGATGGTCTCACGGTCGTGATTGGGCACCTGGATACCCACGGTGCTTTTTCCCGCCATGCGTTCGATCAGGATGCTCTCGGCGCGCATCGCCAGGCATAGATCTTCCGCCAGACCAGTCACACGGCTGTACTTGACTCCGGCTTCGGGGCGGAATTCGAAGGTGGTGACCACCGGGCCGGGATTGATCTGCACCACCTGGCCGCGCACATCGAACTCCGCGCATTTCTCAACCAGGATCCGGGCTTCCCCACGCAAATCCTCTTCGCGCACGATCTGCGACTCGTCGCTGCGGTGCAGCAGCGTGCTCGGCGGCAGGCGGAAGCCGCTGACCGATCGGGGAGCGAGCGTGACCAGCTTGGCTTCGGCATCGGCCCGCCCTTTAACGGAGATGGCTTGTGCGGCCGGCGCGGGACGCTGGGTCTGCACCCGAACGGGGGGCGCGGGATCCTCTGCTTCGTGGGACGAATCGGATCCAGCTTCGAACGTCTCCAGTTCCCCGTCGGGAATACTGGTTCGCGGCATCTGGTTCCAGAGCGACGGGGTATGCGGCTCGGGTGTCGATGCGGCCTCGGCTGCGCTGACGTCCTCAAAGGCGGCCCGCCGCGCAGTGGGCTCCGCGTCTTCCGCGCCCTGGGCTTGCCGGGCGGCAGCTTTTTCCGCCGCCTTGCGCGCCGTCTTCCGCATTTTCTTCAGCGCGCTGTCTTTCATGGCTTCGCGTTTGATGGCTTGCTTCTCCGCCCGGGCCCTGGTCCAGGCCGAATGCCAGTTGCGCACGCGGTCGCGCCATCCGTAAGCGAAGGCGAAGCGGATCGCCATCCACTGCTGCGCGGTACTGAAGCTGAAGGTGGTGGAGAGGTAGAGGGCAATGACCACCATGCTCACAATCACGATGGCGGCGCCAGGAAGGTTGAGGTATTGAACCAGGGCATCCACCACCAACCGCCCGGTCAGGCCTTCCACCGGCAGGGCGTGCAGCCAACGGAGATGACCTGGGACCAGGCCGAAGACGGCGGGCGCAAATACCAGGTAGAGCAGAACCCCGGAGACCTTCGCGGTTGGGGAACCGGCAGGGCACGAACGCAGCCACGTCCAGCCCAGAGCACCCAGCATCAAGGGGATGAAGAAGGCGGCGACGCCTTCCGATTGCAGCAGCAGGTCACTGACGGTGGCGCCGATCACCCCAGTCCAGTTGTGGGCCTGCCGGCCGGCAGCGCCCACTGTGTTCAGGGATGGATCCGTTGGGTGATAGGAAGCCAGCGCAAGGAAGAGGAGGCTCGCGGCCACAAGGAGCACCATGCCTGTCACTTCATTCAGGCGACGGTTGCGGGTCGGGGTCAGTGCCAGTTCGAGTGGCTTCATTGGGGATACGCGGGACTTGCCGCCTGGGTTACCAGGAGCGGCTGCCAATTTCGGAACGCCAGAGTGGGTTAATTATCCCAGAGATAAGCCCTGGGAAGCCAAAAACAGTGCCCGGGAGTAATCGCGGGGAACCGTTTCCGTGACTCCCCAACTAGTTGAGGCCGAAGCGCTTTGGTTGCATGAAGAACTGGACCTGCGGTCCTACTTTGCTCTCGGGGGAGCCGGCAGGGGGCTGCTTAGTTGCAGGCGCCAGATTCCATTGCGGCGGATGAGAAGGTGGAGGACGTTCTCGCTGTAGGCGGCCTGCTGTCCAGGCTTGGTGTAGACCTTGGTGTAGGTCACGCAGGCAGTGTCGCCAAAGAGGTGCTCGCGCAGATTGGTGGCGGTGATCTGGTAGGGGTCGCGACGGCGGTCGTGCCGCTCCAGGTTGCTCAGGATATCCGCCTTACTGGTGGTTGAGCCATCCGCTCTCAAACCGACGTAGTCGTCAGCAAGAATCGTACCCGCGATGGCCGTATCGTCTTCGATCTCGGCCCGTAGATACTCTTCTTCCAACCGCCGCAAGACCTCAAGGTCTCTCTGCTGGCCCGCCTGGCCTGGTATCTGATTGGGCTGGGTAGCCGGCGGAGCCTGGGCGGCCGCCTGGCAGGGAACCAGAGTCACCAGGGTCAGAAGCAGGGCCGGCACACCCAAGCTTAGGGCAGCACGGCCATGGATCCTACTTTTCGACTTCAACTCCGCGCCAGAAGGCTACGTGGTTCTTGACGTTACGGGCGGCCGGCTTGGGATCCGGATAGTACCAGGCGGCATCCTGATTTTCCTGGCCGTCCACCAGAAGGCTGTAGTATCTCGCTTGTCCCTTCCAAGGACAGGTCGAGATTGTCGAGCTGGGGCGGAAGTACTCCCGCTTGAGTGAGCTCTCCGGAAAATAGAGATTTCCCTCCACCATCTCTGTTGTGTCGCTCTCCGCGATTACTTTGCCGTTCCACGTTGCCTTTGCCATAACTGGGTTTATTCTTGCTTCCTTCCCACCCTCTCCCACCTTAGCAGAAGGATGCCCGCTCTGACATCCTGCTGGATGTCCCGATTTTGAGCAGGTGATGCTACAGAGATAAGGACGATTGCGCTCGTTGGACGCACCGAAACCACCCCGCGCGGGAAGCGCCGGGTGGTCGCGGCAGTTTCCGAAATAGTCCCGGGATACTGCCGCAGGGTAGCTGAAGGGTTAGTTACAGGTGTTTAGTGCATCTCCGACGGGCCGCTCGGCTTGCCCTGGTCGGCCAGCATGGACACGTTGGTGATGTGGATTGTCTTGTCGCTATCGTTCACCTTGCCCACAACGGCGACGTGGTGTCCATAGTGATCCTTTACCGCGTCGGGATCATCGATGGTGTAGACCGTTTTCTTTGCGTCATCAACAAAGACTGGCTTTGCTCCGCCGTCAATGCACTTTTTCACGCAGGCCGCATTTGGGGTGCTTCCGTTATGCATTGCTCCACACTTGGAGTCGCTGACATAACCGTTGATCTTCGCGGCACTCATATCCGCAGCCATAGCCGGTATCGTCGAGAATGCCAAAACCACCACGAATAGTTTCATTTCCGCTCCATGCGGTCGAATGGGGTAAAACAACCGCACTTTGAGTTGTACGCCCAGCCCCGCATCCTGGCAAGGCCAGGGTGAGAGCCGGTTAGAGTAGAAGGCGTCCCTCAGCGGCTTCTAAAGCCGAATTCATTACAAACCATTTACGTAGGGCCTGATGCTCGCAGGTAGGCCGTACTCTTCAGGAAGAACTTACTGGACGAAGGGCACGGCTTCAGCCGTGCCGTAGAGTATGTGACCAGAGAGGACTTCAGCCCCTGAGGTACGGTTTCGTCCCGTAGGTCCCAAAAGACGTACCTCAGGGGCTAAAGCCCTCACAGCTGTGGCTTTTACGGCACGGCTAAAGCCGTGCCCTTCGTTCAGAGAGTTTTTCGCAGCCTGTTAAGCCTCTTGAGGTATTGCAGGCTTTTTCTCACCTTGTTAAGCGACCGGAAGGGCCTCTGCCTTGGTCTGGTAACGCATCGCCTCGACGGATTCCATCTGGGGCTCGGCGATCTTCCGCGCATAGGTGCAAACTACCTGGCTCGCGACCTCGGCTTCGGCCGCCGCACCCTTCTTGGCCCGCTTCTTGGGCGCTTCGTCTTCCGCGGCTGACTTGCGGTTATTGGGGCAGACCAGGTAGACCCCGGCCGCCCGCGTCTTCTCCAGCAGGTAAGGGCTGCCGCATTCCGGACATTTCTCCGGGACCGGCTTGTTGTTCGAAGTGAAGTCACACTTGGGGTAATTGGTGCAGCCATAGAAGAGATTGCCGCGGCGCGCTTTCCGCTCCGCAATGTCCCCGTCGCCGCACTTGGGACACTTCATCCCCTCGATAATGTTCTGCTTGATGTACTTGCACTTGGGGTATGCGCTGCAGGAGACAAATTCTCCGTATTGGCCATTGCGCAACACCAGCTGGGAGCCGCACTTGGGGCAATTCTCGTCCAGCGGCTGGGGCGCCTTCTGCTGCTGTTTCTGGGTCAGCTTGCGCGTGGTCTTGCAGGGCGGGTCCTCGCTGTAACCCGGACAGGCCATAAACGCGCCGAAACGTCCGCGCTTCAGCACCATGACCCGGCCGCAGGCTTCGCAGTATTCTTCCGCCTGTTCCTCGCCTTCCTGGGCGCTCATCTCCGGCTTGGCGGCGAAATTCTCCTTGGTGAAGGTGCAGCTGGCCGGATCCTTCTTGTTGTAGGTACTGCAGGCGAAGAAGCTGCCGAACTTACCCCACTTCAAGACCAGTGGGGAACCGCAGACGTCGCATTTCTCGTCCGTCGGCTTCTCCATCCGCTTGATGTTTTCCATGTGCTTGCCGGCGTGCACCAGCTCCTTTTCGAAATGCCCATAGAACGCACCCAGCAAGTCGGTCCACAACTCTTTGCCATCTTCGATATCGTCCAGCTCTTCCTCGAGCTTGGCCGTGTATTTCGGGTCGAAGATATAAGGGAAGTTGGCAACCAGCAGATCGGTGACCACGAAGCCGATCTCGGTGGGGACGAATTTGGCTCCCCGGCCGGTGCCCACCTTCTGCACATACTCGCGCTCCTGAATCGTATTAATGATGGTGGCGTATGTGGAAGGCCGTCCGATGCCGCGCTCTTCCAGTTCCTTCACCAGCGAGGCTTCGTTGAAGCGTGGCCGTGGTTCGGTGAAGTGCTCTTCAGGCAACAAGGCATTCAGCGCCAGCGCCTGCCCGTTCTCCAGGGCAGGGAGACGATTCTTCAGCTCCTCATCCTCATCGTCCTTCTTTTCTTTGGCTTCCTCGTAAACTTTCAGGAAACCATCGAACTTCATCACCGAGCCGGTCACGCGGAAGTTATAGCTGCGATCCGCCTTGCCTACGATGTCGACCGTGGTCTGGTCGAAGACCGCGGGGACCATCTGCGAAGCCACAAAGCGCTGCCAGATGAGCCGGTAGAGGCGATACTGTTCGTCACTGAGATAGCGCTTAATTTCTTCCGGATGCTGCGTGACGCTGGTGGGACGAATGGCCTCGTGCGCATCCTGCGCGTCCTTCTTGCTCTTGAAGGTATTCGGCGTGGCCGGAAGGTAGTCCTTGCCATGGTTCTGTTCAATCCACTTGCGAGCATCGCCGATGGCATCGGGCGAGACGCGGGTGGAATCGGTACGCATGTAGGTGATGAGACCTACTGCTCCTTCGCTGCCCAGCTCAATGCCTTCATACAAGCGCTGCGCCACGCCCATGGTACGGCGTACGCTGAAGCCTAACTGGCGGGATGCATCCTGCTGCAGTTTGCTGGTGGTAAAGGGCGCAGTGGGATTACGCCGGCGCTCCTTCTTCTCTACGTTTTGGACCGACCACTTTGCTTTTTCAAGCGCAGCGACCACGGCATCCATCGGCTGCTTGCCGGGCAGTGCCGGCGCATCCACGGTCTCAACCGTAGCCTTCTCGCCATCGATGCCGATGAAGCGAGCAGTGAACTCGTTGTTCTCGTTGGCCGGAGTGAGTTTGGCGTCGAGCGTCCAGTACTCCACCGGCACAAAGGCCTTGATCTCACGTTCCCGTTCGACGATGAGGCGCAACGCTACGGTCTGCACGCGGCCTGCGGACAAGCCGCGGCGCACCTTGTCCCACAGCAAGGGCGAGATCTGGTAACCCACGATGCGATCGAGGACGCGGCGCGTTTGCTGTGCGTCGACCAGATTGCGATCGACATCCCGGGTATGTTCAAAAGCGTCGTGCACTGCCTTGGCAGTAATTTCATTAAAGGTTACGCGACGAATCGAGTTGCCCTTGGAGAGACCGCGCAGCTCATCTTCAAGATGAGCCGCAATCGCTTCTCCTTCACGGTCAGGGTCAGGAGCCAGATAAATAACAGTCGCCGCCTTGGCCAGCTTCTTCAGCCGATCGACAACCTTTTCTTTTCCCGGGATCACGATTAGCTCGGGCGCGAAACTGCCATCACTCAGATCCACGCCGATCTTGTTCTTGGGCAGATCTTTAATGTGGCCGACGGAAGCTTCAACGGTGAAGTCTTTCCCGAGATATTTACTGATCGTCTTTGCCTTCGCAGGTGATTCGACGATCACAAGTGATTTACTCATTGCGTTCCTTAAACTCCATCCCTACTACTGAGACCAACTATAGACAACGTGAAAAACCTCTTCCGATGGGACTGACTGTACCACCTGGAAGGTTCATAGTTATTTACTTATCGTGATCCGCGTCCTGGCAGGAGGCTCCATCTGCGCTCCATAAGACACGCTTTCTCCTGTCGCGTCTGCAACTTCCGCGTCTGCAACTTCTGGTGTAGAGATGCGCAAAAAGCTACATCCGGCGGACGTAGTTTTTGCCGGGAAGTTGTTTGATCCGGCTAGCACAGCTCGAGCTCGAATAAAGCCGTGAAGATCTCAGACGAGGTCAACTTGGACTCCAGCTTTTCCATCAGCTCATCCAGTTGCACCGCTTCGTCGTGCCGCAATGCGTTCAGCACGACCTTCTCTGGCTCCTGCAGCGGAAGTTCCTCCACAATCGATGCAGCTTGCTCTGTTGACGATGCAAAACCTAGTTCCCCTTCCAGCTGCAGCCGCACCTGGGTGGGCAGTTCCTGCCACACATCCTCCCATGTCGCCACCAGCTTAGCGCCCTGTTTAATCAACGTGTTGGGTCCCCACGCATTCTTGGTGGTCACGTTACCCGGCACCGCGTAGACATCGCGATCCTGCTCCAGCGCGCAGCGCGCGGTCACGCGGGTGCCGCTGTTCTCGCCTGCTTCCACCACCAGCACGCCGATGCTCATGCCACTCAAGATGCGGTTTCGCTTGGGAAAGTTTTGCGGCGCAGGAAAAGTTCCCAGTCTGTACTCCGAGATGATGGTTCCTCCTGCAACGAGAATATTTTCGGCCAGAGTTTTATTTTCTTTAGGGTAGATCACGTCGATGCCGGTGCCCCAGACGGCCACAGTGCTGCCGTTGGCTGTCAGTGCGCCGCGATGAGCTGCGGTGTCGATGCCTCGCGCCATCCCACTCAAAACCACCATCCTGCGGCTGGCCAGGTCGCGAGCCAACACTTCTGCCATACCCAAACCATACGGCGTGGGGTGACGTGTCCCCACGATGGCGATTGCCGGGCGAGCTAATAGCCGCACGTCCCCCAGTGCCCAGAGCACCGGCGGTGGATCGAAGATCTCGCGCAGCCGCTCGGGATATTCCTCATCTTCATAGACAAGGATGAAGCCACGCTGTTCGCGCACGTGCTTCCACTCCTGCTCGGCCTCGACGCGGGCTTTGCCGCTGAACAGAAACTGGGCCGACGGCGCGGGAAAATTCAGCGATTCGAGTTCGGTCAGGGAAAGCTGAAAGATGCGCGATACATCCTGTAAAGTCTGCGCGGCTTTCAGGATGCGCTTCGGTCCCAGGCCTGGGGTGAGCGTGAGCGCCAGCCAGGCAAGCTGATTCTCCGGCGCGGTTGTGGGTAGTGGGTCGGGTCCATTCATTGCTGACAGCCAAGGTACACTAACGAGTGACCCTTCCACGCAAACGCCGCGTCCGTATGGCGGCTATCCACTTCCTCAATCCTGCTCCTCTCATGTGGGACTTCGAACACGAACCCGAGCGCAGCTACCTGCGTGAGCTCTACCAGATCGGCTACACCACACCTTCGGCGTGCGCTGCGGAGTTGGCCGCGGGCGAGGCCGACATCGGCCTGGTTCCGGTGGCCGCGTACGCCACCACGCCCTCGCTGGTGGTGGTCCCCGGCTGCACTGTGGCGGCGCTCGACCATGTGCGCTCCATTATTTTGGTGGTGCGTCCCGAGCAGGGCGTAAGCGCGGTGCGTACCGTTGCGGCGGACACTTCGTCGCTTACCTCTTACACGTACACCCGCATCCTGTTCGAAATCTTCTGGAAAGTTCCGGCGGTGTTCATTCCCCAGGAGCCCGATCTCGAATCCATGCTTGCTGTCGCCGACGCGGCATTGCTGATCGGGGATCCGGCCCTGCTGGCGTTGGAGGACATGGAAGCCCGCGCCGCCCGCACCGGCGAACGGCTGCTCTACCTGGACTTGGCGCATGAGTGGCATAGCTTCACCGGACTGCCCTGGATTTCCGCCTTTTGGGCGCTGCGGCCGGGCGGACTGGAGGAGACTGGGATCAGCGCGTCGAAGCTGATCGAGGATCTGCAGACCTCACGCGACCACGGGCTCGAGCATATCGAGGATCTGGTGGACGAATGGTCGACCCGGATTGCGGTGCCGGCGGAGACGATCCACCTTTACCTGACCAAAAATATCCACTACATATTAGATGAGGCGTGCCTCCGCGGACTTGACCAGTTCTACCGTTATGCTGCTGAATGTGGAGCGCTTCCACCCGCGCCGCCCCTCCGCCTGCTTTAGGTATTTCGTTGTTATTGCGACGGTTATGCTCAAATCTGCGTCCAATAGGGCATGCTTCAGGTAGCCAGCAAACACGGGGCCGCACTGCAGGCCGTTCAGGCTGGCCATTCCGCGCATGGGCTGCACTGGCTCATGGGCTTCGGCACCCTGGGTCTTTTCGCCGTCTCCACGATCGATTCCTCGATCATTCCGCTGCCGCTGCCTGGCAGTACCGACCTGCTGCTGATTCTGCTGGTGGTCCACCGCGCAGACCCGGTGGTGGCCGCGATCGCGGCCCTCGCGGGGTCCATCTTAGGCGGGTATCTCACCTGGGGTGCGGGCGCCAAAGGTGGGGAAGCAGCGCTCCATCGTTATCTTCCCAAACGATTTGCGCGCCGCCTGACGGGTTGGGTGGAGAAAAACGGCACGCTTGCCGTCACCACCTCTGCATTGCTTCCCCCGCCCTTCCCCCTGATGCCCTTCATCCTGGCCGCGGGCGCCCTGGGGGTTTCGCGCAGAAAGTTCTTTCTGTCTTCGGCTTGGCGAGAGCGGTTCGTTATGCGCTGGTGGCCTGGCTGGCTGATACCTATGGCAGGGCCATGGTCCGCGCCTTTCGCCACTACCTGGCCGGCTGGAGCACCATCCTCATGTGGGTCTATTTGGGCTTGATGGCGGCCGGCATTTTGTACGGAGTGTGGAAATTCCGCCGGGAGGGAAGGCAGACGGCAGCACCCCAGGCTGCTGCGCTCAGCGCGAAGTAGAAGCTGGCGCCGGCTAAGCAGGCTGCGGAAAGCTCTCTGAACGAAGGGCACGGCTTTAGCCGTGCCGTAAAGCCAAAGCAATGAGGGCTTTAGCCCCTGAGGTACGTCTTTTGGGACATGCTGACGGAATCAGCCATCTTTCGCGGCCCCGTAAAGGCGTTCGAGGGTGTTGCTCGCCACAAGAAATTCGCGGGGAATCATCGGAAAACCGTACCTCAGGGGCTGAAGCCCTCTCCATCGCATACTGAGAGCGGCACGGCTGAAGCCGTGCCCTTCGTCCAGAGAGTTTTTCTGTAAAGCCCGGACCACCGCAAACAGCGTGTTACATCTCCCAGCGGAGCAGGCACGCGCCTACTGTGAAGCCCGCGCCGACCGAAGCCAGCATGACCAGGCTTTCGCGCTGCAGACGATGTTCGTCGAGCGCCGTTTGCATGGCCAGGGGGATGGTGGCGGCGGTGGTATTTCCAAAGCGATCGATGTTGATGACCACCCGCTCCAACGGCAGGCCCAGGCGCTCGGCGGTAGAGAGAATGATGCGCTTGTTTGCCTGGTGAGGGATAAAGCAGCCCAAGTCGGCAGCCTGGATGTTATTGGCCTGTAGCAACTTGCTGGATGTCTCCACCATCTTGCGCACGGCGTACTTGTAAACCGCCTGGCCGTCCTGGTGGACATAGTGCAGTCTGGCCGCGATGGTCTCAGGGGAAGCAGGGCGGAGGCTGCCGCCCGCCGGCATGTTCAGCGCGCATGCCCCGGAACCGTCAATCTCATGACAAAAGTCGATGAGCCCGACCTCGCCCTCCTGCGTGGGTTCGACCAGGACCGCTCCGGCGCCATCGCCGAAGATGACGCAGGTCGTACGGTCGGTATAGTCGATGATCGACGACATGGTATCCGCACCGATCACCAAAACCTTGGAATGAACGCCGGACTCGACCAGCTTGGCCCCCACCTGCAAGGCGTAGAGGAAACCAGAGCACGCCGCGGAAAGGTCAAAGCCCCAGGCTCCGTGGGCGCCGAGCTTGTCTTGCACCAGGCAGGCGGTCGCGGGGAAGAACATGTCGGGCGTAACCGTGGCCACAATGACCACCTCTACCTCACTGGCCATCATGCCTCGCTGGGCAAGACAACGGCGCGCCGCTTCCACGGCCATGTCACTAGTCGCCATGCCCGGCTCGACCAGGTGGCGCTCCCGGATGCCAAGCCGCTGCATGATCCACTCGTCAGAGGTGTCTACCATGGTCGCCAGGTCGGCGTTGCTGAGGATGCGCGGCGGCACATAGGTTCCCAGGGCGCTGATTTTGGCGCGCCGTTGTGCACGCGGACGCAATTCGATGCTCAATATTCTTCTCCAGAACTAAACTGCCGGGAATGATCGATGAGGAGTGGATAGGCTGGCAGGATCACGGGCTATCGTTTGTACCGGGCAACCTACTGCGCACGCACTGACCCGTTACCGTTGCTTCCTTCCGGACCTGGCGGGGTTGGCGGGGTTGCGTCGCGTAGGACCCGGCACACCTTGATGATAGCACTGCGAACGGGCCAGGAAAAAAGCCAAAAACTTCTCAGTAGCCGTTCGCTATCAGGTATTCGATGCTCAGATCGAACCCGGTTTCGAGCCCGCGCTGCTCCATGAACTTGATCAGCACATCCGCCTCGATATTGACCGGCTGCCCAGCCTTCAGGGTATGCAGATTGGTGCGCGCATAGGTGTGCGGAATGATGGCCACCGACACCACGTCGCCCTCCGCCGTTCCCGGTTCCCAGCGGGCAATGGTGAGGCTGATTCCCTCAATCGCAATCGAACCCTTCTCCACCATGTAGCGGCTTAGCTTGGGCGGGCACGGCCACACGAAGCCACCAGTCGGCGAGTGCGGGGTCGGCGTGCGCATCGACCGGCTCCAGGCTCAAGAGAGTGCCCGTGCCGTCGACATGGCCCTGCACCACGTGGCCCCCGAGCGGAGCCCCCGCCGGTGTGGGCAATTCCAGATTTACCGTCGATCCCGGAGTGAGCAGGGAAAGGGAAGTGCGGGCCACTGTCTCCGCCGCCAGATCCGCATGAAATCGGCCGGGCTCGATATCCAGCGCGGTCAGGCAAACACCGCTGACCGCGATGCTGTCGCCGGTGCGCAGTGCAACCCCATCGCCGATAGGCGCGGCGATGGCTATGCGTCGCGAACCCTCGCGCTGTTCGACGGCGAGGATGGTGCCTGTGGTTTCTATCAGCCCAGTAAACATCTCAGCTTCAATTAGATCACTTCCGACCAGGGATCATGCAGGCGCGCTTCCAGCGCGAAATCCTGGCCAAACTGTTTCAGCGAATAGTTCTCAATCGTGGGTAGTCCGTCGACCGCGCAGAGCATGGGGACCGCCGCCTGGCCAAAAAACTTGGGCGAATAAAACAGCATGAGTTTATCCACCAGGCCCTGGTTGAGAGCGGACGTATAGACCTCGGCGCCGCCTTCGAGCAGCACGCTGGTGATCTGCATCTCCGCCAGCCGCACCAGCGCATCCTGGAGAGAAACGCGCGGGCCGCGATGCGCGATCTGCTGCAGGCGAACACCGCGAGCTTCGAGTGCTTTTTGTGCCGCGACCTCGGCATGGCTGAAAAAGATCATCACATCCTGGTAAGCGGTCTTGACCAGCTGAGAGTCCAGCGGAGTGCGCAGCGTGGAGTCCAGCACTATCGCGCATCAATTGCCGCCGCCGCGGCAAGTCGCTGCGGTCGGTGAGCAAAGGATCGTCGGCAATGATCGTTCCCACCCCCACAATCAGCGCATCTACGGCGTGGCGCATACGATGCACTTCGGCGCGCGCTTCGCTGCCGCTGATCCAGAAATGACCACGGGCCTCGTGTTGCGAGGGCGCGATGCGGCCATCGAGCGTAGCGGCAACTTTCATGGTGACGTAGGGAAGGAAGGCGGTGATGAATTTTGCGTAGCCGTCGTTAAGCCTGCGGGCCTGTTCCTCCAGCACACCGGTGCTGACCTCCACCCCGGCCGCACGCAGGCGGGCGATACCTTTACCGTTCACCTGCGGGTTGGGGTCGGCAGTGGCCACCACCACCCGCGAGACCCCGGCGGCTATCAGCGCGTCCGCGCAGGGTCCGGTTCGTCCCTGGTGGCTGCAAGGTTCGAGGGTCACATAGGCGGTCGCACCCTGGGCCAGAGGGCCGGCCTGCTTAAGGGCAACCACCTCGGCGTGGTCGCGGCGGTCATATTCATGGAAGCCTTCACCCACCAGCTCGTCGCCCCGAACCAGGACGCAGCCGACGGCCGGGTTGGGTGAGCAGAGGCCGACGGACCGCTCCGCTTGCTGTAAGGCACGCTCCATCCACTGCTGGTCAGTTTCCGGCATCTATCATCTTTCTTTTCTAGTCGCCGAGCATGGAATCTACGAATGCTTTGCTGTCAAATGGTAAAAGGTCTTCCAGTTTTTCGCCTACGCCGACGTAACGGACCGGGACTTTGAGTTCGCGTGCTATGGCTACGGCAATGCCGCCTTTGGCTGTGCCATCGAGTTTGGTGAGCACGATGCCGGTGACGCCTGCAGATTCGGTAAAGAGCCTGGCCTGCTGCAACCCATTCTGCCCTGTGGTCGCATCCATCACCAGCAAGACTTCGTGGGGCGCGCTGGGAATGATGCGGCTCGCGGTTTTCCGCATCTTGCTCAGTTCGGCCATCAGGTTGTCCTTGGTGTGCAATCTGCCGGCTGTATCCACGATGAGGACATCGATGGCCCGCGCCTGGGCCGCGCGTATACCGTCGAAGAGGACGGCGGAGGGGTCTCCTCCCTGTTTGGTCTTGATCATCTCCACGCCTGTGCGCTGGCCCCACACCTCCAGCTGCTCGATGGCCGCGGCACGGAAGGTGTCAGCGGCAACCAGCAAAACGGTCTTACCCTGGCGACGGAAATAAGCATGCCAGTTTTCCCGTGGTGGTCGTCTTGCCGGTGCCGTTCACGCCCACCAGCATGATGACCCTGGGCGGCGCCGTATATTTTGGCTTGAAGAAGTCCTCTTCCTCCCGGGCATCCAGGATGGATTGGATCTCCTGCTTCAGTAGCTGCTTCAACTCCGCGCCGTTGCGTATCTCGTGCCGTTTCACCCGGCCGCGCAGGGCATCGATGATCTCGGTGGATGTTCCGACACCCAGATCCGAGGCCACCAGACTCATCTCCAGCTCTTCCAGGGCGGCTTCGTCGACCTCGTGGGTCAGGGCGACGATGTCTTCGATGCGGTCGGCCAAGGTCTCGCGGGTGCGCGAGACGGCCTCCTTCATGCGCCCGAATATGCTCTTTTTTTCTGGTTCTTCCAGGCTGCCAAAGAGGGTCTGAATCATTTAAAAGGCATCTCGATACGCCATGACCTGAGTGTACTAGCCTGCGGACCGTGGGGAACCCTGGTTTCTGATCTTTACCCTTCCATGGACAGCGAAATGACCCGACCGTGGAGCTGGAGTGCTCTGTTTGGAGGGACAAGCTCGATTTCCGGGACGGAGTCTGAGCTATTCGTCGCGCCCGGGCCGGGCCATCAGTTCGCGGATCGCGTCCTGGGGCGACTTGCCATGCTCGAGAATGGCGGCCATCTGCTCGGTGATGGGCATCTCCACGCCGTGGGCTGCGGCCAGCCCGAGCGCTGCCGAGGTGGTCCGTACACCTTCTGCGACTTTGCCCTGCAGCTGCGCCAGGATGGCGGGAAGCTTATGCCCCCGGCCGAGCTCAATTCCCGACCGAGCGGTTACGCGAAAGCGGACCAGTGCAGGTGAGTACCAGGTCACCCAAGCCAGAAAGGCCGGCAAGCGTCTCCCTGCGGCCTCCACAGGCGACCGCCAGGCGGGTGATCTCTGCTACTCCACGAGTGATGATGGCCGCGGCGCTGTTGTGCCCCAGTCCCAGCCCGGCGGCGATGCCGGCGGCGATGGCGATGACGTTCTTGAGTGCGCCACCCAGCTCCACGCCGATCACGTCGTCGTTGGTATAGAGCCGCAGTGCGGGCGCGGTGAGCTCCTCCTGCAGCCGGCTGGCCAGCCGGCTATCGGCGAAAGCGATGGTGATTGCCGTGGGGGCGCCGGATGCCACTTCCTGCGCGAACGACGGCCCGCTCAGCGCGCCGCAGGGCAGGCTGCCATTGAGATTTCGCTCCGCCAACACCTGCTCGATGACTTGCGTCATGCGCAGAAAGCTCTGGTCCTCGATTCCCTTCGTGGCGCTGACGATGATTTGCCCCGGCACAAGAAAGGGCGCCATGGCGTGATAGATCGCGCGCACATGCTGCGACGGCACGGCACTGATCACAATCTCCGCGCCCATCACGGCTACGGCCAGATCCGTTAGCGTGATTTACCTGCGGAGGAATTGGAAACCCGGGAAGGTAGGTGCCCACAGCTGCCGAATGAGACCACAGGGCGATGGAGTGGTCGCCACGGCGCGCCAGGCTCAGGGCGAGAGCGGTTCCCCAGGAGCCGCTGCCCACAATAGCAATACGGCTCATGCTCCCGTTTTCCTGGATGCGCCGAAGCCATGCTCCGTGCCCTGCAGGAGGCGCTGGATATTTTGCCAGTGCTTCACGATGACGATCCAGCAGCTAACGAAAACAACCACCCCCGAGGCGTAGCCGTACCTGCCTGGTGAGAGCCAGAGGGTCAGGAAGGGAAGCACAACCGCCGCCAGGATCGACGCCAGGGAGACATAACGCGTCAGAACCACGATCGCGATCCACAATCCCAGTGCGGAGAGCGCCGCCAGCCAGCAGAGCGCCAGGAAAACGCCGAAGGCAGTGGCCACGCCCTTGCCGCCCTTGAAGCGCAGCCAGACAGGAAACATGTGGCCCAGAATCGCGAACAGTCCGGCCAGGATGGCAAGATTATGCATGGTCGCTGGGGCCCTGGTTGCGGCCCAGGAAATCTGCCACCGCCACTGCGGCGTAACCCTTACTACCGTCCAGCACAAAGGTCAGAATACCCAATCCCTTTGCGCCCGAGCGCAGCACATTGGTGGCGCCGATATTGCCGCTACCCTTGGCGCGGATATCCTCCTTGTTTACCAGCAGCACCAGGAGGAATCCGAAGGGGATGGAACCCAGCAGATACGCCACGCAGGCTACGATCAAAAACAAAGACATGGTTGCATCCGGTTTGAGTGTAGCAGCGCTTGTGGCAAGCAACGATACCCCGGTCATCTGGTAGATTAAGGCCCATGTTCAGCAGGTTTGTCTCCACGTATCTTTGCGCCGCGGCGGGGATAGCCGCCTTCGCGTTGCCGGCCCATGGAAGTAACCCACTGGTGGTCAAGACGGATCAGGGCAAGGTGCAGGGAAAGATAAGCGCCGACGGTCAGGCGCGCGACTTTCTCGGCATCCCTTATGCTGCGCCGCCCGTCGGTCCGCTGCGTTGGAAGCCGCCGCAACCCGCGGCCAAATGGCAAGGCGTGCGCCAGGCCACCAGCTTCGGATCGCGCTGCTACCAGCAGGAAAAATTTGACGACATGGTGTTCCGGGATCCGGGTGAGAGCGAGGACTGCCTCACCCTCAACGTGTGGACACCGGCCGCCAAGCCCAAGGGCAAACTGCCGGTCATGGTCTGGATTTTCGGCGGCGGGTTTGTCGGGGGCGGTACCTCGGAGCCGCGCCAGGATGGCGAACATCTCACCCGCAAAGGGGTGGTGGTGGTCTCGATGAATTACCGGCTGGGGATTTTTGGGTTTTTCGCCACCCATGAGTTGGCCGCCGAGGATCCCCATCACTCAGCCGGCAACCAGGGACTGCTCGATGAATTGGCTGCCATCCAGTGGGTGCGGCGCAACATCGCCCGCTTTGGCGGCGATCCGGACAATGTAACCATCTTCGGCGAATCCGCCGGTTCCTTTGCCGTGAGCGCGCAGATGGCCTCGCCCCTGGCCAAGGGTCTATTTGCCCATGCCATCGGAGAAAGTGGCGGAGCCTTTGCCAGCAAGGAGCTGAGCTTTCCGCCGCTCGATGAGGCCGAGAGGAAGAATGAGGAATTTATTCGTCAGGCGGGCGGCGACAGCAGTCTGGCAACATTGCGCGCCGCGAGCAGCGAAGAGATCCTAAAGCTGGCCACCCACAAAGGCCTGGGCAGGCCTCCCTTCGCGCCCGATACCGACGGCTACTTCCTGCCCCAAAGCGTATCCGCGATCTTTGCCGCGGGCAATCAGGCCCACGTGCCTTTGCTTGCCGGTTGGAACCAGGACGAGGGAACCAGCAACGTGGTAAAGGCGCCGGAAAAAGGGACGATAGACGGCCTGCGAACCACGGGGGCTACGGAATTCGGCCCGCGGGCCGAAGACTTCCTCAAGGTGTACCACGCCAATGACGATGCCGAAGCGCTGCGGGTAGCGGAGGACTTTGCCGGCGACCGCTTCCTGGTCTACTCCACCTGGGCCTGGCTGGAGGCGCAAGTAAAGACCGGCAATAGGGCCTACCGGTATCTATTCGCGCAGCCGTCGCCGGGGGATCCTTTCCATCCGGCCTCTGGCGGGGCCTTCCACTCCGACGAGATTGAGTACGTCTTCGGCAATCTCGACTCGCGCAAGGGAGCTGCGTTCAAGCCCGAGGATTACAAGCTTTCCGACCTGATACAAACCTTCTGGACGAATTTTGCCAAAACGGGAGATCCAAACGGCGGCGGAGCGCCACATTGGCCAGCCTACGATGCCGCGGGCAACTGGCAGGTGATGCGCCTGAGCTCCGACCCTGGAGCCGCTCCGGATCCGCATCGCGACCGGTATCTGTTTCTGCAACAGGTATGGGGACAATGAGCGAACTCCGTAGAATGAGCTGACACATGCTCAATCCGCATCGTTCCACCGGCGTTGCTGATGAGACCCTGCCCGCGATCTGCTTGATCACCGCGGATGAGGACTTTCAGGGGGAGATCGAAGCGGAGTTGGCGCCGTGGTACCGGGTACGCCACCGCAACCACTATGGAGACACCGCCATTTGGGTTCGCGAACAGCGGGCCCAGGCGGTGCTGGTCGATATCGATACCCAGGGCGAGGAGGCTCATGCCGGCGTCCGGGTGCTGCGCGAATTGCGCATCCTGGAACGTGACCTGGTCCTGATCTCGCTCAGCCGTTCGCGCGCCCGCGCGGTGGAAAAGCAGGCCACGGAGGCGGGTAGCGATGCCCACTTCCATAGTCCCATCGATCCTTCCGAGCTGCGCCTGGTGCTCAAGACCACGCTCGAAGAACGCATCGAGGAGATGGAACGGGCGCGCATGCAGCAGCAGGTGCTGGAGCGCAGCAAGTTTCACGACCTGGTGGGCGCGAGCGAAGCCATGCGCCGGGTCTACGACGCGATCTCGCAGGTCGCCGACAGCCGCATCAACGTGATCGTGCGCGGGGAGAGCGGGACCGGCAAAGAGTTGGTCGCCCGGGCCATCGTCGCATTAAGCAGCAGGCGGAACAAGCCGTTCATCAGCCTGAACTGCGCGGCTCTGCCGGAGAACCTGATCGAGTCGGAGCTCTTCGGCCACGAGCGGGGCGCCTTCACCGGGGCCAACGAGGCTAAACCAGGGCAGATTGAGCTGGCGGACGGCGGTACGCTTTTTCTCGATGAGATCGCCACCCTCACCATGCCACTGCAGACCAAGCTGTTGCGCGTGCTCGAAGACCGGCAGGTGCAACGGCTGGGTGGACGCCAGGGCCGGAAGATCGATTTCCGGCTGATCTGCGCCACCAATGAGCCGTTGGAAGAGATGGCGCGCACGGGCAAATTCCGTGAAGACCTCTACTACCGTATTCACGTGGTGCCGATCCAGTTGCCCCCACTGCGCGAGCGAACCGGGGATATTGCCCTGCTCACGGACTACTTCCTGCGTATTCATCTGACGGCCAATGGCCTGGAGCAAAAGCGTCTGACGCCTGACGCGCTGGCCGCGTTGGAGGAGCACTCCTGGCCGGGCAATGTGCGTGAGCTGGAAAATCTGATCCAGCGGCTGGTCATCATGGTTCCCGGCCCTACCATCGATCTGCAGCATCTTCCCCAGCAACTGCTGGCGCAGAGTGTTACCGCGCACGAGGCGATTTTGCTACCGCCGGGCGGAGTTCGCTTCGACGACGAGATCCGGGAGCTGGAGGTCGCACTGCTTGAGGCTGCGCTGCGCCGTTCGAGCGGCAGCAAGACGGCCGCAGCGCGGCTGCTGCATCTGGACTCGCAGCGCATGAAATATCTCTGCCGCAAGTATTCGCTTTAGCCGGTAGGGTTAATTTTTAACCGCGTTAGGTTAAAAATTAACCCCTGCAGGCTCTGTCTACTTTCAACTCTTCAAGCAGGCCAGGCGTCCCGGCCGCTTCGGAGTTTGGCACTCTGCTTGCATTAGGGAGAGTGCACGTTAATCCAATATGCGTTGGAGACAACAATGGCTCTGGAAAAGAAACCGCTGGCCAACAAGAAGGCGTTGATCACACCCGCAAGCAAGAGCAAGCGGAACGTCAAAGGTAAAGTTGATACTGCCAAGCCCGCGGCTACCAAAGTCGCAACCCCGATGATGCGTGGTTGGACGTAGGGCGAAAGTTTGGCACATCGATTGCTGTAGTCACGGCGTAGGGCAACAAAAAATCTAACTTTGGAGAAACCACAATGGCTATGGAAAAGAAGTCTCTCGTAAGCAAGAAGGCATCCCCAACCAAGGGCAAGAGCACCAAGTCGAAGGTTGATACCTCCAAGCCCGCAACCAGCAAAGTAGTTGCAGCCAAAGGGCCCCACGTCGGACCTTACTCAGCCTAAGCAAACCCTCGCAACCAAGCGATGGAAGATCGCGGCAACTGCACTACCTTGTATGGGCACAGAGATGGCTATCCAAAAGAAATCGCTTAGAGGGGCCGGGAAGGCGAAGTCCAAGCAAGCAGGGACCAGCCGTCTTGACCCGGATGGCAAAACCGAGAAGCCGCCACAGATGATCCTGGCTAAGAAACTGGCAATGGCGAAACTTGCCACTGCCAGGCTCTCGACGGCCAGAATGTTGACGACCAAGAGAACAATCGGGTAGAGGGCAAATCTGTTTTGGGAACGACGACAGCGGCTTTATAGCCGCTGTCGTCGTTTTTTGGTCACCAGAAATGTGTGCGCAACACGTTGCCGAAGGTGGTGGCCAGCCGGTAAGCCAAGCTATGGCGCCTGCCGAAGATTTTCGCCGCACCGCTGGTGCCGGGAGGGATTTGGCCCCCTTCCTCACCCAACGGTATTCGGGTGGAGTAGAAGGCCGGTAGCGCGATGCCTTTATACGCTTGTTGGGCCAGGATGCCCGGCGGCAACGGCAGGGCGGATCCTTCCATCGTGCCCAGCCGTCCGTGAATTTCCATGAATTGCGAGGGCAGTTGCAGGGAGACGGGGTCTCCCACGCGAATGTAATCCATTTCTGAAACGGGAACAAATAACCTCGCCACCAGCTGCGAAGGGTCGACGATCGTCAGCAGCGTCTGGCCGGTGATTACGTCACGGTTCACAAGGTTCTCCGGATCGCTGGTCGCAATCACGCCGCTAACGGGTGCAGTTACGGTAAGTTGTGCGCTCTCTTCCTCCGCAATTGCGCTGCTGTTGCGGGCAGCATGCTGCTCCGCCAGAGCCTGCCCCAAACCGGTATGCTCCAGTTCCGCCGCGAAAACCTCCGACTGCGAAGAGGCCAGTCGCGTCTCCGCCTCCTGCTTGTCGCTAGCTTCACTTAAACTCCGCAGCCTTGCCATCACTTGCCCGCGGTTCACCGTCTCGCCCTCCTTCACATACACCGCCAAAACCTTTCCCGGGACGCCGGCATGCACCTGGTGTGTCTCACGCGGCTCGACTACAAAGTAGGCATTCTCGCGATCGCGCAGTATGGGCACAAAAAGAACGGCGAGCAACGCCATCGCCAGCACGGCGCGCAAAGGCGTCAGGCGCAGAGTGCCCTCGGCAGCCTTGGTGCGGTAGAAGCCTTGAGCGAAGGCCCGGAGCCCGCGCAGCCGGGAACGGAAGATGACAAATGCCAGTATGGCCGCAGGTATCAGCGCAAGCTCGGCGAACCAGTGGTAGAAAACGTTGTAGCTGAAGCGAATAAACACCAGCAGCAACAAGTAGCTGTAGGCGCCGGAGGCGAGAGCATAAAAAACGAATAGCGGCACGCGCCGCCGGGAGACCACCGGCACCTCCATGGGAAGACGAAAGATATTGCGCTGCACCCACCCGATGAGGAAGGAAGTGGAACGCTCCTTGAGATCCGGCACTCGAAGCCATTCCGTGAAGAAGTAGTAACCATCGAGCTTGATGAGGGGATTGAGATTAACGACGGCCACGGCCAAGCCGGTGAGGAGAATCAGCTTGTAACTGAAATCATGCATCCAGTTGCCCGCCTGCGTGTTCATCCATAGCACGGTAGCCACGCCACAGAGGATCATTTCGATCCATATTCCGGCGATAATCGTGGCCATGCGCTGTAGCCGGCTGGCCGAAACCCAGGATTCGGTTACGTCGACGAAGAAACAAGGCGCGAAGTAAAGAAACATCAGCCCCATACTGTGGACCTCGCCGCCATAGTGCTTGCAGGTAAGTCCGTGGGCGCTCTCATGGACAAAACCGATTACGAAAAGAAGCAGCCAGAACTCCACCAGATCGGAGAAAGTCTTCTTGCCGAAGTCGTAGTAGAGCGATATGTCTGGGCCGAAAACACTCCATTTGGCGGTGAAGACCACGGCTTCAAGGAGGAAAAGCAGCACCGCGGCCAGGACCATCCAACGGTTGTAGACATATTTCCCAATCTTCTCATCGAGCCGCGTAAGATAGCGGTCCGGATCCCAGGCTGAGAACGATATATGCGCCACGTTGAGGCTGGAGTGGCTTTGCACCCGGCGGCTTCGCTGGGCCGCGAGCTTTTCGTTCATGGCAAGATTTTTTTCCTGCGGATTTTTGTACCAGAAGGCGCCCTCGTCCATATTCTCGGCGAAGGTCCGCACCTCCTCGGGGCCAATCGGGATCCCGGTCTCGGCCTCAAACGCAAAGGCGATCTCCTCGTAAGAACGCACTCCATCGAAGAGGCGGGCGAGTTGCCATTGCGTCGGCTTCATGCGTAACAGGTTGGCGGTGCTTCGCTGGTAGACCGCGACGACAGGTTCGCCGTCGGTTACATCTTCGCGAATGATCAGGTCGGGATCGACCCGCGGTGGGTTCTTGCGCGAGAGCCTGCTACGTGGGATCTCCGGTAGAGCTGCGTCGAGTGCCTCGCTCAGGTTCATCGCGGGCTCAGCTTCACCTGCATCGACATGCCCGGCTTCAACAAGGGCGAAGCCTTGTCCAGGCTGCCGATGACCTCGATACTGCCGCTCGCCGGGTCAACCACGGGGCTGACGCGAAATACGGTCGCCGGCTGCTTGAGATGGGGGTAATCCGTGGTGGTGAGCTCAAGCTTCGCGCCCCGGGGGAAGGCAGCCATGGCAGACTCAGGCACGGTGAAAAGAATACGCAGAGGCGCCTGCGCAGTGATCCAGAACAGGGCATCGCCCTTCTTTACCGCCTGCGCGTCGTGCACCGAACGGCGCCCTACTACGCCGTCAAAGGGAGCAGTGATGCGCGATTGGCCGAGTTCGACATCCGCGACATGCAACTCGGCTTCGGCGGCGAGCACATCGGCCCTGTAGCGGGCAACCTGGGACTTGGTTTCGCTGAGCTTATATTGCACATGCTCCCAGTCCTCATCATCAAGAATTTTCTCCGCGCGCATGGCATCGGCTCGCCGTAGATCCGCCTCATTGCTCCTTTGCTCAGCCTCCCAGGTCTGTACCTGGGCTCGCAGGGAGTCGATCCTGGCCGACTTCTCCGCGCGCGCTGCCTGCAGCGCGCGATCGTCCAGCAGCGCCAGCACCTGTCCCCGGCGGACATGATCTCCGATCTCGACGCTGACCGAGATAACGCGGCCGTCGCGTTCGGCCACGACGTCCGCCTGTTGTTCCACGACCAGCGGGCCGACAGTGGTAAAGTTGCGCGCTTCGCCCGTCGCCGGACTGGCGGGATGGGGCGCGTCCGGCCCCGTCAGATAGGCGGACGCGCCTGCAAATGGGGATGGGGGTGCGGCCACCGGCTCCGCGGCCGCACTGGATGGCGGCGACGAGGCCAGAACCGGCTGCGAGGCTTTGGCCCCAGGTGCCTGGCTACACCCTGCAAGACTGAACCCGGCCATGCAGCACACCGCTGCCGCGATCCATCGGCAAGCGTTACGGTTATCTTTCAACGGTTGCGGCATGGTTACCAACCGATCCAATCCCATAGCTGTTTCCAGAGCCATAATGCCGGCGCCCGCAGTAAAACGAAGCCTGCCGGGCGGAAGCCGGCGAAGATCTTGGCCCGGCCGTCCATGCCGGTGCGCAGTTGCGCGCTCTCGTTGGGCAGCAGCACGTGGGCGTAAAAGACGCGGCCGTCACCGCTGGGCTGCGCTTCAGGGCTAACACTGAAGACCTGGCCGTGCAGGGTTTGCGCGGGAAAGCCATTCAGCTTGATGGCGGCTCTCTGCCCCGCCTGCACCAGCCTGGAATCTTCCTGATCTACGGCGATGCTGATCCTCGCGCTCGACAGGTTCAACACCTGGGCGAAGGTCGCGCCGGCATTGAGATGTTCCCCAACCGCGTTCTGCAGATCGGGGGTCATCACAATGCCGTCGATCGGGGAGCGAAGTTGCGCATTGGCAATACGTAACCGTGACCGCTCCATTTCCGCGAACAGGTAGTCGGCCTGCGTCCGGTCTTCTCCGGCCCTGGCGGAGTGGCGGGCCAGGTCTCCCTGCATGGCCAGCATGGCCGCTTCGTACTTTGCCTGCGCTGCCGTCAGCTGGTTACGCCAGGACCAGTCGTCCATGGTGGCCAGAACTTCGCCGCGGCTCACGTGCTGGCCCTCCCGGGCGTACACGTTCGCGATGGTTCCCTCGACCGGGGCGGCGAGGGTGGCAAGGGATTGCGGAGCCACCACGGCCGTTCCGCTCACGCGCAGCGGCAGGGGGCAAAAGATAAGCAACAGGATCACTGCCGTCACGGTCCCGAGTATGACTCCTTGCCGCTTCCGGTCGCTGCGTAGAAAGGCCTGTTTTCGCTGCACCAGCGGCGCCAGCAGATTGATAAGCGGCACTTCCCGGTAGAGCAGTGCGTTGCGGATGGCTACGGTAGTTTGCCCGGCCAGGACCTTGATCATCTCGACGTGCGCTACCTCGAGAAAATCGGGGTCGGTGCTTTCGTAAAGCAACAGACCCACTCGTCCCTGGTCGTCGGCCAGGGGAAGGGCAAAGAGGGCGCGATAGCCGCTGGCTTCGAAGTGCTTGCCGATGGCGGCGCGCACTTGGGCTTCTTCTGTCTCCGGCTCCTCCTCGTGTTGGCGGATCAGCAGCTGGCGATCATAGCCGGAGAGCCATTGCAGCAATGTGCGCAGCTGTTCCACCTGGACGTCGCCAAGGGGGATAGTGGCCATGCCGGAGACGGCCTTCAACTGCAGCCGTCCACGATTGTCAAGCGCAATCGAACAACGCTCAAAGGGCAACACCGACTGCGGGCTGTTGACAATAATCTGCAGCAGGTGGTCGAGCCGAAGGGTGGAGGTAATCTCGGAGCTGACATGCACCAGGGCTTCGAGAATCTCCAGCTTGCGCTCGGCATGCATCAGGCTGGCGTTTTTGAGCGCGCTGCTCACCGTCTCTGACATGCTGTTCATGAAGAACAGGTCGTCGTCGGTGAAGCCCGCGCCACCCTCCTTATTGACCGCTTCGAGCACGCCCAGCTCGCTCTCCCCGCCATCCTGCGCATGCTCGATGAGCGGCACCAGGAGCACATCGGTGACCGGCGGCCCCCGGGGGCGCGCTGATTGCGCGTTGCCAGCCGGGGGTCTTCGGGATCGTTGATCAACAGTGGCGCGCCTTCTTCCGCCATATCTCCGACGTAGCCTTCACCGGCATCCTCGGTGGCTCCTACTTCGACCGTGGCGTCTTCTCCGGATGCGGAGACCATGCGGAGCCGGCCGCCATCGAACATCCATAGGTGAATGGCCTGGCAAGGCAGCATGGCCGCTACCTTGACCGGAATCAGTTCCAGGAGGGGCTCAAAATCGAGCGTCTCGTTGAGCGATTTTTCCAGGTCATAGAGCTGGCTCAAACGATGGATGGAATCGAGCAGATTCTGCCGTTGCTCTTCGTACTGCTCTGCCGACCCGAGGGCAGTCACGGCCAGCTCCGCCAGTCCTTCAATCGACTGCAACGTGGCCTCGGTGAGTGAGTCGTTAAAGCTGACGATCTCGAATGTGCCAACCAGTTCTTGCTCCCGGAGCAAGGGCAAGTATCCAATGGACCGGATAGTGCGCACCACGTGAATGTGGGCGTAATCCTCGCGGGACAGCTGACCGGCGGAGTAGACTGTGGGGCGCGGCGATTCCAGTACGGGAGCGAAGAGCGATGAGCCGGCTGCGATGGCCGGCTCTACCACCGAAATCTCATCGGATACGCCGAGGGCGGTCCAGAAGGCGCCTTCTGCGTTCGAACGCAGGCTATAGAGTACGCATGCACTGCCGGGCAGCGCCTTGCATACGGCGTCGGCCAGCAATGCGGCGCGGGCTGCGACCTCGGGCGAGCCCAGTAGGGACTGGGCTAGTTCCGAGAAGTGTTCACTGTTCAGCCGGCTGCCGGTTTCGATCTTCATGCGCGCGTCTGTCTGCTTGACGTATATGGCCGGATAGGTTGATTGTTAATCTGGTCGGAGAGTACAGCATTTTTACGTTTTGGTGAATAGAACTAGCCAGCAAATTCTTGGCCGGGAGAGGAAGCCGTGGATCTAGATATTCGACAGAGCGGAACTATTTGTTGCCTGAAGCTGAAAGGCCCGCTCAAGTACGGAGAAGGTGTCAAGCAGCTTGACGAGGCGGTCGAGGGCGCACTCAGCAGCGGACACATTCACCTGCTGCTGGATCTTTCCGCCATGCCCTACATCGATTCCAGCGGGATCGGTGCGATCGTTGATGCTCTTCGCCAGGCCAAGAAAGTAGGTGGGGACGCCAAGCTGGTTAGCCCCTCTCCCTTCGCGGCTAAGACTTTCAAGATGGTGGGTATTCTGAGCCTGTTCAAGGTTTATGACAGCGAAGCCGAAGCCGTGGAGGCTTGTCCCGCCTGAGCGGGACTTCAGTCGGGCCGTAAAGGACCGAAAAGAGAATTAGGTTTCAGCGTCTGTGTGAGAACTAACGGAACGGAAACCTTGTGCGGGAGCCGGGGCGCAGTGTAGATGGCGCAGTGTAGATCCCTCGGCTGCTTTCCGGATGACAAAAAAGGTGAGTCGAGTGCTGTGGAATCCCACTCAAGCCAAAACCGGGCTTGAATGGGGCACCCAGCGGTTGTTGACGATGAAGCAATCCAAAAAAGTCACAGGCTCCCAGGATGACGATTCTGTGGGGGTTGAAGAAAAACGCCCTAAACTAGCTAGCGCTTCTAGGATATCGTCCTGGTTGGCTGCCCCGGGTCGCGAATAGCCCATTTCAGAGTCAAAGATCCCAGGATTTCATCCTGGGGCATTCTCAGCCGTCCCTGCGGGACTGCTCCGTTGGCACCGTACTAACCCAGGACTAGCGTCCTGGGCTACTCTCAGTCGTCCCTACGGATTGTGTCGTAGCAAATCGACGAAAAGCTAGAATTAACCAATTCTCGTCATTGAAAGGTTCTAGCAGCTCCGAGTGCTACGACTCAAGTTAGAGAGGGTGGTTGTCATACAGACTCTTCACCCTCTGCCGGGTGTCCGCGGGCAAAAACGACTCTATTTCAACTTGCGGCGAACCATATCCAGCGCTAACTGGCTGGTCCAGGAGCGAATGTGTTCCCGGTCGCCGCCGAAGCGCCGTTCCACCACGTCGGTTTGCTTGCCATCGGCCACCGCGACGTAAACCAGGCCGATGGGCTTTTCTTCCGACCCACCCCCGGGACCGGCGATGCCGGTGACGCCGACACCAAAGGTTGCGGACGTCTTATTGCGAATTCCCTCGGCGAGAGCCACCGCTACCTCCTTGCTGACCGCGCCGTGGGCTTCGATCATGGATGGAGGAACGCCGGCGAAGAGACTCTTGAGCCGGTCGCTGTAAACCACCGCCCCGCCCAGAAACGATCGCGAGCTACCGCTGATGCTGGTCAGGCGCTGCGCCACCAAGCCCCCAGTGCAACTCTCCGCCACCGCCAGCGTAGACGCATTCATGCCCAGGTAGTAGAGAACGATCTGTTCCAGGGACTCGCCCTGCGAAGAGTAGATAAACTCCTCCAGCTCTTCTTCGATTTTCCCTGCCAACTCATCCACCCTGGCCTGGGCCGTTTCCTGGTCCCCCTTGGAGCAGTTCAGAATGAGCGTGATATCACCCGTGTGCGCCAGGATGGTGGTATCCACGTCCTTGTACTTGGTGTAGATCGGTGCGATGCGGGCATCGGCCTGCGACTCGCCGATCATGGCAATCTTGAGCGTGCGCGTGGCAATGGTTCGCTTGGGGACCACGGCGCGCAGCCGGTCCATGCATTGCGCGTCAAACATGCCCTTCACTTCCGACGGCGGCCCGGGCAGCAGAATGACCAGCTTGCGATGTTCACCGTAGACGGTGTCCAACCATTGCCCGGGAGCCGTGCCCCGGGCATTCTCGAGCACCACTGAGCCGTCCAGCACATCGGCCTGGCGAGCATTGTTCTCCGTCATCTGGGCACGCCGGGCAGCGAAGCGGGCATAGAGTGCGCCGACAATCTCCGGGTGGCGGCGCAAGCGAATGCCCAGCGCTTCCGCGACTGCCTGGCGCGTCAGATCGTCTTCCGTGGGGCCCAGACCACCCATGGTGATCACGATGTCGGTGCGTCCCAGCGCAATGCGAATCGCGCTGGCGAGGTGTCCCAGCCGGTCCCCGACAATGGTTTTGAAAACCACGTTTACGCCCAGCTGCAGCAACCGGTCAGTGAGGAATAGGGAATTCGTGTCTTGCCTGTAAGGCGAAAGCAGTTCTGAACCGACAGCAATAATCTCGCAATTCATCCCGACTTCGTTGCCTGCCTGTTTCCACTAAGAATTTGGTATTCCGGCCTGGGTACGCGCCAAACGTTCTAGAACAGGCGCACGCCTTCGATGCCCAACGGTACATCATAGACGGCGCCATTGGCAGCCAGGATCGCGTTGCCGCCAGGCACAAAAGCGAGGCCCACAATACCGGAGCCGGCAAGAACCACCGAAGCTTCTCCCGCCGGAGTGATGCAGACGATTCCGCGGGTGCCGTGGAAGGAGGCAGAGACATACACGTTCCCCGCCACGTCAAACGCCAGCCCCTGCGGGCGGCCCAACCCCTGGTAGTAGACGCGCACCACACCGGCGTGATCGATGGCGTAAATCGAGTCGTAGCTGGAGGTGCTGGGAGCGGTCACGAACAGCGTTCCATCCAGGCCAAAGGCAAGATGATACGCAGCAATACTGGGTTCCAGCGTGGCAAAGACGAAGATCTGCCGATCCTGGGCGATCTTGAAGATGGTTCCGCTGCGGTCGCCCACATAGAGGTTGCCGGCGGAATCGAACGCAATCCCGGTGGCGATGCCCATGCCTTCGGCGTACACCGACGACGCACCCTGGGGAGAGACGCGGTGTACCGTGCCATCCAGCCGGGAGGAGACATACAAGTAGCCATGGGGGTCGAGCGCCAAGCCCGTGGCGTTGGTAATTCCGCTCACCAGGGGTTGCATTTCTCCCGCCGGGGTGATGCGGTAGACCGAAACCGCAGTCTTTTGCCCCCGCGGGCCGGAATCGGTGGAGAAGATGTTGCCCTCGGCATCCACCGCCGGATTGCCGACCGGGTGCAGATTTCCAGCCAGCAGGCGGGCGATTTTGAGACGAATCGTATTGCTCGATTGTCCGTTTTGCCGGATCTCGAGCCTCCCGGTCTGCACGTCCTCGGGTATGCGCACGATCATGCGGTTGGAACGGCTGAGCAGAACCGGAGCCTGGATCCCGTCGAGCACGGCCACCGGCAGGCGAGAGCGCACGGCGCCCAACTGGGTTCCGCGCACCTCGACTTCACCGCCTGGAAGCGCAGCATCCGGCATCGCGGCATCGATCCTGGGTGAGTTCGGAACTGGTGACTCCTTGGAGAATCGCATCGGCTGAATCCCTGCGTGCTAGTGCGTTTTGTTTTCTTACCCAATCCAGTACTGCAGCGCCTGCATTAACAGCAAAGCATACACGCCCGCAGCGACATCATCGAGCATGATTCCCCAGCCCGCGGGCAAGCCCTCGAGCTGTCTGGCAGGCCATGGTTTCACGATGTCAAATAAACGAAAGAACAGAAATCCGGCCAGCAAGTGACTCAAGTTTACGCGCGAATGAATCAGCGCAATCCATTGCCCGGCGACCTCATCAATGACCACGTATCCGGGATCTTCCCGTCCGCTCTCCTGCTCCACGCGGGTGGCGGCGGGAATTCCGATTGCCAGGGCGCCCATCGCCGCTGCCAGCGTAAGCCATGCCAGCGGCCATGGAGTTAGATGCAAACCCATGGCCACCGCTAACCAAAGCACCGACGCAGCGGCAGACCCCCAGGTGCCCGGACCGGGACGGAGCCGCCCGGCGCCGAGAAAGGTCCCCACCGCCCAAGCCCATGCCGTCTTTTTGCCTACCGCGGCCTCACTCATCACCAGCTGAGCGCGGCCGCATCCCTTCAATCTCTTCCAGAAGGTCGGGATCCAGCACCGGCGATGATATGCGGTATACGCCGCTGGCCCATTTCCCCAGGTCGATGGTTTTGCAATGGTCGCTGCAGAAGGGAAAATCCGCATCGTTCACGGTGACAAGCTGTCCGCATGTGGGGCAGCGTAGGCTTTTAAGTTTCTTTCCCGAGGGACTCATCTCTCATTTCCTTGATGTCATTCGGCCACAATTCTGCCTACCAGATCGTAATCCTGCGACTCAGTAATTTCGCATTGGTAAAAATGCCCGGGGTTCAGCTGGTCAAAAGGCCCAAAGTCATTGATGTAGACCTTGCCGTCGATCTCCGGAGCCTGATGCTCCGTGCGGCCCTCCCACAACAGCGGAGTTTCCTCCGAAGGTCCTTCCACCAGGAGCTCAAAGTTGCGCCCTACCAAGCTCGCCCTGGACTTGCGGCTGATCGATTGTTGCAGGCGCATCAGGGAGCGGCGCCGCGCCTCAATGGTTCGCGCTGGAACTTTATCCCCCAGGTGGAAGGCCCCGGAGCCTTCTTCATCGGAGTAGCTGAAAACCCCCAGCCAGTCGAGCTTGGCGGCGCGGACGAAGTCGCTGAGGACGGAAAAATCCGCCTCGGTTTCGCCGGGAAATCCGGTGATGAACGTGCTCCGGATAGCTACGCCGGGCACACTCGCGCGCACGCGCTCGATGGTTTTCAGAAAGATATCAGCATTGCCGCCGCGCCGCATGCTCTTCAACACAGGGCCAGCGGCGTGCTGGAGCGGCATGTCAAGGTATTTGCAGATCACTTCATGCCGGGCAATGGTGTCGAGCAGACGCCCGGTGACCTTGTTGGGATAGGCGTACAGAAAACGCAACCACTTGAGGTCGGGGATCGTTGCCAGGCTGTCGAGCAGTTGCGCCAAGCCATCCTTCATGCCCAGGTCTTCGCCGTAACAGGTCGTGTCCTGGCCAATCAGGGTGAGTTCTCGCACGCCCTGGGCGACCAGCTGCTCGGCCTCGGCGACCACGGAGGCAAAGCGCCGGGAGCGAAACTTGCCGCGAAGATTGGGGATGACGCAGAAGCTACAGGGATGGTCGCAGCCTTCAGCTATCTTGATGTACGCCGAAGATTTACGCGTCGCCAGCAGGCGCGGTGTGGTGTGGTCGTAGAGATACTGAGGAAGTTTCGGCTGCGCGCCTTCCCAAGTTTCGCGCGCAAAGCGCCCTTGAGACTCGCGCAGATCGCCCTCGGCGCGCGAAGCCACCTTCTGCGGGTGTCGCTGCGGAGGATCGAAAAGAGCTGCGGCTGGTCCGGCGGCGGGGCGGGCGCTTCCAGCCCGGCGGCGGCCAGGATTGCCTCCAGTTCCCCAGTACCCACCACGGCATCCACTTCCGGCATGTTCTTGCGGATTTCGTCGCGATAGCGCTCCACCAGGCAGCCGGCCACGATCAACTTGCGCGCTTTGCCCGATACCTTGTGCTCCGCCATCTGCAGGATGGTGTCGATCGACTCCTGCTTGGCTTTATCGATGAAGGAACAGGTGTTTACGACCAGAATGTCTGCCGTTTCCGGGTGATTGGTAATCTCCGCGCCGGCCTGGTCAAGCAGGCCCATCATGACTTCGCTGTCCACCAGATTCTTTGGGCAACCGAGGCTCACAAAGCCAATGCGCGTCCGCGGCTCGAGCACTCCCGAAGCATTGCCGGCGACGCTGGCAGTGCCGATTGGCGCTCGTTCTGTTAACTCTTGCTTCACTTCTCTATTCTAGAGCAATCAGACAGTTACCGCTCACGGGCGGGCGGCCAGCTGTAAGCGATGCTGGCGCGCTGAAACCCCGCGATTACCCCAAAGGCACACCTCGGTTGCATTTCGACACAACCTCCGGGGTGCTTTGGACGTCTATGTAAGCAGTAAGAAGGGAGGACGCTCATGCAAGTTCCAATCATTGCAGGTGTAGACTCGCATCCTGGTCGACATGAGCGAACCGATCAGATGCGCCATAAGTGCTAAGCCGACCCGGCCTCAAGGCACAAGAAGGAGATGCTGCGTTACCTGGTTCTGGTAATCGCGCTTGTGGCGGTGTCGCTCTTGATTGCGATCGCGTTGTATTACACCCAGGGGAATTCTGTCACCATCGAACACATCAGCTCGCTCGCTCCGCACTTCTCGTTGCGCGCTTGAGCCGATTTTCCCCTCCGTTCGTCGCTCCGCTTCATGAGCCAAGTGGCAACCTCGTGCGCTCAGCGGGCATCCCACCGTGCGAGGTAAAGCCATGAGCGAAGAGCATGTTAAGGGCGGTTTTGAGAAAGTAGGAGGCCGCATCAAGGAAGCGGTTGGCGCCCTCGCGGGCGACGAACGTCTGAAGGCCGAAGGCCAATTCGACCAGGTTAAGGGTGGAGCACATCAGGCGTGGGGCGATGTGAAGGATGCCGCCAAGGATCTGGCTGCGCGGCTCCATCAGAACACGGTCAAGGGCGAGGTCGCGGCCGAGCGAGAGGCGGCTGCGGAAAGAGATGCGCTCAAGAGAAAAGATCTCCCTTAGCGTTTTCGAGCGGACTGTGAAAGGTACAAATGAAAGCCTTAGGTGTAGTACTGATCGTTCTGGGTGTGCTGGCGCTGGCTTACGGCGGATTCACCTACACACACCAGAAGAAGGTGGTTGATCTGGGGCCTATCCAGGCCTCCAAAAAAGAAACAAGCACGGTGCCGTTACCCCCGATCCTGGGCGTGGTTGCCATTCTCGGCGGCGGTATTCTTCTGGTTACGGGAAAGAAATAGGTCAAGTCGAGTCACTCTCTGTCTTTAAGAATCGCGGCCATCAGGCGGGGACTGCGTCGTCCGTGGATAATCGCGACGATCCATAACGGCTTTTCCTCTGGCGCGTAAGCAATCAGATATTCACGCACGAGAATGAAGCGCAGAGGTTGTGACGTAAGGTGCGGCCGTCTCTGGCCGCGATTTGGAGTGGCCGCGAGCGCCTCAATGGATTCCAAAATTTCTCCAATTATTCGGTCCGCGGCGTCGAGACTATCTGCGCGAATGAACTCCCAAACTTCATCCAGGTCAACGAGGGCTTCTGGGTGGAAGGCGTATCCGGTCATGAACCGGGAGCTGAACGACGCGCGGCCGCGCTCTTTTCACGGAAGTGGGCAACAATCTCCTCGCCGGAGATGGGCTTCACCCGGCCGCTTTTCAAGTTGTTATAGCGATCGCCGAGCATTTCCCGCGTCTGCGCAAGCTCATCGAAGTAACCTGCCACGACATCCTGCACAAGCTCGTCAGCCGTCCCGCTGTCCGCTCAGCGCCGCGAGTTCCTTGAGTTTCTTTTCCGTCTCGGGGAGAAGTGCACTTCCATGGGTTTCAAGATACGGGAAAAGCCAAGCTCGGGCAACGAAACGCAACGCGCTCCTCATTGCGGAGTGATGATTCCGCCGGCGCGATGCCGCGCCGGCAAGGTCACTCCCCGGTGGTCCTTTTCTACTTCCTCCCGGCTCTGCCGTGCGGCGCGGGGAGCTTGAGGTTCATGGCGGCGGCCGTCACGTCGGCGTACTTGAGACCTGCTCCGGTGTTGAAAATCACCACTTTGTCCTCGGGAGAAAGCCATCCGCTCGCCAACAGGTGATCGTAGGCCGCGGTCGCTGCGGCTCCTTCAGGAGACAGAAAGAGCCCTTCGTGACGTGCCCAATCGAGCAGCGACGCTAAAATCTGCTGATCGTCGAAGTCCAGGACAATCCCTCCTGACTGCCGGACAATGTCGAGAATCAGTGCATCCCCATAGGGCTTGGGGACGCGCAGGCCGGAGGCGAAGGTAGCTCCGTTGGGCCACATCTGCGAGACGGGATCACCCTGCCGGAAAGCCTTGGCCACCGGGGCACAGCCCGAGGCTTGCACCGCCACCATCTTCGGGGTCTTCTGCGGCCGGTTACCCAACCCAGAGTTTCCATCTCCTCGAAGGCCTTCCACATCCCGATCAGCCCAACTCCGCCCCCGGTGGGATAGAAGACGGCGTCGGGATATTGCCAGCCTGACTGCTCCACCAACTCATATCCCATGGTTTTCTTGCCTTCCACGCGAAATGGCTCCTTCAGGCTGGAGATGTCAAACCAGCCTTCGGCCATCCTTGCGTTCAGCGACCATGCGGGCACAATCGGAAATCAGGCCGTCCACCAAGGTTACGTCCGCGCCATAGGCTACGGCTTCCAGGTAGTTGGCCAGGGGAACGTCACGGGGCATAAAGATATGGGCCTCCATGCCGGCGGCCGCCGCGTAGGCCGCCAGGGCGCCGGCGGCGTTGCCGGCGGACGGTACGGCGAGCTTTGTCAAACCGTAATGGCGCGCCATGGTCACGGCCAACGAGAGCCCGCGGGCCTTGAAAGTGCCGGTTGGGTTGGCCGCCTCCTCTTTCAGGAAGAGGTTCGGATAGCGCCGGCTGCGCAGCATGGGAGTGAAGCCTTCGCCCAGCGTAACCGGCTCCGCTGCGGGCAAAACGGCGGCATAACGCCACATCCCCAGGGAGGTGGGGGCGGCGGCGGCTCGGGCCTGGATATCGTCACGGGAAGCCGAGGAACGCAACGCGGCCATGTCGTAGCGGACGAAGAGCACTCCTCCACATTGAGGGCAAAGGCTTTGCGGGGTTTCGGCGGTGATTTGGGCGCGACAGCGGGTGCATTCCAGGTAGGCAATTGAGGGCATAAATTCATGATATTTGAGGGTTTCCATCTGGGTGCGCCACCGGCAGCAGGGGGACGCAACAGGTAAAATAGAGGAGTGAGCATCCGGTTAATCGCAATTGATATCGACGGCACCCTAATGCCCTCGACTGGCCCCAGAATCAGCCCGCGCAATTGCGCGGCGCTGCGCGCGGCGGAAGCCGCCGGCATTGAGATCGTCATCGCTACCGGACGCAGGCAGGCCTACGCCATGCCCCTGATCGCCCAGGTGGGTTTGGACGAGAATTCGGTGATGATCTCTTCCAATGGAGCGGTGGTGCGTGGTTTTGATGGACAGTTGTTGGATCGCCGCTTTCTGCCCGTGGAAACCGCCCGGCAGTTGTGTGTTGCCCTGCGCGGCTACGGGACCATGGTCTTCACCTTCGATCGCGAAGGAGCGGGCGCCCTGGTGATCGAAAGCGTGCAACAGCTCCATGCCCGCATCGACCGTTGGGTAGAGGCAAATCGGCCGTACCTGCTCGAGGTGCAGCCCCTGGAGCGAGCCTTCGATGCAGGAGAGGAGCCCATCCAGGGCATGGTCTGCGGCACGGTTGCGGAAATGGTGACCGCGCAAAATCAGTTGCTATCGAGCGACGTGGGCGGACAAATTGCCATGCACCGCACCGAGTATGCCGCTCGCAACCTCAGCATTTTAGACCTCTTACCTCCAGGTTGCTCGAAGGGCGCGGCGCTCGATAGCCTGGCCCGCATCCGCGGCCTGGAGCGGAACCAGATCATGGCCATTGGCGACAATCTCAATGATTTGGAAATGCTGGAATATGCCGGCCGGGCGGTGGTGATGGCCAACGCCGGCGAGGAGGTCCTGTCTTTGGCCATGCGCCGGGGATGGGAGATTACCGCCTCGAACGATGACGACGGCGTGGCCCTGGCCGTCGAAGAGGTAGTCCGCCATACCCTGGCAAGGCAAAATGCTGAAGGTAACGGTGACCAGGAAATTGCCGGCAACGCCGTGGTAGAGTTTGCCCAATGAGCAAAAGGTCCATCTTCGGGAGCTGGCTGGGGGTCCTCGCTTTGCTGGGAGCTGTCCCCGCCCTGCATGCAGCCGAAGAGGTCACTCTGACCAATGGCTTTAATCTCCTCTGCGATCACCGGGAGCAGACTGGCGACAAAGTGCGGCTGTTTACCAGCAAGGACAGCAGCAACTTCGTGGAAGTGGATGCGGCCGAGATTGCCTCCGTGGACACGGTTCCCGATCCGCCTGCGGTGACGGCGCCAAGCGGCGCGATCGCGGAGCCCAAGCTTACCGATGCCGATGTGCACGAGTTGATTTCCAAGGCTGGGGCCAGCCACAACCTCGATGTCGATTTGTTGGCCAGCGTCGTGCGGGCAGAAAGCGGCGGCAACATCCATGCCGTAAGCCGCACGGGGGCCCAGGGCCTGATGCAGTTGATGCCTGGAACCGCGGCCGAGCTGGGGGTAGCAGACAGCTTTCGCGCCGATCAAAACATCAATGGCGGCACGGCTTATCTGGATGAATTGCTGGTGAGATATCACGACAATCTGGCCCTGGCGCTGGCCGCCTATAACGCCGGGCCGGCAGCGGTGGACAAGTACCACGGCGTGCCCCCTTACCGCGAGACAAGAATCTATGTCGCGCGGGTAATCCGTGAATTTAACCGCAGAAAGCAATTGGAAAAGGCTGAGCTGCGGGTCAATCGCATCGACACCGCTGGAACGAAGCAGTAGACAGCCCTCAACCCATCGCCCAGTCACATTTGGAGTCGCATCGTGAAAAAGCATTCCTGGATCATGTACCTCGCGGGAGCGGTTCTACTGGCAGCGCTGGGGTGGGTGGCCCATACCCGGGTCCACTTTCAGTGGAGCGTTTTTCGCGATCAGTTGCAGCATGTGGACTGGTGGCGCATCACTCTCGGCGTAGTCATGATCGTATTTTGTTACTGGCTGCGCGCGGCGCGCTGGGCGGTGCTGGTGAAACCGCAGAAGAAGGTCACCTCGTTTTCGCTGCTGGGCTCGCAGGTGATCGGTTTTACCGCGGTAGCCCTGTTCGGCCGGCTGGCCGACCTGGTGCGGCCTTACCTGGTCGCGCGGCGAACCAGTTTGCCGCTTACTTCGCAGATAGCGGTCTACACGGTGGAGCGCATGTTCGATCTGGGCGCGATGGCGATGATTTTTTCCGGCACCTTGTTGCTGGCGCCGGACCGGGCCACGCTGCCTTATCACGAGGTCTTGCAGCGCGCCGCACTGGGCGGCCTGGTGGTCGCTATTGCGCTGGCCATTTTCGCCGTCACCGTGCGTGCTTCGGGCCGTGCGGTTGCCCGCCTGGCGGAAAAAGGCTTGGGCTCGATTTCGCACACGCTCGGTCATTCGGTGGCGGTCAAGATTCACGCCTTCCGGGACGGTCTCGATTCCATCGCCACGCTGGGTGATTTCCTTCGCTCCCTGGGGCTTTCCCTGCTGATGTGGGGCTTTATCTCGGCGGTTTATCTGGAGACTACCCGCGCGTTCGTACTTTCACCGGAGTTGTCTGCGATGACGCTTGCACGCTGCATGGTCTTAATGGCCGCGAGCATGGTTGGCTCGGTAGTCCAACTGCCGGTGCTGGGGTGGTTCACCCAGATCGGCGTCACCACTGGAGTGATGCAGAAGGTATTCCATGTGCAATTCGAACCGGCGCTGGCCTGCGGCACGATGCTGCTCATCGTAACTTTCATGTGCGTGATACCGGTCGGACTGATCTGGGCGCGGATCGAGCATGTCTCACTCAAGAAGGTCTCCGAACAGTCGGAGCAGTTCGCCCATGAAGATGCGGAAGCGACGCCGGCGGTAAGCTAAGCCTGAGCGCGCCACAGAACCTCTCTCCAAAGTGAGTCCCGAAGGGACGGCTGAGAGTAGCCCAGGACGCTCAGTCCTGGGTTAGCTTGTGCCAATGAGTAGTCCCGCAGGATCGGCTGAGAAGTACCCCAGGATGCAATCCTGGGTACTTCTACCTACGGAATGGAGCATGTTGCGATTCGGGGCGGACAACCCAGGACCATGTCCTGGGTAACTTCTCAGCCGTCCCTACGGGACTCAAATTGGAGAAGTAGTTCTCACGCAGACTCCAGACGCCCCGTTTCCCTCCTTTGCGGGCGTCGAGTGCCGCGACTGCTAGAATTTAGTTACTGATGAAATGTCCTTATTGCGGTTTTGCGCAGGATCGAGTGGTGGATTCGCGCGAAAGCAAAGAAGCGGACTCGATTCGCCGCCGGCGCGAATGCGAAGGCTGCAATAAGCGCTTTACTACCTATGAGCGCATCGACGAGATCCCTTACATGGTGGTGAAAAAAGACGGCCGACGGGAAAAATTCGAGCGCCAAAAGGTGCTGAGCGGTCTGCTGCGAGCCTGCGAGAAGCGCCCCGTGTCCGCGGCCAAACTGGAAGCGATCGTGGATGAAACCGAGGCCTTTCTCATGGATTCGCCGGAGCGCGAACGCACCACCAACCAGATTGGCGAGCTCATCATGGACCATCTGCGGACCATCGATAAGGTGGCCTACATTCGCTTCGCCAGCGTTTATCGGGACTTCAAAGACGTGCGCGAGTTCAAGGAAGAGCTGGAGCAATTGCTGAATACCAGGGAAGCATCCAAGGCCGGCAGACGATAGAGCGGTATAACAGGGAAAGACGCAGGAGAAGGAATGGCGGCAGGATCACAAGGCTCGGCCCGAACACACGCAGTTACACTGATCGCGGGGGACGGCATCGGGCCGGAAGTGACCGAGGCCGTAGTAAGTATCCTCGAGGCGGCGGTCGAGGGAACCGGTTCGAAATTTGCCTGGGAACCTTTTCTGGTGGGCGCCAACGCATTTGAAAAGTATGGCGAGTACATTCCGAAGGCAGTGTACGAGTCGATCGAGCGCAACCGCCTGGCGCTGAAGGGCCCGGTCACGACGCCGGTCGCCGGCGGTTTCTCATCCATCAACGTGCACCTGCGCAAGAAATTTGAACTGTTCGCGAACTTCCGTCCCATCAAGAACCTCCCCGGGATGGATATGCGTTACCCAGGCGTCGATCTGATCATCGTGCGCGAGAACACGGAAGGCGAGTATGTCGGGCTGGAGCATGAAGTGGTGCCCGGAGTGGTGGAATCGCTGAAGATCGTCACCGAAAAGGCTTCGACCCGCATTGCCAAGTTTGCCTTCGAATACGCGCGCAAGTTCAAGCGGCGCAAGATCCACGCCATCCATAAGGCAAACATCATGAAGATGTCCGACGGGCTCTTCCTGCGCTGCGCACGCGAAGTGGCCAAGGGCTATCCCGAGATCACCTATGGTGAGCACATCGTCGACAACACCTGCATGCAGTTGGTAATGAACCCGTACCAATACGACACTCTGCTGACTGAAAATCTGTACGGCGATATCATCAGCGACCTGTGCGCGGCATTCGTGGGCGGTCTGGGACTGGTGCCGGGGGCTAATTTAGGCACGGAGTGCGCCATCTTCGAGGCTGTCCATGGGTCGGCGCCCGACATTGCGGGTAAGGACATGGCGAACCCTACCGCGCTGCTGCAGTCCTCCATCCTCATGCTGCGCTACGTGGGCGAAGACAGCACCGCCGATCGGGTGCAGGCGGCGCTGGAGAAGGTGTATATCGAGAAGAAGACACTCACCCGCGATGTGGGGGGGAACAGCGGCACCAAAGCCTTTACCAGCGCCATCCTGGCTGCGCTCTGAGCAGAAGCAAGCAGTGACCGCGGTGATGCGGGTAAAGCCCGCCGCCCGTGGAATAGTCTAGAATTGAAAGAATCTTTTCACGACGATACGTCCATGCAGACACGACACAAGATAGGCATTCTTGGCGCTACCGGAGTCATCGGCCAGCGCTTCATCCAGTTGCTTGAGGGGCACCCGTGGTTTGAAATCACGTGGCTGGCCGCCAGTGACAAATCCAGCGGTAAAACCTACGGCGAGGCGGTGCGCTGGAAGTTGGATACCCCCCTCCCCAGCCGCATCGCTGCGATGATGGTCTCGCCCGCGGGTCCTGAAGGTGCTCCGGGAGTGATCTTTGCCGCGCTCGACACCGACATTGCGCGCGAATTGGAGCCGAAGTTTGCCGCAGCCGGTTGTGCCGTAATCTCCAATTCCAGCGCCTTTCGCATGCAGGCGGATGTTCCGCTGGTGGTGCCCGAGGTCAACGCCGCCCACTTGGGCCTGCTCGAGACACAGGCCTGGCGTAAGCAATCCGGCGGTTACATCGTGACCAACCCCAACTGCAGCGCGATCGGGTTGGTACTGGCGCTCAAACCGCTGGCCGAGCGCTTTGGCCTGGAGAGCGTATTTGTCAGCACCATGCAGGCGGTCAGCGGAGCCGGTTATCCAGGCGTCCCTTCGCTCGACATCCTGGGCAATGTGGTTCCGTTCATTCGCACCGAGGAAGAGAAACTCGAAGCCGAGACGCTCAAATTATTGGGCAAGCTCAACGGCGCAAGGGTGGAAGCTCTCCCTGCGAGGATTAGCGCTCACTGCAATCGCGTGGCGGTGGAAGATGGCCACACCGAGTGCGTCAGCATCAAGTTGACGGCCCGGGCGACTCGAGAGGAAATCCTCGCCGCCTGGAATGACTTTGCGCCGTTGGCCGGGTACACGCTGCCTACCGCGCCCTTGCAGCCAGTAGAGTTCAGCGCCGCTGAAGACCGGCCGCAGCCACGACTGGACCGCATGCGCGGCAACGGGATGGCCGCCACTGTGGGCCGCTTGCGCCCGTGCTCGCTGTTGGACTGGAAGTTCGTCGTCCTCTCCCACAACACCATCCGCGGTGGCGCGGGTGCGGCGGTGTTGAATGGCGAGTTCCTTGCAGCGCAGGGCAAGCTGGTTCCTTCCGGAGCGCCCAGCGGGGCCCACGATCACGTGGCTGTGTCCGCATGAAGCCGGTGGTCATGAAGTTTGGCGGCACTTCGGTCGAAGATGCCAAAGCGATCCTGCGCACGGCCAAAATTGTCGCCGGCAGACTGGCCCGTGGCCAGCGGCCCGTGGTTGTGGTCAGCGCCATGGCCAAGGTCACCGACCAGCTTCTCGCCGCAGCCAATGCCGCTGGACGGGGAGATCGTAACGGGGCGTTAGCCATCAGCTCTCGTTTGCGTCACCGCCATTGCGACACTTCAGAACTGCTGCTCCCGGCCCACCGCAAGGGCGAACTGCAGAGCTGGATCCAGCACGAATTCGAGTCGATTGACGAAATCCTGCGCGGCCTGTCCGCGGTCGGTGAACTCACGGCCAGGACCAATGACATGGTGGTGAGTTTCGGCGAGCGGCTCTCCAGCCGCCTGGTGGCCGAGGCATTTCGCGACCAGGGCATTCCGGCGGTACACGTCGACGCGCGGACCTGCATCATTACCGACGCCCAGCATGGCAAAGCGACCCCCAACCCGGAGTTGATTGAGGCCCGGTGCGGGCAGAATTTGCGCCCCATGATTGAAGCTGGCGAGGTTCCCGTTATGGCCGGCTTTATCGGTTCCACCGTCGAGGGTGCCACAACCACGTTGGGCCGCGGTGGATCCGACTATACGGCGGCGCTGATCGGTGGCGGGCTGGATGCGGAGGCGATCGAGATCTGGACCGACGTAGACGGCATCATGACCGCCGACCCCAGAGTCTGTCCGGATGCGCTGCGGGTCAAGACCATCAGCTTTGAGGAGGCGGCGGAGCTGGCGTATTTCGGAGCCAAGGTGCTGCATCCGGCGACCATTCTGCCCGCAGTGCAGAAGAACATTCCCGTGCTGGTGCTGAACTCGCGCAATGCAGAGAACGAGGGCACGCGCATCACCGCGCTGGCGACCCACTGCCGCAGCCCTTTCAAGTCGATTGCAGCCAAGCGCCGCCTGACCATTGTCGATCTGGTAGCCAGCCGCATGTTGATGTCGCATGGCTACCTGCGCGCTGTCTTTGAGGTCTTCGACAAGCACAAGTGCGCCGTGGATATGGTGTCTACTTCGGAGGTGAGCGTTTCCCTTACCGTCGATTCGAACGAGCAACTGCCGGCGTTGGCCGCAGACCTGAGCAAGCTGGCGGATGTAACCTATGAAGGGCGTAAGGCGCTCATTTGCCTAGTCGGAGGCAATATCCGCGGTCAGAATGGCATCGCCGCCCGGGTCTTTCATGCCGTCCGGCACATCAACGTGCGCATGATTTCGCAGGGGGCCTCGGAAATCAACATGAGTTTCATGATTGACGAGGATGATGTGGATGAGGCGGTGCGATCCCTGCACGCGGCTTTCTTTGTCGATCCTGACCCGGAGATCTTCGACGTATCGGCCAGAAGCGAAGCGGCTGCGATCGGTAGCACAACCAAGGTAGAAAGCGTGCATCTGTAACCATGATCTTTTTAGTGCTGGGGCGGGGCAAGACGGGACAAGTGGTAGCCGATGTCGCGAGTCAGCGCGGACACAGCGTCCGGGTCATTGGCGAAGAAGAGAACACCAACGCCTCGGCACTCACAGCGCCCATGCTGGCGCAATTCGACGTGGTGATTGATTTCACCACCCCGCAGGCAGTGATCACGAACATGCGCGCCTGCCTGGCCAATGGCGCACGCATGGTCGTGGGCACGACGGGTTGGTACGACAAGCTCGACGAGATAAAGGCTGTTTGCGAACGGCGGAATGGAGCTCTGCTGTACGGGGCGAATTTCTCTATCGGTATCCAGGTGATGTATAAGCTGATCCACGAACTGGTGCCCTTGGTGCGTGGATTTGAGATCAGCATCAGCGAAACCCACCACGAAAGTAAGAAAGACGCGCCCTCGGGAACGGCCTTAGCCATCAAGCAGGCCATATTGGAAGTCGATTCTTCGCTCCAGGTGGAGATTGTCTCGCTGCGCGAAGGTGAGGCAGTAGGCACGCACACGGTCACCGCCCGGCTGGGAGACGATGTGATCCAGATTCACCACCAGGCCCTCTCCCGCCGTAGTTTCGCCGAGGGTGCGGTCCGTGCGGCGGAATGGCTCTGTGGCAAGACAGGCTGCTACGACTTCAAGCACATCTATCCCCGGTTGCAGTAGACTCCATTTGTTATGACCCTCAGCGGCTGTGGCACAGCACTGGTGACTCCCTTTCGCAGCGATGGCAGCCTCGATGAGGAAACCCTCAGCCAATTGGTGGAGTGGCAGATTGCCAGCGGGATTCATTTCCTGGTGGCCTGCGGAACGACTGCCGAAACCCCTACCCTGAACCACACGGAGTGGCTGCGGGTGATTGGGATCGTAACCGAAACCGCCGCTGGACGGGTGCCGGTTCTGGCTGGTTGTACCCATAATTCCACGCTGGAAGCAGTGGCCCGGGCAGGTGAAGCCGCGTCCGTGCCTGGGGTCAGCGGCTTGCTAACGGCGAACCCCTTCTACAACAAACCGGGTCAGGAGGGCCAGTACCGCCATTTCCGTGCCATTGCGGAGGCGGTTCCGTGCCCGGTGGTGCTGTACAACATTCCCAGTCGCACTGGAACCAATCTCGAGCCGGCAACGATCCTGAGGCTGGCTGAGGATGTACACAATATCCAGGGGGTCAAGGAGTCGAGCGGCAATCTGCAGCAGATCGCCGAGTTGATTCACTTGCTGCCCCCGAGCTTTGCCGTCTTGGCCGGCGACGATGTGATGGCGCTGCCAGTGATCGCGCTGGGTGGAGCGGGACTGGTGTCGGTGGCGTCGAATGAGATTCCCTCAGAGATGACGACAATGGTTGCTGCGGCGCTGGATGGCGACTGGGCGACCGCTCGTGCTCTCAATCGCCGATACTTTCGCTTGATCACCGCCAACTTCTGGGAGTCGAGCCCGGGGCCGGTCAAGAGCGTGATGGCCATGATGGGGCGTCTCCAGGAAAACTATCGCCTGCCCATGGTTCCCGTAACTCCGGCGACCCGGCAAAAGCTGAAGGTGCTGGCTGCTGAATTAGGCCTGCTGTCAAAGCCGTAAACGTGCCGCCAAATCTTGGGTATCCCACATCTCGCGAAAAACGAGCGAGATGTGGGACACCGGTCGTTTTGCTGTTAGGAGAAGAGTACGAAGAAGAATGACAACTGACACGACCACGCTGCAATCGAAGATTGAGGAATATTTCACCGCCGGCGTCGACGCCATCGGTGACGCGGCAGCCATGAACGCCTTCCTGGAGCTGCGCATCGCGCTCAGCGAGGGCCGGGTGCGGGCCGCCGAGCCCGATCCTGCAACCTCGCTGGGATGGCGGGTGAATGCCTGGGTCAAGCAGGGGATTCTGCTCGGCTTCCGCCTGGGCACGCTGGAAAAAATGGGCCCCGACGAGTTCTCCTTTGTGGACAAGAACACCTACCCGGCGCGCCGCTTCGGCCTCGATGAAGGAGTGCGCGTGGTGCCCGGCGGCTCGACTATCCGCGAGGGCGCCTACCTCGCTCCCGGAGTGGTATGCATGCCCCCGATGTATGTGAACGCCGGTGCGTACGTGGATGAGGGCACGATGGTCGATTCCCACGCCTTGGTCGGCAGTTGTGCCCAAATCGGGAAGCGGGTGCACTTAAGTGCCGCGGCGCAGATCGGCGGGGTGTTGGAGCCGGTTAACGCCACACCGGTGATCATCGAAGATGACGTGCTGATTGGCGGCAACACCGGAGTCTACGAGGGCACCCTGGTGCGGAGGCGCGCGGTATTGGCCGCGGGCACGATCCTGACCCGGGGAACGCCGGTCTACGATATCGTGCGCGGCCAAGTCCACAGGGCCTCCGGCAACCAGCCCCTGGTCATTCCGGAAGGGGCTGTGGTGGTACCCGGGGCAAGAGAATTGAAGCGTGGCATCACGGGTGCGGAGACCGCCTGGGGTTTGAGTCTGTATACACCGGTCATCGTCAAGTATCGAGACGATAAGACAGATCTAAGCTCGACCCTGGAGGAACTGCTACGGTGATCTCGCGTGGTAGCATTAAACGTTGATGTCCTCAGGTAAGTTACAAGTCATCCCCCTAGGTGGTCTGGGCGAATTCGGTATGAACTGCCTGGCGCTTCGCTGGGCAGATGACATCATCGTCATCGATGCCGGTCTCATGTTTCCCGAGACGGAATTGTTGGGCGTGGATATTGTCGTCCCCGACATCACCTACCTCATCGAGAACCGCCAGCATGTTCGCGCCATCATCCTGACTCACGGTCACGAGGATCATATCGGTGGCTTGCCCTGGATTTTGAGCGAACTGAAAGTCCCGGTTTACGCCACCGAGTTCACCCTCGCCTATGTCGAAGGCAAGCTCGAAGAGCACCGCCTGCTCGACAGCGCAGAGCTGATCGAGATTACGCCGCGGCAGAAGTTTCACCTGGGCGCCTTTACCGTTGAGCCCATTCGGGTCACTCACAGCCTGGTTGATTGTGTCGCGCTGGCTATCGAGACCCCGGTGGGCGTGATCGTGCACACCGGTGACTTCAAGATCGACCTTTCGCCACCGGACGGCAAGGCATTCGACCTGCATGGCTTCGCGGAATACGGTAAGCGTGGCGTGTTGGCTCTGCTGCAGGATTCGACCAACGTCGACCGTGCCGGATACACCCCCAGCGAATGGGCGGTGCGGCCGCGGTTGGACGAGATCTTCTCCCGCACCAAGCAGAAGCTCTTCTTCAGTTGTTTCTCCTCCTCCATTTACCGCCTCCGCATAGCCCTCGAACTGGCCCAGACGCATCGCCGCAAGGTGGCCATCGTGGGCCGGTCGATGGTGGAGTCCTCAGAGATCGCGCAGGATCTGGGCTACCTCACGGTGCCGGCCGGATTATTAATTCATCCCGGGCAGATCCGCGATTATCAATCGTCTGAAGTCGTGGTTCTGATCAGCGGCACCCAGGGCGAGCCCATGTCGGCGCTTTCCCGGGCGGCGGTCGACAACCACAAGCATGCGCGCGTCGAGCGTGGCGACACCGTGGTGTTGAGTTCCCGCGTCATTCCCGGCAACGAGAAGAGCATCTACCGCGTGATTGACCACCTCTGCCGCCGTGAAGCCAACGTCATCTACGATGACGGCGAATCAGGACTGATCCACGTAAGCGGGCACGGCAGCCAGGAAGAGATGCGGCTGATGATCAACCTGCTGCGGCCCAAGTTCTTCATCCCCGTCCACGGGGACTATCGTCATCTGCAGAAGCACGTGCAGCTGGCGAAAAATACCGGGGTGGTGCAGCAGGCGCTGCTGCTGGAAGATGGCGACATTCTCGAAGTGGACGCCAACACCGCCGTCAAGGCGGGCAAAGTGACGACGGGCCGGGTTTGCATCGATGCCGGTTCCACTACGGATGTGGTCGAAGACCTGGTGATTCGCGACCGCAAGCACCTGAGCGAGGATGGCCTGGTGCTCGCCATCATCACCATCAACAAGCGCACCGGCAAGGTTGAGAGCGCGCCTGAAGTGGTCACCCGCGGCTTTGTAACCGGCGAGATCGCGCTCGGCGATCAGGCGCGGGAGATCGTCAACCGCACGTTGGAGCAGTCTTCGGCGGAAGAGAAGGCCGACTACGGCGTGATGAAAGAGAAGATTCGTCTCGATCTCAAGCGCTACATTCAGAAGAGCACGTCGCGCCGGCCGATGATCATGCCCATCATTCTGGAAATCTAATTTGCCTGAGAAGCCTACAGGATTGGTCACGCTGGCAGAGCTGCGCGCGGCCCAGGAGCGGCTTCGCGGGGTGGTCGTGCACACTCCGCTGGTTGCTTTCGAAACCCCTGGTGAGCCCCTGGCGCTTTGGGTCAAGGCGGAGGGACTGCAGCCCATCGGCAGTTTCAAACTACGCGGCGCCTACAACAAAGTTGCTCAGCTCTCGGCCCGGGAGCGCGCCTGCGGCGTGATCACCTATTCCAGCGGGAACCATGCCCAGGGAGTCGCCTACGCGGCTCGAGCCGTGGGCGCGAAGGCTGTCATCGTCATGCCCTGCAATGCGCCGCAGGTGAAGGTAGATGCCACCCAGGCATTGGGCGCGGAGATCGTGACCGTTGGTCCAACCACCGGGGAGCGCAGAGCCAAAGCAGAAGAGCTGGCCGCAGAATTCGGTTATGTCATCATTCCGCCGTATGACGATCGCGACATTATTGCCGGGCAGGGAAGCTGCGGGCTGGAGATTGTGGCTGACCGGCCGACGGTCGATCTGGTCCTGGTGCCCGTGGGGGGAGGCGGATTGCTGAGCGGCGTCGCGGCTGCGGTAAAGTTGAGCCGTCCCGGAGCGCGGGTGATCGGAGTCGAGCCGGAACTCGCCGCGGATGCGGCGGAGAGCTTCAAGGCGGGCCGAATCGTCGCCTTTACCGGCGACCAGAGCCAGACCGCGGCCGATGGGTTAAGAAGCCAGAGCGTGGGCGTGTTGAATTTTGCTCACATGCAAGCTTATGTCGATGACATCGTGACCGTAACCGAAGCCGAGATCCGCCAAGCCATGCGGCGGATCATTTTTGCTACCCGGCTGGTGCCGGAGCCCAGCGGTGCGGTGGCCGTGGCGGCCGCCCTCTTCCATCGCGACCAGTTGCCGGGCGCCCGGGAGACGGTGGCAGTCATAACCGGCGGAAACGTCGAGGCGGCCATGCTGCGCAGCGTCCTGGATGCCTAGCCACCTTAGGCGAAACCGCAGATCCCTCCACTCCGCTCCCCCGGATTTCCTGTGGAGGTTGGTGGCGTTGGCGAACTTCATGCGGCTTTCTTTACGGAAAGCCGCATACGTGGGCGTTAGTGAGGGTAGCGTGGCAGGAAATCCGGGTACGCTCCGGTCGGGATGACAATTCTGTTTGGGAATAAACATCCTCGTTCCAAACAGAATTGTCATCCCGACCGGAGCGTAGCGGAGTGGAGGGATCTGCGGTTTCTTCGATGTGCAGGGGCGTATTCTAGCTCTGTCGAGTCTAAGCATCTATGCGCAACGGATTCATTGCCTTATCTGCCCTCCTGCTATGCGCGGTCCAAGCGACGGCGGCGCCCAAACCCCCAGGTCCCAGCCTTGGTCCCAAGGCGACGGTCATTCGCAACACCAACCTCTACGTTGCACCCGACACCGGTTCTGCCCGGATGGCTGAGATCTCCCCCGGACGCGAGATGGTGATTGGGGAGCGCAACGGCCCATGGGTGCGAGTCTTCGCCAATACCGACGAGCAAATCTCCAAGGCACAGGATGCGCCGGTATTTGGCCACGAAGCGGCGGCTGTCCCCATCGCCGGCTGGATGCAGGCTCCCGGAGTAGTCAGTGTGGAAACGCCCAAAGGAGACCTGATTCTTTTCGGCGCAGCCGCGAGCCAGGAGAAGGATGCCAACCTGCCCCACGCCCCCCAGGACGTTCGCCCAGGCGGCGCGGTTGCTATACCAGCGCATGGCCGATTTTTTCCCTCAGTCGCCGCTAGCGCCCGAGGCTGCCTGGCGCTCCGCCGATATTCGCTGGCAGCTGCAAAAGGCCGACGCCTTCTCCCTGCCCTCCGCGCATGAGAAAGACGCCTACATGCGGGAGCAGATCGACGATGAAGAAATGAAAAAGCTGAAGAAAACCTATCCTCATTCCAGATGGGCCGACCTGGCCGATTGGGACATGCTGGATAACAAGGTCTGTGGCGATTGGCAGGGTTCCACCAAGTGTCCGGAGAAAGAAGCCGAGATGTACCAGAAATACGCCGAGGAGCATCCTGAATCGCCTCGGGCTGCGGAGGCGCTGTATAACGTCGTCTACCGGCAGGGCGCGTTAAACGATATGTACTCCGCAAATGGAGACGACAAAAAAGCCGGCGAGGCCAAAGCAAGAGCCGTAACCATCGCAGGTACCATTGCTACCAAATATCCCCAATCGGACTATGCCGCCCGCGCCGCCACTCTGGTATACCAGTTGCAGGAATCAATTCCCATATACGGCAACGACCGCCAGTAACACTGCGCCTGCCGGAGGGCCTTTTTGAACGATTACATCCTGTCGGTCTTGTTAGGGATCGTCGAAGGACTGACCGAATTTCTCCCCGTCAGCTCCACGGCGCATCTGAGGTTGGCGGAGGCGTTGCTTCACGTCGACCTGACCAGCTCCTATTGGAAGATGTACACGGTGGTAATCCAGCTGGGTGCGATCCTGGCGCTGGTGCTGCTGTTCACGGGGCGAATCCTGGAGTTTTTCCGCACTTTTCCCGAAGGGGAAAACGGCGACCGCACGCTACTCACCCACCCCCTCTCCCTGACCATGGTGGCGTTCGTCTGCACAGCGGTCCCTTCTCTGTTGTTCATCAAGGTGATCGGCAAGCATCTGGAAAGCGTGCGCGTGATGGCGCTCTCCCTGCTGATTGGCGGCATCGTGATGTGGGTGGTGGACGCATGGAGCGTGCGCCGCGATCTCAAAACCAAGGATGTAGAGCAAATGTCGCTCTTCCAGGCGATCTGGATTGGCCTGTGGGAGGTCACGTCGGCGGTTTTTCCCGGCGTCTCGCGATCCATGTCCACGATTGCGGCAGGCCAGGCGGTGGGCATGACGCGCACCGCGGCTCTCGAGTTCAGCTTCCTCTTGTCTATCCCGGTTATGTTCGCGGCCACCGGCTATGAATTCCTCCGCACCGTTCACCCCAAGCAGGTGCCCGGCGAAGACGTGATGGTCCCGCTGGTAATGACCACCCATGGCTGGATCGTGCTGGCCATCGGCTTTGTCGTTTCCTTTGCCGTTGCGCTCGGGGTAGTGGAGTGGTTCCTGCTATGGGTGCGGCGCCACGGTTTCGTTATCTTTGCGGTCTATCGTATTATCCTGGGTTCATTGCTGCTGGCTTTTGGCGCCAAACTTGTAGGGGCCTAGCGCAAGAAGGAGAAGCGATGATGTTCTACAAAGCAACGGGTCTGTGTGTATTTACCGCCCTGTTTTCCGCGGCCGCCTTGGCCACCAGCACGACCACAACAGCGACGCTTAAAGATCTGCAGACCGTGGGCAGCACCAGCAAAAAGCAAAAGCACCAGCAATACGATTTCGTCGTCGACACGCCGACCAACGAATACGTCTGCCGCACCAAACTGGGCAGCTCAATGAAGCCGACACAATTTGTTGTGGGCTCTACGCTGGATTTCAAAGTGGACGGGCAAAAAGGCGAGGTCAAGAACACCCAGGGCAACCACGTGAGTTGCGGCATCGTGAAGGTGGTTGCTCCGGGTGCTACGACTGCTCCAAATTCGCCGCGGTAGCCCTTAGTAGGCTTGCACCTGTTGCCAGGGAAGCCGGACCTGGAAGCACGTATTGCCCGGCTTTGACTGCACGGTCACGTAACCACGATGCATGCGAACGATTCGGCTCACCACGTCCAGGCCAAGCCCCAACCCGCTTCCCGGGGCCTTGGTAGTGAAAAAAGGCTCGAAGATCCGCGCCTGTAAATCCACTGGAATGCCCGGGCCGTTATCCCAGATCTCCACCAGCAACATATCCCCCGCCGTGCGCACGATGAGCTTGATCTGACCCTTATCCTGCACCGCATCCAACGCGTTTTCGATCAACGCGGTCCACACCTGATTGAGTTCCCGTCCATAGGCGCTGACGCAAGGCAGGTTGGGTTCGTAATCGCGGATCACTTCTACCTGGCGCAGCCGGGAGGCGAGCATGGCTAGCGTATTTTCCAGACCCTGAGGTAAATCGACTTCCTGGATGGGCATCTGGTCCATGTAGGAATAATCCTTGATGGCGCGAATCAAATCGAAAATGCGCGCCGTGGAGTCGACCATGGCCTCGGCGATCCTCTCCGTGCGCAAAGAAGAAGTGAACTGGGAGAGCACCACGGCGATGGCGCCCGGGTCAAGATAGCCGGTGAGGGACTCCAACTGGCCGGGCACCACACCAAACTCGGCCAGCTCCGGAGCGATGTGCCATGACTCCTGGATCTCATGCTGGTGCAGCCAGCGCACAATCTCTTCTTCACGAAGGGTCTGCTCCGTTTCGGCCGGTTTGCCCAGCCGCTTGGCCTCGGCGCGGACCTGGTCCTCCCAGTCCAGCACCTTCTCAGTCTTTTCGGCGCTTAGACAAAGGCGCCCAAGATTGAAGCGTTCGTGGCCGTAAACGCGCAGCTCTTCTAGAATGCCGGCGGCCGAACGCTGAGCTGCCGAAGCTGGATTGTTCAATTCGTGGGCCAGATTGCCCGCGAGCTTGCCCAACGCATTCAGTTTTTCTGATTGCTGCTCCATCCGCGTGATTTCGCGCACGCGATCCAGAAGAATGCCGACCACCCGTTCCGTGAGCGAGGGAATAGCTTTGACCATCTCGGGAAAGAGGGACCGGTCGAATTCCAGCCCCCAGGTGGGAGCCGAGGTGTAACCTAGCCCGCCATAAGCCTTCATGCGGGAGTAGGGAAGCAGGCCGGTGATCTGTCCCGAGCGGCCAATAAAGAGGGCGGCCGGTCCTCCATGCTCCCGGCGCACATAAATCTCACCCTGGAGCAGTATGGTCATCTTGGTGGCGGGATCGCCTTCACGAAAGACGACCGCGCCCGATTCGGCAAAAACTTCTGTACCGTGGTTGGCCAGCCACTCGTAGTCCGCCTGTTCCAGGCCGTTGAGCGGGCTTACTTTCCTAAGTGCAGCCACAATCTCGGGAACCCGCGCCGGGTCGTGCGGGGCGCGATACGGAGGGGGAACCGCAGGTAAAGCAGGGGTCGTAGCTTGGGTCGTCATGGCACCTCGCGGTGTTCTTTTGATGTTAGCCGATGCGGTAGCGTCTCACCCGCAAATCCTGTCAGACGGCAGGACCAGCGGGTTTGAAGGGGAATTACGGGGCCGGAAAGGAGAACGGTACGTTGGTTACGCCTGTCTAAGCAGGGGCAACGAAGGCCGGGAAGTTATTCATCGCCCTGCGGTCCCGGCTGCATCTCGCCCTTGTGCTTGGGCGTGGGGTCGGTCAGTTGTTCGAGCTTGTCCACCGGCACCGGAGTTCGGCTGCTCAGCTTTTCTGCTCCACCCCTATCGATCAGGATCACCAGGAACTCAGCCGGTTCGACATTGAAGTGGTGACGCATAGCTGCCAGCTCATCTTCGCTAAGGCTGGCAGTGTGGATCCTGGAGCCCGGAATGGGTTGGTTATGACCTTCCGGAACGATGGGGACATACAACAGATCGCGGCTCTTGAGTTCGGCGGCGTGGGCCTTGAGCTGATTGAACTGCTCCACCAGTTGGGGATCGTCCATCGCGGGAGCGAAGACCAGCAGCGGGTGGTAGCAGTTGCGCATAGCGCGCAGGGTACTGGGTTGGGCAGGGCACGCTGCGCTAGGTTGTGGGTTCCGGGTCTGCCCCGTCATCGTAGCCAGGCAAAGGCTCGCGAGGAGGGCGAAAACGGAAGACCGTAAAACCAGCGGCAGAGGCATGCTAAGTAGACTCGAAAACAGGGGTTAGGGGTGCGTGAAAACTTAAGAGCACTACCGAAGAGAAGACAAAACGATACCGGCTTTTACAGGTTGAAGGCACCGAGCTTTCCAAATTGCGAAAAACTCCCTAAATGAAGGGTACGGGGTTCAGCCCGTACATAAAACAATCGAAATTAGTGGGCTTTAGCCCCTGAGGCACTTTTCGGTCGAGATGCCAAAAAGCCGTACCTCAGGGCCTAAAGGCCCAACGACTCTGATCGTCTTATGTATGGGCTAAAGCCCATACCCTTCATCGGTGAGTTTTCCGCACTCCAGAAAGCCTAGCCCTTACGCGCCGACCGGCTCGGCCAGGCGTGGTGCGGCGCCGGGGCTGTCTACCGTGACCGTTACCGGATCCAGGAAAGGCATGGCAGCGCGCAGTTTGCTGCCCACTTCCTCGATGGAGTGCGCGGCCTCTTTGCTACGCATCTGGTCGAATTGCTTGCGCCCGGTTTCATTTTCCTTGATCCAGTTGGTGGCAAAGGTTCCGTCCTGAATCTCGGCCAGTATCTTCTTCATCTCCGCCCGCGTGGCATCCGTAACCAGCCGCGGCCCGGCGGTGTAGTCGCCATATTCGGCCGTGTCGGAAATGGAGTACCGCATGTAAGCAAGACCCCCGCGATACATAAGGTCGACAATCAGTTTCAACTCGTGCAGGCACTCGAAATAGGCCACCTCCGGTTGGTAACCCGCGTTCACCAGAGTTTCAAAGCCGGCCTTTACCAACGCGCTGACGCCTCCGCACAGCACCGTCTGCTCGCCGAAAAGGTCGGTCTCGGTCTCCTCGGTAAAGGTGGTCTCCAGCACCCCGGCGCGCGCACTGCCGATGGCTTTGGCGTAGGAGAGGGCCAGGGCGTGCGCCTTACCAGAGGCGTCCTGGTGCACGGCGATCAGGGCTGGTACACCGCCGCCTTCGGTAAAGACTTCGCGCACCCGGTGACCGGGGGCCTTGGGGGCTACCATGCTGACGTCGATCTCCTTCGTCGGGACGATGGTGCCGTAGCGAATGTTGAAACCATGGGCGAACATCAACGTCTTCCCCTTGCCCATGTAAGGCGCGATGTGCTCGTGGTAGATAGCTGCCTGGGAGGTGTCGGGAGCCAGGATCATGATGACGTCGGCCCACTTGGCGGCATCGGCGACGGAGAGCACTTCCAGGCCGGCTGCCTTGGCCTTCTTGATGGACCGGCTGGTCGCCGGTAAGCCGACGCGGACATCGACGCCTGAGTCCTTGAGATTGAGCGAGTGGGCATGGCCCTGGGATCCGTAGCCAATGATCGCTACCTTCTTAGCTTGGATCAGCGAGAGATCGGCATCCTGGTCGTGATAAGTCTTGGTCATTACTTTTCCTTTGTGTACAGAGGTAGTTACGTTTTTTGTTGTGGAAGATCGCTATCGCTGGGGAAGCCGTCCGTCTCTTCTTCCTCGGGCAGTTCCTCCACCATGGGCAAGGCCGCCGCGCCGTTCTGTGATTCCACATCGCCCAGGGCTTCGAGTACGCGGCTGGTATGGTGGCCGCGGCGCATGACCATCCGCCCGGTGCGCGAAATCTCGAGCACCCGGTCTTCGTTCTCGTTCAGCACTTGCAGCAAGCCTTCGATCTTGCTCTCGCTGCCGGTGATTTCGATCATGAGCGAACCGGGCGCAAGATCGACTACCCGCGCGCGGAAGACATTTACCAGTTCAAAAATATGCGAACGCGTCTTGGGCGTAGTGGCCACTTTAATCAATGCCAACTCCCGGCTGACGGAGGAGAAACGGCCCACGTCATCCACCTGGACCACGTTTTCCAGCTTGTAAAGCGACGCCATGATGCGATGGCCGGCCGCCGGGGGAGCGTCGGCGACCAGGGTCATGCGCGAGATGCCCGCGCGCTCCGAACCCCCCACGGTAACCGAGGAGATGTTGATGTTCAACCGCCGGAACAGCGACGCCACGCGGGTAAGCACACCTGGCTTATCTTCCACGTAGGCGACAAATGTGTGCTGCATACTTACCTTTCTTAGTGGCCCCGGTGAAAGACCGTTAAAGGGTACTGGCTTTGGCCGGTACACAAATACTGCGGAATAACTGGCTTTACAGCTTGCGAAAAAAAAGGCTTAACGAAGGGCACGGGTTCAGCCGTGCCATACTGAGCCGGAGAGCATGAGGGCTTTAGCCCCTGAGGTACGCCTTTCCGCGCACGTCCAAACGAGATTGCCCATCTTTCGCACTCTGCCTTGCGCTGAAGTACGGTGTTCACAAGAAACTGCTCCGAATCATTGGAAAACCTTACCTCAGGGGCTAAAGCCCTCTCCGATCGCATACTCTGTGCGGCACGGCTAAACCCGTGCCCTTCGTTAAGCCTGTTTTCCGAACAGCTCTAAACGTCCGAAGCAGTTTCCACCAGCGGGTTTCCCGAAGGCCGCCGGATCATCTCGTGCAGGGCGGCGCCGGGCACGATCATCGGGTACACCGTATCTTCCTGCTCCACCAGGAAATTGATCAGGAAGGGGCCCTTATGCGTGCGCGCCTCCTCCACCACTTTCATCACCTCGGAGCGCGTTCTCACCGCCACGGCCCGGATGCCAAACGCCTCGGCCAGCTTGACGAAATCCGGGGAGAAGATAGGTGAGCACTCGTAGTTCTTTTCATAAAACGTCTCTTGCCACTGGCGAATCATCCCCAGGTAACCATTGTTGATGATGGCGATATTAATATCGAGTTTCTCCTGGGCAATGGTGGCCAGCTCCGGGCAGGTCATCTGAAAACCGCCGTCCCCGGCGATGACCCATACTTCCTTGTCCGGACAGGCGATCTTGGCCCCGATGGCAGCGGGCAACGCGAAACCCATGGTCCCCAGGCCACCGGAAGTGATCAGGGAGCGCGGCTCCTCGTGTTTGTAGTATTGCGCCTCCCACATCTGGTGTTGGCCCACGTCAGTCGCGATCACCGCGTCTCCTGACGTCGCACGCCACAGATCGTTGATCACGTGCGCGGCGTAGAGATGACCATTGTCGGGCAGGTTCTTGATATCGAGCACTGCCGCATCGCCCTTCATCCGGTCAATCGCGTGAATCCACGCCCCGCCGTCGCGCGGGCCGATCAGCGGCAAAAGCTGGTCCAGCACCTGAGCCAGGTCGCCAATCAACGCCACCTGCACGGGGACGTTCTTGTTGATCTCCGAAGGGTCGATGTCGATATGGATCTTCTTCGCTTTGGTGGCATAGGTCGCCAGCGAGCCGGTAACCCGATCGTCGAAGCGCATACCGCAGGCAATCAGCAGATCTGCTTCCTGAATCGAGTTGTTGACCCACGACTCGCCGTGCATGCCCATCATGCCCAGGTTCAATTCGTGGGAGGCGGGAAAGCTGCCCAGGCCCAGCAGGGTACAGGCGACCGGGATCTGGGCCCGCTCCGCCAGCGTGCGCACCTGTTCCATCGCGCCCGAATGGATGATGCCGTGGCCGGCAAGGATCAGGGGCCGCTTTGCCGAACGGATCAACTCCGCGGCCTCCACGATGCTTGGCTGCGCCACATGGAGCATGGGGTGGCTACTGAGCTTCCCCGACGCTGCTGCCGCAAAATCAAACTCCGCGGTAGCCTGCTGCGCATCCTTGGTGATGTCGACCAGTACCGGTCCGGGACGCCCGGAAGTGGCAACGCGGAAGGCGTCACGCAGCACCGGAGCTATGTCTTCCGCGCGGGTAACAACGTAGTTGTGCTTGGTCACCGGTAACGTGATCCCGGTAATATCCACTTCCTGAAAGGCGTCCGTGCCCAGAACTTTGCTCGGAACCTGGCCGGTGATGCAGACCACCGGAATCGAATCCATCATCGCGTTGGCAATGCCGGTAACCATGTTGGTGGCGCCGGGCCCGGAGGTGGCAATGGCTACCCCGACGCGTCCCGAGGCCCGCGCATAGCCGTCGGCCATGTGCACCGCGCCCTGCTCATGGCGCACCAGGATGTGACGGATAGGAAATTTGCGCAAGGCGTCATACGCCGGCAGGATGGCGCCGCCGGGATAACCGAATACTTCGCGCACTCCTTCCCCTTCGAGTGTTGCCCAGATAATCTCCGCCCCCGTGAGCCGGGTTTTCTGATCCGCTTGGCTGCTCATAGTGCTCCTAGGTAGGTCTTCGTGTCCGCTGGCCGCGGTGCAAGCCAGAACTCTTTATCGTGACGTTGTTCGAATGACTCCAACGCCCCGCCATGTTTGAGCGACAACCCGATATCGTCCAGGCCCAGCAGCAGGCACTCGCGCCGGAATGGATCGATGGAGAAGGGAAGTGAGAGGCCATGGTCATCGTGCAGCATCTCGTCTTCCAGTGAAACCGTCAGCTGATAACGCGGGATGGACGCGGCCCGCGCCATCAGCGTCTGCACCTGTTCCTCTGGTAACGTGACCAGCAGGAGGCCATTCTTGCCCGCGTTGGAATGAAAAATATCGGCGAAGGAAGACGCGATCACACAGCGAAATCCGTAGTCGTTAAGCGCCCACGCCGCGTGTTCCCGGGAAGATCCGCAACCGAAGTTCTTGCCCGCCACCAGGATTTCAGCGTCCTGATAATCGGGGTGATTGAGGATGAAATCCGGATGCGGCTCGCCCGCGTTGGGTCCCTCCTGAACGCGCCGCCAGTCGTAGAACAAAAACGGTCCATAGCCGGTGCGTTCGATCCGCTTGAGGAACTGCTTGGGGATGATCTGGTCTGTATCGACGTTCTCGCGGTCCAGGTGTGCGACCACACCCTTATGTTTGCGGAATGGCTTCATGGGAGCGACACCTCCTGGGTAGGAACCGGGTTGAACTGCCATTTGCGGACATCGGTAAAGTGGCCGGAGACCGCGGCCGCGGCGGCCATCATGGGGCTCACCAGGTGGGTGCGTCCGCCCCGTCCCTGCCGCCCTTCGAAATTGCGATTGCTGGTGGAGGCACAGCGTTCGCCGGGAGCAAGAATATCGGGATTCATCCCCAGGCACATGGAGCAGCCGGGCTCGCGCCAATCAAAACCAGCGGCGCGAAATACCTCATCCAGACCTTCTTCTTCGGCCTGCTTCTTCACCTGCTGCGATCCGGGCACAACCATCGCCTGCACCTTGGGATGAACGTGGTACCCGCTCACCACTTTGGCTGCGGAGCGAAGATCTTCGATCCGGGCGTTGGTGCACGAGCCGATGAAGACCCGATCGATAGCCAACTCCTCGATGGCCTTGCCCGGTTCCAGCGCCATGTATTCGAGCGCTCGTTCCCAGGCGCGGCGCTCCGCGGGCGAGTGACTGGAGGCGGGATCGGGCACGCGATCGGTGATCGGCACGACCATCCCTGGGCTGGTGCCCCAGGTGACGAACGGTGCGAGGTCTTCCGCATGGAGCACTAATTCGCGATCGAACACGGCGCCGGGATCGCTGGCCAGCGATCTCCATTCGGCCACGGCGCGATCCCAATCGGCGCCGGTGGGGCTGAACCGCCGCCCTTTCAGGAAGCGGAAGGTGGTCTCGTCGGGAGCGATCATGCCCGCTCGTGCGCCGGCCTCGATGCTCATGTTGCATAGGGTCATGCGGCCCTCCATCGAGAGCGCACGAATGGCCGGTCCGGCATACTCGATCACGCAACCGCTGGCCCCGTCGGTGCCGATGTGGCCGATGATGCCCAGGGCAATATCCTTCGCCGTCACGGCTGGGCCCAGCTCGCCATCCACCGTGATGCGAAAAGTCTTGGGGCGCGATTGTTGCAGGCACTGGGTGGCCAGAACGTGCTCCACTTCTGACGTGCCGATTCCGAATGCCAGCGCGCCGAATGCGCCATGGGTGCTGGTGTGGCTGTCGCCGCAGACGATGGTCATGCCCGGCTTGGTAACCCCAAGTTCCGGACCGATCACATGCACGATCCCCTGCTCCGGCGACTGCACGTCATAGAGCGGAATGCCGAAGTCGGCGCAGTTGGTACGCAGGGCATCCATCTGTTTGGCCGCGATCGCATCCGCGATCACGAGCCGGTTGGCCGTGGTGGGGACGTTATGGTCCACGGTGGCGATTGCCCGGTCGGGGCGGCGCACCGCTCGTCCCGCCAGGCGAAGTCCTTCAAACGCCTGCGGCGAAGTAACTTCATGCAGCAGATGCAGATCGATGTACAGCAGCGCGGGCTCGCCTTCAGGTGCTACGACCACGTGCGATTCCCAAACCTTTTCGAACAGCGTTTTTGCGCCTTGCGACATAATTGTTTTCCTATCCGCGTTTCTACAGCTACTGTGACAATTTCCCGGGTTCGCGAGTTACGCAGGGGCTCTACGGGCTGCGGTAAAACTCCCTGACGAAGGGCACGGCTTTAGCCGTGCCGTCCTGAGCGCTGCGTATGAGGGCTTTAGCCCCTGAGGTACGCCTTTCACTACATTCCGGACGAAATCGCCCATCTTTCGCAGCCTGCAAAGGCTCTGAGTTACGGTGGTCACAAAGAAACTCGGCGTGAATCATTGGAAACCGTACCTCAGGGGCTAAAGCCCTCTCCTATCGCATAGCTTGGTGCGGCACGGCTAAAGCCGTGCCCTTCGTTCAGCGCGTTTTTACCGCAAGGCTATACGGCGTGCAAGGCCTGCCGGCGGTCGATGATTTCGTTGAGAGTCTGGTGCACCGCGCTGCCCATCTCCTGGGTCGTTACATGCTGGCCGGGCTGCCCCGCGCGCAGCAGATCCGCGGTGCGATAGCCTTGCTCCAGCACCTTGCGTACCGCCAGTTCGACCGCCTGCGCATCCTGCTCCAGATTGGCCGAGTGGCGCAGCACCATGGCCGCGGTGAGGATGGCGCCCAGCGGATTGGCAATCCCTTTGCCTGCGATGTCGGGGGCCGAGCCGTGTACCGGCTCGTACAGGTTGACTGATCCGCCAATGGTCGCTGAAGGCAGCATGCCCAGCGACCCGGTAATCACCGCGGCTTCATCGCTGAGAATGTCTCCAAAAAGATTCTCCGTGAGCACCACGTCGAAATTGCGCGGCGTGTTCATCAAGTGCATCGCGCAGGCATCCACGTACTGGTGCTCCAGCGTGATGCCGGGATACTGCTGGGCAATCTCGATCACCGTGGCGCGCCACATTTGGGACACTTCCAGCACATTCGCCTTATCGACCGAGGTAACTTTCTTGCGCCGCTGCCCTGCCAGCTGGAAGGCCACGTGGGCCACCCGGGCGACCTCGTCGCGGGTATACCGCATGGTGTTCCAGGCCGCGCCGCTCTCCCGGTCCCAGGCGCGTGGTTCTCCAAAATACAGGCCGCCCAGTAACTCGCGCACGAACAGGATGTCCGCGCCTTCGGTCACCTCCGGGCGCAGCGGAGAGTTGCCGGACAAAGCCTGGTACGCAAAGGAAGGGCGCAGGTTGGCAAACCCGCCCAACGCCTGGCGCAGCTGCAGCAGCCCGGCTTCGGGCCTGCGATCCGGCGGCAGGGAATTGAATTCGTTGCCGCCCACTGCTCCCAGCAGCACGGCGTCGCTCTCCAGAGCCGCGTCCAGCGTGGCCGCCGGCAAGGGCGTCCCGGTCTGGCGAATGGCATATCCGCCGATGGGCATCTCGCTGAACTGGAAGTCATGGCCGCCGAACTCCGCGACAGAAACCAGGATGCGCACTGCTTCGCGAGTCACTTCCGGACCGATCCCGTCTCCGGCGCCCACGAGCACTTTCAATTGCATGGATTATTCCCTTCTGCGCAGACCCTGTTGCGCGAGCGGTTCAGATCTGTGGGGCAGAAATCAATTCCGCCCGGCGGTGGCGTTCTGGGAGCAGCGAGATCAGGTCCTGGTCAAAGATGGCCTTTCGATGATCCGCCAGCTCGTTGAAGCGGTGATAAACGATATCGAGATCCTCGGCATCGAGAACAAAGCCAAGCTCCTTGAGCCGATGGATCAAGGCACGCCGCCCGGAATGCTTGCCCAGTACCATGCGGTTGTTGGGCACACCCACCGACGCAGGGGTCATGATCTCGTAGGTCAACGGGTGCGCCAGAACGCCATGCTGATGGATGCCTGCCTCGTGGGCAAAGGCATTGCTGCCCACCACGGCTTTGTTCGGCGCCGGGGCAAAACTGATCAGCTCAGCCAGCAATTGGCTGGCGGGGTATAGCTGCTCCAGCGCCAGCCCGTGGACGTAAGGAAACTTGTCGGGGCGCACCAGCATGGCAGCCGCCACTTCCTCCAGCGCCGCATTCCCGGCGCGTTCCCCGATGCCGTTGATGGTGCACTCAATCTGCCGTGCGCCCGCTTCCATCGCCGCCAGGCTGTTGGCCACCGCCATGCCCAGATCGTTGTGGCAATGGGAGGAAAGCGTGATGCCGGCAACCTGCGGAACCCGCTCCCGCAGCATGCGGAAGATGGCCCCATACTCATTGGGAACACAGTAGCCGACAGTATCGGGTAGATTGATCACCGTCGCCCCGGCATCGATGGCCACGGCGACCATGCGGCACAGAAAGTCCGGATCCGAGCGGCTCGCGTCTTCGGGAGAGAACTCCACGTCGTCCACGTAAGTGCGCGCCAGGCGAACCGAGGCGTCGACTTGCTCCAGCGCCTCTGCCCGCTGAATCTTCAGCTTGTGCTCCAGGTGAATGTCCGAGCTGGCGAGGAAGATGTGAATACGCGAGCGGTCTGCGCCTTCCAGCGAGCGCGCCGCGGCCTGAATGTCTTCGCTGCGGGCGCGGGCCAGGGAAGCGATGCGCGGGCCGCGCACCTCACCGCAGATGCTGCTGATCGCCGCAAAGTCCCCGGGCGAGGCGATGGCGAAGCCGGCCTCGATGATATCGACGCCCAGCGCTTCGAGAGCATGGGCCATGCGCAGCTTTTCCGGGGTGTTCATGCTGCAGCCGGGAGACTGCTCGCCGTCACGCAGGGTGGTATCGAAGAAGAAAACCCGGTCCTGGCCGTTCTGCTCCTGCTTGGAGAAAGCTTGGTTCATAGAAGCGCCGCCTCAGCATCCTGCTCAACATCATTCTCCAATAAAGCCGCGCATAGATCAAATTTATTATTCTTCTAAAAAACATAATAAATACTTATACTGGTGCAGCTGGCTCATGAGCTGAGCGCCTGAACGTTATGGATATTCATCAACTGGAGACCTTTCTCGCGGTCGCCGAAGAGAAAGGATTCTCTCGCGCCGCCAATCGGCTGCACCGCACGCAACCCGCTGTCAGCCAGGTGGTGCGCAAGCTCGAGAGCGACCTGGGCGAGGTGCTGTTCGAGCGCAGCGCCAGAGACGGAACCCTTACCCCTGCCGGCGAAGTGCTATGCGACTACGCGCGCAGAATGTTGGCGCTACGGGGCGAAGCGGTCAGCGCGATGGCGGAGCTGAAGTCGCTCGATCGCGGCCGGCTGCTGATTGCGGCCAACGAGTTCACTTGCCTCTACCTGCTTCCCGTGCTGGATCGGTTTCGCCGCCTCTGCCCGCAGATTGGGGTAAGCATCCAGCGCTCGCTGGCCAGCAAGATCCCGGACGATCTGCTGCAGCGAACGGTGGAGATCGGTATTTTGTCCTTTCGCCCCGAAGGGGATCTCTTTAAGTCGATCGCTGTTTACACCGACGAGTTGGCCTTTGTGGTCAACCCGGATCATCCCCTGGCGAGAGAGAAGGGGGTAGCCATTGAGGACCTGGGAGCCGAGAGCTTTATCGCCCACAATGTTCCCTCGCCGGTGCGCAGGCAGGTGGTTGCGGCCTTCCAAAAGCATAAGACTCCCCTGAATATGGGAGTCGAGTTGCCCAGCCTGGAGGCGGTCAAGCGCTTCGTGGCCATGGGCAATGGAGTGGCCTTGGTGCCGGGATTGACGGTGGGCCGTGAGCTGGCCAGCGGGGAACTGGTCAAGGTGCCGGTCGAGGCGCTGCGTTTTGAACGTCACCTTCGCCTGGTGCACCGCAAGCGAGCCAACCTTTCGCACGCCGCGATTGCCTTTCTCAAGGTGGTGCGCTCGCTTTCCCTTGATCGCGGTGCGCCGTATGAGTTTCGCGTCGAACGGACTGAGTTAGGTGTGCGCGCTGGGGTACAGATGTCGCCTCGAATGCTGGGCGCAGGTACAATTGCGAAAGTGGGTCGGGGATTCGACTCTTCAAGGAAAATCGACGAGCCCGAGAGGCGGGTGGAGCCTGTTGGCGGTCGCAGGCGAGAGGTTCAGGAACGAATGAAGAAAACGCTGTTGTTATTTCTGCTTCTGCCCTTTGTGGCAGTAGCGAGTCACGCCCAGGAAAGCCGTCAGGATGTGAGTGTGAGCGTGACCGGGATCTTTACCCCTTTTATTACTGGTAATGATGTGCAACAGAGCGCAACGGATGGACTGGGTGGCCTGGTGAGCTACCGCTACATGTTGACCCCGAGAAGCGGGCTCGAGCTCAACTATCAATATGCGCAGAATTCGCAAAAGTATTACACCAGTTTCAACAATGTGCGCGTTCACGACCGGATGCAGGAGTTTTCCGGCGCCTACGTGTTGAATGCGAACTTCAAAAACTGGAATCCCTTCCTTGAGGGTGGTCCTGCGGCCTTTATGTTTACTCCGCTCGACGACGCCAGCACGACACAGATCGATGTGAAGGGGCAAACCATTCTCGGAGCGATGTACGGTGTCGGTGTGGCCTATGAGCTCAGCCCCAGCTGGGACATCCGCGGGGAGTACCGCGGGCTGTTGATGAAGACGCCAAATTTCGGCCTGGAACCGCAGAAGACCGGCCGCTTCTACAACGTCTACAACCCAACGATCGGTGTCGCGTACCACTTCTAGCTACCGCCGGAAAACCGGAGGTTGAGTGCCGCGCCTACGGCGCTCCGATCCTATTCGGAATTGAGTCCCAGCCCTCCCGGGCTGGGCTCACGTTTGGCGGGCCAGCCCTCCGGGCCTCGCATCCATGGCAATTTTTGCAGTGTCCTTTCTTTCCCAACTTGCGGCGAAGCTGGGATCTGCGGTTCTGTCGGCAGGCAGTCCTACCCTTTGTTATCCCGCCTGCCCCGGCGTGCCGTGAGAGAACGGGACGGATGGCAAGCTTCCTTCGCCGGCAACAAAGGCTGGGTGCCCCATTGCCCCGACTTCCTGCGGAGGCTTGTGGCGTTGATAGACTCCATGCGCCTTTCCTTGATGAAAGGCGCACACGCGGACCTCTCTAGCACAGAGTGGCAGGAAATCGGGGTCAAGCCCGGTTTTGGCTTGAGTGGGATACCACAGCACTCGTTGCGCCTTCTTGTCATTAGGAGCAGCCAACTTGCGCAAGGCAATGGATGCGAGGCCCAGAGGGCCGGCCGCCAAACGTCAGCCCAGCCCGGCAGGGCTGGGACTCAATTTCCGAAGATGATCTGAGCGCCGTAGGCGCGGCACTCAATCCCTCAGCCCCCTAGAAAATTCGGTAGGCGATCCCGGAGCTGAAGCCATCCGGGCTCAAGGAACTGTTCTGGAAGTTGGTCCAGTGCTGGTATTCGTAGTCGACCGCGCGGATCGTGAAGCGATGGTAGTGAATGTCCAGCCCTCCTCCCGGCACCAGCATAAGGTAGCCGCCGTGGCCGTAACTGAAGGGAAAGTTGAACTGGCCGTTGCCGATCATGAATTTCCCATAGGGTTCCCAACGGCCGAAACGCCAGCGGTACCTGGGACCGAGCTCGTAGTTGTCTTCGTGCACATCGTAGACCTGGTTGAAGCGAAGAAAACGCATCTCCCCTTCCACGCCCAGATGTCCGCGCAAATTCAAATCCACGTAGCCGCCGAGGCCAAATAGCTCGTTGGGGCCGTAGTCGGGGCTGTAGGCGGAGAAGAAGCCTCCGGCCACCACGTGGGCGCCCCCTCGGCCGGCAGCGACGACCTGCGCATGGAGAACTGCACTCATGGAAAGAGAGAGCAGGCTGGCCAGCAGATACCTTTTGATCATGCGCACCACTCAGATGATTCCCCCTGATACACATGCAAAAGGCGGGGTAGGTTTTAGTCTACCCCGCCTCTGCTGTACGACACGCCGGTGAAACCCCCCTGGTAACTACTTACACAAGGGACTCACTGGGGGCTTGGTTGAGTGGCCGAAGCCGTTGCTGGAGCCGCACTCTGCTGGGTGTCGACTGCCGGTGGAGGAGGAGGCGCCGTCTCGGCTGATCCTGCTGCCGGGGTCGGAGCCGCGGTGACGGGAGGCGTGTAACGGGTCAGGCGGAAGAAGACCGGAGTCACCTCGAAGGGCATCTTATCCCGCGCGTTCATGATGGGAGGCATTCTGGCATTCAAGCGAATGACCTTGTCGTCCCAGGCATCAATCTTCAAGTTGCTGCCCAAGGGGAGGGCCGCGACTTGATCCAGCTTGTTCATATCCAGCTTCGGCGCTTTGGACATCAGGCCATTCAACCACGGCTCCCCGGTGGGGCGCAGCAGCGAATCTCCGATCCTCGGCGTGTTGAGAGCCGTGAGCTGTTTGGAGCGCGCATCCAGCTGGTTGAAGAAGAGGCCAGGCTGGGCCAGATTGCTGGCGTAGACGGAGTGGTTTAACAGGTCGATGGCCTTTTTGGCAGCCAATTCGTTGTCAGGATCCGAGTGCGACATGTGAATGCGCTCAAAGGTCGCTTCATCAGGGAACAGAAGGCGATCATTGAAGGCGTAGCGAGTGTCGATGTGGTGGCCCAGCACAATGTGCGCCAGCTGGAAGGAAAGCACTGCAGCCAGGTCGGCCTCGGTAGGCAGAACGTCGATCAGGCCCTTGCTGAGGATGATGGTGTTGCCCACCGCCAGCGATTCCAGCGGGGCGGTAAGCAGGACGCGGCAGCGAATCGCATCCGTGATCTGGATGTTGTTGCCGATTACGATGTTGTTGGCCACCTGCTCCAGGATTTTGTCAAAGTCGCTGGGCGGCGCCAGCAAGCCAGCCTGCACCAGGCGATCGAGAACGTTCTCCTCGGCCTGGGAGATCCATTCCCGCTGGGCAGCCAACGGGCTCAGGTCCTGGCTCTGCTCACTCTGATCCTGCACGTCGTCGATCTTGATCGACTCGTTGTCAGACTCGTGGGTGGGCAGCTTCAGGGCGTATCCCCAGATGTAGGTCTGGGCCTTGAACGAGACCGGGTGCTCCGAGCTCTTCTGCGTCTCTTCTACGTAGACGCCGACAGGAAGCCACAGACCGGGTTGCAGATTCTCGCGCCAGCTGTCGAAGTGGAAGTAGCTGGAGCTGTCGTCATCCTGGTTGCCACCGGTATAGGTGCCGTTGAAGCGGACGATGTTGCCGCCCTGGTCTTCCACCCAGATACGGCCGGTAAAGCGGCCGCTGCCGGTTCCCGGCTTGGGGTGCACGTCAAACACCAGCGTGCGCACCGCGCCCAGGAAGTCGCGGCGAACATAGCTGAAGTCATAGTGCTGCTGGTCGAACGAGATCGGATCCAGGAACATCATCTCCATAAAGCCGGCGGAGATGTACTGCATCTTGAACGCCTTGGTCAGCCCGGAGACATACTTCATCGAGCCCTTGAACAGACCGTGGCTGTTGCCTTCGCTGGAATAGGAAGTGTCGGTAATCGACTTGCCGAAGTCCACCCGGCCCAGAAGGTACTGATCCGATTCCGGCACCGCATACAGAACCTGGTCGGGCCTCATGTTTTGGATGTAGGTCTGTACCAGCGGCGAGTGCTTCTGGATTTGCTTGATGGTGACCTTTTCGGCCGCAATCGCTTTCTGCACCAGCGCGCTCTGTTCCGGGGATAGAGGCTGGGGGGGCTGATACTTGGTTTTGGCCTGTGCCACAGACGCGGTCAGCGTCAGCAGCAGACTGGTGATCCAAACTCGACGCAGGGTCATTTCCTGGCTCCTGTAACCTTTCCAACGATTGGTAACTGTTGCTGAATGCATAGAACTGAAATCTGCTGAACTTTGAAACTGCTCTAGAACCGGGGGGCAGCCACTGGCTATGCCAGCTGGAAGGTCACGTGGATCAATGTTGTGTGATCTACCGGATGCCCATCTTTTTCTGCGGGCTTGAACCGGATTTGCTCGGCAACGCGCTTTGCCTGCTCATCCAGACCATGCCCCAGCCCGTTCACTACACGCAATACCTCGACCTGGCCAGTTGCCAGGAAGCGCACCTGCAAAGTTACCTCACCCTGGATCCTCAATTGAGCAGCTTCCGGGGTGTATTGCGGATGCGGCTCGGATATGACGACCGGCGGAACGAATGCCGGTTCCGTCGTCTTGATGGCCACCTGGTTCGGTGAAGGGCCCATATTGGTAGAAAAGCCTGCCGAAGCCACCGTACCGGTGCCACCGGGTTTGCCCGTGCCGCCGACGACGCCATTGGCGAAGCCGGCCGAAGCCACCTTGCCCATGTCATGACCGCCGGGAACGCCATTGGCAACACCCGCGCCAAAGGAAGTGCCGGAAACTGCACCCTTGCGCGCCGCGCCGGCGCCGGTATTCGGTCCGGGGGCAGCATTGAATGATCCCGTCGCAACCAGTTGCGATTGGGTCGAATTCGGATTGGGCTTGGCGCCCACCGGATCACCGAAACCACCCGCTTTCACGTCCGGCTTCACCTGGTTGTTCGCGACTTCGGTCGGTTTCGCGCTGGCAAAGAGTCCGACCTTGGGCTGCGGCGGAGGCGCAACTGCCTTCGGCGGCGCGGGCGGCAGCTTGGGTTGATCCGGCGTATCGAGCTTCACCGGTTTGGGAAGCTCCGGCGGCGGCTGGATCTTCGGCATCACAATCTTGGGCGGTTCCAGCTTGACCACTTGCGGCTGTGGAGGGGCGATTACCTTCACCTTGGGGATGATGACCTTCGGCGGCGGAGGCGGTGGGTTCTTCTCCACGAAAACCATGTGCTCGATATACTTTTGCTTCTCCACTTTATGGACTGCCGCCGTTAGCAGGACCACCAGCGCCATAATGGTGAGGTTGGTGACCATACTGACCCCAAAGGAGCCCCAACGGCCCTCCGGTTCGGGTAGGAGTCCGAAGCTATCGCGGATCGGAAAATCTTTCGGCATAATTAAAGTTCCCTAATTCTCTCTAGTCCTAAGGTAATGTGCGAGCCACCAGGGTATTGATGAGCAGCGAAAAAACTCGAACATTCAAACAGACGCATACTCGAGACGGACGCTTGAACATTCCCGAGTTCCTGCCGAGGATCCTGCAGGTTGTATCGACTTCCGCCCCGTGCCAAATCTCAGTACCAAAGTACTTGCGGATATGCTCACGATAGACGAGTTTCCACGCGTATGCAGTAACCCAAAGGTGGAGCCGTTGGAAACAGAAGTGTATGGATAACGGATGAAGAGGGCCATAGCATGCAGCCAGCCTCGATCGAAACCCAAAGCTCGCCAGAACCCCACTTGGGAGCGCCATGACGCAACTGAATCAGCGTCGCCCATCAACCACCACCATTTGATTCGCACTGCCAACTTTTTGTTGCCCGTGCGTTACGGCCATGTAGGCTCAGCACTAAGAGTACAAGAAGGGCATGTGAACTCGTGAAGATTCTAGTGACTGGCGGGGCAGGCTATATTGGCGGAACCGTTACGAAACTGTTGTTGCAGCGCGGCCACGCGGTCGTGGTGTATGACAACTTGTGCCATGCGCGGTCTTCCATGGTGCCCGCCGGGGCCACCTTTGTTGAGGGCGATGTAGCTGACACTAAACGGCTTGAAGAGATCTTCGCGAGCGATACCTTCGCCGGCGTCATGCACTTTGCCGCGCTCATCGAAGCCGGTGACAGCATGCGAAAACCAGAGACTTACTTCCGTAATAACACGGCGGCGACTCTCGGTTTATTGCAGGCTATGGTAAACAAAAACTTAAAAAAATTGGTTTTTTCATCGACGGCGGCGGTCTATGGAGAACCCGTCAGCACGCCCATTTTGGAAGATGCTGCTCTCGCGCCAACAAATCCGTATGGGGAATCGAAACTGCTGGTGGAGCAGATGCTCCCCTGGATCCACCGCATACATGGGCTACGCTACGCCAGCCTTCGCTACTTCAATGTTGCGGGTGCGGTTCCAGGCCGCGGCGAAGCCCATGAGCCGGAATCCCACCTCATTCCGCTCATCCTTGACGTAGCCCTGGGCCGGCGCGCCAGTATCAAGATTTTCGGGCAGGACTATCCCACCCCTGACGGGACTTGCATCCGCGACTACATTCATGTACAGGACCTGGCGGAGGCGCATCTGTTGGCGTTTGAGGGCCTCGATGTGCGGGAGCGCATGATCTACAACCTGGGTAACGGAGTAGGCTTCTCGGTGCGTCAAGTGGTGGAGTCCGCTCGCCGGGTGACCGGGCATCCAATCCCCGTGGAGGAGTTGCCGCGCCGGCCGGGAGATCCTGCGGTATTGATCGCCGGCTCGGGTAAAATCGAGGCCGACCTTGCCTGGAGGCCGAAGTACGTTCAGCTGGACGATATTGTGCGCAGCGCCTGGGAGTGGCACCAGCAGCGCTATCAAAGCGAACCAGCCTGAAACATCCCCATTTCGTAACCGCCATAGAGCAGAACAGCGGTGAGAGGAAAAGAAGCAATGGAATCCGGTACCACTTCGCAGCAACCCAATTTGGATTCGATCCTGCGCGAGAAGAGGGTCTTTCCCCCTCCCGCTGGGTTTGCCGCGCAAGCGCATGTGAAGAGTCTTGAGGAATACGAGGCGCTTTATCGCCGCTCCATTCAGGATCCGGAAAAGTTCTGGGCAGAAATTGCCGCGGAACTGCATTGGTTTGCTCCGTGGACCAGCGTTCTGGAATGGAGCCTTCCCTGGGCCAAGTGGTTTGTGGGCGGCAAAATCAACCTTTGCTACAACTGCGTCGATCGTCACGCCTTAGGTCACAACAAGGAAAAAATCGCCATCTTGTGGGAAGGGGAGCCGGGCGAGGTCCGCAAGCTCACCTACGGCGACCTCTATCTGGAGGTACAGAAATTCGCCAACGTACTCAAAGGCCTGGGGGTCCGCAAGGGCGACCGGGTCGCCATATATATGGGGATGACGCCGGAGCTGGCCATTGCGCTGCTGTCCTGCGCGCGCATTGGCGCCGTGCACTCGGTCATCTTTGGCGGATTCGCGGCCAACGCCCTGGTGGATCGCATCAACGATGCCTCATGTGTCGCCGTGATTACTCAGGATGGATCGTACCGGCGCGGCCAGGAGGTGCGGCTGAAGGCTATCGTCGACGAGGCCCTGGTCAACTGCCCGACAGTAAAGCAAGTGGTGGTCTATCGCCGCACCGGCTCGCCGGTGACCATGAAGGATGGCCGTGATCAGTGGTGGCAGGATCTGCTGGACCAAGCGCCCGCTGAGTGCCCGGCCGAGCCGCTCGACTCGGAAGACCCGCTTTATATCCTCTATACGTCAGGTACGACCGGCAAGCCAAAGGGCCTGGTGCACACCACCGGTGGTTATTCGGTGCAGACCTACCTCACCAGCAAACTGATCTTCGATCTCAAGCCCGACGATGTCTACTGGTGCACGGCCGATGTGGGCTGGGTCACGGGGCACTCCTACGTGGTGTATGGCATTTTGCAGAACGGTGTGACCACGGTCATGTATGAAGGCGCTCCGAATTATCCCCAGCCGGATCGTTTATGGAAGATCGTCGATGACCATAAAGTAACCGTCTTCTACACCGCTCCGACGGCGATTCGGGCCTGCATCAAGTGGGGCGACGAGTATCCGCTGCGCCACTCGTTGGCCAGCCTTCGCCTGCTGGGCACGGTGGGGGAGCCGATCAACCCGGAGGCCTGGATCTGGTACCGCGAGATGATCGGTAAGGGACGGTGTCCTATTGTCGACACCTGGTGGCAGACGGAAACCGGGGCCATCATGCTGGCGCCGCTTCCCGGAGCGGTTCCCACCAAGCCCGGTTCGGCCACGCGGCCGTTTCCCGGCATCGAGCCGGCCGTCGTCGACCGTGAAGGCGAAACTGTGCCTCCTGGCAGTGGCGGGTTGCTGGTGATCCGCAAGCCGTGGCCATCCATGGCGCGCACCATCTTCAACGATCCCGATCGTTATACCAAGACCTACTGGTCGGAGATTCCTGGCTGCTACTTTACCGGCGACGGCGCGCGTATGGACCCAGATGGCGACTACTGGTTAATGGGGCGGGTGGACGACGTGATCAATGTGAGTGGTCACCGGCTGGGAACGATGGAAGTGGAATCTGCGTTGGTGGCTCATCCCAAGGTGGCTGAGGCCGCCGTGGTTGGGCGTCCCCATGACCTGAAGGGGCAGGCCATTGCGGCCTTCGTTTCGCTCGAACACAGCCACCATCCTTCGCCGGAGCTCAAAGAAGAGTTGCGCGCATGGGTAGCCAAAGAAATAGGCTCGCTGGCTCGTCCGGACGACATCCGCTTTACCCAGGCTTTGCCCAAGACCCGGAGCGGCAAAATCATGCGCCGCCTGCTGCGCGAGCTGGCCACCAGCGGCGAAATCAAGGGCGACACCACCACCCTGGAAGACTTCACCGTGATCGCACAACTGCGCGGAACGGAAGAGTAAGAGAAACCGCAGATCCCTCCACTCCGCTGCGCTCCGGTCGGGATGACAAATTTGTTTGGGTGGTGGGGTCTGGTACCCAAACGAACTTGTCATCCCGACCGGAGCGCAGCGGAGTGGAGGGATCTGCGATTTCTCCTTCGTACACACGGATGATGACCGGGCACCCGTCACTTTGCGGTTAGGAGAGCGTCTCGTCCTGGCCTGCTTCGGCCTTTGCCTCTGTCTCTTCTTCCGTCTCAGCTTCGGGCTGGGGAACGTATTGATCCACTGTGAAAGAGAAGATGCTGCCGCGTCCCGGATTGTTCTTCGCCCAGATACGGCCTCCATGCTGATTGATGATGCCGCGGCATAGCGCCAACCCCAGGCCGGTCCCGCCTTGAACGCGCGAATCCGAAGCATCTGCCTGCTGAAAGCGTTCGAAAATCAAATCCAGCTTATCCTCTGGAATACCAGGACCCTGATCCTGGACCTCGAAGGTGACTTCCGTCTCGCTGCTCGCTCGCGCGGCTAGACGGATCTCCCCGCCCCTCTCGGAAAACTTGATCGCATTGCGGATCAAATTACCCATTACCTGCAGAATGCGATCGCCGTCCACCCATACATCGACCGGCTGGGCATCGATACGGAAGGTAAGACCCGCGCGCGAGGCAGAGGATCGCTCCGGGTCCATGGCCCGCCGCAACAGATCAATGGCGTTCCATTCGCTCTTGTGCAGAGGAAGCGTGCCGCTACCGATGCGCTCGAAGTCGACAATGTCATTGACCAGGCGAACCAGGCGGTCGCAGTTGGCCAGGGCGATATCGAGCATTTGCGGAATCTTCTCCGGACGCTTCTCCAGTGCCCCACTGGCCACCAGGCCCAGCGCAGCCCGCAGCGAAGTGAGCGGCGTGCGTAGCTCGTGGCTGACAGTGGCGATGAATTCGTCCTTCATCCGGTCCAGCCGCCGCCGTTCCGTAACATCCGTGAAGGCAACCACAATGCCGTCCACGTGGTCGCTTTCGAGCAATGGGCAAGCGACATATTCAACCGGCAACGGTTTTCCATCTTTGCGCCAAAAGACATCGTCATCGACATGCAACGGCGTCTCCCGCTCAACACTCCCGGAGATGAGGGACTCCTCCGCCTGGTACGGCGTGCCGTCCGCATGGGAATGATGAATCAGGGACTGCATATTTTGTCCCAGCAGCTCTTGCGGAGAGTAGCCCAGCATCTCGGCTCCACTGCGATTGACAAAAGTGAGGCGGCCCTCCATGTCCATGCCAAAGATGCCGTCACCGACTGAGTCCAGTATCGATTGACGCTGGCGCGTGAGTGCATGGAGTTCCTCTTCGGCGTGCGTCTGCTCGGTAATATCAATGCCGTGGCTGAGCACGAACGGATCCACGCCCGGCAACTGCAACAGCTTGTTGCGATAGGCGACAATGCACCGCTGCCCGGCTTTTCCACGCAGATAAAAGCGCCCCTGGTGATCCTGATCCGGGTCTTGCTTCAGTGCCGCAAAGTACGCGTCGTAGTCGGCCAAATGATCGGGATCGATGTAGCCGCGCAGCGGGGTGCCGATCAGCTCCTCCTGCTCATAGCCCAGGGTCGCGGCGGCATGGGAATTGATGGACAGCAGAACCCCTTCCAGATCGTGGGTGCAAACAAAGCCCAGGCTGCTTTCCACCAACTGCCGGTAGCGCAATTCACTGGTGCGCAGAGCAGTTTCCGCTTCCCGTTGTTCGGTCACGTCCACGCCGGTCATGATCACGAAGCTCACTTCTTCCAGGGCGTTGGTCAGCGATGTCGCGGTCCAGGCGATTCTCCGCCTCCGTCCTGACTTGGTGCGCCAGTCCAGCTCATAGGATTGGTTCGCGTTGCCGGCGCGCACTTCTTCGAAGATACGGATAGCGGTCTCGCGTTCTCCTGGCGCGAAGAGCTCTTCAGGAAACGAGCGGCCGGCCAGGTCGGCAAAGCTGTAGCCGGAGATGGTCTCGCAGGCTCGATTGAAGCGCACGATACGGCCCGCTGTATCGAATACCAGCACCAGTGCGCTGATGGTATTGAGTACCGCGGCGACAAAATTTCGTTCTACTGTGAGCGCCTGTTCGGAACGCTGGCGCGAGCGAAGAACATTCTCCTGCGTATGACCGGTGGCGTAGAGCTCCAGGCGCGTGACCACCTGGCGAGCGAGAACCTGCAGGCTCTCCAGATGGCTGCGGCCGAATGCGTCGGGCTCGTTGGAGCAAACGGCGAGCGTGCCCAGAATCGTTCCCGAGGCAGAGATCAGAGGAGCACCCGCGTAGGAACGGCATTGGATGCCATTGTCGAGCACGATACCCGAGGCCCCAAAGCGGTGATCCGATGCCGCATCGCTGATCAGCAGCGGCTTGGCCTCGAGCAACAGAAACTGGCAGGGCGATCCGTTGCGGCGAATCTGGCGGCCGGTGAAGCCGATACTTGATTTAAACCAAACCCGGGACCAATCGAGAAAGCCGATGAACGCATACGGTGCATTGCAGATCGCAGCCGCCATGCGCGCGATCTCATCGAAGGCGGGGTCGGGAAGGGTATCGAGAATGTCGTACTGCAGCAGAGACCGGAGCCGTTCCGTCTCGTCATGCTGCAACGGCGTTGAACTTGAAAGCATCGGAGTTATCTGCATCCTCTGATCACCGTTCACCCTTCGATGATCGCCGCGCAACGATCCAAATCATTTAATTACCGGGGGCAGATGTAATGCGAAACGGACAACGTTCGTGGCATCTAACGGGGCACTGCAATCGCCTGTGGGGGGTGAGCGATAAGATTTGAACTGGGTACATCCTAACCTGAGATTGGTCTTCCTGTATGCGACATTGCGGCAACAATATGTCCAAGTTGCAGGCATCAGGTTACCTACGTTCGCTTCTGTCCCCCGACCCGGTTCTCACTAACAAGAAGGTAACGATCGCCGGTAACAGCCCGTCACCAGACCAGCCCCAGACCAGCCGCGGACCAGCCCCAAGTCAAGTGCCGCGGTACGAAAAAAATGTTGGGTGCCCCATTGCCCCGATCTCCTGTGGAGGCTTGTGGCGTTGATACACTGCATGCGCCTTTCCTCAATGAAAGGCGCACACACTTTCAACCGGGAGCAAAGAAAGCATGGTGGCGTTGACGCGCAGACATATAGTCGCAACCGCGGGAGCGGTTCTCTACTGCGTCGGCTTACTGGCCACTCTCAGCCAGACCATAGGACACGTCTCCGTTCCTCTGCGGATGGCCGGGCTGATCCTGCTGGGGTGGGGCGCCTGGCGGCAGCGTTCGTTGACGGTCTGGATTTTCTGGGCCATGCTCGCCGGCGGAGAGCTGGGAGCCGACGCTCCGGCCTTCGCCGTCGGCCTGCGTGTATTCAGCGACATCTTCCTGCGGCTCATCAAGACCATCGTTGCCCCCTTGATCTTGGGCACCTTGATCACCGGCATCGCCGCTCATGGACAACTGCGCAGCCTGGGAAGGATGGGGTTGAAGGCCCTGGTCTATTTCGAGGTGCTTACCACCATAGCCATGCTGATTGGGCTGGCAGCGATCAACATCACTCATGCGGGGGTGGGGTTAGACGTGCAGCAGCATGCGCCGGCGAATGTCACGCGGCCTGTCCCGGCGGCTCCCATGCAGTGGGATGACGTCCTGCTGCACAGTTTTCCCGAGAACATCGCCAAGTCCGTGGCCGACAACCAGATTCTCCAGGTAGCGGTTTTCGCCGTCCTGTTTGGCGTGGCCCTGGGCCGGTTGAGCGCGGAGCATCAAGCGCCCTTGCTGCGGGTGATCGAATCATTCACCGAAACCATGTTTGCTTTCACCAACGTGGTGATGTATTACGCCCCCATTGGCGTGGGGGCCGCGATGGCTTACACCGTGGGGCAGATGGGCCCCGGAGTGCTGCTTCATCTCGGCCGCTTATTACTTACGTTGTATGCCGCACTGCTCGCCTTTGCTCTGCTCGGCTTGCTGCCCGCCGCGCTGATTGCGGGCGTGCCCGTGCGCAGATTCTTGCGCGCGGTGGCTGAACCGGCGACCATTGCCTTCGCCACCAGTACATCTGAGGCGGCGCTGCCCCGGGCTATGGAAGCGATGGAAGCGCTGGGCGTTCCCCGCCGCATTGTCGCTTTTGTTATCCCCGCCGGCTATAGCTTCAATCTGGATGGTTCCACGCTCTACCTGTCGCTGGCGTCGGTGTTTGTTGCCCAGGCCGCCGGGGTGCATATGGGTTGGAAGCAGCAGATGTTCATGGTGGGCACACTCATGCTTACCAGCAAAGGCGTGGCCGGCGTACCCCGCGCTACGCTGATCGTGCTGCTGGCGACCGTAGCCATGTTCCGCCTGCCTGAGGAGCCGATCTTCGTCATTCTGGGTATCGACGCCCTGATGGATATGGGGCGAACCAGCGTAAACGTGGTGGGGAATTGCCTGGCCTCGGCGGTGGTCGCGCGCTGGGAAGGCGAATTTGGCTCTCAGGCGCCGGCCATCGAAACCGTGGACGCCCTGCCCGCGGCAGATATCTGAGACCGGGAAGTGCATAGGAACAAAACACCTGGCGCAAAGATAATGTGGGTGCCCCGGGCAAGCTTGTTATACTAGGAGATCAGAGAGCAGCTAGGCGCACCAGCAGGCCCCACCCGGGGTCTTTTTTGATGGGGCGACGAAGCTGCGCGAGCGGTCAGGGCACACGAGACACCATGGGGAAATTACTCGATACGATTCACTCGCCCGCGGATATCAAGAGCTTTACCGTGCCGGAACTGGAGGCACTGGCTCAGGAGATACGCGAGCAGCTGATTCTCGTACTATCGAAGACGGGCGGCCATCTAGGGCCGAACCTCGGCGTCGTAGAACTGACGCTGGCTATGCATTACGTCTTCAACACTCCTACGGACAAGTTCGTCTTTGACGTTAGCCATCAGGCCTACATTCACAAACTGCTCACCGGCCGCCGCGACCGTTTCCGCACTATGCGCCAGCCGGGCGGGCTGAACGGCTTCGCGCTGCGCACGGAAAGCGATCATGATTGCTACGGCGCGGGCCACGCCGGTACTGCGCTCTCGGCTGCCCTGGGCATGGCGGTGGCCCGCGATCTGGCCGGTACCAAAGAGAATGTGATTGCCTTCGCCGGGGATGCGGCCTTCACCAACGGCATAAGCTTTGAGGCGCTCAACAACATAGCGGAACAAACCAAACGCCTGATCGTGGTGTTGAACGACAACGAATGGTCGATCGACCGCAATGTAGGCGCCATCGCCAACTACCTGCACAAGATTGTCACCAACGAGCGCTACACCAATCTGCACGACTCCGCAGCCCGTCTGCTGGAAAAATTGGGCGGCAGGACAGCGCGGCACATGGTGCGCAAGGCGGAGGAAGCAGCCAAGGGCATGTTGTGGCCCTCTTTGCTCTTTGAGGAGTTTGGGCTCACCTATTACGGCCCGCTCGACGGCCATAACATCGGTCTGCTGATTGAGACATTTCAGTTCCTCAAGACGCAGGAGCGTCCTGTCCTGCTGCACGCCATTACGCAAAAGGGCCGGGGCTTTCAGCCGGCGCTCGATAAGCAGAAAAAATTTCACGGCCTTGGCCCCTACGACCCGGACACTGGCGAAACGACGCCTGCCGGCCAACGCACCTATTCCGAGGTTTTTGCCGATACCCTGGTCAAGCTGGCCGACAAAGACCCCAAAGTGGTGGCCATCACCGCGGCCATGCCCAACGGAACGGCGCTCGACCTATTCCGCCCCCATCACCCTCGCCGCTATTTCGATGTGGGCATTGCCGAGGAGCACGGGGTCATCTTCGCCGCCGGCCTGGCCACCATGGGCTTCCGTCCGTTCTGTGCCATCTACTCCACCTTCCTGCAGCGCGCCTTTGATCCCATCGTGCACGACGTTTGCCTGCAGAACCTGCCGGTCGTCTTCTGTATGGATCGCGGTGGGCTTTCCGGCGATGATGGTCCCACGCATCACGGTCTTTTTGACATCAGCTATCTGCGCGGTGTTCCCAACATCATTCACATGGTTCCCAAAGACGAGGATGAGCTGGCGGACATGATGTACACGGCGTTATTACAGCCCGGACCGACCGCGGTGCGCTATCCGCGCGGGACGGGACCGGGCGCCGCGGTCAAGGCGCATCCGGTGGCCCTGCCGATTGGCAAGGCGGAAATTGTCAGCGACGGCGATGATGTAGCGATTTTTGGCCTGGGAGCACTGTTGCCGTTGGCGCAGCAACTGGCCGGCGAGCTCAGGCAGCAGGGCGTTTCCGCCGCCGTGATCAATCCCCGCTTCGTCAAGCCGCTGGACCGCGACCTGATCGCTGAGTACGCTCGCCGCGTGGGTGTGATCGTGACCCTGGAAGATCATGTGTTGATGGGTGGATTTGGCAGCGCGGTCCTGGAAGCATTGAGCGATATGCAGTTGGAAGTGCCCGTGGTCCGCATCGGCTGGCCCGACCGTTTTATCGAGCACGGCAAAGTCGACCAACTGCGCGCTAAATACGGCATCAGTGTGGAAGCCGCAATGGAAAAGCTGGCCCCTTACCTGCAACACCGGACCCGCAAGCGGCTCGTCGCCCGCTAAGACGCTTCAGCAGGCTTGGGTGGCCGCGTGAGAACTCCCCACAAGCTCAGTCCCGAAGGAGTCTGTGTCGTAGCACATCGGAGCTGAGCTAGAGTTGACCATTTCCGTATCAATGACGATGAATTCTGCTGGTTAATTCGTATAGCTTTTCGTCGATTTCTTAGCTACGACACAGACTCCTGCGGGACTGATTGCTGACGCGGCGATTCTCATGTGGACAATCCATTCCGGATACCACGATCGGCGAGTTTTCCGCACTCTTCCAGGGATCAGCAGTTTTTATCCTCGCGACAAAAGCCCCGGCAGCATTTTCTGCCGATGAGCAAACAACGCCCGTATCTGCCTTTTCATCACCACCGCATTCACCACGTCGCCGAGCAGACCGAAGGGCAGTTCATACTCCACCGCATCGGTAACCACGGTGCCTGCAATTCCTTCGCGATTCTCTTCCCGGGTGCGGTGGCAGTGGCGGAAGTATTGAAAAGGACCTCGCCGCTGCTCGTCGCAAAAGAAATCATTCCAGCGGAATTCCGCGACATATGCCTCCCACTTTAGTCGTAAGGGGAAAAAGGGAACCGGCCGAAAACTGATGGTGATCAAGGAACCCTCGCCGGCCGCAAAGCTGGTTGTGGTGTAAACATACTCCGCCTTTTCCACCCTGGCGTTTTGCCAATGGGGCATCAGCGGCGGGAGATTTGCCGGGTCGGCAAAGAAGGCGAACACCCTCTCCCTGGGATAGGGAAGCCACTGTTCGGTTTGGAAGTTGTGCCGCATGAGTTGAAGACTACGCCTAGAAAAAAAGCAGGCGCCGGTTAAGCGCCTGCTTTCGAGAACCAAGGGAACAAAATTAATTGGGCATCAACACGGTATCAACTACGTCGATTACGCCATTCGATTGAAATACATTCGCGATCGTAACTGTCGCTGTTCCGCCCTTCTCGTCGGTGAGAACGAGCTTGCCGTCCTGCATCATCGCGGTCAAGGTACCGCCCTCCACCGTAGTCAACGTCGCCTTGCCGCCGCCCGCCTTGATCTGCCTGGCGATGTCTTTCTCGGTCAGCTTGCCGGCCACTACGTGGAAGGTAAGGATCTTCTTCAGTTGAGCCAGATTTTCCGGCTTTAACAGCGTATCCACCGTTCCTGCGGGAAGCTTGTCAAAGGCTTCGTTAGTGGGTGCGAACACCGTGAATGGTCCGGGGCCCTCCAGAGTATCAACCAGGCCGGCCGCCTTCACTGCGGCGACCAGTGTGGTGTGATCTTTTGAGTTGACGGCGTTCTCCACAATATTCTTGGTGGGATACATCGCTGCGCCACCGACCATAGGATCCGTCGCTGCCGGCGCCTGAAGAGCGGAAAATCCACACATCAGCGCTACTGCAACTGCAAGCACACTTTTCTTGTTCATTGGTATTCCTTTCACTTGATATGGCGTTTGCTTCACTGGTAGTACGGGCCGGAGTGGCCAACGGATTTCCTGATGGATGCAAGCCAGGCGCGGCCTGCTGCGGGAACGGGGCAAACAAAGGGCCAATCAGGCCCCGCCTGATCCCAGGGTGTATCATCGCCTTGAATGCAGGGTTGATTAATACGGCGCTTTGACAACGCATTCCCATCCAAACCGCAATCGCTGGCTCATCGCAATTGGCGTCTTGAAGCTTCTGAAGGCGGTGCTCTTCGTCTCCATGGGTTTCGGCGTCATCAACTTATTGCACAAAGATGTGGCCGACGTCCTCTTGCGGGCCGTGACCGCTCTCCGCTTCGACCCCGAGAATCGCTTCGTCAATGTGCTGCTGGAAAAATCTGCCTTGCTCAGCCCTCACCGGCTCAAAGAGATCAGCTTCGCCATTTTTCTCTACGCGGCTCTGGACATCATCGAAGGCACTGGATTGGTGCTGGAGAAGGGGTGGGCGGAGTACTTCACTCTCATCTTGACCGGATCATTCCTGCCCTGGGAATTTTATGAAATCATCCGCCACGTCACGGTGCTGAAGGTAGTGCTGACCATCCTCAATCTGCTCGTCTTTGTCTATCTCGCCATCGTGCTCAACGACAAGGTGCGCGCCCGTCAACAGGCCCCAGAGACCGGCGTTATCAGGAAGGTCTAGCACTTTAGTACCGTAAGGTCTGCCTGAGTTCTCCCATCTTGGCAAGTACATCCCGTGCAACCTGAATCAACTAAGACAACACAACCTGTTGTAGTTAAATCCAGTTTCCCTGGCACCGATTGTATTTTTTGCCATTAGACCGGGAAACCCTCTGTTCCTGAAGGATTTGCCGGAATTTCCTCTTTGACACTCCCCGCAGCTGATCTAAGATGTGGACAAAAGTGGTCCAAAGTGGAACCAAAGAAACGATTCTCAACGAAGAATACTGATTCCGTCATGTGCTTGAAGCAAAAAGCGATGAGAACAGGGAATTCGGCCTCCAGGGAAGTGTCAAACCCGAGCCCCGGGAGCAAGTGCTAGTGAGCAGTAGGGAAGAGAAGGCAATTGGATGTTTCGTGGCAATCACCCAACGCGCGTGGACGAAAAAGGCCGGCTCAAGCTGCCGGCGGAGTTCAAGCGCCTGGTCGACGAGCGCTACGGGACGCAGTTTTACATCACCAGCAAGGATGGACGGCGGGCCGAGATTTACCCCTTGTCAGAGTGGCAAAAAATTGAGGAGAAGGTGGCGCAGATACCCAGCATGAATCCGGCCAGAAAGAAGTTCCTGGACCGGGTCAATTATTACGGGCAGATGGCGGAGATGGACGCGCAAGGACGGGTCCTGCTTCCCCAGATCTTGCGGGAAACGGCAAAGCTGGCCGGAGATGCAGTGGTTTTTGGGCAGCAGACATATCTCGAAGTGGCCAACCACGACGAGTTCAAGCAGTCCATGGAAACCGATCCGTTGACTGCGGACGACCAGCAGACATTAGCGAGTTTTGGACTTTAAACCCCCCAGGGGGAGCACATGGTACCGAGTAGCGAGCGGCATGTGCCGGTTCTTTTACAAGATGCGATCCGATATCTGAACGTGCGTGCGGGCGGAACTTATGTGGATGCCACTCTGGGGTTGGGAGGGCACGCCACAGCCATCGCCCGGGAATTAGGCGGTACCGGCCGGTTCATCGGCTTTGACCGCGACCCCAATGCGCTGGAGTTGGCGGGGGGAAGGATTCAGGCACTGAGCGAAGAATTGGGCGAGCAGATGCCGCCCTGGGAGCTTCACGGCGAACCATTTTCCACCATGAGCCGCTCCATCGCGGAAGGCAGCCTGGATGGCTTGCTGGCTGACTTTGGGGTCAGCTCAATGCAGTTGGACTCAGCGCACAGAGGATTTAGTTTTCAGGCGGACGGGCCACTCGACATGCGGATGGATCCGCGGAGGGGCGCGACTGCCGAACAAGTGGTAAACCAGGCCGACGAAAAAGTGCTCGCCGACCTGATTTACGAATTCGGAGAGGAAAGGAGATCGCGGAGATTTGCCAGAGCCATTGTCAGGGCGCGGCCGATCAAGACCACGGCACAACTGGCCAAAGTCTTATCGGCCGTCGCCCCGGCGATGAAATCTGAGCGAGGCCGCCATCAAATCCATCCCGCGACCAGAATCTTTCAGGCGCTCCGAATTTACGTTAATGCCGAGCTGGACGAGATACAGGCGCTGTTGCAGGCGGCGCCCAGGCTGCTGAAGCCCGGGGGAAGGCTGGTGGTGATCAGCTTCCACTCGCTCGAAGACCGGCTGGCAAAAGATGCCCTGCGCGAGGGTGCGCGGCAAGGGATTTTTGAGGTGCTTACGCGCAAGCCGGTGACGGCGAGCGAAGAGGAGACGGATCGCAATCCCCGCGCACGCAGCGCCAAGCTGCGGGCCGCGGAAAGAACCGAAAAGCGAATGGAAGAGAGTACGTAGGGTTTAGCAACAAAGGGTTATCAAGAACGGCCACAAGGCGGACGGACAAATGGCGACACAGGCAATCGCAGCATACGACCTCAAGTACGGATCGAAAAGGAACAGCCAGCAGGTGGCGGAGCGGAACCTTTATCTCTTCGCGGCCCAGCAACGTGCCCGGCGAGGGCCCACCCCAGAGGTCTTTTACAGTAAGCGGCTGGACAACTCTCGCTTGGTGAAGGCTGCCGATCCGGTGCGTGTGCGCGAGATGCGTATCTTCACCGCGGCCATGACCGTCCTGTTCGTCTGCATTATGTTTTATGGTTGGCAGCATTTCAGCGCCATTGAATATGGATACCGGGTGGAGGCTGAGAAGCAGCAGCGCAACTTGCTTGAAGAACAGAACCGCGAGCTGCGTCTTACCGAAGCGCAACTCTGCGACCCGCACCGCATCGATCGCATGGCCCGCCAATTGGGCCTGGACGCGCCCAAGCCCGGCCAGGTAGTTCGCGGAGACAACACCTTTGATGCCAATGCGCCTGTGATTGCAGAAGCATCGCCGCTGCCTCATCTACGCTAGTTTCGGAGAGACGTGGCGCGAAACCTAACCCTTTTTGAGCAATGGCAGGTCCGGGTGAAGCAGTTCTTTTCTTTCGGCCAACCAACCCGCACTAAGCCACCTGTACAGCGGGCGGGTGCTTCGCCCACCGGCCCTGTCCAGGCGGGTACCGTCCATCGCCGCCTCGGCCTGTTGCATATTTCCCTCTTCTTTGTCTGCTGGGTCGGCTTGATCTGTGGCCGCCTGGTATGGCTGCAGGTCATCCATCACAAGGATTTCGTGGACCGCGCCGCCCGCCAGCAGCAGCGCACCTTTGAGGTCGCGCCGCGCCGCGGGGTCCTCTACGACCGTAATCTGCACGAGCTGGCTATGACCGTGCTGGCAGACTCGGTCTACGCTGTGCCCTCGGAAATCGCCGACCGAGCCGACCCGGCTGGAGACGCCAAGCGTCAGGCGGTTGCCAATGCCCTGGCCAAAGTGGTGCACACCGACCCCACCGACCGCTTTACTTCGGCGCATCAGATTGCGGCTCGCCTCAACGCCTCGAGAAACTTCGCCTGGATCGCACGCAAGCTTGAGCCCGCGGAGATCGCGCGCGTGAAAGCGCTCAATCTCAAAGGGGTGTACTTTCAGCAGGAGTTCAAGCGCTTCTATCCCAACACGCAGCTCGCTGCCCAGGTGCTGGGTTACGTGGGCACTGATGACAATGGCCTGGGTGGCATAGAGCGCAAATACAACCAGGACCTCCATGGGGTGGCCGGACGCATGCTCACTGCGATCGATGCCCGCCGGCATGTTCTGGACAGCCAGGAGCGCGAGCCCGACCCGGGAGAAAACCTGGTTCTCACTATTGACGAGAACATTCAGTTCATGGCGGAGCGTGCGCTCGATTCTGCGCTCGAACGTACCCATGCCTCGAATGGCACCATCGTTGTTCAGGATCCTTATACCGGCCAGATTCTCGCATTGGCGATTCGTCCGACTTTCAATCCCAACGATTTTCGCCACGCCACCACCAGCCTGCTTAAAAACCACGCAGTAAGCGATGTGTATGAGCCGGGTTCCACCTTCAAGCTTGTGACTTACTCGGCCGCCCTGGAGCAAAAAGTTACCAATCCCGACCAGATGATCGATTGCCAGGGAGGCAAGATCGAGCTTGCGGGAAGAATCATTCACGATAATCAAGGCGAACACTATGGGGTGATTCCAGTCCACAAGGCCCTGGAGGTATCAAGCGATGTGGCTGCGGTGAAACTGGCATTGAGGGTTGGCCCCGACAAGTTCATCCAATACCTTCACGACTTCGGCTTCGGCGCGCGTACCGGGGTGGAGTTGCCCGGCGAAACCCGCGGGCTACTCCGCCCCGTACGCAAGTGGGGACCCTCGTCGATCGGTTCGATCGCCATTGGTCAGGAGGTCGCGGTCACGCCGCTGCAGCTGGTGTCCATGGTTTCGACCATCGCCAATGGCGGCGTCTACCTGCCTCCACACATTCTGATGGAGGAAACGGGTAAGTCTGTGGATAAGCTGCATCCGGCCGCGTTTCATCCCCAGAGAGAGCTGCCCGATTCGTTGCCCGATGGTGCGCATCGCGTTATCTCAACCATGACCGCCGCGCAGATGCGCAAAATGATGGAAGGGGTGGTGCTCGTCGGCACGGGCAAACCGGCGCAGCTCAACGGCTACTCTTCGGGCGGCAAGACGGGCACCGCGCAAAAGATCGATCCGGCGACGCATCTCTATTCCAAGACCATGCACATCGCGTCGTTTGTGGGAATCGCGCCGGTCAACAACCCGGTCCTCTCCATTGCCGTGATCATCGACAACCCAACCAAGGGGCCGTCGTATTACGGCACAGCGGTTTCCGCGCCGGTGTTTGCCGAGGTGGCGCAGAAGGCGCTGGAATACCTGGGAGTGGCCCACGATACGCCTCTGGTCGCGCAGCCGGAGTTGGCCAAGCGACATGCGGACGAGGAGATAAATGAGGATGCACCGTCGGACCACACCGGGGATCTCGACGCGCTGTTTGCCGAAGTGAACAACCTACCGGCGGATGATCCTCTTCGCGGGAAAGCAAATGGCCAGCAGCCAGTGCCTTCCGCGGCCAGTGAACTGACGCCGGGCGCAGAGCAGGCGCAAGCGGTGCCGCCAGTCGAAAAGACACCGCCGGTGAAAACCATCCCGATGGCTTCGCCTCCTGCACCGCTCGAAGCCGCCGAGGCGAAGAAAGAGACACCTCCGCTTGAGCCCCCTGTCGCCGCGCACGAGCCGCATGTTTCCGGCCATGGTGTCGTCGTCGCAGCCAACCGGGTCGGGGTTCCCTCATTCCTGGGTGAGCCTTTGCGTGTGGCTATTGAATCAGCCAGTACGGCTGGTCTGGCATTGCAGATTGTGGGCAGCGGAATCGCGCGCGAGCAGGTTCCTGCGCCCGGAAGCATGGTGCCCCCCGGCACCGAGATTGTCGTTCGCTTTACCCGCTAGTCCCGGATTTCCTGTTTACGCTGCACTGACTAGCCTGCATTGCGACAACGCGACCAAGTTCTACAAGAATCCGGGGGAGCCGCGCCGCCCATTTCCCATACACTGTGTCGAGTGCGGCGCTCCTCGTGAAAGGTATGATGCATGGGACGTGAAGCCATCTGCCACTGTAAGTGGGGCCAAGCCATATGGGGTTGCAGTTCCGGGCTCAGTTCCTTCGAAGGGTACGGCCTTCAGGCCGTACGTAAATACTTTTGAAATGAATCCGGCTTTAGCCGCTGAGGGAACGCATGCGGCCGCCCAGAGAAAGCCCTCAGCGGCTGAAGCCGTTTAAATTGGACATGTCGTACGGCGGGGCTGAAGCCCCGCCCCTTCACAACTGCCGACACGAGGAAGGGAACAACCTTGGAGCTGGATGCGGTCTTGCGTGGTGTCGATCTGCTCAAACGCGCGGGCCCCAGCCCCGCGGTGACGGGCGTTGAATATGACTCTCGCCGGGTAGTCGAAGGCTCGCTCTTTGTCGCCTTTCGCGGCGGCACAACGGATGGCAATCGCTATATCCCGCAAGCGGTCGAGCAAGGTGCGCGAGCCATCGTTACAGATTCCGCCACCGGCTTCGCCGCCGCGACTGCCTATCCGGCTGTAGCTGTGATCGAGGTAGCGCATGGACGCCGCGCGCTGGCCGCTCTTGCAGCAAACTTCTTCGCTCACCCCGAAGCGCAGCTCAAACTCAGCGGTGTAACCGGAACCAACGGCAAGACAACAACGGCATTTCTGCTCGAAGCGATGCTGCGCCATCAAGGCCGCAAGACCGTACTGGCCGGCACCATCGAGTATCACGCTGCGGGCCGAATCATACCGGCGCCGCACACCACTCCTGAATCGCGTGACCTGCTGGAGCTATTTCGCGAAGGCGTGAACGGTGGCGCGACCGAGGCGGTGATGGAGGTATCCTCCCACGCTCTTGATCAGCAGCGAATCTCCGGTCTGCATTTCGACGTGGCCATTTTCACCAACCTTACCCGCGACCATCTCGACTATCACGGCAGCATGGAAAATTACTTCGCCGCCAAGCGAAAGCTCTTCGATGGCTCTGCTGGACCGCCGCCGCGCGCCGCCATCCTCAACCATGACGATGAATACGGCGCCAGCCTGAAAGAAACCGCGCGCGCGGCGGGGTCCGAGCTGGTTTACACCTACGGCATGGACCACGGCGACTTCTGGGCCTACGGGCTGGAGATGGAGCCTGCGGGCATGCGCTTCACCATGATCGCCCCACAGGGAGAGGTCCCCATTGCCACCCGCCTTACCGGAGGGGTAAATGTTTATAATCTGCTGGCTGCGGGTGCGGCTGCTGTGGCCCGCGGTCTGACCCTGGATCAGGTCGCTCAAGGTGCTGCTGCCCTGGACTACGTGCCGGGTCGATTCCAGTCCGTCGATTGCGGGCAGAATTTTGCCGTGGTGGTCGACTATGCTCATACCGACGACGCCCTGCGCAATATCATCGCCGTAGCGCGCGCCTTTGTGCGCCAGGGAGGCGGGCGGGTGATCACCATGTTCGGCTGCGGCGGTGATCGTGATCGAACAAAACGTCCGCTGATGGGCGCGGCGGCTGGCGCGGGCAGCGAGGTGGTGGTGCTCACCTCAGATAATCCGCGCGGAGAAGACCCCTTGGCTATCATCGAGCAAGTGCTGCCAGGACTCAGCCAGACCCCGGCCACGGTCCTCGTCGAGCCTGATCGCCGCCGTGCCATCGCCTTGGCCATCGCCGAAGCGCGACCCGGCGACCTGGTGCTTCTGGCTGGTAAAGGGCACGAAAAGACTCAGACGATCGGCGGCCGGGTGATACCGTTCGATGATGTGGCCATCGCGCGGCAGTTTTTGCTGGCCAGGGAAGAAAGCAAATGAAGCTGCAACTGCAGGACATCGCTCATTGGATTGGGGCTGATCTCAGGCTGCGGGCAGGTGATCCGGCGGAGCAGCCGGCCACCGGATATTCCATCGATACGCGCACGCTCGCGCCCGGAGACCTTTTTTTCGCCATCCGCGGTGAGCGTTACGATGCGCATGACTTTGTCGCCGCCGCGCTGGAGCGAGGCGCTCGAGCCGCCGTCGTCGCGCGCAGCAAGGTGGTTGATCTTCTTGACCTGGCGCATACCCACACGCTGCTGATTGTTGACGATCCACTTGTCGCCCTGCAAACCCTGGCCACCGCAGTGCGCAGGCATTGGAACAAGCGCGTCATCGGAGTCACCGGCAGCGCAGGCAAGACCACCACCAAGGAAGCAGTCGCGGAAGTGCTCGGGGCACGCTTCCACGTCTTGCGCTCGCAGGGAAACCTCAACAATGAATTTGGTATGCCCTTGCAACTGCTCAAACTCGAGCCAGAGCATGAAATTGCCGTGATCGAGATGGGGATGTCGCACGCCGGCGAAATCGCGGCCCTGGCCCACATCGCTCACCCCGACTGGGGAGTGATTACCAACGTCGGCAGCGCTCACGCGCAGAATTTCCCCGACGGTGTGGCGGGCATTGCGCGCGCCAAATACGAACTGGTGCAAAGCCTGCCCGCGCATGGGGTCGCATTCCTCAACTGCGACGACCCCTACGTGGCACAATTCGGGCGTGATTTTCACGGCCGTTCCATTTACTTCGGCATTGGTCCGTGCGCCGATCCGCGGGCCGCAAATATCGAGGAGCTTGGTGCGGATGGAGTGCGGTTTCAGGTGACCGCCGGCGAAGAACAGGCCATCGTGACGTTGGCGTTGCTTGGCCGCCACAACATCTGGAATGCGATGGCGGCGATTGCGGCCGGCTTCGAAGCGGGCATTCCGTTGCGAGAATGCGCTGCTGCCGTTGGGCGCCTGCGCCCTCCGGACAAGCGAGGCGAGGTGCTGCACATCGGCGGAGCCACAGTGATCAACGACTGCTACAACTCCAATCCGGAAGCGCTCAAGTCCATGATCGCAACTCTTGCCTCGATGCCGGCCAAGCGGCGCATCCTGGTGGCCGGCGAGATGTTGGAACTGGGCCGCGAAGCAGTCGCTCTGCATCAGCAGTGCGGCAAGGCTGCTGCCGAAAGCGGCATCGATCTGATCATCGGAGTCCGAGGCAACGCTGAGTATCTTGTTCAAGCCGCGCGCGAGGCCGGTGCCTTGGCTCTTTTTCTCCCCTCGCCTGAGGAAGCCGGCGAGTGGCTGAAAGGCGAGCTGAGAAAAGACGATGCCGTGCTGCTCAAGGCCTCCCGCGGTGTCGGCCTGGAGCGAGCGCTGCGCGTCCTTGAGGGGTAATCGCAAATTCTCAATCCGCTGCGCATCCAAGTGGACGGGTGCCCCAGTTCGCACCAGCGACCTGGGACGACGATGGGCGAAGCCCCTTCCAGAGCTTTTTGCAAATTGAGTAAAAGCATTCGAACGTTTCATTTCGCAGGTACGCTGAGCGAACTGGGGCACCCGTCCCTGACCTTTGAAGCGATTGCACCCTACAGCGCTAGTTGCCGCTGTGGTTCGCGCGAAAATGCAAACGCATCCACGCCGCGTGATCGCCTGTAAGATAACCCCAAACGCTCGAATTCTTTGCGCGGGTAGCGGAGGAAGTTTGCTTTACTGGCTGCTGTATCAAAAACTTTTTCCCTACTTCAGACCCTTCCGCATCTTCCGGTATCTGACGTTTCGCACTGCCTTTGCCAGCCTCACCGCGATGCTCATTGCTCTGCTCATCGGGCCCTTCGTCATTGAGAAGCTGCGCGAGTTTCAAATCAGCCAGTACATTCGCGAGGACGGTCCCCAGGGCCACCAAAAAAAAGCCGGCACGCCCACCATGGGTGGCGTACTGATCTGTATTGCCATCCTCTTGCCCACGCTGCTGTGGAGCGACCTTTCCAACCCCTTCGTCTGGCTGGTGATGCTTTCCACCTTGGCCTTTGGCGCCATCGGTTTTGCCGATGACTACATCAAGGTTGTCCAGCGGCGGAATCTGGGCCTCACCCCGACGCAGAAGATGGGCCTGCAGATCATCACCGGCGTGGCCATTGCGCTGGCGCTGCTGGCCATGCGCAGTGAGGGCATGTACTCCACCCATCTCATGGTGCCGTTTCTCAAGCGCTTTCGCCCCGATCTATCCATCCATGCGCTGGGCGTGATTCCCCATCTGGGCGTCCTCGCCTTCTTGCCGTTCGTGGTCTTCGTCACCCTGGTCGTGGTCGGCTCCAGCAATGCGGTGAACCTTACCGATGGACTGGACGGGCTGGCCATCGGTTGCACCATCATTGCCGCGGCGGCGCTCACCATGCTGACCTACGTCAGTGGAAACGCCGTGTTCTCCGATTACCTCGAGCTGCAGCGCATGCCCATGGTCAGCGAAGTCACTGTCTTCTGCGGAGCCATGGTGGGCGCCAGCATCGGCTTCCTGTGGTATAACGCCCACCCGGCAGAGGTCTTCATGGGCGACGTGGGCTCGCTGGCGCTGGGCGGCGCCATCGGTACGGTGGCCGTCGTCATCAAGCAGGAGTTGCTGCTCCCGTTTATCGGCGGCATCTTCGTGATTGAGGCCATCAGCGTCATCCTGCAGGTGGGAAGTTATAAACTGCGCAAGAAGCGTATTTTCAAAATGGCGCCGCTGCATCATCACTTCGAGCTGATGGGCTGGTCGGAGTCCAAAGTAATTGTGCGCTTTTGGATTGCCGCGCTGGTGTTTGCGCTCTTTGCACTCACCACGCTGAAACTGCGCTGAAAACTAAGGCAGAAGTGGAAAATGGCTGGATGGAACTAAAGGGCAAAAAAGTACTGGTCGTCGGCCTGGGCAAATCCGGCCTCGCCGCGGCGCTCTTCTTGCGCCGTCGCGGCGCCCAGGTCACCGTCTCCGATCTGCGCAGTGCGCAGGCGCTGAGCAAAGAGATTCCCTCCTTGCTCGAGGCGGGCATCCTGGTCGAAGCCGGAGGCCATGGGCTGCTGACCTTTCGCCGCCAGGATCTGATCGTGGTCTCCCCGGGCGTGCCCTTGAATACGCCGGAGCTGGTTCAGGTGCGGAACCTGGGCCTGCCCATCATCGGCGAACTGGAGCTGGCGGCCCGCTTTCTCAAGGGAGAGGTTCTGGCCATTACCGGCTCCAACGGAAAGACCACCACCACCACCCTGTGCGGCGAGATCTTCAGCGCCGCCGGGTTGCAGACGCTGGTCGCCGGCAATATCGGCCTGCCCGTGATCGAGACCGTCGAGCAGAGCAAGGCCGGCGCCTGGTCGGTGCTCGAGGTTTCCAGCTTTCAGCTCGAGACCACGGAGAGCTTTCATCCCCGGATCGCCATGATCCTGAACATTACTCCGGACCACCTCGACCGCCACGGCACCTTTGAGAACTACGTAGCCATGAAGGAGAAGATCTTCGCCAACCAGACTGGCGATGACTATCTGATTCTGAACGGCGATGATCCAGTGGTGCAGCAGGCGGCCAGCCGTGCCAGGTCGCAAGTGCTATGGTTCAGCCGCAGCAAGATTGTTCGCCGTGGAGCTTTCCTCATGAACGGTATGGTGATGTTTCGCGCATCGGAGCAGGCCTCACCGGTCCCGGTCCTTCCCGTGGCCGAAATTCCGCTCAAAGGCGAGCACAATATCGAAAATGTACTTGCTGCTGTTTGCGCCGCCTGCGTTGCGAAGATTCCGGCCGAGGTGATTGGACGCGCCGTGGCATCGTTCCATGCCGTCGAGCATCGGCTGGAGTTTGTCGCCTCCATCCACGGCGTCGACTACTACAACGATTCCAAGGCCACCAATGTGGACGCCACGGCCAAAGCGATTGCTTCCTTCCCGGGAAATATTCACCTGATCCTTGGCGGCAAAGATAAAGACTCCGACTACACCCAGCTCAATGCTTTGCTGCGGGCGCGGGTCAAGGCGGTCTACACCATCGGCGCGGCGGCAGAGAAGATCGAAGGCCAGATCGCCGGAGTTGTCCCCATCACTCGATCGGGCACGCTCGAGGCGGCGGTCAGCCAGGCAGCGGGCCAGGCAGTAGCCGGCGACGTGATCCTGCTGGCGCCTGCCTGCTCCAGCTTCGACCAGTTTGAAAACTACGAGCACCGGGGAAGGGTCTTCAAGCAAGCAGTCATGGCCCGCCAGGCGGCGGGCGAAGGAGCAGGTGTATGGCAAAGCGCGTAGGGGTCGACAAGTGGCTCTTCGGCGTGACCGTCCTGCTGACCTTCATTGGACTCTTGATGATCTTCAGCGCCTCCGCCGTCATGGCCGAGGACCGCTACGGTTCGCCCTATAAGTTTGTCAGCCAGCAGGTTGGTTGGGCGCTCCTGGGCCTGGTGACCATGACCCTGCTGATGCGCATCGATTACCGCAAATTCAACCGGCCCATCGTTGTCTTCCCCGCGGTGGCCGTCACTACGCTTTTGTTGCTGGGCGTCTTTCTTCTGCGCGACTCGCACAATACCCACCGCTGGATCCGCTTTTCCGGCCTCTCCTTTCAGCCCTCGGAGATTGCCAAGCCCGTGCTGGTGCTTTTCCTCGCCTGGTTTCTGCAGGACAAGCTGCATTCCATCCGCGATTGGCGCCACACTCTCTTGCCCGCGGCTCTGCCCTACCCTGGTCTTTATTCTCCTCATCGTTAAGGAGCCCGACCTGGGCACCGCCCTGGTCTGCGCCGCGGTCGCAGCGCTGATGTTCTACCTGGCAGGCGCGGAAACCAAATACTTCGGCTACGCCGTGCTCGCCGCCGCGCCCGTGCTTTATATCCTGCTCTTTCGCGTGGCCTGGCGCCGCGCGCGTATGCTGGCCTTCCTGAATCCTGAGGCGGATCCGCAAGGATCCGGCTTCCACACCATCCAGTCACTGATCGCGGTTGGCACCGGCGGGATACGCGGGCTGGGCTTTATGGAAGGCCGGCAGAAGCTCTTCTACCTGCCCCAGCCGCACACCGACTTCATCTTTGCCAATATCGCCGAAGAGCTCGGACTGATTGGCGGCTTGGCCATCATCGCCCTGTTCGTAGCTCTCGGTTATCGCGGCCTGCGGGCGGCTAGCCTTTCCAAAGACGTCTTCGCGCGCTTTCTTGCTTTTGGCATCACCGCGACCATCCTGATCCAGGCCTTCTTCAACATCAGCGTGGTGCTCGCCCTGGTTCCCACCAAAGGCATCACCCTGCCCTTCGTCTCTTATGGGGGAACGTCTCTGTTCATCACCCTGGCCAGCATCGGCGTCCTGCTGAGTCTTACCCGGGAGATCGACTGACGGGCATGCGGGTCATGATTGCCGGCGGGGGAACCGGCGGCCACGTCATTCCCGCCCTGGCGATCGCCGGCGCCCTCAAGCAAGCCTATGCGGCGGAAGTCTGTTTTATCGGCACCGCGCGGGGCATGGAAACGCGCCTGGTGCCGCAGGCCGGCTACCCGCTCGAACTCATCGATGTCGGCCAGCTCAACCGCGTCAGCCTCGCCACCCAACTCAAGACCCTGGTCGCGCTGCCTCGCGGCATTTTCTATTGCATGGGCCTGTTACGCCGCTGGCAGCCGCAGGTGGTGGTGGGTGTCGGCGGGTACGCCTCGGGGCCGGGGATGCTGGCCGCTCTGCTGCAACGCGTGCCAACTCTGGCCTTTGAGCCCAACGCCGTTCCCGGTCTTGCCAATCGCCTGATCGGGAAGCGCATCCGCGCAGCCGCGGTGAATTTTGCTCCCACGCTCGCCTACTTCCGCAATGCCGAGCTCACTGGAATTCCCGTGCGCGCCGAGTTCTTCGCGCTCCCTTCCCGTCCCCTGGAAAGCCCGCCCCGGCTACTCGTCATGGGCGGAAGCCAGGGTGCGCGCGCCCTGAACCAGCGCATGCCGGAGATTGCCCGGGCGCTACTGGATTCCGTTCCCGGCCTCACCATCCTGCACCAGGCCGGAGCTCGCCACGCCGAGACCACAGAAACCGCCTACGCTGCCAGTGGAGCGGCCCCGGATCGTTGGCGGGTGCAAGCTTTTCTCGAGGACATGCCGGCCCAGTTTGCAGCCTCGGATCTGATTCTCGCCCGCAGCGGAGCCAGCACGGTGGCTGAACTCGCCGCCAGCGGCAAGCCGTCGCTGCTGGTGCCGTTCCCTCAGGCAGCCGACGATCATCAGCGAAAGAATGCAGAAGTATTGGTTGAAGGCGGAGCCGCGAAGATGCTGTTGGAGCAAGACATGACCGGGGCAGCGTTGTTGGCGGCGTTATCCGGCCTGCTTAAGAATCGGGAGGAGCTGAGCGAGATGTCAGTGCGCGCGCGTACATTTGCTCATCCCCACGCGGCCGCGAGAATCGCTGAGATAGTCGCCGGGCTTGCACCACCACCTCGCCACTGAGCCTGGAAATCGATTGACAGCGTAACTCGATTCAAGGTTAAATCTGCACGTCATTTCTTTCTCGCCGTCTACACGGCCTGTTACGACTCTTCTCTACTTCTGCCTTGCATCGTTTCCAATGGTCTGCGCGGCACCGAAGGCGAGCTACGGCAATCTCCATCTGCTACGCGCCTTTCGGGTGTACATAAAAAGGTTCAACCCTAAGGACTGAAAACTGGGTGCGCTGGCTTTTGGGCCCGCTGTTCACTGCATCTAGCCCGACTTTAGGAGAACCATGATGCTTATCAAAACATTGCCCTTTCTGGCAGCGTCTTCGCTGATGTCCATCGCAACACTGACTCTTCCGGCGGCCGTCGCTCAGCGGATCGCCAACAACGTTCCTGAAGGGTCACGTCAAGCCAGCGATTTGGGCCGCGTGGCATCAACCCAGGAGATCAACGTTACCGTACAACTCCAGCTGCAGAATAAAGCCGCCTTCGATAAGGCAGTGGACGCACTGTACGATCCCGCCTCTCCCACCTATCACCATTGGTTTACGGACCAGGATTTGAAGAAGTACGCACCCGCCCAGGAGCAATCGGACGCCGTGCGCAAAGAACTTCAAAGTCACAATCTTGAAATTGTCTCGGCAGACAAAAATGGCTTCTCGATTCGTGCTCGCGGTACCGCGGCAAACGTAGAGAGCGCGTTTAACACGCAGCTTCACGAGTTCCAGCGTAACGGTAAAGTCTTCCGTGCAAACGTGGCGAGTGCGCGACTGTCCGGGGCTGCCGGGGACTACGTGGCGGGGGTTGCGGGTCTTGAGAGCCATCAGGCTCGCCCTCAGTTACGTCGTATCGAGACCAACCAGACTGCCGCAACGATTCCTCTGAGCAAGGTGCAGGCGTCCGGCGGATTGTCTTCCATCATCACTGATAAGATTCTCAGCACTCCGGCGGCCTTTGTTTTCACCACGCCGGGTGCGACGCTTCCCGTAGGTGTCTATTACGGGAACGTTTACGGTGCAAACCCAAACTTGTTTCCCGACTATACTCCGGCGCAGCTTCAGGCCCTGTATGGTTTGCCCACTGCCTACAAAGCAGGATTCAACGGAACAGGGCAGACCATCGTGCTGCTCGAGGCCTTTGGGTATCCGACCATCGAGGCGGATGCCAATGCATTTTGCCAGCTAACCGGCTTGCCCCCGTTGACCTCTTCCAATTTCAGCATCGTTTATCCCCAGGGGCCGCCTGTGAGTCCGGTCGCGGGCGTGCTGTCAGGGTGGGATATTGAGATTGCGCTCGATGTTCAGTGGGCTCACAGCATCGCGCCGGGCGCCAAAATCGTTGTCGTCGCGGCGGCAGGACAAGATAATGAAAGTCTGCTCGACGCGATGAGCTATATCACTACGAACAATCTCGGTAACTCCATCAACGACAGTTGGGACGTTGATCAGGATCTGTTTGCGGGTCCGCTGGAGGAGCAGGCTTTTGATCAGGTGCTGGAAACAGCCGCGGCCAAGGGAATCTCGTTCCAGTTTGCCAGCGGCGACGGTGGGGATGGGGGCTTGGGCACTCCCATCGGAGCACCCGAGGTACCCTCCAACTCACCCCATGCGACGGCCGTAGGTGGCACATCCATCCTCAACAACATCAACGGGTCGGGCTACGAAACGCTCGGATGGGGCAGCAGTTTTGTCTTGCTCAATAACCAGGGCGTTCTCGATCCGCCGTCGGCGTATCTTCCCTATTTCGGTGGGAGCGGAGGAGGAGAGAGCCTTTACTTCCCCAAACCCTCCTGGCAAGCGAGTCTTCCCGGGACTGGCCGGCAGGTTCCCGATATCTCTGCGTTGGCCGATCCCTATACTGGCGTCCCCATCGTCCTGACGGCGAATGGAGTGCAGGGCGTACAAGTCGGATGGGGAGGTACTAGCCTCGCAAGTCCCATCTTTACCGCGCTCTGGGCCATCGCTAACCAATATGCCGGCCATCCATTGGGTCAGGCCGCGCCCACCATCGCCGGGTTGAAGCCTGGGGAACTGGTGGACGTTCTGCCTCTTTCCAGCGTCACCAACGTAGCCGGGACCATTTACGACAGCACCGGAGCCACCTTTTATTCGCCAAGCGGTCTCTTTGCCGGGCAACTCTACGGTGCTACGGGGTTCACCAGCGCTGTAGCGAATGCGGGCAGCAATACGGACTTCGCCCTGTCTTTTGGTTTGGATACGTCGCTGACGGTTACGACGGGTTGGGACAATGTAACCGGCTATGGCACTCCAAACGTGAACACCTTCCTCAAGGCGGCTGCTAAGTAGACACAACCACACAAAGAAAAACGGCTGGCGAATTTCGCCAGCCGTTTTTTCCGTGGATCGCTTTAAATCTTACCGGTGTCCACCACCACCGCCGCCGTGGAACCCACCACCACCACCGCCGCCATGGAAGCCGCCGCCGCCCATGCCACCGCCGTGGAACCCACCTGCACCAACACCGCCCACCGCGTGTGAAACGCCGCCGCCGCCTGCGAATGCATGTCCGCCGCCGGCATAGCCAGCTCCGCCGCGGGCATAGCTGTTACCGGTGCGAGCATAGCCTACGCCACCGCGGTAGCCTACACCACCGCGATACCCGACTCCACCGTAGTAGCCACCTCGGCCATAGTATCCACCGTGACCCCAATACCCGCCGCGGCCCCAGTAGCCGCCATACCACGGGCCGGCGCCGATAAAGACGCCACCTACGAACCAGCTCGGTCCGTAATAGCCGTAAGGCGCGCAAGCGTAGGGATAATAGGAATAGTAGCCCCACGAGCAGACCGGAGCAGGATACCCATAGCCGTAATCTCCGTATCCACCCCCGTACCCAATCCCGACACCTACACCTACCTGGGCGTTAGCCGGAGTAGACATCAACGCTGCGGGGACCACCAGCGCACTGAGCAGCAGGAAATATCTTAGATACTTCATTTTCTTGCCTCCGCGCCAAGGCATCATGCAATGCGTAACCAACCGCTTTGGCGATACTTCCGGCACCCTTGGTTATCTTCGGGCGCCTACTACCTAAAACCACACTTTCCGCAAAAAGTTGCGGCACTTTCGAGGGTGTGGCAAGCAAATTGCCAATCTTGCGATCAGCGAAAGCTATCCATCGGACAAGGTACGTTCCGCCTCGCCCGTTTCCCTCTGGCCTTAACCGTTACAACATATTAGATGCACTGCTTGCTAAAGGGGAAGCAGAACCCCCCGGCTGATACAGTAAGGGGGAGTGAGCCTCGCAACCCTACCTTCTCCAGCCATGTTCGCCAAGGCACAACGCGTTCATTTCATTGGTATTGGCGGCATTGGGATGAGCGGCATCGCAGAAATCCTGCTCACCCTGGGCTACGCTGTTTCCGGCTCTGATCTCCGTCGTTCCAGCATTACCGACCGCCTGGGTAGCCTGGGCGCCACCGTTTTCCAGGGGCACGCGGCCGGCAATGTAGTGGGTTCTGGGGTGGTGGTAACCAGCTCCGCCGTCAACGAGCAGAACCCGGAAGTGGTGGAGGCACGGCAGCGCAAGATACCTGTCATCCAGCGGGCCGAAATGCTGGCCGAGCTCATGCGGCTTAAGTATGGAATCGCGGTGGCGGGGATGCACGGCAAGACCACGACCACCTCGATGATTGCCACGGTTCTGGCCGCCGGGGGGCTCGATCCCACCGTAGTGGTTGGCGGCCGGGTGGATGCGCTGGGTTCGAACGCCCGTCTCGGCAAGTCGCAATACCTGGTTGCCGAGGCTGATGAGAGCGACCGCTCCTTTCTCAAGCTTTCGCCCATTCTTTCCGTGGTCACCAATCTCGATCGCGAACACATGGACTGCTACCGCGACATGGAAGACGTGGAAGCTGCTTTCCTGGAATTCATGGAGCGGGTTCCGTTTTACGGTGCGTGTACGGCCTGCATCGACAATCCACAGCTTGCGGCACTATTGCCGCGCGTGAAGCGGCGGGTATTTACGTATGGTATGTCTTCCCATGCCGATTACGTGCTGCGCCTGCTGCCCCCTGCGGAGGACGTACGATCCCGCTTTGAGGTGGCAGCCGGCGGCTTAGTGCTGGGCCCTTTTGCTCTGAATGTGCCTGGCCGGCACAATGTGCTGAATGCAACCGCCGCGGTGGCCATTGGCACGCAGCTCGATGTGTCTTGTGAAGATATTGCGCATGCCTTGCTTGGCTTCCGCGGAGTGGATCGCCGTTTTCAGTTGAAGGGTTGCGCTCGCGGCGTGACGGTCGTCGATGACTATGGCCATCACCCCACGGAGATCCGCGCCACCCTGAGCGCGGCGCGGGAGTCAGGTTTTCGGCGTGTGCACGTGATCTTTCAGCCTCATCGTTACACCCGCACCCGCGACCTGATGGCGGAGTTCGCGACCGCTTTCGACGATGCTGACACGGTGCAGGTTTTGGACATCTACGCCGCCAGCGAAGAACCCATCGCCGGCGTGGATGCCCCGGCGTTGGTCCGTGCCGTAGGTCGTAAAGAGGTCCAGTATGCGGCCTCCTTCGAGGAGGCGGTCAGCCGCACCGTCGCTCAAGCCGCGGACGGCGACGTAATCCTCACACTGGGCGCGGGGAGCATCTCGCAAGCGGCCGGCATGGTGCTCGAAGCCCTCGGCGCCGCGGCCGCTGATAAACCCCCAGTTCAGAGTTGAGATGTGTCCTATTCCTATTTTGTTTTAGGTATCCCCAGTCCCGCAGGGACGGCTGAGAGTCAGACTTGTCCAAGTTAGTTTTTGCGCTCTACCAATCCATCAGCGACAACGTTGCATGGAAGCACAACCCCCACTTTGTCATCCCGAGCGAAGCCGAGGGACCTGCTGTGCGCCCCGGCTCCCGCACAAAAGGTCTCCGTTTCGTTAGTTGTCCCACAGAATCGTCATCCTGAGAGTCTGTGACTTTATTGGTTTCACAAAAAAATCGATACTGAAAACAAAGAGCTTAGGTGGGTCAAAAATCGCTAAAAGTCAATAAAGTCACAGCCTCTGAGCGCAGCGCCTTGCAGATTCATCGCGTGAAACAGCGCTTGTGGCGCGGAGTCGAAGGACCTCGGCGGTGCTTATCTTACCCATGCTGCTGGGAGCTTTTCAACCACCGAAGCCCAAGTTCAAGACCTTGGACAAGACTTGGGGATGGAAGATGATTACAGTCGATAAAAAGATGTACCCGTAACCATCAAGTGCGTATCGCAGCAGATCCTACTGTTGAGCTCGGGGTTGAAAAGCTCCGAGCAGCATGGGTAAGATAAGCACCGCCGAGGTCCTTCGACTCCGCGCCACAAGCGCTGTCTCACGCGATCAATCTGTGAGGCGCTGCGCTCAGGATGACGGTTCTGTGGGAGTATTGACGAAAAACATCGTGAACAAGTTAGTCCTTCTGGGACATGTCCAGGACATGACCCGAAGGGGAAACACTCAAAGCCCCGCATACCAATCGTAACCGAGCTTGGTCCAATAATCGTCCGGTTGTAGATCGGTGTAAGCAATAAGCCCGATCCGTTTGATCTGCTTATAACCGTACTTGGTGGGTGCGTGCAGCCGCAGCGGAGCGCCATGATATTGCGTGAGCGGGCTGCCGCTCATCTCAGTAACCAGCAGCGTCTGAGGATGCAGGCAGACCTTCAAATCGTAACCGACATAGTAGTCGCCGTTCGGCGTCTCCATGTACACGTAGCGCGGCAGCCGTCCATCGGGCGTTTTCTCCGGTGGATAGGCGGCAATCAGGTCGGCCAACCGCACTCCGCCCCAATGCACGATCTGGCTCCATCCTTCGATGCACTTGAATTGCGTGACCAGCTCATGTTTCGGGAGTTTCAGAATATCGTCCATGGTCAACAGCAAACCCGGCGTGCCAGGGGCCAGCGTGGAGCGGCTTTCACCTGCCTCTTCGAGCCCGCGCGGCATGCGGCCCACGCGCTCCTGGCGGACCTTTTCCCCGGCAACCATCGCAGCCGGCGCCATCTTCTCCGCCGTGTCAGCGCTGGGCGCTACTTTGGTGTCATGGCCCTGGTCCTCATGGGTCTTCACATCCTCATAGAGATACTCCCAGGCCGTCACATCCGCGGAGTATTGAGGATAGTTCTTCGCATTCGCCACTCCCGTCATCTGCAGACGCCAGCTATTCGCAACCAGGGTTTGCTTCAAGCCATAGACCCCGTTGACTCGCAGATCCTCAGCCCGCTTGAGCGGGTAGGTGGGCGCCAGCGCCCGGTCGTCGAACACCCCGCGCGCCAGCTTCGCATTGGCCTGGAAGGCCCTGCGAAAGGGCATCGGTTGCATGCTCAGCCGCTGGCTGCGATCGATCCATTGGTATAGACCCCAGCCGGCGGCAGCGCCGACGGCAGCGACGGCAAAGCTCCGCCGGGTGTGTTTGCGGCTCTCCTGCAATACCGCCGCGTCGGCTGCTTCCTGCTCCGCAGGGCCCGATTGCTTATCGTCGAGATCGCTCATCCCCAACTCTTTCTCTCCGCTTCAAGCGACGGCTCCTGCACTGGTTTCACTTCCAGCCCGCTGACCATGCTGCGGAAATTATTCCAGCCCGCCAGCACCACCTGGGTCACGTGAATAAGGAAGAATCCGCAGAAACCCATAGTCAGGAGGAAATGCTCCCAGCGCGCCATCTCGTAGCCGCCCAACAAAGTCGTTATCCAATGCGCCTGGGTTGGTTTGTAGATAGCCAGGCCGGTAATGAGACTACCGGCGCCCATCAGAATGACCGAGGTGTAGGCAATTTTTTGTGCACCGTTGTACTTGGTCTGGGGCGGAAGGTACTTGCTCAGGTGCAGATCTTTCAGGGTCACCTGAATGGCTTCAACGAGGCTCTTCCGGTCGGGGACGACAAAGCGCCATTCACCAGAGAAGATCGTGAACAGCACGTAGAGGATGCCGTTGATGGCGAAGAGCCACATGAAGAAGAAGTGATATCCCAGCCCTTCGGTCACATGGTAGGGCGCATTCATCGCCTTCCAGAACCACGGTGGAAAAAAACGGATGAGCGTGAACGGACCCACGCCGATGCGGTAGACCGCATGAGGATGTTTGTAGGCATTGTCCGAGTCATTCCAATAAATCAGCAGGCCGCTCCAGATCATGGTGAAGAGCACAGGGAAATTGACCCAGTGCATCCAGCGGATCGCTAGAGGATGCTTTTTATCCAGGCGAATCCTGGGGGAAATCGGCGCGCTTTCTATTTCTTCCGGAACGACAGGGGTGGCCGGGGCAGTATCCAACACGACGGGCTCGTTTTGGGCCAGCTTCGCCGCCGCCGTTAGTTCCGGAGGAATCGCCGTGTCGTCTTTTTCAGCTCCAGCAGGAGCTTGGCCTTCAGAAGGCATCGGGCCCCCGTTATTGTTGCGTTCATCCATGTGATCCACGGAGTTTGAGTGCTAGTTGCCCGTAAAGGTTACGGGCAATTGGCTACAAGTGCTTAAAACGAGCAGCCCGGTGGCTCCTCGTTTAAGCGTCTCGCCCTAAGGCTTCTTGGCGGCCGCGGCCTTTTCTGCGTTCTCCACGGCCTTCCTGAACACCGCCACCGCGGGAACCGAATGAGGGCTAAGGCCATCCATGGCCACATACCTCCACGCAGGAGGCGTTTCGAGCGGCTTTTCGTCGCCACCTTTGTAGACAACAAACGAATCGTCCGCCTGGCCGATCTGGGAACTTGGAGATTGCTGCCCCGGCCCGATGCCGGGTCCACCACCCACCACACCAGGTTGGGGAGTGCGTTGCCCCCCCATGGACCCTCCATTGTCAACAGGACTGATCCCGCCCACGCGATCGCTCCGAGGATCGGGCATGGTCTCATTCATCATGCGCCCGCTCCCCCTGCGCAATACGATAATCAAATCCGCCGTTTGCGTTGACAGGACAGGCTCAAACCTTCCCCAGCTCAGCAGCGCCGCCTCGACATCCTTTTGCGCATCCTGATTTGCCCGTGGATCGTCGATCGAAATGCCCGCACTGGGGTCGATGATGACGGCGACGGTTTTGGCGCTCAAAACATAGGCCGGCAGAGCGTTTTTTTTGTCTTTAGCGAATCCGAGGGTCACCAGCAGACTCACCACAAACAGAGCAGACGCGCGCTTTAGCATTTCCGCCTCCTTGGCACACGACGGAATTAGCATACGCCGCTTCAGCCGCTTCGGACCAACCGGCGTTCCTTGCTGGTGAGCAACGACAGAACCTGGTTCTCTCTGCAATCCTTCTCCAGTGATTTGTTAATGAAGAGGAAATTGATTGTGATGTCGAAAGCAGATGCACCCATACATAGTTTGCGGGAAGAAAGAGTCAAGCACGGCGAAAGCTGGTTTTCACTCTTTTTTTGGCCCGCGTTTCGACGGGTATTTCTTCCCGCCGCCAAGCCCCAGGTTGCGCCATCGAAGACTCATCGTAGATCGCGGCAGACGGCTACCAATGTGAAGAAACAAAACGTGTTGGAGTTCCCGGTGCCCAGGGTGATCATTGACGCGCAGATGGAGGGGTGGATCCGGTGGACTCTGGAGAGCAACATTGACTTGGCCGCCGCGCTGCGCCGCTTACGGAACTCCTACTTGCTGATCCACGCCGGAAAGCCCGCCAAAGATGCAACTGAGATCCTGGCGCAAGTCGAAGACGCATTGGAACATGCAGAGAGGAGCAAGACCTGATTTGCATCACCTGGAGTGAATCGCCTGCAAGCGGAACGAATAGCCGAAGCCGATCGAGTGATCGGGCACTGCCGCCGCAAGGCCGAAATTCCAGTGAAAATCGAGCTGCTGATGCAGCGAGATCTTGTAGGACGTGCCAAAATCGATCACGTGCTGCGGTCCTCCGCGTTGCGGAAAGGCGCCGGAGTATTCCACATAAGCGTCCCAGGGCTGCGTAAGCTGCCGGTCAAAATACATGCTGGCCTGCCCGGTCAAGTTTCGCCGTGCTCCCTCTGTTGGCCAGAGCAGTGAAAACATGCCAGCAGCCGTCCAGTTCTTCTTGAACGAGTGCGACCAGGGCAGTTGAACCGTCGGATCATAGCCATGGCTCGATATGGTATTGGCACCCGTCGGAAAACTGACCGAAGGGATCAGGGAGACGTCAAATCCGCCCCGCGTTGGGCCAAGCTGCTGTTTGAAACCTAAGCTAAGGTCGCCCAGGCCGGTGGCAAAACCAGATGCAGTGCCGGCATTTTGAAAGTAGTCCGGAACCCCAAAACGAAGCTCGGTCTTGTTCGCGACGCCAAAGCGCACCGAGGTTTCGGGAAAATCAAAGCCCCGCTGTCCCCCGTAGCCGGTCTCCTCAAACCCGTTCTCAAACTGCAGGCTCCCGCAAGGAACCACAATACTCGAACTCGTGATCTGCGGCCGATCGGTCGCAATCGGGCTTTGTGCATTGGCGCCGCAGGGCTGAGCCCTCGCCCGGGGTGAGAGGCTTCCCACCATGGCGAAAAACACCAGTGCGCATGGGTAGCGTACCGGGCCAAACCTGGTCTTGATCATAACCGGGTGCCTGAACTTCGTAGCGGCATTTTTCCCCTAAAGTGAACAGTGATAAGCGATCCTGCCCGGAGTCTACAGTTGACAACAGGGTTATTTACACCATGGAGAAAAAAGAGACGGCAGAGGATATCGTCAGAAAGCCATTTATGCGAGCATGGTGCACGAGTACTGGGTGGATGAAGAGCGTGTGTCGGCATAGTCCGGCAACTTCTATGGCGGGTGGATCACCTCGCACGTGAAGGGGCCCTTCAAGGGCGCGCCAGGAACGATGGGTTGATAGGTTATGGCCGGGAAAGTCCTGTGCTTTTACGAACTGCTCGCAGATCACTTTCACCTGATCTTCGACGATTGGGACAAGTCGATCGAGCGGCAAGCCAGGATTCTGAATCCGCTTCTTGTGGCGCAAGGTTGCGGCCATCCATTGAAAATTTTGGACTGTGCCTGCGGGATCGGGACCCAGGCGCTCGGGTTCGCAACATTTGGCCATCGTGTAGTCGCCTCTGACCTGAGTCGAGCCGCGGTAAACAGGGCGCGGCGCGAGGCTGAGAGTCGTGGGCTGGACATCTCGTTCCACGTCTCGGATATGACCTCCCTGAAGGAGATTGCAGACTGCGACTTCGATGTCGTGGCCGCACTGGATAATGCTCTGCCGCACCTCACGTCGGACCAGCTCGTTTGCGCAATCAAAGCCGTAGGGTCAAAACTAAAGTCAAATGGGCTGTTCCTCGCGAGCATTCGAGATTACGACGCGCTCATTTTGCAGAAACCAACCATGCAGCAACCTGCGTTCTACGGCACCGATGGGAAACGCCGAATCGTTCATCAGGTCTGGGACTGGATCGATCAAACGAGGTACACATTGCATCTGTTCATTACCACCCAGTCGGACCAGGCGTGGACTAGCCGCCACTTCGTTTCGGAGTATCGCGCTCTACAACGCAGTGAACTCTCCAAGGTGTTGCAATCGGCCGGTTTCCAGGATGTACGATGGCTCATGCCTGCCGAGAGCGGTTTTTACCAGCCCCTCGTTGTGGCTAGATGGCCATAATCGCCGCCGCCCGCCTACGCGTATCTAATCCGCAGATCGATAAGGAGACGCAAGAGAACCAAAGTGCAGTCGCCTTTATACTCATAAAGGCAGTTAACGAATACCTCTGGTAAGCCATACATATGTCGAAACGCGAATTTCAGACCGAAGTCAATCAGCTGCTCCAGTTGATCATCCACTCTCTCTACTCCCACCCTGAAATCTTCCTGCGCGAGCTCATCTCCAATTCCTCCGATGCGCTCGATAAGCTACGCCACCTGACCCTCACCGATGAGGCCTATAAATCCATTCCTTTCGAGCCCCGCATCGATCTGGAGCTTGACGAGGAGAAGAAAACCCTCTCCATCGCCGACACCGGCATCGGCATGAACCAGGAGGATCTGGTCGAGCACCTGGGCACCATCGCCCGCTCCGGGACCAAAACCTTTCTCGCCCAGCTCTCCGGCGATGCCAAGAAAGACTCCAACCTCATTGGCCAGTTTGGTGTCGGCTTTTACAGCGCATTCATGGTCGCCGATCGCGTCGAGGTAGTCTCCCGCAAGGCCGGCGAAGACCAGGCCTGGCGCTGGACCAGCGACGGCAAGAGCGGCTTTGACATTGAGCCTGCAGAGCGCTCCACCACCGGCACCACGGTCCTGTTGCACCTCAACGAAGAAGGCAACCAGTATGCCAATAGCTGGCGCCTGCAGGAGATCGTCAAGAAGTACTCCAACCACATCGCCTTCCCCATTTTTCTTACCTACGACAAGAGCGAATGGAACGAGGCTGAGAAGAAGTCGGTCAAGAAGCGGACCACTGAACAGGTCAATGCTGCCAGCGCTCTCTGGCGCCGTCCGAAAAGCGAACTCAAGGATGAGGATTACAAGGAACTCTACAAATCCCTCACCGGCGATTGGGAGGATCCCCTCTTCTGGTTTCACACCAAGGCAGAAGGGAGCCTCGAGTACACCACGCTCTTCTTTATTCCTTCCAAGGCGCCGCTCGATCTCTACCAGGCGGAATACAAGACCGGCGTAAAGCTCTATGTGAAGCGAGTCTTCATCATGGATGACGCCAAGGAGCTTCTGCCCCAGTACCTGCGCTTTGTCCGCGGCATCATCGACAGCGAAGATCTGCCCCTGAACGTCAGCCGTGAAATCCTGCAGCAGAACCGCGTGCTTACCAGCATCCGCACCGCCAGCGTAAAGAAGATACTCAGCGAGCTGAAGAACATTGCGGCCAACCAGCCCGATCAGTATCTGAAGTTCGTCGCCGCAGTACAACCGTCCCCTTAAGGAGGGTCTGTACGGCGACTACGCAAATCGCGAAACGCTGCTCGATCTTGTCCGCTTCAAATCCACCAAGGTGGAGGGCCTTACCAGCCTGGCGGACGTCAAGTTGCGTATGAAGGAAGGGCAGAAGAGCATCTACTACATCACCGGTGGTGGTGAATCCCTGCTCCGTACCTCGCCTCTTCTGGAGATTTACAAGAAGAAGGACCTTGAGGTCCTCATTCTTGACGATGACTTCGACGAGATCGTCTTTGCCGGCATTGACAAGTACGGCGACATCGACCTCAAGGCGGTCAACAAAGCCTCCACCAGCGAAGACCTGAAGGACGAGTCCGAGCCCGACAAGGCCGAATCGCTCAAGCCGCTGCTTGACAAGCTAAAGGCAACGTTGGGCGATCGCGTGAAAGATGTGCGCGCTTCGGTGCGGCTGGCGGACAGCCCTTCCTGCATCGTCTCCGACGAAGCAGAGCCCTCCATGCAGATGCAGCAGATGCTGCGCGCCATGGGCCAGAAAGATGTCCCTGCGCTCAAGCCTACGCTGGAGATCAATCCCGATCACGAGATCATCAAGAAGCTGGTGCTTCGACCCGATGACGCCACCCGGGAGGATGCGGCCTGGTTGCTCTTCGATCAGGCATTGCTGATGGAAGGCGTACCGCTCGAGGACCCGGCCGTCTTCGTGCAACGCCTCAACCGCGTCCTGAACCTATCCATTTGAATCGATTGCGGTGGCCGCGTGCAGAACGCGGCCAGCCGCGGGTTTACGCAACCGTGGCAGTCCCCATTAGGAACTGGACGGGTGCCCCAGGTTCGCACCAGCGTACCTGGGCCGAAAATGGTATGTTTCGATTGCTTTTAGCTGATTGATGAGCATAAAGCTTTGGTGGGGGAAAGGGCTTACACTCTTCGTTATGGATCGCCAAAATATCTCTGGAACCAGTCCTTATGAGGCAGTAATCGGCTTCTCACGTGCCGTGCGTATCGGCAACGTTGTTCATGTGTCCGGCACCGGCCCGGTGGGTGCCGATGATCTTTCCGCCGCCGAGCAAACACACGCTGTATTGAGGCTGATTGAAGCCGCGCTCTTACAGGCAGGAGCAAGGTTGGAGTACGTGTACCGCACCCGTATGTTCATTGCTCACCAGGAAGATTGGGAAGCGATCGGCCGTGCCCACGGCGAAGTCTTCGGCGAGATCCGCCCCGCAGCCACGATGGTTGTCGCCTCGCTGCTCAATCCCAAGTGGCGCGTCGAAATCGAAGCCGAAGCAATGCTTCCCTAGGTTCTCTTTCCCCACCCACGACTCTTGGAGCCCAAATCACCTCCGCAACCTGCGGGATCGCGTCGGCGCCTAATGTAACGGTCTGGGATTGCCGATATGAACTCTAGTCGCCGGAATTCGTGAAGGGCACCCTATTCAACTTGCTGCAAGATGTGGTCATCCGCATGAAGCAACTAAGCGAAGTGCCCTGGAATATATCTGAGACCCTGGAGCAGCTCGGTGGAGATCCAGCGCTTTTTCAGGAAGTGATGGACATCTTTCTTGCCGAAGCTCCGCTACACCTGGCAGCCTTGCGTCTTGCAGTCGAACGCGGGCAGGCGGAAACAGTAGAGAAGACTGCCCACACCCTGAAGGGAGAGGTGGGTTATCTGGGCGTACCAGGGATATCGCAAAGGGCCAGCCAAATTGAAGAAATGGGACGCTCGAACAACGTCAGCGGCGCGGCCAATCTTCTCGCCCAATTCGAAGCCGATATGAACGGTTTGCTTACTGCAATACGCAATGCAAAAGCATCGGCCTGGAAGATACGTGACCCACTGCTCCTCCTCGATTAGTGGGCAGCAGCGAGACCCTCTACGATAAATACGCGGCTCTTCGCTGCATTCTGCCGGATCGGCCTAATCGCCGCATAAGCCGGCGAGTCGTACCACTCGCGCGCCTTCTCCACGCTGTCGAAAGCGATCACCACAAACCTGCCCTTCGGCGCGTCGCCCTCCAAAGCCTGGACCTTGCTACTACGAATGACAAAGTGGTGGTTGAAAGGCGCCAGCGATGCCTCTACCTTCTCTGCATAGTTCTGCATCGCAGCGGGGTCGGTTATTTCGGCTTCCGCGACCACGTAGCCAGGTGCTGTATTGGCCTCCTCACCTCGGATCGCCAGGCCACCGGTAATACCAACTGAGACGCCAATCAGCACGGCACATAATAATTTGTGATTCGTCTTCATGGGTTCACGTCCTTCCGTCATTGCTGCCCGGGCTAGGGCTTACGCTTGCGAGATTTCCCCCCGGGACTCTTGGCCGAAAGGGCGTAGAGGGTGCGGACGACGCGAGGGTCGAGCACAGACTGCAGGGTAGCCGTACCCGCAGTGAAACTCAACCTGGCGAGGGAGCCTTTACGCAGTCGGATCCGAGCTGGGCTGCCGGCGGACCGAACCACCAGGGCGCCCAAAAAAACGCTTAGGTTAGGGTTGTGTCCTACTACGAGAACGTTCTCGCGGTCGCGATACTCGTCCAGCAGCTTCTTGAAATCCTTGAGAGTGGCTTCCGGAGCGAGGCTGTTGGATTGCACGACTCGTGACTTGTACCCGGTCTCTGTGGCGACCAGGGCTGCCGTCTGAAGGCTGCGCTTGAGTGGGCTTGAGACGATGACATCAAAACCGATTTTCATCGCGTTCAAGACTCGCGACAACTGCAGGCAGTGGCGAACGCCCTCCTGGTCGAGAGGGCGTTTCCTGTCTACCTCAGGGTCTGCGGTGCTGGTACCGGCGCTGGCGTGGCGAAGGATGAATAGATTCATAGGCCTCCGACCATTGTAAGAGATCCGGCGTAAAGCCCAAGGTACGGTGCCGGTCACCAGCGATGGAGAACCAACTCACACCGATTGTTTGCGTGCTTTGTCAAGGATCTGGCGGAGCCGGTTGCCGACTATGAGATCTTCCCCTGGCTGCAGGGTCATCGAGATAATTTGCAAATGATTCGGATGCTCTCTCCGCGGTCTATGGGGATCATTGTCTTTTATGCGATCCAGAACTCCGCTGGGGTTGCTGTTGGTCAGCACTTCAATCCGGGGTTCACCCTCGCGCAGCTGCTGGTCGCATTGCGCCACCGTCAAGCCAAACTTCTTTTCGTCCCAGGTTACCGTCAGCGTCGGATAACTGTTTTCGTCTTGAGGAGTCGCAATGTCTGTGCGTGACTCCCGGTACCGTTGCAACCAATTTCTGGATGCGTTCGACGCGGCTCTGCCACTCTTTGTTTAACGCCGCGGGATCGGCACGCGACCAATATTCAATGGCCGCAACGATTCCCATAATCTCTTCCTTGCCGACTTTCATGGGCCGGCATACGGCGCCTTCCCATGGATTGCTATTAGCTAGAGCCGCATCGATCAAATCCTTTCGCCCCAGCAGCACCCCGGAACATTGCGGGCCGGACAGGCCTTTTCCGCCACTGAAACAAAAAAGATCGACGCCGATCTTTGCATAGCGCGTGAAACTGTCGAAGGGCGGAATGCCACCCGCGTCGTCCAGCAACACCGGAACCCCGGCGGGCTTGGTGATCTTGAGTATTCTCTCAATCCGCTCGTCCCTCCAGGTGGTATAGACCATGGCGGTTTGTGGAGTAATGGCCGGCTGCAAATCATCCACTGTTTTGGCGATGACCAGTTTGCCGCCAACCAGGCGGATGGCGCTATCGAATGCACTCCGCCCGCCCATCATGATGACTTCACTCTTCAAACCGGTTGTGTCGGGCAATTGCCAGACATTTTTTGCATCGGTCCCGGCAATGCAGCCCGCAGTCGCCGAAGCCATCGCCCCGGCTGAGCCGGATGTGACCATGGCAGATTCGGCTCCGGCAAGCTTCGCCAGATGGCGGCCCACGCCTGCTTGCAACTCAAACAGGTCGACAAAATAATGGGACGCCTCCTCCGCGGCCCGCCGCGCCTCGGGTAGTTCCAGTGAACCACACAGATAGGTCCAGGTGCCCCGCGCGTTGATCAAGGGGCGGACACCCACTCGGGTGTAAACGTTGTCGGTAAAAGAACTGCTGACAGTGGACTTTACCGTGGCCGCAAGTTTGCGCGTGCCGATGGTGGCAAAGAGTGGAGCCGCGGCCAGCATCTTCAGGAAAGATCGCCGGCCGTTCAGACTGCTTTGAAGTTCCCGTTCAGACAACACGATGTCCCTCTCAATTCAGAAAAACAAACTACCAGGGTTAGAAGAAATATTTCAGAGCCAGCTGCAGCTCGCGGTTGTCGCTGTTGGTCGTGGTGACGACACCGAAGGTGCTGGTGCCCTGTGTGGATCCAGGAGGCCCGAACTGGGGATGATTCAGAGCATTGAAGGCTTCCACCCGAAAATCCAGGTGCTGCCCCTCGAAGGGCATGGGGAAGCTCCTGTTAATGGCCAGGGTGAGAGGATCGTTGGAAGGGGATACCAGTGCCGAAGGATTGCGCGGTGTGCTGCCATAGTGACCAACTGCCGTGGTGAAGGCGCTCGTATTGAACCACTCGCCGATCGTTCTGTTGGGGACGGTCTCAGCCTGACCAGGGACCAGGTCCGGGCGCTGGAAAGGATTGCCGTTGTTCTCCCCATCCGTTGCCTGGCTGACGTAGAGGGGGTTGCCGGCCAGGAACTGGTAAATGCTGTTGATGCCCCAGCCATTCAGGACCGCGCGCGTCACAGCGTTTCCGCTCGACAACTTGGGCAGCTGCCAGACGAAGGCGACGGTCAGGTTGTTGCGCTGATCGGTAAGACCGTTAGCCCACTCCTTTGCGGTTGGGATCTGGGTCTCGTTGCGCACCCCATTGGTATCACCGCCCTGATTATCCATCAGATGGGAAAGGCTATAAGAGGCGGTGAAGTTCAACCCATGGGTCATCCGGTGCTCGAAGTGGATATTGAGCCCGTTGTACATCGACGCTCCATGGTAGTCGAGAATCCGCATCTGGCCAAAGGTCGGAAAGGGCCGGTTGGCCTGGACATTGGCCCCCGGTTGCTGCGGCGCGCCCGTGTTGTAGTTCAGTATGGAGGTGTCCTGGTGAGTTCCCTTGACGCCGACGTAGGAAATGTCGATGACGTTGGACCAGAACTGTTTGGAAACCGTGAAATTGTAGGTCTGCAGATACAGGTCCGGATGCCTGCCGTCGGGCGGAATGGAAACTACGTTAGCGGTCGCGGGAGTAATGGCTGGCGAAACCGGATTCTGGAGCGTAGACGTTGGGGCATTGGGGGAAGCGCAATAGCCGCAGTTACCGTTGACCAGGGAGAAGCTTGGGTCCTCCGGTGGGTTGAGCTGCAGGATGTTGATGTTGTCGAACTGGCCGCCGTAGAAGGTGATGCCGTACGCGCCGCGCACCACGAACTGATGCGGGAGGTTATAGGCAAAGCCGACTCGGGGTGAAAAGTCCGTATGGGAGATTTTCCATAGGGGCGTGGGGAGCGGGACAAGCGTTGGCGTCGGTGTGCTCCAGTCGAGCGTCTCCGAGGTGTTGAGGTTGTCGTGCGGGGGAGCCCACAGATCGTAACGCAGGCCCAGGTTCAAGGTGAAATTAGACGTCACCTTCCAGTTGTCCTGAGCGTAAGCGGATATCCGCCACTGACGGGCAGCGGTGAGAGGAATACCCTCTGGAGTGATAACGCTGGAGGGGATGCCGAGCATAAAATCCGCGCCGTCGTAGCCACTCTCGTTGCCCGGCGCAGTGGGGCTGTTGTTGGCTGTCTCCGAGCCGTTGAATGTGATCTGCCCGTAAGGCGTGTTGCTGCTGTCGGCATTGTCCTGACTGTGGCGGATGTCGCCACCGAAGGTCAGCGCATGCTTACCGTGCGTCCAGGTGACGTTGTCGACCAATTGGTAGGTGACACTGTTATCGATGCCTACGCCCGAATTTTCACCCAGGCCGATTAAGTCGTTGCTCGAAATGATCGGAAAGCCTGTCTCCGGCGGAGGCCAGGGCGCGCCGCTGGGCTGCACGAAGCCGTTGATGCCGATGGATGCAGGGGTGAAATTGGTACCGGCCAGGGTGGTCACCAGCTTTTGGTGTTCGTAGTCGTAGCCCAGACGGAGTTCATTGATCACGCTTGGAGAAAAGGTATGAACGTACTGCAATCCCAGGTTGAAAATAGGAAAGGTGCTGTTATAAGTGAAATTGGGATTGGGGTCGACACTGGGAGAGTTGCGAAACGCGTACATAAAGTGAAAGGCAAGCTGATCAGCGTCGGTAATCTTGTGGTCGAGGCGCAGGAGGTATTGGTTCACGCTCAGGTTGCCGCCTGTCACATAAGCGTAGTTGAGGCCGTTTTGGCTGGTGTTAGCCTGCGGCATGTAGTTCTTGGCCATCTGCTGCGCGACTGGATCTACAGGAATTTGATTGTTGAGGTAGGGAAGTCCGGTATAGGGACTCACCAGCTGGGTTGCCGGCAGCAGAGCTGAGAAGTCGCCGTTTTCCTCCGCCGGGGTGAGAACGTTGGTGAGCCCTGCGGATTGCTCGATAGAACGCAAGCCCTCATAGCTCAAAAAGAAGAAGGTACGGTCCTTGATGATTGGGCCGCCGAGGGTGGCGCCGAACTGGTTTTGCTTCAGCACCTGCTTGGGCGCGGGAGCGACCAGGAAGAAATTACGGGCGTCCATGTCTGTGTTGCGAAAGAATTCAAAGACGTCGCCGTGCAGAGCGTTGGTTCCGGTTTTCAGCTGGATATTGGTTACCGTGCCGGCGCCGCCCCCATATTCCGCTTCGGCGTTGCCGGTGAACACCCTGAACTCCTGGATAGCGTCGACCGAGGGATAAAGGTTTACGTAGGCGTGGCGGTTGTTGACCATCGTGACGCCGTCCACATTGACCTGTGACCAGGTCAATTGGGAGCCATACGCGGTGATGGCCGCGCCGTCCTCGGTGGATGTGTGATTGTCCGGATTGTAAACGCCGACCCCGGGCGTGAGCACAGCAAGATCGTCAAATCTACGGCCATTCAGCGGAAGATTTGCTGCGCTCTCCGTCCCCACAACCACACCCAGAGAGGAGTTCTCGCTCTGCAGCAGGGGCTGGGTCTCGCTCACCACCACCGTCTGCTCGGTGCCGCCCGCCTTCAGCGAGACGTTGACCCTCGCCTGCTGGTTGATTTGCAGCACAATACCCTTCTCCACGCTGGAGGTAAATCCATTGGCCGAGACGGTCACGTCATAGGTGCCGGGAGCAAGATAGGTGACGCTATATTCGCCGCTGCTGTCAGCGACGGCCTTCTTCCCTATACCCGTGGCGACAGCCAAGACGCTGATGTTGGCGCCGGGGATGACGGCTCCGCTGGTGTCTGTAACCGTGCCGTCGATAGCGGTATCGACAGTCTGTGCACGCAAGGGCAAATAGAGAGTGACCAGGGTGAGAAAGAGCAGGACGAAACAACACAGTCGGCGCATCGGGTCTCCGGTGGGGGGCAAAACGGTTGGGATGGCAAGATATGGATTTGACTACTTGCACCCATGCGGAAAGGCAGTGCGCGATATAGTTCTTCTACTCATATCCCGAGGAGGCCACTTTCTTTCTTTCAGAAAGAAAGAAAGTATTGAGGAGATTTTACATGCCTTTAAAACGCTGTCAACAAAGATTATTTAAGGCCTGCCGGGGGAAATCGGGGCAATGGGGCACCCAGCGGCATCCAGCGGGAAGTGATCGAGTTTTAAACGAATCAGTGGTAGCGCAGTAGAGGGACTTGCTGTTTCTCTTGGTGAGGCCTGGTCAGTTCAAATTGAAGTTCAGCAAGCGGGTTTCCGCGACCTCAAGAGCGGTCTTCAGCGCGCCCAGCAGTGCGGCATCTTCACCGCAAATGCTTAGGCGTACTCGAATCCGGCCCGAGTCATGCTTTTGCAGCTGGAGTTGATGGGACACAGCATCGAAAAGTTGCTGGGAGCGCCCGAATGCGCCGCCCAAAACAATCAGGGTGGGATCGAGAAGAACGGAAATATTGGCGATCACATCAGAGAGGGCTTTCGCCGCGGTTTCAATCACCTTGACAGCCAATACATCTCCAGCCTCAGCAAAAGCGATGATCTCGCCGGCAGTCGCGGGTTCCCGGGCAGGCAGGTTCTTGGACATTCCGCGCCATGTTTCCTCCATGCCTTTGCCACCCGCCACCCTTTCCAGGGGGCCCGGTCCCTGGGTGGAGAATGGACCGCGCGGAGCGCCCGGCACCTGCATATATCCAATTTCGCCTGCGCTTCCGGTCGCTCCCCGGTACAGCATTCCATTGATGAAAATGCCGGCGCCCACCCCGTCTCCGACGTCCAGAAACACAAAATGATCTTCGCCCTTGGCGGCGCCGTACGCCCGTTCTCCTAACGCATGCAAATTTGCCTCGTTGTCGACGATGACAGGTACGTCAAAAGCGTTTTCCAATAATTTTTTCAGCTGGATGTCGCCCCAATCTTTGAGAAATGGCGCGAAGATGAGATTACCGGTGCTGACGTCGATAATCCCGGGGGCGGAGGCGCAAATCGCATACAGCTTCCTCTTCGCAATGGAGTGCTGCTTCAGCAATCGTTCCACCCCTGCGACCAGTGTATGGACAACTTTCTCGGGAGTTTTCCGCGATGGTAAACGCGAATCCCACTGCGCAATCCGGTTTCCCTGCAAATCGGCCAACACCACTCTGATTCCCGAATCCTTGATTTCGAGACCTGCGACACAGAGGTACGCTTGATTCAACGACAACTTATCTGGTGGCCGCCCGCCATCAGATTCTCCAAATCCCACTGAAATGACCAACTCCCTCTGCTCCAGATACTCAATGACTCTGGATACAGTGGGTCCGCTTAAGCCTGACAGCCTGACCAGATCTGCCCTCGAGCACGGGCTGTTGGCACGCAGAAGCTGGTATAACTCGCGCACATTGATATGGCGCAAGCTGGTTGGCCGGGATGCTTCTTCTGCCGGGATTGCTATCTTGCTCTTGCGCGCACTTCTTCTCCTCAACGCTATCCTCCCTCTTGTTTGGCGCGGGCCGTTAGAACCATAGCAGAGATCTCTCCGAATCACCGAGATGGTTGCTTAATTCTCCTTCATCTTTTTCCTGAGAGATATCTCACGGCCCGGCGAGTTGGAAGATTCGCCATCCTGTGTCACCGTACTTCTACGGAGGCTGTGGAATCATGGTGGGTCGCTCTCTCCTGGTGTTCTCTGCTTTGCTTCTCAACCTCTTTGCGTGGCCGGCTCCGGTCCCACCGGCGAATCCTGCGGCAGTGATCGATCAGCGCATGCAGGCTGCGATTCAGGGATTTCCCGGCAACGTCAGCCTGTATGCCGAAAACCTCGACACCGGCATCAGCTACGCACTTCGTGCAGACGCACCCGTCCCCACCGCCAGCACCATCAAGCTCCCCATTATGGTCGAGCTCTTTGCCCAAGCCAACGAGGGAAGGCTCGATTGGAACCAGAAGCTCGTGCTCACCGATCAGGACAAAGTCTCCGGCAGCGGGGTGCTCACGGAGTTCTCCGCGGGAGACGCCTTACCCATACGCGACCTGATGCACCTGATGATCGTGGTGAGCGATAACACGGCGACTAACCTGATCCTCAACCGCATCGGGGGAAATGCAGTGAATGTTCGCATGGCGCAGCTCGGGCTAAAGCAAACCGCAGTCATGCGCAAAATCATGCAAGCCCGGCTCTTTCCCGATCCCCACGCCACACCCCATCCTGAGGGAGTAACGGATGAGGGCAAGAAGCCGGGAAATGATCAATGGGGCACGGGAAGAAGCTGTCCCCGCGACATGGTCCTTCTTCTTGAAAAACTCTACCGGGGTGAGTTGGTGAGCAAAGCGGCTTCCGCCGAAATGATCGCCGTGCTCAAACGCCAGCACGACCATGACGGGGTAGGCAGAGATATGACCAACACCGTCATCGCCAGCAAGGCCGGCGCGCTGGACCACTTGCGAAGCGATGTGGCCATTGTCTACTCCCCACACGGGCCGATAGCTATCGCGGTTACTATAAACAATATTCCCCAGGTCGACTACGGAGTCGACAATCCCGGCAATCTCCTCATCTCGAAGCTCTCCGGGATACTTGTGGAAGAATTGGCGCCCGCTAAGTAGCGCAAGACAAACGGTTGTTATGCCGAACGTTTTGCGGCCTGAAATGAAAATTGCGACAAAAAAAGTGCTGTTTTTGTAGTCGTTCTCGCTTGCATTGTTGTCAGGCTATGGATATAGTGCAACTACTGACCTTCATAATGGTCGATTAGAAAGCAAACCCTTAGACGAGTTGCTGGCAGTATTAGTAGGGCCCCTGTAAATCTTTGGAGGCGAGTATGAGACGTTTTACCTTATGGGGCGTAGCCCTCGTAATGGCCCTTGGGCTGTGTGGCGCCAGCCAACCCCTGTTAGCTCAGGGAATCACCGCCAGCATTACCGGCACAGTCGAAGATTCCGCCGGAGCGGCTCTCAACGACGCCACCATTACGGCCAGCGACACCGAGCGCGGTTCGGCCGTCACCACCAAATCAGGCCAGGGTGGTGTGTTTACTTTCTCCAATCTTCCTATTGGCACCTACGAAGTAAAGGCAGAGGCGGCGGGTTTTGACACTGTTGTCGAGCCGCCCATCACCCTGGTGCTCAATCAGGTCGCGCGTCTCAATTTCAAAATGAAGGTGGGCGCGGTTACCAACACCGTGCAGGTAAGTTCCGAAGCCCCGCAGCTGCAGGCGGATACCACCCAGGTCAGCACCCTGATCGATTCCAGCACTATCACCGCTATTCCGCTGGCAACCCGTAACTACGTCGAGCTGACTCTACTGTCGCCCGGCAGCGTCACGGTGGATAACTCCACCTTAAACAATGGAGATAACGTCAATAGCGGCGGCCGTCCGTACATCAACGGACACCGTGAGCAGTCCAATAACTTCATCCTGGACGGTATGGACAACAACCAGACCTCCGAGAATGACTTGGCTGTCACTCCTTCGCCCGACTCCATTCAGGAGTTCAACGTCATCACGGCCAACGCCCCGGCTGAGTTCGGCAACTTCTCCGGAGGTATCATCAATGCCTCCATCAAGTCCGGCACCAACCAGTTCCACGGCGATGCCTGGGAGTTCTTCCGCAACAACGTCCTCAATGCCAACCAGTGGGAAAACAAATTCCTCGGACCGGGCGCCGAATTGCCCCGCGAGGCTCTCCGCTGGAATATGTTCGGGGGCACGGTTGGCGGCCCGATCATCAAAGACAGGCTCTTCTTTTTCTTCGACTATCAAGGACAGCGCTTCGATCACCCCACGACCAGCTCGAACATGACGGTGTTCACCAACAATGAGCGGGCCGGCGATTTCTCCCAGCTCACGACCCAGTTGAAGAATCCGGTCACGGGTGCGCCTTATCCGGGCAACCAGATCCCGTTGGCTCAGATAAATCCTGTCGCCGCTGCTCTCTTCGCCAACAGCTTTTATCCCAAACCAATCAACGGCAACTTGACCAACAACGCGATCAACCAAACCGCCTCGGCCTTCAATGCCGATCAGGGCGATGCCAAGGTTGATTGGAATATCACGCAAAAGGATCGCCTCTCCGCCCGTTACACGCAGGCATACCAGAACGACCCCTCGACCAACTCGCAGCTGATCCTCGGCAACGGCTACACCAAGGTCCCAATACACAACACTGTCGGAACCTGGACCCATACCTTAAGCCCCAACATATTGAACGAAGCGCGTGTCGGCGCATCCTGGATCACGATTCTTAGCGGATCCAGCTTCACCCCCAGCATCGGCAATCTGGGCACAGAGCTCGGGATTGCCAATGCCAACACCGTTGGGCCCGGCCTGCTGTTGCTCGGTTTCGACGGCGGCACCGCTCCCTCGCCTGGCAGCTCTGGCACACTTACCAACGTCGGCAACAACATCATCAATCAGAATTTCGCCGACACCGTAATCCAGTTCGATGACGGTGTGGTCGTTACCCATGGCAAGCACGTCTTCAAGGCGGGTTTCCAGATGTGGCGGTTCCGCATCAACACCTTCTACAGCGGCAACAGCGGTGAATATGGCTCCATCTTGTTCGCGGGCAATTTCACCGGCGATCCGGCAGGTGACTTTTTCACCGGCTATCCGGAAGCAACCGGTAAGGGTGTCAGCACCGGCGGCACCTGGCACCAGTTTGCCTGGAGATTTGGCGGATACGGTCAGGACGACTGGCGTGTCACCCCCACTCTCACTTTGAATCTTGGATTGCGCTACGAAGCGAGTACCCCCTGGGTGGAACTTCACAACCTCCAGGACAACCTGGATCTGACCACCGGAGCCCTCGAGTACGCAGGTGTGGACGGCAACAGCCGCTCCCTCTATAACTCTGTTTACGGATTGCCGGCCTTCCAGCCCCGCATCGGCTTCGCCTGGTCCCCGGCCGCTTGGCAGGGCAAGACGGTCCTCCGCGGCGCTTACACCATCTCGTCTTACCTGGAAGGAACCGGCACCAACCTGCGCCTTCCGCGCAATCCACCGTTCACCCCATCCGAAGTCACCGCTACCTATCTCACTCCCACTTACCAGACCCAGGAGGGTCCTGGTGGCTCTGTCCCAGGCAATCCCTTCGCGGGAGCTGTCATGTATGTTTGGGACAAGAAGGTTCAACCTGCCATGGATCAGCAGTGGAATCTGACCGTCCAAAGCCAAGCCGGCCGCGACTTAACCTTTCAGGTCGGTTACGTTGGTAGCCACGATACGCACTTGATGGTTCCCACACCCTACTTGCAGGGCACACTCAATAACGGCGTGGTCGGGCCTAGTCTCTACTTCCGGGACAATCCCACTTTGATCAACGAACTTTCTCAGGTATCCGGAACCGCTTCCACAGGTTTCACCACTTACAACGCACTTCAGGCTGTGTTACAAAAGCGCGTTTCCAATGGCCTTGAGGGGCAGGTTGCTTACACCTGGTCCCATTGTCTGACCAACAACAGCGGATACTATGGAACCTGGGGCTCAGCGACGCAGGGGTCGCCTTCATCGCCGTACTACCAGAATCTGTACAATCCTCACGGCGACTACGCCAGCTGCTACTCTGACTCCAGCAGCATTGTAGCTGCCTATGCCACCTACGATCTGCCGGTTGGCCACGGTAGGGCGTTCGGCAACAACATGAATTCTGTCGCCAATGCCGTGGTCGGCGGCTGGACGGCTTCCACCATCATGTCCTTTCACACCGGTTTTCCTCTGGCGGTTTCCACCGGGACCGACAGCTCAGGAACCAACGGACGCGGCCCGCGACCCAATTGCGGACTGACACAAACCCTCGGTCGCTCACCCAGCATTATCGGCGGAGCCTTTCAAGGCTATCAATGGGAGAGTCCGAATGGTTACTCAGTACCACCGACTGGAACCTTTGGCACTTGCCCGGCTGAAGGTCCCGATAGAGGACCCGGGTACACCGATACTGACATCGGGCTGGTGAAGGCCTTCCACCTGACCGAAGCCAGGTACTTCGAGTTCCGGGGCGACTTCTTGAATACCTTCAACAATGTCCAATTGGGGGCTCCTTCAGTTAGCTACCCAAGTGCAACCTTCGGTTTGACAAGCCACTCGCAGCCCGCAAGGCAAATCCAGTTCGCTCTGAAGTTCTACTTCTAGCGGCCTGATAAACTCGGGGGCAGACGCTGTTCCACCAGCGTCTGCCCCTTTCTATTGGTAGGTGAATGTCGCGTACATTGTTTAAGTTGGGTCCCCCGATCTGCTTGATATTCGCAGTCGGCTTCTCCGCCCTGGCGCAGGTTTCGAGCAAGACGGCAGCCGTTACCCCCGCAGCCGCCGAGCACGCCGCGTCGCTGGCCGAGAGTGGCCGTTGTGCCGAGGCGTTGCCCCTGCTGTTGAAGTCAGCTCATGTCGCCGACAAAGAGCTGCAGAAGAGAATTGGAATCGACGGCGTGCGCTGTGCCACGGTGCTGCAGCAGCAAGATGCCCTGTTTGAGTTCCTGCGCAACTTGAGCCGGCAATTTCCCCATGATCCCGAAGTGTTGTATGTCTTGACCCACGCTTTTTCCGATCTATCCACTCATGCCGCGCGAGAGCTGGCAACCACCGCTCCAAATTCGGTTCCTGCCCTCGAAATGGATGCGGATGCGAGCGAGATGCAGGGCAAGTGGGATCAGGCCGAAAAGGACTATCGCAAGATACTGGAAGAAAATCCGCGCTATCCGGGTATTCACTTCCGCCTCGCCCGCCTTTTGCTATCCAAGCCCAACCCAACGCCGGATTTCGCGGAGCAGGCAAAGAAAGAGCTCCAAGCGGAACTGGCCATCGATCCCTCCAACGCCGGCGCGGAATACGTCCTCGGGGAACTGGCGCGTCAAGCCCAGGATCTACCCGCCGCAGAACAGCATTTCTCCAAGGCCACGCAACTCGAGACCAACTTCGCCGATGCCTATCTTGGCTTGGGCATGGCGCTCTTAGAGGAGAAAAAGTACGCCGAGGCCGTGGCTCCACTGGAAAAAGCGGTCAAACTACAGCCCGGCAATCCGGCCGCGCACTACAGCCTGGCGACCGCCTACTCCCGCACCGGGCGCAAAGAAGATGCGGATCATGAATTCGCTCTCCAGCAGCAGGCCACGGACCACGCGGGCGGACAGGGAGCCCAGAATCCGCAGTGACCGGCAATTGCCTCGAGCTATCTCGCCGGCGTTTTCTTAGGGCCCTGGCAGGCGCCACCGGATCCGTTGCGCTCAGCCGCTTCGCTCGTGCTGCAACGGCCTATCCCTTCGAAGAGGTGCCGTCCTCCGCCAGCCACATCACCTGGGTACACACCGCCGGCAAGTCTCCGGAGAAGTACCTTCCCGAAACCACCGGGGCAGGCTGCGCCTTTCTCGACTACGACAATGACGGATGGATGGACATCTATCTCGTCAACAGCGGCAAGTGTGACTTCTACGATCCCAATCCGCCTTTGCGCAACGCGCTCTATCGTAACAATCGAGATGGCACTTTCACCGATGTCACCGGGAAGGCGGGCGTCGCTGCCGGCGGCTATGGGCAAGGCGTCGCCGTGGGCGACTACGATGGCGACGGCTTTCCCGATCTGTATGTGACCCAGTACGGAAAAAGCATTCTGTATCACAACAACGGCGACGGAACGTTTACCGACGTTACGGAAAAGGCTGGTGTCGCAGCACCCGGATGGGCATCGAGCGCGGTGTGGTTCGACTACGACAACGACGGGCGCCTGGATCTGTTTGTCTGCAACTTCGTAGAATTCAGCAAAGCAAAAAACCTTCCCTGCACTGCCTACAACAAGCCTGGATACTGCGTTCCCAAGCTTTACAAGCCGTCCCCCAGCTGGCTCTTCCATAACAACGGCGATGGCACCTTCACCGATGTCAGCCTGTCGTCGGGCATCGCGAAGCACCTGGGCAAAGCTTGGGGAGTCGTAGCCACCGACCTCAAGAACGACGGCCGGATGGACCTCTTCGTCGCCAACGACACCATGGCGAACTTTCTTTTCATGAACCGGGGCAATGGCAAGTTCGAAGAGATTGGCGCCATGGCGGGTGTGGGATTCAGCGAAAATGGCAAAGCCCGTTCGGGGATGGGTTTGGATTCGGCAGATGTCAATCAGGACGGCTGGATGGATCTCTTCGTGGCCAACCTCGACCACGAGAGGTTTTCCCTCTACCAGAACAATCATGACGAAACGTTTGACGACCAGGCCGACAAGACCTCAATCGGCGCGGCGACCCGCCTGATGAGCGGCTGGGGCCTGAAGTTTTTCGACTACGACAACGACGGCAATCTTGATCTCTTTCTTGCCAACGGTAATCCTGACGACCTGATCGAGACCATGCAAAAGGATGTGACTTACCGCGAGCCGCTGCTGCTGTTTCATAACGATGGCAAGACACTGCAGAATGTAAGCGCGGAAAGCGGGCCGCTCTTTGCCCGCAACCTCTCCGCCCGGGGCCTCGCCATCGGCGACTTCGATAACGATGGCGCCGTGGACGTCCTTATCTCCGTGAACGACGATGCTCCGTTGCTGTTACGCAACACCGCGGCCAAAGACAACCACTGGTTGGGAATCAAGCTGGTGGGCAAAAAATCAAACCGCGACGCCATTGGCGCGCGCGTCACCTATCAGGCCGGCGATCTGAAGCGCAGCAGAGCCAAGGTGGGCGGAGGAAGCTACCTGTCGTCGCACGATCCACGCATGGTTCTAGGCCTGGGCAAGCAGACCAAAATCGACTGGGTAGAAGTGAAGTGGCCTGAACCCAGCGGCAAAACGGAAAGGTTTACCGGCCTGCCCATCGACAAATACATCACCATCGTCGAGGGCGAAGGCGTCCAGAAGACTTGATGGAACGGGCTTGACGAGCAACTAACTTCTTGCGCAGAGGATTCATGCTCCACCGGCTAAGCCCGCTCGATCTATCTCTAGTAGCCATCTATCTGGCGGGCATCACCCTCTTTGGCCTGCGCTTTCGTAGCAAAGACCGTTCCTTAAAGAGCTATTTCCTTGCCGATCGCAAGATCCCATGGTGGGCCATTGCGCTCTCCATCGTAGCCGCGGAAACCAGCACGCTCACTATCATCAGCGTCCCTGGCCTCGCCTATACCGGAGACTGGGGCTTTCTGCAGATTGTCCTCGGTTATCTCCTGGGCCGGATCGTTGTCTGCATCATTTTCCTGCCCCGGTATTTTCGTGGCGAGCTGCTCACCGCCTACGAAGTGATAGGGGAGCGTTTTGGCCCGAGGCTGCATAAGCTCACCGCATTTCTTTTTCTCTTTCTGCGCGCCGCGGCCGAAGGCGTCCGTGTCTTCGCCGTTTCCATTGTGGTGGGCATAGCGATTGGTACCCGGGATGTAACTTCGATCGCCATCATTTGCGTCCTGACCTTGATCTACACGCTCGAAGGCGGAATGGCCGCCGTCATCTGGACCGACGTGGTGCAGATGGCGCTCTATGTCGCCGGGACCATCGTCAGCGTAATCCTGCTGGGACATCGCATCCCGGGAGGATGGCCCGCGATTCACACCGTGGCCGCAGCCGCCGGCAAGCTCACCATCTTCCACTTCGCCTTCAGCCTCAGCCAGACCTATACCTTCTGGGCCGGTCTTATGGGGGGCTGTTTCCTCACCATGGCCAGTCACGGCACCGATCAACTCATGGTCCAGCGTCTACTGGCGGCCAAGAACCTCCGTGAATCGCGCATCGCCCTGCTCAGCAGCGGCGGGGTTATTCTGGTTCAGTTCGCCTTATTTCTCGCCATCGGGACGGGGCTGTACTACTTCTACGGCAGCGCTCCCAACGGCGCGGCGCCGGCGAATCCCGACCGTGTCTTTCCGGCGTTCATCGTGACCGAGATGCCCCATGGCGTGGCTGGACTGATGGTTGCGGCCATCCTGGCTGCAGCCATGTCGAATCTGAGCGCAGCGGTAAACTCCCTGAGTTCGAGCAGCATGGTGGATTTCTACATGGCATGGAAGCCCCACGCCGATGAACGTGAGCGTGCTCGCTTATCGCGCGTCATGACCCTGTTCTGGGCGGCGCTCCTGTTTGTGCTAGCCTTGCTGTCGCGCGGCGGCGGCCATGTGGTCGAGGTTGGGCTGTCGATCGCCTCTGTCGCCTACGGAGCTCTGTTGGGGGTCTTCCTGCTCGGCACGCTCACCAAAACCGCAACCGAAACCGGCGCCATGATCGGCATGGTCGGCGGTTTGGCAACCAATATACTGCTCTGGAAGCAGCCGCATGCATTGCCGCTTACTATAGGCAAGGCACAGTTCCTGTTTCCAAAAATTGCCTGGACGTGGTTCGTGCTCATCGGATCTCTGCTTACGTTTATGCTGGGTTGGGCCATGAGCAAAATCCTGCCAAAAGACAAGCGCGCTCACACGAGCGTAGTTCTGCTGCTGATTTTGCTCGCCTCGACCGCGCCGTTGCATGCGGCGGACGAGCCGGGGTTCCAGCAAATCGATCGCATTATTGCCCTGGGGATCGCCACCAAAAAATTCCCCGGGGCGGTGGTGATCGCCGGTCACAACGGCCACATCGTCTTTCAGAAGGCCTACGGAAACCGCTCCCTGACGCCCGTACCCGAAGCGATGACCGAGGACACGATCTTCGACGTCGCATCGTTGACCAAGGTTTTGGCCACGGCGCCTGCGGTCATGCAGCTTTACGAGCAGGGCCGCTTCCGGCTGAATGATCCCGTAGCAAAGTATTTGCCCGAGTTCGCCGTCAACGGTAAGCAGGACATTACCATTCGCCAGCTGCTCACCCACTACTCCGGCCTGCCTCCGGATGTATCGCTCGAAGATACCTGGGTCGGCAAGCAGGAGGGACTGCGCCGCGCCTTTGCCTCCACGCCGGTCACGGCTCCTGGAGTGCAATTTCGCTACAGCGACATCAACTTCATCGTACTGGGTGCGCTGGTGGAGAAGCTCTCCGGCCTCACCCTCGATCAATACCAGCAGCGCTACCTGGCCCAACCGCTGGGCCTGGAGCACATGCGCTATCTGCCTCCCGAAGCCTGGCGCAACCGCACTGCGCCCACGCAGTACGACCATGGCGTCATGCTCCGCGGAGTGGTGCACGATCCAACTTCGCGTCGCATGGGCGGCGTCGCCGGCCACGCCGGAATCTTCAGCACCGCCGGCGATGTTGCCGTCTACGCTCAGAACCTGCTCGATCGGCTTGCGGGCAGGCCGAGCAGCTTTCCTCTGCAGCAGCTCACGCTGGAAAAGATGACCACGCCCGGCCAGCCGGCTACCGGCACTGCTCTGCGCGGACTCGGTTGGGACATCGATTCGCCCTATTCCAGCAATCGCGGCGAGTTGTTCCCCGTAGGCTCGTTCGGCCACACCGGGTTCACTGGAACCTCGATCTGGATGGACCCATCCAGCGATACCTATGTCGTCTTCATGTCCAACGCCGTTTATCCCAACGGTCCCACCGGCATCAACGCCATCCGCGGGGCAGTCGCCAACGTGGTTGCCGCGTGGGCCAAGATCCACCCGGATAACGGGAGTCTTATTGCCCGGCTGACCGGCTACAACGAATCCATCGCCGGTGAGCGCCTTTGGCACGACCGCAATGGAGCCGTCTCGACCGGCATCGACATGCTGGAACAGGACGACTTCGCGGAACTTGCCGCGCTCGCCGCCAAGCACGCAGGCGCGTTGCGTGTGGGCCTGCTCACCAACCAGACGGGCCTCGACGCGCACGGACTGAGAACCATCGACGTTCTGGCTCATGACGCGCAAGAAGCCGTTCCCGGACTAAAGCTCAAGCTCCTCTTCAGCCCCGAACACGGCATCAACGGTGCACTCGATCAGGAAGGCATTCAGAATTCGACCGACCCCTCGACCGGTCTTCCCGTGATTAGCCTTTATGGAAACCAGCGACATCCCTCACCGGTAACGCTGCGCTCGCTCGATGCCGTCCTCATCGACCTCGCCGATGCGGGCGTTCGCTTCTACACCTACGAAACCGTAGTCCGCTATTTTCTCGAGGCGGCCGGGCAAACGGGCACAGACATTGTGATCCTTGACCGTCCCGACCCACTGGGAGGTGGGTTTGTGCAGGGTCCGCTCTCCGACGCGGGCAGCGAGAGCTACGTCAACGTGGCCCCGATTCCTGTGCGCCACGGCATGACGCTGGGTGAGCTCGCACGCTATCTCAATGGCGAATACAAATTGCATGCGTCACTCAGTGTGATCTCCATGAACGGCTGGCAACGGGGAGACTGGTTTGATGCCACCGGCCTCACCTGGACAAATCCTTCTCCCAACCTCCGCAGCCTGCGCGAAGCCATCCTTTATCCCGCCCTGGGCCTGATTGAAACGACCAACATCTCTGTCGGCCGCGGAACCGACACTCCCTTTGCCTATGTAGGCGCGCCCTGGATGGACGGCCCGGCGTTGGCGCGCGCTTTGAATGCCAGATTCCTGCCCGGGGTGCGATTTGTGCCGGTAAATTTCACGCCCCGCTCGCCGTATCCGTATGCCGATCAGCTCTGCCAGGGAATCGAGCTGATCGTAACCGACCGCAACGTGGTCGACTCGCCCGAACTAGGCCTTGAGATCGCAACCGCGCTACACAAGCTATATGCGGACAAATTTCAACTGAGCAAGATCAACATCCTGCTCGCGAACAGGAACGTGCTCGAAGCCCTTGAAGCGGGGCGTGATCCTCAGCGCATAGCCGAGGACTGGCAGCAGCAATTACAAGACTTCAACACCAAGCGAAAACCCTATCTACTCTACTGACCGGAAAACCAACCTTCGACACCAATCGACCTCGGATAAAAAAGGGACGGGTGCCCCAGGTTCGCCAAAGCGTACCTGGGCCGAAAACGATGGGGCAAAGCCCCTTCCAGAGCTTTTAAAAAGCGATTTCAGCGAATCCATCGAGTGAAAGCATTCGAAACCTTTCATTTTCGGCCCAGGTACGCTTTGGCGAACCTGGGGCACCCGTCCGTTATCGTCTACCGTTTTGATACCCGTCAGCCGTCGCAAGGACAGTTCCGCACTGTGTGGTATTAAAGGCATACTTTAACCGTGGGTCGACTATTCGCAATCAGCCTTGTGTGCTGTTGGCCGCAGCGCCAGTCCTTTCCCAGTCGCGAAGCAACTACCTGGGAGACGAAGCCTGCCGCTCCTGCCATGCAGCCCAAGTCGAATCATTTCACCAGACCGCGCACTTCCTCACCTCCAGCGCACCGACCGAAAAATCCATACTGGGCAAGTTCACCCCGGGCGACAACATCCTCAAAACCGTAAATCCGAATCTCTACTTCCAGATGGATGCCAAAGAAGGAGCCTTCTTCCAGACCGCGGTAGCCGGCACGCCCCCCCACACGCATCCACGCACCGAACGCTTCGCAGTAGTGGTCGGCTCCGGCGAAAAAGGTCAAACCTACTCTATTCTGGGACGGAGATCAGCTCTTTCAGCTCCCGGTGTCGTATTGGACCAACCTGGGCTGGGTAAACAGCCCCGGCTATCGCGACGGCTTTGCCGATTTCGAGCGCGCCATCATTCCCCGCTGCCTGGAGTGTCACGCAACCTACTTTCAGGCCCTTCCTCCGCCCACCAACCGCTACAGCACCACGGGTTTTTCCCTTGGCATCCAGTGCGAAAAATGTCATGGCCCGGGAAGGGAACACGTGGAGCAAGAGAAGTCCAAGCCGCAATCCCCCACGGCCATCCTGAACCCGGCGCGATTCTCCCGCGACCGCCAAATGGATCCGTGCGCCTGGTGCCACGCCGGCCACGGCCGGGCGCTGCAGCCTTGCGTTCTCCTACCTTCCCGGCGAGCCGCTGGACAAGTACATTCAATTTCCCCCCGCCGATCCCAACACCCCGCTTGATGTGCATGGCAACCAGGTGGAGATGTTAAAGCAGAGCCGTTGCTTCCGCGAATCAGGTATGACCTGCCTCACCTGCCACAACGTGCACGCCCCGCAGCACAATCTGGCTGAGTTCTCCCAGCGCTGCCTGACCTGCCACAAACCAGACTCCGCGACCTTCGCCAGGCCCGATCACAAAGTCTCAAACAATTGCGTGGATTGCCACATGCCCAAGCAGGAGACCAACCTGATCGTCTTCAACTTTGCCGGCAAGCAGGAGCGGCCGCAGATGAGGAACCATTGGATCAAGGTTTATTAACCCTATTTTCAACACAGATACCGCCTAAGATTCCCTGAAAATGCCCAAGCAAACCCTGGAAAACCACGCTATAGTTTGGATGGCAAATCTCACGACCTGCTCAGGCGTGGCAAAAATCGACTCACATGCAAGCCGCGTAACGGTGTACGCGGGCGATGATGCGGATGAACCGATGGGACAGTTCTATCGTCCCACGGCACCGTCGCCTGCGCGCGCCAAAATGACGCAGGAAAGCGCATCGGAGCGCAGCGCCGCGCGCCGGCCGGCCCAGCCGGCCGGTGGCGATGACGACGACCGCGAAGAAGACGCCTTTCTGCGCGCACGGCGCCGCGTCCCTGTCCGCCGCGGGCTCATTCCCGCCAACCGCAGGGCTCGCATCGTCGCCGCGGTAGTAGTCGTCTTCGCCATCGTCGCCCTCGTGTTGCTGGCCATCGGCATTCGCAACTTTTTCCGTGACGATCCCCGCTTCCGCATCGCCTCCTCTTCCTCCATCCAGATCATGGGCAACAGCCAGGTGACGCGGCCCGAGCTCCTCTCCGTTTTCGGATCCGACCTGGGCCGCAACATCTTCTTCATTCCGTTGCGTGCGCGCCGTGCCTCCCTGGAAGATCTGCCGTGGGTGGAGCATGCCACGGTCATGCGCCTGCTGCCCGACCAGTTGCGCGTAGCCATCGTGGAACGCACGCCGATTGCGTTCGTGCGCCACGGCAACACCATCGGCCTGGTCGATGCCCACGGAGTTCTCCTGCATTTGCCTCCGGCAGCGATGGCCGCTAAGCACTACTCCTTCCCCGTGGTCACTGGGATCTCCGACAAGGATCCGTTGTCGGTGCGTGCCGCGCGCATGCATCTGTTCCAGCAATTCGTGAATGATCTTGACTCCGGCGGCACCAAAGTCTCCACCCAGCTCAGCGAGGTCGACCTCTCCGATCCGGAAGACATCTGGGCCCTGCTCCCGGCCCAGGGCTCCGATATCCAGGTACACTTTGGCGATTCCGATTTCCTCGCCCGTTACCGCAGCTACCAGCAGCATCTGCCCGAGTGGCGGCAACAGTATCCCCATCTGTCCTCGGTCGACATGCGCTATGAGAACCAGGTGGTGCTCGATATGTCCCAGCAGGCGTCCGGGCAGGATGGCGCAGCCTCCAGCTCGCACCAGGCCGACGCAGCAGAATCAAAACACGCCGGGCACGCAGCGCCAAAGCCGGCCGCAAAATCGCTCAAAGCGGGAAAAGCCAAGGGTTGATGAGTCAGAAGAGCGAAGAACTCCTCACGGTATTGGATGCGGGCAGTTCCAGGATTCGCGTCCTGGTGGCCGAGCTGCATGAAGGTGCACTGCGCTATCGGGCGCATAGTGTGGTGAATGCCGAGGGCATGCGCAAGGGGCTCATCAGCGATCTGCAGCCCGCCAGCAGAGCCTTCAACCTCGCCGCCACAGAGGCCGAGAAAATGGCCAATGCAGTCATCGCCAGCTGTGTCGTCGGCTTGGGCGGTCCCCACGTGCGTGGCGTTAACAGCCAGGGCGGCATCAGCCTGGGAAACCGCCTGCGCGAAATCACTCGCGAGGATGTACGCGCCGCCGTTGACCGCGCGCGCTCTGTCTCCCTGCCCGCCGATCGCGAGATTATTCACTTATTGCCGCAACAGTTTATTCTCGACGAGCAGCCCGGTATCCATGATCCCGTCGGTATGGTCGGCAACCGGCTGGAGGTAAATCTGCATATCTCCACCTGTTCGGCCAGCGCGGCGCAAAGCGTGGTTACCTGCGCCAACAAGGCTGGCTTGGAAGTTTCGGACACCGTGTTTGAGGCCATCGCCGCCGCCGAAGCCACGGTCTCGGCGGACGAGCGCGAACTCGGCGCCTGCCTGCTCGATATCGGTGCCGCCTCCACCGAACTCGTCGTCTTCTTTGAAGGCGCCGTAGCCCACACCGCCGTGGTGCCCCTGGGCGGCGACCACTTTACCAATGATCTTGCCGTGGGCCTGCACATGTCGGTGCAGGAAGCGGAAGCCATCAAACTGGACTACGGGCACTGCGTGGTAACCTCCGTACCTTCCTCCAGCGAATTGGAGTTGATCGCCGGCGGAACTCAAGTCATCCGAACGATCAAGCAGCGTTACCTGAGTGAGATTCTCGAACCGCGCGCCCGCGAACTCTTTCACTTGGTCCGCGAGAATCTGCGTCAGGGCGGCGTCCTCGGCGCCCTCGGCGCGGGCTGCGTGCTCACCGGCGGCGGCGCCCGCCTGGCCGGCTTGCTCGAGGTAGCCGAAAGCCTATTACGTGTTCCCGCCCGATTGGGTTATCCTGTGCCGCTCTCCAGGATGCCGGACGAATTGATACAACCCGAATTTTCCACCGCTATCGGCATGCTTCTGTACACCCACCGCACCAGTGTGCTGCGGGCGGCGGAAGACCAGGGACTGCGGGCCAAACTGCGCGCCATATTCGCAGGCAGTTTGTAAGTTGCATAACGGCAGGATCGAAGTAGGATACGAAGAATGGAGCAGAACCCGATGAATCTTTCCGACGAAATACGGATCCACTACAACGATGAAATCGCTCGCGGAGCGAAGATCAAGGTCATAGGCGTCGGCGGCGGCGGCGGCAATGCCGTCAATCGCATGATCGCGGCCAAGCTGGAAGGCGTCGAGTTCATCGTGGCCAACACCGATGTGCAGGCGCTGCAGCTCTCGCAAGCGCCGGTCAAGCTGCAGTTGGGCGTCAAGCTGACCAGCGGACTGGGCGCCGGCGCCAATCCCGACGTTGGCAGGCGCGCCGCCCTGGAAGACTCGGAAAAAATTATCGAAGCCCTGGAAGGCGCAGACATGGTCTTTGTCACCGCTGGCCTGGGCGGCGGCACCGGCACCGGCGCCGCTCCTGTCATCGCCTCGCTGGCCAGCGAAATGGGCGCCCTCACCGTCGCCGTAGTCACCCGTCCCTTCGGCTTTGAAGGCAAGCGCCGCATGCAGCAGGCGGAGCGCGGTATGGAAGAGCTGCTGGAAGGTGTCGACACCATGATTGTCATTCCCAATGAAAAGTTGCTGGCGGTTGCCAAGGACGCCGGCTTCTTCGAGTCCTTCCGCATTGCCGACGACGTCCTGCTCCAGGGGGTGCAAGGCATCTCTGACATCATCACCATCCCCGGCATCATCAACCGCGACTTTGCCGACGTAAAAACCACCATGGCCGGCATGGGCTACGCGGTCATGGGCACCGCCGTACGCAGCGGCAACAACCGCGCCATCGCCGCCGCCCAGGCAGCCATGGCCTCTCCGCTGCTGGAGGCGGGCGCGATCGACGGCGCTCGGGGCATCCTGATCAACATCAGCGGGTCCAGTACATTGAAATTAAGCGAGGTGAACGAAGCCTCTACCCTGATCCAGAACGCGGCTCACGAAGACGCCAACATCATCTTCGGCGCAGTTTTGGATGAGTCCATGGGCGACCAGGTCAAAATCACCGTCATCGCCACTGGCTTTCGTCAGGATCAGATGGGCCGCCGCCAGCGGGCGGCCGGTGATTCGGCTGTGCCTCGCGTTTCGCTCCAGGAGCGGTCCTCCGTTCCCCGCTTCGCCAGCGAAGAGCTTGCCGAGCAGGAATTTACCCCCCTCTTTGAGTCGCGCAAAGTGGCGGAGAATCCCGCGGCGCCCGAGAAGCTTGCGGTAAGGAAGCGTTTGTAGAACCCACTCCCTTCGCCCTGGAGCCTCAACCAGTCCTGATCGAAGAGGCGCCTGAGCCGCCGCGTTCAGCCCCGGCAACCAAGCCTCCCTGTGATGCCCGCCGTCCACATTGATTTCGACGAGCCCTTTGAAGAGGAGTACGCCCGGTTGATTCCCAGCAAACCGGCCGAAGAGCGCGCCGCTTCAGCCGGAAATGAAACCGCCACGAATCGTACCGACGCTGAACCGCATCTGGACAATTTAGATATACCCGCTTTTTTGAGACGGCCTGTGAATTGAACGTCTATGACGCGGGTACTGTTTTCCGCGTCCCGGCCGAATCGCTGCACGCTTCTGTGTAGAGTAGAAGCAAAAAGCTTAGTTGTTACGCGCGTGTACCCAATTGTGGTACGGACACCGCGAAGAGTTTCTTGGAATATGGAAAAGCGGACAGACTTTATGGCAAAGTAGGGTTTAATAAGGTTAGGTTCGTGACAGGGAATCGAGGGTCCTTTCGAGGCATTCGGCTCTGTGGTTTGGTTACTGGAGTACCCGGTCTTCCGGGCAAGTATCTTTGATTTAAATGCCATGGTTTCGAGAGGACAACACGCGGTGAACAGACAATCTCTTCGGCGCTTCACTCATTTTGCACTGGTCGTTGGTCTGGCCTCCGCTGCCTTCGCGAAACCTGCCCATGCCCGTCCCACGCACCCTACACCCATCACGCCCACGCTGCCCATGTGCAGGAGACCGCGCACGCTCGCCAGCACATGGCGCAGTTGCGGCACACTCACCCAGTGGATACGTTGGTCACGGTCCACTCTCGTTCAGGGCATGTCCGCCATGCGGTTCTGGTGCGCCACCGTTCTTACGAGCATTTCTCCGCCAGCTCCTTTACTGACTCCGACATCACCCAGGGCGATGTGACTGCGGGAGAAGATCCCGTGGTGCGGCAGGCGGCGATCGATGCTCTGGGCAACATGTATGGCACCGTGGTAGCCATCGACCCCAGCAATGGCCGCATCCTGGCCATGGTGAATCAGAAGCTTGCTCTTTCCAGCGGTGCGGAGCCTTGTTCCACCATTAAGGTCTCGGTTGCGCTGGCTGCCCTTGAAGAGGGCATCGTCACCAAGGACACTCCGGTAAACCTGGGCGGTCGCTTCCACCTGGACATGACCGAGGCTTTGGCGCACTCCAACAACCTTTATTTTGAGACCATTGGCCGTCGTCTTGGCTTCGAGCGTGTTCGCCACTACGCCAACACCTTTGGTCTGGGCGAGCTGGCCGGCTGGAACATACCCGGCGAGCAGCTGGGCATCTATCCCGAGCAGGTCCTGCCCGAGAGCGAGGGCGGGGTTGGCCGCATGTGCTCCTTCGGTCAGGGTATCTCGATGACCCCATTGCAGTTGGGAGCTTTAGTGGCCTCGATTGCCAACGGTGGAACGCTCTATTATCTGCAGCACCCCACCTCGCCGGAAGAAGTAGCCAACTTCCAGCCCCGCGTAAAGCGGACTTTGGACATTGCCAACCTGATCCCGGACGTTACTGTCGGCATGGAGGGTGCTGTCGATTACGGCACTGCCCGCTCGTTGCACGCCAGCTTTAACCAGCTCCCCATTCTCGGCAAGACCGGCACCTGCTCCAACAACGGCACCCGTTACGGCTGGTTTGCTTCTTTCGCCAACACCTCGCACGGCCGCATCGTCACCGTCTTCTTCCTGGAGGGAGGCCGTCCGACCTTCGGTCCGAAGGCGGCTGCGTTGACCGGTGTCTTCTACCGCAATCTCTGGGACCACAGTTACTTCGCAGCCAAAATGCCGGTTGAGACAGAAACCAACACCGCCCAAACCGTCACCCAATAACAGCAAAGACCTAAGCTGAACAGAGGGCCTCTCCACCAGGGAGGCCCTTTTCTGTTGGAGCGTCCGAGACTTGGCTGCCCGACTTGCCTCCAAGCCGGTTGTCCCAGCAACGAAGGCTGGGGTGCCCATTCAAGCCCGGTTTTGGCTTGAGTGGGATACCACAGCACTCGACGCGCCTTTTTTGTCCTTAGGAGCGAAGCCGATGGGACCTGCAGTTGCCCGAGCATCACTCCGCATGCTGCACAGCCCCAGGAATGCTCTACGATTGGTTGAATGAAGATCCTAACCGCTGACGAGATGCGGGTCACCGACCGGGTCACCACCGACCGCTTCGGGATCTCTTCCCTCGAACTAATGGAGCACGCCGGGCAGCGCCACCGCCCGTTTCATCCTCCGTGAATTACCCCAATGCCGGCGCATCGTGGTGCTCTGCGGCAGAGGAAACAACGGCGGCGACGGCCTGGTAGCGGCGAGGTATCTGGCGGAAGCCGGCTGTGCTGTCTCCGTCGTGATCTTGGGAGACCCCACCGCAGCGCATGGCGAAGTAAAGGTCAACCTGGATCGTCTCCCAGTGACCCCCATCGTCATCGAGGAAGAAGCCGGCCTATACCATGACGGTTGCAAAGGCCTCCTAGAGCGTGCTCAGCTCTTTGTCGATGCCGTTCTGGGCACCGGTTTTCGTCCTCCCATGCGCGGTCTGGCAATCGCCGGCCGCAACCTGCTTGAACGCTATCCACAAATCCCCGTGGTCGCCGTGGATCTGCCATCGGGCTGGGATGCGGACGCACGCGAGTTCTTTGCGCCCGACGCCTATCGCGCCGATGCCGTAGTTACCTTCACCGCGCCCAAGCTGGCCCATGTTTCCGGAATGCTCACCCGCGGCGCCACGCTGCCCGGCAATCATCAGCAAGGGCCCATCGTGGTGGCGCCCATCGGTTCCCCGGCAGAAGCGGTCGAATCCGCGACTGGCCTGATCTGGGCGGGCAGCTCCAAAGCGATTGCCGACCGTCCTCGCTCCGCCGACTCCAACAAAGGCCGCTTCGGCCATGTCCTGGTGATCGGCGGAGCCAGGGGCAAGTCCGGCGCCCCCTGTATGAGCTCTGTGGCTGCGTTGCGCGCCGGCGCCGGCTTGGTCACCGCTGCCATCGCGCAATCCATCTTGCCCACAGTCGCCGCCGTCACACCGGAGCTGATGACCCACGCTTTGCTGGAGGGAGCTCAGGGCGAAATCTCCAGCCGCAACCTTGAACCCGCTTTACTCGACCCAGTTCTCGAAAAGAAGTCGGTCATCGCCGTGGGACCGGGCATGGGTCAGGAGGAGGAAGCGGTCAAGTTCTTCCTGGGCCTGCTCGAGCGGACCAAGGTTCCCATGGTCATCGACGCCGACGCCCTCAATGCCTTGGCGGCGAATCCCGGCAAATTGAACGGCCGTGGCCGGCTGCTCGTACTGACTCCGCATCCCGGCGAAATGGCCCGGCTCGCCGGGATGAGCATCCAGCGAGGTGGAGGCAGACAGGGAGGGCATTGCCCGGCAGTTCGCGACCAGCCATGCGGTCACCCTGGTGCTCAAAGGTTGGCGCACGCTCATCGCCCATCCGGATGGCCGCATCGCCATCAACACCACCGGCAACCCGGGCATGGCCAAGGGAGGAAGCGGGGATATTTTGACCGGGATCGTCGCTGCCATGATCGCTCAATATCCCGAGCAGCCGGCCGAAGCGGTGGAAGCTGCGATATATCTTCACGGACTGGCAGCCGATTTTGCGGTACGTTGGCAGGATCAACATACTTTGCTGGCCATGGACACGGTGGCGCATCTCTATGAAGCATTCCGCTTCCGGGCCCAGGACCAGGGAGGATATGTTTGGTTGCAGGGAATCCCAGGCATGTTGAAGGAGAGGGAATGAGCGTTCGGCGATTCATCAGCAACGGTCCCAGGGAAACGATCGAGATCGGCGGAGAGATAGCCCGGATGCTTTCATCGCCCACGTTGCTCTTTCTGCGTGGAGACCTGGGCGCGGGAAAGACCACGTTGGTGAAGGGAATCGCCCAGGCTTTGGACGCCGCTGATCCCGATGAAGTGACCAGCCCCACCTTTACCCTGGTTCACGAATACGACGGCAGGCAGAGGGTGAATGGCAAGGATCGCGAGATCAAGCTCTACCACATCGACCTATACCGCATTGAAGACGAGCGCCAGCTGGAAACCATAGGCCTTGACGAGCTGGCCACGGAAGAAGCCATCCTATTGGTGGAATGGGGCGAAAAATTTCCCAACGTAGTCAAGCGAAGCAACGGAGAAATCCTGATCGAGCACGCCGGCGGCGACACCCGCAACATCACCCTCACCTTCAAGGAAAAGGGAGCCAGCGCCTAACCCAGGGCGTAAGTGCCATCAGACGCGGCTTGCGTCAAGGCTACCGCAGCAAGCGTCACTAGCGCTGCCGTGAGCTCGCTACCACTCGCCAGAATTGACAGGCCCGAAGTGGCGAGCGGCTCCGACCACATGGACCACGGATGACAATGACCTGAGGTACGATACTTCTGAACAGCCCACATAAAAAAGAAAAGCCGGGGTTGGCAAAGCCAACCCCGGCCACATTTGTCACAAATACACTTACTAAAATTTAAACAGGCTCATGAGGTCGTCGATGGCCGGACTATTCGTCGGCACGTAGGGGTTGTCTGTCGTGGCAGTCGGGTTGGGGTAGTTGTCGCGGCTGCGGGCTGCTAACCGGCGGCACCTTCCAGTTGGCTTCGATGAACTTCAAAATCGAAACATGGTCAGCGTAGTTGTGGTTGATCTTGACCGCCCGTTGGCGTAGGGAGACACAACGATGAGCGGAATACGGGTGCCGTCGCCGAAGTAGTCCAGCGGTTGCACGTATCCTGAATCGTAGTAACCGCCGCCCTCATCTTCGGTGATAAAGATAGCGGTGTCCTTCCACAGCTTGGGATTCTTCTTCACTGCATCCACGATCTTCTTGGTGAAGCCTTCGAACAGATCCAGTTTTGACGAGGATGGGTGGCCATCGACCAGACCGCTCGGTTTGACGATGGAGACTGCAGGCAGTGTTCCGTCCTTGATGTCGTTGTAAAGGTTCGCAGTGTCCTGTATATGGGCCGTGCGGACGCTGGCATTGGCCATGATGGAAGTGTCGTACTGGAAGGGATTGCAAATGTTGCAGTACTCGTCCGTGTCCTTACCGATGGCGCCGTAGTTCAGTTGGTATGGATCGGGCACGTAGTTGTTCCACTGGTCGCCATAATACTTCCAGGAAACGTTTTGTTTGATCAGGTCGTCGCCGATGCTCGGCACCGCGGACGGAGGAATGGTAAACACCGTGTTGTTGGCGTTGGTGTCGGTATAGGCATTGTTGCCATTGCCGAAGTATCCCGGGTTGTAGTTGTTCAGCAGGTAGTAGTGCCCCGCTTCACAATTGGGCTTAATCGGTGTCTTCAGCGACTTCAGGTAGTCGACGATCGGAGCCACACCCGGTTGCGTTGTATCCGCGCAGTTGGTGTAAGATCCGCCACCGTAGGACGCTGCGCCATAGGAGCCGCCGCCGTAACCGTCTTCCGTGTACCAGTTGTTGGTGTTCGTAGCCGGATTGGGGTTCTCTACCTCGTCCACAATGCCCGCATTTGGTGTGCCCGGGACAACTTCAACATTGTGAGGAGGAGTGGCCGCATTGCCCTTGCCGTCGCTGAAGAAGATCATGTCGCCATGGCCGAACATGATGTGGTTGGCGCCCGTTCCACCGTTTACCGACTGGTGGAAGTTGTCGCTCATGGAATAGGTGTCCGCCAAATACTTGAAGTATGGAGCGTCACCGTTTTGCACGTTATAGAAGCCCATGGCGGTCGAACCTTCACCAGTGATGGTGGCACTGGGCGAGTAGTTGGTGCTGAAGGTTCACCGGTTGCGTCAGGCCGTTTGTGCCCGCGCCGACAGTCGTTTCCACCCAGGGAAACAGCGCTGAGTCGCAGCCCGAAGGATTAGTAGCCGTCGCGTGGGCCACGCTGCAATCCAGCTGCTGCCACATCTGATAGAAACGGTGCACCGGGCTGGCTGCGTAGTCGTTGTAAACGAACGTGTCTCCGTTCGTCAACTGAAACGGTCCTGGAGGGAGTGCGGTCACGTTCTTGATGCGCGTGTCGGGAATCTTACCTGTCAGACCCGAGCCACCGGTCACCAGGTAGGCGTAATAATCCGAGGGAAGACCGTTCTCAGATTGTTTTGCGAGAGTGAGGCTGTCGTCCTTTACGTAAGAGTCTGTAGGACCGCCATTGATGGGGGCGGGAAGCACATTTCCGTCGAACGAGGTGGTGACGCTTGGGCTCAACATAAATGCGTCCGGCGCTACATCGTACGCAGCTTTTTGTTCCGCCACTGGAAAGTTCGGACCAGGGGTGCCATCGGCCTTCACAATTCCCTCGGAAAGAAGATTGTTTACCGTCTGTCCTTTCACCGGTACATAGGTGGCGAAAATATGATCGAAGGTGCGGTTCTCGCCAATGATGACGATCACGTGTTTGATGGGCGTGGTGGTATCGGCGTCATTTGCTCCCGTGTCGCCCGACTGAGCGAACGCGCTGCCTATGGCAAGCTGGAACACAGCCGTCGATATAAGTCCCGTCCGCACAGCTTTTATGGCTGTGGATGCGAGGTGCTTTGCAGTCATACTTCCTCCCGAGTTGAGGCTCTGGGCCGCAACCCGTTTGAGAAATAGGCCCACAAAATGAATGCCGCATCTTTATTCCATGAACGCGCGGTGAATAAGGACGGATGTTCCAAAAGTAACAAGTGTGGAAATAAGTAAGATGCCTGCCGTGTGCTACTAACAGCGTCGCGCAGCATTTACATGGTTTGAAACTTTTCGCGTGTAAGAAAGTGTAACCAGGCTGAAATTGCTTCCTCATCCAATGAACACGCGGTTAATTCGTGTCGACGTGTCTTACAGCAGCGCTGTGGAAAATCATCGGGAGTTGGCAATGTGTTCTGACATGGGTCGCGCAGAATTCACTTGGATCGATCCCATCATCCCTTTGTCTTCGTGTTCAAGAAGATGACAATGATAGACAAAGGTGCCCACGATATTCGGATCGCGAAAATCCATGCGCAGGCGAATGCTGGGATAGCTAAGCGAGCGGCCATCGTAAAAGGGCACGTTTACCGTATCGCGCAAAAAGTCTTCATTTAATTGTCTTCCCATATACTCGAGCAATAGAAAATGGAGCTGATGAATGTGGAAGGCGTGCAGCTCTCGCGAACGATTCTCGATGATCCAGTCTTCAACCGTACCCTGCTGCGCAACAATGTTGGGGACATCCGAACTCATGTCGAACATCTTGGGTTCTTGGCCATCCACGGTCAGGTAAAATTCGACCGCGCTGGTGGGATCATTGGGATCGGTCAGCTTTTCAGAAAAATATAGATGGCGTACCCGCACCGGTAACACAGATCCCAGCCATTTTTCGCTGGATGGAGGAAGAGGTTGGGGCAGAACTCTGTAACTTTGATCGGGCTTCCGGTGCATTCGCTGAAGCAACAATCTTCGCCAGCGTCCGGTTGGGGTCATTCTCGCCTCCGGGGCCGGTGTCCACGGTTCTCGTGACCAGCAAGCTGTTTTCACCTACAGCAGGACCGGTCACGATAAATTCCGCCCGGGCGCCAGGTGGCAATCCGATATGCGTCTGCGTGTCCACCGAGTCCTTCAGAGAATCATTTTGGTTCATCGGTACGCCGTCCATCGCGACCAATCCCAGGGGTTGCGGTTGACGGTCGCACAGCACTGCGAGATTGAGGTAGGTGATGGCCGAAGCATTCAACACCCTCCACAACTGCCGTTCTCCGGGCTTCATCTCGATGGTTGCGGGAGGGTAGTCAGGATAGGGAACCGGCACATAATTGATGGAGAGATCTTTCGCCGGCTTGCCGAAGCCGGTGCCGGTGTTGGCTGCATCTCCATCCTTGTCGATCAGGAACTTCCCCGCTACCGGTTCCGATTTAGCCGGCGGCGCATTAGGATTAATCAGGTCCTGATCGCGGATAATGAACACCCGCTCCGGTAAGCCCGCGGTAGCTTTTTTCGCCCGCTCGATCCCTTCCACAATCAACGCACCTGAGGCTCCGCCGAGAAGTTGATCTTTGCTGAAGCCATGGATATGCGGGTGGTACCAGTAAAGCCCCGGCGGCTCATCATCGGGAATACGAAAGCGATATTCAAAGGGCGCATCGCCCGGCTGCACTGAGGTCTTCAGAACGTCATCCTGATGGCAGACCGGAGGGATCGTAAGACCGTGAAAGTGGAGGTTGGTCGACACCGGGCTCATGATTCCGCTGGTACAGGAATTGCCTGCAGAATGAGCGTGATCATGCATGGGCGCGCTATTGCCGTGGCCCAGGTCGGTCAGCGCATTGGTTAAATGGAGAATGACCTGGTCGCCGGGATGCACGCGCAAATTAGGCGATTCGTGCCCGGCTGAATCTGTGTAGCAATAGCGAACCGCGCCGTTTGCATCCGCAGCGTCATTCGCGGTGAGCCCCGCCTCCAGAACTCCATTCTGGCTGCGCAGGTCTAGCGGCTCTTCGACTACACTCCCCGGCTCCGGACGCGGGCATTTGCTCTCAGCCCGTACTAACCCGTGCGTGAAGCTCAAAACGACAACAGTGATCCATAAGGATATTTTCATTCGACGCTCTCTAGTTTTCTCGAGCGACGTTAACCTGCGGTGAATTGCGTGGAGAAGCTCGGCAGAATTCGCCTGAGCGCACTACTTGTCGGGCAGTGCGAACGATAGGATATTGGATCCTGAAGCGATCGCGACGTATTGGCGCCCGTCCACCATATAAGTAATGGGTGAAGCCTTCCACGGCTCACTCGCCTCGAAGTGCCAGAGATATTTTCCGCTCTTGGCATCCACGGCGGCGAAGCCTCCACTCGTTTCCCCAAAGAACACCAGGCCTCCGGCAGTGCTGAGAACGCCCGAATAATTTCTTTCCGGCGGTCCTTCAAGGGGAAGCTCCCACGCGATCTTTCCCGTCTCCAATGCAAAGGCGCGCAGCACCTTCATCGCTGGGTCGATCGGATCGTCGACTGGCGCGTAGCCACCGTCGTGTGCCTTGCGATAGATGCTGCAGTCTTCCACCGTCATCACGTAGTAAAGGCTGGTCGAAGGATTGTATGCGGTGGAATACCAGTTTGTTGCTCCTCGTACCGCGGGGCAGGTTTGCACACCCCCCGGGGTAGTCTCGTTGTTAGGCAGCAACTGTGGCCGTCCATCGGCTCCGATGCCACTGGCCCAGGTCAGCTTCTTGACCATCGGAGTTGCTTGTAGAAACTCTCCGTTCGTCCGGTCGAGAACATAAAAGAAGCCGTTGCGATTGGCATGCAGAAGCAACTTGCGCTCACGGCCATGGAAGGGCGCGTCGACCAGCACCAGGGGCTGATTGGCGTCCCAATCGTGGATATCGTGAGGCGTAAATTGGAAATACCACAGCAGCTTCCCCGTCCTCGCATCAAGCGCAACATCGCTCGCGGTGTAGAGATTGTTGCCGCCCCGGTGGTCGCCATCGGTATCGGGGTAGGGGTTACCAGTCCCCCAATACAGAACGCCGCTTGCGCTATCGTAGCTGCCGGCTGTCCACGTCGTGCCGCCTGTTGGATGCGGATCGTCCTTCCACGTCTCCGAGCCCGGCTCGCCGGCGCGCGGGACCGTCCAGAATCGCCACACCTCTTCGCCCGTGCTTGCGTTGTAGGCCGCAATCAGGCCTCGAATCCCTTCGTCGCCTCCGGAGACGCCGGCAATCACCAGGTCGCCCGCAATCAAAGGGGGCGACGTTCCGCCATAGCGCGGCTCCCCTAAAGTTACTTCCCAAAGTAACGCCCCAGTAAGGCGTTGCAGGCAGATCAGGTGTGCATTGTCGGTGATAAAGAAGACACGGTCACCCAGCACGGCGGCGCCCCGGTTTGCGCCTTTCTCTGCGTCGCCTGGGATGCTTCCAGCCGCCGCGCGGGGCCGCGAATAGTTCCAGATCTCTCTGCCCGTGCGGGCGTCAATCGCCTGCACCTGGTTCGGACCAGTGACGTACATCACGCCATCGATCACCAGGGGCGTTGTTTCCAGGCCGAAATAGGGCAGGGGATGGATCCACGCCGGCCGCAGCGAGCTTACGTTCTTCGCATCGATGCTGCTAAGAGAACTGTAACGGTTACCATTGACATTTCCGGAATAGGTCGGCCAATCACCCGGCTTGGGGTGAAGAACCTGGTCGATCGCCTGTGGGGTCACCCTCTCTAGCGCCGCAGGATTGGCCCCTGGGCCCACTCCGCCCAGTGTGCTCAGGAATGCCACCAGGTCACGGTACTGCTGGGGTGTGCCGCCGAACGCGGGCATTATGGAGTGTTTTTCCGCAGTCACCCGGGTGTATTCATTGTCCAGCAGCAGATGAAGCTGTCCGTCCAGCGTTTGCAGCTGCAAATCGTGCGCACCCTGGCTGCGGGCAAATCCGCGCAGCGTGCTGCCATTCCTTAGCGTGACCTCGACCACCGTATAGCCCACGGCGATGCGCGCGTCCGGCCGGCGCAGCGATTGTTCGAGTTCAGACAATGTTAGCTGGCGCCCGATGCTGGATAGATCGGGCCCATTGATGCCGCCGCGTCCCTGCGCCGTGTGACACGAGATGCAGCGGCCACTCCCGTAAAAGAAGTCGGCCCCTGCGGCGACATCCCCGGCGGGTTTCGCTTCGAAGGCGTCCGCGTTCAGGGAGTGCACAAAGTGTGCCAGCTCCTCAACCTGGTCTGCGGGCAAAAGCGAGAATGCGGGCATATTGCCGCGCCCATTCCTGATCAGGGTTGCAATCTCTTTTTCGCTGACGCCGCGGAGCTCGCGGTTGTTGGCCAACGCCGGAGCCCGATCGGTACCTTCCCCGCCGCCGCCATGGCACACCGCGCACGTTTTTGCGAATTCCGCGTTCTGGGCGCTCCCCCAAAACGTGTGGATTGCCAACACGGCCGCCATCGTGGTCCAACAATGCGCTTTGTAGCGGGACCGACGCACGGAGAGAAGGGTTTTGACTGTCAAGTAATACATTCCGTTCGCAACTGGGTCAAGGATGAAAGTGGAACATCCGTATAGATTTGACTATGCGTTCCATTTATTGACTTCAAGATTCCGTCTTCCTATAATCCCGGCAGTGCGTGCCCAAGAGGATTCCAAAATGGCATTGTCGGAGAATATGTTCAGCCTGGCCGGAAGAACTGCCATGGTCACCGGGGCCGCAACCGGCATCGGTGAGGCCATCGCGATCCGGCTGGCCCAGGCAGGAGCGACCGTGGCCGTGATCGATCTGAATCTGGACGGAGCGCAGAAAGTGGCCGCATCCCTGCCCCATGGATCGTTTGCCGTGGAAGCGGATGTTGCCAATGCGGCCTCGGTTGGCCGCGCTGTAGACCAGGTCATGCAAAAAACCGGCCAGATAGACATCCTGGTCAACAACGCAGGAATCGCCGGGCCCGCGGCCTTTATCTGGGAGCAGACGGACGAAGACTGGCAGCGCAATATCGCCATCAATCTGACCGGCGTATTCAATTTTTGCCGCGCCGTCGTGCCGCACATGCGCAGCCGGTCCTATGGGCGCATCGTAAATATCGCTTCCATCGCGGGCAAGGAAGGGAATCCCCGCATGATCCCGTACTCAGCCACCAAAGCAGGCGTGATCGGCCTGACCAAATCGCTGGGAAAAGAGTTGGCCACAGACGGTATTTGCGTCAACGCCGTCACTCCCGCGGTGGTTCAGACGCAAATACTCGATCAGCTTACCCCGGAGCAGGTAGCGTACATGACGGACCGCATTCCCATGCGCCGCACGGGTAAGCCGGAGGAGATCGCGTACGTAGTTCATTTCCTGGCCAGCAGTGAGTGCTCGTTCGTGACCGCGCAATGCTACGACGCTAGCGGCGGCCGCGCGACGTACTGACTAACTCGGGCGACTGGGCGGCACGGAAGTCCGCGGAAATCTTATCCGCCGTGCTGCGCAGCGCAGCCACGATCGCTTTCTCGTGCACCTGGTCGCGCACCCGCATCTTGGGCAGGGACGCACTCAAAGCAACATTCACTTCACCGGCTGCGTTCACCACCGGAACCCCAAAGCAAATCCCATCCGCCACACACTCTTCGCGATCGGTGGCAAACCTCTCCGCCTGCACCCGGCTGAATTCCTGTTGTAATTGCAGCGGGTCCGTGATGCTTCGCTCGGTGAAGCGCCAAAACCCATAACTGCGCAGCAGTTTTTCCCGCTGCTCCTGGCTTTGAAACGCCGTAATCACTTTTCCCAGAGAACTGGCATTGGGGGGGACGATATGCCCCACAACGTTGCTCATCCGGATGGTCTGTGGGCTCTCGATCACCGCAACCACTTCGATCCGGTTCTCAAAGAGGGCCGCCATGCTCACCGTTTCCCGCAGGTTGGCATTTAGCTCCTGCATGCGAACGGTTGCCACGCGCAGTAGGCGGGCTAGCCAAAGCGTGGGCACAACCGAATAGATTCCCGGGGCCAGGCCGTATTCGCCTGCGCCGGCAGCTACCAGGCATCCTGCGGCTTCAAGCGTACGCAGCAGGCGAAAGGTGGATGTTTTTGAGAGTTGAATGCGCCTGGCGATTTCATGCAGAGCCATCGGCGACCGCGCCGACTGCAATAGTTCCAGCACTTTCAGGCTCTTGCTTACGGCGCGTGAGAGGTACTGATTGCCGGCACTGCTCTTAGCGGCTTTCGGCATGGGAGCAGCATAGCATGGAGCAATTCTGAATCATTTCAAAAAACGTCAATACGTTTCATATACAGCAGTTGCCGGCTAAGCTTACTATGCTATGCGTGGCATCACCCCATTCAGCTTTTGGAGCATTTCATGAATCGCAGGCAATTCTTAGGCACCACAGCGGCGGCGCTGGCTTCCGCTCCGCTCTCTATGCCCGCAGCCGCACAGTCAGCCTCGCAGGACAAGCCGGCCGCACCCGTGAAGAGCCTGCCTATCGGCGTCTTTGATCCTCCTTTCAATAAGCTTTCCCTGGACGAGATGCTGGACAAGTTTGTCAGTCTGGGCATTGAGGCAGTCGAGGTGGGCGCGGCCGGTCCCAATGGCTCGCCGCACTGTCCTCGTCCCGAGTTAGTAGCGGACCCGGCCAAGGCGCGTGCCTGGAAGAAGAAGTTTGACGACCGCGGCATTCCTGTCATGACCTTGAGCTGCCACAACAACGCACTGTATCCGGACCCGGCCAAGGCCCGGCAGGCTACGGAGGAATTTCGGCAGACTCTGCAGCTCGCCGGCATGCTGGGAATTCGTACCGTGGTTGGTTTCTCCGGCTGTCCTGGCGGATCGGAAACTGACACTGTGCCTAATTGGGTGGTCTATGACTGGCCGCCGGAGCACGGCGCCGCGCTCGCCTGGCAGTGGAAGGAGCGGGTTATTCCTTACTGGACCGAGACGGTGAAGTTTGCCCGCCAGCAGGGTGTTCACCGCATTGCGCTGGAGATGCATCCCAACTTTGTAGTTTTCAATCCGCGGTCGTTGTTGCGACTGCGCGAGGCGGTGGGCGAAGAGATCGGAGCCAACTGCGATTTGAGCCATCTCTTCTGGCAGCAGTGCAACGCGGTTGAGGTGATCCGTTTTCTCGGCAAGCAGGGAGCGATCTATCACGCTCACATGAAAGACACCGCCTTTTTCCCCCGGAACGTAGACCGCTATGGGGTCTTGAACTTCGGCAAGAAAGACGACCACGAGGCGTCAGAATTCTTCCGCGCCGTCGGCTACGGCCACGGGGCGAGTGCGTGGAAGGACATCATCGCTGCCTACATGGAAGTGGGCTACAACGGAATGCTCAGCATCGAAAACGAAGATCCAATCCTGAGCGGAGAGATTGGAGTCCAGCGCTCTCTAGCTGTCCTCAAAAACGTTCGCGAAGAAATCCTGACCAACCAGCCCAACCCAGGATAGAGATCAGAGAAACCGCAGATCCCTCCACTGCGCTACGCTCCGGTCGGGATGACAATTCAGTTTGGGGTCCAGGACGACACACTAGCGCCCATACCGCAACAGAATTGTCATCCCGACCGGAGCGTAGCGCAGTGGAGGGATCCGCGGTTTCTCTCAAACCCCAAGCGAAGGCTGTGGTCGGTGATTTTTCAGCCACTAGCAAATTCCTCATGGAAGAGCCACCCCACCCTTTGTCATCCCGAGCGCAGCCGAGGGACCTGCAGTTCTCTTAACTACCCGCGAAGGCTGGGTGCCCCATTCAAGCCGTACTTTGGCTTGAGTGGGATACCACAGCACTCAACCCGCCTTGCCGAGGGACACACCCTACATCCCACCCTCTAACGTGACCGCCGCCCGCACCAGTGCGGCTGTAACATTGGCCATCTGCGCCTGGGTGCGAGCTGGATCGTGGGCGTCGATCGCCTCATTCACTCCCGGAATAACCACCGCGGCATAGCCCGTATACTCACCCGGCGCAAAGATGGTGTGCCGGAACCATGGCCGGCCGGGCAGCCCATCCGGCGCAAGCAAATCTCCTTCCACTGCCCGCAAAGAAGCATTCAACGCCGCCGGATCCCCGCTTGCGGTCAGTTGCCTGGAGTACATGATCGTGGCCGCAGCCGTGAACCGCGTAGCTGCGCCCAGAGCATCGCTGAAGTCAACGCCCGCCATGCCTGCATCCTTAGCTCGTAACTGGGCGGCAGCTAAGTAAGCGTGGATCTGCCGAGCGTAGGTGATGTAGTCGTAGGGCAGCACGTCAGCATCCGCCATGTGCAGCGCCTCCAGCCCGAAGACGCGCGCCATCTGCTGCTCGTAGACAAACGTGGGGTCAGCATTCATGACGAACCAGGCGTAGTTGTCAAACGCGGAGTGATAAACGCCGTAGGGGCCGGTAGAACCGATATCCGTAGACGGGACGCCGAGGTGCTGAATAAACGGCGTGTAATCCGAACCGCTGCCCAGGTCGCCCACGCGGACCTCTCCGCTCACCGATGTGCTTGCCTGCGAAGAGTCGTTAAAAACGTTGTGCCGCCGCGCCGACGAATCCCCTTGATCCTTTCGCCACTCGTCGAAGACCGAACCGCCCTTGGGGCTCGCGACCTCCATCGTGACCTCGCGGATGAACTGTTTGAGCGAGGGCACTGCGGAAGCTTCAAAATGAGGTCCGGAAACGCTGGCGTCCGTATTGATATACGCGACCGCGTGAGCCAATTGTTTAGCATGTTCCTCGGCCCATTCGGTGGACCCGATCAGGCCTTCCTCTTCGCCATCCCAGCTGCAAAAGTACATGGTGCGACGGGGCTTCCACCCTTGCGCCAGCAGGGAACCGACACCATGCACAGCTTCCAGCATGGCCACTGTCCCGCTGCTGGGATCGACCGCTCCGAAGACCCACGCGTCGCGATGATTTCCGGCGACCACCCACTCGTCGGGAAGTTCCGCGCCGGGGATCTTCCCAATCACGTCCCATATCGTGCGTTCGGCATAATCCATCTTCAGCCGCATGTGCACCTTGATCAATCCCGCGCCACCCACGTGGTAGCTGAAGGGCAGGGCGCCCTGCCACTCCCGAGGCGCCACCGCACCGCCCATGTTTTCCAGCATGGGCGACGCATCGTGATAAGAGAGCGGCATCGAGGGGATAGTGGGCAGGCTGGTAATCTGCGAGAGCGGCAAACGCCGCGACGCTGACAGGCTCGGCGTTGAGGCGACATCCGGCGTAGTGGCGTCGCCCGGATATTTGAACATGTACTGCACCGAGCCGCGCTGCACACCGGTGTCCGGGCGCCACGGGCCGTGGGGATATTTGTCTCCCTGGAAGTAGCCATCGTCGGCAGGATCGGAATAGATGATGACCCCGGCAGCGCCCCGCTGCTGCGCCAGGTAAACCTTCACTCCGCGGAAGTTCATGCCATAGCGGGCCAGAACGATCTTGCCCGCAACGCTGATGTGCATATCCTCCAACTTCTTGAAATCCTCGGGGCGCGCGTAATTCACATACACCGCGTCGGCGGTCACGTCGCAAGAAGGGGAAGAGCCATTGAACGCGGGCAGCACACGCGGATCATCCTGGTAGGGATCGTTGTCCACATGCTCCCGGGTGGGTCCGGTCATGAGAACTCTGCCTTCGGCGTTGCTGGCCTGCAAAAAGACTTCCTCGGGCAGATTCAGCCACGCCTTGTAGGGAACGATCTGCGTATCCAGGCCGGCAGCCTTGAACTTACCGGCCACATAGACGGCGGTATCGTAGTCTTCTTTGCTGGCCGCCACGTGCGGAGCCGCGGTCAGCGTTTTTAGCTCTTCCTGGGCCAGCCTGGCATCCGGTACCACCAGGAAATCCTGGTCGATCTTTGCCTGCCGGCTGAAGTCGCGGTAGCCCAGAACACGATCAGGAAAAGGAGAAACCTGGGCCAGCATGGGTGCTTGCACGACGACAAGCAGGGAACAGAGGACAAATCGTTTTGCCAATGAACTTTCTCTCCCGTGGGAAGGGACTGCTGCCTGGTGGGCCGGCAGCAGTCCCAGGTATTTACGCCACCAGTTGAGCGCAATGCGAACAGCGCTTGGCGGCAATCGGGATTTCGCTCAGGCACTCCGGGCAGGGCTTGGTGGCGGGCGCTTCAACCACCTTGGGTTTAAATTTGGCCATCAAGGTATTGACTGGCAACACCACCAGAAAGTAAACCGTGACGGCGATGATCAGAAAAGAGATCGTTGCGTTGAGGAAGTCGCCGTACTTGATAGCGCCGCCGTGGACATGGAGCACCAGGAACGAAAAGTCCGGCTTGCTGACGATCGCCGAAATCAGTGGGTTGATGATGTCGGTCACCAGGGCGTTGACGATCGCGGTAAATGCGGCGCCGATCACAACAGCAATGGCAAGATCGACCACATTGCCGCGCAGGATGAAATCGCGAAATCCTTTAAGCATCTATTTCTCCGGAAGGGAGGGAATGTGTTTGGCCGGTCTGCCCGAGAATTCTACTTCAGCACGAGCCGGTGTCCACCTCCTAATTGTTTTTTGAGCTTGCGCCGCATGAAACAGGGTTATAGGGTCTACAAGAGCCAGCGCCCATAGGGATACAGCAGCAGGAAGAGGATCATGCACAGGGCCAGGATGTCCGTGTAGATCAGCACCACGACGGCTCCGTGATACAGGCTCCAGCGATGTTGCAGGCAGCGCATGGTATCCAGGGTCCCCAGCACAGCCACCAGCGTGGGAATCAGCAGCTTGAGCGAGGCACGATCCTCGGGAAAGCCGGACAACGGGAAGGCCAGGATCAGGCTGCACGAGAACCAGCGCCGTGCCTCGAGGCAGCGAGCGATTGCGGGGGTTCAGAGCGCTGAAGACCATTGGAGGAGACCCCATGCCGTTGCCTTACTTTACCCAAGGCGACGGCCGGGTTGGGGAGCAGGCCGGATGAGATGGAAAAGAGTCCGGCTTATGGTTAACGGGCTGAGGCGGCGGCTGCTTCCAGGCCGCGCAATGCCTCTCCGTAAGGCTGCCGCAGGACGCCGCGCTCGGTAATGATGGCGGTGACATACCGTGCCGGGGTCACGTCGAAGGCCGGGTTTTCGATACCGACTCCATACGGGGTAAGCTGTTTGCCGCCGTGGTGTGTCACTTCGATGGCGGGGCGTTGTTCGATGGGGATGGCGTCGCCGTTCGGGGTCGCCAGGTCGATGGTCGACCACGGGCAGGCGACGTAGAACGGGATGCCGTGTTCCTTGGCCAGGATGGCCACGCCGTAGGTGCCGATCTTGTTGGCCACGTCGCCGTTGGCGGCCACCCGGTCGGAGCCCACGATCACCGCCTGGATCTTGCCTTGGCGCATCAGGCTGGCGGCCATGTTGTCGCACAATACGGTAGTCGGAATGCCGTCATGCATCATCTCCCACGCGGTGAGGCGGGCGCCCTGCAGGAACGGCCGCGTCTCATCGGCATAGACGTGCAGCTGGTGGCCGCGTTCGACTGCAGACCGGATCACCCCCAGCGCCATGCCATAACCGCAGGAAGCGAGAGCCCCGGCGTTGCAGTGGGTCAGCACTCCACCCGAAGCCGGCATCAGCTCTGCCCCGTGCGCGCCCATGGCGCGGCAGGCGGCAATGTCCTCGTCGTACATGATGCGAGCTTCCTCGACCAGGCCGGCCTTAATGGCCTCGAGGGTCGCGCCAGGCTGGGCGGCCAGCGCAAAGAAGCGGCGGCGCATGCGTTCGATGGCCCAAAACAGATTGACTGCGGTTGGGCGCGTGGCTGCCAGCGTTTTTGCAATGCCTTCCATTTCGCGGCTAAGCGCCGCAATCGTCGTGGCCGAGCTATTCTTGACCCCCAAAGCAAAGCCCATCGCGGCGGCGACGCCGATCGCCGGCGCCCCGCGAACCACCATGGTGGTGATGACCTCAGCCACCTGGTCGCTGCTAGTGGCCAGCACATAAACCTCTTCAAGAGGTAACCGAGTCTGATCGAGGAACCGGACGCCGTCGGCAGTCCATTCAAGGGTAGGTATCATGCTCCCTACAGTCTAAACCTCCGCCCCGACCACAAACCTCTGTGTCTCCAAATTGAGTCCCGGAGGGACGTCAGAGTGGGTACTCTACCTCTGAAATGGACTAATCACGATTCGGGCAAGTCAACCCAGGACCATCTCCCATAAGCGCTAGCTCGTTTAGGATGTTTTTCGTCGAAACTCACACAGACTCGTCATCCTGAGAGGCTGTGACTTTATTGATTTTCGCGCATCGAGTTTTAAACGAATTTGTCATCCCGACCGGAGCGCAGCGTAGTGGAGGGATCTGCTGTTTCTCTGCCCATCTGATCTAACGGCGCCAAATAAAAGTCACCACCCCTCCACTTGTCATCCCGAGCGCAGCCGAGGGATCTGCGGTGCGCCCCGGCTCCCGCACAAAGGTCTCCGGTCCGTTCGTTCTCCCACAGACTCGTCATCCTGAGAGTCTGTGACTTTATTGGTTTCACGAAAAAATCGATACTGAAAACAAAGAGCTTAGGTGGGTCAAAAATCGCTAAAAGTCAATAAAGTCACAGCCTCTCGGGATGACAAGTGGAGGGTGCGGTTCGCACGCAGACTTTTTAGCCCATGAGGGCACCTTTTTCAAGCATCTCCGCCATAGCCAGTAACTTGTTGACAGTATTCCAGTTTCTCCCCGTGGACGACGTCTCCAGCAGCTTCTCGATACGCGCCACGGGAATCCTCGGGCGAGCCATCCCGTTGGGGTAGTAAATATAAACCTCGCTCCCTTTGATGTGCATTTCCTCCGGCTCGCAGGGCACCGCAAGGACCCGCTCCCGGGCCTGCCGTCCGGGCGTGCTGGCCATAAAGAGAACCAGGAGCCGGTTGGGCTCGACTTCCGGGCGCTTGGCGAAGGGATTGCCGACAATCAACTTCCGCAGCTCAGAGGACGTGCGAACGATCACCTCTGGCCTGAAGCCGAATTTTCGTTCGATTCCATCCTCGATCTTGCGCGCCACCGCCCGTGGATCCCCGCTATCTTCGCGAAACACCACATTCCCGCTCTGGATATAGGTTTGCACGTCGCGCAGCCCGAGCCCGCCGCACAATGTTCTTAGCGCTTCCATGTTGAGTTTCTGGTAGCCGCCAACGTTGACGCCGCGCAGCATTGCGATGACCACGGCCATGGTCAACATAGTATCGGTATATGGTGGACAGATCGATGCCGGACGCCGAATTGCAAAATCCTATCGTCGGGTCGACCGCCTGATGACCACAGAAATCGTCTTTCGGCCCGCGTTGCCGGCCGACGGCTACGCTCTGGCCGAGCTGTCGATCCTGGCCGGCGACGGCATGTACGAATTTCTGCTGGAAGACATGGCGCCCAGGGAGATGCTAGCCGGCCTGATAGCGCGCGGCCTGAAGCAGGATGCAGGTGGCTTCTCCTTTCGCCATTGTTTCGTTGCCGATGATAAAGGAGTAGTAGGAATGATCAACGCCTTTCCCGCCGCATGGCTGCGGGAGGAGGAACGCGACATCCTTCCCCAGGACCGGGTTCAAATACTCGATCCCATCGACCAGGCACAGGATTGGGAGAGCTTTCTGGTGAACAGCATAGCGGTTCGGCCGCTACAGCGGCGGCAGGGCATCGGCAAGCGGCTCCTGGAGATGGCCATCGAGCGGGCCAGGGCCGGAGCCTTTGCCCGCCTCACTGCAAACGTGTGGGCCGACAACGTGGCTGCCCGTGCCCTCTTTGAGAAGCCAGGGCTTTAGCGTGCGGACGCAGGTCGAAGTACCGCCCCACCCAGCCCTGCAACACTTTGGCGGGAGCTTATTCATGGCACGGCAGATAGGTGCTTTTTGACCCATGTTTGTGGTAACGCCAACGCCCTATTACCGCCACGGAAGGGGCATTGCGTGTTTTTCTATGGCCGATAAGCTTCTGCGTATGACTTTCCTCCGGGGCTCTTCCCAGATTGCTTTGCTGGCGCTCGGCGTCGTCGCATCAAGCGGTGTTTATCTTTCCCATGCACAGGTCTCCGCAGCCACAAACACGGCCGCGCCGGCGCTCCCCAGCGGACTGGCTCCGGTGAGCCAACTGGTGGTGGAAAGCTCCCAGCTAGCGTTGGATACCAATGGAACTCTCTTCCGCTCCGACGACCAGGGAAAGCATTGGCATCAGGTCCACCAGCAGTGGAACGGGAAAGCGGTTGAGCTCCAGGGCATACCGCCCTTGACCGCCGCACCGGGAAGTGGCCAGACCCCGAGATCCGACTCCGATCAGGTACCGTATGCTGCCGTACTTCTGCGCAGCACGACGGAATTGCATTGGGTAAGCGTGGATCGGGGCAAAACCTGGAAGCCGTCTACCCTCGACGACGTTCGCCGCAACGACGTGAAGTGGTCCGGGAACTGACGCCGGTCAACCGGGCAGGCTCTCCTGGGTGACGAAGCGGGCCCGCAGCGAAGTCCAGATGCGCCGGTAACCTGTGCTCTTGCGCACATTGGCAACAACGCTGGGGCAAGAACACGCAATGCAAGTGCCACCTTCCCGCCGGACGCTGGGATAATGATGCCCAGCGAGCCAACCTCGAGCAGCTCCACTCCCAATTCCTGCGATCGCACATAGCTGCTGGGGCTAGTAGCTTAGCTCCATTCCTAATCCTTTACCAGAAAGTACACCAGCCCGGTGATCGCCGCGGTCAGGAACACCCAGGCAAACTGATACCAGTAGAAGAAAGGGAAGCCAAAGAGCGCGGGGGTCTGCCGAGCGTAGATAGCGGGGAAAAGCAGGCCACAAGCAGGAAGGATGAGAAGCCAGTTCCAGCGAGCGTTGCGCTTTTTGTTACCGGAGTCGGCCATGCGAAGCATTATAGAGTGGGTCTCATGCGGGGTGCCTTATAGCGCTTATAGCGCTTATAGCGCTCATTTTTTTGAGAAAACGGCCAACCGGTAGACTGAAAGCATGAAGCGGAGGCTCATTGAGCACTATGAAGTGACTCGCAAACTGGGCGCGGGCGGCAGTGGAGTGGTGTATCTAGCCAACGACACGCTGCTCATGCGGCCGGTAGTGCTGAAAATATTGAAGCGAGGCTCGTTGACCATCGAGCAGATGCGCAGCACGGTGCTGCGCGAAGCACGGCTGGCCTCGGCCATCGAGCACCCAAACGTCTGCGCGATCTATGAAGTGGGCGAGTCAGAAGACGAAGCCTACATCGTTATGCAGTACGTTCCCGGCGAGTCGCTGGACAAGATCATCTCCAACGGCGCCGCCAGCGTGCAGCTGGGGCTCTCGGTAGGCATTCAGATTGCGGACGGCCTGAGTGCCGCGCACCGCCTGGGGATCTTCCATCGCGATCTGAAGCCCGCGAACGTGATGCTGACCGATGGCGGAGTGGTCAAGATTCTTGACTTTGGCCTGGCTCGGCGGCTCTCGGCAGCCGAGGCCGAATTCGATCCCTCCAAGCCGCGCCAGGATGCGTCGAAAAAGGAGCTGCGCACCACCTACACCGCGCGCGGCGGCACCATCGCCTACATGGCGCCGGAGCAATTCGTGACCGGCCAAACCAGCGTCCAGAGCGATATCTTCGCCGTTGGCGTGACCCTCTATGAACTGTTAAGCGGCCGTCATCCATTCGTTCGGGCGGATGCGGAAGAGCTTCAGATCGTGCGTGCGATTCAATTTGCCGATCCGCCGCCGTTGACCGAGGTGCCTGCCGAGCTGGCTAGTGTGATCGCTACCTGTTTGAACAAGACACCCAGCGCGCGCTATTCCTCGGCCGCCGATCTTCGCGAAGCCTTGAAGACCATCATGAAGACGATGCAATTCGAGACCGGCATTCTACCCGGCGAAACGGCAACCAATCTACAGGTGCCCGCGGCTGAGCGCGAGAAACGGGCAACGGGATTTCTCTCCATGCTGGCAGAGCGCTTTCGCGAGTCGGCCGATTCGCCGCAGAAGCAGAATACGATTCTCGTGCTGCCCTTCCAGAACTTCGGACAGACGGGCGAATCCCCACTGTACGGCTACGCGCTGGCCGATGCGATTGCCGCGCGGCTGGCGCGCATGTCTTCGCTGGTGGTGCGGCCTTCGAGTTCGCTGATGCAGTTGCCCGTGCCCATGCAGCAGATGGACCCGTTGGCCGTGGGCAAGAAGCTGCTGGTGCAGTTCGTGCTGGCGGGCAACTTCATGCGCTCGGAACAAGGCTTCGACCTCAACTGGCAACTGCTCGATGTACCCGGGCAGAGCGTGCGCTCCGGCGGCACCATCAGCGTACCTTCCTTCGACCTCATCGCCGTGCAGACGGAGATTTGCAACGAAGTCTTCGGCACCCTGCAGGGCCTGGGGAAACTGCAACAGAACGGCGAGTCGGCTCAAAGCGCACCCCTGGCGGAGGCGTTGTCGGAGCAATACCTGCAAGCCCGGGCCCTGCTCTCGTCGTTCATGTCGCGCTCCGGAGCCCGCGGCGACCTGGACAAGGCGCGGGAGATCTTTGAGAGCGTGGTGGCGCGCGACCCGACGTTTGCTCCGGCTTGGAGCGGCCTGGGCATTACGCAACTGCAATATGTGCGCCACGGATTGGGCGGACAACTGCATCTGCTGGCAGCGCGGCGCAGCTTTGACCGGGCCCTCGAAATTGATCCCGGATCGCTGGAGGCGAACCTCTATCGCGTCTACATGCTGCTTTCGCGAGGAGAGAAGGAAAGCGCCCGGCACGGCATCGAGCACCTGCTGCTGACCGCGGACAATAACTGGGACGTGCACCTGGTGGCCGGCCAGACCCTACGCCTGGATGGAATGTATGAAGAAGCGCTGCAGCAGTTCAACCGCTCCTTGCAGCTGAATCCCTCCAACGCGCCGATCATTTATAACCACCGCGCGCGCGTCTACCAATATCAGAACCAGCTGGAGCTGGCGGAGGAAGAGCTGCAGAAGGGCTTGACTCTGGAACCCAAGCATCCTCTGCTTCGCACCTCGCTCGCGTACCAGAGAATGCGCCAGGGAGACATGCAGCAGGCCATCGGGATTTTGGAAGCCGTGATCCGCGATGATGAGAGCATGCGCATTGCCTTTCCCACGCTGGCTTTGTGCTATGTGCAGGTAGGGGAGCGCGAGCGGGCTACGGCGTTGATCGAAGAAGATTCGCTTTCCGCTGCGGAGGTCGACAGCGAGATGGCCTATCGCCTGGCGACTTATTTTGCTGTGGAGGGGGATGAGAGCGAAGCGCTGCACTGGCTACGCCGCGCCATTTACCTGGGCAACGAGAACTATCCCTGGTTCTCAAAGAATCCAGCCTGGAACAAGCTGCACGGCCACGCCGACTTCGAACGTATCCTGGAAGATTTGAAGAAGAGCCACAGAGTCAACCAGAAGACCTGGCGGCGCCTGCTGGAGCGTGTTCCAGCAGAAAAACTTGCTTAGTTACTTCAACGCTGTTCGAAGGGTACGGGCTTCAGTGTCTTGCGTGAGAACTATCCTGTCCAAATTGAGTCCGTAGGGACGGCTGAAAATGCCCCAGGACGCAATCCTGGGGCATTTTCAAGTCTGCACACGGCCAGGAATCGTAGCCGAGGGACCTGCAGTGTCCCGCGAGCAACCCGGGTGCCCTCGGGATGACAAAGGGGACGAGTGCCCCGCATCTCGCTCAGGTTCCTAGCGAGATTGGATGGGGCGACCCGATTACAACAGCGTCCAGCGAACTCCACAGCCGACTCGCGGGCTATGTCGTCAGCCGTCCCTACGGGACTTAATTTGGACAGGGTAGCTCACGCAGACTTTTCCGCAAAGGTGTGCTGAACACCAACCTGCGCTTCAAAACGTCTGAGGCAGTAACTCTGTCTTCTGGTCCTGAACCGGGTTCAGAAGCATGGGATCCGTCAGGCTGAAGATCAGGACGGAGGAAGCCGGAAGATTGGCAGACCTCTGCACCAGCAGCCAATGCGTGGTGGCCGCGCCGGCTCCAATCGCCGAGCCCACGATCGCGCCCACTCCGCCGCCAATCGCAGCGCCCACGATAGCTCCGCCGCCGGCGCCCGCGCCGAGTATAGCGAGGTTCCGCTTCACTTCCGCGCTGGGGACAATGTTACCTTCGCCCTTGACGTTGGTGTCAGAGCCTTGCGTATCGATGACTTGAGCGTGCACGTGGTAGCGGGTGCCGTCGGGCAGAACGAACTCATCCGCACGCAGGTGAAGTGTAGATCCGCCGTGGAGACGGCTGGCGGAGGTGGCGTATACCACTCGGCCGTGCAACTCCGAACCCGCAGGCACAATCACCTTGCCGTTGCGCATGATGTCCTGGGTGACCTTGCCACTGAAAGGCGTATTCGGGGCGGTGCCGTAGGCTTCGATATCCTGCAGCATGCTAACCCGGAAAACTGTTCCTTCGGGTAACGCATTTGCCGGCCCGGGAACATAAGTAACGATGCCCTCGTCAGTATTGTCCTTCGAAGAATCGAAGCCCCGCGGATTGAGAGCGTTCGAGCTGGGAGCAGACGGCGGCAGCGGTGTTTCGACGATGCCCGCATCCGGATTGCTGGGGGCAGCCGGCGCTGGTGCTGGTGGCGCTGGTACGGCGGCAGGTGCAGGCCGAGTTACGGCCGCAGGCGCAGCGGGCGCCTGCTCAGAGGTGGTGATGGCGTCGTTCGCCGGCGGCGTGGAGACTCCCTGATAAGGACTTGGCTTGGCCGCCTGCCCGGCGTCGGCCGGAGCAGATTGCGCAGAGAGAAACGTTGTGCTCAAAACCAATGTAGCCGCTGCGGTCAGGGAAAAACGTGTCTTTGTCATGCTGCACCTAAGCTGTTTCTACAGTAGTAACACTGCACTTACAGATTAGTTCAAGCTTGCGTCAACTATTCTAACAACAAAACGAAAGAACCACGGGGGTAACATGCGGCGCGCCAAATCCCCGTCGCGACGGCCTTTGTTAGAATTTAATCTGGCGTGGAGATGGGGAGTTTCATCAGCACAATCGGCGGAGTGGATGGAAAAGCAATTGCCGTCGATCGCCGCGCTCGTCTCAAGGACCGCCTACGACATCGCATTTCAAGGAGTGATATGACCGAGATTGTTGCCATTCACGCACGCGAGATTCTGGATTCCCGGGGGAATCCTACGGTAGAAGCCGATGTGCTTCTCGCGGGCGGAGCCATGGGCCGGGCAGCTGTACCCAGCGGAGCCTCCACCGGTGAGCACGAAGCAGTGGAGCTGCGCGACGGCGACAAGGCGCACTACCTTGGCAAAGGTGTGTTGCATGCGGTCGAAAATGTGGAGAGTGTTCTGGCCCCTGAGCTTACGGGCATGGATGCGGCCAACCAGCGCCTGATCGATGCCACCATGATTGCGCTGGACGGCACGGAAAATAAGGGCAAGCTGGGCGCCAACGCCATCCTGGCGGTTTCCATGGCCTGCGCACGGGCCGCAGCCAACGCCTTGCAGATCCCGCTCTACCGCTACCTGGGCGGCGTGAACGCGTCCGTGCTGCCGGTGCCCATGATGAACATCATCAACGGCGGAGCCCATGCGGATAACAACGTGGACTTTCAGGAGTTCATGGTGATGCCGGTGGGAGCGGAGCGTTTCGGCGACGCGCTGCGCTGGGGGGTGGAGGTCTTCCACACCTTGAAGGGAGTACTGAAGAAGCGGGGATACAGCACCTCTGTGGGCGATGAAGGCGGCTTTGCACCCTCGTTGAAATCCAACGTGGAAGCCATCGAAGTGATCCTGGAGGCGATTGAGCTGGCAGGATACAAGGCCGGCGAAGAGATCGCCATCGCGCTCGACCCTGCATCCAGCGAGTTCTACGACAAGGAAAAGAAGCTTTACGTATTCAAGAAGAGCGACCGCAGCGAGAAGACCAGCGAAGAGATGACGCAATTCTATGAGAGCTGGGTGCGGCAGTATCCCATCATTTCGCTCGAAGACGGGCTGGCCGAGGACGATTGGGACGGCTGGAAGTTCCTGACCAAGGAACTGGGCGATAAGATCCAGTTGGTGGGCGACGATCTGTTTGTGACCAACACCGAGTTCCTGCAGAAAGGCATTGAGCAGGGCGTGGCCAACTCGATCCTGATCAAGGTGAACCAGATTGGCACCATCAGCGAGACCTTTGAGGCGATTGCGCTCGCGCGTCGCTATGGATACACCTCTGTCATGTCCCACCGCAGTGGCGAGACGGAAGATACCTTCATTGCCGACCTGGCGGTAGCCACCGGCGTGGGCCAGATCAAGACCGGCTCCGCCTCGCGCACCGACCGCATTGCCAAGTACAACCAGCTGCTGCGCATCGAGGAGGAGCTGGGGCAGGGAGCAGAGTTCCTCGGCCGCGCCGCCGTGAACGCCGGGGAGTAGACGTGTCGCTGAAAAAGCCGGTAGTGCTGACGATTCTGGATGGCTGGGGTTACCGGGCGGAGCAATTCGCCAATGCGGTAGCGCTGGCCCGTAAGCCCACGTACGACAAGCTGCTGGCGGAATATCCCAACAGCCTGCTCCATGCTTCGGATCATTTCGTAGGCTTGCCCGATGGCCAGATGGGCAATAGCGAAGTGGGCCACCTGAACATCGGCTCCGGCCGCGTGGTCCACATGGACATCACGCGTATCGACGATCTGATTCGCTCCGGCGAATTCTTCCGTCATCCGGTGATCGTGCAGGCGCTGAAGCATGCCGGCGAGAAGGGGCGCGCCCTGCACCTGATGGGGTTGGTCTCCGATGGCGGAGTCCATTCCCAGCAGGCCCACCTCTACGCCCTGTTGCAAGCGGCGAAGGAGCACGGTGTGGAGCGCGTCTTTGTGCACGCCTTCCTCGATGGCCGCGACACCCTGCCCACCAGCGGAGTGGGCTACCTGGAGAAGCTACAGGGAAAGATCAGGGAAATCGGCGTAGGCAAGATAGCCAGCGTAGGCGGCCGCTACTTCGCCATGGATCGGGACCGGCGCTGGGAGCGGTCGAAGAAGGCCTTTGACGCCATCGTCGGCATTCCCGAAGGCGGTGCGTATGCCGATCCCATTGCGCGGGTGAAGGAGTGCTACCACAACGGCGTGACCGACGAGTTCGTGGAGCCGTTCGTGGTGATCGACGAGCAGGGAAGACCGGTAGGCCCGCTGCGCGATGAAGATGCAGTCATCTGCTTCAACTATCGCGCCGACCGGGTGCGGCAGATCACGCGCGTGCTGGCGCGCAACAGCGGCCTGACCAAAGATGATGGCAAGGCGCTGCCCGGGGCCGAAGATCTCGACCTGGCTATTCCGCGATCCGAGGTGCCAAAGCGGCTGCACTACGTGTGCATGACGCAGTATGACAAGCAGTTCACCCTGCCCATGGTGATCCTGCCTGAGTCGATGGAGAATCTGCTGGCGGATATGCTGGCCCAGGCCAATCTGCGCAACCTACGCATCGCCGAGACGGAGAAGTATGCCCACGTGACCTACTTCTTCAATGGCGGCATCGAGAAGCCCTTTCCCGGCGAGGACCGCGTGCTGATTCCTTCGCAAAAAGTGGCGACCTACGATCTGGCGCCGGAGATGAGCGCATCGGGGATTGCGGATGCGGTGATCAAGGCGATCGGCGATCCGGCCTTCGACCTGGTGGTGGTGAACTTTGCCAACGCCGACATGGTGGGGCACTCGGGCAAGATCGAGCCAACCGTTAAAGGTGTGGAGACGATTGACGCTTGCCTGGGGCGCATCTATCAGACGCTCAAGCACAGGGGCGGATCGATGCTGATCACTGCCGACCACGGCAACGCCGAGTTGATGATCGATCCCGTGACCGGCGGACCGCACACCGCGCACACCACCAACCCGGTGCCGGTGATCCTGGTCAGCGACGATGCGGGCAAGTACCGCTGCGCGAGGGCGGTTCGCTGCGCGACATCTCTCCCACGCTGCTGGGCATGCTCAACCTGGATAAGCCGAGCAGGATGACCGGCGGCGATCTGCGGTTGGAGATAGCCGCGAGCGTGGTCCCCTGATCGTAGAGTTGTCCAACCTGGCGGAGTCTGCGGCCTAAAAGAACCCCGTAGGAATCGGACGGGTGATCGGGACCTCCATACCTCAAGCAGGGGTCAGTGACCTGGACGGGTGCCCCAGGTTCGCACCAGCGTACCTGGGCCGAAAATGGTTTTTTTCGAATGCTTTTACAAGCGGCGTAACTGGACCCGGACCAACTTTGACTCGTCTGGACGAGATCTTAAGTTGACATGAAAGCTTTGGAAGGGCTTCGCCCATCTTCTTCAACCCAGGTACGCTGGTGCGAACCTGGGGCACCCGTCCAGGTCACTGACGCCTGTTTGAGGTATGGAGTTCCCGGTCACTACTTGCCGGAAGTCGCGATCGGCTTGACGTCGCCGGCCAGTTTTGCGAGATCGTCGACGCTGGTTGAATCCAACTGATAGAGAGTGGCTTCGCCGTCGCGCTTGGCCACCACGTCTTTGCCCGACTTCGAGATCAATACCTTTTCGACCCGTTTCCCATCATTGGAAGTTACCGTTGCCTCAATCTCCGGATGGGTAAAGCCGGAGGTGACAAACTTTATCGCGGTAAGGTCGCGCAGCTTGGAAACCAACGAGCCAACGCTGCTCGCATCGACCTTCTTTCCGTCAGACGACCAGTCCTGGCCGCTGCGCGTGAAGACCCAGCTCTGGGAGCCGCTGTGCAACTCGATCTTCGTGGGCTCATCGAAGCTGAAATCAAACAGCTTCTTGTTGCGGAAGTCGTCCAGGTTCTTGTCGAGCGCCGTTCCCAGAGTGGAGTCAACTTTGACAGCGCCGTCGACGCCGCTTGATTTGGCGTAATAGTCGTTCCCGTTCTTGCGCACCTCAATGGTCTGCGTGCCGGTATCAGCGGTCACTTTTGCGGTTGCAATAGGAGTGCCCTTGGCAAATTCGGTGGCCGCGTCGCTGGTCCCTGCACTGAGGTCGATCCGGGCGCTGGTGAGACCGCTAACCAGCTGGCTCAACGCGGTGTTGTCCTCACGCAAAGACGGCGGCTTCAGTATCTGCCAGCCATCCTTGGTGCGGCCGAACTCTATCTCCTGGCCCTTTCTAAGCAGCTCCACATGGCTGACCTTGTCGGCGTCGACGGTCAGCAGGCTCTTGTCGCGCAGGTCATTCAGGCTCTTGGCGAGACTGGTCTTGTTGTAACTGGAGATGGTAAAAACCCTGGGATCCCCAGCGAGCGCCGCATAGACGTCGCCTCCGGTCGGGGTGTCGTCACCCAGTAGCAGCTGCCGTGTCCCTTGGACCTTGCCGGTAATATCCAATTCAACCGCGGCGGGATCTAATCCATATTGTTTGAGGTTGGATGCCTTGTCCTCGACCACTCGATCTGCGCTCAACCCCGATAGGGTGGACAGCATACCGGCAACCGTTTCCTGATCGGCGCGGTACGGCTTCGGCTGGGTAATCTGCCACTTGCCGGCGTCTGCCTTTTGCAGTGTGACTGGATCGGCTTGCTTCTGCTTGATGGTGAGCTGGTTTACATCCACCGTATTGACTTTTAGGATCACCGGCGTGGCACTGGCCGATGCTGGCCGCATTGTCCGCGGGCGGCTTGCGGTGCTCCGACCAGTAAAGAACACCGCCGAGTCCGGCGAGAATCAACAACTGCAACAATCAAACCGCGGAAATTCATAAGCCAACGGGCTCTTACCGTCTCTTCCACCAGACCATGGTTCCGGCGATCACCACGATCAGAGGCAGCACGAATTGGCTGACAGTTCTTACCAGGATCAATTGTGCCCGGGTCATGGTGATGCGGCGGTCTTCCGGCGGTTTGGGGCGAATGGAGATCAGGTCTTCGTCGGAGGAAAGCCAGTTCATTGCGTTCAATGCCAGGTCGCCATTGCCGTTGAAGCCAAGGAAGCGGTTGGCCGCCCAGGAGGAGCTGCCGATCACCACGAAGCGGCCCTCCGAGTTGGGCTTGCCGGTGTTGTACGTGCCCGCTGCCGCAATGGTGAACGGTCCCTTGCGGTTCTTGGGATCGGCGACGCTGACCTCGGGGGAACTCAGATTGCTGGTCGCCAGGCTGCTCCCCGAAGAATCGAATAGCTTCTGCACACTGGTCTTGCCCGTATCCTTTATCTCTAGGGAGCGGGAGAGGGGAATGCCCACCGCGCTTCCCCGCATGTCAGAGACGATCGGCTGGGAAGCGTAGCTGGTGACCAGCACCACCTGTGGCCCAAGCCCGGCAAGCTGGCCCACGGGGTTCAGGTCGAGGACCATATTTTTGTCCAGGGTCACGCCCCAGCTCTGCAGCACGCTGGTGAGCGCATCATTGGCGGCGATGGCAGAGCTCCCGAACTGAATCGGCGGGATCGAGCATGAAGAACGCCCGGCCGCCGCCTTCGACGTAGTTCTTGATCGCGTCTACTTCAGGCTGCTGGTAGTCGTGCGTAGGGCCGGCGATGACCACCGTCGTGCAGTCGGCCGGCACCTGAGCGTTTTGCAGCAAGTCGATCGACTTCGCCTGGTATTCATCCCGCGCTAGCAGGTCCTTGAAGTGGGAAAGGCCGTCGCGCTCGGTGTTGTCGATCTGATGCTCTCCGCTGCCGGTCACGAAGCAGACCGTGCGGGTGGTGCCCTTGAGATCGCGGATGAAGGCGCCGGTGATGCCCTCTTCCGTCATGTCTTTTGCAATCTCTTTCTTGGCGCCCACCTGCACCACCGCGGTGCCGAAGTTGCGAATGCCCGCGGCGCGCGCTAGCTCCGGACTCTTATCCGGGTCGACATACGCGACGTGTACCTTGCGGGAGAGGTTCGCATACTCGTCCAGCAGGTCTTTGCCTTCCTGGAAAGTGCGTGCTTTGGTTGAAGTAGGTGATGGTCGCATTCTGCTTCAGCCCCTTCACGATCTTTTGCGTCTGTTCGGAGAGGCTGTACCGCTTGTTCGATGTGGTGTCGAACGACTTGTTATAGCGGTTCGCCAGAAATGTTCACGACCACCAGGATGGCCAGCACCACCAGGAGATAGATGCCCGCGTATGCGCCGTACTTGGTCTGTCTTGCTTTTAGCCACTGACTCGCCATCTACGACCTCCACCGCAGCGATTCCATCGAGCGCGCGGTGAGAAAGAGCCCGAGGAAAATCACCGCTGAGATAAAAGATGACGTCTTTCGAGTCGATCACTCCCCTGGCGAAGGAATCGAAGTGAGTAATGACGGAGAGATAGGCAAGCACCCGCGCCCAGGTGGAGGAGTCATAACCGCTCGACCACTCCAGCACCCACAGCAAGAGGCAAACGCCAAAGGTGGCGGCGCCGGCAATAATCTGGTTCTTGGTCAGCGTGGAAATAAATGTTCCCAGCGCAAGCAGCGTGCCGCCCTGCAGCAGCAGACCCAGGTAGCCGACCGCCAGCGGCTTCCAATCCGGATTGCCGTAGCGGAAGAGAAAGGCAAAGTTCAGCGCGGTAAACAGCAGCAGGCAGGCGTAGAGGATCAGGGCCGCCAGCCACTTGCCCAGGATGACTTCCACGTCGCGGATCGGGGAGGTGGTCAGCAGTTCGATCGTCCCGGTGCGCTTCTCCTCGGCAAAGAGGCGCATGGTGATCATGGGGATGAAGAAGAGCCCGACCACGCTGACGTTGGAGAGCAGCGGCCGGATGATCTGCTCGTTGACGTTCATGGGGAATGCCTGGCCGCGCAGCTGCATCTCCATGCCCTCGATCACGAAATAACCGAGCGCATTCCAGAAGAAGAAGCCGAAGATCAGGCCGAACATCGTCAACAGCAAATAGGCGACGGGAGATACGAAATAGCTGCGCAGTTCTTTGCTGCAAATGGTCCAGGTATTTCTCATGGTTGCGGCTCGTTCGGAGTAGTTGTCTCAGCCTCGGCCGGCGCCTCGCTGCCGGTGAGCTGGAGGAAGATCTCTTCCAGGCTTCTTGCAGCCGGACGCAGTTCATAGAGATCCCAGCCGGATCCGACCACCGCACGTGCCAGGTCGCCGCGCACCAACTGTCCCTTTTGGCTCTCCACTTCAAAGACCAGGCCTTGCTCTTTGTGCTCGGTACACGCTACGCGGCTGACTCCAGGGACGGCCTCGAGCTTCTGTTGCACCAGCACCGATTCCGGCTGCCCATCGCGGGCCGTGACTTCGAGCAGAACCGTTTCGGCGCCGCGCGTCCGCGCTTGCAGGTTGCGCACCGAGTCGGTCGCCACCAGCTTGCCCTTATTAATGATGATGACCTGCTCGCAGGTCTGTTCGACCTCGGGCAGGATATGGGTGCTGAGGATGATGGTGTGGTCCCCGGCCAGGCTCTTGATCAGGTCGCGCGTTTCATTGATCTGCTTGGGATCGAGGCCTGCTGTCGGCTCGTCCAGGATCAACACGTCAGGGTTGTGGATGATGGCCTGCGCCAGCCCGACTCGTTGGCGATAGCCTTTAGAGAGTTTGCCGAGAAGCTTGTTCTTGACATCCACCACAAAGCAGCGTTCGCAGACATAATCGACGCGCTTTTGCAGCTCAGTGCCGGACAGGCCCTTTAGCTTGCCCACGAAGCGCAGGTATTCGCCAGTCTCCATCTCGGGATAGAGCGGAGGAGTCTCGGGCAGGTATCCGATGCGCTTCTTGACCTCGAAGGGCTGCTCCAGAACATCGAAGCCTGCGACCGAAGCCGTACCTGCGGATGGGGGGAGAAAGCAGGTGAGAATGCGCATCGTCGTTGTCTTTCCCGCGCCGTTGGGCCCGAGAAATCCAACGATCTGGCCCTTGGCTACGGAGAATGAAATCTGATCGACGGCGACCGCGCGAGCGTACCTTTTTGTAACGTCTTTAACTATGATCATCGCTGATAAGGGAACGTTTTTCGATAGTGGTGATCAACGTGGTCTCGACAACTCCACCACGAGCGCTGCGGAAACCCAAACAACATCCTAAAAAGGAGACTTTGTCGATGTCAATTTCGTAGCACCGTCCAGTCTTCTTTAACGGGAGTAGTAACCTACTGAGTGCAGCAGAATTCGAATCAACTTTCCTCTTTTCGCATCCTTTATGGCGAGTTGTCTGCCGCTCATTGGGCCTGTGTTCAAACCGAAAACGTGATCTCAACCGCACCCGCACAGGCTACACCAAACCTATAAGGACTGAATGAGCGCCGCCGCTGCTACCACACTGACGCAGGCAGACCACGATTGGAAGCCCAAAACAAACCCCTGGCTGATTGCCTTTGTGGTTTCGTTGGCGGCATTCATGGAAGTGCTGGATACCAGCATTGCCAACGTGGCCCTGCCTCATATTGCGGGAAACCTGGGCGCCAGCCAGGATCAGAGCACCTGGGTGCTCACATCTTACCTGGTCTCGAATGCCATTATTCTGCCCATTAGCGGCTGGCTGGTGAGCGTTTTTGGGCGCAAGCGGTTTTTCATGACCTGCATCGTCATCTTCACCATCAGTTCTCTTGCCTGCGGCATTGCGCCTAGCCTGGGGATTCTGTTGGTCGCCCGCGTAGTGCAGGGGGCGGGTGGGGGCGGACTGCAGCCGATGGCCCAGGCAATTCTGGCCGACACCTTTCCGCCCCGTCTGCGTGGACTGGCCTTTTCTCTCTATGGGGTGACGGCGATCTTCGCCCCTTCGATTGGTCCGACACTCGGTGGATGGATCACCGACAACTACACCTGGCGCTGGATCTTTCTGATGAATCTTCCCGTGGGTATCCTGGCGCTTATCCTGGTCTACCAGCTGGTGGAAGATCCGCCCTACATGGAACGAGCGCGGGCTCTGGGCAGGCGTGCTCGGCTTGACTATGTTGGCTTCTCGCTGCTGGCCCTGGGGGTGGGCGCTTTGCAGATCCTGCTCGACAAGGGGCAGGAGGACGACTGGTTCGGTTCCCACTTTATTGTCACCTTGATTGTGATTGCCAGTGTTTGCCTGTCCGCGCTGGTCATATGGGAGCTTTATCAGAAGAACCCTATTGTGGATGTCAGGCTGTTTGGGCATTTCAATTTCGCTACCTCCAGCATGATGATGTTTGTAGTGGGCGGCATGTCCTTTGCGACGACGGTGCTGGTTCCACAGTTTTTGCAAGCCAACATGGGGTACACCGCGGAGTCGGCGGGTATGGTGCTTTCTGCCGCGGGTTTTGTTTTGTTGGGCGCACTGCCATTCATCGGCATGCTGGCGGGCCGCTTTCAGGGCCGTTATCTCATCGCCGCGGGATGGCTGCTGCTGACCGGCAGCATGTTCCTATCAACGAGACGCATCGACCTGCTGATTAGTTTCAGTTCCGCTACGTGGCTGCGCATCGCCCAATACGCGCCTTTGGGGCTGGTCTTTATCCCTACCACCGCCGCTGCCTATTACGGCATGCCCAAGGAAAAGAACAACGCCATTGCCGGTTTGGTGAACTTCATGCGCAACATTGGCGCCAGTGTGGGAACTTCCGTGGTCACCACAGTGCTCGCGCGGCGCGACCAGTTCCACCAGGAGAGAATCGGCAGCAATCTTACCGCGGGCAATCCAGCCTTCCGCAGCATGGTAAATGGGCTGGCGGAACAGTTGCGGGAGAGCGGCTTTAGCGCGCATGACGCGCTCAATCATGCTTACGGGCAAGTCTATCGAACACTTCAAGTACAGGCTTCCACTCTTTCCTACATCGACACCTTCTGGCTCTTGACGATAGCCGCCGGCTCCATGTTCTGCCTGACATTCTTCTTGCAGAAGAATGATCCGCGCGGCGGCGAGAAGGTCATCGCCCACTAAGCGCAGGATGCGGTTGAGTCGAGGGGATTGCCGATGTTAGGCTCCGGAGATGGAACCAGTCGTCGGAGCTACTCTGGATGCACATGGCATGTTGGCGGTCGCCCTGGAACAGGCGCGTATTGGGTTTGCCGAGGGTGGAGTCCCTGTGGGTGGGGCCATCTTCCACATCGATGGCACGCTCCTTGGGGTAGGGCACAACCGCCTGGTGCAGGAAGGCAATGGGTCGCTGCATGGGGAAACGGACGCCTTTCGGGCCGCCGGACGCCGTCCGACCTGGCACGACACCATCCTGGTCACCACGCTGGCTCCGTGCTGGTACTGCAGCGGCTTGATCTATCAGTTTCGCTTCCGCCAGGTGATTGTGGGCGATAGCGTCAACGCCCAGGGCGGCATGCACTGGCTGCGCCAGCAGGGCATCGATATCGTCGACCTGCACTCGCAGGAATGTATCGACCTGATCGCCGAGTTTCAGCGCATCCGTCCGGATCTATGGAAAGAGTGCATCGGAGAAGCCTGAGCGAGCTATTGGCCGCACTCCGCCAGCGGTGCAAGATTGCGGCCGTAGTGACGCAGCGCGTCCTGGAGCGTGGACGCGGTATGCGCCCAGGTCTCATCGGCGGCGTCCACGTGTCCGTGTAGGCCGGTGAAGAGGAGCGTTTTGCTGCTGCCGCAAACCTCGAGCCGCTCAGAGGGGTGGCCGGGCTCCATCTTTTCCAGCAAATCAGGATCGCCATAGATCGGCTCGCCCCCCACCATCACCAACGTCACCTGGGACGCGGTTGCATGAGTCAGCGTCCAGTACGCGTCGTGCTTTGCAGAGCCGGTCTCCGGGCGAAGCACCAGCACGTCGGCATCGTGGCCGGGCTCGAGCGCACCCAGGCGGCCACTTGCCCCGATCAGGTCCGCAGGGACCGTGGTAGCCATGGCAACCAGCTCGCGATCGCTAAAGAGAGGGGGAGTCTGAGTGTTGTTCCAGGCGGCGGCATAGTTCAATTCGCCGAGCAAGCCGTCACTGCCGGTGGGACTCCAATCCGGCGCCAGCGCTATCTTGACGTGAGCGGCCTTGGCAGCGGCCACATCGGCGGTACTGCCGTAAAGCTCGAGATTGCTCCGTGGCGACCAAATCAGGCTGACCCCATGAGCGGCCATCTCCACGAAATCTTCCGGTTGCAGTGCGCCGCCATGGATCAGCGCAACCCCGGGAATCAGCAAGCCGCGGCCCTTCAGCATGAGGAACTCTCGCGCCGCGGATGCGTCCTGGTGACCGCCTTCGCTGAGATGAATCAAGAAGGCATGCAGCTGATGGTTTGCCAGCCCCTGGCGAATGGGTGCCAGGTCGCTTTCGGACATCTGCAAGGGAAATACGTTGTACGCGACATGCCACTCGTCTTCGCTGTCGAGATTATGCGCAAGACCGGTGGTGCAGGCCTCGGCCAGGCTGCCGACAGCGGAGGTCTCGCCTTCGGTGAGCGCTTTGACTTCGGCGTACCGCTCCATCTCGCATTCCAGGCCGTCTGCCACCATCGAAGCATGCGGGGACTCGATCAAAGTCTGGTAAATCGGCTTTTGTTGCCAGTCGTAGCGGTTGCCGAACTCGCTCGAAGGATGCCAGCGAGGAAAAACATTGTAGGTGAGGTGGTTGTGCAGGTCGATGAGCCCGGGCGCGATGACCCCATGGGTATCGATCACAGTTGCATTCGGCGGCAGCTTCACCTTGGCCCCGGCGGCTACAATTTTGCTTTGCTGAATCAGGACAGTTCCGTCCTCAACGATGCCTGCGGGAGTGACCAGGGTGCCGCGCAAGGCGTAGCTGGGTTCCGCCGATTGCGCCCATAAGGAGTGGAAGCCCAACAGGCACACGGATAACCCCAGCGCCCCACAGGTTCGGAAGGTGTTTGCCATGTGTTTCATGGTAAGGTCTGTTCCTGTTTCATGCCGAAATCAGTTCTTTTGCGAGCAGCACCCTACCCAGCGGGATCAGCATGCGTTCGGGGTTGGCCGCGAGCCGCATCGTTGTGCCGGATTCCAGGTCTTCGATGAATTGAGCGGCTCGCGAGTCACTTCGACCGCCGTTGAGACTGGCTGCAAGGGTGGGGAAGACAGAAGCGCGCGAGAAGGCCGCCCAGCGGGCCGCGAACCTGTGGGCGTCTCCATCCCGTTCGAAATCCGACCAGAAGTGGTCCTCTCCCAAAAAGATATCCAACTCCTCCAGACGGAGACTCCCAAAGCGGCCTTCCGCTCCGAAGGGAGCCAGAAAGTCTGCCCGGCTGCGGCCAACGGTGGGGATGACCATCCGCCGCATTTCTTCGCCACTGATGAAACCGCTATCGACCATGTGGACGAGCGCTGCGTACATGGCGTTGAGCAGCGGCCGGTAACCAAACTCTCCATCATGATCGACCGCCATCGTCATGACTGCGAGCTTGGCTCCCGGGCACAGCTCACGTTCCCTGTGAGTAAGGAATCGCTGCCAATCCTCTGCGGCTTGCCTGGAAAACGCAGCCCGCGTGGACGCATCATGGCTGAAGGCTACCTGCACCTGATCGGGAATGGGGCCTGGGGCGCGGCTCAACCATTGCACTGCCCAGGAACTCCATGCCAGCGTCACGCTGCCGGCGGGAAGGACTTGTTCATAGAACGATCGTCCGACAGCCGATGCGAAGACCGCATGATCCCTACGCAGGTAGCTGTTCGGGTCGGTGTTCAATGTTTTGAATAGTACGGAGAAGTCGTTCTCGGGCAGGTCGGTGTGAACGACAGAGATTGCACGGTCCGGGCCGATTCGTTGCCTGAGAATGGTGATCGCTGCGCCCAGTGGCAGCAGAGAATTGTGACCTTCCGACGAACCGTAGTCAGCGATGACAATTGGCTGCGATCCAGGCGGAAGTGCGACCGTCCTCGCGGCCAGCTCCAGCATGGGAACGGCCGGGGAAAGTCCCGCAGCCTGTACTTGCGAGCTTCGGTTGTATCCGCCCTGCCCTTCCATCGCAGCCGGCGTCACGAAGCCCGGATCTTTGGACATGGTTCTTCTCCTGGTGCGCGAGACCAGCATAGTTTATTCGCGTTGGGATGAAGCTGGCCGAGATAAGGATATGGGGCTGGCTTACAATCTTAGCGCGGGAGCAGCATGCCCAAGCGCAGCGCAGGTCTATTGATGTATCGGCGGCGTGAGGGCCACCTGGAAATCTTCCTGGTGCACCCGGGCGGTCCGTTCTGGGCGAAGAAGGATTTGGGCGCCTGGTCTATCTCTAAAGGTGAGTACGTGGAAGGAGAACTTCCGCTTGAAGCTGCGCGGCGTGAATTTCAGGAGGAAACGGGATTTGCTACGGCAGGAGATTTCCTCGAACTGGGTGCGGTGCAGCAGGCAGGGGGCAAGGTAGTGATGGCCTGGGCCTTCGAAGGGGATTGCGACCCCAGCAAGTTAGTCAGCAATCGCTGCGAAATCGAGTGGCCGCCGCGATCCGGCCGCAAGATCGAGATTCCGGAAGTGGATCGAGGAGATTGGTTTTCCATCGCTGAGGCGAAAGAGCGCATTTTGAAAAGTCAGGCGCCCTTTCTGGATCGGCTCCAACAGAACTTGATTGGGCGCGAGTAGTATGCGGCTTTTTGTTGGGATTCCACTCCCGGCTGGGGTGATCGAGGAGCTCTCGGCGATCTCGATGCGGCTTCGATCGAGCGACGACGGCCTGCGCTGGTCCACTCCGGAGTTGTGGCATATCACTTTGCAATTTCTGGGCAATACTCCGGAATACGAATGCATCGTGGCACGACTTCGCGAGCTCCGCTCACCGGGGGTAGCGATACAACTTGAGGGATTGGGATTCTTTGAGCGTGCGGGGATTTTCTTTGCTGGTGTCCGCCTCACGCGCCAATTGGCAACACTTCAGGAGCACGTCACCGCTGCAACCGGTCTTTGCGGGTTTGTGCCGGAGACTCGCCCCTACCATCCGCACATCACGCTGGCGCGCAGCAAGAAGAAAGGAGCGCGCGGGCTGCGGGACTTAAAAAACAGGATCCATCGCGACCCTGCATTTACGCATTTTGTCGCCGAGACGATTGCTCTTTACGAAAGCCAGGTGAGGCCTGGCGGCTCTCATTACGAAATTCGCGAGCAGTTCCGTCTTAATGGCTGACCGACCAGCTAAACTAGCCCGTCCGTTACGGGTTAATTATCCAAGATGCAATCCTGGGGTACCTCTACCATTTGAAATGGACTATTTGCGATTCGAGGCCAACCCAGGACCATGTCCTGGGTAACTCTCAGCCGTCCCTGCGGGACTATTCGTTGGCCAAATGCTAACCCAGGACTACGTCCTGGGCTACTCTCAGCCGTCCCTACGGGACTATTGGTTGGCCGAATGCTAACCCAGGACTACGTCCTGGGCTACTCTGAGCCAGTCTTCTCCAAATTAGCTTTTTCGATGCGCCGATTTGGACAGCACTGGCTGAAAACAAATCAACGATCAGTGGGTATCGGGACCAGTCCCGAAGGGACGGCTGAGAGTAGCCCAGCACGCAGTGCTGGGTGTACATTCCCAGCCCGACCAGTCCCGCAGGGACGGCTGAGAATAACCCAGGACGTCAGTCCTGGGTAAACCTGGACTGCACTCCAATGTTCACTGGTGATCATCACAAGCCAACCCGATTTTCTTTAAGACCCACGCGGTTCCATGCAATCAATCGATTACCTGCACGCTAAGCCCGAACTATTCGCTAATTTGGACAAGACTGACTCTTAGCCGTCCCTCCGGGACTTAATGTGGAGAAGATAGTTCTCACGCAGGCACTTCAGCCCCGCAGCCTGTTTAGCCCCTGAGGTCTTCACCTTGGGATGAAGCGCATCTCCTGAAACTGCGCAAACATGCGCAGCAGCATCTCTTCCGTGTCTACGGCCTCGTGAAAGCCAAAGCGCCGGGATTTGGTGGTGTCGGACATTACGTCGTATTCCAAATTGAAGACCGCTTCGCCGAACTGCCATGAGGCCGCATCCCTGAATGAGTAAGGCAGCAGGCCGTATTTCTTGACCATGGCGTCCCACAACTTTCCTTTGTCAGTCATGAACTGCGTCAGCGGGAACCGTTGCGAAGAGGCGTAGGGCATTTTGAAAAACTCCGCCAGTCGCGGCCAGAGATGCTGCCAGCGATTAAAGTCGCCATTGGTGATGTTGAATCCTTGCCCGTTGCAGCGGTCATTCTCCGCTGCCCACACCATGGCTTTGGCCAGCAACTCGGCGTCGGTCATTTCCATGAGTACTTGGTAGGACGCAGTCGAGCCCGGATAGCGAAGAGGCAAGGCCATCTCCTTGCACAGCGAGGCGTAGACCGCAATCACCGTGGCCATGTTCATGGGATTACCCACAGCGAAGCCGCAAATGCAGGAGGGACGCAGCGCCGTCCAGGACCAGGACTTTCCTGCGCAGCGCGCCACCAGGTAATCCTCCTGGTCATAGTAAAAATTCGGCGGCATATGCCGCGGGTCGCTCTCCTTCGCCGGGGTTTTGTACGGACCCAGGTGTGCACCGTAGTACTTCGCCCCTTCGAGCAACACCACCTTGCGTAACCCGGCAGACGAACGCTCCACTGCTTCCACCGTGTTTCGCAGCATAGCCAAATTAGGCGCAATTTCTTCGAAGAAATTTCCCACCATCTGCAGCGCAGCGTAGAAGATATGCGTGACTTCGCCCAGCTGACTCATACACGCGTCCACGTCTGACGGATTTAACAGATCGATCGCCACATACCGGGCCGGGGTTTCGAATTCGGGCCGGCGTCGAGACAGCCCGACCACTTCCCAATCACCAAGGGCCACCAGATGATTGACCAGGGCGCGTCCACTGACCCCTAACGCTCCCGCGACCAAAGCTTTTTTCATAGAAAATATCCCATCCCTTTAATCTGCGGCGAAGTCGCCCTTGTGTGTGCCCTTGCGGCGAAAGAGACGGAACGGCCACAGCCCCCTGGGGCCCCGGGCGCGGTAGACGATGTTCGCCGGAACCTGCAGATCGATCACCGTGCCGCCCTCGCTGGAGGAGTGAACGCGCAGCTCGCCACGCATTTTGTCTGCGCGCTCGCGCATACCTGGAAGGCCCCAGTGGCCGCTGCGATAGCCTGCTTTCAACACTCTCTCATCGATGCCGCGGCCGTCATCGCACACCCGCACGTGCAGAGCGCCGGGCTGGTATGCGATCTCCACCCCAATATTCTGCGCCCCGGAGTGGCTGAAGGCGTTGGTCAACGCCTCACGCCCAATCAGCAGAATTTCCTCCTGCACGATCTCGTCCAGCGGCCGCGCTCCGCCTTCTACGGAGACTTGAAAGTTCGCCGGGTGAATGGCGCGCAGCTGATGGCCCGTCTCGGCCAAAGCTTCCGCCAGGCTGGTGCTGTCGGCCCGCCGGCCGCGGAGATTCAGTACTCGTTCGCGCCCTTCCTGCATCACCCGGTCGGATTGCTTCAACGCCTCATCCAGAGCCTCTCGCGCAGGATCGTCGGGGGCCAGGCGGCTGGCCGCGGTGTGAAAGCGCAGAGTCAGCCCGAACAGACTTTGCAAGAGCGTATCGTGCAGCTCCCTTGCGATGCGCTCCCGCTCCGCTACCCGTTCGGCGAGCCGGCCCTGAAGCTGACGGGCGATGCTGCTGATGCGCAGACGGATGGCCCACCACAGCAGGGCGAGACAGGCGAGCAACACCAGCGCCGTGCACCACCACGTCTGATAGAAAGCCGGTTCAATCGAGACTCCCAGACTCGCTCCGACTTCATTCCACACGCCATCGTTGTTGCAGGCGATCACACGAAAGCGATAGTGTCCCGGAGGCAGCCGGGTGTAGAAGGCCTGGCGGCGCGTGCCCGCGTTCTGCCATTCGGAATCGACCCCATCGAGCTTGTAGCGGAAGAGCACCCGGTCGGGAATCGCCAGGCTGAGCGCGGTGTAGTTAATCTCCAGCCTTTCGCTATGCGCAGGGAGTGTCAGGTCGCCGGAACCAGGGTAGGTCATTCCATTCGAAATGACAGTGGAGATCACCACCGGGGGCGGTAAGCGATTGCGGCTCTGGTGCAGCGTCGCCGGGTCAAGCCAGGCGATGCCCCGGGTGGTGGCAAACCACATCCGGCCGTCGCGCGACTCCGCAACCGATGGCTCAGGAATTCTTTCCGCCGAGAGCCCGGGAAGTCCATCCAAAGCATCCAGGCGCTCGCCGGAAACAAGGTAGCTGGGGTCGCGCAGCCACCGGGCCAACTCCGCCGCAGAAACGTGTGTGATACCAGAGAAGCCGTTCATCCAGAGGTCCCCAGTCTTTGTTTCCACCACGCCGGAGACTCTGCCGGGCAGCTCCTGGTTTTTCCAGCCCAAAAGGTAAAAATGGCCATTGCGAAGCAGTTCAATCCCACCGGACCCACCGAGCCAGAGGCGGTCATCGCGGGCAAACATCGTGGTTTCCGAAACCCCGCGCGTACCGTTAGGAAAGGAGAATCGGTGGTAACTGCTGCCGTCCCACTCCACCACATAGTTGGAGAAGCCGAACCAGACGTTTCCCGCCTCATCGCCCGTCATGGTGCCCAGGATGCCGGGCTTCTTGCCCAACGCATCGTTCTGGCGGCTCCACGAGCCTTGCGTGAGATGGTAGTCTCCGCCCGTCGCAGTATGGATCCATAGATCGTTGTTGCGGTCAACGGCGAGCGAGATCACCGGGCCCAGTTCTTCCTCCGGATAGTGCATGGGAAGGAAGCCCGAACCTGAAGAATGCCAGAGGGTGGAGTCACCGCCGCCGGCAGACCAAATGGTCCCATTCCGATCGCGTCGTAGACAAATGGTGCCCTGCGTTTTGGGAAAGCTGGTGATGCCGCCATCGGCGGATACATGGGTGAGTGGCATGCTCAAGTTTCCCGTCCAGATGGAACCTTGATCTCCAGCCAGGATGCTGAAGTTATGCTCTTCCGCCGGCGGAAGTGCCACACTGGAAAGCGCCGTGCGGCGAAGCCGGTCGAGACCGGAGTTGGTGCCTACCCATACGCTGTTTTCGCGATCGATCAGCACCTTCCATACCGCATCGGAGCTAAGTCCTTGCCTGCTGGTGAAGCTCGCTCCTGGAGCACTCGCCGTCGCCTGGGGCGTTGGCCACTGGTCCACATGATCGAACCGGCGCAGGCCCTTATCGCTTACTGCCCAAATAGAGCCGTCTGCAGTGAAAGTAATGTCTCCGAACTGGACATTTTCTTTGCGCTCTTTGCGGAGGACGAAGGGGACGGGTGTGCGATCTGGGTTAACCACGCGGCGCAGCCCATGATCGTCCGAAAGCCAGATGGAACCATCCGGAGCCTCATGGAGATAGGTGTTGTGCGTGGACGTGGCCAAAACGAAAGCGGCCGAGGTGGTTCCGGCATCGTATTCCATTCGTTTGAACATGGTCTGGCCGGGGGGCATAAACAGCAGAGCGCCCTCCAGTGTCCTTACCCAAACCGTTCCTTCGCGGTCCACCAGAATGGCTGCGGGAAAGCCACCGGGGTATCCATGTTCCGCGCCAATCTGCTCACACACAGATCCACGCATATGGAAGAGGCCACCCGACGCTTGTAGCCACAGAGAGCCATCGCGGTCTTCAGCGATTCCTTCCATTTGCAAGACCGGCGTGCATCGCCGGTCAGTAAAGGTGGTCAGGTGTCCAGCCTTCCAAAACAATAGTCCCGCTGCTCGTGTCTTAAGCCAGACGCCCCCCGAAGAGGAGAGAAACACTGCGTGAATTTCGCTATTGTGAACCGCCCCATTGGTGGCTTCTTCGACGGATTGGAAGCGCACTCCGTCAAAGCGGAATACCCCCGTCGAGGTGGTGAGCCAAAGGTATCCATCGGCCGCCTGCTGGATATCCACCACGGCTCCGAGACCATTGTCTGAAGTCCACATGTCGTGGTGGAAGTTCGTCGCCTCAGCAACCGGGGCCGCCCAAACTTCTGCTCCACGGATGCCCTTGTACAGCGTGAGTATCAAGGCCGCAGCGAACAACCATTTAGTCTTCTGGAAAGGTCTACCCATAACGCGACGCAGAGTTTACTTAAGCGAAGGGACCCGACAGACAGGCGTAGCCCGACGGCATGAAAATGTCGACCGATTGCCAACCGTAGGACGATTGTATCGCCATATGATTAGAGGAGGCCTCCACTGCAATCTCCACGCAGTCCACGGCTCCGTCTTTAAGGATTTTCTCAGTGGGTCTTTATAACAAGTGCTGTGGATGGCTGCTGCTCCTCCTGATCTCGGGCACAGCGTTGCATTCACAGGTAGCCGGCTCGATACGTAACCAGCAAACCACTCTAGTACTGCACGCCGGAAGGGAAGAGCCGCGCCTGGTCAGCTTGCAGAGCGGAAGCTTTCCCGCGTGGCGCAATGGCATTTCTGAGCGATTGATCGATTCCATTGAAGAAAACGGCCGCACTGTGTCTTTGCACTGGAAGCTCGATGAGCGAGACAGCCACATCACCGGACGCACTGCAACCTTTGTCTATCAAAGCTTCTCCCCACGGCTCCGCTTGACCTGGAAATGGGAGGCACGGGCCGAAAACGGGCCGGTCGAACACTCCATCACCATCGAAAACCTATCGCCTGCAGAGATATGGTTGCCACTCCAGGATAGCTTTCGCTTCCGCTTCCAGGAGGATGCGAGCCATCCGCTGCAGCATTGGTACGTAGATAAGGGTGCCGGCAAGCCATCCGAGGTGGGCACGCATCAAGTGCCCATGGGGGCCGGTTATCGCTGGAGAGGCAGGTCCAGCACTTATGCCAGAGATCAGGACGAACGCGAGATCATCCCCTGGTTCATGGTGGAGCGAGACAATCGTGCCCAGGAAGGGTGGTATGTAGGGATCGAGTTCAGCGGACGGACGCGTCTTACCTTGCAGCGTGATGGAGGATCCATCGATGGCGCCGCTGGTCTGGATCCCGATCCTCGGCCTTTTCGCACGCGTTTGTTGCCCCATGAGACCTTCGCCGCTCCTACGGTCTTTGTGGGCGGCTTCAGCGGCGGTGCGGATGGCGCAGGCAATATTTTGCGTCCGTGGGTAAGGCACGTTTTGAACAATCCAGTTACCTGGAGAAACAGCGCATATCCGCCGCTGGTGAATAACAGTTGGGGCAGCGGTATGCAGATTGACGAGGCCCTTGCGCTGCGCATGGTGCGAGATTCCGCGGAGCTTGGCCTTGAACTCTTCCACATCGATGCGGGCTGGTTTCGCGGGGTCGGTGACTGGTATCCGAGCCCCAGTAAGTTCCCGCACGGATTTGCACCCATTGTCAGTGAGGCCCATCGGCGCGGGCTAAGATTCGGCATCTGGGTGAACTGGGCACAGGCCGGTATCGATAACAACCCGGGCGCTCTCAGCGTGCACGATCCTAAGATCAGGGATTGGCTGGTCGCCGATGCTCCGCCGGACTGGCAGCCCGCGGATTTTGTGGGAAGAACCATCGACTTAGGGTTTCCGCCGGCAGGCAACTACGCGCGGCAAGAGGTGGAACGCATCATCACGCAGTACCACCTGGACATGCTGGAACATGACGGATACGTGGTTGCGAAAAACTGCAGCCGCACCGATCATCCCCATGCGGCTGCAAGCCCTCCTCAGATGTCCACCGTTGCCGGGAATGGCATTGCGATGCCGGATAATTCCGACTCGACTGACGTGAGCTACCATGCGGTGCGCGCCTACTACGATATCTACTCCCAGGTTCGGCAGGAGCACCCGGAGCTATTGCTGGAGATATGCAACGATGGGGGGCGCATGGTGGACTTCGGCAGCGCCTCGCATGGCGACTACTTTTCTATCACTGACAGTTACGATCCGGTCTCCAATCGTCGTGCGTTCTATGATGCCAGCCACGTGCTGCCCGCGGCGATGTTGGAAGCCTATGCGGAGAAATGGCCAACGCCAAAGATTGAGAATTTTCGCTACATGCTGCGCAGCGGCATGATGGGTTTGCTCACCGTCATGCAGGATACGAATACGTGGACTGCGGAAGAACATGCGGCAGCGAAGGTGGAGTTTGCACTCTACAAGGAGAAGCTGCGTCCGCTTATCCGCGATGCGGAGCTTTACCACGTCTCAGAAAGGCCTGATGGCATTCATTGGGACGGCATGGAGTATTTTGACAGCAATCGCCGCAGAGGCGTCCTTTATGCCTTCCGCGGTTCGACCCGAGATGAGAGCCAGCACCGCTTTCCGGTCGAGGGGGTTCAGCCCGGCCACAATTACCGGCTGCATTTTTCTGATCACAGCGCACCGGATCGAACCGTTTCCGGCCGCGAACTGCTCGACCGGGGGCTGACTGTGGCTTTGCCTTTGCCGCTGAGCTCTGAACTTGTCTTTATAGATGATTTGCAATTGTGACTGAACGATATTGTTTGGCCGGGGAAACCGCAGGTTCAGAACTCAGTCCCGGAGGGACGGCTGAATTTTGCCCAGGACGGAAGTCCCGGCTTCGCTGGGCTTTGAAGAATAGGTGAGAATGCTCGGGACGTAGTCCTATCAGCACTCACATGTTTAGGATGTTTTTCGTCAAACTCTCTGCAGACTCTCAGGATGACGATTCGGCGTGAGAACTAACGGAACGGAGACCTTTGTGCGAGAGCCGGGGCGCACCGCAGATCCCTCGGCTGCGCTCGGGATGACAAAGGGGAGGGCGGTGACTTTTATTTGGGGCCGTTAGATCGGATGGACAGAAAAAAACCGCAGGTCCCTCCACTTCGCTTCGCTTCGGTCCCACGGCACGCCGGGGCAGGCGGGATGACAATTTCGTTTAGAACGCGAAGACTTCGCGCGAAAAATCAATAAAGTCACAGCCGCTCAGGATGACGATTTTTTGGGGAGTATTGACGAAAACATCCTAAGCAAGTTAGGCCGAATTCGAGCCCGTCCCTATTGTCCTGTGGCAATACCACAGAAAATGTGGCATCCTGATGTGGTATTCACACAGGAGTGGCGAATGGCGGAATCAAAACTAGACCTGTTGCAAGGTACGCTCGACCTCATGGTCCTGCAGACGCTGGTCACCATGGGATCCATGCACGGCTACGGCATTGCCCGGCGCATCGAGCAGGTAAGCGGCGATGAGATTCTGCTCAATCAGGGCACTATCTACGCTTCGCTGGTGCGCCTGCAGCAGCGGGGATGGATTGCCGCGGAGTGGGGCACCTCCGATAACAACCGTAAGGCGAAGTACTACTCGATCACCAGGAGCGGCCGCAAGCAACTGGCCGAAGATGCCGCTCACTGGCACAGATTGTCGCGAGTGATGGGCCGTGTGTTGGCCATGCCTGCGGAAGGGGGGTTGTGATGGGCACCCTTCGCGAAGGACTGCAACGTATGCGTTCTTTCTTTAGAAGCCAGCAGCGGGACTCGGAACTGGATGCGGAGGTAGCGGAGCATCTCGAACTCGCAGTGGAAGAAAATATGCGCCACGGCATGTCTGCGGAAGAAGCGCGGCGCCAGGCGCTGATCCGTTTCGGCGGTGTCCCACAGGCGAAGGAGCAGCAACGCGAGGCGCGTGGTTTGCCCTGGCTCGATGCGCTGCTGCAGGATCTCCGCTTTACCTTTCGCACCCTGGGCCGCGACCGCGGTTTTACTGTCATAGCGGTGGTCATCCTGGGGTTGGGGATTGGCGCCAACATTACCGTGTTCAGCGTGGTGAACACCATCCTGCTGCGGCCCCTGCCGTTGCGTAATCCGCAGGAACTCGTCCGGATCCTTACCAAGGACAGCACCGGTGGGGAATCCAGCATGACCTATTCCGCGGATGCCACGGAGGAATTTCAGCGGCTAAACCGATCGTTCGAATCGATCTCGGGTTACTTCGCTTTCTCCGGACCCGAAAACCTCAAGCTCATGGGCCACGGTCAGCCGATGCCGGTCACCGGTCTGATGGTGGGGGGCAATTTCTTCCACACCCTCGGCGTCGAGCCGGAGCTGGGAAGGGTCTTCACCGCAGAGGAATGCCTGCACAACAGCCGCCCTGTGGTGCTGCTGAGCCACGCGTTTTGGAAGCGGCAATACGGCGGCGACCGGAGCATCGTAGGCCAGGCGATTGACGTGAATGCAACGCCGGTCACGGTGATTGGCGTGCTGCCGGAAAGCTTTGACTTTGGCTCCGTCTTCTCTCCCGGCTACAAGGTGGATATGTATGGGCCAGTGATCTACGACGATATCCGGGATGAAGGCAATGCCATGGCCCTGGTGGGGCGACTGAAACCAGGAGTTAGCCTGGCGCAGGCACAGGCTGAGGCTGATCTCCTCTTTCCCACCCTTCACTTCAATGTCAAGCATCCAGAGTATGGTGGAGGCTACACCGGCGCCCTGTTCGGGTTGAAAGACTACGTCACGGGCAAGCTGCGCCGTTCGTTGATTGTGTTGTGGTGCGCCGTGGGCCTGATTCTGCTGATTGTTTGCGTGAACCTGTCGAACCTGCTGCTGGCACGCGGGGCGGCGCGTAGCAAGGAATTTGCCATGCGCACGGCTTTGGGCGCTACTCGCGGCCGATTGCTACGGCAGTTGCTGACCGAGAGCCTCATCCTGTCGTTTGCAGGTGCATTGCTCGGCTTGGGCATTGCGCTTGGCATCACCATCTATCTTGCCCACCAGGGTTCGATCGCCCTACCATTGCTGAGCAGCGTGCGCATCGATGGAGCTGCGCTGGCCTGGACCCTGTTGGTGGCCGTGTCCGCGGCGGTTTTGTTCGGCCTCGTTCCGGGACTCAGGATCTCCGGCGGCAATTTGCAGGAGTCTCTCAAAGACTCGGGTCACGGGGCGAGCGATGGCAAGAAGCATGATGGGCTGCGCTCGGTGCTGATCATTTCGGAGATTGCCCTGGCCTGCGTGCTGCTGGTGGGCGCTGGACTTCTCTTGCGGAGTTTTCTGCGCATCCTCGATGTCGATCTCGGATTTCGAGCCCAGCCGGGCCGCTTCGATCAGCCTGGATTACAACGATGGCGGCGATCCGGCGAAAAGAAGCGTCTTCTGGCAGGAAGTTCTGCGCCAGGTGGAGGAGATTCCGGGAGTCGAGACAGCGGGCATCACAGACAACCTGCCAATGAGCCGGAATCGAAGCTGGGGCATTTCGGTAAAGGGCAAAACCTACCGCAAAAAAGAATTGGAAGCCACCTTCGTCTACATAGTTTCGCCTGGGTACCTCAACGCGATTGGGATGCACCTGGTGAAGGGGCGCGACATTCGTTGGGACGACACGGATAAGAAAGTAGGCGTCGTCATTATTAATGAGACCATCGCGCGCCGGCTTTGGCCGGGCGAAGACCCGATTGGCCGCATTGCGAATGTGATCGGTATGGATGCCCGCGTTATCGGGGTGGTGGCCGATGTCCGCGAGAGTAGCGTCGAAGGCAAACCGGGTTGGCAAATGTACCTCTCTGGAGCCTCGCCGCAGTTTGGGCCAGAGGGTGCGCAGCTGGTGATACGCACCAAGCTGCCGCCGGAGACGCTGGCTTCCACGGTGATGAGCACGCTGCGGCAGATCAATCCGGGTCAGCCGGCGACAGAGTTCCGGCCGGTTCAACGGTTGGTGGATCATGTGGTTTCGCCGCGCCGCTTCTTTGTAATCCTGGTAGGCGTCTTTGCCGGGCTGGGACTGATTTTGGCTTCGCTGGGAATCTATGGCGTGATCTCATACTCCGTGACGCAGCGGACACAGGAGATCGGTATTCGCATGGCGCTGGGGGCAAGCCAGGGGCGAGTGCAGTTGGCAGTGATCGGGAAGACAATGTTGCTGGCCCTGATCGGGATCGCAACCGGGACGGTGGCGTGTCTGGCAATCGCCAATCTCATTGCGTCGCTTCTCTACGGAACACAGGCCACCGACCGGGCCACATTCGTGAGCATGATTTTGTTGCTGCTGATGGTGGCGTTGGTCGCCGGCTATATTCCGGCGCGAAGGGCTTCGCGCATCAACCCAATGGTTGCACTGCGCAACAATTGACCCGTCCAGTTCCTAATGGGTTCCGCTAGGCAGCAGACTGTGCGAACACAGAGCGCTAGAAGCGCCGGTCAATTTTGGGGTACCAGGTGAGCTGGACGGCGGCGCTCGTATCGGAATGCCGTCCGGGCTTGTAGAGGGGAATCAGCCATTGCTCGTACTGCACATTGGCTTTCAACTCCACGTCCGGTGAGAGGCGCTTGACCACATCGAACCGGAAGTCAGTTTGCGTGGTGCCTCCGGGAATAAAATCCTTGGAGGCTTTGTCACTGCGATAAGAAAGCTGCAGCCATTCACGGGGCGACAGATGGTAAGTGAGCCAAGCCTGGCCGCCCTTGTTTTCGCGCCCTATCCAATCCCCCATCAGCAAGCCATTGCTGGTGTATCCGTTCCTCTGCACCACCTCGATGTACATGTCCTGGCCTCCGTGGCTGAGGCCGGAATCAGGATCGGTGGAGGCAGCTTCGGCGCGCAGGTCGAGTTTTGGCGCGCCAGGAAAATGCGATAAGTAAAGGCCGGGGCGGACGGCGGCATGGCGCGGTGCGGTGATGGGGAAGACGTCATCGTGTACTTCAGAATCGCAATAGAAGGTCAACCACTTGGTCAGATAGGGCAGGCGCCAGGAGAAGTCGAAGGCACTGAAGCGGGCGCCGGGATCGTTGCGGCGAGAATTTTTCCCCTCCGTTGGTATCGCTGATGCTGTAGAAGCTATGCCAGAACGTACCCAGCGTAATCGGCGCGTGGTCCACGCCTCCCCAGATAACGGTGCGTTGAAATCCGAATTCAAAGTTAGGCGTGGGCTTGATAGAAATCTTTTCCGCATGGACCCAGGGGGCCACTGGGACGTTGTGGCCCTTGAGTGGGCCCACGAAAAAATCGTACCGAATCAGCCCCGCGATGCGCGAGATGTACGGGATGTATAGCGGCTCAACCCGGTCGATGCGGAAGCTCCAGATATTTTCCGCATTATTGCTCCAGGCCATCCCGCCGCCCACGCCTGGCCCGTACCAGTTGTCCATTTTTCCCAGGGAGACTTCGTTGCCGAGGATGTGGGCCGAGACATACCCTTCGAGCACGGTGAAGTTGTTGACCGTTTCCACCGGACCCAGTGGGATGGTGGTATTTCCGTAGAGAGGTAAAGAGCTAAAGGTGTCGAAATCGTCGATGGTGGCCAGGACTGTTGATAAGGGAAGGGAATAGCCTTCCCATGCGGGGGCATGCTGGAATTCCCCGCGAAAGTAAACGGAAAACATGCCGTAGTGTGCGCGTGTGCTGAAGCCGCTGTAGCTGTTTAGACCGCTTGCGTAGGGGCGGCCAAAATCATTGACGTCGGTTTGGCCGAGATGGAAGCTGTCGCGCAAGGGCGTGCCGGCAATACCCATGAAGCCCTGGTACAACGAGGCGAAGACGACTCGCCCATACCTTTGATCGAGAGGGATCCGCATATCGGGCTGCAGCTCCCGTTCGAGCGCGGTGTAGATGTCAATGGCTTCGTCGCTCGTACTGCTGGTGATCCGGTCTGCGCTTAGCTCCAGCATGTGGGCCACACTCAGACGCGTCCATGGACGCATACCGAGAAAGACGGTGTCGACAAAGCCCAGCCCATAGAGACGCAACACTGCCGGATAGATCCAGCTGTCTAAAGGTATATAGGTGGAGCTCATGCCCTCGATCGATTTGAGCGGCTCGTAGGGCGCAAAGTGAATGGTGTCGCGCGCAGCGGGAAGTTGATCGGCAGACTGAGGCGCAGGAGCCGCGGCCGGCGGAGGGGTTGGCTGTGGGGCCGGTGTGGACTGGTCCGTCTGGGTTTGATCAGTTGTATTGATAGTCGAGGCGGCTGAGATTCCCGGGGTCAGTAAGACCAGCACACACAGAACAGCAAGGAATTCCACTTACACCTCAGAGACAAAAACGGTTGATGCCGGATCAAACCTGTGGCGGAGGCAAGTACCGGGCCCAGAGACGTGAGAAGAATCGTTCACCTCTTTTCAAGCTAACCAAACGAAGTCTTAGGGTCAATCGTTTGCAGCAGGCTGAGAAGCCCGAAGATAACGGGGTAGGTGGTCAAGGGTGGACGTTACTTATGCGATGCCCTCTGCGCTTTTTTCGCTGCTTTCACGGCGGCGTCCAGTTTCTGCGAAAACTCTTGCGCCACCTGGTCCTTCCAGCGTGAGGTGAAGAGGCCCTTGGCCTTGAGGTACCGCTCCATGTGGGCGAGAGGATCGCGTTCCCTGCGCCATGTCGCTACGTGTCGTTTGCTTGGACTGGACAGGCGATAGGGCTTAGCCTCTACCAGCACCGGGCCGCCGCCCTGGCGCACGCGTTCCACACTTTCGTAGGCTACGCGGTAGACGGCCACAACATCATTGGCGTCGACGGCAATGATGGGAAAACCGTAGTTGCGCGCTTTCCCGGTGGAGTCTCCACTCACCGTGGAGCTGGTCAGGTCCGTCCAGGGATTATCCTCTAAGACAAAAATTATGGGCAGGCTCCTCTTCGCGGCCAGTGCGAGCGCTTCATGCCACCAGCCAAGAGCGGCTGTTGCCATATCAGCAAAAGCCACCACTATATTGCCCTTCTTCTTCCGCTTGTTGGCCCGGGCCACGCTAGTGGCCGCACTGAGCTGCGTGCCTTGCGTCGGGGAAGGCATGAGGATGTTGGGCGACTGGTCATAGGCAGTGCGGCGCGCGTACATCTGGGCCACGATGTCGTCCAGCGGCACTCCCTTGATCAGGCTGGCGATTGAGTTTTGCGCCGCCAGGGCGATGGTGTCTTCTGGCCGCAGGTCAATGACGCATCCTGTGGCAATCGCCTCCTGACCCATCGCAGCAGCATAGAGATCCGCAGGTCGAGGCTTGCCGCGCAACCGGCATGCACGGTCCGTGAGCAGCCGGCAATGGACCATGGTGGCGTAAAGCTGCTTTAGCTTGGCATCGCTGATCAGCGAGCCACCGGTGGAGACGGCCGCGGCGGCGGTTGTCCGGCCAACCTTACCAGCCATGGTTACGGTCTTCTCCTGGTGAGTGAATAGCGTAGGCGATTAAAGGGCTGATTGTAAATCACACCGCTCCTGATCGGTATAACCGTAGTTATCCGAACGGTGGAAAGCTGTCCGGACTTTTTCACAGAAATGTGAAAAAGCCTGTGTATTTCCCGGACCTCGATAGCGCGCAGCTGCTGAATTCATAGGGGTTTTAGCACTCTGCACTGCTTCCGATGCTCGCAGCAGAGGAACGGTCATGTGGAGTAATCCGAGTTGATGCGCACGTATTCCGCGGTGAGATCGGTGGTCCAGAAGCGGCACTTGCCCGACCCCAGACCGAGGTCGACATGAACCGTCAGATCGCGTTGTTTCAAGTACTCATGGGTGGCGTTTTCATCAAAGCGCGCAGAGATGGAGCCCCCTCGGCAGATCTCGAGCTCGCCGAAGGAAATGTTGATCCGCGCGGGATCGATAGCAACGCCGGCATAGCCGATCGCCGCGAGTATGCGGCCCCAATTGGGATCGCATCCTGCCCATGCGGTCTTGACCAAGGGAGAATGGGCAATGGAGCGGGCTACGCGCAGGGCATCCGCATCGGTAAGCGCTCCACCGATGTTCAGCTCGACCACGTGTTGAATGCCTTCCCCATCTTCCACGATTTGCATGGCGAGGGATAAGCAAACGCTCTCCAGCGCCGAGGCGAACGCCGCTGTCGGTGGGTCGTCGACGGGATGTGCAGTGGCATGAGAGTGGCCCTGGATAGTCACTCCGCTGGCCCCGCTGGCGAGCAGCAGAACGGTGTCATTGGTGGAGGTGTCACCGTCGATGGAGATGCGATTGAACGACTTCTCGACCGCGTGATGGAGCAGATCGGAAGCAATAGCGGGTTCGAGGACCGCGTCGGTAAAGAGATACACCAGCATGGTGGCATGCGGGGCGGCTGGCGGAGCAGCCTGGAGTTGCGGGTGGATCATGCCCGCGCCCTTGCCGACGCCGGCGATACGCACGGTGACCCCACCCACCGAAAAACTCGCCACCGCAATCTTGGGGCGCGTATCGGTGGTCATGATGGCTCCCGCCATCTGCTGCAGGTGAGCCGCGGTAGAGCCCAGGGCAGCGTGCAGTGCAGGCAGGGCCGCGGTCAGCTTGTCGACCGGAAGCGGTACACCGATGATGCCCGTCGACGAGGGGAAGACCGAATGCGCATCGCAGCCGAAGATCGCCGCGGCGCCGACGCAGCATTGCTGCGCGGCCATCACGCCGGCCTCGCCGGTGGCGCAATTTGCATTGCCGGCATTGACCAGCGCAACCCGGAGACGATGCTGGCTCCGTTCCAGGTGGCGCTGTCCAACGATGAGCGGCGCCGCGATCACTTTGTTGCTGGTGAACATGGCGGCGGCGGTCGCCGGCTGATCAGCCACTGCGCAGGAGAGGTCAGGATTACCGCTGGCCTTGAGGCCGGCGCGCACAGCAGCGAAGGAGAAGCCGCGAGGCACCTGGTCGTCGCTGAGGGGCGTGTTCAGAGAAGGTGATTGAGGAGCGGGAGACGTGTCAGCCATCTGGTCTTTACTCTATCAAGAGAACGCACGGTTCGTTTCGGTTAGGATAGCTACGAATGCAGAAGGAATTTCCTGAGTTTCTCCGCATGCGCAACGTGGATGTGGCGCGCGGACAGAAGGTTGTGCTGCAAGATGTGAACCTCACCATTGCCGCCGGGGAACACATTGCCATTCTAGGCCCGAATGGATGCGGCAAGTCGACTCTGATCAAGGCCATGACCTGTGAATGCTACCCCATCGTGCGTCCGGGCATGGACATGAAAGTCTACGGCCGGGACCGCTGGGAAGTGCAGGAACTGCGTAAGCATCTGGGTGTGGTGGCGACGGATCTGCCGGGCGAGCGGACCGCGGTGACGCGCGGTCTTGACGCTGTGGTCAGTGGCTTCTTTTCCAGCTCCACCTTGTGGCCGAATCTAGTGGTGACGGAGAGCATGCGCAGCAGCGCGCTGGAGGCGCTTCGCCTGCTCGGAGCCGAGTACCTGCGCGACCGATGGGTGGGCGAGATGTCAGCGGGGGAAAAGCGGCGGGTGATGATCGCGCGGGCGCTGGTGCACCGGCCGGAGATGTTGCTGCTGGACGAGCCGAGCAATGCCCTTGATTTGGCAGCGCAGCGGGAATTACGCGAGATCCTGCGCGCGGTGGCCGTGGGCAATGGTCAGCGGCGCGGAACCGGGCTGGTGATGGTGACCCACCACCTGGCGGATATTTTGCCCGAGATCGATCGCGTGGTCATGATGCGTGCAGGCCGCATCGTGGCTGATGGACCAAAGCAGGAATTGTTGCAAGCGGCCAGGCTGGGCGAGCTTTTTGGTGTGGATCTCGAGTTGACAGAACGCAATGGCTATTGGCATTCCTGGTGAGGTTCCGGGCCGGCAAAGATTGCGGCTTGACCTGCGCCCCGTCGTCGTTTTAGTTTATGGCTACACGGGAAAGGAGGATGATCCAGCTAATGAAAAATTCTGATGGTAGTAGTTGTGCAATACGTGAGGTGACTGAGGCTTAGAGCGTGCGCTCTAGACCTGGCGGTAAAGTAATTCGTCCGCCGAGGCCCACTTCGTAAGAAGAGCGGACGCCTCAGCCAAACTCCACAGCTTCACCGGTAAAAGGCCCGCGACCAGAAATGGCGCGGGCCTTTTACGTTTTGCGTCCTCCCTCGGCAACGCTCCCACGGCACGCCGGGGCAGGCGGGATGACAGGAATGGCGGGTCGAGTGCTGTGGTATCCCACTCAAGCCAAAACCGGGCTTGAATGGGGCACCCAGCTTTCGTCGCCGGTGGAGCTCCCAACTCGTCGCGGAAACATTGCCTATCCTTTGTCGTCCCGGAACAAAGGTTGGGTGCCGCATTCAAGCCCGGTTTTGGCTTGAGTGGGATACCACAGCACTCGATGAGCTTTTTTGTCATTAAACCCCGCGGTGCCCGGCAGGCTTACAATTAATACATGGAACCACTGGTGATTGCGGGTAAGGCCTTTCAGTCCCGGCTGATCGTGGGTACTGGAAAATACAAGGACGGCGCAGAGACGCAGGCGGCTATTGAAGCTTCAGGAGCGGAGATGGTCACGGTGGCAGTGCGGCGATTGAACCTGGACCGCACCCGGGAATCACTACTCGACTACATCGACCCCGAACGCTATTTCCTGCTGCCCAATACTGCCGGCTGCTATACCGCGGATGAGGCCATTCGCACCGCAAGGCTGGGACGCGAGGTGGGAATTTCCGACTGGGTGAAGATCGAAGTCATCGGGGATCAGGCCACCCTCTATCCGGACGTGCAGGCAACCCTGGAAGCAACCCGCGTGCTGGTCAAGGAAGGCTTTACCGTTCTCCCATATACCTCCGACGACATTGTTTTCGCGCGCCGGCTGATTGATGCGGGTGCTGCGGCCGTCATGCCTCTGGGCGCGCCCATCGGCAGCGGCATGGGTTTGCAGAACCTGGCCACGTTGCGCATCCTGCGGGAGATGATTACCGAAGTGCCGCTGATTGTGGATGCCGGGGTTGGAATGGCCTCAGATGTGTGTCTGGCCATGGACATGGGGGCGGATGCGGTGCTGATCAACTCCGCCATCGCGCACGCAGCCAAGCCGGTGCTGATGGCCGAAGCAATGCAGCATGCGGTGCTCGCCGGACGGCAGTCGTACCTCTCCGGCCGCATGCCCAGGAAGCTCTACGCCACCGCCAGCTCCCCGCTCGAAGGTCTCTCCAAATAGAAGAGAGTTTCTGCATCCACATGACTATTACGGTCATCCCTACCGTGGGATAGACTCGGTCACATGCGCGTCTTCGGCATCGATTGTGGCACCAATTGCACAGGTTATGGAGTGGTGGACGTGCAATACGGATCGCGAGAGACGCGCTTGATCGCAGTGGCTGCCGGTGGCCTCAAGCTGGCTAAAGATCAGCCGTTACCCATGCGGCTGGCTTATATTTATGCGGAGCTCTCGTCCCTGCTCGAGCTGCACCGCCCGGAAGTTGTGGCGGTGGAAGAGGTGTTCTACTCCGTGAATGCGAAGTCGGCTCTGAAACTGGGTCATGTGCGCGGAGTAGCCTTGCTGGCGGCAGCGATGCACGGCCTGCCGGTGGCCGAATATGCTCCGCTCACCATCAAATCCGCAGTGGTTGGCTATGGATTGGCGCAAAAGGAGCAGGTGCAGTTCATGGTTGCGCGCCTGCTGAACCTCGATTGTGCGCCCCAACCGGCCGATGCGGCCGACGCCCTGGCCATCGCGATATGCCACGTGCACACAGCGCAGACGCTTTCATTACAGGCGGAATCCCGCGCTTGAGGTTTGCGTTGAATCCGCTGCGAAGCATGGCATGGGCAGTGCTACCCGCGGTGATTGCGTTTGGCGGGCTGCCGCTTATGGCGCAGGGGGCAGGCCAGGCGCAGATCAGCTTCACCTACGAAAACCCCCAACTGCAGCCGCCCAAGTATGTTGTGACGGTCGGGGAGGACGGTACCGGGCACTTCCGCTCGGAGAGTGGCGGCCCAGCGTCGAACGATCCCCAAAATATGCCGGCGGACCCCCAGGACCGGCCGATACACATCTCAAAAGCATTGCGCGAGGCCATGTTCGCCAGCGCACGCAAGAACAAACTCTTCGCCACGTCCTGTGACGACGGGGGGAAGAACATCGCTTTTCAGGGCAGCAAGACGTTGCAATACCAGGGCCCTGAAGGCCAGGGAAGTTGTACCTACAACTGGAGCAAGAGCTCGCAGATTGATAAGCTTACAGACCAGTTTCAAGCCATCGCTTTAACTTTGGACGAAGGCAGCAAGTTGCAGCGCGAGTATGAGCACGGGCGCCTCAGCCTGGATACGGAATTGGAATTTCTGGAGCAGGCGGTCCAGGCTGGGAGGGCGATAGAAGTGGAGAATATCGCCCCGATTTTGCAGACGCTTGCCGGGGACGAGGCCGTATTACAACGAGTGCAGCGGCGCGCGCGAGCACTGTTGGCGGCGGCACCCACCGATTGATTCACCAATCGCGCCCAGCTGCGTCCAAGAAGTGGGTAAGTTGTTGAATTTAAGCCGGGAAACTTATTGCGTGAGATTTGGTTTAAGTCAGTAGGGGATCAAGGTCCCATCAGGAAATGGAGGTGCTCGTCATGCAGCACCCAGGAAATAGAAAGATGATTGCCGGGCCTTTGGCGCTGGCCTTGTTTTGTCTGCTGTGGATAGGGTCAGGAACCGGCCGCGCGGTGGCCCAGGCCCAGGACCCCGCTTCGCCCAACGTTGCCCGCGTGAGCTTCGTGCAGGGCTCGGTGCAGCTGCTTACCGGCCAGGGAGGCGATTTCCAGCAGGCGGTGATGAACATGCCGGTGTTGGATGGATCGCGGTTGCAGACCGGAGGAGACGGCCAGGCGGAGGTCGAATTCGGTGACGGCAGCGTGGCTCGTTTGACGCCCAACAGTGGCCTGCAGTTCGATCACCTGGGACAGGATCGAGTCCAGTTGTCGCAGTTGTCTGGTTTGAGCTACTACGAGTTCAACGTGGGCGATGGACATCCGCCCTTCAGCGTGCAATTTAACAACCTGTATGCGCAGCCGACGACCAACTCAATTCTGCGCGTGGGGTTGGACGCCGGATGGGAAGTCGCGGTGATCAGCGGTTCGGTGAATGTGCAGGGAAATGGCGTTCCCAGCGTCACCGTGGCGGAAAACCAGAGCATCCGTGCCGGCGCCGAGAACAGCGGGGTTCCGTACACCGTGGCCCAGGGAATCAATGGCGACTCATGGGATGACTGGAATCAGGACCGGGACCAGGCGATTGCCCAGGAGGCCTCCCAGCAGACGCCGGTACGCGATGACTCAGCCAATCCGGATAACGAAAACTGGAATGATCTGGATGCCGACGGGAATTGGTATCCCGTAGAAGGAACCGGCAATGTGTGGGTTCCCTCCGGCGTCGGTCCGGGTTGGGACCCGTATGGATCCGGCTACTGGGCCTTTTATCCCACCATCGGCTATACCTGGGTTTCAGGGTATCCGTGGGGCTGGCTGCCCTATCACTGCGGCGCCTGGGGTTATTATTCGTTCGGCTGGGGGTGGGCTCCGGGCGGCTGCGGCCGTGTCTGGTCGCCGGTGATCATTGCGCGCACTTACCCTCGTGGCTGGATCATGCCCGTGCGGCCGGTCTATCGGGCTGGTGCATATCCGCTTCCCGCGCAACGCCTGGTCGCGGTTGACCGTGGAGCGGTAGCCAAAGGTCCTTGGGGAATGGGCGGAGTACCGCCCAGGGCAGACCACGAGCAGGCGCTGAACTTTAATGGACGCACCATTGCACCCGTGAATCGAGTCGACGTTCGTACACAGGGGTTCGTCGCGGCGAAGGGAACGGCGCCGGGAACGCGCAGTGTGTTGTCAGGGGCTCCCGTCGGTGTGGCGCAGCGGCCGAGTTCCAATAGCGCCTTCTGGGGCGCCAATCCTCCGCGTGCGGTAGAAAGCCCCAATCAAAGACCCAGCGTGGGCTACCCCGCGGCGGGGTCATACAACCAGCGTTCGACCTACGTAGCCCGGCCGACGCCCACCACGCACTATTCGCCTCCGCCTGCGCCTCATTACTCGGCTCCGCCCCCGATGCATTCGGCGCCTTCCGGGGCACATCGCTAAGGGGGCGGTTGGGCGGTCGTGAGGAAGCGAAAGAGACACGCCATCCCCTCCAGCGGCACCGCCTCGGCCCGCACCTGTGTATCCAGGGCACATTGCCTGAAAGCCCCGTCGACAACGGCGGGGCTATTTCCGGAAGCGCGCAGGTTGTTGGCCAGCGTTTTACGCTTCAGGGCAAAGATCTGACGGAGGAAGCGCTGGAAGCCTGCCGGCTCTACTCCTAGCTCTTCGAATCGGGAATGCATCGTCAGGCGGAAGACCGTGGAGTAGACCTCCGGCGGCGGAGCGAAAGCCTCCGGCGGCAAGGTGAAGAGGTTTTCTACCGTGGCGTACATCTGCGTCGTGGCTGATAGCAAACCGTAGGCGCGCGAGCCCGGAGGCGCCACAATACGTTCTGCGACCTCACGCTGGACCATGAGCACGGCGCGATCGATCACCGCACTGTGGGCGAAGAGATGCATCAGGATAGGGGACGAGATGTAGTACGGCAGGTTGCCGACGACCTGCAGGCGAACCCCACGTTGAGCCGCCAGTTGAGCCAGGTCAACGGTCAGAATGTCCTGGCAGAGGATTTCCACCCGGCTTCCGGCGAAGCTGTGTTGCAGCGATGCTGCCAGAGCGGGATCGAGCTCGACAGCGATGAGCTGTTTGGCGCGGGGCGCGAGCAGGCTGGTGAGGATCCCTTTGCCCGGGCCAATTTCCAGCACAGTGACCTGACTCAAATCGCCCAAAGCATCTACGATGGCGCGTGGTGCGGTCGGGCTGACGAGAAAATTCTGGCCCAACTTGGGCTTATGGCGCGATGGCCCTTGCTTACGGCCGGGCATGGCGCGCCCGCCCTGGATTGCTGGCGCCGTTTCTCATAGGTAGACTACGCAATTGCGACGGTTCCTTCTGGATTTCCTGTACACGCTACCATGACTGGGGCCGCGCAGTAGGGAATCCAGGATCCTTCTCCTGCATCATACGGAAGCGGGTCCGCAACAAAAAAGGGGTGTTGGCGATGCATATCGTTTTTGCCGCGTCGGAGTGTGTTCCTTATGCCAAGACGGGCGGAGTTGCGGAAGTAGTTGGCGCGCTGCCTAAGGAACTAGTACGGCAAGGCCATCAGGTCACGGTCTATGTGCCTCTCTACCGGCAAGTGCAAAAGCATCTAAAAGAGCGCAAGATCGCCATTCGCAGTCTTACCATCCCTTTTTCCTACTACAACCGCTTTGTGACCGTCGTCAATGGAGGCACTCCCGACGGAGTGCAGATTTATTTCATCGATTGCCCTGAGCTCTTCGATCGCGAGTTTCTCTACGAGACGGCCTCCGGCGATTATGCCGACAACGCGGAGCGATTTGGCTTGTTTTGCCGCGCGGTCCTCGACAGTACCAAGATCCTGGGAGTGCCCGATGTTTTTCACATCCACGGATGGCCCGCCGGGGTGCTCGCGATTCTACTCCGCAGCGTCTACTACTTCGATCCGGTGCTCAAGAATGTTGCCTGTCTGTTGACCATCCATAATTCGGATCGCCAGGGGTGGTTTCCCCGGGAAACGGTGGAGAAGCTGCTGCTGCCGTGGGATGTCTACACCGTCGAGCGCGCTGAGTTTTACGGCACCTTCGATTTTCTCAAGGGTGGGATTGTCTATTCCGATGCGATCAACACGGTGAGCCGCAAATACGCTGAAGAGATCCAGACATCGGAGTATGGCAACGGACTGGAAGGCGTCTTGCGCGCCCGGGCGCAGGATCTACGCGGCATTTTGAATGGGGTTGACTACCAGGTTTGGAATCCGGCGACCGACAGCAAAATTGCAGCTCACTACACCCCGGAGCGGCTGGAAGGAAAGGTGGCCTGCCGTAGGGACATGCTGCATGCCTTCGGCGTTTCCAACCTGCCTGATGAGACGCCGGTGGTGGGCATGGTTTCGCGCCTGGCGACGCAGAAGGGTTTTGATTTGCTGGCGCAGGCGTTCGACCAGCTGCTGCAGGAGAACATGTTCCTGATCATCCTGGGCACCGGGGAACCTTATTACGAAAACCTGCTGCGTGGTTGGCAGGAACGGCATGCCAATAAGGTCGCAGTCGCGATTACCTATGACGAAACACTGGCTCATAAGGTGGAGGCCGGATCGGACATCGTTCTCATGCCTTCGCGCTCCGAGCCTTGTGGGCTAAACCAGATCTATGGCATGAAGTACGGAACTGTACCGGTGGTGCGCGCCACTGGCGGCCTCGATGACACGGTGCAGGAATGGTCGGCGGAAGAGGAGACGGGAACGGGCTTCCGATTTAACGATTACCGGCCGGAGGAGTTGATGCATGCGCTGCGCAAGGCCTTCACCTCATTCGCCGATAAAAAGCAGTGGCAGAAGCTGATGCGCAACGGCATGGCGCGCGACTACTCCTGGACCAAGCCGGCCAAAGAATACATTCAGCTTTACGAGGAGATAGTGCGCAGACGTTCGTGAGCGTTGGTTGTGCGACAAATCTCTCGCTTGCCACCAAGCCTTGCCCCCTGGACGGGTGCCCAATGTTCGCACCAGCGTGCATGGGTTGAACACGACCTTTTTCCAATGGTTTCGCCACCGGTCTTCTCCTACCTACAGGAAAAGAAAAAGGAGGGGCTTCGCCCGTCTTGTTTCACCCATGTACGCTGGTGCGAGGGGCACCCGTCCAGGGGGCAAGGCTTGGTGGCAAGCCGGGAAAGTGGTGGACGAAATGACAGCCAACCCCAAACAGAGCCAACTCTTTTAACTCATCCTCGGGATGCAAAAAAAGCCACAGCGAGTGCTGTGGTAGTCAAACTGCCTTTCGCTTAGCACCGCGGAAGTAGAAATACACCGGTAGGCCGGCGAGGATGATCAGCGTTCCCACCACCGAGCCGCGCACGTTGCTGGCGAAGGAGTAGTAGAGCAGGAAAGCGGCGGCCACAATAAAGAGCCCCGGCAACACCGGATATCCCCAACTCTGAAAGGGCCGCTCGGCAGCCGGAATGCGGCGCCGGTAAACAAAGATGGTCGTCGCCGTAAGCAGGTAGAAGAGCCACTCGGCGAAGATGGCAAGCTCAAAGAGTTGCTGAAAGCGTCCCACCAACAACAGCAGCAGTGTGCTCAATAGTCCCTGCACCACCAGCGCAGTGGAAGGGCTCTGAAAACGGGGATGAATGTGAGCCATCCGGGAAGGGAAGAGCCGGTCCCGCGCTGCGGCAAAGGGCACGCGGGCGCCAGACATCGTGGTTCCGTTGAGCCCGACGAGGATGCTCAGAGCCATAGCAACAGAAACCAGGGATGCGCCCCAATGCCCGGAAACCACCGACATAGCGAGGACCGCCGGGCGCGAGGAGTCTGCGATCCGGGCCGCGGGCAGAATGTACTGAGTAGCCGCGTTGGTAGCCATGTAGAGCACGCCCACCACGCCCACGCCGGCGATAAGCGCAATGGGCAGGCTGCGCTCCGGGCGCTTGACTTCGCCGGCCACCATGGTGAGATCATTCCAGCCGTCGTAGGCCCATAGCGACGCGATGAGCGCGACCATGAACCCTTCCAATCCGCCTTGTGCGCCGGGAAAGCTGGTATGGAAATTGGCCACGCCACCACGCGGGCTGGCGAAGCAGAAGCCAGTGATGACAAGAATCAGAACCACTTTGAGCCAGGTGAAGAAGAGCTGGAAGTCACCCGCCTTCTTGATGCCCAGGTAGTTGAGCCCGGTGATCAGCCACGCGGCAAAGATGGCGAAGATCTGTGACCAGGTGATCAAAACAGGAGTCCGCAGCACGACTCCATCGAGCCAGGCGAAGGCGGGGAAGACGCCCATAACGCGGGCCAAGCCGGTGGTGATGCTGGCGATGGAGGCCGGTTTGGCCACCGCAAACCACGTCCACATGTAGAGAAACGCGGGCAGGTCGCCGTAGGCGTTGCGCAGAAAGACATACTCCCCGCCGGCCCGCGGCATCATGGCGCCAAGCTCCGCGTAGGTCATGGCGCCAAAGAGCGTGAGCACGCCGCCGACGATCCAGGCCAGGTAGACCATACCGCTGGAGCCGACGGCGCGCATCATTTCCTGGGGCACGAGGAAGATGCCGCTGCCGATAATGGTGCCCACCACAATCGCGGTCGCGTGCCAGACGCCGAGCACGCGCGGGAGGTCCGGTGCCGGGGACACAACGCCGTGCTCCGATGGGGAGGAAATTTTCATCGGTGGTAGGCGAGTCTAGCATTTTCCCTTGCGGGCGAGATTGGGAAGCGTACTTACACCGCTTGGCCAGGCGGAGACGCGACCGTATCCGCAGGATGGAAATAGTCATGGATGGCCGTCGCCAGGTGGGGAGCAACCACGGAGGCAAGCGCCTGCAGGCTCGCTTCCCGTATGCCGCGGACACTGCCGAAGTGCGCCACCAGCCGATTGCGCGTTTGCGGCCCGACCCCGGGAATGGACAATAGTTCAGACTCGCGATCCCTGATCTCCCGCCGCTTGCGGTGGTAGGTAACGGCGAAGCGGTGCGACTCATCGCGAATTTTCTGTACCAGGTGCAACACCGGCGATCGCCGGTCCAGCACGATGGGCTCATCCTCCTGCCCGTAGAGGTAGATAATCTCCTCTCGTTTGGCGATTGAGGCCAGCGGTTGGGTGGTGATGCCAAGCAGTTCCAGAGCCTCGGCTGCGGCGTGCAACTGGCCCAGCCCTCCGTCGATGAGGATCAGGCTGGGCATGGCCAACTGTTCCTCCTGCACCCGGCGATAGCGCCGGCCGACCACTTCGCGCATCGATGCGAAGTCATCCACGCCTTCGACGGTCTTGATCTGGTACTTGCGGTAATCGGATTTCTTCATGGCGCCGTCCTCCCAAACAACCATGGAGGCGACCGTCTCCGCCCCCTGGATGTGGGAGATGTCGAAGCACTCAATGCGCCGCGGCAGCTCCGGCAGGGTCAACAGATCCTGCAGCGACTCCTCGATCATTTTTCGCGAAGGCTGCAACACGCGGAAGCGTTGATCGAAACTCTGCTTGGCATTTTGCCCCGCGAGGTCGACCAGCGAACGCTTTTCCCCGCGGCGGGGCACGGCCAGCTCCACTTTGTGCTGGGCGCGCTCGCTGAGCAACGCCGCCAGCGAATCGCGATCGGCAAAATCCACCGGGATGTAGACCGTCCGCGGCACATACTGCTGGTCGATATAGAGCTGCTTGAGCAACGCCGAGAAGAAGAAGGCGGGGTCGAAGCCGGCTCCATAAGATTGAGATTCAGGCGCAGGAGCATCCGTCTCTGGCTCAGACGAAGCATGCTCGGAGGCGTTGAGTTCGGGCGGGTATTCGGGCAGCTCTTCCCAGAAGAATTCCCGGCGATCCACGATCTTGCCCCCGCGCATATGGAAGAGGTTGACGGCCAGCATGCCGTTTTCGTGGTGGTAGCCGTAGACGTCTGCGTCATCGCCATCCGCCGTGGCCATGCGCTGTCTCTCCTGCACCTGGCTCATGGTGATCAGCAGATCGCGGTACCGGGCGGCGAGCTCGAAGAGCTGTGAGGCTGCTGCTGCTTCCATGCGCTCTTCGAGCGAGCGGCTTAATTCCGTTTGCCGGCCTTCCAGGAACATCTGTGCATCGCGCACCGCTTGCCGGTAGTCCTCGGGGGTGGTGAGATTCTCGACGCAAGGTCCCAGGCAGCGCTTGATGTAGTACTGCAGGCAGGGCCGGGGATGGTAGCGCGACAGGTCGACCTTGCAACTGGGCAGGAGAAAGCTGCGGTGGATCAGGTCGACCACCCGGTGCGCCAGATTGCCGGGGAAAAAGGGGCCGTAGTATGCGCTGCCGTCCTTCCGCAGCCTGCGGGTAACAAAAACCTTGGGATACCGGTCGGCGAGGGTCAGCTTGACGTAAGGGTAGGTCTTGTCGTCGCGCAGCAGGATGTTGAAGCGCGGCTTGCGCTGCTTGATGAGGTTGTTTTCGAGCGCCAGCGCCTCATGTTCGTTTTCTACCAGGATGTAATCGATGTCGACGGCCTCGCGCATCAGCGAGCCCGTCTTGGCATTGGCCTGGGCAGCTCCCAGCAGGTACGAACGTACCCTGGAGCGAAGGTTGTTGGCTTTGCCGACGTAGATCACGTCGCCTTGCGCATTGCGGTACAGATACACCCCTGGCCTGGTAGGCAGGGTACGTATCTTCTCGTGCAGATCCATGGAATGTCCTAACTAAAGTTTAGACGCTACGCACTTCATGCGACAGTTTGCGCAATTAGCTGGTAAAACTTTCCTTGTTTGCTCGATTCACAGTGCACCAAGCTGTACACTTCCAGCTGCAAGTGATTGCAGCGAAACTAGTAAGGCGAGATCAGCGGTTTGGCAGTCTTCTTGCAAGTAAGATCTGGATGGGTGAAGTACGGGAGCAGAGCCTTTTATGATACGAATCGATAAGACGTCGCAGCAAGCAGCAATCCTGTTGGGAGCCGTGTCACTCTTGGTCACCGCCGGCTGCTCCACCAAGAATTACGTTCGCTCGCAAACCACTCCGCTGGTGCAAAAGACCAACGAGCTCGACGACGCCACGGCAGCCAACAACCGTGCCATCCAGAGCACCAATGAGCGCGCTCAGGCGGGTATCCAGCAAGCCCAGGCGTCGGCCAATACCGCTACGCAAAACGCTACGGCTGCAAATCAGGCGGCAACCCAGGCGCAAGGCAGTGCGCAGGAGGCGGTCAATCGTGCCGACTCGCTGGCCAGCGTGGTAGCCAACCTCGACAATTACAAGCAGATCGGCGATGTCTCGGTCACCTTTGGATTCGACAAGAGCGAGCTGACCAAGGCCGACAAGGCGCAATTGGATGGCCTTGGAACCCAGCTCGGCACCGCCAAAGCCTACATTCTGGAAGTTACCGGGGGAACGGACTCGGTAGGCAGTGCGGACTACAACTACCAGTTGAGCCAGCGCCGCGCGGAAGCAGTGGTGCAGTATATTGCGTCCAAGTTCAATATACCGCCGCACAAGTTTTACCTGATCGGCATTGGCAAGGATGTGGAAGTAGCGACCAACAAGACCGCCGCTGGCCGGGCGCAGAATCGGCGAGTGGAAGTGCAGATTCTCTCCAACATGGCGCAAACCAACGGCACCGCGGTTTCGCAGGTTCGGTAGTAGCTGCCGGCCGCTGAAACTAACCTAGTCTAACGGCGGGGCTGAGGCCCGGTACCTTCAACGCAATGGAGGGAACGGTTTCAGCCCCGCCGTCGTATAAAGGCCGCAGCTCCGGTTGCAACCAAAGCCTATTTGGCCGGCAACGGCACAGCCGGCTCTTCTTTAGGCGGCAGCGGGGCCGATAGCGGGATCTCTTCCACAATATCAATCCCGGCGCTGCGCAGCAGTTCCACCACCACTGCACGATTGAGCCTGGTAAAGTCGAACTCCACCCGCATCGTTTTCTGCTGCTCGTTGAGCGTGATCTTACGAATCCCGTAGACCCCACGAACCTTGCCTAACGCCATCATGGCCGCCTCCGTGGGGTGGAGCTCGTAGCGATAGAGAACGTCAAGATTGGTCGTCATGAACCCATCATAGCAAGCAGGAGAAGGGGTCTATAGATGGGAAAGATAATCCAGTATTTCCGGCGAGGTCCAGTTGTCCACGATGATGAACTTACGCCGAATCTGCCCAGTGCGATCGATGGCGAACGTCTCCGGAAAAACAAAGGTTCCGTAGAGCGCATTGCTGTGCTGCTGTGCGTCGCGGATGGTCAGGAAATCGACCTCGTGCCGGGAGAGAAATCGATGGTAGGCAGCGGGGTCCTGGTCCACATCCACGCCCACCACCACCAACTGCGGCATCTGCCGTTGTAGCTGGTTGAGCGAAGGAATCTCCTCCACACACGGAGTACACCAGCTGGCCCAGAAATTCAGCAGAACCACCTTGCCCCGGTAACTGCTTAACTGCAGGCTGCGTCCGCCATCGGAGATCGTAAAATCGGGTGCCGGTTTTCCCACAAAGCGAGGATGATCGCCACGGTCGCACCCTGCGGCCAGCAGGAGCGAGAGCAGGAAGACGGAGCCGCGCAAACGAAATGCCACGTCTCTAATAATACTTCCAACCGGCCCGCCTGCGCCGCTTGGAATCAGCCCACGGAAAGGCTCTCGCTACGCTGTGCTCGCCGGGCCTGTTCCCCCAACTGGGCATAATGAGCGCGCGAAGCGAGCAGAAGATTCACCAGCTTTGGCGGCAGAAACTGGCTCACCAGTACGGCCGCGAAACCCACAGGATAATGACGTCTTAAGAGCTTCAGCTTGCGCTGGTTTTTCGGGATCGTCAGGTTTGCGCCCAGCAGCTCGCGCGTAAGCCGCCGCCCATACTGGCGTTCCAGGAATTTGACCCCCCGGCGATGTGCGCGCAACTTCTCCCGGTCGCCCTGCAGAAAGGGCAACTCCATCTCCAGCACCCGATAGCTCAGCTCCAGCATTAGCTCTGCATCGCGGGAGATACTGCCCTCGTGAAGCCGGTACTCCGCGACCGGCGTCTCATGGGCAACCCAGTTGCTCTGGCGCGCGGTGCGCAGGTAAAACTCGTGATCCTCGCCTACCTGCAGGCTCTCGTCAAAGACGCCGGTCTGCGCGAGCCCTGAACGCCGATGCAGCACGGAGCAAGGGGTCTCGACGAAGTTATGTTCCAGAAGCATCTGATAATGATCGCGCCCCACGGCACACTTGTTGGAATATCCGATCGCTGCTCCGTCGGGCCCTATATACCTATGCTCGCCCACGGCTAGCGTGCAATCCGTATGCTCTTCCAGGAGCTCGACTCCGGTCGTGACAGCCCGCGGCAAAAGCCGGTCATCGTGATCGAGAAACAGTACATATTTGCCCTGACTATGCAGGATACCTGTATTGCGCGCAGCGGAGATCCCGCGATTCGCCTGGTAGATGTAACGAACCCCAAGCGATCGTGCAATTTGCGCTGTCTCATCGGTCGATCCATCATCGACCACGATGATTTCGATCCGGGGATAGGTCTGCAGCCGTACACTCTCGATGCTCTCGGCGAGATAACGGGCTGAGTTGTAACACGGAATCACCACCGAAACCAGTGGCGGGAGAGTAGCGTTAGTAGCGCTGAGTCCTGATGTCATTATTCCGCCTTAGTTGATCATTGGATGAAGGGCGTTACGCCGTGATGAAGAAACTGGGCGGACCCGGGTTGAAATTGCATTTTCTATAATGCTGGGAATCATCGCGGACCGCTGCCCTGGACGCGGCGGAGCCGCGAGCCGCACAGGAAATCCGGAGAAAGGAAAACTGCCGATGCGTCTCTCTGTCATCGTGCCCGCCCGCAATGAGGCCGATGTTCTCCGGCCATGCCTCGAGTCTCTGTTGGCCCAAGCGGACGAAGGCTTTGCCCTGGGAGAGGACTGGGAACTGTGGTTGGTGGATGACGGCTCGACCGACGAGACCCGCTCCATCGCGCTCGGCTTGGCGGGCGTACAGGTGCTCGATCCTGCGCCGCTGCCGCCCGGCTGGACAGGAAAAGCAAATGCGGTTTGGACCGCGGCCCAAAAGGCGCGAGGCGAATGGCTCCTGTTCACGGATGCGGATACCATTCACCAGCCGGGCGACTTGCGGCGAGCTATTCACGAAGCGGAACATGCGCATGTAGTGATGCTCTCTTATTCTCCCAAGCAGCTAGTGACAGGCTTCTGGCAGCGGGCCCTTATGCCGTTGATCTTTGCCGAGCTCGCCGTGGCTTATCCGCCGCAAAAAGTTTCCAGTGCGGAGTCGCGCGTGGCTGCTGCCAATGGTCAGTTCATGATGGTCCAGCGAGCCGCCTACTTTCAGGTTGGCGGCCATGCAGAGGTGTCCAGCTCTCTGCTCGACGATGTAGATCTGGCTTTCCGGTTAAAGCGTCGCAAGTACCCCATCCGGTTCCGCTACGCACCTGACGCGCTTAGTACTCGCATGTACCGGAGCTTTGCGGCGATGTCTGAAGGCTGGACCAAGAATCTGGCCCGCCTTTTTGGCTATCCTTTGATGATGGCGGCCGGGAGGGCCCTCGATCTGCTCCTCATGATTGCCCTGCCGCTGCTGCTATGGCGCTTCTTTTCAGTGCCTTTGGCGCGCTACGCCTTGGCTGTTCTCTGGTTGAGAGTTCTATGGAGATTCTACACAAGGGTAGCAAAATCCAATTTCTCTGCTGTCGATTGCGCTATTTCGGTGTTTGCGCTACCGCTGTTCTGCTTCCTGCTGCTGAGAAGCTGGTGGCAGCACACGGTCCGCAATCAAGTGGCCTGGAAGGGGAGAGACTACTCCACCGCCAAGCAATGAAACCCCGCTACACGCTAAAATTTCGGTAACCAACCTCAAAATAATGAATAAGATAGCTCTCCAGCGTCATCACAAGAATGGAGCTGGAAACCGCTATACTGATTTTAGACTCCAGGGCTGCGCGATTGGTTGCTTATGCTTCTTCTGACTCGAAAGGCTGAGTTCTCCTCCTCTCACTACTACTGGTCCGACCAGTTGTCGCCGGCGGAAAACGTGCGTCTTTTTGGAAAGTGTGCGAATCGCAACGGTCACGGGCACAACTACACCCTGGAAGTGACGGTTCAGGGAGAAGTGGACCCGGTCTCAGGCTTTGTCGTCGATCTGAAAGAGCTCAAAGACGTGATGCATCGCGAGGTGGTGGATGTGTACGATCACCGCCATTTGAATCTCGAGGTGCAGGAATTCAAACACGTAATGCCAACCACCGAGAACCTCGCCATTGCCATCTGGAAGCGACTGGAAAATCGCATCGCGGGCGCCAGGCTACACCGCATCCGGGTCTACGAGACGCCCGACCTTTTCTCCGATTATTACGGTGAGGCATGAGAGCTTATCTTTCGCGAAGATACGTCCTCAGTGCCTCGCATCGGCTGTATTCGGAGGCATTCAGCGAGGAAAAAAACCGGGCGGTTTACGGCAAGTGCAGCAATCCCCACGGCCACGGCCATAATTATGTTGTCGAGGTAACGGTTGGGGGCCAGGTCGATCCGGTGACCGGCATGGTCTGCAACCTGGCTGACCTGGATAGCTGCGTACAAAGCACAGTGATCGACCGCTTTGATCACACGAATCTAAACTTTGACGAGTGCTTCACGCACCAGGTGCCCACTACCGAGAATCTATGTATAGCCATTCACGACCTGCTCGCGGAGCACTTTGTTCACGCTGATCTTGAACGAGTGAGGGTGGAAGAGACGCGGAACAATTTTTTCGAATATGCGGGAAAGGGAAAGCATGGCACATCCAGCGGTCGTTCGTAAGCCCCCGGTCGGCAGGGGATTGAGTGGATACTCCACCCAGGATCTTTACACCGAATTGATCACGCGTTTGGGCGAAGACCCCAACCGCGAAGGTTTGGTGAAGACGCCGGAGCGGACCGAGCAGGCGATGAGCTTTCTCACCAAGGGGTATCAGGAGGATGCGGACAAGATTCTGCGCGGCGCTCTCTTCGAAGTCGATTACGACGAGATGGTGATTGTGCGCGACATCGAGGTCTTCTCCCTTTGCGAGCATCACATGTTGCCCTTTTTCGGTAAAGTTCATGTGGCCTACATCCCCAAGGGCAAGGTCATCGGTCTGAGCAAGATTCCGCGGCTGGTCGAGGTGTTCGCGCGTCGTTTGCAGGTACAGGAGCGGCTCACGCGGCAAATAGCCGATGCTATTCAGGACGCGATTGATCCCCAGGGAGTGGGTGTCGTGATCGAGGCCAGACATCTCTGCATGATGATGCGCGGCGTAGAGAAGCAGCATTCATCCACCGTGACCTCTGCGATGGTAGGAGTCTTCCACCAGCAAAACACCCGCGCCGAGTTTCTCTCCCTGGTCCAATCGCGTCCCCAGAACAACCTGTAAGGGCGAGAGGGCAACGAAGCCCCTCCCCCTGGACGGGTGCCCCTCGATAAGGAAAAAGGCGTTGTCAAGGGCAAAGATATCCTGAGCGGTGCGGAGCACCGCTTGCTTTGGACACCAGCGAGAGTGGGACCGAGACTCTGGGGATATCACCGCTGCATCATTTTTCTGGTGGATCGCTCCACCCAGCCATCGATTCGACCGAAACTACGATCATGATTTTGTTATTCGGACACCCAGCCGCCGAGTCTGTGCGGAAGTGGGAAACACCGGAGGTGTTTTCCAAGGCGCTTGCGCCGTCTTCTGCATAGACCAGTCTGGATGCGAGAGCACCCGATCAATGTTACGGGCTAGACATCTCCCAGGGGCACCCGCGGGTTGCTCTCGATATGAACGATCTCCGGATAGCCGACATTGCTGCGTAGCATCCAGTAGAGTCGCACAGCCAATTTGCGAGCCGCCGCCACCTTGGCTACCGCTTTGGGCCGATGATGGCAACGGTGTTGATACTCTTTGCGAAAACCCTCATCCTTGCGTACCGTGGTCTGCGCCGCTTCTACCAGCAGCTTGCGTAGAAAGCAGTTGCCTTGCTTAGTAATGGCCCCCAAGCGGCGCTTGCTGCCCGAGCTGTGTTCGCTGGGAACCAGGCCCAGGTAACTGGTGAGCTGCTTGCTACCGGCAAAGCGTGTCACATCCCCGATGGTCAGCACGAAAGCCAGGGCCGTTACTGGGCCCACCCCGGGCTGGGTCATCAGCAACTGAGCCTGAGGATGTTGCCAGGCAGCCTGCTTCACCGCTTGATCCAACTGCTCGACCTGGCCGTTCAACTGCTTGAGCAGGTGCAACAAATCCTCCCGCCGCACCCCCGCCCAGCCGGGCATCGCCAACTGCTGGAACTGCTCCATCCCCTGGCGCGTCCAGAGCCGGCTCTTCTTCTGCATCCCCCGGTTCATCGCCAGGTGTTGCAGGCTGTTCTTCACCTTGGTTCGGAGATGACGCCCCTATCCGACGCGCTGACTCCTCACATACATCTGCCGCATAGCAATACGGATCTCGCGAGATTGTCGAGTGAACACACTGACTATTTCCGGTGGCATGAAACGGCTCGCCTCTCGGGTAACGCTTCTTCCTGCCTCCGTCTCTCTTGGAACAACGGCATCTTGCTATCTTTGAAGCTGAGATAAATCATCCTATAATCAGGCTCTCCTGATCCAAGTCGGTCCGAACTCAAGATCTCTCTAGGCATACGGCATTTCCTTGATCCATCAATTTGATCAGCGTACATGGGACGAAAAAGACGGGGCGCAGCCCCTTCGAACGCTTTTACAAGGTTGCGAAAAGACTCTTTACGAAGGCCAGGGCGCAAATGATTGAGAATACTCTTCTCCGCACCCTTGCTGATCGGATCAGAAATAAGTCTCTATAGTTAAGAGTGTGAATGGGCTCCTGGTGATTGATAAACCGAGCGCAATGACATCCCACGATGTCGTCTCACGGGTGCGCCGCGTCACCGGCGAGTCTTCGACCGGCCACCTCGGTACGCTCGATCCCATGGCCACTGGAGTCTTGCCCGTATTAATGGGGAAGTACACGCGTCTGGCCCAATTCTTTGGTCCTCTCACTAAGACCTACACCGGAGCGATTCGTTTTGGCTTTGCCACCGACACCTACGACGCAGATGGAATCCCGGTGGCGCCGGCTGAACTGGGCACGCGATTGCCGGCCAGCGACGACATCCAGGCCGCGGCCGCTCTTTTTCGAGGACAGGTAGACCAGACCCCGCCGCCTTTCTCCGCCAAGAAAATCGATGGCAAACCTGCCTACAAGGCCGCACGGCGCGGGGAAACGGTAGCACTGAAACCCGTAACCCTGACGATTGAGGAGTTCGTCGTCGGCCCGCTCGAAGGCGAATATGCGGAGTTCACCATCCGCATCTCCTCCGGAGGCTACGTCCGCTCGGTGGCCCATGACCTGGGCCAGATCTTGGGCTGTGGTGCTCACCTGGCGCGGTTGCGCCGGGTGGCGGCTGGCCCCTTTACGCTTGCCCAGGCGATGACGCTGGACGAACTCAGCGAACAGGCGGCTGCCGGCACCCTGGAGCAGAGACTCCCTCACCCCCGGACGCTGCTGCCGGAGTTGCCCGCCACAACTGCTGATCTTTGGGTTGCCGGCCGCCTGAGAAACGGCAACGCCGTGAATCTGCCCGAATACTCCACCGCTCCGCTGGCCAAGGTATTCGCCGGGCAGCGCGACCTGGTTGCCATTGTGCGCCGCGTTGCTGGAACGCTCTTTCAACCCATCGTGGTTCTCGGTTGATGGCGCCCGGGTTACGACTTCTTCAGCAGGGGCACGACCAGGGGAAGAAGATTTCTTGCCACCTGCGCATTGCCCTGATCCGTGGCATGAATGCCGTCGGCCTGCATGCTGCCGGGCACTCCCCAAACGTTCTGCAGCAGGAACGGCAGCAGCGGCACGTGGTACTTGGCCGCCAGCAGCGCGTAGGTCTGGTTGAATTGCCGGATGTAGTCCGAGCCGTAGTTTGGCGGCAGGGTGATGCCACCCAACACCACCTTGGCGCCGGAATTGAGCAGTGTGGATACGATCTGATCGAGGTTCTCACGCGTACTCGCGATGGGCAACCCGCGCAAACCATCGTTCCCGCCGAAGGCCACGATCACCAGCACTGGCTTCAGGCCCAATGCGTCCGGCAGCCGGTCGACTCCGTCTTTGGTGGTGTTTCCACTGATGCCTTGATTGATGACCTGGTAGTTATAGCCCTTCGCGTTCAAATCCTTTTGCAGGTAGTCGGGATAGCTCTCGCCCGGGTCAGCCCCGTAGCCGGCAGTGAGGCTGTCGCCGAAAGCGACGATCACCGGCCGCCCATCTTTTGCAACATCGCTGGCCGGGGAGGAATCAACTACAGGCGTGGCCGGTTGAGGAGCCGCCGGCTCAGGAGCTTTCGACCGGCAACCGGCAAGCAGGGAACTGGCGAACACAAGGCAGGCGAGTCGTCGGTAGGTCACAAGCCCACTGTAGAACATTTTTCCGCCAACGTTCGTCTACCAAACCCTGGAGATGGGGAAGTCCATGATTGAAGTGCGCGGGCTGAAAAAGTCAATTCGCAATGGCAGCCGGACGATCGAGATCCTCAAGAACATCGATCTGCTGGTCCCCTCCGGTCAATTCGTGGCCATCATGGGCGCTTCCGGAAGCGGCAAGAGCACGCTGCTCGGACTCTTGGCAGGCTTGGATTCTCCCACTGCGGGCGAAGTCCTGATCGATGGCACTGAGATCAGTCGTCTGCCGGAAGACAAGTTGGCTGAGGTACGCGGCCAAAAGTTGGGTTTCGTCTTCCAATCCTTTCAGTTAATACCGACACTCACGGCGCTGGAAAACGTGCTGTTGCCCCATGAACTAAACGGCTCTGGCAACGGCCGCACCTCTGCCGAAGACCTGCTGCGCAGTGTAGGCCTGGGCGACCGCATGCATCACTATCCCATTCAGCTTTCGGGCGGGGAGCAGCAGCGGGTCGCCTTGGCGCGCGCCTTTGTTCTCCAGCCGCCCATCATCTTTGCCGACGAGCCCACGGGCAATCTCGACTCCGAGAACGGCGCCCACGTACTCGATCTGCTGCTCCAACGAAACCGCGTCAGCGGCGCCACCCTGGTGCTGGTGACGCACGACGCGCAGGTCTCCATCCACGCCGATCGCCGCATCGTTCTACGCGACGGCATGATTGTGGAAGACACCATGCAAGGGCCGGCCTGATATGGGAGCCAAGCAAAAACCCACCTTAACCTGGGCCTCGGCGGCGAAGATTGCCTGGCGCGAATTGCAGGCCTCCCGCGCCAAGTTTCTATTCGTGATTCTCTCCGTGGCGATCGGGGTGGCAGCGCTCACCGGAGTGCGCGGCTTTAGCGACTCTTTTCAGAAGACCTTGCTGGGCGAGGCGCGCACCATCATGGCCGCCGATCTCTCCGCGCGTATGTTTCGCCAGCCCACGCAGGAGGAGGAGCAGCAGCTGAATGTGCTGGCCTCCCGTGGCATCCGGAGAACCGAAGTAAGCGAAACGGTGTCCATGGTGTCCTCGCCCGCCGACCCCGTGCCGCTGCTGGTTTCGCTTAAAGCCGTCGATCCGCAACAGTATCCCTTCTATGGCACGGTCGTTCTCGACCCCGCGGGAGATCTCCGCCAGGTGCTCACCGATGCAACCGTCGTGGTTGCCGAAGACCTGCTCATTCGGCTGCACACCCAGGTAGGCGCGAGCCTGAAGATTGGCGACTCCACCTTCCGCATCGCGGCCATCCTGGTGCGCGAGCCGGACCGTATGAGTTCAGGCATGGGGTTGGGTCCGCGCGTGATGATGACCGAGAGCGCGCTTGAAAAGAGCGGCCTGCTGCAGCAGGGAAGCCGCTCGGGAGAGCGCTTCCTCTTCAAGCTGTCAAGTAACAGTGGCAGTATCGCCACGGTGCGCGCGCGCCTGGAGCAGGTGTTGCCCGATGCGCAGGTCACGGACTTCAGGGAAAGCAATCCGGCGCTCACCGACGGCTTGAAGCGATCGACCGGGCTGCTCAGCCTGATCTGCCTGGTGGCCATGGTGCTGGGCGCCATCGGGGTGGCGATGGCCATGCGAGCGCATCTGCAGCAGCGGGTTGAGGTGCTCGCCATCATGAAGTCGATCGGCGCGCGGTCCTCTGATATTCTGCGTATCTATCTTTTCCAGACGGTGCTGCTGGGGTTGGTGGGGGGATTGATCGGTGCTTCTCTGGGCCTGGGAGTGGAGTGGATTTTTCCCAGCCTGCTAGGGCGTTTCTTGCCTATCACCCTGGATCTTCAGTTTCCCTGGCATTCCGCCCTGGCGGGACTGGCCACTGGCATTCTGACCACCGTTCTTTTCTGCCTGCCGCCGTTGCTGCAGATTCGCTCCGTCCGCCCAAATCTGGTGTTGCGCAGAATGGTGGAGGAGCCGAGCGTGCAGCGGAGCTGGTGGACGCGCCTGCGCCAGAGCAAGGCGCAATGGATCATTGCCATCGTCATCCTTTTGGGATTGGGTGCCATCGCCGCGGCCCTTTCCGATTCAGTGGTAGTCGGGCGCTGGTTTGCCACCGCCTTATGCGGACTGCTGGTGGTCATCCTCGGAGTGTCGGCGTTGACCCTGCGCGTGCTGCGGGCCTTTCTGTCGCGCACCCGGATGCATTTGCAATCGGCCGTTCGCCATGGTCTGGCGAACCTGTATCGGCCGGGTAATCAAACCGCCGCTGTCCTGGCCGCGCTGGGCGTGGGCGTGATGCTTATCCTGACCGTCTTTCTCATGCAGCACGGTGTGATTGGGGAGATGAAACTGACGGCCGGCCCCAACCTGCCGAACATTTTCCTGGTCGACATCAGCAGCAAGGAACTGGACGGCGTCAAGCACCTGTTGACCCAACAGCCCTCGGTCTGGGGAGATGTGGAGACATTGCCCTCCGTCGCCGGAAGAATCATATCGGTGGATGGCACAGCAGCTGAGGGCCTCAAGCTGAAGAATTACCCCAAGCGACTGCTCCAGACCGTATCCCTCACCTGGTCGAACGCGCTGCCCGAGGGATCCACGATGGTGCAGGGAACCTGGTGGGACAAGGACGATGGACAATCACTCGTCGTGACCGAACACATTGCGCAACGGCTGCAGTTGCATCTTGGTTCCCGTATCGTCTTCGCCTCGAATGGAAGAACGATGCAGACCAATGTGGTTGCGATCATCCGCCACAATGGCCAGCACGTATACTCGCGCAGCGAATTCATCCTCACCCCGCGGGCGTTGGCCGGGCTGCCGGTGGTTTGGTACGGCGCAGCCCATGTGGACCCGCGGCAGGTGGGGGCGGTACAGCGGGCGCTTTTTAACGCCTATCCCACGGTGACGGTGATCAACATTGCCGATGTCATTGAGACGATCCAGGGAGTAGTACAGCAGATCACGATCGTAGTTCGCTTCCTGGCGGCTTTTTCTATTCTTGCCGGCGCCGTCATTCTGGCTTCGAGCATTGCCAGCACGCAATTTCGCCGGGTGCGCGAGGTGGTGGTGCTCAAGACCCTGGGCGCGAAGCGAAACCACATCGCCGCCGTTTTTAGCGTGGAGTTTATTGTGCTGGGGCTGCTCGCGGGGCTGGTAGGAGTGATCTTCGCCAATCTACTTTCCCGCGTGCTGCTACATCGGCTGGATGTAGCCTTTCACGTGGAATGGCTGGCGACCGCGATTGCGTTGGTAGGAACGGCGGTGTTGGCCACGGTGACCGGTTGGGCGGCCAGCTTCAGGATGCTGGGCCAGAAGCCGTTGCAAGTGCTCAGGGAAGAGTAAGGACGGGATGGACACGAGGCTTTGTCATCCCGCCTGCCCCGGCGTGCCGTGGGAGCAGTCTGACTCGCGGTGGCGAGTTGGGAGAGGGATGAAGCTTGCTTCACCAGCAACGAAGACTGGGTGCCCCATTCAAGCCCGGTTTTGGCTTGAGTGGGATACGATGGCACTCGACGCACTTTTTTGGGGCAGCGCGACCGGAGGGACCTGCAGTACCCCACACAACAATCTCTGAATGAAGGAGACTCCCTGGCCGCGTGCCCTTCGATCCCCCACCAGCTCGCATTGACCAGAGTTGACCCAGCTCTTACTATAGTAAAGTCGGTTTTGCCGCATTGCCCCCTCGTTCAATGGTAGGACAGCTGCCTCTGGAGCAGCATATCGGGGTTCGAATCCCTGGGGGGCAACCAGGATTGATTGCGGTTCTGGGTTCTCCGGTCCACAGAGCGCCCACTTTAGCCAGAACCTACCAAACGTGCAAATAACAGAAAACAGGGGACAAGAGACACATCTCCTTGCACCTCGGTGACGCTTTCCCCTGTGCTCTTGACCGCTGAAGCCAACTCCTTCTCGCGCCGACCGGTGATGAAGACGTATGCTCCTTCCGCTACGAAGCGTTTCGCGGTAGCAAGACCAATCCCGCTTGTGCCACCAGTGACAAGTGCGATCTTTCCATCTAGCTTGCAGCCCATTTTCTCGTCGGTCGTCATTCTTTGCCTCTTTCAACCATGTCGTCACCGCCAATCCGTTCGAGCTTTCTCTTCTTGCCGCTCCCTAGACATCCACTCCTGGATATAAGGCGAGCAGTGCAACACCGAGATACCTTCGTCCTCGCGGGCATTGAGGAACCGAATTGCTTCGATGTCCACGAGATCGACCTCCTCCAAATCCAGCGCGATCGGCTCTCCACGGCTGATCTCGGCCTTTACCTGATCGAGATGGTGAGATCGAAACTCTCCGCTCAGCCGAAGTCGAACTTTGCGTGAATCCCGAATCCGTTCGATCTTCAGAATCATGGGCTCCTGACTCCTAAGCGCACTCTTCCAGATGCAACAAACTGTGCCTCTTCTAAATCCCTAAGCGGATGCAGCTTAGGATCACCAATGCTACCGAAGCCTTCAGCTGATGCCTTCTGAATCAAGAAACAGCGAAGCTTGCCGAACGAATGACTTGTGATACTGGAACAACGATCCATGCCCAGCGTCGGGGTAGATCAACAGCATGGCGTTTGGGAGATGCTCGCTCAGCATGTAGGAATTGCGGACTCGAATCATATTGTCGAAGACGCCGTTGACGACCAGGCACGGCTGCGTGATCTTGCCGAGCTTGGCGAAACGCTCGCCACTGTATTGTTCCCAAGCTCGAAAGGCCGTGATCTGAGCGATTGCGACATTTTGGCCGGCCAGAGGCTCACCATCTTGCTTTCTCTCTGCGAGCCGAGCCGCGAAGGCCTCTCCTGCCGCTTGACTCGATTCGCTTGGCGCAAAAAAGAGTTTCACTAGTTTCTCCAGCCCAGGCATATTCGGATCTTCCGTAATCTTCCTGAGCTCCGGTTTATCCATGTGCATAATGTCCTCGCCTCCCTCCGGAGCGGTGGCGACAGGAGCATTTTGTGGACGGCGCAAAATGAAAGTTCCCGCATAAAGATTTCGCTGAGTCCACCATCTCGGGCGACCAGTGATGGAGCCGCAGGATATTCAAGCACTTCACCCCGATCGGTCATACGGCCACAAACAAGTGAGCGTTGACCAGTGATCATCGTCATTTCGCCTGTGAACTCACCTGGGCCATGGCTTGCCGCTCAAGCCGTTCGCCATTCATGTGCGGCTGAACAATCTCCATACTCCCGGACAGCAAGATGAAGAAAGGAACATCGCTGTCATCTGCGCTGAACAGGACGTCGCCCCGTTTCACTTGCCGCAAGGATGCGAAGGGCCGAACTCGATTGATCTGCGCCTCGGTCAGTCGTGTGGAAACACCTGAGCGTGGCTTTCAAACGCTTGGATACGAGATTCGAAACCACCTTCGCTCCTCAGGGATGCCTCTGACATGTGCTGCACGAAAAGCGTTGCCGACAGCTAACACCTCCGCGGCTAGGTCGCTCCATCACACGGCGCTCGCCTGGATGCTGTTCAGGACGGTGTTGTCCCAATAGGCGTCAAGGCGCGTAATTTTTCCGTCCGCGTCGAAACGCAGAATGTAGCAGTGAGGGATGTGTACGTCCTGGCCCTTCTTTGCAACTCCAGGCACTTCGGCAGGTATAGGCCCGCTCATCTCGGCTTGGATCACCACTGTGTTCCCCTCGGCAGGGATCAGCTCGATCACTTTGACTCGGAAGTTCGGAACGGCATTCGGAAACGCACGCCAAATGACATCGATGCCACCACGAATTGGCACGACGCTCTCGCGGCCGTACGGAGCATATCGTCCAAGTGCGCCATCCGCGCAAAGAGCGAGCATGCCATCAACGTCGTGTGCATCGTAGGCAGTGAAGAACTGTTGGGCAATCGATACGTAATCTTTCGCATTCTTTTTCATCTCTGTGCTCCTTTGGGATCGCTTTTTTCTGGGATCTTCGTGGCCTAGTACTCAAACCACTGGCTGAGGGCTTTGACCTTCTCCTCCGTATACGGCGGGAACAAATGCTCGATGGCCACGTCAGGCGGAGAAATCAGAACCGATTTTGCATGCGTGAGAGCGTCAAAGCCGGCCTTGCCGTAGTAATGACCGATGCCGGAGTATCCAACACCGCCGAAGGGCATCGTTTCGATAAACAGATGAATGTTCACCTGATTGATCGCACCGCCGCCAAAGGACAAGCTCGCGAGGAAGTGATCGATTGCCTTTTGGTCGCGGCTGAACAGGAAGCCGGACAAGGGCTTCGGATGCTTTTTCACCTCGCGAATGGCAGCGTCCATGTCCTTGTAGGTGAGGATTGGGAGAAGCGGTCCGAAGATCTCGTCCTCCATGATCGGATCATCCCATGTCACTGGATAGATAACCGTGGGATCGAGGTAGCGTGCCTCTGGGTCTGAGGCCCCGCCTATGACGACCTTCTTCTGATCGATCAGGCCCGCCAAACGTTCGGTGGCCTTGGGGCTAATAATGCGGGAGTAGTCGTCAGGTCTGCTCTTGGGGTCGGTCCCGTACAGCTCGACCATCGCCTTCTTGCACTCCGCAACAAACTGCTCTGCGATTGATTCATGCACGTAGGCGTATCCGGGCGAGGTACACCATTGGCCGCCCCAGGCCGTCGCACCCCAGACAATCTTCTTGGCTGCATCCGGGATATTGGCGGTCGCATCGACGAAGGCTGGATTCTGTCCGCCAAGTTCGAGGAGTACAGGAGTCAGATTCTTTGCGGCCGCCTCCATGACGATCTTGCCAACCTTGACGCTCCCGGTGAAGAAGATGAAGTCGAATGGCAGCTTGAGCAGCTCTGTCACCTCGTCTTTGCTTCCTGTGACGGCGGTAACAGCCCGAGGATCGAAATATTTCGGAATGAGATCCAGCAAGACCCTGCTGGTGGCGGGTAAGCCCTCAGATAGCTTGAGAATGCATGGATTCCCGGCGGCAAGAACCTGGCACGCCGGGTCGAAGAGCAGCGTTAACGGCCCATTGAAGGGGCCTATCACCAGAGTGACGCCGTAAGGTTCTCGATAGACCTTGGCGGTGTGTCCGCTCTCCCGAAGAGCCTTGGGAACGACTACATCCACGGGCTTCATCCATTCTTTCAATTCCAACTTTGCGAAAGCCGCGGTTCCTACGGGGGCCATGATCTCGAAGACTTTTTCCTGACTGGCGGTTTTGAAGTCGCTGCTCATCGCAGCCTCAAGAGCCTCGGCGTTCTCATTGCACAAGTTCTCAAGGCGTGTCAGCTGATCGATGCGCCACTCGTAAGACTTGGTCGCGTCCGAATCGAAATATGCTTTCTGCTTGTCGAAGATTTCCTGGAACTGATTCATCTGAGTCTCCTTCGCACATCGGTTTGTCGATGCCGCTTTTCAGCGCGCGTCGTGAGTTTTTAGGCCATTGTGAGGACCATGCGGAATCGTGCCTCACCAGACATCATGCGTCGATACGCTTCTTCGGCTTTCTCCAAAGGAAGCGTTTCGATCATGGGGCGAACGTCGGTTAGTACGCTGAAATCAAGAGTGTCCTGTGTTTCGATCGCTCTTCCCGTCAGGCTTCCAATGACCGAGCGCCCGCCAAAGATGAGCGGCACTCCGTTGACCGGAATTGGATCACCCGAAACACCAACTACCACGAGCTTTCCGCGAACTGAGAGGCCGGGAAGCAGGCTGGCGATTGCTGCTCCGCTGGGGGCGGTTGCCAGGATCACGTCGGCACCTCCCAGTTTCTGCAGCGCGGCTCCCGCATCCTCAGCTTTGGCGTCGATGTAAACGTGAGCTCCCAGCTTAGGCGCGAGATGTTCTTTGTCTGGACCGAAGCCGATTGCAACGGTGCGAAAACCCATCTTCTTGGCGTACTGCACGCCAAGATGTCCTAACCCACCAATGCCCTGGATAGCAACGGTATCGCCTGCACGTCCGGCGTTGCGGAGAGCATTGAACGTCGTGATGCCGGCGCAAACCAAGGGGGCCGCGTCTACTGATTTGAGTTCATCCGGTATGAGAGCCAGTGCGCGTGCCTCTGCGATCATCATTTCCGCATAGCCGCCATCACTTGTCACGCCAGTGATAATGGGGTTCTGGCAATATGCCGTGTCCCCACGACGGCAGGTCTCGCAGGTTCCGTCTTCGCCGCCAAAGAACCCGACACCGACGCGCTGGCCGACCTGCCAGGTCGTGACGCCCCGCCCAACCTCTTCGATGCGACCAATTGCTTCGTGGCCTGGCACGCGAGGATACACTACGCCCGGTAGCTGCCCTTCAACGGTACCGGCGTCTGAATGACACACACCGCAAGCCTCGACGCGAATGCGTACCTGTCCTTCACCCGGTGCAACGACGGACCTCTCTACGAGGTGAAAAGTCCCGGGCTTCGTTATTTCGACCGCTCTATACGTTTTTCCCATCTTCGTCTCCTATCGATCTGCAGGATTTTCTTTGTCGTCGTTCACAGGAATTTCGGGAGTAGCGATTGTTTTGGACTACCCAAGCCTGCAGCTGTAAGGGCAAACCAAGGGCCAATCTCAAACGCCTGAAAAGATGGAACCTCTGTCGAGAGGTAATCCTGAATTTTCAGGAATATCCTTAGAGAAGTGATTGACCTGAGAAAACTTCTGCCTCGAGTTTGTGACGATGGACATTGAGGCTCCTCCGTACGACTTGATTGCACGTCCACGAAGGCAACATTACGTTCCGAATGAACTCGACGCCACGACATAGATGAATCAAAATCGGACATAGGTCTGCCCGGTGGGAGAGAGTGTTTAGATGAGAAGGATTGTTATTAGCGGCCCACAGCCGGTTGACATGCTCGATGTTGCGGGCCCCCTCGAAGTCTTCAAACTCGCTTCGAAGTATGAAGTGATACTTGTAAGCTCGGGACTAAGTGCCTCGAACCACAGAGCAAAATCAATGTTGTGGGATTTTGAACTGATACTTGTTGATTCCCAATCGTTTGATTTTTGAATCGAGCGTATGGGTCGGGATACCGAGCTTGACTGCTGCACCCGTCGGACCCGATATGCGACCGTGGCTTTCCGCTAGCGCGGCTTCGATCATCTCCTTTTCCTGCTTATGCAGGACGCCGCTAAGCGCAAATGCCGGATCAGCTGTTCCTGGGAGGACGGCCGCTTGAGCCAAGTCTCGTCCACAGCACAGATGTCGCCTTCACTCAAGATCACGGCCCGCTCGATTACGTTCTGTAGCTCGCGGACATTTCCTGGCCAACCGTAAGCCCGGAACAGATTGAGTGTCTTGTCATCGATTGCCCTGAACTTCTTGCCGGCCTTTTTTCCGAAACGCGCGATGAAGTATTCGACAAGTAAAGGAAGATCATCTACGCGGTCGCGCAGTGAAGGCACAAGAATGGGTACGACATTCAAGCGATACAGGAGGTCTTCGCGGAACTTACCTTCGGCCACGAGCACATCCAAGTCCCGATGAGTAGCCGCCAAGACTCTCACGTCAACGGAAATTGCGGTGTTACCGCCGACGCGTTGGATTTCGCGCTCCTGCAGCACTCTTAGGAGAGCAATTTGGATATCCAGGGGCAGGTCGCCTACTTCGTCCAGAAAAATGGTTCCGCCACTCGCCGACTCGAATCGACCCAAGCGACGTTGTGTCGCACCAGTGAAGGCTCCCTTTTCATAGCCAAAAAGCTCGGAAGCTATCAGTGATGGCGGGATGGCAGCACAGTTGACTCCGATAAATGCCCGTGACGCGCGCTTGGATCGCTTGTGAATGGCACGCGCAATTAATTCTTTTCCTGTGCCGGTTTCACCCAGAATGAGAACAGTGGAGTCGGAAACGCCACCTTCGTCACTTGACGGAGGACCTTGCGAAGGCTTCCGAGGATCCCACAATATCCTCAAACATCGAGTCCCGATCGATCTGCTCTCGCAATGCCTGGTTCTCGTTGCGTGTCCTCTCTTCAGCTTTGACTCGATCATCGATGTCAGTTCCCGTCGCATACCAGCGAACGACGCGACCCATCTCATCTCGGAATGGGTTGAAACGAACCAGGGACCAACGATACTCTCCGTCCTTCCGCCGCGCTCGATGCTCTAGTTCGAACGGAAGTCCGCGCGCGAGACCGGCCGCCCGTTGTTCTTTGAGCTTTTCGAGACCTTCGGGATGAGAGAAACGTTCACGGAAGCCAGACGTGAGAACATCTTCGACCGAGAGTCCCGTATAGTCGAGCATCGCCTGGTTTGCATAGAGAGGAACGCCGCTCGGATCTAGCACGACAATTGTCTGCGGAATGGCGTCGGTGATCCGGCGCAGTTCGCGATCCTCTTCTCGCAGCTTCTCTTCAATCTGCTTAAGGGCGTCGATGTCGGTTTGAGTTCCGTACCACCTGACGATTTTGCCAGTCTCGTCCCGCAGGGGCTCGACACGCATAAGAAACCAGCGAAATACTCCATCATGGCGGCGAATACGTCCTTCAACTTCGCCTGGCTGTCCCGATGCCAGCAACTCTTGTCCTTTGGCTACAACGCGGGGCAGGTCCTCCGGATGAACTGTAGGTTGCCATCCATGGATACGCGACTCCTCCGGAGAAAAGCCTGTGTAATCATGCCAACGCTTGTTCAGGAACTCTGTAGAACCATCAGGTCGAGTGCACCAAACCAAGGTGGGAAGCGTATCGATGACCTGCCTAAGATTATCCTCCGACTTTTGGGAATCGACCGAGAGCATACGCCCTGCCCCTCCCGAGCTAGAATTTGCCGTTGCTATTCTTCCATTGATCGCGAGGTGGAATCGCTTCGAGCGTGTCCCAGTGCTCCGCGATCTTGCCGTTTTCAATGCGGAATAGATCGTAGATGGCGGTGGGTACGCCTCCGAACGTAGCATCCGCAACGACGAGGACGAAATTACCTTCGCCAAGCACCATATGCACACGCTTGTAGACGACCGCCTGCCCCTTGGCGGCAAGAGCCTGTAGACCGGCAATCAGGCCAGGTATGGTGTCGGCGACCCATGGATTGTGCTGGATGTATGCGATTCCGTTGAAGTAGCTCGGAAAGGTCTCGCGACGGCCTGCGAGAAGGTCGTCCATGTAGCGTTGCATGAGCGCCTTATTCGCCTGTGTCTGGTCGAGATCAGACACCGCGGTGGGGCCGTCGATCATCGTGTGGCCACTGGGGCTGAGTTCGGTCGCGGTCTCCTGCAAATTGTCCCAATGCTCGACGATCAGACCATCTTCGAAGCGAAAGATGTCGAAGCCGATGCGTGGCCCGAAGAAGTTGTATTCAGTGTGAGTGAAGACATAATCGCCGTCTTCAAAGACACGGATGGTGTTGACTGACGCATCGGGCGGCATGTTCTGAATGAGGGCGGCTACACCTTCAGGGCCAGGTCCCACCTGTAGGTTGTGCTGGATGTACTTGTTCAGGTTGACATACGCGAACGGGACTGGATTTTTAGTCTCAAGCGACTTCAAGAGATCGACGACCTGTCGTTTACGGCTAGGGGGCATGGGTCCTCCAAGGACAGGTTCCTTCTCTGAAATAGTGGACCATTTGGTCCTTTATTTGCAAGTCCTCAAGGGAACTGACCGATAATGTTGCAATGGGACGACGAAAACTGTTCACCCGAGAGGATGTCCTCGATAAAGCAATCCCAGTCTTCTGGAAGCATGGCCTCGCAGAGACGAGTGTTCAGGACCTTGAACAGGCCACAGGTGTGCGCAAATCTGGCTTGTATACGGAATTCAAGGACAAAGAAGACCTGTTCGTGGAGAGCCTGCGCAGGTATTTCGACGTCCTGATGGCACGCGGACACCTGACGAAACAGCCTCTGGGCTGGACCAATGTTGAGAGTTTTCTCAAGGTCTGCTATGGGAGTTGGGGGCAGAAGGGCTGCTTCTCGGTGAACTCTATGCGCGAGTTCGCAGACCTCCCCCCAAAAGCCCGCCAGATCATGGTCGCGAGCGTAATGAGAGCCCATCAGCTGCTCATCGACAATCTAGCTGCAGCGCGTGGATCTCGTGACGATAATGATTCCCTCGCTGGCTTGATTGTCACGTTCTTTAGCGGAATTTGCCTGGAGCAGAACCTCGGTCCCGACCGGGCGCGAATTACGAAAAAGATCGACGCCTTCATGCGGCTGATTCGCCCAATCTGATCGTCAAGTGAGACGAAGAAGGAAAGAATCCAGTCCAAGTTGAACCATTGACCAGGAGGACATTTCGTCGGAAGTGTCGTCTTCGAATCGCTGGCACTGGAGATAATTGGCGACGTAACCGGAGACCACGACGAATGGGTGGTCTTTCGGATTACCAGAAGCGTCAAGTCGCAAATCGGGATTGAAGGGCAGACGAACTAACCACCCGAACGGCTTCGGCGTGGCGCAGCGAAGTCCGCGTGGATTCCAACGAGTTACGCCGCTTCGCCGACTCAAGCAGCCAAAGCTGAAGGTCCGCGCCGGGGAACTCAAAAATCTTGACATAAAGCTGCTTCAGGATCGAAGCTTTTCCTCTATTGCTTTCTTGCCCAAGGGCCTTCAGGGCCGGGCCCACCTGTCCCACCTCCTCGGGGCAAGCCGGCAACCGTCCCATGGCATACGCCATGCGCCAAAAATGGACGCAAGGTGCGCCAATTGCGAAAGGCACCTTGCGTTTTTGCCGAGGTTGCGCTAGCCTGTAACTGTGAGGAGCCCGATGACGCCCCGGCCGTGGCGCGTTGTTTCGCCGGAGCCTTTGGGCGCGAGCCGAAAGGAGAACCTCGGTGATGAACCTGACCGTAAATGGCAAGAGCCTGCCGGTAGCATCCCCACAAGACACGCCCCTTCTCTACGTATTGCGGGATGAGCTGGGAATAGACAGCCCCCAGTTCGGGTGTGGCCTCGCGCAATGCGGCGCGTGTTCCGTACTGGTCGACGGTCAGGAGGTTCGCTCCTGCGTTACTCCCGCTTCCATGGCGGTGGGTAAGGAAGTCACCACCCTGGAAGGATTGCCCGCCCGCTGGGCAGCCCAGAAGCACCTGCCGCAAAATCAGGCGAACCCAGCACTTCATCCCGTGCAGCTCGCCTGGATCGAACAACAGGTCCCGCTTTGCGGCTTCTGCCAAAGCGGCATGATGATCAAGGCAACCGAGCTCCTGGAGCACAAGCCGAACCCGACGGATGCGGAAATCAGCGAAGCCTTCACCACCGGAGGCGTGTCACCACGCCTGTGCCGTTGCGGAACGTATATCGCGATCAAAGATGCAGTACGCCATGCCTCGAAGCTCATGGCACAGGGAGAGGTCTAATGGAACACCTTCGCGAAGCCTATGAGCAGATGACGGATGTGTGCGGTGCGCGCCTCAGCCGCCGCAGTTTCGTTAAGGCCGGTGGTGCGCTGGTGGTAGGGTTCGGCGTCTTTCGAGGACGAAGCGCGAAAGCCGCTGCGATGATCAAAGGCGATGCGTTCGACGTATCGCTCCCCGCCTCGTGGATCGAGATTCGGCCCGACAATACCGTCCTGTTTCGCACCGGCAAAAGCGACTTCGGCCAGGGGACCATCTACACCGCCTACCGCCAGATCGTAGCCGATGAGTTGGATATGCCCTTCGAAGCCATCACAACTGTAGTTTCGGCAGATACAGATACCACCCCGGAGGGCGGTGGCACCTTTGGCCTGTTGGGCGAAGGAACCCCCAATATACGAAAGGCCGCTGCGTACACAAAGCAGGCTATTCTCCAGCTTGCCTCCGAAAGGCTCGGTGTACCCAAAGACCAGGTACGGACCGCCGATGGCAAGGCCTCGGGCGGCGGCAAAGAAGTCACCTACGGTGAGTTGGTGAAAGACCAGGACCTGAAATTGACCATTCCGGTAAGCGGCGACCTTACCAGCATTTTCGGCCTTCGCATCACCGGCGACCCGCCGCTCAAATCAGCGAGCGAGCTAAACGTGGTGGGCAAATCATTCAAGAACAGCATGGTTTCCGAAAAAGTGCGGCACGATGCGTTGTGGGTCACCAACGTCAAGCTGCCCGGCATGTTACATGGGCGGGTGGTGCACCCATCTACGCTGGGATCACAACTCGTTCAGGCCGGAGCGGTCGATCAAACAAAGTTTCCGAACACGCGCCTGGTGGTCAAGGGAAACCTGGTGGGTGTGGTGGCTCCCACCGAGTGGGAAGCGATTCAGGCCTCGTATCAGGTCGCCAAGGCAACCAAATGGAGTGATTGGAAAGGGCTGCCGGGCAAAGACAATCTCTTTGCCAGCTTGAGGAATGAATCGGACTGGAAGGCTGTCCCGGTGCAGAAGAGTCGCAAGTCCAAGGGAGATGTCACCGCCGGCGCACGAGGAGCGAAGAACAAACTGGTGGCTACCTATCAGCTGCCGTACTGGAAGCATGCTCCGATTGGTCCCACCATGGCCCTGGCCGATTACCGCCCAGACGGCTCGGTGACAGTCCATACGCACACCCAGAATGCCCAGGCGTTGCGTGGCCAGCTTGCCATGATGCTGGGAACCAGCGTTGATAAAGTAACCGTAAAGACCTATCCCGGCGCAGGGCACTACGGCCGCTCGAATGGCGGCAACGCGGGCGCTGAAGACGAAGCGGTGTTGCTGTCGAAGGAAGTGGGCAAGCCGGTTCGCGTGCAGTGGATGCGCGATGACGATATGAAGTGGTCGACGCAGTCGGCGGCAGCTTACGCCGATGTGAATATCAGCCTCGATGAACACGGCCGCATTGCAGCCTACGAGATCGATCACTACCAACCTGCCATGCAGGACGATCGCCTGATCGGAGCCGTCCTTGCCGGTCTGCCCACGATGCCCGCGCCGTCTGAGAAGGGCGGCCCGATCAACAACATTGCCAACGGCAGTTCTGACATGTGGCTCTACGACGCCGTTGCCAATCTCGACGAACGCTGCCACGGGACGTACCAGGTTGGCCAGCAAAAGTCTCCGCTGGCGGTGGGCCTGCGCGATCACAGCATGCGTACCCCCGGCCAGTTTCAGCAGAACTTCCCCCGGGAAATGGCGATGAATGAAGCCGCGGCGCTGGCCGGGGCTGATCCGCTGCAGTTCCGCATCGATCATGCAAAAGACGAACGGCTATTGAACGTGTTGCGGCATTTGCAGGCAGAGGCAGGGTGGGAAGCAAGGAAGACGCCAAGCCCGAAAGCTGCTGCGATCGGTCAGGCAACAGTGCGTGGCCAGGGTATGTCGGCCATGTTCCGCTCAGGAACTTATTGGGCCTGTGCCTGCGAAGTGTCCGTCACACCGGCGACTGGTGTCGTGAAGGTGGAAAAGTACACGGTTGTAGTCGAGCCTGGTATCGTCGTCAACCCGGAACAACTGAAGCGCCAGGTGGAAGGCGGCGCGGTCATGGGTATCAGTATTGCCCTGCACGAAGAAGTGAACTTCAATCAGAGTGCCATTACCACTGCCAACTGGTCTTCCTATCCCATCGCCACCATGGCTGACGTTCCGGACATCAAGATCGTCATGTTGCACCGCCCGGAGGTAGGCCAATACGGCCAGGGCTCCGAAGCAGCGAACGCGCTTGCCGCTTCCGCCATTGCGTCCGCCGTATTCGATGCAACGGGAAAGCCGATGCGTAAAATGCCGCTGCGACCGGCCAACGTGATGGAAATGCTGAAAGCCTGACCGGCACACCCCGCACTTGGGTGCAAGAAACACCAAAGACCAACATCCGCAGAAGCGATTGCTGGCCGCGCAGTAAGTCAAGACTGCATTAGCTGTAGTTAATGATGGGCCCCCCCACCGGAGCAAGCTGAATGCCATAAGTCGTTTGTCGCGTAGGGTGCGCGTCCGTCTTTCTGCTGCAGTCCGCCATTGCTTTCCTGGGCAACCGCTGCAGTCTGCATGCCGGCCGTCATCAAGAAGAGGGCCAGGTGCGCTCCGCGCTGAGTGCTTCTAATTGAGCCTGCGTTGATCATTTTCACGTTGTCGTCCCTCTTCTGCGAGGTCGGCAAGGAAAATCTCAGAGGCCAGTCATCTTCAGTGCAGCTTCGGGGAGCCGTTCGCCTTCAAGAGGGAGCTTGGAAGCAGTCTCATTGATTTGGAAGACATCACTCTCGGTCAACTCGACATCGACTGCGCCGAGATTCTCCTCAAGCCGGCGAAGTTTAGTGGTTCCTGGAATTGGTACGATCCACGGCTCCTGTGCCAGCAGCCACGCGAGTGCAAACTGAGCCGGAGTTACACCCTTGCGTTCCGCCGCAGCCTTCACCGCGTGGACGAGCACCATGTTCGCTTTGCGCGCCTCTGGCGAGAAGCGGGGGACGAGATTGCGGAAGTCACTGGAGTCGAACTTGGTGGTCTCGTCAATTTGGCCCGTAAGAAACCCGGCACCCAGCGGGCTAAACGGGACGAAGCCGATACCGAACTGTCTTGTTGCTGACAGCTTTGTCGCAGAGATTAGAACGTTTGCGCCAGGAATGGCGGTTGTCGCTATTGCGGTTGTCCTTCTAGGGGTAAGTATTTATCAAATTTGGCTCTTCCACGAACGTAAGGCGTTTATCCACGCGAGGTTCTTTCCTTTGGGCTGGCCATTGGCCCGACTACTGCCCTAGCCAGGAGTACGTCGACACGAAGCTCCCGAGTGGTCGGCAACACTGAAGTAATTACATCGCTGAGAAGGCACCTGCCTAACGGAGTGCCCGCAAACGCAGATTGCGGTGAGTTGCCCGGACTGTGGCCTTGTGATGAGGGGAACTTACTGAAAAGCCGGACGTTGCCGGCAATTAAGAGGTTATCTCCAGCTCGACTATGATTCGACCGCATTCTACCAAGCGTCACGAATCACTTAAGCGAAACGCTCGCTACTTGTCAAAAGTGACAATTTCCGGAAACCTCGCAATCGAGTTAACTGGTGTCGGTAATCATGTGGCTGCAGGTTGTTAAGGTTATTGGGAACAGTCGGACTCGCGTGCGCAGTTCTACCGTCCGAACTTAATACGCGAGACTCGCTCACGTTGGGTTCTATATTCTCGATCTCTGGTCCACCGTCCATCAGGGTGCGAACAAAGATTTGTGACATCTACGGCGGAGCCTACTGATTCTGTCCAGTGTGCAATATTCTCTGGAGGATTGGAATGAAGAAACTACAAATGGCGCTGCTCCTCGGTACGGTTGCTCTCTTGGGTAACCTGACGGTCGACTGGCTAACACACGCAAAGCCCAAGCTCGTTGAACTCATTGGTTCATTGGCAGTAGGGATGGTCCTGTCGTTGGGTTTTCGCACACGGCAACCGAAGTCGTAAATGTATGTATCTGGCGCAAGTGCCAGTGGCAAGCGTCGCTCGTTGGCACGTGCGAGGAGAAATCCGAAATGGTCCTGCCGAGTTTTCCTAACGTCGACTTGTTCTCTGCCGCCATCAACGCTTTAAACGGTGCGGTCGTCGCCCAAAATCCGTCGCACAACCGCGGCTACACTGCCGCGGGGATAATCATCATGGGCTTCCTCGGTGGCATCGGCGGCGGCGTGTCGCGCGACGTGCTGCTCAATCAAATGTCTTCGCCGTTAAAGGATCCGCGATATTTTTTCGTGTGCTTCCTAATGGGCTTGCTGGGGATGGCAATTTATCATTACGCCGCTTCGAAAGAGGAATTGTTCCACACAAGGCTGCGGGAGTACCTCAAGTCTTTCTCGCTGCCATGGTTCGCGATTCTGGGCTCGCACAAGGCGCTCGAAGCAAGGCCTTGGGTTCTTCGGTGCACTTCTTGTCGGGCTGATTGCGACCACAGCGGGCGGGGTGGTAATCGATCTCTTCTCTAGAATTACGCCGATCATCGTGAGGGCAGATGAGCAGCACGCCACGACGGCGATGCTGGCAAGTACGGTCTACATATTGCTCGCACAGCACTTCAAGAACTCTAATTCTTTCTTTCCTATCACACTGGTCGCGGTGGCGGTCGCGTTCACCTTCCGTGTGTTGGCTGTCCGGGATCACTGGGGGTCGATCGTGCCGTTTTGCCCGCCCGCCGACGGCACGGATGTCGTGCCGCCCGTCGCGCCACCTCCAGCTAGGTAGTCTAGTACCTCGCTGGAATTTTTCTTGCTGGCTCGCATTCTAATCAGCACTCCTGGTAATCAGGAGCGCACGCAAAGTCAGCGCCTGATAGGTCAGATGTGCCTACGTGACGCGTAGCGCTCGCTTCGGTTCGGATCGTGGTTTCAACTTGACCCTCAGAAGCTCGGGCGAATAGAGACGCCCGATCGGGTTTCGATCTGTTCGCCGAGGCCCTCTTCACGATAGGCTCAAAGAGCATGCCCGGCAGCCATATTACCTACCTTACGTATCCCGCCATTCTCGTCGCCGTCTTTGCACGCCAGATGTGGTTACCGGTTCCTGCCGTGCTTTTTCTGGTAATGGCAGGTGCTCTCGGAGAGAGCGGTAAGCTGAGCCTTCCGGCGATCATCCTCACTGGTGTTCTGGGATGCCTGTTGGCAGATTTCGCCTGGTTCCAAGCTGGCCGCCGCTGGGGCAGCCGGATTCTGCGGATTCTGTGCAGCTTCACCGCGGACCGTCGCTACTGCGAGAAGAGGGCAAGAGATGTATTTGCGCGGTGGGGATTGCGTACCCTCATGATAGCGAAATTTGTTCCAGGGCTCGACGGGGCCATGCCGCCCTTATCAGGAATGCAGGGCGCGGACGTCATCGAATTTCTCTCGTTCGATGCTGTCGGTGCGCTTCTCTGGTCTTCTGCCTACTGCTTGATTGGATATGTATTTGCCGACCGCGTGAATATTGTGGCGGGAGGCTTGGACCGTGTGGCCAGGATGCTGGCGATTGCCCTTGGCATTCCATTTGCTTGCTATTTGCTGTGGAGGCTCTGTGAGCTGCTTCGCATGGTGCACCAACTCCGTATTCGGACAATTTCACCGGCACTCCTCCAGGCGAAGCTCACGGCGGGGAAGAAAGTGGCTGTTTTGGACTTGATACTCTGCGAGACCGACGCCCTTCCGGACACGGCCCCGGGCATTCCCGGCGCTGTTCGCATCGACCCGACTCGACTGCGCACCTCCAGCAAGGTCCATGTTCCCGATGACGTCGAGGTCGTCTTGTACTGCTCGTCTCCGAAGGAGGTGACCAGCGCACGCGTGGCTATCTCTCTGCGGCACAAGGGAGTCAAGAAGGTATGGGTTCTAGAAGGAGGACTCCAAGCCTGGCAGATGCTGAACTTGCCAACGTCGACCAAACTCGGCAATCCCCAGGACACAGCTACCCGCTTCGGCATCCAAGTGGTGGGCCGGAGACGCAAAGGTGATGGATTCCGTGCGACCGGCCTCAGACAATGAGCGAAAGCCCGCACCTCACTCCGTCTAGTTGATGCGCGCTGGTCTCCCGCGTTAGGAGTCGTTGCGGGTTCGTATTTGAGGATCTGGACTCATCTTTCCAGAAAATGCAAGCGCTAGACTTCGCCCTTACCTCAATGATTACGTTTTCAAGAGTATTGGCTCGTGGGCTACCTGCGCATGCTGTTCGTGCAAGGAGCGAGAGGCGTAATGCAGCACCGGCCGAGCAGTCGTCTAGTTTAAATGCCTAGCTAGCGCAACTCACGGCACGAACGCATCACAACGTCGGCTAGGGTATGCCTTTTTGTCTTATCGTTTGCCCAGGATTCCAGCCAACTCATCAGCAGAAGCTTTCTCCCACGCTTACCATCCGAACATAGCCTTGGGGATGGCCTGCCGAATGGGCAGATTCATGGGGGAACGTTCTAAGCGTAGTCGCTTCTTTCGATGCCCAGCTTTCTCAGCTTGGAGTTCAATGTCGTCCGCTTAAGCCCGAGCTTCTCCGCTGCCCGCCAATTCCGCCGATCATTCCCTTGCTCTCGCTCAGCACATGAAGAATATGTTCCCGCTCTGCCGCTTGAAGATTCGGGTCAGAGGTGGCCCTCACTTCCTCATCGAGCATTTCTAGCTCGGCTAACGGAGCGCGCAAAGTTGATCCCGGCGTAAGAATCACGGCCCTTTCGATAAAGTTCTCCAACTCTCTTACGTTGCCGGGCCATTGCCATGCACAGAAAACTGCCATGGTTTCCTGCGGAATGCTCTCTATATGCTTGTTCATTCGCTTGGCGTGCTTGCTAACGAAGTAGTTCACCAGTAGGGGGATATCCGTAGGTCTTTCATGGAGGGGTGGAATGGTGATCGGGAAAACTCTGAGGCGATAGTACAGATCGCTGCGAAATTCGCCCGTCTTGACCATCCTGGTAAGGTCGCGATTGGTAGCAGCGATGAGGCGCACATCGACCGGAATTGTCCTTCTGCCGCCAAGCCTCTCTATTTCCTTTTCCTGCAACACCCGCAAGAGCTTGGGCTGCAATTCCAGTGGCAAGTCCCCAATCTCGTCCAGGAACAGCGTGCCCATATGGGCCAATTCCAATCGTCCGATTCGTTGTGAGATCGCTCCGGTAAAGGCACCCTTTTCATGGCCGAACAGTTCGCTCTCCAAGAGTCCTAAAGGGATTGCCGAGCAATTCAACTTGATGAAGGTACGGTCACGGCGGGGACTTATGGTATGGATCGATCTCGCGATCAGCTCTTTGCCGGTCCCTGTTTCACCGAGGACTAGTACAGTCGCGTCGGTGGGGGCGACCGTTTCCGCCTGCTTTAATACTGCCCGCAGACCATGACTTTCACCAATGATTTCGCCGAAACTGTACTCTTTGCTCAGCTCCTCCTCGAGAAAACGTTTTTCTTCTTTGAGCTTGCCACTTAGCTGGACAATTTGCCGGAAACGCTGATCAGTCTTGACTGCACCGGCTATGTGGCTCGCGGTTCGAAGCAGTACTTCTATTTGCCTTGGCTCGAATGGGGACCCATGGCGGCTACCGATGAACAGCGTGCCGAGCACCTCATCTCGCGTGCTCAGAGGAACCCAGCAACCCGTCTTTAAGGCCGCCTTGTGTTGAAGGGCGGACCTGCTGAACGCTTTTCGAACTGAGATCAGCCTTTGGAAGGACACGGACCTGCTCCATCGTGACGTGTGGGCCTATATTGCGTCTGACGAAGTCCAGGAACTCCACCACATGAGGCCTCAGCAACGCATCTGCAAGTTGACGTCCGGCCAGCGCATAAGGAGTGAAAACAGTGTCGGCTCCTGCGCGGCGCAACTTTTCTCCGGCTTCTTCCTCAGAAGCTCTAGTCACTACAGTCAGCTTCGGATTAAGAGCTTTCGCTGAGAGAATGATGAAGAGATTTTCGGCATCCGAAGGCAATGCAGCAATCAGTCCTTTCGCTCGGAGCACACCGACTTCGCGAAGGCTGTCATCTTGTGTGGCATCCGCAGCTACGGCGAGCATTCCTGCGTTCGCAGCTTTTGCAACACGAACTTCATTGTTATCGATCACCAGAAAGGTAGCCTTTGCCCGTTGCAGCTCATAGGAAGCGTGTCGTCCTACGCGGCCAAAGCCACAGACGATAAAATGATCATGTAATGACTCGATCATGCGCTTTTTCCTCCGTTTGCCATAGCGATCCTCCAACTCGAGTTCTATGATCGTTTGCGTCATGGCCCCAACCGCTACGAACATCGCGGTTACTCCAAAGAAAATCAGAAACGAATTAAAGATACGCCCCGCGCGGCTGAGAGGTCGCAGCTCCTGATAGCCGACAGTCGTGATGGTGGTAAGAGGCATGTAGAAGGCGTCGAACCATGAATATCCTTCGATCAGTACGAAACCACTTGTGCCCCCAACCAAGGCGATGCATAACACTCCTGCAGTCAGAAGAATGCGGCGAACCAGACGCCTTGGCATCGAACGTCTCCGCAGAGATATTGCAAAGTCGGCCCATCTGGGAGCGGTCCTCGGGGCAAATTGGGCTTCGTGCCACAGACCTTTCATCAGTTGGAAATGGGAGATATATGAGCACAAAGGACAATATGCAGCGAACAGTTCTGCCCATACCGGACCAGCCGCACATGGGTTTAACTACGTACGACGCAAGGGATCCGGATACGAAGTATCCGCCGATCGAGCAGTTGCGGCCTCCCGCGGGCGCGCCCAATGTGCTCGTTGTCCTGATCGACGATGCCGGGTTTGGTTCCACCAGCGTCTTTGGTGGCCCTTGCGCGACGCCCAACTTCGAGAAGCTCGCAGCAGACGGCCTGCAGTACAACCGCTTCCACACCACCGCGCTCTGTTCGCCCACCCGCCAGGCGCTGCTCTCCGGCCGCAACCACCATTCCGCCGGCATGGGCGGCATCACCGAGATTGCGACCTCTGCGCCCGGGTACAACTCGCTGATGCCGAACACCATGTCGCCCCTTGCCCAGACGCTCAAGCTCAACGGCTACGCAACAGCGCAGTTCGGCAAGTGTCACGAAGTGCCGGTGTGGCAGACCAGCCCCGTGGGACCTTTTGATCACTGGCCCAGTGGCGGTGGCGGATTCGAGCATTTTTACGGGTTCATCGGTGGTGAGACTAATCAGTGGTTTCCAGCTCTTTATCAAAACACGACGCCCGTTGAACCCGACAAAACGCCGGAAGAGGGCTATCATCTAACCGAGGATCTCACCAACCAGGCGATCAAGTGGATCCGCCAGCAGAAGTCGCTCACGCCTGACAAGCCGTTCTTCACCTACTTCGCGCCGGGTGCAACGCATGCTCCGCATCACGTGCCTAAAGAGTGGATCGACAAGTACACAGGCAAATTCGACCAAGGCTGGGACAAACTGCGCGAGGAAACCTTGGCCCGGCAAAAGAAGCTCGGCGTCATCCCGCCGGACTGCCAACTGACCGAACGCTCCCCCGGCATCCCGGCCTGGGACAGCATCTCGTCCGAAATGAAACCGGTTCTGCTGCGCGAGATGGAGGTGTATGCCGGCTTTATGGAGCACACGGATCACCACGTCGGGCGGCTGATGAACGCGCCTGAAGACCTGGATATTCTCGATGACACGCTCATTTTCTTGATCATCGGTGACAACGGTGCGTCGGCTGAAGGCTCGCTCCAGGGCTGCTACAACGAGATGGCCCCGCTCACCGGCTTCCCCCAGTTGGAAACGGCGCAGTTTCTCACCGAGCGGCTCGACAAGCTGGGAGGAGTGGAGGCGTACAACCACTACGCGGTGGGCTGGGCTCACGCGCTGGACACGCCGTTTCAGTGGACCAAGCAGGTGGCATCGCATTTCGGGGGCACCCGTAACGGGACGATTGTGCACTGGCCGAAGGGAATTCAGAAAAAGGGCGAGATCCGCTCCCAGTTTCATCATGTGATCGATGTTGCGCCGACTATTCTAGAACTGGCGGGCCTGCCTCAACCGGTCTTCGTCAACGGCGTACAGCAGCGTCCGTAAGTTGGAATTCTGGCGCAGAACGAATCAAAGGGTACCGGGCGGAGGATATCCTTGGCCAGCATTTCTCGAAGTTTTATCCCCAAGAGAGTCGAGACCGCCAAAAGCCACGGCACGAGTTGGAGATAGCCGCAGACCAGGGCAGGTTCGAAGAGGAAGGATGGAGGATCCGGAAAGACGGCTCACGCTTCTGGGCCAATGTGATCATCAACGCTTTGCGGGGGCCAGATGGTCAGCTCATCGGATTCTCCAAAATTACGCGTGACTTCACAGAACGGAAGAGTGCCGAGGAGTCGCTCATTCTTGAACTGAGCAAAGCCGTACTGGCTAATCCCGACATAAGCCGGATATTGGCCGCGATTGAGGGGACACTTCAGCGGTTGATCCCTCATGACTATGCAGCCATTGCACTTTTTGACGCCAGCAAGGCCCATGAACTGCAATCGCAACAACTGCCCTCTGAGAAAGAACCAAGCCGAACCCAGGTGACAACGCTCTCCGTCGAAGGAACACCAGAGGGATGGGTCTTCGTCAACCAGGAACCGCTTCTTATGACCCAACTCGATCAGAAAAAAGCGGGGGTGCCGTCGGAGTTGCTGAATTCCGAGGTGGTAGTGCTTGCGGTTCGTAAAGAGGGAGGGGAAACAATCTTCAATCCGTCGCCAGAATTAAAGGTTTTCGCCGGCGATTTCCTTATCGTTGTGGGCGAACGGTCAGGCCTGGAAAAGCTTGAAAAAATTCTGACCAGCTAGACCGCGGATGGTTCATATTGAAAAATCCCTTTCAGGCACGATCGTCGAGTTCGTAATACATAATTCTTCCCGAGTGCTTCCAGGACCAAGAATCATCCACATGGATTATCGGCATCCCGAACACTGCCAACTTCTCAAATATTGACCTTTTCCGCAGTTCCCTTGCGGGTCGAGTATTGTGTGCATTGAAGTGCCATGATGCACCCCTTGGCATTTAGGAAGTTGGTAGCCCGGAAATCATCTATAAAGATCCGAAAACACTCAACCAGGCTGCATAGCTACCCGTGTGTTCTCCGTCACAGCGTCGGATAAGACGAACTGGCTACGATGTGTTTTGAAATCCGGATCTCTTTTGCGCCTGATCTCGACGAGGAATTATTTGTAGCGTGTTTGGCTCGGCGCCATTTGGCGATTGCAAACGGGGCCCGAGACGCTCCATGGGAGCCCACAGATATGAAGCATGATCCTGGGAAGATCATCATCGTTGGCGGCGGAATCGCGGGACTTTGCGCCGCAGTCTACGCACAAAGATGCGGTTATCAGGCCGAAGTCCTCGAAATGCACGACTCCGCGGGAGGGTTGGCGACGAGTTGGCATAGAGGGGAATACACGTTTGAAACCTGTTTACATTGGTTGTTCGGCTCTAACCCCCATGGGGAGATGTATTCCCGATGGCTGGAAGTGTTCGACATCGATAAGCTGAGATTTGTGTATCACGATGAGATTGTGCGCCTGCAGGGGGAGAACGGCGACTGTCTGAGCATCTACTCCAACATCGACCGCTTGGAGCAGGCGATGTTGATACGGGCACCGCAGGACGCAGCCGAGATCGGCCAGTTCGCCTTGGCGATTCGAAGTCTGTCCGAGTTCAAGATGCCCGACCCAACCGCGGGTTGGGGCACCAACTGGCTAACCTACCTGCGTGACCTACCATATCTGCCATTGCTGCAGGAATTGTCCGGCATGACCTGTAAGGAGTACGGCTACAAGTTCATGGATCCATTGATAAGGGGTTTCTTGGGGGAAGGCGACATGGGGCAGTTGTCCGCTCTCGCTCTCTTCTTTTCTCTGGCGTGGATGAATGGGCGTGATGCCGGCTATCCGATTGGCGGCTCGCAGGCTGTGATTCAAGGCATCGTACACAAGCTCCACCGCTTGGGTGGACGGCTACGGTTCGGAGCCAAAGTTGAACGCATTCTGGTAGAGGACAACGCCGCTGTGGGAGTGCGATTGATGGATGGGGAGACTATTACGGCAGACTGGGTGATCTCAGCTGCCGATGGCCATGCCACTATCCACGATCTACTTGGTGGTAAGTACACGGACAAAGACACCAAGAAGATTTACACCGAGTTCGAAACTTTTCCTTCGTATCTGCAAGTTTCGCTTGGAGTAGCACTGGATCTATCCCAGCAGCCGGCATTTGCAACTCGACTGCTCCACACGCCGCTCCAGGTGGACCCGGCTACACAGCTTCGACAGGTCTCGTTCCGTTTCTTTCATTTCGATCCAACCTTCTCCCCAACCGGCAAGACGGCCGTTACCTGCTTCCTACCAACGCGGAATTTTGAGTATTGGTTGCATCTGCAACAAGAGAATTCCGCCGGCTACCGGGCAGAGAAGCAACGCATCGCAGAGGCCATCATCGCCATCATCGAAAGATCCGTACCTGGGCTTCGTCAAGTCATCGAGGTGACCGATGTTTCAACCCCTGCGACCGTCATCCGTTACACAGGCAATTGGAAGGGAAGCATGGAAGGCTGGCTCCTGACACCCGGCAACGGGTATCAGCAATTACGAAACACGCTGCCCGGTTTGCGGCAATTTCTCATGGTGGGCCAATGGATTATGCCGGGAGGCGGGCTGCCCTCCGGCCTGCTGACGGCACGCTCCGCGATCCAGGCCGTGTGCCGACACGACCGAGTTCCTTTCGCGGCTCGACAGCCGGTGACGACATGACGCGCAGCCGGTCGTTCACTCTCTTGGCTGTTGATCTTGGCAGTGTATCGTCTATCGCGATGAGTCTGTACCGTCGCACACGTGGAGCGCCGCAAACCCAAAGAGAGCAGACGAGAGAGGCTCGAGTGATGCCGAAAAAACTCAAGAGAGTTTTGTCCTTTACGCCAGTTCTTGCAATGATTGGCATATTCGTCCCAGGAGCCGGTACGCAAACTCAGAAGGCGCCGAACGCGAGAGAACAACCGCCGTTGATTCAATCTGTCAAAGGGTCTGACCTGTTCCGGGCCTATTGTGCCTCCTGCCACGGCATGGATGCCAAAGGAGCGGGTCCAGCGGCGCCCGCGTTGAAGGCCAGGGTACCCGACCTGACCCTTCTGAGCAGGCGAAATCTAGGGCGGTTTCCCACGGTGCACGTGCGCCAAGTGATCACCGGCGAGCAAGTTGTTGCGACACATGGTTCCCGCGAAATGCCAATTTGGGGTCCCATCTTTCATCAAGTCGAGGGGGATCAGGATTGGGGAAATGTGAGATTGGAGAATCTGGTTAAGTACTTGGCCTCAATACAGTCCGTTCAAGCTGCATATTCGTCATCTGGGGTCCAACCGTATAAGACACATTAGCCATCCGTACCCAAATCCCCGCCGAAATCTGCTCCGGCAGATTTCGACGGGGATCCGCATGGTTCTGGAGTTCATCGCGCTCAGCACGCTGCCCTCGATGGTCTGCATGTGGGCATCGCCCGTCGTGCGGATGCTCGCGTGGTGGAGAGAACCTTGTGCATCCTTGAGCGTGCCATGCTCCTGGAGGTCGGTTTCAAGCGTCTGCCGTGACCGATTTACGCAAGAGGATGTTGGAAGCACGTGTCCAGGACGAGTTCGCCTCCATCGAGCTGTCGCACAGGACTTTCGGTTCTTCCACGATCAGGTATCGAGAACCGGGCGGGTTGAAAACTTGGTCCAGAATTTGGTCCAATTGCGCGCCGAAGAGGCTCCAATTTCTCCTCTCGGCTCATCTGTACGCCGTTGATAACACGAATACTCCGGGGCTAAGCCCTTGGCTGTTAATCGAAATGCTCGTAAACGAACGAGCGGAGAGAATAAGGCCAATCCGTCATCGACCGAGTCTGCCGGGAGTGGCTTTCTGGCAGCAGTAATTACCGAGAAGACGAGGGCAGGGAACCGAACTGACGAAAAATTGCCTATCCCGACTTCTGAAAGCGTCCGGAGAGGTTCAGGGAAAGCCAAACAAAAATTTGGAAAAATCCGAAAAGAGCTGGATCTTATGGGGATACAAGTGGGGATATCCAAATCCCCACTGCCCATATCTCTCTTATTTTCAGCTGATGTGACACCCTGGGGGGCAACCAATGTCGGATTCCAGAGGCGACTCTCCCTTCGTCATCCCGCTCCGCCCCGGCGGCCGTGGGAGCGCAGCCGAGGGATCTGCAACTCCCTCCCTAAGCGACAAACGCTAATGAAAGCGCCACCCTATCCGTTGTTCATTCGAAGTACCCGGTTCAACGTAGTAGCCCCCGCCCAGTCGCGGAAGGCAAGGAAATCGTCGCCGGAGGCGCCACTTCATCGTTTGATCGATGGGGCAAGCTGAGATTCGCTAAAGGGCCGATGGCGCTGTTCGCCAGATCCCGTTGCTGGTCCCACACCCATCCCCATTTATTGAAATACTGGATGGCCGACCGAATCCCATAGTAGAGCAGCCGGAAGCTCTTGTAGGAACCCCTCTCATGTCTATGTGTGATCTTCACATGAGGATAGTAGACCGTCTGATATCGTTCATGAATGCGTCTGGTCAAATCGACATCTTCAAAGTACATGAAGAATCGTTCGTCGAAGAGACCACATTCCAGCAGCGATCTCTTGCGCAGCAACATGAAACAGCCGGAAAGATAAGGCACCGAGAGCACAATGTTGGTGTTGATATTGGACAGCTCAAACAAACCCATCCGGCTGTGACACAAGCGCTTGAGTACACCGGGAAAGGTTCGTCTGGATAACATGTCGAATGGAACGGGTAGCCTCTTGCAGAGCTTCTGGGGAGAGCCATCAGGATAGAACACCCTTGGCATCACCAGGCCCACAGACTCATTCAAATCCAGAAACGCCACCAGTTCCTCCAGGGCTTTCGGTTCGAATTGAACATCCGGGTTTAGGACCAGATGATATTTGGCTGTGGACGTCTTTCTGATGGCAAGGTTATGTCCGGCGCCAAAACCACAATTCTTCCCCGTATATAGATAGTCCGTTCCTAGTTGACGGCACATGGGGCCAAGTGTCTCGGTGGGCGAGTTGTCCACTACCAACATCTTGACCCGCAGGGTGGTATTCACAAAGCTGCGAATTGCCTGCTCCAACTCAGCGGGATTGGTCTTGTAGGCAACAATCGATCCGATAACATCGTGCTGATATAGCCCCTTATCCATCGTCTGCACCTCAACCCCAGGTCCCCTGCGCCAACGCCAGGATGTTCTCCATCCATGACCTCCCCGGCGTGAGTCATGTGTATGCAATGTGGCTAATACCCGTCAGCACGGGAACTGCAATGGAGCGTTGAGCGGAAGCTGCATCGAGATAAAAGGATCTTGTCCGTCTCGAACGAGAACCCGGTCAAGCAACATCTTTTAACTTGGCGAGAACCTCGGAGGAGCCCAGAGAGGTTCAGCGTATGCAGGATGGGAGTGAGTGGAGAGCGCTTCCTGGGTGATCCATGGCTGCAGGCTGGCCAAGGACTCGGGCGCCCCCTCCTGGTCTCCTGCGTCGTTGTGCCGCCTGCAGACAGAGCAAAGCATAGATGAAGTAGAAGTATCTGGGCTGTACAACCAACGACACGGCAACGATTGCGCCGCCCACCGTGCAGAAAAAGATGAGGTCGCTTCGGGATGTCAACAGGCGCCTGCTGGCTAATACCAGCAGCACGATGACATCCGCAAGGCTGTTGAACCAGAGGATATACGAGCGGTCTAACCCCTGCGCGAGTTCACCGAAAAGATTCTCTGCGATCTTGGGAAGAACCGCGACCACATATAAGTAGTGCATCTCCAGGATATCGAGCTGTGCGATCAGGCCCGCGTCACGTGCTTCTTCAAAGCGCCCGCTTAACGCTGTGGACGCGAAAACGGGCAGCAGACAATTGAGCGCCAGGATCAATACTGCGACGGTCAGCGCGCGTTTTCGGCGCCAGGGATTGAACCGGCTGACAGCAAACAGAAAACACAGCATGACGGCGCACACCTCAAAGCGGTTCACCAGGGCCAGCAGGAGTGAGGCTGCAAGCACTCCGCGACGGTGCGTACGATAGGCATACAGACACAGAGAGACGGCGAACAAATCTACAATCTCTTTGTTCACCGACAGAAGGCTGATGGTTGTGGTTGGGTTGAGCAGCAAGAGAGCGATAAAAGCGCCGCTCGAGAACGACAACCATTTCTTAAACAGAAGAACCGAGGCCAACAGCATGGTGTAGTTAGCGATCACGATGACGAAGGTGCTTCGCAGAGCCATGGTTAACAACACCGGGAACCAAACCGTGTTTGGAAAGGCAGCCATCGCAGTGAGCGCGAAAGGATCGTTGCGTCCCTCCCGTAAGGCATCCGCGATATAGATGTAGGTCACCGAATCTGCGGCGATGTGTTCGTCCGATCGGCCGTCGAGAGAGGGATTGATCCGCTGAAAGAAGAGGATCAATGAAAACACGACATAACACGCCAGAAATCCTGCCAGCGCGGCGGACTGGGCCGTCACGCGTATAAACAGGATAGAGGGTGACTTGAAGGTCATGAAGATGTTCTTCTTCGAAAATGGCAGCGACTCAGGAAGGTGAAGCATCCCCAACGCAAGATGGTGTGCGGCTCTCACTGCAGCTCACCCATAGCTGCCGTTCGAAACAAAATGTCTTCACCGGTCTGGCAGGGACGCCGGCAGCAATGGTGAAGGGAGCAACCCGGCCGATCACTACACTGTTGGCGCCTATGACGCTGCCTTCCCCAATCTCAGCTCCCGCGGTGACGACGACACCATCGCCAATCCATACCCTGGAACCGATCAGGATCGGACGGCTCACCAGGCGGCGCAGGTGCGGCGGATCGCTCGGCCTGGAGGCTGCTCCATCTCTATAGCATCCGTGATTGTGGTCAATGATGGTGACCTTACTGCCAACCATCACGTCGGAACCGATGACGATACGGTTGCAGGCAGCAATATGGCACCAGAAGGCGACACTGAAGTTCGCGCCAATGATTATTTTGGGTGCGGGGCTGGTCTCGCTATCTGCATTGAGCGCCTGAAGCCACAATCCGTTGCCAGCCTGGAAGTTTTCACCGAGTTGAACCTGGGACAACCCGCGAAGGAACGCACCGGACCCGATCGACACGTGACGAATATGGAACGTCTTTCCCAGGAGATAGTTTCTCGCCCCACTGGTCAGCCGCCGCCAACAGGCATCCAGGCAGACGTAGAGCCCGTTGCCACCGATGTATCCTCGCAATCGGATCTCCTTTCCCGGTCTGCACAAAGCATTCACCTCGCGCGGCTGGGCTTCGGCGCGTTACGCAGGAACTTTCTCCCAGAACCAAAGGTTGATTCCATTTAACCGAAGAATGAGCCCCATCGTGACCGTAACGAAAGCCTCGGTTAAGAGAACCGAAGCGCCAGCTCCTTGTGCAGCGAATCTGGAGATCAGGGGGACAGCGACCGCAAGGTTCAGTACTCCCGCGGCGATCAGGATGCGGCTAAATTGCTTATCGAGACCGAACGTCAACATGGTGAGCACCCCGAGCACGCTGGTGACCGAGACAAGAAGAGGCAGCAGGGCTATCCATCGCATCACTGAAATTGCGCCATCAGCGGAATTGCCAAAGCAGAGCACCGCTATGGGCCGAGCGAAGACAAAGATCGCGATTACCGGCAGAAGAGAGAGGCCAGACATCCACTTCAGGCTGCGGCCAATAAATACCAGCGCAGCTTCCGATGATCGTGGCGCCAACGAGCTAACATAGGGGAAGACTGCTTGAGTGATTGGAGCAACCAGGCCGTTGGTGGCACGAACCAATCGATCGGCGGCGCTGAAATAACCCGCTTGAACATTGCCGGCCAGCATGCCAACAAGAAATACGTTGGTGTTGGTGTAGAGACTGACCGAAGCGCTGGAAACAAAGAGATGCCATCCTTCCGCGGAACAGGTTCTCAGGTCCTGCCAAGATGGCCACCGCAAATCAAGGTCCACGGTGCGCGTGCAAACCGCAAATCCGATGGCGCCCGCTAGTAGCATCCCCAGAGACTGGATCCCCACCGCCAACGCCCCGTCCCTGGGCTGGTGCACGAAGAAAAACAACAGGACGGCCGAAAGGGCCTTAGTCGCGCCCGAGATAATGGAAATATGCCGCATTTGCTCCAGGCCCTGGAAGTACCAGGTGGGGAAGAGGACATTGCCAACAACTCCCGCAAATGCATAGATGAAGATTATCCAGTCATGCCTCATGCGTGGGACTGTGAGCAGCACGCATCCAAGCACCACCAGACCCACGGCAGTCAGGCAGATCTTGACCAGAAACACACAACAAACGATGCGGGAGATTTGTCCCGGCTCATGCTTGCTTTGGGCAATCGATCTGGTTGCAGAAAAGTTGAAGCCATAGTCGGTTAGGATATTGAAGTATTGCGCGAAAGACTGCGCCACGGCCACCAGGCCATAAGCTTCCATGCCCAGGACCCGCACGAGGTAGGGAAGAACTGCCAACGGGATCACATAATTGAGCCCCTGTAAGAGATACAAAGAAACAATGTTGTCCAACAACCGTCGCAGGTCGGTAGTATGGCGCCGCGGCCTATCGCCTGGTGGCTGGACCACGGGCTCCGGTTTCGCTTGATCGCACAGCTCTAGTGGGTGCACTCGCGCGGTTTCGCCCGGTGACACGCTGTGGTCGAGCTGGCTCAAGCTTTCCCCGTGATTGCGTGACGAAGTCCGCTGAGCTGCCCGGCCATGTGGGGATCCAATTGCACAGACTTGTTCCACCACGCGAGCAGCACCATAAGTCCTGCAGTGCAGAGGCCGGCTACGGTGAAAAGAAATACGATCAGAGCGGGTTTGGGGGAGGACCGTCGATCTGGCGCAATTGCCGCTTCAACCACTTGAATGATGGCCGCGTCTTTCGCTTCATCCAATCGGGCTGCATCGTACTGCTTGATCAACAGATCGAACATCGTTTGCCGGTATTTGACTTCATGCTCGGCGCGCAGATACTCCATGCCGGCCCCGGAATATCGCTCAACCCCACATCGGAAAAACCGGAAGAGTGGTTGCGTTGCTTCAGCGCGGCAGCCTCTCCCCTGAGCGAGAGTAGTTCGTGTTCCGCCAGTTCCAGATCCGGATTGTGTTCCGTCGAATACGAGCGCAGCGCCTGCACCTCCACTTCCTTGGCCGTCACTTGGGCGCGGAGAAGCGCCAAACCCTCGATCATCGCCTTGGCTTGCGCATCGAGCTGAACCAGGCCCCTGCTTTGCTGAACCTGCTGGAAAGACACCTCAGCCTTGAGCAGCGATTCTCTGGCTAGATTCAATTGCTCCTCGTAGAATAGCCGGCGCTGCGAGGCTTCGGTGACCGCGAGGGTCTTGGTAAGGACACGCAACTCCTCGGTATACGCATTCGCCATCGCGGCAGCGCGCTGCTTGTCTTCATCCGTAACCGAGACTGCGATAAATCCGTTCTTTTCTGAGGCAACCGCGGTATAACCTGCCAACCTCTTGCGCGCAGCCGTCATGTCTTTGGCGTGGTACAACGATTTCAGGCCGAACCTACGGATGATAGCGTCCGCAATGGGCCGGGAGTTCAGCAGGCCTATGTAGATATCGTTTGGATTCTTCAGGCTGCCTAGACCCCCGCCGGCCAATGCGGCCAGTGGACCCGCTCCCGTGCTTGTCAGTTGATTCATCAAGAGGGAAGCCGTGGATGGGTTCTGTTGCGGAGGCATGAGCTTGGTGACGGCCGTATACTGGACCGGCCACAGCAGGCTGAAAACCACGCCGGTAAACATCCCGATCCCGGCCGCTTTGGCGATTAAGGATTTGCGGTAAGCAAGCTGGGTAAGAACGTCGATCAGGCTGAATGCACAGGCCGGACCATGCTCTTCGGAGAGTGGCGCATAGTCCAGTGTTGGCCGCACATCGTTGCCATAAGAATTCTGCTGGGTCATCGACTACGCCTCCCATGGGCTACGCTGAGCGCGGCAGCCGGTAAGAGCGGCTTGCGACATGTATTGATTACCTGCAGAAAGTCATTCCCTTTCCACGTAGTATTTCAGCGCCCGCTCAATGCCGGTCTGAAAGTCGATCTTGTGCTGAAACCCCAGTTGTCGTTGTTTTGCCGTGTCGCCGCCTCGTGCATGCACTCCGGCCGGCTTGTCGGATAAGCCCTTCACCTCAGGGTGGTACCCCGCGATTCCTGCAGCCAGCTTGGCAAAGTCGATGAAACTGGTAAGTACACCAGTGGAGAGGTTGACCGCGCCGCCATCGTCAATTCTGTCGATCATGGTCATCACACCATCCACGCAGTCCTCGATGTGAATGAAGTCCCGCATCTGTGTTCCCGCCCCCCACACGTTCAGGACTGCCGCTCCCCGCTGAGCCAACACGCGCTTGCAGATACTGGGGAACGGGTAAGCGTCATCCTGGTCCTCGCCATACCCGGAGAAAGGCCGGAAGCAGATCGAATGCAGGCCATGCCTCTGGTATGCCAGACGGGCCAGGTACTCGCACGTTAGCTTTGCCCAGCCATAGCTCATGTCGGGCATGCCGATATCGTTGTCGAAAGAGATCAGGTCTTCTTTCAAGAACTGATATCCTTCGGATCGCTGGAACCTCACCGGATAGGCAGCACTCGAACTGAAGCAGGCGGTCTTCTTCGGACGGGTCTCCTTGGCCCATCGCCAATAGGCTGCATCGATCGCCAGATCTTCCGCCACGGCCAGCGGGTTGTTTTCAATCATGAGCCGTCCGCCAACCATGGCAGCAAGATGGAAGGCATAGTCGAAATCCGTGTCCTTCACTTGCGCAAAGCGAGCTCTGCAATCTTCTCTGTAGAAGTGGAAGTGTGGGTATGCGCGCGGGTCAAACAGAGGCCAGCCATTTTCCGGATCGATCCCTCCGGCAAATTCCGCCACACAGTCTACGGCATGCACCTCGTCGCCGGCATCCAAGAGACGTTTCACCATATGCCGTCCTACAAATCCGGCGGCGCCGGTCACTAACACTTTGTTCATTCGAAATCGCCTCTTGCTGCGAGCCAGGTCATTTGGAAGTGAGAACAGAATTCCCGGAGCCAATGGCGACTTGCTTATTCGTCTCCAAGATCTCCGAGAGAGTCTGCTGCATATTGGCCTTCATCGCGTATCTTTCCCGAAGGAAAACCTGAGCGTTGCGGACCAGCGATTCCGCCAGCGTTCGATCGGCGATCAGTCTGCGCACGCAGGCCGCAAACTCCTGGGGCGTGTCTGCCACTAGAAGATGGACCAAATGTTCGAATCCCGTCCCTTCCATTCCCATGGAAGTACTCACCACCGGCATGCCGGCCTGCAGCGCTTGTATCAGCTTGATTTTCACTCCGGCCCCGCAGATGACAGGATTCACAAATACCGCGGCATTCGCGTAAAGACTGTCCAGCACAACAGGATCCTCTTCGAGGAATACATTCTTGTGTTGCTGAACCAGGCGTTTCAACTGTGAAATTGGTTGACGAGCTGTGCGGCCTGCAACCTGAAAAGCGTAGCCTTCAAGGTCGCTCAAGAGCGGATGAACCTTCTCCACGAACCAGGTAACGGAATCTGAATTATGAGAAATGGTAAGTGTGCCGACAAAGAGAGCGGTCCGGCCGCGGGCAACGAATGGCCGCAGAGCCGCTGGATTTACCTGCGTGGGAACAAAAGACGACTTCAACTTATCTTGGGGGTGGATTCGGATATGCTCCTGTCGCTCGCTATCCGAGATAAACCAAAGAAGGCCACATTTCCGTATCACTCGAGGAGAAAAAAAGAGAAATTTGAGAGACTCGGAATAGTAGTAGAACTTCATGAACCAGCTTCTCGCGCCCTGGGCCAGATCGCGAAAGTATCCAGCTTGCTGGTTATGAATGCGCAGGATCAGCGTGGTTTGCCGAGCGGCAGGATTCTTTAGAAAGGCGGCGACGTACTCGGATTCAAGGACAATAGCGCCGTATTGTCGATCGAGCTGGAGATGCTGGAGGTCCACTCGACTGCGGACCTGAAAAGGAACGAACGATAGGCGGAACTCAGCGCCCGCCTGCGCAGCACGATCCAAAGATTGCCCACGTGCTCACGCACAGTCTGCATGAGGTTTTCGTTTGGCATTTTGTTCACAGTGGCCAATAGATCAATACGGTATCCCATCTCTTTCAATGCAAGCATGCGTGTCCACATGTCGACTGCGGAGCCGTGCCCTGGAGGGTACGGGAAATCCATTGCAACCACGAGAATGCTCTTCATCGATTGGTATCCGTCTGGACCTGGGAGTGAGTCGTTATCTAGGATGCCCATCCCCGGATCCAGAACTCGGCCTGGGCCAGGAGCAGGTGAACCCGGGTTCGGATCCTCCGCCGAAGGGTTAATGTCTTCTTTCCGGTTGCCGTCGTCGCATGACGTCTGTTCAACACCAGGGCTTCCGGGATGTAGAGCGTCTGGTGGCCGCACAACGAGTTTCTTATTCCAATCCAGATGTCGTGAAGCACGTCATATTTGCGAGGGAGGGGCAGGATGTCGCCAATGAGTTCGCAGCGAAAAGCCATAGTGCAACCGCCAAAGCGGTTCCTGACCACGTTTGCCCATAAGCCCGGCCGAAAGTTCCCGCGAGGCTTGAAGTACGACTCGGCAAGGAGGGAGCCATCACCATCAATCAACGAGACATCCGTCGCAATCAGGGTCACGTACGGGTGAGAGTCGGAATACCTCCATCATCACCGCAACTTTATTAGGAGACCACAGATCATCCTGGTCGCTGAGAAAGAGTATTCTTCCTGACGCGGCCCGGATGGCGTCTTCGAAAGTGCGCGATACCCCCCGGTTTGCCGTATGCTCAATGAGCTGAATCCTGCGGTCTCCCAGAGAAAGCACTTTCTCTTTCGTTCCGTCGGTAGAGGCATCATCCACGAAGATCACCTCATCTTCCGCCCCCAGCTGGGTAAGAATCGAATTCGGCCTGAGCCGTGACATCATTTCGTTCGCCGTTATCGCCCGGCCATGCAAACCGATATCTTAGGCGGCCGCTCTTCCATTTGCTCCAGACCGCTTGCATCCTCCGCCGCATACGCTGTGTGTGCGGCTGCATTGCACTACGCCACTTATCCAGTCGCTCTCTGCGCGACTGGAATATCCGCCCCAGAAATTGCTTGCGGGTCAAGCGTCGAATTGCAGGATCAGTCTGAGTTCGCTGTTGGCGCCAGATGCGGCCAAGTAGCCGCCCGGTTAGAAAAGCTCTACTGATTCGCCCCCGGTATAAGTCGCAGTAAGCCGACTCCGCCTGTAGAAAATTACCGAAACGCTCTATCCCCATGGTGTGCGAAGTCGAAAGCAGCGACAAATCGTGCTCCACTTCGAGGTCTTCTGCGATGTAGACCTTCCTCCCGCACTGGTGCAGTTTCCTGT
>CAWGDP010000007.1:0-47039 GCA_963821315.1 uncultured Acidobacteriaceae bacterium | reverse complement strand
GCATGGCCTGCATTCGATCTGCTTCCGGCCTTTCTCCGGGTATGGTGAGGATCAGGATGACGCTTACCCGTTCCCCAGTATCTGCAAGCGAGTGTTGGCTGAGCGGGGAGCGGAAGTCCTGAACGTGTGGGGGGCGGGAACACAGATGCGGGACTTCATTCACATCGAGGACTGCGTGGATGGTGTGATGACCATGATCGACAGAATTGACGATGGCGGCGCGGTCAACCTCTCCACTGGTGTACTTACCAGTTTCATCGACTTTGCCAAGCTGGCTGCAGGAATCGCGGGGTACCACCCTGAGGTGAAGGGCTTATCCGACAAGCCGGCCGGAGTGCATGCACGAGGCGGCGACACGGCAAAACAACGACAACTGGGGTTTCAGCACAAGATCGACTTTCAGACCGGCATTGAGCGGGCGCTGAAATACTACGTGGAAAGGGAATGACTTTCTGCAGGTAATCAATACATGTCGCAAGCCGCTCTTACCGGCTGCCGCGCTCAGCGTAGCCCATGGGAGGCGTAGTCGATGACCCAGCAGAATTCTTACGGCAACGATGTGCGGCCTACACTGGACTATGCGCCACTCTCCGAAGAGCATGGTCCGGCCTGTGCATTCAGCCTGATCGACGTTCTTACCCAGCTTGCTTACCGCAAATCCTTAATCGCCAAAGCGGCCGGGATCGGGATGCTTACCGGCGTGGTTTTCAGCCTGCTGTGGCCGGTCCAGTATACGGCCGTCACCAAGCTCATGCCTCCGCAACAGAACCCATCCACGGCTTCCCTCTTGATGAATCAACTGACAAGCACGGGAGCGGGTCCACTGGCCGCATTGGCCGGCGGGGGTCTAGGCAGCCTGAAGAATCCGAACGACATCTACATAGGCCTGCTGAACTCCCGGCCCATTGCGGACGCTATCATCCGTAGGTTCGGCCTGAAATCGTTGTACCGCGCCAAAGACATGACGGCTGCGCGCAAGAGGTTGGCAGGTTATACCGCGGTTGCCTCAGAAAAGAACGGATTTATCGCAGTCTCGGTTACGGATGAAGACAAGCAGCGGGCTGCCGCGATGGCGAATGCGTATACCGAGGAGTTGCGTGTCCTTACCAAGACCCTCGCGGTCACCGAAGCCTCGCAGCGCCGGCTATTCTACGAGGAGCAATTGAATCTAGCCAGAGAATCGCTGCTCAAGGCTGAGGTGTCTTTCCAGCAGGTTCAGCAAAGCAGGGGCCTGGTTCAGCTCGATGTGCAAGCCAAGGCGATGATCGAGGGTTTGGCGCTTCTCCGCGCCCAAGTGACGGCCAAGGAAGTGGAGGTGCAGGCGCTGCGCTCGTATTCGACGGAACACAATCCGGATCTGGAACTGGCAGAACACGAATGACTCTCGCTCAGGGGAGAGGCTGCCGCGCTGAAGCAACGCAACCACTCTTCCGGTTTTTCCGATGTGGGGTTGAGCGATATTCCGGGGGCCGGCATGGAGTATCTGCGCGCCGAGCATGAAGTCAAATACCGACAAACGATGTTCGATCTGTTGATCAAGCAGTACGATGCAGCCCGATTGGATGAAGCGGAAGACGCGGCCATCATTCAAGTGGTTGAAGCGGCAATTGCGCCAGATCGACGGTCCTCCCCCAAACCCGCGGCTCCATTCGGTTTCTTTTCACCGTAGCCGGCCTCTGCACTGCAGGACTTATCGTGCTGCTGGCGTGGTGGAACAAGTCTGTGCAATTGGATCCCCGCATGGCCGGGCAGCTCAGCGGACTTCGTCACGCAATCACGGGGAAAAGCTTGAGCCAGCTCGAACACAGCGTGTCACCGGGCGAAACTGCGCGAGTGCACCCAGTGTAGCGGGCCTATCAAGCGAAACCGGAGTCCCGTGGACCAGCCACCAGGCGATAGGCCGCAGCGCCATACCACCGACCTGCGACGGTTGTTGGACAACATTGTTTCGCTGTATCTCTTACAGGGGCTCAATTATTTGATCCCGTTAGCAGTTCTTCCATACCTCGTGCGGGTCCTGGGCATGGAAGCTTATGGCCTGGTGGCCGTGGCGCAGTCTTTCGCGCAATACTTCAATATCCTAACCGACTATGGCTTCAACTTTTCTGCAACCAGATCGATTGCCCAAAGCAAGCATGAGCCGGAACATTCTTCCCCGTATCGTCTGTTGTGTGTTTCTGGTCAAGATCTGCCTGACTGCCGTGGGTCTGGTGGTGCTTGGATGCGTGCTGCTCACAGTCCCACGCATGAGGCATGACTGGATAATCTTCATCTATGCATTTGCGGGAGTTGTTGGCAATGTCCTCTTCCCGACCTGGTACTTCCAGGGCCTGGAGCAAATGCGGCATATTTCCATTATCTCGGGCGCGACTAAGGCCCTTTCGGCCGTCCTGTTGTTTTTCTTCGTGCACCAGCCCAGGGACGGGGCGTTGGCGGTGGTATCTAGTCTCTGGGGATGCTACTAGCGGGCGCCATCGGATTTGCGGTTTGCACGCGCACCGTGGACCTTGATTTGCGGTGGCCATCTTGGCAGGACCTGAGAACCTGTTCCGCGGAAGGATGGCATCTCTTTGTTTCCAGCGCTTCGGTCAGTCTCTACACCAACACCAACGTATTTCTTGTTGGCATGCTGGCCGGCAATGTTCAAGCGGGTTATTTCAGCGCCGCCGATCGATTGGTTCGTGCCACCAACGGCCTGGTTGCTCCAATCACTCAAGCAGTCTTCCCCTATGTTAGCTCGTTGGCGCCACGATCATCGGAAGCTGCGCTGGTATTTATTGGCCGCAGCCTGAAGTGGATGTCTGGCCTCTCTCTTCTGCCGGTGATCGCGATCTTTGTCTTCGCTCGGCCCATAGCGGTGCTCTGCTTTGGGCACCTCCGCTGATGGCGCAATTTCAGTGATGCGATGGATAGCCCTGCTGCCTCTTCTTGTCTCGGTCACCAGCGTGCTCGGGGTGCTCACCATGTTGACGTTCGGTCTCGATAAGCAATTTAGCCGCATCCTGATCGCCGCGGGAGTACTGAACCTTGCGGTCGCTGTCCCCCTGATCTCCAGATTCGCTGCACAAGGAGCTGGCGCTTCGGTTCTCTTAACCGAGGCCTTCGTCACTGTCACGATGGGGCTCATTCTTCGGTTAAATGGAATCAACCTTTGGTTCTGGGAGAAAGTTCCTGCATAACGCGCCGAAGCGCAGCCGCGCGAGGTGAATGCTTTGTGCAGACCGGGAAAGGAGATCCGATTGCGGCGAGGATACATCGGTGGCAACGGGCTCTACGTCTGCCTGGATGCCTGTTGGCGGCGGCTGACCAGTGGGGCGAGAAACTATCTCCTGGGAAAGACGTTCCATATTCGTCAGGTGTCGATCGGGTCCGGTGCGTTCCTCCGCGGGTTGTCCCAGGTTCAACTCGGTGAAAACTTCCAGGCTGGTAACGGATTGTGGCTTCAGGCGCTCAATGCAGAGGGAGAGACCAGCCCCGCACCCAAAATAATCATTGGCGCGAACTTCAGTGTCGCTTTTTGGTGCCATATTGCTGCCTGCAACCGTATCGTCATCGGCTCCGACGTGATGGTTGGCAGTAAGGTCACCATCATTGACCACAATCACGGATGCTATAGAGAGGGAGCAGCCTCCAGGCCGAGCGATCCGCCGCACCTGCGCCGCCTGGTGAGCCGTCCGATCCTGATCGGTTCCAAGGTATGGATTGGCGATGGTGTCGTCGTCACCGCGGGAGCTGAGATTGGGGAAGGCAGCGTCATAGGCGCCAACAGTGTAGTGATCGGCCGGGTTGCTCCCTTCACCATAGCTGCCGGCGTCCCTGCCAGGCCGGTCAAGACATATTGTTTCGAACGGCAGCTATGGGTGAGCTGCAGTGAGAGCCGCACACCATCTTGCGTTGGGGATGCTTCACCTTCCTGGAAGTCGCTGCCATTTTCGAAGAAGAACATCTTCATGACCTTCAAGTCACCCTCTATCCTGTTTATACGCGTGACGGCCCAGTCCGCCGCGCTGGCAGGATTTCTGGCGTGTTATGTCGTGTTTTCATTGATCCTCTTCTTTCAGCGGATCAATCCCTCTCTCCATGGCTGATTCGGACGAACACATCGCCGCAGATTCGGTGACCTACATCTATATCGCGGATGCCTTACGGGAGGTACTAACGATCCTTTCGCGCTCACTGCGATGGCTGCCTTTCCAAACACGGTTTGGTTCCCGGTGTTGTTAACCATGGCTCTGCGAAGCACCTTCGTCATCGTGATCGCTAACTACACCATGCTGTTGGCCTCGGTTCTTCTGTTTAAGAAATGGTTGTCGTTCTTGAGCGGCGCTTTTATCGCTCTCTTGCTGCTCAACCCAACCACAACCATCAGCCTTCTGTCGGTGAACAAAGAGATTGTAGATTTGTTCGCCGTCTCTCTGTGTCTGTATGCCTATCGTACGCACCGTCGCGGAGTGCTTGCAGCCTCACTCTCTCCTGCTGGCCCTGGTGAACCGCTTTGAGGTGTGCGCCGTCATGCTGTGTTTTCTGTTTGCTGTCAGCCGGTTCAATCCCTGGCGCCGAAAACGCGCGCTGACCGTCGCAGTATTGATCCTGGCGCTCAATTGTCTGCTGCCCGTTTTCGCGTCCACAGCGTTAAGCGGGCGCTTTGAAGAAGCACGTGACGCGGGCCTGATCGCACAGCTCGATATCCTGCAGATGAACGACCAAGACGTCGGAACGGTTCTTCCCAAGATCGCAGAGAATCTTTTCGGTGAACTCGCCAGGGGTTAGACCGCTCGTATATCCTCTGGTTCAACAGCCTTGCGGATGTCATCGTGCTGCTGGTATTAGCCAGGAGGCGCCTGTTGACATCCCGAAACTGACCTCATCTTTTTCTGCACGGTGGGCGGCGCAATCGTTGCCGTGTCGTTGGTTGTACAGCCCAGATACTTCTACTTCATCTATGCTTTGCTCTGTCTGCAGGCGGCACAACGACGCAGGAGACCAGGAGGGGGGCGCCCGAGTCCTTGGCCAGCCTGCAGCCATGGATCACCCAGGAAGCGCTCTCCACTCACTCCCATCCTGCATACGCTGAACCTCTCTGGGCTCCTCCGAGGTTCTCGCCAAGTTAAAAGATGTTGCTTGACCGGGTTCTCGTTCGAGACGGACAAGATCCTTTTATCTCGATGCAGCTTCCGCTCAACGCTCCATTGCAGTTCCCGTGCTGACGGGTATTAGCCACATTGCATACACATGACTCACGCCGGGGAGGTCATGGATGGAGAACATCCTGGCGTTGGCGCAGGGGACCTGGGGTTGAGGTGCAGACGATGGATAAGGGGCTATATCAGCACGATGTTATCGGATCGATTGTTGCCTACAAGACCAATCCCGCTGAGTTGGAGCAGGCAATTCGCAGCTTTGTGAATACCACCCTGCGGGTCAAGATGTTGGTAGTGGACAACTCGCCCACCGAGTACTTGGCCGCATGTGCCGTCAACTAGGAACGGACTATCTATATACGGGGAAGAATTGTGGTTTTGGCGCCGGACATAACCTTGCCATCAGAAAGACGTCCACAGCCAAATATCATCTGGTCCTAAACCCGGATGTTCAATTCGAACCGAAAGCCCTGGAGGAACTGGTGGCGTTTCTGGATTTGAATGAGTCTGTGGGCCTGGTGATGCCAAGGGTGTTCTATCCTGATGGCTCTCCCCAGAAGCTCTGCAAGAGGCTACCCGTTCCATTCGACATGTTATCCAGCAGGACCTTTCCCGGTGTACTCAAGCGCTTGTGTCACAGCCGGATGGGTTTGTTTGAGCTGTCCAATATCAACACCAACATTGTGCTCTCGGTGCCTTATCTTTCCGGCTGTTTCATGTTGCTGCGCAAGAGATCGCTGCTGGAATGTGGTCTCTTCGACGAACGATTCTTCATGTACTTTGAAGATGTCGATTTGACCAGACGCATTCATGAACGATATCAGACGGTCTACTATCCTCATGTGAAGATCACACATAGACATGAGAGGGGTTCCTACAAGCTTCCGGCTGCTCTACTATGGGATTCGGTCGGCCATCCAGTATTTCAATAAATGGGGATGGGTGTGGGACCAGCAACGGGATCTGGCGAACAGCGCCATCGGCCCTTTAGCGAATCTCAGCTTGCCCCATCGATCAAACTATGAAGTGGCGCCTCCGGCGACGATTTCCTTGCCTTCCGCGACTGGGCGGGGGCTACTACGTTGAACCGGGTACTTCGAATGAACAACGGATAGGGTGGCGCTTTCATTAGCGTTTGTCGCTTAGGGAGGGAGTTGCAGATCCCTCGGCTGCGCTCCCACGGCCGCCGGGGCGGAGCGGGATGACGAAGGGAGAGTCGCCTCTGGAATCCGACATTGGTTGCCCCCCAGGGATTCACATCAGTTGAAAACACAGGAGATACGGTCACTGCAACCTCAAGATATCCCCATTTATATCCTCAAGAACTCAGCCTATCTTCTGGATTGCTCTGCACCTCTTCGCACGATTTCGGGCTGTTCCCGCGCATCCCGTAGCCCCGCCGATTCACTCCAAAACGCACACCTCTAAAATCTGCTAGTGGACTCGTGTGCTGTTGATGCAACAGAGAGCGGCGCATACCGGTCTTGCTGTAGCTCTCAGCGATCTGACCATGACACTGCGCACAGGTCGCAGGGTCCGCATATCCGTGGGTAGAAGGACAGGACGACAAGCAAGAACGACGTCCGGATGAACCAACCCACACCATGACTCGCTTCAGTGCAGCTCTTCACGTACGGCAGGTCCTCGCAGAGAAGAGAGAAACGCAATCAGATTGGTCTGTTCCTCCGCGGTCACCTTACCCCGATACGAAGGCATGGGAGGAGTGACGGTAAAACCACTTTCACGCAAGTTTGATTTCATGAACCCACGCAGCTGCTCATGAGAATCCAGTATTTGCAAGCTGAAGTCATCCTGGTTGAGGATTCGTCCCGTGATCGTCTGGCCATCGCTGGTGACTACCCGGTAGAGTTGGTCGCGTGGCGCCACCTCGGGTTTGGGGTCTAACAATGCGCTACGCAACTCCTCAACGCTCCGCTCGGTGGCAATGCCGCTAAGATTCGGGCCTATCCGGGAACCTTCGTCTGCAACTCGATGGCAGGAGAGGCATCCGCCTTTGCCCAGAAAAATCGCCTGACCCTTGACGGGATCGCCCTCAACCTGAACTTCGCTGGCAGTCGTTTTGGTCTGGGGGGAAGGCCGTTGCTGCGCCGAGGTCCACACGCTTGCCAACAGAAGTGAGGCGCCCAGCGCAGATGCGATTCTGCTTGCTCTCATAATTTTATCGCTCCTCGCTCTAAGCGTCAGCGCAATCCGTAAACGAACAGACTTGTGCCCGCGGCCACGGCGACGTATTGTTTACCATCGACAGAATAGGTAATAGGGCCATTGATCAGCTCCCCACCCAGCGCCGCCTTCCATAGCAGCGAGCCGGTCCGTGCATCCAATACCACAAAATCACCTTCCGGCCCACCGGTAAACAGGAGATCCGTCGCCGTCGTCAGAATTCCAGCGGCCCCTCTGCTGGTGAGTCCGCCCTTATGAGCATCGATGCTATTGCCCGAGTTCAGCTTGAACTCCCACTTGCGCTCGCCGGTTTGTGGCTCGATCGCCCGTACCGCGGTGTACTTTTCATCGTCTGTTCCAACCACCGGAGGCTCCCGTCTGATTCTGGTTCTTCCGCCACCAAGGCCGTTGTAGACTTCACCTTCGACGTACGGTTGTGGACCTTTGTAAAATTTTTCGGAAGTATTCTCCCGGGCATTCACGTAGAAGAGTCCAGTGTGCGGGCTAAACGAGGGATTGAACCAGTTGGTCCCGCCCTGGTTGTCGGGAAGAATAAGAGTGCCCGCGACGCTGGGATCTGTGTTTGCAGCCATGATCGGCCGTCCGTTGGCATCAAAACCTGCATTCCAGGTCTGCTTCACAAACGCCTTCCCCAGCAGAAATTTGCCGGTGGTGCGGTCCAGCACATAGAAGAAACCATTTCTGTCTGCCCAGAGCGCCACCTTACGCGGCTCACCATCCCAATGGATATCCGCTAATACGGGAATCTGAACCGCGTCCCAATCGAACTGGTCATGGGGATTCGCCTGGTAATACCACTTCAACTTGCCCGTATCTACATCGATGGCAACCATGGAGCAGGTATAGAGATTGTCGCCGGAGCGAACGTCTCCGTAGTAGTCCGGACCGGCGTTGCCTACACCCCATATGGTCAGGTTGGTCTCGGGATCGAACGAACCATGCGTCCATACAGAGCCGCCGCCACGCTTCCACGAATCGCCGCTCCAACTTTGAATGCCCGGATCCCCAGGGCCGGCGGTGGTATGGAAACGCCATGCTTCCTTACCCGTGTGCGCATCGTAAGCAGCTATGAAACCCCGGATACCATACTCGCCACCCGCCACGCCGATCACCACTTTATCTTTGACGACAAGAGGAGCCGCCGAGATCGAGTAGCCGGAGGAAGTGGTGGCTATCTTGGTGTCCCAAAGAGTTTTTCCGGTCTTTGCATCCAGGGCAATCAGATGAGCGTCGACGGTGCCGAGAAACAAGGTGTCGCCCAGGATAGCCAGCCCCCTGGCGATGCGTCCGCAGCAGGGTTTGGCATCCGCTGCCGGGGTGTAGGGGTGGAGCCAGAATAGGCGGCCGGTTCTGGCATCCAGCGCCACGACATCGTCTCCCTGGGTGGTGTAAAGCACTCCGTCCACTACCAGCGGCGTATTTTCGTAGGGGCCCAGCCACCAGGCCGGCCACACCCATTTCAGTTCCAGATCTTTGGCATTGCCAGGCGTGATCTGGGCCAGCGAACTGTAGTGGTTGCTGCGATACGTTCCCCCGGAGGTCAGCCAATTCTGCGGTTCCGCGGCTGCATCGAGCAGGCGTTGGAAGGTCACACCAGAGAGCTTCTCGCCGGTGCGATCGCGGTCCTGGATGGCGGTGTCACCGTTGTAAGCCGGCGGCGGCGCGGGTCCCGCTGCCTTCGTGACAGATTCCGGAAGAGCGGCTATTTTCCCGGCGCCGAAGTTGTCCGTAAGGTATTGGACCACCTGGTTGATATCCGCGTCACTTCCCTGGGCGCCTCGCGCAACCATGTCGTCCACGGTCTGGGCCCAGCGCTGTTTGGTCATGCGCATACCGGTGAACTGCTCCACTCCATGACAGGAAGTGCACATGCGCTCGGTCACAGCTCTCCCGGGCCCTTCCGGCAGTTGGGTCTGGGCGTGGGTGATCCATACGCCGCTTAGGCAGAAGGTCAGGCTTGCGACCCAGCACCGGAGTGAACGCGTGCGAAGAAATCCTTTGCAATTCGAACCCATACCCCCTCCTGCCTGGTTACCGGCAAGCGCTCATTGCTGCTTTGAAGTGCGCTTTCCGCCAAAAGATGAAGGCGCCGAATTTCGTCGCAGTCACGATATCGATTACGCCGTCCTTGTTCAGGTCAGTAGCTGATACGCCGGAACCCGAGCATACCGCAACCCTCCTCGCTCGGTATCAATACTTGCAACAGCGGCTGAAATACCCCAGCTTATTGACACTCTGTTTCCCGATGGCAATGTATTCATGCCAACGACTCACCTGATCCCGGCTCCTTCAACGATGGTGATGTAGCGATCCACGGGCACCTGAGTGAACGTTTCGACTCGGCCGCTGGGCTGAGGCCATCGGATCTCCAATAAGTCGATTTTTGGCTGATGACCAATCCCTAACACCTCTCGAGGGTCATGGGACGCGAGAAAACTTCCACCACCAGTCTTTAGGCGCGAACGCTTGAGCGGACCGGCTTTCCACGTGATACGGGCACCGATCCCGTCCGCGTTGGCTTGCTTGCCTATAAGGCGTACGCCGAGCCAGTGGTTGCCTTGCGCGGCCGTATTCTTCAACAAAAGAGGTGGACCATTGTTAACGCCCACCAATACGTCGACCGCTCCGTCATTGTCGAAATCTCCGATGGCCAGTCCGCGCGCGGCGAATTTTTGCTCAAATACGGAACCTGCAGTCGCACTGATGTTTTCAAACCCGCGTCCAGTGTTATGGAAGAGAAGGAAAGGCTCTTCATAGGTGACCAAACTGGATTCATGGTCGATTGTGTCATCCGGATGCCCGTTGGCGATGAAAAGGTCGAGGTTCCCATCGTTGTCATAGTCGAAGAACTTCACTCCCCATCCGCTCATAAGACGGGTAGCGCGGCCAATTCCCATGGGTCCGGCTGTATCGTCAAAGATTCCATCATGATTATTGTGATAGAGCGAGTACATTTCCTTATCGATGTTGGTAACGAACAGATCCTCCCAGCCATCCTGGTCGTAGTCGCCGGAATCGACGCCCATCCCTGAACGTCCCTTGCCTTCACTGCTGTAAGCAACTCCCGACGAGGAGCCTATGTCTTCGAACGTGCGGCGCCTGTTCATGAGGAGAAAATTTGCCATCGTGTCATTGGCGACAAAGAGATCCATCCAGCCGTCGTTGTCGATATCCGTCGCGACGACTCCCCACGCCTTTCCGAGCAGCTTGCCAATGCCGCTCTCACGGCTAACATCAGTAAACGACCCGTCTCCGTTGTTATGGAAGAGCCAGCTCGATGTAGGCTGATAGACCCGGGGGTTGCAATAATTACGCTCTCCAGTTTGTGGATTGGCACAAAACTTGTTTTTGGACTTATCAAAGTCGACAAACCTGCAAACAAACAGGTCCAGCCTGCCGTCGTTGTCGTAGTCGAACCAGGTCGCACTCGACGCCCAGCCGGGGGCGGCAACTCCGGCCTTTTCCGTGACGTCGGTGAAGGTGCCGTTGCCATTGTTGTGGTAGAGAATACTTCGTCCGTATTGTGTTACATAGAGGTCCGGGTAACCGTCGCCGTCGTAGTCGCCCACCGCGACGCCCATTCCATACCCGCCGCCACAAACACCGGCTTTTTGAGTCACGTCTGTGAAGGTACCATTGCGGTTATTGCGATACAGAGCGTTGCGCAAGGGAGGCTGTGGATCATAAAAATCGCAGCGGCCACTGTTGACGAGATAGATATCCATCCAGCCGTCGTTATCGTAGTCGAGAAATGCGCAACCTGCCCCCGTGGTTTCGGGCAGGTAGGACGATGCAGACCGGCCATTCACATGTTTCCAGGTAATCCCGCTCGTGGATGGTGGAACCGAGTTGAATAAGGACGTGGAGGGGCTAGCAGGTGTGAGCAGCTCCGCGGGCGAGAAGAGCCCTGCGAGGCGGCATGATGGAAGAAGATATCGTGCACCGCCCCCACTGGCCAGCATGTGCAGAAACCATCTCCGGGAACATCCCTTCATTGCTGCGCTCCGTATGTTGGCGGTCAATAGGGACGAACCTCCACTGTTCGCATCAGGAAGCGCGCTCTTTCCTCCCCGGTCTTTCGCATCTGATCAACTCGAATTGCCTGCGCGTCTGCCCTGGGATCCTTGGTTCGCTGGAATAGAATGAGCAAACGCTGGTTGCTCAGGTAATCGTCAGGAGACATTTGTATCGCATGGGCCAATGTCTTCTCCGCCAGAGCGTACTCCTTTCTGTCTATATAAACCATGCCGAGATCTGTATACGGCTCGATCACAGACGGGTCAGCCTGGATCGACCGCTGCAGATGATCCATTGCCTCGGCGAGATTCCCATCCCGCATGGCCATGCGCCCGAGAAAAAGTTGTGCGGCCGTCCGCGTCTCGGGGTGATCGGCGATCGATTGGAGCTCGTGACGGGCATCGTCGTACCGATCGCTATAGAAATAGGCGATTGCGACAGCAAGTGTGGCACGTGCGTCTGCAGGCCGCAACGCTCGGAACTGTTGAAAGTAGCGAATCGCCTCATCCGGATTGTTTGCCTGCACCAGGACGGCGCCCAGCGCGTAGTTGTAGTAGGCGTTGCGTGGGTCCAGGCGCACCGCCTGTTGGAGCGACTTCCTCGCGTCCGCCGGCAGATTCAGCTCCACACATACCATTCCGAAAAAGAAGTGCACGGCCGCATTGTCTGGTTCCAGGTCCCGGGCATGAGCCAGGTAGCCGAGCGCTCCTTCAAGATCTCCTGACCGGTAAGAAACCCGCGCCATCCAGAAAAGTATCTGAGCGGAGGGAGGATCGATCTGTACGGCCTGTTCCAGCATTGCTCGCGCATCCTTGTATCGACCCCGGGCTTCGAAGAGGCGGGCAAGTTCCTTTAGTGCTTCAGGGGAGGCCAGACCGCGCGCAGCGATGTCCTCCAGAAATTTCATCTCGAAGTCGTCTGCGGGGTGCCCCGCCAACGCCGCCAGGACGGGAGAGATGTCCGCTTTTGTTAGATTGTCATGTGCTAATAGCTGTTGCGCGGTGAGGTGAGCTTGCGGGAGTTGGCCAAGCGCGACGTAATTCGCACAACGGAGAGCCAAAGCCTGGATCTGCTTCTGGGCTTGCGCCGGCAACCGATCGAGATACCGTTGCGACTCGACAAAAGCGCCAAGCCGGTTCGACAGGAACGCCGCCTGAAAGTTTCCCTCCACGTTATCCGGGTCGAATTTGACGAGTTCCCCGTAGAGTCGTAATGCTTTCTCCTCTGCGCGAGGGTCGACGGCGGCGTTCTCCTGGTACAGGCGCCCGAGGTTTAGATAGGCGTCGGAGAAGCGTGGGGCAATTTGGATGGCTCGACGAAAGTTCGTTTCCGCTTCCGCAAAGTTTTTCTCCTGCGCATAGATGACACCGAGAAAGTTGTAGAGCCTCACATCACCGGAATGGTTTTTGAGGGTCTCTTCCACTTGACCACGGGCTTCATCAAGCCGACCCGACAGGATCAGATGCTGGATCTGGCTCAGCCGCTCTTCTTCGTGGTCAGCCGGCTGCTGGCCAGCCGCGCGGGCGGAAAGCGTACCGCCCAGGCAAAATGCCAGAAGCACAAGGATGCCGAGAATGTGAAGCTTTTTCATGACTTCCGGCAGCGTCTCATGCCCCCATCTATATGCGGTGTATTAAATGACAGAAAGCCGACATGTTATTAAAATGTAGCCTCCTTTTGGTAGGCGAAGAATACACTATGGGCTTGCACGCATCAACGAGCGTGATGGCGAGCTCATCAAGGTCCTTGAGGCTGCGCAGGCGTGCCGTTTTGTCTTCTTTTGGGTCTTGACGAACACGTGGACAGCAGCAGATCGAGAAGCTCGATGGCATCGTCTTGAGCGGAGGCTTCCAGCAACGCGACCAGCGTTGCCAATCGACGCGCTTCGGTAGGTGCAGCACCGCAGATACTTTGGCCGGCGATAAGGAGCGGAACAATCGGTAGGCGTTTGGTGAAGATTGAAACCATCTGGCCCTCCTTGCTGCTCCATCGCTGAGAAGTGTCCTAGAGATTTCCCTCTGCTCTTAGACTTCCCGCGCTGCGATCTTCCGCACTATCGAGCCAGACTGCGTCTTCCACCGAATCTCCGAAGCGCTTTATTCCCGCTTTGCGTACTTCCTCGTCTGGAACAATTGTCAACGGGGTGTAACGCGGGTGGTGAGACTCCTTGTAGGGATTGTTGCGGGCGGCATTGTAGCAACAGATCATTGACCAACGAGGATGGTCGGATCGGTTCTGATCGGAACGGTGCAGTAGATTGGGGTGGAAGAACAAGGTATCGCCCACTTCCATTTCGATGTAAACCCGGTCAAGCCTTTTCATCAGCTCATTTACGCGCTCGTTATCTGCGCCTGCCTGTTCGCCGGTAAGTACGTGGTCGATGCGCCCAGCGTGGTGTGAACCTCTGATCACCTGCAAGCATCCGTTTTCTTTTGTCGCGCGATCCAGGGCGATATACGCACTGGTGAGCAGAGGAAAGAGAACGCCATTCTGGTACCAGTAGCCATAGTCCTGATGCCAAGTCCAAGCCCCGCCAATTCTGGCGTCTTTCATGATCATCTTTGAGTGATAGTGATACACCTCGCCATCAAGCAGCTTTTCGGCGGATGCGACGATTGACTTGCTTCGGGCTGCCATGCCGTAAATCGTATCGGTGGGGTGATTCCATAGGGATAACCGAACGGTTCCCCCTTCCCCGTCGTTCTTCCCGTAAGAATGCTGATCCAACTCTCGATCGTGGCGGGCTGCTGCCGCGAGGAGCCCGCTTTCCACTTCATCGAACATTCCGGGAACCAGCACGTATCCATCTTGGTGGTACGCAGATACATCCTGATCGCTGATGACGCCCTTTGGCATACCCTCTCCTGTGCAGATAATAGGCGCGCGGAGACCCCGCGAACACCAGTGATAGTATTCTCGATTTCTGGTCATTTTGCAAACGTTTTCTCAGCGGCCAATGTCTAATCCTCTTTTCCCTGGCACCCCCTGCTGTCGTTAGCGCTTGCTTGTGTCGAGTCCACGTTGGACGGAGCGCACCAAGCAGCGTCGTTCCGTTTCAATTTGCAGTTCCACTGCAAACGTTTTCATTGGTCATTCTAGAGCAGGCCTGCAAGGACTGTGTGAGAGCAAAATGGAGGAGAGCGCGGCGATCTTATGGTCTGATCACGGCAGGCAAGGCCTTGGACCGAGTGCGACGGGAATCGCTCGAAGCCCGAGCCACGCCGGTAGACTCGCGCACTACGAGTTCGGGGCTGAACATGTACTCTTCCCCAGCATTGGTCCGGTTCTTCGCGCCGGCAAGAATCGCCTCGAACATTCTGTGACCTACCTTGTCCCTAGGGATTTGGATAGTAGTCAGGGATGGCGAGGTATATTCCGAAAACTCGATGTTATCGAAGCCAGTGACGGATACATGCCCTGGAACGTCGATGCCGTGGTCTCGCAGCTCACGGAGAGCCCCGATGGCGATCATGTCGTTCACGCAAATGATCGCTGTTGGATCGAATCCGGACTTTACAATGTCGCGGACAGCGGCGCGCGCTCCTTCGAGGCCTTCCTGAAAAGAAATCTTGAAATCTCTGGTTTCCACCGAATTGCGAGCAGCAATCTCCAGGAAAGCGGACCTGCGCACGTCTGTGGGTAGCAGCGCGGAAGAAAGACCGATATAGGCCATCCGGCGATGCCCCATGGAGTAGAGATATTCGACAATCTGCGTCATACCTTTGCGGTTTTCGAATCGTATATTGGCAATGCCCTTACCCTGTGTTCCTACGTCATAGATCGCGATAGGAATGCCGACGCCTATTAACTCACTCAAGGCAGGAGGTAAAGCTTCAGAGATAACCAGGGCAATACCCGCCACTCTTCGGCCGATCATCATGCGGATGTTGGCAGACAATTGATCCGCGTCGTAATTAGTATTTCCAACGAGAACCTCAAAGCCATTGGCCCGAGCGTCCCCTTCGATAGCATGAAACACATCGACAAAGAAAGGATTAAGCAGGTTAGAAACGATGATGCCGATGGTACTGGAACGGCCAACTACGAGGGAACGCGCTTGCAAATTCGGGTGGTAGTTTGATTTCTCCAGGACCTTCAGCACTCGCTTTCGGGTGGAGGCATTCACGGTGTCAACACCGTTTACTACCCGAGACACTGTCGAGACGGATACATTAGCCAACTTTGCAACGTCTTCCAATCTCAAGCGCCTGGTCCCCTCCCCCAGCATAATGCCCATTTTCAAGGATTTGCAAATTTACTGGGTTCGCAGTTGGGGCGCCATGGCGGGTAAGCCCCGCAAGTAACCAGCAGACCGGGTGGGCATGGCTAACGGCAATATGTTCCGGGTCTTTAGAACGCGACGCGCATTGGACAGCGTGCAGATCTTGCGGTTCTGGTTCACAGAACTATATGAAACACGCTAAGAAGAGATCGATATCTCGATCCACTCCACCAAAAGGCCAGTCTCACTCCGTTCGCGGAGTGCTAGCGCCAGGGAGCCATTTTTAATCTGCTGTGCCGTGTGCGTAGTGCTTCCCCCAAAGTGATGCGTAGTGATTTCGGCATTGTGGCCACGCTGCCTGCGAATGGACGCCTGCCCGTCTCCATAAGGTACAACCACGATGCGCTCGCTTTTCGTAATGCTGTCATTGGTCTGTGAGGCTACGACGACGGGTGTGGTGGATTCAACGATACCCGCCACCCGTGGATCGGGCGGTTGCTTGATCGCCGAATCATCCTGCTGCGGCCGCCCAGGCCGTAGAGCGATAAGCACCAGTTCACCATTCTCCATCCTCGCCCATGAACTGCTGTGAGCTCCGCGCGTGGGTGAGTACGGCTGCCCCATCGGCGCAAAGGGAATGATCGAGAAGATATTGCCTGATCGTAGAATATGCGCCAAGCCGTTGAATTTGGCCATCCGTTCAGGTGTTTCACCTTCGCCGAGTTCGTCTGCACGCAGGTCGTTAAGCGTGCCCAGGGTTCCAACCGCCGCTGAATCAAACCAAATACTCGGGGCACTCGACCAGTCGTAGCCCGAAGAGCCATAGGTGGGGATGCCCAGCGGTCCCATAAGGCTGCTGAAATAAATCCGCCGGTTGGCTTCGAGATCGTACTCGCCAGCGGCGAGAAATAGATCATCGAGAGCATGCAGGTCAAAATACTTCAGGTGCAAAGGTGATAACTGGTAGTACATGACCACGATATCCGGATTTTCCGCACGCATAGCCTGTACAACCACTTCCAGGCCCTTCGCCAGGAGCCTTTCTCCAGCCCAGCTTTTATCAGCTGGAGCGGCGCTGCGGATAGCAGGCAGCTCATATCCGAAGTCGAACTTTACCAGATCCGGCTTGTATCTGCGGATGAAGCTTCGCACCCGGCCGGTGAGTACCTTGCTGACTTCAGGTTGCGTAAAATCAAGAATATAGTAGGAAGCTTCTCCTCCAAGCTTGAAGGGCTGTCCATCCGGTTGCTTCAGCATGTTCTCCAGGCTAAGACCGAGGGCGGATGGGTCTTCGCAGCGCATGAAAGCAGTCCACAGCCCAATACGATAGCCATCCGCTCTCACTTGATCGAGAAACTGCTCAAAGTGGGGAAGTCTCTCGACCGAGTGCTCAAGCGTGCCGTAGTGCCCCTCCCACTTATCGTCGATTGAGAACATCTTGGCTTGCATACCTGAGGCTTTTAGTTCTTTGTAAATCTCATTCAGAAAAGCTTCATCGAGCTTGCTCCCGCCTCCGTCTCGATCCACCTCGGATCCCCAGGTGCAGAACTGCGGAGCAAGTGCGGCAGCGTTCTTCCTGGCCGAGTTCGTCTTTCGCTCGATGACCCCTGCGTTGAGAAGCCGCCCGTAATACTGGCCTATGGCCTCGTAGTAATCCCCACCTAAAGCCCAGCACAAGGTAGAGCCGAGGGTTAGCTTCCCCGGGGTGCGCAGATGTTTCCAAAGGTCGCTTCGGTAATCGATCCACATGCTGCTGCGACCTTCATGGAGATCCAGGAACAGGTCCCCGTTCGGGAGATCGGCCAAGCCACAAACAAACGCATCGGATCTGCCATCGCTGTATGCATTGTGTTGGCCGGCGTCTAACGGTTGTAGACCAAATCCGCAGAAATAGTCCACTGGAAGAGCCCATTGCTGAATTAGGGAATCGGGTATGGAGCTTCCATGTCCGAGCCATACGGTTTGGTCCAAGTGGACTTGATTGCCTTGAATAGGACTGACGGAAGGACCCTCACTGATGCCAGGTACAACAAGAACCGATGCGTCCAGCGATGGAGTCCGAACCTCTCCCTGAACGCGTGTGAAGTAATGTAAGCTCACCACATCTTCAGCGGCTGCGCTTTCATAGAGAACCGGTTCTATCCAGAATCCTTCGTCCTCAAAACGGACGGTTAGGGAAAGATGGCCGTTCCCGTTGACGGTTTCGTAGTCAAACCTGACTCGGCCAGCAGTAGCCTGCGGGGGTAACGCACGGCCAGGGACGCATTGGTGGCGCGACGGATCCGCAGAAGAAGCAACCACAACCGCCGGCTGAAGGGACCCTGTCACGATCAGCCGCCTCTTGGCGTCCGTCAAACGAAAGGTATCGTTATCGCGGGAATAAGACCACGAGTAACGCGCGCAGGAAACGTGCACGCTTTGATCATCCGCGGCAATGTGCAGGGGTATGGTTTGGCCTGGGATCTGCTTTGAGTAGGCGCCCGCAAAGGCAGCGGCCGATAGCCCAACAAACGTGCGACGATCCAATTTTTTCATTTTCTCTCTTTTCGCCCAACTCGCAGAACGGTATGGCCCGACTATTTGTCCGAGCGAAAAGAGCTATTTGCTCGATGGATTCCTTTTGAGGACAGTTGCACTCAAATCCTTTCCTGGATCTAGCCACTCTGCATCTGCAGTGGAATCCGCGAACCGTTTCATGCCTGCCTTCCTGATCTCCTCGTTGGGAACTTTGACCAGGGGTGTATAGCGGGGCTGGTGCGATTCCTTATAGGGATCATTGCGGGCTGCGTTATAGCAGCAGATCATTGACCAACGGGGGTCCGCCGAGCGGTTTTGATCGGAACGGTGGAGAAGGTTTGGGTCAAAGAAGAGGGCGTCTCCAGGCTCCATTTCGACGTAGACCAAGTCGAGCCGCTTTAGGATCTCGTCGACGCGCTCCCGATCGGCTCCAGCCTGATCGCCAGTGAGTACGTGCTCAATGCGGCCTAATTGGTGAGAGCCCCGGATAACCTGCAAACACCCGTTCTGCCTGGTGGCGCGGTCGATTGCGATGGACACACTGGTAAGCAGTGGAAACAGGACACCATTCTGGTACCAGTACCCGTAGTCCTGATGCCAAGTCCAGGCGCCGCCGACTTTTGCGTCCTTCATAATCATCTTTGAGTGATAGTGGTAGACTTCGCCATCCAGTAGCTTTTCCGCCGAGTTAACGATGGCTTCGCTTCGTGCGACCATGCCATAGATCGTGTCGGTGGGATGGTTCCAGAGCGAGAGGCGAACAGTTCCCCCCTCCCCATCTCTTCTAGCGAACGAATGTTGGTCAAGAATGCGGTCTTGCCGCGCCGCGTGGCCGAGAAGGCTGGTCTCTTCCTCATCGAGCATGCTCCTCACCAGTACGTAACCGTTGGTGCGGTATGCAAGAAGTTCTTCGTCCGTAATTGCTGCTCTAGTCAATAGATGCTCCTTCAGTACGAGACGCCATCATCAAACCCCCAAGAGTTGCCAGAAACGACCGTCTCGCGAACCTCCGCGCCGTTTGCCGACGAACGATTCGATGCCTCGGAAGGATCGCAGCAAAATATGCAGGTGACAATACATAAAATTGTTGGAGGATGCACGATCTTGCTAATTTTCAAGAGTAGGACGATGCTTCTATCAGATTGAGAGACACGACATGAATGTCAGGGGAAACCCTCCTTTTGACCCGCTGGCTAAGACAGCCAAAGAGGACGCGAAGACTTTTGATGATGCAATCTTCCGCTTCATGTCTCTCGAAGACAGGAAGAGATGGATAGGTTCGGGGTTATTCAACGATCTGCGGGTTTTTCAAACTGGTTATTATGAGAAGGCTCATGGGCATGCCGGAGAACGGGAGAGTCTTTCCGAGGGAATTTTTATCTACTGTATCGCGGGCAAAGGCCGCTTTGTCCAGAAATCCGCTACCTGGCACATCACCGCAGGTGATCTTTTGTATTGCTTTCCACGGACGCATCACAGATATGAAGCCGACGAAGAGGACCCCTGGACGATCCATTGGATGCACGTTTCAGGATCCAGAATGGCACTGTACCGTAAGCTGATCGGATTGTCTCCGGGTAAACCGGTAATCAAACTGGGGATCCATATCGAGATCACTGATCTGTTCAACTCTCTCTATGGTTTGTTCGGTCCGAGCAACGATCAAGCCCGTTTCGAGGCCATTCATGCGTGCGCCCAGCACATTCTTGCCATGTTGGCATGGGTGCCGCGACCTTCCGCTGCCCGTCCGCAGTGGGAGCAGCAGATTCATGCGGCCATGGCATATATGAACCACTCCGTCGACAGGATGCTGAAGCTTGAAGATTTGTCCGCTTATGTGGGACTCTCTCCTTTCCATTTCTCGCGGAGATTCAAGTCCATCGTGGGTACTCCGCCCATGAAGTATTTCATGCGCCTCAAAATGAAGAAGGCCTGCTTTCTCTTGGAATCTTCTTCCTTGAAAGTAAAAGAGATAGGCAAACAACTTGGCTTTGAAAACGAGTATTACTTTTCCCGGTCCTTCAAGATGTGCGTCGGCACTTCGCCTCGGAATTATGCGAATGGTACGTGAAGCACATCGGTGAGGGGCAAGGCGAAGCGGCAGAGTTGAGGCGGCCTAGGTCTAAAAACAGTGGGTGCCCCATATCTCCCAACGCTTTTTGGTGAGAGATGCCGGAAAAGACGCCCACGATTGATATGCTCCCTTTTCCTGGTAAAAGCGCCGCCATACCAGCCCCGGGGGGAGGGAACGCTTGCAAGGGTGGTGGGCCATCGTCTACTCCGCTGCTCTGAAGACCCCGCGTTTCGACACTCATTAAAGCTCTCTTACCCAGTAATCAATGGATTAAATAGCCCAGCGATACCCTCGCCAGGGGGCGCAGAACACGGGAATTAACCGCTGCAAACGATTGCAAAAATATTCTTGACTTTGCAATATGCAGAGGAATAAATTGGCCATCGTCCTAAGCAGACCCCAGTTCAAACGCCCAGGTTCAAAGAACGAGTGGGAGTATCGACGTGAGGCATACCGGCAGCCCTGGAGCCCTCTTCTATCCCCACGCAAGCGTCTGCAGAGCTGCATTCAAAATAGAAGAACGAGCAGACCATCAACTGCATTTACGGGATTTGCAATACGAGGAGACTTAAGGTGGAGGGTAGGATGATGCGTAGAGCACAACGAGTATGGATCTTTCTTCTTTTACTATTCGTATCGTTGATTTTTCCACCCTGCGCGCTTAGAGCACAAAGCGCAAACGGAACCATAAGTGGGATCGTAACTGACCCCAGCAATGCTGTCATTCCTAGTGCCGAGGTAACGCTTACCCGCGTAATCTCCGGAACTGAGGTGAAGACGACAGTCGGTTCGAATGGCTTCTATTCTTTCCCAGATCTCGCGGTTGGAGACTATCAGATAAGGTGTACAGCGAAGGGATTTACAAGCTACGTTCAAATTGGGATCACCGTTCAACTCAATCAGACCGTACAAATTCCGATTCAACTCAAACTCGGTTCCACAACCGAGACAGTTAACGTGTCTGCGGATGCGTCACCGCTCAATTTCGAAAACGCGGTCGTTAAGGAAGGAATCCCGAATCTACAACTGGAGCAGCTTCCTATCATCGTAGAGGGTGGGCAGCGCTCGGCAGCGAATTTCGTGAAGATCCTGCCTGGAGTCAGCACAGAAGGCACACCTCTGACAAACGTTACAAACACGATAACGACTTTCAACGGAAACCAGAATATGTCTGAGGAGGCAGTGCTTGATGGCGTGAGCATGATGGAAGGCCTCTTGAGTCAAACCGGAATGGTGGCCCTTGGCAGCGACTTCCCGATCTCGCCTGAGGCGGTGGGCGAAATCAGTGTGCTCACTTCGAACTATGACCCACAGTACGGAGCTACAACGGGCGCCGTTATCGTGGCAAGCACCAAGGCCGGAACAGACAATTATCATGGGGGCGCCTACGAATTTAACCGAAACACTGACTTCAATGCACGGCCATTTGGTGTATCTTCACGTCCCGAGGACATTGAGAACGATGGTGGCGCCTACGTGGGCGGCCCTCTAAAGTTCCTGCCGGGCTTCCGGTCAACCCGCAGGAAAAGTTACTTTTTTATCAACTTTGAGATCTATCGCTCAGTAGGGGCAACGACTAAACCCCTCCTCACTGTTCCGACGGCTCAAATGAGGACTGGTGATTTTAGCCAGTGGCCTTATCCGATTTACGATCCGAGCACGACGATGGCCAACCCAAGTTACAATCCCAGCCTGCCTGAGAGCGCATCAAACGAGCAGTATTTGCGACAACAGTTTCCCGGCAACATGATACCCCAATCGGCCATGGTGGGTTCCCTAGCTCAGGACTGGCTCAAATACGTCCCCGAGCCGAACCGTCCGGGTCTTACCGCGAACTGGGAGGCGCCGAATGGCCTGGCAAGTGCTTTGAACGCCAATACGAACCAGTGGGACGTGAGGGGTGATCAGAATCTTGGAGACAAGGACCACATTACGATCACGTATCATTACCGTGGCACACTCCCCTTCACCCAACATGCTTTCCCAGCAGTCATTGACACAAACAATACGCGCATTCCAAATTACAGCAACGTTGCGCGCGTCAATTACGACCACACCTTCACTCCTAGATTACTGAACCATCTGTCTGGCGGATATCTGAATTTGTTGACCGCGGCGTACAACTCCTCGGACTGCTGTGTGACCCAGGTTCCTCAAATAGCGGGTGTTTACAATCACACGCACGAACCGGCAATCACGTTCCAGACTGGCGAATATTCTCCGTATGGCGGAAATGCCGACTTTCGCACGACTCGGCCTACGTGGATTGTCAACGACATGCTCAGTTGGGTACATGGCAGCCATACGTTCAGCTTCGGAGGCGAATTCAGGAAGTTTGGGTATCCTACGAATCAGACGCCGAATGGATCAGGGACCTTTAATTTCAGCGATCTAAATACAGGACTTCTTGGAATTCAAAGTGGTAACTCCATGGCCAGTTTCATGATCGGAGGTGTAGCCTCTTCCAGCACCGAATTCTTTTCACTGCCAGTTTTCGATCCAACGGCCATATCGGTCGGATTGTTTGCGGGCGATACGTGGAGGGCGACGCGAAAGCTTAGCGTCGATTATGGAATGCGATGGGATTTATTTCAGCCCTCCAAAGAAGCCCATGATCAAACTTCCTTTTTTGATCCGAACGCAGAGAATCCTGGGGCTGGCAACAGGCTCGGTGCGCTCGTGTTTGCCGGCAACAAATGGGGTAGCGCAAGCTTTGGCGCCCGTTACCCGGAAAACTTGTATCGGGGCGCCTTTGGTCCACGCGTAGGCATCGCTTACGCAATCACGCAAAAGAGTGTTATCCGTGCGGGTTACGGCATTTTTTACATGCAGAACTTTTACCCAGGATGGAACGGCGGAATTGCGACGGATGGCTTCAATAAGACGGTTGCTTTCGATAGCACGCTTGGCGGACTTCAACCAGCGTTTCTATTACAAAACGGTTTGCCGCAGAATTTCCAAAAGCCGCCTGTTATCGACCGATCGTATTTGAACGGCCAAGGCGCCCCGAATTACCGGCCCTTCAATGCGAACGAGGAGCCGCATTCTCAACAATGGAATCTGAGCGTGGAGCACCAGTTTACTGATAATTTCCATGTTACGGTCGCCTATGTGGCCAATCATGGAAGCCGGCTACTATCGGCGATGGCTCCTATAAACTCTTTGTCCCCGGCCTTATTATCCATGGGTGGATCGCTATTTGACCAGTTCGCGCCTGGCCAGGTTTCGCTCGATGGAGTTGCTGCCCCTTATCCGGGCTGGGCCGCTCAAATGACAGGGTGCCCTCCAACTGTGGCCCAGGCTCTACAGCTCTACCCTCAGTATTGCGGAAACATTGGCGGCCAAAATGAAAACCTCGGTTGGTCCAACTACAATTCCCTCCAGGCTTCGGCGGAGAAACGTTTATCGAACGGCCTCTGGTTCGATGTCAACTATACCTGGTCGAAGTGGCTCAGCACGAGCGACACGGCGCAGACGAGTCAGCAGGTTAGTCCAATTTCGCCGTACCAGCTCGATCGCAATTACTCAAATTCCGCCTTTAGCATCCCGCAAATTTTCAATGCCTCGGTAACCTATAATCTTCCGTTCGGGAAGGGCATGCGTTTTGTGAACCAGGGGGGCATAACGAACGTTCTTATTGGCGGCTGGCAGATAAGCACGATTCTCACGCTGCAGAATGGGTTGCCCTTCAACTTTACCTCAACTTCATTCTGCAACGTTCCGTCGCAATTCGCTGCCGGGTGCATCCCATCGATGCTCCCTGGGGCCAATCCCTATGCAAACAGCAAAAGCGGGTACAACCCAGTTAAGGGTCCACTGTTCAATTTAAACGCATTTCAACCTGCGAGCACGTTCAACTTCAATTTTGGGGATGGACCTCGAGTTTCAAATCTAAGAGGATTCGGATATCGTGACGAAGACTTCTCCCTGGCAAAGACCATAAATATTTCCGACCGGCTCACAGCGCAATTGCGGGGGGACTTTTTCAATGTATACAACTGGCACAATTTCTCAGAGCCGGGTAGTTTTGTTAACGATATTTCGAGCCCCACATTCGGTGCGTGGACGGGCAGCGTGACTGCTCCACGCAATCTTCAGGTCGGAGTCCATTTAACCTTCTAAGTGAGTGACGTAAACGAATAGTCGTACAAATGATACCGCCGGAGGTCCATTCACCTGCGCACAGATCAGGCTGGTGGTCATTGTGGCCTCAGAGTGAAATTCCCGATATCCGAGGTCAGCACCGGCTATAGACTGGCGACACAAAAGCGAAGGGAACATTAATGCTGCTTGATCGAAGGGAGTTTATAAAGCTTTCTGCGGCGTCATTGTTGTTCACTAATGAGAGGCCAAAGGGATTATCAGAAGCTGCTGTCGCAATTTCACAAGATGACGGGAGCGTTCGTGTAAAGGCCACTAATTATAGCTGGGAATGGTCGAAAGACAGTGACGTCTTCAGGCTGTTTGACGGACGGGGACGTCTGATTACCACAGGGCCACTGCAGCCCGCGGTTGTCGTCAGTGACAGCGGAGTTACCGCATTCCGCTCGACGAGCGGACGATTTTCCACAAAATCATTGAACGGGAGCAGCCTCAGTATCACATATGCCGGGGTAAACGGACATGCAACGCTCGCGTCTGTTTGGCGTTTTGAGGCCTCCAATCTTTGGCTGGAACCCTTCATCTATTCCACGCGAGTAAAGGAGGACGTCATTTCGCTTCATTACTTCGCGAAAGCAGGCGACCAGGCACCCATACCCGCCCTGCAGCAGAGCTTCTTAGTCCAACCGGGAATTAGTGAATCCACGGCCATAAGCCCCATACTTCCCGCATTGAGTCACTTGAACCTTACAAGTTGGCTAGGCCATGGGGATGTGCAGGGGGATTTGCAGCAGTGGGGCCTTCCGGTACATTTCTTCTGCGGAGCTTCTAATCTTCCTGGATCCAACACTAAGGACTCGCTGACAGAACTCCTTTCCGACTCCTTTTGTTGCGGCCTCGCTGAGCTACCTGCCGCGGATCTGCTGCTTCACATTCAAGAAGGCAATTGTTCGCCCGTCCTAAATATAAGAAGCGACCTGTGGGGTCAAACTCGCGGGCCTGGCTCGTTGCCATTGGGGTCGCCTTTCTATTGGGCGCTTGGGCGTGACTATCGAGAGTCCATCCGTCAGTACTATCTTGGCCTCGTTCGGGCCGGCAGAATAAAAATAAAAAGTAACTCGCCCCGAAAAAATGCTGTGGTGACAGCACCCGCATTCGATACCTGGGGGGAAGAAACGGCCGCTGATAAAACCCAGTCGAAGTTCGATGAAGCGTTATTGGTCTCGACGTACGAAGGTCTCAGAGCCTCCGACATGAGACCTGGAACTTTCATCATCGATCAGAAGTGGGAGGGCAGCTACGGCCTACTTCAACACGCAGAGGATCGCTTTCCCCACTTCGATCAGTTTCTGGAACGGCTCCGCGCGGACGGGTACAGATTGGGCATGTGGGCCGCCTTCATCCGCTGCGACGATCCGGCTGCGGTTGGTCTGAAAGTAGATCACATGCTACGTGACATGGCTGGCAAACCTATTACGAAACGAGAACAGGACAGAGATTATTACCTCTACGACTTCACACAACCGGAAGTTGAGCATGTTCTGCGCGAACGCGTGAAGAAGTTTGTGAGTCGTTACAAGCCCGATCTGGTTAAGTTCGATTTCGGATACGAGCTGCCATCTCTGTCAGACGGCGCACCGAAGAACATGGAATGGGCGGGCGAGCGGCTATTGATGAAGGGGGTAGCATTGATTGTCGACGCGATCCATGAAATCAATCCAGATGTGGTGGTAATGTATTATTCGCTTTCGCCGCTCTTCATCAATCACTTTGACCTCCATAGCCCAGACGACCTCTTTTTGTGCGGGGAGGATTATCAAATCGAGGCAAACCGCCGGTTCTTTTTCAGCGGATTGTTGGGTGAAATCGGTATGCCGACCTTTAGTTCAAGTGGATATGATTGGTTGAGTGTGCGCGATATCTGGTTTGACGCGGCGGCGATCGGAAGTATTGCCTCACTCAACAGCTTTTCAGGCGATGAGCAAGGTAGCGGGCCCACGCCCCTTCGCGTGGCCAAGTATAACGGCCTTTCACAAGTCACGCGGTCTACAAACGTGTTCAAAGTTGAAGCTCTAGACCCGGTTCTTTTGGGGAGCACAAGCGGCGCGCACTCTTCTTCGTGGGTCCGTCTAGAGGGTGGCGAACCGACGTTAGTCGCCCTAAGGGCTTTTGGTTTAGACGGAAAAAGAGGTCCCGGTCACTATCAGGATCTGGTTAAAAGTGATGCTTCATTTGTCCTCAGCTCCAAGAGCGAGTTAGGAATTCGCAGTTCGCGGCAACTTGGAATTGTTCCCTACGGCGACGGTGAAGCCATCGTGCTTCACGACGGCGCCGAAGCCAACGCGACCATTACCACGCACTGTCTGGGTAAAAGTCCGCGCACGGAATCGCTGCCTATTCGCGACGGTCTGCTTCACGTTCCTCTGAGGGAGCAGCTAAAAGATGGATCGGTCGTAGAGTGGCTTCAGATTGACTTTTCGTGACCTCGCGCTGGGCCTTGAGCCGCGAAGATGCCTCTTGAGTAAACTGCCATCACAAACGCCTTCGGATTCAGGACCTAAGGAGACTACACGGATGCACGGAACCGGGATCAGCACGAAACTAAGTAGAGGCCCTTTAGTGCTTCTTCTGTTGCTCACGTCGTCTCCGATGTGTGCTATCGCCCAAGCACATCAGTGGACTCTGGACAATGGAGAAGTGGCCCGGGTAATCGCGTTTGATGAACAAAGCGGCCTCACAACGTCGAGTTGGCGCTCGGTGAAAACGGGCACCGAATTTGTGAATGCGACCCGAGAACGCAGCCTGTGCCGAGAGTTCGAGTTCAAAGCCGACGATATCGTTATCACTGGTTCGGCCCAGGACATCCGCCTCGATGGAGGAGCGGAAGTTCAGCACCACGGCTCGAGCATCCGCTTGGATCTTCCACTCCTTGCGCAAAAAGCACCGATCAGGATTGTCGTGCACTATGAGATTCCAAAAGCATTTGCAGGAGTTCGTCAGTGGCTCACCCTGGAGAACATCGGTAACAAACCTATTACGCTCCGCAATCTGACCTTCCAATGCGAGAGCATCCAGCCCGGTCCGGCCCACGATCTAATTGCCTTTGGTAACTACGGAGAAGAGCCGCGCGAAACCTTCTTTACCGGACGTGTTAATGACGTGGCTGTCCTGGTGGAAAACGCCCGAACAGGCGAAGGCCTGGCTGTCCTGAACGAGGCGCCCGGATATCTCCGCCGAACCGAGGTCGGTGGATGGGAGCCCGGCATTCGGGCGATGTATGACACAGATCTTTTCCCTTTTGAACGCCGGCTTGACCCGCACGAGCGGTTCGAGACGGCAGCGTCATCCGTCCTTTTTTATCGCCGGCAGACAGCAAATGATCCTCATTGGCTATTGCCTGAATATGTGGAAGAAGTGATCGCCCACAATAAGAACGAACAACAACCCTATTGGATATATAACGACTGGGAGCCTTGGAACGGCAAAGTTACCGACACAATGTTGAAAGGGGTGATACAACGGGCGGCGGATATGGGCTTGAATCTGCTTACAATCGACGAAGGATGGGAAAAGACACTCGGCGATAATGTCACAAGCCCTGAAAGATTTCCGAATGGTTTAAAACCAGTCTTTGCTGCCCAGTCCCCAGATGCATTCAAACGCGGCCTTTGGTTACCGATTGCACTCGTGAGTAAGACTTCAAGTGCCTATCGCGAACATCCTGAGTGGGTATGCCGCGGCCGCGACGGTAAACCAAAGGAATCCCAGGGACAAGGCGTAGTCATGTGTTTGGCCTCGCCTTATAAGCAATTGGCTCTCGATAGGGTCAGCCAGGCGGTTCGGGAATATGGCTTGAACTACGTCAAGCTCGATTTGACAACTGTATTCAATACCTATGGGGAAGAACCTGGCTGCTACGAGACCAACCACGATCATGCTTCCGCCGCAGAATCTACGGTTCGCATCTACGAATCCCTGAATTGGCTTGCGAACAGCCTACACCAGGAGTTCCCTGACTTACTGATCGACTATACGTTCGAACTTTGGGGAGAAAAGCATCTCATTGATTATGGGCTTCTGCGTGTTGCGGACCTGGATTGGTTGAGTAATGTAAAAGACCATACTCCTGAAGATGCCGGACCGCTCCAGGTGAGGACTTTGCTTTATCAGCGCGGCATGGCGATTCCGACCGAGGATCTGCTGATAGGTAACATGCAAGGAGAGATCAGCCCATGGCAGGAACGAATCGCCACCGCGATGGGTTCAGCGCCCGTGTTCCTCGGTGATCTGAGTAAATTGTCGGCGGAAGATGCGGCGAGTTCCCGGGCCTGGATTCACCGATTCCAAGCGCTTCGGCAACATGTCCCACTCAACCAGTCCTTCTTCCCGCTCGGGTCGTGGAGACAACCTCGGATAACGGAATGGGACGGGTACGGCAGATTCGCCAGAACCGGCGAAGGACTGATTGTTGTTTTTGCCAATGAAAGCCACGATGCGTCGGCCAAGATAGCTATACCTGGGTTCCCCGCCGGGCATTTTCAGTTGACCGACTGGACGGATGATTCCCATTTCAGCGTCGAGGGGAGCGACCTCAGCCGTGGCTGGGAGCTTCCACTTTCCGGCAAGCCACCTGTGAGAATACTTGAAGTAAAAAAGCAGTGACCCGGCTAGAATCACGCGCCGTTGCTTATCGACCCCCGTGGTCCGACTCGCTGATCCGTTGAGCTTTCCACCCGGCGTCGGGGACATGGTTTTCGGAGGTGAGCAGATTTCCAATATCTCGCGCAATCTTGCAAACCTGCTCGGACGAGGTCCGATAGCGCTCTTTCGTGAACCTTGAACGCGGGGCAGAGATGCCAATGGACCCTACAATGACATCGTTTTCGACTCGGATGGGAGCGGCAATGCAACGAAGCTCGTCCGCAAATTCCGCTTCATCCGTGGCAAATCCCCTCTTCTTGACCAGGGCGCATTCTTTGCTCAGTTCCTGGATCGACGTCAGGGTGTTCCTGGTGTATCTGCGAAGTTGACTGGACCCCAGCAACGCTCGTAGTTCCGGCTCATCGGCATCCGCCAGCAAGGCCTTGCCATGGGCAGTGCAGTAGAGCGGCGCCAGCTCACCAACTCGTCCAGCGACTGTGACGACGTTGTTGCCTGACGCTTGATCAATAAACAAAACATACTTCCCCTCCTGGATAGCAAGATGAGCGGTCTCATTGAGTTGGGCGGCAAGCAATTTCAGCGGCTGGCTGGCAACCCGGGCGAGCATGTTGCCCCAGTTGTACCGGTAAGATAAACGCCACATCGACGATCCAAGGATGTAGTCTTTCTTGCCTGCGGGGCAGGTTAGAAATCCTCGGCGACGCAGCGTATTTGCCAGCCTTAGCACATTGCTTCGGTCAATGCCCAAAAGTTTGGTGAGTTCCCCTAAAGGAACGGGCTGGTCTGCAAGAGCTACAGCATGCACAATTCTCAGGCCACGATCAAGACTCTGCACAAACGGAACCTGGCGAACTTTCCTTTTGGCCATGGTGGAAGTGACCTGTCCCAAAATTCCGTAAACATCGTACTACGCATTCAACTTACCGCAGCAGCCCGGATTGTGGCAAAGTGGGAAACGCCGGAGGTGTTTCCCACGCAGACGATCGTCCATAGGATGTCTATTCGTGGGCGAACTCGTCCTGATGCATAGCGCGCCATTCTGCTGAAAGTTTATTGAGGACCTCGGTCGGTGTTGCACCATCATGGACCACAACCCTGTAACGGAGATCCAAGGGAGCGTTGGGGTGGATGGTCATCGGTCCCAGAGCTGTGATGCAAGGATTAAGCATCCAGAGATAGCGCGCATTGTGCCAGAGGGTGGGAGGGTTGAGGGGATGATCGATGACCGCAACGCCGAGCACCTTGCCACTGTCCTTGAGCTGAATGGTGTAGTCGTACCACGGCTCGGAGGGCAGGTCGGTGTCTGGATAAGAATAATGGGGGTCGGGAAGGTAAGTCTTACCTGCCGCTGTGGCGTAGTACGAGTCGCCATCCTTGCGTGCCTGCACAGCGAAGCCACCGAATGCCGTCTGGCGGAGAACGTAGTCATACAGTGGCGCAAACCGATAGTAGAGATCGATCACATAGACGCCGTCTTGTTGGCTGACGGACACCTCGTCGGTCTCGTCCATCATCTTACGATTATCGATCAGCCATTCATTATGGATCTCGATCTTGGCGTGCTTGTCGTCGGCGTTTACCAACTTGATGTCGCGGTTCTGAATAAGCCGTCCTTCACGGGGCGCGTAGACTCCCCACGACCAGAAATCACCTCGTTCGACCGTAAACCCCTTCACTGGGTGAGTAGGTGGAGCTTTGGAGAAGTCACTGGGGACGTGAAACTCCGAGTCCATAAACCCAACCCAAATACCCCGATGATGCGGATGGTCGTTGGGTGCAATGTTGGTAATCCGCTCACCTGAAGGAGTATTCACCGGATGGAAGCAGGCGACACTGGGCGAAGTGAGTCCAATGCCATCCGGTTTCTTCGTCATGTATTCAAAGACGACCTTTCCGTCAGGGGTCTTCAGTTGCATGCCGTATTCGACGGGGGTAAGCGTATAGTCCGCGGCTGCATAAGCGTTGCCGGAAAGCGCAACCCCGGCGCCCAGAACGAGCACGATCCCTGCTGCGCGACCTAAAAAGTTAGTAAACATCTGCAAGCGTTCTCCTTTATATGCCGTTGCGTCAAAGGGGCCGGGTAATGGTTACTTGGAGGCCGGTTTCCCCCAAAAAATAAAGGTTCCAAACCGGGTGGCGGTAATGATATCGATCGCGCCATCCTTATTCAGGTCGACGGCTTTGAGGTTGGAACCTGCACCCGAGTGGTTGTTGATCAGCTCAGGCACGAATTCGGCTCCGCCCGGGGCTTTGGGGTTACGAACTGTCTTGTACCAGTAGAGGACGGGCTGACCGTAGGGATCGGGATCCAGATAGTCGTCACGGTGCGACCAATAGCGCTTGCCGATAATGAAATCGGGAATGCCGTCGCCGTCGACGTCTGCGTAGGTTGTGCCGTGTCCTTCCGAGAAAACAACACCCCCTGCATTTTTGGTTGAAAAGTCATCCATGATCATATGTTTCACAAATGAGATTTTTCCGCCGGCGTCGCGCTTCTGCTCAAACCACGCCAAGCCCCAACCATGTGCGTTCAGAAAGGTCACTACATCGTTCAGGCCGTCGCCGTTCACGTCGTATACAGCCATTTCGCTGCCGCCCATAAGGTCGCGGCCAAAACGGCCGAATACCTCTGGATGATAGGTCCAGCTTTCCTGACTGCTGCCTCGCGGAGGCTGCTCCCACCAACCGTATGGGTTCACGACATCCAGACGGCCGTCCCCATTGATGTCGCCGACCCCAATTCCATGGGGAGCCCCATACCATTTCTCCGAGATGTTGTGAACGACCCATGGTCCGGTAGGGTTGGCAGGATCAGGCTTTGCGTAGCGAACATACCCATCCGCACCATAAACGACCTCAGGAATGCCGTCCCCGTCAATGTCGCGCACCATAGCGATCTCGGTCTTAAAACCTGAGACCACCTGAAATTTGTCCCAACGCCGCTCTTCCCCCTTTGGGTTTACGTACAGGTAAATACCCGGACTTGTGCCGGTGAAAGTGCAAGTAATTACATCCGGCCAGCCATCGCCGGTGAAGTCGGCTGCGAACTCCATCCAGTCGTCGGTCGTATATTCGGTGGAAGGATTGGAAGTCTGAGCCAGATAAATCTCGCTCGATTTGGTGTAGGTGGGGCCATAGTAGATATAGGGTCCGGAGACAACATCCAGGACACCGTCGTGGTTAAAATCCGCGGCATCCGCTCCCCAGGAATAGTAAAAGTCGCTGAGTTGCTGCTTGCGGAAGTTCTTGGACGTGACTTCCGCTGGACGGACACGCAGGAAAAGATCTTTATAGGACAGGTTTCGAAACCGTACCTCGCCGCTGCCCCCGACATACAGCGCGATGGGCCCGTACCCTTCACCACCGACTGCGCCCTCCTGGCGACCATTGTTAAGATCTTTGCGCAGAATATTTGCGTCGAACAGAAGTTCAACTGGGTTCCACTCATTGGGGCGAAGACTGGTGTCGGGGAAATCGAAGGGCAGCTTCACTGAATCCGGGTGAGCGCCATAGTGACCGGTTGGGGCCGGGGCGGCATTCGGGTCCGGAGGTGGCGCGATCCGCATCTGCCCTCCCCCCGACCGGAGCTTGTCGCGGGCTGAAATCTTTCCTTGCGCATCCAGGGTCACCCGATAGAAAGTGTCTGGTTCGGCCAGCGGCGCATACACACCGCTCATAGTACCGTCAGTTTTTTTTTCGGCACGGAACAGCACGCCGGTTTCGCAGCCCCCAGTGCAGCGGAACTCGGTGTAGAACGCGATGTCCTGGTAGGAGTGGTCCAGCATCAGCCAGCCTCCCCCCTGTTTCGGCGTTCCGATCAATTCTCCGTTCTCGGCGTGCCACTCGGCCGCGCCTAGCGTATGCCAACCAGCCAGGCTGGAACCCTTGAAAACGGCGTCGGGGTGAAACGACGGACCGTCGGCATAGATAGGCGCAACAGAGGCGAGCACAAGCACCAACAGGAGAGAAACACGCCGATGAGCCATGATTTTGGTTTGTCCTTTACGCGTGAGGTTGTCACGTGGGCAGAGCATATATTGCTAGCCTCCAGAGGCCTGCGGAGCAGGTGCTTAGATCAACCCGCGAAGGGTACCTCCAATATCGAGATTCGCGCCAGTGATAAATTTGGAAAGCAGTGAGGCGAGAAAGACAACCGCGTGTGCCACGTCGGCCGGTTGCCCGATCCCGAGCGGCATATAGCGTTCCGCCAGGAACCGTTTCACGGCATTTTCTTTGTCGGTGCCGTAGTGCGAAACAAGTTGATCAACGATTCCTCCGGGACGTGTCCACATCTGCGTCCAGATCGGTCCTGGCAAAACTGCGTTCACGCGCACCCGAGGAGCATACTGGATAGCAAGCGCCTTTGTGAGATAGAGCAACCCGGCTTTGCAAGTGCCGTAGTCCAGCATGGCCGGCTCTGGTTGCTTTGCAATGTCCGATCCCATGTTGATCACGGAGGCCGAGTCAAGCTGTGCCATGCGGGGAATCATGACCCGGCAGGTTCGTACACATCCCATCAGGTTGATGTCCAGGCTTCGGGCCCAACGCTCGTCCGACAACTCTTCAAAAGAGCTCGAATTCCCTACCCCGAGGTTATTGATCAGGATATCGGGAGCTCTCCCGAACTTAGCAAACACCTCAGACGTTGCCTTCGCCACTCCTTCCGCGGTGGCCAGGTCAGCCAACACGGTATCAGTCCAGCGATGGGCCTTTTCATGAAGTGCAGCTTCATCCCGGTCGGCGACGATCACGTTTGCGCCTTCCTGTGTGAGCAGATCTGCAATCGCTTCGCCGATGCCGTGTGCCCCGGCGTTCACAAATGCGCACTTCCCTTTGATTTGATAATCCATGCGAAGCTCTGGATGGTGCTGTCCCCTGCAGACGACTGGTCTATTGACGAGTGAGTCTCCCCACAGAAAGTGGGCACGCAGCAAGCCGTTTTTCTAAGTTGCTCGTTTGGACATCTAGTTCTTGCGATCTAACAGCTGTCTTTCTCCAAACCCCATCTGGTTGTTACATCCCAAATTCGGCACAGCTTTCCCCTAAGAACTGCGCTCCGTCCGAGCCTCGGTCCCCTGCCACTCCAGATTTGGAGTGCAGTGTCGCCCGTGGGTGGCGGATTACGCATTTCTTGTTGCGACTTGAATCTGCTCCCTAATTTAGGGGCCACAGGTCTCTGGAGATACGATCATGCTGCTACAGGAGAGGCGATGGCCCTTTAGCCAACCACGATATCGTCGCGCAATTGCGGCTGTCAACAAAACTCTGTGTGCATAACGCAATTTAAAGTGCGATATAGATCTTTTTTCTAAATCGATTATTTTCGCCTTGCCAACCTTAGCGCTGTGAAGCGTAGGTCACATACTTAAGGACAACATGTTCCGTGGGTCCATTCGCGAGCGACCCAATGGCGATTTACGAGATAGACAGACTGGATGCGAACTTCCTTTGAACTATCTATGGACGGCTTGAAAGGCGGTTTCAATGTTTCAACCGGGATTTCCCCCAGCGTTTCAACCTTAGCTGCATGTGCCTCATCGCAGTCGCGCTGAGGGTTCTAGCCATGTGACGTTTTCGCGACAGTCTCAGCCAGCTCGTCATAAGAGCTGCAGATCAGATTCGTTAATTCACTCGCATTTTCGAGTCCGCAAACCTGCGTCACCGCTTCCCGTACACCCTTATTGCGGATGAGGTCTTGAAGGGTCACGCTTGAGGGATCTGCCGGTGAGTCATATAAGAGTGCCGCGGCAATACCTCGACTGAGGGCTATCGGCTGCACGCCGAATTCCAGTGCTAGACAAGCAGGTCCGATCAGGCGGTCATTGCGTGACAACTTTCGCAGTGGGTCTCTCACGTTGCGTTCGATCGGGTCTACGATCTCCCGCTTGCGATATTTGGCGATCGCCGCTTCGGCAAACCCCCGCTGCTCGTCTTGATCAAGCCCATAGCGACGGCAGAGAGCTTCACTCGTCTCCTGGTAGGAGGCGCGGGCCAACTCAATCAGCTCGGGATCGTTGGCGGCATCGCTTAGAAGTTCATAGCCCTTGAGATGGCCAGTGTACGCAATGACGGCGTTGATGGAGTTGTATGTGAATAGTTTCCGGATCAGGCCGGCCTGAAAATTGTCTTTGGGCGCGAGCCCAAGGATATTGGGAATCTCACCCACGAAGGCTTTCTTGTCGGCGGGCAGTTCCCACATGTCCTGTGCCTTGAGGCTTAAGGGATCCTGAGTTTTCATTTCATCGGAGGGCTCTATGGTTGAGCGAAGAATCATGGTCTCGACAATTCCGACCTCTTGTGTGAACCAGTTTCTCTTTGCAGGATCAAGATGTTCCAGGATGAGCGTGCGGAGCCATTGCGCGGGCTCAAAGTAGTTTTCACCGAGGATAATATTGACCCCGCTGGTCCGTCTTTGCAGGCCTTCGGCGAGGAGGGGGGCTATTTGGGGTAGGTTGGGTCCACCGATTGAGACAAAAATAACTGAGGCGTTGGCCACTGCATCAACCACCCTCTGCGTCTCGTCCGACTGGAATACATCAAAGTCCCGAATGGTGATGTTCTTATCGGGCGCACCCAAGATGTTCACCGTGTACTTACGATTCTTGCGGAGCGCGTCCACAAGGGCCGGATTCTTCTCAATGAAAGTAATGTGATAACCAGAGAGCGTCAACAAATGGCCGATGAAGCCGCGGGCGATCTTTCCGGCGCTGAATACCACTGCATGCTTCTGGCCCATGGCTCGTGTCTCTCCTGAATTTGAATCGGTTTCGCCACTGAGTTCGTGGAAAATGTCGCGGAGCGCGGGATAGAGTTTTTTATATATAACGTAGAGACGATCCAGTCGCCGACTCGCATCTTCGTGAGGGTCGAGATACTCCGCGACTTGTGTCATGGATCCCGTTGCAGACTCGAGTGTTGGGTAGACTCCTGCTGCAACAGAGGCGAGGATCGCCGCCCCGAGAACGCCAGCTTGGGGATTTCTTGGGACAGCAATCCTTTTTGACATGACGTTGGCTTTGATCTGGTTCCAGAGAGGCGACCGAGAGGCGCCACCCGAGATAGCAATTTCTTCTATGGTGAACGGGCAGTGCTGCTCGACGATCTCGAGGTTCTGCCGCAGACTAAAGGCCACGCCTTCCAACACCGCGCGAGAGAGGTCACCTTGACGATGGGTGGCGCGAAGACCGAAGAATACGCCGGAGGCATGAGGATCCCAGATGGGAGAGCGCTCTCCGTCGAGATAAGGCAGAAACAATAGCTCTTCATTGGTGGATTTTGGGCAATTGAGCAATGACTCGATCGTTTGGCCGGAGAGATGGCTGAACCATAGCAGGGACCCTCCTCCGCTTGAGGTGACACCGTAAAGAAGCCTCGTGCCGGGAAGATATGGTGCACAGATCAGCTCATTTGCGGCCGTCAAGCCTGTTGTGACCACGCCGATATGTTCACTCGTGCCAGTTACATTGAAGGCTTGACCGGCTTTGACAGCGCCGCTGCCAAGGACACAGGCGTTCAGATCATTCCACCCCGCGACGACTGGTACCCCGCATTTGAGCCCGGTTTCGTGGGAAGCAAGCACGCTGATGTGGCCGATCACCTGTTGGGGTGAGAAGAGCGGAGGAAGCAGATAAGGAAGATCCAGTTTTGCAAAAACAGAGGAGGCTGGTTGACTATTGGAGGAGTTGATCATACCGCGATTGCTGGATGGATCACTGGCGAAGGTCCCGGTTAATCGGAAGTTGATAAAATCCTTCGCTTGAAGCAGATAGCGAGCCTTTTGCAGGGTAGCTGGTTCATGCTTGCGGAACCATAGCAGTCTCGGTAGCGGCCAAGTCGGAGCCGGGGGAAGGTCGATGCCAAGCAATGCCGCAAGGTCCCCGCGGCTAAATGCCGCGTAGAGATCATTCGTCTCGGCTACGGCTCTTTGATCCTGGAAGCCTATTGAAGCACGTAGTGGACGGCCATCAGGGTCGACAAAAGTGAGACTCGATATATGTCCAGTCACCGCAACCGCGAGGGGGGCTTCCGATGGTATGTCTGCCATGACATGGCGAATACCGCTGCAGGCGGCCCCCCACCAGTCCTCGGGGGTCTGCTCTTTGTAGCCGGGCCGAGGCTCAGCTGTGGCATAGGGATGACTTGATATAGCAACCAATTGGCCTGCGGTATCGAAGAGCGCCACCTTCGCCGAGGATGATCCGATGTCTAGTCCGAGCAGATATCGCTTGTGGATCACCGGGGTGGAACCTCAAACGCACCAGCCATCACGCAGAGGCCAGCGCAACCACATGTAGGATGTCATACCAGCAGTCAAGCGATCAAGAGAATTTGTTCTTGTAAAGCACTCATATTTATTGTTTTATGAGGAGCGAGCGATTTTTTATAAGGAACAGGCAGAAATTAAGGACAACAAGGATGGTCCTTGCAAGCCAGATCGGGAGAAGCACATTTTGACTGCTCGCGCAAAAGGTTCACGGAGGAGCTCGAAGCAACTATCTCCCATAGTTCGCCCAATCTTGGGGGGTAATCGTCTGGCTCTCACACAACAAGTGATTGATGTTCTTGCAGAGAGAATCGTTTCGGGAGAATTCCCGGAGCGGTCGTTGCTGCCTTCCGAGAAACAATTGTGTGAGTCTTTAGGGGTAAGCCGACCGGTGGTTCGGGAGGCGATCAAGGCTCTCCAGAGCCAGGGATTAGTGCGCATAGAACGCGGCCGGGGCACTGTAGTTCAGGAGCCACATTTTGGGCCCCTTGCCGATGCTTTGAAGATGTTGGTTCGACGCAGGGCTCATATGTTGGATGACCTTCTTGAGATTCGCAAGGTCCTGGAGGTACATATGGTCATGCGTGCCGCTGAACGACGGTCGGAAGCGAACCTTAATGCGATGGAAAGATTTGTCGAGAAGATGCGCACGTCGCCCAACGAACCAGAGGGTTACGTGAACGCTGATCTGGATTTCCACACGGAGATCGCGCGGGCTACCCAGAATCCGATACTTCTGGTTCTGCTCGAACCTATCGCGGATCTATCTCGCGAAAGCCGCGAAACCACGTTTCTGGGCCCCAAAATGGTACAACTGAGGCGCAAGCAGCATGAAGAGATTCTTGAATGCATCCGTCGACGAGATGCGGAAGGGGCTCGGACGGCCATGAGTAGGCATCTTGCCGGCACAGAACGCGATTTGCACAAACGAATCGCACTGCGTCGCTCGACTAAGAGCCCAAGATGATCGACTGGGCGAGACGCAAAGCATGCAACTGCAGGGATTCGCGAGTGTCGATGCTTTTGATCATGGCGTTCTAATCCCCAGAACAGGGTTGATAGTTTTTTCTTGACACATCCAAGAGCGATATTTATTCTTTCGCTACTTTTATCAACCTAAGACATCAGACGTCTTACGCCAATTTAACTCTTCATCGTTGACGGGAATATGTCCAAAGTTGACTACCCAAGAGCACAAATGCCCGGGAGCAGGTGGAGCGATGCCACTTCGACTTTGACAATACTGCTGTCGCTCATTGCTGTCACAACGCACGCCTACGGCCAGACACGCGAATGGACACTCAATAACGACCGCGTCAGCCGAACGCTCACGTTCGATGCGCAGGCAGGCCTTACGACATCGGCGTGGTCCAACGTAGAAACTGGTACCGGCTTTATTGAAGCGGGAGAGCGTAGCGGCTCGTGCAGAGAGTTCCGCCTCAAGGCCAATGATGTAACGGTTACCGGCGCCGCAGAGGATGTCAGAATTGACGGGAGTCCCGAGGTTCAGCACGCGGGCGCAAGCGTCCGGTTGGATCTCGCGTTGCTCGCGCAAAAGACTCCACTCAGAATCGTTGTGCACTATGAGGCTGCGGCCGGATTTGCGGGCATCCGCCAATGGCTTACCCTGGAAAACATCGGAAACAAGCCAATTACCCTTCGCAACGTGACTTTTGAATGCCAGCAGCTGCGGCCCGGTCCCCGCCATGATGTAATTGCCTTTGGTCATTATGGAGAAGAGCCGCGTGAGCCCTTCTTCACGGGACGCGTAGATGACGTGGCAATTCTGCTTGAAAACGCCAAGACGGGAGAGGGATTCGCTGTCTTGAATGAAGCTCCGGGATATCTTCGACGCACCGAGGTGTCTTGGTCGCCGGATTGGACGCCCGACATTCAGGCGATGTACGACACCGATCTCTTTCCGTTTGAACGCCGTCTACAGCCGGGGGAGAAATTTGAAACCGCGGGCGCATCCGTCGTTCTCTACCGCAGGGGAACAGCAACCGATCCGCACTGGGTGTTGCCTGAATATGTAGAGCAGGTGATTGCCCATAACAAGAATAAGCAGCCCCCGTATTGGATGTATAACGATTGGCAGCCCTGGGGTTGGTATGCAACCGATGCGATTCTGAAGGACGTTATCCCGCGCGCGACAGATATGGGCCTCAACCTGATTGCGCTCGACGCCGGCTGGGCGAAAGTATGGGGCGACAACGCTCTCAATAAAGTCAATTTTCCAGATGGCCTGAAAGTGCTCTTTCCAACTGCGCCAAAGCAATCGTTCAAGCGAGGGTTTTGGTTCCCAGTAGCGTTGCTGAGCAAGGATTCGTCGGCGTATCGTGAGCATCCTGACTGGGTCTGTCGCGACCGCAATGGAAAAGCAAAGGAATCACAGGACCAGGGCGTGGTGATGTGCCTGGCCTCTCCATACAAACAAGTGGCGGTCGATACCATCGCCGAAGCGGTGCGAACGTATGGTTTGAGCTACGTCAAGCTCGATCTGACAACTGTATTCAACGCCTATGGTGAAGAGCCCGGGTGTTACGAGACGGGGCACGAGCACGCTTCGGCTGCGGAATCGAGTGTTCGTATCTATGAAGCTCTGGGATGGCTCGCGGACAGGCTTCATGAGCAATTCCCCGATCTGCTCATTGATTTCACATTCGAGCTTTGGGGTGAGAAGCATGTCATCGATTATGGACTGCTGCGCGTTGCCGATCTGGATTGGATGGCAAACGTAATGGATCGCTCTTTTGAAGACCCGGGACCGATTCAGGTAAGAACATTGCTCTACCAGCGCGGCATGACGATTCCAACAGAAGACATGCTTATTGGAGCGCTCCAGGTCGATACGCCCACATGGCAGGAACGGGTCGCGACTGGGATGGCCTCCGCTCCGATCTTTCTAGGAGACACCAGAAAACTTTCCGATGAAGACATTCGCCAGGCGGCTGCGTGGATCGCAAGATTCCAGAGGCTCCGGCAACAAATTCCTCTGAACGAGTCTTTCTTCCCGCTCGGAGCATGGAGACAACCGCGGACCAATGCGTGGGACGGTTACGGAAGATTTTCGAGAAGCGGCGAGGGCCTCATCGTCATCTTCCAAAACGACAGTGAGGATGCGACGGCCGAACTGGCATTCCCCGGATTTCCTGACGGACACTTTCAAGTGACAGACTGGAGCGGCGGTACGCCGCTCAGCGTCGAAGGATCTCAACTGAATCATGGGTGGACTCTTCCGCTTCCGGGAAAGCCGCGGGTAAGAATCCTGGAGGTGCGGAAGCAGTAACGCATTCCATTAACCTGGATTTCTCACAGACCAGGTCCATGATCATCTACACCCTGTACACTCAGCGGTCGAGTTCCGTAGATCCCGCTCAAGCCAAAGAACGGCTTGAATGGGGCGCCCAGTCATTTGTTACCGGTAGAGAAGGGGACACGGCGGCCAAAATTTGCAAACAAATCGCAGGATTCAGAACAGAAGCTTGGCTTTCAAAGATTCGGGAGCCGGAGTGTCAGCTGAAATCTTGCTTTCTCCCGCGTAGAGATGTTGCAGCTTTGGCAATTGCTCCGCGGCCTTCAGGCAAGCTGGCGTCACCGCCGTGCCAAAAAGATCTAACGACTCCAGGCGATCCATTCCGCCGAGTGCCAACACCGAAGCATCCGTGATTTTGGTGCGCATCAGGCGGAGTACGCGCAGGTGTTTCATCTCCGCAAAAAGAGGGGCCGAACGATCAGTGACAGCAGTCCCTGAAAAGTCAGCCACGACCACTTGCCCGGCGACGGGTTTTAGCGCAGCTACATCGTCATCCGTAAACTTTGCGCCCAGCATCGAGGCGTCTACCACCAGGTTGGCTGAGCTCCGGGATTCGTATTCCAGGACATTGGGAAAGCGGGTTTTCAATTGCGCAACTACCGAGGCGAACGGGGCGCGCAAGCGTGCAACGGCAGCGGGATCGATCTCTTCGAAGGTGACCTCGGCGACCACAGGTCCTTCGCTGGTGGGCGCACCCTGGATGGCGCTGGCCGGCAGTTTTGCCGGAGCACCGGCGGCAATCCATAACTCGATCAGCTTTATCTCATTCGCCGACAAGTGACGCTTGCCTTGAGCGGGCATAGCATCGTCGTCGGAAGATGGGAGAGTGACACGGCGACAAAGTTCGCTACCCTTGACGTCTCCAGCCTTAATGACTGGACCGTGTTCGCCACCCCGCATCAGCGCGTCGTAACTGTCGAGCCGCAAATGGGATTTCTGCTTCTCCGGACCATGGCAGGAATAGCAGTTCTGGGCGAAGATGGGCTCCACGTGCGCGCCATAGAAATAAGCACGATCCGATCCGGAAGGAATTGTGCCGGCGGGCGGAAGCCCGATCAACTTGCGCAGGCCCGCAGGCATTTGTTCGGTAAGGTGATTTTCGCCTTGCACCAGTTGGCCACCGCGATATCCCGTCCAGGACACGAGTGCAACCGAGGCCACCAGTCCCAAAGTGTAGGCTAAATCGTAACGGGAACCGCTGAGGCGCCCCCGCAACATCCAGCACAGCCAACAGGCGGCAGCAACCAATACTCCACCCCACATGTGCTGGGTGACCAACCGGCCTGAATATCCGCCACTCCTCGCCAGGCACCAACCAAGGATTGCGGCTCCGACGCTACTCACCGTGGCCAGCGCCAATACGAAATCCACGGAGGCGCGCAGGTCAGGAAAGCGTCGGGACCTGCCCGCCAATTCCAGGAGCGGCACCAGCAGGACGAGGGCGATTGGAAGATGTACGGCCAGCGGATGGAAGCGACCAAGAAATTGTGCCAGCCTGGCGCGCTCCAATCCATCTGGTGGAAGAAAGACGATCAGGACAGGCAGCACGAGAATTGGCACCAGGGCGAGAAGCCCGAGCCGCGTCCTGAAGGGCATCTTGCGAAGCGATGCCTGCACGAAATTGTTGAGTTTATTGGTCGCCGTTCTCTGCGTTATCGAGGCCACTGGGTCACGCCAGAACCTCTGCCACGACCCGTGCAGGTTTCACGCTCGTGAGTTTCTGTTCCAGCCCCTGGAATGAGTAGTTGAGCTTACGATGATCGAAGCCCAGGACGTAGAGCATGGTGGCGTGCAGATCGCGAATCTCGACCGGATCCTTCACGATTTCATAGCCCATCGCGTCGGTTTCGCCGTGGGTCATGCCCGGCTTGATTCCGCCCCCGGCCAGCCAGATGGTGAACGCGCCCGGGTTGTGGTCGCGGCCGATAAACTGCATGACCTGGCCGCTGCGATTCTCGCGCATGGAGGTGCGCCCGAATTCCCCGCCCCAGACGACCAGCGTGTCCTCTAACATGCCGCGTTGCTTAAGGTCGGCGAGCAGCGCCGCCATGGGTTGATCGGTTTCGCGGCAGCGGTCCGCGAAACCGAGATTCAGCGCCTCTTTGGCGTGTCCGTGGAGTCCCATCCCCAATGATAGAGCTGGATAAAGCGCACGCCTCGCTCGGCCAGCCGGCGGGCCACCAGGCAATTGTTGGCGAAGCTGGATTCGCCAGGTTTGGCGCCATAAGCAGCCAGCACGGCGGCGGGCTCCTTGCGGATGTCCATGGCGTCGGTGGCCTCCATTTGCATGCGGAACGCCATCTCGTATTGAGCAATCCGGGTGACGGTTTCGGGATTGCCGAACTCGGCATAGGTTTGCTGGTTGATCTCGTCCATCGCGTCCAGCATGCGGCGGCGCAATGGCCGGCTGACATCCTGCGGGGTTTCCAGATAGAGCACCGGCTCGCCGTGCGAGCGGCATTGCACGCCCTGGTAAACGCTGGGCAGGAAGCCCGAACCCCACAGCTGCTTGCCGCCATCCGGCGATTGCCGCCCGATATCAGGACGATGAAGCCGGGAAGATTCTGGTTCTCCGTGCCCAGTCCGTAGGTCACCCACGAACCCAGCGAGGCATAGCCGAGGCGGGGGTTGCCGGTCTGCACCAGCAGTTGCGCCGGCGCATGATTGAACTGGTCGGTGCGCATGGACTTGATGATGCAGAGATCGTCGATGTGCTTTTCCAAATGTGGCAGCCGGTCGGACATCCACTGGCCGCTTTTACCCGCCTGGTGAAAGGGAAACTGCGACCCCAGCAGCTTGGGCACGCCGCTGATGAAGGCAAAGCGCTTGCCGCTAAGAAAGATGCGGGACAATCCTGGCCATCGAGCTTGGTCAATTCCGGCTTGTGCTCGAAGAGCTCCAATTGGCTGGGCGCGCCGGCCATGTGCAGATAGATGATGCGCTTGGCGCGGGCGGCGAAATTGCGGCGGCAAGACCGAAAGCGGGCGGGAGGGATCGCGCGTGAAATCGAGGCGCGGCGTGCCGTCGACCCCACGTTCAGTGGCCTTAGCGGTGGGAAGGGAGATTGAGCGCCAGGGTGCCCAGAAACATCGTGCCCACGCCCGCAGTGAAACTGCGCAGAAAATGGCGGCGGGTTTGCGCCTGCAGCAAGGCAAACCTTTCTTCCGGATGCATGGGTACCGTTTGTTCCGTGGATAGCGGATCTTGCGCAAGACGAATTTCGGAATCTGACATATCATCACCTGGTGAGAGCGGCATCGAGATTAAACAGGACGCTGCCCACAGCGGTCAGCGCATCCAGTTCACTGCCTGGAACTTTCCTTCCGGCTGATTCTGGAGAATGATTCATACTTGCTTTTACAAAAGCCGGCTTCGGCTCTTAATGGCGTCCTTATAGAACGCGCGCAGCACCGCCATTTCGCGGCTGTGGGATCGCGCGACAATACCAAGCGGGCTTCGTAAGCAAGCCTGGCATCCAGAACACTTTCGCCGCTGGAGTCATCGGATGTTTTCGCGGCCGTCTCCTTCACCACCCGCCGCGCCAGCGCCTCCGCCGCTTCCTGATACACCGGGTCGTTCAGCGTTACCAGCGCCTGCAAAGGAGTATTGGTGGGAATGCGCCGGGGAAGGCTGGTATCGCGATCCGAGGCGTCAAACATAAGAAGCTTGGATAGCCGCTGGTGCGCTTGATGTAGGTATACATGGCACGGCGATAGCGATTGGGACCCGTCGCATCTGTCCACTGGGAGTCGTTATACACCGAATTCCAAATCCCGGCAGGCTGCGGCGGCATCACCGGCGGTCCCCCCATGGCGGTACTCAAAAAGCCGCTGGCCACCAGCGCTTGATCGCGCACCATCTCGGCGGTAAGCCGTTGCTGCGGACCGTGAGCCAAAAGTCGATTGCGAGGATCTTTCGCCGTAAGCGCAGCGGTTGTGGCCGCGCTCTGCCGGTAGGTGGCGCTGGTCACCATTTCGCGCAGCAGCGCTTTCGTATCCCAGTGGAGGTCGTTTTGGAAATGAAGCGCGAGCCAATCCAGAAGTTCCGGGTGACTTGGCGCCTCGCCCACGCTGCCGAAATTCTCCAAGGTTTCGACGATCCCCGTCCCAAAGAGTTCTTCCCAGTAGCGGTTGACGGCAACCCGCGCGGTGAGGGGCTGTCCCGGCATGAAGAACCACTTGGCCAGGGTCAGCCGGTCCCGCGGGGCGCCGGCAGGAAGCTTGGGGAAAATCGCAGGCACATCCGGCAGAAGGTCCGGACCGATCTTGGTCAGAAAATTACCGCGCTCGAATTCCCGCGTCGCCCGGCGCTCATACGGCCGCTCTTCCACCATCACGGGAAGCTGCACGCTGGGAATTGGCCAACTCGCTCTCGAGCTGCTTAAGACGCGCGATGCTCTGATCGCGGACGGGATCCTGAGCCAATGCCGTCCAGCCTATCCTCCTCGCCGAGAGTCTTACCCGCTGAATCAGAGCAGGCTTGTCGTCAATTTCCCGCCTCTGCTTGAGGTCAACTTTGATGCGGCTGCCGGGCGCTAATGGCAACGGCGCGGAGGGACTCCCACGATCCAGCGTGTGCGAAAAAGTTTGGGAAGGGCCGAGAATGCGCTGGGGACTGGGTCTGTGCCCTTTGCCTTTTCCTTCGCATCGCTCGCGGCCGATAGGGCAGCTGGCAGATTTGTTTCCGAATCCTGAACAAAATATCGGAACGGAATTGGGGCTTTTTCGCCGCCCGGCTGCATGACGGAAACTTCAACCTTGTCCACAATAAAGCCGTCTTCCGGCGTATGGCGGGCTTTATCCGCGTCGATTGGCGGCACCTCGATGCGGATCGCCGTGAGCAGAGGGAGGTTGGCATTTGCCGTCAACTCATAAAAAAACTGGGTGGGCGGTCCGAGTTGGTCAGCGCCTCTCCATTTTGAATGGTGAATGTTTTAGCCGGGCCGGCGGCCCTGGCGTGCGCGAGTCTGGATGTGTCTCGGCAATGGCTTCGCGGAGATCCTCATTCTCCGGCCTTTTCCTTCCCCGGCATCTTCTTATATCTTGTTGTGCTTCCGCCAGCTTGCTTTCAGATCCGGAAGCAGCGGTTCGAGTGCCGACAGTTCATTGGCCTCGGCGTTCTGGATCGGCAATTGTTTCCATTGCGCGTTGTCGGCCACTTGGCGGTCCGAGTTTTCCACCGCATGCAGCAGCTTGGCGATTTCGCTGGATTTGCCCTGCTTGCGAATAGCGAGCTTTGTCGATCGGAACGGTCAAATTCGGTGAATCGTCGTTGAGGTCGGCATCGTCCTGCGTATTGAAGAAGGCCAGAGATTTGTAATAGTCGGTGTGCCGAATGGGATCGTAAGGATGCGAGTGGCACTGCACGCAATTCATGGTGAGGCCATTCAGTACCGACCAGGTTGTGGCCACGCGGTCCATCACCGCGACCAGGCGGAATTCTTCGTCATCCGTGCCGCCTTCCTCGTTATTGGGAGTCTGGCGGTGGAAGGATGTGGCGATCCGGTCCTCAAAGGTCGCGTTGGGAAGCAAATCGCCCGCCAATTGTTTGATCACGAACTGATCGTAGGGCAGGTTGCGATTGAAGGCGTCAATGACCCAGTCGCGGTACGGCCACACCCCTGGGCGCGCTTCATCCTTTTCGTAACCCTTGGTATCCGCGTATCGCGCCAAATCCAGCCACATCGAGGCCCAGCGCTCGCCGTAGCGCGGTGAAGCCAGCAATCGGTCTACCTGTTTCTCATAGGCATCGGGAGCGGAATCAGCCAAAAACGCCGCCTCTTCCGCAGGGTGGCGGCAGTCCGGTGAGGTCGAAAGATACCCGGCGCAACAGCGCCGCCTTGTCGGCCTCCGCCGAGGGCTCGATCGCCTCTTTTTCCAAGCGCGCGAGAATAAACCTGTCCAGCGGCTGGCGCACCCAATCCACCCGCTTCACCGCGGCAAGGACTGCGGCGCGGGCGGCACAAAGGCCCAATGATCCTTCCACTTGGCTCCCTCCTTAATCCATTGGCGAAACAGTGAAATCTGTTGCGGCGGCAGCGGCGGCGCGTGGTAGGGCATGCGCGCTTCAGGATCCGCGGTGGTTATGCGCGCCATCAGTTCGGAGGCGTCGGGCTTGCCCGGCACAATGGTGCGCCGGCCGGACTTGCCAATGCCCAAGGCCTCTTCGCGGAATATGAATGAGACGCCATTTTTCTGCCGGACCCCGCCGTGGCAGGGGACGCAATTCTGATTCAGGATGGGCCGGATATCGCGGCTGAACTCAATCTCATCTTGCGGCGTTTTCTGGAAAAAGAGCCTTTGAATGCCGGGACCCCGCGCCGGCTGTCGCAACCACAGAGAGAGCAGCGGTTTTCAAAATGGGGGATTCGATTTGTCAACGCTAGGGCCTGGGGGCAGTCTGTTTTATCTCGCTATAGGGAAGACCCAACTCCTCAACAAATTAAAAGGCCCTCTCCTACCATCGCCACTGTCGATTGTCTTAAAAGGTTTCATGACAGGCTCAGACCCGGAATTAATCAA
>CAWGDP010000006.1:0-205004 GCA_963821315.1 uncultured Acidobacteriaceae bacterium | reverse complement strand
TCGGCCATGGTGAAGAAGTTCGCCGCAACCGCAGTACGCTAGAGCGGTTCCACGATTACGGTGCCCCACCCTGGACTCAGCGAGGTGGGGCTTTTCTTGGGGAAAAGCCCCGTCGAGATCATCTTCGCCGGTTACACCTATCGTGCAAACCGCTAGACTCTACCGCGACCTAGCCAAACCGTAGCCGAAGGCCAGCAGCAGCACCGCCATCCCGCCATAGGCCGCCCAGGAGCGAACGCCAAATTCGCTCCTCGCCGAGCCGATTCTGGGGACCAGCGGCGCCCCCAGGGCGAGGCCGCAAAGAAACCCTCCCAGGTGGGCCATGTTGTCGATCTGAATGCTGGTGCGCAGGAACATCGTGGTGCCCCCAATCACGAAATTCAAAAGGGCAAAGTAAATCACGCTCCTGCGCAGGCGGCGTATTTCCTCCGGCGGAACGGGCAACAATTTCGCCTTGAGCAGCAAAATAAGCACGCCGGCGATCCCGAAGACCGCACCGGAGGCGCCGGCGCCGACAATCTGCGGATGCACCGCGGTGCTGAGCAAATTCCCTGCAACTCCCGTCAGCACATAGACGGCAACCACCCCGGTGGGGCCGAGCAATGGCTCGCCCAGCAACCCTAGATTCCATAAGCACCACATGTTGGTCGCCAGGTGCAGGAGGCCGATGTGGACAAAGGCAGCGGTGAGCAGACGCCACCACTCCCCGCGCTCGAGCACGTAAACGCCGAAATTTGCGCCCCAGTGCACCAGTTCGGCAACGGTAGGGTTGGAAGGCGAGACACCGCGCAGCACCATGGCCAGGTAGACCGCGCAATTGATGCCCACGAGGGTGTAGGTGGCCGGAGCGGAGGCCCAACGGTTGCCTCGGGTGCGCCGGGGTGGAACCGGCTGCATCGGGCCCGGATCCCCATCGTAGCCGGGCATTCTGCCGTAGGAACGAGGGTCATCGCGGCCTTCCGGCGGCAAGATTTCCGCAGGAACCTTGTGACCGTTTCTCTCCTCCCCAGTTCAACGCCATAGGCCTAAGCTATCCTGAGCGAGAGTCTGTGACAAATGGGCGATTCGTTCATCCCATCCAGTTCATCTCATGCAGTATGCGGAAGCTGATTCTTACGAAGAGTGAAAAGGCAGGTCTGGCGTGGAATATAAGCAGGTAAAACGGGCCCTTTTGAGCGTTACGGATAAGACAGGCCTGATAGATTTCTCGCGCCAGCTGGCCGCCATGAACGTGGAGTTGGTTTCGACCGGCGGCACGGCTCGGACCTTACGCGGAGCTGGGCTTGCGGTACGTGATGTTTCCGACCTTACCGGCTTCCCGGAGATGCTGGATGGCCGGGTAAAGACGTTGCATCCCAGGGTCCATGGGGCCATCCTGCACGTGCGGGACAGCGAGGAACACCGGGCTGCTGTGGCGGCGCAGGGAATCGAACCCATCGACATGGTGGTGGTGAATCTTTATGCCTTCGAGGAAACCGCCCGCAAGCCGAACGTCGCCTTCGGTGAGCTGGTGGAGAACATCGACATCGGCGGGCCTTCCATGTTGCGATCGGCAGCCAAGAACTTCGAAGACGTGGCCGTGGTCACCGCGGCCGCCGACTACGAAGCATTGGCGGCTGAGATGCAGGCCCACCAGGGCGGACTTTCGCTGGAAACCAGGTGGAGGCTGGCACGGCAGGCTTTCACGCTTACCGCGTCCTACGACTCGGCCATCGCCGTAACCTTCAATAGGATCGCCGCCGAACGCGAGCATGTCCCCGGGCTGGAACCGGTCGAAGAGCCACCCCACTTCCCTCCCACCCTGCTGCTGGCCTATGCCAAGACGGCAGACCTGCGTTATGGAGAGAATCCGCACCAAGGCGCTGCGCTCTACGCAGACGGCTCAGGCACCGGCGTGGCGGGAGCGCAACAACTTCAAGGCAAAGAACTTAGCTACAACAACCTGGTAGACCTGGACGCCGCCTGGGAGCTGGCCCAGGAGTTTGCACAGCCCGCCGTGGCCATCATCAAGCACAGCAATCCCAGCGGCGCGGCTATCGGTTCCTCTGTGGTGGAGGCCTACCAGAAAGCCCTGGCTACGGATCCCGTTTCCGCCTTTGGCAGCGTGATCGGTATCAATCGCGAGGTGGACGAGGGGGCAGCGGAGGAGATTGCCAAGCTCTTCGTAGAGGCCATTGCGGCTCCCTCGTTCAGCGAAGGCGCCAAGGCAAAATTCAGCGCCAAGAAGAATCTACGTTTGCTGGTGGTCAAGAACGCGCCCCCGGCCAAGGTAGTTAAGCAGATTTCCGGAGGGATGCTGCTGCAGGACGCGGATTCCGAAGACGTCTCGCCGGCTGGACTGAAGGTGGTTACCGCACGCCAGCCGTCGCCGGAGGAGATGGAGTCCCTGCTTTTTGCCTGGAAGGTGGCTAAGCACGTCAAGTCCAATGCCATCGTCTACGCGCGCAACGGGCAGACGATCGGAGTGGGTGCGGGGCAGATGAGCCGCGTGGATGCGGCGAAATTTGGCGCCATGAAGGCGGCGCTGCCTCTGGCCAACTCGGTCGCCGCCTCCGACGCCTTTTTCCCCTTCGCCGATGGGCTGGAAGCTGTGGCCGCTGCCGGTGCCACAGCAGTGATTCAACCCGGGGGTTCCGTGCGCGATCAGGAAGTGATCGAAGCGGCCAATCGATTAGGCTTGGCCATGGTGTTTACCGGAATGAGACATTTCCGGCACTAGTTTGCGGCATTAGGCGTCTATGTATCAGCTAGGTTACGGCCCCATGAAAAAGCAGCGGCACCGTGCACAATCTGCTAACGACCCGGCGCGGAGAAAATAGTCTAAACTTGCAAATAGTCGAGCAAGGCAGTAGGCAACACCTTAGTGAGACAACCAAAGTAACGGTGAAGCTCTACCGGTCGGACGAATTGGGGAGTGATTGGACTTTTTGCTGGGCGTTACAATCGATTTCGACGCGATGGTGCGCTGCCGTGTGACTGCACGCGCATATGACAAAAAAATGCGGGTTCCTCTGCACCGCGTTTGGACCGCCGGCGTCAGTTCAATGGAACGGAAGCCCGGGCACAGGAACTCTCATAAATGACCATCAAGCCTCAGCCCTCCTCTAAAACTCGCCAAGCAACTCTCTTTCATGTAGCCCTTGCTTGCGCCGCCATCGTTACTCCAGCTTCCGCAATTGCGCAACAGCCTGCGGCTCCGCCCGCGAGCAGTGCTGGGCAAAAGCCGGCGTCCACAGCGCCCACAAGCACGCAAAAACCACCAGACCGCGCCGCGGCTTACTACCATTTCGGCCTGGCGCACATGTATGAGGATATGGCCACCAACTATGGCCGCCCCGAGTACGCCACGCGCGCGATTGAAGAATACAAGCTGGCGCTCGACGCCGATCCCAACTCCAAATACCTGAACAGTGGGTTGGCGGAACTCTATCTCCGCACTGGCCGGGTTCGCGATGCCGTGCTGGCGGCGCAGGACATCCTCAAGACCGAGCCGAACAACCTGGAAGCCCACAAGCTGCTGGGGCGGGTCTACCTGCAGTCCCTGGGCAATGTGCAAAATGGCGGACCTTCGGAGAAGGTGCTGCAGTTGGCCATTGCCGAATACAGCAAGATCGTGCAACTGCAGAGCAACGACATCGAAAGCCGTCTGCTTCTGGGGCAGCTTTACACCTTGGCCCACGACACGCCGCATGCGGAAGAGCAGTTTAAGGCGGCGGAGCGCATCGATCCCAATTCCGAAGACGTAGTGCTGAACCTGGCCCGGCTCTACAGCGATTCCGGCGACATGACGCATGCCATCCAGGTGCTGAATGCCGTGCCGGAGGACGACCGCACAGCCAAAATGGATTACGCGCTGGGCATGAGCTACGACCAGCTAAAGGACAACAAGAACGCCATCGACGCTTACAGCAAGGCGTTCGACATGGAACCGGATAACCTGGACGCGGAGAGGGGTCTGGCCCAGGCGTTATTGAATGACAACCAGCTTGGCCCCGCCCTCAAGCACTTTGACGCCATCTCCACCGCCGATCCGCAGGACGCGCAGACCTACCTGCGCATCGCCGAGATCCAGCGCCGGCAGGGTCACTACGAGCAGGCACTGACCACCCTCAAGAAAGCCAAGGCTTTGGCCTCGGATTCGCTGGAGATCGGCTTCAATGAGGCCTTGATCGACGACTCGCTCGGCCACTACGACGAGGCCGCGCAAACCCTGCAGGGCCTGGTCAAGCAGACCAACCACCCGGACGGCCAATACTCTGACGCCGAAAAGAACAATCGCTCCATCTTTCTCGACCGGCTGGCCAACGTGTACCGGGAGCAGGAAAAGACAGACCAGGCGGTGCAGACCTACCAACTGATGGTCGCCATGGGCGGAGAATACGCCGAGCGCGGCTATCAGGGCCAGGTGGACGCCTACCGCGATGCCAAGCAATACGACAAGGCAACCCAGGTCGCCCAGCAGGCGGCACAGGCCATGCCCAAGGACAAGAGCGTCCAGTTGATGCTGGCGGGGCAGCTTGCCGATACCAACAAGCCGGATGAGGGCATCAAGCTGGCCAAGGCGCAATTGCACGGCGATCCGGGCGACCGCGAAGTAGACCTGGTCCTGGCACAGATCTACACCCGTCTGCGGCGCTGGAAGGATGCATCCGACCAGATCGACGCGGCGGAAGCTCTTTCCACCAAGCAAGACGACAAAATCTATATTTACTTCCTGCGTGGCGCGCTCGCTGAGCGCCAAAAGCATTACGATTCCGCCGAAGAGCAATTCCGCAAGATCCTGGCCCTTGATCCCAACAACAGCATGACCCTGAATTACCTCGGCTACATGCTGGGGGATCGCGGAGTCAAGTTGGATGAGGCGCTCACCATGGTGCAGAAGGCAGTGCAACTGGATCCCCAGAATGGCGCCTACCTGGATTCTCTGGGCTGGGTGTACTTCAAAATGGGCCAGTATGCGTTGGCGGAAGCCAACCTGCGCAAAGCAACCGAGCGCATGGGCAACGACCCCGCGGTACACGACCACCTGGGCGAGCTTTACGAAAAGACAGGCCGCCTGAAGATGGCTGCCGGGCAATGGGAGCAGAGTCTGCAGGAGTATGCCCGCACCGTCCCCGCGGATGCCGAGCCCGGCGACGTGAGCAAAGTGCAGAAGAAGCTGGATACCGCGCGGGTCAAGCTGGCCAAGGAAGAATCGACGGGCGCCAGCCCGAAGCAGTAAGTGGCCCTCGCACTGCCCCGTGGCTGTTCCGTTCCTGACGACGCCACGGATCCCGCTTGCCCAGCGGGTGCATCCCGAGGCGCCCCATCCTTATCGCACCCCATTTCAGCGTGACCGCGCGCGGGTGATTCATGCCCGCTCCTTTCGCCGCCTGGCGGGAAAGACCCAGGTCTTCACCCACCGCTACTCCGATCACTTTCGCAGCCGTCTCACTCACACCATGGAAGTGGCACAGATCGCGCGTGCCATCGCCAGCGCGCTGAAGTTGAACGAGGACATGACCGAAGCGCTGGCCTTGGTGCATGACATCGGGCACCCGCCCTTCGGTCATGCCGGCGAGCGGGCACTGGACGCGGCCATGCGCGAGTTTGGCCTGAGCTTCGATCACAACCTGCACGCGCTGCGCGTGGTCGAATATTTCGAAGTTCGTTATGCCGGCTTTCGCGGCCTGAATCTCACCCTCGGCGTGCGCGAAGGGATCGTCAAGCATTCACGGGATTACTCCGCAGCCGAACACCCGGAGTTGAGCCCTTATTTCCTGGGCCAGCAACCTCCCCTGGAGGCGCAGCTGATCGATCTGGCTGATGAAATCGCCTACCTCACGGCCGACATGGATGACGGCATGGAGGCAGGGATCCTCCATGCGCAGGATCTCCGCCAACATGTGCGCATCTTCGATCAATCGTTGTGCGCGGCGGAGCGTGAGTACCCCACGGCCGCGCCAAACCTGCTCGCCAACGAAGCCCTGAAGCGGATGCTCAATACCCTGGTGGGCGATCTTCTGCGCGAGACCACGCGTCGGGTCCATGCCGCGGGTGTGCTCACCCTGGAGGATGTTCGACGCTCGCCGCATCGGCTGGCGGCGTTTTCCCCGGAGATCGAGGAGTTCCGCCGTGAGGCCAAGCAACATCTCTACGCCACGCTCTACAGCCGCGAGGAGTTGCAGCGGGGTCTGCAAGAGGCTGCTTTGGTGGTACGGAATCTGTTTACCAGCTGGGTGAACGATCCGTCGCTGTTACCGATTGCCGGCCAGTCCCAGCTCGCCAGCCAGGGCGTGCCCCGCGTGGTCGCCGACTACATCGCGGGGATGACGGATAACTACATCCTGCAGCAATATGCCGACTGGCTCAAACGCCAGTAACAGATGCTGAGGGAAGAACTGCCATCAAGATGAATTGAAAGGCGTGAGAAGCGGAAGAGAAACCGCAGATCCCTCCACTGCGCTGCGCTCCGGTCGGGATGACAATTCTGTGGGACCATTAACAGCCAGTCGTCCGACCGCTTTCGTTGCCATTTCCATGCAACCGAATTGTCATCCCGACCGGAGCGCAGCGCAGTGGAGGGATCTGCGGTTTCTCTTCCGCTTCTCACGAGTCCTTCATAAGCATGATTTGCTTACAAATTCGTAATTTGCATCGGGCTGAGCGTACCGGTGAGCAGATCCCGGAAGGCTGCGAGATTTCCGCAAAACCTCCCCAGCCGGTCCACGTGTGCTTCCGGCTTCACACTCCACACCAGGTTCTTCAGGCAAGGGCCGAGGATAAAGCGAAAGACAACCGACCAGGGAAACGTGCCTTTGCGCGCTAGGTAGATCGGATTGGCAACTTGCGCGTACCCCATGCGCACACCGGTCATGCGTCCAACCTTAACGCTGAGGTGAACTCCGCATGCATTCGAGATATGAACGATCGACCCAAATCGCGCCAACTGCCGTGAGAAGTCCCAATCCTCGTACCAACCATACAACGGAAGCGTCTCATCGAAGCGAAGCCCATGCTCGCGAATGGGAGCCATGCGCAGACCCATATTGCATCCGTAAGCAAAGAACCTGGGGCTTATCTGCTGTTCACACTGCGCGCCGGTGTCGCCGGCGAGAATCGACCGTGCTTGCTCCACCGTCAGACCGGCTCCCTTCCAACCGTCCGCAAGCACCATGCCGGTGGAAGCCACTACCTCCGGGTTCTCCTGAAAAAAGCGCTCGGTGATCTGCAGATAGCGTGGGTCAGGATAGAAATCATCATCGAGAAAAAGCAGAATATCGCTATCCCGGGCCAGGTCCAGGATCGCATTGCGCTGCCGGGTAAGACCCAGCGCCGTTTGGATGAACGTCACATGGGGAAATCGGGCCGGCGCCTCTCCCACATCCGTCGGCTCCACGTAAGCCACCAGGATCTTGTCCGGCTGCCTTTCCTGCTTGGCCAAAAAGGCAATCGTCTCGGCGAGGATCGCGGATCGCCCGCGGGTAGCAATGCCAAGGACCAAACTCGTTCGTGTAGCAGCGGTGCTCAGTGGCGCTTGGTTTTCCATTATTCCTTTTGCTACAGCGCTTAGTGCGGTTTCGCATTATCGTAGCCCAATAAGGAGCGTTGAGTGGTTTTCCTGGGAAGAAAAAAAACGAAAAGCACCGTTGCTTCGGTCTAGCCAGCGCCCCAGGGCGGCAGCTTGACCGGAGCAGCCCATGGAGGCACGCCCGGCACATGAAGCTTTCTGCGATACACCTTCCCGCCACTCGCCACATAGAGCGTATCGAAATCATGACCGCCGAAACAGAGGCCGGTAACCGCCGCGTTATCGGGCAAAGGAAGAATCGCCGCCACACGCCCGTTGCGATCGAAAACCTGCACGCCCATCCGCGTGGCAACATAGGCTCGTCCATCGCGGTCCATGGCAACCGCGGCCGCACCGCTGTCGTCTGCCCAGGTGGGAACATAGAAGTCGTAGAATGCCTCTCGGGCGTCGACTGATCCGTCGGACCGGACACGGTAGCTCAACCCGGTACGCGAAAGGCCCTGGGCGACAAATAGCCAGAGCCCGTCGGGCGACAGAGCCACCGCGGATGCGCCTCTCAGATCTTTATCCAACCGCACCTTTTCCCCGTTCGCACGTATCAGCCACAGTTCGTTCGTCCGCGTCACAGCATAGATATCACCATTGTTACGAACAGTCAGGCCGCCGATGCTGAGCCCCTGGCCGAGTATTTTCACTGCCCCCTGGGCAGCGGTGACCTTGACTCCGCCCTCGGTACGGGTCGTGTACAGCCGCCCGTCGGCTCCGAAGGCGAACGCTGTATCGGCTGCGGGCTGACCGCATGGCATGGGCTTCCCATCGGAAACGATCTCAGATATCTTTCCGACGCCCTCAACCGGGTAGAAAACCTGTCCCTGCTGATTTGCCGCCAGCGCGGTTACAGATGCACAGCCGTCGGCAACAACCTGCCAGTCTTCTCCCGGCTGCAGGATCGTCTTGAGTACCGGGTTGCCGGGTGGGCCGGCGCGGATAGGCGCCGGCCAGTCTCTCCACAGCCAGCGCATCGCTTCGGGAAACAGCGATGCAGCCTGGTTGCCGTTGTGTGTTCCTGCGCCCCAGGTGTGGCGAACATCATAGCCGGCGAATTCCAGCGCCCGGTTCATGGTCTGGTTCGACATCCACCAATCGCCCATCTCCGGGCCACCCGGCCATTCATCGTGCACGCCGTCCTGCATAAAGATGCGCAGAGGTTTGGGATCGGTCTTGCGCACCAGAACGTAGTACTGCTCTCCGCCCCGCATGCCCACATAGGTTCCGATGGCGCTGAAGACGCGGCGAAAAGCATCCGGACGCTCCCAGGCAACAGTAAAGGCGGCGATTGCCCCGGTACTTCCACCCCCGATAGCGCGGTCGTTGGGGTCGCTCGAAAGCCTGATCGCGAGTCCCTCGGCAGTGGTATGCCGCTCCACTTCCGGCAGCACTTCCTCCAACAGGAAACGGGCCAGCCGGTCACTGCGGCTGTCGAATTCAAAACTACGATCGAAGCGAGGATTCTCCGGTGGGCTGGCCGAAGCTACAACCCCCGGAGAAACACCGATACCGATGGTGATGGGCATCGCATGCTGCGCGATGAGGTTGTCAAAGACGGTGGGGGCGTTGAAACCGAGACCGTCCAGGCCAACATAAACACATGCCGGCTTGTCCCCTTGGTATGCTGCCGGCACATACACCGTGATCGTCCGCGTGGTCCCGGGAAAGATTTTCGAGTCCGCCATCTCGAATTGGAAGGTCGCTCCCGCCGTGATGCCAGCAATTGGCTTTGCCTCCGGGGGCAGCGCGTAATTATCCGATGCTGCGGGCACGGTTTCATCGATCGCCGGCGGAGGCGATGCGGAATCACTCACTTGAGGCCGAGCCGGCAAAGAGGCCGGGAACAAGAGGGCTGCGGCCAGCAAGCCTCGCGTGGATCTGCACCAGGCTTTCATCGAGTCCGACTCATCCTAAATCTTTGTCAATGACTAAGGAAGTGCATACCCCAGAAGCTGTCCGCTCGCCTGGCCTTGGCAGCCTGAATTCTCCATGACAACGTTGGGGCCGGTGGTTGTGCTGCAGTGATAAAGGGGTACCAGCTTAAGGCCAGCCATAGGCTTGGAGTAACCGTAGCCATTGGTGCCCAGGATGCGACCGCCTTCGCATCCAAAATCGAGAGAGACGAAATAGTTTGTGGACCCGCTTTTGCAGCTATAGAACGGAACCGTAGCGCCCTGCTGCGGGCTTTCATACAGATGCCCCAGGGTAGATTGCAGGGTGAAGCCGCCCTTTGGATCCACCCAGCCGGTCGTAACCTCATAAGAGGTTTGGTTGAAGTATTGATTGAGCGCCCTCAAGGGATGATTCGGCGTCCAGGTAAAGGACGCGATATCCCAGTAATTGATGCCCCCATACACACCGGCTAAAAGAGGAGTGGCGTTCCAGGGTGGGGGCGGATTGGAAATGGAGGTAAACATCTGTATCGAAGGATATGGACCGATGTTCAGGTTGCCATAGGGATCGCGCAGAAACCCGGCAAGAAAGTTCGATTCGTACCCGGTCACGCCCGTGTCGACGATTGTGAGCAGTTCCCAGGGAGTCGCTCCGGTAAAGAGGGAGGCGTCGGGGATGCGGTACAACGCGACCCCGTAGGGGCCTCGTTCCTGTATGTTTCCCGTGGTCGCTGCATCGCGATCTTCCAGGTTGTAGACGGCATACCAATAGTTAGTCACCGGGTCGTAGGCCATGTCCCCCCACGTCGGGTCGGGCGGGTCGGGAATCAGCCCCGCGGTGGTCAGCCAGCCCACCGGGGTAAAGTGCACCCCGTCGGTTGAAACTGTCTTTACGTGGTGCTCGATGGGGTTGGTATCTTCATAAAACATCCAGATCCCGGACTTGTGGTCGCTGTTGTAGAGCGCCGGTTGGCCGACGCCGTAGCTTTCCTCCGATGCCGATGCGATGACCGGTTGGGGATATTTCTTCCAGCTAATACCGTCGTTGGAAAACGCGACCCCGATATGGTTGTTGGACGTGGCCCCCAACCCCACGTAGTACATGGCATAGGTGTAGGTCTTGCCATCACCCAGCGGATTGGCGAAGGAACCGTTAATCACCTTGGGGTTACAGATGAAATTAGAATCCCATGCAAACTGGGTTTCGCTTAATACCGGCACCGGTCCATAGCGCGCGTTGGTCGCCAGGTTGATGGACTCATACTCGATGGTGTCGGATATCTGCGTACGATCGGTCGGATTGTCATCCCCGCCGCACCACCACAGCTGCAGCACATTGCCCGACTGGATGGCAGAAGGAGAATAGTCGTAGGTCCGGGCTCTTCCCGCGACCGAGCCGGGGGGCAGAGAAGAAAAACTCATGCCGCAACCTGCCGCCCCGATGATCACGGAGAGTGCGATCACAGCTCTGACCGCGGACCGCATCCTGGCCTTTCCCCTGCCGGCGCGTAGAAATACACCGCACGCGGCGCGGTATAGAAACGAAAACTCTCTCAGCATGGGAGCTATTGGACCTTACCATGAGGTCGCAGTTTGCGCAGCTCCTGCGCACACTCCACCGCATTCAACGCGGAGAGTTCGAGGTTGTCGGCGGAAGCCCAAAGCCACAAGCGCCGCGAGCGCGACGCACCCTCCTCATCGAAGCGTACGCGCACAGAGACATCCTGGTCGCCAATGGAGTTGAGGTTGCCGGGCGCGTCGGCATCGCCAAGAATGACTTCCACATGAGGCGCGGAAAGGACCGCTTCCATCTCCTCCAACGTCACCTGGCGCTCGTACTCGACCGCAATCGAGAACGTATGACCGTGGAAGACGGGCACATGGATCAGTTGCAGGGAAAGCTGTGGCAGCCGTCCACCGGAAATGAACGCATAGTGCCGCCGGATGCGGGCTTCGCTCTCCGCCAGGCTGACCTTGGCCGCTTCCCCAAACGCAGCCACCGTGTTGAAAGCCACCTGGACGTCGTACAGCTCGAGGGGAATACTCTGGAACGAGAGCAGCGCCACTGTCTGCTGGTGCAACTCGTCCAGCGCCGCCTTTCCGTACTCCGAAGCCGGTTCCATGACCGTCGCCGAGACCTGGCGAATCGCTCCAGCGCGCTGCAGACGCTCCAGCAGCAGGGCCAGCACCAGCGCAGCGGGGTGAGCCGAAACCACAGCCGGCGTGTGCAGATTGGGAGCACCGGCAACGGCCGCTTCGCCCATTGCCTCCTGCAGCCAGGGGGCGCACACCAGCACCCCTGGTTCGCCCTCCAACGCCCCGGAAAGATCGATAATGCTCGAGCCCGCACGCTGGGCTGCGTGCCAGTGGCGGCGGGTTAACTCTGCTGACCCTGCGAAAAACGTGAAATCGATGCGTTCGAACGATTCCGCCGTGATGGGCTGGATAAATGTCACCTCGTCGCCCACTGCTTCCAGTTGCCCCAACGCCTGCTGGTCGTCCATCAGCACGAACTCGGCGCTGGCAAAGCTGGATTCGGAGAGCGCTTCGTTGAGCTGTTTGCCGCGAATCGAAGCGGCGCCCACTATCGCAATACGGTAGCTGGTGGTCATTGATCGCCTTGCCTACCCGGGCTTCTCATGGATGAACGGGTGGTTGGGATGGAGGGTGCGAAGGAGGCAAGGGAGGGGCGGAGGCCGGCTCGCTGAGTGCGACTGCCTCGGGGCTCGTGAGCTGCCGGTTGGCGGCTTTGTGGCGCCGCTGCCAGGAGTACGCCGCGCGGGCGAAAATGCCCGAAAACATATAAAAAAAGGCCAGTAGAAAAAGAACAATCTGAGAGAAAGCAACGGTGGCGTAGATGACCAGCCCAATCACTACCACCTGTTGGAAAGGATGCCGATCGGTGAAGCTGATTTCTTTCCCGCTCCAGAAGCGCCAGGTACTCACCATCAGCAGGCCCACCACGAAGACCAGCAGCATCCACATGATGGCAATCCGCCAGTTAGGCACAGGTGTTCCAGAGAAGAAATGGACCACGGCGGCAATCACGCCGGCGGCGGCGGGAATCGGCATGCCCACAAAGTACTTTCGCCCCGGACGGCCGGGATTGGTGGGCAACAAGTTGGTGCCTATATTAAAGCGCGCCAGGCGCCCTGCGCCGCAGAGCAAAAAAAGAAAGCAGATGAATGCGCCCCACTGCACTACGTGCTGCCGGCGCACGGGATCCATAGCCGTGGGCAGCATCTGGAAACCCCAGGTAAAGGCCAGCAGGCTGGGAGCGACGCCAAAGGTAATTACATCCGCCAGCGAATCGAGCTCCTTGCCGAATTCGCTGGTGGTCTTGGTCATGCGCGCAATGCGGCCATCGATGGCGTCAAAGGGGATGGCAAAGCCGATGGCCAGGGCGGCGAAGTCGAAATGCCGCGGCTCCTGCACCGATCCCTGCAGGCTTTGCATGATGGCGAAATAGCCGGCGGCGATATTGCCCGCCGTGAACAGCGAGGGCAGGATGTACATGCCCCGGCGCAGGCGCCCCCTTCTCTTGCGTTCGAGCGGCCGGTTGCGCTCCGGCAGCCTGAAGGCGTCGCGGTTCAAGCGAAGCTCTCCGCCAGAACGTCGAGCGATCCCTCATCTTCCGCGGGCTGGATATCGGCCAGCACAGAGGCTCCTCCTTTGACCCGCTGTCCCAGGGCGACCCGGAGATGCGCATGGCCAGGCAATAGAACATTCACCCGGGAGCCGAACTTGATCAGGCCGACGCGCTGGCCGCGCTCCACAAAATCGCCTGGTTGAAAGCGGAAAACGATGCGCCGCGCCAGTATACCGGCGATCTGGCTGAAGATCACATCGAACTCATCGCCCTGGACGGTGACCACATTCTGCTCGTTCTTTGCCGACTCGGGGTCGAGCGCGTTCAGGTGCTTACCTTTCTGGTACCGCACATCACGCACCGTGCCGGCAATGGGCGACCGGTTGACATGCACATCGAAGACGCTGAGGAAGATGCTCAAGCGGATACGCTCGCCCTCCGGCGTTTGAATGCGCGCGACCTCGGTGATTTTGCCGTCGGCCGGCGAAACCACCAGGCCGGCCTCAATCGGTACCGGGCGCTCAGGATCGCGGAAGAACCAGAGAAAAAAGCATGCCAGCAGAAAGGGCACGACTGCCCAGATCCAACTCCCCGTTACCAGCCATACCAGAACGGCAGCCGCGATGAATCCCAAACCATAGAAATATCCGTCACGCACCATGTATGCGACCAAACCCTTGGAGAATTATAGAGGGTGGCTGTGCTAAGTCGAGTTCGCAGAACCCAATGGCGCCTGCAGCAGCACCGCGTCTTCGACCGGAGCAGAGTAATAGGCGCGGCGGCGACCCACGGCGGAGAAGCCGTGGCGCTGATAAAGCGCAAGCGCGGCCGTGTTCGATGCCCGTACCTCCAGACGGATGCTCGACGCCCCGGCATCGGCAGCCCACTCCATGCAGGCGCCGAGCAGGGCGCTTCCCATGCCCTGCCGGCGATACTTCTCATCGACTACCAGCCCCTCCACTTCGGCCGCAGTTTCCTGGGGCAACCAACTGGCCACGGCAAAGCCGGCTAACCTGCTGTCGCTCAGCGTAATAAAGGCGCGGCGGGTCAATGCCCCGGGTGGGGCGCTGGGTGGGAGGTCGGGGATCAGTATCTTTTCGTAGTCGCGGCGGCTCCAATGAGGGGCTTCGACAAACCTGGCGGCGAGCATGACCAGGTCATCGATGTCCTGCACCGTCATGGAGCGGACACTAAAACTCACGTCGCAACCCCGGCCCTGGCGGCACGGAGAACCTCCGCGTCGGAGCGGCGCAGATAGTTTGCCTGCAGGGTCTCGACATCGTCGAATTTGCCGGCGCGAAAGCGGCCCAGAGCGAAGCGGAGGGCCTCGGCAGCATCGGCGGCTTGCACGTAGACCGGTCCGCAGATGGCCAGGGCAGCACAGGCACTGCTGGCCGCGGAGGTATCCCCGGCCACGCTCTCGTCGCAAACCAGCACCCCTGCTCCGGGCTGTTTGGCGGCCGCCACCGTCTCTTCTCCGCTGAGCAGCACCTCTCCCAGATTTTGGCCGTTCAGGTATTCACCCACGTAGTACTCACCCCGGCCCGCATCGATGGCGGCGAGCACATGGGGTAAGCCACTGGTTCCGGCCAGCAGCGCCAGGCGCGACACCGCGATCAGGGGGATGCCCGCGCCCTCGGCCAGGCCTTTGGCAGTGCTTAGACCCACCCGGATACCGGTGAAACTGCCCGGCCCGTTCACCACCACGATGGCTTCGATATCGCGCAGCGTCGCGTGCCGGCTTTCAAGCATGGCGGCGATCTCGGGAATCAAGCGCGCCGAATAGGTGCGCACCGCGAGGCTGGCGGTGGCGAGGATCTTGATCTTATCCGCGGCTACCACGCCGAGCGCCACGCTGGCCGTGCTTCCGCAGGTATTCAGGCCTAGGAGCATGACTCAGACTCCAGCAATCGGATCCTGGCAGATTTCCAGCAGCACGCCGTTGGCAGCCGAGGGATGCACCAGAAAATGTAGCCGGCCACCGGCGCCGATCTCGATCTCCTCGGAGATCAGCCGTATACCGGCCTGCTTCATCTCCTCGAATGTGCCCGAGATGTCGTCCACGTGCAGTGCCAGGTGGTGCAGGCCTTCGCCCTGCTGCGCCAGGAACTTGCCCAGGCCGGTCCCCTTATCCAACGGTTCGAGCAGGCGCAGGCGGCTCTCTCCCAGCGGAATCATCACGCTGCGCATACCTTCGTCCTCCTCCTCTTGCTCCAACACCGTGAGACCGAGGACTTCATATAAGCGCCGGGCCTGCTCAATACTATTAACCGCAATGCCCAGGTGATCGATCTTTGCCATCTTTCTCTCCTCGTGTGAGTTGCTCTACCAATTCGGGTACCAGTTGATAAGGATCCAGTTCTTTGCGCACCACCTGGTGACCGATCGTCGCCAGCGCCTGATCGCTCAGGCCATGTCCGCGCATGGTGCGCAGCAGTTCATGAGAAATCATTTCCATCACCCGGTCACGCCAGTGTGACTCCCGGCGGGCGGTAAGCCTGCCCTCCTCTGCCAGCCATGACCAGAATTTATCCACCGCCTGTTCCAGCTCTTCGATGCCGGTGCCATCCGTGGCGACGGTACGGACCACGGGCGGAATCCAGCTTCCGTGTTGCGACGCCAGAGACTGTAGCGATCGCACCTCTTTTTCTACCCGGTCGGCGCCGTCGCGATCGCTCTTGTTGACCACGAAAATATCGGCGATCTCCATAATGCCTGCCTTGATGCTCTGCACATCGTCGCCCATACCGGGAACCAGCACAACGATGGTTACGTCGGCCAGGCGCACGATATCGACTTCGTCCTGACCGACGCCCACGGTTTCCAGCAGCAGCCGTTGCTTGCCGCTGGCCTCGATTACGGCGGCAACCTCCGCCGATCTGCGGGCGAGGCCGCCCAACGAGCCCCGAGTCGCCATACTCCGCATATAGAAGCCGGGATCGTCATCATGCTCGCGCATGCGGATGCGATCACCCAGAATGGCTCCCCCGGTAAAGGGGCTGGTAGGGTCGACGGCCACCACTCCGACGGTCGCCTGTTGGGCGCGATAGCGGCGAGCCAGCCCATCGACCAGGGTGCTCTTGCCCGCGCCGGGAGAGCCGGTGACGCCGATGCGCATCGCGGAGCCGCTATAGGGAAAGCAGCAGGAAAGAATCTGCCGTGCCGAGGGCGCGTCATTCTCCACCAGCGAAACCGCCCGCGCCAGCGCGCGTACATCTCCCTGGAGCATGCGCCTGACCAACTCCACCACGTCGCCGCTGTCGCTCTTCATCCCTCCCGATCATACGATTCCCAAATCGAGATCGCTGATGGGAGCGGGCCCAGGTTTAGTGCCGCGCCTACGGCGCTCATATCCTCTTGGGGATTGATCCCAGCCCTTCCGGGCTGGGCTTACGTCTGGCGTCCGGCCCTCCGGGCCTCGCATCCATCACTATTTTCCATTTCTTTTTCAACCTGCCACAGGCAAGCCAGTTGCTCCACGGCACGTCGGGACAGGCGGGATGACAAACGGAAGGGCGGAGACTCGATGAGGGATCGAATAGTGGCTGAAGGGAGGTAAAGAGATGAGACTGCAAAAATCCCCTGTGGATACCAGGCCCGGAGGGCCGATCGCCAGACGTCAGCCCAGCCCGGAAGGGCTGGGGATAAATCCCCAAGAGGATATGAGCGCCGTAGGCGCGGCACTAAATCTGGGCCTCCTCCCTTCGAAAGCGCGAGGTTTTTACTTGTTGAGGATCTCGCGGGCAATGATAAGCCGCTGAATCTCGCTGGTGCCCTTCGCCGATGGTGCAAAGCTTGACGTCGCGGTAGAACTTCTCCACCGGGTAATCCTTGATAAACCCGTACCCCCCGTGAAGCTGCACCGCCTCATCGCACACCCTCACCGCTACTTCGCTGGCCATCAACTTAGCCATCGACGACTCGAGCGTTGTCTTCTGGCCGGCATCCTTCATCACCGCGGCGCGCAGCGTGAGCAGCCGCGCGGCATCCAGTTGAGTCGCCATGTCAGCAAGTTTCCACTGAATCCCTTGAAACTCCGAGATCGCCTTGCCGAACTGGTGGCGCTGCTTGACATAGCGGCGAGCAGCGTCGAAGGCCCCGCGCCCGATACCCAGCGAAAGCGCGGCGATGGAGATGCGGCCGCCGTCCAGAACACGCATGGAGTCGATAAAGCCCTCGCCCTCCTGGCCCAGCAAATTTTCGCTCGGAATCTCGCAGTCCTCAAAAATAAGCTCCGACGTGTCGCTGGCGCGCAGGCCAAGCTTGTTCTCTTTCTTGCCTGCGCGAAAGCCGGGAGTTCCCTTCTCCACCACGAAAGCCGAAAGGCCGCGAGTACCTTTACTCTTATCCGTAACCGCGATGATGACAGAAATATCAGCATAGTGGCCGTTGGTGATAAACGTCTTGTTCCCGTTCAGCACCCAGCAGTCCCCCTTGCGTACGGCGCTGGTGCGGGCGCTTCCCGCATCGGAGCCGGAACCAGGCTCAGTCAATCCCCAGGCCCCGAGCCATTTACCCGATGCCAGCAAAGGAATGTATTTACGCTTCTGCTCCTCATTACCTGCAACAAAAATGTGGTTGGTGCAGAGCGAATTGTGCGAGGCCACGATAATCCCAATCGAGCCGTCTACCGCGGAAAGCTCTTCCACCGCCAGCGCGTAGTCCACATAGCCCAGGCCGGCGCCGCCAAGTTCCACCGGGAAGATCACGCCCATCAGGCCCATCGCACCCAACTTCTGCACAACTTCCAATGGGAACTCGCTGGCTTCGTCCCAACGCATGACGTTGGGTGCGATTTCGCGCGCGGCAAAATCGCTGATTTCCTTGCGCAACTGCTCCTGTTCCTCGGTTAACGCAAAGGAATGGGTCGGCGTGAGGGCGCTCATTGCGTGGGCTCCGTCGTCTGCTCGAAACGGGTACGCTCAGTCGAGTAAACCCTTGAGTTTATCACCCCGGTATTCACAGAACGCTGAGCGCCTGCTGCAAATCCTCCAGCAGATCCTCAGCATCTTCAATACCCGCCGAGATGCGCACCATGCCGTCCGTGAGTCCGATTTTGGCCCGTCCCTCTTCGCCCAGCGCCGCGTGCGTCATGGTGGCGGGATGGGAGACCAGCGTCTCTACCCCGCCCAGCGATTCGCCGACGGTGCATATCTTAAGCCGGCGCAGCACGGAATTGGCCCTCTCCAAAGAACCAGTCTCGAAAGTAATGAGCGCCCCGAAACCCGACATCTGCCGCTTGGCCAGCTCATACTGGGGATGGCCGGGCAGCCCGGGATAAAAAACCGCGGAGATCTTCGGATGGCCGGCGAGATACTCAGCGATCGCTCGGCCATTCACTTCATGCTGCTTCATGCGGACGGCCAACGTCTTGACCCCGCGCAACACCAGAAAACACTCGAAGGGGGAAAGAATGCCCCCGGTGCATTTTTGCACGAAGGCAAAAGCCTCCTTGTGCTCCAGCGTGGTCCCCACCAGAACGCCCCCCAATCCATCGCTATGGCCGTTAAGAAACTTGGTGGTGGAGTGCATGACGATATCCGCGCCCCACTCCAGCGGCCGCTGAAAGTAGGGCGACATAAAGGTGTTGTCGACGCTCAGATCGATGGCCTGCCCCGCACTTCGCCGTTCCTGACAGAGGTCGGCGATGGCGCGAATGTCAGTGATCTGCATCAATGGGTTGGTGGGGGTTTCAATATGCACCAGCCGAGTGGTGGGCTGGATCGCCTGCCGCACCTGCTCCACATCGGTGGTGTCGACGTAGCTAAAGACAATGCCGTAGTTGGCTATGATCTGATCGAAGAGCCGCGGCGTTCCCCCGTAGACATTGGATCCGCAGATGACGTGGTCGCCGGTCTTGAGCATGGTGACCAGGGCTGCGATGGCCGCCATCCCGCTTGAAAAAACGTGCGCCGAAGCGCCTCCTTCGAGCGAGGCCAGGTTTTCTTCAAGCGCCGTGCGCGTGGGATTCGAAACCCGCGAGTATTCGTATCCGCGATGCTTACCGATCTCTTCCTGGGCGTAGGTGGACGAGGCATAAATGGGCACGTTGACCGCTCCGGTCAACGGATCAGCAGCCTGGCCGTCGTGAATGGCGCGGGTGGAAAAGCCGTGGCGGCTGGTGCTCATAAACCACCCTCGAAGATCTTTTTCGAAAGGTAGCGCTCGGCGGAATCAGGAATGACGGTGGCGACTCGCTTTCCCTTGGCCCAGGCGGGCAGCAATCTGCACTGCAGCATCCACGACCGCGCCACCGCTGGAGCCGGCAAGCACCCCTTCCTCCGCCGCCAGCCGCTTGACCATGTTGAAAGCCTCCGGGTCTTTGACCATAACAACCTCGATCGCACCACTCGCGCTGGAAGGTCTGGGGAATAAAGGACACGCCGATTCCCTCCACCTTGTGGGGACCCTTCTCGCCCCCCTGCAGTACGGAGCCCTGGGTCTCGACAGCTACCGTGAGAATGCCCGGGGCCTGTTGCTTGAGAAAGCGCGCGACACCAGAAAAAGTACCTCCGGTCCCGATACCGGCGACAAAAGCATCGACCCGGCCCTCCATCTGCTCCCAGAGTTCGTGGGCAGTGGTGGCATGGTGGAAGTCGGGATTGGCGGGGTTTTCGAACTGGAGAGCGGCAAAGGCCCCCGGGGTTTCGGCCGCCATGGCCCGGCAGCGGCCGATGGCTCCGGCCATGGCCTCTGCCTCCGGCGTGCGGATAACCGTGGCCCCAAAGCCGCGCATGAGAATGCACTTTTCTTCGGCAAAGCCTTCGGGCACAAAGAGAACCACCTTGTAGCCGCGATGCACGCCCACCAGGGCGAGCCCCACCCCGGTATTGCCGGCGGTTGCCTCGACGATAGTCCCGCCTGGCTGCAGCAGGCCGCGCCGTTCGGCATCCAGGATCATGCCCAGCGCTGCCCGATCCTTAACGCTGCCGCCGGGATTGAATAGCTCAAGTTTTGCGTAGATATCGGCCGCCCCGGCAGGCACGACCCGGTGCAGGTGCAGCATGGGGGTGGACCCCATCAACTCCGTTATGTCTTCGGCAACATGCAGCCTGCGCGCTGCAACCTCACGAGTAATGGGGGACATAGGCCAAGTGACAAGTGTAGCAGCCGGTGATCAGGCTCAAGAACGAAGCTAACGAGGACAAGGCTTCAGTGTCCGCGCAAGAACTGCCCTTTCCAATATTGAGTCCCGCAGGGACGGCTGAGAGTCAATCTTGTCCAGATTAGCCCTTTTCGGTGCGCCCGATTTGTAGCGCACTCGCTGAAAACAAGTCACCTCTCAGAGCTTATCGCAATCAGTCCCGCAGGGACGGCTGAGAGTAGCCCAGGACGTGAGTCCTGGGTTCACGCACGCCTACGAGCAGTCCCGCAGGGACGGCTGAACGTTACCCAGGACATCGTCCGGGGTTGACCGCCCCGAATCGCGAATGAGTCCATTTCAGGAGCAGAGGTACCCCAGGATTGCATCCTGGGTAATTTTCAGCCGTCCCTGCGGGACTGCTCATAGGCGTATGTGGACCCAGGACTCACGTCCTGGGCTACTCTCAGCCGTCCCTGCGGGACTCAATTTAGAGGAGGTACCTCTCGCGCAGACTACTAAAACCCCTGGAGGCAGCTTTTTCTTAATTGGCAGACGCAGGTGACCCATTCTGAGGCACCGCGCTCGCCTTCTTTACATTCGGGTAATAGCCGGTCTTGGTGCGGACTATCAGCTTGTTGTATCCCTTGGCCTTGGCCTCCACGTGAATCGAACGGAAGCCCCCCTGGTTGATCGGCTTGGTGGAGTGATAGCCGATGGTGTACTGCTCGCGGATATCCTTCGCGACCTCCCCGGCGATGGCATCCACCTGGTCCAGGTTCTTGGGGAAGAAGGAAATACCGCCCGTCTCATTGGACAGCAGTTCGAGCGCCCGTTTGGCGCGATGAGCCTCCCGGCCGCCGCCGGTGTCGTCGTAGAGCAAACCTATCGAGTAAATAATCGGCCCCTGGAGGTCCTGGATGCGGCGTACCGTTTCTTCCAGCGTGGTGCTCGAAGCATTGTCTTCGCCATCCGTGATGACCAGCAGAACCTGCTTGGGACGCTTGGCATTCTTGGTCAGGTAATCGGCCGAGGCCATAATGGCGTCGTACAGGGCCGTTCCTCCCTTGGAATCGATATGCGAAAGGCCGTCACGCAGCTTGTTCACGTTGGCAGTGAAATCCTGATCGATGTACGCCTCGTCGGAAAAGTTGACGATGAAGCTCTCATCGTCCGGGTTGGAGTAATGCACCAGATCAAGGGCAGCAGTATTCACCGCCTGGCGCTTGGTGCGCATGGAGCCGGAGTTGTCGACCAGAATGCCCAGCGATATGGGAATGTCCTGGTGCAGAAACGAAGTGATGGTCTGCTGTACGCCGTCCTCTGAGACCTTGAAGTCGTCCTTGGCCAGGGTGTTCACCATGTGCTGCTTGTCGTCCAGCACGGTGGCATTCAAGACCACTTCATCGACATTGCGCTGCAGGGTGTATTTCCCGTTATCGCGGCCGATTACGGTACTCTCGGTCCCTTTGGACGCACCGCTTCCCGTCCCGTCAGGGGAGGCAACGGGATCACGATCGACATTCAGCGGCTGCTGTTTCTCCGGCGGCAGCACCGGGGTAGACGGGGACGCAGACACTTGCATCAGGGCCGGAGCCGGCAAGCTGCAAAGCAGGAAGATCGGAAGAGCGAAAAGCCATCTACTGCAAGGGCGCATAGTATCCGGTCCGGGCGTGAACGGTGAGCTGGGGCAGCCCCTCGGGCGGAACCAGCTTGACCTTCAATTTACGCCACTTCCCGTCCCGTTTAATATCCTCTGACCTATACCCCAAGACATATTGATTGCGTAACTCGGCACTGATCTTGGTCGCGATGTCGGCCATATCGGCGAGATCATCCACCCGGAAGAGCTGGCCCCCGGTCTCCTCGCTCACATCGTGCAGCAAGATAGGCCCTAGCTGCTCTTCCCGTGTCGGAGCGTACTGGTCGAAGATACCGATGGAATAAATCTGCACATCCGACTCGCGGACCACAGCGCGCACTTCGCTTTCCGTATAGCGGCTGCGGTTGTCGCCCCCATCCGATACCACCAGCAATGCCTTGCGCTCATTCTTCGCCTGCTTCATCTTGTTCAAGCCGAAGTAGATGGCGTCCAGCAGCGCGGTGCGATGGCCGGGCTTCACGGTCAGCAGGCGAGCCTCGATGTTATCCACATTGTTGGTGAAATCCGTAATCAGCTCGGGGCGGTCGTTAAAACCAATGACAAAAAATTCGTCCTGCGGATTAGCCGTGCGCAGAAACTCCAGAATCGAGTTCCGGGCCCGGTTGATCTTGTCTGTCATGCTGCCGCTCAGGTCAAAGATGATCCCGATGGAGACCGGAGCATCCTCAGCGGAGAAACTCTTGATCTTCTGCAGAGCGTTGTTCTCATAAAGAAAAAAGTCCTGCCGCTCCAGGCCAGTGACCAGGCGATTGAGGGGATCGGTCACGGTAACCGGCACCAGTACCAGGTTTACATCTACCCGGATGCGCTCATTCGGCCGCGCAGTCATGGCCTTCTTGCCTTCGAGCGGCGCCGGGGTGGTGGCCGGCTTGGCGTTAGGATCTGGCTTGGCGTTGGGGTCTGTGGGCGCGATGGGCGCTGGAGCCGCCGCCGGAGCCGGCGGATTTATGTGGACATCATTTAAGGGATCCTGGGCCCAGCTAACCCCGGAGAGCGTGAGCCACAAAGCCGCTACGATCGCAACCTTGACCATCATCCACGCGCACAGCCCAGTTTTGCGGCGGTTGCGTGAAAACCCGGAAATGGGTCCACCGCAATCATTTATCCCCATTCTGCGCCCGCTAGAGAGCGCCATAGCCCTAGCCCTCGTGTCTCCGAATTTCCAGCAGCGTGGCGCCGGATGAGGTATTGATGTGCGGCCTCCTACAAGGAAAGCCGCGTACCGTTCGGTCGCCACACCCAGCTCCATAGGAAATCCGGAGCCCCAGTGTTCGTGTGCAGGATGGTAGCACGTCGACATGAAACCTGCCCCCGCCTTTTCGATACAGATTTGATGATCTGGCCCCCTGTCAAGTGTTACCTCCCATGGGACGGGCAGGTCAGGAAGCACCGGCACGGCCGTCCTGGTCAGGTACAATCTGGCAGGTATAAGAGAGCAAAGCAATTGGCAGCGTAGGTTAAGACTGCCGATGTCTGGAACCGGACCCCCAAACGCATGGCCCGTATTTATCCTTTTCGCGCATTGCGCTACAACCCGAGCCTGGTCCGGATGGAAGACGTAGTAACCCAGCCTTACGACAAAATTACTCCCGCCATGCAACAGGCGTACTACCAGCGCAGCCTTTACAATCTTGTGCGCATCATCCTGGGGCTGCCCGAACTATTTGACGAACCTGGGAGCAACGACGTCTACACCCGCGCGGCAAGAGATTTCGCGGACTGGCGCCGCATGGGGATTCTGGCCCAGGAAAAAGACGCCTGCATCTTCGCCTACTCGCAGCGCTTTACCGTGCCCGGCGGCGACGGAGAAATCCACGAACGCCGCGCCTTCATTGCCCTGGGCGAGGTATGCGATTACAGCCAACACGTAGTCTTCCGCCACGAACAGACGCTTTCCAAGCCCAAGTCGGACCGGCTGAACCTGCTGCGCGCCACCCGGGCCCACTTCGGACAGATTTTCATGCTCTATTCGGACCCGGCACTCACCGCGGAAAAGATCCTGTTCTCCGGCACCGCGGCGCCGGAGATCGAAGTGACCGACGAATTCGGCGTGACCCATCGGGTGTGGAAGGTCAGCGACATGAGCACCATCAACATCCTGCTGGGGGCCATGGAGGACAAAAAGCTCATCATCGCCGACGGTCACCACCGCTACGAGACCGCCCTGGCGTATTCGCTCGAGCATGCCCCGCCCAGCGTCGCCCGCACCGAGCGGAACCTGGCCAACACCACGCCCCAGCCGCCCTACCCGGAAGCTGCCGTGATGATGACCTTCGTCAATATGGACTCGGCCGGCATCACCATTCTGCCCACCCATCGAGTGGTCTTTGGGCTCAAGGATTTCTCCCCAGCGGCATTCATCGATTCGGCCGAGGAATACTTTGAGATTCAGCCCGTGAGTGCGGACGATCCGGTCCAGTTGACCAAGTTCTTGGCCCGCCAGCCGGGTACGGCGTTCATTGCCGCCACCAAGGACGGCTACCACCTGCTCTCCGCCAAGCCCGACGTAGTTGCCCAGGCGCTGGCTAAGCTTCCCGAGCGGCAACGCAGGCTGGACCTGGCGCAGTTACACTCCCTGGTTCTGGAGCAATTGCTGGGCATTACCGCGGAGGCGATTCGCGAACAACGGAACCTGCGCTATGTACGCGATGCCGGCGAAGCCGTGGAGCAGGTCGTGCGCGGCCAGGCGGATGTGGCCTTCCTGACCAATCCGATCACCCTGGGTCAGTTGCGTGAAGTAGCGTTTGCCGGGGATGTCATGCCTCAGAAGTCAACTGACTTCTACCCCAAACTATTGAGCGGCCTTGCCATCTATGCGCTGGATTGAGGAGCGCCGCTGCCTCGCGATGGGTTTTATTCTGGTCCCGCTGCTGGCCGGTGCGCAGACAACTCCACCACCACCGCCGCCGCCGGCGCCCCCGCCGGCCCAGCCTTCTGTTGTCAAGCCGTCCCCGCCGCGCTTTGCGGTAGTGATCGACGCCGCCCATGGGGGCTCCGACAGCGGGGCGCGTCTGTCGGACCACCTCCTGGAAAAAGACCTGGTGCTGACGCTCTCCGTGCGCCTGCGATCCACCTTGACCGCGCACGGCATTTACGTCGTCACTACGCGGGAATCCGATAGCGCTATCCCGGCCCTGAATCGCGCCGAGACGGCCAACCACGTCGGACCCGCCGCCTGCATCACCCTGCATGCCACCACCAGCGGCAGCGGAGTCCATCTCTTTACCTCCTCCCTGACGCAAATTCCGCTCACCCGCTTTCTCCCCTGGGATACTGCCCAGGGCGCCTATACCGAGCAGAGTTTGCGCCTCTCGTCGGAGTTCGATTCCGCCTTGACGCATGCCGAGATTCCGGTGACCCTGGGACGCACGGCCTTGCAGCCCCTGGACAGCTTCACCTGCCCGGCGGTGGCCATAGAACTGTCGCCGTTGAACATCAACGGGAAGGTGACCGCGCTCTCTGACCCCAGTTACCAGGACCGCATCGTGGCCGCACTGGCCGCTGCCGTTGAACAATGGCAGCGCGACTGGAGGCAACAACCATGATCTCCCGTACCCAGCGCATCCTGTTCTGGACTCTCCTGGTCAGCTCGGTGGTGATGGCAGTGGTGTTGCTGCGCATGCGCGAGCGGGCCATGGACCGCCTGCTCGCCTCCGCCGGGAGTATGCCGCTCAACCCCTCGGCCGGCCGCCCGCTGCAGAGTGTAACCATGATGATTGCCAATGACATGGACGGTTCGCTGCAGCCCGCCACGCAGAACCTGGCCCTGCCGGTGGACGGCAACGCGCGCGCCCATGTGATCCTGCAGCACCTGATCCTGAACTACGCGCGGCCCAACAGCAAGCACCCGATCGCCGACAACAAGGGCGTGAACGGGATTTTCTTCATGACCCTGCCGCTGGAGTCCAATCAGGTCATTCCCGGCACTGAAGCCATTGTCGATCTGAGCGCATCGTTTGTCGCCGCCCACCCTTCCGGCATCGAGCCGGAGACACTTACCCTGCTTTCGATCCTGGGTACTCTGCACGCCAACTTTCCCCAGATTTCGCAGGTGCGTTTTCTGGTGGATGGGCAACAGCGCGACACGCTTGCCGGGCACGCCGATTTGACCCGCGTTTATCTGGCTACCGATTCCCCGGGAGTGAAGCACCTGTGAAGATTGGGGTCTTCGATTCTGGTTTCGGGGGGCTGACCGTGCTGCGGGCTCTGCTGCCTTTGCTTCCCCAGGCGGAGTTCCTTTACCTGGGCGACACCGCCCGGCTGCCGTATGGCTCCAAGTCGCGCGCGACCATTGTGCGCTATGCGCTTTCGAGCACCCGCTTTCTGCTCGACCAGGGCGCCGATTTTCTGGTGATCGCCTGCAACACCGCCTCCGCGCTGGCTCTGAAAGAGATTAAGGATTCGACCAACGTGCCGGTTCTGGGCGTGATCGAGACTGGGGCCAACGAGGCGCGCAACCAGTCAAAGACCCGGGACATCCTGGTGATTGGCACCGACGCAACCATCTCCAGTCACGCCTATGCCGCAGCCTGCAGAGAGCGAGGCCTGCGCGCCCTGGAAAAAGCCTGCCCGCTGCTGGTGCCGCTGGTGGAAGAGGGCTGGGTCGATCACCCGGTCACGGCGGAGGTGGTCCGCATTTATCTCACCGAGCTGTTGCAGCAGGCCCAGGAATCGGATCTTGATCCGGACACGCTGGTGCTGGGGTGCACGCATTATCCGCTGCTGCGGCCGATGATGGAGGCGGCTCTTTCGCCCGCCATCCGGGTCATTGATTCCGCCCAGGCGACTGCGAGCCAGGCGGCCGAGCAACTCGCCGGCCATCGCGTCACCGGCAGGTACGCGGGGAGCCAATCCTGCAGCTGCCGCTTCTTCGCGACCGACTCGGTGGCCAAATTTCGTAATTTGGGCACGCGCTTTTTGGGCAGCCCGATTCACGAGGTCGAATTAGTGGACCTGGGCGGCTGATATATCCTTAATTCCGTTGCATGAAGAGAAAGAGGAGCAGTCAATGACGGATCTTAAGGGTCAGACGGCAGTGGTTTTCGGTCTGGCAAACAAGCGCAGCATCGCCTGGGCAATTGCCCAGAAGCTTTCCGAAGCCGGGGCAAGGATCGCCATCTGCTATCAAAACGAGCGTCTGCGGGTGGAAGCCGAGGCACTGGCGGGAGAGCTGCCCGACGCGGCGATTTTTGAGTGTGATGTTTCCAGCGATGAACAGATCGACAAGGTCTTTGCCCAACTGAAGGATCGCTATGGCAAGCTCGACACCCTGGTGCACAGTGTTGCCTTTGCCCCTGCTGAAGAGCTGCACAACGATTTTTTGTTGACCACCCGCGACGGCTTCCGGGTGGCGCACGAGATCAGCGTGTATTCATTGATCGCCCTAAGCCGGGGAGCCGCTCCGTTGATGACGGATGGCGGCAGCATCATCACCCTGACTTACTACGGGTCGCAAAAGGTGGTGCCGCGTTACAACGTGATGGGAGTGGCCAAGGCCGCGCTGGAGGCTACGGTACGCTATCTCGCTGCAGATCTGGGGCCGAAGAAGATTCGTGTCAACGCGATTTCCGCCGGCCCCATCAAGACATTGGCGGCAAGAGGCATCGGTGGGCTAGGCGAAATGCTTAAGGTGCATGCCGAGCGCTCGCCGCTCAAGCGCAACGTGGAGCCCGCCGAAGTGGGCAACGCGGCGTTGTTTCTGGCTTCAGATCTGTCCTCGGGGATAAGCGGGGAAATTCTCTACGTGGACTGCGGATACAACGTGATGTCCTTCAGCAGCTCCGAATTAACACGCAGTTAGGTAAAACAAGAAAACCGCAGATCCCTCCACTCCGCTACGCTGGGTGCCCCATTCAAGCCGTTTTTCGGCTTGAGTGGGATACCACGAATCCCTCAACCCTAGCTTCGACCAGCCAGCGACTCCGCCTGCAGGGTCACCAGCTCCGTCAGATCCTTCTTTTCCAGGCCATGCACTTCTTTGTTGAAGGCATCCACCTTGCTCGACCAGTTCATGGAGCAGAACTTGGGCCCGCACATGGAGCAAAACGCTGCTTCCTTGTAATAGTCATCGGGCAGCGTCTCGTCGTGCATGGAGCGTGCCGTCTCCGGATCCAGTGACAGCGCGAACTGCTTATTCCAGTCGAAGGTATACCGCGCGTAGCTGATGGCGTCGTCCCGGTCCTGCGCCCCCGGCCGATGCCTGGCGATATCGGCCGCATGCGCCGCAATCCGATAGGCAATCATGCCGTCCTTGACATCTTTTTCATTGGGCAGCCCCAGGTGCTCCTTGGGCGTGACGTAGCACAGCATAGACGCGCCATGCCAGCCGATCATCGCCGCACCAATCGCGCTGGTGATGTGGTCGTAACCGGGTGCGATATCGGTCACCAGCGGGCCCAGGGTATAGAACGGAGCGCCGTCACAGAGCTCAACCTCTTTTTCCACCTGCTCTTTGATCTTGTCCAAGGGCACGTGACCCGGGCCTTCAATCATTACCTGCACATCGCTCTTCCAGGCCGACCTGGTTAGCTCGCCCAAGGTCTTCAACTCCGCAAATTGTGCCTCATCGCTGGCATCGGCAATGCAACCGGGTCGCAAGCCATCTCCCAGGGAGAAGCTGACGTCGTACTTAGCCATCACTTTTACGATGCGGTCGAAGTGTTCATAGAGAAAATTCTGGCGATGATGATGGGTCATCCACTGGGCCAGTATCGCCCCACCGCGGCTGACGATGCCGGTGATCCGCTTGGCCACCATGGGCACATACTGGATCAGCACGCCGGCGTGGACGGTGAAGTAATCCACCCCCTGCTGTGCCTGCTCTTCAATCACTTCCAGATACACATCGATATTCAAATCTTCGAGTTTCTTGACCCGGTTCAGTGCCTCATAGATCGGCACCGTGCCGATGGGCACCGGACTGTGACGCAGAATCGCCTCCCGGATCTCGGGAATATTCCCGCCTGTCGAAAGGTCCATGACCGTGTCGGCGCCGAAGTTGACCGCGGTATGCAGCTTGTCCAACTCTTCGCGGATATTCGAGGTCACGGCGGAGTTGCCGATATTGGCGTTGATCTTGCACTTGGTCGCCACCCCAATCCCCATCGGCTCCAGTTCCGGGTGGTTTATGTTGGCAGGGATGATCAGCCGTCCGGCGGCGATCTCGTCCCGAATCAGCTCCACTGGGAGCTTTTCCCGCTCGGCGACAAAAGCCATCTCTTCGGTAACCTGGCCGCGGCGCGCAAAGTGCATCTGCGACATGTTGCTATCGCCGGTCCGAGCCGCTTCGAGTTTCCGCTTCACGATCCACTCCGCGCGCGGCTTCAGAATCTCGTGCGTCGGGTTGACCACCACTTCATGGTTGCCGTTTCCGTTGCTGCTCATATGCAAATTGCCTCGTTCAGGGGTTGGATGTTGGATTGGGCCTTTTGGGATCGATCAGCGCTCGAGTCGATTATACGTTCATATGCCGAACAGCTGCCCTTGACGGAAGCGATCTACCCTCCTACCCTTGTAGATGCGATGAAGTTACCTCCGCAGACATTCCGCATCGGTGCCGCTTCAGTGATCATCCTGGGCACCATCATCTACCTGGCGATCACCGGAGTTCAAGCGGACAAGAGCTACTACGTCACCATCAGCGAATTGCACGCCATGGGCAACAAAGCCTATACCCGTCATCTCCGGGTAGCCGGCGATGTAGCTGCCCATTCCATCGAGCGCAGCGGCACCAATGCAAAATTTGTGCTCTCCGAGCAGGGTCACACGTTGCAGGTCAGCTACCAGGGCATTGAGCCCCCGCCGGACACCTTCAAAGACGGTTCCCAGGCGCTGGCCATGGGCACCTACGGGCGGGATGGCGTCTTCCATGCCACCGAACTGCAGGCCAAATGCGCCTCCAAGTATGCGGCCGCCAAGCCCGCACCCAACACCGCTTCCGTTCAAGCCCCGGCTCCCGCTTTAGCGGGCAAGTAAAACCCAAGCCCTCCCACTCTATACTCCTATGGGATGGCATCCACGCTAGCGCAGCTTGACAACGTATCGCGCCTCTTCGGCCGCTTTGCGGCGCTACGCAAGATCTCTGTCAGCCTCGCTGCCGGCCGTTGTTACGTTCTGCTGGGAGAAAATGGCGCCGGCAAATCCACCCTGCTGCGGGTACTTGCCGGCCTGCTGGAGCCGAGCCTCGGCACCGCCCGAATCCTCACCGCCGGCAAACCGGAAAAGATTGCCGAGCAGCGGGCGCGCATCGGCTACATGAGCCATGCCCCGATGCTCTATGACGAGCTCTCCGCCATGGAAAACCTGCGCTACTTCGCCGGTCTCTACCGCACTTGTTCTTGCCTTACGCCGGAGGAGGCGTTGCTTTCGGTGGGCCTCGACCCCGCGCTTACCCGTCCTGTCGGCCACTACTCGCAGGGCATGCGCCAGCGTACCTCGCTGGCCCGGGTGTTGCTGCCCCAGCCGGAGCTGCTGCTGCTGGACGAGCCCTTCTCCAACATGGATGCCGCCAGCGCGGGCAAGATGGTAGCCCTGCTCGGCCGCCTGCGCGGGGCGCGGACAGTCGTGCTCACCACCCATCAGAGATCGCTCGCTGAACCACTGGCTGACTACTTCCTGATGATGGAAGCGGGACAGCTGGTCGCCACCACCGAGGGCCCGGCCCTCCACGCCTTATGAAGACCAACGCCGCCCGCATCCTGGAGAGCCTCGCCATCCCCTACACCCTGCAGGAGTATGAGGTCGATCCCGACGACCTCTCCGCCATTGCCGTAGCGCGCAAGATCGGCCTGCCGGTCGAGCAGGTCTTCAAAACCCTGCTCACCACCACCGGCCCTGACCAACATGCCTTTGCGGTCATCCCCGGCGACGCGGAGCTGGACTTCAAAAAACTTGCCCGCGCCGCCGGAGCACGCAAAACGGAGATGGTCTCGCTCAAAGATGTGCAGCCGCTCACCGGCTATATCCGCGGCGGCGTCACCGTCTTCGGCGCCAAGAAGGACTTCCCCGTCTTTGCCGACGAGACCATCGAGCTCTTCGATTTCATTTCCGTTTCCGCCGGTCATCGCGGTATTCAGATTCTGCTAGCGCCCCAGGATTATCTGCGCGTTGCCAAGGCTACGGTGGCTGACCTGACCAAGGATCAGGCGCGCCTGTGAACTATCTCCTCATCCATCTGGCCAAAGACCTGCGCCTGGAGTGGCGATCGAAGGATGCCATCAACGGCATGCTCTTCTTCGCTTTGCTGGTGGTTGTGCTATTCAGCCTGGCCTTTGATCCCACGACGATGATCTCGCGCCAGATTGCCGGAGGCATTCTTTGTGTCGCGACCTTATTTGCTTCCGTGACAGCGCTCAATCAAGCCTGGTCGCGCGAACTGCGTCACCAGGTGCTGGACGCGCAACGCATGGCGCCCGCCCCGGCTTCCGCGCTCTTTCTGGCCAAAGTGATTGCCAACTTTATCTTCGTGACCGTGGTGCAGATTGTACTGGCGCCTCTCTTTGCCATCTTTTACAACCTGCATCCTGTGGGAGAAAAGTGGCTGTTACTGTTGGTTCTGCCGCTGGGCACCTGGGCCCTGGTGGTGAATGGAACTTTTTTTGCCGCGGTCTCGGTCCGTACCCGGAATCGCGAGTTACTGCTTCCCTTGCTGCTCTTTCCCATCTTCATTCCGGCGCTGCTGGGGATGGTCGAGGCAGCGACCGCCATCCTGGTGGGCGATTCCGAACCAGGGCTGTGGATCAAACTTCTCGCCGGCTACGATGTCATCTTCACCACCGTAGGTCTGCTGCTCTTTTCCACTGTCCTGAACGCCGAGTGAGGCCCTGATCGAATTAGCTTTTGCGACCTGCAGTGATTTCTAATGAAATAAAAGTTAACGAATCTCCGAGGGCTTCGGGACCGATGCATATTCGAATACCGCAGGCAGCCGTCAGGCTTGCTTTGATTGTGGCAGTTTTGCTCAGCGTCAAGACCTACGCACAGGCACCCCCACCACCCCCGGGCACACCGCAGGCGGCCGGCCGGGATATCTTTCTCTCCCGCTGCGCCTCCTGCCATGGCACCAACGGCAATGGCGGCGAATTTGCCCCCGGCATTGCCACGCGCGTCCCTCTGCGAAGCGACGACGATCTCATCCGCATCCTGCATAGCGGCCTGCCCAGCTCAGGCATGCCCGCATTTCCGGATATCGTCGATCCCGGCCGTGCGAACCTGATCGCCTACCTGCGCACTTTGCGCGTCCGGGGCGAGACCGAGGTTACGCACATGACCGTGCAACTTGCAGACGGTGGCGCCCTGACCGGCACCGCTCTTAACCGCTCCGCCACGGGCATCCAGCTCCTTGGGGAAGACAAGAAGGTGCACCTGCTGCGCAAGACATCCGATGGCCGCTACCACGCTGTGACCTCGCAGCAGGACTGGCCCAGCTACAACGGCGATACCGTCGGCTATCGCTACAGCGACAAAGCGCAGATCACGCCCGGCAACGCGAGCCAGCTCGCGCCCGTGTGGATCAACACCGTGCCTGATACACATGACCTGCAATGCACACCGGTGGTGGTTGACGGGATCATGTACGTCTCTGCGGGAAATGAAGTCTATGCCCTGGACGCGGGCAGCGGCCGTTCTATCTGGCACTATCAGCGTGCGCGCACGGAAGGCATCGGCGGAGTGGCCGCGAAGGGAGTCAATCGTGGCGTCGCCGTCGCCGGAGACCGAGTCTTCCTCGCCACCGACAACGCCCATCTTATATCGCTGAACCGCTACACCGGCGCTCTCGGCTGGGAGACCGAGATGGAGGATTGGCACAAAAACTACAACGGAACCGCTGCGCCGTTGGTAGTGGATCACATGGTCATCGCGGGCATCGCCGGAGGAGACGCCGGTGCTCGCGGTTTTCTGGCCGCCTATGACCAGGAAACGGGCAAGGAAATCTGGCGCATTTGGACGGTGCCCGCCCCGGGCGAGCCTGGCTCCGAAACCTGGACGGAAGCTTCCCTCGCGCACCCCGGCGGCTCTACCTGGATGACCGGCTACTACGACAAGGAAACCGATACGCTGATCTGGCCGGTGGGAAACCCTGGTCCAGACCTGATTGGTGACCAGCGGCCGGGCGATAACCTCTACACCGATTCAGTCATCGCACTCGACCCCAAGACCGGAAAACGGAAATGGTACTTCCAGTTCACGCCGCACGACGTGCATGATTTCGACGCGATGGCGCCATCCGCCCTCATCGATACCGACTGGCAAGGTAAGCCGCGCAAGCTGCTGGTGCAAGCAAACCGCAACGGCTTTCTTTATGTGCTGGACCGGACGGATGGCAAATTCCTCTATGGCGCGGCCTACACGCCCAGAATCACCTGGGCCTCAGGCCTCGACAGCAGTGGTCATCCGATCGTGGTGCCGAATATGGAGCCCACACACGAAGGAAGGCTCGCCTGCCCATGGCTGAATGGCGCTTCCAATTGGTACTCCACTTCCTGGAACCCGGTGACCAAGCTGTACTACGTGCAGACCAACGACAAGTGCGGCATCTACACCCGCACCGACATGCAATTCCAGCAAGGCCGGGGGTACATGGGCGGCTCCTTCAGCGGCGACCCGGCCGACCCAGGACAGCGCATACTGCGAGCCATCGACATCCACACCGGCAAAGCAGTGTGGCAGATACCGCAGACGGGAGACGGTTCCAGTTGGGGAGGCGTGCTCTCGACCGCGGGCGGCGTGGTCTTCTTCAGCGCCGACGACGGAACTTTCTCTGCTGCCGACGCGCGCACAGGAAAACTGCTGTACAGCTTTCAGACCAACCAGTCGCCGCACGCCTCACCCATGACCTACACTTTCGATCACAAGCAATACGTCGCCGTAGCCGCGGGCTCGGATGTCATCGCCTTCGCCCTGCCGCAGTAGCGGCGGCGGGGTGACGATTTTTTTTCAAAACCCAGGTATGACTTCGCGCATCGAATCCGACACGAAACGAAATGGAGAACTTATGAAGGGATACCTGGTTTTTACGCGCGACAAGACGCTCGACAAAAATGAGATGGCCGCTTACCGAAAGAGGTCCCAGCGACCTTCGCCGGGCACGAGTTTAAGATTCTAGCGCTTTACGGCGCGTATGAAGACCTGGAAGGAGCCCCGACGGAAGGAACCGTAATCCTCGAGTTCCCTAGTACTGAGGCAGCGAAGGCCTGGTACAACAGCGAGGCTTATCGGACGGTGCGTGAGCATCGTTTCAAAGGGGCGAACTATCGCGTCACGTTAATAGAAGGAAGATAAGGCTCGGGCGACATCGCCTTTCTCAGCTAACTCTAAGGAGTCAGCATCGTGGGAGTCTGAGCTGAAATGCCTAAGCTGAGGAGTTTCCCTTGCACTTGGCCACGATCAGCGTGATGTCGTCGTGCTGCTCGTGCGGGCTGAACTTCTGTATTTCTTCCACCACGAACGCGAGCAATCCAGCGAGCGGGCAATTCGCGATGCTGCTGCAACGCTTCGATCAGGCGCTGCTTCTCCGAACTCCTCTCCCGCCGCGTTGAATGATTCAGTTACGCCATCGGTATAGAGCACCAGCGTGTCGCCGGGATAGAACGGGCATTCCGCTGCCGGGCAGTCCCACTCCTTGAATAGACCCAGAACCGTACCGGTGGAGTGGAGTCTTTCCACAGCGCCGTCATGGCGCAGCAGAAGCGCCGGCAGATGACCGCAGTTGGCGTAGCGCAAGCGCTGCGCTTGCTCGTCGTAGTCGGCGAAAAAGAAAGTGGCATAGGCGCTGTCCACCGTGTTCTCGTAGAACAGCCGGTTCACCGATTGCAAAAGAAGCTGCGGCTGTTCGCGGGCAAGCGCAAACTGGCTGCGCAGGTTGGCTTGCAGATTGGCCATCAAGAGCGCAGCAGCAATTCCCTTGCCGGAGATGTCGCCGACCAACAGCCCGAGCCGATCTTGTCCCAGGGCAAGAAAGTCATAGTAGTCGCCGCCGACATGGCGAGCCTGGATACAAATGCCCGCGTAATCCAGGCTCCTGAGGAAAGGAAGCGTTTGCGGAAAGAGCCGGGCCTGCACCTGCTTGGCAATTTCCAGCTCCTGGGCAGCGCGCCGCTCAGCTTCCAGCTTTTCGGCGATGGCATGCCTTTGGGCCTCGATCTCGCGGCTCATCTCGTCGGAGCCGAGCAGCTCAAAGGAGTTGCCGTCCACATCGGAGAAGGTGGCGCTTGCACCCGCCGAAAAGAGACACCTGTGGGGGATCATGAAAGCGGACCCCGCGGCTACGCCAGAGCTCGAAGGTCGCGTTAATATCCTGAGCGATAAACCCAATCTGCGTATGCCGGCCAATGTGCTTGTAGTTTTCAGAGCCCCGTTTGGGAGCAACCAGGGCGAGAATCGCGCTGCCATCCGGAGGAGCTACGGCCACCCAACGGCCGCCAAACTCGAAGCGAGCGTCGGCCAGCACGCTGAATCCCAATTGGTCGACGTAGAACTGCAAGCTCCGATCATGGTCGCGAACGAAGACGGTGGACTTGAAGATACGAAGATAGGGGCTCTCCGGGTTCAAGTTGGATCTCCCTGGAACACGGCGCCTCCTAACGCGCAGGTTAGCAGGGATACCAGGATAGACGTCAAATTTTGCTATAGGCGAATCGGGGCCGCGCTGGGAAAGTGTGCGCAGAGCGTTGTCGCTCATCAAGTCCCAACCTTCATTCTCGCGTATCTGTTACCAGCAGCAATACTCCCCATTAGTGGGAGAAAACGAAGCTTTTCTCGCTCCCCGCAGTTGTATGCGGAGTGGGATACTAACCCCTGGAGACAGCGCCATGAGCTCATATCCTGAGTCTTCCGCGCTCACCCGCCGCCAGATCGTTCAGGGGACAGTCGCACTGGCGGCAACGTCGTTCTGGGCCGGATGCAGCGCGTCGAGTAACTCGACCGATCCGAGCAGCCCGACAAACAGTAGTCCGCCGACTACCGCGAATCTGCAGCCCGTGCCGGCAGGACCGGTTACGCAGGCCTCTCTGGTAATCACGTCCGGGGCTGCGGGATCCATCGGCCCGGCGTTTGCCGGTCTTTCCTACGAGAAAAACAAGCTCTGCTCCCCAATCTTCGCCGCCTCCAACAGCGACCTCATTGCTCTCTTCGAGCGCATCGGCCCGAGTGTGCTGCGCATTGGCGGCAACTCGGTGGATCAAAACGTCTGGACTCCGAGCGGCGCCGGTCAGACGGCGGGTCAGATCGCTCCATCCGATGTTGCCTCGCTTGCCGGCTTCGTAAAGGCTGCAGGCTGGCAATGCCTGTACGGAATCAATCTCGGAGGAGCGGCCACCGGCGCCACGACACCTGCGCTTGCCGCCGCTGAGGTCGCGTATGCTGCCGGGCAGTTCGGGTCGTCGCTCCTCGGCATTGAGATCGGCAACGAGTGCGACCTCTACGGAGATCCCGGGAGCTACTTCGCGGGCAACTGGTCCCTGAGTAAGTTCCTCTCCCTCTGGGGCCAGTTCCGCAGCGCAATTCTCGCGACCACTCCGAACGTGGCCATCACAGGACCCGCCGCAACCACACCCGTAACTGGCTGGACCATCCCATTTGGCCAGGCTGTCACCAAAAATGAGATCGACTTACTTACCCAGCACTACTACCGTGCCGATGGCGCGCTATCCACCTCGACCGCACCTTTCCTGATTACTCCTGACCCTTCCCTGGTCCAGGAACTTGCACAACTTCAGACCGCCGCCCAAGGCATTGGGATCCCGTTCCGGATGTCGGAGTGCAACTCCTTCTACGACGGCGGCGCCTACGGAGTTAGTAATTCCTACGCGTCGTCACTTTGGGTCATCGACTACCTCTTCAACTGCGCTCAGGGCGGAGCCATCGGTGTGAACTTCCACGGCGGCGGAAATAGCGCGGGATACACTCCCATCGCAGATAGTGACAATGCGGTGGTGGATGTGCGACCCGAGTTCTACGGGATCCTGCTGTTCACGCTTGCTGGCCAAGGTACTCTGTATCAGACGCAGGTGTCCGCCGGTTCACTGAACGTCACCGGCTACGCCGTCCGGACTTCCTCGGGTGGCCTGAACATCATCGTCGTCAACAAAGATCTTACCCAAAATCTGCAGCTAACCGTGGCCCTGCCGCAGACTGCCAACTCGGCCACGCTACTGGCGATGACTCAGCTAAGCAGCGGGGCCACCGCCCCCGACCTAACCGCAACCGCAGGCGTTACCATCCAGGGCGCCAGCGTGAATCTGGACGCGACCTTTTCTCCATCGACCGCTTACACTCTCACCGCGAACAGCCCGCAGCTGACTTGCTACGTTCCTGCCTTGAGCGCCGTATTGATCCAGGTCACTTAGTTCAGGAGAGTAGCTTGACAGCGTAGAGAGCTGTCTGCATGAGAACACCACCCGGCGGAACTCACTCCACTAACAGAACCCATTAGGAACTGGACGGGTGCCCCAGGTTCGCCAAAGCGTACCTGGGCCGAAAATGATATGTTTCGATTGCTTTTAACTGATTGATTAGCAAAAGCTATGGTGGGCTTCGCCGTCTTTTTCGGCCCAGGTACGCTTTGGCGAACCTGGGGCACCCGTCCAGTTCCTACGGGGTTCCCAACGCCTCGTACTGAGGTTGCTAGAACCAACCCCCTAGATGATATTCCCCCCTAGAAGTTCTATTGGTGTACACTTTTCCCTGCATAGATGTTCTATGGGAGGGACACCTGCCGAAAAAGAAACAGGAAAACGGGGAGATGTTGAAGGGAACCCTGGACATGATGATCCTGCGCACCCTGATCGGTGGCGATGCGCATGGACACACAATCGCGAAAGTCATCGAGCGAACCTCAGAGGACGTCCTGGAGGTAGAGCAGGGATCGTTGTACCCCGCGCTGCATCGCCTGGAGGACCGCGGATGGGTATCGTCCTATTGGGGACTCAGTGAAAACAATCGTAAGGCGAAGTTTTATCGGTTGACAGCGCGGGGGCGGAAGCAACTTACGCTCGAGACCAGCCGCTGGCGGCAAATGGCTCGGGCGATTGCATTGGTGATGGGCGATGCGTCAGCCGAGGAAGAGGGTAAATGATGAGCATGCGCCGCCTTTTCCGCCGCAGACAGAGCGACACCGACCTGCGACAGGAGATGGAGATGCATCTCGCCGAAGAGATTGCGGAAAACATCGAACGCGGCATGGCCGTAGGCGAAGCGCAGCGTCAGGCATATGTGAAGTTCGGCAGCCCTCGCCGGGTGCGCGAACAGCTGTGGCAGCAAAATTCCCTTCCCGTGGTAGATACTCTTTGGCGTGATATGCGCCAAGTACTCCGACGACTGAACAGATCACCGTCTGTCGTGCTGACGGTCATGGTTTCGCTGGGGCTGGGGATAGCGGCGAATGTCTTCATCTTTACCGCGGTGAACAGACTGCTGTTGCAAGAGCCGCCGGTAGGGCATCCGGCAACGTTGCTGAATATATATTCGACATTCGACCATGGCGGACGGCAAGGCCCATCGTCACTGACGACGTTTAACGATCTGCGTGAGCAGGCGAAGTCTTTCTCCGGTGTGGCCGCCTGCAATAACTTTCTGCCGGCCACGATCGCAGGGCCGGGCGAGCCCGAACGGGTTTGGGGTCAGAGCACGACAACCAACTTCTTTGAAGTTGCCGAATTGCCGATGACGCTGGGGAGGGGTTTTCATAACGGCGAAGACCGATCGCCGGTAATCGTGCTGAGTTATGGCCTTTGGCACCGCCACTTCGGCGGAGATCCCGCGATCCTGGGAAAAACCGTCTCGCTCTCGGGGAAGATATTCACCGTGATCGGCGTTACCATGCCGGGATTCCGTGGGATTCACTGGCTCGCGAGTTTCGAGTTCTGGGTGCCTCAGGGTGAGAGGGAGCAACTCGCGGCCGACAAGGTGAACGGTATGGATCCTCGCAACGTGGTCCTGCTGGATGTAGTCGGACGATTGAAACCGGGAATCAGCCGGACCCAGGCGCAGGTCGAGTTGGACGCTATGGCGCGGCGATTTGTAACTGCCTATCCAAAGGAAGATGAAGGGCTCGGTTTCTATACCGAGAGGGCGGGCGTGATGTTGCCGAGCGCGCGGGCCCACTTCGCAAGCTTCCTGACTGCGCTGACTGTGGTTGCCTTGCTGGTGCTGTGCATTGCCGGTTCGAATGTCGCTAACCTGCTCCTGGCACGTGCAGCAGCGCGGCATCGGGAGATGGCGGTGCGCATTGCGCTGGGCGCGACACGCTTCCAGCTGATACGGCCCATGCTGTTAGAAAGCACGTTGATGGCGTGGAGCGGCGGTGCATTTGGAGTGGCACTCGGTGTCGCAGGACTTCGCGGCCTAACGGCATTTCATCTACCCTTTGCCACGCCGTTCGATTTGAGTTTGACCATGGATTGGCGGGTCATCTTGTATGCCTTTCTCTTAAGCGTGGGAACAGGGATACTGTGCGGCGTTGCGCCGGCGCTAACGGCATCGCGCCCGGTAGTGCCGAACTCGCTAAAGGGAGAAAGCATGTTGCAGCGTCCCGGCCGTGCGTGGACCCTGCGAAATATTCTCGTGGTAGTGCAAATTTCGTTATGCCTGGTGCTGCTGTGCACGACTGGGCTTTTTCTTCGCAGCATGCGGAAGACGGCAGAGGTTGATCCTGGATTCCGAACCCGCGGAGTGTTGATGATGTCGATCGATCCGGTGCATAACGGATATACCGGGCAACAGACGCCTCTGCTCTTGAAGCGCCTTGGTGAGAGGGCGGCCGGGGTATCGGGGGTAAATTCGGTAGCGTGGACAGACCATGTGCCGCTTTCTTTCTATGGCCAGACGAGCGAATTTCACACCGCTGCCAGAGAAGCGCATGCCGGACACGATCCACTCGCGGATGTCTACCAGGTGAGCTCCGGCTACTTCGAGACCATCGGAATACCGTGGATTGCAGGGCGCGATTTCAATACCGTCGATCCTGGTGCGCCAAAGCAGGCCGTGGTGAACGAGGCCTTTGCGCGGACGATATTCGTTGCCGGCAGAGCAGTTGGCGAGCGGGTTACGAGTGAGAAGACAACGTATGAGATTGTGGGTGTAGTGAAGAATGCCAAATCGCAGACTCTTGGCGAGGCAGATCAACCAATTCTTTATCGTTCTTTGCAGCAGAATATCGGTTTGGCCGCGCCGGCATTTGGGTTTTCCCTGATGGTGCGCTACGAGGGAAATGCAGCAGAGCTAAGGACCGCGGTGCGAAATGAGATCCATACACTGGACCCACAACTAGCCATCTTCAACGAGAAAACCATCGAGGAGCACCTGAGCGATGCGCAGATCCTTCCGCGCGTATCGGCGGCGATGTTCGCCTTCTTCGGCTTGGCAGGACTATTGCTGGCGGCCGTCGGTCTATATGCTGTGATGCGTTACTCGGTAAGCAGCCGCACATCGGAGATCGGTATTCGGCTGGCGTTGGGGGCAACGCGAAGCGGGGTACAACGGCTCATCGTGCGACAGGGAGTACTTCTTTCGTGCGTCGCGATGGGGATTGGACTGCCGCTCGCGTGGGCCGCCTCGAGGGTCGTTGCCGGAGTGTTGTACGGAATTGCGCCACACGACTGGGTCACATTTACTATGGTGCCTGTGTTCCTGGCATCCGTAACTCTGCTTGCCTGCTGGATTCCCGCACGTCGTGCAGCCTCCGTTGAACCGCAGACGGCGTTGCGACACGAGTAGGCCCCCCCAACCGGCCGCTTAACCCGCAGCAAGCGTCGTGGCCACGCAGTTCATTCTCTCGCTACGCCGATTGGCTAAGCGCGCGCCCGTTCTTTAGCTCCCAGGCTTTACGCAGATCCTCGCGGCGCGCCAGCACGTAGGTCTTGGCCTCTTCAAAACTGCCGTAAACGCGCCGCCCCTTGATCATGTTGCATGGACGACAGCAGGCCACCAGGTTGCCTGGGTCCTTCTTGCCCTTGTGAGCGCGAGGAACCACGAAATCAACCGACATAATGAGAGCGTTTTCGAAGCTGGCCAATCCGTCCAGTCCACAGTAGCGGCACCGGTAGTGATCCCGTTCCAACACTTTGGTGCCCTCATCCAACGTTACCGGCTTAGCTACCAACGTTAAAGTAGTAAGGTCCAATGGCATGTAACACCTCCCTGATCGGAATCTATTGTGCTGGGCCCTTTTCTCGCGAACACGGTCTCCCACCAGCAATTTTTCGTACGGTCGAACGTTTGGGTAATTTGTGGCTGCCTTCCCTCCGCCAACTGTGAAAACGCTCCAGTGTCATGAAGGATTGTTCGTCGGCGTAATTTAGCGAGGGAGTTGAGGATGTGATCCCTCAAACCTCCATTCCAAAAACGCCAACCAGTGTATACCCATCTCGCCTGTTCGCACTACTGTCAAGGTGCAGCGCCACCCTCCCCTTTGTCATCCCGACCGAAGCGTAGCGTAGTGGAGGGATCTGCGGTTTCACCTTTCAGTAACGAAGGCGGGATGCCCCATTGCCCCGATTTCCTGTGGAGGCTTGTGGCGTTGATACACTCCATGCGCCTTTCCTTGATGAAAGGCGCACGCGCGGATCTCTCTAGCACAGCGTGGCAGGAAATCGGGGTCAAGCCCGGTTTTGCCTGCCCCGCCTGTCCCGGCCTGCCGTGGAGCGTGCCGTGGGGCTTGAATGGGATACCACAGCACTCAACGCTGCTGAGAGACCTTTATCTGAAGCTATGCAGGTTTGCCGGAATGCTTTCTGCTGCCCATACGACACCCAAAGCATGCAACATGAGCTCATCTCCAGGACTCAACTGACTGGCGTCTTCGACGGCTTGAAATGCGTAATAAACCTCGTCGCACTGTGTGACACACCAGGATTCGTGACGAATGACCCCGTCACAGTGGACACAGGCTGAATCCGCGCTGTATTGATTGCTGTGGCGCAATGGAAGGTCGTTTTGTTCCGGCATAAGTGACCCCTGCGGCCGTGGTTGATGGACTAGATGGGAAGACGCTCTCGCCTGTCGTACTAACGTTTTTACTTCTCGTACTAATGCCAGAGGTTCCTACTTCTTTCATCAGCCTTACGGCCCCGATTCGATATCGGTTCTAACGTTCTTAGTAACACTTGCAAGCTATAAGAAGAAAATATGCTTTGCGAGACTTGAGCAACGCATACTCCTTGCTTAAGTTGACGATAGATTTTGTCCAGAGTGCACTTGTCACGCTTATGTCACTCGTTTGTAAAGTATTCTCCCTTTGCGAATCGGCGCAGGTTCAGACTACGTCCAAAGAGTGTGGCAAAGCTCGAGCGCCGCACGGATCAGCAACAAGAACTTAAAGGTGAAGAGGAGAATCTATGAAGCAATACGCAAGGATTTTGGTCGCGGGCCTTATCTGAAAGTGAGCGTTGACCCGGACTCTTTCCACAACCTCTCCCAATCCCAGAGTCCGGACGTCACCTCGTTGGGCAGTGGGAATCCGAGCTGATGCGCGAGCATGCACACCTGCCCGCGATGGTGCGCTTCATGCGAAAGCATGTAGCACAGCATCTCCGGGCCAACCGGCCAGGGCTTCGCCCAGCCGTCTCTGTGAAACTTCTCCACCCGGCCCTCCCCACCGCCCAACGCTTCGGCGAGCATCTCCGCGCAACGAGCAGCGCTCTCGGCCAAGCCCGCACGGGCCTGCTGCGGCGTGCAGTGCAGGCGGTTGAGCTGTGATGGAACCTTCAGGTGCGGAGCGCTAAGTCTGATCCACTTCGTCCGGACATTGTGCATGTGGGTGAAGATCGCCGCGATCGTACGGACCTTCCCGATAGGTTTGGCCATCCATGCGGCAGGGTCAAGACGCTCGATAAGAAGTTGGTTCACACGATCGTTGGCGGCAAAGATGCGGACCGCAGCCCGGCCGAGTTGAGTCTGAACCTTGGGTGGACGCGTGGCCACGGCTCCCTACTCCTCGACCCATCATACTTCCGGATTACCGGCCGGTCTTCAGTCCAAGATCTGGCCATCCCGCATGCGAATGGTTCGTCCGCCGTAGGCGGCGGCATCCTGATCGTGGGTGATCATGAGAATCGTCTGGCCAAGATCGCGATTCAGCCTCTTCAGGAGCTCCAGAACTGCGGTCGTATTCTGGCTGTCGAGATTGCCGGTAGGTTCATCGGCCAGGAGAATCGAGGGCTCATTGACCAGGGCTCGTGCGATGGCTACCCGCTGTTGCTGGCCACCCGACAGGGCACGAGGTTTGTGTTTCATCCGGTCCCCAATCCCTAAAATGTCGAGGATCTCACGAAAAGCGGGACTGAAGTTCATCCCTCGTCCGCCAATGTATTGCACAATCCGGATGTTATCTTCCGCGGTCAGCGTTGGCAGCAGGTTGTACTTCTGAAACACAAAGCCCACGGTTCTTTTGCGAAGCTCAGCTCGTTCCGGCCCAGACAAGCTCTCCAGGTTATTTCCTGCAATGCTCGCAGTACCGGAAGTTGGCGACGTAAGCGCACCCAGAATGTTAAACAGGGTCGACTTACCAGAGCCCGAGGCGCCCACGACGGAAACAAACTCGCCCCGCTGCACCTCCAGGTTCGCTCCCTGCAGTGCGTGCACGTCTACATCGCCGGCCCTGTAGGTCTTATAAAGATCCTGCACCTTGATGATGGGCTGTTCACTCATAGGAGAGCGCCTCCGTGGCATCTTGTTTGACCGCCCGTATTGCGGGAACGATGACCCCGAGCAAGGAACCCACGACGGCGATGGCGCCGGCGATCGGCCACCAGCTATAAACAGTTTCCTGGGTCAGGCTTGCCGGTACCGTGTAATGCATCAGCCACTGTGTCACGTAGGTAAGCAAAATACCAACCACTGCTCCCAACAGTGAGAGCAAGAGCGTCTCCCGGATCAGCAGGTTCAAAATAAATCCGGATGAAGCTCCCACGGCCTTGAGGATGCCGATCTCACGAGTGCGCTCGAGGACCGCGGTATACATGGCCATGAAAACCACAATGAACCCTACTGTGACTGCTACACCAATCACCACCCCGATAAAGCTGCGCAGCATGCCAACGCTGTTGATCGAAAGCAGAGACGTGAACTCCTCCATGGTGTAAATCGGGTAGCCGGGCAACTTGGCTCGCAGCTCCTGGAGCACTTGCTGGACATTCGCTTCACTGTCTGCCTTGACGTAGATCTGGCTCAGACGGTGGGGGTTACCCATGAGTTCCTGGAGAATCGGGAGGCGCACGCAGATCCGGGCCAGCTTGCCGGACTCGAATATTCCGGCAACGTTCCATTCATGACTGATGAGCTGCAATTTGTCCCCGACATGGAGCCCTTTCTCCTTGGCGTAGTACTCGTCCACCAGCATGTCCTGGTCAGTCTTGAAGGGTCCGCCTTGCAGATAATGGAAGCCCCCGCTCATTTTCGAAAACGAGTCCAGGTCCAATCCCGTGATCGAGTCGAAACCAGACAAAGGCTGGATCGCCGTTCCGGTCGCTATGGCGACGTGGGGCTGTTGGGCGATAACACCGACCAGCAGGTCGCTGATGGGCGCCGTGCTGAGGCCGATAATGGAGGATCCGGGAGGACGGATCATGATATCCGCACCCACTCCACGGGCACGCCGCGCTGTCCCGTCCAGCGTCCCATAGCTAACGCCGACCAGGGTAAGGATCATGGTAACTTCTACGGCTATGGCAAGAACGCTTAAGATTGTGCGCACCGGGCGGTGGGCTAGATTGGAGAGAACCAGTTTATTGATCAAGGCTACCGAATGATTTCGCTGACATCCTTAGAGTCTACCGGAACATTGGATGGGGAAAGGTTGAAATGGCCCTAAAAAGCATACGCTACCGGGGAAGGCAGCTGGTGTTTGCGTTCCTTTTCGGGAGTCTCCTGTTTGCAGTCTCCCTCTCCGCACAGACACCGCAGCGGCCGCGCATCACCGGCATTTCGCACTTCGCGATCTACGCCCACGACTACGAGAAGTCCCGCGCCTTTTATGGCCAGTTCCTTGGCTTCGAAGAGCCCTATTCCTTGCAGAACCCTGATGGATCAGCATCCATGACCTTCTTTAAGATCAATGACCGGCAGACCATCGAGCTCTTTCCCGAGCGCCAGGAGGGCGCTGACAGGCTAAACCATATTTCCTTTGAGACCGACGACATTGAGGCACTGAGAGTGTATCTGGCATCGAAAGGCGTTAAGGTCCCGGCTGAAGCACACCGGGCTCGCATCGGAAATCTTGGCTTCAACATTACAGATCCCGAGGGCCATATCGTGGAGATGGTGCAATACATGCCAGATGGCAAAACCATGCTTGCCAAGGGACAATTCATGAGTGACAAAGCCATCTCTCACCGCATGACGCATGTGGGACTTGTTGTTACCCACCTGGATTCCGAGTACAAGTTTTACACCGACATACTTGGGTTTAAGGAGACCTGGCGAGGCAGCAAATCAGGTCAAGTGCTTTCCTGGGTCAATCTGAAAGTTCCCGATGGAGATGACTACGTAGAGTTCATGCTCTACAAAGATGCGCCGCCGGCCGCGGAGCGGGGTGGCGCTCATCATCTCTGCCTGGAGGTCACGGATGTCGCCGCAGCCGTAGCGAGGCTCAAAGCTGAGCCCTATTACAAGGTATACGGGCGTCCCATTGAGATGCACCTTGGGATCAATCGTAAACGCCAGGCGAATCTCTTCGATCCCGATGGCACCCGGACTGAAATTATGGAGCCCGGCACAATCGACGGAAAGCCAACACCCTCTTCCACTGCGCCCGCTCCGCAATGAAGAGGATGATCGAACCTGGCACGCGTCGTATACATCCCCAGTTCTGGCGCGTACCCTGGTTTTTTCCGGTGCCCACGGCCGGCGGAGGTACGGAATGAATATTCATGATGCAATCGTTGCAGGTATGCGTCACACCAACGATCTGTTCTGCGCCAAGGCGGTCCGGTCGCGCGATATGAACGCTTTGGACCACGTCTACACCCCCGACGCTCAAATCCTGCCACCCGGAGCTGACATAATTCACGGCATCGCCGGTATCAAGAACTTCTGGCTCAAGGCAATCGTCACCCTCGACGTAAAGGATGCATCCCTCATCACCGTTTCCGCGGAGTATGCCGGCGACACAGTAGTTGAAATTGGCCGCGCGGAGCTTACCTTAGCGGATGGCAAGAAAATTCCAGTGAAATACGTTGTTCACTGGAAACGGCATGAAGAAGCCTGGAAGTGGCACACCGATATCTGGAACATGAACCAGTAAACTTGCTCGGCTCTAGTGTTCAGTTCCCTTGCGCTACAGAAGGCAGCTCGGCCGTGCTCAGGCAGATGTCTGCGCGGTGCGCCAGGCAGGTCTCCTCTTGCGCATGTGGATCCGTTCTCACCGACTTGAGCTTCGAGAAGGCCCTGTTGCCAAAGCCTTGGCAAGAGCGGCATTCATCTCGGAGTCACGGACACTGGTACATGAAAAGATCCCTGCAATCGTCACCACGCGGATGGAGAAGCCATGCTCTTCACGAGTGATCTTTGCAACAATGCCACCACCGCCGGCGTCCGCGGTGCTCCTGGTGGCCGTGAGCGGCAAAACGAGGCGGCCGCGGTGGGACAGCCGCTTGAGCCAGAGGGGATGCGGATGGGTGACGCCGGCGTTGATGAATATCGCGTCACATTCGCCGGGATCGAATGCCGCGCCGTCTCCCACGTGCACTGAGACGTTTGTGTAGACAGCGAGATTCTCTCCAGCCCGAGCCGCCAAGCCCGCATCCACCTCGCTGGCGGCCACTCTCCCACCCGGGCCAACGACTTCGGCCATGATCGCGGTGTAATAACCAACGCCGCAACCCAGGTGGTATACGCGATCGCCAGGCCGGAGTTGGAGTGCGTCGATCCATCGCGCCAACGCGCTCGGTTGCCCGTTGTTCAAATGGCGGCCTGGATCGAGGGCAACCAGGACATTGTGATAAAGATCCCAGGGATTGTCAGTGGTTAAATAAGCCTCGCCGGTCAAGCCCATCGACGCCATCGAGGCCATATCCGGCGATGCGATCTGCCAGGGCCCTGGCCCCATAAACTTCTCCCGGGGCACGCCAGCGAACGCTGCAACTAGCGCAGCCGAATCCAGCCGGGCTGCAATTCTAATTTCATCCGCATAGAAGAGACGGCAGTCGTCAAGGGTCATAGAACGGTTCACTGTCTCATCGTAGCAATCTTCATGTCTTGTGCGTGAGAACTCAAGCCGGCCCCCCTCACTCGTGTAGTACCACACGGTTTCACGTGTAGCACCCTCTATTTTGTTTCCCGGGTAGCAGACTTATTGTCCTCCTAGAGGTTGCGTTTCCGCACTTACAGCATGGGGATTGGCCCCGCGGAGTATCGCTCACCGGAGGATTTCATGATTACGAAATGGATGAAACAGGCATTGTCGATGGTGGTCTGCACGACCTTGATGATTGCGGGCGCGCCCACCGAGCTTCTTCAGGCACAGAGTGCCTCCCAACCGGCCTCGGCGTCTACACCGCCCGCGGTCGCGCCGCTAACCAGCAGCCAACTCGACACGTTGGTTGCCCCCATCGCGCTTTATCCGGACGCACTGGTCGCACAGGTGCTGGCTGCCGCCAGCTATGCCGATGAAGTGGCTTTTGCCGACCTCTGGCTCGCGCAGAATCAGAACCTGCAAGGAGCCGCACTCACCCAGGCAGTGGATCAACAATCGTGGGATCCCAGCGTAAAAGCACTGACGCAGTTCCCCTCTGTACTCCACAATCTGGCCAAAAACCTTTCCTGGACCTCGAGCCTGGGCCAGGCCTTTGAAAATCAGCAATCAGACGTGATGGCCGCGGTACAGGTCATGCGCGCCAAGGCGCAGGCCGCCGGAACCTTACAGTCTTCATCACAGATCAAAGTAGTGCAGCAGAGCCCGCAAACCATCATCATTGAACCCGCCAGCAGTAACGTGGTTTATGTTCCGCAATACAACCCGGCAGTCGTGTATGGCGCGCCCTTGGTGGTCCCGGCGTATACCCCGCCCGTTGCCGTGGCAGCCGGTGTTTCCTTTGGCGCCGGGGTAGCGATTGGCGCAGCCTTTGGCGGCGGCGGCTTCGTCGCCGGCGGCTTCGGCGGGGGCTGGGGCTTCGGAGCATGGGGAATGAACTGGGGTGGTGGAGGCGGTGGGGGAAACATCAACTACAACCACAACACCTACATCACCAAAAACAACATCAACAGGAACAGCAATAACAACAACAACAATGGAAACCGGAATAACAACAACGGCAACCGCTACAACTCCGGCAATGAGGCCAACAACCGGAACAACGGCAACCGGCCCGATGTGCCGAACGGAGGCCGCAACGGCAATCACGGCCTGATCGGCGGCAACGGAGGGGTTCAGCACCCGGTCGCTGACAATGATCGCGCCGGCAGGGTCGGAAGCGACCAGCCCCGCTCCGCCATGAGCGGCAATGGCAACCAGGCCCGTGCCGAGTCCGATCGCGGACGCGCCAGCATGCATCCCGCCTCCTATCAACGCCAGCGACAGGGTCAGCAGCGCCAACAGCAACCACGTCAGCAACGCCAACAGCAACCACGTCAGCAGCACCAACAGCGCGGCGGCGGGGGCGGGGAGCGCAGTGGCGGCGGGGGTGAGCGCGGTAGGGGGCAACGTTAACCCGCACCCAACAGAATCCTTAACCCACCACAAATCATTTGGATTATAGAAAGGAAGGTAGAGACGTGAGTTTGCAAAAGAAAAGCTTGACCACGCAGCGGGTTCAATCGATCGCTGTTGTCATCATGGTTGCGGCCGTTTTCGTTCTCGGCTGCTCGAGGAAACAAGACAACCCCACGGCAGAAACACCGCAGAAAACCTTTGCCACACCGGCGGAAGCCAGCCAGGCATTGCATTCCGCAGTCCAGGCCAAGGATGACAAAGCCGTTACTCAGGTATTGGGCTCGAAAGCACAGAAATTAGTAAACTCAGGCGATCCGGCAGAAGATAATCATGCGGCCGAGTCGTTCACCAGGAAATATGACCAGATGAATCGTTTGGTGGCGATGACCGATGGCAGCCAGGTGCTCTACATCGGGGCCGACAACTATCCCTTCCCTGTCCCCTTGGCCCAGGACAGCTCATCGAGGTGGTACTTTGACGCCGATGCCGCTGACCAGGAATTGCGCGCACGTCGAATCGGAAGCAATGAACTTTCCGCCATGGAAGCATGCCGGTTGATTGCGAGCGCCGAGGAACTCTACCACCAGGGCACGCACCAGTACACGGACACGATCGTGAGCACTCCGGGCCGGCAGGATGGCCTTTACTGGGAGGTCTCCGAGGATCAGACACCCAGCCCGATGGGGACGCTCAACCAGTTTGCAAAAGGCATCTTTAACGCTTCCGCACCCAGCAAGGAAGTGGTATCACATGGATACTCCTTCCGTATCATGACCACGAAAGCTGGCTATACGATCTTTGCCAGCCCTATCAATTATCAACATTCCGGCATCATGACCTTCAGCCTGGGTCGTGACGGCGTTATCTACCAACAGGATCTCGGCCCGAAAGCACCAGATACTTTAATAGCTATCGAACAACACAACCCAACCCACGGATGGACGCAGGCGGAGTAGCTTGCGTCCAGTAGGAGTTTTATGAAGCGCTCTCAGTTCCCTTTCACTTTGCTGGCCCTCTTGTTGCTGGCGCTGGGCCACATTGCTTTTGCCCAGCAGCTGCCACAGGAGGATCGTTCCGCGGCCGATGTGGCCGGCACCTGGATGATCTACACCCATGGCGACGACGGGAAGACCGGCACGCACACGGTCCAGATCGTGCAAAACGGCAACACTTTGACCGGGCACTTTAAAGGACCGTACCAATCGGGAGGAATCGAAGGCACCATGAACGCACGCCACATACTGTTTCGCACCAAGACGAAAAACGTGCTCACCTTCCGCGGAATGGTCGACGGAAACACTATGGAAGGAAACTTTGGCGTCCGCGGACACCATGGAACCTGGGAAGGAAGACGCGCAGACTGACTGCCGTCAAAGTAAAAACGTCCATGCAAAGAAAGAATCCATTCACTAGACGCTGCCTACTCAAGTATTTGACCAGCGTTGCGGCGGCAGGGATGGTTCGCTCGCCGATGCAGGCGCTTTGGCTCCCGCAGGGCGACACCACCACAGGACAGGAGCGCGGCGAGATCGGACGCCTTGCAGCCGCATTCAAAAGGAGCTTCAGCGTACCCTCGCTGTCCATCGCAATCTCGCGCAACGGTCAATTTGTCTTCGATCGGGGATTCGGCTTCAACCAGGGCTTTCGCTTCGGCAACGTGAAAGACATGGGCCCGACCGACATGTCGAGCCTCTTCCGTATCGCAGATGTGACCATGCCCATCACATCCGTGGCTATCTTCACCCTGATCGAACAGGGCAAATTGAATCTTACCGACAAGGTGTTCGGCGCATCGGGCATTCTCGGGACCAGGTATGGCAAGAGTCCTTACGGGCAATACGTGACCGATATCACGGTGGACAACCTTCTGACCCACACCTGCGGCGGCTGGCCGGCCGATGCGAACGATCCTATGTACAAAAGCAATTCCTGGGATCAGGCCAAGCTGATCGGCTGGACACTGCAAAACCTGCCGCTCGCCAATCCACCTGGAGAACATTGGGCTTTCTCGAACTTCGGCTACTGCCTCCTGGGACGGGTCATCGAACAGATCACCGGCCAACCCTATGCCGCCTACGTGCAAAGCGCGGTCCTGGCCCCTTGCGGCATCAGCGGCATGCGCATTGCGGGCAACAGCCTGAAGGAGCGCGCACCCAACGAGGTTGTGTACTTTGGCCAATACAATGAGGACCCTTACAAAATAAACGTTACCCGCATGGACTCGAACGGCGGATGGCTGGCCACTCCCTCTGCCCTGGTTCAGTTTCTCAACCACGTGGGCGGCTCGGGACCGATCCCCAGCATTTTGAAAACGGAAACGATCAAGGTCATGACAACACCCAGCCCGGCCTTTCCCAGCACCTCCGCGGCTAAGTATGCCCGGGGCTGGATGGTGGGTTCGGGCAACATGTGGCATAACGGCAGCTTTCCGGGTTCCACGACCATCATGGTGCGAACGGCAGCCGGAATGTGCTGGGCCGCCCTCACCAATACTCGCACCGAACCGCACGACGAGATAGACGCTGCACTCAATGGGATGATGTGGAACATGGTCCGCAGCGTACCTGAGTGGAATGCCTGAGCCGTTTCCCAAGACTCGTGTAGTACCGCACGGCTGTCGTGTAGCGACCTCTATAGGCTTGGTCGAGTGAGTGCCGTAATCTCAACATTGTGAACGCAAACAAAAATCCGGGCCCATTTTATCTATTAAGCGTGGAGCTACCTGATGACAACGACAAGAATGTTCTTACCGGCGGTGATCCTGGTTCTCTGGGCTTCACCAGGCTTTGCACAAAAGACCTACTCCGATCCGGCGTCTTACTGCAAGGCCGTCGGAACCATCGACAAACCGGACGCGCGATACACCGGTCCGAAACTCCCTGCGTGGATGGCAAAGCAACTGAACATGCAGCCCGATCAGGGCAAGCTCATGGAATGGCGCTGTGCCGGAGGAGCTGTGCTCGCTTGCCAGTACGGCGCGAACATTCCGTGCGATTCAAAGGCCGCAACCAGCCAGAAGCCGACCCAGCCGATCATCGATTATTGCAAGCAGAATCCCGGCTCGGACTTTGTGCCCATGGTCGTCACCGGCCACGACACCGCGGTCTCGTGGGCGTGCCACGGATCGACACCGGCGGTGATCCACTCCGCGCAAGTCGATGCCCAGGGTTACCAGACAACGTATTGGCACAAGGTGTCGCCGTAGATACACCAATCTTTACTGATAGGACGCAGGATGAAGATATTGATTGTTGACGATAACGCTGGAATGCGGCGCTTGCTGCGCCGCGCGGTGGACGAAGCCGCCAGCGACATATGGGAGTGCTCAGACGGCGCACAGGCTCTGGCAGCATACGCCGACTGGCAGCCAGATGTGGTGTTGATGGATATTCGCATGCCGGACGTGGATGGACTCGCGGCCACGCGCCAGATTCGGCAGGTCTATCCTTCCGCTAAAGTCGTCATGGTGACGGATTACGATGATTACGACCTCCGCATCGCGGCCGCGGAAGCGGGCGCTTGCGCCTACACTCTCAAACAAAATCTCACCAACCTGGCGGGCTTGGTTCGATCGGTTACCGGTAAGGGAAAATAGATCAAGGAGACACTCGTACTGGAATGGCAATCGCGGCCATTACAGGCGAGCACCGGAGCGATGATAACCCGTAACAGGTGATTCCCCAGCTGAAGATGTTTCCTGATCAGCCATCCGTGTATGCTCTCTATGAAACGATTCGCCTCTCGTGAAAGTCACCTTACCGGCAGCCTGTCTATAAGCTAACGGCAATTCGCTTTGTCAGAAAGGAGAGGAAGGGTTGATATCGGAGTCAGGCCGGCAGCCCGAACCGGATCTCCGCGTTCAGCGCCCATTGCAGTTTAAAAATCCCGGCTGCTTCCTACGTCTTCTTCTCCAGTTGACAATTCTCTTCTGCCTGGTCGCGCCGGCGCATGCGCAGTACGGCTTTGAGGTCTGGACAGTCGACAATGGCATGCCGGAGAACGAGATACGCGGCATTACGCAGACACCTGACGGATACCTCTGGATTGCTACGTTTAACGGACTGGCGCGTTTTGACGGCGTCCACCTCACTGTCTTCAACCGAGAGACCCCGGGGCTGCTTTCGAATCAGTTCGGCACCATGCTGCAGGGAAAGGCCGGAGACCTCTGGCTCGACAGCGTCGATCGTGGCATCGTCCGCTACCACGATGGCATCTTCCGCGCCTATGGAAGGCCGGGCAGATTGGCGAGTGACGTCAATGGATTAACCGGAGACGACCACGGTGACGTGTGGGCGCTTGCTGGAGGGCGGATCATTCGATGGGATGAAGCATCCGAACATTTCGTCGACATCGCGCCTGAGCGTCCAAGCCTGCGGTATCGGTCTCTTTTGTGGGACTCAGCTGGATTCTGGGGCCGCGAACATGAAAAAGTCAGCTGCTTCAGCCGTGGCCGCTTCATCGACTTCACTCTACCGAAGGAAATCCGTGACGATACTCTCTGGGGCGCGGCACTCGATCAGAGTGGAACACTCTGGCTTGAAACGGTCGACGGAAAGCGGGTGCGAATCACCGCCGACAACATGAGCCACGCGATTGCCCCCAGATCTACACAAGAAGTGAGCATCGGCACTACCTATGACAAGTCCCTGGTGATGCACGTGGGCCCGCGGCTTCAGCGAACCTTTCAGTTCGTCAGCTCTAACCGGGTTATTTCCGTCACCCCCTGGCACTTCTATGAGGACAGACAGGGAAACCTCTGGATCGGCACACAGGAGGCAGGACTCTACCGGCTACAGAAACAATTGATGCACAGCTACACCAGAGATCAGGGACTGATCGACCGCGATACGTACGCCACCTATCAGGACCGATCAGGCGCGCTCTGGATCGGGGCATGGCATTCGGGGCTCAGCCGTCTCGCAGATGGAAAATTTACCAACTACACCATGGCTGACGGGCTGCCGAACGAACTGGTGACGTCGCTGTTCCAGGACCGTGAGGGTCGTTTCTGGGTGGGCACCCATGGCGGGCTCAGCATGTTCGACCACGGACGCTTTCGCATTCCGAGCGGCCCGACTCTTCCTTATGATGCGGTGGTGCAAACGATCTGCGAGGACCAGCGAGGAACTCTATGGTTCGGAACCAGGGCAGGGGTTGGCCGCTATCGAGCACGGGGTAACCCAGTTTCTTACCGAGAAGGAGGGGCTGGCGGCAAACGATACCCATGCCATCGTCGAGGGGGCCAATGGAGATATATGGATCGGCGGTTACGGCGGCCTGACTCGGATTCACCACGGGGAGTTTACCCGCTGGACGGAGAAGGATGGTTTGCCGAGCACCAACATCTGGTCGATTTACGAAGATACCGACGGCGTTCTATGGATTGGAACGTATGAAGGCGGCCTGGTGCGCTTCAAGGACGGGAAGTTCATCACTTATTCGGTCAAGGACGGTCTCTTTGATAACGGCGTATTTCGCGTTCTTGAAGATGCGCATGGCTACTTCTGGATAAGCTGCAGTCGAGGTGTCTACCGGGTAAGTAAGCAGGACTTGAACGCATTTGCCGCGGGCAATCTGAAGAAGGTTGCATCCACGGCTTACGGCAAGATCGACGGCATGTTGGATATCGAATGCAATGGGGGAGTGGATCCGTCGGGCATCAAGACACGCGATGGCAAACTCTTGTTTCCCACCCGGGATGGCGTGGTGATCATCGATCCCGAATCGGTCGTCCATGATTCGGTTCCTCCGCTCGTAATGATCGAATCCTCTCTGGTCGACAATGTAAGTACACCCGTGAATGCTCCGCTGCGGATTCCGCCCGGCAGGCCCAACGTGGAAATCAACTACACGGCCCCAAACTTTATCAACGCTGCGCAGACGCATTTCAAATACAGGCTCGAAGGTCTGGACACAGACTGGGTGGATGCCGGGTCACGGCGCATAGCCTATTACTCGCATTTACCACCGGGAGAGTATGTTTTTCACGTGATCGCGGGCAACAGTGACGGCGTGTGGAACCGGGAAGGCAAGACTCTCGCCATCACTGTGCTGACCCCCTTTTATCAGACCCAGTGGTTCCAGATACTTGTGCTGCTCACCTTGGGCGCCCTGGTCGCGATGGCATGGAGATATCGCGTGTCGCAGCTTGAGCGGGCACAGGCTGCCCAGCAGGCTTTTTCGCGGCAGTTGATCGCCTCCCAGGAGGCCGAACGCAAGCGGATCGCCGCCGAGATGCACGACAGCCTGGGCCAGCGGCTGGTGGTGATTAAAAATCTCGCCTTGCTTCTTCTCCGCCCCAAGAAGAGCGGCCCAACCGATGACTCGGATGCGCAGACCCTCGCGGAGATCAGCGATGAGGCTTCCTCGGCGATCTCGGAAACTCGCGAGATCTCCTACAACCTTCGCCCGTTTCAGCTCGACAGGCTGGGATTAACCAAGGCGATCGAAGCTATGGTCCGCACCACGCGCATCGCATCCGGGATCGGTTTTACTTCGGAGCTGGATAATATCGATGACGTTTTTCCCGAGGATTTGCGCATCAACTTCTACCGCATCGTTCAGGAATCCCTGGGCAACATCATGAAGCACGCACAGGCGACAGAGGTAAACGTGCGCATTAAGCGGCGCATCGAGAATGTAATTCTGACCATCGAAGACAATGGCCGCGGCTTCACGCCCGACGAGCGAAGCCCTCTCTCCTCACACACCGGCTTCGGGTTGACCGGCATGGGCGAGCGGGCGAGGCTGCTTGGCGGTGAGCTCAAGGTACGGTCGACCCCGGGGAAGGGTACGACAGTGTTGTTCGAAATTCCATTGAGACAAAAGCAACGTGGATGATTGAGTCAATTCTGTCGGCTTGGCGGTTGTGGTACGGTGGATGGCAAATCTCGATTGAGGAACCGGAGCTTGAACGACGGGATTCACATTCTGATTGCAGACGACCATCCGCTGATGCGGAGGGGGTTGAGGCTCAGTGTCGAAGAGGATCCCGGCTTGAAAGTAGTTGGCGAAGCTTCCGATGGAGAGGCGGCTTTGGCGCTCATCACCAAGCTTCAACCACACGTCGCGCTGCTCGATATTGAGATGCCGAAGCTTGACGGACTCGGCGTCGCGCGGGAAGTGGTCAAGCGCAGGCTGAAGACAGAGATCGTCATCCTCACTTTGCATTCGAATCAGGATCTGTTCCGCAGCGCCATGGACCTGGGATGCAAAGGCTATATCCTCAAGGACAGCGCGGTCCAGGAGGTGGTGGCCGGCATTCATGCCGTGGCGTCGGGACGGCCCTATATCAGTTCGGCTATCACCACGGACTTGCTGCAGAGTCGCAATCAAGCCGATCCTAAATCAAACTCTGCCTTGACCCGCAATCTCACGCCTACCGAGCTCCGCATCATGAGGCTGATCGCCACCGGCAAAACCAGCAAAGAGATCGGTGCTGACCTTTCTATTCACTACCGGACCGTTGAGAACCACCGGACCAATATGTGCCGCAAACTTGAACTTGATGGCGAGGGCGCAAATGCGCTGCTTCGATTTGCTCTGCAAAACAAGAACATTCTCTAGCGCTCATCGCGCAATCCCTCCCCATCAATCTCGATTCCTCGGCGGAGAAGAAGTTTCCGATTGTTGAAAGAACAAACTTGCTCTTTCGCTTCGAGGCGTTCAACATGTTCAATCATCCTCAATTCCAGATTCCTGCCGGCGTGATCGGCCAAGGCGGGGTGGGAAACATCACCTGCGCGTTCTGAGACCTGTATATCTAGATCAACGAGGCCATCCATGCCCATCGTTTTGACGCCCAGCCTTTTGGCACGAAGAAAATCTTTGCTGCTCTTCGCGCCGCCTCCATCCTCCGATACCATCCCCACCGGCCCGGATCCGGTATCGGAAATACGTGCCTTCCAGATGGGCTCTCCCGGTTCCGGCAATTCCCATGTAATTCTCCAGCTCCGCACCCAATCCGGCCTGGTGGGCTATGGGGAGTGCAATGGGCTTTCCGCGTCTGACCTCAAAGCAACCAGCCAGGCCGTGGTCGGGCACGCGCCGTCGGCCTACCAGGCTTTGGATGGGCTCGTGCCCCAGGCGGTACGCGGAGGTCTGAATATTGCCTTGCTCGACATCGTAGGCAAAGCCACCAAGGCGCCGATTTACCGCGTGCTTGGTGGTCCAACCCGCAACAAGGCGCGGGCCATCACGCGGCTCAACGGATCGTCCGACGAAGCCCTGGAAAGCGACCTGGAGAAGCAGCTCACAGCGGGTTTCCGTGCCTTCCTCATCCCGGTCCCCCTGCCCACTGCCCGCAATCAGGGCAGCGAGTTTGTTCGCGTTGCCGCCGCGCGCCTCAAAGCGATGCGTACCTCTGCCCCCACTGCCGATTTCGCTTTTGAAGCCCATGCTCAACTTACCCCTGCAGACGCGGCCAGCCTCGCCGCGCAGGTGGAGGGCATGCATCCGCTTTGGTTCGACGAACCTTGTCCGGTTTCCAATCTGGAGACGATTCGCAAGATCTCAGAGGAAACCGTCGTCCCCCTGGGTTTCGGGCGCACCATTTCCGACCCCGGAATCTTTCAGGATCTGCTGCGTGAAGGCCTGGTCGATCTGCTTCGGCCCGACCTTCTCACCCACGGCATCAGCGGAGTTCGCCGCCTATCGGCCATGGCGGAGACCTACTACGTGGATGTGGCCCCGTGGCATCAAGGCGGAGCCATTGCCCACGCAGCGGCACTGCATGCTGCCGCCAGCATGCCCAACTTCTTCATCGCTCAATCACCCGGCTCGGGGGTTGGGGCAGCGCCAGTCGATGGATTCTTCGCCCTGCCGAAGGGCCCGGGATTAGGCATCGAGGTCGACGAAAAAACCTTCGAAGGGAATCGAATCGCATGAATCGAAGAAAGTTTCTTGGGGCAGCAGCAATGATGGCGGCGGCATTACCTGGCTCCCGAATAGGGGCCGCGGTAGGCGGCTCCCGGCTAGTTGATTCCTGTGGCTGCGACCCCTTTCTCGGCCAAGCGAGAGACGCGTCGTACGCCATCGATCCCAATGGTCCAACGTTGGCCAGCGACGCATTTCGCGACCTCAGCTCCGGCATCAAAATCACCAACCTTAAAGTCTTTGGAGTTTCTCTGACTCCCAACTCCGATCGCCCCTACGTCTTCGTCAAGCTGGAGACCAACCAACCGGGCTTGATCGGTTGGGGCGAGGCCACGCTCGAGGGCAAAGCCCACGCAACCATGTCCTGCGTCGAAGATTTTCGCGACTTCCTTATCGGCAACGATCCCATGCAGGTCGAGCATCTGTGGCAATCCATGTACGTGCACACGTTCTACCGTGCCGGCCCGTTGATTGGCTCTGCTATCTCCGGGATCGATCAGGCGCTGTGGGATATTCGCGGGAAAGCCTTGAACGTGCCCGTTTATCAGCTCCTGGGCGGCCCTTACGATCAACGTGGTATACGCGGTTACTACCACGTAGAAAACATTAGTACGGCGGAAGATCTGGCCCACCTGCGCGAGACCGCACTGCACGACGGAGTCTCTTGTCTCAAGATCGGGCTAGCCGATCACGACTACGAATGGATCGAGACCAATGCAAAACTCGATCGCGCGGTCAAAGAAATGCAGCGCGTGCGCGAAGGCCTGGGTGACTCTATCGACATAGCCGTGGACTTTCATGCCAAGATGGGCCCCGCGGTCGCCTCCATCCTCATCAAAGAAGTGGAACCGCTGCATCTGCTCTTTGTCGAGGAGCCGTGTCCCCCTGAGAATGCTGCGGCCATGGCGCGTATTGCCCGCCACTCCACCACGCCCATCGCCACCGGCGAGCGCCTGGTCGCGGCCTATGGCTGCCGCGAGCTCATCGAAATGGGAGCAGTCGACATTCTGCAAACCGACATTAATCACGTCGGCGGCATCTCCGCACTGTGGAAGGTCGCGGCCATGGCGAACATCTCTAACATCTCCATGGCGCCTCATGCCTGCGAAGGGCCCATCGGCGGTCTGGCAACCTTGCACGTCGATTCTGCCATGCCTAACTTTCTGGTTCAGGAAATCTGCAGCTTCGTAAAACCTGGAGACAAAGAGAAAATCTGGGCCGAATGGTTTGGTTTCCCCGCCATGCGCATGGTGGATGGCCGGGTTCCTCTACCGTCGAAACCAGGCTTGGGCTTCGAGCTGAGCGAAGCCTCCTTGAATAAGTATCCCTTCGGGGGCACCAAACCGATGGAGTTCGTCTGGCACCAGGATGGTTCAGTCGCGGCGCTATAGAGTCAGTGGGTAAGTTCGGTAATAGACGGAAATGGCACTTTGGCAAACCCGACATTGGCAAAGTGCCACTTCTGTCACCGAACTTCTAGTGTTTCCAGTGTTTGTAATTGTCCTGATAATCCTTGAGCCGCGCCACATCGTCGCTTAGCACCGCCCGGTCGCGGGGCGCCAGGCGCTGATCATCGGAGGACTTTCGGATGGAGTCGATAACGTCGTTTAACGTGCCGTTATCGAACTGGCCCCGATCCAGCTTGGCTTGCAATTCCGTCAGCTCTTCCTTGGTCTTATCCAGACGTGTATTTTCTTTTTCGCTTGCTCCTTGACTCCAGACATGGTCCAGATCTGATCGCACCTCGGTGAACAACTGAGATCGCCACTGCTCGCCCTGGTAGCGTGTATCGCGATTGGCGTACCAGTCCTGAGCGGCGCCGCTCAAAGTCACGAATGCCGCCAGAATCAACCCTGCTGTGATGTTCCGTTTCATGATCAAAACCCCTCGGGGTGGCGATTCTCGGAGGCATAAGCGAGCGTGCAACCACCCACGCTGGCTTCCCTTTCCGCCACTCTCACATGGATGTCGGCAAGCCGTTTTGGTTGCTTCATCCAAGGTCTCTCTTGAAACTATGGTTTGTCACGTCATCTCGACCGTAGGGTTGAGCCGATGGTTGCGCTGGTTACCGGCGCATCGAAAGGCATAGGCGCAGCAATTGCCCGTGAGTTGGCGACGCGCGGAGCTGCTGTAGCAGTCAACTACTCAAGCAATCAGCAAGCGGCTGACAACGTGGTTGGTGAAATCAAGGCGGCTGGTGGCAAGGCTTTCGCTGTGCAAGCTAACGTAGCAGACCCTGACAGTGCCAACGCACTTGCCGGGATAGTGGCCAGTCAGCTTGGTCCCATCGACATCCTGGTCAACGATGCCGGAGTCTACGAATTCGTGCCGCTCGAACAGGTAACGCCTGCGCACTTCCACCGCAATTCGATATCAACGTACTTGGGCTTCTGCTGGTTACAAAAGCTGCGGTACCGCTTTTCAACCCGGCCGGCGGAAGTGTCATCAACATTGGCTCACGTCGCGCAATATTTGAAGTAAGGCCCACGTGCGCCAGCTATGGGGACTACTCCGAACACTGGAGTAATTTCCGGTTAGCTGATCAACCGTCCTCAATTCGCTGAGGGAGGCTCGATGTGATCAATCACCAGCACTGGCACCATGCCCTTGCCGGACTCAAGCTTGAGGCCGAGTTGGTCCTGAATGGCCGTGAACAGGCCTGGCGGGGCGTTGGGATCGGTGTCGCCGTTCAGAGGTGGAGTGGATGCATCGTCAGGCGTCCAGCGGAGAATCAGATCATAGCGGCCTGTCAGGCCCGTGTTGTTAACGACTACCCGGCCCTGCGACTGCGCAAGTTCGCGCGCGAGCAGGCCTATGGTGTCGTCACTGCCCTGGACGTGGATGCGAGAGCGACCGGCATCGATGCTGGTGCCGCCGTGGCCGGAGGGTTGGAACTTTGCGCCACCCTTGGCGAGAACCAGGTTGTAGACCGGAAGCACGCGCGTCTCCCGGTGTGCGGTGAGGGAGAACCGCTCCTTGAGCAACTCCCGCACCATCGACCGTTTCTGCTGGGCTGCATCTCCGTCCGGCATGGCCTTCAGCCGCGCATCCACCTCGGGGCTCGACTTGGCATCGATGTCGTACCTCGCCGAATCGAGCCACCCGGGACCGCCGACGATCTGGGACTTCGGCAGATTGTAGGCATACTGGATCAGGTCGCGGATGGAGAGATTGCCGGTGCGGAAGTGGCTCTCGTGAATATCGTTCCAGATGTGATTATGTCCATCGGGCGAATGCGCCGACACATGGACGGACGCTACATCGAAAATGGGTGTAGCAGTGGGATGGTCTACCGGCGGCGCAACAGATTGCGGAACAGGCGCGCCGGTCTGGGCGAAGACGACTCCCCCACCATGCTCGCTCGCCCCAGAAGCGGTTCCCCCAATTATGCTGACCGTCGCCACAGTAAGTACGGTGACGCGCAGCATACGTATCAGGGCCATGAGGTATTGTACGGCGGCCGCATGTCGGGGACTCCTGTTTGGCGTTCACTCTCCACAGCCTTTTCCGTTCGGTCGACAACTTACCGAAACCGGCTTCACCGGGATGCGCAACGCCCAATAAAATGGATCACAGAATCGAGGTGGTTTTTGCCTAACAGGCGTGAAAACGGGATTCCAGAAACGAGCTGGTGCGCTTAGCATGGCAATTTGCGTTTACCGGACCCAAATTCAGGCATAATTATTCACGCACTGAGCCATCCCAAATTCGTAATGAATCGAGGGAGAATGTTTATGCGTTACCCGTTTTCGCTGATCGTCCTCGGGTCCGCCCTGGCCTTCGCTCAAACGCAGTCCGCCGGTAAATCCACCGTCTACCTTGACCAAGAAAATCCCTTTACGCCCGACTTCACCGCCGCACTCATGGCGAAAAGCGTGCCGGTCGTCGTCACTACGGAACCCGCAAACGCTCGCTACGCGGTTACGTTTACCTTGGACAGAAACAATGGTTCTGTCTTTCAGGGAATCACCAGCGCCATCAACACTGGCAGCTATGATCCTGGTGGATTTGACCGCGCCACCATGCAGGTAGTCGATAACCAGACTAAGACCGTTACCTTTAGCTACACTTGCAAGAAAGACAGGAGCAACTCCGGAGATCCGATGAAGTCGGCCGCTGAATGTCTCGCTAAACACTGGAAATCGAACTTGCAGAAGTAGCTCACTCGACTTCGATCACCGGTGTGGCTCGCCTCGTCCAGGCGGTCAAGAATCCGAATGGTCGGTCCGTCCGGCGAGTGCGTCAAAGCCTTAAACTAAACCTGATGACCTACGACGATCTTCGCCTCCTTATCGACTACAACTATTGGGCGCGCGACCGGGTGCTCGACGCCGTAGCTACAATCACGCCCGAGCAGTTCATACGCCCCATGGGCAACAGCTTCACGTCGGTACGCGACACCGTCGCGCATATCTGCGCCGCCGAGCACATCTGGATCACCCGATTGAAGGGCGAAAATCCGCGAGGACTTCTGAAACCGGAGCGCCTTGGAGATGTCGACGCAGCTCGCAAGGAGTGGGCCGAACTGGAAGGCGAGATGCGCGATCAACTCGCAAGATTCGGCCCGGAAGCGGTGGAGCTCACGATCGAGTATCAGGACCTTCGCGGTAACGACCAAGCGGACGTGCTTTGGCAGATACTGCAGCACGTGGTCAATCACGGCACCTATCACCGCGGACAGATCATCACGATGCTGCGACAGTTGGACGCAACGCCGCCGAAGTCCATGGACCTGATTGCCTTTTATCGCGAGCGAAGTCGGAAGGCTTGACCAAACATAAACAATCCTGGTCCGCGCGAGTTGGGCCACGCTCCAGATTCTAATGCGAGAAGCGTCATACGTTGGTTGGGAGACAAATCTCTCGGTTTCTCACAAGCCTTGCCCCCTGGACGCAAGGCTTGGTGGCAAACCGGCGGCTTTTATTTCCGGAAAGGTACCGACGGCCTTTCGAGTGCCATCCTCTACAATTCTTTCGCCTTGAGCCATGACCGGATGGCCACGATGAGTTCGGCCTTGCTCTCGAGCGGCAACCAGTGACCGGCTGGCAAGTTCGCCACAGACAGCTCCTTGCAGCTGCTGCGCATGGGTTCCCCGAGGCGGCTGCGGTTGATGTCGCAGATAGCGTCCCAGTCGCTGTTGACGAACAACACGGGCTGGCGCAAGTGGCCGCAATCTGGCGCTGCGTGGGCGTAGGCAATGTTAGCGGCGCCGTTCAGGTACCAGGCGTTGGCCGGACGGAAACCGGTGGTACGGAAGGCTTCGACCAAGACGTCATCTGTCTGCGCCAGGTATAGGACGTGTCCGGAAACCCGTGGCAGAAAAGAACGGCTGGCCCTTCCCCCTGCTCGGTTACGTGCAAGGACATGCCATTCGCAGCGATGTCGTGTTCCTTGAGATCACTGCTCATGACGCTCGCACTTTCCATTTCTCGTAATGGCATCTCAGCATCTACGCTACCATTTTGAAGCGAGTTGAGGTGGTTCGCGGAGCCGATGACATGGAATGCAGGCTTACGAATTCGTACGGATCCCTGGTGCCAAAGCAAACGACCGACAGAAAATCGAATTAAATGTTGAGATCGTTGAGGGCCATCCTGGCGGCATGAAATCCACACATTCCATGAACGCCGCCACCTGGGGGCGTGGATGCCCCGCAAAGGTAGAGTCCCGAACGCGAGGTGCGATACAACGACCGTGTCGGACGAAACAGTAGCTGGCGCACATTCATTGCTCCGCCCAAGATATCGCCGCCGACTAGATTTGGATTCCAACTCTCCAGATCTTTGGGTGTAGAGACGGAACGGGACAGAATGCAATCGCGGAATTCGGGAGCGAAGCGTACGATTTGGCGCTCAATGGATTCGGTATAGTCTTCGGTGCTGCCGTTAGGAACATGACAGTAGGCCCAAGCGGTATGGCGGCCAGAGGGTGCTCGACTGGAGTCGAAGAGCGATGGCTGGCCGAGCAGAACGAATGGTTTGTTGGGTGAAAGGGTCCTTTCAGCCTGAGCAATCTCTTCGAGAGAGCCTCCGATGTGTACGGTGGCGGCGCGCAGACATTCGGGAGCGGTCCACGGAATCGCGGCATTCAGTGCGTAGTCAATCTTGAAAGCACCGGGCCCATACCGAAATCGCTCCAGTTGCTTTCGATAGTCAGTGGATAGATGGGAACCGGCGATGCGAAGGAGTTGGCGCGGGGTGATGTCTGCAAGGACGAGGCCGGACAAAGGTAGCTCGGTTACTTCACGACCGGTTTCCACTCGGCCTCCGAGATCCTCTAAATGCCGGACCAGGGCATCCGTGAGAGACTGCGCACCGCCACGCAGGATGGGCCACCCTCTGGTGTGTCCAGCGGCTATCAACGTCAAGCCAACAGCAGCGGAAGCGGTAGTTTCTAACGGTAGGATGGAATGGGTTGAGACGCCGGCAAAGAGGGATCGAGCCCGTTCTCCAGCAAAGTGGGAACGAGCCAACGACAGCGCCGGCAACAGAGCGGATAGGCCAAAGCGCGCCAGCAGGAACGGACTTCCGGGGATATGTAGCATGGGGCCGAGAATTTCTTCGACCAAAGCAGCGAAGTTAGAAACTACGGGTTCTATCAGTGACCGGTATGCCTTGCGGTCACATGCATCCAGTTGGTCGATGGTTTCTTCCATCGAGCGTTCCAGCACGACCGCGGTCCCGTCATCCAAGGGGTGAGCGAATGCCGCGTGCGGTTGAATCCAAGGAATGGCGAACGGAAGAGAACCATAGAAAGGGCTTGCAGCGCCCAGGGGGTATGTCGAAGAGCCCAGGTCGTGAAGAAAACCGGGCTGTGTGACCTCGGCGGTTGAACAGCCACCGCCAATCTGGCCATTACGTTCTAAGACGGTCGCCTTTACGCCCGATGCTGCAAGGACAATTGCGGCTGAGAGTCCGTTCGGTCCTGAGCCGATTATGGTTGCCGTCGACATACCCCCGCTTTCTATAATCCAACCGAAAACCGAGTGTAGGTTGGAGGTGAGCCATCTTCTAAGGGAGGCTTTCTCCGCGATCCACATCATTATCGCGAGGCTTCTTCATCTCCTTCAGTAACCAGATTCTCGCCAAAGCCCAGTGCCGCTTTACGGATCGCGGAGAGATCTCCAGGATGTCGCCAATCTCTTCGACAGAGAATCCGCCGAAGTAGCGCAACTCCACCACTTTCGCCTGCCGTTGGTCCAATCCTTCAAGGGTGGTGAGTGCCTCATGCAAAGCCAGCACCTCATTTGATTGCTCGCTCGAAACCATCACTCGCTCTTCAAGTTCGACGCGCTCAAGGGCGCCCGCTCTCATCTCGGCGTTGCGTGCCCGCGCGTGATCGACAAGCAAGCGACGCATGACATTTGCGGCCACTCCGATAAAGTGTTGGCGGCCCTGCCAATCGACGCTACCGCGAGCGAGACGCAAATACGCCTCGTTGATGAGAGCAGTCGGCTGTAAGGTGTGGTCCGGCCGCTCCCGTTGCATATAGGACCTGGCTAAGCGGTGAAGTTCGTCGTAAACCAGGGGCAATAGCCTCCCGGCTGCAGACTCGTCTCCATTTTTCATGGCCTTCAACAGAAGGGTGACTTGCCCGTCATCTGCAGGCATGATCGTTGGCTCCCATTTGGGTTTCAGACCTGGTCGCCAATCGACGCTGGTTCTTCAATGGCTCATAGGCTAGGCCTTCCGGCTGCCGCTCGCAACCCCATTTACGCTCAGATTCGTGTGCCTCTTGGAGAGAAATTTGAAATGCTGGCCCTTTTAGCCGGTGGACTCCGCTTAACAAACTGAAGGCGATCAAACTTCGACGCCTCAACTGAAAGAAGACGCTGTCATGAAACTGACCACAGCAATCGCACATCCCGGTCCTCAGCCTTATGCATCAGACGGCAATAAGTCCCCGCGCGGAATTTACAAAAAAGCTGATACTTTTTGCAGCTCCCACGCACTAAACAATAGGTAAAAAGCACGACGGCCTGTTTATGGCAGGGCGGGCAAGATAACCGGAACGCGAAAAAGTGCGGCTACCGCGCGCCGGTTAGGATAGGCTTGATGTCATCTTCAGCAACCGCCGGTGGGAAACTGCGGTGCTTTCTCTCCTGCTAGATGTCATCCGGAATCCCTCCGTTGCTGGAACTCGGGCAGTTTGATTCTTCCTGCCGAGGCCCCAAGAGTGCCCAGGGTTTATCTGCCGCTGTGCTGTTGTCAAAAGCGCAGGGTTGCGGCATAGGTCTTTACAAATGAACGCTTTGTGGGACTGGGTATTATGTCTATTCAACCAGAGATCGTGGAGCAATTGTTCGAGGTGGCCTTAGCGCTTAAGCCAGCCGAGCGAGAAGCTTTCCTCGACCAGGCGTGCAGCCACGACCCGGAGCTAAGACGTACGGTTGAAGAGCTGCTGGCCGAGGATGCAAACGCCGGCAGCCTTCTTGAGCACCCGCCATTTGATTTTCTTGGCCAGGCGCTGATGGGCCCACCGCGGGCCTCCGGCACCACCGGTCCTATCGACGGTAATGAGATTCCTTCGCGGACGGCTTCTGGGCGACTCCAGCCCGGTCAAATTCTGATCGATCGTTTCGTCATTGTCCGTTTCATCGCCAAAGGAGGCATGGGCGAGGTCTATGAGGCGGAGGATCGCTTCTTGCAGGGCGTCCACGTCGCCGTGAAGACAATTCTTCCTCAAATCGCCGATGAGCCCGGCTTGCGCCAACGGTTCGAGCGGGAGGTGTTGCTTGCCAGGGAGGTTAGCCACCCGAATCTTTGCCCGATCTACGACATATTTCGTTGTGAGCAGCCGCCAGGTGACTTCTTGTTCCTGACCATGAAGCTTCTACCCGGCGAAACCCTCTCAGCGCGGCTGCGGGGAACCGCGTCCATATCGATCGCGGAAGGATTGGCCATCCTCAAGCAGATGGCCGCCGGGCTGGCCGCCATCCACGCTGGCGGTATCATTCACCGCGATATCAAGCCGAACAACATCATGCTGGATGGTACCGGTTCGGAAGTGCGGCTCTGCATCACCGATTTCGGCTTAGCTCGCGACCATGAAGCAGATCCCACTCTTTCCGGCAAAGGTTTAGTAGCTGGAACACCGGACTACATGGCTCCGGAACTATACCAGGGGCGGCCCCCCTCGCAAGCCAGCGACCTTTTCGCCCTGGGTGTAGTCCTGCACGAGATTTTTACCGGGCAGAAGCCGGTTGCGGCCCCGGACAGCTCGTATGTGATCGTCAGTCCGCGATTGAATACCTCAGGTGTGCCTTCCTACTGCGTCCAGTTCATTGTGGGATGCCTCGATCGGGATCCCCAGCGGAGGTACGAGGCCTTTGAGCGAATACTCGACTCACTCCAGATCAAGGTTCGAAGCAAACAATTGTGGACCCGGCGTCGTTTTGCCGGCGCCGCAACTGCGGCCATTGCTGCCATGGCCGGCGCCGCATGGTGGAAATGGGATGAAGTGGAAGATCTCCTGCGTCCACTGCCGAGCAAACGGTTCGTCGCATTGCTGAATTGGCCGAAAACTTCCGACATCCACGTAACTCCAATGCTGACCAGCGTCCTGGGTGCAATCAAGACGGAACTTACCCACTTCGAGACCCTGGATCAGAACCTGTTTGTTATTTCGCCCGAAGACGTGGATTCGAGTATCGGCAGTGCAGCCGGCCTGAAAGACGTATGCGATCCTTTGGGAGCTAACCTGGTGCTGGCCGCTTCCGGCTCACCCGGAACCAAGCACTTTCAGCTTTATCTGCGTGTGTTGGATCCCTCATCCGGCCAACCACTTCGGGAAAAAACGCTGACCTGTGCGCTTAACCAGATAACATCCCTTCCGCAAAAGGCTGTCCACGCCGTGGCATCGCTGCTGGACCTGGAGAACTATTCCCAGCACGATAAGCAGGAGGAACCGGAGACCCATTCGGCCGCCGCCTTTACCGCCTTCCAGTTGGCCGAGACCCTGATAAACGAGCCAAACGACAGCAGGATCGATGCGGCCATCGAGCAATACAAGGAGGCCATCGACCTGGATCCTCGCTACGCCCTTGCCCATGCCAGGCTGGCGCTTGCCTATACCCGTCTCTATGCAATTCGGCGAATCCCCGAAGCGCTTGACCTCGCTTATAGAAATTGCCAGGTGGCGATATCGCTGAATCCTGGTCTTGCCGACGGACATCTCGCTCTGGCGTGGGTCCTCCAGCAGACTGGCAATAACCAGGGAGCACTGAACGAGGTTGACCGGGCGCTTTCCCTCGATCCCTCCAGCCGCCGCGCTTTGGTTTGGCAGGCACAGATCTACGCTCGTCTGAATCGGTGGGAGGACGCTGAGAAGACGTTTCGTAGAGCGCTGAAGGAACACCCCAACTACTGGTTAGCCTACAACGAACTTGGCTTTGGCTTACACGGGGAGGCGAGGTATCGGGAGGCGATTCAGGCTTTCCGCGCTGCCAGCCTGGCCGCTCCAAAAAATGCACTGGCGTTGGCTAATTTGGGCGCGGAATATCTCCAGGTCGGTGAATTCGCTGAAGGTCTGCGGAGTTCGCAGCAGGGCCTAGCCCTGGAACCTGCTTCGGACCTGGCGGCGGCGAACATCTCCCTCGCATATCGTTACCAGGGTAAGTACGAAAAGGCGCTGCCATTCGCACGCAAAGCTGTGGAACTCAATCCAGCTCTCGACTCGAACTGGTTGGAGCTCGCCGATTGCCACGCTTCTTTTCCCAACCATCAAAGCGAAGCAAAAGCCGCCTATGCGCGGGCTGCGAAGGAGGCGGAGAGCCATCTCTTGACGGACCCGGCCGATGCCCCGGGTTGGATGCTGCTTGCCCTCTACAAGGTGAAGGTGGGCAGTCCGCAGAACGCTCCTCTGCTCATCGAAAGAGCTGAGTCGCTGGGAGCTCGTGACATGGACTCGCAAATTTATAAAGCAAGAATATTGGAACTGCTGGGAAAGCGTGAGGAGGCGCTCACTACGCTCGCTGCCTGCTTCCGGAAAGGAGCCACCGACCTGCAGGTGGTGGTATTTCCTGATTTGCAGCCGCTCCGAAAGGACCCCCGCTACCGCCAACTGGTGCAGTCAAAAGCTCTTGCCACTGTTGCCGATGATTCCCCAGGTGGAGTGAATCTCTAGCGGTTCATGCGCACGTGCGGTGATCGCTGCCTGAGGTTGAGCCGGGCCAAACGAATTGTTCCATGGCATTGCCGGGAGAGCGCGCATGCCGATGATAATTTTCCTGCCGAAGCATTTTGCCGAGGTAACTTTCAACCCGATAACTTTCCCAGAGAGCGAGGATGATATGACTACTGCAGTCGAGCGTGAACGAAAAACAAGGAATGTGGACGTAACCCCACTCGAAGTCGAGCCGGGGGAGATACTGGTATTCCAAAACCATTCCCCGAAATATCGCTGCTTTACGATAGAGTTCGACGATCCCAATTTCGCCAGTCCGGGTGACAAACTCGAGGGAGACGATAAAGTAACAATCCATGTGGCAAAAGACGGAAGATTTACCTACAAGGTTCGACACTATAAGGAAAAAAGCAAGAAAGACGACCCGGTGGAGGCGGGACCTTTTGGGGTTCGGTCTTGCCCCGGCGGCTGTAATAAATAAGAAACTCAATAGGGCGGCCGAGACGCCCACTCATCCGTTGCGATCGTGTACGTAGAGAAGACGTCTCGTCCGCCACTCACCATGATGGTCTGAGCTGAAGGAACCATTGGAGCAGAATGGATGGCGACGCTTTCGGGTTTCAACCACCGGGAGGGCCGCATGAACGTAGGAGAAACGCTGCAATTCCTACATGCGCTCAACTCGAAATAACAGAGAATACGGAGGGATGACATGGCGCGCCAAGACCGAACAGCTGGACTACACTCCACACATCTGAAGGACCTGACAGCGGCGAAGTCAGAGTGGTCGAAACGGTTGTTTCCGCCACCCAGGAAGGAAGCGGCGCAGTCCGCGGACTCGCCGATGATGGCCGCGCGGGCGCTGGTGCGCGCCGTCAGCCCAGTGCCTGCAGACAACGTGATGGGGGTGGGGGTCGGAGAGAAGATCAGCAGTGGAAGGCACACTGGCGTCTGGGCCGTCAAGTTCTTTGTCCGGCTGAAATATCCGGAGGCGCAACTTGAGAGCAAACATCGCCTGCCGAAGTCCATTAACGGTTTGGCTGTGGATGTCGAGGAAACCGGCCTCTTTCGCCCCTTTGCTGCCCCAGCGAAGAAACCCGCGACGAAAGCTGCAACGCTGAACCCACGGACAGAGATTCGCCCGGCGCAACCCGGCTGCTCAGTCGGTTTTCAGGATCCCACCAACCAGTTCACCATGGCGGGTACATTTGGCGCCTTGGTGAGCGACAAGACAGGCTCGTATATCCTCAGCAACAACCACGTTCTTGCCGATGAGGACCGCTTATCCCCTGGTTCTCCCATCTTTCAACCGGGCTTGCTGGATGGCGGCAACGCCAACACGGACCAAATTGCGGAGCTCACCAAAGCGGTGGCGCTGCAAATCAAGGTCCCAAACCAGGTTGACTGCGCGATTGCGAAGCTCCTTAAGCCTTCGCTGGCAACGAATCAGATCCTCTTTATCGGAGCTCCTCAGGGGACAGCCGATGCTCAAATCGACATGACCGTGCACAAGTTCGGCCGTACTTCGGGCTACAGCGTGGGACGCATATCCAGCATAGATACAGATGTTAAGGTGCAATACGACGCGGGAAATTTGACCTTCGACAGCCAGATAATCATTGTTGGGCTGAATGGGGCAGCGTTCAGCGCGGCCGGTGATTCCGGATCGCTGATCCTGGAGCGGCCCTCCAATCAGGCCGTCGCTCTGTTGTTTGCCGGTTCCCCCAGTCATACAATTGCTAATCACATAGGCGATGTCTTGAAAGCTCTGAAGGTTAAGCTCGCCTAGTGAATGTGGGAGCCCAAGTCACGATGTTCACGGAACAGGAAGCTCGCGATGTGAAGCGCCGCCACTCCGCGGAATTGCTGAGTAAGCCCGGTGTTTCCGGGGTTGGAGTCGAAAAGGATGAGGACGGAAATTTCGTTATCGCTGTACACCTTGATGCAGACCACCCCGAGGCTCAGAAGCAGTTGCCGAAAGACATTGAGGGCTTTCCCGTGAAATTTGTTCGCAGTGGCCCGTTCCGCCGGCTCGCTACGGAATGAGACCCAGCAGGCCTCGCTCGCAGGAGTTCGTCAGCCTGAATCCAGTTCATGCCGGTTCGGGCTCGATTAAAGCATCGAAGATTCGCTGAAGAATGAGAGCCAGACGAGCGGGTCGGCTTCTGATTGGCGCGCACGCGCGAGAGAGAGACGGAACCTGGAGGCGATCTGCCCAGGGAACATTCGCTGTGTCCGAAAGTGAAACAGCACTCTTTAACTAGACCGACGTTTCGCGTGGCGGCAAATGCTGTAGTTCATTCAATAGGGCGTTCGCCGTCCGCAGAGCGTTGGATTCGTTGCCGCTGGGAAAGGAAGAAATCGTGCTGCGGAGCAGAGTCTGCGCTTTATCACAGCGGTTATCGCTGATCAACAGACGAGCGAGGGTGGCAGCGACTTTCAATTCCCAAGAGCGGGCACCGCATTCGCGAGCGAGCGCGAGCGCTCTTTCCAGGCGATGCTCCACTCTCGATTCAAGCCGTCCAGCGTTATGCTCTAAATGGAAATCCGCTTCGATCCGGAGGAACTCAGGCATCGCCCAGTGGCTGTCTTCGCAGTCCACTGGCGGACGGAACGAAGTCCACATCGACCCCACTGGGGATGCGCTCGAACGAAGAACGTCAGCGACAAAGGGCGTGTACCAAAGGTTGAACTGCATTTCGTCCAACAGTCGTATGACCGAGGTGATGCGTCCCAGCGCCAGCTTCTCTTTGTGCTGCATCATCGCCCATAACTCGAATATCTCACCATAGGCTTTCCAGACTTGTAGACCATACCGAGAGGCTGTGCGGGTTAAATCCTGGGTCGCTTTCTCTAGCCCGTCGAGGTCCTGGTTCAGGGCGAACACCATACATAGCCCCTCGGCCAACGAGCAGCACAGAGTACTGGCGTGATCAAGTGCGAGGGCGCGTTCGACCGCCAGATGAGCGGTCTTGACAGCATCGGTTGTGTAGCCCTGGAGCCATAGGATGCGAGCAAGAAACCCGAGGCCAATCGCGTGCTGATCGTGACCGAATCGAAATACCGACTGCGGCCGATTTTGCTCAAACCAAATGAGCGACCTCTCAATCAGGGCACGTCCCTCAGTATGGTTGCCCAAAGAACTATGGGACACTCCTGCCAGCCTCAGCGCGGTTGCGAATGCCTCATCATCGTTTGCCTCGGTTGCCAGCGTCATCATCTCGGTGGCGAACCGCAGCGCCTCGGAATAATGGCCCCCTCGTAGGCTGAAGAGCCAGAGGCCATAGTGAGCCTGAAGTTCAATCCGAGTGTCGCCAAGTGTCCGTGCGAGGTCCAAGGCCCGAGACCAGGCAGCTCTCGTTTCTGCCACCGGGCCTCGCGCCCAAGTCAGTGAGGTGCCGAGCGCCGCACGCAAAACCATTTCGTCATGGGTGCCGGTTGATTCCGTGACTCCATGCTTATCTAAGGCAAGGGAGACCCAGCGACGACATTCGTCGAGCAGAGAAAACTCCACCCAAAACGGAATGGAATTCTGAAGCGTGTGCACCCCCATCTCTTTATCTCCGTTTTCAGAGAAGGACCATTTGAGAGCAGTGTGCACATCATCGATATATCCACGGTATACCTGACGCCAATCCCCCGTTGCCTGCTGTTTCCACTCTGCGGCGGCCTGCTCAGTGATTTTCTGAAAATAGGAAGCGTGACGCCGGGCCATCAGGTCTGTTTCGCCACTATCAGCAAGCTGCTCCAACGCATAGAGGCGAATTGTTTCGAGAAAGCGATAACGCGGCGCCGGGGCGGACACATCCAGATGGAGAAGGGATTTGCCTACAAGATTTCCTAGCAGATCAATGATTTGCCACCGATCCTCGATTTCCGGGCCGCTGACAGAATGGGCCGCATCCACGGTAAATCCGGCAGGGAAAACGGCCAAGCGGCGGAACAGTGTACGCTCAGTCTCATCCAGAAGGCGGTGACTCCAATCCACAGTCGCCCTTAACGTTCTGTGCCGTGGCAGTGCACTACGCTGGCCTGCGCTCAGAAGCCTGAACCTGTCGGTCAAACCATCGAGTACGCCGCGAACGCCGAGCGTCGGCACCCGGGCCGCTGCAAGTTCGAGAGCCAGCGGCACCCCGTCGAGTTGGCGGCAGATGGTGGCAATCTCGGAGGCCGTAGCACCGTCGAACTGGGAATCACGGGTATAGGACTGGGAGCGCTCGACAAACAATTGAGCCGCCGCATGGGTCAGCACCACGTCTACGGTCGAAGCATTCGCCGGAGGAACCGCCAGTGGGCGTATGCGGTAAATCTGTTCCCCTTGGGCGCCAAGAGGCTCTTGACTGGTAGTACAGATATGCAGTCCCTCCCCGACCCGGAGAAGGGTCTCAACTGCCTCGGCGATAGCCTCGGTGAGATGTTCGCAGTTATCGATGATCAGCAGAAGACGCTGGCTCTGGAGTGCAACACGCGAGGCGGCCGTGAGGCCCACATCGAGTGCTTCCACACCTAGCGCCCGTGCAATGGCCGGCCAGATATTGGCGCGATCTGCGATCATTCCCATCTCGACAAGGTGAACTCTTCCTGAAAAGGAGGCCAAGAGGCAACGTCCCACCTCGACGGCCAAGCGTGTCTTGCCGATTCCGCCGGGTCCGGTGATGGTCGTGAGCCGGTTGGCGGTGATTAGCTGTTGCAGATCGCGCAATTCACTTTCCCGCCCCAAGAGCGTAGTCAGTGGGCTTGGTAGACTCGGCGATTCGCTCTTTTTCGTCGCTGGACGTAGATCGCTTCTGGCTCGAACAGGCAGTGTCAGTCGATAACCTCGACCGAAATCCGTAGAGATGAAACCACGGTCTTGCTTGAGAGCCCTTCGGATCGCCGAGATATGGGTTTGAAGGTTGTTTTCTTCAACGATGAAGCCAGCCCAAACCTGTTCGATCAGTTCATCTTTGGTTACGACCTCCCCGCGAGCTTTGACCAAAGCCCATAGAACATCGAAGGCGCGAGCGGTGAGGTCCACTTTGTTCCCGTTCCTCAGAAGAAGCCTGAGTTCAGGAAAGATACGGTAGTTCCCGAACGCAAACCCTTGGTCGTCTCGGGAATCCACCTGCGTACCACCGTCCGTCGTTTTCAGGCTGGGGAAATCCATTGGAGCGGGACCTTCCGCCGCCCAGGAGACGCCTACTTCATTGCCCCTTGCCCTGGACTGGCACCGATCCAATGATACGCCCGCTCCCGCACTCCCATGACGTCTCCAGAGTCGGCGAGCCATGCGAATTTCAGGTGATTTCAGACTCCTGAATTCCGCGCCCAAAGACTTTGGAGTTCACGCGCTGAGAACATCGAGATCGTGGAGCCACAACAGAGAACTCCATATGGATCCCTCGTGATCTCAGGGAGCTTGCCCCAGGGGCCAGTCGTCGGATCAAGATAGGAGAGAAAAACAATGATTGATAACGAGAAGAAGAGATCAGTACGGCGCAGTGTATGCGGTCTTTGAGCGAGAAATTCTGGAAGGGAAATTGCGGAGAAGTCGACATTGAAAGAGACAGAAACGATACGACGTTTTGAGAGAGTGCAGGATTTGTACATGTCTGTCGAGACGTGTACAAAATCCTGGCACTCTCTCAAGAAACTGCAATTTAACAAAAACAAACCCTTTGCTTTCAACCAATTGTTCCGGTCTCAGTAGTGTGTATCTGGCAGACGGCGTGCCCTATTCGTGGGTGTGAAGAAGGCCGGACGTTCCGGCATTGAACACTCCGTGCTACTTACTGAGCGTGACTTCGAAGCAACGCGCAAGATACATAACCAACCCGACTTATACGCCTATGAACCAATAAGGAGCTTTCGATCATGACTTTACCGCTGGAAGGAATCAAAGTAATAGACTACACCGGCGTGCAGGCCGGACCGGCCTGTTCGCAAATGATGGCGTGGTTCGGCGCCGACGTCCTGAAAGTCGAGCGCATGCACACAGGAGACAATACCCGAATCCAGTTGCGCGACATCCCCAACGCGGATGCGCTCTACTTCACCATGGTCAACAGCAATAAGCGATCGCTCGAGATCGATACCAAGAGGCCCGAGGGCAAGGCGATCCTGGAGGAACTGATCCGCCGCGCCGACGTGATGATCGAAAACATGGCGCCGGGCGCGCTCGACCGCCAGGGCTTCACTTGGGAGCATATCCATGAACTCAACCCGCGCCTGATCTTCGGCGTTGTCAAGGGATTTCCCGATGGCTCCCCCTTCTCCGACCTCAAGTCGTACGAGAACGTGGCCCAGTGTGCCGGCGGCAACGCCTCGACGACGGGCTTCTGGGACGGCCCGCCGACGGTCGCAGGTGCCGCGCTCGGCGACAGCAACAGCGGCATGCACCTCTTGATCGGCGTCCTCGCCGCGCTCCTGCAGCGTGAGAAGACCGGCAAGGGCCAGAGGGTCTTCATGTCCATGCAGGAATCAGTGTTGAATCTCTGCCGCGTCAAGCTCCGCGACCAGGAGCGGCTCGAGCGCGTCGGCTACCTGGAGGAGTATCCGCAATATCCAAATGGCACATTTGGGGACGCCGTCCCGCGCGGCGGCAACGCCGGCGGGGGTGGCCAGCCGGGTTGGGTGCTGAAGTGCAAGGGCTGGGAGACTGACCCCAACTCCTATATCTATTTCACGATCCAGGATTCGAACTGGCCGCGAACCGCCGAGGCCGTCGGGCACCCGGAATGGGCGTCCGACCCGAAGTACAACACGGCGAAGGCGCGACAGCCCCACATCTTCCAGATTTTCGCGGAGATCGAGAAGTTTCTGGCGGACAAGACTAAGTACGAGGCCGTCGACCACTTTCGTAAGTTCGAAGTGCCGTCCTCACCGGTACTGTCCATGAAGGATCTCAAACACGACGCGTTCCTGCAGAAGATTGGCACCATCGTCGAGGTCCCGCACAAGGTACGCGGCTCGTACTGGACTGTCGGATGCCCGATGAAGTTTTCGGAATTCACGCCCGAGATCAAGAGCTCGCCGCTCCTTGGCGAGCACACCGACGAGGTGCTGCGTGAAATCGGCTACAGCAACGAACAGATCGTCAAGCTGCACGAGAAGAATGTGGTCGGCTCGACGGGGGTCGGCTCTGAGTCCAAGTTGGCAGAACCTGTGCCTTCTCTGAAGTGAGGGTTACGTGACGAAGACCAACAATCTCGAAACGTCAATTGACTACCACCAGTTGGTCGAGGTGATTGGCGACGCAATTGTGGTCGCCAACACCAGCGGCGCGATCACATCTATGGAATCCCGCTGCCGAGCGCCTCTTCGGATTCACGCAGGCTGAGGCGCTCGGCAATTCGCTCGATCTCATTATCCCCGAACGTTTGCGAGAGCGTCATTGGGCTGGTTACGGAAAAACCATGGCGAGCGGGGAGACGCGCTACAGCCATGACGTGCTCCGGGTCCCAGCTGTGCACAAAGACGGGCGAACGTTGTCGATTGCATTCACGGTCGGATTGCTCTACGGGCCGCAACACGCGGTTACAGGAATCGTGGCCGTGATCCGTGATGAAACCACTCGCTACGCCGAAGAGCGAAACTTGCGCAAGCGCATAGCGGAACTCGAGAAGAATCCGACGTCCGAAACGGCTTGACCTTGTGTACGAACTTATCCACCACAGATTTGAAACGAGGTACTTCATGATGGCGACCAAAACGATATCAACAAACGAACTGGAATCATCGAACGAACAGAAATCGCCGGCTTTGACCGACGGATTTCACCTCGTAGTCGATGCCCTGAAGCTCAACGGAATCGACACGATTTATGGCGTTGCGGGAATTCCGATCACAGATCTGGCCCGGCTGGCTCAAGCAGAAGGAATGAGGTACATCGGCTTTCGGCATGAACAGTCTGCCGGAAATGCAGCCGCGATCTCCGGCTATCTGACCCAGAAGCCGGGGATTTGTCTGACAGTCTCCGCACCAGGTTTCTTGAACGGCCTGGTGGCGCTGGCCAATGCGACCACCAATTGTTTTCCCATGATCCAGATCAGCGGATCGAGCGACCGTGAGATTGTCGATCTCCAACAAGGCGACTACGAAGAACTGGATCAGATGAATGCGGCCAAACCGTACGCCAAGGCAGCCTTCCGGGTTAGCAAGCCCGAAGATCTCGGTATTGGAATCGCACGCGCCATCCGTGCCGCCGTATCGGGACGGCCCGGTGGGGTCTATCTGGACTTGACCGCGGATGTTCTCGGTGCAGCGCTCGATGCAGATGCAGGGGCGAAGTCGCTTGTGCGCGTTGTGGATCCAACTCCCCGGCAAATCCCGGCCCCCGAGTCGATCCAGCGCGCCCTCGACCTGCTGGCGAGCGCGCAGCGTCCGCTCATTATTCTCGGCAAAGGCGCTGCGTACGCACAGGCTGACGCCAACATTCGCTCGTTCATTGAGCAGACAGGCATCCCTTTTCTGCCAATGTCTATGGCGAAAGGGCTCCTGCCTGATAATCACCCCCAATCCGCGGCTGCGGCCCGCTCATTGGTTCTGGCCCAGGCCGATGTGGTCGTGCTGATCGGAGCCCGGCTCAATTGGCTGCTGGGACACGGCAAAGCCCCACAGTGGTCTCCCACCGCCAAGTTCATCCAGGTGGATATCTCGCCTACAGAAATGGACTCCAATCGCGCCGTCGCCGCGCCCGTTGTCGGCGACATCGGCTCTGCCGTTTCCGCCCTGCTGGCCGCCCTCAAGCCCGGAAGCATCCAGCCGAGCACCGCGTGGCTCAAGGCAATCGCCGACCGCAAGCAGCACAATGCTGAGAGCATGGCGGTGCGCCTCTCCAGAAATCCCAGCCCGATGGATTTCTACAGCGCACTCCGCGCAATCCGCGACGTTCTGGCGGACAAACCGGACGTTTACGTTGTCAACGAAGGGGCAAACACCCTTGATTTTGGCCGTAACGTCATCGATATGCACGAACCTCGCAAGCGTCTCGACGCCGGAACCTGGGGCGTGATGGGCATTGGTATGGGTTATGCCATCGGAGCGGCTGTGACGAGCGGCAAGCGTGTCGTTGCCATTGAGGGCGATAGCGCCTTCGGCTTCAGTGGCATGGAGATCGAAACCATTTGCCGCTATTCGCTGCCAATTGTCATTGTCGTCTTCAACAACAGTGGCATCTACCGCGGTGACGACGTGAACCGCAGCGGAGACGCCGATCCGTCACCAACCGTTCTCATGAAGAACGCGCGCTATGACAAACTCATCGAGGCTTTCGGCGGTACCGGCTATCATGCGACCGATCCACAGGGTCTCACCAACGCGCTCACCGATGCCCTCGCGTCAGGTAAGCCGGCAATCATTAACTGCGTCATTGATCCGACCGCGGGAACCGAGAGTGGTCATCTGCAGAGTCTGAACCCGACCTCCCACGATCGGCGGTGCAGGAAAGTGACCGAGCACTCCGACCTCAGACGATAGCGTGATGACAATGAGAAGAACACCTTTTAGAAACATGTCAAAGACGGCGGCGGCTGCCCTCAGCTCCGCCTCGAGTTCCTGGTTTGTGTTGCGGAGGAAATTGTGATGGCCACGGCTTCAGTTAAGAGTGCCACTAGCACCAGTTGTGCGCGAGCTCTCTCAATTGCTCACCAGGCACGTTCAGGAGCAGCCTGAGCGAACGGCTGTTGGGACCTCAGACGGAGGAACGGTAATCAGCTACGGCGAACTGGACGCGCTCGTCCGCTCGGCCATGGCGCAACTATCCCGGCTTGGACTAAGACGCGGCGGCACGATCGCGCTCGTATCGGACAATTGTGTCGAATTCGTGATAGGGTTCCTCGCAATTGTGTCTACCGGCGCTCGTGTCGCACCCTTGAACCCGGCGCTCACATTGTCCGAATTGAGTACTCGACTCTCGCAACTCTCCGCAGATGCCGTGCTTGCTCCGAAACATTTGGCTGGAAAGCTCGAGTCTGCGGAAGCCGCGGCCGGAAGCGCTGCTCACTGGATTATGAGTGTCGAGGGTTCCGGGGGCGCCTTTGAGGTGCGAATTGCGGATCGAAACGGGCAAAGCCACGCAAATGGCGCGGCCGAAAAGGCAACTACCCCAATCGACGGTGAAGATGTAGCGCTCCTGATGTTCACCGCCGGGACGACCTCCGCGCCCAAGCTTGTTCCTTTGACTCACCGCAATGTCGTCTCCTCAGTCCGTAGCATTTCCCGCGGATACGAGTTGTCTCCGCAGGACGCGACGCTCATCGTGATGCCGCTGTTCCACGGTCACGGACTCGTGGCCGGGCTCCTGGCTACTCTGGCCAGCGGCGGCAGCGCTTACCTTCCGAGCACGGGCGGGTTCTCGGCTCACTTGTTTTGGGGTGACGTTGTCCGGCTCGGAGTGACTTGGTACACCGCAGTACCCACGATTCACCGCATTCTCGTTAACCGCGCCTCCAAAGACTACCCGAGCTCTGCTCCGGCCAAGCTTCGTTTCATCCGCAGCTGCAGCGCACCGCTTGACGAAGAACTCGCCGCTGCCATCACGGCTACATTCCGAGCGCCGCTTATCTCCGCCTATGGGATGACCGAAGCCTCTCATCAGGTGTCTTCGAACCCGCTACCCGTCGCATGGACCCAACAAGACGTCGTCAGTGGGACTGCCCACGGGAGTTGAGATCCGAATTGTCGCGGACGATGGCAGGGACGTTGCCACTGGCAGCGTTGGAGAAATCCTGGTCCGCGGCGCAACGGTTACGAGTGGATATCTCGATAATCCGCGCGCAAACTCCGCGAGCTTCGTCGATGGATGGTTCCGCAGTGGCGATCTCGGTAGCCGAGACGCGGACGGCTACCTCTTTGTGAGAGGAAGGCTCAAAGAAATCATCAACCGCGGTGGAGAAAAGATCTCACCGGGCGACATCGACGAGGTCCTCTTATCGCACCCGAAAGTGCTCGATGCGCTGTCGTTCGGCGAGCCGGACGCAGTATACGGAGAGATCGTCCAGGCAGCCGTCATTCTGCGTCCGGGAATGGAGGCAACGGAGGGCGAACTGCGCGACTACTGCCGTTCGAAACTCAGCGCCTTCGAAGTTCCCGAACGGATCTACATGGTGGCAGAGTTTCCCCGTACGGCAAAGGGTTCCACAGATCGGCGTGCGCTTGCCTTGCGATTTGTTGTTGGCGATTCACCGCTTGCCGGCTCTCGACGCGAGAAAGGTTGAGTGCGCCGGCCTTCTAGCCGCCGGCATAGAAAAGGAAGCAAAAAAATCATATGCGAATTCATTACGCCATCTTCCACCACGTCATCAAGAAGTGCCGCGACCTCGATACCATTGCGGTCGCGATGATATCGGAGCCGCAATGACGCTACGCTTATACGAGACACGAGTGCAGAAGGCATTAGGCATGTTCCTTGCCCTGATCGCCGGTTATGTGGATGGATATGGGCTTCTTTTCCTGGGAACTTCCGTGTCGTTCATGAGCGGAAACACGACCACAACCGGCCTAAGAGTGGACAGGGGAATTTCCATGCTGCCTTGCCCACCGCCATAGCCATCCTGTTTTTCGTCACTGGTAGTTTTCTTGGAACTCTCTTTAGTCAATCCAGATTGCGCCACTCCCACCGGGTGGCATTTTTTGTGGTTGCAGGCCTGCTTGCAACCGTTGCTGTTCTTGAACAGCATGGCCATCGGAATGTCTTTGTCGAAATCGCGATGCTCGCTGTGGCCATGGGCATGATGAATCCGGCCTTGTCTAAGATCGGCGGGGAGTCGGTAAGTCTTACTTTCGTGACGGGCACGCTGCACAGAATAGGCGGCCATCTCGCGGCAGCTGCGGGGCGGCAACCTCTTCCGGATGGACAAGGCCCAAAGGATTCCCATCTTGTCCGCGCTCAAATTGAAGCAAGCGTGTGGTCAGCGTTCGTTGCCGGCGCAGGGTTGTCCGGAATGGCTGGTTCACATTTCCCGTTATGGGTGGCCTTACTGCCTCCCTTTGCCGTCATGATTGCGTTGGGTTTGTTCGGCGAGCCCGCCACACCCTCATTCAAGAAGAAAATCACATCTTCGATTTCCGTTGGATATAGTGCAGGGTCAGGCCGGTGAGCACTGAGGTCCAATTTCTTCATGCGACGAGCAGCCCTGCTGCCGTTGACCCTGCGAATCGCATCAAGCATCCGAATCTGATCCTGGCGATCTGCTGCATGAGCGTGCTGATCTTCAGCATGGACGCGACGATCGTCAACGTCGCGCTGCCGGCAATCCAAAAGGACCTGCATGCTCGTTTATCGGGGCTGCAGTGGATTCTCGATGCCTACACGCTGGTCGTGGCGAGCTTTCTGATGCTGGCGGGATCGATGTCAGACCGCTTCGGACGCCGGAGGGTGTTTCAGATCGGGCTAGCTGTGTTCACGCTGGCATCGCTGCTTTGCAGCCAGGCCAGGACGATTGAACAGCTGATTGCACACCGCGCGTTGCAGGGGGTTGGGGCGTCGATGCTGAACCCGGTGGCGCTGTCGATTATCGCGAATGCCTTTCCGGAGCCGAAGGCGCGGGGGCGCGCGGTGGGCATCTGGGGCGCGGTGATGGGCGTTTCGCTGGGGATCGGGCCCCTGATCGGTGGGGCGCTGACGGAGACAATAGGATGGCGGTCGATCTTCTGGATCAACGTGCCGATCGGAATTACGGCGGCTCTGTTGGCAGCGTTGTTTGTGCCGGAGTCGAAGGCAGAGCGCGCGCGAAGGTTCGATCCGGTGGGACAGACGCTGGTGCTGACCGGGCTCACAACGCTGACGTGGGGTGTCATTCAAGGGCCGCATGCGGGATGGAGCTCGGGGTTGATCCTGGGGCTGTTTGTCACCGCAGCCCTGGCGTTGTTGGCGTTTGTGCTGTATGAGCGCGCGGCGCAAGGATCCGCTGCTGGACCTGAGGTTCTTCGCCAGCGTGCCGTTCTCAAGCGCAATGGTTCTGGCGCTGAGCACCTTCTCGTGCTTTGGCGGCTTTCTTTTTCTGAATACGCTGTATCTCCAGCAGGTGCGCGGATTCTCCGCCTTTCACACGGGGCTATTCACGCTGCCGCTGGCGGCCGCGATGATGGTGTGCGCCACATGGTCAGGACGGCTGGTCGGAAGCCACGGCCCGCAGCCTTCCCTGCTGGCTGGCGGCGTGGGATCTATCATCAGCAACCTGATACTGACCGGACTGAATCAACAGACATCCGCGGCATGGCTGCTGGCGGCGTACGCGCTTTTCGGTGTGGGGCTCGGCATGGTGAATCCTGCCATCAGCGACAGTGCAGTGGCTGGAATGCCGCTGTCGCAGGCGGGTGTGGCGGCGGCGATTGCAACGACCAGCCGGCAAGTCGGTGTGGCTCTGGGAGTGGCGGTATCCGGAACGGTGGTGGCAGCGAGCCATGCGCATGGAACGGATTTCACCCGGGCGACACACGCAATCTGGTGGGTGATGGCAGCGTGCGGCGCCGCGGTGCTGGCGCTGGGCCTTGTAGCAAACACGGCCTGGGCACGAGCCAGCGCGGAACGGGTGGCCTATTTGCTTGAAGACCGGCGCTGATCCGCCCGCTGAAGCTGCTGATGCGGCAGAACCGTGGAACCTCGCCATGACTGCGCGCTAGCTTAATGAACAGGGGCACATCAACATGAAGATTTGCATTTTCGGAGCTGGCGCGATTGGTGGTTATCTCGCGGTGGAATTATCGCTGGCAGGACATGACGTTTGTGCCATTGCCCGCGGCCCACATCTTAAGGCGATCCAGCAGCACGGTCTGAAATTGTTGACCGAGGGCCACTCGAAGATCGCCAGGATTGAGGCCAGCGATGAGGCAAAACAATTTGGTCCGCAGGACATCGTGATCTGTGCGCTGAAGGCGCATCAGGCTTATGCGAGCGCTGCGGAATTTCTCCCGTTGTTGCGGGACGATACCGCGATTGTCACGGCAGTAAATGGCATTCCATGGTGGTATTTTTACAAAAGCGGTGGTTCGTTTGAAGGACACCATCTCGAATCGGTGGATCCAGGTGGGCGGCTGTGGGACACTCTCGGACCCGAACGGGCTATTGGTTGTGTTATCCATCCAGCCAGCGAAGTTATTGCGCCCGGTGTAGTGGAGCACAAGGAATTTAAGCGATTTACATTGGGCGAACCCAATGGGAGTCTGTCTCGCCGCGTGCAGGTTCTCAGCGAGGTTTTGTCCGGTGCCGGCTTCGACGCGCCGGTCCGTGAGGATATCCGCTGGAATGTCTGGCTCCAGCTCTGGGGCAATATTTGTTTTAGTCCGATCAGCGCTCTCACTTGTACGACACTCGACCGCATCACGACAGACGCCGGCCTGCGCGCACTCTGCAAGGCAATGATGGCGGAGACGCAAGCGATAAATGAAGCACACGGCATTCACATCCCATCCGAAATGGCCGACCGCCGGTTGGCGGCAGCTGCCTCTACAACTGGCCATAAAATGTCTATGCTCCAGGACCTGGAGCGCGGCCGGTCCATGGAGATAGATCCCATTGTAACGGTCGTGCAAGAACTGGGACGGCTAGCCGGGGTGAAAACACCGGTAATCGATGTGGTTCTTGCCCTTGTGCAGGAGCGCGCGAGGGTTGCGGGCCTTTATCCGGCGGACTAGATGCCCACCTAGAGCAGGCGCGCCCGCTTTTCGCACTCCGATGACGTCTCCAGAGTGTGGTAGCCATGCGACTCTCAGTGCATTCAGACTCCTGAATTCTGCGCCCAAAGACTCTGGAATCAACCCGATGAGAGCATTGGGATCGTGGAGTCACGGGAGGAGAACCAGGCCAATGGCACAAACAGACACAGATTTCACTCATTCTTTTGATCCGAGCTTACGGCGCGAAGCTTTGCTGGGAGGCCCCGCGGCAGCATCCAACGGCCGGCGCCAGAATGGTGGGATATTCCGAGACGGATCAGCGTCGATGGCGCGGGTCACCGCATGCCGCTGGTGCCTTCCGCGCCGGAATTTTCCAGCGTCAACCAGAATTGGGAAGGCTTCCTGGTTGAGCGCCACGTTACCAATGGACTCGAACTACCAGAACATCATCACCCGGCGATTCTGCTGGCCATGCAGATGAACGCGCAGGTGGGGGGTGGCTGGAGATCCGAGGACCCACAAGGCGCGACCTTCATCGACGCAGGCACTCTCACGCTACACGGCCGTTCGAGTTGCAAACCTGCCGTGTGGGACGGGGTCTACAATCGGCTTCTCTTCGAACTCGATCCCGCTCTCCTTGAGCGCCTCACGGAAGGCAGACTTGCCGGAGGGACCATCGAGATTGACAATCGCTCGAACTTCAAAGATTTGCGTCTTGAGAACCTGCTCAAGGTTCTCCATGAGGAATTGCGGCAGGGCGCTCCGACGGGGCGCATGTTTGGAGAACAGGTTGGTAATTCAGTGGCCATGCTGCTGGCGAAGCAGTATGCAAAGGTTGCCCCGAGAATGTATGGAAGCGGAGGCCGTCTTTCTGTCCCTTGCCTGAAGAGGGTCTTCGAATATGTCGAGGCGCACCTCCATCTGGATATCCATCTCTCGGATCTTGCCAAAACCGCGGTGATGAGCGCTTTCTACTTCGCGCGTCTTTTCAAGAACACGACGGGCAAGTCTCCTCATCAATTTCTATTGGCGCGGCGAATGGAACGGGCCAAGGAAATGCTGCGTAATGCCGATATAAGCATCTTCGAGGTTGGAATGCGTGTTGGTTACTCCGACCGGAAACATTTTCGTAACGTATTCCGGCGCGAGGTGGGAGCTTCCCCGAGTGAGTTCCGCGCGGCCTACGCCTGACGCGATGAAGGACGTTGGCTAGCCGATGGCCCGACTTTGTCAGGTTGATTTTATGGCGAACTCGGGTTGGGTAGCAGAGCGGTGGAGTTAGAAATGTTCAGTCGTCCATTCGAAGTGTGGGTAATATATAGGGCCAAAAAGGTGCCGCACCTACGGCGCTCCCACGGCACGCCGGGGCAGGCAGATCATCTTCGGGATTGATTCCTAGCCCTTCCGAGGGTGTGTGAGAACTCCACTCTCCAAATTGAGTCCCGGCGGGACGGCTGAGAGTAGCCCAGGACGCAGTCCTGGGTCGGCATGTGCCAACGAACCAGTCCCGCAGGGACGGCTGAAAATGCCCCAGGATGCAATCCTGGGTACTTCTATCTCCGAAATGGACTATGCGCGACTCGGGCAGCCAACCCGGGACCATGTCCTGGGTAACGTCCAGCCGTCCCTACGGGACTTAATTTGGAGAGAGTAGTTCTCACACAGACTCTTCCGGGCTGGGCTCCCACGGCAGGCCGGGGCAGATACGTTTGGCCGGGCGGCCCTCCGGGCCTGGGGAGCGGATGCGTTCTCTTCTGCGGTTCTCTCACGGAGGGACTCATGAGGCATTAGCAGCGCCAGCGCTAAAGCGCGTGAACAGAGTGGAGACTCGTTCACGGAGCGCTGAAGCGCTCCTCCCCCCGCATAAATGCGGGGGCTCCCACAAGTATGGCTGAGAGTAGTTCTCACCCTTCAAAGACCGGAGATTTTCCGCAACATGTCCAGGCTGTCGTCATTTCTATCTAACTCACCCAAGCTAACAAATCGACAAGATAGCAGATTTTGACAACAAGTCCCCCCATCCACAGCAAAGCCTCCCCCCACGTAGTTTCTCCCAAAGAATCTTTTCTTATGTAGGAAGCAGCACACATCCTGTGCGCTTCTTCGCGACAGAAGTTCAGACCATCCTCCTCAGGCATAAGTACCTGCTTGAGGGCGAACTCACTTATGAAGCACGAGCAACTAGGAGGGAAGACCAATGATTGATAAAGAGAACGAAAGTGAGCCGGTACGGAATCCATCACGGCGAAGCTTCTTAGAAGCCGGCTCTGCCGCCCTCGCCGCGGCGACGTTCGTTGGATTGACGGCAAACGCACAAGAGCGAGAGAACACTCGTGAGGCTGAAAGCGATCAATCTTCGAGCGATCCGGGGCAGGAAAACAAACCACTTCTCGCTGAGAACCCGAATTCGAACATGCCACCTCCAACCGATCATGGAGACATCGGCCCAATCTGGTATTCCTATGATCTTGCGAGGAAGCGCGTGGAGGAAGGTGGCTGGACGCACCAGGTAACCCAACGCGAACTGCCTCCCTCAACAGACCTCGCCGGCGTCAACATGCGGATCACCCGCGGCAGCTTCCGCGAATTGCATTGGCACACGGCCGATGAATGGGCCATTATGCTCACCGGCAATGCTCGCGTCACGTGTCTTAATCCCGATGGAACGATCTACATCGACGATGTGACCAAGGGCGACCTCTGGTTCTTCCCGGCCGGGTATCCGCATTCCATTCAAGGTCTGGGGCCGGAAGACGGTTGCGAGTTTCTGCTTGTTTTTGATCAAGGCATGTTCTCGGAAGACAATACCTTCCTCATCTCCGCGTGGGCCGCACACACGCCGCCCGAGATATTGGCGAAGAACTCCAATCTCGATCGGAGCGCTATTGCAAGGTTGCCGAAAGAAGAGCTTTATATCTTTCCTGCCAACCTTCCTGGGTCTCTCGCGCAGGACAAGGCGGCTGTTGGCGGAAAGAGTGTAGCGTCTTCGGTCCAATACACCTTCAAGATGTCGACCATGGCCCCCACAGTGAAAACAGCAGGAGGCGAAGTCCGTATCGTCGACTCCCACAATTTCCCGGCCTCGAAGAGCATCGCCGCCGCACAGGTCACGCTCAAGCCAGGAGCTATCCGCGAGTTGCACTGGCATCCAAATGCGTCCGAGTGGCAGTTTTACCTCGCGGGCAAGGGGCGCATGACTGTATTTATGCCCCCGGCGAGGGCCCGCACCATGGACTTCAATGCCAACGATGTTGGCTACGTTCCACCGGTTGCCGGTCACTACATCGAGAATACGGGCGATACCGACCTGGTCTTTCTCGAAATGTTCCATGCCGACAAATACCTGGACTTCTCCATGAACAACTGGATTAGACATCTCCCTCCGGAAATGGTGACTGCACACCTGAACATCGATGAAGCAACCATCCGGAAGATCCCTGCAGAAAAGCAGGTGGTGATCGCCGGATAGCCCCTCATCTTATGGCGGTGTTGAAGGATACACAGTAGTCATTCCGCACCGCAGTTATCAACACAACTACTAACATGCAACTCTTAAGAGGGCTTACAAATGGAAACGCAAACATTCACGTTTGCGGGTTCTTCCTTTGTGCCGGTCGCTATCGGTTTCTTTGGTTTGGGTACCGGCTACTTTATCTGGGGTGGTCAGGCCCTGTTTGGGTTTCCTAAGACCACTCCCGAGGTCAACCGATCCCTGGGGTTATGGGGTTTCTGGATGCCGGGCTTCATGCAGTTGCTCACCGGCATCTTCCCCCGATTCACGATCTCAACAAATAACAGAAGTGCCGGCACGGAGGGAGTAGAGCCCTTTTTCTCACCGGACGTTTCAACTTCGGCCAGGCCGCATTTCTATAAGCTAATCCGCATGCTTGCCCTGTTGGGTGTCTGCATGGCGCCGTGCCTGATGTCATATGCCCAGACGCAATCCTACGCGGAGTACCCACAAACCCGAGGCCAGGTTGAGCAATGGAAACGGGACCTTCCTTCCTGGCTGAGCCTTGATGGGGAGATCAGGTTCCGCACCGAGGACTTTACGTCGTATCAATACCTCCCAGGCAATGACCGTATCTACGAGCTAACCCGCGTTTATGGCGGACTCACCGTTCGCCCTACTTCTTACTTCACCGCTTATATGCAGTTCATGGACGCGCACGCTTTAGGGCTGCCCGGGAACCTTGTCGCATCGAATATGCGCGACGTCTTCGATCTGCGCCAGGGCTATCTTGAATTCCACGACGAAGGCAATAATCTTCGGCTGTACGCAGGCCGAAAGGAGTTACGGTTCGGCAATGAACGTGTCGTTGGAATCAGCGACTGGACCAATGTCAGTAGAACCTTTGACGGATTCTTTGGGCACTTTGGTGACCCGAGCGACAAGAACAGCTTCGATGTCTTCAGCTCCTCGGTGGTTAAGATTAATCCCACTTCGCTGGACACGCACGGGGCAGGACTGACCTTTGATGGCGGTTATGGAACCATCGGCTCCTGGATTCCAAATACCGTGCTCCAGCCCTTTGTTCTGGTCAAAGCCTTCCCGCATGTGAAGAGCCAGCAGGGGATCTACGGCTCAGAGGTAGAGACGACGTTTGGAGCTGAAACGGAAGGCCGTCTTCCCGCAGGGTTCGCCTATGACATTCTAGGAGACCTGCAGCGCGGCAGCTACGCAAACGACTCGATTCATGCCGGCGCAGGTATTGTAAAGGTCACCCATCTGTTTGATTCTCTTCCGTGGAAGCCGCGGCTGGGCGGAGAGTATGACTACGCAACCGGCAACCCGCATAAGGATCCCAACCGCATCAGCACCTACGACCAGCTGTATCCCAGCGACCACAACGCCTTTGGACTCTTTGATCTTTTTGGGTTCCAGAACATCAAGGAACAAAGAGTCAATCTGGACCTTGGGCCGACAAAGAATCTCACGCTGTTACTCCAGGGGGAAGCCCTTGGAGTCTCTTCACGATTTGACAGTGTTTACAACAGTGGGGGAGGAGCCATCGTGCAAGCTCCATCCACTGGCTTTGCAACCAGCAAGATTGGCGACGGCTTCGATGCCTCAGCAAAATATGTGTTCCACGATTACTGGGCTGTAAATACCGGGGTTGGGCACTCCTTTCCCGGGAGCGTGATGTCGGCCAATCATCATGGCGCGCCCCTTACCTATTCGTATTTCAGCATCACCTACCGTTTCAGTGTGGGTAAGTGATGAATGAGGCCTATACCATTGATCGGGCGCGCGAGCGCGTCTCCGAGTCCGCTTCTGCCGGCTCTGGTGGACTGAGTCACCTCCAACTCGCCACCATGGCGATAGCTGCTGCGGTCACTGCTGCTAATCTCTACTACTGTCAACCGCTCCTGAGCCAGATCGCTCGCAGCCTTCATATGACTGCGAGCGCGACCGCCGATATCCCTATGCTCACTCAGGTCGGATACGCCCTGGGACTTCTGTTTTTTGCGCCGCTAGGCGATATGGTCGAGCGGCGCGGACTCGCGACGGCTCTGCTTCTGATCGTGACGGTAGCGCTGGTGGGGACCGCTTCGGCTCCAGACGCCTGGATGCTGCTGGCAGCCTCGCTGATAACCGGGATGTTCAGCGTGGTGCCGCAAGTGATGGCGCCGATGGCTTCGGCGCTGTCGAAACCGGAGGCCCAGGGGCGGGCGGTGGGAATCGTGCTGGGCGGCATGCTCGTCGGAATCCTGCTTGCGCGCACAGTGGCCGGCTTCGTCGGTACCTGGTTCGGCTGGCGCGCGATGTATGCCTGTGCGGCGGTGATGATGGTCGCCATGGCGGCACTGCTGCGAGTGACGTTGCCGGTCAGCCGTCCTGATGCGCGAATCGGATATCGGGAGCTCCTTTCGTCCCTCATTCCGCTTGCGCGCAAGCTGCCGGCATTGCGCCAGGCAGCGATCATGTCGGGCTTCGCTTTCGGCGCCTTTAGCGCCTATTGGACCACGTTGGTCTTCTTTCTGGAGAAGCCGCCCTACCACTACGGTGCTCAGATGGCCGGATTGCTGGGGCTGGCCGGAGTTGCCGGCGCGCTGGCAGCTCCGGTCGTAGGATGGCTCTCCGACCGCGGATACCCGCGGCTCGCATCGGGATGCGCGTTGGTGATCGGGATGATCGCGTTTGGCTTGCTGTGGAGCGTCGGACGAACGATCGTTGGTCTCGCCATCGCCGGCATTGTTCTGGACCTCGGCACACAAGCCAATCTGGTCACCAACCAGACGCGCATCTACAGTTTGATCCCGGAGGCACGCAACCGCATCAACACTGTCTTCATGGTCACGTACTTTGTCGGCGGTGCGCTCGGCACCTTCCTGGCCGGCTTCGCGTGGCGCCTGTGGCAATGGACCGGCGTGTGCGCGTTGGGGGCTTCGCTCTTCGGCGCCGCGCTCATCGTATGGGCTGTCGGAGGCCGGGAGTCAAAGGGCGGAATGCGGCGCGCAGCAGCGGCCTGAACTCCGGCCTTGTTGGTCGATTCTGTTCATCCCCCGCCACCACTGCTTAGGTGCAGCCACACCCTCCACTTTGTCATCCCGCCTGCCCCGGCTTACCGTGGGACCGAAGCGCACCCGGATTTCCTGCTACACGGTACTAACCAACGGCCGCGTGTGCGGCTTTCAGTAAGGAAAGCCGCATGAAGTTCGCCAACGCCACTAAGTTCGACAGGAAATGCGGGGTAGCGCAGTGGAGGGATCTGCGGTTTCGCCTTCGGGCAGCACCCAGCCTTCGTTGCTGGTCATCCCTCTCCCAACTCGCCGCCGCGAGTCGACTCCCCCTAATGAACGCAAGGCTTGGCGGCAAACCGGGGAGAGCGGTGGACGAAAGGACAGCCAATCTATTTACTACCGCGTTCACCCAAGCTAACAAATCGACAAGATCGCAAATTTTGACAACATGTCCCCCCATCCACGGCAAAGCCTCCCCCCCGGTATCCTCCCCCAACGAATCTCTTCTTATGTACGAAGCAACATGAAACTGGCCGATGAACTTAGCCAAGCGGTCCGCCGTTTGGCCTGATTACCGGAGGGATGCAAAAATGTGGATCGTCAAAGTCGCGCTGAACCGCCCCTATACCTTTATTGTTCTAGCGCTGGTCATACTCATTCTGACCCCGGTTGTGATTATGCGCACGCCGACCGACATCTTTCCCAGCATCAATATTCCTGTCGTTGCTGTGGCCTGGACTTATAGCGGCCTAAACCCTGAGGAGACGGAAGGGCGAGTTACCACCGTCTTTGAGCGGTCACTCACTACAACAGTCGACAATATCGAGCACATCGAATCCACGACGGTAAACGGGACTGCGATTGTAAAGATCTATCTTCAGCCGAATGCAAGTATTGACCGCGCGAATGCGCAGATTACCGCCAACTCACAGAATATCCTGCGCTACTTACCCCCCGGATCGCTCCCCCCGCTGATCGTCGATTACAACGCGTCCACCGTTCCTATTCTGCAGCTCAGCCTTTCCGGGAATGGTCTGACCGAACCCCAGCTGAACGACATCGCGCTGAACTTTCTGCGCACACAGCTGGTCACTGTTCCGGGGGCTGCCGTTCCCTATCCTTATGGAGGCAAATTTCGTAAGGTCATGGTCACACTTAACCCGAGGCTGCTGCAGTCCAAGGGCCTGTCCCCGACCGACGTGTTGACTGCACTCGGCAATGAGCAGCTCATCCTGCCGGGCGGCACAGCCAAGATAGGCCAGTTCGAGTATGACGTTGACGCCAACGTAGACCTGAAAAAGATATCGGAATTCAACAATCTTCCAATCAAGAAGGTTGGTAATACCATCATCTACCTCCGCGACGTAGCCACGGTAGGCGATGGTTTTTCACCACAGACAAATATCGTTCGGGAGAATGGCAAACGTGGCGTGCTGGTTACGGTTTACAAGGCCGGAGACGCATCCACGCTTGCGGTGGTCAAAGGTGTGCGGCAGCTGCTTCCAAGAATCGCTCAAACCCTTCCTCCTGCGCTCAAGATCAAACCCCTTTCCGATCAATCCGTCTTCGTGCGCGGAGCAGTCAATGGCGTGATTCGTGAGGCTGTTATCGCCGCCGCGCTTACCGGTCTGATGATTCTCATCTTCCTGGGAAGCTGGCGCAGCACGTTGATCATCGCTGTCTCCATCCCGTTAGCCATTCTCACTTCTGTTATCGTATTGAGCTTTCTGCACCAAACCATCAACACGATGACGCTGGGAGGACTGGCGCTCGCCGTCGGCATCCTGGTCGACGACGCAACCGTCACCATTGAGAATATCGAGCGTCATTTTGAGGAAGGCGCCGAGTTGCACGACGGCATCCTGGACGGGGCCGCGCAGATTGCAGTACCGGCTCTGGTTTCGACGTTGTGCATCTGCATCGTCTTTTTGCCGATGTTCTTTCTGGCCGGTGTCGCGGGATACCTCTTTGCTCCACTTGGCGAAGCGGTCATCTTCGCCATGCTCGCTTCCTATATTTTGTCGCGCACGCTGGTGCCCACCCTGGCGATGTACCTGCTAAAGGCTCACCAGCGCGGCGAAACGCCTTCCCGTAACGTCTTCGCCCGTTTTCACAGAGGTTTTGAGCGGCGGTTTGAGAAAATTCGCTCGGCCTACTCTTCTCTGCTGGCACAGCTTGTTTCGGTTCGGCTCGCCTTTGTTCCATGCTTTGTTATTGTCTGCCTCCTGGCGTTCGCCCTGGTTCCGTTCCTTGGCCAGAATTTTTTCCCGGCTACAGACAGCGGCCAGTTTATTTTGCACGTGCGCGCGAAGACAGGAACCCGTATTGAAGACACCGCGCGTTTGGTGGATCTGGTTGAGGGCAGCATCCGGCAAAGGATTCCATCTGCGGAGATGGACAACATTCTCGACAACATAGGTCTTCCCTACAGCAACATCAACTACATGTACAACCGCTCGGGGACAACCGGCGCAGCGGACGCTGACATCCTGGTTTCACTCAAAGCGAAGCATCATCCGACCGCGGACTATGTGAGTACTCTCCGTGATAGGCTGCCGCGGGAATTTCCGGGAGACACGTTCTACTTTCTCCCCGCCGACATTGCCACCCAGACTTTGAACTTCGGGTTGCCGGCACCCATCGATATCCAGATCGAGGGCGCGGACGTCACGGCGAATGCCCGCGTTGCCGACAAAATGCTCAAAGAACTCAGCCATGTCCGCGGCATCGCCGATCTGCGCATTCAACAGCAAGAGGACTACCCAAAGCTTCATGTTGATGTGGACCGCACCAAGGCGCTGCAAGCCGGATATACGGAGCAGGACGTGGCCAATAGCATGCTGGTCTCGTTGAGCGGAAGTTTCCAGGTGAATCCTATGTTCTACCTGGACCCAAAGAGCGGCGTGGAGTATTTCCTGGTCGTCGCAGACGCCTCAATACGACATTCAGTCTCGCCAGGATCTGCAGAATATTCCGTTAACCGGTGCCAATCAAACGCAGCCTGGGATTCTTGCTAACGTCGGGTCGATCCAGCGGACCGTTGAGCCGGTCTCTATCAACCACTACAACATCCAACGTGTAGTCGACATCTATGCGTCAGTTCAAGGCAGGGATTTGGGTGCGGTAGGCCGTGAGGTGAACAGCATCGTCGACGCCAACCGCAAACTACTTCCACGCGGCAGCTTCGTCAAGCTACGTGGTCAATATGGCACGATGCGAAGCTCTTATATAGGGCTGATTGGCGGTCTGGGTTTCTCAATCATTCTGGTGTACTTGCTGATTGTGGTGAACTTCCAGTCCTGGCTCGACCCGTTCATCATCATTACGGCTTTGCCCGCGGCCCTGGCGGGAATCATCCTGTTCCTTTTCATTACGCATACGACTCTCAGCGTTCCTGCCCTTATGGGCGCCATCATGTGTATGGGGGTTGCTACTTCCAACAGCATCCTCGTGGTGGCCTTTGCAAAAGAGCGGCTGCTTCACCATGGTGACGCCATGATGGCGGCGCTTGAAGCCGGCGCCACACGCTTTCGCCCCGTGATCATGACGGCACTGGCCATGATCATCGGCATGATCCCAATGGCGCTCGGATTGGGCGATGGCGGCGAACAGAATGCGCCCCTGGGAAGAGCTGTGATAGGCGGACTGCTTTGCGCGACCGTCGCCACCCTGATTTTTGTACCTTCTGTTTTTGCTCTCCTGCACGGCTGGTCTCGACATGGAGATGCGCAACTGACCGAGAAAACAGAAAATGAGCCAATTCACGCGTAGTCGTGTCCATAGCAACGGAGGCAAGAGATGAGCAACACTGAAACCGATTTGAATCAAGCTTCGCAAAACAATTCCGCCCAACATCCCCAGACCGAGAGGCATCCGCCATCGCGCTCTCTGTTCGTCGGATTGGGGGTAGCAGCCGCAGTGCTTGGCGTAGTTATCTACTCAGGCATTCATCAGCGTGCGATGGCGTTAAGCAATCTTGGAACTGTGACGGTCCGCGCTGCCATTACAACGGTGAACGTGGTAGAGCCCAAATCGGGAGCCGGCCTGGAGGAGATTGTCCTACCGGGCACCACGCAAGCATTCATCGACACGCCCATCTTTGCTCGTACCAATGGCTATCTCAGACAGTGGTACTTCGACATCGGCGCGCATGTGGAGCAGGGTCAGCTGCTGGCGGTGATTGAAACTCCTGAACTGGATCAGCAACTGGGCCAGGCTCGGGCGAATTTGAAAACCGCGCAGGCCAACGAGAAGCTCGCTGAGATCACGGCGACACGCTGGCAAAACCTGGTCAAAACAGACAGCGTTTCCAAACAGTCGACCGACGTGGCGGTCCAGGATCTGAGCGCAAAGCAATCGACGGTAGAGTCGATGACCGCCGACGTTCAACGTTTGGAACAATTGCAATCCTATGAGAAGGTATACGCTCCGTTTTCAGGCGTCATCACGGCGAGAGATACGGACGTCGGCGCACTTATTAACGCGGGGGCAGGCGGTGCGCAGGGGCAGGCGATGGTGCCCCAGGAACTGTTTCATATGGCGGCGGTGAATCGCCTACGCATCTTTGTCTCTGTACCGGAAGTTGACTCCGAAGCAGCGCAGAATGGTGCCAAAGTACCGCTGACGCTGGACGAATTTCCGGGAGAAACCTTTCAGGGGACCATGGTGCGCAACTCTGACGCGATCGATCTCAACTCAAGGACCTTGAACGTGGAAGTTGACATCGACAATCGCGATGGACGGATGAAGCCTGGCGCCTATGTTTTCGTACACCTCAAGCTTCCCGACAATTCAAGGAGAGCAGCCCATTCACTGATCATTCCTGCAAACACTCTGCTGTTCAGGTCCGAAGGCCTTCGGGTTGGAGTTGTTCGGGGAGATCATGCTGAACTCATGCCGGTAACGATCGGGCGCGACTATGGCTCTAGCCTCGAGGTCACCACCGGCCTCAAGCCGACGGATCAGGTGATCGTAAATCCCTCGGACTCGCTCACCACAGGAACCCCGGTTCGAGTTGATGACCGAATCAATGCCCCAAACGCCGGAGATTCGAAATGAAAACCAGGCTGATTCCCTCACTGTTGTCGATCGTGACCATCCTTCTTGCCGGCTGTATGGTCGGGCCTAACTATGTGAAACCGCCAACGCCTATGGCGTCGGCCTTCAAAGAAGAAGCGCCAAATTTGTCTCAGACGAAGGACGGTTGGAAGCTTGCTCAACCAGACGATCAAACAGCGCGAGGAAACTGGTGGGAGATTTACGGTGATCCTCAGTTGAATGCGTTGGAAGCGCAGATAGATTCGGCCAATCAGACACTGAAGATTGCCGAAGCCAACTACCGCCAGGCGCGCACTGCCATTCGCTTCAATCGTTCGTACGAGGCGCCGACCATCGGAACTGCCCCGAGCATTTCCGCGGTGCGTGCCTCCCGGAACCAGCCCTACATTTCACCGGGCTTGATTAACAATGGAAACGGCGATTTTTCCCTTCCGGTCGATATGTCATGGGAGATTGATCTTTGGGGCCGTATTCGGCGCAGCGTCACCGCGGCGAGGGAACAGACTCAGGCAAGCGCGGCAGACATGGCTGCGGCGCGGTTGAGCTTACAGGCGGATTTGGCATACGACTATTTCGAACTGCGGAGTGCCGACGCTGAAAAACAACTGCTCGATGATACGGTGCAGGCCTATAGCAGAGCGTTGGGGCTTACTGAAAACCTATTCGAAGGCGGAGCTGCAGCGAAGTCGGATGTAGCCCAGGCTCGCACGCAACTGGACGATGCCCAGGTTCTGGACACAGACATTACGGTGCAACGCGCGGAGTATGAGCATGCGATCGCCATGCTGATCGGCAAGCCCCCTGCAAATTTCAGTCTGCCGCCCATCCCCATTGATCTTCATACGCCGGCGATTCCCCCGATTCCAGTGGTATTGCCGTCGGCGTTGCTGGAGCGCCGGCCAGACATAGCGGCTAGCGAGCGGCGAATGGCCGCCGCCAATGAACAAATCGGTATTGCTCAGGCGGCCTACTATCCCGCGTTAAACCTGAGTGCCCTGGCAGGATTTGAGGGGACCTCGGCCGCTAATTGGCTTACCTGGCCCAGCCGCTTCTGGGCAGTTGGTCCGAGCTTTTCTGAGACGCTGTTTGATGCCGGCCGGCGGCGCGCGACCAAAGAATCAGCCATCGCCGCCTATGATGGGAGCGTCGCGAATTACCGCCAGACGACGCTTACCGCTTTTCAGCAGGTGGAGGATAATCTCGCCGTTCTGCGCATTCTCGCAGGCGAGTCGCAACAGCAGCACACAGCGACCACTGCGGCCCAAGAAACCCTTCGTATATTTATGAACCGCTACGCTGGGGGCGTAGATACCTATCTTAATGTTGTGACGTCACAAACGACTGCTCTTAGCAACGAACAGAATGACATCGATATCCGGCGGAGACAGCTCGACGCCAGCGTTCTGCTGATCAAGGCCCTCGGAGGCGACTGGAATACAGGGAAACTTCCGAAAGTCTGAACTGGTTTCCTAATGGTTTCTCCCCCGTGGGTGGATGATGTTCTTCGTTCATCCGCATGGCCACGGGGGCGATGTTTGCAGGAGGACTGCTGGTAACGTACACCCCAGACTTAACAGCCCTATCGGGCTCGGCGGGGCTCTGAAGATCTCATTCAGCAGGCCCAGAGCCCCCTTCACTCGATTCGCTTCCATTCCGGCTGGTTCCTGATTTCTTCACCTTATTTCTCAACCTGACCAGCAGTTAGTTATAGATAGGGGTTATGCTCCGCGGAGCCAGGTTACCTACAGACCGTGCACGACACGGCAGTAACCGGTCGCGAGGGTACAGCAGCGCTATGCGGCGCCTCGCCTGCTCTTGTGGTTGCGAACTTGATAGTGCATGCTCGGGAAAGCTGACGCGCACGATCCCCCTGGCAGCACCTTATGTCTTGGGAGATTTTGCCATGGTTAGTGCAAGCGACCAACTGTCTGCGCAAGCTGCAGCCACTCCGGAACACCGCCTCCTCGAACTGAGCGTGGTGATACCCACCTACAAAGAGCGACCGAATATCGCTCCGCTTCTCGCCGCGCTTGAAAGCTCCCTGCAGGGTCTCAATTGGGAGGTCATCTTTGTGGACGATCACTCGCCGGATCATACCGCCGATGCAGTCCGCGAGCTCGCGTTGGTCAATCCACGGGTGAGGATCATCGAGCGCATCGGGCGGCGTGGGTTGTCTTCCGCATGCATCGAGGGAATGATGGCAAGCCCTGCTCCCTGCCTTGCGGTCATGGACGCTGATATGCAACATGACGAAACAGTATTGCCGGAAATGTTTCGTCTCCTGCAATCGCGAAATCTGGACGTCGTCGTAGCCAGTAGAAGAACCACGGGTGGAAGCATGGGCGAGTTTGCCAAGGAGCGCGTTCGCTTGAGCGACCTTGGCTCTCGCGTCAGCAGATTGGTCTGCCACTGCGAGGTCACCGACCCCATGAGTGGCTTTTTCATCGTAGACAGCCGTTTTTTCAGGGGCTCGGCGCCCCGCCTGACCGGTACCGGGTTCAAACTTCTCGTCGACATCCTGGCCTCGAGTCCACTGCCACCCCGGATAGCTGAAGTGCCTTACCGATTTCGTAATCGACTGGCCGGAGAGAGCAAGCTCGATGTGAATGTAGAGCTGGAATATATTTTTCTGATTGTCGATAAACTCGTGGGCCGCTATCTCCCCACTCGATTTGTGCTCTTTCTCGGCGTTGGCTCACTCGGCCTTTTGATTCACTTATCGATCCTGGGAACATTCCATATCTTGGCGCCAGCTGCATTTCCAGCTGGGCAGACGCTGGCGACGCTTAGCGCAATGATGTTTAATTTCTTCCTGAACAATATGATTACCTTCCGGGATCGCAGGCTCAAAGGAATGGAGCTGCTACGTGGACTCTTCGTCTTCTACACTGCCTGCACACTGGGCGTGCTGATCAATTTGAGTTTCGCGGAACGCCTGTTGGGTGCGGGCCTGCCCTGGTACTTAGCCGGACTTTGTGGCGTGGCGATCAGCTCTGTTTGGAACTACGGTGTAAATACGATCGTGACCTGGCGGCGCACGCGAGAGTCTATGGACGAGCCTGCCAACCCGCCGCGGCGGCGCAGGGAACTTTTCCGCAGAACCATTCCCGAAAGACCGTAGCCGGCACGCGGCTTTGCAGATCATGAACACGACCGAGGTCGAAGGAGTGCGACACCACCCAGACGGATTGATTCGCCTGGATCGCTTGCAGGATCTCGGGTTCTGAAATCGACGCGACATGAAGTCTTTGCGCCGCCGCGCTCATAATGGTCGGGTGTAACGATTCATCCCACAGACGAACATTCTTAAGCTGCGGCCCATAGTAGTCCAGCACCATGGGATTGGAAGAAGGGCTAAGCACCACGAGATCGGCCCGCTCGAGTTCAGGTGCGAGTACCTGCGAAATCTCTCGCCAGGGCTCCTTGTCGCTGCCCGGCTTTGTCACCTGGAAAAACAAGCCGGTGCCGAAGGCGGCAACCAGGCCAACCAGGACAGCGTAACGGGCGCGTCCAGCCGCCCGAAGTTGGCTTGCGGCAAGCAAACAAAGGGGCACGGCCGTCCAGGCGAGAATGCGCGGCAACAATATCGGACGGCCAATGCTTACCACGAACACCAGCGCCACATAAAGGCAAGGCACGCCGATAAGAATGACACTCGCCCGGCTGGAGAGCGGCTGGAGGTACAGCGAGACGGTCAGCGCTACGAACACCGCAGCCACCAAAAGGAATCCAGGCCACGGATAAGGCGTCACTGGACCGCTCACCACCTGTGAAGCGGAGTAGACGAACTGATGAAGGCCCGCGGGTGGAACAAAATTGATGATGCCACTGTGGCTGGCTGTGAACGCACGGAGGAAATAAGGCACTCCGAGCAACAGAACGAACCCATTCAATGCTGTCCATTTCAACAGCGCCGGCCGCCTGCTCTTGCCTTGCATCAACAAAAACAGCCACACGGCGCCTGCGGACGCTACGACCAGCAGCAATCCAGTGGCATGGAGATAGAGAGAGAGTGTGCCGGACAAAGCGTAGAAGACGGCTGCCTTCACCGAGCGGGGGTCGCGCTCAAAGACGGCGGTGGCCCAGAGCACGACCGAGGCGGCCAACATGAAGAGGGCATAGACCCTTGCCTCCTGAGCGAAATACACGCTCACCGGGCAAAGCGCGAAGAGAAGAGCTCCCAGTAGGCCCCGCGACTTACCGCCTAACTCGCAACCAAGCAAATAGATTCCTGGAACGCACAGCGTGCAGGCCACAAGAGACAACGAGCGCAATGCTGCTTCACTGTGACCCCATAGGGCCATCCAACTATGCAGTAAGAGATAGTAGGTGGGAGGGTTGGTCTCGAGGGAAAGCCCATCGGTCAAAACGTAGTGCAGGCCAAACACATCAGCGTAATACCGGGAAAAAATCTCGTCACTCCACAGCGAGGCCGATCCGAGGTGGTGGACCCTCAGCGCGACGCAGAGAACAAGGATGAGGCCCAGAACGAAGATATCGAAAGACATCTTTCGCTGGCCGAATGATCCCGCAAAGGTCTGGCTGGCCGAGGAAGAGCGGGGCCGTAGGATATGTGTAGCCATTTGGGCATTTCCCATAGAACGCAAAGGAGTTATGACCAATCTCACACTTACGGTCTACTTTCCACGATAAAGCAACGAGACTCAACAGCAATACAACTTTCCGTGTGCAATATCACGACAGAATACTCTGTGCCACCACGCCCTCGATGCCGTGCTGGCTCCCCATAGGTTGGGTTCACTCCATCCCTGCACTTAGAAGTTCAGAGCGAAGGCATAGAGCGAATCGCCAGAGGCCGCCAAAATATACTGGCGCCCGTCAAGCATGTAGGTTTCCACCGCGTTTGATACTCCTCCGAGGTGGGTGTGCCATAGCGGCTTCCCGTTGGCCGGGTCATAAGCAACCAGGTTGCCGTTGGCATCGCCGCCGAAGAGCAGTCTTCCCGCGGTCGTGGTTAAGCCTGTATTGCCTCCGCCCTCTCCGGCTGAAACCTGCAGATGCTTCCACGCGATCTTGCCCGTCTTGTAATCAATCGCGGTTATGTATTTTCCCCTCGAGCCCACGCGCTGCTCCTGAATGCCGTTAAGGCCCTGCAGTGCCTTCAGGTTCGGTTCGGTGCGGTAGAAAACTGAATAATCCTCGTCGGTGGCGACGTAGAAAAGCCCGGTTTGCGGATCATACGTGGGCGGCTGCCAGTTGACGATGCCGTCGGAGTCTGGCGACACCAGGGCGCCCCCGGGGGATGCGTCCTTTTCGGGATCGCCGACCGGCCGCCCCAACTTATCCACGCCCGTCGCCCAATTCAGCGTGCTGGCATAGGGCACCGTGAGTAAATGCTCGCCAGTCACACGATCGAGCACAAAGAAGTAGCCGTTGCGGCTGGCATCGAGCAACAGCTTGCGTGGCTTCCCCTTGAATTCTCCATCGACGATGACCGGCGTCTGGGCCGCATCCCAATCGTGGGTATCGTGCGGTGAAGGCTGGAAATACCACGCGAGCTTTCCCGTATCCACATTCAATGCAACCACGCAGGAGGTATAGAGGTTGTCTCCTGGGCGCGTCGCACCGGAAAACGCGGGAGTCGGATTGGCTGTTCCAAAATAGTACAGGTGAAGTTGGGGGTCGTAGCTTCCTGGAACCCAGGTGCCCGCTCCGCCGTGGCGCATGGAATCCAGATTCGGCCACGTCTCAGAGCCAGGATCACCCATCTTTTCCGGTTCGCTGTACCACTTCCATTGCAGCTCGCCGGTTTCCGGATCAAAGGATTGGAGGAAGCCCGGGGCATCCAGATCGTCGCCCGTGCCGACAATCAAATGATTGCCGATCACGATGGGCGCCATGGTCGAAAAGTATTGCTCGCTGAAGTCTGAGATCACCTTGTGCCAGCGTTCCTTGCCGGTTTTGGCATCGAGCGAGACCAGGTAATCGTCCGGGGTCTCGAAGTACAGCCAGTCGCGGTACATACCCAGGCCGCGGTTCCCGATATGGGTGCCACCCTTGGTCTTCCAGTAGTAGTGCCACAGCACCATTCCGTCGCGAGCATCGACGGCCCAGGCATTATCAGGCACAGATACATAAAGGATCCCGTTCACTTGCAGGATCGCACCTGAGATGCGGCCGGCGCCGCGCACCGGAACGGCCTCATCGATTTCACCGCCGACGATCGTGGGTGGGTTTCCCGGGCCGGGTCTGGAAAATGGTCCTGCGGCGCTCATTCCGGGGGTCAAATGGCCCACCCAGGCGAGTCCCAGGTTCTTCACATTCGTCTGATTGATCTGGGTCAACGAACTGAAGCGCCGGCCTGAATAGTCTCCGGAGTAAGTCGGCCAGGAATCCGTCGCCGGTTTGGTCAGGGAAGCGGGGTCGAGTCCCTGTGCCGGCGCTAGGCCGGCCATGGAAACCATCAAAACCATGAGCATGAGATTTCTTGTCGTCTTCATTTCAGCGTCACCAGGTAGGCAGTCAGATTATGGATGTCATCGTCCTTCAAGGTGCGAAGCATATCCAGATGGGGCTCCAATGGATCGTTCACTACGACCTTTGGATGATCACCCTGACGAGTGTAACTATGATAGTTCCCATTGGCGTCCATGAGTGAAACGATGAAATCATCAATCTGATATAACGTGCCCTCGATTGTTTCTCCGCTAGGGAGGGTGACGGTCACCGTTTTTCTGGGCGTCTCCGATGATTCTCCTCTGGGTTCCCCGGAAAGCATGGCACCTTGCAGTACCCGCACGTCTGTGTATTTTGCACCGATGCCGGCGAGGTCTCCCGAAACCGAATGGCAGGTGGCGCATTTTCCCGGTCCATTAAAGTAGGCTTCGCCGGCCTTCGCGTCGCCCACCAACGGATCAACCGTACCCGTGGTTGCGGCGCGGCCACCGACCGGCATGCTGTGAATGAACGTCGCGATGCTGGCTATCTCCTGTGTCGTGAGATCGAATTTTGGCATGCCCTTATCCGGCCGGCCGTTCTGAACTACGGTGGCGATCAATTCACCGTTGTTGTCGTCCAACACCAACTGGCTGCGGATCAAATTGGGGCCGCCTTCCCCGCCGCGCGCATCGGATCCATGGCAGAAACTGCAATTCGCGCTAAAAATCTGGCGGCCGCGCGCAACCACGGCGGGGTCGGCAGGCGGCTTCTCAGGGTATGCCGAAGGGCGGGCCACCCGAACGGGAGGGGCGTTGGGGGATTGGGCCGGAGTTGGAGGACCTGCTTGCGGGGCGGCGGGTTGCTGGATGGGAGCGGAAACCGAAGGCTGCTCTGCTACCAAGGCGGCCGCGCCCAGCCCCAGTAACGTAAAAAAGACAATTTTCACCCGATGCAAAATGGCCTCCAGGCTGAGATTGCGACGAACGTTTCCACTTATCTTATCGTTGTCGCCGCTGGAGGCCTATGACCTGGATCCCGTTAGAGTCCTTGGACGGCTCGGGCTTGCCACTGCAGGGGACAGAATTCCGCCAGGCGTGCGAAGTCCCGTTGGTTCGTCGTGAACACTGTGATGCCGGTGCGAGCTGCACTGGTTGCAATCAGCGCGTCGTTGGTTAGCCTCGCCTGTCCAATTCGCTCGTATCCATACTTCTGCGCCAACCGGGCAAGAACTTTGCCGGCATGGGTCCAATCGCTGAGATTTGGGATGAGCACCCTTCTCGCTCTTTCGAAGTCGCGCTCTAGCTTCTCCAGAACCGGATAGTCGCCGGTTTTCGCTCCCGCGTACAGCTCCTCCAGTACAACGGAACTAAGCCATAGGGGAGACTCCCGCGCCCACCGCTGCAAGAGGAGAGTGGCATCGCTGCCCACCCGAAGGGCGGTGATGTAGATGGACGAATCGAAGAGAACCGGCACCCTCTACTCGGTCAGGGCCCCAAAAACATCGCGGATAGTGACTCCGCTTCTAAGAAACTTTTGATTGGCTTCCGCCACCAACTTGCTGCGTTCGTGTTCGGCGATTGCGAGTTCGAGCGCGCGCTCGACGGTCTCGGTTTCTGTCCTGGCCTCAAGCACCTTCTGGGCGCGCTTAAGTTTGACCGCATCGAGGCGGAAGTGTTTGTGGATGATGCGGGTCTTTGCGCCAGCCATCGCTTCCTCCCCTCAGCGTTTCAGCGTCAGTTTAGCAGGTATGTGTACGGAAAGGAGATCTGTGAACATCGCCCGGGCGGCAATGGGCCAATTCCCTGCGGCCCGGCCGGTTCGGTTTAGGCGTCAGCGGGCCGTGGATCGGGAACGACGTTCAATTCGGCAGCTTCCTTCTCGGCAAATTTTCTTGCCGTGCCCTTGGAGACCTTTTCAAAGTGCCGTCTGAGGTAAATGTGTAGTGTTTCTTCCGTCTTGGGTGTGACCATTTCCATGCCTCAGATCAAGAGATCAGATGAACTGCCAGTGAGCAGTTCTATATCAACAAACAGCGATCCTCCTCATTGCCTCTCATCGAATCCCTCCCCCGAAAGAATCGATGAAAGGTGCTCTCAGAGAATCGCTGCTTGTTGGTAAGCATAGCGGTTCCAGCCAGTTGCGCCATAGTTCTTGGGTGACAGCCAGGGCAATCGTAGTTGTATCGTCGCGGCCCGATGGTGGCCAGCGTCAAACCTTTGTGGGACTGCAGCGTTACTGGCGCTGCGCAGTTGCCTCGGCGGGGACAGAGGCAATCGAGACGGCGTCCTGGCCGAAGAAGTTCATCTTGATTTGTGTCTCCACTTCGACCGGACTGCCCTGCACTTGATGAGGACTGTAGTGCCATTGGCGAACCGCGCGCACGCCGGCTTCGGCCAATGCGCGGCTGCCGCTCAATACCTTCACTTCTTTGACCGCACCGTCGACGCCAATCAAGGCCTTCAGTTGCAGCTCCCCAACCAGGTTGCCCCCGGGATCGACAGGATGAGCAAAGTGACCCTGCGGAAGTTCCGCGATAAACACGCGCTCTGGAGTAGCGGAAGGCACGATCGGAGCCGGCTCGGCAATCGTATCCGAAACCGTAGCAAGAGGCGGAACCGGCGAGCCGCCGGCGCTCATCGAATGGCCCACTCCTTCTGCCACGGATACAGATTCCGGGGTCCAGCGCTTTAGTCTTTCAGGGAACGGTATTAACGCGGTTGGTGAAATCAAAAGCGGACGGATGGCAGCCTGATGGGGATCTGGCAATTTAAGGGTATTCCCGGCATGCTCGACGGACGCTGACAGCGGCCCCGGATTCCGTTTCTGGAGTGGACCTGAAAACAAAGCAGCCCGATAAACCGATGCCAGTATCACGATCAAACCAATGGCAGCCAGGAAGCCTACCTCTTTCCATTGCTGGAACGGGAGGTCGCCGGCATTCCTTGCCTTCGTGCCGCCGGACATCCTGGTCTCTTTTGGCTTAAGAGCCACGGAGAAATCTGGAGCTGCCAAATCTCGAGTCGCGGGCTTCGTCCACCCTACTCGGGTCCCCGGCGATGCCGGTCTTAGTGTGACCACTCGATTGGCAGAAGCCGGCGCCTTCGGACGCTCTTTTTCGACCACTCCCAAAATGGCCTCGCGGGCTACCGGCAGAGCAGGTGTTACCACGGCCGACTGGGTCAGTTCGTCAATCAGGCGCTGATCAGCCCGGCTCAGAACCTGTGGCGAAAGAACATGGAAGTGACGGAAAGTCCATTGCAAACGGATGCGTTGCCAGCGTGATGGCTGAAGGTAAACTGCTCCATTTTCGGTGCGAATTTCGAGGAATCGAGGGCCATCCTCGTCGATTTCCCTCGGCCGGTTGGTGCCGGTCGAAGCGGATTGCGGCGCTTCTGGGTGTTGGAACAGCGACGCTGGGTTTGCCATGACGGCCTCCGCCTTGAGATTTCACAGGGGCCCGTCTACTTATTTTAAAGGGAAAAGGGGGGGTGTGAAGCGCAGTCTATCTTCCCTCACCACTATCTTATGATGCCATTGAAACTGTTGCGACACCATCACTGTTCGCGATCACGCCGCGGCAAAATTCTTGTAGGCAGTATAGCTACGTTCTGCCCCGCCGCAGAACTGGCAGAAGTGACCAGATAACTTCCAGCCGCGAGCGGAGTCTAATTGTACTAGAGATGATGCCGGTTCCGGGGCATTTGATTCATCTAGTTCGTTCGCCCTCCTTAGTGGGTCCATGTGAACCTACTAAGGAGGGAGGACCCGGAAGACAAGCATCCGTCTAACATCCAGAACGCTTTCGGATGACGCAGCGCAGCGTGTTCATTCCCCCCTGCAATTGCGCGAAATCAGATCGTCGATACAGCGAAAGTTCGCCTGTTAATCTAAGAGAGAAATCTCACGTATCGATGATCGAGACCATCCTGATTCACTTCTCCGGCCGGGACCGGCCGGGACTCACTAAAGAATTGACTGCAATTCTAGCCAGATATGACGCCTGCGTGCTCGATATCGGGCAGGCGGTGGTCCATGAAACGCTCTCTCTCGGTCTGCTGGTCGAGATCCCGCGAGGTGAGAGCTTTCGCGGTTTGCAAGACACCTTGATAGCGAAGTCAAGCGAACTGGGGCTGCGAGCCGATTTCACACCCATCGCGAAGGCGGACCTGGATGACTGGATCTCGTCACAGGGCAAGGATCAATTTATCGTCACCATCCTGGGCCGGGCGATTACCGCCGACCATCTCACCCGGGTGAGCGCCATCATTGCGGATCATGGTTTGAACGTGGACCGCATCGAGCGGCTCTCCGGGCGTTTGTCGCTGGCGGTGCACACCCCCGATGCGAACGCCTGCGTCGAGTTTATGGTGAATGGCAATTCCTCTTCTGAGGCGTCGTTGCGCGCGGCGTTTCTTGCTACCGCTCATGATTTGAAAATCGACATTGCCTTCCAGCGAGAGAGCATCTTCCGCCGCAACCGGCGGCTTTTTGCCTTCGACATGGATTCCACCCTGATTGAGGGCGAGGTCATTGATGAGCTGGCGAAGTTAGCCGGCGTAGCCGATGAGGTAGTGAAGGTCACCGCATCTGCCATGCGTGGTGAAATTGAATTCCAGGAGAGCTTCCGGCGGCGCGTGGCGCTCTTGCGCGGGCTCAAAGAAACAAGGGTTCGCGAGCTGCTGGAAACCATTCCTTTGGTGGAAGGGGCCGAGCAGTTGATCGGCACGCTCAAGATGCTGGGCTACAAAACGGCGATCCTCTCCGGCGGGTTTAATTTCTTCGCCCAGCATCTGCAGCGGCGCTTGGGGATCGACTATGTCTTTGCCAATGATCTGGACATCGTGGATGGCAGGGTAAGCGGAGAGGTGCGGACGCCGATCGTCGACGGCGCACGCAAGGCCGAGTTGCTGCGGCAGATTGCCGGGCAGGAAAATATCTCGCTCGACCAGGTCGTTGCGGTAGGGGATGGCGCCAACGACCTGCCCATGCTTGGCATTGCCGGCATGGGCATCGCTTTCCGGGCCAAGCCGCTGGTTCGGCAAAGCGCCAGCCACGCCGTATCGTTCTTAGGGTTGGATAGCCTGCTCTATCTCATTGGTGTGCGCGATCGGGATTTGGCTATCTCGGATAAATGATCAGCGGTAGCTCACCTGCCAATAAGTCAAGCCGAAGTCATCTTTCATCGGCGTGAGATCAAAAGGCGGGAAGCTCATGGTATGCGTGCCTCTGGTTACGGCGAGGGCAAGAGCTGTTTTGCGGCCATTTATCTCCACCGCCAAAAGGGTGTTATTGCCATAGGAGGCGGTATGTAAGACTTTGTGACTGGTAATGCGGCCGTAGTCGCCGCCTTTGCCCCAGTCGACGACAAAACGGCCGAACGGATAGCCATCCTTTGCGTAGCGCTCGGTGTGCTCTTGCCAATTGGGATCGTTATTCCAGATGCCAAACGCTTTCGAGAAGTCCTGCGCTTCGACCGCGGCGAAAAATTGGTTCACGCGATGTTCCGCTGGCAGATTCCAACAGAGACCGACAATGATGCCGGCAACGCCGCAGAGAAGGAGAGCGCCGATCATGAGCTTGCGGCGGCGCCTGGCGAGGGTTCGGTCGTAGGCAGGTGCGTCTAGCAGGGTCATTGGTCCTCCACCAGGAGTCGAATCCCTGTCTTATCAGACACCGGCTAATGTGTGAATGTTCCTTCTTGTTGTGGAGGGTAGATACGATTACGGAACCGACTAAGAACTTTGGCGCTGGGACAGCGCTGGCAAGTGCATGCGCCCTGCTTAAGGCTCACCGGGACGGCCACGGGTTCGCGAATTGAGGATTGTGCAGGAAGTCTTCATCGGTAAGCGACTCCAGGAATGCCTTGAGGTCACTGCGCTGCTGAAGAGTAAGCGTGAATCCCGATACGAAGGGGGACTTATTCGGATTCTTGCTGCCATCGCCCGCGTTTGGGCCCTGTAACACAATGCGGCCCCCGTGGCTGTAGTGGTCAAAAACTTCGTCGAGGCTGTGGAGACTGCCGTCATGCATATAAGGTGCACGCACAGCTACATTGCGCAGCGAGGGAGGACGGAATTTACCCACGTCCGTGGGGTTGTGGGTGAACTCATAAACGCCTAGGTTATCGGCCGGGTAGGAGAATTTCCCGGCGAGGTTGTAAAGACCGTTGTTTTGAAATTCAATGCCATGCCCATCGTCCGTTGTTTGATAGATGGTTTCGCCGCCAAAGGTGAACCCTCCGTGGCATCGGGAACAGCTCAGCGGCGCATGGAAGAAGAGGTCTTCGCCACGTTTAGCAGATGCGGAGATGGCATTCTCTTCATGCCGGTAGCGGTAATGGTCGTAGGGAGAGTTGCCGGAGATAAGAGTCCGCTCAAAGGCAGCGAGGGCCTTGCGAACATGGACGAAGCTATAGGGACCTGAGTCGCCGGGGAAGGCGGCGGGAAAGAGCCTGCGGTAAGTGGGATCGGTGGCGACCACCTGGAGGAATCGATCGTTTTGCTGGACCAGTCCCAGTTCGATGGGGTGGTCGTTGAAGAGCGGAGTCACCGATTGATCTTCGAGCTGGGTGACGGTGGGATTGGCCCAATTGAAGACGGCAAACCATGCGACGTTGGCCAGCGGCATGACGCGGCGCGGATGAGATTGACCGGTCACCCCGACCGCCACGGGTCGCTGATCGGTGAAGCCGAATTGCTGCATGTGACAGGTGGAGCAGGAGCCCTTGCCATTCGCGGAAAGGCGCAGGTCATAGAAGAGATAGCGGCCCAACTCCACCTTGGCGGGCAGCATGGGATTGTCTGCGGGAATCGGAGGTGCGGGGAATCCGGCGGGGAGATTCCATTGGAACCCTTGCGGCTGGTAGGCCAACGCAGACGCGACGCCGGCGACAAGAAGCAGAAAGACCCATGATGTACGGCCACCCAGGCGCCAATCATTGCGATTTCGAGAATCCATACGCATGCATGTTTGCGCCGTACCGCTTTGGGTTACATTGTTGCTTATGAAGAGTGCGCCGGCAAAGGTTCGTAGGCATGTCGCGGCATATTTAGCTCCGCTTCTGGTGGTTGCCGCGTTTGTCTCTGGAGATCAGTTAGCCAAGCCGGCAAGCGTATACGCCGCTCCCGATACAGTTGCGGCGCCGGCGGTGCTTAAGGTCGAGGGGGCGGTACCGACCCCACTTTCGCTCACCTCCGACGACCTGGCGAAGATGCCGCGCGCAACCGCTCAGCTGACCGCGGACGGAACCACCACCACGTATGAGGGCGTGCTGCTGTACGACATCCTGGTAAAGGCCGGATGGCAGTTTGGCCACGGCATGACAGGTAAGCCCATGGCAAGCTATTTGATTGCCAGCGGGAAGGATGGATACGAGGTGGTGTTTGCCCTGCCGGAGATTGATCCGCAGTTTTCTGGAGCCAAGGTGATCATCGCCGACAAGGCGGATGGTACCGCACTGCCGGCGCGGGAGCAGCCGTTTCGGATTGTGGCTCCCGAGGACAAGATGCATGCCCGATCCATTTACTCCCTGGTGCGGTTGGAAGTGGTCCGGCTGCGGCCATAAGAACAGGTTTTATCAGTGATTGCCGCCATGATGGAGAACGATCCGCCCCACCGCAACAGCAATAAGCGCCAACCCCGCCAAGGATAACGTTAGCCGGGTGAGCCGGCGCCAGATGCGGCTCTCAGGGGGCAGAACACCCCGTTTGGTCTTGAGGCTATAGGCCTGACCCAGTAATCCGGATAGCATTAGAAAGAAACCCAAGGCGAGCAATAGCCAGGTCATAGCTGGTCCTCCGTTGTTCTACCACCTTAGATCCGCCACTCACGCTTTATGTGCCGAAAACATCTTTAATTCGCCCCTGTGCAACCGCGGACCGGGGGCAGAAATGATCTAAACTGTTTGGTGTTGGCATTAGGAGTCGCGTGATGAAGATCTTCCGCTGGGTCTGGCTCGCTCTCACCCTCGGCCTGCTTGGCTACGCTTTTTACCAAGGCATGTATGTCGCGCCCACTGAGGCTACGATGGGCGAGATCCAGCGCATCTTCTACTACCACTTCCCCTCGGCGATGATGGCGTTCCTGTTCTTCTTTGTCAGCTTTGTCGCCTCCATAGTTTATCTTGCCTCGCGCCGTAATCACCCCCAGCGAGCGCTGGCCGCCGATGCCGCAGCCCTGGCCGGAGCGGAGATGGGAATCGTCTTCTGCACCCTGGTGCTGATCCAGGGCCCACTCTGGGCCCGGCCGGTTTGGGGTATCTGGTGGACTTGGGATGCGCGCCTTACGACCACCCTGGTGCTTTGGCTCATTTACGCCAGTTATCTGCTGCTGCGCAAGTTTGCCGACGGTCCGCAAATGCAGACCCTGGCCGCGGTGCTGGCCATCTTCGGCTACGTCGATGTCCCCATCGTCTACTACTCCACTACCTGGTGGCGCACCCAGCATCCCTCTCCGGTCATTAGCGGAGACGGCAGTCTCGATCCCGCGATGTGGACTGCGGTGTTGTGGAACCTGGCTGCGTGGCTTGCCTGGGGGATTCTGCTGGCCGGCTGGCGATACAGCATTGAGCGGCGCCGCCAAGTCGCCGAACAGCACGCTGCATTGCACGCTCTCGAAGCCAGCCTGGAAGTCACGCTCTAGAGCAGAGGGAACCCATGGCCCATCGTCATCTCATTCTCGCCTACGTCTTCACCATTGTGGTTCAACTTGGGTATGCGGGCTGGGTCGGCCTGAAATACCGGGAAACGCGCAAACTGGAGCGCGAATTTCCCCCCTACCCTCCAACGCAAAATAGCAGGCCACGGGACCCGCTCTCTTAAGGCACGTGCGACGGGGGAGGCACTTCCCTTACCTCTTCGCCCATCAACTCCTCGGTGTGATTTCCCAGCAGCTCTTCTTCCGGCTCGATGTGCACCAGGACTTCGGCGATTTTGTCCACCCGCTCCCGTACCTGGTCGGCGACGGCGTGGGCAATGAGGTGCCCCTGGCGGACCGTTAGATCGCCCCGCACCACCACATGCAGATCCACGTAGTAGCGGAAGCCCACCTTGCGGACAAAGCACTTCTCTACCCCAAAAACCCCCTGCACCGACGCCGCCACACGGCGAACGTGCTCCTCAATCTCCGGGGCCGGCGCCGTATCCAGCAGCTCGGCTACGGGGCGGCGGAGCTGCTGCCACCCCCCCAGAAGGATCACCGGCGCGGCGCACAAAGCGGCCCAGTCATCAGCCGTCGGGTCGCCCGTCCAGAGCGCGGCCGAGATGCCGACAAAGGCAAAGGCCGAGATAATCGCGTCGCTCAGATGATGCCAGGCGTCGCCCCTCAGGGCTGAGCTCTCGATCTTGCGCCCGACTCCCGCGACATATCGTGACAGCAAGGCCTTAATCGGAACCACGCAGATCAGGACCCAGAGCGTGTATGCCTGGGGCAGCTTGTGCGGGGTGCGAATCAGGTTGATGCTCTCCGCAGCGATGCCCAGGGCTGCCGCAATCATGGCAACGCCCACCACAGCGGCCGCGATCGGATCCGCCTTGCCATGCCCGTAGGGATGATCTTTATCCGGCGGCTTGATGGCCAGCCGCAGCCCGTAGTAGACAACCGACGAGCTGATGACGTCCAGAAACGATTCGACTCCGTCCGCCAGCAGCGCAAAGGAATGCCCGATGAGCCCGGTGAGGCATTTGACCAGCGCCAGGGCGAGGTTGATGACGATGCCGATCAGGGAGGACCGCAGCCCGCCTTCCACCAGCTCTTCGGTTGTCAGCGAAGCCGTCATGGCTGCATTGTCTCTTATTTCCGTGCTCGCAGGCAGCAGCCACCTGGCCCCAAACGGGGTAGGTTCCCAATGGATGTCTTTTTTTCCAATCGAACTTGCCGCATCTGGACGATCCTTACTAAACTTAGGTTGAACTCGCGCATTTCACGATTGCAGTGCCCGATCTCGCCTCAGTGAAGTGGGGCTTTCTCGGCTCCGCCCGCGGCATCTTCACTGGATAGACCCATCGTGGAACCGCTTTAGGCCCCGGAGGCGTCCGTTGTTGCGCTTTTTGAAGCTTGCTCTCATTTTCGAACTATCCACGGTACTCGGGCTCTCGATACTGACGGGACAGTTTTTTTACCGGGCGTATAACAATTCCAGCCGGGAGCATCTGCCGGTTAGTTTTCTGGCTGCGCTGGTCATGCTGGTGCTGGGCACGCAACAGACGGCCATGTCGCTTCGGCGGGAAAAACTCCGGCTGGCTTACGGTCGCCCGACCGTTAAGGAAAAACTTCGCCTGAAGGTGGCCTACAGCACGCTGACGCTGCTGCTCTTTATCGCCGCCGGAGTTTTGCTGGTGATTCTCAGAAACCATCTCCGCTAGACTTTAGAGATTGTGGGAAGGCCGGTTGATTTGCTCGTATTTGCGAACGGCGAGTGGGCGGCGGCATCAATTTAGCGGCTCCCGACCGCTCTCTTTGCGTGGAACCACCGATTGCGGTTTTCTGGGCTGCGCGACATCCTGAATGCGGCTCCGCCTTGCGCGGCTGGGCGCCCTGGGAAGACTGTTGGTCCATCCATTCGTCGAGCCGTGACCGCTTAAAGCGCCAGCGATTGCCCAGCTTGAACGCGGGGACGAAACCGTCAGAAGCATATTTGTAAAGTGTATCGGGACTTATGCCGAGATAGTCAGAAGCCATGCGAATATCCATGACTTCGCGAACCTCATCTCCTCGCCGGTGTTGTTCTCATCGAAGCTCTCTCCTCTGGGAACTGCAGGACCGGGCGAGACTACATACCCGCCGTTGTGCTTATACCGCGTTTTCACCCTATAACACAAGAAATTATCGCGAATTGCTGTAGTCTTCCGGGTTTTACGCGGTATCTTGCGGTTTTGTTTAGTTCCGGTAGGAGCGTAACAGAATTCGCGCGCATGCGATGCATTACTTGCGGCATGCGCGCGGTTACCAAGGACATCGTGCCGGACCTGATCCCTTCAACAGGATCGTTCATCCTGCACTTTGTGTATCGTCTATATCTTCTTCATTCATCAACTTTAACTGTGGAAATCCATAGCTGCCTTAACCTTGCCGGCTACAATTCCGGTTGCAAACCGGCGGCCAAGGCAATCAAGTCGTCACCTATGGTGCGAGTTTTTGCGATCGCATCTTCCAGCGGTATGTGGGTAATCTCCGTTCCGCGAAGCACTACCAGCCGGCCAAACTTTCCTTCGTGCACCAAATCGATTGCAGCCGATCCATAGCGCGTGGCCAGCATACGGTCGTAGGCAGTTGGAGTACCGCCGCGCTGCGTATGTCCCAGGTTCACCGAGCGCGTTTCGTATCCGGTCTTCTCTTCAATCAACTCGGCAACGGCTTGACCAATTCCCGCCAGGCGCGCGTGCCCGAAGGCGTCCACCTTGGCGCCCAGTGTGGCTTGTTTGTCGGCGCCAGGGATCTTCGCGCCTTCCGCGACCACGACGATGGAGAATAGCTTGCCGCGCTCGTGGCGCTCTTTGATGATCTTCACTGCCTGATCGATATCGATTGGCTTTTCGGGAACGAAAATGACGTCGGCGCCTCCGGCGATGCCGGAGGTAATCGCAATCCATCCAGCGTCGCGTCCCATGACCTCGCAGACGATGACTCGATTGTGAGCTTCCGCGGTGGAGTGCAGCCGGTCGACCGCTTCGGTGGCGATGGAGACAGCGGTGTCAAAACCAAAGCAAGCGTCGGTTCCGCTCAGGTCATTGTCGATGGTCTTGGGAACGCCCACCACCTTGATGCCCTTCTGGACCAGCGCATTGGCCACACCCTGGGTGTCATCGCCTCCAATGGTAATCAGCGCGTCCAGCCGGTTGGCCTTGATGTTGGCCAGGCATTTGTCGATGCCGCCCTCCATCTTGCGCGGGTTGGTGCGTGAGGTGCGCAGGATGGTGCCGCCCAGCTGCAGAATTCCAGAGACAGTCTCGATCGTGAGCGGATGATCTTGTTTTCCACCACGCCCCGCCAGCCTTCAATAAAACCAACGAACTCATCGTTGTGGTGAAAAATGCCTTTGCGTACGGCGGCTCGGATCACCGCGTTCAATCCGGGGCAATCGCCTCCGCCGGTAAGAATTCCAACTCGCATGGTGCTTCTTCTCCTGGAGTGCCTTGTGAATCATACTGCTCAGTTCACAAGAATGAAATCCGAGGAGCCAGCGATACTTCCATCTGGGGGGACAAATCTCTTGCTAGCAGGCCTTTATCCAAAATACTTCTAGTGATGGAAGAGCTTTAGTACGTCGTTCGCGTTGGGTTGCTTATTGCCGTTGCCCAGGATCTGCTGCTTGATGAATATTGCCCGCATTCTTTTGCAGCAGCTGACTGAGATCGGCCTGAATCACGGGATTCGACGTGGTACCGGTGATGTGCACGGGGATTCCGTTGGCAGCTGCCGTATTGATTGCCTGACCCACGGCGCCGCCCCCCAGAGTACTCACTCCACTCAGCGCCTGGCTGGCCACGCCGGAGCTGGTGTTGAGCTTGGCCACCACCTGAAAATTAAGGGCTCCCTGCGGGGAAACAGCGCCCGCGCCGGTGGCCGTGCCGAGCACAGGAACGGAAGCGTAGAGGTTATCAATGCGCGTGCCCTGAGGCGATGAGTTCACGCTGGCCCGAACCGTCTGGATCTGCGTGCCACCCTTGGAACCCGCAACCGGCTTCAAGCCGCCGATTTTCGAAGAGAGGTCAAAGCCGGCCAGCGTGGTGTTGTCGACCTGGACGGGACCGCTGATGGTTGGCGCGTTGGCTGGTCCGGTAATCTCGAGATTCGCTGTGAGCGTGCCGCCCTGCAAGCTGGAGCCGCTGGGCAGGCGAACACCAGCCGCGGGCAACAGCGCCTCCACCTGATTGATGGGCAGGTTCGGAGCAGAGACGTGGAGCGCCAACGTCACCTGCGGGCCAGTCATCGCTGTAGGTCCCGTTCACATGCACAACAACTCCGCCGGTCTTGATACCGAGATCGTTGACCTGACCGGTTCTCGCCTCCAGGTTGTGGTTGACGGTGTAGGTGATATCGACCGGGTTAGGGGTGGGAGTTCCGTTCGGCGCCAGCTTCAGCCGGGCCGCATTAACGGTGCCGTTGCTGGTCATGGTCTGGCCGTTGGAAGTGACCTGGGCGGTAATGTCCGCCAGCATGGAAATCCCTTGGCTCGCCTGGATCACGCCTGCGGCAACTGGATCGAAATGCTTCAAGTTAATGGTTGCATTTAGCGGCGTATCTGAAGCGTCCTTTTGATTTACCGGCCCGGCGTTGCCCTTTACGTCGAGTGAGCCGCCAGCGGGAAGACTGGCCGAAAGTGCGAAGGGGAACGACTTGGCAAAGGAGAATTGCTCCGCTGACAGGTTCAGGTTGCTGTAGGTAAATGGAGTCCCGGTAGCCGGCAAGTCGGAAACCACGGCAGTGCCGTTCACTACCTTCAGCTCACCCACGGTGAAGTTCGGTATAGCGTTCTCCTTCTGGGTGTTTTGCGTGCGGCTCCCGGCATTGCGTCCCATGTCGGAGAAGTTCCATGTCCCCTGCGCGTTGTGAACCAGGTTGATGGACGGCGAATCGGCTACAAAGTTGGTAACCACTAGCTGCCGGTGGAACAGCAGGGGCCCGACTTCCACCCCGATGTGCAGCGACTTTGCCTGGAGGAATGGCTTGGGGCTGAAGGCGGGATCGTCGGCGATGGAAATATTGTCGGCGACCAGGCTGCCGGAGAAGAGCGAGAAGCTCAAACTGCCCAAGGTCACCTTGCGGCCAAGTGCATCGGAGAGCTGGGATTCCAGAGTGGGACGGAAGGTATTGGCATTGATGAACAGCGGCACCAGCAGGACCACAAGCAAGAGAAGAACGACGACGGCGACGACAATGCTAATCAGCGGATGCTTCTTCACAGGGCCACCTCTGCAACAGTTGGATGCAGCACTCTAGCGATGGGCGGTAGATTCGTCATGATAGAAGGCGGCTATCTCTGCTGCATAGCGCTCGGCGACCACGCGCCGGCGCAATTTCATGGTGGGTGTCAGCTCACCGGAATCCATCGACCACTCGTCAGGGACCAGGTGGAAACGCTTGATGGTCTCAAAGTTCGCCAGACCCTCATTGACGCTGTGGATGAGGGCCTTGTATTCCGCTTGCACTGCTGGATTCGCAACCAGATCGGCGCGCGAGGAGAAGGCGATTCCCTGCTGCCGCGCCAGGTTCTCGAGCGCGGGAAAATTGGGCGCGATCAGGGCGCTGATAAATTTGTACCGATCGCCAACCAGCACGGCGTGGGCTACCAGCGGGCTGTTATTCAGCCTGCTTTCGATCGGCTGGGGAGCGATCATCTTGCCCCCCGAGGTCTTGAGCAGTTCTTTCTTGCGGTCGGTGACGTAGAGAAATCCATCCGCGTCCTGGCGCGCGATATCGCCGGTATGGAACCATCCGTCGGCTTCGATGGCCTGGGCGGTGGCTTCCGGTTTGTGCCAATAGCCGGCAAAGACAAAGGGCCCCCTTACCAGCAACTCGCCATCGGCAGCAAAGCGGCACTCCACCGACTCGATCGGCTTGCCCACGGAACCGATGCGGTGATCGCGCCCGTTGTTAAGGGCCAGCACGGGTGAGGTTTCTGTAAGACCGTAGCCCTCGAAGATGCGTATGCCGACATCGGCAAACCAGCCCGCCGTGTCCACGCCGAGCGGTGCTCCTCCGGCGATATAATCGCGGACTTTGCCGCCGAAAGCCTGCTTGACCTTCTGGAAGACCAATCGATCGGCCAGGCGCCAGCTCAGGGAAGAGGGTGTTTGCCCGCGGAGAATCTGCTCCCGATGGCGGTGCCCGGTAGCTAACGCCCAGGTAAAGAGCTTCTTGACCGCCGGTTTGGTGCCCGCGCGGCGCTGCACCTCATCGCGAATTTTCTCGTATACCCGCGGCACGGCGACAAAGACAGTGGGCTGAATGGTGGTGAGCGCGCCCGGCAGGCGGTCGAAGTGTCCGCAATAGGCAATGCTCGCGCCATAGCAAAACAGAGCGTAGTCGAGATGGCGAGCCGTGATGTGGGAGAGGGGAAGAAAGGAGATGCAGGAGGAGTTGGGATCCCAGGAAAATGCGCGGGTGGAGTAGTTCAGGTTGGAGGCGATATTGCCGTGGGTGAGCATGACCCCCTTAGGCTCGCCGGTGGTGCCCGAGGTGTAGATGAGGGTAGCGAGATCCTGCGGCTTGACCGCATAACTGCGCAGCCAGTGTTGCATGTCCACGGTGGCTGCGGCGTCATCGGCATCCTTGAGCAAGGAGGAGAGCGGCGTGCCTTCGCCGCCGGGAATATCGTCCATGACGACGATGTGCTCGAGCTGGGTGCGGCTGCGGATGGAGGCAATCTTGTCGTACTGCGCTTTGGTCGATACCACGGCGATGCGCGCGCCGGAATCGATCAGCAGTTCGGCGATTTGCTCGGCTGTGAGCGTGGGATAGATGGGTACATCCGCTGCGCCCAGCACCAGAGTAGCGAAGTCTACTACCGGCCACTCCCAGCGATTTTCAGCCAACAGGGCGATGCGGTCACCCTTGACGATGCCCCAGGAGGCGAAGGCTTGCGCGACGGCATACACGCGGGCTAAGAGTTCGCGGGTGGACAAGGGGTGCCAGTTGCCCGGCTGCATCCTGCCACAGAATTGCGCGCTCCCGCTTACTGGCTGCAATCAGCCCGACAACATCTACTAAGGTTTCGAGATTGAACATGAACGGGGTTCATTGTATCCCGCGCTCACGGATATGATGATGAAGTAGGCTGGGCACAGCTCTCACTAATCCGAAGAGCCAACTTAAACTTGCCCAATCTCCCGTAGAAGTTAAGGGAGGATGACACTGCAAAAATCGCCCATGGATGCGAGGCCCGGAGGGCCGGTCGCCAAACGTGAGCCCAGCCCGGAAGGGCTGGGATCAATCACAGAAAACGATCCGAGCGCCGTAGGCGCGGCACTCTGACTCGGCGGGTCGTGCGCCTACGCCTGCGGGAGAGGCGTGAGGCGCACGAAGCGCGAGGAAAGGTTGGACCAATCCGACAGAATCCAGCGCGCCCGCGTGCTGGCGGTCTTTTCCGCGTGCAGCAGGATCAGCTCGCGCAGCTCCTCGACCGCGACGGAATCGAGCTCCGAGAGAGGCTCCGGTGCGAGAAAGCTGGCGTGGTAACGGGCCTGAGATAGGAAGGTGCCGTCTTCATCGAAAACCCAGGCCAGACCACCCGTCATCCCCGCGCCAAAATTCTGCCCCGTGGAGCCGAGCACCGCCACCAGCCCACCAGTCATGTATTCGCAACCATGGTCGCCAACCCCCTCGACCACCGCCAGAGCTCCGGAGTTGCGCACCGCGAACCGTTCGCCCGCTCGCCCAGCAGCAAAGAGCGAACCACTCGTCGCCCCATACAGCGCGACGTTGCCGAGGATAACGTGCAGCTCGCTTTCCCGCGCCGCTCGCCCTTGCCCACGAAGAATCAGTTCCCCACCGCACAGCCCCTTGCCCACGAAATCGTTGGCCATGCCCTCCAGCACCAGCTGCATGCCGGGCACGGCGAAGGCTCCGAAGGATTGGCCGGCAACACCGGTCAATTTGAAGCTGAGCGGCGATTTCTCATGGTGCAGTCCATGCCAGACCAGCTCCCCCGCCAATCGCGCGCCTAAGGTGCGATGTTTGTTGGAGATGGTGGCCTCTACCGCGAAAGGCTCATGGGCCGCGCGGGCAGCCAGCGCCGGCTGCACCCACGCGTTATCAATGGCCGCATGGTCCGTGGGACGGCGGTTGCGCTGGCCTTGCCAGCGAACATGCCCCTCACGAGCGGGCGCCAGCAACGCGCTGAGGTCGAGTCCGCCGGCAGCGCTCACTTGCTCCAGCAGATCGATGCGGCCGGTAGCGGCTTCGAGCGAGGGCAGGCCGAGTGAGGCCAGCAACATCTGAATGTCGCGCGCCAGCTCTTCGAAAAAGCGGACGACATTGGCCGGCTTGCCGCGGAATTTTGCCCGCAGATCAGGCCGTTGGGTGGCAATGCCGGTAGGACAGGTGTTGAGATGACATTGACGCGCCATGTCGCAGCCCAGGGCTACCAGAACCGCGGTGCCGAAAGCGAATTCATCGGCCCCCAGCAACGAAGCAATCACCACATCGCGGCCCGTCCGTAACCCGCCATCGCAACGCAGGCGCACCCGCCCGCGTAGACCGTTCTGCATCAGCACCTGCTGGGCTTCGGCCAGACCGATCTCCCAGGGATTGCCGGCATACTTGATGCTGGAAAGGGGCGACGCGCCGGTGCCCCCGGCGTGGCCGGCGATCACGATATAGTCCGCGTAGGCCTTGGCCACCCCGGCGGCTACCGTGCCTACTCCACACCCCGAGACCAGCTTGACGCCGATGGCCGCGCGCGGATTGACGCGCTTCAGGTCGAAGATCAGCTGGGCCAGATCTTCAATGGAGTAAATGTCGTGATGCGGCGGAGGGCTGATGAGCTGGACCCCCGGTTGCGCATGGCGCAGGCGCGCGATCAGCTCCGTCACCTTGTGAGCGGGGAGCTGGCCGCCTTCGCCCGGCTTCGATCCCTGGGAGATCTTGATCTCAATCTCCTCGGCGTGGGCGAGATACTCGGCGGTGACTCCAAAACGTGCGGAAGCAACCTGCTTCACCTTGTTATTAAGGATCGCGGGAGCTCCAGGATAGGCCGGGTAGTGGGTCGGATCTTCCCCTCCCTCGCCGGTATTGGAGCGAGCACCGAGCTGGTTCATGGCCTCGGTGATGGTCTGGTGCGCTTCCGGGCTCAGCGAGCCCAGCGACATGGCGGAGGCAATAAAGCGGCGCACGATGGTGGGAGAGGTTTCCACCTGGTCCAGCGCCAAAGGCGCCGCGGCAGGACGAATCTCCAACAGGTCACGCAGTACCGCAGGCCTATTCTCGGTCGCCTGGGTACTGAAGGCAGTCCAGGCTTGAGCCGGCGACAGGCCCGCCCCACCCGAACCGCGAGCGGTTCCGGTCACGATTTGCAGGGCTTTTACTGTCTGCGGCTGCCAACCATGCGGCTCGGCACGATCGTCTTTGCGGAACCGAACCCAGCCATAGTCGGGTAGGGTTTTGGCCTCGCGCTGCGCCACAGGCGCCTGCGCGGTGGCGGTCGGCGGCTGCGAATCCCCGCTCGCATCCTGGTTGCCTGCATTGACCAACGCTGGTTGGTTGTCCTCGTCCTGCGCCGAGGCCCAACGGTCGCGCGCAGCCGCCTCCAGCTCAGTGAAGCCAATGCCCGAGATAGGCGAGGGCGTCCCTTCAAAACAAAGCTCCACCACCTCGTTGTCGAGCCCAAGGATGTCGAACAGATGGGCGCTGCGATAGCTGTCGATCACCGAGATACCCATCTTCGACATGATCTTTGCCAGGCCGAGGTCGAAGGCATGCAGCATGTTGACTTCGCCCTTTTCCGGATCCAGGCTGCGCGCCGTTTCCAGGGCCAGCCAGGGGCAGACCGCCCCGGCTCCGTAGCCAAAAAGGACGGCCGCATGGTGCAGGTCGCGGCAGTCGCCGGACTCTACCGCCAAGCCAGTCTGGGTACGTACCCCGGCCTGGACCAGGGCATGATGGACGGCTCCCGTAGCCAACGCCATCGGGATGGGGAGAAGATCGGCGCGTCCTCCCGGTTGGGCGATGGCGCGATCGCTGAGCAGCAAAATGGCTGCTCCGCCGCGCACCAGGTCAATGGCGCGTGCGCACAGATCGTCGATGGCGCGGCGCAGGTTACAGGTGGGCGCAAAGACGCAGTCCAGAACCGCCGACGGCATCTCGTCGGCCAAGGGGTGCTCTCGATTGCGCAGCGTATGCATCTGGCCCAGGGAGAGAAAGGGCGACTCCAGAGAGAGACCAGGAATGCGCGCATTGGTATTGAGAAGGTGCGGCCAGGGGCCGAGACGGGTGTGCAACTGCACCACAATCGACTCCCGCACCGGGTCGATGGCCGGATTGGTCACCTGGGCAAAGCGCTGGCGGAAATAGGCATAGACCGGGCGGGGCGCATGCGCCAGGGGCGCCAGAGGGGTGTCATCGCCCATCGACCAAACCGCATCCTTGCCGTCGCTGGCCATGGGAGCCAGCACCATGCGGACATCTTCGCGGGTGTAGCCGAAAGCCTGCTGCAGCTGGGTCAAATCCTCTACTGCCGGGGTAAAGGCGGCGGGCTCCAGGGGAGTGTCCTCCACCAGCGCGCCGTAGGTGGTGAAACGATCGAATTCCTTTAACAACTGATCGTTTTCGAACATCTGGTGTGCAGCCAGGTCGGCGACCAGCATTTCGCCCGGACCGAGGCGGCCGCTATGGATAATCCTCTCCGGATCGAGGTCCACCAGGCCGGCTTCCGATCCGGCGACCACTAACGCGTCTTCGGTAAGGAAGAAGCGGCAAGGACGCAGGCCATTGCGGTCCAGGGCGACGCCCACCAGGTGGCCGTCGGCAAAGGCCAACGCCGCAGGGCCGTCCCAGGGCTCAACACAGTCCGCGTGATAACGAAGAAAGGCAGAATCCTTCTGCCGCCCGGCAGGAGGCAACAACATTCTGACCGCTTCGGCGACACTGCGTCCGTTGCGCGCCAGTAATTCGACCGCCTCATCGAGGCTGGTCGAATCCGACCCGTTGGCGGTCAGGATGGGATGACACTCCGCGGGGATGGTCGCCGCCCGGGCAGCCATGCGGCCCCGGTTGCCCCAGACGGTATTGATTTCCCCGTTGTGAGCCAAGGTGCGGAGGGGCTGGGCCCGATCCCACGAGGGCGCGACGTTGGTAGCGTAGCGCTGGTGGAAGATGGCGAAGGGGGTCACGTAATCCGGATCGGCCAGGTCGGGATAGAACTCCGACAGCAGGCGTCCGGCGCACATGGCCTTGTAAACAATGGAATGGGAGGAGAACGAGCAGACGTAGCCGGAAGCTTCGGCCTCGCGCTCGAATTGCTTGCGTGCCAGGTACAGGCGGCGTTCGAAATGAGTGGGATCGCTGGCTGTCACCAGCACCTGGCGGATCACAGGAATGCTGGAGAGGGCGATCTCGCCCAGAATCTCTTCGCAGGTAGGGACCACTCGCCACGCCAGCAGGTCCAGCTTGTTGCGCCGCCAGCGCCTGCTCCAGGGCCTTTTCGCCGGGGCCCGATTCGCTGGGGAAAAAGACTACGCCCACGCCCAGCGGCTGCCCGGCGTCCAGCGAAATGCCGGTGGAGGCAAGCAGAAATTCCCGCGGGACCGCGGTCATGATGCCCACGCCATCGCTGCTCTTGCCGTCGGCGGCAATCGCTCCGCGATGCGCTAGGCGCGACAGAGCGGTGAGCGCTTGGGTCAGAATTTCATGAGTGGGAATATTGCGCAGCGTGGCCACGAAACCGACCCCGCAGGAGTCATGGTCAAAGCGAGAATCCAAAAGGGTAGGGGTAGAGCCATGCTCCAGCGTGTTTGAGGCAAAGAAACCCATACGTAACTATAATCCCCGTTTCTGTGACAAGCAGCCGGCAATTAAATTTTCTTTTGCACCACAAGGAATAACGGCGCCGGCGTGACTTTTGCTCAAAAATAGACATCCATTCGTTGACAAAAGGACTCTGTATATTTATACATGTAAATGTATTTTTATGCACACGAAGCGCGGCCGTCGGCCGCGCTCTGACTTTGCAGCAAGAAATGAACAAGAAGCCTGACCGCTGTCATCAGGCGGTAACGAGAAGGAAACATAATGAAGCAGGATCGGCACAGTGCAATTCGCGAGCTCGTCGCCGGCGCGCCCATCGGCAGCCAGGATGAACTGCGGCGCCGGCTGGTCAAACGTGGTTTCGAGGTAACGCAGGCGACGCTCTCGCGCGATATTCACGAGCTGCATCTCTATAAAGGTCCGAACGGCTATGCGGTGCCAAACGGCGTAGCGTTGGTTGAAGACGATTCCCTGCCTGGAACCGGCGAAATGCTGAACAGCTTTGGATTGAAGGTGAAGCAGGCGATCAACCAGCTGGTGCTGATCACCACCAGCGGCAGTGCCCAGCCGGTCGCCCTGGCCATCGATGGCGAAGACTGGCCGGAGGTGGTCGGGACTATCGCCGGAGACGACACGGTGCTGATTATTTGTCCCGACCAAAAGCGGGCGACCCAGTTGCGGGAACGCCTGGAAACCCTAATCGGATGATTGACCGGATGATTGGATGATGGGCATGAAATCGATACAAACCGCCGTTGCAGGAGTCAGCGGTTACGCCGGCCTGGAGCTGGCGCGCCTGCTTTTGCACCACCCAGCCCTGAAGGGGCGGCCGCCGGTGTTTGTTGGCCGCGACGCGGAAGCGGTCCGGCTGACTGAGATGCATCCCCAGTTGGCCGATAACAACGGCAGCTCTGGGTTGCTGGTCGAACCTTTCTCCTGGGAGCTGTTGAAAGAGCGCGGGGTGGAACTGATTTTTCTGGCGACGCCGCATGAGCAATCGCGCGGCTGGGTGCCGGAGGCGCTGGACCACGGTCTGAAAGTGGTGGATTTGAGCGCGGCATGGCGTTTACGCGAGCCCGAAAATCGAACCATCTACGGATTCCATGATGCGGATGCGGTTTTGGCCGAGCGGGTGCAGACCGGGAGCGTCTATGGTTTGCCGGAGCTGCATCGGGCGTGCATCCGCAATGCGCAACTGGTGGCTAACCCCGGATGCTACGCCACCTCGATCATTCTGGCGTTGAAGCCGCTGGTGGCCGCGGGCTGGGTGGATCTGGAGCGGGGAATCATTAGTGACTCCAAGTCGGGTGTCTCGGGCGCGGGCAAAGCACCCACCCCCACTACCCACTTCATGTCCGCCGCCGATAATCTCTCCGCCTATGCGGTCTTTGGTCATCGCCACATGGGCGAAATACTGGAGCAGTTGAACCTGGAGGAGTCGCAGATCATTTTCACACCGCACCTGTTGCCGATTCCGCGGGGTATTCTCTCCACCACCTACGTGACCTTCCGGGAGAAGAAGGAAGCGGCCGAGGTGGAAGCGTGCTTCCGCAATTTCTACGCCTCGAGCCCCCTGGTGCGGGTGACTAAGAAACTGCCGCAGATACAGTATTCGGCATATACCAACTACTGCGACATCGGCTTCCAGCTGGCCAAAGACGGCCGGCGATGTGTGATTGTTTCCTGTTTGGACAACCTGCTCAAGGGAGCGTCCGGGCAGGCGGTAGAGAACATGAACCTGATGTGCGGATGGGACGAAGCGGAGGGGCTGGCATGAAATTCGTGGTCAAACTCGGTGGTGCGGCCTTGGAAGATCAGGCCTTGCTGCACGGCTGTGCGCGTGCGATTGCCATGCTGGCACAGGACGGTAACCAGGTAGCCGTGGTGCATGGCGGCGGCGCCGCACTGACCCGCACCCTGAAGCAGATGGGCAAGAAGAGCGAATTTATCGCCGGCCTGCGCATCACCGATGCCGAAACCCGCGATGCCGCGCTGATGGTGTTGGGCGGCCGCGTGAACAAGGAGCTGGTAGCCGCGCTCGGCGGCCACGGCCAGGCGGGCGTAGGCCTTTCTGGTGGAGACGGATTGATTTTCCGCGCGCGCAAAAAGCGCACCACGCCGGACCTGGGGTTCGTGGGCGAGATCGTAGCCTCGGATACCCGCTGGCTCGATGCCATCTGGAAGATGGGCGCGGTGCCGGTGATCTCGAGCCTGGCCCTGGGCTTCGATGGCGAGTACTACAACATCAATGCCGACGAAATGGCGTCGGCCTGCGCGGTCGCTTGCAAGGCCGATGCGCTGGTCTTTCTTACCGACGTGCCCGGCGTGCGCGGATCCAACGGAGAGGTGATGCGCTGGTTGAGTGTGGATCAGATTGCCGGCCTGACGCGGGAAGAAGTGATCAGCGGCGGCATGTTGCCCAAGCTTCACGCCTGCCGCGAGGCGCTGCTGGCGGGGGTGAAGAGAGTGCGCATCCTGCCCGCGGATGCGGCATCTGTATTACCTGACTTGTGTTCGACCCGGGTACTTCAAGGGACTGAGGTGATGGTGGCATGAAGCTCGAAGCGATACAGGCGGCAGAGGCTAAGCTTCTGCTCCCCACATATGAGCGCAATCCGATTCTCTTTGTCGAGGGTTCAGGTATGTACCTGATCGATGGCAACGGGGAACGGTATCTCGACCTTCTCAGCGGAATCGGCGTCAACGCATTGGGCTATGGACACCCTGCGGTGACCAATGCCATCGAGCGGCAGGGCCGCAAGCTGGTGCATACCTCCAACCTGTACTTCCATGAAGGGCAGGCCGAGTTGGCGCTTCGTTTGACGGAGAGGAGCGGCCTCGACCGCGCCTTCTTCTGCAATAGCGGGACCGAGGCGAACGAAGCAGCGATGAAGCTGGCGCGCGCCTACGCCGGCCTCAAGCGCAGTGAAGGCAAGGCCCTGGGCACCAGGTTTCTGGCGCTCGAAAACAGCTTCCACGGGCGGACCATGGGAGCGGTATCCGCCACCCATAAGGATAAGTATCGCGAGCCCTTCGAGCCCCTGGTGCCGGGAGTGGACTTTGTGCGCTTCAACGATGTGGATCATCTGCGGGCCAGTTTCTCGAACGAGGTCTGCGCCATATTGATCGAAGCCATCCAGGGCGAGGGCGGGATCCGTCCCGTGTCGCAGGAGTTCTTTGCCGCCGCGCGCGAGCTTACCAAATCGACCGGCGCGTTGCTGATCGCGGATGAGATTCAGTCCGGCCTGGGACGCACCGGCAAATGGTTCGCCTATCAGCAGTTTGGCATTCAGCCGGATGTGACCACGCTGGCCAAGCCGCTGGCTGGTGGCCTTCCCCTGGGAGCCATGCTGTGCAGCGAGGAAGCGTCGCACGGGATCCATCCCGGCCTGCATGGAACCACCTTCGGCGGCGGGCCGCTGGCGTGCGCGGTGGCCATCGCGGTGATTGACGCCATCGAGCAGGAAGATCTGCTGGGCAACATCGCCAAGACCGGCGCGTACTTCAAGCACCAATTGCATGACGTCGCCGCCAGGCACGAGAGCGTGGTCGACGTGCGCGGCATGGGGCTGATGCTGGCTATGGATCTGAACTCCGCCGACCTGGCCAAGCGGGTGGTGGCCAGGATGCTGGAGCGGCACATCCTTATCAACCGCACCAGCGAAACGGTCCTGCGTTTTCTACCCCCTTTCATCACCGGCCGGGAGCACGTGGATACGGCGATCTCCGCACTGAACGATATTTTGAGCGAAGAAGGTGCAGGCGCGCGCGGTATGGCCGCGGCGCATCAGAACACAGGGGGGCCACGGAATGGCTAGCAAAACTGCACTCGTCGAAGAAAAGGCAGTACATCAGGAGAGCAGCATGCTGGCTCAAGCTTCCGTCACGCTCGCGGGCCGCGACCTATGCTCCATCGCCGATCTTTCGCAAGCGGAAATCGCCGCCGTCATGGAACTGGCGCATGCCATCAAGGCGACGCCTGGGGATTATCGCTACTCTCTCGATGCGCGGCAGATGGTGATGTTTTTCGAAAAGGCCTCCCTGCGCACGCGGCTGACCTTTGAAGCCGGGATGAATACGCTGGGCGGTTCGGCGATGTTCGTGGACCAGACGCAGTCGCCGCTGGGCGAGCGTGAATCGCTGGCTGACATCGCGCGCAACGTGGAGCGCTGGGTGAGCCTGATCGTGCTCCGCACCTATGCCCACGAAACCATCACCGAGATGGCGGAGTACTCCCGGGTTCCGGTGATCAACGCGCTCAGCGACTTGGAGCATCCCTGCCAGGCGCTGGCCGACTTCATGACCATCGAGGAACGCTTTGGCACCGCGCGCGGGGTTAAGTTCACCTACGTGGGGGATGGTAACAATGTCTGTCACTCATTGATGCTGACCGCTGCCCTGCTGGGTACGGACTGCACCGTAGTCACGCCCAAAGGGTACGCCCCCAAGCAGGACATCATTGCCCAGGTGCGCAAGATCGGCGAGGAGTCCGGGGCCAGGCTAACTGTGACCAACGATGTAGTGGGCGCGGTACGCGGCGCCGACGCGGTGTACACCGACGTTTGCACCAGCATGGGCTTTGAACATGAAGTGACCAAACGGGCGCCCATCTTCAAGCCTTACCAGGTAAACGAGGCGTTGATGGCCCACGCTGCGCCCCATGCCGTATTCATGCACTGCCTGCCCGCGCATCGCAATGCCGAGGTTACGGATGCAGTGCTGGATGGACCGCAATCTGTCGTCTTTGAGCAAGCTGAGAATCGCCTGCATGCCCAGAAGGCGCTGATGGTTCTGCTGCTGGGCGGCGGCCTGGCCGGCGTCCGCGATGGAGTGAGAGCCTGAAAGCCCAGTGAGCTCGGCCCTTAACAAGCTGGGGACGAAGGGCACGGCTTCAGCCGTGCCGTAGATCGAACGCCCGCGGCGCGGCTTTAGCCGCTGAGGTACGTTTTTTTTGCGTAGGTTTCGTGCAGACGGAAGCATGAAAAATCGTACCTCAGGGGCTAAAGCCCTCAACTTGGCAAAGGTAGTGCGGCACGGCTAAAGCCGTGCCCTTCGTCTAGAAAACGTTCAGGTCGCTGTTTAGACGCTGACCAATTTTTGAAGGAGTTTTGCAATGTCGAAGAAAGTTGTGCTTGCTTACTCGGGTGGTCTCGACACCTCGATCATTATCCCCTGGCTCAACGAGAACTACGGTATGGATGTAATCGCCATGATTGCCGATGTAGGCCAGGGAGAAGACCTGGACGCCGTAGTGGCCAAAGCCTATGCCACAGGCGCCAAGAAGGCGGTGGTGCTCGACCTGCGCGACGAGTTTGTGCGCGACTATGTCTATCCGACGGTACGCGCCGGCGCCATCTATGAGCACAAGTATCTGTTGGGCACCTCAATTGCACGGCCCGTAATCGCCAAGCACCAGGTGGAAGTGGCGCTCGCGGAAGGCGCCGAAGCAGTGGCCCACGGCTGCACCGGCAAAGGCAACGACCAGGTTCGCTTCGAGCATGCCTACCAGGCGCTGGCGCCGGATCTTAAGGTCATCGCTCCCTGGCGCGAATGGACGCTGAAGTCGCGCGAGGACTGCCTTGACTACGCCGAAGCCCACGGCATCCCGGTTGCGGCCAGCCGGGAGAAGATCCACTCCCGCGATCGCAACCTGTGGCACATCAGCCATGAGGGCGGTGAGCTCGAGAATGCTGAAAACGCACCTTTGCCGACTACCTGGGTCATGACCCGCTCGCCCCAGGAAGCACCCGACCGCGAAGAAGTGGTGGAGATCGGCTTCGTCGAAGGCAAGCCCGTCTCGGTAGACGGAATGCAGTTGGAACCGGTGCAGATCGTGGAACTGCTGAATGAGATCGGCGCGCGCAATGCCATCGGCCGCATCGACCTGGTGGAGAACCGCTTCGTCGGCATCAAGAGCCGCGGACTTTATGAGACTCCTGGTGGCACCTTGATCACCACCGCGCATCGCGAGCTCGAGGCATTGACGCTCGATCGCGAAGTGATGCACTACAAGCAGCAGGTCGCCCTGAAGTATGCCGAGCTGGTGTACTTCGGTCTCTGGTTTACCCCGCTGCGCGAAGCCCTCGACGCCTTTGTCGAGAATACCCAGAAGCTGGTCACGGGTTCCGTCAGCCTCTCTCTGTACAAGGGCAACATCAGCGTGGCTAAGCGGCACTCGCCGTTCTCGCTCTACTCCGATGATCTGTCTTCGTTCACCATGGGCGACAGCTACGACCAGAAGGACGCCAAGGGCTTCATCCAGATCCTCGGGCTGCCTGCGCGTACGCGGGCGCGCCTGCTGCAGAAGAAAGAGGCTCACCAGTGAAGATGTGGTCCGGCCGCTTTCGCGAGCCACTGGACCACGACTTTGAACAATGGCAACGATCACTGGTATTTGACTGGCAGCTGCTTCCCCAGGAAGTGGCTGCCAGCAAAGCCCACGCGCGCACCATCGCGGCCGCGGGTATCCTCTCCCCCGAGGAGCTGGAAAAGATCGTGGGCGCGCTGGACGCCATTCGCGACGAATACGCGCAGCGTCCGCCCAGCGACATTTACGGCCGCACCCAAGCGGAAGACATTCACCACTTTGTAGAGTTGGAACTGGTAGCGCGCATCGGCGATCTTGGTTTCAAGCTGCACACCGGCCGCAGCCGCAACGAGCAGATTGCGACCGACCTCCGCCTCTACGTGCGGGAGAAGTGCTCTGCCATCGCCGGCCACCTCGCCGACTGGTCGCGGGCATTCACGGTCCAGGCGCAAGCGGCGGGTGATGCCGTGATGCCTGCCTACACCCACCTGCAGCGAGCCGAACCCGTATTGGTCGCGCACTGGCTGCAGGCTTATGGGGAGATGTTGCTGCGCGACATGACACGGCTGGGGGATTTGAGCCGTCGCTTGAATTATTGTCCACTGGGTTCTGGAGCAGTGGCGGGCGCGACCCTGAAGCTGGACCGGACAATTGCCGCGCGCGAATTAGGTTTTTGCGGGCCAACTGCGAACAGCATGGACGCCACCAGCGACCGCGACTTCGCACTCGAGTTTTTGCAGGTGCTGACGCTGCTTGCTGTGCACGCCAGCCGCTTTGCGGAGGAGATCACACTGTACGCCACAGCGGAGTTCGGGTTCGTCGAGCTGCCGGAAGCATTTTCCACCGGGTCGAGCGCGATGCCGCAGAAGAAGAATCCTGATCTGACGGAACTGGTGCGCGCCAAAGTAGCCCGCATCAATGGAGCGGCCCAGACGGTCACGATGTTGCTCAAGGGGCTGCCGCTGGCTTATAACAAGGACTTGCAGGAGAGTCAGGAGCCGCTTTTTTCCGCCGCCGATGCGGCGGAGCGGATGACCGCCTTGCTGGCCAGGTTTACCGCCGCGCTGCGCTTCAACACGGCGCGCATGCGCAGCGCCTGCGAAACCGGCTTTCTCAATGCCATGGCCGCCGCGACCTACCTCGTGCACAAGGGAGTTCCCTTTCGCAAGGCGCACGAGAAAATCGGGTTGGCGGTGCGTTATGGTCTGGAGAGGGGTTGCGAACTCGATGGCCTCACGCTCGACGAGCTGAAGCAGTTTGATCCGGAGTTCGAAGCCGATTTTTTTTCCAGCATCACTCTTGATGCGACGGTGAACTGCCATGACGTGATCGGTGGCACCGCGGTAGGACGAGTGCGTGAGGCGTTGGCAGCGCAGGAGGCAAGACTTTCTGCAGTGATGGGACAGATAGATGGAAATACGTAAGGCGCGGCTTCAGGACGCCTCCAACATATACGAACTAGTGAACAGCCTTTCGCAGGATGGCACGCTGTTGCGGCGCGCCTTCGCGGAGATCTGCGAGAACGTGCGCGACTTTACAGTCGCCGAGTCAGATACGGGCATCTTCCAGGGCTGCGGTGCCTTGCACCTTTACGGCCCGCATCTGGCGGAGGTGCGGTCAATCGTGGTGCGCCCGGAGGCCAAGAGCAAGGGCACCGGCGGCATGCTGCTGCAATCCTTGCTGGATGAAGCCGAGGATCATGGCGTGGGCTGTGTTTGTCTCTTCACGCGTATCCCCGATTTCTTCTTCCGCTACGGCTTTCGTGTGGTCGAGGATCGAACCGCCCTGCCCGATAAAATCTACAAGGACTGCCAGAACTGCCCCCGGCTCTACCGCTGCGATGAAGTGGCGATGGCGCGCGGCCAGATTCCTAAGGTTTCAATCCTGGGAACCAGGATCGAGGCTGAGCAATTGGTGCGCTTGACGGGGTAAGGGACTAGATGAGTTTTAACTCCGGGAAATACTGCCGGTAGCGGACTGCATCCATCGACATCAATCGATCAGCTTGCAGTAGCGCATGAGAGCCTACGAGAAAGTCCGCTAGAAGGCGCTTGGGTTCTCCGTGTCCAGATTTGCGGCGCTGATTCGCATAACGTGCAAAGCGTCTCCCAGCATCCACCCAAACTGATTCTTTCAAATCGAAATCCACAGTTATCCCCGTTTCGGAGAGAAAGCGGTTGACGAAGGATTCGGTTGCTTTGGGGTAAGCCAGTAGCTCCACGTACACAACCGGGGCAATCAACAAGGCGCCCTGGTTCTTCGCCTCCCCTAGCCTCCCGGGAATCCTTCCAGCTGATGGCTCGTTCGACCAAAGCGCGGAAAGAATATTCGTATCGATCGCCGTTCTCACTCGTCAACCGATTCCTCATCGCGCAAATTGCGCACCCAGGTATTAATTTCATCCTTGGAGCGAAAGGCAGGAAGAGCACCTGCGTACTTCTCGAATGGATTTTCCGGCGGCTGAGCAGGACGCATGATGGTCCTGTCGTTCTCCACAACAAATTCCACGCGATCGCCTTCCTTCAGGCCCAGGCGACGACGAATTTCAAGTGGAACTGTAATCTGCCCTTTACTGCTGATGGTGCTATTCGGAGGCATTCTTTACCTATCACCCTTACAGTAAAGATTAACTTATTTACATCTTTGTGTCCAATCAAGGCATGGCGTATTCTGCATAGAGAATGGCGTGTTTTGCATATCGAAAGCCAGGCGAACAGCCTAGATTTGACCTATGTACAACGCGAAAGCCTACTCCGCTAGCAGTGAGACATCGCCGCTTTCGTCCACTACCATCGCGCGGCGCGATCCAACTCCCAACGACATACAGATCGAGGTTCTCTTCTGCGGACGCCACCAACTCGCCCGCCACTATCTCAACAATCCGCTGCTGGAACTGAACGAAACCGCTTACCTGCTCGGATACGAAGACTTGAACTCCTTTGAGCGCGCCTTTCGCACCTGGGAGGGAGTTCCTCCCGCCCATTGGCGCGGAGCGCAACGAGCGAAAACCGCCTCATAGATTCTTCGCACCCGGCGGCCCGCTGCTATTTGCCGATCTGTACCCCGCCCAGTCTCTTAGCTTGCAGTGAAGGCGTCCCGCTGACCGGCGCGAATGGCAAAGATGGCTTTCCTGCGTTCGAGCGCACAAGCAAGTACGCCTGTCCCTTAACGACTGGAATCTCCAGGTTGGACTCCCCACTCTTCAGAACGCTCTTTCCCCGCGCATCCACGACTTCGACCGGCTGACCCGGCCACGGATTGCGAACGTGCAGAGTCGACGTCGCTCCGGCTTCGATTGCGACTGTAGTAGGCACACCCGCACGGACCTGCACATCGACCCGGGTGCGATCGCGCACCCAGACGCTGCCCTCAAAATCCCACTGTGATGGCGTCGCCGGCGCAATGCGAATCAGGCCGTCGTAGTCCTGCACCAGGGCCTCTGCGAGCGCCAGCGCCACGATGCCTTCCTGCTCGATGTAGAACTCTCCTGCGGGACCACCCCAGTTAGCGAACCCGTTTATATAGTTCTGGTATCTCTCGGTCAGGGCAATCAACGTCGATCGCACTTCATCGCTGAGGCCGAGCCGCGCAGCCTGCACCGGATCAAAGCTCCAGTCCTGGTGAACCGGGTAAGGGCGGGTGGCATAGGTGGATTTCGCCAGCGCCAGCATGGGCGAATTGTCGCCGATCAGGTTGTAGGGCCAAACCGGCTCCAGGCCAACGTTCTCCTCGTTATGTGCAACCGCGGCTGGATCATAGGACTCGGCGATCACCGTTTGCTTTCCCGCGGGGCTGGATTTCTCGGCTTGGGGCAGAGGGGGAATCTGGCTCAACTCCGCATCGAGCTGTTGCACCAGCCGGTCATCGGTGTGAAGCAGTTTTGCTGCCTGGGCAACGGCGGGAAAAAGAGCTGAGCGCGCAGAAAGATCCGTGGTCGGATCGATGGTATCCCACTCCTGTTCGTGTGCATTCGACGGGTGGGTATGCATTTTGCCATCCCCGCCTCGCGTTTCATACGCGAGCAGGAACTCTGCGCTGGCAGCCATAACCGGGTAATTCGCAGCGAGAAAAGCGCGATCGCCAGTCGCTAGATATTGCCGCCAGATCCAAAGTGAAACTTCCGCGCCAGTGGATAGCGTGCGCGCGTTGTAGTACGGCGGCGAGCCGGCGTCGCAGTTCAGGCCGATGACCGCAGCTTCCGACGGATTCCAATCGGCCTCATACTCCACCCCCGCTCCGTTGAAGCGCATCGTCTCCGGTACGCAGATCCCTGGGCGGCCTGCCATGTGCTTCGAGGTCCAGTCTTTGATGTTGGCAAGATTCTCGCGATACAAGCGGAAGTACGGCGCGTTCAATTCAGACACGCCTGCATCTATATTCGCGGCCACCTGCATGCGAAGATTCCAGTGCCAGAAGGCAGCTGGATCCCAGCGGTGAAGATCCTGGACGGCAGAGAAAAGGTCGGCGATGCCTGCCTGTGAACCAGGAAACCTGTCGCCGCCCTCCGCAGCGGCCGTATAGAGATAGAGGTTGCGAAGGTTCTCCAGGTACTCTCCGGAACCATCTCCGGAAGTGAGCTTGATGAGCCCTGCACGATGCCAGAACGAGTGCCACCAGGCGAGGTGTTCCTGCGCATCGGAGTTCGCCAAAGCGCTGTTGATCCCGGCTAGTTGATCTTTCCCGCCGTTGTAGTGCGGACTCGCGACCGTTACCCGAAAATGCCCGTCCTGCGCGGGCTTGAAGGTGACCGTCACTGAGCGAGGGCTGCTCACCGCGACCGACACATCGCGACCCGTTGCGGTGATGGCAGCGAGGGCTCCGAATGTTTCGCCGGATGCTCCGGGACCATAGTGGTCGATCCAGGTTTGTTCGAGCATGCCCACCCTGTTGGCAGCCGTGGCGTTCGGCTTACGGGGCTCCCAGAGCCGAAGTGTGGCAGTCTGGGTCACGTTTGGGTCTGCGCCCGTAACGTCGACCACGAACGTATCGGTCGATACCTGAACGTAGGCGGTAAGGCTGATACCACCGCCGTGCTCGACCAGAGATCCGCTGTACAAATCGAGACGGCCGCTGAAATCCCTGGCCGTAGTGAGTTTGGAGAGGCCGGGGATGACGAGCTGGCCAGGAGAATCCCGATGCGGCAAAGTATCTGCGCGGTTCAGCTGGGCGGTGAATCCGTCCGCAGCCCACACGGCGATGCCCAGCCGTCCGTTGCCCATCGGCATTGCTTCGGCTGGCTTAGTGTTGGGCTTGCCCAGCACAATGTCAGATCGGCCCAACAGCCCGGCGGTATCTACGGCAAAATGTCCACCGTGCCATGCGGTCGTCGAAACGCGTTTATCGCCCTGCCCGAGCGCGTTCGGCTGCATGGAGGCGAGGCCGAGAAGGACAACAAGATAGAACGAATTCCGCGACGGTTGAAGCATCCATAATGGTTTATCACAACAGGAACGAGCGTGCGGCTCAGGCGCTCAAACGCGGCGCCACCAGAGGCATGGCCATCAAAATGACGAGAACGGCAATATCTAACCAAGCAAACCAATCGCCGAACCGTGAATAAATGGTCGCGTCGTGGCGAACGGGTACTGTCGCTATAACGGTGGCAAATGGAATTGCGAGGGTATCGCGTTCTGCTAAAACCCGGCCGCGGTCATCGGTTGCAGTAAGGATGCCCAGCTTGGCGGACCGCGCAATACTGAATCCGCTTTCGACGCCCCGCAGGACCGCCATGCGGCCATGTAACCAGCCGTCCTGAACAAAATCCCATGCGGGCACAAGCAGCAGACCCACCCCATCCTGAGAATACTGACGGCTCAGGCGCGGGAAATCCATGTCCTTGCATATCTCCATACCCCACTTGCCTGAAGATTGGTTAACCACCGTGCGCTGGGTGCCAGGGGTTTCATTCTCCAAGTGCGGCAGCAGATGATGCTTGTTATAGGAAGCAACAAACGATCCGTCTGGCGAGTAGAGCCGCTGTTGATTCCAGGTAGCCGTGGGAACACTTCGATCAATGCCAACCGTCACGTAGGCGCCGGTCTGCTTAGCCATTTGCCCCAGAAGGCCGTCGAATTCCGCCTGGGAAGCGTTGGTTACCGGTCCGCTGTGCTCAGGCAGGACAAAGACTTGAACTCCCTGAGCGGCCAATGACTTCATCTGCTCGGCGTAACGCTGAAATATCACCTTTACCTGCGCAGGGGTTCCGGCTTGTAGGTTTGCGGCTTCATTAGAAGCGATGAGACCAACCCTCAACGTCGGTGAATCTTTCGGCGTTGTGGCCAGACGCCATACTCCAAACCCGAGCACGCCGGCGAGGAAGATGGAAACAGCGATAGCCAGAGGCGCCTTTGCCGGGGCAGGGCCCACACTGAGGAGCGCCGCAACCGTAGCCGCGAAGAGAAAAATGCAGAAACTGATGCCCCACGCCCCAGTGACGGAAGCAATCTGCAGGATAGGCAGAAAGTTCATCTGCGAATAGCAAATATCGCCAAAGGTGCCGTGAACGGAAGTAATGGCGATGAGGTATTCAACGGCCACCCAAAACGAAGGAACAATCAGCGCCGCTTGCCAAAGTTTCCACGACGGATACGGCTGCGGAAAAGCAATACTGCGAAGGCAAAGATGCAGGAAATGAAGAGCAAGATCGACGCTACAAGCGGCGTGGGTAGCACTGTGCGCGAATAACTCCATTCGTTCAATCCGCCCAACGCATACGCAGCAACGGCAATGAAAAAGGCTTCCCCGCCCGATACGCGCGGTGCAATCCACAACACAGGAATCGGCGCCAGCCAGGTGAGGGCCCAGAGCGGCGAAAGCCCTGTGCCAAGAAAGAACAACACCGCGGAAAAAGTCAGGCACAGAGCGATAAGGAAATTATTACTAGGCCTTGAGACCATGGATCATTCTCCTGATTGAATTGCGCGTGAGCGTACGAAATTCTGCTTCCGACAAATGGAAACGTCCTGCGCGGTAAAGCATGATGTATCCGTGACCGTGCGCCCAGAGTTGTAGCGCAATCTCCCATACGTCGTGACGTTTCAGAAATCCGGCATCCATGGCCTGCGCCACGAGATCGGCGACCGCATTCAAAGTGGGCGAACGCTGCGCACGGAAGTCATCCGGATAGCGACGGGCATTGGGCCGCGGCTGCGAAAAAACATAGTCGAAGATACAGGGACGGTCGAAGGCATAGTCAATGTACGCATCCATGCAGCCGGCCAGACGAACATCCCAGGACCCTCGTATCGGGCGGGCTTCAATGTAACCGAGGAACTTGGCGAACTCCCGGTCAACCACAAAATCGAGCAATGCTTCCCGCTTGGGAAAGTGGTGATAGATAGCCATCGGAGTAATACCGACCGCCTGGGCTACGCGGCGCATACTGACCGCCGCCTCGCCTTCCTTTTCCAGAATCTTCAGCGCTTCTTCGGCAATGCGCTCCGCCGTGGCTGTTTCCTTCATCGCCTATACACTGTATACCCAATAGCTATACGCTGTATAAGAAAATGTTTTGAGCGTCTTGGTTACCGATGCAAGTGCTAAACTCTGCGTGCGGAGGACGGCAAAATGCGTAGCAAACGTGGGCTGAAAGATAAGAAGTCTGGGGAGACGTCATCGGAAGGATTCGCATCCACCTGCAGTGTCCTTGCGGTGGGGCTCTTTGCGCTTACCTTCGTGTTTCAGAATTTCGCGATTCCCTCATCCTCCATGGCCAGCACGCTTCTGGCCGGCGATCACGTAGTAGTAGAGCGCGAGACCCTGGCGCCGGCTGCAAAGTGGGCGGCCTTCATGCACTACCGCGAGGTGCATCGTGGAGACATTGTTGTCTTCTACAAGCCAACCGAAGAAGCCAATGGCGAACATATATTTGTGGTCAAGCGGGTGATCGGTATTCCCGGCGATCGCATTCATCTGCGCAACGGCATCGTCTACCTCAACGGTCTGGCCCAGGACGAGCCTCAGGCCGCCAAGCCTACCTCCGCGAACTATGACCCGTACGTGGATGACTTCCCCTCCGTGAATCCCTCTACCGAGCCTGGAGTTACCGCGGAATGGTCGGCGACCCTCCCAGATCACATGCAGGGTCCGGACGTGGTCGTACCTTCGGGCAATTATTTCGTTATGGGCGATAACCGCACCAACAGTATGGACAGCCGGTTCTGGGGATTTTTGCCACGGCAGAATATTTTAGGGCGGCCGCTCCTGGTCTACTGGTCGATTGTGACTCCCGAGGCCGGCGCCGATGAGGCCCCGTTATCAGAGCAAGCGGAATCTACCCTTCATGAGTTCATTCACTTTTTTGATGAGACTCGCTGGAGCAGGACCTTTCACCGCATTCAATAACGTGTCCCAATTTGGGAACGCTTCCCAAGACAGACCCGTGATGCTCGTAGCTCGCATTTCCTGTGCGCAGTTTAGGTCGACGACGGTACCTTTGTAACAGCATTTCGTCTTTCTAAATTGCATCTCAACCCAACAGGAGAGTTTATGCGAGCCTATTGTGTAATTCTGCGCAGCCATTCTTTCATTAACCCCACATCCTACCCGCGTACCAAGCGCTTCTATGTGGGAGCACTCACGGCGAATAGGGCGATACGCACAGCCAGCGAGTTGAACCCCGAATTCCGCGTGCTTGGTATCGAGCATAGTGACCTGCGAACCTCAAACCCGATAAGCTAGTCCTGCAATAGCGAGGTGGCGGATGCGGAAGGAAATCGTGGGACAAAAAACGGTGGCCGCAGAGGCCACCGGTGCTGAGTGGCTCGATCTAACCTCGACTGCTCGGGTACAGCTCACATCAGAAGATCCGGCGTTCCCGATCGAAAACGCGCTCAGTACGAATCCAACGCTCAACGAGCTTGGCTGGCGCGCCAGCAGTCCCGGAGCACAGACCATCACCGTGCTTTTCGATGCGCCGCAACGTATTCGACGGATCGTACTGCATTTTGTGGAACATAAGATGGAGCGTTCCCAGGAGTTTCTGCTGAGCTACTCTTCCGCAAAGGAGACAAATCGCGAGATCGTGCGCCAGCAGTGGACGTTTAGCCCAAATGGCTCCCCGCAGGAGGTCGAAGACTACGCGGTCGATCTGGAATCTGTAACCAGGCTTGAACTTGTGATCGATCCGGATCGCGGACGCCTGCACAGCGTCGCTACACTCAACGCCTTACGCGTGGCTTGAGGGTTTGGCATGACGATCAGTTATGTGCGCTGGCATTTACGGAACAGGCACGAATCGCCGCGCTGAAAAGCTTCGCCGCTTGGGCGCCCGCCTCGGGCGACGCCATCGGTAGCACGATTGCTTTCGCTTTTGAGTCAACGTCCTGGATGCCGTTGACTGTCCTGGTTTCAGCCATTCCACTATTGGGCGCCGTGATTTGAATCCAGGAAAGATTGCAGGAGCGATCTTCCTCGCAGCGAACGGTGGTGTGGATATTTAGCTGCCCGGGCACCGCACTCAGAGCATGCACCGCATCGGCGCTGAGCTCACCAAGGCCAAAGCGATATTCATAGACAGTATCGTCTCTCAGCTCGCCTGTCTGCTCTAAGTGAACCCGCCCAAAGTTCCTATGCTCGATGGCGCCTGTATATGTGTCCTGGATGGCGACCTGAACCGCCACTTTACATTCGTCCAGCTTGAAGTCATGTATGCCCGCGTAAAGGGTGCCCTTATAGGAGACCTTCTCGTTTTCATCGTCTACGTAGGACTGCGCATACGTCAGCACGGAACCACGCTGTTGTTCAGCAGCGATGAAGCCGACGAGCTCGCCGCCTTCCGGAGTCATTTGCGCGTACGCGTTGATAGCCATGGCAGAGAGAACCAAGAACGCACGCCGAACTAAATTCAGACACGCCATCGCTTCTCAGGATAGACGGGTGCCCCCAGGTTCGCACCAGCGTACCTGGGCCAAAAAGACGGGCGAAGCCTACGACTGCTTTTTACCCTACTTCTGACTACGCCCTCCAGAAAAAGCAATCGAAACATCTCATCCTCGGCCCAGGTACGCTGGTGCGAACCTGGGGCACCCGTCTTACGTCGGCAACGTAGATTAACGGAGCCGGCTGGGTGTTGGGCAAAAATCGGCCGGTCCCCGCAGCTATGGGGACCGGCCGGAGCGACCTAAGTTTCCAGGAAGTGTCTTATGTCGCTGATTGCATCAATTGGACCGCGCTCTAGTGATGACCCTCGCCACCGCCCCCACCGTGAGGCGCGCCACCACCGCCGTGAGGGGCGCCGCCGCCGTGATATCCCGGCAGGGCATGTTCGTTGGCGCCATTGTGGGGAGCGTTGCCTACGTGGCCTTGGGCATCATGCGCCTCGTTAGCCTGGAAGTGGTTGAACTGCTGTGCCCCGTGCGGCGGTAACGGTCCATGGTAACCGTGACGAGGATCGTAGCGATTGTCGACATGGCCATAAAAGCCGTGGGGACCGTGGAACCAGGGGCCGGCCCCGATGAACACCCCACCCACAAACCAGTCCGGACCATAGTAACCGTAGGGCGCGCAATCATACGGAGCATAGTCAAAATACCCATAGGGGCATACCGGCGCCACTCCGATGTTGATGGAAACCTGGGCTGGGGCCATGGTTGCGCAGCTTAACAGGGCAGCTGCGAAAGCAGTCAAAGCAAGGTTCTTACCGTAGGACATAGTTTCTCCTCGGTCTTCTTTAGAGGTGCAATGAGAGCGGCGAGTTGCCTCCCCTAGAGAAAGCCCAGTTGACTCCGGGGATTCCCTACGTATAGGTTCTTCAGCACTACCCACGCTTTGCAACCGGCCCGTGTTGCCGCGACCACACTCACCGTCTCGCGGCTGGAGTCAAGATGACCAGCAAGCGGCCACGCGTTTTTTACGGTTGGTGGATCGTAGTCGTCAGCGCCGTCGGGCTCTTTCTCGGCGCACCACTCGTCATATTCTCGTTCAGTGTGTTTTTCAAACCGCTGGTGGTGAATTTTCATGCCAGCCGCGCCGCCGTGTCCTTCGCATTTTCCCTGATGAATACTGTGGGCGCGCTTTGGATTCCCCTCAGCGGCGTGCTCATCGACCGCCTGGGGGCCAAGCGCGTCATTATTTGGATGACCCTGTTCTACGGCCTTATCCTGATCGCCGCCTTATGGGTGGGGAACAGCATCTGGCAGCTCTATCTCTTCTTCTCGATATTGGGGATTGCCCTCAGCGGCGGTCCGGTGCCGGTGCCCTACGGCGCCGTGATCTCGCACTGGTTCAACCGCCACCGAGGGCTTGCCCTGGGACTGGCGATGCTGGGCATTGGCGTGGGCTCGGTTGTGGTTCCCATTCTGGCCCAGCGGTTGATCACGCTCTTCGGCTGGAGGATCACGTACGCGCTTTTTGGTGGCGCAGTCCTGCTTGTACCGCTGCCTATCGTCGCCGCCCTGCTGCGCAACGATCCCGCGGAACTTGGCCTGCAACCGGATGGAGACGAGACCGCCCCAGGCTCGCTTCTGTCGCCGCAAGGCAAACAGGGCATAACCTGGCACGAGATCTGGCATAGCCCCGTGTTCTGGATGTTGATCTGCATATTCTCCTTAACCGGCGCATGCGTGCATGGGGCCATCATTCATATGTCGGCCATCTTTACCGATCGTGGCGTGAGCGCAGAGCGCGCCGCCCTGGCCACCTCCCTGGTTGGAGCTGCTTTGATTGTTGGCCGGCTGGGCTCCGGCTACCTGCTGGATCACTTTTTTGCCCCCCGGGTCGCGATCCTGTTTTACGGCGCCACCACCCTGGGCTTGGCCATGCTGTGGGCGGGAAGAAGCGGAACTCCCGCGCTAGCCGCTTCGTTTCTGGTCGGCCTTGGTATGGGAGCAGAAGTGGAAACCATGGGTTACATGATTAGCCGTTACTTCGGCCTGCGCGCTTTTGGCACCGCCTTTGGATGCGCCTTTGGCGCCTTCATGCTGGCAGGCGCAGCCGGGGTGCTGCTGATGGGCGAGGGATACGACCGCTTCCATTCGTATACCGTCCCTCTGGCAGGCTTTTGCGGAACCATGGTTCTGGCGCTGCTCTTGCTTAGCCGCCTGGGCCCGTATCGGTACGGTGTTACCAGGGAAGCGAGTCCGCCATTGGAGCCGGTTCAGGTATCGGCCGGCGCATAGCCCCCGTACCGGGCGCCCTCATTTCAGATAAGCGCGCACCAGGTCGATGAGATCCTCCGCCAGCTCGTGAGGCGGAGCAGAGTCCTTCTCTGACGTGAGCAAGTGCAACCGGATATGGTCCTCCAGCACTTCGGCCATCAGGCTGTTAACGCCGCCGCGCACATTTGCCAGCAGCATGAGTATGTCGGCGCAATTGTCTCCGGTGGTGAGCGATCGCTCGATCGAGTCCACCTGGCCACGGATGCGTTTAATGCGAGCGATAAGCTTCTGTTTTTCTTTATCAAAGGCTGCCATTTTTCCTTGCGTATACCCTAGGGGGATATGGTACAAAATGAGAGGCAGGGATTTCCTCCCCGCTGGAGAAATAAGACCATTTATGAGCAACGATTCCGCACCAGAACCTCCCAGTTCCGGAGATTTCTTGTGCTGGAATGAGCGCTCTGGGACCCGCCCTTAGCCCGGCTATCGACGCCTTCCTTGCCGCTCATCCCAGCATACGACCTGTGATTTGAGCGCGTGAGCCGGCGGTTGCTAAAACCAACTCTCTCACCCTCCCCATCCGATGATTCGTGCTGCCCTCCAGTCCCCGCCCCGGGCTGTGGATTCGGGCGTGCCTGCACGAACCGCACAAGGAGAAAACCATGAACATCATCCTTTCCGTGTTTCGCAATTCTCCTCAGTTGACCTGCACCTGGGTGCCGACCGGCGACGCAAGGACGCCCCTGGCGCGTGTCTGGAAAGAGGCCTCTGCTTCCGAGGTGGAGTGCACAGGCCAATCCTCCCCCGAGGACGATATGGGGACGATTGGCCTGTGCGCCTAGAGCAACCCCAACTCGCGACTCAACTACGGTCGCAAGAGCATCTAAGGAACGCCACGATAACTGGCGTACCTGGACGGAGTACGGACGCACCTGGATTTCTGATGACCGTCTCAACGCTACTATTCGCCCTGCGTCTCCTGTCGGCACTGCTCCTGGGTGCCCTGGTTGGTTTGGAACGGCAATGGCGGCAACGTATGGCTGGTACGCGCACCAATGCCCTGGTGGCAGCCGGAGCGGCAGCCTTCGTGATGTGCGGTCTGCTGATCGGGAACGACTCTTCCGCGCAGGGCCGCATTGTCTCCTATGTAGTTTCCGGAGTTGGTTTCCTGGGTGCAGGGGTCATCTTCAAAGATGGCGCGAATGTGCGCGGGCTAAATACTGCCGCGACCATTTGGTGCTCGGCTGCCATCGGGGCGCTTTCCGGGTTAGGCGCTCTGCATTTCGCTCTCGTACTCGCGGCCGCGGTTCTGGCGACAAACCTGGTGCTCCGGCCGCTCGCCTATCGCATCCATCCGGCCCTGCCCGAGGCTATCCCGATCGAGACGCTCTATGAAGTAACCTGCACTGTAAGACCGCGGTCGCCGCGCACTTTCGAACCTTACTCCTATCTACGATCAGCCATCTGCCCGTGACTCTGCAATCCATTCATAGCAAACAGGACGACGCCAATGATCAGGCGCAGATCGCGGCGGTGATGCGCACCGTAGGAAGGAATAATGAAGCCATCGAACAAGTAGTGGTGCGTCTCTCCATGGAGGAGGACCTCGCGAACATCAGCTGGTCTATTGTCGAGGCGGCTATGGAGTAGACAGACTCGAGCTCCGATTCACCATCTTTTCTTCCCCACCCTGGTTTCCAGCCAATACACTTCCGATGCAGACGAACAGGAGAAGCCATGGCCCTGCACAATACAGAAGAGCTCAAAGCCGGCCCTACCAGCCAACTCGAGTCCGAAGTTCTGAACGAACGGAACCAGACCTACGAGTTCCCCGCAGCCAGCCAGGACCCGCAAACCGTCTACCAGACCATTCACAATCAGCTCATCCTCGACGGCAACTCGGGGCAAAACCTCGCCACCTTCTGCACCACGTGGATCGAACCCGAAGTCATGCACCTCATGGACGAGTCCGCGGACAAGAACATGATCGACAAGGATGAATATCCGCAGACCGCAGCCATCGAAGAGCGCTGCGTGCACATGCTGGCGGATCTGTGGAACTCCCCGGAAGCCGCCAGCACCATCGGCTGCTCCACCACCGGCTCCAGCGAAGCGGCCATGCTCGGCGGCCTGGCCCTCAAGTGGAAGTGGCGCAAACGCCAACGCGCCCAAGGCAAACCCACTGATGCTCCAAACCTCATCATGGGCCCGGTGCAGGTCTGCTGGCACAAGTTCTGCCGCTACTTCGACGTTGAAATCCGCGAAGTTCCCATGGAAGGCGAACGGCTTTTGCTCACGCCCGAAGAAGTGATCAAACGCTGTGACGAAAACACCATCGGCGTGATCGTCACTCTCGGAGTGACGTTTACGCTGCAATTCGAGCCGGTACACGCGATCAGCATCGCCCTTGACAAGCTGCAGGCTGAGACCGGGCTTGACATCCCCATCCACGTCGACGGGGCCAGCGGCGCCTTCCTCGCGCCCTTCGTGCTGCCCGACCTTCTGTGGGATTTCCGCCTGCCGCGAGTGAAATCCATCAATGCTTCCGGCCATAAATTCGGTCTGGCTCCGCTGGGCGTCGGCTGGGCTCTGTGGCGGGAGAAGCAGGACCTTCCCCAGGAGCTGATCTTTGAGGTGAACTACCTCGGCGGCAACATGCCCACCTTCGCGCTGAACTTCTCCCGGCCCGGGGGCGAGATCATTTGCCAGTACTATAACTTTCTACGTCTGGGCAAAGAGGGCTACCGCGCGATTCAAAACGGTTGTTATGAGCTGGGCCGCTATCTCGCAGAAAAGATCGGCGAATTCGGGCCCTTCAAAATTATTTACGACGGCCACGGAGGGATCCCCGGCCTCTGCTGGGAGCTGAAGGACCCCGTATCCTCGAGCTTCACCCTCTATGACTACGCCGATCGATTGCGCGAGCGCGGCTGGCTGGTTCCTGCTTATTCCATGCCACCGAACCGCGAAGATCTCGTGATTCAGCGCATCCTCGTCCGCCACGGCTTTACGCGAGCCATGGCCGACGAGCTTCTGCAGGAAATGCAGAGCGCACTGGACCACTTGGCCCAATATCCACCCGAGGCCTCATCGACCCTGGCGCTGGCCGGCGCAGATGCCAGCTCGCATGACCATTCCGGCCGATAGTTGATTTTGGTTCAAATGAAAGCCCGCGGAGTCAGTGCCCTAACAGAACCCAATAGGAACTGGACGGGTGCCCCAGGTTCGCCACGCGGCGTGCCGTGGGAGCGTACCTGGGCCGAAAATGATATGTTTTGATTGCTTTTAGTTAATTGATTAGCAAAAGCTGTCGTGGGCTTCGCCCGTCTTGTTCGGCCCAGGTACGCTCCCACGGCACGCCGGGGCAGGTTGGCGAACCGGGCACCCGTCCAGTTCCTATTGGGTTCTGTTAGGAAACTGACTCCTGCCGGGTTGAATCAGGCCCGCCCCGCAAACTCCCGGTTCTCGGTCGACACTTTCACCTTTTCCCCTTCTTTGATGAAAAGCGGGACGCGGATCTCAAGCCCCGTCTCCAGCCTGGCAAGCTTGGTCACGCTGCCGGCCGAGGAGTCGCCCTTTACCGCCGGTTCGGTGTAGGCGACGTTCAGCTCAACGAATAGCGGCAGCTGTAGACCGATGGGGTTGCCGTTGTAGATGTGCATCTGCAGCAATGCGCCCTCGATCAGCAAGTCCAATGCATTCCCCACCAGCCCTTCCGTAAGCGTGAGGGTCTCGAAGCTTTCCTGGTCCAGAAAATGAGAGCCGTCGCCATCGCTGTACAGATAGGAGGCCGGAACCAACTGCAGATCCGGCTCCTTGAACTTGTCGCTCGCCTTGAAGGTCTTTTCAAAGACCGCGCTGGTAAGCAGGTTGCGCATTTTTATGCGCACCAGGGTCTGACCGCCGCGAGCGGTGGGGGAATGCACTTCGACCTCGAGACAGGAGTAAGGGATATTTTCAAACTCGAATACACTCTTGCGCTTGACGCTGATCGCGTCCATCAATGCGGCCATGGATTCCTCATCCTCGAGTATAGAGCGCAGGGCCGGTCAAAAAAATACCCAGGACCGATTGTCCATTTCCGGCTCTCGCAAGCGACTATCTTACGTAACACGGATCTGCGGAGGAAACAGAATGAAATACCTATGCATGGTTTTGGTTGACGAGAAAAAACTGCACGCGCTCTCGGAGAGTGAGTTGCAAACGCTGGATGACGAGAGCCTGGCCTATGACGACACTCTCCGAAAGAAGGGTCACCTGTTAGCGGCCCAGGCATTGGAATCCGTGAGCACGGCCACCGTCGTGCGGGTGCGCAGCGGCAAAGTGTCTGTCACCGACGGACCCTTTGCCGAGACCAACGAGCAAATCGGCGGATTCCTTCTGATTGAGGCGCAGGACCTGAATGAGGCCATCCAATTGGCCGCGAAAGTTCCGGTAATCCGCCTTGGGGCGATTGAAGTACGACCGGTCAAGGAATTGACCGCCAGCAAACCGTAAACAGGAGCAGATCGATGTGTCCCTTTGTGCAAGTGCGGGGAATGAACGTAGCTCGTTCTTCAGGCGGCTCCAGATATGATGGAGGTCGATCAGGAGCCGCCGATGGGCCTGCCGCAGAAGGTCGAGGACGATGCAGCGCGCGCGATGGTGGACGCGGTTTACCGCTCCGACTCGCGCCGTGTCCTGGCCACGCTCATCCGTCTGCTGGGCGACTTCGACCGCGCCGAAGAGGCTATGCACGATGCCTTCGTTGCCGCGGTGGAACAATGGCCGCAACAAGGAGTTCCGGCGAATCCCCGGGCCTGGCTGATCTCCGCCGGACGATTTAAAGCCATCGACGGCATGCGCCGGCGTGCCCGATTCGATGCCGCAGTCACTGAGCTTGAGCACCATCTGGATGGGGTAACCAACGACCCCACGCAATTAAATGACGAAAGCATTGAAGACGACCGGCTCAGGCTGATCTTCACCTGTTGCCACCCTGCCCTGCCGTCCGATGCTCAGATCGCGCTCACGCTGCGGGAAGTGTGCGGCCTTACCACCGAGGAAATCGCCCGCTCCTTTCTCACCGCCGCCCCCACCATTGCCAAGCGCATCGTGCGCGCCAAGGGCAAGATCCGCGATGCACATATTCCCTACGAAGTGCCTTCAGAAACCGATCTGCCGGAGCGGCTGGATACGGTGCTGCATGTCATCTACCTGTTGTTCACCGAAGGATATTCGGCCTCATCGGGCGGGTCGCTTACGCGGGCGGATATCTCGATCGAAGCCATTCGTCTTGGACGGCTGCTGGTGGAGCTGTTGCCGGAGCCCGAGGCCACTGGCTTATTGGCGTTGATGTTGCTGCAGGAGTCACGACGCGCCGCACGTTCTTCGCCGGAGGGCGATGTGGTGCTGCTGGAAGATCAGGATCGCTCACTCTGGAACCAGGAGCAGATTGCAGAAGGATCCGCATTGGTGAAGCGTGCTTTATCATCCCGCCGCATCGGACCCTATACGCTGCAAGCGGCCATTGCGGGGGTACACGCCGAGGCCCGCAACAGCGCCGCGACCGATTGGGGGCAAATCGTTGGCCTGTACGACGTGCTGCTGGCGGCAAATCCATCCGCGGTGGTTGAGTTGAACCGCGCAGTAGCGGTGGCCATGCGGGATGGACCTTCGGCGGGACTCTCGCTCATCGAGGCTATTCTGGCGCGCGGTGACCTCGAGGACTACTACCTGGCCTACTCCGCACTCGCCGATCTGAATCGGCGGCTGGGTAGAACAGCACAAGCGCGTGCCGCCTACGAGCAGTCGCTGATGCTTGCGCGTCAACAACCGGCGCGGCGATTTCTCGAGCGGCGGTTAGAGGAATTGAAGTACGAGGCGAACGGACTGGCGGGATGAAACTCACGCTTAGCGATCTACGCCGTCACGCAATTGCATCTTCTCTCTTCCCCGAGACTACGCTGCGCCGGGCGATTGCCCGCATCGGTTTCATTCAAGCCGACCCCATTCGTTCCCCTGCGCGAGCGCAGGATTTGATTCTGCGTCATCGCGTCACCCACTACCGGGCAGGCGACCTGGAACGGAACTATCGCGCGCTCAAGCTCGAAGAGGACTACCTCTACGCGTATGGGTTCATGCCGATGGCGACCTGGCAACTTCTCCATCCCAGAAAAAAGCGGCGGGCGCTCACCCGCGCAGAGCAAAAGGTACTCGACATTGTTGCCAATCAAAAGCATCTCCACCCACGGGAACTGGAAGCGCACCTGGGCAAGAGCCTGGAGATAAATGCATGGGGCGGATCTTCGAAGTCGACCACCCGAACTCTGGAGAGGCTGCACTACATGGGCCTGATGCGCATCGCCGGCCGGGTGAACGGTATCAAGATATATCAGCGGGCAATCATTACCCACGAACCACTTGATCCGGCAGAGCGCCTTCGCCGCCTGGTGCTATTGATCGCCAGCATCCTCACGCCGCTGCCGGAGAGCAGCCTGCGCGCGGCGGTCCAGCACCTGCGCTATTCCGCTCCAGACCTGGCGGGAAGAAAAGGTGCAGTTGCCTCTCTCTTGAAGTCTGGGGCATTGGAGAGCGCCGTGGCCGACGGAGTGCGCTATGTGTGGCCCAGCGGCCGGTTGAAGCGCAGCGAGCCGGAAGATGTAGTTCGTTTTCTTGCGCCCTTCGATCCGCTGGTTTGGGATCGGCGGCGATTCGAGCATTTTTGGGGCTGGCCCTATCGCTTCGAAGCTTACACGCCACCGGCGAAACGTAAGCTGGGATACTACGCTCTTCCTTTGTTATGGAGAGCCGATGTGATCGGGTGGGTGAATGTGTTGGGCCGCGGCAACGAACTCACCATCAATCCGGGCTTTGTCAGCGGACAGCCACCTGCAGAGAAGGCGTTCCATGAAGCGTTCGCGGCGGAATCAGAGCGGCTGCGTTATTTTCTTTCCCCGCAGAGTGAGTCGCAAGCTTAATGCCCGTGGCGGTGCAGCAGTACAGTGGTGATCTGCCGCCACTCGTCATCCAGCGACGTTTCAGGATGGGGCTGGTGCGCGCGCTTGTACCAGTACCCCGCGTTCTCCCGGTCTCCCTCCCTGCGATGGAGATAGGCATGAACCCAAGCTGCCTCCTGTCCGGACGCGTCGTCCTGGGCAATGTCATGGGCACGATCGAAATTCCCCCGGGCATCCCACCACAGAGCCTGGAGCAGGGGCGACAGGCCCGCCGGAGGCACCCCCTCGCGCAGAGAAGCACGGAATTCTTCAATCGTCATGGCCGCATTCTACGCCGCAGGACAAGCAGGCGCTGCGCAGCCAAGCAAAACACAGGTAACACCATTTCGCCTTCCCGATAAGGGATTGTCAGCAGCGCGGCAGAGCCGTATAGTTAGATATGCGACCTCAACGGTCGCATTTGGTCACTTTCCCCCCGGATCGCGAGGACGACCCCGACTTCCATGCCCCGCACGCCTGCATCGACTGCGCTGAGTGACCTCGCTATTGGTTCCTGCGCGACCTTGGCATCGTTCGAGCTCCCGGAGGAGATCCAGGGTCAGCTGATGCACTTGGGCTTTGTCCCGGAGAGCCGGGTGCTGGCGCTGCGCCGCGCGCCGGCCGGTGATCCGACCGTGTATTGCGTGGATGGGGCCGAAGTAGCACTGCGTAAAGAGACTGCCAAATTCATTAGCGTCCATAGCGTGTTCGAGGCCGTTCGGAAGGACGCGCGATGAGCCATTGCAGCCCCGGCGGCGGCGTTGCTGTCGAGTCCTCCCAGCCCAGGGTCGCGGGCAAGATCAGCACGGTTGCCCTCATCGGGCCGCCAAACTCCGGTAAGTCAACTCTTTTCAACCGTTTGACTGGTCTGCGCCAGAAGGTGGCCAATTATCCCGGGGTCACCGTGGAGCAGCATTCCGCCCGCATGAGCGGTATCGGCCATCGCGAGTTGACGCTGATCGATCTGCCCGGCATCTATAGCCTCCATTCCTATTCTGAAGACGCCCGGGTCGCGGTCGATGTGCTGCAGGGCAACATGCCCGGCACCCCGGCGCCGGACGCAGTGCTGCTGGTGCTGGATGCCTTGCAGTTGAACCGCCAGCTGATGCTGGCCGCTCCGGTGCTGGCCATGGGTTTGCCGACCCTGGTGCTGTTGAACATGTCTGACCTGATGACGGCGCGCGGGGGTGAGATCGATCCCCTGGCCCTGGCCCGCGAGCTGGGTGCTCCGGTGGCCATGATCAGTGCCACCAAGGGCACGGGATTCGACGCCATCTCCCGCTTTCTGGTCCGCCTCTCTGAGCCTCTGGAACAACGGCTCCAGCCCATGCAGTTGCCGGTCTTGCAAAATGCCGCCTCCTGCCATCAGTGGGCTAGCGGGGTAAGCTCGCGCACCAGGTACAAGGCTCCGAACTCGTCCAATTGGACCCGCCGGCTCGATGCCGTGCTGCTGCACAAAATCTGGGGCCCCCTGATCTTTCTAGCCGTCGTCATCGGAGTCTTTCAGGTGGTCTTCGCCGCCGGCCTTCCGCTGAGCGATTGGCTCACTGAGATCTTTACCAAGGCAGGCGCAGCGGTGGTCAGCTTCCTGCCCGTGCCCTGGCTGCAGGTGCTGCTGCGCGACGGGATTTGGAACGGCGTACAGGCAGTGCTGGTTTTCCTGCCCCAGATCCTGCTGCTCTTCCTGGTGATCGGCGTGCTCGAAGACTCCGGCTACCTGGCGCGCGCCGCCCTGATTGCCGATCGCGTGATGCGAGCGATTGGATTGAATGGCAAGGCGTTCATTCCGCTTCTCTCCGCCTACGCCTGCGCAGTGCCGGCGATTATGGCCACGCGGACTATTGAAAACAAGCGCGACCGGCTGGCCACCATCCTGGTGGCCCCGTTCATGACCTGCGCGGCCCGGCTGCCTATCTATACGCTGATTATTGCTGCGTTTATTCCCAACCGGCCTATCCTGGGCAACTTTTTTGGCCTGCGCGCGGCGGTGATGTTGAGTCTTTACCTGCTCGGGTTTCTGGCTGCGCTGGCCACCGCGCGGATTCTCAAGTCTTCTATCCTCAAGGCCAATGCGGCGCCCTTCATCCTGGAATTGCCACAGTACCGGTGGCCGACCCTGCGCTCGATCGGGCTGCGGCTGCTGGATCGTGGAAGGGTCTTCGTGCAGCAGACCGGAACCGTCATCCTGGCGGTAACGTTCGTTCTGTGGCTGCTAAGCATTGTGCCCTTTCATCACGGCACGATCGCGCCCTTGACGGAGAGCGTGATCGGAAAGCTGGGACATTTCATCGAGCCGGTCCTCCACCCGCTCGGCTTTAACTGGAAGATCGGCATCGGGCTGCTTTCCTCGATCATCGCCCGCGAAGTGATCGTGGGCACCCTGGGGACGCTCTATGGCGCCGACCCAGCTACCCAATCCGTCGGTCTGCAGGCGGCGCTGCGGCACGATATGACCATCGGCGGCGCGATCGCCCTGGTGGTGTTTTTCGCCTTCGCCATGCAATGCACCTCGACCCTGGCTGTGGTGCGGCGCGAGACCAATAGCTGGAAGTGGCCGGCGGTGCAGTTCTTGTACATGACGGGACTTGCCTACGTGGCGGCGTTAGCGGCCAACCAGATCCTGTCGCGCATCTTCTAGCCGCTTCGAATCTGCGAAAATAGAAGTGAATCTAAGAAAATAAGAGAACTGAACATGATTTCTGTCAGCGATGTAACTATGCGTTATGGAGCCAAGCTCCTGTTCGAAGAGGTTTCGACCCAGTTCATTCCCGGGCGCCGGTACGGGCTTACCGGACCGAACGGCGCGGGCAAATCCACCTTCATGAAGATCCTGTCGGGTGAATTGGAGCCCCAAAAGGGCACCGTGGTGCGGCCCAAAAAGCTCGGTGTACTGAGCCAGGACCAGTACGCGTTCGATGCGTACCGGGTCATCGATACCGTCATCATGGGCAACAAAGGGCTGTGGAAGGCTCTGGAAGAGCGCGATGCCATCTATGAGAAGGCCGAGCTGACCGACGAGGACGGCATGCGGCTGGGCGAGCTGGAAGGCATCGTGGGCGAGGAAGACGGCTACACGGCCGAGAGCGATGCCGCCATCCTGCTGCAGGGGCTGGATATTCCCGATGAGTTCCACGAGCGCAAGATGAGCGAATTGCAGGGCGGGCAGAAGGTGCGCGTATTGCTGGCGCAGGCGCTCTTTGGCAAACCGCAGGGGCTGCTGCTGGACGAGCCGACGAACTCGCTCGATCTTGACTCGGTGCACTGGCTGCAGAACTTTCTGCTGGAATTCCAGGGCTCGCTCATCACCATTTCGCACGACCGGCATTTTCTCAACAGCGTGTGCACGCACATCGCGGACATCGATTACGAAACCATCATCACCTACACCGGCGGCTACGATGAGATGGTGTTGGCCAAGACCCAGGTCCGCTCCCGGCTGGAATCGCAAAATGCCCAGCGGGAAAAGAAGATCGCGCAGCTGAACGAGTTCATCGCGCGCTTCTCCGCCGGCACTCGTTCCAGCCAGGTGACATCGCGTAAGAAGGAAGTGGAGCGGCTGCAAACCACTGAACTGGCGCGTTCGAATATTCAGCGTCCTTATATTCGTTTCGATCTGCTGCGTCCTTCGGGCAAGCACATTCTGGAGTTCGAGCACCTGACCAAGTCGTACGGGGAGCAGCGGGTCATTAACGACTTCAGCGCGGCCGTGATGCGTGGGGAGAAGGTATGCCTGATGGGCCGCAACGGTTTGGGCAAGACGACGCTGCTCAAGTCGCTGCTGGTGAAGATGGAGCAGGCCGAGCCTGGTTTCGCCCTCGACCAGGGATCGGTAAAGTGGGGACACGAGGCGCAGATCGGGTACTTCCCTCAGGACCACACCGGCTCGATTGAAAAGGGCATCACGATTTCCGACTGGCTGCATCAATTCGATCCCCGGGTTACCAAGGAAGACATCCGCGGTCTGCTGGGGCAGATGTTGTTCAGCGGGGAGGAAGGGCTAAAGAAGACCGAGGCGCTCTCCGGTGGCGAGGCAGCGCGGCTGATCTTCTGCCGCTTGATGCTGTTGAAGCCGAACATCCTCATCCTCGACGAGCCGACGAACCATCTCGATCTGGAGGCGATCAATGCGCTGAATATCGCCCTCCAGCGGTATGAAGGCACGGTGCTATTGGTCACGCACGATCACGATTTAATCGACGAAGTGGCGACCCGGATCTGGCACTTCGATCAGGGCACCATCGATGACTTCAAGGGACCGTACGAGGAATACATGACGGCGACCGCCGCAGCACGATAGACGAGCGGTTCCCTCGGCGGCTAAACCGGTGCGGAAAAGGTCGCTGAACGAAGGGCACGGCTTCACACGCAGAGGAAAAACGCTCTGTACGAAGGGCACGGCTTCAGCCGTGCCGTAAATGTACTGCGCGGGGGCGGCTTTAGCCGCTGAGGTACGGTTTTTCACGGTAGTTTCCGTGCAGGTACAAGCTTGGAAAAGCGTACCTCAGGGGCTGAAGCCCTCATTGCTGTGGCTTTTTACGGCACGGCTAAAGCCGTGCCCTTCGTACAGTGACTTTTTCTGCAGCTGTTCAACCGTGCCCTTCGTTCAGCGCAGGAACCTGCTGTCGAATTCTTAATCGATCACAACCTTTTCAAGGACAACATTGGCCCCAATCCTCAATGCTCAGGGAATCTCGAAACAGTTCGGGGCCGACCCGCTTTTACGCAACGTGGCCTTCACCGTCGAAGAGCGCGCCCGCATCGGACTCATCGGACCCAATGGCTCGGGTAAATCGACGCTGCTTGGCATCCTGGCGGGTGAGATCGAACCCGATAGCGGAGAGGTTGCGGCACGCAAGCGCACCCGCTTGGCCTATGTGGCGCAGCAATCTGAATTCGCCGCCGGCACAACTATCCGGATGGTCCTCGAAGCCTCTCTTAAGCGCATCGCCGCACCCCCAGCAGAGTGGGAAGGACGCATCGCGGAAACGCTAGGGCGCGCCGGCTTTGAGGACATTAACGCCGATGCATCCCGCCTCTCCGGCGGCTGGCGCAAGCGGCTGGCCATTGCCGAGGCCCTGGTGCAGCAGCCCGATGTCCTGCTATTGGACGAGCCCACCAATCATCTCGATCTGAGCGGGATCGAATGGCTGGAAGCCTTGCTCAACACCTCGTCATTTGCCTGCGTCGTGGTCAGCCATGACAGATACTTCCTGGAGAACGTGTGCACAGAAACGGTGGAGCTGAACCGCGCCTATCCTGATGGCCTGCTGCGTGTAAACGGCAACTACAGCGCGTTCCTGATCAAGAAGGAAGCCTTCCTCGAGGCTCAGGCCAAGCAGCAGGATGCCCTTGCCAACCGGGTGCGCACGGAGATTGATTGGCTGCGCCGCGGTCCGAAAGCGCGCACCACAAAATCCAAAGCCAGGATCGACCGGGCCAACGAATTGATCGGCGAGCTGGCGGAGGTCTCCAGCCGGAACCGCACCGCGACCGCTGCCATTGAATTCTCGGCCACGGACCGCCAGACCAAGCGGCTGGTGGAACTGGAAAACCTTAGCTATGGTTTCAACGGACGCACGCTCTTCGCCGGCCTCAACTTTGTGCTCACCGCAGGCATGCGCGTAGGCCTGGTGGGGCCCAATGGCAGCGGCAAGACGACTCTGCTGAAGCTGCTCCGCGGCGAGATCGAACCGCTCGATGGTGGCATCAAACGAGCCACCGCGCTGCGCACCGTCTACTTCGACCAGAATCGTATTCTTGAACCGGAAGTCACGTTGCGGCGGGCATTAGCTCCCGATAGCGATTCGGTGATCTATCAGGATCGGGTCATTCATGTTGCTTCCTGGGCGGCACGATTTTTGTTCACCGGCGATCAGCTCAATCAACCCGTGGGGCGACTGTCAGGCGGCGAGCGGGCACGCGTGCTGATCGCGCGACTGATGCTGGAACCAGCCGACCTGCTGCTGCTGGACGAGCCCACCAACGACCTCGATATCCCGACCCTCGAGATCCTGGAAGAAAGCCTGCTGGAGTTTCGCGGAGCACTGGTGCTGGTTACTCACGACCGCTACATGCTCGACCGGGTCTGCACCAGTGTGCTGGGACTGGACGGGCGCGGCAATGCAGAGCGCTTCGCCGATTACGGGCAATGGGAGGCGTGGCAGGCTGAGCCGCAGCAGGAGCTCAAGCCGGCTGCTCAGCAGGAAAAGCGAAGCCCGGCTACGAAGAAGAAGCTCTCCTACCTGGAAGCGCGCGAGTTCGCGGGCATCGAAGATCGAGTGACCGCGGCCGAGGAACGCGTCGCCCGGGAGCGCGCAGTGGTCGAGGACCCGGCGGTAGCCACAGACGCCGTGCGGCTGCAGGCAGCCCTGCTCGCCATGGAGCAGGCGCAGCAACTCCTCGATGATTTGTACACACGCTGGGCGGAACTCGAAGCCAAGAGCCTGTAAGTTGGTGCCGCACCTACGGCGCTCATATCATCTTCGGAATTGATTCCCAGCCCTTCCGAGTGTGTGTGAGAACTACCGGTTTAGGAATTCAGTCCCGCAGGGACGGCTGAAAATAGCCCAGGACGCAGTCCTGGGTAGGATTTGAAAGGACGACCAGTCCCGCCAGGGACGGATGAAAATGTCCCAGGACGCAGTCCTGGGTGTCCTCATGCTGCGTACCCCAGTGAAGCCCAGGACTAGCGTCCTGGGATATTCTCAGTCGTCCCTCCGGGACTGGACATGGTTCCTTACGCCACCCAGCACTGCGTGCTGGGCTATTTTCAGCCGTCCCTGCGGGACTTAATTTGTGAGTTGAGTTCTTACACACACTCTTCCGGGCTGGGCTTACGTTTGGCGGGGCGGCCTCCGGGCCTAGGGAGCGGATGCCTTCTCCTCTGCGGTTCTCTCGCGCAGGGACTCATGAGGCTTCAGCATTGCCAGCGTCGAGGGGGCTCCCGCTACGGCACAACTTCGGTCGCACTGGCAAAGCTCAACTGGTGGATCGCCAGCCACGTTTGCGCGTAGGAATTCAGCGCGTTCAGGCTGGTGGTCCGGTCATCCTGCAGTGCACTCAGGTAATCGAGCAAAGCTATCCCGCCGTGCTCGTAGGCAAATTGCGCGATCGACAACACATCTTTCGCTTCGGCTAGATAGTGCCCGTTGTAGCGATCGGAAAGCACCTTCGAAGTGGTGTATTGGATCCAGGCCTGGTCTACATCGGAGTAAACCTGGTTCTGCGCCGCTACCTGGCCGAAACGGCTCGCCTGCGCCAGATACTTGCTGGTGTCTTTGTTGCCCTGGTTACGATCGAAAATCCGCAACGGAATGCTGATGCTAAATCCGGCCGAATTCACGTCACCGCTGCGGTCGTATTCGCCCTCCAGCGTGGGATCCGTGGTTCCGTTGGCGTAGGCCAACTTCACATTAGCATCCGCTACACGCACCGCTGCCTGGGCAGCCTGGTAATCGGGCCTCGCCGTCAGCGCCTTCTGCTCCAGGTCGGTCAGGTTTGCCGACAGCGGCGGCGGCACAAGCTCTCCAGAAACATCGAAGCTGCGGCTGGGCTGGACAATGCCTAACAAGGTTTGCAGCTGGTCGCTTGCCTGCACCAGGTTCATTTCCGCATTCGATTCGTCTGACTCATACTGCGCCAACTGCAGATCCAGCCGCTCATAATCCAGCTTGCCAATGTCTCCGGCGTTGTAGCGGTCAAGGTTGATCTGTAATGCGTGGCGAAAGCTGCTCAGATTATCCTGGGCCAGCTTCAAGGTCGCTTTGGCCAGTACTAGATTGGTGAAGTTTTGCCTGACCTGGAGCGTCGTCTGTCTTATCTGATCGTGATACTGCGCCTCGGTCTGGGCGGTCGTCGCCCGCGCGCTGTCCAGGCGCCAGCGCCGCTTCTGCCCGCGCTCGAACAAGCGGGAGAGCGACGCGCTGTAGAAATAAGGACCCGCGGGGCTGGTGGTCGGAATGGAGACGTTCGAGCCAGTGAGCGCGAAGTCGGGATTCTGGCGCAGCCCTGCTTCGACCTCCTGCCCTTTCATGGAAAGCAGATTCTGCTGCGCTGACAGCAGCATCGGATTGTGCGCCAACGCCATATCCACGGCCTGCTGCATGGTGATCGGCGCAGTGGGAGGAGGTGGCGCCGGAGCTGGTGGCGGGGCCTGCGCGTAGACCACTTGCCCTGCCAGGCAAAGCAACAGCGCGAACGTGCTTAGTCTGCAGGAGTTCAATTCTCAAACTCCGTTTCCGGTGTCGGGAGCACGTCCCGGTCACCCGCGATCCATACATACAGCGTTGGCAGCAGAAAGACGCTCATCAACAGCGCGGCGATCAGGCCGCCCACAATCACGATGGCAAAGGGACGCTGCGAATCCGAGCCGATGCCATGCGAGGTAGCTGCCGGCAACAGACCCAACGTGGCCACCAGCATGGTCATCATGATGGGGCGAAGTCTCAGCACCGCTCCTTCGACCGCGGATTCCTCAATCGAGTGCCCGCGCACCCGCAGCTGATTGATGTACTCCAGCATGATGACGCCGGTCTGCACCGAGACGCCGAAGAGGGCGAGAAAGCCGACCCCGGAAGAAACGCTGAAGTTGGTGTGCGTGAACAGCAGCGCCAGCATGCCGCCGACCGGAGCCATGGCCACGTTGCACAGAATGAGCAGTGCCCACTTCGCCGAGCGGAACATGGTGTAAAGAATGATGAAAATGATGGTGATGGTGATGGGCAAAACCAGCGCCAGGCGCTTGTCCGCTCTCTTCTGGCTCTGGTATTCACCCGCCCAGTCAAGGTGGTAGCCCGGAGGGAGCTTTACCTGGGCGTTGACCTTGGCAATCGCTTCCTCCACGGTGCTGCCCAGATCACGGCCACGAACGCTGTATTTAATGGCAACGTAGCGCTGGTTGGCTTCGCGATAGATCTCCTCGGCGCCATCTTCCACTTTGACCTGGGTCAGTTGGGCCAGCGAAACCCGTTCGCCGGAAGGGGCCAGCAGGCGAATGTCTTCAATCGCCTCCTTGGTGTCGCGATAGGGTTTCTGGTAGCGAACCACGAGGTCGTAGCGTGCCTCGCCCTGCAGCACCTGGCTGACCGCGCCTCCGCCCACCGCAGTCTGAATGGCATCCTGTACGTCAGACACATTGATACCGAAGCGGCGCGCCGCTTCCCGGTCAACCACGTAGTTCAGGTTGGGCTGGCCGATTACGCGGAAGATTCCGAGGTCCTGGATGCCCCGGATCTGGCTCATGATGCTTTCGATCTGGTCGCTCTTTTGCTCCAGCAACTTCAGATCATCCCCGTAGAGCTTGACCGCCAGTTCACCTTTAACGCCGCTGACTGCTTCCTCCACGTTGTCTGAGATAGGCTGGGAAAAGTTCCAGATCACCCCCGGCATCTTCTCCAGTTCGCGATCCATGGCGCCAATCAACTCGTCTTTGTTTTGATGGAAGGCGGGCCGCCACTTAGCCTTGGGAAGCAGATCGACAAAATATTCAGTGTTAAAAAAACCCGTCGTATCGGTGCCGTCGTCGGGCCGTCCCACCTGGCTCACCACGTCCGTCACTTCTGGAAATGAGGCGAGAACGATACGCGCCTTATCCATGGCGGCAACGCCTGTGGTCGGGCCGGTACTGGGAGCCAGCGTGCCGCGCACCCAGATCGCGCCTTCATCCAGGTGGGGCAGGAACTCCGAACCGATCACCCCACTCAAACCGAGAAAACCCGCCAGCAGGAGCGCGCCCACAGCGACGCCGACGGTAACGTAGCGATGTTCGATGGCCCAGGTGGCGGAATGGCGATAGCGATCGGTCAGCCAGGTCATCACGGGGTTGTGCCATTCGCGCGCACCCCTGTAGAAGAGGAAACTCGATAGCACGGGCGCGATCAACATGGAGAAGATCAACGCACCCAGCAAAGCAAACGCCACCGTCCACGCCATGGGCTTGAACAATCGCCCCTCAACCGCCTGCAAGGTAAAGATAGGAAGGTAGGCGGTCACAATGATGCCGATGGCGTAGAAGACCGGGCGCTGCACCTCGTGAGCAGCTTCACGAATTTGCTCGCTGGGGCTGCTGCTATCGGCGCGCCGACGGCCGAGATGACGCACGATGTTCTCCACCATGACCACTGCGCCGTCGACCACCATGCCAAAATCGAGCGCGCCCAGCGACAGCAGGTTGGCCGGGATATGAACCAGATCAAGGCAAATGGAGGCAAAAAGCAGGGAGAAAGGGATGGTGAGCGAAACGATGATAGCGCCGCGAACATTCCCCAGAAAGAGAAAGAGAATGATCACCACCAGGATGATGCCCTCGGTCAGATTGTGCAGAACCGTATGCGTTGTGTAGTGCAACAGGTCGCTGCGATCAAGGAACGGAACAACCTTGACTCCCTTGGGCAGAATCAGGTTATTCAGCTCGTTGACCTTGGCGTGGATGCCCACCAGGGTCGAGTCGGAATCGTCACCTTTCTGAAGCAACACGATCCCCTCAACCACGTCGCCGTCGTCGATGACCTTGCCGTCGACACGATGAATAGCCTTGCCGATCTGGCCCAGGCGTATCTTCGGCCCCTGCACGACTTCGGCGATATCCTTCACCCGCAGCGCGGTTCCATTGCTCGTTTTGAGAACGGTCTGCTCAATGTCCTGGACATTGCGAAAGAGTCCTACCTCACGGACGTTGACTTGCTGCTGGCCCTGCTCGATAAAGCTGCCACCGGCATTGATATTGTTATTGGCCAGCTGCTGCTCCACCTGGCCAATGCTCAACCCATAAGCGATCAGCTTGTTGGGGTCGACGCGCACCTGGTATTCACGCGTGATGCCACCGAAACTCGCGACATCCACGACACCGGGCACCGACTTGAACTGCTTCTCCAGCGTCCAGTCCTCGATCGACTTCAACTCCATGTTGTCGTACTCGGGATTGGTGCTATGCAGTGTGTACCAGTAGATTTGTCCGACAGGGCTCCAGTCGGAGCCGATCTGCGGCTGCAGATTCGCCGGCAACGTGACCTGGGAAAGCCGTTCCAGAACCTTCTCGCGATTCCAGTCGTTGACCGACTCGTCATCGAAGATCATCTTGACGTCGGAAAGACCGGCTAGCGAAAAAGAGCGCAGATGCTGCATGTGCGGGATGCCGGCCATCGAGACTTCAATGGGCACCGTGACCTGCTGCTCCACCTCTTCAGCCGCCCGCCCAGGCCACTGCGTAATTACCTCGACATAGTTGTTGGCTACGTCGGGATACGCCTCCACCGGCAGATTATGAAAAGAGATGGCGCCCCAGACGAACAGCAGAATGGCAATCGCCAGGATCATGAACCGGTTGTTCAGTGCAAAATCAACCAGACCACGAATCATTACTGGTCCACCGTATTTTGTAGTTCAAGCGCCCTGGTCACGACCTTCTGGCCCACAGCAAGGCCGGAGGTGACCTCCTGCATTCCACCAGGGAGCATGGCGCCACCGACAACACCCACCCGCTTGAACTTCCCCCCCTCCACGGGCACATAGACCCAGTCCCGATCATGCAGATGGAGAATAGCGGCGGCGGGCACCGACGTATGGTCCAGGAGCCGGCGGCCGTGAAAGGTAGCCGTGGCAAACATGCCGATGCGCATCAGGTGGTCAGGATTAGGCACCTGTATGCGGACCTTCGCGGTGCGGATGCTGGGATCAAGAACGGCGTCGATCTCACTAATGGTCCCGGTGACCACGCGGTCGGGATAGGCGTTCAGCCGGATATCGGCCGTCTGGCCGACGTGAACCATAGGCAGATCGTTTTCGTAGACATCGCAGATGACCCACACCTGGGAGAGATCAGCGATGGTGAAGGCGGTCGCCGATCCCGCGTAAGTCACGCCAGTCGCAGCGGCGTTGGTGACGTTTTGCGCGATGACCACCCCGGTGGCCGGGGAATAAACTTTGGCCGTTAACGAAGGATGGGCCGGGTCGACACCGAGAAAATGCAACTGCTGCTCCGCCGCCGTCAGATCGGTCTTGGCGTCCTGCTCGGCGTCGTCCGCGATTTCCAGCTGGCTCTTGGCGATCGCGCCCTTGTCATAGAGAATCTTGGCTCGTTCGTCCTGGGTGCGCGCCAGTCGCTCGTCATTGACCGCCTTCAGGTATTGATCGAAGGCGTTGGAAATGTCGGTACTCTGCACCTCCATGAGCAACTGGCCCTTCTTGACGAAGGCGCCGATTTGCGTATGAATCGCAACCACACGCCCTGAGGCTATGGAAATGACCGGGATGGTTCGGGAAACATCCGGATTAACCGTACCCGTCACGTTGAGCGTAGAGGCCGACGCATATTGCGTGGCTGTTGTTACGGGAAAGCGGTCCGGGTGATCGACGGTGATGAGGCTGACGCCGCCCTCATCCACCACCTGCACGGGAGGCGGAGCCTCAGCCGCTTTATCATGCTTCTCGCCGCCGCAACCACTCAACATTCCAAGACCGAGAGCGGCTGCGATAAGCACCGTTTGCTTCATGCATAGACCTCACGAAAATTAACCTCAAGTCCCAAGGCAGAGTTCCTATCTTCCCCGGGGCAAATGTCCACTAGGCCGGGATCAGCGGTTTGCATACTCATGAACGTAGTTGGACGGTGCAGAAAACAGGGCCGGGTACAACGCCACCAAGCTCCACAGAAAATCCGGGGGCCGCCCATGTCGACCAGCCAGTTCCCTGTTTTGGCAGTCCGTTGACCCTCTTTTGGCTTGCCGGATGGGCGGTATCCGAATCATCGGATCCTGTTCCACCAGTGCAAGGAAAGCCCCCTTCAGCAAAATGAGGCGCCCTTCTCACGCCGAGCCAGACCGGCGTTCAGACGAACCGCAGCACCAGAATCGATGTTACTTGAGGCCCAGGGGCCACGATTGGTCAGTTAAATCTATCTTTCGATCTAGAGACTACATGTTTAGCTTCAATCAGCACATAAAACTTTTGTTATGAATTTCTAAGCGCGAACCCCCGTTTGCACCTCGATCGTAACCGAAATTGTCATCCCGCCTCCCCCGGCGTGCCGTGGGACCGGGGCGAACCTGGATTTCCTGCTACGCGGCACTCACCAACGGCCTTGTGTGCGGCTTGCAGTAAGGAAAGCCGCATGAAGTTCGCCAACGCCACCAACCTCAACAGGAAATCCGGGGGAGCGCAGTGGAGAGCCTGCCCTGAGCGAAGTCGAACGGGGATCTGCGGTTTCATTTTCCCCGTCCCCCCATCAACCATCCCTCCCCTTGCCCGGTGCGCCGTTTTTCACTACAGTCTTGACCCAGGTTGCAAAGTACACCCGCAATCGTCAAAGCATAGGGACGCACACGGCCATTAGAATGAAGATGGAAACCCCGGACAGCGAAGAAATGTCATTCCTTTCCATGTTCTTGTCGGGAACGCGCCGCACGTCGCTGCCCATCGCAGGTCTGATGATCGCGTTGATTGCGGCCGCCGATGCCCATGCAGCGGCGGAGATCCCGCTCGGCTTCCTCTACCTGGCGCCCATGCTGGTGGTCGGCGCGGCCTTGACCCGTTGGGAAATTGGCGGGGTCGCCATCGTTTGCGCGTGGCTCGCGGAGTCGTTCGATGAGTTCGCCTGGGGACCCAATACAGGCCTGCCTCGCGACCTGCTCTATTTCTCCGCTTTCTTCTTGCATGGGACTCTTCATGCACGAAGTAGCGCGCAGCCGCAAGCTTTCCGCCGGGCACATGCGCCAGATCGAAGGCGAGATGACGGCACGAAGAGATGCGGAGGAGCAACTGAAAGTGCTCGTGGATAGTAGTCCCGCAGCCATCATCACCACCAGTTCGAACGGTACGGTCCTGCTGGCCAACGACGCCGCGAACCGCCTTTTCGGCCTGGAACCCGGCACCCTCCCCGGCCTGCCCATTCGCGATTACTTGCCCTCGCTGCATTAACGTGCCCGCCCTGGATAGCAGCCGCCAGGTCTTTCGCACGGCCATGCAATGCCGTGGGCGCAGAGCGGATGGGGAGGTCTTCCAGGCCGACGTCTGGTTCTCCACCTACGTGACCAGCGCCGGCCCACGGCTGGCAGCCATGGTGCTGGATACGTCGGAAGACCTGAGGACCCACGAGGAATCAGCTTTTCACCAGATGTTGACCAGTTCGCGTATCTTGGTGGCCGCTGTTTCCCATGAAGTACGCAACGTATGCGGGGCCATCGCGCTGGTCCATGAAAATCTGGCACGCAGCGGCAAACTACAGGAAAATAAAGACTTTGAGACGCTGGGTACGCTGGTCCTGGCGCTCGAACGCATTGCCTCCATGGACCTGCGGCAGACCACCAGCCATGCCATCGGGACCGAGGTGCAGTCCCTGCTCGACGAGCTGCGCATCGTCATCGAGTCTTCTCTGCGCGAAGCAGGGATAACCAGCCGGTGGCAGATAGACGACGACCTGCCTCCAGTGTGGGCTGACCGTCAGAGCCTGATGCAGGTCTTCCTCAACCTGACCAAGAACAGCGAGCGCGCCATGGAGGGGCGAGAGCGAAGGGAATTGACCGTGAGCGCCCGGCGCGACGGCCTGGCAGTGGCGATTCGCTTCTGCGATACCGGCGGCGGGGTTGCCCACCCGGAGCGGCTCTTCCATCCCTTTCAACAGGATGCCCAATCCACCGGGCTGGGCCTTTATCTCTCCCGCGCTTTGATGCGCAGCTTTAAAGGCGACCTGCACTACGAACCGGAAAACGGGGGCTCCAGCTTCGTGGTGGAGTTGTCAGCCGCCGTACGAGAAAGCAAGAATGATAGTTATGAGCAGCGAAATTCGGATATTGCTGATCGACGATCACAGCCTGTTCCGCGAGAGCCTCAGCCGGCTGCTCCAGACCGAGCCTGACTTCCGCATGGTAGCTACCTGCGCCTCCGCCAGCGAGGCATTAGCCTTGCCGCGGCTGCAGGAGATCGACGTGGTACTGCTGGATTACGATCTAGGTCCTGAGCAGGGAACGCGGTTCCTCGATTTGGCCCAGGGTGCCGGCTTTGCCGGCCGCGTTTTGATGGTGACCGCAGGCATGTCCGATCCCGTCATGCTGCGCATCCTGGAGAATGGCTCTTCCGGCGTCTTTCTAAAACACAGTCCCCCCAGCCGCCTGGTGGAGGCCATCCGCAAGGTCTTTGCCGGAGAGGTCTGGCTGGACCCCGCAGTCACCCGGTCCATCATTGCGGCGGCCACCGGCGGCTCGGCGGCGCCCCGCCGGGCGCAAGGCCTCACCCAGCGCGAGCAGGCGGTGCTCAAGGGAGTCTTCGAAGGGCTCACCAACAAGGAAATTGGCGGCCGGCTGCTCATCTCCGAGAGTTCGGTCAAGGCTGTGCTGCAACAGCTTTTCGAGAAGACCGGCGTGCGCACGCGCAGCCAACTGGTGCGCATTGCTTTGGAAAAGCACTCCGATGAGTGGCTCACAAATCCTACCTGAGCAGGAAAACCTGGTGCATGACGGCGCTCAGCTTTGGGATGCAATGGTGGTGGGAGCGGGACCCGCTGGTTGCGCAGCAGCCTACGATCTGGCCGCCGCCGGCCTATCCGTTCTGCTGCTCGACCACAAGGATTTCCCCCGGGCCAAGGCCTGTGCCGGGGGGCTGACCAGCAAGGCCGTCCAGACACTCCGATATTCGATCGCGCCGGTGGTAAGGAAGGTGGTCGGCCGCGTCCGGCTGGAGGGCGACTCGGATTTCCTGTACGCTGCACCGGACATGACCGCGCGTGCGGCTTTCGTTAAGGAAAGCCGCATGAAGCTTGCCAACGACGGCAAACTCTACAGGAAATCCGGGGTGAGCCCGTCCTCTTCGCCCGCGGACGCAGTAGTGCTGAAGAGCCGCGAACCCATTTGCGTAATGACGGTGCGGGCTGAGCTGGATGCATATTGCCTGCGCCAAACCATCGCGGCGGGGGCTTGTTTACGCAAGATCGCGGGCGTGCAGCAGGTGGTGCGTCGTGGCGACGAGGTGGATTTGCTTGCCCCCGGCGAACGCTATCGCGCGCGCTTTGTGGTGGGCGCCGACGGGGCCAGTGGTCAGATGCGCCGGTTATGCGCGGCCGGCTCCTGGTTTTCCCAGGGCTTTGCATTGGAGGTCCAAACTGCTATGCCGCCGGAGGAGGTCGATCTCACCTTCGACTTTGCCTCCGTCCGCGATGGGTACGCCTGGATCTTTCCCAAGGGAGACCACCTGAACGTAGGCGTTTATTCCCTGTCATCTGCAGCCGGTTTAACCCGGAGCCGGCTACTGAGCTACGTAAAGAACCGGCTGGGCGCCGATACGGTGGATGGTGTTGCCGGGCAATATCTGGGGATCGGTGCAGGAGAGAATCCGGCTGAATATGTTCAGACGGATTTACGTGATCGGGTTTTTCTGGTGGGCGATGCGGGCGGCTTCGTTGATCCCCTGACCGGTGAAGGAATCTACGGCGCGCTGGTCAGCGGGCAGGCAGCGGCCAAGGCCATCCTCGCAGAGTTGCGGGGAGAGAGTACTGCCGCGGAAGCATTCGCCGGTCATCTCGCCGGCTACCGGCAAACACTCCGTTTTTCTTCGCGAGCTGCGGCCGCTTTCTATGCCAATCCATCGCGCGGATTTCGCGCCATGCGTCTGCCCTTCGTGCGCAGATCGCTGGTCAGAACCTATACCCATGGGCTGAACGTCAACAGCCTGGCCATGCGGATCGCACTCTCACGCTGCTGACCACACGCAATCGTCCGGACTCAAGCCTCTTTGTCCCGCTCTCCCGCTCACTTAATATCCTGAGCGCGTTCCCTAAGTTGTTCACATCCACGACTTATAAGCTGGATTATAAGTCGTGGCGGCGGCAAAGATTGGTTGCGGAAACCCTGGCCGATGCCAGGGCCTCTGGCACTCCCATGCCTATTCATTGCAGAACGTCGAACCAGTTCACTGACATGACGACGGGAGTAGCGTTGGCAGGAGTGTCGTTGTAATTGCTGGCGAAGGGTCCAATGGAAGTGAACGTGGCGGCGTCGGTGAAGCTTGCGGCCTGCGTCCAATTCGTCCCGTCGAGCGAATAAAAGGTGACGAAAGCACTGCCAGCTTTCGTAACTCGCAGATACATGGGATTCTGATATTGGGTGAAATCACTGTCGTCGAGCAGCGTGGCCGCCACCCCGCCGGTAACCATGCGGGCGTTTAGGCCGATGCTGGTTCCGTTGGTTGTCAGGGCAAAGGTGATGAAGTTCGCATTACCGGAGAGCACCATCAAACCCTGACTGGTGTTCCCATCTGAAGCCACGAGCGGAGAGTCGATCTTCACCGCCACATCAAAATCCTCATTGCCGATCGCCTGCACCACACGCACGGCCTGGTTGGACGGAACGAGCGGGTCGTGGTTTCCGCCTCCGGGAACTCCGATGAAAAGGTGAGAATTCGAAATGGCTGCCGACCCGCCGGCTGGAGTCACCAGCATCCAGAATGGTCCCAGGAAGGCATCCGCAACAGGACCTGCGGGAGCGGCGGGTGCGGGTCCGGGAGTGAGCGCCGTAAGCCCACTCTGGGTGGCTGGCGCTGCAGTTGCGGCTGCAGCCGCCGGAGTATCAGGGCCAGCCGAAGCCTGAGCGTCAGCAGCAACAGCTGGCTGAACATCAGCAGCAGGGCTAGCCGCGACTGCAGCAGCGGTAGCGGGGACCGGGGCGGCGACCACGGTTACCGGCCACGGAGTCAGCGTCAGGGGACCAATCATGCCCTCTAACCTTATCGAACCCGCTGCCAACGCGGTGGCGTGACCCAGGGTGCTGATTTTGCCCACCGCATGGTTGGAGGTATTCCACCACGTCACTACGTTACCCTGCGCATCCGGCAGCGTTCCGGTCGAGCCGTCGGAGTAAGTCACATATGCGGTCATCTGCACGGTGCCCCCGACCATCACGGAATTTGCCCCCGACTTCGGGCGGAGATATCCGCTTACCACGGTTTTTTTCGGCACGCTCAGGTTACCGGTATAGGTCGCGCTTACCATTGCTGAGGGTCCATAACCGTACCCGGAAGGATAACTGGTTGGCTGGTTGGCTGCTCCCCACATGCCAACGCATTTCACGGTCGTGGTTGTAGTGACTGTGCCCCCGGTACCGGTAGCGTAATACTGAGCCGTGCCGCTTCCTGGCGTTGGTGTGCTACCGTCCGTGGTGCACCATTCTCCGGCGTTGGAGTCGCGGTTTGTGCCCGTATTCGTGATGGTCCAAGCCTGCGATCCGGTGAATGTCCCCGTGGCCGGGGAGATCGTCGGCGTCGCGGAAGGCTGAAGAGAGCCATCGAAAAAGTCACAGGTGTTACCTGACCCGCTCGGCGTGTTCGCAGGACTGCGTTCAGTGTTCCACCAGCCGTATGGTCCAGGAAATCCCGGATAGCAGTTCGCTGGCGTGTTATTCCCTCCGGCCCCGAACGAGCTTTGAATCAGGTTGTTGCTCGCAGTCATGGCCCCATCCGTAGAGATCATGAAGGAGTTGGCCCACTCGCCTTGGATCAGGTTGTAGTTTCCGGTCGAGGCACTACCTGCGCTCCAGAACTCGATACCCAGCCCATTGTATGGGTCTGGAGAGGACGCATTGACCGCTATGTTATCGATAATGACGTTAGAGTTATCGATTGTGGTGCAGCCGCCTGAGGTTGAGTTGGTATTAGAACCGCAACCTGCAGAGCTGAGTCCAAACATCCCATTGCCGGGGTCATACGGATCATGCATGGAGTTGTACTGATGTGCGATCGTGGTCCCTGTGCCCTGTATTTGAGTCTCGATCGCAATGCGATGCCAATTGGAGAGATCGTTCGCCTGAAGCAGACAGTTGCTGCAAACCCATGAGCCCTCGTAACCCTTGATCCCTTCTTCCTGGTAATAGATGAAGTTGTTGCTCAAGGTCATGTTGGTCATATTAGTATGCCAACTAATGGCACTGCAGAATCCGCCATCGCCGGTGTAGCCTGAGTAGCTAAAGTTACTCATCACGCTGGCGCAGTCGCCATTTGCACCCAAACGATTCCAGCTTACGGTATCGCCAGTATCAACAGTTGCGCTCGCGCTTCCGTCAAATTCAATCAGGCTGCAACCGAAGCATTCCCCGCTGGCATTCCAGTTATTACCGTGAAAGTAGTTGTAGGAGATAGTAAGGTTGCTCACACCTCCGGAGCTTGTAGCGTAAACAACCTGCCCTCCGCTTGAAGGTCGGTTGCTGTTTACCTCCAGATATTCCAGAGAGCTTGCCTTGGAACAAGCCCCGTAGTTGAACACGGGATAGGCCGTCGCGCTAATGATCGCCGTGGGCCCATAGAGAAGGTGAACATATCCATCGGGAGAGAAGGATGACCGTGAGACAACCGGCCCCGTGATTGATACCCCACATGGGACATTCACGGAACTCGAAAGAGAGTAGCTTCCAGCGGCGAAGGTGACCGTATTTCCGCTCGTGCAACCCTGAATCGTGGAGGCGATCGTAGCGGATGACGCCCCGGAAGAGATGGGGCATGTCGCCGCGTGCGCGTGAGCAGCGCAGAAGATCAGTCCCGACAAGAAAAGTAGACGCTTCATCATGGCGTTGCCCGCGTAGCGAATACAGAGAGGTTCGCGGTGCATCCGCTGCCAGGCCACCGCAGGATTTGAGGAGTGGGGTACCCCCGCCACCGGGTCATCTTGTTCAATCGAGCCTCCGCAATTTAGAGCGGTGATCTGTGGGCGCACACGTCCTACGGTGGTATTCAGGTCCGCTTACGGCAGCAAACGCGGTCCTGGACTGCCGACGGTCGAATAGCCGTAGATCGCTATCTAAGCTGAAGCCAATATCTGAGCTTGCGTAGGCGGTCACAATGACCTTTGGTGTGCATTACTGATGTAATGGAGATAGTGAGTTAGCGAGAGGTCTTAGCAGATAGGGCCGCGAAGGCTGAGAGAGTCTGAGGAATGGTTAGCCTTGATAGCAGTATCGGTTTAAGCTGCGCATTAGGTAATGCATGGCAGCGGCCCTCAAGCAACACCGGGGCGGGGCAATGCCGTAGCGCGTTTTCAAAAAGAGAGCATCGAGATCGCCATCATCCCTCTGGCGATCGAATAGCCGCATGGTATAGGCCCTGAGGCCAAGGCTGGTCATCATTTCTCGGATGGTTGACCCGCCTGGTATCCAAAGGCGTGAGAGGCCGTGCCGCCAACTGATGCCATCAGTCTCCAAGCACCATAAGCAACCAGGTCAATGTCGAGTTAAGGCCTCAGATTTGATCGATACAGTATACTGGGCCAGACGGGCTATGTTACGTGAGTGTCACGAGCGCTATTCTTCGAGGAGGAAGGCTTTGGTTCGACTGACAGGAGATGAGCCAATGAATTCTTCCCCTACCGTTTCGATCGTGATCACCTGCTATAACTCAGCACGTTTCATTGGTGAGGCGCTCGACAGCGGGCTAGCCCAAACCTACCGCCCCAAAGTTGAAATCATCGCAGTCGATGACGGGTCCACCGATAAGACGGCCGATATCCTGGCTCAGTTTCCAGAGGTGCGCTATATCTACCAGCCCAATCAGGGCGTCTCGTCAGCCCGCAACCTGGGGATCCAGGCGTCGACGGGCGAATACCTTTTGTTCCTCGACCACGATGACCGGTTGTTGCCCGAGGCGGTCGCCACGCTGGTCCAGTTGCTCGAACACCGCCCCGACTGCGCGATCGCGGTTGGAGAACACCGCTACATCGATAGCGACAACCAGGTAACCCGGTTGTCGACCAAAGAACTCGATGGCCGCAACGACCTCGAGCTGAAGCTGCTCAGCCACAACTTCATTGAATCTCCGGGCAGCAGCATGGTGCGCCGCTCGGCCCTGTTGGAAGTCGGTCTGTTCAACGATTCCCTGCACGGTGGGGAAGACTACGAGCTGTACCTGCGGCTCGCCCGGCGTTACAAAATCGTTGGGACCTCGACCGTCGTATCCGATTACCGGCGGCACGATAACAACACTACAGCAACAAAAGCCGCCATGATGCTCAACATGGTGCATTCGGTTCTTGAGATGGAGCGACCTCACCTGGGTGCCGATCGAACCAAGCTCAAGCGGTTGCGCTCCTGTGCCCGGTCCACAAGTCGTCTCTATGGCAGACCGCTTACCCGTCAGTTAATCGGAAGCCCCGCTATGTTTTCAAAAGAAGGCCGGCAAAATCTCTCGCTTCTTCGCCGTTACTACCCCGTTGGCTTTCTAGCGGCGCTTCTGTTACACCCGTTCGCTATGTTGACGAGGCACGCTGGAAAGCTTCGTCGCACCGCTTAACTTATTTCTCGATGAGCTGCGCGGAACTTTGCCTCCGGCTTGGGTATGCCTCATCCCAAGAAGATTTTTGGTTCGTCTAGCATCGCGAATGGTGACAGTCCCGTCTGCCAACAAGCTCCTAGCCAACCTCATATATTCGAGGACACCCGTCCTGTTCCTGTGGGGTTCTGCCTGGACCCAGACTTCGGCGAGACCCGGCTCCCAAGAAACATTTGTGAATACAGATCAGGCGTGAAAGAAGCTGTAGAGCAACACCGTGAGAACGATGCTGCTGACCACGATATAGATCTTGTCCTTCTGGGCGGCGAAACTATAGACGCAGTACGCGACTCTCATGATAGGGGTTGCGATCAGGAGCAGAATGCCCACGCGGATAATGTTGCGGCTGTCCAGGCGATGAGCAACCAGGAGCGGAGGGACTCGGTCCGCGCGGCTGGGAATTCCATGAAAATTCCGATAATCCGGCGCCACTCCATGGGCCTGCAGCAGGTAGAGAAACCCTCCGATGAACACCACCACGGCAGCCAGGCTGACGCCTGCGCGCAGCATGCGGCTTATCTCGCGTTCCATTTTCAGATCGGCTTCCGATGCCATCGCATCATAACCTTCCTGTGGCTCCGCTGTAGATCATTTCGACGCCCAGCGCGACAATGACTATGGCGAAGACCACCCTGAGGATGGGTACCCCGATCCTGACCAGCCACCGTGCTCCTAGAAGCGAACCAGCCAGCACGCCCAGCATGACAGGCGCTGCCAGACCAGGGGCGATATAGCCCCGCCCGAGATAAACACCAGCGCTCGCCGCAGCAGTTACGCCGATCATGAAGTTGCTAGTGGTGGTGGAAACTTTGAACGGCAGTTTCATGGCGTGATCCATGGCCAGAACCTTGATCGCCCCGGAGCCGATGCCGAGAAGGCCGGAGAGAATTCCGGCGACAAACATGATGCCAAAGCCCGCCGGAACATTTTGCGCGGTGTAGGCCTCGCGGCCATGCGCTGTCGGATAATCCCCACTCAGCTTCAGCTGCTCAGCCAGCAAATTCCGCGTCCGCGGCATCTCACCTTGTTGATGGCGGAACGAGCTCCAGGCCGAGTACAGCAGTACAACGCCGAAAGTAATACCAATCGCGTGGGTGGAAACGCGCGCAGTAAGATAGGCGCCGCCCAGGGCTCCCAACGTGGTGGCCACCTCCAGAAACATGCCGATGCGGACATTGGAAAGGCCCTCCCTCACGTACGAAACAGCTGCACCCGAAGAAGTGGCTATGACCGAAACCAGTGAGGCCCCAATCGCGTAGCGCATGTCGATATGGAAGAGGAGTGCCAGCGCGGGCACGATCACCACGCCACCGCCCAGACCAGTCAACGCACCCAGCAGTCCGGCGAGAACCGACATGAAAAACACTGCGGACGTAAACTCGATCAACCCCATCTACCCTTTCGAGCACCTAAATCCCGAGCGGTGCGGCGAACTCTCGCGTCTCTTAGTGTGCATCACGGTTCGCTTTAAGAAGGAATAAAAAAGCAGGAAGGTTTCATGAGTCGACGAATTCTCAACGGCTGGAAAGAAATCTCCAACCACATCGAGCGTAGCGTGCGCACCGCTCAACGGTGGGAGGCTCTCCTTGGAATGCCGGTTCACCGCCCGGCCTTGAAAGACAGAAGTGCTGTGGTCGCGTTCACCGACGAACTCGACTGTTGGATCACACGGAACGTGCTGGACACGCCAGACGCGAATGGCGATGCAAGAAATGAGTCCCTCGCACGGCTGCACGACAACATGAACTCCCTGGCGCGACACACCGCGCAGCTGGAGGCGCAAACCAAGGCACTCAAGGAGCAACTCCAGCAATCACTCGCGATCCACCGCAATTGGAGCGCATCGGGATTGCCCATCCTCCAAGCCGCGGCTTCGAGCCGCGGCATGGGTGCGATGCTACCGTTCCGGCCCAGGAACAACTCCGGGCGCCGGTTGGTGTTTCCATAAACGAACGTAGTTGTTCATAGGTTACCGATGTTTGGAGAGCGGAAATATGCAACCGTTGCCTATGGAAGATCCCGGCCTCGGAAAAAAAGCACCGTCGGCTATCGAGTTAGCGAATGAAAAATTGGAAGACGCGATCGAACAACTGCGCCAGGCAAACGAAGCGCTGCAAGCCACCGGCGAAGCGCTCGGCGCGTTGAACCATCGGATGGAGAGGATGAACGAAGAGGTGGAAAGGCTTAGCTGGGAGGTAGTCCGGCTTCGCCTGCGCGGGACGGGGTGATCGCAGGGTGGGAACAGAACGATAACGAGGGGGATTTCAGAGCGCGTTAGTAGACCGACGGGGCGCCATAGGACAACCCCGTGTGCGGCTTTTTTAACGGAAAGCCGCATGAAGTTCGTCGGTCTCGCCGGCCCCCACAGGAAATCCGGGAGGCAACACTGACTCGTAGATGTGGATCATCTGCGCGTAATTTTCTTTCGCGGTATATTTCGTCTCATATTCTTTCCGGGCCTGGGCGCGCATCAATGCCACTTCCGCCGGGTGGGCACGGAGCCAACGAACTTTTTCTACCAGGTCGCTTGCGTTCCCTGGCTCAAAATGCAGCCCGGTTCCCAAATGATCAACCACCGAAGCCATGCTTCCCAGATTGCTGGCAATCACCGGTAAGCCCACAGCGAAGGCTTCGGCCAGGATCATGGGGAACCCCTCATACCACGTGGAGGGCAGAATAAGGACCGACGCGTCCTTCATCCGCTGCAAAATCTCCGTCCGAGGCAGCCATTTCAGCCAGCTCACACCTTCCATTTCGCGGCTGGCCCGCTCCACTTCTGCCGCGAACGGGCCGTCACCAGCAATTTGCAATGGCAGCTCCTGGCCAACTTTCCGCCACGCTTCAAGCAGCGTGCTGATTCCCTTCTCCGGAGCCAATCGTCCCACAAAAAGGGCGTAGTTGCCCTGACCCTCGCCGGGCCCGGGATCGCTCTGCAGATAATTGGGCTTGACGAAGATCTTCCCCGCGGGAAAGCCTCCCTCGATGAACTTGTCGCGCGCGAAACCGGTAAGGGCAATGTAGGCGGAGACCGCCTTGCTCCACGTCTCTTTAAAGTTGTGCGTCGCCAGCATCGCGGCAGAGGCCGCTGTCGCCAGCCTGCTGCCGCGATAGCAGCCATGCAGCACGCCCGGCCAGGGGATGCGTTTCGTCAAGCACTCCTCGCATACATGTCCATCGCGGAAAAGAGTAGCACCGGGGCACAGCATGCGGTAATTGTGCAGGGTTTGCACCACCGGAATCCCTTCCCCATTGGCCGCGTAGTAGACCGCGGGAGAGATCACGGGAAAAGTATTATGAACGTGCACGATGTCCGGCTTTTCCCGGCGCATCAGGGCGCGCAGCTCCTGATGCATTTGCCCTGTTCCAGATGGTGTTGCCCAGCAGGACCAGGGGATTGACGCCGTTCACCTGATCGTTGCTGGCCTGGTACAGCAGCACCTGGTGGCCGTGCGAGCGCAGCAGATCGGCCTCCTGGGCGAAGACCTGATCCTCGCCTCCCGGCATCTGGTACGAATTGTGCACGGAGAGAATCTTCATTAAGACACTCTGCTTGCCGCGAATGGCCCGGGCGACCATCTGCTTCCATATACTCTGGGTCATAAGCAGATCGACTGCTCGCTGGAAGACCGGACGGGGAAGACGGTTGGAGTAGCGCCAGAACTTATCCACTTTCGAATTCGCCCGCAGGCCATAGCGGCAAAGATCGGCGTATGCCTGACCCATCGCAGGGTCGTTGTTCAGCCGATGCCGCGTGTAGTTCATTTTGAGATACGTCGGATTGCGGTCGACTCCGGGAAATGATTCGAGCGAGCGCCGTATCGATGCGCTCGAGGTAATGTTTCTGCTCCAGCCAGAGCGAATCCATGATTTTGAGCTCACGCTCCATACGACGCGATGTGATCCGAGTCGAGTTCTGGTCATTCTTGCCATGCAATCGCCAGGTCGCGAGTGGCGCCTCGACGGCACATAGTTCTGTCATCAGCGGAGCCAGGCGGTGAATCATCTGCTCCGCGTAGCCGGTGTATTCGACGGGAATGGGGAAAATGCGCTCAGCCACCTCGCGGCGAAGCGCAAGGTTGGATGTGGGCGGGAGGTCCCTCAATACCCGGAGTTGTCGTAAGTGATCTGTCCGCAATCCCCCGAGGGGAGGGCGCTCAATAACGGAAAGAGGCCGCGGGCCGCTTTTGGTTGTCCACATTCTGGCGCGATGAATGGCAAAGCCGGCCTGCGGATGGGCACGAAAGGCATTGACTACAGCTTCGATCTTTCCCGGCAGGAAAGTATCATCCGCATCGAGCAGGCAAATCACGTCTCCAGAACAGTTGCGATAGGCGGAGTTAAGGTTAGCCGCCATGCCACCATGCGGATTGCGCAGCAGACGTACCCCAAGGCCGCGACTGACATAGGATTCGACCACCTCGCAGGAGTTGTCTTGCGAGGCGTCGTCGCCGACGATGATTTCCGCCGCAGGGTAGGTCTGCCCGAGCACGCTCTCGATGGCCTCGCCAACATAGGCGCCGTAGTTATAACACGTGATCAGTACGGAGACCGAGGGCCTCTGCGGAATACTCTTCAGCACCATTGGACTGAGCTTGCTGGTTTCTGCTTCGACTACCATGCCGTGACCACCCTCCGCTCCATACTCTCAGATGATTTGACCGCCCTCAATTCCCTGAAGGGGTCAGACAAAGATAAACAGCGCGCCCAAGCATCCACGAAGTGCTCCTCAGAGAAGGCCGAAATCACCAGCCGGGCTCGTTGGCCCATGGCGCAACGTGAAGCAGGGGTGAGGCTCAGAAAGCATTCCAGCCCCTGTCTGGAAGATGTGAAAAAAATGATTAGGCTGATTTTCCGCGATTTTAATTCTGATCCCAAATGTATCCCGATATTGCCCCGGTCGCTTATAGAGCATCATGGAGAGACTTTCGGGCCGCTTAACTCATTCTATTATAAAAAATGTCAGTGTTTCACACGTTCCTGACCCCGTCAACTGGTCTCAATCAGGGCCCATTGTCGCCGTCCACCAGCAAGACATAGGATGAGATATACGCAGGTCTGGTTGGCTCGTGAAGGTATCTGACACAGATAAAGTGGCAGATAGGGGCGCCATCAAGCCATTTTGACCAGCGAGAGCCTGCCCGGACGAGGCACCTTGCTGGCGATCCTCTTGGCGATCTCCAACGAAGCCGTGGCTGCGGGCGAAGGAGCATTGCACACGTGGAGAGAATTCTTCCTTCGAGCAGCAGAAAGTCATCGACCATGGTTCCATCGCGCAGCAGCGCCTGCGCCCGCACTCCGTTCTGGCTCGGGATCAAGTCATCGGCTTGTACCTCCGGCACCAGCCGCTGCAGGTCTCGCGTAAACGCGGCCTTGCTCCAGGAGCGATACATCTCCTGCATCCCTTCGCGGTAATAGCGCGAGGAAAACTTCCAGAAACCAGGATAGGTCATGACCTCAGAAAGATCGCGCCAGCTAAAGTCTGACTTGCGATACCCCTCACGCTTCATGCTCAACACGGCGTTGGGCCCGGCGTGAATGCTTCCGTCCATGGCGCGGGTGAAGTGTACGCCCAAGGAAAGGAAAGACGGGATTCGCCACAGGGTAGATGAGATGACGCACCAGGTGCCGGCGCTCGGGTTTCAGCTCGAAGTACTCGCCCCGGAAAGGAACAATCATGGCCTTCGGTTCCATGCCTCCCAGCCGCGCCACACGGTCGCTCTGCAGACCGGCGCAGTTGATCAGGAAGCGCGTCTCGAGCGAGCCCCACGAGGTCTCCAGCAGGTAGCCCAGTGGAGTAGTCACAATCCTCGAGCACCTCCGTGCCTACCTTCAGTTCTCCTCCCTGTTGCTGTATCTCGTGCACCAACGCGTGGCATACCTGCCGGTAATCCACAATACCGGTCGTGGGAACGCGAATGGCGGCAATGCAGGAAACATGCGGTTCCACTTCTTTTACTTCTTCCGGACTGAGCCGCATCGCCGGCACGCCGTTCTTTAACGCGCGATCGAAGAGCACATCGAGCTGAGGAATCTCCCTCCGGGCTGGTGGCCACAATCAACTTGCCGCACACCTCGAACGGAACCCCATACTCATAGCAAAAGGCGCGCATGGACTGATTCCCCGCCTGCGCCATCTCCGCTTTGAGGCTTCCCGGCTTATAATAAATGCCGGAATGGATGACGCCGCTATTGCGGCCAGTCTGGTGCTGGGCAAAACCCGCTTCTTTTTCCACCAGAAGAATACGCGCGAAAGGATAGCGGCGGCCAAGAGCGGCGCCGGTCGCGAGACCAACAATTCCTCCACCGATTATTGCGAAATCATACATACGTTGCCTTTAAAAGCCTCTGCTTGACGGCAGGCTGGATTGAAATCAACGGAGACAACCTTAGGTAGACAGGCCCATTGTTTGAAAAGCCAGGTCCCTCCACTTGTCAAAAGGCATATCTCGACGTTCCCACTCCATGAGCGGGCTGTGGCAAAGAGGTGTGGTCGAGGTACGAACGAGAATCAGGCGGCGGCACAATCTCTAATGCAATTACACCCCACGGTGCTGGTCGCTCCGGCTCTCTTGCTGGCAGCCTTTCACGATGGTGCTGAAGAGCGAGGCGGCGATCCTTTGCGCCTCGCCCTCAGACCGCCTTGAGAACACCTTTTGCTCTGCTGGAACAATAACCTTAGAGAAGTATCGCTTTCTTAACGAAAAAGCGATGTTCTTGGTCAGCGCCAGAGGCAAAAATGTTATCCGGCGGCCCCAACTTCGGTACGGTAAACCTATTCGCAGCCTGCGCCGGTCTTCTCCCGACAGGCCGCGAATCAAACCGAGAAACGCCACGCTTTTCGAACGTCGCCAAATTAGCTTTTTTGCATCGGCCGATTTGCTGAGGTATATCCAGGACTCACGAGTGTGTGAGAACTCGCCAATAAAGTTACAGACTCTCGGGATGACAAAGGGGAGGGCAGCGCTTCCATGTACGGCTGCTAAACAGACGCTGGGTGAAGAGGAGGGCGGCGTCTTCGTCGGCGCCTGTTTAGCAACCACCATCTATGGAAGTGTCACCCTCCCCTTTGTCATCCCGAGCGCAGCCGAGGGATCTGCGGTGCGCCCCGGCTCCCGCTCAAAGGTCTGGGTCTTGCGAGTTCTCAGACAGACTCTCGCGTCCTGGGTAGTTTTAATCCCCGTTGTCCAAATCAGCAGCTTCGAACCTTCCGGTAGCTGCGGCTATGATGCTCAACCGTTCACTACCTCTGTTCTTCGACCAACCTCTTCTGCACCAGGGCCTCCGGCTCATTCCCCAGGAATTCAACCGGCGCTTCCTGATGGTCCATCCCCGAGAACACAGCCAGATCGCTCACGCTGGGCGCTCGAAGCCGAGCCGGGATGGTCAGCGAAAAGGGATTCAACTCGGCTCGCCATAACACGATGGTGTAGGCAACCAGGGTATACGCCTGCGCAATGACCGCCGCCCATGCGATGCCAACCGCCGCCATCCTGGGAGCAAGCAGCGAAAGCCACCACGATGCCCAGGCCGCCGGCGCTGTAATTTACAAAGTTGAACTGGTTGTCCAGCTGATTAGGCAGCAGCAACTGGAAGATCATCACCGTGGTCAGGGCAATCATCGGGATCCATAGGGAAAAGACGCGCAACACCGGCACCGAATCCCCGAATCGCGGTCCCAACACAAAGTGCACCAGCAACGGAGCTAACAGATAGATAGCCAAGCCGAAGACCATGCCCAGCCCGCCGAGAAGAAGCAGGCTGTATTTCACCGTCTTCATGGCTTGCCCGGGGCTATCCTGCATTTGCTTGGTCAACCTGGGATAAAGCGCCTGATTCACCGGCCACATCCCCTGTTGAAAGACGCGGGTGATCCGTTCCGCGCCGGCGTACTGACCCAGGCCGCGACCGGCGCCACCGAACCCAGGATCAGCCGGTTGGCCGCACTACAGATACTCAGCACCGCGCGAAATAAGAACATCGAGGTGCCCAGCCGCAGTGAATCCCACACCAACCTGGGAGTAGGCCACTGAAAACCTACTTCTCGATAAGCCAGCACGACCGTGACTCCGTGAGCCACCACGCAGCCGACACACTGGGCCGCCAGGACCTTCCACCCATCGGAGGGCTTATGCACCAGCAAGAAGATGCTCAGCGTGGCAAGAACCTTGCCTGATATTTCCAGCATGCTGGCCAGGCGCATACGCTCCAGCCCCTGGAAATACCAGAGCATATTGACACCCTGGCAGACACCCCAGATGGTGGCGGCCCAAAACAGCGCCAACGACGGAGCAATGTGGTGAGTAAAGCGCCGCGAGAAGATCGCCGCCGCAATGCATAAAATCGCCAGCAGAAATTTTGCGCCCAACACTCCGGAGATCAGCGCTGAGAGATGTTTTGGGTCGTTGCGGTGGCGCGAAGTATCGCGCGCTGCCGAAATGTCGAAGCCATACTCCACGACGCTCGCGATCACATCGCCAATCGCTTGCGCAAAAACCACAACTCCCCAGCCCGAAGGGCCCAGCACGCGCGCCAGGTAGGGAAACGTAATCAGCGGAAGCGCATAGATGCATGCCTGCACCCCGTAGAGCGCGATTACATTGTGTACGACGCCGCTGCGCAGCCACCTCCTTGGATTCAGCTTCAGTGAGAAGGTCCGACCCGGTGAGCCCGCTGGGTTCATGTCCCGCTTCCCACTCCAACCGTGCTGCTGCGATAGACTCCCCAAGGGCTCATCATCCTCTCAGGCCAGGCATCGGACCAGGTCTTCCACGGCGCCTTGCCACTTTCCCATAACTTGTCCAGGTATCTCTCCCCATCACCCCTCTCCACCATTGTTTTTGGTTTCAGTTCTGTCTCCTCCGCAAGACAGGAGGCGGGCGTTCCGGCAAGGATGGCGACTCTCATACGGATTCCCCTTCGCGCGGGTTGAGATCGAGCGAGACCAGAAGCGTGTTCTTGGCTGCGGTCCCGCGCCGGTTCTGCCAGTTGAACAATAACTGGCCGGCGGCGACCACCAGATCCCTGGCGAAGCGGCGGCGATAATGCACTGCCCAACGCGCGATCGCGCCGTAGCACCTCATCCGTTGCGCTTTGCTCAGCGGCGATCGAGCGACGGAACGAGTGAACTCTTTGGCCGCATTCCATTCCGGGAAAGCAAGCTTGCCCGCCCTTGCCGGATCAAACCACTCGGGCGCCGGCAGCGTCGGCCTGAATCCCCCCACCCGGTATCGTTCCGGCATGGTCCGGGTGGCTTGGCCCGGGTGCCGGGTGCAGATAGACAAATGCTCTGGCACCTCGTAGAAGCGCCCCAGCAGACCCAACTGTAGCAGAAGGACACGATCGCTGTGCGCATAGCTGCCCCGCGGCGGAAGGCTGCGCAACGCATCCATACGGATCAGGCCGGAGAAGGGACAGCCTTCGTAGCCTTTGAGTAGCAGATCGCGTGCCCGCGCCACCGGGTCGAGCGAGCCGGTGCGCAAGCGTTCCTCGCTGTTTTCGACGAATTGTCCATTCTCGTCGATACACCGGGTCAAAGTGTGGACCACGACCAGAGAATCATCCGCTTCCAAAGCGTCGATACACAGGCGCAGGAAGTCGGGCTGGATCATCTCGTCATGCGCCGCCCATTTGAAGTACTTGCCCGCGGCCTTGAAGTAAACATTCCTCATATTCCAACCGGCGCCCAGATTGCGTTCAGCGCGGTAGTAACGAATGCGCGAGTCCCGGGCTGCAAACCGACGGCAGATCTCCCCACTGCGATCGCTAGAACAATTGTCGGAGATGATGAGCTCAAAATCCCTGAATGTCTGATTCAGAATGGATTCGATGGCTGCTTCAAGAGAACGATCTCCGTTGTAAAGAAATAGTCCGATGCTCAGCAGAGGCGTGGTGCTCATCGATTCATTGCTCCAATCTGGCATGACGAGGCAGCGCTAGGAAGGACTAACGGAGAACGAAGAAAAGAATTGGCTTTACAGGCCGCGGGAAAACTCCCTGGTGTGTAGCTCGGGGCATCCTCGCCGCAGCGAACATCCGCGCCGCAGCGAGCATCTCGCCGCAGCGAGCATCTCGCCGCAGCGAGCTTGTCACACCACTCAATACGCTCCAACCCCCTTGACCACTAAACCAGGGGTGGCCAGAATAATTTTGATGTCCAGCAGCAGCGACCACTCGCGAATGTATTGCAGATCGAGCCGTACCATCTCTTCAAACGGAAGCTCACTGCGCCCATTCACCTGCCACAGGCCGGTGATCCCGGGATAAACAGCAGACCGCCCCTCGGACCAATCCGCATATTCGCGGCTCATCCCGTCGGGCCCCAGATCGCCCGCCGGTAAAGGCCTCGGACCCACCAGGCTCATCTCCCCGCGCAAAACATTGATCAACTGCGGCAGCTCGTCCAGACTGTAGCGACGAATAAACCGCCCCACCGGGGTTACGCGCGGATCCCGTTTGATCTTGAAAATATGGCCATGCTTCTCGTTCGCATGTGCCACATGCGTACGATCCATCGCCGTATACATCGACCGAAATTTGAGAAACATGAAATGGCGTCCACCACGGCCAACGCGCGGCGCCTTGTAGAGAATCGGACCCTCCGAAGTGAATTTCACCAGGGCCGCGATCACCAGCATGGTGGGCCCCAGAAAAATCAGCGCCAGCGCAGAGGCGACAATATCAAAGCCCCGCTTGACGATCTCCTGACCCCGGCTGAAAGCCAGCGGCCGCAACTCCACCAGCGGCAATCCATATTGGTTGACCACATTGACCCGGCCCGGTTCCGGGGCAAAGTCCACGGTGCAGTTGACGATCACCCCCATGCGCTTGAACACCTTGTTGCATTCGTCCAGTTCGCCACGGGAGATCGAGCCGTTCAGTAGGATGATGCGATTCAGTTGTTCCCGGTTGATCACCTCGGCCAGTTGCGCCGTGGTTCCCAGAATAGGCATGGGCAGTGAAATACCTTCGCTGGTGTGGCCCTCGGGGATGATGAGGCCTTTGATTACGTTGGCCACGTTGGCCGAGTTCATCAGGTCGACCAGGCGGCCCGCGTGCATGCCGTCGCCCAATAACGCCGCCCGGATGGGTGAGGGCCAGTGCCGCTCAGCCACCATGGCCGCGACCACGCTGATGCACCTGGCCAAGCCTAAGCTGACAAAAACCAGGGGCGCGAAAATCATGAAGAACGACCGCGATACATTGGTTCCCAGTTGGCGGGAGAAGAAGGTGACAATGACGATGTTGCAACTGGCCAGTAGCGCGCCTTCGAGGGCATTGATGAAGCTGTTCCAAAGCCGGATGCGGCCTTCCACCCGGTAGAACCTGAGCCGCCAGGCCATGATGATCCACAACACCAGGATCATCATCAGCGAGGGTGCCCAGATCGAAGCATAGGTCCACGCAACGTGCTGGGTGGTTAACGGGTTGAGCAACACTCGCATTTGGATCGTACAGGTCCAGGCCGCGGACACTGCGAGCAGATCCAGTACGAATTGCATGGTCTGATAAAAACGCAAATTCCGAACGTGCATGAGAGCGGTTCTCCCCATTCGCTCCTGGCGTTGCCAGGAAGCGTTCCGTTTACAAAGCAGTCAGAGCCTTTCTCCTGGGGTGTAAGAAGATCAACCGGGGCCTGGAGACCCACCGTCGCAGGAGAAATGCACTAGGAGAGGGAACGTTGATGTATCGAGCGGCTCATCTAAAATCACAAAAGTTCCTCGGTGAAGCAAGTCCGATCCAACCCTACGAATTTGATTGGATGCATCCTTTGCTTAGCTTGCGACTCAAAATCGGTCGCAGTGGACTTTCGTTGGCCTCTCTGTTCCCTTGTTGTCTCGTTGTCGGTCTATGCAGCTGGTGTTTTTCGCGGCGGGGGGAAGGTCCGCGCCCAGAACTGCTGACGAAACCATCTACTTCGTGTGCCAACTCGAGTTGCTAACAAAATCGTCTCACGTTACCCGTGAGACTTGATGAAACTACGTTTAACCGCGGGTTACACCAGCGTAGCTGTTGTAACCGCTGACATACGACGGATCCTCGATGCGCAGATCGCAGCCATTGAGAATGGTGCCGATGACCGGAGTGCCGTCATCCGCCAAACGCTCCCTGGCTTCTCCCAACTGCTCCGGACTGGTTTCGCCGGCGCGGCTGATCAGAATCACACCATCCGCATTGCGGCTCAGCAGGCGTGCGTCCGCCATACCCATCATCGGCGGAGAATCGATGAGCACGAAGTCATACTCCGACCGCGCGGTCTCGATCAGGCTATCCAGATAGGTAGAGTGAAGCAGCTTGGAAATATTGGCTGGCTCCGATCCGCCGGGCAGCACTGACAGTCCGGGCACCGGGCTGGTGCGGATCACCGAGTCCAGCGTGATCGCCCCGCTTCCGCCATCGATGAGCGCATCGCTCAAACCGGTCGCGAACTGCAACCCGAAGAGCTTGCCCAGTCGCGGCCGCCGCAGGTCGCCGTCGATCAGCAACACGCGCCGTCCGATTTCCGCCAGGCTGATACCAAGATTCGCCACCGTGGTTGTTTTGCCTGCCTTGGGCCGCGGGCTGGTCACCAGGATGACCCGCGGGCTGACTCCGTTGACCCGGCTGAGCAGAATCGATGTGATCGCGGAGCGATATGCGTCCGCCATCATGGTCTCGTCCTGGCACCACTGCACCATATCCTTGTCGACCAGGGCTGAATTGCCGCCCGTCAGGCTGTTCTTCCCATCCGCCAGGGCTGTGACCCCGCTCAGATTGCGCAGGGTAAGCGGAATGCGCTCGCTGTTGCCAATCCGGGCCGACGGAATGACCGCCAGCTCAGGCACGTTGAGGTGCTTGACACTCTGCCCCGGCGACCGCAGGCTGGCATCGTTGCGCTCCCGCAGCAGGATGTAGCAGGTGGAGAACGTAAGGCCCAGAAGCAACCCTAAGGACAGGTTCAGAGGAAAACTGGGGCGGTAGGGAGAGATGGGCGTCGTTCCCGGGCTGACCACGCGCACATCACTCGAGCGCAGGGCAGCCACGATGCTGGCTTCTTTCACCCGCTGCAACATGGATTGGTAAATGTCGCGGTTGGCGTCCACTTCCTTCTTCAGGATGTTGTAACGAACCTCTTTCACCGACTGGTCGGTAACCACGCCCAGCTGCTGGTTATAGGCCTGGTTCAACAATTGTTTGCGCCGCGCGGTGGCCGAGTTCATCACCCCGAGCCGCTTGACGATGTCGGCGCGCTGATGCGCAGACTGCTGCTCCAGGTCGGCGATCTGCGCCTGCAGCTGCTGGATCTTATAATTCTGCGGCGTGAGCGTCACGCTCAGATCGGAGAGCTGGCGGCGAAGGTCGGCCAGCCGGGCCCGGTTATCGCGCAGCGTCGGGTCATCCAAAACCTGGGGCAGGGCTTCGGACGGATTGTTGTGCGAAACCTCCACTTGGGCTTGGGTCTCAGCCTGGTCTGCCTCAGCCTTGGCCAGGTCGCCTTGAATCTGACGCAGCTTGTCGGCCGCGACACTCTCCTGCGACTCGCTGGGAATCACGATACCCGTTTGCCGCGCGTAATTCTGCAGATCGTTTTCTGAATCCTGCAATTTCTTGCGCGCGTCGTTGAGCTGCGCGGTGAGGAATTTGTTGGTGTCCCCGGCGGAGCTGCCGCGAGCGTCCTGCGCCTGCTCAATAAACTGTTGCGTCAACGTGTTCGCCGTATCCGCGGTCAGTTGCGGCTCCGGACCCAGAACCGTCAAGGAGATCAGATCCGATGTTCCATCGACCTTCACCTTGGCGTCGTCGAGCATCTTCAGGATCACGGCTTCGCCTTCGGCCGGCGTGGCCGCGGCGGGTGAGCCAATCCATCCCCGCACCGTGCCGATCAGGCCCTCGCTGGAAGCGATGGCGGCGGGAACCTTGGGCCCCAACACCTGCGCCGTCCGGGCCAATACCGGTGGGCTCTTCAACAGCTTGGTTTGGGTCTCGATGTATTGGTCCCCGGTCACCTGGTTGGAGGTCGGATCGACCTCCTTGCTGTTCATGAAGTCCTGGTTGATCCCCATCACTTCCAGAATGACTTCCGACTTGTAGACCTTGGGCGCAACCAGGGTGTACAGCACGCTGAGCAACAGCGTACCGCCCACAATAGCGGCCACCGCATTGCGATGGCGGCGAAGCAAGGCAGAGTAGTTGACCGAGGCTTCAGGCCGCGGCCGGCTTGCAATAGTCGGATGCGACAGCTCGATAGCGGTGCCGCGTCCGGAGTTCCGGCCTTCGGGTAAGCGAGGTCCAGGAATGATCTGCTGGGTCGGAGTCATCTTTATGTAGTCCTTTCGGATGTTGATCGCGTTCGCTTCTGGAACCGATCTCATGCTCGGTGCAAACTGCTTTGGACAACGTATGGCCTCCCGTCAAGCCGGGGGTCTCTCACCTGGGGCCATCCTCGGAAGTGGTAATGAATCGTCTAGCGCCAGATAGCTAGCCCTGTTCCCAACCCGATGGCTGCGCCCAGCGAAATAGCTCCAGCCGTTTTCTGAAAACTGTTGGGAATATACAAAATGTCGTCCGGACGGAGCTGCAGGTCAGGAGCTTCGTTCTTCATGATCTTCTTCACGTTCGCGGGAATCTGTTCCCGCTCCGCCCCGCCTGAGGCGCGTAAAACCCGCGCGCCGGTGAGCGATGCCGTCTTGTCCCATCCGCCGGCCAGGGCAATCGCCTTGGTGACCGACATACTCTCGTCATCGCTCAGAACAAAACCACCCGGCTTGAAGACGTTGCCCAGTACGTAAATCATCCGCGCCCGGGGAACGGTGACCACATCGTGCGGCTTCATCACGATGTTGCCGGCAGGGTCCTTGCCGTTCATGACCGCGCGTAGATCGATGTGGGCCACGCTGAACTTGCCCGTGGGATCGGTAAAGGCGCCGGCCACTGGGATCGGGCCCTCGCTCAGGCTGCGGGTGATCATCACCGTGTCGCCCGCATCCGGGCGCAGACCGCCCGCCTGGCTGATCACTTCCATCAGATCGCGATTGCCCCGCAATTGCACTACGCCCGGGGTATTGACGTTACCCGCCACCGACACCGGCTGGCTGTGGAACTCGTTCACCTGCACGGTGACTTGCGGATCCTTGAAATACTTCTTGTAGGCGATCACCAGGTTGTTCTGGAACTGCTCCACCGTCAAGCCGGCGGCCTGCACGCGCCCGATCATGGGCAGGGTCACCGCTCCATCGTTGTCGATCTGCGCCGGCTTATCGGGAATGTCATCGGCGGCAAAGACCCGCACCGTGAGCAAATCTTCCGCGCCCAACACATAGCCGGTCATGTTCGTGGCGGAGGGCGGAGGCACGCTGGGCGTGTAAGCCGCCTGAGTAGCTGCGGGCACGGTTAGCGGAGCAGCCGCACCACTGTTCGCAGTCGCTGCGCTCTGGGCGAGTGCCGGCAACAGCGTGAAGCCCGGCAAGCAAAGAGAAAACAGGATCATTTTGGCTGGAGACTTGTGCATAATTTCACTCACCATGAATACCTGGGATGCCGCCGAGAAATACCTCCGGCGGGGACGTGCTCAATAAAGAGCGCTGGAACGAGACGGGGAAAAATTTAGGTAGCCTATAACACCGGCAAAGGGGGACGTACTCAGCAACAGCGTACGTAACCACGGGAGAACCAAATACGGGCGCGACAGAAGTGAATCAATGTTTCGCGAACTTACCGCTAGGCCATCATCCGCTCCGCAACCACCGGAGCATACGGTGAGACCCAGTCAGGATGTACTTCAACCAGAACCGACCGGCGGAGCAGGTTTACGGAAAGAATCAACCGTTGCGAACGCCGCACTTCCACCAGGATGCCGGTCAAACCGGCCAGTGGGCCGCGCAGGATAGAGAACGAACCCGAATCACCGACTTCGGTGTAGGGCCAGGCTTCAAGCGGCACATCGACGCTTACGGTCTGCTGCAGCGCCTCAATCTCTGCCTTGTCCGCAGGCAGTGGATTGGTGCCGGCTCTCACTACGTCGATCACTCCGCTAGTCATAAGCACGGGCACAATCGAAGAGCGGCTGGTGGAGCAGAAAATGTAACCAGGAAAGAGCGGCATCTCAACTACTTTGGTGCGATCCGCCCATTGCCGCTTGGACTTGTAAAGGGGCAGGAATTCCGTAAACCCCTTCTCCCGCAGAGCAATAGAAACCTGCTTCTCGTGTCTTGGCCGGACGCGAAACGCAAACCATTCGTTCGACTCGTTTGACCCTGGATCGCGATACATGAGTATCTCCGTTACAAGAGTGAGCTTGCGTGCTGCCAATTCCCTAAGGGATCTCACTTCGCTTCGAGGGGGGACGACGCGAAACTTTGATTGTGAAATTCAACACCACTCATCAACTTCATCAACACAGCCAGACGAGCTTCCGCCATCTGGGTTACAGAACTTGTTTTCAGGCTCTTCGCCTGCACAAACATTCGCGTGTACATTCTGCGGCAACACGCTTTTCGCCTGCTAAAGATGCAGCTTGCCAATCAAATGGTCCTATAGAGCTGGGCTAGTGTCAATACAATCCCGGCTCTACGGCTGCGCCAACTTACGACACGGGAAAACGAGTACCAAAAACGAATTTCAGTAACCTCGATTTGGCACTAAAGGTCACCTACAGTAACCATCTCATAGCTTCGCCATCTCAGTCACAAGGACCAATCCACTGCATTCACTCAAAGGGTGATTGTCGAGACTTAAAGACCGCCACGAGGGGGAATCACGGCTGTTCAACGGGATTGGCGGTTTTTGCCTCGGCCGTTGCTGGTCTTGCAGCACCTACACCCCGTAATCTAGTGGCACCGGTCACCAGTGTCAACAACTCTTGTGCCTGTGGATAACGCCTTTGTGTGTTACCGATGGCGTAATTCTGTGGTTCGTTCGAAAATTTAATTTGCGCTGGAAAGCGAGGCCCGATGGAACCATTTCCGACTTTAACTTCTCTGCCAAAAATCAACCCATGGAAACCGGCTGCGCCGGGAGGTAACCTCCCCGCGCGTTACCTGCGGCGACCGCGCGAAAATCAGTCGTAGCAAAAGCCGCGCTTCGTTTTTCACCCAATCGCCCTCACCACTCCCACGTGCATACCAAGCCAATAGGACGATTCCGGGCCTGCCCCATCAAATGATTTCAGATGTGTAGATGCCTTCCGCCGCATATCCGGTTGGCTGAGGGTATGAAACGGACGAGCCAGCGGGACGAGACAGCGCCTCGCGTGCCGGGGAACCAAGCGCAGCCAGGGCGGGCCCAACAAACAAACCAATACACAAGTAGAACGGAATGGCGCCAGCGGGCGTCTCCAGCACGTTTTCAAAGAATGCGGACGTCAGACCGGATGCCCAGATAGCGAGACCCCAGGCTTGGCCCGTCACCCTGTACGTTCGCCACAGCAAGACCGCGCACCCAGCCTGCAGCGAGAAGAAGATCAATACACCGATCCAGCCGCTGTAGCCAAGAGCATAATAAAAGATATCGTGCGGTGTTCGCAGGTCCGGATCGACTCTGAGGTAGGTCACCAGTTTCCTGAGCGAATATCCATAGCCAGGACCGATGAGGAGATTGGTGTAGTTGTCCTGGGAGTTAGCCCAGATAGCGTGCCACCAGTTTTTCCGCCATTGGATGGTGCCGCTGTACTGGTGGACGTTGCTTGAGCCGGTGAGGTTCCGGGCAAGGTCCGGGCTGACCGCGGCCAAACCGCGCGCTACGATTTCGGTGGAAGAAATGGCGCCCCCACGTTCTGACGGCGAAGGCAGGTTGACATCCAAAACGGCGCCGACCGCCAGCAATGCACAGATGCCTGCGCCGATCATAGCCACCCGCGTCATCCTCCTCGACAGTACCCCCCAGATCATGGTCGCCACGATCATGCCAAGCCACTCGGCGCGGACCTGTGCAGCCAGGAAACAAGCCGCAGCCACCGTCATCACAGGCCACCAGCGGCTCGGCTTAGGATCGAGACAAAGCAGCGACAGGATGATAAAGCCGCCACCGTTGGCCTGGCCGAAAACGTTGACTCCCTCCGATCCCGGCATCATCACGTAGACCTTGTTCAGGTACAGGAGATAGGCTGGCGCGTAAATGCAAAAGAGCACGGCAAAGATCTGGACAAACCGCAGCAGAAGGTCAGGCCGGCGCTTGCCCAACCATATGCCCAGGAACAGGTAGAGAGGATAAACATTAAAGACCAGGTTTTGGACCGCCGTGAGGGGCGAGAAGCCCAACAACACGCCGCGGATGACCTGGAAAATGCCGTAAGAAATCGATATCAGCAGAACCCACGCCAATGGACCCAAGGGACCGCCCTTGGTAAGCGCTTTGATCCAGGGATCGAAGAGCTGGCGCGGCCGCAGGAGGATAAAGGCTCCCAGCGTGATGTCACCAACGAACAACTTGGCGGGTGGGATCCCCAGGTACGCAAAACTGCGCCCGGTGAGGGACAAGCCAACCAGCAAGAATAGAACCCACTTCGACCAGATATCCCACTTTCGCATTGCCAGGCTTTCAGGTTCCGCTTCGGTATAGTGCATTTCCCTAATCTCCGATCACAACGGCGCGATTTACGAAGTACTCATTCGATGTGCTTTTCATCGGAATCGTTAGCCAATTTTGCCAGCCAAGAACCGGATCGCCTTCATTACGCAGGCCAAAGCAGGACGCAGCGATTCGTCTTCTGCACTGGAAGCTGGCCTGAGGTGGTCGGGTTCTACTGATGATTCGTCGAAGGGCACTCTGAACCCAGCTTCGCCATCTCAGTCACATGGACTGCAAAATACCAGAAGCTGAATCGCATGTAGCGAAAGCCGCTGTGGGGGGTACAGGGCTCTTCGATGGGCTGGGCGGCCGACGCCTGATCCATCACATGTCTCGCGTGCCTACTTCCCGTAATCTAGCGGTAGCGTCCCCTGGTGTCAACAAATTCAGCTGGTTGGAGTACGCCAATGTACGACAGAATCGGTTACCGTCTCTGGGTACCTCCGTTTTCTCGGAGTCACTCCCAGTTTGGGAAGGACGTTGTGTACCTCCTCAAAAATTCACCGCCTCGAGGAAGCCTTTTCTTCTCCCTGCCATAGACATCGGCAACGCCTCCGTGAGAGATTCATCAAACCGTCCGCCTGCGGGTGTACGCCCCCATTTGGGACTCATCAAAAGCCTGGGCGCGGCTGCCTTGACCATTGCCATGAAGAAAATCGCCGATCAGCATGCCGCGTAAACGCTTTCAATTTACTGTGTTGTGGATACCAATCAAACGCTACTAGAGGAGGAGAAACCGTTATGGCAGATCTCGATCAGTTGAAGCAGAAATATTCGCCCGTGATCCAGACGATTGAGGGGTTCAGCGATTTAGGCGCCAAGGTGGACTCGGTAAGCCTGGATGGAGAAAAGCTCTACCTGAAGGGTTCGGTGCCGTCAGAAGTAATCGCCAATCGCGTGTGGGACGTAATTAAGCAGGTGGACCCGCCTACTCCGACCTGCACCACGAAATCGCCACCACCGGCGGCCCCAACCAAAGCTACAGCGTGAAGAGCGGTGACAACCTCTCCAAGATAAGCAACCGCTTCTACGGGTCGCCCAACCACTATTCCAATATTGCCGCGGCCAGCAATATTCCTGATCCCAATAAGATCCAGGTCGGCCAGCAAATCACGATACCCGTGCTCACCTAGAAGGCGGGGCGCGGAGAAAGGCGGGGCACGCTCTCCCTTTTCTCCATGTGCCCCCCAAAGCCCGGAAAAGCACCCAGGAAAAGAGCCCAGAACCCAGAGTCTGGGCTCTCTTTTTGTGCGCAGGCTTTGCCACCTGGTGCGCTTTCGATGCTTCCCCAAAAACACCGTGACTGTTACGAACTGGATCCCGTTTCCGGCGTATGCAGAGCCACGGCTTCCGGCCTGGCTTTTCCCGCAAAAACCCGCACTTCGCCGCCGTACCCGGATTTCCTGCTAACCCGGGACTACTAGCGGTAGCAAGCGGCCTTCAGTAAGGAGAGCCGCATGAAGTTCGCCAAGGCCACCAACCTCGACAGCAAATCCGGGTAGCTTGACCGGGCAGCGTAGCAGCGAAAAATGCTCGGGCGAAATGAGGCCGTTACCGGCTAAACCTCCGCCCGCCGCGAGCCCTCCCAGGCCGGCCGCGGCGCAGCCCCGAAATGAACGAAAATTCCACACGGTAGCGCCCCAAAATACCCAACAAGCGAGCAAAAACTTCGCCCCAAACCCCATTGCAATCAATCAGTTTACAAACTTATGTAATGGCCACTCGGTGTGATTGCCCCGATTTGGGACATACGCGAAAGTAACAACCATAGGAAAGCAAAATTCGCCGTCGGCACAACGTGTCTCAAGGACGCGCACGGCCGTTCGTGCCCTTGAAATGGCCTTTCTCCCCAGGCCGCGGTGCTTCGAAATTCAGACCCGACGAGGCTCCAAATGCGTACTCCCCCTATGCCACAGGTGTGTTCCGGCCTCCTGTGTGCTTTATTGATTTTGATCACTGGATGCAGTAACCCCTCGTCCCAGAACCTGGCTTCCCTGACCGTGACCGCGACGCCCTCCACCGTGAGTGTAGGTGGCTCGTCTGTGTTGAAGGCAGTAGCCCATCTGAGCGATGGGACGACCCAGGATGTAACCTCCTCTACTCAGTGGACGCTATCGAACCCCGCTCTGGCAACCTTGAACAACGGAGCTCTCACCGCCGTAGCACCGGGCGCGGTGACGGTGCAGGCGGCTTATGTGGAGGCGACGCCTGCGGGCACGTCGCCGGCAGCGGCGAGTACGACACCGCAGAATCTGAGCGCGTCGACCCAGATCACCATCACCGCGCTGCGCCTACGTCCCCTTCGACCAACACTCCCACCATCAGCTGGAGCAACGCCCGCGGCCATCTCCTACGGCACAGCCTTGAGCAGCACGCAATTGAATGCGACGGCCAGTGTGGCCGGAACCTTCACCTACACGCCGGCGGCCGGGACTGTGCTCAAAGCGGGAACACAGACGCTTTCTGCAGTCTTCACGCCGACCGACACGACAACCTATTCTGCAGCGACAGCCACGGTGCAGCTCACCGTGAATCAGGCCACGCCCACCATCACCTGGGCCGCGCCCGCAGCCATCGCGCAAGGCACTGCGCTCAGCGCTACCCAGTTGAACGCCACGGCAAACGTGCCTGGTACTTTTGCTTATAACCCTGCCGCAGGCAATGTTCCTGCAGCCGGCACTCTGCAACTGGCAGCCACGTTTACACCCACCGACACCACTGACTACGGAACAGCCACGGCCAAGAATACTCTCGTCGTGAATGCGGCCGGCAATCCGACCCCTACCAATCCACCTCCGGCCGGGTGCGGAGGTCCGACCATCAACGTGAACAGCAGCATGAGCCCGAGCACGCTGAGCAGCACCATCACGAGTGCCCCAAGCTGTGCATTGATCCTCTTTGCCCCCGGCTCCTATAGCCTCACCTCAACCGTCAATGTGCCGTGTGGCGTCTCGCTCAGCGGGCCAGTCGTTCCGCTGTCATCCTTTTCTCCTGACGGACATCCCCATCTTCTGTATGGGCCAACGGCGATCATCAGCGCGACAGCTTCTCCCGTTTTCTCTTACGGGGCATGCTCCAAGGCGACTTCGCTTGAGTATCTGGAGGTGAACACCAATCAACCTGGCAGCGGTGGGCAAGTTGTCTATGCTTCTAACTCCGGAGGCGTGAACGACCTCACGATTTCTTATAACTACTTTCACGGCAATAACTGGAACGGGAGCGGAGAGTGCTATGGGTGTGAGTTAATCCTGTTTGACGGTAACGGCACCCCTGCCGATTCCAATGACACTGTGAGCTGGAATCGCTTAGGCGCAAGCGGTGACTGCGCGGGCGTGATGAACAACTTCTCCTACAGCGGCTTCACCGGAGATGGTGGGTACTGCACGGCGGTTGGCTGGCATAACAACATGTCCAATTTCACCGTTAGCAACAACTTCATTTATTACCAGGAAGAAGGCATCAAGGGCCACGAAGGGTCGATCGATTACAACTGCGTCAATTGCCTGATTCAGGCGAATGACATCTCCAACTTTCATCGCATCGCCATTGAGACCCAGGAGCAGGGAGTAGGAGGGGGAGCAGCAACGGGCACCGTTATCACCTTCCAGTACAACTCCATCCACGACCCGTACCTGCCGGGAAACGGGACGTTCGGGATAAGCTCGAATAACGGCTATCAGAATACGCCGGGAAACAATAAACCATCACTCAATACCAGCACCTCAAACGATCTCTCTAATGTCGTCATCGATAACGTGCCCGTCGCCTCAGGTTCGCCTAGTAGTTGGGTTGGTTTGGGCATCGAGTTCTGGAGCATGGACTCGTCCTCGGTGGGGAGTAACAATCTGATTCAGGGTCAGTGGGTTAACTCCTTCATGGTCGGAACTGATGGGGCGATGACCGCAAGTAACAACCACATCCAGAGTTCTTTTGGGTGGGGAGGAAGTAATACTCCCGCTAACTGTAATCCTTACACTCCGGGCTCGTATGGTTGGTGGAACCAGGAACGCAGCCCAGCCAACGCTCCAGCCGGAACCGGCAACCAGTGTGATTTTGTTGATGGCTCAGTGCAAACCAGCGCCACCCCAGCTATCTCGCCGGCTAGCGGAAGCTTCAGCGGTTCCGAGGTCGTAACCTTCACCGACCCAGGCTTCACGTCCGGGGTGGGTCCCCAAGGCAACACCGGCATCTGGTATACCACCGACGGCAGCACTCCAGTCCCCGGATCTGGCACAGCGCAATACATATCGACCGGCGGGACGATTACGCTAACCACGACGACCACGGTGAAAGCGGTGGGGATGTGGGGAGCGGCGAACCAGCCGGCAAACTATCCCACAGGCCCGCTTTCAGGGGCGTTTGGGTATGGGCCCAGCGCCGTGGTCACTGCCACCTATACCGCCGCCGCCGCCTCGGTGGTCAAGCAGCCGAGCGGGAACGCCCGCTCTGCCGTGAGCGGGACGGATACTGTCGCAGCTACAGAAGCAGCCGGCAGTGGCGCCGCAGCGGGAGCAGAGTTGGCTTCCATAGCCGTTGTTCCTGCGCAAGCCACCGTCGCCATTGGCAGCACAACCCAGTTGAAGGCCATCGCCACCTTCAGCGATGGTTCGACCAGGGACGTCACCACAAACTTTGCCTGGACGTCTTCCGACACCCGAACCATCACCGCCTCCTCCTCCGGGTTGCTTTCAGGGCTGGCCACCGGCAAGGCAACCATCACTGGCAGCTACCAGGGACAACAGGCCTCAGTGCCGGCAGTCAGCACCATCGGCCAGCTGGACTGGAGCGGTCCGATCGTCATCACCGAGGCCGGCACCTACTCTGGAAACTGGCAGAGCACCGATAGCAAAACACCCGCAGTCACGGTGGCTACAACCGCTCCCGTGGTCATCGAGAATGCGCACATCAGCAGTGTTGCGGGTTTGATCAAGACCAGCGTTGCGGGCGCTGACTTGACCGTCCGCAACAGTGTCGGTTTGGCAGTGAACCCGGCGGTGAAGGGGCAGGCCAACGGCGTCTTCCTCGATGCCTCCTCCCCGGCGCGGCTCGACGTAGAAAACAACTACGTTGAGAATGCGGGCGGTGGCGTACTGGTGCACGGCTACTCCGGCAATCGCGACGGACAACAAACCATCGTGATCCGTGCCAACCGGGCGCGCAACCTGAATGGCCTGCTCAGCGATGGCAACGGCGGTTACCTGCCGGGAATTGGCTCCAACCAAAGCGTGTCGCGCTTTATCGAATTGGATAAAGTGCAAGCAGTGCCCGGCATCGACGTGGGCTGGAACGAAGTGATCAACTATCCCGGCCGCAGCCTGGTCGCCGATAACATCGCCGTCAAGAGCTCGAGTGGAACCCCCAACCAACCACTCGAAATCCACGACACCTACATTCAGGGTGCCTATCCCTATACTGCTGCACAGGCTAATTACAATGGCGGCGGAATCAAGACGGAAGGCAGCCCCGACGACAGCGCGCAGCAAGCACCCGCCTTCAACAGCATCCACGACAACCAGGTGGTCGGCACAGTGAACTATGGCATCGCGTTCACCGCCGGACACGACAACATCGCCGCTAACAATCGTGTCATCTCCAGCGGCATGCTGGCCGATGGAACCAGGATCGCGGCGCAACATGTAGGCATGGCGAACGGCGATGGTCAACAGCGCCAACTCTAACCTGTACAACAACAGCATGCACGACAACCTCATCGGCTGGACGTGCTGGACTTCCTCTTGCTCACAGTCGGGCTATCGCAAGGACCAATCCTTCCCTGCCTCGCCCGGAGATTATTCCACCAACTCCGTCCTGGCGCCTCAACCCATCACGCCTGAGACGGAGAACAATGAATACCAAATCTGGCTGAACAAGACCGCCTCCGCCGGTATCGCGGTAGGACCAGCATTCTAGCCAATACACCTTGCAGTCATCCGCGGCTCTTCCTCTGAGGAAGAGCCGCTTCTTTTTGGTATCCTGCAATCTCGGCTGAACTCATAACTTGCCGGTACCCGCCGCCGGCGACGGCTATCACCGCTTACGCGGTCCGTTTACATGTGCATAGAGATATGAGACGAATCCTTCTCACCCTCGGACTGTTGCTCGCCTCGCACGCGGCCCACGCAGCCTGCTCGACCCCTATCACGGCCGGGATGACCTCCTCGCGGGTCCAAACCGCCCTCAACAGCTGCACCTCTGGCTCGACGGCGCAATTTCCGGCCGGCCGCTACAGATTCACCTCAACCATCAGCGTGCCGTGCGGGGTCTCGCTCCACGGGCCCGTAGTGGCCCGGTCACCCTTTTCCCCTGACGGGTATGTACATCTTCTGTATGGGCCGACGGCGGTCATCAGTGCGACTGCCTATCCCGTCTTCACGTATGGAACCTGCTCGACGGCAAGCAGCTTTGAGTATCTGGAGGTCAACACCAACCGTCCCTCGCCGAGTGGTGGACTGGCCATCTATGCCACCAACGCCGGAGGGGTGAGCAACCTTACGATTTCGTTCAACTATTTCCACGGGAACCAAGGGCCAGTCACCGGGGAAAACTTCGGAGCGAACCTGATATTGTTCGACGGCGGCGCTTCTGCGGCGTTCGATGCCAACGACACTGTGAGCTGGAATCGCTTCGGCGCAAACGGCGATTGCTCGAACCTGATGAGCAATCTCACCTATGCTGGTTACACCGGGGATGGCGGCTTTTGCAACGCCACTGGCTATCACACCAACATGAGCAATTTTGTCTTCAGCAATAATTTTGTTTACTACCAAGAGGAGGGATTCAAGGGGTATGAGAGCACAGGGCAGTGCATCCATTGCCGCGTCGAATATAACGATTTCTCCAACTGGCATCGTATTGCTATTGAGACGCAGACCCAGCCGCTCACGACTTCTATTACCTATTTTGCCAACTCCATGCATGACCCGTATGCGCCTGGGAGTGGAACTTTCGGTCTAAGCTCGGCGGGCTGCGGCCCACCCATACCCAATCGCAACCCCAGCGCCAACGTCTGCACCACAATCGATAACTCTAACGTCATCATCGATAACGTGGCATACACTCCAGGTTCGCCTAGTCCTTGGAATGGGCTGGGCATCGAGTTCTGGAGCGCACATGATGCCTCAACGGCAAATAACAACCTGATCCAAGGTGAATGGTCCAACTCCTTCATGATCTCTACGGATGGGGCCATGACGGCCAACAACAACCACATCCAGAGCTCGTTCGGGGTGGGAAAATTGAACACTCCGGCGAACTGCCGCCCCGGGGTCCCTGGCCCGTTTGGGTGGTGGAACACTGAACGCAACCCGGCGAACACGCCCCGTGGGAGCGGGAATCAGTGCGACTTTTTCGATGGGTCGGTACAGACCAGCGCGGCTGCGACGATCTCTCCCGCCAGTGGAAGCTTCACAGGCTCGCAGGTCGTAACCTTCACCGACCCAGGCTTCAGGTCAGGGGTGGGTCCCCAAGGCAACACCGGCATATGGTACACGACTGACGGCTCCACGCCCGTGCCCGGATCTGGGACCGCGAAATACATATCGACCGGCGAGACGATTACGGTAACCACGACTACCACGGTAAAAGCCGTGGGTATGTGGGGAGCAGCGAATCAGCCAGCGAGTTACCCTACAGGCCCACTCTCCGGGGCGTTTGGCTACCAGGCCAGCGCGGTAGCGACCGCGACCTACATCGCCGGAACGCCTCGCAGGTGACAGGGTGTGGAAAGCAGGGAAAGCCACAAAGCTGGCTTCCTACCCGCTTTGGAAATCCTTTCCGGAATCCCATATTCCCACGGCCTCGACGAGACTTAGGGGTATATCTCGGCCAGCGGCTACCTACAGGTTTGAGCAAAATTTAGGTGCAACATGTTCCCCCATGTCTCCACTGAGGCTCTTATGTGTGTATTCACTACCTTACCCCGCAAGGTGCGGCAATCAGGCCACAGATGCGACCATCAAGACAATTGCGCAGTACGAGCGATGATGACCAATGAGCGCCCGCATTTCCATTCTGGGTCTGATTCTAATGGCGTTGCTACCCGCTGGGGTTTGCTGCGCAGCCGCCCAACAGCCCGCGGACCTGGATCCCACCGCCCTGGTGCGCCGCGCTATCCAACATCGAATCGACTCTGAGCAAAACCAACCACCCCTTCGCTACTTTCTGCGCAAACAGGATGGACCGCGCGACAACACCAAGGACATTATCGAAACCAGGGATGGCGATGTCGCTCGCCTGGTCGCGCTCAATGGCCAACCGCTCAGCGCCCAGGCCAGTCAAGACGAATTGGACCGGCTGAATCTTTTGGCCAACCATCCTGAGGTGCAGCAGCATCGTAAATTACGGGAGCAAAAAGATGCGGACCGCGTCAACCGCCTGATGCGCCTTCTGCCCGATGCATTTTTGTATCGCTCCGAAGGAACGGTGGCGTGCGCCGCGGGGCAATGCTATCGGTTAGGCTTTTCTCCCAATCCGCGCTTTACTCCACCCGACGTGGAGGCGGGTATTTTTCGCGGCATGGCAGGAGAGGTGTGGATCGATAAAACCCAGGAACGCCTCACGCGCCTGGATGCGCATCTCATCTCGAATGTTGATTTTGGCTGGGGGATCTTGGGTAAACTCGACGAAGGGGGTACCATACAGATCGAACAGGCGGATATTGGCGGTCGCAACTGGCAAGTGACTTTCCTGAAACTCAACTTGCGAGGCAAGGCATTGATGGTCAAATCTTTAAACGTTCAGATCACCGAGCAAGCCAGCCATTTCTCCCCTGTTCCGGCGGGCATCGATTACCGGCAGGCGATTCAGCTGCTGCAGAAATCCGATGGACTCGCGGTTCCCTGATGGGCCGAGTGAAGAGGGCCGTGTGAAAAAGGAACGTTTCCCCAAAATAGAGCGCTTCAAGTAATAGATAGCGCCCAGTAGTGCCCTGAATTTGTTGCAGTGATTTTTGCTTTGTGTGTAGAAGTCCAATTGCGGAAAGAATCAGAAGTACCATCAATTCGGATTACCGGAACTACATCTTTTTGCGCGGCAGAACACCGCCCGTGTACCGCCAAAGTATACTTTGGGTTCAACTGGTCATATGCCAAGGGAGATTTCATGGACTTGTCTCGACAGAAGATCGTGGTTTGCGGCGGCGGTGGTTTCATTGGCGGCCACCTCATCAAACAGCTGCTTCGAGATGGGGTCAATGTGATCCGGTCGGTCGACGTCAAGCCACGCAGTGAGTGGTACCAGGTGCACCATGGCGTGGAAAATGTGACCGCGGACCTGAAGCAACTCGACGCCTGCCATCGTGCGGTCGAGGGTGCCGACGCCATCTTCAACCTGGCAGCGGATATGGGCGGCATGGGCTTTATCGAAAACAACAAAGCCCTCTGCATGCTGAGCGTCTTGATCAACACCCATCTTCTGATGGCGGCTAAGGCCTCCCAGGTACAGCGGTTCTTCTTCGCTTCGTCAGCCTGCGTTTACAACGCCGAGAAGCAGACCAACCCCGACGTGGTCGCGCTCAAGGAGAGCGACGCCTACCCCGCGCTGGCGGAAGACGGGTATGGCTGGGAAAAATTATTTAGCGAGCGCATGTGCCGCCACTTTGAAGAAGATTTCGGGTTGCAATGCAGAGTGGCGCGTTTTCACAACGTCTATGGCCCCAATGGTACCTGGACTGGTGGACGCGAAAAGGCCCCGGCCGCGATTTGCCGAAAGGTGCTCGAGGCCAAGGCTTCAGGGAAGCATTCCATCGAGATCTGGGGCGATGGAGATCAGACGCGCAGCTTTATGTACATCGACGACTGCGTCAAGGGTTCGCGCATGATTATGGAAAGCGACATTCACGAGCCCATCAATCTGGGCAGCAGCGAGCTGGTTTCAATAAACCAGCTCGTCGATATAGCGGAGAGTTTCGCCGGCATCAAGCTTCACCGGACCTACAACCTCAGCGCTCCCCGCGGCGTCAACGGGCGTAACAGCGATAACACGCTGATCCAGGCCCGGCTGGGATGGGAACCCTCCACCCAGCTCAAGGATGGTCTGCGTAAGACCTACGATTGGATCGAATCTCAAGTCGAGGCTCTCTCTTGCGTATAGCTACGGATCAATTCATAAGTAACGACCTGATCGCGGAGTCCGCCGAGCGGGCGCGGGTCAATATTCTTGGCGTAGGCGTGACCGCCCTGAATATGGAAATTGCTCTCGATGAAACCGAGTCGCTGCTGCAACGAGGCGGCCAGGGCTATGTGTGCGTTACCGGCGTGCATGGCATCATGGAAGCCCAATCAGACGACCGCTTTCGTGACATTCTGAATCGCTCTTTCCTGACCACGCCCGATGGCATGCCCACGGTCTGGCTGGGCCGGGTTCATGGCTTCAAACACATGAGTCGCGTCTACGGCCCGGACTACATGTTGGGACTCTGCGAGCGATCTTTGGACCGTGGCTACCGCCACTTTCTCTACGGCGGCAAGCCTGGTGTAGCAGAGGAATTAGCTGCAGAGCTGTCCCGGCGGTTCCCCGGGCTTAAGATCGTCGGCACCTACACTCCACCTTTCCGTCCCCTTACCCCCGGCGAAGAAGACGACCTTTGCGCGCAGCTGCAAGCATCCGAGGCCGATGTCCTGTGGTGCGGTCTGAGCACCCCTAAACAGGAACGGTTCATGGCTGCCTATTGCCACCGCCTGCCGGTGAAGCTGATGGTTGGCGTGGGGGCTGCCTTCGATCTGCTCAGCGGCAACCTGGCCGAGGCGCCGGGCTGGATGAAGAAGGCAGGACTGCAGTGGCTCTACCGCCTGGTCAAGGAACCGAAGCGCTTGTGGCGCCGCTACCTGCTCAACAATCCGAAGTTCACCTGGCTGACTTTTCTTCAGCTCACTGGCCTGAAAGGTTTCCGGCTCAGTTAAAAATCGGATGCCGGTATATTTTGCCGCCTGGAAGCGGCACGGCGTTTCTAATTTTAACTTGACCGGCTCAGTGGCTGCCCGAGTTCCCCACCGTGCGCCAGGATTACACGCTGGCAGAGCCGGATTCGACTGACCAGGATAGTGAAACCCATCTCTGCGCTCCCTCTTCGTCTTTCGTTTGCTAGATAACTTGCTCGGGACGGGGCGAAAAGGCCAATTTTAACAATCTGTTACTCCCTGATCACCAGCTTTTAATACTGCGACATTAAAGCTGGAAGGCGGTCGTATAAGGCCGCCTTGAAGGGAGTCATGATGCAGAAGCTCGTAGCCACGTCCTTAGCCTCGTTGATGTTTGCCGGGACGCTTACAAATCCAATCGTCGCAGAGGCGCAATCGGGGACCACCACACCGATCAAGCATCTCGTCGTCATCTTTCAGGAAAACATCTCCTTCGATCACTACTTCGGCACCTATCCAAAGGCTTTCAATCCTGCTGGACAGCCGCGGTTTATCGCTAAGCCCGGAACGCCCGCGGTGAATGGCTATACCGACGGATTGCTCTACAACAATCCGAATGCCCTGAACACCGTGAACGGAGACGGGGCCACCAATCCCTTCCGCCTCGATCGTACCCAGGCCGCAACCGCCGATCAGGATCACGACTACACTCCGGAACAGCAGGCGTTTAACGGCGGGTTGATGGATTCGTTTCCAAAATACACTGGGACACCTGGTCCTCCGCCCAGCGGCCAACCGACCACCGGGCTGGTGATGGGTTACTACGACGGAAACACTGTGACCGCGTTGTGGAATTACGCGCAGCGGTTTGCCATGAGTGATAACTCCTATGACACCAACTTTGGTCCCTCGACTGACGGCGCCCTGAACCTGATCTCCGGCCAGCTCAACGGCGTGAGTGACCAGGTGAACGCCACCGGGGACGTGGTATCAGACGGCGGCGGCGGATACACCCTGGTCAGCGACGCGGACCCGATCGGGGACGTTTGCTCCACCACCACCGGTGCGCAGGTTGCGATGAGCGGGCAAAACATAGGTGACCTGCTCAATGCCGCTGGCATCAGCTGGGGATTCTTCGAGGGCGGCTTTGACCTGACGGTCAAGAATTCGAACGGAACCACCGGGTGCGCCCGCAGCACCACTTCCACGGTCACCATGACCAACAAGGCGGATTACATCCCGCATCATCAGCCCTTCCAGTACTACACCTCCACCCAGAACCTGAAGCACACCCGGCCAACCTCACCCAGCACCGTTGGCATCAATGGCGACCCTGCAAATCACCAGTACGACACGCACGATTTCTTCGACGCTATCAACGCCGGCAACTTCCCCACGGTCAGCTTCCTGAAGGCTCCTGGTTATCAGGACGGTCACGCCGGCTACTCCGATCCTCTGGACGAGCAGACCTTCGTGACCACCGTCATCAACTTCCTCCAAAAGCAGAAGGATTGGGCGAGCACCGCTGTGATCATCGCCTACGACGATTCTGACGGCTGGTACGACCACCAGATGGGTCCGATCGTGAACCAATCCGCCACCGCCATGGATGCCCTCACCGCCCCCGGCCAATGCGGAACTGGAACTGGCGCTCTTGCCGGTGTCACCATCCAACATGCCCAGGGCCGTTGCGGATATGGTCCCCGTCTCCCTCTCCTGGTGATCTCACCCTACGCCAAGCAAAACTACGTCGATCACACGGTCACCGACCAGAGCTCGATTCTGCGCTTTATCGAGGACAACTGGCTAGGTGGTCAACGGATCACGGGCTCCTTTGATAATCTTGCCGGGCGCCTGAACTCTATGTTTGATTTCAAGAACCCCGACAACACTCCTTTGATCCTGAACACCTCGACCGGCCAACCCACGAACTAACCGCACGCACCAAACCGCAACACCGGCAGGGCAAAGGGAGTTTTCTCCCGATGCCCTGCTTCATTTATGTTTTCCCTTGAGGCTTTGATTTGATTACGCGTCGCAGGTTCCTGGAGCGAACCGGAATATTGGCCGCCGGGATATCCGTCAGCAAGTTGCCCACTTCGCCGCAGCAACCAACTCTCGATCCTGACCAGCTGACTCCATACGTCGATCCGCTGCCTATTCCCGAGATCGCGCAGCCCAGCGGCACTCGCCCCAGCCCGGAAAATCCTTCGCTGCAGCTTCCCTACTACCGCATGACCATGCGGGCGATCGAATCGAAAGTCCACCGGGACTTGCCCGCCACGCGCATGTGGGGCTTTGGCTCGAGCTCGCCCGGACCGACGTTTGAAACCCGCAGCAACCAGGGCCTGATCGTGGAATGGGTCAACCAGCTGCCGCAGCGCCACTTTCTTCCCATCGATCACACCCTGCACGGCGCCGAAGCCAATCTGCCCCAGGTGCGCAGTGTCATTCACCTCCATGGAGGCAAGACGCCGCCCGACAGCGATGGCTATCCCGAGCACTGGTGCGTCCCCGGCAAGTCCGCTACCTTCCACTATCCCAACCGGCAGGATGCGGCGATGCTCTTTTACCACGACCACACCATGGGCATCAATCGCTTGAATATCTACGCCGGGCTGCAGGGCATGTATTTCATCCGTGATGAAGCCGAAGACGCGCTGAAGCTTCCCCAGGGAAAATACGAGATTCCGCTGCTGGTCTACGATCGCTTTCTTCTGCCCGACGGTCAGCTGGAATATCCCGTCTCGCCCAAGCCGGAGACGCCCTGGGTTCCCGAAGTCTTCGGCAACGCCATCCTGGTGAATGGCAAGCTCTTTCCTTATCTGGATGTCGAACCGCGCAAGTATCGCTTCCGCCTGATGAACGGTTCGAATGGCCGCTTCTACCGCTTTTCCCTGGGCAAACTACTTACCTTCCAGCAGATCGGCACGGAGCAAGGATTTTTGCCCGCGCCCATCGCCGCCCAGAGGGTGGTGATGGCTCCTGCGGAGAGGATCGATTTCGTCTTCGACTTCAGCGCTCATGCGGGAGAAAAGATTCTGTTGCGCAGCGACGCGTTCGACATCATGCAATTCCGCGTCGCAGCCAAGCCTGCGCCGGACGCTTCTGTTCTTCCGCCGCAGCTGCGTTCCTATGCCAAGATTCCCGAAAGCCAAGCCGTGAAAACGCGCCGTCTCACTCTTGATGAGCGCATGGACATGGTTCAGCAATCGATGGGCATGTTGCTGAACAACACTCCGTGGCACATGCCGGTGACCGAGAAGCCGGTGCTCAACACGACAGAAATCTGGGAACTGGTCAATCTGACTGAGGATGCGCACCCCATCCACCTGCACCTGGTCCGCTTTCAGATACTCGACCGCCGGCCATTCGACACCTTCGAGTTTCAGGACAAGGGAACGGTGCGTTTCACCGGCCCCGCGATTCCCCCTGCGCCCACGGAGAGTGGCTGGAAGGACACTGTGCGCGCCGACCCCGGTGTGATCACGCGCATCATCATCCCCTTCGAAGGCTTCACCGGCCGCTACGTATGGCACTGCCACATCCTGGAGCACGAGGACAACGAAATGATGCGCCCCTACGAAGTAGTAGCCGCACCTGAGCAGGCATAAACCCGGAATACCAATCAAAGTCCCGAAGGGACGGCTGAGAGCCAGAGCTGTCGAATGCGTTGAATAGAACGAGGGCAAACACAACACGGGTTAGTTGCTGTTGTGCCGGTTCTGTCCATCCCCCTTCACCCAAGCCAAGGTGAGCCACCGCCCTTAATTTGTCATCCCGACTGGAGCGCAGCGTAGGGGAGGGACCTGCAGTTTGGCTTGATGGAAAAACGGGACCCCGAGGCGACTCGCTCATGGCGCATTCCGTTACGCCCCGAAAGTGAACTGCAGGTCCCTCCCCCACGCTGCGCTTCAGTCGGGATGACAAAGTGGGGGTTCACGCTTCCATGCAATGTTGTCGCTGATGGATGGCTAGAAGCACCGCAAAAAGCTAATTTGGACAAGAGTGGCTGAAAACAGCCCAGGACGATTAGTCCTGGGTGGCCTTGCAAATGACACAGTCCCGAAGGGACGGCTGAGAGTAGCCCAGGACGCAGTCCTGGGTAAACCTGAACACCGCGATCAGTCCCGAAGGGACGGCTGAAAATGTCCCAGGACGATTAGTCCTGGGCGGCATTCCATTCCGCACCTCACGCCCTCACACCGTCAAAGCTTTGGACCAACCGCGAACAACGGGTGTTTTAAGGGTTAAGCGTAAGTAGTAGAAATGCTCGCGTTTCGAGCCGCCCGCTCCCGGGAGATTCGCGCCACGTAACCGCTCTCATTCAAAGCGCGCAGGGGATCTTCCGGTAAGCTCTGCCCGAGGCGCCATGCGCGCACCAACGGGCGCACATCCTCCCAGAAGGCGGAGCGGAACAACTCCTCCGCCTCCACCAGCCTGCATTGTTTCTGTAGAGTATCCAGTTGCTCCAGATCCACCAGGGCGGCCTTGGCGTACAGCTCCTCGGCCTGGACCACGGTTTGCACCATAGCCTCGACCTTGCCTTTCAGATTGTGGCTCTGATCGATCATGAAGGCGATCTGGGTTCGATTGCCGAGTTCCGCGGAGTAACTCAAAATCTCGTGGAAGATGCGGAAGACCTGGTAAGGATCGATGGACCCCAGGGTCAGGTCGTCATCGGCGTACCTGCGGTCATTCAAGTGGAAGCCACCCAGCATCTCCAGATGCAACAACCAGGCCACAATCTGCTCGATATTCTGCGCCTGGTAATGATGCCCGGTGTCGACCAACACTTTCGCCTGCGGTCCTGCCAGTCGCGCCAGTTCCAGCGCCATGCCCCAATCGGCAATATCGGTGTGATAGAAAGCGGGCTCGAACGGCTTGTACTCGATCAGCAGCCGCTGATCGGGCTGCAAGGCCGCATGCACCTGGCTGAAGATCTCTTCCATCCAGCCAATGCGCTGCCGCATACTCTGCGTTCCGGGATAATTCGAACCGTCGGAAACCCACGGGGAAATATCCTGCGAACCTAGCTGCCGGGCAATCTCCACACAGTCCAGAAGGTGCGTAAGGGCCTTTTGCCGCACTTCGGGATCGGGGTTACAGATCGACCCATACTTGTATTCCTGTGCCTGAAAAAGATTGGGGTTAATGGAACCAGCGCAAATCCGGTATTTCTTTTCCAGCGCCCGAATCTGCGGCACACTCTCAACTCCCTCCGGGAGATCCCATTCGACATGCAATCCCAAGGTCGGGGTGATACCCGTTAGCTGATGGATCTCGGCCGCGTCGGCGAACTTCTCTTCAATGGAATTCGCCGCCCCCATCTGCAGGAACTTGCCGAAGCGCGTCCCGGTATTGGCAAAGCCCCAGGAGGGTAGCTCGATGCGAAAGTTGTCTAAGGCTTTGGTGACTCGGTCGGATTTTTCCTGGTGATCCACGGGCAACCCCTTCACATTCAGGACAATGCCAGTATAGACGACAATGGAATCATGACCGATGTACGCATGGACAAGTGGCTTTGGGCGGCCAGATTCTTCAAGACCCGCGCGCTGGCGGCAAAGGCATGTGAACTGGGCCGGGTAACCTCCAACGGCCAGCCGGCCAAAAGCGCGCGCCCGGTGCGCGTGGGCGACCTCTTGCAAGTCAAAACCGAAGGCGGAGACTTTCAAGTAGAGGTGCTGCTGCTCAGCGAAATGCGCGGCCCGGCAGCGGTTGCGCAGACGCTCTACCGGGAAACAGAGGCCAGCCGCGCACTGCGCCAGCAGGTTGCGGAAGAGCGTAAAGCCATGCCGCGATTCGAAACCCTGTCCGCAGGAAAACCCTCGAAACGCAATCGCCGTGTGCTTAACCGGCTTCGCGGCCGGGTTTGACCATCTACAATGCATCATTGCGCCGGCGACCGCCGGAGTGTTACCGTTCGCCCATCTATCAGTTCAGTTCGCGATTTGTGACCGCGAGTCATGAGGGATCTTAGTCTTGGCACAACCCAACACAGCATCACCCACAGCCGCGGTCCTCGGCGAAATCGGCCTTCCCGTGCCCATCCGCAACTGGCCTCCCGCCGCTGGGACGCCATCGTCGTCGGCGCGGGCCACAACGGCCTGGCCTGCGCGGCCTACCTGGCGCGCGCCGGCCAGCGTGTCCTGGTGATCGAAAGCCGCGCCCGCGTCGGCGGCGCCTGCACCATCGAAGAGCCCTTTCCCGGCGTGCGCATGTCGCCCTGCGCCTACCTCGCCGGCCTGTTGCATCCGCTGGTCGTCGAAGAGCTCGACTTGCCCGGCGCGGCTACCAATGGACTCCCGCGGTCAACGGCCTCTTCGTTCCCTTCCTCGATGGATCCAGCGTCCAGCTTTGGGATGACGACGACGCGCTGCGCAGCCGAGGTCCGCGCGCTTGCTCCCCGCGATGTCGAGGGCTGGCAAGCCATGAACGACGTCATCCGCCGCCTGCGCGATGCGCTGCGGCCCGCCGGTGACCGGCGACATTTGGATTGGCGACGCCGCCCACCCGCGAGCAGATCGAGCCCGCCTGGGCAACGACGCGGAAGCGCGCACCGTGCTCTTCGATTGGTCGATGGCCGAGTTTGTCGAGCACTACCTCACGACGAACGGCTGCAGATCGCCTATCTCGGCCAGGGCGTCATCGGCACCAACGCCAGCCCCTTCGATCCCGGCACCGCCTCCATCCGCTTCCACCACGCCTCGGGCCGGCTGGGCGGAATGCCGGGCATGTGGGGCTATGTGCGCGGCGGCATGGGCATGGTCTCGTTCTACTTCTGCGACGCGGCGCGCGAGGCCGGCGCGACGGTCGTCTCCGGCGTTGCCGGTCGCGGAGATTACTGCCCGGCGAAGGCGTCCTGCTCGAAGAGCGGCGAGCGCATCGCCGCGCGCACCATCGTGTCTCCAACGCCGACCCGCGCCGACCCTCCGCCTGCTCGGCGCGGCGGCCGATCCAGCCTGGCGCGCAAACAGTCGAGCAGCTCCCCATCGAAGGCTGCACCGTCAAGCTCAACGTCCACCTGCGCGAACTGCCCAACTTCACTGCGCCCGGCCCGGCCGAACAAGCCGCACCACTACGGCCAGATCAACGCCCCGCTTGACCAAAGACGAGTGGAAGGCCGGCTTTGCCGCCGCGCGCCGTGGCGAGTTGCCCGAAGCACCTCTGGTGCGAGCTCTACTTCCAGAGCGTGCACGACCCTCCGTCGTGCCCGCAGGGCAGCACACCATGAGCGTCTTTGCGCAGTATGTGCCTTACACCTTTGCCCATGGCACCTGGGACGAACGCCGCGACGAAGTCCGCAACCTCGCCCTCAATTCCCTCGGCCGCTTCTGCTCCAACATCGACCGCGCCGTCATCGACGCGCAGGTCCTGGGGCCTCCGGACATCGAGCAGAAGGTCGGCCTCACCGGCGGCCACATCTTCCAGGGCGAGTGCCTGCCGCCGTATATGTGGTGCCAACCGCCTCTCCGCGCGCACGCCCATGCCCGGCCTCTATCTCTGCGGAGCCTGCACCCATCCCGGCGGCAGCGTCAT
>CAWGDP010000005.1:0-399140 GCA_963821315.1 uncultured Acidobacteriaceae bacterium | reverse complement strand
TTCCCTTGAAATGGCTCATTGCCATTCGTGTTTCCCGTGGAAGGTACACAGGACAGCTGTAAAATCCTCTGTACAGGAAGACGTCGAGTTCTAGATGTTGTATCGACGGGAGTAGTGTTGCTCCGACTGGGAATTGGGCTTCAAGCTCTCAGCCTTGACCATACTGTGCGGATCTTGCATCACCTGCTCTTAAACATCTTCAGAACACTAACGCTTTTCCCACATGCTATGGTCCCCTCTGCCTTTCGGCTTTAGGTAAGTGTGATGATCCAAGAATATCCTTCCAAATTCTTCCCAACTGCGTTGGGGATACGAAAACCGCGTCACGCGACGCACACAACCACATTAAGTGGTGGTTAGCTCTCAGAAAATCACACAAAAATGAACTCAAATTATCAGGACTTTTCGAAAGATCATGCGCCAAATGGAAAGCCTATCATTGACATGAGGGAATGCGGGGCTCTCTCAGCCTTAGTGACAGTGTATGGTATACTGATCAATGTTACTGTCTTTCCTTGCTGAGCAACAAAAGTTCATGGATCAAGAGAGTAATCAGAGTTGATAGATCGATTATGGTCGATAGAACGATAGTATGTAGGTAGGTAGGTAGGGCCCAAGTATGCAGTCGTATTTTAATCAGTACTGTCTTACGAAGCAAGTAGCTAGCAAACCTTCTGGGATCTGTCTATCTAGCTTATCGTGTCCAGGATGTCTCACAGAAAGTGGCGCTTGAAACATTTGATATTGCCTATTGCTCTTTTTGACCAGCCGACAGAGAACTTTCTTCCAAAAGGTCGAAAAGATCAAACTGTTGAGCGCACTGATCTATCGTTGCCAATCCTGGATGTTGGGGTAGAGCAAGGGCAGCCCTATGTGGTCAGGGAGTATCTAGTCAGCGACTCCTTGCGCCATCGGCTCGATTATCTCTCTCCACAACACATGAGTTTTTACAAGAAGCACTGACGATTGTCTTCCAGGTGGGACAAGTGCTCTGCTATGCTCATGAGCAGCATATCCTTCATGGCTATCTCAAACCAGAAACAATTTTCTTCAATGATAATGACGAGGTTCTCTTGTCGGACTTTGGGCTTGCTAGCTTCATCGATCTAACGAAACTTTCCCACAAATCTGATCTGCAAATCTTAAACTATCTAGCCCCAGAGCAATTTGTGGGTTCCACCACTGAAAAAAGCGATCAATATGCGCTGGCTTGCCTTGCCTACCATTTGATTACAGGACAAATGCCTTTTTCGGCTCAAAACTTTCCTTCAATTGAGAAAGACGAGAGCGGAGACATAGATCAGGCAGAGCAGGCTCAAGTACCAAGCTTTTGCGAAAACAGCCAGTGTCCAGATTATGGGAAGGTGGGAAGGGATAACTTTCGCGGGAAATTCGGCAAAACGCGCCGAGGTTCGCAACGCTGGCAGTGTAAAACTTGTCAAGCGACCTGGACCTTCTCTCCAATGTCGGCAAATTGTCACACGAAGCTTCCCGTCTCACCCTCTGATCTGGTTCCCGACCTGCCGAGACCGATCGAAGCGGTAGTACTCAATTCATCCGGTTGATCGTTAATGCCCGTCGTGGTGTTAAGAACTTGAGTAACCTCCGTAGGGCGCAGCCGGTTAGTGATTCCCATCTCATTGAGATAGGCGTCGGCAATAAAGGAGAGCAAACTGCTGTGCTGGTCCTTCCAGCCAAAGCGTCCGACGCGGGTCTGTCCAGGAGCCTCAAAAATCGGAGCCTCCACAACTTCCCCATGGACTCTACCCCCAGGTCAACTGCGATTGTTCGGCGGCGATTGCGATCAGAGTGTTGTCGTCAATGGCTTCTACAAATCCATCCCCCAGGGTATTGAGAGCAGCGCGTAACGTGCGGATATTTTCCGTTGCGGGTATGTGCTCCTGGGCTTGCGGACCGATCGCACGATCATCGACGATGGACCGGCCGGTAATTGTGTCTTTTTCCGTCGTTAATAAAGATGGTCGGGTTTACGAAATTGCCATTTGCGTCGTTGTGCCCTACCCGGAGTTCTGTGATCTGGCTGGCTGCCCCACTATTCGGATTCTGATGGCAATTGACGCAGGAAGTTGCGTTGTACACAGGTCCAAGGCCGCCCGCGACGGTTTCGTTTTCCTCATAGACCTGCTGATCCCGGGCAAAGGTGTTACCGGGTGGTTCAACAAGCCCATTGTTGATGCTTGCAGCACTGTTAAAGCTGGGCGTGTTAAACCCGGCCGGTGCTTCTGTCGCTGAGTTCGGCTGCGGTTCCAACGAGTCCGGTACCCAACGCGATTAAGGCTGCGAACAGGCAAGAACAGAGGAGAACCTTCCTCCGAGGGGGCATGAGCATAAGAGTTCCTCCAAGAGACGCGAATCGCCTACGCGCGTGCGAGACGTAAGCTGGCTGATCGGTTGACCGCACATTCTCAAACCGTGACGGATACATGGTCTGAGGGGAGGAGTCCCGTGTTTTTGCAAACTGGTTTACGCCAAGATTATTTCCACAGTGCGGAAAAAAATGGTGAGAGGCCGCTTGCCGGCTCGAGAACATCACCCTCCACTGGCTCAAAGTAAAGGAGCATATGATCTCCGATCGTCCGGAACAGAGGCAGGTGCGAAATGCCTCTATCCATTCGGTGGAGTAGGCCGAGCACACGGGGATATTTGCCGGAGATCGGCTCTCGAAACGACGGCGGCACCGCTATACCGATCCCGTAACTGCGAATTCGGCTCTCAGCCGCTGAGGGATAATCCCTGCTCGATGCGGCGCACTCCGCAGCCTGTTCCGTCGTTCATCGCTTGAAATAGGCGATGAGATCCGCCGCTCCGCGGCCTTGGGAACATAAAAATCCATCTTGGCATCTGGTACTACCAAATCCGGGCCGCTTAACCATTTCTCCAGGGTCGCATCGTTCCAGGTCAGCCCTGAGTTCTTCAATCCCTGGGAGTAGTCAAAACGCGGGACGCTCCCAGCCTTTCTTCCATACACTCCGGACAGCTTCGGCCCCTCCCCGTTGATTTCCATGGAGTGGCAACCCGTGCAACGTTTGTCAAATACCAGTTTGCCCCGCGCAGCATCGCCAGTCCCAGCCAACGCTGCCTCACTGGTGCCCGCATTCTTACCCAACATCTCAAGCGTGTGCACATCTGCCTGTGAAAGCCTCGCTCCCCAGTGGAGTGCCACGTATTGCAGGGGCGGCATTTCCCCATTCTTTGCCTCATGGCTAATCTTGGCCAGCAGCACTTGCTGCTCCTCCATCGACAGCAGCGCCCAACGGGAGAGGTCCATATGCTTGCGCGCCTCGACAATGTCTCGTTCTATCAGCCAGGATCCCGGAGCAACGCGGGCGTAGACAGGCCACCGTGTCTCGCTGGAGTGGCAATCCGCGCATTTGGTCACCAGCACCGCCTTTGCATCCGGGGGCAGGTGGGCGCCCTGGAGCAGCGTGCCGATCCCTCTTGCGGCCTCGACACGCGGATTGCCAAACGGATGCACATACCCCAACCCCGTCACCGAGGCTGCGGCCAGCACCGCCACGACCCAAGCGCGCTTCACACCGTCTCCGCCAGTGCAGAGTCGACCACCGCAAGGTGATTGTGCCCGCGAACGACCTTGACGTCGGTCACCCCCAGCACGCTCTCCAGCTTGCCGGCGGGAACCGCCATGGGGCCCGGCCCCGGCGCAGCTCCTGGTGCAGGTTGCGGGAATGCGGTCGACATCGCCGTATGAAAGCTGACGTTGCCCTCAACCTTCTGTACTACCTGATGAATGTGGCCGTTCAAGACCGTGACCGACCCAAAACGCTTGAGATAGCTCAGTGCGGTCGCCCCATCCTGCGTGCCCCAGCCCCACTTCTCATAGACCATCCAAAGCGGAATGTGCGCGAACAGCACAACTGGCGTCGAAGCACTGAGTGCACCCAAGTCAGCCTTCAGCCACGCCAGCTGATCAGCACCCAGGTTGCCCATTGCGTCCACCTGCACGCAATTGTTCAGGCCCACAAAGTGAACCCCCTTGTAGTCGTGGCTGTACCAGCCATTGCCCAGCGTCCCTTTGCCAAAGCGCTGCTTGTACTGTTCGCCATCGTCGAGGGAAAAATCATGCTCTCCGGGAACATAAAACACCTGTCCCGCCTTTGCGCCCTTGATGACCTGGACGGCTGTATCGAACTCGGCTGGCTTTGAGCTCTGGGTGATGTCGCCGGTATGAATCATGAACTCCGGCTGCTTCATTCCCGCGCGTCCCGCGTTGATTTTGTCGATAGCGATCTTCAGCGTGCCGGTTACATTCTGGTTGGCTGCCTTATTGAAGCCAATATGGCTGTCGCTGATCTGCACGAAAGAAAAGTCCTCAACGATCTTCTTCTTTCCCGAATTTGTCGTGTCGGCCAGCAGCTTCGAAGTGGGCACGCCGGCCACGAACGACCAGACAAGCCCCGTACCCGCCCATGCCATGCATTGCAAGAAGTTGCGCCGGTCGATGCCATCGCCGGCAAGTACCTTCGGCTCAGTCTCCTGGGCCATCTCGGCCATATTCTTGCGTTTCATATCAATCTCCTGCTTCATCGTGACTACCTCTGCTGCAGAAAACTGGCTTTGCCGGCTTTTATTCCGAGGACTCGCAAAATAATTCTCAATTTCTGCCTTTGCTACATAGGCCCTCTCCGGGCATGCTAGGAGTTATGAAAGTTGACGGGCTGAGCGAAAAGCAGAAAATGCTTCGCGGTGAACTCTACAACGCTACGGATCGCGAGCTTGTTGTAGAGCGGCAGCGTGCCGAATCGCAACTCGCTCTACTGAATGGAAGCAATGATCCAAAGGAGCGTATCGCGCTGCTCCGAAGCCTTCTTGGCGCGATTGGAGAGGAGACCGTCGTCCGCTCACCCTTTTTCTGTGACTACGGGTACAACGTCCAGCTGGGCCGCGGCGTATTTCTCAACTTCAACTGCGTTTTGCTTGACGTGATGGCCATTCGCATAGGGGATGGCACGCAAATTGGCCCAGCCGTGCAGATCTACGCTGCTGACCATCCGCGCGAGCCCAAGAAACGGCTAGCTGGGCTGGAGTGCGGTAAGTCCGTCACGATTGGCAGAAATGTCTGGATTGGTGGAGGCGCGATCCTGCTACCTGGAATCATTGTTGGGGATGATGCGGTGATCGGCGCTGGTAGCGTGGTGACGCGAGACGTTTCTCCCGGTGCGACAGTTGCCGGCAGTCCAGCGCGCTCGCTCCACAGCTAAGATCTCGGCAATCAGGCACCCTGCCTTGGATACCTTGTCCGGGGATCCGCTTTCGTGAGCCCGAGGTACGGAGCGAGTTCATGGTTTATGTAATCTCCGAGATCGGTTATCTGAATATCTGCGCCGCCGTTAAGGCATCATAACTCGCGCTTAGCAGGCAGAAAGGGCGCGCTCGCGCACGCCTTTCCAGCTTAGAGTCGCATGCTGATGTGGGCTAGCCTTTATCTGTACAAGTTGATTCAAGAGGGTGTATTGGTCACCCAATATGTCAGGCGGCTGTGCTCGCGGCGATCTTGTGCGCGGTCGTACTGTGCACGTTGAAGGTACGAATGACCGGCTCGACCTCAAGCAAGGGCTGTACCATTTCACGGATCGCTCTGTACTCCTTATTGTGATAGAGTTCCGCATCCTCTTGCTTGTTCCAAAAGCCTATTACCAGGATCCGATCTGGTTCGGTTTCGGAGAGGAGAACACTCTCCCCTACAAAACCGGGTTGTTTCTTGAGAATCGGCAGGACCTTCTCATGGATTGCATTGGCCAGTTCGTGCGTTTTTCCATTTTTGGCGATGATCTCGACTATTCGGGTGAACATGCCACACTCCTTTCGTTTGGCGGAAATGCAAAAGGAACCGTCGCGCGTGCGACGGAAAGTTTGCTGGGTATCGGGTGTAACGCTATGCCTCGGGGGGCTCGGTGTCAATTGCGCCAACATTTGTGCAGGCCCCTGCGCGAGTTTTGTCTACGGTGACTTTGCACGCATTTAGAATCCACAGCAATGGCAAGCACGGGTGGTAAGACGGGTATCGCCATAACACTCAAACGCAGCCTCCGTTTGCGACACCTCGTTCTCTACGGAATCATCGTGATTCAACCTGTCGCCCCGATGCCGATTTTTGGCATTCTCATGCTTCGTTCCCACGGCCAGGTGGTCACGACCGTTCTACTGGCGATGATCGCCATGCTGCTTACAGCGATCAGCTACGGAAGAATGGCGCAGGTCTATCCCAGTGCTGGTTCGGCGTTCACTTATGTCGGGAAGGAAATTAACCCTTCGTTGGGCTTCATCACTGGATGGAGTATGACGATGGACTACATGCTCAATCCTTTGATCTGCATCATCTGGTGCAGCAAAGGCGCTATGAACTTTCTGCCCGGAGTCCCTTATTGGATCTGGGTTATCGCATTCTTTCTGCTGTTTACTATTCTGAACTTGCGGGGGATAAAGACTTCAGCCCGTATTAATCGCGACCTGGCCATCGGGATGGGGGTGGTGATCGCGATCTTCTTTGTCGCTGCGATTCGCTACATTCTGCGCAATCCACATAACGGGTTGAGCTTCTTCACTCTCCCTTTCTACGATCCTCATGCGTTTAGTTTCAATTCGATTCTTGGCGGAACATCGCTTGCCGTCTTAACCTACATCGGCTTCGATGGTATTTCGACCTTGTCGGAGGAAGTCGAAAATCCCAAACGAAATATCCTGCTGGGCACTGTTCTGACCTGCATCATTATTGGAGTTCTATCCGCTCTTCAGGTTTATCTTGGGCAGTTGATCTGGCCGCACGGGCTACCGTTTCCGGATCTGGATACGGCTTTCGTCTTTGTAGCCGGTCGCGCCACAGGACCATGGTTCTTCCTGGTGATGAATCTTACCCTCATGGTGGCGAGCGCGGGCTCCGGAATGGCGTCGCAGTTAGGAGCTGCCCGATTGCTCTTCGCCATGGGACGAAGTGACGCGCTGCCCCGGTCATTCTTCGGCAAGGTCGACCCCAAGCATCGCATTCCTCGAAACAATGTGATTTTTGTCGGGCTGGTGGCCCTCGTCGGTGCCTTTTGTATGTCTTATTCCCTGGGCGCCGAAATGCTGAACTTCGGCGCTCTGATCGCGTTCATGGGCGTGAATGCGGCCTGCTTGATGCACTATTATGTGCGCGACACCCCCAGGAAAATCGGGAACCTCCTTCCGCCCTTATTGGGCGGCTTGATTTGCTTTTTGCTGTGGATCAACCTGAGCCGGCCGGCCATTATCGCCGGTGTGATCTGGATGGCAGCCGGGACAATTCTGGGAGCGTGGAGAACGCACGGCTTTCGCGCCGATCTGGTCAATTTCGAGGTACCGGCGGAGGTTGCCGACTGAGAAGGCGAGAGATTAGCCTGCCTTGTTGGTTTGCGTCTTAGAAACGGCGCCCAGCCGGACACTCCTCATGATCTTGTCCACCCGGGGCCGTTCGCGAATAGGGTCAAATCGGGCGTCGACAGCCAGCCATGGCAGTTCAGCCTCTTTCTGCTCCCATGATTCGTTCAGCAGGGAAATCGCTTTGTTTGCATCCCCCAGGGCGAGCGCAAGCGATGCCTTGCGAAATTTGCTGGTAGGGTGGGCGGGATCAAGGAGTCCAGATTCGTCCACCATCCTCGCGGCCTGGGCTTTGTCTCCGCACAGAGCGTAGATCTCAGCGATGGCTCTCTGAAATTGGGATTCCCCGCCACTGCGCTGCATGGTCTGCGCTATCTTTTTCGCTTCCTCGGCGTGGCCAAGCTGCAGCTGGACCAGGGCCTGATATACGAGCACTTCCGGGGGAAGGGGACCGTACATCAGGGGCTTGGAGAAATGCTCTGTAGCTTCCTTGTAGCGGCGGCTCCAGAAGAAGAATCTGGCGTAGGAGGCCTTCTGACGATAGGAAAATGGATCGATCTGCTGCGCAATCTGGAGATAGGTCCAGGCTTCATCAAACCGCCCCAGGGCAGTCAGGAAAGCGGCAAATTGACGATAGGTCCCATGGTGCGATCCCAGCGCCAAGCCTCGCCTGAAGTTGGCTTCGGCCTCCTTCCAGTTCCACTCCATTGCCAAAGCGCAAGCGATGGCCGAATGAGCTTCGATCATCTCCGGATCGAGCTCCAGGGCACGCAGCGAGGCCTTCCTGGCCTGGGCAACAAGCTGGGCTGAATCTGGAGCACCCCGCTGAGCCATGCCTATGTAGGATTGGGCAACGCCGCAGTGGGCCCGGGCATACTCTGGCGCGGCCTGGGCCACTGCTTGAAATCGAGCAAGTGCCGCCGGCAAGTCCGCAGCATTACCCTCCTCCAGCAGTTCTTCGGCGGCGAGAATGGCGGGATAAAGCTTGAGCAAAGACGGAGCGGCCGAGGCTTGAAGTTTTCGCACCACTGACTGCCGGGGTGCAACCCGGCTTACCAGCGCAGACGCGATCTGTTCTTCAATGCGGAATAAGCTGTTCGCGTCCGATTCGGCTTCGAATCTTTGTGACCATAGTTGGAACCCATCCGCGTTCACCACCCTTGCCGTAACCCGGACACGGTTACCCTCCTCCCTTACCGTTCCCTCGAAGACGAATTGAACGCCCAGCTTATCCGCCAGAGCGGGGATGTCATTGGCCAGCGAACCCAGCTGCATCATCGAGCTCGCGGCGATGACCCGGCAGCCCTCGGTGCGCATCAGTATATGGATAAGTTCGTCGGTGATTCCGTGGGCACAGGCCGCGGATAAAGGACTAGCGGACATGTCAACAAATGGAATGACGGCTATGGGCGATCCATTGCCGGGATGAAGAGACCGTCTTCGGCAGTAACAGATGCTGGCGGATGGCTGTCCAGGTTTCCCCTGGAGCGAAATACGGGGACGTAACTGCCAGGCCGAAAGTAGATGAAGATAGGGTCGTCCTTGCCCTCCCCCTCGTAATATTCCTTCAATTTGCTTCTCAGGCGGCGAGCCTCAGTGCGCACGATCGAGTCCTGGCTCGGGTGGTATGGGGGCTTACGGTCATAAACCTCGGCGCCGATCAGGTATTCCTTTAGGAGATCCTGGGTGCCGCCGATGGCATGCTCGACCGTAAATCGCAGGAAGCGGCCCAGCCGATCGGATTGGGCAAAAATTGGGCTCTGCAGAAGGCGGTCCAGCTCCTCGCGGACTGCCTGCTCCGAAACCACAATGTCGGTTGCTTCGTTCACTTGGCGGAGGCTCCAGAGTTTTGCGTAAAACTACCCTCTCCAAATCGAGTCCCGTGGGGACGGCTGAGAGTCAATCCTGTCCAAATTAACTTTCGATGCGCCCGATTTGTAGCGCACATCGCTGAAACAAATCGGCTCTCAGGGCAGATCGCGATCAGTCCCGAAGGGACGGTTGAGAATAGCCCAGGACGTAGTCCTGGGTAGGGTTATCCACCGCGATCAGTCCCGTAGGGACGACTGAGAATGACCCAGGATGTCAGTCCTGGGTGAACTGGATCACACGTGAATGCTATGGCAATCATCCAAGGCCAACCCGATTCCCTCTGAGACCGCCGATTGCATACAATCCATCGACTACCTGCACACCAAACCAGATTTGCTCGTTAATTTGGAAAGCTCTGGCTGAAAATTGCCCAGGATGCAATCCCTGGGGTGCCTCTAACTCTGAAATGCGCCATTCGCGATTCGGGGCAGCCAACCCAGGATGATGTCCTGGGTAACTCTCAGCCGTCCCTTCGGGACTCAATTTGGAGAGGATAGTTCTCACGCAGATTCTCCGGGCTCCGCTAGTCTAAATGTCTGGACAGATAAAGATGAAGGAGCCAAGGGCCAGGACTTATCTTATTTCCCTTCGCATCCCGGGCGCCGTTCATCATCACGGTGATCTCACCGTTGCCCACGTTAAAATCCTAAGACCATTCTGTCATTCTCGCATCCATTGATCTGAGGCGCAGGGTGACTGAGACACACGAGGCAGTGCGAGTCTTTGCTTTAGTGTCGGCAGAAAGGCAACCACAGCTAAGGCGTCAACTGGCCCCTCTGGGAGTTACGCCCGTCTTTATTGAACGGGCAGCCGAGCTCTCCTACATTACGCGTGATGGAGCTTTTTTCCATGTGGCTCTTCTTCCTGCGGCTCTCCCGGATTCCGACTGGTGGGCGCTTTGGGGAAGCATTTCTTTACTGAACCCAAGACCGGCTATCTTGGTATACGCCCAAACGGCCGACTTTCAATTATGGTCTGGAGTGCTCGAAGCTGGGGGCTATGACGTCATCGTAGAGCCGTTCACCGACCGGGAGATCCAGGGAGCTGTGATCAGAGCAGCGGCAAGCTTCGAGGAGCGCCGCGAGAACGAGCTGGGTAATGAATAACTTCGTGATCGACCGATCACGAGCGAAAGGTAGCGATGTTCCATAAGGTCGTAGCAGCGTACAATGAGTCCCCGGAAGCAGAGCGGGCCCTCATCTCAGCTATCAAGCTGACAAAAATCATGAACGGGGAACTCGAGACCATCACCGTAATGGCGGACCTTCCCGCCTACGCAGCATTCGCCGCCGTAGCAGATCCCTCTCTACCGTACGAGCTGAAACAAGATCGCGAGACGTTCTATCAGCGCTTACAAGAGAAGGCCCGTGCACTCGCTCTGTCCCATGGGGTTGAGTTGCATACTCACCTGCTCGAAGGGCATGGAGTGGAGGCCATCGTCGACTTCTTACGAAAGCAAAAAGCGGACCTCCTGGTCATCGGACTTACACCAGCGCGATTTCTACATCGAGCGGCTATGGAGCACTGTTTATGAGTTGGCACAGGAAGCGCCCTGCAGTGTTCTCGGGGTTCACTAAGCGGTTTCGCAATGACTGTGGTCTCATAAAGGCGTTCTGGCTTTCCCGGATTTCGGTCTACACCAATTGCGAAACCGTTCTGACAGAGAAGATCTGCATTGCTAACCCGCAGTGATGGGGGAGTGACAAGAAAATGACCAAGCGAATCATCATTCCGGTTGTAACTCTAGGGGTCGCAGCGCTGCTGTTGTTTGCCATCAACGGCTGCTGGAATTCATGGGAGGGCCGGGCCGGGGAACAGAAAACCGATGATGCCTACGTGCGCGCGGACATGACCCCGCTCAGTACGCGCATCTCAGGCACCGTGCGCAGCATGGACGTCAACGACTATCAACCGGTGACGCAGGGTCAACTCCTGGTCCAACTCGATGATGAGGACTATCGCGCCAAGCTGGCGGAGGCGAAAGCAGCGTTGGCGGGTGCACAGGCGGAATTGGCTGACAACCAGGCTGCGAAGTCCATCCAGGACGCCAAGATTCAGAACGCGGAGACTGGTATAGCGCAGGCAACCGCAGCGGTAAGCGCTGCCCAGGCGGCTATCACTGCCGTGCAGCCCCAGGTCGAGCGGGCAGAACTCGAACGCAAGCGCCAGCGGGCTCTGATCGCTGCACAAGCAACGACTCATCAAACGTTGGAGCAGACAGACGCCACTGCAGCCCAACTTTCAGGAACGCTTGTAGGTCAGCAGGCCAGTTTGACCAGCGCAGAAGCCGCGCTTGCCAGCAGCCATGCTACGCTCGAAGCCGCGAAGCGGGAGCGCACGGCTCTCGATACCAAAGACAACCTCTACAAGGCGGATATCCAGGCCAAACAGGCGGACATCGTAGTTGCCGAAGTGAACCTGGGCTATACCCGCATCCTCGCGCCTACGGCGGGCGCAGTGGGAGAACGCCACGTACGCGAGGGTCAGTTGGTTTCGCCCGGACAGGAGGTCATTGACCTGGTCAGGGGAGATGTGTGGATCGAGGCCAACTATAAAGAAACCCAGCTTACCAACATGCGATCAAGGAGACACGGCAGACATCAGGATCGATACCTTCCCTGGAGTCGTCCTCCATGGGAAGGTGGTTCGAGATTTCGCCGGCCAGCGGATCGCAATTTGCGCTGCTGCCTCCCGATAACGCCACCGGCAACTTTACCAAGGTGGTGCAGAGAATCCCGGTCAAGATCGTGCTCGACCCGGGGCATCCCGCTGCAGAACATGCTTCGCCCTGGTTTTTCCGCGGTGGTTACGGTTCATGCCTCGGGCAAGAACGCTCCTTCGGAGGGCTCGCAGCCTTGAGCGCTCCTCCACCCACAGCCGGGCCGGCGAATCCACCGACTCCACCATCGGTGATCACGACTCACCCATTGCTTGGCGTTGCCGGCGTATTGCTTGGCGCGAGCGTCGCGACCTGTACCGGACGCTTGATGAGCGTCGGCCTGCCTGACCTGAGAGGCGCTTTGCATCTGGGCGTGGATGAGGCTTCATGGATCAACACAGCATTCAATGCATCCTTGATGTTCATCGGGCCCTTTTCTGTATATCTAGGTGGCCTGCTCGGCGCCCGGCGCGTCCTGTTGGCCTGCGCGGCTTTGTTTACCCTGGTCAGCGTAGTGCTTCCTTTTGCTCCGAACCTTCCGGTAATGCTCGTCTTGCTGGTGCTCGCGGGCCTGACATCAGGAACCTTTTACCCTCTCACTTTGTCCTTCGTTTTACGCAGTCTCCCCATGCCATACGTGCTGCTGGGCATCGCGATGTATGCCGTGGACATTCTGTTCACTACCAACTTCGCTACTTCGCTGGAAGCGTTTTACTTCGACCACTTGGTCCTGGCGCTGGATCTTTTGGAACAGCGCGGTGCTCACCCCGGTGATGATGGTCCTGGTGTATTTCGGTATCCCATGGCAGCCGTTGCCCAAGCCGAAGGAGGGGCAGCCCAAACCGAACTGGAGAGGTTTCCTCTACGCCAGCCTTGGCTTGTCGCTGCTGTATACCGCGCTCGATCAGGGGCAACGGTTGTATTGGATGAACTCCGGCGTGATCGTCGCTCTGACGGTTTCTGGAATCTTCCTGCTCGGCGCAGCCCTGGTGCGCCATTTCGTCATCCCGAATCCGCTGATCAACTTCAAGTTTCTTGCCCGGCGGAACACCCTTTTGTTGAGCATAGTTCTCTTTTTCTTTCGTTTCATGATGCTGGCAACGGTGGTTGAGCATCCCCAGCTTTCTAGCCTCGGTTCAGGGTTATCGTCCATTGCAAGTAGGTCCGGTCTTGTTGTGGGTTGCCTTGCCGCAATGCGTGCTCGGGCTGCTCGCCATCTACCTGTTGAAGTACATTGATGCCCGGCTCATCCTGACTGCAGGCTTCGCGCTGGTGGCCATTGGCTGCCTCATGGATGCCCAGGTTACGTCGGTCTGGTCGGGCGAGAACTTTCGCCTATCGCAGGCGGTCCTGGCGGTTGGCCTGGCGCTCGCATTCAATAGCATGGTGGGATCGATCATTCTTGAAGTCATCAATACAGGAGCGCTCACCCGTCCGGTCGACGTTCTCACCTTCGCCGGTTTTTTCCAGACGGTCCGGCTCATTCGGTGGCGAATCCGGCAGCTGCGTTGATGGGGCATTTCATTCCCACGCGGGAACAGTTCCACTCCAATATTCTCGGTCTCGGGGTCGGCCTTGGCCAGACGGCTACTGATCAACGGCTACACGGCCTGACAGCAGGGATGGCTAGCCAATCCCCCGGCTTAACGACCGCCGCCGGACGGGCCGGCGAGATCCTCAACCTGCAAGTCAGGCAGCAGGCGTTCACGCTGGCCATCGCTGACAGCTTCCGCCTGATCGCGTTGGGCGCTATCTGCTGCTTGATCATCGTGGCCTGTATGGAAACTGTTCCCACCCAATATCGCCAGGTAGTGCGGGCCGCCCCCGAACCCGCCTGAAACGAGTTGGGCCCTGAAGGATATGCATATGTGGCTGAAGATAACGAAGCGCTGCTCACCTCGATTATTGCTGCGGATGCTTGTCTACATCCTGTGGCTGACGCCAATTTTGGGAACTGCTCGAGCCCAGCAAACGGGTGCCATGCACCTTACTCTTCCCCAGGCTATCGATCTCGCCCTCAAGCAGAATCGAAGCATTGGTCTGGCCCGGCTGGGCGTTACTGACAGCGAGCACAAAAAGCAAATTGCCCGCTCGGACTATTTCCCCCATATCAAGAACGAGTCCAGCGCGTTGCACCTTACCGAATTTGCTGGAGTGGAGATTCCCGCCGGAGCCTTCGGCAATCATCCGTCCACGGGAGCGATTCCCGGAGAAACCCTGTTCCTCGATCAGGGATTGCTTACTACGTACACCAGCGGCACGGGACTGACTCAGCCGTTCACGCAAATGTTCAAAATTCACGAATCCAACCGCGCTGCCACTGCCGACATCAATAGTGCAAAGATCCAGGTCGATCAGGCAGAGGATGACGTCGTGCTCAAAGTGCGGCAGGTGTACTACGGGCTGCTGATTGCGCAACTGAAAAAAGAGGCTGCGGTCGAGGAAGTGAATGCGAGCCAAGTCAAAGATCAGGAGGCCCAGGATGAGGTGCGGAACGGTAGCGCGCTGCAGTCCTCCGCTCTGGAAAGCCTCGCTGGACTCCTGGAGGCCAAGCAGGAGGTTCTGACCGAAACGCTGCAGATTCACTCGCAATCGTTTACGCTGAACGATTTGCTTGGCCTCCCGTTGGAAACGCAGCTCGAGCTCGATAGCGATACATCCGTTGGGACATTAACTACGCCCACGCGTGAGGAGTGTATCCGGATCGCCCAGGACCAGAGTCCCGAGATTCGCTCCGCCGTGCAAGCTGTGCTGAAAGCCAAGGCCGGGCTCGCTGCCGCGAAGGACGCCTATATTCCAGACATTACCGGAATGGCACGTTACAGCTATCAGAACGGGATTCCATTCCTGGTCCATAACTTCGGCACCTTTGGAGTCAATTTCAGTTACGACCTGTTTGACGGGGGCCGCCGGCCCGCCGAGGTCAAGGATTCGCGGACGCTCCTCTCCGAGGCTGAACTCAATCTCGCCAAGGTAAAGGACGAGGTTGCCGTGCAGGTGGAAACGGCATACGACAAGGTAGAGCAATTGCAGAACATGGTGGGAGTTGCGGAGCAGGCTTTGAAGGTCAGGGTCGAGCTTGCCCGGCTATCCGACCGGCAGTTTGAACAGACCGAGGCCTTGGCATCCGCTCGCGCCGAAGCACACTCAAAGGAAGCCTCGGCAAAGGCTTCCTACCTCGAAGCGACGCTGGGACTATCGCTTGCGCAGGCCGACCTCAAGCGCACAATTGGCCAGCTGCCTCGTAAGCTAACTGATCGCGCGCGTCTGCAGATTGACGGTTACGGTGTCATCCGGGGTCTTGGTCACTCCACCGTCGCTCTCCGGATGAAATTCGATGGTCAGTGTCTGCGCATTCACCACCACCCGCAAATAACCGTAGTCCGTGTCGTCATAACTCTCGAGAGTTAGCGTGTCGTCAATCTTGTAGGGCGTGCGATACGATCCTCGCATGGCTGACAGCGGGGAATGCCCACCGCACCCTGCGACGATATAAGGAATCTGCATGCTATGTACGGTCCGCGTGAAGCGCTGGTAATTGTGTGCGTGCCCGGAAAACAGGGCATGCGGCCACACGCCTGCTGTTTTGCAAGCACTATCGATATCCGCCAGCATCTGGGGGCTTCCCCCGTGCGTTGAGTCGCCCGTAAAGGGTGGATGATGCACGGCGATGATCACTGCCCCGGTGTAGTTCTCGCTTTTGACGCGCTTCAACGCTGTGGTGAGAAATGTAATCTGCCGGTTATCGAGAGAATTTGTTCCGCCCTGGCTTGAGATCACGCCCGGATCTTCCAGCACGTTGCTGTAGAGTCCCAGGATGCGCACGAATGGGGCATCGAAGGTGAAATAAACTCCAGGCTGGATCATCGTCGTGCGCAGCAGTCCTCCTTCATCGGGGGATGGCGCGAAACTGGCTGCACAGAAATTTTGCAGAAAGGCCTGCAATGTAGGTGCTGGATCCGCCGCATAGACCACGCCGTCGTGATTGCCGGGTATGGCGACAATCGGCGCTGGATAATTCCGAAATGGCTCGTAGAACTGATCGTAGTAGTACTGGGCTTCGCCAAAATAGTAAACAACGTCTCCAAGATGAAAGAAGAATGAAGGCACATCGGCGCTATTCTCCTCCTTGAAGTCTGAGGTCATCTTGTCTGCCACCAGGGATTGGGTATCGGGTCCGCTGACGCTGCCCGTGTCACCGACGGAATGGAAGACAATCTGTTTCGCCTGCTGGATGGCTGCTACCTTTGCCTCGCCTGCGCTCCCATAGGTTTGGGCAAGCGTGAGGATCGGTTCCACTGCGCCATCCACCGGTTGGGGAACGGGTTCAAGATTGGCAATTTCTGTGTAACTCTGATCCGTCACTGGATCTTTGAAGGTTGTCGGATCGGGAGACGGCTGGGGTTGAGCGAAGACCGGTTCTTCCGTGGTGAGTTTCTTCTTGGGCCCGCTTTTTTGGACGACGTGGGGGAGTGTTTGCCATTGATTTTTTCCTGCACAAAGAGGTGCCCTTTCAGGCTAGCTGTTCTGCATGGCGGGGGCAATAAGGTTCATCAACAGGGCACGCGTTTCATGGCATTTTCACCTTTGCGGTAGTTGAGAGCTTAGAATGACTGCTTTTTGCCGATTCTTGCTGTATTGTCGTCGATTAGGCGAAGGAGACTTGCGTGACGGGAATCATCACGGGAATTGGGTGGCACATGGTTGGGGCCGCATCAGCCGCGTCGTTCTATGCGCCCATCAGCAAGGTGAAGCGGTGGACCTGGGAATCGACTTGGGCGGTGGCCGGCATTTTCTCCTGGGTCTTACTGCCTATTTGTGTCAGCGCCATGCTGCTTCCGGATATGCGGGCCTTTTACGGATCGCTGGACGCATCGGTCGTTCTCAGGACTTTCCTTTTTGGCTGCATGTGGGGAGTCGGCAACGTGAGCTATGGTCTCACCATGCGCTATCTGGGCATGTCGCTTGGTATCGGAGTTGCCATCGGTGTCACCCTGGTAGTGGGCACGTTGATTCCACCGCTCATCCACGGCCAGGGTGGCGAACTTGTAAGTACGCGTGGCGGCCTGCTCACCCTATTGGGGGTCGCGGTCGCATTATGCGGCATTGTCATTGTGTCCATAGCCGGGCATCGCAAAGAGATCGCGCTGGGCGCGGAGATTCGCGAGTTTGATGTGAAGAAGGGGCTGATGCTGGCTGTTATGTGCGGTATCTTCTCCTCCGGCATGTCCTTTGCCATGGATGCCGCGAGGCCCATTCAAGCCTCGGCGATTGTTCTCGGGGTTAAGCCCCTGTACGCTGCGCTCCCCAGCTACGTCATCATCATGGGGGGAGGCGGCCTGGTCAATTTTGCATATTGTTTCAGCCGGCTCATCTTCAAGAAGGACCTTTCCTTGAAAGCCGACTTGGCTTTGCCTGGGGCTACGCTGCTCAAGAACGGATCGCTCGCGGCCACCGGCGGCATCATGTGGTACCTCCAGTTTTTCTTCTACGCGTGGGGAGCAGCCAGCATCCCAGCCAGCTATGCCTATGTGAATTGGATGCTGCACATGAGTGGCTATGTCCTGTTTGGCGGGCTGGTAGGGCTTGCGCTGGGCGAATGGGCTGGTGTGGGCACCAAACCGGTTCGCCTGCTGTGGGCAGGGATGGTGGTTATCATCGTGGCAGCCAACATCGTTGGGCTTGGCATGGCATCGTAGTGAAGGAGATGCTGCGTAATGAATGAAGGGTAGGGGGCCCAGAGTCGGCGTGATTGGGCAGTCTGGGTAGGTCCGGGACCCCCGTTGGTTGACTCTGTCCATCCATCTCCACAAATGTCAAGGTGGGCCACCGCCCTCCACTTTGTCATCCCGAGCGCAGCCGAGGGATCTGCAGTGCGCCCAGGTTCCCACATAAAGGTCTCTGTTCCGTTAGTTCTCCCACAGAATCGTCATCCTGAGCGCAGCGCCTCACAGATTGATCGCGTGACACAGCCCTTGTGGCGCGGAGTCGAAGGACCTTGACGATGCTTACTTTACCCATGCTGCTCGGAGCTTTTCAACCACCGGGCCTGGTGCGGGTTCCCCTGGGCCGAAAATCACGAACTCGCTAGCATCTTGCTATGTCCGGCGTTCACCCGACGATCTCGATCTCCAACTGATCGCCTTCGTGGATCTCTATCGGGTCAGCAAGATACACCCGGATCTGCTCGTTGTTCCTCTCCACGCTCGCGGTTAATTTCTTGCCGCCCACCGACGCAGTAGCCCGGGAGCCAGGTGCGTCCAGCGTGCATGACCGGCATGGCAAAGTGCCGGCCAGCGTCTGAATCGTGAGACCCACTCCGCCGGATTGCGCACGTTTCAGCGTAAAGGTTCCCCAACCTGTGCCCGTCGCCCAGAAACAATGGAAGTTCTCGTGTGGCAGCCGCGGCAGCGCCATCACATGGGCACGATCCCCTTCATAGTGGAATCCGCTCAAAGCCACGACGCTTGACCACGAAGACATAGCCCGGGCATAGTGATGGCCGCACTCCGCCTCATCCCAGGGGTTGCGCTTGACCCCGTCAAAGCGAGCGCGCAGATTCTCGACATACTCGACCCCCTGCGGAATCATGCCGGAATAAAACATCAGTGCCGCGGTCGAGTGCTCCAGGCCAGTCCATGCCTCGGCGTAATACGGAAACGGAATATGAGGACGAGGCGCCTTCCCGTAATCGCAAACCACCACGGCAGCTTCATTATTCAGCGCATACGTACGCTGCACGGTGTCATGGTCCACCAGGCTGCGCTTGTAGTTGTAGCGATAAATCGATTCCAGGGCAGTACGCACATGCTCTGGGGAAACCAATGGCCCCAATCCGGCGATATCCGCAAGGTACTGCCCCAGGAGCTGATCGATCAGGCACCCCTCGCCAACTTGATACTCTGGCTGTTCCGTATTCTCGCTCCCCATGCCGCTGCGTAGCTGGGGCAAAATCTGGTCCGGGCGGAAGCCGCGAATCTGCTGGATATAGAACTCATTGCGAAATAGATTGCCGTCAATCCAGCGGCTGCCCATCTCGAACAGTCTTCGATACTCATTCGCCGAAGCATCATCGCCCGCGGCGCGCCCCATCTCTTCCGCTGCCCGCAAGGCCCCCAGGTAGTAGATCCCGCAGAGAGGATTAGGGCCGTAGAACTCAACGTCATAGGTATTGTGCTGCACACCATCCAAGACACCGTCACGGTTCGCATCCCAGCCTCCGGGAACCCAGGCGAACTCCACGGCCTTTTTTACGCGCGGCCACATGGTCTTAAGCCACGCCTCATCTCCACTGAGCTTCCAATCCAGATAAGCGTGGATGATCTGGCCCATCTGCCCGTCTGCCGCTGCGATGTGGTATCTCTCTTTGCCGTCTGGAAGCAGCTGGCGAAAACGCATGCCGCCTTGATCGTCCATGCTGTAGCCAAAGGCGGCCTGGCGCAGCGATCGTGCATACGAAGGAAAGAGAAACGCGGTCGCAGTCTCGTAATTCCACACATGGGTGCAATTTCCAAAGCAGCAGCCCCGCTGGTCATCGGAACCCTCGAAGCCGTGGAATTCGCCATCCGCCGTGCGGAAGCAGGTGGTCGTCGCCAGCGTGGAGAGGTTAGCGCTCGCCGCCTCTTTAACCGCCGCGGGCAGGGTGCTCGCGGCGAATGCATTGGCAAAGGTGCGCGTGCGAGATTCCAGCGACCCGAGATTCGTCGCCGTATATTCGGCCACCTCCCACGCATCCTTGAAGCGCGTAGCGTAGTAGTTGCCGATGATGGTCTTGCCCTCGCCCGGGGGAAAGTCCCATCCACACCACTCCGGAGTGCGGTTGGGGAAATGCCAGGCCAACAGGAAAGTGAATTCCGCTGACCCTCCGGCAGGGATCGATCTCTGCTGGCAAAGTGCGCCTACCGCGCTGGGGGTTGCCGGCTCCTGCAGCAGTTCTCCATCCTGCGAAAAGGCATCCCAAAACAGCATGGGCGAATTCCACCAGCGGCCTCGCGGCCAGCCCCGCCAATGCGTGGTCCGCGCGCCTTGATCAGATATAACTGCGAGGGCGAAGCTGCCTTGCATCGGGTCACCGCCGGGTACGCTGGGATTGGTCATCAGGAGACCTTCCAGCCCGTTCGCCGTGCGGTACTCATTCACGCGCGGGTCCTGTGGGTCACGTGCCTGATCCGTTCGCGACGGCGCCTTCACTGGGTTGTCGATGGAAAACGAAATGGCGACGCTGGCGCTTGAACGCTCCGGGTTGGTCACGCGATAGCGCAGAATTGCCACCGGCAGGCCTGAGGCGTCAGGATCATGGGGGATGAACGGCGAAAAAGCATCGAGCTCAATCTTGACCGGCAGGCTGGGGTCTTTGAAGCGAAGGTGCGCCAGCGGGTATTGCGCGGTAAATTCAGCCGTCGCGATGCGGCTTAATCCCGGAGAATTGTTGGAGCCCAGGCCGTCCTGGCCCTCATACGGCGGCAAAATGCGCGCTTCCAGGACGCGCGTGATGGGCTTCGCATCCCCGGCTTTGATCCAGATCGCGGGAAACGCGTATGGCGGTGAAAAGCCTTTGTTCGGCCGATTGAAGATCTCCCAATCGCGCAGCTGGCCTCGCCCTCCGAGGGCCAGGCTTCCCGAGCCCACGCCGCCTAGCGGGAAGGCCAGCATCTTGAGCTGTTCGCCGGTGAAGACGCGGGGAAAGGAGATCTTTCCTGCGGCTTCGCGTGTTTGCGGCGTCGAAGTCTCCGCCTCTGCGAACGGTGACCAGTGGGGAATTTGCGTGGTAGCGCCGATCGCGCCTGCAGCCTGCTTAAAAAAATCCCGACGTCCGATTCGATACTTGCCGGCCATTGACCCCTCGCACGTGTGATTCTTGCAGACCTAGTGTAGTCGCGCGACGCGTCGATCGACTTCGCTGGATACTTTGCTCATATCGTTTTTCTGCAAACGGTAAGTGTCCACCAACAGGTCCCCGCCGACATACACTTTGGACAGGTTCATGGCATTGCAAGCCAGCACCACAGCGGCATAAGGATCGACGATAGGTCCGCGCTCGACCAGTTTAGGGTCGACAACAATCATGTCGGCAAACTTACCCACTTCAAGGCTGCCCACCTTGTCGGCGACCCCAAGAACCTCCGCGCTCCCCATGGTATGGAAGCGCAATACGTCAATCGGCTGAAGAATTTTGGCGCTTTCATATTTCGCGCGGATTACATAGAGCCCCATGCGCATATTCTCGAAGGGATCCGGCAGATCCGAACTTCCTTCGCCGTCAACCCCCATGCCCACCTTGATGCCCATCTTGCGATACTTGGGAATGTCGGCGATGCCGGACGCCAGCCGGCCATTCGACATGGGGTTCCATACCATTCCCGAGCCTGAGGCCGCCACCACCTTCAAGATGGCATCATCGGGATGGATGAAGTGCCCGAAGCTCACGTTCGGGCCCAGGATGTTGACCGCGGTTATGTATTTGAAATTGTCGCGCTGCGCCTGCTGGTTCACTGGAGATTCCAGGTAATGAATCTCCGAGTAGAGATGATAATCGCGCAGAAACGAAGCATCGAGTTGCAGAGCCTGCGGAGTGGTAACCCAACCGGAGTAGGCCATCTTCAGGACGGTCGGGCGGGACATATCCTTCCTGGCATAGGCCAGAAATTTCTCCAGGTTTGCCCGGCGAACCTGCGGGGTTGAGTTCCCTGACGGCTCGTAGGAATGAATGAAGCGCATTCCGGAATCGAGCTCCGCTCGCCACTGATATTCCTCAAAAGCCTCGTCATCTTTGCGCGCATAGGCGAAGTTGTAAACGGAAGTGATTCCGTGAACCAGGTGGTCGAGGGCGCCTTGCAGGGTGAACCAGTAATAGTCTTCGGGACGGGTCCCCAACTCCCGGGTTTCCAGTGCTTCCACCCAGCCCGTCATGGCGGGGTATTGGTAGACATATTGGTCCGTAGCCAGCCCGCGAAAAGCGCTTTCCGACAGATGGCTGTGCGCAGAGATGAAGCCAGGGAGAACGAATTTTCCTTTGGCGTCGTAAGTGGTCTGCGCTTGTGTGCCCGGGGGCGGGTTGCCCTTGCCGATGGCTTTGATCTTTCCGTCGTTGCCCACCAGGATGTAGCCGACGAACGGCTCCGTCTGCCCGGGTTTCATGGTTATGTCGGTACCGTTGACGATGAGCAACTTATCTACGGCGAATCCGCGGAGAGGACACAGCAGAACAGCCAGGATAGCTGCACAAACAGAGCCCCAGCGACCGGGAAAGATCATTTTCTCGGATCCTCCATCTCTATTTCTAACTCAGGGCCTGGTGTGATTTGTTCGCCAGCAGGAGATATAGAGTACCACTACGCCTACCGAAAGCCCGGCTGATTCGCTATCGCGGGGCGGATCTGGACGGAGAGGATCTAGGCTCGCGTACGCAGGGCAGATTTGTTTCGCTTTTGCGTTAACGTTGCGCTTCCGGATGACGCCCGGGTGGTGGACTCCCGAACGACGAGTTCCGGTTCCATGATCACCTGTGGAGCGTAAGGCGCCTTCGGATGGTTGATTCGATTCAGCAATGCTTCAGCGCCCGCCTGACCCATGGCCCGCAGGGGTTGCCGAATGGTGGTCAGGCTGGGAATGCTGAAGGGCGCGCTGAGCACGTCGTCGAAGCCGATTACGGAAACGTCTTGCGGTACCCGGAGCCCAGCCTCGTGCAGGGCACGGATGGCGCCGAAGGCAGCGATATCGTTGAATGCAAAGAGCGCGGTGAAATTTCTGGTCCGCGACAGCAGGGCCTTTACCGGGCCATACCCCAGGGCGGGGGACCAACTATTCTCGGTCAGCTTGATCAGCAGTTCCTGGTGAACCTCCAGCCCGAAGGCGCGGGCGGTTTCCATAATCTCCCGCCACCGATGGTCCGTGTCGACTGTCTGCTCCTGGCCTTTCATGAACGCTATTCTGCGGTGTCCCAGGTCCGCAAGATGCTTGAGTGCGAAATAAGCGGCCTGCTTGTGGTTCAGTTGGATATTCGTTACGCCGGTAATGTCCTGGTGGCCCGAGATGGAGACGATCGGCACCGAGACCTGCGGCGGAGTCGGAGTATTTACCAGGAGCAGTCCGTCCACCGACCGTTCGAGCAACATCCGCGGGTATTCTTCCAGCAGTTCCGGTTGCCAGTAGTGCGCGGCCATCAGGTAGAAGTATTTCGCTGCCATCAGGTACTCTTCTACGCCATTCATTACCAGCGTGAAGTAGCCCTCGCTCATTTCCGACACCAGCACGCCGACCGACATGCTGCTCTGCTTGCGCAGCGAGCGCGCGAAGTAATTGGGTCGATAGTGCAACTCGCTGGCTGCGGCCAGGATCCGTTCCCTGGTGGCGAGCGGAATTGCCTGCGCAGCCGGCGCGTCGCTAACGACGACGGATACAGTCGTCAGCGAGAGCCCAAGGTGGCTCGCCAGGGTGCGCAGGGTTACCGGTCTATCTTTCTCAGGTGCTCGTCTCAAGGGTAGACGGAGTGTTGCACTCTTGATCGTAGGTTGTCAAAGAGAAATGTTTAGTTAATTCTGCCTACTCCATCCTGCTGGCAGCCCACCCACAAGCAACCGAAAACAAAGCACTTGGGTGCTCTCCGGCTGGGCGACAGAAACGTTTTAGTGGCTGAAATTTAGCGGGGGGGGGCCTGCAGGGTGTCTGCGTGAGAACCGAAATAGGAACAGTATGTCCCTCCACTGCGCTACGCTCCGGTCGGAGGCTGTGACTTTATTGATTTTCACGTGAAGTCATCAAGTTTTAAGCGAAACTGTTTTCCCGACCGAAGCGAAGTGGAGGGACCTGCTGTTTCTTCTCTATCCATCCAATCTGACGGCCCCTAATAAGAGTCACCACCCTCCCCTTTGTCATCCCGAGCGCAGCCGAGGGATCTGCGGTGCGCCCCGGCTCCCACACAAAGGTCTCCGTTCCGTTAGTTCTCCCACAAAATTGTCATCCTGAGAGTCTGTAACTTTATTGGTTTCACGAAAAAATCAATGCTGAAAATAAAGAGCTTAGGTGGGTCAAAAATCGCCAAAAGTCAATAAAGTCACAAGCTCTGAGCGGAGCGCTTCACAGATTGGTCCTTTGACTCCGCGCCACAAGCGCTGTGTCACACGATCAATCTGTGAGGCGCTGCGCTCAGGATGACGATTCTGTGGGAGAACTAACGGAACGGAGACCTTTGTGTAGGAGCCGGGGCGCACCGCAGATCCCTCGGCTGCGCTCGGGATGACAAAGGGGAGGGTGGTGACTTTTATTAGGGGCCGTCAGAGCGGATTAGCATTGCCAGCGCCAAAGCGCTCCTCCCCCGCATAAATGCGGGGCCTCCCACGACCATAACTCGGTAACTAGCTTTACTTATCAACTTACTCCAGTAAGTTGATCTAACTGAGGGATAAGTTGTCTATCGCAAAGCACCCGCATGCTCGCTCACTGGACTCGTTGGTCCAACCTGATCCGCGAATCTAATTTGTCACTTGCCCAAAAAAACTTCATCGACGATTGAAACTATTCAGCCCTCTATTTCGTCGCTCCGCTCCCGGAAAGACGTCATATTCCCTTTAAAGAAACGATTCTTCCATCGGTCGTCACCTTGACAGCCGTATGCTGCGTTCGATACTCTCCGTGACGGTCGATCACGCGCCTCCCGCAAGTTGTGAAACCGATGGATCGACGAAAGACCTGCCAACCCGCTGGTGCGGAGTGAGGCAGTAAAGACAATAAAGTTCACGTTGTTCGCCCTTTGGAGGAAATATGTTCTGCAAGAAGTTGTGGCAGAGTTCTGCCTTCCGCCCGACGCAAATACTGATTTCGAATCCCACAACTAAAAATCAACAGGCCAATTCTCTTATAGGGCCAGGTCTATTCCTCCGGCTCGCCCTGGTGGCACTTCTCGCCGTGTTCTTCCCCGGCGCGAAGCTCCACGCACAGACTGGCCAGATTACCGGCACTGTGGTTGATCCCTCGGGAGCCGCAATTCCAGGAGCCCACGTTCAAATCATTAACCAGGGGACCGGAGCCGAGACGCGCGACACCACCTCGGATGCCACGGGAACATTCCGGGCGCTGAACGTGCCGGCCGCTACCTATAGGATCAAAATAACCGCGCCCGGTATGGAGGAGCTTGACCGCGACGGGGTCGTGCTTGACCAGGATCAGAGCCTCGGTCTGGGAGCGTTAGCCTTGACGCTGGGGCAGGCCACGCAAACCGTGACCGTCAGTACCCAACAACCCCTGATAGACACTGCGACCTCAAACAATTCGCAAGTGATCGACCAACGGCAGGTTGTCGAGCAGCCTCTGAACGGTCGCGACTTCGAGTCGCTCATGACGACGTTGCCCGGCGTTGTCACCAACAACAACTCGCAATTCCGCCTGGTTTTCAACCAGACTGATGACTTTTATGTCAATGGCATGCGTGGCACCGCAAATAACTTCTTTCTTGATGGCGTGATCAACACCGATGTGGGCGCCAACGACGGCGAGTATACAAACCTGAGCATCGACGCCGTGGGTGAATTCAAGACCCTTACCGGAAACTTCAATGCGGAATATGGCCGCAGTCCGGGGGTTATGATCCTGGTCAACACCAAGAGCGGCGGCCAACGCTTCCACGGCACGGCCTACGAGTTCAACCGCAATACGGATTACAACGCTAACGACTGGTTCAGCAACCATGATGGTTTGCCACGAGCGGATTTAAAATTCAACCAGTTCGGCGGCAATATCGGCGGCTATATTCCGATTCCGAAAATCTCTCCCAGAAGCGACAAGAGAGCCTTCTTTTTCTTCAACTATGAAGGAACCCGCGCCAACCGCCCCAATGGTTCTACCTACTACACGATGCCGCAGCCGTCGATGCTTGGCATCGGCACTCCAAACGGCGCGGCCGACCTCGCGCCTGTGTATCGCCCAGGCAATCTGTGCGATTTAAATGGAACCGCTAATACCTGCACCCCGATTCGCGATACCAATGGCAACCTGGTGCAGAATGGACAGGTTTTTGTACCGGGGACGATCAAGTACAACCAGTACGGCGAGGTGCAGACGGGTACGCCTTATGTGGGAAACATCATTCCTGCTTCGCAATTCAACAGCCAGTACGCTGCGATGATCAAGTACTTTACCCCGGGCTACCGTGGGACCTTCAATCATCCCACTTACAACAACGGGTTCGGCGATGAGCAACAGATCAACTTTCAAGACACATACCAGTTCTATAAGAATCAATATGTGGCTCGCGTCGACTTTAACATCGGGCCCAAGGCCAATGCCTTCTTCCGCTATGTGGATGACCGCCAGCAGGAGAGCGACGGCTATGGCATCTTCTCAGGGAATAGCTTCCCGGTCTTACCCCAGTATCGCAAAAAACCCGGCAAGAGCTTCGCATGGAGCTTAGTGAACGTCATCTCCCCAACGCTAACTAACGAAGCCACGGTTGGTTGGCTCCATTTGACGCAGGAGGTAAACATTGTTCAGGGTACCTCCCCGTCGACATACAACAAGACCGACGTTGGCTTTACCTACGATGACATCTATCCGTCGACCAATACCCTTAATCTCGCCCCGAATCTCAACACCGGAGACGGGTACATCAACATCAGCCCCTTTCCCTCCGGCTGGCTTTCTACCGGCAATACTGTAGTTGCCACGGATGACGTGACCAAGATCCTGGGCAGCCATGTGATCAAGTTCGGTCTATTCGCCGACCTGAATGAGAATGGCCAGGAGGGAACCTGGCAGGAAAATCCGGCCTTCAATTTTGGCGCCAGTAACGAAAACCCATTCAATAGTAATTCGGGCATTGGCAACACGCTTCTGGGGAACTACACGACGGTTAGCCAATCGAACATCTTCGCTTACGGCCACTTCCACTTTTTCCAATATGAAGGCTATGTGCAGGACACCTGGAAGGTGAGCCCGCGGCTAACTCTCGACTACGGTCTTCGTTACGAATTCATCGGGCCCACCTATACGGTCGCGCCTTACCACGCTTACTACTTCAGTCCCCCGGCCTACAACCCGGCCAACGCGGTGACGATCAATACCGCTTCAAATATTCCTGGTCAAGCCCCCACCCAGGGATCCATCATCACGGGTTCGGGAAACCCCTACAACGGCATGGTCCAGGAGGGTACGCCCGGCTTTCCCAAAGGCGGCTTGAACTTCCGTTGGAACAACTTCGGTCCCCGCCTTGGCTTTGCCTATGATGTTTTCGGGGATGGCAAGACGGCACTTCGCGGCGGCTTTGGCATCTTCTATGAGCGCTACGAACAGAACGTCTTTAACTTCTCCAGTGTCAGCAACCCTCCCACCGTTTACACGCCTACTATTTATGGTGGCAATATTGGCACTCTCTCTCCCTCGCTGGTCAACGGTGCTCCTCTGACTCCGTCCTCGGGCGTCCTGGGCACGGACCAGGCAGGTCAGATCCCCACGACTTACGGCTATAACCTCGGCCTGCAGCGCGAGCTACCCTATAACCTGGTCTTCGACATCGGCTATGTCGGCAATACCAGCCGCCATCAGATGTACAACCAGCAGCTGGAGCAGTTACCGCTGGGGACTACTACCAATACCAATATCCTCTCCACCGTCAACAACGTGACCAACGCTATCCTGCCTTACAAAGGTTATAGCTCTATCTATTTCAATCGATTCGGGGCAAGCAGCGCTTACAACGCATTGCAGGTCAAAGTGTCCCGCCGCTTCAGTAGCAAGCTGACTATTAACGCAGACTACACCTGGGCAAAGGCGATCGACCTGGACGACGTCGATAATGACCAGAATGCCTTTCCTGAATACACGAACCTGAAACCGTTCTATGCTCCTGCCGGCTTCGATCGCCGGAACGTCTTCAACATTCAGTACGTCTACAACCTCCCAAGTTTCAAGGGCTCCAATAAATTGGTGCAGCTTACCGCCGGCGGCTGGGAGTGGTCTGGGGTCACGCAGTTCTGGGGTGGTACTCCTTGCCTGAGCGGCGGCGGGACTGGCGCAACCACGAATGATGCCTGCGATCTCTTTTCCAGTGGCAACCTGGGAACCGGAGGCGGGCAGCAATCACCCAGCGCTTCGGCTGGTGCCCAGTCATTTGGCCACATCCGTCCCGATTACATCGGCGGTCCGATCATCGCGCCCCACGATCACAACGTGCCGGCCGGACAATTCCCAATGTGGTTCAACCCGGGAGCCTTTGCTTCACCGGCTAACGGCAGTTACGGCAACTTCCACCGCAACTCCATTTATGGACCGGGAGTCGATAACTGGAACATGTCGCTATTCAAAAACTTTAACTTCACCGAGAGCACGCGCATCCAGTTACGGTTCGAGGCCTATAACGTCTTCAACCATACGCAGTGGGGAACCGTCAACAACGGCCTGTCTGCGCCTTCCCCGGGAACTCCTTTCTCCGGCGCCAATGCCGGCAGCTCCGGGCAGATCACCTCAACACGCGATCCCCGCCTGTTGCAACTGGGGGGTAAGTTCTACTTCTAAGGCTGCTGTTAATTCAAGGGGCGGATCCATTGGTGATGGATCCGCCCTTATTTCTTGCCTTAAACTGGTGAAGAAGACCTCTTCATGAAACTTCTTGTATCCGCCTTTGCAATCGCCCTCCTCTTCTCCCCGCCTTCCTTAGTGGGTCTAAGTTCGGATACAGCGAAACAAACCTTTGAGTCTGCGACCCAGGCTTTGAACGCAGGCGACTATTCGGCAGCAGAGGCGGGTTTCAATAAGGTTCTGAAACTCGACCCGCGTAATGTGAGCGCACTTGCCAACCTCGGTGTGTTGTATGCCAAAACCCATCGTTATGGAAAGGCAATCGAATCGTACCAGCGCGTTCTCCAAATCAGCCCTCAGCTGCGTGAGATTCAGCTCGATCTCGGCCTCGCCTACCTTAAGCAGGAAGATTACGAGCATGCGTTGCCATATTTCCGCCAGTTGCACGAGCGATCGCCCACCGACCACCAGGCCACGATGCTATTGGCGACCTGCCTCACGTTCAGTGGACATGCCGATCAAGGTCTCGGCTTGCTGAAGCCGTTGACCGAAGCGGAGAATCCGGACTCCGCGGCACTCTACCTGCTGGGCGTGGCTTATGCGCGGGCCGGACAGGCGCAAGCGGCCCAGGAGGTATTCACCAGGCTCTTTGCCGACAGCGCAACTCCGGCGCAAGCCAATTTCCTGCTGGGCCACGCCTATTACGACGGAGCGCAATTCCGCGAAGCCGAGCAAGCCTACCAGGCAGTGCTGCAGGCCGACCCGTCATTTGCCGGGGCCCATCGAGAACTGGGCAAGGTATACATCAGCCTGCAAAAAAACACCGACGCGGAAAAGCAATTGAAACAAGCGATTGAGGCTGACCCGCAGGACGCGAGCGCCCTGTATTTTCTGGGCGCGCTGCTGGTCCAGTCACAGCGTTATCAGGAAGGTCTGTCCTATCTTGAAAAAGCGCAGCGCATGACCCCTGATTCATGGGCCACTTATTTCTATATGGGCAAAGCGCAGTTTCAACAGCATGACGCCGCCGCCGCCGTGCGCCTGCTTCGCCAAGCAGTAGAGATGAATCCTGAGGACCCGGGATCGTTTTACCTGCTGGCGCGTGCCTTACGTTCCGAGGGCCATGCGCAGGAGGCAAACGCCGCTATGCAACGCGTGGTCCAATTGCATACCTCCTCGCTGGACGCGGAGAAACATGCCCTCAAGGACGCCGGCGTCGTTGGTGCCCGCTAACGCCCGGCCCTGTAACGGTTCTGGCCTTATCTCCTAGAAGAAGCCAATAGGAACTGGACGGGTGCCCCAGGTTCGCCAACCTGCCCCGGCGTGCCGTGGGAGCGTACCTGGGCCGAATAAGACGGGCGAAGCCCTCCATAGCTTTTTCGAAATCGATCACTAGAAAAAGCAATCGAAACGTGAAACCTTAGTTTATGACTAAGATCAATCTACGTCAGCTTCGAGACACCCGCCACCTGAAGGCACGGCTTCGGGCGGGCGAGACGGTAGAACTCCACGAAAGAAACCGCCTTCTTGCCTATATTGTTCCTGACTCAGCGCATGCCGCGCCCAAACAATGGCCCGACTTTGCTGGCCGCGTTGAGAAGCTTTTTGGGAAACGCTGTCTGCCGGGTGCGGATCTACTGATCGAACAGCGCGGCCGCTTCTGACTAACTCTGTTGCTCCGTGCTTCCACCCCAGCCAAAGCCCAACTAGAAAAGAAGCTTCAGCCCAAACTGAATCTGCCGCGAGGTCGTTGACGTTGCACTCACCACACCGGCAGTTGCCGATGGCTCAACTTCTGCCGTCGGTGTCTTCGGAGTCGGACCGGAACTGAAGACTACCGGGTTCGGTGTGGTGAAGTTGGCGCGGTTAAGCACGTTGAAGAACTCCGCACGAAATTGCGCGTGAAGCCCTTCGTGGATCGTGGTGTTCTTCACCAGGGCGAGATCCAGCTCCGCCAGGCCGGGCCCGGTGAGCGTGTCGCGGCCGACGTTTCCAAAAGTTCCCGGGGAGGGCGCGGTGAAGGCAGCGGGATTGAACCACTGCGCCACTGTCTTGGAATAGAGCGGGCCATGAAAATTAGGAGCCAGGTTGGGACGCACCGGGTTCCGTGTATCCCCGCTGCCGGTCGGGTTGTAGCCGAGCTGCGGTGACAGGGGGAAACCGCTCTGTAGCGTCGCGATGCCGCTCACCGACCAGCCGCCCACCAACTGCTTTGCCACAGGGTTCGCAAGCAGCCCGCCGCTAAAAGGCAACTCCCAGGTGCCATTGATCGCGCCGGCATGGCGGATATTCGTTGCCGCAGGCCCGTAGTCAAGTCCAGGATTTCCCGGATACATGACAAACGCCGGGGTGTTCGCCGAGACGCTGGTATTCCAGGCCGAGCCATCGTCCAGGTTGCTGGCAAAGGTATAAACACCGCGCAGCTGCAGCCCGTGCGACAACTGGCGGCGCACATCCACCTCGAGACCGTTATAGTTGCTGATTCCCTGTGAGACCCAGGAGGTGGTGTTGGCCACGTTTGGATTGGCCTTGGTTTGGCTTGCGTAGAAGATGGTTCCAGGCGCAAGCGCTGCAGGGCAGGGCGACGCGGGGCAGGTTACGGTTGGAGGCGTGTTCTGATCCTCGGAGAGAATCTGATGGTATCCGTGCGAACCAACATAGCCGATGGTCAGCGAAGTCGCCGGGGCGATCTGTTGCTCGATTTTGACGGTCCATGCAAGCACCGTCGGGGTGGCAATGTCCGGTTGCACATTGCTGGGTGAGATCTGCCCGCTGCCCGTCTCCGTTCCACTGGCAAGGCTCGCGAGCTTGTCTACGGTCGTGTTACTGAAGGACAAAGTGGAGTTGAACGGCGCCGTCTGGTCAAGCCGGTAGTCCAGAGTATCCAGCAGCGCACGATGCACGCCGAAGCTCGCCCGCAGAGCAGTCTTCCCGTTCCCGAAGACGTCGTAGGCCACTCCAATCCGCGGCTCGGGCATAAACTTGGCACGGTTCTGCGCCAGGGCGGAGCCACCGATGGTGGGGTTCGTGTTGATGACGCCGTTGGTGAAGCCATAGTTCGATGCACGGTTGTGGACCTCATTCCAGCCGTTGGTTGACTCCGAACGGAATCCGGCGCGGAGCTCGAGGCGAGGCGTTACCTTCCATGCGTCTTCGATAAAACCCGCTCCAAAGAGCGACCGCCAGCCGAGCTCTGTCGGCGCTGGCACCACGGTAAACGTCGCCACGCTTCCTTTCAGAAAGCTGCTAAGGGTGGAAAAGGACGCTTGTCCATACTGGTTCTGAGCCAGGTTGTCGTTCGATTGCAGCCGCTGCAACCATACGCCTACCTCGACCTGGTGCCGTCCATGAGTCCAGAAGATATGTTCGTCCACGGTGAAGAGATTACGGACCGTCTGGTTGTTACTGCCGGTGTTCGCGCCGGCCAGCGTCACCTGGGAGGCGCCATTCGATGCCGTGCTGCCTGCGATCACAACCGCCCCAACGGGCGCACCCGCGACCCAGCCGGGCACCGGGACTGGAACCTCACCGGTAAAGTCAAAGGCCGCCCGCGAATAGCCGAAACGGAACGTATTGAGCAAGTTGGGAGAGAAGACGTGCTGCTCTTGCGCGCTCAAGACCTGTTCGCGCAATCGTTCGTAGATGGTGGAATACGGGTTTTGCGAGGGAGTATTTGCGTCACTGTCATCCACGGTGTAGACGCCGAAGAGCAGATCGTTCTGGGTCAGGTTGGTATCGATCCGCGTGGTGCCAAAATCCTCACGGATGTATTGGGGCGGATTGGCGAAGGCTTCTGCAATCCCGCTTGGCGTGCCATTTGGGTTGAGCAGCTCGGGACCGTTGGCTACCGGCCAAAGCGCAAGCAGCGGCCGGACGATGGCGGCTGCAGCGGCACGCGAGGTGTCGTCGGGAACGAAGCTGACTGCGCTCAGTCCCAAATGCTGGCGGTAACCTTCGTAGTTGCTAAAGCCAAATAATTTGTCGTGACGCAATGGGCCGCCGAGGGCCGCGCCAAAGTCGTTACGTTGAAACTCCGGGATCTTCGCCTGGTCGAAATAATTGCGCGCGTCCAATGCGCTGTTGCGCAGAAATTCATACACGGAACCGTGAACCTTATTTCCTCCCGAGGCCGTGATGATCGATATCTGCGCCCCGGTACGCTTGCCGTAATTCGCGCCATATGTATCGCTGACCACGTTGAATTCGCGGACCGCGTCCACTCCCAGCAGCTGCCCGCTGGTGCCACCCGGGGTTACGTTGATGAGCGAGGCCCCGGTGTACTCGATTCCGTTCAGCAGGAACAGATTGTCTTGCGGACGCCGCCCGGAGACGGAGTACATGTTGCCCACGGAAGAGTTGGATGTGCCCACGCCTCCCGAGCGCTGGGTGGTGTAGCTGACCGACGCGGGGTTCAGTTCGATCAACTGGTCGAAACTCCGGCCATTGAGCGGCAGTTCCTTGACCTGCTGCTCATTGACCAGTCCCTGGGTTTGCAAGGTTGAGGTGTCAACCACGGCAGGAGTGTCCACCACCTGGACGCTCTGTTGCACGCTGCCCATGGTGAGGGCAAGGTGCAGTTGGACATTCTGACCGACGGTGAGCACAATTCCCGTTCGGCTGAGCGGTGCAAAACCGTCGCGCGTAACCGAGACGGTGTACGTGCCTACGGAAACCGAGGGCGCGGAGAACATACCGCTCTCTGCGGTGACGAACTTGCGTTCGCTGCCGGTTTCGTCATTGCGGATAAGCACTTCGGCCCTGGCCACAGCGGCGCCCGCGGGATCGACGACGTCACCGGAGATGGTGCCTCCGACCATCTGGGCCTTGGCCCCAGATGCAAACAGTGCCACTGCAAGCAGGGTAGAGAAGAGGCGATAGCGAAGTGGAACTTGCAAGTCACGCATAAATAAACTCCAGGGAGAATCTGCCGCGCACGGCTGGAAACAGCAAGGAAGAGGAACTAGCGGCTACAACAAGAACAGAAGGAGCGCTGCGAGACGTCAGCGTCAGATGCAAATGCTGCTGGATGGAGAGCTATGCCCACGTGCGGATTTCCCTAAATAGAAAAGTTGCTTGGAGAAGATGCTGCCAGAACAGAAGCAGCTATGTTGTGTCCGTTGCGAGTTAGCGCAAACAACAACAGCTGGCCTGCGCCAGGGCGGCGCGGCTACAGCTCGGACAGCAATGGAGAACACTAATCACTCTTCCAAGACTAACACATAGGTCTCTAATCGTGATTTCTAACGGCCTCCCAGGTCGCTTTTCCATACTCTCCCAAATCAACTGTCCCTGCCATCGTCTTTTCCTGCGCAATGCCTTGAAAAGTCCATTCAATGATGTTTCCAGGGACCGCCATGATGCTGCGCAACTCAATCGCGCCGCCGTGGATCACTCCCGCGAGCGGGGCGCTGTAGATCTCTCCCTGCTGGGTTCCGCTGAGTTCATTACCGGTCTGCTGCAGCATGAACTGCTGCTCTCCAACGCCGCGCTCATACCGGATCTCGACCGCCCACGTTCCCTGGACCGGCACCGGGGCTCCGGACGGGAGCGGCGGATCTTCGTAGTGTCCAGGTTTGGTCAGTCCCTCGTAAAGGGCATCTGCGATAGTGCGTTCATCTCCCGCTTCCATCATGTACGGCATGATGATGAGCGAGCTGGCCATCTGCGATGGGCGCACCCCGCTGCTTTCATGAACGATGATGCGCGGCGTGCCCGCGTTGAGCCGTGCGGCAAGTTCGGTTCCGGTGATCTTGAGCGTCGCGGCGTCCCAGCGAATGCGCAGACGAGGCGATCGGTTCGACAGGTCTACCGGTTGCAGATACTCGGTTGAAAGGGAAGGCAAGCCCTGCACCCGCGACTCAATGTGCTGCAGCCATGAAAGCCATGCCCGCTGCTCCGCGGCGTGGTCGCGCTTATACCATTGGCGCACAGCGGCGAGCAGGCCCATGGTTTCTTCCTTGCTGCATTTGAAGGCGCGGCCGTAGTTGTGGTTGGGCGCAGATTGAAAGTAGGCCGCGCGGCACAGATCCTTTTCGCCGATAAGCAGGCCGGAGGACTGGGGTCCACGCAGGCACTTACCGCCGGAGTAGCCGACCAGGCTCGCGCCGTGCTGCAGGTGGATGTTGGGAACCAGAGGCTCCTCGGCAGCGGCGTCGACAAAGACGGGAACCCCTTTCTCTTTGGCAATGGCGCAAATACTCGCAATGCTCAGTGGGCCATTCTCTGCCGCCGGGCTGGATAGGATGTAAACCATCGCCGTGCGGCCGGTGAGCTGGCTGGCGCAGCTCTTCAGCGGAGTCGACTTCGACCACCTCGACCCCAGTCATGCGCACCCCGAAGTCATAAGGGTTGCGGGAATGTTTGGGGATGATGACTTGATCGCGGCCCTTGGTGTAGGGAAGCGCCTGAGATTTCTCAGGGTCGGTACCGGCGATGCAGGCAACGACCGCGAGCGCAATTGCAGCCTCACAACCGGTGGTGGCGATGCCCCACTCCGCGCCGGTAAGTTGACCAAGCTCCCGCCCGACAGCCTCCATCAGTTCGTCGAGATTCACAAAGTAGAAGGAGGCATCGTACATTGCCTGCTTCACCTGGGGCAGGGAGCACGATCCACTAATGATGGTGAACGTGCCCCGGCCATTTACCAGTGGACGAACCCCAATCCGGGTAAATAGGTTGTCCTGCTCGGTACCCTCGCGCATAAGCGCGGCGCGGCCCGCGGGGGTACGGGCCGCATCTGCAGATGGTAGTGACATGGTTCTAGATGTAGGCGATGAGATCGATTTCTACCAGCGAGTTGCCGGGAATACCTCCGGCCGGCGCGATGGTGGTGCGGACAGGTGGCACCTTACCCCAACGCCCTGCATAGACGGTGTTCATTTTGGCCCAGTCATTGATGTCGTTCAGATATACGTTGACTTTGAGCACTTTTTCCATCGAGGAGCCGGCGCAGACCAGGTTCTTCTCCAGCTCGTCGAGCACGTGCTTGGTGTGTTCTTCAACCGTGCCTTTGAAGTGTGCGCCGACACCCGCCAGGAAGAGCAGATTACCGTAAGAAACGGCGGAGGAGAATAGCGGCGTAGCGCTGGTTGCATTGTCCGCAACGGGCTCGCACGAATAGGCCTTCTTTTCCAGTTTTGCTGATGCCTTGGCCTCCTTGGCCTGGGATTTGCCGGCAACCATGGCGCTGCCGGTTGCGATTGCGGCGGCTTTGGCCGCGTTCTTGAGAAGACCTCTCCTGGACTGCATTTCCATCGACTGACTCCTTTTGCTTTTCAGTTGGATTGGTGATCGAACCCGTTCAGGCATTCTTTAAAACTGTGACGAAACTGGTCCCAGGCCACTAGATGGTCTTCAAAGCGATGCTTTTCGGTTCGTTCACGACCGCGACGTTCGCTTTGCAGTGTAGCTCACCAGTCGTGCGGTCTGCAGTCACCTTGTCGATCGATCCTCCTGGACCATCCAGAACAAAAATACTCTCTCCATCGGGCGAGGCCGTGATCTGGGTCGGCGTCGCCTCTCCCAGCACCACAACCTTTGCCTGCGTGAGCCTACCGTCGTTCGCGCCCACGCGCCACGCCCTCAGCTCGTTCCGGTTTTCCTGGGTGGTATAGATCATGCGCCCTGAGGGATGCAGCGCAAGAGCATACAAAGAGGCTGCAGGAAATGACAATCGCTGGAGCGTGTCACCGATGGCTCCAGACACACTATCGTAGCCGTAACAAGCAAGCGTGCTCTGGAGAGCATGCCAGGCGTAGAAGACCGAGCGCGTGGGATGAAGCGCGCACGCGCCCGGACCACTCCCCTCACCGGTGGCATGCTGCATACGCCGCTGGAGTCTGCCCCCTTCCACCGCGAATACACTCAGCCGGTCGCTGCCGAAATCGGATGAAAGCAGATGGCGCCCGGTGGCGTCAAAAAACAGCGTATGCGGATGCGCCGACGTCTGCGACTGCGCATGCGGTCCGCAACCTGCCTGCTTGAAAATGCTGCTCGGTTGACCCAGGCTGCCGTCCTCTGCAATGGGAAAGAGGTTGTAAATTGCGCCCCCGTAAGCCGCCACGGCGAGCAGTTTTCCATCCGGTGAGAGGGCCAGATGCCGGGGGTGGGTTGCGGAAAGAGACAGCGGCGTACGTCCCAACAGGGTCAGCCGGCCGTCCAAAGGATCGATGTGGAAGGCTTCGACGGTGCCCCGAGGCAATCCCTCGTATACATCTACCTCGTTGGCCACATAAAGTGTCCGCTGTGCCGGCGACAACAAAATGCAGGCAGGAGCCCGGCTGGGCACGCGCTGTGTCCTTGTCCAGACCTCGCCGCGCAAGCGGAAGACATGCAGCCAGCCCTCCCCCGAGGCCACATAGGCAAACCGCGGAGACGGCGCGGCAACCGCTCCCAGGGGCAGATGCGGCAGTGCGACCATTCCGGCAGCGCCGCGCACAAACTCCCTGCGCGTCCATCCTGCCGCCAATCGCCGATCATCAGGCTGCATAGGTGCTCCTAGGCACGGATCGACATCTTGTGGTGAAAGATGTTGTTGGAGTCATAGCGCCGCTTCACCTGCTGCAAAAACGGGTAAAGATCCTGCGTGCCGTAATAGAGTTGGGGCCAGAAGGCATACGCCAGCATGTCGCAATCGGGATAGTTGATGTAGCAGCCTTCGTAATATTCGTTGGGGTAGGGGGTACCGGCATGCTTTGCATCCACTTGCTGCGAGTAGACGTCGGTGTAGAACTCGCGCATCCACTGCAAACGCCCCGCATCTTCCTCCGGGTGCTCCCAATATTGCTGAAACTGAACCTTCATGATGGACGAGCGCTGCCAAACCGAAGTGACGTCGGCCATGCTCTTCACATTCACGGCTCCCCCATAGGAATCGACCGCCATCACCGATCCGCGCAGGTCAACGCCAGGAATGGTGCGCGTCAGTTGCCTATAGATAGCCTTCGCTTCCGCGCGCGTAAAGTTCTGCTTCATGTAACAGGACTTGTATGCCGCGCGTCCGCTGTGGCCGCTGCCACTGTCGCCAATCGTCGCTTCCAGCCAGAGCAGCCGATCGATGCCGTATGGCCCCAGGGTTTGGTTTACCGCCGACCTCCGCTGGGCAAAGCGCTGTTCGCCGGCGGCGGATGCGCGTGTCTCCAGGGGACCGAAAGGCTGAAAGAGATCGAGGAACTCCTTTAAAGGCTTCAGATCCTCGCAGCTTCCATCGGGGTTGCAGAATTGCAAGGAGAGGCCAAATCGACCCGAGGAGGCGTGCGTGAGGCCGATCGCAGCAAAAAGTCCCCAGGTATCCGGCTCGGTGCCCCGCTTGGCCCAGTAGTCTCCGAATGCCATCAGGATGGCGGCGAAGTTGTCCTCCGTCATGGTGGCCCAGTCAAAAGACAAGTGAGCATTCACCACTTCAGAGGGCGCCGCCGGTAGCCGGTCGAAGAGAAAGCCGGTGATGACGCCGAAGTTTCCCCCGCCCCCGCCCCGGCAGGCTCGAAATAGATCGGGATCATGGTCCTTGTTGATGCGCTTGAGCTCTACATGTCCTTTGCTGTCGACGGTAAGAATTTCGACCTCGGAAAGGTAATCGACGGTGAGACCGTGCAGTCGCGAAAGCACGCCGTACCCGCCTCCGCTGATGTGGCCGCCGGCGCCCACCTCGTAGCAACTGCCTCCGGGGATGGTTACACCGTGGCGCTTGTACAGGTCGATGTAGACCTCGCCCAGCTCCAGCCCCGGGCTTATGCGATAGCGCGTTCCATCGCCGGGCAAGCCCACACTCTTCAGCAGGCTAAGATCCAGGATCGCGCCCCCTGGATTGTTGACCACGAAGTCCTCGTAACAATGGCCGCCGCTGCGAATGGTGGGGCGCATGCCGGCGTTGACGATGCGCTGCAATGCCTCGGCCGCCTGCTCGGCGGTTTCGCACAGCTCGATTTCGGCAACTGTTTCGGCGTCGTTACTGTCCCAGCGTAGATTGCGGCTTCGGCGCAACATCGCGTAGCGCGGATCGGTGCGGGTAATTTTGATGGCCATCGTTTAGAAAAGACTAGGAAAAGTATAGCCTGCGTTGCGTACCGCCAGCCAGACAGCCACCAGCGCGAACTGGGCGCAGAAAATCGATTCGATCGAAATCCAGAAGAGAGATGTGCCCGTTCCCCGCGGGGCCAAGGCAAGGATGACCGCAAGCAGCACCACCAGGCACGCCACGGCTGCCCGGTAGCCGTATCGCGCAGGGGAGAGTGTGGCCGTGGGCCGCGGAGGCAGTTGCCGGGCGACCCGGGCCGCAAAGTCGGAGGGGATCTCCAGTTGAGGTGCAGTCTTCAGGGCGCGAACGATCCTCGCATCGAGTGACTCCGCATGCCAAGCAGGATTCATCTTGTCTTCTGCCATGTGGTTCCCCTTTCAACCGCCTGCTGTCGTTCGATCCCTTCGCGAAGCTTCTTGCGGCCGCGATGCAAGTGCGTGCGCACGGTGCCAATGGGCAGTTTGAGCGACTGCGCGATCTGCTCGTAACTGCGTTCCTCTTGATGATAAAGCACTAATACGGTTCTCTCCACCGGGCTGAGCTGCTGTAACTGCTGCTCTACAGAATACCGAAACTGCTGCTCAGCAAACTGCTGCTCGGCATTGGGGCCGGGATGCGGGAGCCGATCTTCCCACTCCGATTCCTCTTCGGAAAAGGAGACCAGCGGACGGTCCTCCCGGCGGCGGCGCTTCCATTCGTCCTGGGCAACGTTGGCAATGATGCGGTAGAGGTAAGTGCTCAGCAGGGACTCCCCGCGAAATGCGGGAAGTGCCCGATAGAGGCGTAGAAAGACTTCCTGCGCCAGGTCGTCGATATGTTCGCGGCTGCCGGTGAGGCGAATGAGAGTGCCAAAGACCATGGCTTGATGGTCCCGGACGATCTGCTCGAAGCTGGAGTCGGCAGGCAAGGAGAGTCAGACTAAGAATCTAGCTGAAAGTTTCATGCCGGCGCTGAAACTCTAGAGCAAACCGGCAGTCTAAGGCGGTCAGGAAGGAAGGTAGAGCATATGGATTGGCATTGGAGTCCGTTCATGATCCCATTGGGGGCCTTTGTGGTTGGGATTGTAGCCATAGTTGCCGGCGTTGCCGGGGGAGCGTACAAGCAGAGGCTAAAGACCGAACAGCGTCTGGCCATGTTGGCGCGTGGAATGAGCGCCAGCGAGATTGAAAAAGTATTGAGTGCTGACGGCAAAGCCGCAAAGGACCCGCTCCAGGGAATTGCCAGTACGCGCAGAACCGCAATCGTGCTCATCTCGACCGGCGTCGGGATTATGCTCTCTTTTCTCGTACTGGCGTGGGTTGTGAACGAGCACGAAGTCCTCTCCGGGGGGGCCTTCGGCTTGATTCCGCTATCGATCGGCATTGGCTTTTTTATCGACTACACTCTGCAAAAGCGCGATCTGTCGCACTTCGGGCTGGAGGTGGGGCGGGCAGAGTAGTTTGATAAGATCAGCCCTTGTGATGCAGGAGGGCGGATGGAGCTGATTAAGGACAAAGTCGCTATTGTGACCGGGGCTGCCGCGGGCATCGGCGCCGGCGTAGCCGCGCTATTTGCAGAGAATGGAGCCCATGTATTTCTCGCCGACCTGGATGGGGCGCAGGTCAAGAAGGTAGCAGCGGCTTTGCATGCGAAAGGCGGCTCGGCGTTTGGCTTTGAAGCCAACGCCGGCAAGCGCCACGACATGGCAAAAGTTGTTGAGGATGCGATTTCCCGCTTTGGACGCGTCGACATCCTGATTAATAACGCCGGAATCTATCCCCGGCAGCCCTTCCTGGAAATGACAGAAGAACATTGGGACACAATGCACGACGTCAACCTGAAGAGCGTCTTTCATTGCACAAAACTTGTTGTGCCCCACATGGTTAAGCAACGCTCTGGTGCGATTGTGAATATCTCTTCCGTCACGTTCTTTACCGGTCTTGAGAACCTGACCCATTACATCGCATCCAAAGGAGCCATCATTGGCTTTACCCGTTCTTTGGCGCGAGAGATCGGCGGCCATAACGTTCGGGTCAACTGCATCACTCCTGGGGCCATCGAGACCGAAGGGGAAAGAAAGCTGATGTCCACGAAGGAATCCGATAAGTTCATGGACCTGCAAAGTCTCAAGCGGCGCATAGGCCCGCTCGACGTTGCCCGCGTCTGTTTGTTTCTATCGACAGAGTTGAGCGACGCGATGACCGGCCAGACGCTTAATGTCGACGGCGGCTGGATCATGTACTGATCATCGCCACCTCCACTGCGCTCCACCGTCCTAATGATGCTGGGTGCCCGATTCAAGCCGGGTTTTGGCTTGAGTGGGATACCACAGCACTCGAACCGTTCTTTCTGTCATCGAGAGTCATCTTGTCCAAATTGGTGGTGGGAGCCCCCGCATTTATGCGGGGGGAGGAGCGCTTTAGCGCTTCGTGAAAGAGTCTCGACTCTCATCACGCGCTTTAGCGCTGGCAATGCTAATGCCTCATGAGAACCTGCGCGAGAGAACCGCAGAAGAGAACGCGTCCGCTGAGGGCCGACTACCAGGAGGTGAGCCCAGCCCGGAAGAGTCTGCCTGAGAACTACCCTCTCCATAATTGAGTCCCGGAGGGACGGCTGAGAGTAGCCCAGCACGCAGTGCTGGGTGTACATTCCCAGCCCGAGCAGTCCCGTAGGGACGGCTGAGAATGACCCAGGACGTCAGTCCTGGGTAAACCTGGATTGCACTCCAATGTTCACTGGTGATCATCACAAGCCAACCCGCTTTTCTTAAAGACCCACGCGGTTCCATGCAATCAATCGGTTACCTATACGCTAAGCCCGAACTAGTCGCTAATTTGGACAAGACTGGCTGTGAATAGGCCAGCCCGGAAGAGCGTGTCTGAGAACTAGCGAAACTTAAACCTTTGTGCGGGAGCCGGGGCGCACCGCAGATCCCTCGACTGCGCTCGGGATGACAAAGGGGAGGGCACCGCTTCCATTGATGGTGATTGCTAAATGGACGCTGACGAAAAAGCTGCCTCCTCTTGCCCCAGCGTCTGTTTAGGAGCCGTACATGGAAGCGCTGCCCTCCCCTTTGTCATCCCGAGCGCAGCCGAGGGATCTGCGGTGCGCCCCGGCTCCCGCACAAAGGTCTAAGTTTCGCTAGTTCTCACACACACTCGGAAGGGCTGGGGATCCATCCCCAAGATGACCTGAGCGCCGTAGGCGCGCCACTAAACCTGGGCCCGTCCCACTTGCAGTCCTCTCAACCAGCATCCAGCCCCAACAATGGCAGCAAATATTGAGAGCTAAGGGCGAGAGCCTGTTTGCGGTGCTCAAGATCGCCTTCAAACGCCCGGTCTTCGACCTCCACGCACACCGGCCCGTCATATCCCGAGTCTTTAAGCGCATGGAGAAACCTCGCCCAGTCGATATCCCCGCGCCCAGGCAGCTTCGGACTATGAAACTCCAGGGGATAAGCCAGTATCCCCACCTGATCCAGTTGCTGCCGATCGACCGCTACGTCCTTCAGATGAATACGGAAGATACGCGAAGAAAATTCCTTAAGCGGGGCGATATAGTCCATCTGCTGCCAGACCTGATGCGACGGGTCGTAATTGAGTCCGAAGTTCGCGCTCGGGATCTCCTCGAACATGCGCCGCCAGATCGCGGGACTAGACGCAAGGTTCTTCCCCCCAGGCCATTCATCGGCGGTAAAAATCATGGGGCAGTTCTCGATCGCGATACGAACTCCCTGGTCTTCCGCATAGGCGATCAGATCCCTCCAGACAGATAGGAAGCGAGGCCAGTTCTCGGCGACGGATCGGGTCCAGTCGCGCCCGACAAAGGTACTGACGACCCCGAGGTTGAGCATCTTTGCTGCGCTGATGACATGTTTCAGGTGCAAGGCAGCCACTTTTCCTGCCTCCTGATCGGGCGTTAGTAGATTCGGATAATATCCCAGGCTGCTGATCTCCATGCCGTGAGCCTGGGCAAGGCCTAGAATCCGCGGGACCTCAGCCTGATTGAAGTTGGTGACGTCGATGTGAGTAACACCCGCATACCGGCGATCTGCCTTGCCCACCGGCCAACACATCAGCTCCACACACGTGTACCCCGTCGCTTTGCCGATAGCGAATACTTCTTCAAGCGTTTGTTCGGGGAGAATCGCGCTTACGAAACCGAGCTGCATAATCTTCGATTTTCCTGTTCTTAGGTAACAGTGGCTGCACTCATACCCTGCTGGGCATCGAGCCGCGCCTTCCTCAGCGTGGCTACCGGGTCTTGTGTCGGATAGAACTCCATGGTTACGAACTTGTTGTACTTCAGCTGCCCAAGCTTGCGATAGATATTCGCATAGTCGATCTCCCCTGTCCCAGGCTCGTGTCGTCCGGGCACATCGGCAATGTGTACCAACCCAACGAGATCAATGTTTTGTTCCAACTTCTCTATCAAATTACCGTAGGCGCGTTGTTCGTGGTAGAAGTCGTACAACACCCTCACCTGCGGGCTATCAACCGCGCGAATGATCTCGAATGCTTCGCTAACCGAGGTCAGATACATATTGGGATTTTCCAGGGGATCGATCGGTTCGACCACGATCTGCACTTGATTTGCCGCGGCAAGGTCAGCAGCACGCTTAAGATTCTCAATCGATGCCGCGTGCTGAGCGCTTCGCGATAGGCTGTCGATACGATTGCCGGATTTGAGATTAATTTGTGGGCTCTCCAGCTCTTTGGCTGCTTTCATCTGCGCGGTGACTTGGGCCATGAACTCGTTCGCACCACCGGGGTCTGCGAACCCGGCCTTGACCCCGCTTAACATATCGAAGGTCAATCCCAGCCCACGCATCTTTGTCATCACCCGCCGCGTCTCGTCGCTCGACCATTTCTGAAATTGACCAGTCAGCTCCACGCCCTGGTAGCCGGCTTCCGCAACCATTTCGAGACAACGATCGAATGGCGCCTGCTTCTCTAGCGTCCATAGCATCACGGAGAAACGAGATCCACTTTGGGGAGGTAAGGTCTGGGCATAACCGCGGGAGAGGACCCCTCCCAAAGTTGCCCCGAGCAGCAGTTGGCCGAATTTACGACGATGCATGGCGCTCCGTGTTTTGATTGCAGCAACCATTATGCAGCTATCGGAGCGTCGAGCGCTTCCTGCGCAATGTAAAACCCCATCCTTGAGCCCAAAGAACGGGTTCAAGGATGGGGTTGTGTCCAGCAAGAGCGCTAAAGGGAGCTTAAATCTGTGCGACACCGCCATCGACAAACAGCTCGATGCCATTCACGAAACTGGAATCGCTCGAAGCCAGGAAGAGTGCTGCGGTCGCAATCTCCTCCGGGCGCCCGATTTCCCCGCGTGGAATCAACGATGCGAAGTACTTCTTTGCGTCCGGCCCCAGCGGATCCAATATTGGCGTATCGATCGTTCCCGGGCTAAGTACATTCACCCGTATTTTGCGTTCCTTCAGGTCGACCAGCCAGGTGCGCGCAAAAGAGCGCACTGCGGCCTTGCTGGCGCTGTAGACGCTGAATGCGGGAAAGCCCTTGATCGTCGCGATCGATCCGTTCATGAAGATCGAACCTCCGTCATTGAACAGCGGCAACGCCTTCTGCACCGTAAATAGCGTGCCCCGCACATTCAGGTTGAAGGTATTGTCGAATTGTTCGGCGGTAATCTCGCCCAGCTTCGCCAATTCGCCCATGCCGGCGCTGGCGAACAGGACGTCGATCTTCCCTTTCTCCTTTTTGACCGTTGCGTATAGCCGGTCCAGATCGTCAAGGTTCGACGCATCGCCCTGAACGCCGGTTACATTACGGCCGATTGCTTTCACGGCCTCATCCAGCTTGTCCTTGCGGCGGCCGGTGATGAAGACATACGCACCCTCTTCCACGAACAGCTTGGCGGTGGCGAGTGCCATGCCTGAGGTTGCCGCTGTGATCACTGCTACTTTTCCGTCCAGTTTGCCCATTCGTCTTCTCCTGTAATTTGTCTTCGTTTAGCGGAGTCCGCCGCCCGCGAGTATCTGTTCGCCCGTAAGCCAACCAGAGTCGTCGGAGGCCAGGAAGACGGCTACCGACGCGATGTCGCCGGGCTGTCCGAGGCGGCCGAGTGGGGTCTGGGCGATGGTAGCCTTCTCAAAGTCGGTATCGTGGAAGCCGCCGGCGTGTGTGCCTTCCGTTTCAACCATTCCGGGATTGATCGCGTTCACGCGGATCTTCTTCGGTCCAAGCTCGCGCGCCAACACGCCGGTGATGGCGTCTACTGCGCCCTTGGTTCCGGTGTAGATGGAGGAGGCAGCAGGTGTGATGCGGCTGACGACGGAGCCAATGTTGATGATGCTGCCGCCCTCACCGATATGCTTCAGGGCTGCCTGCGTGGTGAGCAGCAAGCCGAGCACGTTGATGTTGAAGATGCGGTGGAACTTCTCTTCGGTAACGGCCTCAATCGCGGCGAACTCGTAGACCCCGGAGTTGTTGACCAAAATGTCCAGCCGCCCGTAGTTCTTGATGGCCGCGTCGATAATTCCCTCCGCTTCGGAGGCCTTGGAAACATCGCCCTTCACGGCGACCGCTTTGCCACCCGCTTCTGTGATGGCGTCGACAACGGTTCTGGCGCCCGACTTGCTGGACGCATAATTCACCACGACTGATGCGCCTTCTGCGGCTAGCGACTTCGCGATGGCGGCTCCAATTCCTTTGGATGCGCCCGTAACCACGGCTACTTTACCCTCTAGTTTGCTCATATGCGTTTCCTCTTTGCCATTGCAAGTGTCGAATCGACCCCTTGCTGCAGCTTAAGATGGGCGGTAGTTCCGGAAGGATTCAATAGTTCCGATAATATGAACTATTGAACAATCCGTGATGTGAAGATATGATGAACAATCATGAGGCCTCTCTTTCACCCTTCGGTTGAAGACGTTACGGTGGAAGCGATTCTTCACGCACTCTCTGACCCTGTGCGTGTGGCCATCTATGCCGACATCGTAGGCGCGGACTGTTCGCAAAATTGCTCGGCCTTTCTTAGCGTCAGCAATAAAACCATACCCAAATCGACGCTCTCACAGCACTTCAAGGTGCTCAGAGAGGCAGGCTTGATCCACAGCGAACGGCACGGCGTTGAGATGCAAAACACCTCTCGCTGCGCAGAGATCGAAAACCGCTTTCCCGGACTGATCAAGACCATCGTCAATGCCCACAACATCCAGTTGAACGGCAAAGGGCGGGCTGGCAGGGGAAGTAAGCCGAAGCCGGCCAGGCGTAGTGCAACCAATAGATAGGCTACCTTCGCGAAGGGGCTGCGTTATTCCAATAAACTAGGTGGCAGTAGCAAGCGTCTCCCGCAGCCAGCCGGCGATCCGGGTAAGTGCGGCATCAGACTGCGGGAACCGCGCCACCGTCGCCGGGTGCACAGGGAAATTGTGATGCATATCCGGCGCGTGCATGTGAGTGACACCAACACCTGCCGCTCCGAGCTTCTCCGCGTAGGCGATACCGTCGTCGCGCAGCACATCGTACTCTGCCGTTGCCACCAGGGCCGGCGGCAGCGGCGGGAGACCCTGTAACCGTAGCGGCGACACATCCGGATCGTCCGGCGAAACGCCGGGCGCATATTGCTCCCACATCCAGCGCATGAGGTTCGCTTCCAGACCGTAGCCAGTCGCATTCTCAGTGTAGGAGAGATGGTTTGCGCTGGGGTGGTCGGTGGCGGGGTAGAGCAGCAGCAGGGCGCGCAATCTGGGCGCCCCGGCCGTGGCGTGCAGCCGGTTGGCGGCCACCGCAGCCAGATAGCCGCCTGCGCTGTCACCGCCCAGGGCCAGCCGTGCCGCGTCCCCACCCCACTGCGCGGCGTTGTTGGCGGCCCAATGGACGGCGGCGAGCGCGTCCTCCAATGCTGCAGGGTGACGATGCTCCGGCGCCAGCCGGTACTCGACCGAAGCGATGATCACGCCGGCCGCCTCGCTCAGGAGGCGGCAAAACGGGTCGTGCGTTGCCACCGAGCCGGCCACCCAGCCGCCGCCGTGTAGATACACCAGCACCGGCAACGTCTCTGAGCCGCGGGGTGGTGTGTACAGGCGCGCGGTGAGCGCGCCGGAAATCGCTACATCGCGTGTCTCGACCTTGTTAGGCAGACCGGGGATGGAGGAGCGGCTCTCCAGCGCCTTCACAATGAGCGCCCGCCGCGTGCGTACCAACTCCTCATTCGACGTCGGCGCTGGCGCGCCTGCCGCTGCAGCCTGCGCATCCAGAAAGCTTCGCAGCGCTGCATCGATCGGTTTCCGTTCTCTCATCGCCTCTCCTTAGTGTCCTGCCATGGCAGCCGCTACTCTATCGTTGAAGTTCTTGAAGAATGCATCATAGCCCCCATTGACCTCGGCAAACCGCAATGGCTTCACCCGCTCCACGCAGATCTCGGTTGCGTCGGGCGAGGTTTTGAGGATGTTCATGGTTTCGGCGATATAGTCTTTCAGCGGCATGGCGTTGGGATCGTTTGCCTGCCGTGCTCCGGCTAATTCCGTCTGCACGTAAGGCGGGATCAGTTCAAGCACCTGTATGGAAGTGTCTTTGAGCTGGTAGCGAAGCGATTGCGTATAAGAATGAATCGCTGCTTTGGTTGCGCAATAGGCTGGGGTCGTCGCCATCGGTACAAACGCCAGCCCGGAGGAAACGGTCATGATCGCAGCCCTTGGCTGTTTCTCGAGCAACGGCAGCAGCGCGGCAGTCAAACGTATCGGCCCCAGTAGATTCGTCGCCACGGTCGCCTCGGCATCCTCGACGGCGCCATCCCGCAGCGCCTCCTGCCGCATGATGCCCGCATTATGGATGACGACGTTCAGGGCGGGAAAGTCGACTTTGAGTTTGTCTGCGAAGACTGGGATCGCGCTCCCGTTTCCGATATCGAAGATGGCAGACTTCATCCCTGGATTCGCTGCCGTTGTTTCGTCGAGTAGTTCCTTACGGCGGCCTGCGATGACAACCTGGTTCCCCTCAGCGTGAAAAGCCTCTGCAAGCGCGCGGCCAATGCCGGAACCCCCGCCTGTAATCAAAATTGTATTGCCGGTAATTTGCATGATCGGTCTCCTGGATTTTCGATCGTATGATGAACACGAACCATTGGGAAGTAGGCACTTGAAAGCGCCATACTTACCTAAAGGAGAGTGTCATCATGAGAAATGCCAGTGTCACTCCCAACCAAAGGACGCACCCGGGGGCGCCGCCGCAGGATGACCCCGAGTTGGAGGCGCTGGTCCGCGAGATCATCGGACGGGTCGCCGATAAATGGACGATGCTTGCCCTCGAAGTGCTCAGCGAGCACGGCCGCCTGCGTTTCACCCGCCTGGGTGAACTGATCGGAGGCGTGAGCCAGAAAATGCTGACCAAGACGCTCCGCCAGATGGAGGCGGACGGTCTCCTAGTGCGCACTGTTTTCCCCGTTATCCCGCCCAGAGTGGAGTACGAGTTGACCGAGCTTGGACTGAGCCTTGGAGAAGCATTCTGCGGCGTGTGGATCTGGGCCGAACAGCATCGTGAGGCCATCCTGCGCTCGCGCAAAGCATTTGGTGAACGGGCGAGCTGATCTCCCTTAGACTGAAGGACCGCTTGCTGAAAACCCGCCGAATTTCGCTGTAAAAGAATCCTTGACAACTGTTTCCATGGAAACTAATATTCCTGCATGCGAGCAAAAGGTTCTCAAGCGGGCGTAAGCGATGTAAGAAGCCACACTGGCTTCTGGCTGCGATTCGTCTCCAATCACGTCTCCCATGCCTTTGCCCAAAAACTGGTAGGAAGCGGCGTCTCCGTAGCCGAATGGGTGGTGCTTCGCGAGATGTTTGACACCAGCACTACCTCTCCCAGTGTGCTCGCTGCTGCAACCGGGTTGACGCGAGGCGCCATCTCTAAGCTGATTGATCGGCTGGTTCAAAAGGATCTTGTGAGCCGTGCCGAAGCCGCTGAGGATCGCCGGTTTCAGGATGTCCGTCTCACTTCCGCCGGCCGGACCCTGGTACCCAGGCTCGCGGCCCTTGCCGACCAAAACGACCAGGAGTTCTTTTCCCAGCTGCCTGTGGGGGAACGAGAGCGGCTTGTCGCAACCCTGAAGAAGCTGGTCGCGGCCAACAAACTCAAACAAATCCCAATAATCTAAAGGAGAACAATCATGCCTGTTTCGGTTACAAAATACGTGCAGATAGAGCGCCCTGTCGCCGATGCCTATACCTTTCTCGCCGACCCGGCCACCATGCCCAAGTGGGCCATTCACAATGTGACCTCGATCAAGCCAGTGGGGAACGGGCGCTGGGAAATGGATACGCCGCGAGGGAAAGGCTTCCTCATTCCCCATTATCAGAAGTCCAACGGAATTCTGGATCATGATTTCATCGACGCGGGGGAGGGCTTCTGGTCGGTCACGGCGCGCGCTGTTCCGATTGCAGACTCCGCTTCGGTCTATATGATCACGCTCACCAAGCCCGATGCTATGCCCATGGAAGCATTCGAGGGTGGCATGAAGCTGATGGACGAGGAACTAACAGCATTGAAAGCCTGCGTCGAAGCGCTCTGACCGGAGCTTTCATCTTTCACCAGATCCGTATGGAGCCTCTCTATGTATCGCAAACCTATGCAGACCGTCCAGGAGCTCTATGACGCCTTCGCGCGCCGCGACCTCCCAAAGGTCTTCAGTTTATTGTCTCCCGATATCGAGATTGTCCAATCGGAAGAGTTGCCATGGGGAGGCTTACACCGGGGCCACGATGGAGCTCGGCAGTTTTTCGCCAAGCTTGGCTCGCATATTAACTCCACACTCGATATAGAAAGACTGATCGACGCCGAGGAACATGTCGTCGCTATCGGGTGGACCCATGGAACGGTGAACGCCACGGGCGCGAGCTATCGTGTTCCCATCGCTCATGTCTGGCGTGTCCGGGACAGTCTGGTGATCCAAGCGCAATTTCTCATTGACAACCCAACCATGTTGGACGCTCTTCGTCGGGGTCGTGCCTGACCATGCTTCGCCACGTCGCCAACATTCGTTGCCGGTAGAGAGAGGCAGGTCTGTGAGAAATCCACGTCTTTACAGCTTGCGGAAAACTCTATGAACGAAGGGCACGGGTTCAGCCGTGCCGCAAAGAGCCAGGGCACGCCTTTGCAGGCTGCGGAACAACGTTATGAACGAAGGGCACGGGTTCAGCCGTGCTGTAAAAAGCCAGGGCACGCCTTTGTAGGCTGCGGAACAACGTTATGAACGAAGGGCACGGGTTCAGCCGTGCCGTAAAGAGCCAGGGCACGCCTTTGCAGGCTGCGGAACAACGTTATGAACGAAGGGCACGGGTTCAGCCGTGCCGCAAAGAGCCAGGGCACGCCTTTTGCAGGCTGCGGAACAACGTTATGAACGAAGGGCACGGGTTCAGCCGTGCCGTAAAGAGCCAGGGCACGCCTTTGCAGGCTGCGGAACAACGTTATGAACGAAGGGCACGGGTTCAGCCGTGCCGCAAAGAGCCAGGGCACGCCTTTGCAGGCTGCGGAACAACGTTATGGACGAAGGGCACGGGTTCAGCCGTGCCGCAAGAGCCAGGGCACGCCTTTGCAGGCTGCGGAACAACGTTATGAATGAAGGGCACGGGTTCAGCCGTGCTGCAAAGAGCCAGGGCACGCCTTTGCAGGCTGCGGAACAACGTTATGAATGAAGGGCACGGGTTCAGCCGTGCCGTAAAAAGCCAGGGCACGCCTTTGCAGGCTGCGGAACAACGTTATGAACGAAGGGCACGGGTTCAGCCGTGCCGCAAAGAGCCAGGGCACGCCTTTGCAGGCTGCGGAACAACGTTATGGACGAAGGGCACGGGTTCAGCCGTGCCGCAAAGAGCCAGGGCACGCCTTTGCAGGCTGCGGAACAACGTTATGAATGAAGGGCACGGGTTCAGCCGTGCCGCAAAGAGCCAGGGCACGCCTTTGCAGGCTGCGGAACAACGTTATCGACGAAGGGCACGGGTTCAGCCGTGCCGTAAAAAGCCAGGGCACGCCTTTGCAGGCTGCGGAACAACGTTATGAACGAAGGGCACGGGTTCAGCCGTGCCGCAAAGAGCCAGGGCACGCCTTTGCAGGCTGCGGAACAACGTTATGGACGAAGGGCACGGGTTCAGCCGTGCCGTAAAAAGCCACAGATATGAGGGCTTTAGCCCCTGAGGTACGTCTTTGGATATGTCGGACGAAATCGGCCATCTTTCGCGGCATGTAAAAGCGCTGAGGTATTGGCGGTCACAAAGAGATTCGCGGAAAATTACCGGAAAACCGTACCTCAGGGGCTGAAGCCCTCTCCGAGGGCATCCTCGAGGGCGGCACGGCTGAAGCCATGCCCTTCGTCCAGCGAGTTTTTCCGCGACCTGTCTAGTCAACACAAAGTAACCTCCCAAATGATCACCGGCGACGCAAGAAAAGTGTCTCGTCGGCTAAATCCGATTCCGCAGTGCTATATCCTTTAAGTAGACGATATCGGCAGCCCGCGGACTCTCGCGTCATCGCTCGCTGGCCGGCAGTTGCCGTAGTTTAGGCCTACGCGCGAGCGAAGGACAGTTTTACTACTGTCCGGTGTCCCACCCGATCCCTGTCACAAAGAGGGCAATCCAAGCATCCCGCCGCGGCGGGATTTTTTACGTCTGCCCATAGCCTCACAAACTCCAGGAGCCACATGCCCAAAAATAAAGTCAGCGACCCCATAACAGATCAGGAAATGGCCTTTGCCCGCCTGGTCCTCTCTGGCGCCATGACCGACCGTCATGCCGCCGAAGCCGTCGGCCTCAACCCCGACTCCGCCGCTTACACCAAATCCAAACCGCGTGTCCGCGCCTACATGCTCGAGCACCGCGCCGCCGTGCAGCAACAGCTCGTCCAGCAAGAGGCCGGGGGATTGCACCGCCTCAACCTGGACCGCGACCAAGTACTGAACCGTCTCTGGGAAATCGCCAACCTCAGCCCCGAACTAACTCGAGGCAGCATTACCGGACAGGTCAAGGCCCTCTCCATGATCGTGGCCATCGAAGGCCTGATCCCGGATCGCCGCGCCGTCGTCTCGGAGAAGAAATCCGCCCCTGCGACCAACACCCAACCGCAAATCTATGCCTCCGCCTGGCGTAGAGAGCAGCAGGCCACAACCCTCGATCCGCAGCCTACCCCCGCCCCTGCCCAGCAAGAAGATCGACCCGGCGTCCCCGAGCCCGAGCCCGCTCCTAGCTCAGCGGCAGAGGCGTCTCCGGACCCTGGCCCCAGCCGGTCCACCTTCGCCAAACCCCTTAGTTCCGCGGATACCCCGCCATCGGCGCCTTACGCCGTGTTCTCTTGGGTTCCGGACACGAGAGAGGGTTTCCCTATAAAAAACAACCCCTTCGTCCACCCCCGCTGAGCTGGAAATGCCAAAAAGAACCCAAAAATATCAAATTTTATAAATGGCTGCCACCTAAGACGCTACCGCGCACTTGTCCTGACCAATGAAGCAATGCTGGCAAAACCTGATTTGGACAAGACTGACTTTCAGCCGTCTCTTCGGGATTAGGTTCTGAATCAGGGCTCTCACGCAGACTCTTTAGCCCGGACCCTTCGAGGAGTGAGTTTTTCCGCAGCCTTTGTAGGTACGAGCTCATCAAAGAGGCCGTTCAGATGCAATCTCGCGTCCTCCATGGCGCTTGACGTCCGTTCGATCCGGCTGATCAACAGGCTCCCTTCCAAAGTCGCTATCACCGTGTTTACCACCCGGACGGGGTCCGTTCCGCTCACCACCTCTCCCCGTTCGATGCCTTCCTTCAGGATGTGCAGAAGCCTGGATTTCCACGCTCGCAGCCCTTCGAATGAAAGCCTCCGCATTCGAGAGTCACCATCATCCGAATCGACGGCAGCGTTCATGAGAGGGCACCCACCCTTCAACGGGGAAGGAGTAGAGACAAATCGATCCACCAGGTAACGAAGCTTGTCGATTGCGTTGGGAATGTGTTCTGCATTGCCGGAGCGGGCTTGAAAAACAAGCGCCAGTGAATATTTCAGGCATTCCGCAGCCAGTTCTTCTTTGCTGGAAAAATGCCGGTAAAGTCCACCCTTCTGGAGGCCGGTGGCATGCAATATGTCCTGCATGGTACAACCGGCCATGCCGCCCTGGTTAAACAACGGAGCGGCCTGCTCGATGATGCGTTGCCGGGTCTGCGCTCCTTTACCCATGGGTAAACACCAGATTAACAAAAAAAAGACGCATCAGTCTCTTTTCTGCTGAATCCATTCAACAAGACAATCGCCCGTGCATTCGGGACTGTTGCGTCTGTTTTGCGATCAACGAGCTTTTGAGGGAAAGATTTGGCAACCACCGTAGCCCCACCGGCTCGAACTCCTCAGCAAGCAGCGATCAACCCCTGGGTTGTGGCGCTAACGGTCACTCTCGCCACTTTTATGGAGTTGCTGGATACGTCGATCGCCAATGTCTCGTTGCCTTACATCGGCGGCGGCCTGGGCCGATCGTTCGACGAGGTGACCTGGATACTCACCACGTATCTGGTGGCGAATGCCGTGGTGCTGCCCATGTCGGCGTGGCTATCCCGAGTGTTCGGACGCAAGAATTACTACATGGCTTGCGTGACCCTCTTCACCGTAGCCTCTCTGTGCTGCGGTTTGGCTCCCACCCTCGGCATCATGCTCGCTGCCAGGGTCTTTCAAGGCGTCGGGGGAGGCGGACTGGCCCCGGTGGAACAGGCCATCCTGGTGGATACTTTTCCCGCGAATAAGCGGGCCTTGGCCTTTGCGCTTTACACCGTCGCCATCGTCACTGCTCCTGCGATCGGGCCAGTGCTGGGCGGGTGGATCACCGACAACTACAACTGGCGATGGATATTTTTCATCAATATTCCGATCGGCGTTCTATCACTCTTTTTCACCAACAGGTTTGTTCACGACCCGCCCTCGTTCGCACAGGAAAGAAAGACCGTCCGATCGGCAGACGGCAAACTCAGGATTGATGGAATTGGCATTAGCCTGGTCGGGCTTGGCTCCGCGGCTCTCGAGTTTTTGCTGGATCGCGGACAGATCGACGACTGGTTCGGTTCGAAGTTCATCCTCTGGGCGGCCGTGATTGCGGGAACGTGCCTCACGACAGCCGTCTTCTGGGAACTTCGACATCCGGATCCTGTGATTGATCTGAAAATGCTGAAGGTCCGCAACTTTGCGATCGCCAATGTCTTCTATTTCATCTTCGGCGTTGGCCTTTTTGCTTCGACCACCATGATTCCTCAGATACTGCAGTCGCTCTATGGTTATCGGGCCATCGACGCAGGTCTGGTGCTCGGGCCCGGCGCCCTGGTGATCACGTTTCTGGCGCCTGTAGGAGCCCAGCTGGTGCAACGCGGCATCGTCCACCCGCGCATCCTTCTCTTTGGCGCTGTCGTGACGGTGGGTATTTCCTTCCTCCATTACAGCCACTTTAACCTGGATACGGATTACACCCACTATGCGTTGGCTCGCGGGCTGCAGGGGTTCGGCTATGCCTTCTTTTTCGTCCCGCTGACCGTGATCGCCTATTCGCAACTGACGCCGCAGCAGAATAACAAGGCATCGTCCTTGACCAACTTCTTCCGCAACTGGGGAGGAAGCGTTGGCGTCTCCCTGGTCACAACCATGGCGGAGCGCCGGCAAGACCTCCACCAGACAAGGGTGGGTGACACCATCGCTGGATCCTCGGAGGCGCTGCAATCAGGGGTGAAACAGACCGCTGCATTCTTGCAACAACGTGGCTATTCACCCGCGGACGCCATGACCGCCGCATACAGCCACTATTACAATCAGCTTATCTCTCAGACCAGGCTTCTGGGCTTTATGGATTGCTTCTTCATTCTCGGCGTAATCACGTTAGTAGTGGCCCCACTGGCTCTCTTGACGAAATACTTCAAGGTCGGAGGCGGGTCCTCGGCCGCGCACTGACAACAACTGCTGGATCCAAGATCGCAAATCGTAGACGGGCATCCCGGCCCTTATGCCTTCCTTAGAATTTAAACGCTAGGATTGAATTGCATTGGATAGGAGGAACCGTCAATGCCGAATGTACATGGTGTTGAATTCAATGCCAATCAGTCCGAGCTAGTGAAAGATATAGTTCGAGAGCTGCTCAAGGACGGCAACTGCGCTGTCTATGCAGTCTCCCACATAAAACCAAATGGTGAGTTGCGAATGGCTTCAACGCCACCGATGCCGCGAACCAGGCGACAGCGCGGCGTGTTCCTGCGCATCCGGCCTGGAGTAAACAAAGCGACGGTGGTGCGCCCAATGAATGCAAAGGCAGGAGAGCCGCTTACCAAGCTCACCAAGTTTAATCGGCTTGAACTCCTGGAAGTAATTCGCATTTGGCGAAGACAGACAATGCCTGCGTCAAGCGACGAGAGCACTGGTTCTGCCGTATTAGCCGGAGTCCGCCAATCCGCCTAAGCGACTGCTTTGCGGCTGGCCTGGGCGTGTACAGAAACGCCCAGGCCAGCATCTAAACCCTGCCACCTCACGCCGCACTACCCTCTTTGGGACCGTCCTTCAACAGTCCGAGGTATCCACGCCGGAGCCCATGACGCGGATAACCCATCTATCTTCGAGAGCCGTCAAAAATAGTCATCCCGGCATGTCGAGAATACGCCGCGTGCTCCGACTACCCTGTGAAAGCGCAGAAACCAACTCGAAGATTCAAGGGAGCAGAAGACATGAAATACATTTTGATGATGGCCGGCGCGAAAGCGGGCGTCGACGCGTATAAGGCATGGTCTGAGAAGGATATCCAGAAGCACTTCGCACACTTGATGGACATCAACAAGGAGCTGAAAGAATCCGGAGAGTTTGTGGCTAATGAAGGCTTGGCCGCGCCGGAACAGGCTAAGGTGGTGCGTGCCGGGAAGGACGGTACGCCAATTACCGACGGAGTCTTCCCCGAAGCAAAGGAGTTTCTTCTCGGTTATTGGATGGTCGATGTCGAGAATCCCGAACGAGCCTATGAGATTGCCGCCCGATTGTCGGCCGGCCCGGGCCCAGGTGGGATACCGTTGGGCATGCCCATCGAAGTGCGGCAAATCATGAATCATAGGACCGGGGAACTGCCGTGACGGACCAATGGTTGGACATCACTGCCGAACACCTGCTGCGCGATCTTGCGCCGCAGGTGCTCGGCGTGGTGATTCGCCGTTTTCGCGACTTCGCCGCTGCCGAGGACGCTGTGCAGGAGGCCCTAATCGCGGCTGCCGTCCAATGGCCGCGCGAAGGCGTTCCTGGCAATCCGCGGGCTTGGCTGATCCAGGTCGCCTTTCGCCGCATGACAGACCACGTGCGCAGCGAAATGGCCCGCCGCCAGCGCGAGACCGCCGCGGCCATGGAGATAGACCAGCTCGCACCGGCCGTCGATGCTGAGATCGAAACGGATCAGGACGATACGCTTATCCTGCTTTTTATGTGTTGTCATCCGGCCCTGACCTCGTCCTCGGCGATCGCGCTTACGTTACGGGCAGTCGGCGGCCTGACCACGGCCGAAATCGCCAACGCATTTCTGGTGCCCGAGGCGACCATGGCGCAGCGGATCAGCCGCGCCAAGAACAGCATCAAGGCTTCCGGCGTGCCGTTCCGATTGCCCACCAGCGAGGAGCGAGCGCAGCGTCTCCGTGCCGTGCTGCATGTGCTCTATTTGATCTTCAACGAGGGCTACAGCAGCAGCATCGGCCCGCATCTGCAACGGCTCGAACTGTCCCGCGAGGCAATCCGCCTGACGCGTTCCGTTCATGCATTGCTCCCGGATGATGCGGAAGTCGCAGGATTGCTGGCGCTCATGTTGTTAACGGATGCGCGCTCCACCGCGCGCACGGGGACTGACGAGGAGTTGATCCCGCTCCTGAAACAGAACCGAACTCTGTGGGATCAGACGAAAATCTCCGAGGGCATCGCGCTGCTCACCGCCGCCCTGTCGAAGGGGTCGATTGGCGCGTACCAGCTACAGGCCGCCGTCGCCGCTGTCCATGACGAAGCAGCTCGCGCCGAGGATACCGACTGGCCCCAGATCCTGGCCTTGTATGAGCTCCTCAAATGCATGTCCGACAATCCCATGGTGATGCTCAATCATGCGATCGCCGCGGCCATGGTGCATGGCCCATGCAGAGGACTGGAACTCCTGAGAGCCCTCGATGCAGACACCCGGCTTGCCGGCCATCATCGTCTCGACGCGGTTCGTGCTCATCTACTGGAAATGGCTGGCGACCACGAGACCGCGATCAAGCATTACCGGCTTGCCGCTGCCCGAACGACAAGTATCCCGGAGCGGAACTACCTCGTGACGCAAGCGGCCCGGCTCAGCAAGACCGAGAAGCATTGAGGTCTAAGCGGGATGGCAGCCTTAGCGGCATCTTGGCCAAATCGACCCAATTTCAGTATATTTTCGTCTCATGATGCATATTCGGTTTTCCAGGCTCCTCGTGTCCGCGGTTCTGTGCGCCGTAGCCGCCCCACTTTTCGCCCAAACACCGGCCAAACCGAAACCCGAGGATACGGAAATCTGGGAGCCGGTTCCCGCGGTAGTGACACCCGGCGCCACCTGTGGCGCGCCTCCCTCCGATGCGATCGTGCTCTTCGATGGCAAGAATATGGATGAGTGGCTTTCGGTCCGTGACAAGTCGCCTGCCAAATGGACGGTGGCCGATGGAGTGATGACCGTAAGCAAAGGTGAGGGAAGCATCGAGACCAAACGGAGCTTCAAAAACTACCAGCTCCACGTCGAGTGGAAGGTTCCCACAAACATCACCGGCACCAGTCAAGCTCGCGGCAATAGCGGGGTGTTTTTGGCCTCCACTGGGCCTGGTGACGACGGATATGAGTTGCAGGTTCTCGATTCTTACCAGAACAAGACCTACGTGAACGGCATGGCCGGCAGCCTCTACAAGCAGGCGATTCCGCTGGCCAATCCGACCCGCAAGCCGGGGGAGTGGCAGACCTACGACGTGGTGTGGACGGCGCCGACGTTCAATAGTGATGGCTCGGTGAAGACTCCGGCCTATGCCACGGTCTTTTTCAACGGCGTCCTGGTGGAGAATCACTTCGAGTTGAAGGGCCAGACGCTGTATATCGGCAAGCCATTCTACAAGGCGTATACTTCTGCTCCGATCAAGCTCCAGGCGCATGGCGACAAGAGCGAGCCCATCAGCTTCCGGAATATCTGGATCCGCGAGCTTCAGTAGAAGCGTGTGGCTGCACCTCTGTGGAGGTGCAGCCACGGGGGAACGCTACTGTTTTTTGGGGCCAACGACGGAGAACGCGGCTCCCTGAGGATCGATACCAAGGATGATCCAAAGGCTACCGGGTACCTCATGGGGACCCATGAGCACCTGGCCATTCTTCTCCTTGATGCGCGTTGCCGCGGCGTCAATATCCTCAACGTTGAAGTAGTAGAGCCAGAACGGGACTGGCGCGTTTTTGGGGTCCCGCGTCATCACGGCGCCTATAGCATCGCCGCCGTTATTGAAAATTCTATAGGTGCCCATCGGACCCATATCCATGGTCCGGTCTTCTTTCCAACCGAAGAGGCTGGAGTAGAAGGACCATGCTGTTTCCCCGTCGTTTGCGGAGAGTTCGTTCCATCCGACCACCCCTGGGGTGCCGGCGGGCGGACGCGGCGGTGCATAGTCCAGCGAGCCTTTGAACAAGAGGAAGACCGCGCCCTGCGGATCCTGCACGGAGGCGAAACGGCCAACGGTTGGGATGTCCATGGGTGGGCAATGCAGCTTCCCGCCGCTCTCCTCCACTCGTTTGGCATAGGCATCCACGTCATCGACGCCAATGAAGCCGACCCAGGCGGGTCTCATGCCGCCGGCGAGCATATCCGGGGTTAGCTGCATCAGGCCGGCCGTGCCCATGTCGCCGACCGAGAGAAGCGTATAAGGCATGCCGGTGGGGTCGCCAGAGGGTTTCGCCTGCCAGCCCACAACGTGGGTATAGAAGTCCTGTGCTCCCTTGGCGTCTGTGGTTCTGAGCTCATGCCAGACAAAGTCTCCTGTGGCTGCTTTGACGGGCGTTTTCACTTCCTGCTGTGCTGTTGTGCTCATGGTTAGTCCTCTCTTTTCGTTAGGCTTTTGCTGCACGCTCAAGTTCAGCGATATCCAGCTTTTTCATCTTCAACATGGCCTGGCGGGCACGATAGTCGCACTGGACGACAAAAGAAACCGCTTCCGTGAACTTGAAGAGCGGGTTGCCGTTGAGTGCCGTAAACGTCTGGCCGTCGAGTTCAAAAGCGAGGGTCACTCTCTTATGGGATCCGGCGGTGGTTCGAGGTTGAGTTACTATGTGTACGCCGTCCACAATAAGCTATCAGAGGAAATGTACACTGTCCACAAAGCGCCATGAAAACAGCGAAAAAAAATCCGCCCACCGGCGCGCAAGACATTTCGCCATGGGGGCTGAAGGGTCTGTATGAGAATTCCAGTCCCGCAGGGACGGCTGAGAGTCAGTCTTGTCCAAATTAGTTTTTTGCGGTGGTGCTACCCATCCATCAGCGAAAGCGTTGCGTGGAAGTGCAAACCCTCACTTTGTCATCCCGAGCGAAGCCGAGGGACCTGCTGTGCGCCTTGACGCCAAACAAAGGCCCTACGAGTGAGCTCGCAAGTCTTAACCAAGCGCTCTGTTCGTCCTAAATAACTTACCCGGCGTGCAGTGGCGAAGCAAAGATGGCCTTTGTTTCGCGTCAAGGCGCACTGCAGATCCCTCGGCTTCGCTCGGGATGACAAAGTGAGGGGTTTGCGCTTCCACGCAACGTTGTTGCTGATGGATCGGTAGATCGGCGGAAATCATCCGGCGACCTGGTTTCGTACGCTCCCGCTCGTCTTAATCTTTTCAACAAAATACACGCCGAAAAACCGTATCTTCCGGCCAGCCGTCCCTACGGGACTCGAAGGGAACGGGATAAACCGAGACCTGACTAGAAGAAGTAAATCCTATCGAGCGCGCCACGCAACCGGATGCCATTCCGGCCTCTGCACCGGCCACTTCAGCCTTTCCTCTCCGTCCGGTAACACTGTCGTCAGCACCCAGTCGATGCGCTCCGTCGCCTCTTTAAGGGTCAACTGCAGCGCCGGATCGTTCTCGACCGACGCGGAAAATACAATTGCGGTCAGCGCATTTCGGATATGGTGATTTACTTCGGCCGCAATTTCCATCCTGCGCGCCAAAATCATACGTCGTCGCCTTTCATACGCCAGTACTAAATACGAAAGCACGGACGCGACGATACACGTATACAGATCGGACGCATAGATCCTACTCGCATGATGCACCAGGCAATCGAGCCCGAAACCGCAAACCCCAATCATCAGCCCTAATAAAATAGCCGAGATAAAAACGCGGGCATCGAGAAACATGCGATACCCCGACCTGGGGCTAACTCCAAATGTAGGCATCAGTGCCGTTCTCGTCTCGCTGAACACTCAGGTTCAAAATTCGGTTCAACTAACCAACCTTCGTACCGGGTTGCTTGGAAGCGAGAGCGATTGCGGGCCTCCCTCGCGAATATCAGGCGTAAGCGTCAGTACGGGACAATCGCACGTCCGGGCTAAATCCTCGGCCAGTCTCTTCTGAACGCGGTCAGTGGCGGATCCGTTCAACGCAATCGCGATGAGTGTCGCTTTCAGCTCCTCCGCTCTTTCTCGAAGTACATACTCGGGTTTTCCGAACAGTAGGATCGCCCGTGCGCTTCTGTTGAGGCTTCTCAAACTCCGAGCCAGTGCTTCGAGACGATGCTGAATACCCATCTGCGCATCAGGCATCGATGGAATATGTTCCGGATCGATGACGTGCACCAGCTCAAGACGCGCACGGTGTCTCTTCGCCAATGTGCAAGCGAACTCAAGCACGTTCAGACTATCCTTCGCGGGATCTGTAACAAAAAGGAGCGTGCCGGCATGCACACTGCCGCCGGTAGAACTCATTCCCTCATGGGTTGGCATGGTTGCCTCCTGGCGATTTCTATGAAGGCTCAAGCATTCTGCGTCTTCGCTTCATTGCGGACCAATTCCGATGGCGACCGAAAAACATATTCGCTGTAAGACCCTTTGTAGCCGCGCATCCGAGCTATCGGAGCAAGAATCGGAAAGAGTGTGCTTTGCAGCAAACGCGGAGGGCTTAGGAATTGGATCACGTCGTCGAACTCCCTCGTTATTGCCGCAAGCTGGAGAAGATTCGGCATCCCCTTTGGATTAGTCTTGCCATCCTGGGCCAGACCAATCATATTTCGTGTAAAAGCTTCGAATCGATTAGCCGGCCTGATATCCATCAGCAGCTTCGCCTCGACGATTCCGGCATTCCAGAACCGGTGAGGCACTCCCGGGGGGATTTCAATGGTCTTGCCCAATTCGGCAATCGAAATGACGCCGTCGATACGATATGCCGACGCTGCCGCTCACCACTCTCAGCCGCTCATGGATGGATGGATGCAGATGCAGAGCGGAACCGAAACCGGCTCCCCGCATTTCCAGATCGACCACCAGACGCTCGCCCCTCGTTTCACGCGTGCCCAGGCGGACAGTTGCTCGTTCCCCCGTGACCGGATTGTCAAATACATCGCCCCGTTTGACCATAGATGTTTCCCCGGCGGGGCGCGCATGGGTCGCGCGTCCCGTAGTTTGACCGTGCCAAGCCTGTTACAACCAGTTAGATGGACACAAGTAAGCTATAGAGAACCAAGTTCAGCTAACCAGCCTTTTGCGGACCGCGTAGAGAACGATCTCAGCTGTATTGTGGATACCGAGTTTCTGCATCAGGTTCGTTCGGTGGCTCTCGACCGTGTACGGGCTTACGTCCAGCAGTTGGGCCACTTCTTTATTCGTTTTTCCTTCGGCGAGCAGTTGCAGCACTTCTTTTTCCCGAGCGGTGAGAAGGTCGAAAGTATCGGAGAGACCCTGTTGCTTAAGCATCCGCATGTAATCCTCAAGCAGTGTCTCGTTGATGGCCCGGCTGAAGAACGGCTTCCCATGCGCCACAGCTTTTATTGCCAACAGCAGGTCTTCTTCGGCTGACTCCTTCAGCAGGTAACCTTTAACGCCCACATTGAGTGCTCTTAACAGATAGCTCTCATCCGCGTGCATGGTGAGAATAATGATGCCCACTTTGCTGTTCACTTTTAGTATCTGTTCCGCCGCTTCGATGCCATTCAGTATCGGCATGGCGACATCCAGGACGACGATTTGTGGAGAGAGGGCCGTGGCCATGGTTACCGCCTCGCGCCCATTGGCCGCTTCTCCTATCACCGCCAGCTCGGGATATTGCTCGAGAAGGAGCCGCAGACCCTTGCGCACGACTCCATGGTCGTCCGCGATGAGCACCGTGTATCTCATGTTGTCTCTTGCTCTCTGTAAGCCATCGGTTTTTCGAGGTGTCGACTTTTGGTCCTGGACGCTTGGCAAGAGGTCTATCATCGGGGTCCTTCTCGTTGGAGAAGCAAATTGCTCTCTAGAACCACGATAGGCGGAAGGAGCGCCGGAACAAATCCCTTGGAGACACTATGGGCAAGTCTAAATGACAGGAGATGATGCAAGATGGGACAGCCCGGGCATTAAGACGGGCTAGGATCGATCCTGGCCGGCAATTCGAGGCTGATCAATGTTCCGCGACCGGGCTCCGAGGCCACGGACATGCGCCCTCGCAGGGCGCGCACCCGCTCCGTCATGCCCATCAATCCGAGACCAGGGGTTTGTAAAAGGGCATCGAACCCCCTCCCGTCATCCTGTACAGAAGCAATCACTCGCGCTGCGTCCTGCTTTACGACAACCGTGACGCGGCTAGCGTCGGCATGCTTGCCACAGTTGGTCATGGCCTCTTGAATGGCGCGGTACAGACACAGTCGAAGCGCTTCGGGCAGGTTGTCGAGCTTGCCCTCAATGTTGACCGAAACAGGGATACCGCACCTGCGAGAGAACTCCTTTGCCTGCCAGTGCAGTGCCGGTTCCAGTCCCAGATCATCGAGCATGGAAGGCCGCACCAACAGAGCGAGATTCCGCACCGAACGAAGAGATTCTTCCGCCAGTCCCTTTACGCTTTCGAGCCGCTTCCTGAATTCCTCGTCTGGTTCGTAATGCGACAAGGTGCCCAATTCCATGCGCAAGCCTGTCAGTAGCTGGCCTACTTCGTCGTGAAGTTCTCGAGAGATTGTTTTTCTTTCCTCCTCCTGAACCCGCACCAGTTGATTGGATAAACGCCGAAGCTCTTGTTCCGCCTTCTCGGCGCGCTTCCTCTCTGCCTCTGAGACTTTATCCAGCCGATACATATAGGCTGTGCTGAATATCGCAATCCCAAACTCCAACAGCAGAAGCATTAACGTCGCCGCGATCGCGATTTCCCGCAGTTTCGTCTGCTGAGCTTCGCTTTCCTGTTCCTGGCGGGCTAGGCTGGCCTGGTTGAGAGCATCGATGCGCCCGGCGAGATCCAGAACCTTTTCCGGCTGGTTCTCCAACTCGCTGAAGAGGGTCTGTTCCCCTTGACGTGTGCGCGAGGTGCTGAGGCTTTGCTGAATCGAGCTTCCAGTACTGATCCAGACCTTGCTGGAGGGCAAGAATTTGCGGCTTTTGGTTTGCGCCGATGAGCTGAATCAAGGTGGTGCAGCTATTTGCTGTGTTCCTCTGCAGCTCAGAGATTCGGTTCTCGGTCTCAACAACATTTGGGTTATTGAAACCGCTCTGTTCTATGAGAGCACCCTTGTTGATATTTGCCTGGATATCTGAGATTGCGTCGTCCGCTCTCTGGTAGATCTGGTGAGCAATCTTTGCACGTTCATGAATCCTGGCAGCTTCACGTGAGACAAGCCACGCGAAGAGGGTCGAGAACAGCAGCAGAGCGCCAAAGGATACGGCGACCGCGGGCCAGAGTCGTGTGCGCATGTGACAACGTTACTCCCACCGATGAAAGATTTGTGCTGGGTACTAACGGCGATTCTCCTACGTTCCCTCTCGTCGAGCCCCTCCCCCGAGAGGAATCGGTGTAAGGGTTCCGCGGAGAATCGCCGCCTGTTGGGTGCTTACTGGTATGCTGACGGGCCTGCGTCGTGAGCTACCAGTAAACACACATCAACCTCGGTGGATGTTGCCACGAAACTATGCGCGCGCTTCAAACACCATATTGAACGGTGTCTCAGCTGCTTTGCGGAAGCTCGTAAACCCGCCACCGCGGACCACTTTTTCTATATTTGCGGGGCCAGCCTGCGCACCCAGGCCAAGCGCCACTTCCTGCGAGAGCGAACACGGCACACACACCGTTGCCGATGCCGAGTACATGATGCGCCCAATAGGATTCAGGTTTTGAGCGACATCATCATGCGCGAACGGCTCTACGATCATCCAAGTACCTTTGGGCGCCAGCGACTCGAGCACATGCCGTGCCGCACCCGCCGGATCGCCCATGTCATGCAGGCAGTCGAAGAACGCCACGAGGTCGTAGCCCGTTCCGGGATAACCTTTGGATGGCGCCACCTGGAAGGTCACGCGGTCGCTTACCTCGGCCTCCTTCGCTTTCTTGCGGGCGGTTTCAATCGATGGCCCGTGGTAGTCAAAGCCAAAGAACTGCGACTTGGGGTAGGCCTTCGCCATCAGCAGGGTGGACGCACCATGCCCGCACCCAATGTCAGCCACCCGGGCGCCAGCCTTCAGCCTGGCCTCTACTCCCTCCAGCGCCGGAATCCAGTTCGAAACCAGGTTCGCCAGGTAGGTCGGGCGGAAGAATCGTTCGCAGCCTTCGAACAACCCCTTCTCGTGTTCATGCCAGCCCATGCCTTTGCCTGTGCGGTAGATCTTCGTAAGCTTTTCCTCGTCTTTCATCAGTGACGCCAGCATGTGATAGAAGCCCGGAAGGTGGATCGGCGTATCTTCCTGCGCCAGCGCCAGCGCTTGTTCCGGAGACATGAAGTAGGTGCCGGTTGCGGCGTCATACTCCACAAATTTGCCTGCCGCATTGGCGTTTAACCACTCCCGGATATAACGCTCCGCTGTGCCCGTGCGCTCGGCAAGCTGCGCCGGGGTCACCGGTTCGCCATCTCCCATGGCGCGGTAAAGTCCCAGCTTGTCTCCGATAACAATCAGCGGCGCGTGCATAGCAGCGCCCATGTCCTGCACTGCCTGTCCCAGCAGGGCGTTCAGCTTGTCAGGATCGATGGTTCGTGTTCTCTCAGATGAGATCGAAGGTGATGAAGCCATATGTCTCTCCTCCTTCTTAGGAAGCCCGCAGTCCGTCGGGATGCACGAAGACTTTGGCAGAGATCGATCATAAGCCGGTTGCGGACGATTGCTATCCCGTCGAGGCACTAGAAACGCGGTGGAAAAGCAGGATCTGGGCGTTTGTCGCGATTGTCCTGCTAGGAAGCCCTGTTTTTGCTATTCCGTACGCAGAGCCTGCATAGGATCAATACCCGCTGCGCGCCGCGCCGGCAGGTAGCAAGCCAACACAGCTGTCGCCAACAGAATCGCTGCCACCGATGCGATGACGAAAGGGTCCAACGCCGCAACGCCAAAAAGGGTGCGTTGCATCGCGCGGTCCACCAGTACCGCTCCTCCAAGCCCGAGCCCCAGGCCGATCATGGCAAGAATCGTTCCTTGCCTCACAATGAGGCTAGTCACGTTGCCGCGGCTGGCGCCGAGAGCAATGCGCAGACCAATCTCCTGGGTCCGCTGAGAGACGATAAAGGCCATCACGCCATAAATGCCGATGGACGCCAGCAAGAGCGCCAGCACGCCAAAGCAGCCATAGAGCAGCAGGGTGAAGCGGTCTCCGGCCAGGAGCTTGTCTTTCACCTCGTCCATGGTGCTCAAACCCGCCAATGCGATCTGGGGGTCGACAGAGTGTACAGCCTCGGCGACGGTCTTTGCCATGGCGGCCGGGTCCTCGGCGCTGCGGACGCCGATGGTAACGCTGGGTAACAGGGACTGCGCAAAGGGCACGTCGACTTCTGGAAACTCCTGGCGAAGACCGAAGGACCGGACGTTGTGGAAGACGCCGACAATCTGCCACTCCACGAGCGGACCCAGTTTGGGCAAGCCGGGGATGATCTGTTCGATCGAGAGCCGCTGCTGGAGCGGGTCCAGGCCCTTCAAGTACTGCCGAGCAAAATCCTCATTGACCATGGCGACGCGGACGCTGGTGGCGGTGTCCTGATCATTGAACGTCCGGCCGCGCACCACCCGAATGCCAAAGGTCTTAAAGTAATCCGCCGTGACGGATTGGAAGGGAGCAGCGGGCCGCCGGGCGAAATCAACCACTGGGCCGCCCACCACGGAGAAGGGCATTCCATCGCTGGTCCCCAGCAAGGGCGAGCCTGTGACTGCGGCGGCCGCTGATACTCCAGGAACAGCCTGGATGCGATTGAGAATTTGCCGGTAGTAGTTGTCGATTTGTGTGGGGTCTTTGAATCGGCCGTCGGCCTGGTCCAACTCAAACTTGAGCACATGGTCGGTGCGCACCCCCAGGTCCACGCGCGTCAGGTTCCAGAAGCTGCGCATAGCCAGCCCCGCGCCGGCCAGCAACGCCAGGGCCAGGGCGAACTCGCTCACCACCAGGGCGCGGCGCAGCTTGTTGTGTGATGAGCCGGCGCCAGAGCGCCCGCCATCCTTGAGTGACTCCCCGGGATCGACCCGCGAGGCATACCAGGCAGGAGCGCATCCAAACAGCAACCCGGAAAACATCGTGGCCGCGAGGGTCACGGCCAGAACGGGAATATTCAACTGCAAGCTGGACTCAGCCGGCAGCGTGCCTTCCGGCATGACGGCCACCAGCCCGTGTAGCAGAGCCACGCCCAGGGCACAACCCAACGCGCCCCCGATGAACGCCAGAACACTGCTTTCCGTGAGGAACTGGGCAAAAACCTGTCCCCGCGTCGCGCCCAGGGAGCCGCGCACCGCGATCTCCTTTTGCCGCGCCGTGCCCTTGGCCAACAGCAGATTGGCCACGTTGACGCAGGCAATCAGCAACACGAAGCCCACCGCGCCTAACAACAGCCAGAGGGTCTGGATCCTGTCTTTGGACAGGAAGTCGTTCTGGTACGGTTCGACTAGTGCACCCCACCCGCTGTTGCTTTTGGGGTTGTCGGCGGCGATGCGGGCGGCTACAGCGTCCATGTCTGCCTGCGCCTGTTGGAGGCTAACGCCAGGTTTCAGCCGGGCAGTAGCGATCATCCAGTGGTAGTCATGGTTGATTTGTTCGGGCCGGAAGGAAAGGGGCGTCGTCAGTTGCTGTACATAGCGATCATAGAGGCCCTCTGACAGCACGCCGACCACGGTATACGGCTCGCTGTTGATGCTCATCGGCTTGCCGATGATGTTGCGATCGGCGCCCATCCTGGCCCACAGTTTGTGCGTCAGGATGACCACGTGATCCTTCCCCGGAACTCCCTCTTCCGGCAGAAAATCACGGCCCATCATCAAGGGGAATCCCATCATCTTGAAATAGCCGGGAGTGACGCGCCTGCCATCCACCTGCTCGGGCTGGCCTTTGGTGGCCAGGTTGAAGTTGCCACCGGTGATTGCTGAGAGGCCTTGGAAGGAATGATTATCGCGCTGCCAATCGAGGAAGTCCCCGGCAGAGATCCCGTTGCGATGACCTGGATTCGACCACACCATGACTAACTGATCAGGCTGCGGAAGAGGCAACGGCGCAAGCAGCGTGGAGTAAACCACGGTGAAGATTGCCGTGGTGGCGCCGATACCAAGCGCCAGAGTCGCGATGACTGCAATCGTCAAACCCGGGTTCTTGCGCAACATGCGCACGCTATAGCGAAGATTCTGGAGCAGATTCCGCATGGGACCTCGCTCGAAGCCTTAGAGCAGTTTCCCTGCCAAACGGAAACGTGGATTGGCGCGTGAACGAGCGGGGTTTTGTGCACGCTCGTCGACAAAGCTATGGATTGGCTGTTCGATATCGCACAACCCTGTGCGATTCCGGACGATCATCGCCTACGGCGAGAGTATATCCAGCACTTCCCGCGGTTCGGGCCGGACGCGGAAATCGGCATACGCCCCTGCGAACAGAATCGTGCCGTCTTTCCCTATGATGTAGGTGGCGGGCAAAGGCAGCCGCCAACTCGCGTCCCCATTCACCAGGGGGATATTTACCAGGATGCTACGGTAATACTGCTGCTGGGAGGGCGCGACCGCGTAGGCCAGACCGAACTGGGCCGCCAGCCGGCATCCGGCATCGGTCAAAACGGGGAAGGGAAGACCGTGTTGCACTGCAGTGAAGTCGTTCTGGCGTACAGTTTGCGGGGAGATCCCGATCAGCAGCGCGCTACGCTTGCGCACAGCACTGTATAGATCCCTCCAGGACTCAAGCTCGGTGACGCAGTAAGGGCACCAGCGTCCGCGGAAGAAGTTGATGACCAGCGGCCCCAGGGCCAGCAGGTCGGAGCTGCGCACGATGCGGCCCGCAGCGTCGGGCAGGGCAAACTCCGGGGCTTGCGCGCCAACCTGCAGGATTCTATCCTCTACCCCCGCTGCGTAGAGCTCCGCTACCGCGCGCTCGCTGATCTCGAGGCGTTCCGGCTGGACAAGGTTTCGTGTGTTGGCCGTTATCTGATCGAGTTGATCTTGCAGTTTCGACATAAGGGCGTTCTCTAGCGGGGAAGCTCTCAAAATCAATCGGCGGTGAAAGCCACACTCAGCCACGGGAACTTGGAATAGCCCGAAGGCCTTCGCATCACACGACCAAAATTGATCAGGAGCTGCCCTCAACCGTTTTGACGATCTCCGTCCCCGAACGGCTTCAGGAATGTTGAGCTTTTCTTGGCCAAGCTAGTCGACGCCACGAGTGAAGATGCTCTACCGCCCCATGCCGCGCATCCCGCCCAGGGCGCCCATCATCCGCCGCTGCATGCCGCCGCCCTTGCCGGCACTTTTGAACATCTTACGCATCTGCGCATACTGGCGCAGCAGCTGATTCACTTCCTGCACACTGGTTCCTGAGCCCCGCGCGATCCGCTTGCGCCGGCTGCCGGAGATGATTTCGTGCTTTTCGCGCTCCTGCTTGGTCATCGAGTTGATGATGGCCTCAATGCGGGTAAATTGCGATTCATCCACCTGCCCGGCCATCTGCTGGATGCCCTGAAACGGGCCGACCGAAGGCAGCATCTTCAGAATGCTCTGCATAGACCCCAGTTTGCGAATCTGGCGCAACTGGTCGCGGAAGTCTTCCAGGGAAAAGCCGTCGCCGGAGAGCGCCTTGCGGGCAAATTCCTCCTGCTTCTTCTTGTCCAGGGTCTCTTCTGCCCGCTCAATGAGCGTCATCATGTCGCCCATGCCCAGGATCCGGCCTACGATCCGGTCGGGGTGGAAAGGCTCAAAAGCCTCTGGTTTCTCGCCCGTGCCGATGAACTTGACCGGCTGGCCGGTGACATGGCGGATGGAGAGGGCAGCCCCGCCACGGGCATCGCCATCCATCTTGGTGAGCACAATGCCGGTCAGGGCCAGCTGCTTGTGGAATTCTCCTGCGGAATGGACCGCGTCCTGGCCCGTCATCGCGTCGGCCACGAAGAGGATCTCCTGCGGGTTGAGCAGGTTCTTCAGATTCCGCATCTCCTCCATGAGTTCCTGGTCCAGGGCCAGCCGGCCGGCTGTATCCACGATGAGCGTGTCGCAGCCCGAATTGATGGCCTCGCGGCGCGCCTCCTTGGCCAGGCGCTCGACCAGCGCAGTTCCCGGCGCCTCCCCCTTGGTATCGCCCTCATACAGGTTGATTTTGATGGCGTTGGCCACCACCCGCAGCTGTTCCCGCGCGGCAGGGCGGTAGACGTCGACCGAGACCAGTAAGGGCCGGTGGCCGCCTTTTCTGAGCCATGCGGCCAACTTGCCCGAGGTGGTGGTCTTACCTGACCCTTGCAGGCCGGCCATCAGGATTACGGTGGGCGGCCGGGAAGCGAAGTTGAAGCGGGCCGTGTCTTTACCCAGCAGGGCGACCAGCTCGTCACGGACGATCTTGACCACCTGCTCGGTAGGCGAAAGAGCGGTCATCACCTGCTGGCCCACCGCCTTCTCCCGGATGTGGTCGATAAGCTCCTTGACCACGTTCAGGTTGACGTCGGCTTCGAGCAGGGCTACGCGGATTTCCCGCAGGGCGTCCCCAATATTTTCTTCGGTGACGGTGCCCTGACCGCGGAGATTCTTGAAGGCCCGCTGTAGCTTGTCGGATAGGTTTTCAAACATGGCGGTATTTACAGTCTAACCGACGATGGCGAGAGGCTGGGGAGGGGTCCCCAGCCTTCGATTGGTTACGCCGAAAGAGTTTTTGGCTTATTCCTGGGAGGAAGCAGACGGCTCGCTTAGATTGGGAACATCGATGCCCAGCGCAGTGGCCAGGGAAATCTGGTGATCCTGCTCCTGCAGCAGGATTGTCCGGATGTGCTCCGCGGTCGCATATTCCCCTAATTGGTCGCACTGGCGAATCCGCTGGCGGTAATTGCGGATGGTCTCGTTCTCGTTGTCCAGGTCGAAGCGCAGCATTTCTTCTGCCTTCTCCGAGGTCTTTACTGGTTTGGGAACCACCACCGGCATGCCGCCCATGTAGTCGATTTGGTTGGCAAGAGTGATGGCGTGCTGCAGTTCTTCCTTGGCATGCACCTCCAGCTCGGCCGCGATGTTCATGTAGGCGGCGCCCTTCAGCACCTGGGAATAGTTCACATAAGCAATAATCGCCTGGTATTCCCGGGCCAGATCTTCATTCAGCAGGGCAACCAGTTTTTCGCGGGTGATGGCTTTTTCAGTGGGGACGGTGGCTGTGGCCATTGCTTTCTCCTCGTTCTTAACGCAATTTATCGGTAGGTTTAAATAGGTCTGTCTGCTTGGGTGCCGGATACCGGCCAGAGGTTGCAGGGCTCTGCTGCCAGAGGTACAGCCGCTGCCGCCTGAGGGCATCAAAAAAAGTGATTCGAAGAGGGATTTCACCGTCTGTGGCCACCACCTGGATGACCAGGATCACCCAGTTGGCTGGTCTACCCGCTGACAGGATCCGCCCTGCTGCTGGGCACGGTCAGCTTTGCCGGACAGATTCCGACCTTTCTGCTGGCTCCCTTCGCCGGCGTCTGGGTGGATCGCCTCGACCGCCGGCAGGTGCTGGTCTGGACGCAGACCTGGCCATGGTGCAGTCGCTCGCGCTGGCGCGCTCACGCTCTCGGCACCGCATCACCATCCCCGGCCTCGTCCTGAGCGTGTTTCAGGGCTGCATCAACGCGTTCGATATGCCCGGCCGCCAGTCCTTCATGGTGCAGATGGTCGAAGACCGCGCGCGACCTCTGCAACGCCATCGCCATCAATTCGTCGATGGTCAACGTGGCGCGGCTGGTGGGGCCGTCGCTGGCCGGCATGTTGATCGCCGTCTCCAGCGAGGGCTGGTGCTTTCTCATCGACGGCATCAGCTACATCGCGGTCATCGCCTCGCTGCTGCCTGATGCAGCGTGCGCGTCGCGCGACCGGCGCGCGACGCTTCGATGTGCACGTGCGGGAGGGGTGGACGTATGTGTCTGGCTTCGCGCCCATCCGCACCATCCTGCTGCTCTTCGCGCTCGTCAGCCTCATGGGCATGCCGTCGTGGTGCTGATGCCCGTCTTCGCCTCGCTCGTGCTGCAGCCTGGGCCAGTGGTCGAAGATGCCGCCGCGCAAAAAGCTTTTACCGGGAAATCCAAGGTGCTCCACGCGACTTCGCCCCCGTCCGGGGGTCTGAATGCCTAGTTTCATGTTTTGGATTGGTGCTTGTGGAGTAGCTCGACCATGCCTTCATCCTCGTCCTCTATCGCCATACTGTTGACCCGTGCCTTGGCCGGCTGTCTGATCCTCTCCCTGGTCCAGGAACCAGCCATCCTGCTAGCTGAGGCTCCCAACTGGCATAGCAAGCGGGCCCCGGCGGTCCGGCCGCTCACGGAGGAAGAACGCGCGGCCCAGGCGCTGAATCGGCTGACCTTTGGGCCGCGGCCAGGCGATTTGGAGCGAATACAGGCCATCGGGGTTAAAAAGTGGGTCGAGATGCAGCTTAACCCGGAGCAGGTCGACGATAGCCTGCTCGAGGCACGTTTACAGAGCTTCCCCGCGATGCGCCTGAGCCAGCAGGATCTGCTGCAAGCCTTCCCGTCCGGGGCGCTGATTCGCGCCGTGGCCGACGGAAAGGTCGCCCTGCCCAGCGATCGGGTGGAGCGCGCAATCTACCAGAACCAGGTCTTTGCCTATGAAGAAAAGCGCCAGAAGCAGGCGCAGGAAGCGGCCCAGCAGCCCGGGTCAGAACCCATTGCCGCCAATCAGGAGAACGCTAAGGCCGCGGCCAGCGAAAGCGTGATGGCCGACGCCATGGCGATCGAGGATGTAGCCAGCTCCCCCTCGATCATCGTCCATGAGCAAAAGCTTTATGCCGATCTGGCCTCAACCCAGATTGTGAATCTATCTCCCGACCAGCGAATTCAGCGGCTGGTGAGTATGAAGCCCGGCCAGTTGCGCGGCTTCATGAAGAGCCTGACGCCCGAAGAACGCGCCCAGCTGACGGCTGGGATGACGCCGCAGCAAAAAGAAACAGTGGTTGCGTTGATAAACCCTACACTGCTGGTGGCCGGCGAACTCCTGCAAACCCGCCTGCTCACGGATATCTACAGCCAGCGGCAGCTACAGGCGGTGATGACGGATTTCTGGTTGAACCACTTCAACGTTTTTCTCAAGAAGGGGCAGTTCGCGCCCTGGTACCTGGTGAACTATCAGCAAAACGTGATTGCGCCGCATGCCATGGGCAAGTTCGAGGACCTGCTGGTGGCGACGGCGAAAAGTCCGGCGATGCTGTTCTATCTTGACAACCATTCCAGCATTGGCCCGCATTCGTTGGCCGCGCAACGCGCCCAGGCCAATCCGGCAGCCAAGAACAAGGACCCCGGGCTGAATGAGAACTATGCCCGCGAGCTGATGGAGTTGCATACCCTGGGCGTCGACGGCGGCTACACGCAAAAAGACGTTACCGAAGTAGCCAAGGTCTTCACCGGTTGGACTATCGAAGACCCGCGTAACGGAGTTGGGTTCACTTTCAATGAGCGGCGTCACGAGCCCGGGCCCAAGTATGTCCTCGGTCAGACTATTCAGGAGAATGGCGAACAGGAGGGTCTTGCCGTGCTGCACCAGCTCGCAATCAGCCCAGCGACGGCGCATCATCTCTCGCAGCAGTTGGCGGAGCGCTTTGTAAGTGACACTCCGCCGCCGGTGCTGGTGGACCGCATGGCAAAGACCTACCTGCATAGCGATGGCGATATCCGCCAGGTGCTGCGCACCCTGTTTACCTCGCCGGAGTTCTGGTCCCGCGACGCATATCGCGCCAAAGTCAAGACTCCGGAAGAGTTTGTCCTCTCGGCAGTACGGGCCACTGGAGGAGAAGTGCAGCGGCCGGCCATTGTGCTGAATGCGATGAACCAGCTAGGCATGCCCTTTTTCGGTTGCCAGACGCCGAACGGTTATTCCTGGACGGCTGGGTCGTGGGTGAACTCCGGTGATCTGCTGACCCGTATCAACATTGCGCTGGCTCTTGCCGGTCACAAGCTGGGCACGGCCACGGATCTGGATGCCTTAATGAAGATCAAAGCACCCGATGCCGCCACGGCAGCAGAGAAGGAAACCAGGTTGGAAGCGGTCTTTTTGGATGGGCAGTTGAATCCGCAGGCAAGGCAGACGGTTTTGCAGCAGGCCGACCAACTGGCTGCGCAAGGGCCGCTGCCCGGCTCGGAGCCGCCCAAGCCGGGCGCCAAGCAAGCGGGAGCAATGGCTGTTCGGGCGGCATTTGTTCAGGTGATGGATCTGGCGACGCCCATACCCCCGCCGGCGGACAAACAAGCCGCGCTGGTGGCCGGGCTGTTGCTGGGTTCCCCCGACTTCCAGAAGCGGTGAGGGGCAGTTGGGCGGCCACAGCTCGGTTGCGTTGTATCCAGGAGTCGGTCTCTTAGCCGAACCTAATAGGAGCTGGACGGGTGCCCCAGGTTCGCCAAAGCGTACCTGGGACGAAAAAGACGGGCGAAGCCCACGACCGCTTTAAACTGTCCGTCAAGCCGAATCCATTCCGTGCTGCTGAACCGTCCGACTCTAGCCGAGTGAAGTTCTCACGCAGACTTTGAAGCCTTTACCCTTCGGGCGCTCTACGGCACAATTTTAGCCGTCCATACCTGGTCTTGGGTATCTGCGGTCCTACTGAGGGGAGTTGTTGACCGGTGCCGTGGGGCTCACGGGGCTTGCTGGTGATCCACCGAAGCCATTGCCGTTACTGGATCCAAATCCAGACCCGTTGCTCGACCCAAAACCAGAGCCAGAACCAGAGCTAGAGCCAAAACCAGAACCCGAACTAGACCCGAATCCTGACCCGGAACTCGATCCAAAACCCGACCCGCTACTGGACCCGAAACCTGAACCCGAGCTTGACCCGAAACCCGAGCTGGATCCGAAGCCTGTTCCGGTACTCCCGTTCGCCGTGCCGGTCGTGCTGCCATTGATGTTGGTTGGGGCGCCGGCGGTCGCCTCGATAGCGTTTTGGGTGGGATCGAAGACGAATTCCCATTGATTGTAGTGGGTCTGCTTCCGGTAGATCTTGATCGATGTTTTCTTGTCGAGCAAGCCAACTCCAACAATGGGCGCACCGCCGAAGGTCGCGCCGGGCGTGCCGAAGGCGCCGCTGCTCCCGGTGGTTCCGCTGGGCGTTCGTCGTGGCGGTTCCGCCAGTTGTGGTTGTTCCGCCAATTCCGGTAGACGAACCGAACCCACTGCCAGTGCTGGAACCGAACCCACTACCGGAGCTGGACCCGAAGCCTGTGCCGGAGCTCGTGCCACTACCGGAGCTAGTGCCACTACCGGAGTCAGTGCTGCCAATGGACGAAGTAGTAGATGACCCGCTGTTGCCGAAAGCCGATCCGGAGCTTCCACCGAAAGATGAAGATGAGGAGCCAAACGACGAACCGCTGCTGTTACCGAAGGCGGATCCCGAAGATCCCAACGTCGAGCTGCCCCCGCCTATCGAAGACCCGGAAGAGCCAAAAGAAGACCCGGAACCAAACGAGCCGGTCGAGGTGCCCCCGGCGCCAGTCGTCGCCCCGGTAGGCGTAATGCCGTTCTGCATCATCGGCGCTTGCTGTCCGAACAAGCCCATGGCCGGAACCTTAGCCTCGCCCAGGTGGATGATCCGCCAGTCGTCCTTCCCCGTCATGGGGTCTTTATAGCGCTTGCGCAGGAAGCGCATATTGTCCGTCTTCATCAGCTGGTCGATGCTGTTGGGATAACGGTTGTACTTCCCGAAATACATCTGGATCGCGCGGGCGTACTGCTTTCCGCGATGTATCGTCTCCTCTTCCTTATCGCGGCGAATGGATTCAGCTATCCTGGGCGCCGCAACGGCCAGCGCGATGGTGAGCAGCAGGACCATGACAAGAACGCCGAGCAGGAGAAATCCTTCCTCATTTCGAAAACGAGGTCGAGAGCCGGATTGTATCGAGTTGAGTCTCATCGTCAGCTTCACTGGCGCAACGGTAAAGTTTGCGTGTTGTGGTAAGGAATGTCTTCCACCTGGACCGAGGCGGTGCCGATCTTCACCACCCGGTAACGCCGGTCGACCACATCCCCCTCCGAGGCGATAAAGATGTCATCCCCGTGCAGCAGGAAGACTTGTTTTTGCCCGGTCTTCTCTGCCGCGTATCCATAGAAACCCAGATTGATGGGAGGTGGTGGCGGTGGCGGCGGAGGACCGGTATCGACATGTGCCTGGCGGATGGGAGCAATCGGTTTGGGTATGGCCGGGGGTGCCGAGAACTGGGAGAAGATGTTGCGCCCATTGCCGGTATATTCGAGCGACTCGGCCTGGCGCATGATTTCCGGATGCAGCGTAGGGTCAAGCGCGGCTAAGCCGCCGACCTTTGACGCCGGGTGAGCATAAGCCCCCGCGCTGCTGTTCTCTTGCGCTGTTTCGCTGCCTGAAGGAATGGTTGCCGGACGGGCCGTAGTGACCACTGGGGGTGGCGGAGCCGGCTCCGGGGATGGCGAAGGCCCGAAGTTCTGCCACAGAAAACGCACCAGCAGGATCAGCATCACCAGGCCCAGCCCACTCGCCAGGTACACTTTCTTCTTATCTTCCGTGCCGACTTTGATGGCCATTAGTGGGCTTCCTCCTCTCCGGCCGGCGAGCCCTCGTCTCCCTGGGGGAGGGCAGGAAGCTGGCGCAGGTCGCTGGCACGAAGATAGGTAATCAGGCGAAGGCGCAGATTGACCAGGCCACCCTGTTGCCCAGTCAGGGTGAGCCCGTTGATCAGGAAGAAGGTCTTGCTGCGCTCGAGCCCGTTGATAAAGTGCATCATCGGTGCGTACTCCCCGCTGAGGCTGGCATCCAGGCGCAGCTCAATCAGCCCCGGGAGCGCGGGCCGGGGACTGTAGGCGAGATTGGTCAGGCGAACAGAATTTTTCGTCGCCAGGTCATTGACCGCCGAAGAGATGGTGGAATACGCGCCGGGAAGGCGCGCGGCGTAGAACTCGTCCGCCTGGGTGCGAGAAAGGTCTACTTTCTGTGGCAGTCCTCGCAACGGGCTCATCTCCAGTTGCAGCCCGCGATAGGCAGTCTGCTGCTGCTGCAGCTGTTCCGGTCCGGCGGCATGCAGCGCACTCCAGGCAAGAAACAGGCGCACCCCGAGAACCAGGTTCAGGATCAATAGCAGCGCCACCCCGGCGATATGCAGGTTGAGTAAGCTGAGCAGGTTGCCGCTGAATTTCTTCATGGCGCACCCACCTTGGCAGCGCGCGCTTTACGGCTGGCTTTCCCGGCGCCGCCGGGGCCGGCTTTAGGCCGCTTGGGTCCGGCTGGGCCGCCAACCTTGTGCACGGTCGCAGCCGGCTTCTCGGTGGTATCAGGCAGCGGATTATATTCCGCCAGCAGATCGAAGTTCACATTGGACGTGGCGCTCACCTGCTCCACCGGCCGCCCATTCTGGTTGCTCTCCGCCGTCTCCCGGGCCAGGCGAGGGGCGAGAAAACGGTGGGAATGTTCCAGGTTGCGGACCAGGTCGACACCACGGTCATGCGCGCCGCTGACCCGCAGACGGATGGTCACTTTGCCATCGCGGGAGACAACCGGGTCGATGTTCATCACCTGCACGCCGCTGGGCAGCACGTTTTCCAGATCCATCATGACCGCGGTCCAGGAGAAAGCCTTCCTTGCGAACATCTGGTTAAGAAACTGTGACTGGGACAATACGGCGGCATTTTTCGGCTCTCGCATCTGTGCTTGAAAGGCCTGCTTTTGAGACTCGATCGCCTGTATCCGCTGTTCCACTGCGTTCAGCCGGGCCTGGGCTTCGGATGCCTTGCGCTTCTCCGTGGCCAGCAATATCCACAGCGGCACCGCGATCACAGCCAGCAGGATGATCAGGATCCGCAGCCGCAGGTAGAGCGGGCCAAGCTCGACGAACGGACGGGTAGCGAGATTGAGTTGAATGCGCATCAGTTAGCGAGGGCTCCCACTACCCCGGCAAGGATGCCGCCAGGCATGGCCTTGCTCTTGTAGGGCGTAGGAACGACGTCGCGCACCGGGATGCTTTCGTCGCCCAGCAGGCGGATCAGTTCCTCCGGGCCGCCCAGGCCGCAGGATAGCAACTGCCGCGGTGGCGACTCCAGCGTGTCCTCAAAATAGGCCACCGCCACACTTACCGATTGCTGCAGCTCGTCGGCGGCGTGGAAAGAGTTCTCCTCGGGCAGCATTTCCTTTTCCGTGAGTTCCAGCGTGCGGTGCAGAAGCAGTTCATTTCTTCGCGTAATGGCGGTGGTGACGGAGCTGCCGTTGCGGTTGATCACCAGCGACGGTTCCTCCGAGCTGACCGCGGCCAACGCAGCCAGGGTGCTGGGTAAGACCACTCCCGGCTCGTAGCCCGCTTCGCGCACCGCGCTTTCATACTCGGCCAGCACAGCGGCCGGGGAAACGGCCACGATCACCCGCACCAGTCCCGGTTTGCCGGGCATGACCTGGTAGCTGACGGCGGCGTCTTCCACCTCAAACGGAACCAGCTTGCGCAGGCGAAAGCGAATAATGGGCAACGCTTCGGCGGCCTTGGGGGGCAGCAGGTCGAAGTCCAGCAGCAGAACGCGGACGGCAGCGTCGGGGATGACGACCGTAATCTGACCGCCTTCTTTGACGCTGATTTCGTCCAGCGCCTGGCGCAGTGCGCTGGCCACGGCGGCACGATCGGTGAAGTTGGGCGGCTTCAACCCGGCGGCAAGCACCCCGGGGCGAAAGGGAGCGAATCCAGAGACAATTTCCTGTTCCGCCTCCCCTGGCCGGCCCGCGACCACGCCGGCGCTGGTGATTTCACAGGCCAGGCGGGGACGCAGCGCATCGGCTTCAGACGGAAAGATACGGTTGGTAATTCTCGAAAGCATCTAGCGGAACGCCTCGATAAAGGTGACCTTGTTGATTTCCTTAAGTGTGGTCAAACCACGGCTGGCGCGGTCCACGGCCGATTCGCGCAGGAACTGCATGCCCTGCTGCTGGGCCAGCTTGCGCACCTCGGAGGAGGGCTTCTTCTCCAAAATAATCTCTCGAATCGGATCGTTCAGTTCCAGCAACTCGTGAATCGCGGTTCGGCCGCGATAACCGGTGCCTCCGCATTCAATGCAGCCGGCGCCTTCATAAAAGTCGAAACTGCGCCACAGCTCAGGGTCCAGTCCACTGTTGCGCAGGAATTCATCGTCGTAGCGCACCGGGCGTTTGCAGTATTCGCAAATGGTGCGCACCAACCGCTGGGCCAGAATGCAATTGAGCGCAGAGACAAAGTTGTATGCCTCCACACCCATGTTGAGAAAACGGCCCAGCACGTCAACCACGTTGTTGGCGTGGACGGTGGTGAACACCAGGTGGCCGGTGAGCGCGGAGTTGATGGCGATCTGCGCCGTCTCCTGGTCGCGGATTTCACCCACCAGGATCTTGTCCGGATCATGGCGCAGGATGGAACGCAAGCCGCGGGCGAAGGTGAGTCCCTTTTTCTCGTTCACCGGGATCTGCGTGATGCCGCGAATCTGGTACTCCACCGGGTCTTCGATGGTGATGATCTTGTCTTCATCGCTCTTGATCTCGTTGAGCGCGGCATAAAGCGTCGTGGTCTTGCCTGATCCGGTCGGCCCGGTGACCAGCACCATGCCATAGGGCTCGCGGATGTAGCGCCGGAAGCGGCGCAGGTCTTCCTCTCCAAAACCGACCACGTCGAGGGTGAGCTTGCGGAACTTCTCGCTCATCGACTCCTTATCGAGCACGCGGAGCACGGCGTTTTCCCCGTGCACGGTGGGCATGATGGAGACGCGGAAGTCGATCAGGCGTCCCTTGTAGCGGACGCGGAAGCGGCCGTCCTGGGGCACGCGGCGCTCGGCGATGTCCAGTTCGCTCATGACCTTGATGCGGGAAAGGATGGTGGAGTGATGCTCGCGCGCGATCGGCGCCATGGCCGCCTGCAGTACGCCGTCGATGCGGTACTTCACCACCAGCGAGTCATCGTATGTTTCCAGATGAATATCCGAAGCACGGCGCTCCAGCGCGGTGAAGATGGTGGTATCCACCAGCCGGATGATGGGGCTGATGTCCTCTTCCGAGGTGAGCTTCTCGATCGAGATATTCTCGTCTTGGTTGTCTTCGGCCGAGATCACATCGAACGTGAGCCCCTCCGACGCCTCATCGAGCACGCGCTGCGATTGCTCCGTCTTTTTGAGCAGGTCGGTGATCTGGGAGAGGGTCGCGACCCGGGTGGTGATTCGTTGTCCCAGCAGGCCGCTGATCTCGTCCAGGATCATGAGCCGGCTGGGGTCGCTGACCGCGATGACCAACCGGTCTTCCATCTGCTCCAGGGGCACGAAGTTATAGCGAAACATCATGTCCACGGGCACGCTGCGGAAGAGCTCGTGTTGAATGCGGAAGTTCTTCAGATCGACAAACTCACAGCGATAGCGATGGGCCAGCGCCTGGGCGCGCGAACTCTCGTCGGATTCTGGAACCACGGTCGTGAGAAGTGCGGTGCTGTCGGTCATTGGAAACTCCTAACGGCAAAAAAAATGGACAAAGCGGAGGCAGGGCCTCCTCAGTGGCCTCCCATGGTGCTTGCTTGGCCCAGGGAGAAGATAGGCAGATAAAGCGCGATCAGGATGACCACAACGACCGAGCCCATCACAATCAGGATAGCGGGTTCAATCAGCGCCAGCGCCGCGGTCAGAGCTGTCTGTACGTCTTCTTCGAAAAACTCGGCCACCGAGTTGAGCATCTGCGGCAACGCTCCGGTAGATTCACCCACGTCGATCATTTCCGTCGCGAGGTCGGGGAAGACGCCGGTTTTCTCCAGGCTCTGGGCCAGGCTTTTTCCCTCGCGCACGCTGCCCACGGAGGCCATCACGGCCTTGGCAATGGTGTCGCTGGAGATCGATTTGGCCGCGGTCTCGAGCGAGGGCACGGGCGGCAGTCCGCCGACCAGGAGGCTGGAAAGCGTGCGCACAAAGAGCGCGACCTGGTACTTGCGCCAGATATTACCGAAAATGGGCATACCAATGCGCATGCGATCGATGCGCGCTGTGCCCGCGGTGGTCTGGCTATAACGATAGAGCCCGTAGACGATGATGGCGATGCCGGCCAGCAGCCACAAAATGTAATGCTGAAAATTATTGCCTACTGCCAACAGCATGCGCGTCGCCGCCGGCAGGTTGGTGCCCAGCTGGTCGTAAAGCATGGCGAAGCGTGGCACCACGAAACTGATCAGGAAGATGAACAACGCGATCACCATCGTGACCAGCAGGCAGGGATAGAGCAGGGAAGCAATCAGCTTCTTGCGGAAGGAGAGCGAGATGCGCTGGAAGGCAAGATAGCGTGACAGAACATCTTCCAGCTGCCCGCTTCGTTCTCCAGCCAGCAGGGTAGTGGTGTAGATCAGGGGAAAGCCACCCTGGGCTTCAAAGGCGCCGGAGAGCGATTCCCCGGTGCGCACCCGCGCGGCTACATTTTCCAGTTGTGCGCGGAAGGTCGGGTTCTTCTGGCCTTTGACCAGCATGTCCAGCGAGCCGACGATGGGCAGCCCGGCGCGGATCAGGGTAAGGAACTGCTGATTGAAGATGATGAAGGCTTCCAGGTTGGCCTTCTTGCGGCTGCCGCCAACGCCGCGCATGCCCCGCGGCCGCACCGAGTAGACGTAGTAGCCCGCCTGGGAGAAACGGCTGCGCAGCTCTTCCGCGGAGCCGGCAATCTGCACCTGCTCCTGAATGCGTCCCCGCTCATCTGCCAACTTGACTACGTACTCTGCCATGGGCCCCCTACCATTTTACCGGGATACTCCAACCGCTGCGGCGGCCTTGGCCGGAAGCGTTCCCAGCTTGCCAATTTGACCTTTGGGACCGACGGCCCAGGGCAAGCTAAGAGCGTTCCAATTACCACTATCGAGCCATTGCCATGTGTTGCCGTCGTCATAGGAGATATCGGAGCCATTGCTGCCCACCGTTATCCACGCCTGCTCTGCCGCATCCCAGCCGACCGCCGACCGATAGCCATGGGGCGGTTTGCCGGCTGCGCGCCAGTGCTCTCCGCCGTCGGAGGTGAAGGCCGCGTTGCCAGTCGTGTCATCAGGCTTACGAAAGTCCCCACCGACAGCAATTCCGTGCATGGGATCGCGAAACGCTACGGAGAAGACGCCGGAGGAGTCATTTCCGCTTGCCAGCGGAGTTTGCGCGCTCTGCCATGTGACCATATCCCTGGTCCGCAGGACCCGCGCCTTGCTGGTTCCCAGCCAGACCCAGCCTCCGCGCGTCGCCATGGCGCTATTGCTGGCGGCGAAAGCGGACTCCCCGGGAAGCGGCTCCAGATCGGTGGCCGGGATCCACGTCTTTCCTCCGTCGTGGGTCACCAGCAAACCAAACCTCACATGATCAGTACGTCCGGGGGACTGTGTTGGATCACCGTAGAGGACGCCCTGCTGCTGGTTGAGGAAGAGGATCCCATCCCAGAAGCCGGCTGCATCGGGATTGGTCAAGAGCAGCTTCCAGCTGCTACACCCATCCGTAGTCTCATAGAGCCGGGACTGATCGCCGGGTCCACTCGACAAAGCCATGGCACTTTGCGCGTCCCAGGCCCAGATGCCGCGGAAGTCCAGCTTGCTTGCGCCGGGCGGCGTGGTGCACTGCTGCCATAGGTACCCAGTGTCCTCGCTGCGCAGAATGGTACCGCCGGTGCCGCTGGCCCAAACCACGCCGCCGCCTACGGCATAGATTCCCCGCAAACCGGCGGTGGACCCGCTATCCTCGAGTTCCCACGGGCCGCTTTGATTCGTGGTTTGCGCCCCGGCAGCAAGGGCCGCTAACAAGCAAGCAATTGAAGCCACCAAGGCTGTGATCTGCATATTTTTGAAGACTAAAGGGATACCGATTGCGATGGGGTGAAAGAAAGTCTTTGTACGAAGGGCACGGCTTTAGCCGTGCCAAAAACGACTAGGCTGATGAGGGCTTTAGAGCCTGTGTGAGAACTAGAAGACACCGTAGGTCTCTCTGATGGCTAAGGCCCGGAGGGCCGACCGCTAAACGTCAGCCCAGCCCGGAAGGGCTGGGATATCAAATCGTGCGTCTCCGAGCGCCGTAGGCGCGGCACCCGTCACATCCCACCACATATCTTAGGATCGTAGGGCATCCATAGTGCCGCGCCTACGGCGCTCATCCTCATCGGAAACCGTGCCCCAGCCCTGCCGGGCTGGGCTGACGTTTGGCGGTCGGCCCTCCGGGCCTTAGCCATCAGAGGACCTACTGTCTTCCGGTTCTCACGCGGGCCCCTGAGGTGCGTCTTTTGAGAGATGCCGGACGAAATTGCCCATCTTTCGCAGCCCGGAAAGGGGCCTGGTGGTCACAAAAGAAATCCGTACCCCAGGGGCTGAAGCCCTCTCCGATCGCATATTCTACGGCACGGCTGAAACCGTGCCCTTCGTGCAGCGAGTTTTTCCTTTCTAAGCCCTACACCGGAGGCAAGCCGTCGACCACCGGAATGCCCGGTGGAGGATGGAAAACAAAATCTGTATCCGGGGCCGGTGCATTTGCCTGGCTATCCTCAAAAGTAAATGCAGTCTCGGCTCCGTCGGTTTCGTGGATGACCATGGAGTGAATAATCCCATCGGCATTCACCCCGAGCACAATCTTCTCCACCCGCTTCTGCATCCCCTTGGGCACTCCTGAGAGCTGCAGACCCGTGTCGGTGGTGGTGAGCGTCAACCCCTCGAGTTCCTTCTGCAATTGCGTATGTCCCAATAGAAAGCGCAGCGGCGAACGCAGATCGTCCAATTGCGCCGCGGCCAACCGCTCTACCTGAGCATCCCCTGGCGAATAGAACCAGGCATACTTGCCGTCGAGCAGAAATACCTTTCCCGGCGGATCGGTATAGCTCCAGTGCATCTTTCCCGGTTTACGCAGCAGCAGAACTCCGCTCTCCTGGCGATCGATGCCCATGCCGTGAAAGCTCTCGGTGAAGGTGGTGCGTAGCGAGTGGAGACCGTTGTAGTACTTGTCCACGCGCTGCGCTACCTGCTGTGCGGTAGGTTCAGTCTGGGCAGACGAGGAAACTGGCAGCAATAGGGAAAACGCAAGCACCACCCACACGCAACGGGCGCTTACTGAATCGGCTGCGAGCAATTCGTGCCACCCGCAGGGTCAGCTTTGATCTCTCCTGCCTGGTCGATGCAAAAGCCGCGATGGCCCGACTTCCCAATCGACTGCGGCACGGCCGTTGCCTCATACGAGGTGTACATGTCCTGGTTGTTGACCGTGACCTTGGTGCAGTTGACGATGTTGAACGTGTAGCCCGACTTCTGCCCGGTGGCCAGATCTCCCTGCAGCACTTGTGCTGCCTGTGCGCTTGGCGGACCAGCGCTGGCGTTGCCGCCCAGTGCGGTCAGCGCGCAGGCGAAGCCGTTGGCGGGAAAGTCCGTCTGGTACTGGATCTGCGCCTGGTAAATGGCGCGCAGCGATTGGATGGCTGAAGTCTCGTCCGCCTGGGCCTTCATGCTGATGAAGTTCGGGATAGCAATCAACATCAGAATGATCATGATGGACATGACGATGAGCAGTTCCATCAGGGTGAAGCCGTGCTGGCGGTTTTTGCGGAGGATCCTGGTATTGCTGGTCTGAGTCATGACGGCCCTATTTTACAAATGATATGGACGCAGACGGCCAGCGAAAGCGCTCACCGGCCTGAACCTAGCAGGCCAGCTGGGCGCGGCTGATCTTGAGCCCGTCGAGCCGGCCCAGCAGCGTCACTGCCACCTTGTCCGGGTCGAACAGCGAGTTGGCCATGGCCATGACCTCTTCGCTGGTAACGGTATCGACCTTCTCCATGATTTCGTCCACGCCGAAGAAGTGCTCGAAGTACATTTCCTGACGAGCCAGGTTGGACATGCGGGACATGGAACTTTCCAGGCCGAGGATGATGTTGCCTTTGAGCTGATCCTTGGCGCGCTGCAGCTCCTCTTCCGGCAGGGCTTCGCACTTCAGCCGCCGGAACTCGCACATGATCAACTCGATCACCTCCATGCAGTGAGCCGACGAGGTACCCGCATAGACGCACAGTGAGCCGGTATCGCGATAGGGGTTCAGGTCGCTGAAGATGGAGTAAGCCAAGCCATGTTCTTCGCGCACGGTCTGGAACAGCCGCGAACTCATGCCGCCACCCAAGACCGTATTGAGCAGCAGGGTTACGTAACGCAGATCGTGTGCGATGGGTGGAGAAGGCACGCCCAAACAAAGCTGCACCTGTTCCAAGGCTTTCTTGTTGCGCAGGACGATCTTCGAAACGGTGTGCGGCTCCGTCTCCGCCAAGCGAGCCGTTGGCGGGCGTAATGTGATCGAAGCGCTTCGCTACCAGATCGACAAAGGCGTCGTGCTCCAGATTGCCCGCGGCGGAGAAAACCATGTTGTTGCCGGAGAAACGCTTGCCATAGTAATCGAACAAAATATCCTGCTCGAAGCGGCGCACCGTCTCCTTCGTCCCCAGGATAGGTTTTCCCAAGGGATGGTCCTTCCAGAAATTCTGCGTGAAAATCTCGTGCACCAGATAGTCGGGGTTGTCCTCGTCCATCTTGATCTCTTCGAGAATCACTCCACGCTCACGCATGATGTCATCGTTGTTGAAGACCGGGTTCAACACCAGGTCGGAGAGAACATCGAGTGCCGTGGGGACATGCTGATCGAGAACCTTGAGATTGAAACAGATGGTCTCTTTGCCGGTGAATGCGTCCAGGTTGCCGCCGATGGCATCGACCTCGCGTGCAATGCGCTTGGCGGAGCGTGACTGCGTTCCTTTGAAGACCATGTGTTCGACGAAATGAGAGATGCCGTTTACCTCCGGCAGTTCATGCCGCGAGCCGGCCCTGATCCACACACCCATGGCAACTGACCGGATATGCTCCATGCGCTCGGTCAGGATAGTCAGGCCGGAAGGGAGGATCGTGCGTCGAATGCTGCGTTCTGTCACCATTCCAGTGTAGCGGCTTTCCCTGGCGTAAAGCGGATTTCCTGCGGGCGATTACCAAAATGCGTTGCGCCCCGCACAGGCCATCCAGGGGCAAAAGTTGCTCTCTCATGCACCCTTGTTGGTGCACACGTTAATGGCAAACCCAACAAAAGTATGGAGTGCTATGCTGCCAAAAGAGCCGTCTGTCGATGCCTGGTAGGGAAAATCTCGTCTCCGTAGTAGACGGGGCTGCCAAACCCGCCGCTAGAAATCTTTTCGGCCTTTCCCGTCAACAACTTACCGAATTAATGCTGGAGTTTCGGCAGCCCGCTTACCGGGCTGGCCAGCTGCTGGAGGCGATGTTTCAGCAGCGGACCGCCTCCCTCGACCAGGTGCATACCTTGCCGCGCGAGCTGCGGGCTGCCATGGCGGACGACGGCTGGATCATTGCCGTTCCCGGGATTGTCGAGACCTTCCGCTCCGTTGATGGCACCGAACGCTACCTGGTTGCGGGCCAGGACGGGCAGACGGTGGAAACGGTCTGGATGCCGGGCGGCGACGGGGGAGAGCAGGGAGATGGCAGCGGACCCGAAGCGGCGAGTGCCGGGTCGCGGCGAGCCACCATCTGCGTCTCCAGCCAAATCGGCTGCGCGGTTAACTGCCAGTTCTGCCTCACAGCGAAGATGGGCTTGCAGCGCAACCTATCGGCCGGAGAGATCGCCGGCCAGGTGATCGCCGTGCTCGAGCGGCAGGCAGTGCAACTGGGGCGGGACCGCATCAACCTGGTCTTCATGGGCATGGGCGAACCCTTCCTGAACTACGACGAGTTCATGGCGGCGGTGCGTCTGCTGGTAAACGAAGCCGGGCTGGCTGAATCCAGGATGACGGTTTCCACCTCCGGCATTGTGCCCGGCATTTTGCGTCTGGCCGGCGAGGCAGTGCGGCCCAGGCTGGCGATCAGCCTCAATGCCCCCAACGATTTGATTCGCGAAGCAGTCATGCCCATCACCCGCAAGTGGAAGATCGATGAGGTGATCCAGGCGGCTGGTCAATTGCCCCTAAGGCCGCGGGAGCGGGTCACTTTCGAGTACGTGCTGTTGGGCGGTGTCAACGACGGCTTGCAGCATGCGGACGAGTTGGTTGCGCTGGCGCGCAGTGCGCCCATGCCAGTGAAGGTGAACCTGATCGCCTGGAATCCCGGTCCCGGAATTGGCTATGCGATGCCGGAGCCGCAGCAAGTGGCGGCCTTTCAGCAAAGACTCATCGCGCGCGGCGTTCCCGCCTTTGTGCGCCGGCCACGGGGCAGAGACATTTACGCCGCCTGTGGCCAGCTAAAGCGAACCGTCAAAGAGATTCAACCAGCGGCGTTGTGATAACGAGGTGGAAACGGGCCCAGGTTCAGTGCCGCGCCTACGGCGCTTGGATCATCTTCGGGATTGATCCCCAGCCCTTCCGGGCTGGGCTCACGTTTTGGCGACCGGCCCTCCGGGCCTCGCATCCATCGCGATTTTTGCAGTGTCATTTCTCAACTGCCACACGCAAGCCGGTTGCTCCCACGGCACGCCGGGACAGGTTGGATGACAAAAAAGACGCGTCGAATGCTGTGGTCTCCCACTCAAGCCAAAACCGGGCTTGAATGGGGCACCCAGCCTTCGTTGCCGGTGAAGCAAGCTGGTCATCCCTCCGTTAACCGCTGCCGAGGTGAACGCCACCCTCCCTTTTGTGAGGAACATCCGGCTTGCGTGTAGCAAGTTGAGAAGAAATGACATTGCAAAGATCGCGATGGATGCGAGGCCCGGAGGGCCGGTCGGCAAAACGTCAGCCCAGCCCGGCAGGGCTGGGGATCAATCCGAAGATGATCCAAGCGCCGTAGGCGCGGTACTAAGCTTGGCCCGCTCCCACCCGTGTCATTAGGAGCGAGCCCGAGGGACCTGCGGTTTCCCTTTATCGGCGGCCAGTGATGCCCAGGCGCACGACCGCATCGGCTACGCGATCTGCGGCGTGGCGGACTACATCGCCTTCGGCGGCAAAGTCGCCGGCGATACAGCGCACACCGAGGGCTTCGATGGCGTCGATGTCGGCGACGATCGGCGAAGCCCCTTCGCCGGCGTAGCGATCGAGCAGAGCCTTTGATACCGGAGCGGTATTCACCAAGGCGTAGTCGAAGACGGCCTGGTGCGCGTGCTCATAAATGCGCTCGATATGCTGCGATGCAGTAAGGCTCAGGCTTTCATTGGCTTGGGTCATCAAGTTGCAGATGTATACCCGGACCGCCCGCGAAGAAGCCAGGGCATCGGAGACGCCTTTGACCAACAGGTTGGTAATGATGCTGGTAAACAGCGAACCGGGTCCAACGGTAATCAGGTCGGCGCGCTCGATCGCCTCCAGGGTCTCGGGCAGCGGTTCGGCGTCCGCCGGATCCAGCATCAGTTCAACGATGCGTTGCCGGCTGGCGGTGATGTTGGTCTCCCCGTGTACCAGGGAACCGTCGTCCATGCGGGCAGCGAGGGAGACGTTGGCATTGGTTACCGGGTAGATGTGGCCGCGGGTGGCGAGCACCTGCGAAGAGAGCTTGATGGCCTGGGCGAAATCCCCGGTCATCTCCAGAAGCGCGGCCACAAAGAGATTGCCAAAGCTGTGGCCTTCAAGGCCCTCCCCGGCAGTGAAACGATGGCGGAAGAGCCGGGAGATCAGGTGCTCGTCTTCGGAAAGAGCCACCATGCAATTGCGCAGGTCGCCCGGTGGCAGCATGTTGAAGCCGCGGCGCAGCCGCCCGCTCGAGCCCCCGTCATCCGTTACGGTCACCACGGCAGCCAGATCCGATATGAGGCATGGCGCCGGCACGCACTCGGTGGAAGACGGGTGGGGCGATGCGACATACTCCCGCAAACCGCGCAGCAGGGTGGAAAGGCCGGTGCCTCCGCCGATGGCCACAGCACGAATGCTGGAACGGTCGGTCCTTCGTCGAGCGGGAACGGCTTTCGTGCGGCTCGGCTTGGCCAGGGTGGGAGACAGGGATTTCACCATGATGCGCTCACCAAGCTAGCCTACGCCGCGAAGCAAGCTCCGGCGATTCCCTGAAAGCGGAAGCCTCGAACCCGGCCATGCCTGGCACAGAACCCGGGGACACGCTTACGGAACTTCGGGGTAGAGTAATTCGGTGAAACGAGGATCATCGGCCATATCCTGAAAGTCGGAATCGCTGCGGGCCTGAATGCGATTACGTGGACTCAGCTCGATCGCCTTGGCCAGGTGTTCGAGGCAGGGTTCAGCCAGCCCGGTCATGCTTTCCAGAATTGCTAGCCCATAGTATGCATAATCGGCAGCCGGGTTGGTCTTCAGAATTCTTTGGAACTGGTCGCGAGCCTCTTCGTAGAAGCCCGTATTCAACAAGGAAATCGCGTAGTCGTACTGCTCCTCGGTGTTGTCGAAGGAGAGACCGCTTTGTTGCGCATGTCGTTGGCAAGCAGAGAGATAGACCCGGACCCGCTCCAGAATCTCAACCGGGCCATCCTGGCTGAGCCGCTCAAAGACCAGACGGGCTTTCTCATACTTGCCTTCATGCATCCACTGCAGGGCGCTCTGATACTCGTTCAGAGCCTTCTGGTGGCCAGCATTCGGCATGGGGCGCGCCTTGCCCTCTATGGTGCGAGGATTGCGCCGAGCGGGGATACCCTGACCTGTGTTTTGCATAACCCACTCTTCTTTCGCCTGCTATAAAACAGGACTCGACATCGACCGAGACATTGCTCGGATCACGGACACGGAGCCGCAACCGGCTGTTAGATTCGTCTTTATACGCACACAAGCGGTGTACGTCAACCCCGGCTGGTACATCCGCATCCTTGGCAAGACTGTAGCACGGAAGCCAAATAAGGTCCCGTGACGCTGGTGCTGACTACGGCTTCGATCGCGGGGAATAGACTGCCGGGTTCAGCGCCGGGTCGTTATACATCTTTAGTTGGCGGTAGAGTTTGAATCTGCGCTGCCCGTCAAGTACCTGCTGCCACAGCCGATCCAGAGCCCCGGCGAGATCGTCCCGTTGTTCCACCAGGATTTGCAAACGCTGCAGATTGCGTTCGCTATGGCCTTGGGGCGCCTGGGGGCGGTCAATCTCTTCCCGGGTATGAAACAGCTTGAGCGAGAGGATCGACAGCCGGTCGAGAATCAGGCCGGGAGACTCGGAATGCAGTTCGGCGCCCGGAGCGGGCAGGTTCTGCTGGCTGAGGAACTTCAGCAGAAACACGTCGCACTGCTCGGCGAGATCGTTGCGGCGCTGGTTAGCGCCGGTCGATGAATCGCTTGATGCGGGCCAGTTCGTGATCGCTGGCGTCAGGCGCGCGGGCCATATCCTCCGCGTGCCAGAGTTCGAAGTTGGCCAGGTGCTGCTCGGCCACCGTGCGCTCGAAGCCGGTCACAGACGGGCTCACGGCCGGGGCCTCGTGATGCCAGACCGCAGTGCACCGGTCCTGCAGCCCGGTGACCTGTAAGGAGTTGAGCGGTGGGGCACAAAGCGGGTTGGTGGCCATGGGGTTTACTGGCAAGGAGAGTGTCTGGCTAGGGCAGCGCCAACCGGCTGCTCAGGTAGCTCCCAAACGTGGTGAGCTCGGTGGGAATCGAACCCACGACCCACGCATTAAAAGTGCGTTGCTCTACCGACTGAGCTACGAGCTCATTTCTACTTAAGTTCCAAAGTACCACAATGGGCAGAGCAGGCTAGGTGCCGGCCGGCAGCGCATCAATTTTTGATTGTGCCCTCACCTTCAAGACGAAATCCGGAGTATGTTAAGGAACTAAAGCTCCCCCTGGAACATGTCGAAAGAAGACAGTAGGACTCCTTCGTTTGCCGCCCCCATTTGAAGTTTTGAAGAAGGACCGGCCCATCCAAGTTCTGAGTTGGGAGAATTCAGGGAGTGCCATGACAGAGAAACCATCTGACCCGGAGCAGAGCACACCGCCGGAGAATATCGCGGGGCTCTACGCTCGCGCCCGTACGCCGGAGAGCACGTACTGGGACTTTTCAGCGTCGCGCAAGGAGGTGCTGGGGCACTTCCGCCACCGGATCGCGCGCGATCCAGCAGAACCCGGCAGCGTTGCGCCGCCCACGGACATTTCCTCCGTGCGCCCATCTCACCAGTCGAGAGAGGAGGCAAAGGACGAAGCTCCCCAGCTCGTGCCAACAGCCTCCGAAGACCCCTCCGAGCCCATGCGGCAGACAGGACCGCTGTCCATCGGCGGCGTGGGCACACGCTGGTACGCCTTGCGTTCTATCTTCGCTCCGCCGGAGGTGATATCCACACCCGGCCTGGAAGACCGGCCACCCATGGTGGTCGTGTTTTCGCTCGCCGGCGGAGTAGGCAAGACCTGCCTGGTTGCCACCTTGGGGCGTGCCTTGGCCGCTATGGGGGAGCACGTCCTGTTGGCCGATACGGCCGCCTACGGGCCGTTACCGCTTTATTTCGGTTCGCGCGAGTTTAAACCCGGCGTGGTGCGGACCTTTTCTCCTCCCGGAAAAGACAACGATGCACCGGTACAGGTGCTGACCCTGGAGCCAGAACGCTATCCGGGGGACGGCGCCGATGAGCATGACCCGTTGTTGGGAGAGCTGGGCCGCGACGGGCGCGACGCCAGCCGCATCCTGGTAGACATTGGCACGGCCAGCCGGCAGGTCACGAGGCGGTTGCTGCTGCTGCGGCCGACGATTCTGATACCCATCCTTCCCGACATAAGCTCGGTAGCCACCGTGCAAGCGCTGGAGGCATTTCTGTTCAACCCGGCCAATCAGCCCAACCGGGATAGACAAACGGGCGCTATCTTTTACCTGTTGAACCAGTTCGATGCCTCATCGCCGCTGCACCTCGACGTGCGTGAGACTTTGCAGCAGCAATTGGGCGATCGTCTCCTACCCCTGGTGCTGCGGCGCAGCTCCGCGGTGAGTGAGGCGCTGGCTGAAGGAACCACGGTGATCGATTACGCACCCGGGTCGGCGGTGGCGGAAGACTATATGCATCTGGCAGCTTGGTTGCGCAGCGTGGTTGCGCCGGCTGCGATGGGACACACTGGTGTGCGCTGGAGCGAGCGCTAGATCCGGCCCACACCATTCCATCCCCCCGGCGCATCCAACCTTTGGGTTCATGAAAACAACGCATCAGAAACTTAGCCACGGCAGGCTGGCGCCCGCGCGGAACTTGCTCGCCGCGGTGTTGCTGATGCTGACGCCTTGGCCCGCGCACACGGCAGATGCCCTGGCGCCGGCCGAGATCGAACAGGGCTTCCAGAGTATGTACAACCTGGATTTTCAAATGGCCCATCAGGATTTCTCCGCCTGGGAGCGTATCCACCCGGACGACCCAATGGGACCGGTCTCGCAAGCTGCCGGCTTCCTGTTTGCGGAGTTCGCCCGGCTCGACATCCTTGAAAGCCAGCTCTTCACCGACGACAAGAACTTTGAAGCGCGGTCCAAGCTTAGTCCAGACCCCAAGGTACGGGAGCAGTTCTATGCCGCCGTGGATCGCGGTGACCAGCTTGCGGACGCAGCCTTAAAGGTCCATGCCGATGACAGCAACGCATTGTTTGCCAAGTGCCTGGCCATGGGTCTGCGATCCGATTATGTAGCCATGATCGATAAGGAGGATCTGGCCGCACTGAGCTATATGAAGCAAGGGCGCATCCTTGCCCAACAGCTCCTGCAACAGAAACCCGACGATTACGATGCTCTCTTGGCGGTCGGCGTGGAAAATTACCTGACCGGCATCAAGCCGGCGCCGGTGCGGTGGATGTTGCGGTTGGGCGGTATCAAGCCGGACAAGGAGCAGGGCATTCGCGAGCTCCAGCTAACCGCCGAGCACGGTGACCTCTTGAAACCTTTCGCCAAGCTTTTGTTGGCCGTGGCCGCGCTGCGGGATAAGAACGATGCCCAAGGCTGTCAGCTGTTGCACGAGCTGGCGGTTGCGTATCCGCACAATCCTCTGTATCGCAACAACGCTCCCCAGTGCGCGGGACGCTAGCTTAGGGCATTTTCGTCAAACTCCCTACAAAATCGTCATCCTGAGGCGCTTCGCTCAGAGCCTGTGACTTTATTGATTTTTCGCGCGAAGTCATCGACCTTTAAACGAATTTGTCATCCCGAGCGCAGCCGAGGGATCTGCAATGCGCCCCGGCTCCCGCACAAAGGTCTCCGTTCCGTTTGTTCTCCCACAGAATCGTCATCCTGAGAGTCTGTAACTTTATTGGTTTCACGAAAAAATCAATGCTGAAAATAAAGAGCTTAGGTGGGTCAAAAATCGCCAAAAGTCAATAAAGTCACAAGCTCTGAGCGAAGCGCCTCACCGATTTATCGCGTAATACAGCGCTTGTGGCGCGGAGTCGAAGGACCTCGGCGGTGCTTATCTTCCCCCATGCTGTGTGAAGCTTTTCAACCGGAGAAGCCCGACAATAGAGTCTGCTGCGATACGCACTTGCTTCATGAAGGCCATGGCGGGCCCCCCCGCTGCGGGCTTCGGTGGTTGGAAAGCTCCGAACAGCATGGGGGAAGATAAGCACCGCCGAGGTCCTTCGACTCCGCGCCACAAGCGCTGTATTACGCGATAAATCGGTGAGGCGCTTCGCTCAGGATGACGATTCTGTGGGAGAACAAACGGAACGGAGACCTTTGTGCGGGAGCCGGGGCGCACTGCAGATCCCTCGGCTGCGCTCGGGATGACAAGTAGAGGGTGGTGACTTTTATTAGGGGCCGTTAGATCGGATGGGCAGAAGGAAGCAGCATGTCCCTCCACGACGCTGCGCTTCGCTCAGGATGACGATTTTGTGGGCGTTTGACGAAAAACACCCTAAACAGGTTAGCGCTTATCGGACCGCCCCCGGGCTTTGCTTCTTCTAACGCTTGCCCTTGCTGATCGGAACCACCTGCACGGTGGCGTCACGAATCTCCGCTAGAAAGCGATTGATCACCGAGCCCCGCAAAAGAATATCCAGCCGGGAGCGCGCCGATTGCCCGAAGACCACGTGCGAGATGCCTTCCCTTTGCGCGAACTCGATCAGCGCGTCGGCGACGTTCTTGTCTTTCAGCACGATGACCTCGGCGCCCAGCTCGCGGGCCAGGCGCTGGTACTCTTCCATGCGCTGATACTCCTCTGGATCCCCATGGCGCGAGTCTTCATCCGGCGACTCAACCCGCACCGCATACCAATTGGTCGCCAGGCGTCCTGCAATGCGCGCCCCGACTCGCAGCAGCCGTTCCGCTCCAGGCCGGGGGGAGAGGCAGACCATCACCTTCTCCGGGATCGGCGCCTGTTCCAGGCCCTCGCTCCGTCGGTACTCCGCCGCCCGCGAGCCGACCTCTGCCGCAGTGGTGCGCAACGCTAGCTCGCGCAGCATACTGAGATTGCCTTTGCGGAAGAAGTTGGCCAGCGACTGCTCGATCTTTTCCCGTGCGTAGATCTTGCCTTGCTTGAGTCGTGAACGGAGCTCCTCCACGGTGATGTCCACGTTCACGACTTCGTCGGCCCGCTTCAGGAAACTATCCGGGATGGTTTCCCGGATTTGCACATCGGCGGAGCGGGAAACGGAGTCATTGAGGGTTTCCAGGTGCTGCACATTGACCGCGGTCCACACGTTAATGCCCGCGTCCAACAGTTCCAGTACATCCTCGTAACGCTTGCGGTTTCTCGACCCCGGCACGTTGGTGTGCGCCAGCTCATCTACCAGGCAGGTATGGGGATGGCGGGCGAGGATAGCGTCGAGATCCATTTCCTCCAGGACCACGGCGCGGTAAGGAATAGCGCGCCGGGGAATGATCTCGAGATCGCGTACCTGGTCCTGGGTATCTTTCCGCCCATGGGATTCGATCAGCCCGATGACCACGTCAATGCCCTGTTTCTTCATGAGGTGGGCATCTTCGAGCATCTGGTAAGTCTTGCCCACTCCGGGCGCGGCCCCGATGTAGACACGCAGCTTTGCCTGTTCAGGCGCGGGGAGGGTGATGTCGGTCGAGAGGTCTGTCATTATCCCTTGGGGTGAGCCTAACCGATTTCGATGGGATGCCGGGTGGCAACGGTGGTGGCTACGGGGAGAGTGAAGCTGAAGGTGGCGCCGTGGCCGAGCCGGCTCTCCACGGAGATCTGGCCACCGAGCAATTCGACCAGGCGGCGCACCAGGGCGAGGCCCAGGCCCGTCCCCTGGTCATGCGCGGCATTGAAACGGCCGAAGATGTTGGGCAACCTCTCCGCTTCAATGCCCCGGCCGGAGTCGCGCACGGAGAATTGCACCTTGTCTTTCTGCTCCTTGGCCTGCAGCAGGATGGTTCCATTCTCCGGCGTGTAGCGCACCGCATTGCTCATCAGGTTGTCCATGATGCTGCGCAGGGCGCGGCGATCTCCATTCACATAGGAGAGATCGGCGAATGCCTGGATCTGCACATCGATATTCTTGGCCCGGACTTCATCGCGCACCCGGGAGAACGCGTCGCGCAGAATATCGATGGGTCGGAATCGATCCATGCGGAGCTCGCGCCGCCCGGTATCGAGTTCGGAGACCTCGATCAGATCGGACATGAGATCGTTGAGGCGTTCTGCTTCCTCTTCCGCGCCATGGATCACATCCGCCTGCAAGGGCCGCAAGTCTCCGGCGAAACCTGAGGTAAGCGTGTACAGGCTGAGCCGAAGCTGCTCCAAAGGCTGGCGGAGTTTTTTGGATGCGACGCTGAGAAAGCGGGTCTTGAAGCGATCGATATCCTGCATCTCGGTGATGTCCTCAAGCACGCTGACAGCTCCCAGCAGCTTGCCCTCGAGATCGCGCATGGGCGTGGTGCGCAGGCGGTAACTGCGCTGTCCCTCGCCGAGTTTCATGGGCAACATAGCGGCTTCGTCCGCAGTGGCGATGGACTCCCGCATGGAGACCGCGTCCCGCACCGCGCGCAGAATCCTCTCCCCGCCCGGGGTGTTGGTCAGGGCCATGCGATCGCCGGCCGCTTCGCCCAGCACCTCGCTGGCCGCCTGGTTGACCTTGAGCACATGCCCTTTGGCGTCGGTGACGATCACCGGCTCGAAGATGGATTGCACCACGGCATCGGAAAGCTGCTGGTCCATCTGCTTGCGGCCAAATTCGGTGTCGCGCAGGTCGCGCAGCCGCACCGCCATGCGGTTGAGTTCGGTAGCAATGGTGCCCAGGTCATCGTGGGTTCGCCACTCGATGCGTTGTTGCAGCTCCCCCTGTCCGATGCGGCGGGCAGCAGCGGCGGTGCGCCGGATGGGCCGAATGATGGAGATGAGGAAAGCGATGGTGATCAAAACCCCGCTCAGGGTGCAAACGGTCGTGATGGTGGTGGCCCGGCGGGCGAGTCCAGCGCGTACCTCCGCTGCAGACGCGGCGGAAACGGACGCCTGGTGATCGAGCGCGGCCGCCTGGTGAAGCGAAAGAGCATCGTGCACGCCGACGGCAAGCAGCAGAGAGAGCAGCAGCACGTAACCGAAAATAAGTCTCTGATACAGCGTCAACATGGACGTGCTTGCTCCTCCGGGGTGACGGGGTTCAGGTGTTATTTTGCGCCTTCTGTGCCGTGAAGCAAAGTTCCGCGTAGCTGGCAGACGCGCACGCTGGCGTTGGTAAATGGACAAGGGAAGGCGGTCTTTGCCTGCGCGGGCAAGACGATCCAGGCGACACCGAGGGGCCGAAGCCGGGCCCAGCGCTGTTCATCGGTAGCGCCATTGAGGTGAGCTGTGGCCTGCGACCCCTGCCACCAGGGAACAGCGGCCTGAGGAAAGTTGCTGGCGATACCGCCGTCTTTGAAATAGTCGGCGACGGCGCTTCTCTCCGCGGTTGCGCGAAAGCCCTGGGCATCCTCGCCGGGCCACTCAATGTAGTCGTTATCCAGGGCGAAGATCGTATCCTCGGCGGTGTTGTCGCGAATCCACAGGAAGGCCTGTTGCCAGGGATTGCGTGGCGTCCGCCCCGGCCACTCCACATGGCTGGAGGCGGGATAGGTGAACCTCTGGGCGGCAAACATGATGAGGAGAAGGGCCAGGTAGAGCGCCGCCAGGACCCGTTTGCGCTGTTGCGCCAGCCTGGTCAACATGCCTCCGGCCAGCAGCACCCCGGAGAGGTAGACGAAGTGAAAGGCGCGCAGCACCTGCAGCCGCGCCAGCAGCAAACTTCCGCTGCGATGCACAAAACAGATGGACGCGAGTAGCGCGCAACCGCCGAGGATGGTCGCGGCGATGGCCAGTGTGCGTGCAGGCCAGGGCACTCGTCTGATGGCGCCCGCAATGCCCAGCAGGAGCAGCGGCATAAACAAACCCGGATACTCAAACCATTGCCAGCTGGAGAGGAAGAAATACGACCGGCTGAGTGCCGCCTGGTTGTACGCGACGTTGGGGTCCGCGTGACGCGTGGCCATGAAAATGACGGCGCAGAGCACCCATCCAAGTGCCGCAAGCAGACCAAGGGAGCGCCACATCCTGCGCCTGGTAAGCACGACCGTTAGCAGGGCAATGCCTGCATAGCAAGCCATCAAGGGATGCAGCAGCGCGGCCAGCGCGATCCACAGCGCGCAAGCTATCCACTGCTGGTCGAGAACCGCCGCCAGTGCGAAGAGCATGAGCGGAGTGGAGAAGGAGCGCGCCGTGACGTAGGGATCCATGATGGAAAGCGATGTGCCCGCGACCGGCAAAGTAAAGCAGCAGGCAGCGAGCAATACCGCTCCCCAGCGCGCCTGCTGGCCGGGGAAAATCCGTGCCGCCACTTTCCACGAGCCGAGAAGGAAGAGAAAGATCGAAGCCGCATGGCAGGCCAGCAGCAGGACCGGTAGGGAAATGTGTCCCCAACGAAGAAGCCCGGCAAGAACGTGGGCAAAGATGGAGAGACGCGTGGGCGATAAGGCGAAAACCGCATCCGTTTGGTAGAGGCCCGGATCCGCCAGCTTTTTGATGCCGGTGACGTAGACCGCGCCATCATCGGCCAGCGGATGGTAGCCATGGACCAGAAGCACCACGGGCGTGAGCAGCGCGATGGTGATCCTGGGATGTTGGGTGAGAAACGAAACTGCAGATCCTCGCACATCAGTTCTACGCGAATTGATTGCACCGGCAAAAGGCTCGGTCCCCAGTTCAGCGTTCGCCATTTACAAGATCAGTCCCGGAGGGACGTCTGTGTCGTAGCTAAGAACATCGGACGAAAAGCTAGTACCGAATTAACCAGCTAGAATTCATCGTCATTGATACTGGGATTACTCCTTCGCCATGCAAACTCCTGGCGTCGGATTGAGCTCCGGATTCATCCTGGGACATCAGACGTCCCTTCGGGACTGATCTTGTTTCTCGTTGTTGCTCGTACCCAGGACTGCGTCCTGGGCTACTTTCAGCCGTCCCGACTCAATGTTGAATCACTGGTTTTCACGCGGCCCCATTCAAGCCATCCCACTTATTGCCGCTGATAACGGCCCAACACATCTTCGAGCGACACGATGCCCTCGAGGGTGCCCTTGCTGGCCCGATTCTGAATCGGAAGAACAGGCCACCGGGCCAGGTAGGGAATCGCGCTGTCGAGCGGCATGTCAGGGAACAAGAGCGGCGCTCGATCCGGCTTTGAGGGTGCGTTCCAAAGGAGTATCCGGGGTTTGTGTGGCCGCAGCCGAGGTGTACTCATTTCGATTCATGGAGTACCACGAGCCATCCCGAAGCTTGACCAGCAATATAGGCGCGTCGGCGGCAGCCAACTGAGCAGAGACCTCCTGCAGGGTTGCAGTCCCAGGGAAGATGGGACAGTTCACCGGGCGCAAGGCGTCCTCAAGATGCAGCACGCTTTCTTCGCGCTGCTCCTCCATGGATGGCAGGTCGAGGCCCTCCTGATGGGTGAAGGTCTCGAAGATTGGATACGGCTGCAGACTGCGCGAGACCAGGTAGGCAATCGTGTTGGCGAGAATCACCGGCAGCACGATGGTGTAGTTGCCGCTTACTTCAAGAACCATGAAAACCGAGGTCAGTGGCACGCGCAAGAATGCGGCAAAGAGAACTCCCATGCCCACCAGCGCATACGAACCCACCGAGATGGAAAAGCTGGGAAAGAAGACCTTCTCGAAGGTTCCAATCGATGCGCCCAGCATAGCGCCGATAAAGAGAGTAGGAGCGAACATTCCGCCCGGGGTGCCGCTGGAAAAGGAGATGGTCGTGGCCACAATCTTGAGCAGTGCCAGGACGAGAAGAAACTTCCAGGTGAATTGGCCGTGCATGGCCTGGTCGATGACGTTGTACCCCGGTCCCATCACCTGGGGAACGCCAAAATAAGCGATCGCGCCCACGATGAGGCCGGCGATGGGTGGCTGGATATACCAGGTCCACCGGGGAAGCTGGCGAAGCCGCGGCCGGGAGTAGCCCAGGGCCTTGGAGAAGATGAGCGAAGCGATGCCACCCGCCACCCCAAGCGCCGCGTAAGCAAGAAGCTCCTGCGGACCCTTCAGGACTACCGAGGGAATGCGAAACATCGGCTCCGGGCCCCAGAACCAGCGCGCGACGACGACACTGGAGATCGCAGCCAGCACGATGGAGCCGAGCACGGCCGCGCTCCAGCGTCCGATCACCTCTTCGACTACGAAAAGAATGGCCGAGATAGGCGCGTTGAACGCAGCCGCCAGCCCCGCGGCTGCACCAATGGGGGCAAACATGCGTAGCCGTTCGCGCGAGAGGTTGAGGCGGCGGCTGACCATGGAGGCCACGCCGGCCCCGATTTGCAGCGAAGGATCCTCAGGACCGAGCGAGAATCCGCCGCCGATGGAGAGCGCCGCGGTAATGAATTTCCCGATGACCGTTCTGAAAGAGATATAGCCGTTGTAGATGTAGAGCGCCGCCTTGGTCTGGTTGATGCCACTGCCCCGAGCGGCGGGGAACACCAGCTGGACCAACACAGCTACCAGAAGGCCCACCCCCATAGGCACAAAAAACAGCCGCAGCTGTCCCGGGTGCGGCGACGACCCAAGAGTAAGCACCTGGATCCAGTTGATAGCGACGCGGAAACACACCACCATGAGGCCGGAAATGACCCCGATGAAAATAGAGAGAACCAGGAAGAGCCGCTCGTCGCGATTAGGGGCCAAGCGGTGAACATCCGCCGGGTTAGGCCGATAACGTCTCTCCGCCGCGACCGACTCCAGGTCGACCTCTGAATCCGGATTTACGGGAAGCGGGTTTACGCCAGGCTGTTCCGTGGCCGTGCTCATTCTTCCTCCACTTGGTTGGGCGCCTGGGCAATCTTCAGTAACAGGGCGTCGTCACCCGCGGGAGCTCCGCAGAGCTGTTGCGTAAGAAGCTCAGTGTCATAGATGAGTTGAATTTGGGTTTGGGCCAGATCGGAATCCTCTTCAAGGTCGCGCAGCTTGAGTTTGGCGGGCAACTGCTTCCACCGCGCTGTCAGCGCCTGCAGAGGATCAACTGGGGGAGGAGCAGCGGCCTGATTCGGGGTGGGTGCGGTCGGGTGGCCCGTGAATCGGGATTTCAGGCTTTGTAGCGGATTGGAGCCCTGGGACGCGACCGCCGGCGCCGGGGCGCTGACCGCAGCGGAGTCTTTCGCCTGCGCCTGAGATCTCTCTTGCGTACACTGCGCCAGGCGCGCCATGGCAAGCTCCCGGTCGGCAAGAATGCGGGCACTACGCTCCTTCAGGCTGAGTCGCGAAGACGGGTAGAGGAGCAGCAAGCGGGTTGCTTCACTCAGCTGTTCACGACCTTGATCGAGAACGGCTTTCGGTTCCTGGTCGACCCCGGGACCCTCCAGGGCACGTGCCAGGTAACGCTTCGCCTCCAGGTAGCGGCCCATTTGAAAGGCGGTGCGCCCTGCGCCGTCGAGGGCCTCTCGTAGGGACGGGTGACGGCGGAGAATCGTCTTGTACAGACGCAAGGCGTCGCTCGGGGCCTGCGCCTCCTCCATCTTTCGAGCGATTTCCAGCTGCACGCTGATGTCGTCCTGGGGGGCGTTCCCAGCGGCGACCAGCAGGTCGCTGCGCGCCCGGTCCAGGAGCTGATGGGCCATGAGATAGTCGATGAGCTCAAAGCGCACATCCCGCCGGCGCACATAGCCATCGCCCTCCCAATTCCCGTAAATCGCCCTCTGATAGTCCTCGATGGCCTGACTCACATTTCCCTGGCGAGCTGCCAGCCGGGCGAGCTGAAGATTGATCAGTCCGCTACCCTGCTGGCTTTCGAGCAGCGTATTGAAGTAAACGCTCGCCTCCTGGATGCGGCCGGCGGAGGCCAGCGCTTCGGCAAGTTTAATTTCTGTGTTGCGGTCGCCGGGGGCAAAGGCCAGCGCGGAGCTAAGGGCGTCAATCGCTGCCTGCGGCTTGCCATCCCGCATGGCCTGTTCGCCCCGGGCCAGCCAGCGATTGGCCAGCTCCACCTGGTGGGAGGCGTAAGATTGGTAGAGATAATTGGTCATTACGGCCAGCAACGCCGTGATCGCAAAGAGCGTGACCAGCGCCAGGGTATCTGCGAAGATCAAACGGCGCCGTTCGATACGGTCGCTGGCAGTCAGTGGAGACTTAAGAGCGAAGAGCGACATCATTCATCCAGTTTACTTGGAAATAATGTCCAAGCTTCGGAATCGCCGACCCCGTATGTGATCATCTTACTCCGTGGACGGCGGAACTCATGTGTTGTGAGCAGGGGTGAACTCAGGAATGAATCAGCCAACCCGCACCAGCGATCGACCTTTCGCAGGACCTCAGCCTCGAGGACAAAGAACGAGCCCTGCATGCGCGGTTGCGTTCGCTGGGCAGCGTCATTGTTGCCTATTCCGGTGGGGTCGATTCGGCTTACCTGGCATACGCGGCGCATGTCGCGCTGGGGCAGCAGATGCTGGCGGTGATCGCAGACTCTGCCAGCCTGGCACGCTCACAGTACAGTGACGCCCAGGCTTTTGCCCTGGAGCACGGAATCCCCTTGCGCTCCATCGAAACCCACGAGTTGGAGCGGGAAGAATATGCGGTGAATGGGCCCGATCGTTGCTTCCACTGCAAGGACGAACTCTTCAGCGTGCTGGAACAGGAACTGGAGCGGACCGGCTTCGAAGCTTTGGCCTACGGGTTGAACCTGGATGACGGGCAGGATTTCCGTCCCGGCCATAAAGCAGCGGCGCAACATCGCGTGGCCGCCCCGTTGGCGGAGGCAGGTCTCAGCAAAGCCGATGTCCGTGCGCTGGCCCAGCGGGCGCAATTGCGGGTTTGGGACAAGCCCGCTTCGGCCTGTCTCTCCTCGCGCATGGAGTACGGCCGGCGGGTGACCCCGGAGTCGTTGCGCATGATCGAGCAGGCAGAGGATTCGCTGCGCGCCCTGGGGCTGAAGCGCTTTCGCGTGCGCCATCACGGCTCGATTGCGCGCATCGAGATCGCGGAGGAAGAGATGGCCGCCGTCCTGCAGGTGGGGAAAATGAAGGCGATGGCCGCCGTGGTTCGCGCCGCCGGATTCCGTTATGTCTCGCTCGATTGCGAGGGATACCGTTCCGGGTCGATGAACGAAGTTCTGCCCATCGAGGTGCTGACCGGCTTTGCAAAATAGGCTTATGCGGATCGGATACCTGGAATGCTTTGCCGGCATCAGCGGCGATATGCTGATGGGCGCGCTGGTCGACGCAGGCGCGCCAATCGAATTGCTGCAGCGAACTGCGGCTTCGCTGGCGTTGGGAGCGGAGTTACGCGTTACCCGGGTGAGCCGGAGCGGCATTCAATCGACCAAGATCGACGTCATGGTCAACGACAAGGTCCATGAGCCTGCCGCTGCCACCGGACCGATTGAGCAAGAGGCAGCGCACGGCCACGGCCACCATCACGACCACGACCATCACACCATGCACCATGATCCACCACAGCCACAAACACGAGCACGGGCGCAGTCTGCCCGAGATTCGCAGCCTGCTTAAGGGCGCGGATCTGACCCAGCGCGCCCTTAACCTCAGCCTGACTGCTTTTGGTTTGCTGGCGGAGGCAGAGGGTCGCATCCATGGCATTCCTGCGGAAGAGGTTCATTTCCACGAAGTGGGGGCCATCGACGCTATCGCCGACATCGCCTGCTGTGCCGCGGCGGCGGATGCCCTGGATCTGGACGGGTGGTATTGCTCCCCGTTGAACGTGGGCAGTGGCTTTGTCAACTGTGCCCACGGACGCTTTCCCGTACCGGCCCCGGCCACGGCGGAGTTGCTCAAGAATCTGCCCACCTATTCGGCCCACGTGCAGATGGAACTGGTCACGCCGACCGGCGCGGCGTTGCTGCGAGCTCTGGACTGCCGGTTTGATGCCACCCCGGTAATGCGGACCCAGGCGATCGGCTACGGAGCTGGTACCCGCAACCCGGAGCGCTTCCCCAACGTCCTACGCGTGAGCATTGGTGAGATCGCCGCAGGGCAGTCTTTCATCGAGGACAAGGTGACCGTGTTGGAGTGTGCAGTGGATGATTTAAGTCCCCAGGTCCTGGCCCACACCGCGCAGTTGGCCCTGGAGCGAGGCGCGTTGGACGTGATGAGTTCCGCGGTGACCATGAAGAAGGGACGATTGGGAACGCTGCTCACCGTCCTTTGCAAGCCCGGCGATGCGGCCGATCTGCAGCAGCTGATCTTCCGGGAAACGACCACCCTGGGCATCCGGGTACGGGAGGAGAATCGCGTCATCCTGGCCCGGGAAAGCACACCGGTGGAGACGGATTTTGGCGTGATTCATATCAAGACCGGCTCCTGGCAGGGAGAAGAATGGAACGCGGCGCCGGAGTTTGAGGATTGCCGCCGTGCCGCGGCAGCCTTCGATGTGCCGCTCAAGACGGTCATGCAGGCGGCGATGCATGCATGGCGTACGCGGCAAATGGCCGCTACCGGAGCGCGATCATGACCGGAGAAACCATCCTGGCGATGCTGCAGTGCGTGCGTGATGGAGAATTGCGCCCGGAGGAGGCCATGGAGCGCCTCGCCAACCTGCCCTACGAGGAAACCGGTTTCGCCAAGATTGACCATCATCGCCCTTTGCGGACCGGCCTGCCGGAGGTCATTTACGCAGCCGGCAAGACGGCTGAGCAGGTGGGAGAGATCTTTTTCCGCATGGCCGCGATGGGCGGGGATGTGCTGGCGACCCGCGCCGATGAGGCGGCGTTTGCCGCCGTGAAAGCCCTGGTCCCGGAAGCGCAATATCACCCCGTGGCCCGCATTATCGCGCTGCGTCAGACACCGCCACGCGAGAGCAGCGGCGCCGGTTCGCTCGCCGTGCTCTGCGCCGGCACCAGCGACCTGCCAGTGGCTGAGGAGGCGGCGGTGACGGCCGAGGTGATGGGGGCCGAGGTGCGGCGGATCTACGATGTGGGAGTCGCCGGCCTGCATCGGCTGCTCGCGCACCGCGAGGTCTTGCGCGAGGCTGAGGTGGTGATTGTGTGCGCCGGGATGGAAGGCGCGCTGCCCAGCGTGGTGGGGGGCATGGTGGGAGCACCGGTCATTGCCGTACCCACGAGCGTGGGTTATGGCGCCTCCTTCGGCGGCATCGCGGCCCTGCTGGGCATGTTGAATTCCTGTTCGCCCAACGTAACCGTGGTCAATATCGATAACGGATTCGGCGCGGCCTATGTGGCCTCCACGATCCTGCGCCGGATTCACCAGGCGGCAGGCAAGAACACAGCGCAGGAGATGATGCGCTAAGCAAGTCCCGGTTGCACCTTTTTTGTTGCATGCGTTGCCGCCGGAAAGGTATCTTATCCCCTCGGAGGAGCCATGGCATCGACAGTCTGGAAGGGCTACATCTCGTTTGGCCTGGTCTCAGTGCCGGTGCGGCTCTACGCTGCCGCGCGCGAAGAGCACGTCAGTTTCAACCAGATCCACGAACCGTGCGGCTCGCGCATCAAGCAGCAGATCTTCTGTCCGACCTGCGACCGAGTGGTCGAGCGCAGCGAGCTTACCAAGGGGTACCAGGTGGACCGCGATGCCTATGTGCTGGTGAGCAACGAGGAACTCAAGACCCTGCAGGCCGAGTCGTCGGAGGCCATGGAGATTACGCAGTTTGTCAGCCTCAGCGAGGTTGACCCGATCTATTACGAGTCGTCGTACTATTCGGCCCCTGAGGATCCGGGCCGGCGTGCTTATGCACTGTTGCTGCAGGCGATGGAAAAGCTCAATGTCGCGGCGATTGCCAAGGTCACGCTGAACCAGCGGGAGCAGATTGTCCTGATGCGTCCGTACCATAACGGCATCGTGCTGCACACGCTCTACTTTGCGTCTGAGGTTCGGGAGGTTGCCGAATACGGCAAGACCGAACAGATGACCCTCCAGAAGCCTGAAATAGAACTAGCCGAGCAGTTTATCAAGCAGCTGACCGCCGGGTTTGCGCCCGAGCAGTACAAAGACGAGTATCAGGACCGGGTGTTGGCGCTGGTCGAAACCAAGCGAGCCGGGCAGGTAGTTGCCGGGCAGCCGCAAAAGGCGAAACTGGCTCCCGTCATCGACCTGATGGAGGCGCTCAAGAAGAGCATTGCCGAGCGTGGCGCGCCCCCACGCTGGTCGAACCCGGCAAGAAGAAAGCGCCGAAATCAGCTGCAGTTACAGACAGCAAGCCCGCGCGCGGCCGCAAGACCGGCTGAAACCGCGAAAGGCGCCTCGAGTGCCGTGGTATCCCACTCAAGCCAAAACCGGGCTTGAATGGGGCACCCAGCCTTCGTTGCCGGAAAACAAAACCCAAGCAAAACCTCATAAAACAGGACGGGTGCCCCAGGTTCGCCAAAGCGTACCTGTGCCGAAAAAGACGGGCGAAGCCCTACGACCGCTTCTACGTAATCGTAATGGTTTCTTAAGTAGACGACTGAGCGTCTAGGGTCGAAACAATCATTTTCTGCCCACGTACGATGAGGCACCCGTCCAGGGAACTAGAGCTATTCCAGCACTGCGACTCCATGCGCAGGTAAGGTAAGTTGGGAAGCCGGAGTTGAGTCGTTCGACAACAAATCCTTCATGGCAGAAGGCAGCGCGATCGACTGGCTGCTGCTTGTGTGATTGATCAGGATCACGACGGACTTTCCGCTCCCGCTACGCCGGCAGACCTCCACCCCCTCAGGAACACCAGGAAGAATGGGCTGGATCTGGCTCATCTGAATCCAGGACGCGGTAAGTTTGCTCATCAATCCGTCGTCAAGCCAGGCGCCTACATAAGTGATGCTGCCTCGGCCCACCTTACGGGTGATTACAGCAGGCTGCCCATCCAGCCAGCCATTACTGGGTCCGTAGCGCATCAGCACCCCGGTCTCCGCACCACTGGGATTAAGTATTTCCGCCCAGACGCTTGCCGAACCGGATCCGATTTCACCGCTGACGGGTACTTGCTTTTCCAGCGCGTAGAACTCCTCGACGTGAGCGCCAAGCAGCTCTGCCAAAGGTCCTGGCTGACGGTTGGGATAGAGCGCGTTGTAGCTGTCCTTCATACCGCTGCGCGGGCCGAGCACTAGATTGCCCCCGTGGTTTACATAGTCGATCAGGTGCTGCGCTGCCGCCTCCGGCAGAACATTCAGCGCCGGTGCTTCCACCAGCTTGTACTCATCGAGCGGTGCATCGGGCGCGACGATGTCGACTGCCTGGCTCATCAGACGCAGCGGACGGTAAAAGCTCAACAACTCCTTCACCGGGTCGAAGGCGGCGGCGTGGCGCTGGAAATCGATCGCCCAGCGGCTGTCGTAGCTTTCCAGGATAGCGGCCGGCGAATGAGGAGTGGTTCCGGAAAGAGCCGAACCGGCCTTTTCGAATTCCGCCCCGATCTGCTGGATTTCGGCATAGGCGGGCACCGGCAATCCATCGCTGCCAACGAGAGTGCCATGGTACTGCTCCTGGCCATTGAGAGCGGCTCGCCATTGCCAGTACTCGACCGCATCGGCTCCATGACCCACAGCCTGCCAGGCCATCTCCCGAATCTGCCCGCGATCCAACGGATTATTCGTATCTCTCCAGTTCACGAAGGCCGGTTCGGTCTCCATCACCCAGAAGTTCTTGCGTTTGAATCCGCGATCCAGATCGTGGGTGGCGCCATTGAGCGCCGGGTTGTAAACGGGTTGGGCGATGTAGTCGTCCCAGGAAGCGATGTCGAGATTGCTATAGACGGCGTAATGGTCAAAACCATCGAACCAGCCCATCGTATTGGTGGTGATGAACTGCCGCGGATCCGCGTGCGGGCGAATGGCATCGACCTGGTTTTGCGAGTAGCTCTTCCATGTGTCACTCACGAAATGCTTCCAATCGAGTTCCAGTGCGGGATTTTCCTCGCTGGCCCGCACCGGGATCTCATCGAAATTGTCGTAGGTCTGACTCCAATACGTTGTCGTCCAAAGCTGGTTCAGCCGGGCAATCGTTCCGTACTTTTTCTTGAGCCAGGCGTGGAACTGGGTTTGCGCCGAGGGTCCAAAGTCAGCGTTGCCGTACTCATTATCCAATTGCCAGCCCACGACATTCGGGTTGTGCCCATAGCGCGTCGCCATCTGCTCGGCAATGCCGCGTGCGAGCTCGCGATACGTCCCGTCGGTAAATGAGAACTGCGCACGGTTCCCGTGCTCCGCCCGCTTACCGTTTTCATCCACCCGCAAGGTCTCGGGATATTTGCTGGTGAGCCACGCGGGAGGAGCAGCAGTCGGAGTGCCCAGGACAACGACAATGTGGTGTTGGGCGGCCTTCTCAATGGCGCGGTCGAGCCAGGTGAAGTCGTACTTACCCTCGCGGGGTTCCATGGTGCTCCAGGCAAACTCGCCCACCCGCACCAGGTGTATGTGGCAAGCTGCCATGCGGTCCAGGTCCGGGTCCCACTGCGACTCCGGCCATTGCTCCGGATACCATGCGGCGCCCAGGAGCACAGGTGGTACGCCGGGGTATTGCGTAGCCTGTCCCGACAGCAGCGAATGGCTGGCCAGCATTGCCAGCACGACGAGAGTTGTGCAATGAGCGTGGATCTTTGTCATCGTGAGGATTATGCGCCTGCGATCAGGATCTGTGGAAACTCACACAAAACTCATGGTTCTCTCTCTGGCCAGCGACTACATTTTGCTCACCATCGCGGTAGAGGATCATGAAAAAAGCAATCCTTCTTGCGGTTTTCTGTACAGCTACATCAGCGGCGCTTGCCCAGGATCCGTCTGCCTGGCTCTCGAGTCTTCCCCAGGCGAAAAACTATGTGCAGAAGCGAGCTTCGAGCTACGACCGCAGCGGCGGCAATGCTGACTATCGTGAGATCGGAGCGGGAGAAACGCTCACCTTGCTTGACGAAGCCGGACCTGCGTTGATCAGCCACATCTGGGTCACCATCGACAGCGATGATCGCAATCACCTGAAGGCATTGGTCCTGCGCATGTACTGGGACGGTGAACCGACGCCCAGCGTAGAAGCGCCTATCGGAGATTTTTTCGGGCTCGGTCTGGGCGATTATTTTCTTTACCAGTCGGCGCCGTTAGCCGTGGGCGCGGACAAGGCGATGAATAGCTTCTTTCCCATGCCATTCCAGAAACATGCCCGGATTACCGTGACTAACGAAGGTGCGGAAAAGACCAGGTATTTCTACTTCAACATCGACTATCGCACCTACCCCAAACCGCTTGACCCTGATCTGCTTTACTTCCATGCGCAGTATCGCCAGGCCAATCCGGCGAAGGGCTGGACAAACGACTGGAAGCGGAACGAAGACCCGCTCACTGAGGACGCAAAGAATCCTAAAGGCGAGGGGAACTATGTCTGGATGGACGCGACCGGGCGGGGACATTTTGTGGGAGTCACCATGTCCGTGCTGCAAAATCAGAGCGACTGGTGGGGCGAAGGGGATGACATGTTTTTTGTCGATGGCGAGACCACGCCATCCATCATCGGAACCGGTTCGGAGGACTATTTCCTCGGCGCCTGGGATTTCGGGAGCCACGCGTTTTCTTACGAACTCTCAGGCGCGCCGGTGAAGGGAACCAACCAGGCCGGCGCGCGATGGTCGGTATACCGTTTTCACCTGGATTCCCCGATCCCATTCAACAAGTCACTGCGCGCCACCATCGAGCATGGCCACGCGAATCATCGCTCCGATGACTACTTCTCTGTTGCCTACTGGTATCAAACCGAGCCTCACGCGGCTTACCCGGCGCTGCCCTCTCTCGAACAACGCATTCCTAGGCTCTATGCCGTAGGGGGGCCAGGGAACGGAGGGAAATGAGGGCTAAAGCCGAGTTCGTTTTCAAAGCACTTACGTACGGTTGAAGCCCGTCTCCTTCAGGGCCTAAATAGGCTGCGGAAAAACTTATACGAAGGCTTCAGCCGTGCCGTAAATGTATTGCGCGGGGTTTAGCGCTGAGGTACGGTTTTTCACGGTAATTTCCGCGCAGGTACAAGCGTGGAAAAGCGTACCTCAGGGGCTAAAGCCCCATGCTTGCTTCTTACGGCACGGCTTCAGCCGTGCCCTTCGTACAAAGCGTTTTTCCGCAGCCTGTTCAGAGAAGGCGAGAGATGGAGGGCTTTAGCCCCTGAGGTACGGCTTTCCAATGATTGAGGGCGAGTGTGAGCGTATCTACGTTGTTTCGGCGTCGGCGTGTTGAAAAGCGTACCTCAGCGGCTAAAGCCGGGTCTCGCATCTGGCTTTTACGGCACGGCTGAAGCCGTGCCCTTCGTAGAGCGTTTTTCCGCAGCCCCTTTTGGTCGGGCCGTAAGGGACTGAAAGAGAATTGGGCTTAAGAGCCCGCCCCCTTCAAGGAGCAGAGTTTCCGTAGCCGGCCTAGGAGACAACTTCATTCTGCTCTTCCGCAATCATCCCGCCGGTAGGTTCCTGGAGGAAGCTTGGCACCTGCTCCAGATGGCGCAACATGGAAGACCGAGCTGCCATCTGATTCTTCTTGGCGATGGCCATAAAAATTTGCTGGTGCTCGTTCAACGTATTGGCCAGCGCATCGTCGTCTTGTGCCGTATCGGCAATCCAACGTTGCAGTAAATTGCGAATAAGCAACAAGGCGTTCTTCAGGATGTTATTGTGCGAAGCCTCGGCAATCGCCAGGTGAAATCCGATGTCAGCCCGCAAGAATCGATCCAGGTCAGCCTGGAGGATCCTCTTTTCGCTGACGTGCGGGCTAATCCTCTCCAGTTCTTCGAGGTGCTTGCCAATCTCCTCGAGATCGGCGGTCGTGGCTCGTTCGGCGGCCAGACCTGCGAGTTCGACCTCGATGAGCCTACGGGCGTCCAGCAGTTCCTGGGCCTCCGATTGGCAGCTGCTGATGATGGCCCACATCAAGGGCCGGGACAGGAACGTAGAACGCTCGCAGGCGTAGGTTCCGTCGCCTACCCGGGTCTCGATCATGCCCATGATCTCAAGTGCCTTCAGCGCCTCGCGTAGCGACGCCCGGCCTACACCCAGCTGTGCACACAACTCCCGCTCGGGGGGAATTCGCTCGCCCGGTTGCCAGTCGCCACGGATAAGATGCGTGACCATCTTGCGGCAAATGTCGCCGCTGAGCGTCGTCCTGCTGACAGGAGTGAGAAATTCGTGAGCCGGGGTCTGTCCAGTCATAGTTGGCGTTACCTGCAAAATCACTCGGATAATAGCAGATCATCCGACCAATCGCGGTGAAATGCCTTGATTCTCAGACTCATCTCAGGTTATTCTCTCCGCACAAGACATCAGATGGTATGACCAATCAACCACCAGGGCCTGTTCTTTCCTTCTTGAAGAGATTCCCCCGGAGAGCCCTTATGACTGATGGAGAAGTGGAAGTGCTTCAGTTCGACGGCTTCGAATTAGATCTATCGACCGGCGAATTGCGCGGCCCAGGCACGCGAGTATCCTTGCAGCCTCAGCCCTTCAAGATTCTGGCCTTGCTGGCTGGGCGGGCCGGTCAAACGCTCACCCGGGAAGAGATCCGGTTAGAGCTCTGGGGCAATGAAACCTTCGTCGATTTCGAGGGCAGCCTCAACTTCTGCATCCGGCAGATCCGGAAAGCGCTCGACGAAGATGCCAGAAGACCGCGGTACATCGAAACACTACACCGGCGAGGCTACCGCTTCCTGGTTCCTGTCCGCCGCGCGCGTTCGGGAGTATCCGCCGGCCCCGGGCTCTCCTACGAAGTCGGGCTGAACCGGCCCATGACCGTGGCCGTGCTCCCCTTGAGTGAGCTGAATTGCCCTTCGCAGGCCCGCTCCGTGAGCGAAGGCTTGGCCGAATTGCTGATTACCTGTCTCTCTACCAATCGCTCGGTACGGGTCGCCTCCCGGACTTCCACCATGAAATACAGGCACTCGGAAAAGTCACTGTCAAAGATTGGAAGGGAACTAGGGGTAGAGCGGGTGCTGGAAGGCGCAGTCCTGCACTCGGGCAATCGGGTGAGGATTACCGCGCGCTTGATTGACACCTCCACCGACCGGAATGAATGGGCGGGCTGTTACGAGTCGGAGATGCAGGATTGGCTGAAATTGCAGGACCATCTGGTGTCATCCATCATCCGCGACACCGCCTTCTACTTTGCACCCCACCCGCCGAAAATGACTTCCGATACACAAAATCATCTTCTGACGAGGACTGGCCGAGCTCAAGCCGCCGTCTGAGCCTTGCTCATGACGCAGACCCTGGCTGCGAGCACGACCAGGGCGATCCATAGAAGGTCGGCTCCCAGCAAGTGGAGGATCTGCATCCACACTGGCGCCAGCAGCGTTACGTCCGCGATGCCAAGCGCAAACTGCAGTACCAGCAGCCCGAGCACCAGTAGAGCCAGCTTGCGCTCCGACGGTCGCCCGAAGCTCCGCATCAGCAGCCAGCAGATGAAAAGGCCGGCAATCACCGCAGTGAGCGGATGAAGAATGCGCAACCGCAGCAGCCAACCGCCGCTGGCAGAGAAGTCTTGCGCAAAAGCAGCGCTGAGCGAGGTTGCGGGAAAGAGCGTATCGCTCAGCGCGGCCAGGGTTCCAGTCACTCCCAGAAGCAGGGTCGCTGTAATTCCGGTGACCGCGAGCGGCAATTGCGTGAAGCGTATCGTGCGCCGGGTGAACGCTTCACTGCGCGATAGGAAGTGCGCTGCCAGCGTGAGTGCTCCAGCAGCAACAGGGTATTGGCCAGGTGAAGAGAAAGATAAACTGCGCGCGCCGGCGAACGGTTGTCCGCGGTGAGCCGCAACAGCACCAGCAGTGCGCCCAGCAGGGCCTCGTTGAAGGTAAACACCACTGCGGCGATAGAGGCTATGCGTGCAAGGTGGCCCGAAACGGTGGAACGAAACGTCCACAACAGGAGCAGGAGAACCAGCGGGAGGGTAAGGCCACTGCTCAATCGATGAGCAAGCTCGATCAGCGTCGCCAGGCGCGGATTGCTTTGCAGCTACCACACCGTTGCACAGCGGCCAATGGTCGCCGCAGCCGGCGCCGGAGCTGGTGGCGCGGACCACGGCGCCCCACAGGATCACGGCGACGTTGTAGGCCAGCAACCACCAGGCAAAGCGAGGCAGCACGGTCGAGGTGCGGGATCTCTTTGCGGGCGAGGCCGCAGCCGGAAACGCCTGGGCGGAGCTCATCTTGATTTATCTTACCCGGCTAGTTCCTTGGCGCGCTGGGTGGCGCGCATCACGGCTTTGATCAGGGTTACACGCAGGCCGCCCTCTTCCAGTTCCAGGATGCCATCGATGGTGCAGCCTGCAGGGGTGGTCACGGCGTCCTTCAGCAGTGCTGGATGGTAGCCGGTTTCGAGCACCATCTTGGCTGCGCCGAAGGTGGTCTGGGCCGCCAGCAAGGTGGCAATATCACGCGGCAGGCCGACCTTGACCCCGGCTTCCGCAAGCGATTCCAGGATGATGTAGATAAATGCCGGCCCGCAGCCAGAAAGGCCAGTAACCGCGTCCAGGTGCTTCTCCTCCACAATCACGGTCCGGCCGACGGTGGCAAAGAGCAAGGAAGCGAGGTCCAGCTGCTCCTGGGTGGCATGGCGTCCACGGCTAAGGGCGGCGATGCCCGCTCCCAGCATGGAGGGCGTATTGGGCATGGCTCGGACCACGCCGATCTCCATGTCCGCGGCATGCTCGATCGCCGACGTCCGTACCGAGGCAGCAATCGAGATCAGCAGCTTCTGGGGCGTAAGCGCGGGACGAATCTGCCGGATGACCTCGGGAACGGTGATGGGCTTAAGCCCGATAAGGATCAGGTCTGCTGCCTCGGCGGCGGCCACGTTGTTTGTGGATACATCGACCCCCCACTGCGCGGAGAGTTGGCCGGCGCGATCCGCGTGCTCTACCGTAGCCAGGATCTGCTCCGGCTCCAGCACCTTGGACTTGAGGAAGGCCTGGAGCAAAATCCCCCCCATTTTCCCGGCTCCGAGAATGGCGACGCGGAGGCCGGCAAGCGGTTGACTGGCTGTAAATGCGCCCATCGAATCTCCTTACTTGTTTTGTGTCTTTTGTGCCGCGATCCAGGTATCGATGCGCTGCTCCATTAGGTCGAGAGGCAGCGCGCCGGAATCAAGCAGCTGATCGTGAAAGGCGCGGATATCAAACCGATCCCCCAGCGCCTGCTGCGCTTTGGCCTTAAGCGCGAGAAACTCGAGTTGGCCTACCTTGTAGCCCAGCGCCTGCGCCGGCATGGCGATGTAGCGATCCACCTCGGCTTGTACATCGGTCTCGGGCACCGCTGAGTGCTGATGGAAGTAGTCGACCATCTGCTCGCGCGTCCAGTGCTTCGAGTGGACGCCGGTATCGACTACCAGGCGCACTGCGCGCCAGATATCAGCTTCCAGACGGCCATAGTCGTTGTAGGGATCCTGGTAGAAGCCGACTTCCTTGCCCAGACGCTCGGCGTAGAGTCCCCATCCCTCGGTGTATGCGGTGTAGTAGGTGTATTTGCGAAACTCGGGAATGCCGGTCAGCTCCTGCGCGATCGAGATCTGCAGATGGTGCCCGGGCAGCCCTTCGTGATAAGCGATCGACTCCGCCCCATAGAGTGGCCGCGTGGCGAATTTGTAGGTGTTTACGAACACTGTGCCCGGCTTGGAGCCGTCCGGAGTGCCGTGTATGTAGTAGGCCGCTGCCTGATCCTTTTCCGCATAATCCGGCACCGGCATGACCACCAGTGGCGCTTTCGGGAGGCGCCCAAAGAGCTGGGGAAGTTTCGGCCGCATCTGGTCAAGGTATCCACGATAAGCGTCCAGGAGCTGCTCTTTGCTGGTTGGGTAGAGCTTCGGGTTCTTCTCAGCCGCGTTCTGGAGCGCCTTGATGTCGGCAAACCCCAGCTTCTTGGCAATGGCGAGCAACTGCTCCTCGTCTTCTTTTACCTGGTCGACGCCGATCTGGTGAATCTGATCCGCCGTCATGTCGGTAGTGGTGCTCTGCTTAACCAGGAAACGGTAATAGGCCTCGCCATCGGGCAGAGCCCATATGCCGGGATCGTTGCGGCCGCCGGGGATGTATTGCGACTTCAGAAACTTGCCGAAGCGGACGTAAGCCGGTATCACCTGACCTGTGATGGCCGCGAGTAGTTCTTCCTTAATCCGCGCCTGCTGGGTCGCGGAGACCGAAGCTGGAAACTTCTGGATGGGAAGGGCGAATGGGCTGTCCTGCGGTTTTTGATTGGCGATGTCGTTGACTTCTCCCAGCGCCTTTTCCATCAGGTAGGCGGGCGGCTCGCGATGGTCGTCCATGCCGATGGACATGTTGTCGGTGGTCTGCTGAAAGGCGAGTGGGACCTTCTTGAGACGAGCGATGTAATCGTCGTAGTCTTTCACCGAAGCAAAGCTAAGTTGCGGTACGAGCTGAGGCAGATCCACTTGCAGCCCATAGAACTGGTTGACCGGCAACTCCCAGGGCTTGAACCTGGCTTCCCGCTGATCTTGGATCAGCTCGCGCACCATCAACTCTTTACTCAACTGCTCCTGATCCGACATTCCAGTCGTATCTACCTCGGCCAGTCGAGTCAGAAAGGCGCGGCCGCGCGCAAGGGAGTCGTTATAGGCCTGCACGGAGAAATCCGAGAGCTGATCGTTGTAGCGGTTATCGCCGATCGAGGAGGCGAACTCGGGGTTGTGCTTGAGGTGATCTTCCCAGACGTCGGAGAAGATGGTGTTCAGGGTTTTCACCCGGCTGGCGAGAGGGACAGCCGGCGCGGCGCCAGGTGTGCTTTGGGCGGCAAATAGGATGCCGGGGGCGAGGGCCATCAAGACAAGACGAAGGGCGAAAGGCTTTGATATGCGTGACAAACGGATTCCTGGACTCGCAGAGGAGCTGGTCGGATCAAAGGTAGCTTCGCAATGGGTGTAAACCGCAGCGGAGGCCCTTCCGTGGTCCTTATCAGGCCACAGTCATTGCGAAGCTGCCTTAAACGCAGTGTATCGACAATTGGGGCGGGCGAACAGGGCGGATGGCCTGAGCGGAGTGGCGCGGGGACCTGGTCAAAGCATTTTCACTTTTACACTGCAGAGGTAAATGCAAGAAGGCAGTGCTATGCCATGAGCTCGTCGTGCTTCACTTCGGGCGTTTCCAGGGGCATCGCGAGGTCGGTTTCGAGCATGCGATAGAGCGTGGACCGGCTAATCCCGAGCTTGGAGGCGGCGCGCGCTTTATTGCCGTCGCAGGCCTTTAATACCTGCAGGATATGGCGCCGGATGACCCCATCGAGGGTGTAGTTTTCTGGAATCGCGGGTTCGCCGTCTTTAGCGTGCGGTGGTTCCAGCGGCAGGATGACCAGGTCGATCGGCCGCAGCCACTGGCTTTCGCCCGACAAGCACGCAGCGCGGATCACGCTTTCCAGTTCGCGTACATTGCCTGGCCACAAGTGGCGCAGGAGGATAGGGAGTGAACCCGGTCCGAGGCCCTGCAAAGGCCTCTGCTGCTCGCGCGACACGGCATCGATAAACATCTGTGCCAGCGACGGAATGTCTTCTTTGCGATCACGCAGAGCGGGCAGCGAGAAGGAGATGGCATTTAACCGATAGTAGATTTCGGGCAGAAACGCTCCGGCCAGCACCTGCGTGCGCAGCGGTTTGCGGGAGGTGCAGATCACCTGCGAGGGGGAGGGAAGGACGCCCGGCTTTTCCGCGGAGAGCGCAGTTTCAAAGGAGCGGATATAGCGCAAGAGCTGTCCCTGCTGTTCGGCCGTCAATTCGTCGATATTGCGCAGCAGCAGTATGCCGTCGGCGGCTCTGCGCACCGCGGCGCGCAGGGGTTCGGGGCGGAGCTCGCTATGGGGAGCGGCCTCCGGGCAAAACATGGCCGCTGCCTCTTCCGCAACCAGGATGCCCGGAGAAGCATGGCGCGCCTGGATGTGCCTGGCGAGCAGGTGCTTCCCGGTGCCGGCTTCGCCCTCAATCAGAGCCAGCCGGACGCGTGGCCCGACCTGCTGGAGCTGTTCACAGACGCGGCGCATGGCCAGCGATCGCGACACCAACTCGGGTAACGGGCCGGCTGCCGGCCGGCGTGGTGGCGCCCAACGACTTGGTTCCCGGCCTGGTTGCATTGTCTGGTTCATCGATCCACACCTCTCGCGGCCATCTTCGTTGCCGGATGGCTCTTAGGCGGTTTATCGGCGGTGCGGAAAAAGAGTTGAGCTGGGGGGATTGAGGAAGTTAGGTTGACGCCTTGACCGTGCGTCCCCGGGAAGAGACAGCATCGGAAGCGATCATTCCGTCGCGAATGTGGACCACGCGATGGGCGTATTCCGCGATATCCGGTTCATGGGTCACCAGGATAATGGTGTTTCCCCGCGCGTGCAGGTCGTCGAAGAGCGCCATGATCTCATCGCCGGTCTTCGAGTCCAGATTGCCCGTCGGCTCATCCGCCAGGATGATCGAAGGCCGATTCACCAGCGCGCGTGCGATCGCCACCCGCTGGCGTTGGCCGCCAGACAATTCGTTGGGCTTATGATTCATGCGCGCTTCAAGATTGACCGAACGCAACGCCGCCTTGGCGCGCTCGATTCTCTCATCGGAAGGGGTTCCGTTGTAAATCAGCGGCAGCTCGACGTTGTGCAAAGCGGTCGCTCGTGCCAGCAAATTGAAGGTCTGGAAAACAAAACCGATCTCGCGGTTCCGGATGCGAGCCAACTCGTCATCGTTCAATTCACTGACCAGGTGGCCGTTCAGCCAATACTTTCCCCTGGTAGGTGTGTCCAGGCAGCCAATCAGATTCATTAACGTCGACTTGCCCGAACCCGAGGGGCCCATGATGGCGACGTATTCATTGTGCCGGATGCGCAGCGAGATGCCGCAGAGCGCGTTTACCTCCTGATCCAGGCCCATGGTGTACGTCTTCCACAGATCCTCGACGACGATGACCTCTCCCTGGGCGACATCCTGCGCCGTGCCGGCCGGCGTTGCGCTGGTGGATTCGAGTGCCATCGTCCGCTCCCTATTTCGCTACTGGTAAAGCTCTGCGCTTGCGTGCCTACGATAGCGTATCAAGCCGCCCCGCTTATGAAGATTCCGTCTCCTGGGTTGCAGCTGCATTATCTCGCTTCAATTTGACGTCGTTCTTAAGCGTGCGCAGCACTTTGTAGGGACCGATGACGATTTCATCCCCGGCTTTGAGGCCACCGGTGACTTCGATGTCCGTGGTGCCGGTAATGCCGGTGGTGACCGGGACAAACTGCGATTCCAGCTTGCTGCCATGCGAGCGCAGCACGAAGACCCCCTGGGTGCCGGGATCCTGAGCGGCCGGCGGTGCACCATCTCCCGTGGACGCGGCGTTCACCGTCTGCATCGAGGGGTTGCCCTTCAACGATGCTGCAGTGCGCATGGCCAGAGCCTGGATGGGAATCGCCAATACATTTTGCCGCCGCGCCGTGGTAATTTTCGCGGTGGCCGAAAGCCCAGGGCGCAGCTCCGGCGGCGGATTCGTGAGCGTGACCACCACCTTGAAGTCCTTAGCCTCTTCCGTGCCGGTGGTGCTTTGGCTGGTGGCGATGCCGGTAGAACGCAGAATGGCCTGGTCCCCGACCTCAGTCACCTGTCCTGGGAAGACCTTCCCCGGCAGGGCATCCACTGAAACTTCCACCGGTTGCCCCATGGCGACATTGACGATATCGGTCTCATCGACCTTGACCTCGGCGGTAATAACGGAAAGGTCCGCCAACGTCATGAGCGTGCTGCCTTCGGCATTCTGAATGCCCACCACGACGGTTTCGCCTTCACGCACCGGCATGTTGGTCACAATGCCATCGAAGGGTGCGATGCTGACCGTCTTATTCAGCAGATCCTTGTCGCTGGTGAGCGTGGCCATGGCGGTGCCCAGCTTGCCCCGGGCTGACGCTGTCTGCGCCCGGGCCTGTACCAGCGCCGCCTTGCTTTGCGCCAGGGTGGCAACGTCCGTGTCGTAGGCCGCCTTCTTGGAGTCGTACTCCGACTTGGCGATCAGTTCGGCTTTATAGAGCGCCTGGGCCCGCTGCCAATCGAGAAGTTTCTGATTAAGATCGGCTTCCGAGTGGGCAACCGTGGCTTCGGCCGTCTTCTCCGCCGCCAGATAGGAGGCAATGTCGGTATGGGCCGATTCAATGCTGGCCTGCTGGGCCACCACGCCGGCCTCCGCCTGCACGCTCTCTACCGTTGCCAGGACCTGCCCTTTCTTCACCCGGTCGCCTTCTTTGACGTAGAGGTGGGTGATCCTGCCAAAGGAGGTGGCTCCGATATTGACGTAGGTTTTGGGCTTGATCTGCCCCGTGCCGCTGACGATGGAGACCAGGTTCTCGCGCACCACCTTGGCGGTGAGTACTTTGGTGTACCCCGATTGGGCGCGAACGATGGTAAACGTGGTGACGCCGGCTGCCACCAGGACCGCGCCCGAGATAATCAGTATCTTCCTAAGTTTCATGGGTAGAACGGTATCCTCCGCCCTTCTCTACATCATACGTGGAAGACCCCGTCGGGGTTCCGGGTTTAACGTGCAACTCCCCACTTTCGGGTGCCCGAACGACGATCCGGGGGCGCGGAGTTTGCCGGAAAATGGGCCCCCGGACCGCGGCGAACCCTGCTGCCAGACCTCGCCCGGTCTGAATTAGCGAATAGTTCGGGCTTAGCGTGCAGGTAATCGGCTTCTGATGATCCCTAGTGAACATTGGAGGTGCAGTCCGGATTTACCCAGGACTGACGTCCTGGGTCATTTTCAGCCGTCCCTGCGGGACTGGTCGGGCTGGGAATGTACACCCAGCACTGCATGCTGGGCTACTCTCAGCCGTCCCTTCGGAGTCTGTGTCGTAGCTAAGACATCGACGATAAGCTATACGAATTAACCATCAGAATTCATCGTCATTGATACGGAAATTGGTTAATCGTTAGCTCATCTCCGATTTCTAGCTACGACACAGACTCCTTCGGGACTGGTCCCGATACGCACCGATAGTTGATTTGTTTTTAGCGGGTGCTGTCCAAATCGGCGGATCGAAACAGCTAATTTGGACAAGACTGGCTGAAAGTAGCCCAGGAGTGCAGTCCTGGGTTGGCATGCGCCACAGCAGCGAATCCTGCTGCCTTGCCTGAGCATACGCAACCGCGCGAGAGCTAGGCTCTCCCAATTGAGTCCCGTAGGAGACGGCTGAAAGTAGCCCAGGACGCAGTCCTGGGTGGACATTCCCAGCCCGACCAGTCCCGCAGAGACGGCTGAAAATGCCCCAGGATGCAATCCTGGGGTGCCTCTACCTCTAAAACAGACTATTCGCGGAGGGTAATTCTCCCGCTGGCCGGTAAACCACGGGAAATCCCTTCTAGTACCGCGAATACGGGTTACCCCCGCCCCCCATCGTCCGGAAGATAAAGGGAGAAATGACATTCCCCGCTTGAATTCGCTGTTACCGAACCTTAAACTTGATGTGCCGTACGGGGAGTATCGCGCAACCTATGTTGAGGGCTTCGCTGAGGGTAAATTCCACCCTTTTTCTGTTCTTGTCGTTGGGTCTGCCACCCATGCTCATCGCGCAAGCTGCGAGTCAGCCGTCGCAGGCCAATACTCAAAATAGTTCTCCAAACGCGTCGGATCCCCAGAGCGCGCAGGACCCGCTACACCGGCCACAGAGCGATAAGGATAAATTCAAGCAGCAGAAAGAACTCAGAAACGAGTTAAAGGGGCCCTACAAGAAGTGGGTCGACGAAGATGTGCGCTGGATCATCACCGACCAGGAGTTGAAGGCCTTCAAGAGCTTGTCGAATGATGAGGAGCGCGACAACTTCATCGAGCAATTCTGGCAGCGGCGCAACCCCGATCCTGATTCTCCTGAAAACGAATACCGCGAAGAGAATTACCGGCGAATTGCCTACGCCAACGAACATTTTGCCGCCGGCAAGCCAGGTTGGAAGACCGACCGCGGACACATGTATATCGCGTACGGCAAGCCGGACAGCATTGAGTCTCACCCCAGCGGCGGTTCCTATGAACGTCCCATGGAAGAGGGCGGCGGCGAGACCTCAACCTTCCCCTTCGAAACCTGGCATTACCGCTATATCGAGGGCATTGGTGAGAACATCGATATCGAGTTCGTCGATACCTGCATGTGCGGCGACTACCACATGACCCTCGACCGCTCGGAGAAGGACGCTTTGCTACACGTACCGGGCGCGGGCGCGACCCTGGGCGAACAAATGGGAACCTCCAAGCGCACCGACCGCTTCAACGGCGGCCTGGAGAACCTGGGCGGCGGCCCCATGGCGAGCTCAAACCAAGCGAAGGAATTTGACCGCCTGGAGCAGTTCTCCAAGTTGCAAGCCCCGCCGGTAGTCAAGTTCAAGGACCTGGAATCGTTTCTGGTGAATCACAAGGTCCTGAGCGGGCCCTTCTTCCCCTTCGAAGTCCGCACTGACTACGTAAAGGTGACCGAGGATACGGTCCTTGTTCCCTTGACTCTGCAGATCAGGAACCGGGATATCACCTTCAACACCAAGGATGGGGTTTCCAAGGGCGAGGTCAACGTTCTGGGGCGGGTCGCGACCATTACCGACCACGTAGTGCAGACCTTCGAACAGACGCTGGAAGTGGAAGAGCCCAGTGAATTGCTGGGCAAGGCACTCGATCAGCAATCAGTCCACTGGTGGGCCTTGCCGCTGAAGCCAGGCCGGTACCGCGTGGATATTGCGATCAAAGACGTGAACAACCCCGACCACATCGGCACCTGGGCCGAGGGAATCGTGGTGCCTAAGTACGACGATGAGAAGCTCTCAGCGTCCTCCCTGATCCTGGCCGACAAAATGGAGCAGGTGCCGACCAAGCAGATTGGTACCGGGCAGTTCATCATCGCCGGAACCTACGTCCGGCCAAGGGTAAGCTCCGGACCCGGAGTTCCTGTTTCTTTCCATCGCAACCAGAAGCTCAATTTCTGGATGCAGGTCTACAACTTGGGGATCGACGACAAGAGCAAGCAGAACGCGGCTACGATCCAGTACCAGATCATGGACATGGCCAGCAACAAGGCGATCCTGGACACGTCGGAGGCCAGCTCGGCAGCGGGAGAAAACAGCGCCAACTCGGATCAGTTAACGGTGAGAAGGTCGGTATCCCTGGCTAGCCTGCAGCCGGGGAAGTACCAGGTGACCATTACAGTCAACGATCATGTGTCCAAGCAGCAGGTGGCGCAATCGGCCCCGTTTACGGTTGACTAGCGCTCTGGTAAGCTGCAAGGTGTGACTTTAGTAGCCGGAGTAGAGCATATAGAACGCATATAGCGTCGGCGATCGCGGAACTGGGTTCCTGCACTACGTTTGAGTGAGTAGCGTAACTGAGTGCGTAGAAGGTATTGCCAAATCGCAGCTCTTGTCGTGGTGGCCTTAGTAGGCCTCCTGCCTGCCTCGGGTGCGCCTTTCCCTGCAACCGTGAGCGGAGTAGTGCGCGATGCACGCGGTACTCCCCAGATGGGAGCGGTGGTCGAACTGATGGCCGCCGATGCCACGGTGGTCGCGAGAGTCTATACCAACATGCGTGGAGGCTATGCCTTCGATCATGTTTTGCCTGGGATCTACCAGGTAAAGGCGACCGGAGACTCCTTCCTTCCCACCCTGCGTGAAGGCCTGCAGCTGCGAGCCCGCAGCAAAATCATCGTTAACCTCACGCTGAGCACACTCTTTGAGGCCGTGCAATGGCTTCCTGCCCAGCCGCGTTCGCCCGACGAGTCGACCGAAGACTGGAAATGGACATTGCGTTCCTCGGCCAATCGTCCGCTGTTGCGTTATCTCGAGGACGGTCCGCTGGTGGTGCTTGCCGGTGATGACAACGGTTCAGCTCCGCAATTGGCAGCCCGGGTCAGCGTCGCCGGTTTCGGGCGCGAGTTTGGACAGGGCGGTCTTCATCATGCTTTTGCCATGGAGCGCTCCAGCGCCACCGGTGGCCATCTGATTTTGCGCGCCAACCTGAGCCCGCAACCGGCGGACAGCTCGGCGTACCTGGCGGGTTATGAACTGGCGCTGGGTCCGGAACGGCAAATTCGCAACGTGGCCTCGGTGCAGCAGATGAATGTTGTAGAAGGCGCCGGAGGAAGCTCGGGCCTGTACGATTTCCGGTTGCGCAGCGCGGAGGCAGTGAATCTGGGTCCCAATGCGTCGATGGAGGTGGGCAACGAAGTCCAGTCCGTGCATGGGCCTTCTGTAGTCACCTCAAGTCTGCCCTTCGTCAATGTTTCCTGGCACTCTGACGGCGCTGTCGTATCGTACCGGCTTGCTACCTCGCCAGAAATGCAGGACGCCGGGCAGCTCACCGAAAATCGCACGCTGGCGCCCATGTTCTCTGAAGAAGATGGCAAAGTGAGAATTCAGCACGGTCTTCACCAGGAAATCCGGGTTGAGGACAACACTGCGACGCGCCGGGCGATGCTGGCTGTCTATCAGGATCAGGTGGTTAGTCCGGTGATCGGCGGGGGCGGTTCTGTCGAGCAACAGGATCTGGCTTTCGGGAACATGCTGTACGATCCGGCTTCGCAGGTGTTTCAAGTTACCGGTCCTGGCTACACCAGTGGCGGGTTCAGGGCCGTGTTCGCGCAGAAGGTGACTTCATCCACCTGGGCGACGCTTTCTTTTGCTAACGGCAAGGCCTTGGCCTTCGAGACTCCCGATTCCGCAGTTTCGGTGCCTGAGGCTGTACATGGTCTCTACCAGAGCAGGACGGAAGCTGTCTCCGCATCTCTCGAGGGCAGGGTGCAGCGCACAGGCACAGCCTGGCGTGCTTCCTACCGTTGGCAGCCTGTGAATACGGTGACGCCGGTGGCGATGTACGACAACTTCGGACAGAGCGCGTACCTCAACCTCCTGATACGTCAACCGATCCACTGTGGCCACCTGCTGCCCAGCGGGACCGAGGCGTTAGTGGACGTTCGCAATCTGCTGGCTCAGGGCTATCGGCCGTTCCTTACGCGCGATGGCAGCACGCTCTATTTTGCCCAGGACGAGCGCTCGATTCTGGGCGGACTTTCCTTCTCGTTTTAAGCCCAAACAATCAGGACAGTAAGCAAGTCCGGAGCGGGACCGGGTTTCTTACTTATGCTATATTTTTTCTTAGGCGTGACCCAGGTGCGCGCTCATGGCCTACCTGAATGTTGCTCAACATTCGGCCTTCTTACCCCTCACGGACGCGTAGCTCAACTGGCAGAGCATTCGACTCTTAATCGACAGGTTGGTGGTTCGATTCCACCCGCGTCCACCATATGCTTGCCAATGATTCCTGCGTAACATCCCTTTGCAATCATCCAATTGCCAGTGTTTTCGTTGCCAGTGTTTTCGCAGCGGCCGCACGCAATCGTGAGCGCCCCCGCTCGCTTAATCTAACCTGTTGCCGTGGGGGTGTATAGTTTCAATCCATGACGGCTAGGGCGCTGTAGATCGACAGTTGGCCCCGTCGGTCGTGGGCATCGTTGCCCTTTCCTGGAGAACCGTCCCGTGTCACTCTGCGACGTTAACCTTCCGCCAAAAAGGAGAACTAAATTGGAACATGTAAAGCGTGTTTTCCGAACCGTCGTCACCGCATCCGCTCTTGCGCTGGTGTCGCTTGCAGCGCACGCTGCGACCATTCACCTGACGGGAGATTTGAAGGCCTCCTCGGAAGTTCCTGCCAAGGACAGCGCGGGTACCGGAACACTGACCGCCACGCTGAATACTGAAACCAACGAGTTCAAATACCACGTTGAGTTCAGTGGGTTGACTGGTCCGGTCGTCGCAGCGCATTTTCACGGACCGGCGGCCGCGGGGGCGAATGCGAAGCCACAGCTTCCGATAAAGGGTAGCCCGATAACCAGCCCCATCGATGGTACGGCGACCCTGACACCGGAACAGGCTAAGGATCTAGTGGCCGGTATGTGGTATTTCAACCTCCACACATCCGCAAACCCAGGCGGGGAGATTCGCGGCCAAGTTCTGAAGTCTCAATAAAGTTCGGATGGCTGTTTCGTCCGCACTTGGAGTGCGGACGAAACGGCTTGTCCTTCAGTGTCGCGCCTATTCATCCAAAGTGAGCTATTTTGGCCAGAATCGGAGCGGCCGCTTGCGTAGCGTAAAACTGTGATACGCGCGGGAAGAACCGTTCACAGGATGAAACTTGAGACAACACCTCACCGCAATGAACCGTAATCAAAGGATGGAACTTCTCATCGCGACGAGAAGCTGCTCCTGCTGCTTTACAGAAGGTAAGATGCTGAAACAGTCGGAGACCTCGTCGGGGATGCGCTGGCTCAGCCGGTTTTCGGGACTCCTTTGGTTCGGCCAAAAGTGCCCTCTGTGCACATCGATGCTGTTCACTGAGGCGGAGCATCAATCGCTTGATCGCCTGCTCACATTGCTGGCCTTCCACCCGGTTCGTTGTGCCAACTGCTTTCGCCGCTATTACTGCATTTCCAGGAGCTAGCTGGCAGCCCTTCCTGTCCAAATTACCTGTCTGGTTGGTGTTCAGCGTGGGATCTTGTTGATTGACTCTGTCCATCGGGCACAGCGAATGTGGCCTGGTCGAATCGCCTCCGGGTTTCGTTTCTCCGTTTACGCAAACTGCAGATCCCTATGCTACCCAGGTTTCCTGCTGAGGTTGGTGGCGTGCCCTGCTGCCCAGCGAGCCAGTTACTTCGGCTTCTGAGTAAGGGGCAGATACTGGTCGCGGAGCTGCGTTTGACGGCTCGTCATGGGAATAGGAACTCCCTCGATAAAGACCTGCTGCACCGACGTGCGGACGTCCAACGGATCGCCGTTCGCGATCACCACGTTGGCAACCTTGCCCACATCCAGAGAGCCCAGTTTGTCGCCGACGCCAAACATCTCTGCCGGGTTGAGCGTGATAGCCTTCATCGCCTCGTCGTAAGGCAATCCATAGGCTACCGCGTAGCCTGCCGCATAGGGCAGATTTCGACTGTCAGCAGAGGGACCATCGCTGAACGATGAGAGAGCGATCTTGACTCCCCGTTTTTGCAACTCCGCGGGAAGCGAAAAGACCGCATCGTAGCGCTCATTGGCTTCGGGTGCGTCATAAATGGATCCAACGATAACAGGCACCTTGTAGGAGGCAATGGTGTCGAGTAAGTCTTGCGCATGCGTGACGTGGTCGAGGATGACCTTGAGGTGGAACTCCTGCGCAATGCCCATGGCGACTTCAACCTCGTAGCTCTGATAGGCGCCAAACACAACCGGCTTTTCACCCTTCAAGTAAGGTATGAGGGCTTCGAACTTGAGGTCTATTTTCGCTGGAGGCCCTTTGTGGTCGGGCGTTGCCGCTTCAGCCTTCTCGGCCATGTAGTTTTGGGTGTCCAGGAAGGTCTGGCGTAGTTGCGAGGCCAAGCCCATGCGGGTAGCGGGAAACTTGGCGCTTAGAGGTGCGCTTCCTCTTCGCCGCACGTCGCCTTCGAAGTTCATGGCCAAGGCAATATCCGGGGTGAGGATCATGGCATTGCGGTCTTTGCCATAAAGCTGAATCAGTGCGTCCTGGCCGGCAACGGAATCCTCTGAGGCCGGCGCGACGATAGCGTTGGTGACGCCGTTAATGCGTTCGATAGGGATACGTGCCGTCTCGGCGTGGAAAGCATCGACCACACGCATCTGGGGGAAGATCTCATCGCTCTTCTCCACCCGGTCGTTGCTGTTCTCGTCGGACTCGACTTCGACCAGCCCGAGCTGGGTTTCCGCATCGAACAGGCCGGGATACACGGTCATCCCTTTGGCGTCGAATACTTGCGCGTCCTTGGGCACTTTGGTCGAAGCAGCGGGGCCCACGGCGGTAATCTTGCCATCCTCAAGAAGGATGACCCCGTTCTCAATCGTGCCATGGGTGATGGTGAGCAGCTTGCCGCCGGTGATCGCTACCAGCTTGGGCGGAGCGACCGCTGTGGTATTAGGACCGGCAGGGGCCGGGGCGCTGGCGGTGTGGGCGTTCGCATGGGCTGGGGCTTGAGCCCGCACCCCCTGGGGACCAAGGCAAGCAACCAGGCCGGCCGCCGCGAGCGTGGTTGCACCAATCCGTCGTGCTTGTTGCCAGCGCTGGAAGGTCACAGTCCACCTCCATCTTCGTCATCAGCGCCTGAGAACCCGCTGCTATGCATCACGCCGTGAAACTGGGTGGCGCCGAAACCGGGAAGGCTGCTATCGAAGAAGAGCTGGCCATCAATGTAGACCTTTTCTGCGCGCGCGTAGGTGGAGAGTGGATCCACATTCCAGAGAACCAGGTCGGCATCCTTGCCGGCATCGATGGAGCCCACACGGTCGTCCACGCCGATGATCCAGGCAGGATTGAGAGTGATCATCTGCAGCGCTTCTTCCTCAGTTGCGCCGCCGTAGTGGACCATCTTGCCCGCTTCCTGGTTGAGGCGCCGTATGTAGTCGTTGGAGTCGCTTTTTAGCGCTACCCGCACCCCCTCGCGCATGCTCATGGTGGCATTCCATGGAATGGCGTCCCAAGCCTCGTCCTTGTATCCCCACCAGTCGGCAAAAGTGGCGATTGCCGTGCCCGTAGGCGCAATTTGATCACCGACCTTGTACATTTCGAGAGCGTGATGGAAGGCGCGAATCTTGTAGCCGTACTGCGTGGCAATCGCCTCTTCGGTAAGGAACTCGTCGGCGCGGTAGCAGTGGATCTGGACCAGAAGTTTGCCGCGCAGCACGTCGGCGAGCGCTTCAAGCTTCAAGTCACGCTTGGGCGCGACGGCATCCTTATCGTTCCTGGCAACCTTGGCGTTGTATGCGTCCCAGCTGGCCATGTAGGCTTTTGCATCTTCAAAGGACTGGCGCATGACTTCGAAAGTGCCCATGCGCGTAGAGGGAAGTTCGTTGCGGCGGCCGTATACGCGCTTGGGATTCTCGCCGCTGGCGAACTTGATGGAGCGGGGCGCGTTGGGAAAGAGCATCTGATCGCGCGGCAGACCAAATTTGTTCTTGATCACCACCGCCTGGCCGCCAATCACGTTGGCCGACCCATGGAGCAGCAGCTCGGTGGTAACTCCGCCGGCTAGTGCGCGATAAAGCGCGCTATCCATGTTGTCGAAGGCGTCGATCATCATCATCGAAGGAGTGACCGGGCTGGTGGCTTCATTCACATCATCGCCGAGGGCGGAGTGGGAGTGCGGGTCGATGATGCCAGGGGTGAGGAATTTGCCGGTGGCATCGATGACCGTGGCATCGGCGGGCGCGTTGACAGTGACGCCGACCCCGGCAATCTTGCCCTGGTGAACCCAGACGCTTCCGCGCTCGATGGTGCCGTGCGAAGCCGTCATCACGGTGGCGTTCCTGATGACGAAATCAGCCGGGAGATCGGCCGTCTTTGTTTGAGCGTAGAGCGTGAAGGGTGCGAGCATCAGGGCGATTGAGGAACTCCACAGCAGACGCCGGATTCCGATGTTTGTCTTTGACAACAAAGCCCTGACCTCCGGGACCACATAAGAAGTTCGCAGAGAGAACAACCGCGGCAGGCAATGCGACGGAATAACTAAGAGCGTAGCAGATGCAGACATAGACTTTCCTCATGCCCGCCGCACGCGTCCCGGTAGCTTCGGCATGGTCGAAACGATAGGGTGTATGGCTTCTGCGTGAGAACCGGGAGAGAAACTGCAGATCCCTCGGCTGCGCTCGGGATGACAAATTGGAGGGTGGCGCTCACCTCAGCAGCGGATAACCTGCGGCCGCTCTGTTCATCCCCTGGTAACGCTGTTGAGGTGAGCGCCACCCTCCAATTTGTCATCCCGAGCGCAGCCGAGGGATCTGCAGTTCTCCTTCCCTACCCAAGGCCTTTTCTTCCGATCGCTACTTGGCAATCGTCTTGTTCTCGAACAGGAAAAGTCCGCTCTTGCCGCCCACAGCGAAGTCGAGATCCCCGTCTCCATCGATATCTGCGACGCCGATCTCGATCCCGCCTCCAGTGCGGCCGCCGTAATCGATCACGTGCTTCACCCAGTCGACGGAGTGGGAAGAGGGATCGAGCAACCGTTCGTACCAATAAACGCCCAGCGGCTCGCGCGCGCCGGGATCATGTCCGTTATGCGCCATGTAGCGCTTACCGGTCAACAAGCCAATATTCCCAGTCTTTCGAAAATCCACGATGGCAACGGCGTGCGGTTGCGACCAACTGTCATCGATCACATGCTTGACCCATTTGCCATCACTCGTGTGTTCGAGCCAGAAAATGCCGTAGCCGTGCGCCATCGAGGTGATAATGTCCGGACGGCCATCGCCGTTCACGTCGCGTACGTACATGAAGCCGAGGGCGTCCTCGAAATTCCAATCCGGATGGAACTTCCAGTTCTTCTGCCGCGGATCGGCGGGAGCTTCCAGCCAGCCCTTAGGCGTAAGGATATCGTTGCGGCCGTCCCCGTTTACATCGCCCACTCCAATCCCATGACCGTAGCTGTGGTCGCTGACAATGTGTTCTACGACTCCGCCGTGCTTATCTCGCTCGTACCAGGCAAGAGGACGATTGTCTCCGAACTGGGGCAGAATCTCATTGGCTTTACCGTCGTTATCCAGATCAACCAGAAACGAAAACTCGATGGGTGATCCGGTGGCGATGGGATGCTCTTTCCACATCCCGCCGGCGCGTCCGGGATTTTGCCACCACGCCAGCTCCTTGCTAAACCATCCTGAGGTGACCAGGTCCACATAGCCGTCCCCATCTACATCCAGGGGCAGCGTCGTCAGGTCGTCGACGTAGTTGTTGGTGAATAGCAGCTCGCGGAAATGGTGCTTGGTCCAGCGCGGCGCCTCATACCAGTACTCACCGGAGACCAGGTCGAGCTTTCCGTCACGATTGATGTCGGCAAAGACAGCGGTTTCCGAAGCGCCCAGGTCGATGGTGTGTTTTTCAAATGGAATCTCGTCGGGCCGGCTGGCAGAGCGGCCGGTGGCACAGAGAAACAACAGGGCGCACGAAGCAAACGTCGAATACCAGCTACGAAACATGTACGATTGATCCTTCCGCTAACAGCAATTCATGCAGCTTACTCTTGCTCGCTCAGTGTTCCGGAACCCTGGATTCAGGAAAGGCCGCAAGATAGGTGTTGCCGTCATATCCAAGTTCTTGCACTAAGCCGATGCGGGAGGTGTAATAGCCATCCGCAGTCAGGCTCTTGATGGCGTTGAAGAAAGCAGCATCATCCCCGGCTGACGCTCTTCGGCCTGACTCAGGGAGGTAAGGATTTCGACCTGCTGCGCTTCGCTTAACTGGAGAAAGGCGCCCGTGACAAACCTGGATTCACTTATCTTGTCTAAACGCGGCAACCCAAGGTGGAAGATGCCCTGCAGTTTAGGATCTTCGTTCACCACCAGATCGATATATTGGGGAACGCCGGCGGCTGCGCGCGCCAGGGGTTTCGGTCGGGGGAATGATCAGGTCCGTCAAACGGGAGATCACCAGCAGCTCCGCCGGGGTGAAGAACCGTGGAGCATACGGCGCGTCCGGCTTCATTTGCTGGGCGCCTCTTCTCCAGCCGGGTGGACGTGCTGACCGTAGAGTTCGTTGGCCGAAAACGGGAACGCACAGGTAACACCGACGGCTCCAATAATTTTGAGGGCCTCTCGCCGGCTCTTCATCAGATCTCTCCTTTTTGCAAACGATCACTGATGTGATCGGCGGTGCGCGCTGCCAGGGCCATGATGGTCAAAGTCGGATTCTTTTCCGAAGAGGAAGGAAAAACGCTGCCATCCACGACATACAGATTAGGTACGTCATGACTTCTGCAAAACGCGTCGACCACCGAGGTACGCGGATCCGTTCCCATGCGGCAACCGCCTAACTGGTGATTAAAGGTGGGCTCGTCAAAATTGGAAACCGAAAGCACTTCTCCGCCCGCCCGCTGCAGAATCTCGACAGATGCCTTAGTCATGGCCTCATAGATCTTTCTTTCGTTTTCCTGTTGCACCGCGACTCGCGTTCACCTGGTACAAGCCGTACTCATCTTTCTGCGACTTGTCCAATGCAATAAAGCTCTGGTCATTGGGGATCATTTCGCCAAAGCATTGGAAGCTGACGTAAGCCGGAAAGCGTTGCTTGACGGACTGTTTGTAGGCGGCGCCAAAGCCAGGGACTTGCTTGGCCCATCCAGTAGTGCGGCGAATACCGGTATAGATCTGCACTCCGTAGCTGCGTGCATAGTCTCTTTTTTGGGTGTGCATGTAGGAGGGCAGATAGGCATGATCAATGAAGCCCTCATCATTCACCACCGGCCGGCCGATCATCTCCGTCAAAAACCCTTCCACTCCGGAGTTGAAGTGAGGAATGAAGTTGCGGCCAAGTTGGCCGCTGGAGTTTCCCAGCCCTTGCGGATAGAGCCTGGATACAGACATCAGCAGCAGCCCTACGCTTTGTATGCAGGCGCAGGCAACGGCGACGCAGCGCGCGTGGATCTCACCCTCCTGGCCGGTGACGCGATGAAGATAACGAACTCCGCTGACGCGATTCTCATTGGAAACCACCACTTCGCGCACAATCGAGTTAGGGAAGACGGTGAGGTGACCGGTCTTCATGACCGGGGCCAGATGGACGTCAGCGGAGTTGTATTTTGCCGCGACATCGCAGCCTGCCATGCAATTACCGCAATAGTGGCAGGCAGGCCGCGTCTGGGTCGCCCGGGTCAGGGTCGCTTTGCGCGTGTGGATGATGGGTATGCCTAATTCTTTGCCACCGCGCTGCAGCAGAAGATCTCCCAGTTTCAGTGGCGGTGGCTCCATGTATATCCCGTCGGGAAGATCCTCCAGGCCGTCACGGTTTCCGCACACGCCGACTTCCCGTTCAATCCGGTCATAGTAAGGAGCCATGTCGGGATAGTCGATGGGCCAATCGGCCCCCGCTCCGTCGATGGTGTATCCCTTGAAATCCCGATGGCTCAAGCGCAGGGCCACAGCGTTCCAGAGCATCGTCTTACCCCCGACGCCGCGAGCACGTTCGGAGCCAAAACCCGGCTTACCCGGCTTCATCGGTGGGGATATGGCGGTTAGGATAATCAAACGGAAGAGCATGAGTGTTGAAGTCGGTGCGGGTATTCACTGGTGGCCCGCCCTCTACCAGCGCTACCTTTACCCCGCGTTGAGCCAGATGGCCAGCGAGCGTTCCCCCACCTGCGCCTGAGCCAACGATACAAACGTCGAAGACCTGGTTTGCCATTTCACCTCACGAACCAGTCGTGATACTTCATCGTCTGGAGGTTCCGAAGTGCATCGGTCCACTATACCACGGAAGTTGGCGGAGGCTTAGGTATGGAGCCCGTAGTGGAGGAATCCGTGTCAGGCTGGGCTGCTTAAACCTAATGGCCAACCGGTGGAAGTGATGAAATTGAGGTAGGTGATGTCGCACATAAATAGTACCCAGCTATTGCTGGGTTGGTGGCTGCTCCGGGCCATTCGGCGCATCGGTCTCGTCAGATTTAACTTCGGTTGTCTTGAGGCGCATCTCCTTGTAAACACCGCGGAGTTTTTCTTTCATCTCCTTGTATTTGCGGTATTCCTCCAATTCGTGCTGTGCATCTGCGGTACGTCCCGCATTCCGATATAGGAGGCTTAGACGGTAGTGGGCCACGGCGATCGTCGGGTCTAGTTGAATCGCTCTTTGCAAAAGGGCCTCTGCCTTTTCCGGTTGGTTCATCGAGACCAATATTTTTGCCAGGTCGATGTTCGCTTCTGCGTCAGTGGGCTGAAGCTTTAGGGCTTGCGAGTAATACTCGTATGCTTCTTTTTGCTCGCCCCGCTCCGCAGCGATCTCACCCAGCCTGCGTTCGGATTCCTCATCGAAGGGGTTAACAGCCAGAGCAGCTTTGTACTCACCTTCAGCCTCTTGCTTCTCTGCAGGACTTGACGAGGCATGCAACACCTCCGCCAGTTCAAAATGCAGTCCAGGAAGTTGCGGAGCAAGCTTGAGTGCTTCGCGGTAATTCCTGATGGCTGCTTCCGTGTCTCCCTGCCGCTCCATCTCATGAGCCATAACCTGGTGCATTCGTGCGGAGTCAGGAGCCACCATAGACAGGCTGAGCATGGACTCGCCGGCAAGGTCCGAATAGATCCGGTAGGAAGCGTAGAGGATGTCCACGTTGGTGGGGTACGACCCGCGGAGGACGCTGACAATTGCCGCAGCTTTATCAAGGTCACCGCTTCCGTTGTAAATTTCGATTAACTCCATACCAGCTTCTATGCGAATCTTTTCTTCCTGTAGTTTGGGAAAGGCTTTTTCCAGGTCGTCGAGAGCGCCTTGAGCATCACTCGTTCGCTTTTCGCTCATGCCCAGAAGGGCTTCAATCTTCCACAGACCAGGCTGTAGCTTGAGCGCAGCTCGTAGCTGGGGAATCGCGTCTGCGTAGTCCCCTTGGAAAAAGAGCATCACGCCGAGGTTGCCGCGCGCGTCGACGTTGTTTGGATCGAGGGCAATGATTGCCCGCAACTCGGCTGAAGCGAGATCGGCTCGATTTTCTTTTAAGTATTGCTGAGCTTGACGGTTGTGCGCCTCGATCTGCTGTTGGCGGCTGCCGCCCGATTGCGCGGCGCCCTGAAGTGAGCCCAGAAAAAGCAGGATCGCCGGGACCGAGCGAATGACTTCTCTTGTCTTCATCGTTGCTAATGATATCGCCGAAATTGCCTCCCCTGCCTACAAACCAGAAGGACGGCGGTGGCCGCCGTCCTTCTGATTTGCATAAGCGGATATTACCGGTGTTTAGTTCTTTAGCTTGAAATCCAAATAGGCGAAGTTCATGTTGCCCGTCTTTTCTACATGCAGAGTCAATACATTGACTCCCTTCGGCAGGGTGACCTCCGCGAGATCCTTCATAACATCCCAGTGGTGCCACTGCCTCCAGGCGATCGGGTCGGCAGCGTTGTACGTCGACCGGATATTGAGCGGCCCGGTGAGTTTGTTCCCGTTCAAATCAAACGCTATCTCCCCTCCAGCATTGGAAGTGTACAAAAGGTCGATGGTGTAGGTACCGGCTTGTTCGACGTCAACGGTCATGTTGAACCATTCTCCCGGCACCGTCCAGCCAACATAAAGCAGACCTTCGGGTGGGTGCACCTGCTGGTAAGAATTGTTGTCGATCTGGTCGTGATATTTGGTATAGGAGGTATCCACGCCTTCGCCCATGCGGAACTGATTCAAGTAAGTCCCATCCGCAGGATTCAAACCACCGCTTCCGTTGTTCTTTGCATCGCTGTCGTGGTATGCGATCCCTTCTCCGCCTGAATCGTAGTAAGCGCAGTAAACCTTTCCCGGAATAAGTTGCGGGCCACCCTTATATACGCTGTCGTGGAACGGCTTGCCCTGGTATTGGCTGGTTTGGCCAAAGGTGGCCACAGGCAGGCAAAGACTACCGAGCAGAATGAACCAGCGGGACAATCTTATTGATCTATTCATGTGTGCGGAATTCCTTTCCCAATGTTACTGACTTTGATTCAGTGAGGGGGGCCGTGCTTACGCAATGAGCGCAACCTCCTGGCCGCATCGTATTCGTTTTCGGGGTGACCTGTCTGCAAAGGATCTCCTCCTGGCAAGGCTCAGCCGGACTCCTGGCGGCGCGTTTCGGCCTCTGGAACCAGCGTTTAGCGCAGTGGTCATCTGGCAAATCCCGTTTGCGCCCCTAAATGGATATAGCATGCTGAAACCAAAGGCGCGAACCACTGGATGAAAGAACAACCGTTTGTCTAGTCAGGAACCCTTAAAGTTTCCCCTTGACAATGTCTGGAGGCACAGACTACCGTTTCGCCTGCCAACCACCTTTGGATAAAAGCGGGACTATACGGGGACTCCGGAGCGGGCGGCAGGGGTTTATAGGAATCAGTCGTCGTTCATAAGGTTCAACGGCGTGCGCAGAGCACAGCCGTCACAATAGGTTTCGTCTTGGGGGCTTCACTGCTGTTTCAGTGCTGGAGACGGTCATGAGAAAGTCAGTTCAGGTTGTTCTCGCACTTTGTTTTCTGCTGTGTGTGGCCGGTACAGGTCGCGCGCAAAACTCCAACTCCGGTGATATTCGCGGCACTGTGACCGACTCGTCCGGCGCACTGTTGCCAGGAGTCGACGTCACCGTCACTAACACCGATACCGGTGTGGTCAATCATTACGTGACCAATCACGACGGTCTATACGACACTAACTCGATTCTGCCCGGAAACTACACGCTTGAATTCAGCAAGCAAGGCTTCGCAAAATTGAAGCGCGAGTCGGTCCCGCTTCAAGTTGGAATCGTTACCGTGGATGCCACCTTGAATGTTGGGACGGCCACCCAAGAGGTGGAAGTGAATTCCCAGGCGCCTCTGCTCAAGACGGAGGATGCGCAGGTGTCAACCACTCTGACCACAGCCCAGTTGACCAACCTTCCCAACGTCGACCCGGAGAACGGCTGGACCTATCTGCTGAAGCTGATTCCCGGCGCTACCAGCACGCCAGGGGGCACCAACGGTGGCGGCAGTGGTGATGAGGAACCCCAGGCCGATCAGGCCATCAACGGAACCATGCCCTACTTCTCCAGCTTCCTGGTGGACGGTGGCTCGATTTGGTTGCCGCACAGCGCCAACATAGACCAGGGTCTAAGCGAATCCGTGTCTGAGGTTAACGTGATTGCCACCAACGCCCCCGCCCAGTACGGCGGAGGTGGCGCGGTCTTCAACGTCATCAGCAAGAGCGGAAGCAATCAATTTCATGGCTCCCTCTATGACAATTTCCAGAACGACGCCCTGAATGCGAGAGACTACTTCAACAACACTGGCGCCAAAGGTAAGGTGCGCTACAACTACTTCGGCGGTTCGGTAAGCGGGCCGATCCTGAAGAACAAAATGTTCTTCTTTTACAACTATCAGGAGTTGAAAAACCCCCAAAGCGCGATCACCAAGAACTCGGAGCCAACTCCAGCCATGAAGGCAGGTTGTTTCAATCCTGTACTCTTTGGATCGAGTCTGACCCTTGACGCTCGCCATGGCGGCACGCCGTTAACCACCAATCCCGCTCAGTGCGGGGCCTATGATAGTAACAATGGCGCGGATTTGGCGCTTCCGCCAGCGTATTGGGATCCGGTCGCTGTAAACATCCAGAACGGCTATTACGTTAATCCCAATCTGCCTGGATTATCAAACAATTACAGCTATCTGCCGCCAGCCGTCAATGACCAAACCAAGATGTTTGGGCGATTTGACTACAACATTACGCCGACGAACCGCCTCAATTTTTCGATCGTGGAGCGCTACGCCCCGGTCGAGGTGTCTTACAATGGCAGTCCGAATTGCCCGGTCAATTGCCAGAATGATTCGTCCGACGGTGGGAACGCACAGATCTCAGACGTGTACACAATCAGCTCTACCATGGTCAACGAATTTCGTTTTTCGTGGAACCGGGAGGCGGATTACTTTGCTCAACAGTCCCTTGGCCTGGGTATCCCGGCCAAGCTTGGATTGCAGTTCTCGACCGCGGATGTCTTTCCCACGGTCAGTATCGGTGGAACCGGCGGGCCCTCGAATCTGGGCCCGGGCACGGAGGCACTTTTCATCCAGAACACCTACGCTCCCTCGGATACCCTCACTTGGATAAAAGGCAAGAATATCCTGCACTTTGGTTTTGAGTTGCTGATGGAGGAGGATAACTCGACTCCGTGGGGCGCCGTGAATGGGGCAACCGTGAACTTTACCGGCCAGTTCACCACCAGCAACCCCCTTGTCCAAGTTGGCTATGCCGACTTTCTATTGGGAGATGTGCAGGCATGGAATACAGCCACTCAACCGAAACACTACATGCGAGCCAAGAACCCTTCGTTCTTTGCTCAGGACGACCTTAAGTTGCGGCCGAACTTGACCGTCAACCTCGGGTTGCGCTCAGAAACGCATGGCGGAGCGAGCGAAAAGTACAACAATGCGGGCGGATTTGACCCGACCATTCCCAATCCGGTGCCCAGTAGCCCCGCTTATCCCACCAACTCGTTAGGCTCGATTTGGTTTGCCGGCCTGAACGGGGCGCGGACAAAAAGCTACGCGACCAAGACCATTGTGATGCCTCGCCTCGGTTTCGCGTACACACCTTCGCCGAACTGGGTGTTCCGTGGCGGCGTGGGGCAATTCGCTACCCTGTGGAGCGAGGATACCGTGGGCGGAGTGATGGGCTTCGGCTCAGGCTGCGGCTATCCCAACTTGTGTGGCGCTGTGGGCAGTTCGTCCACTTCCAGCACAACAACACCTGTGGTGCAGCTATCCGGGAGTGGGGCGAATCTGCCCGTGGTTACAGGTGCTGCAGCCCGCAATCCTCTTTCTTACATCACCCCTGCAAATCCTCAGGGAAGCGGCGGGACTATCCCCTATACCCCTTACCATCTCCCAATTCAGAACGGCTGGCAGTGGACGGCGGGCGTCCAACGGCGTTTGCTCGGGAATATGGTCGTCGAGGCACAATATGTCGGCAGCCACTGGGGAAACATGATGTTCGAGGCAGATGTCAACCAGCTTCCCGCGAATAAGCTCGGCCAAGGCCAAACAGCACGGCCGTATCCGCAGTTCTCTGGCATTGGTGTCGGTTCCGGCGGCTCGCGCACCGGCCTCTACAATGCTGTTTCCAACTACGAGGCAGCGCAGTTCATGCTTCACCAACCGACCACCCATGGCTTGGCTGTCGAATTCGCTTACACCTGGTCGCACCTGTATGACGACATGGACGATTCCGGCTGGGGACAACAGTTCGGCTCCGTTTACTATCAGGACGCTTATAACCCCTCGGCCAACTATGGGCCCTCGAATTTCAACCGCCCAAATGTCTTCAAGGGGTCAGTGATCTATGCGGTGCCGCTCGGGAAAGGACACCAATACATGAGTTCGAACTGGGCCGATTTCGCGCTGGGCGGTTGGCTACTATCAAGTGCCTTCCAGGCCGAATCGGGAGTTCCGTTTACGGTGGTTATGAATAGCTCCATCCCGAGTGGCTCACTGGGGGGGAGTGATGGCAATAATCAGGCGGCTCTCTATCCTAATCTGGTAGGGAATCCGCATGCAGGGATACAGTCGCTCAGCCATTGGTACAACCAGCTCGCGTATGCAGCGCCGCCAGCGAATACCTTCGGCACCAACCCGAAAAATTCGCTCCGTGGGCCTGATCTATCGAATATCGACTTCTCCTTAGCCAAGAGCTGGAGTATCCCGGGATGGGAGTCAGGCAAACTGCAGCTTCGGATGGATGCGGAGAACATCGTTAACCATCCAAGCTTCCAAAATCCCAGCAATGCCCTCAATCCAACCGCTCTGGCCACCGGGATTCCGGATCCAAGCGTCGCAGAGGTCACAGCAACCACCATCACCGGTCGAACGATAATGCTCACAGGCAGATTCTCCTTCTAGGAGCAGAATCTGGAAGGGCATTTCAGCAGAAGGACGGCGGTATCCGCCGTCCTTCTTTCGTGTCCAGCGGAAGGCGATTCCATTCATCGGATCCGGTAGAAGCGCTAGGTGAAGGAAAGAGAACCGCAGATCCCTCGGCTTAGCTCGGGATGACAATTCTGTTGGACCATTAACAGCCATCCCTTTGACTGCTTTGGGGCTATTTCCCTGCAACAGAACTGTCATCCCGACCGGAGCGGACCCGGATTTCCTGCCACGCGGCACTCACCGCAACCACGTGTGCGGCTTTCCGTAAAGAAAGCCGCATGAGGTTCGCCAACGCCGCCAACCTCCACAGGAAACCCGGGTAGCGCAGTGGAGGGATCTGCGGTTTTTCTTCTAGTTCTCACGCAGACTCTTCAGGCCGTATCCTTCAGAAAAATGACTTGTTCCTCAGCCTGCCTATAACGAGTAAGTCTCTCTTATTTCGAAACCGGGACCGCCATCGCTTCGTCTCCGAATAGGTCATGCGCAGGGGTACGGAGAAGGAGCGAACTGTGATCACAAGAAGAAGGCTGGTGAAGGCGGCGTCGGTGTTCGGCTTGGCCGCGGCTAGCCGTGCAGCAAGGGTAGACGCTTTCATGCAAAGCGGTCCGATTGCCGGCAACAACTCTCCATCAATAGCTGATCCCTGGACTGGCGGTGGAATGGGTTTATCTTCTACCAGCCTGGCGGTTCGTCTGGGCAGCTATGGTAGCCCTGCCGGACCACTGCGAGACAATTCCATCGCCTACCTGGAATACTGCCACAGCCTCGGCGGCATCGGTGTGCAGATGGCGGTCAAGGGCGACCTCGCCGCGTTCCGTCGCCGGGCCGAGGATCTGAATATGTTTGTCGAGTACCAGTACGGGCTGCCCGATCACCCCGATGATCTATCCGGCTTTGAGAAGTCTCTCCAGGATGCCAAGGCAGTAGGCGCGACCTGCATGCGTGTGACCAGCACCACCCACCGGCGCTACGAGTTTTTCAAGTCCATGGCGGAATACCAGGATTGGGAGAAGCGCAGTACGGCGGTGGTGGAGAAGATTGTGCCCCTGGCTGAGAAGCAGAAGGTCATTCTCGCGATGGAGAATCACAAGGACCGAACCGCGGATGAGTTTGCGGCGTTGTTGAAGCGCATATCCAGTGAGTACTATGGATCGTTGGTCGACTTTGGCAACAATATCGCCTTGTGTGAGGAGCCAATGAGCGTCGTGCGCAAGCTGGCGCCCTACGCGAAGAGCATGCACCTGAAGGATATGGCGGTAATGCCATACGATCAGGGCTTTCTGCTTTCCGAGGTGGTTTGTGGGAGAGGCTTTTTAGACGTGAAAGGCATGGTCACCCTTTGCCGTCGCGCAAATCCCAAAGTCCACATCAACCTGGAGATGATAACCAACCACGTCCTCAAGGTTCCCGTGAAGACCGATGTCTATTGGGCCACTTTTCCGGAACGCCGCGCGACTGCTCTGCCGGCCATTATGAACCTCGTAGACGACTACGCCTCGCAAGCAATGCCTAAAACCGACGACCTGTCACGGGATCAGTTGTTGGCGCGTGAAGAAGACAATAATCGACTCTGCCTGCTTTGGGGGAGAGACAACCTGGCGGTTCCATGGCTTGCTTGAGTATGCGGCCGCACCACCGTTGACTGATTCGGTAATCCATAAACAGAGGGATTTTCGGAGGATGCGCCATCCAGTTTTTAATGCGATTTCCGCCGCCGGCTTAGCGCTTCTTGCGGCCATCGCAATGAGTCAGCAAACACAGAACGCCGCTCCGCCCGCCAATGCACCGGCAGCCCGCACGGGCGCCAACGCCACGCCGGAACAACGAGCCGCTGCGACCCGCGTCTTTCTCGGTCTTGGTCCGGAGCCGGACCGCGCGGCCGCGGCACGTGGAGCGCCGCTGTTCCAGCAGAATTGCGGCTTCTGTCACGGACCGCAAGCGCGCGGCGCAGAAGGTCCCAGCCTGATTACGTCAGACGTCGTCCTAGGTGACGATCATGGTGAGCATCTGGTGGCGTTTCTGAAAATCGGCCGACCCGATAAAGGTATGCCATCCTTTGCCGGCCTGCCGGACGACCAACTCAAGGACATTGCCGAATTCCTCCATCTCCAGGTTGAGGATGTCGCCAACCGCGGCACCTATAAGGTGCTGAACATCCTGGTCGGCGATCCCGCCAAAGGACAGGCATACGTCGCGGCCAAATGCATGTCATGCCATACCGCCGGCGCCTTTGCTCATATCGCGAGCAAGTTCCACTCCCCCGACCAACTGCAGCGCGGTTGGATTTGGCCTACACGTCCCGCTGACAATTCCCTCGCCATCACCGCGACGGTAAAGACCGCGGACGGCGCTACTATCAATGGCCGCGTCACCCAGGTGAGCGATTTCCGTATCACGGTGGTGGACGCGGGCGGCCAGACCCATGTCATTGAAAGGGGAGCCGGGGTAGATGTCCAGATGAACGATCCGCTCGCGCCACACCAGGCGATGATCATGACCCTTACGAATGAGGACATGCACAACGTCACCGCTTATTTGGAGACGCTCAAATGAGACTCGCCACTGCGCTCTGCGCAGCCGTTGTGACCGCGTCTCTGGCGGGGCCGACGCTGGCCGCGCCCAGCGTCTCGCTCGATCCCAAAGCCATAGGAAAAGCGCCCATCGACGACTGGACCACCTTCAATGGCGACTACAGCGGCCAACGCTTCAGCACATTGACCCAGATCACGCCGGCGAATGTGAACCAAATCGCCCAGCAATGGGTTTACAAAATTTCCGGGGTCGGCGCCCAGCGCGGTGCGTCTCAGCCGGTGATCAAATGCACACCGCTCCTGGTCGACGGCGTTCTATACGTCACCATCCCAGACCATTTGTTTGCCATCGATGCTCGCAGCGGTAAGGAACTGTGGCATTACGATTGGGTGGATCATGGCGGCCATTTGATCGGCCAGCGCGGGGTCGCGATCTGGAAGACTACGGTCTATTTCCTCAGCCCCGACAATTGGCTCATCGCTCTGAACGCCGGCACCGGCAAAGAGCTATGGCGGAAGAATTTCGCCGACGCTCGCAAGCAATATTTCTCCACCACCGCGCCGTTGATCGTAAAGAACCATGTGATTGTCGGGGTTGGCGGCGATGCGATGGACATGCCTGGCTTCCTGGATTCATTTGATCCTGAGACCGGCAATCTGCAATGGACCTGGTGGTCAACCCCGCGCACGGGTGATCCGGCGCTCCAGACCTGGCCCAATCAAGCGACTTCAGAACATGGCGGCGGCATGACGTGGATGCCGGGCACCTATGACCCCGAACTGAATCTGTTATTTTGGGCGACCGGCAATACCAATCCTGTGTTCGCCGGCCAGGGACGCCCAGGGGCCAATCTATGGACGGAATCGATTGTTGCGCTGGATGCCGACTCCGGCAAACTGAAATGGTATTTCCAGGTCTCGCCGCACGACACGCACGACTTCGACAATACAACCACGCCGATCCTGATCGATGCGGTGATTGACGGGAAGAAGCGTAAGTTAGTATCGCAAGCGGCGCGCAACGGCTTCTTCGTGACTCTTGACCGCGTCACTGGCAAATATCTTGTGGCCAAGCCCTTTGTCCCATTGGATTATTACTCGGGCCTTTCGCCGGAAGGCGAGCCTATCCCGATTCCGGATAAGGATCCCAGTATCGGCGGCTCGATCAATATTGCGAACGCCACGAATTGGGAGTCGCCCGCGTATAACCCGCACGCTGCTCTTTTCTATGTGAACGCAGTCGAAGGAAAGGCAATTTATTACCTGACGGACGATAGCGCCCATCCCTCCGGTTACGGAGGCACCGGCGGAGGTATCGGCCTCTCCAGGCATGTGCTCAAGGCGATCGATCCGCTCACCGGCAATCCTGTTTGGACGCATGTATATCCGAACCTGAACAATGCGCCCACCACGGTAGGTCCAAGTCTCCTTACCACGGCGGCCAATCTGCTCATCACTGGCGATGATCAGAAGAACCTGATTATCTATAGTGCCGATAAGGGGCAGATTCTCTGGCACCGCGAAGAGAGTGCGAACCAGTCCAATGGGCTGATCACTTACATGCTGGACGGCAAGCAGTGGATCCTGGCCGGCGCCGGCGACAGCCTCTACGCCTATAGTCTGGCTAAATAGGTCAGATCCAGGAATGGTTACAGTTGCTGAATAGATATACTTCCGCCCTAACTGCCAGTTACGGGTACCGTCGTAGCTAATAGCTCTTTGCGTCGCCGCGTTGTCATCCTGCCGAACGCCTCTAGAATCAAAGCCAGAAAGGCCAAAAAATGAGACGTCTTCTGCACGTGGTTTTGGTGGTGTCTCTGGCGCCCGCAGCATGGTCGGCCGAGAATGCACAGAAAGCTCAAGCCCGCGTTGAGGCGGCAGGCACAATTCTGCACGTGATCCAATCTGCTCCGGATCAAGGCATTCCGAAGGACATATTAGCTTCGGCTGCGTGCGTGGCGGTTGTGCCCGCTATGTTGAATGGCGGCTTCGTCCTCGGGCTGCGCTATGGGCGTGGGGTGGCTACCTGCCGCACCGCCAAGGGTTGGAGCGCACCAGCCTTCTTTGTCGTGTGGGGCGGCAGCTTCGGTTTGCAGTTCGGCGGGCAAGCCGTCGATAGGATCATGTTGATCATGAATGACAACGGGATGACGGAGCTGCTCTCCAGCAAGTACGCGCTGGGTGCACAGGTCAGCGCGGCCGCAGGTCCGGTGGGCCGCCAGTCTGCTGCTGAAACGGACTGGAAGATGCGCGCGCAGGTTCTAAGTTACTCGCGTTCCCGGGGAGTTTTTGCCGGGGCCACGCTGGAGCACGGGACCATGAAGCAGGACAAGGACAGCACACGAGCCTTCTACGGACGCATGGTGCCCTTTCAGGCCTCACTCAACGGTGAAATCGACGCGCCCTCGACCACCTACCCATTTCTTGAACCCTTAGCCACGTGGGCTCGAAATGCGGCAGACAAGTAGGCCTACATCGTCAGGGCGGCGGCGGTCCATGTTTGCCGCCACCCTTCCGTAATTAAGAACGCCCCGTAGACCCTTTTGCCGCCAGCAATACGGGGCCTATGCTGCGCGGTTCAATCTGCGCCGATTTTGTATGTGGGGTCGGTGGCGCGCTGTTCTGCTGCGAAGTCTGAGCAGCTCTGGTTGTAAATGCCACCGCTATAATCCCGCAAACTGACAAAGCTCCCAGGATTCTGCTTGCAGTAGACTTTCGCGTTCTCAATAGTTTCCTGGACGTTGACTTTCGGCTTGGTTGGGGTGTCAATGCGCTCACCTCACTTCTTGCGCAGTCGCGCACTCAAAGAATGGATGCCGGTTCGGGGCTTCGAGGAAATATGCGGGTGTGCAGGGTCTTTACTAGCAGGCCTGCGCAACCAGGTCGTGGCACTCCCTAGCGCCAGTTTTCAGTCGAGGAGCCTACCTGCGTTTGGGGGGGCCTTCAGCATAGACCTCTTTTTCGAATTGCGAAATCCGAAACTGTCTTGTGTGCGATGGTAACCATCAGTCAGGTAACCAAGGTTCACCTCCCTGCGCCCGATTCCGGCGCGATTATCCTTGTTCGCCGATGCTTAACCTGCTTCCACGCCCGTACGGGGGATAGGAGCCTCTATCGCCGGACACGGGCGCTGAGGCGTAAGATTGAGGGTGATGCAAGATGAGAAGGCTCAAGAGCCCGCAGAAGGAAAGCTTGGAGAAACCACGACCGATTGGGCTGGTCTTCGTGCTCAAGCCGACAAGCTCGGCATCACGTTGAGCCAGCTCCAGCAGCAACAGTTTGAAAAAAAGATGAGGCTTGCCAGGAAGGCCCGGTCTGGCGCCCCAGGCGGCAAAGATGGGCCTCTGGCTAAACCGTAGCTCTCGAGCTACACCCTTCTTTTTTGTTGTCCCACGGCAAGCCGAGGCGGGATGACACTCCCCGCTCGCCGTTTCTAACAATGGATTTTGGGCACCCACGTGCGCCCGAATGATCAGGACCGGAATCTACCATCCAGGGGATGCGCAGACGATGCGCAAACCGATATCTGGAGAGGTAGGCAAATGAACCAGCAATTAGAGCAGACATCCAGTGAACTGACCCGCCAGGTTTCTCTTTCGGGATTTGACCTGATCAACTCTCCACGTCTCAATAAGGGAACAGCCTTCTCCGATCACGAGCGCGACATATTTGACCTGCACGGTCTCTTGCCGCCGCACGTAGGGACTCTTGATGAACAAGTCAGGCGCCGGAAGGAGGCGCTCGCGGATGAGTCGACTCCCTTCACGAAATACAGCCTTCTCCGCGACCTGCAGGATACAAACGAAACGCTTTTCTACGCGCTCCTGGTGCGCAATATCGAGCAGATGCTTCCCCTGGTGTACACGCCTACCGTGGGTGAGGGCTGCCAGCGCTTCAGCGAAATCTGGAGAAAGCCGCGAGGTCTGTTCCTCAGCTATCCCAACAAAGACCGGATCGATCAAATCCTCAACCATCCCCGCTACGACGATGTGAAATGCATCGTGGTCAGTGATGGCGAAAGAATCCTGGGGCTGGGCGATCAAGGCGCGGGCGGTATGGGCATCCCAATCGGGAAAATGGCCCTCTACACCGCCCTGGGCGGCATTCATCCGGAGAATTGTCTTCCCATCCTGCTCGATGTAGGAACGGATAACGAGGAAAGGCTGAAGGATCCGATCTATATCGGGTGGAGGCATAACCGGGTTCGGGGGGTAGAGTACGACGCCTTCGTAGATGTCTTTGTGAAGAGCGTGAGGAAGCGCTGGCCACATGTTCTCTTGCAATGGGAGGATTTTGCCGGGTCGAATGCCGCCCGGTTTCTGGCCCGTTATCGAGACCAACTATGCACCTTCAACGATGACATCCAGGGCACTGCGGCTGTAGCAACCGCTACTTTGATCTCTGCTATCAACGTAACCGGCATTCCGCTCGAGCAACAGAAGATCGTGATGGTTGGCTTCGGGACCGCGGGGATAGGTATCGCCAACCTGATGGTCCAGTTCATGCAGGATAGTGGACTCACGGAACAACAAGCACGCGAACGCTTCTTTGCTATCGATCGCTATGGACTGGTCACGGAAAAAGGCGAAGGTGTGCGGCCCGAGCAGCTACCCTATGCGCGCAAGGAGGAAGAAGTCCAGGGATGGAAGCAGGCGAATGGAGAGATCACCTTGCTCGACGTGGTCCGCAATGTGAAGCCTTCGGTCCTCATCGGGGTATCTGGTCAAGCGGGAGCCTTCACCGAACAAGCAGTACGTGAAATGGCAAAGTATGCGGACCGCCCAGTCATCTTCCCGCTTTCGAACCCTACCTCGCGCAGTGAAGCGACTGCTCAGGACCTGATGGATTGGACAGAAGGAAGGGCACTGATCGGCACTGGCAGTCCGTTCGAGCCGGTGAATGTCGGCGGAAAGAAAGTTGCCATCACCCAGACCAACAACTCGTATATCTTTCCTGGTCTCGCTCTTGGCATCGTAGCCTCCAGAGCCAAACGTGTCACCGATACTATGGTTAAGGCCGCCGCTGAGGAATTGGTTCGCCAGCTGCCCACACAGAAGGACAAGCAGGCGAGCCTTCTTCCGCCACTTTCACAAGCGCGTGAGCTCGGCCGGCTGATCGGGTTGGCCGTGGGAAAACAGGCGATTCGAGATGGTCAAGCGTCGGTTGCCAACGAAGATGCCTTGAGCCGCGAACTCCAGGCCAATATCTGGGAACCAGCTTACGTACCCTACGAACGCAAGTAACGGGGAGGAAAAGCCATGAGCAATGCGGACATTCGTGTAGAGAAGGACTCCATGGGCGAAGTGTCAGTTCCTGCCAGCAAGCTCTGGGGAGCGCAAACCCAACGCTCGCTTGAGCACTTCACCATCGGAACGGACCTCATTCCCAGGGAGATGATCGCCGCCTACGCCATTCTGAAAAAAGGCGCGGCCAACGCCAATCATGCCGGAGGGCGACTGGACGATGAACGCCACGCATTGATCGTGCGCGTATGCGACGAGATTCTTGGCGGACAGCATCAGGACATGTTCCCGCTGCATGTTTGGATGACGGGCAGCGGCACGCAGTTCAACATGAACGTGAACGAGGTCATCTCAAACCGCTGTTGCCAGCTGGCGGGCACGGCGCTCGGGAGCAAGACGCCCGTCCATCCCAACGACCACGTGAACATGTCGCAATCGTCCAACGATTCGTTTCCATCGGCCATGCACATCGCGGCGGCTGTCAACGTCAAGCAGCGGCTGATTCCCGCGGTACAACAATTACATGACGCGATCAACGCCAAGGCCGAGGAGTGGAAAGACGTGGTCAAGATTGGCCGCACCCACATGCAGGATGCCACGCCCCTGACGCTCGGTCAGGAGTGGTCGGGTTATGCGGGCATGCTGGTGGACGATCTCGAACGGATTGAGGATGCGCTGAAGGGTGTGTATCGCCTGGCGCTGGGCGGCACGGCGGTCGGTACCGGGATCAACGCGGCGCCTGGATTCGACCGGGCGGTTGCGGCGGAAATCGCCAAGCTGGCGGGTTTGCCCTTCGTTACCGCGCCCAACAAGTTCACCGTGCAAGGCGCGCATGATGCGCTGGTGCAACTGTCCGGCACTTTGCGTACCCTCGCGGTGTCGCTGTACAAGACCGCCAACGACATCCGGCTCATGTCTTGCGGGCCGCGCGCGGGCTTTGCTGAACTGTTGATCCCGGAAAACGAGCCTGGCTCTTCGATTATGCCCGGCAAAGTGAACCCAACCCAGGCTGAAGCGCTCACTATGATTGCGGTGCAGGTAATGGCCAATGACGTTGCCGCGGGATTCGGTGGTGCAGGCGGCTATCTGGAAATGAACGTGTACAAGCCGCTCATCATCTTCAATATCACGCACTCGATCACCATCATGACCGATGGCTGCACCAACTTCCGCAAGTTTCTCATCGAAGGCACAAAGCCAAACCTCAAGAAGATCAAGGAATATGTAGACCGCTCGTTGATGCTGGTGACTGCGCTCTCGCCGGTCATCGGCTACGACAAGGCGTCCAGAATTGCGCACTACGCGATGGACAACGACCTCACGCTCAAGGACGCCGCGCTGCGGCTCGGCTTTGTAAGCGAGGAAGAGTTTGATCGCGTGGTCGATCCGGCCAAGATGGTCACGCCGTATGTAGCCGCTGACGACGCTAAGGTAGCCGCAACTCATTGATCGCTTGCTCACTGATATGACACTGGGGGAACGCTCTGAACTTGTCCTCGCCTTTGTCCGGGTTCCGATCTGACGGCCCCTAATAAAAGTCACCTACCCGCCACTTTGTCATCCCGACCGGAGCGAAGCGCAGTGGAGGGATCTGCGGTTTGCGTTAATGGAGAAACGGAATCTAGAGGCATATTCGCTATGCCCGAAACTGAAAACGCAGTTCCCTCCACTGCGCTTCGCTCCGGTCGGGACGACAAAATTGGGGGCAGCGGCCCACCTTGGCATGGGTAGAGGGGGATGGATAGATCCAGGGCAACAGCCGCTTGAGCACAGGGAAGGCCAACAGATGACCCCCGGTCAGGCAAACGTAGGATCAATCACCGCACATACAGCTTGGACTGAGTCTGCCGGGAACTGCCCCAGCCGGGCGTGCTCTCGTATGGTCGCCTCATCGGGGGCAATGTACAGGCAGTAGACCTTGTCGTCGGTGACATAGGACTCAATCCATTGGATCTGCGGGCCGATACTCTTGATCACGTTGCACGATGCCTGGGTAATGGCGGCAAGCTGCTGACGGTCCAGCTTCCCGGCGCCGGGTATGTTGCGCTCTATAATGAACTTAGGCATAGATGTCCTCGAGTCCACCATGCTAGCACCTGCCTGGTGCAAAACCACCGGCCACCAGAAAATCTCCGTTTTAGGGCCGACGGTTCAAGGTCTACGAAATGTAATTAGAATGTCATTTGTCGCCACGATGCTCGAAAAGTCCAATGTTTATAGCACGATAGAGGATGGAATACATGATCGAAAGCAGAGTGGAGAGCGTCGCTATGAGTGAAGATCAAGGCACCATTCTCGTTATTGAGGACGATCCTCGCATGCAAAAGGTGCTGCACCGCATCTTTCATGACGAGGGATATCAGGTTGAACTCGCGTCTGACGGTCGAGCGGGGGTTGATTCCTTCCTCTCCCATCAACCCAGTGCCGTCGTCCTGGACCTTATCCTGCCGCAACTGTCTGGCCGCGAGGTGTGCAAGCGCATCAAGAGCTCTTCGCCCGATACCCCCGTGCTCATCTTGAGCGCAGTGAGCGAAGTAGTGGACAAAGTGCTGCTGCTGGAGCTCGGCGCGGAAGACTACGTTACCAAGCCCTTCAGTCCCCGCGAGCTGCTGGCGCGGGTTCAGGCTTCTATTCGCCGCAGGCGCAAAACGGACCCGGTCGCCACCTACAGGTTTGGAGACTGCGAAATCGATTTCCTCAAAATGATTGCCAGGAAGAGCGGCAAAGTCATATCCCTCACCGCCCATGAGTTCAAGCTGCTTCGGTTTTTCACCAGGAATCCGGAGCGTGTACTCAGTCGCGACGAGTTGCTAAGTGACGTGTGGGGCTATAACTCTTACCCGACGACGCGAACCGTCGATAACCAGATACTCAAGCTGCGGCAAAAGCTTGAATCGGACCCGGCGAGCCCACGACACCTGCAAACCATCTACGGCGCCGGCTACAAATTTACTCCCTGAAGAGCCAGCGATCTCATGCCGTCATTCCGTGGTATCCGAACCCGCGTATTGCTCATCGCGGCACTGATCGCGGTTACCACAACGGTCACCGGCGGCAGTCTGCTTATCATCCGTAGCCGGATACACCAACATGTCAGCCAGGAGCTTGCCGACGATCTCACCCATTCGTTAGGCACGCTGCAGAATCTGCAACAGCAGCGCCGCGACGCCCTGATTCATGAGAGTGCGTTGCTGGCTGACCTGTCGGATCTCAAAGCCCTGATGACCACGCACGACCAGCGCACTATCCAGGATGGCGCGACCTTATTCTGGAAGGATAGCGGCAGCGATCTTTTTGCGCTGGCCGACCCGTCCGGCCGGGTCCTTACCGTGTATACGCAAGGCAAGCCTCCTTCCCCCGCTCTCGATCAGGAATTGCAGCGAGCGATGGGCCGCTCGGGGGAGCACTACCTCATAGCCGATGGCCGATTGTTCGATTTCTCTGTGCGGCCTCTTTACTTCGGCGACGAAAGCCATGGAACCCTCCTGGGCTACGTGGTGAGCGGCTATGTCATCGATCGCAATGTGGTCGATCTGATCAGTCGCGCATCCGGGAATGAAGTCACTTTTCTCGCCGGCCCAGAGGTCATGGCAAGTACTCTGCCGCTCCAGGTTCAGCAGGAATTATCGGGTAAATATCAGACGCTTGCGTCCGTCGCGGGTGGACGCACCAAGGAGATATCGCTCGGTGGAGAACAATTCCTGGGCACGGAGGCCGACCTTTCGGCGCAGGCCGCGCACCCCCTACGACTGGTAGTGCTGAAGTCATTTGCGCAGGCAAATCAAGTGGTTCACGATACCGATCGCCTCGTCTTGCTGCTAGGCGTTGCCGCCATCGTGCTGGGGTCTCTGCTGATGCTGGTACTCTCCGGCTTTGTCACGCAGCCGCTGGAAATGCTGGCCCAGGGGGTTCGCGCTTTTGGTTTTGGAGACCACTCCCGTGCCCTGCCCAGCGATGGCACCAGGGAGGTGCGGGAGTTAAGTGCCGCATTTGCCCGTATGCGCAGCGAAATTATTAACACTAATCGCGCCCTGTTGGAATCAGAAAAACTGGTGACTATAGGGAGGATGGCAAGCTCCGTATCGCACGATCTCAGGCACTACCTGGCCGCGGTTTATGCCAACGCCGAGTTTCTCTCCTCCCCCCGTCTCTCTGAACAGGAGCGCCGCGAATTCTTCGCCGACATACATATCGCTGTACATGGCGCCACCGAGCTGCTCGAATCGCTGCTGATCTTCAGCAAAACGGGAGCCGTCTATCATCGCGAGCGCAACTCAATGCTGAGAATCGTGGAGAAATGCGTTTCCCTGCTTCGCGCTCATCCCGAAGCCGAAGGGGTGGCCATCCGCATAGAGTCCGCGGATCCCTCCGGAGGGTACGCACTGGTGGACGCAAAGCAGATGCAGAGAGCGATTTACAACCTTTTGCTCAACGCCTGTCAGTCGGCCCGCAAGTCCGAGGGCCTGCGCGAGGTCCTGGTCTCGATCGCCACCTCGGAGAAGACGATTACTTTGACTATTACTGACTCGGGGCCCGGCGTGGCCGAACACATTCGTAATTCTCTCTTTGAACCCTTTGTAAGCGATGGCAAGCACAGCGGGACGGGTCTTGGTCTGACGCTGGCCAATTCGGTGGCGAAGGAACATGGCGGTGCGGTTACATTGTTAAGCACACAGCCGGGCGAGACCATCTTTCGGCTTTCGCTGTGTACCGACTTTACCGGGTTAGCCACAAATACAACACAGGAACAGCCGGAGACCTCGTCCCGTACACCAGGAGGGATACTACAGTGAATCTCCCAGGATACCGGTTGTTGATACCGATGCTGCTGGTGACAGGCTTTGTCGATGCGCAGCAAACGCGAGATAATCCCGCTTCTGCAACCGAGACGGTACAGCAGCAGGTAGATCGGCTCGCGGACTTGGTGAACCGGGAGCAAGCGGCGCTTGAATCTTCACAACGGCAGATTGAGCTGCTCCGGCAGCAGGTCGCCGAATTGCAAGGACAGCTCGTGGGGACTCGACAACCCCCGCAACAGACAACCGAGGAGGCAGTGGCTCGACTCAACGCCGACGTGGAGAATATTCGCGAACGCCAGGAGGTGCAACAGAGCGAGATCGCGACTCACCAACAGGATAAAGTCGAAAGCGCTTCGAAGTTCCCAGTAAAAGTCACCGGCTTGATCCTGATGAATACCTTCGTCAACACCGCCGCCGTGGATGTCCCTGCATCCCCAACCTGGGCCACCGGTGGCGGTGGAACGACCGGCATTTCCTTGCGCCAGACCGTGCTCGGACTGGATGCACGCGGGCCGCATATCTTCGGGGCCAACTCGGATGCGGATGTGCGCATGGACTTTTTCGGCGGTGTCAACCCAAGTGGCGGCTACTCGCCAAATAGTGGAATCGCACGATTGCGCACCGCCCATGCTGAACTGGCCTGGGATGGGACGCGGGCTTTCTTTGCCCTGGACCGTCCTATTGTCAGCCCCAATATACCGTCCTCCCTCACCGCAATTGCCCAGCCGGAACTCGCGTGGTCGGGGAATCTGTGGAACTGGATGCCGCAAGTTGGCGCGGAGCATACTCTGAAGTTGAATCAAGCTTCCCGCCTAAGCCTGCAAGGGGCTATTGCGGACGTCCCCGATCCACCCTCTCAACAGCAGAGCACCACCCCGCCTCCAGTTGCCAGCCTGGGGGAGCAGAGCCGCTGGCCGGGGAGCGAAGCCAGGGTTGGGTATGCCCGGGGCGATGATCTCACTGGCCTGCGCGTGGGAGTGGGAGGATACTTCAGTCCTCACAAATACAATGAATATTTTAGTTTCGACGCCTGGGCGGCGACCGTCGACTATCGCTTCCCACTCTTCGCGCACCTGGAGTCAAGCGGGAGTTTCTATCGCGGGTCAGCACTCGGAGGATTGGGCGGCGGCGCTTTTAAAGACTATCTGTATCTGGAACAGAACGAGAATTATTTCTATAGCCCGCTGGATGATGTTGGGGGATGGACGCAATTGAAAGCGCGCGTCAATGAGCGCCTGGAATTCAATGTTGGCTATGGACTCGATAATGCATTCGCGAATGAGATACGGCCCTTCGTCCTGACTGCACCCAGCACCTATCAGAGCCTGGCGCGCAACGCGACCTGGTTCTCGAACGTGATCTATAGTCCCACTGCCTATACGCTCTTTTCGTTCGAGTACCGCAGAATCGATAGTTCCTATGCAATCGGCCCGCACTCGGTCGCGGACGTTTATGGAGTTGCCGGCGGCTACCGGTTTTAAGCATGCAGACGCCTCGCACGAACCGTAGCCACTGCGTGAAGGGCGTAATTTTAGGATGGCTGCTCGGCAGTGCGCTGGCGATGCACTCCCAGCAACTGCTGGATGTGACTGCTCAAGCAGAGCCTACGCGGAGACAACCACCAGCTGCCATCTGGCTCACTCCGCTCCACGCAGCAAGCATCTCACCTCCCGCTACAGGCAAGACTTATACCCTGCTGCAGAAGAACAAGCAGTTCACGCCGCACCTGCTCATTGTGCCGGTTGGAAGTGTCGTGCACTTCCCCAATGCTGATCCCTTCTTTCACAACGTCTTCTCTGAATTCGAGGGACGCCGCTTCGACCTGGGCCTTTATGAGGCAGGCTCGTCGAAGGAGGTAACTTTCGGCCGCGAAGGAGTCTCTTACATCTTCTGCAATATTCATCCCCAGATGAGCGCGGTCGTGATCGCGCTATCCACACCCTTTTATAGCGTGGAAGGGGCGGGAGGGCATTTTCACATTGCAAATGTTCCCCCGGATGACTACACGCTGCACGTATGGGTGGAGGGTGAGGGCCAGGGGCCAATGAATATCTCCACGCGCAGAGTCAGGATCTCTGCCGATCACACGGATTTGGGAGTCATTCATCTGCCGCCGATTCCCCATGGTCCGATGCCCCACGACAATGAATACGGGCAGAAATATGACACCCGGGAACCCGATATCTATTAGTGGAAGCCCCCCCATTTATGCGGGGGAAAGAGCGCTTTAGCGCTCTGTGAAAGTGTCACGACTCTGATCGCGCGCTTTAGCGCTGGCAATGCCATTTAGTCCGTGCACACCGCATCGGCAGATATTTCCCCCCGGCCTGTAAATATTGCCCAGGCTTTTTGGTTGTCGCGGTTTAGCCTGTCGGCATCCAATCAAAATGGGAGACGATAGCATGCCAAATCAAAAGCCTTGCGCCAGACTGGAGAATTGGGCGGTGGTGGAAAGCGCGAACAGCGCCAGCTATCAAGTGTTGCAAGCCGGAAGCCTGTTGGCAGGTAAAGTGTTCAGCCATCCAAGAATAGGGGAAGGCACATTCATCTTCACCTCACCGATCGTGCGCCTCGATGAGAAGACGAAAGTTGTGGAAACAAAAAATACCTCGTATTGCCTCGGCCAAGCCAGTCGCGAATACACGATCTGGACTCGAGGAGCACAGGGACGCCGCCTAGGTGAGCTAGAGAATTCTCGGAAGTACTTCTGTTGCCGATCCGAGAACGATCTCTTCGAAGGCGTCGGCGTTGAGCGGTTCCTCCGGACCCACGTAGGTGGTACCGATACCGCGCTGGTTGGCGATGTGTACCAATCCCGCGGCGGGATAAACGGATCCCGAAGTGCCTACCACCAGCAGGCGAGTGGCGCGATCGAGTTCAGCATAGATGCCTTCCATATCGAGGGGAATTTCCCCGAACCACACGATGTGGGGTCGAATCGGCGCGCCGCATTTCGTACACACAGGCAAATCCGCGGCAGTCTCGTAGAAGGATTGGTCCGGAAAAGGAACATTGCATTCCACGCAGCGCGATTGGAACAGCGTTCCGTGCATGTGGTGGAGGCGAAGCGTTCCAGCACGCTCGTGGAGATCATCGACGTTTTGCGTGCAGAGATAAAAATGGTTACCCAGTTTGCGCTCAATATTCGCTAAGGCCAGATGTGCCGCATTCGGTTCTACAGCCATGGCGTCGCGGCGACGCATGGAATAGAAGCGCCACACCAGTTCGCGATTGGCATGCCAAGCCTCGGGCGTGGCCACCTCCTCGACCCGGTGCCCATCCCACAAACCACCCGAGCCACGGAAGGTAGCAAGTCCACTCTCCGCAGAGATACCGGCGCCGGTAAGAACGAAGAGGCGGTCTTGTTGCGTCAGCTTCATGGCGAACTGTTCGCAGCAGCGGAGACACGCCCGGGAGCCGCGACGGCGGCCTCGGGTACAGTGACCGGGCGCCTGCGCTTTGCCTCTTCCATTGGACGTGTTCCCACGCGGCATGCTCTGGGCACATTCTTCATCTGCTTGGCGAACACCAGGTAACTTGGGGTCGCCGGACGCAGCGTTACCCAATAGCTCGACGCTGTGAGCAGCGGCTTTCTCTGCGTGACTATCTGGTTCTCCAGAATCTTCACTCCACACAACAGGTTATTCCTGGGTTGGAGGATAGTCTTCGCGGGATCTTTTTCCGGCAGCGTTTTGTCATGCTCCCAGTCGAATTCGCAGCCATACCGCGTTGCGTCCATATAGGTAAGCTGGAGCAGACCTTCCTGTCGCACCGTCTGCTTGCTAACCGTGTCCTTGACTGCTACTTCCGGTTCGGTATGGCGTACATTCGTAGTCGGTTTCAGGCCCGCCTCCGCCCCGGCAAGCGCTTGAAAGGTATAAGCCCAAAAGGCGCGTTTATCCGCATCGCCCAGTGTGGCAAATCGGGGACAGTAGCTCCTTACCTCGCGGGCCACACCGTTTGACAGCATGTCCGGTGGCAACGCCCGCTCCACAACTTCATCCCACTGCGGATCCCAGGACTCTTGTCCCAACTCGTCCTTCTTCTCGGCAATGGGCGTTGCCGGGGCCGGTTTCATCTCCGGCTGTACCGGTCGGGCCGGTTGAACCGGCGGCTGCTGCGCGGCATGGCCGGAGCAGCCCGCCAGCATAAGGACGCACAGCGGCACGGCCGCCATCCTCCGCCTTGTGATCGCGCAATCCATAACCTTTCGAGTTGGATGCAGGAATTCCCATGGCGGAAAAACGAAAACATGTTGGTCGGTAGATCGAGATCGTGAGTGGGATACCACAGCCTTCCGGTTGCGGGTGGAGATTCCCTCAGGCGTAGTCTTCGCGGTATGGAGTAAAGATGTCCAGAAACTCGGAGTCCTCCCTCGCCGAAGCCTGGTATTCGACGTTGCCTGGGACCAGGAAGCTGTCTCCGGTGGTTGCCTCGATGACCCCGCCAGGATGCTGAAATGTGAGATGCCCGCTGACGATGTACACCATCTGTTCGTGCGGATGGTTGTGCCTGGCGCCGACCCAACCCTTCTTCATCCTATGCCGGACCATCATCATACTCGGGCTATAGGACATGACTTGCCGGCGCAGTCCGGGCTCCGGGGTGGACATGGTTTCATCCTCTGTGTGCAATACCTCAACTCTGCTCAACGCCATGCATTCTCCTCCACCGAGCTATACATCTACCGCGCCATCCAACCACCGTCCACCACCAGCACCTCACCCGTAATGTAGTCGCTCGCCGGCGACGCGAGAAACACGGCAGCGCCCGCAATATCTTCCGCTTCTCCCCAGCGGGCGGCCGGAATGCGCGCCAGGATTTGGCCGTTGCGCACCTCGTCCTCGCGTAGCGCCTTGGTATTTTCCGTGCGGAAATATCCCGGAGCGATGGCGTTCACCTGCACATTGCGCGCTGCCCATTCATTGGCCAGCGCCTTGGTCAATTGCGCCACGCCGCCTTTGGAGGCCGCATATGCCGGCACACGAATTCCACCTTGAAATGACAACAGAGATGCGATGTTGATAATTTTTCCCTGGCGGCGGTCCAGCATGCTGCGGCCGGCCAACTGGCTCAGCCGGAAAACGCTATTCAAATTTACCTGGACCACAGTCATCCATGCCTGCAGATCATGGTCCTCCGCCGGCTCCCGATAGATGGTGCCGGCATTGTTCACCACGACATCCGGTGGGCCCATCGCTCCCAACACCGCTTCATACAGTAAGTCCGCGCCGTCCGGTTGGCTAAGGTCGGCTGCGAAACTTTGGGATTCGCTGCCCAGGGAGCGAATCTTCTCGCTCGTTTCCTGCGCCGGGCGGCGATTGCCATGGCATGCAACCGACGCTCCCGCCTCAGCCAGCGCGATAGCGATGGCGGCGCCAAGTCCGGTGGCAGACCCCGTGACCAGAGCGAGCTTTCCATCGAGATGAAACTTATCCAGGATTCCCATCGTTTGCCCACCTCATTCTTTTGCTTCAGAAAGAGCTTGTCAACGCCGGGACAATAGGCTGGTGGGAGCCCCCGCATTTATGCGGGACAATAGGTGGTGGAAGCCCCCGCATTTATGCGGGGGAACGAGCGCTTTAGCGCTCCGTGAAAGAGTCTCGATTCTGATCACGCGCTTTAGCGCTGGTGGCGGGGATCACAGATAGATGCGGGTTAAAATTGATTTGTAGAAAGTTTCCCAGGTGATATGCCCCAACTTGTACAGATCGGCTCGCAACCCCGAACCGCGGCATGCCCGCCACTGTCGCGTTCGCATGCAGTGTTGTGGATTCAGGGCGTGACGCTGGCATGGATGCTGGTCGAATGCGGAGCATCCCTCTATGCGGCTGCGGCCGCGCACAGCCCGGCAATGCTTGCTTTTGGTTCGGATAGCCTGGTTGAATTGCTATCCGCCGCGCTAGTGCTGCTGCAATTCTCCTCGCCTAAAATGGTTTCCGAAGAGAAAGCAGCGCGCATTGCCGGAGCTCTGCTTTTCGTTCTCGCCGTCATCGTCGCATGCACGGCTCTTCTTTCTGTGCTGCTTCGCCTCCGTCCCGAAACGAGTCATCTGGGGATGCTGGTTACGATTGCAGCGCTCATCGTGATGCCCATTCTGGCCGCCCTAAAACGCAGAGAAGCGCGCCGCACCCATAATGTTGCGCTAGCGGCCGATGCTGTTCAGTCAGCAACTTGTGCCTACCTGGCCCTGGTCACGCTGGCCGGTCTGGCGGCGAACGCAGCCTTCCATATTCCGTGGGTCGACTCGCTGGCTGCCTTGATTGCCGTACCCATCCTCTTCCATGAGGGGCGTTCGGCCTGGCAAGGGCACGCTTGCGGTTGCTGTTGAAAAACGAATAAGAAAATTAATAGCGAAACCATACCTGCTGCGGTAAACTGAACCACAACGAAGGACAAACACTATGATAGTCAACTCACAGACCCACCTCGCCCAACCAGTCCAGCCTAACGGCGTATCGGACTTTGTCGGCTTGAAGGAAGTAGAGCGCCCCTAGCGCACTTCGTTAGCAGATTTACGAAGGCCCTGAGGCGCAGCCTCAGGGCCTTTCTCATTTCGGGAACAGCACTTGGGGCAACTTCCTTTGTTTGAGCCATCCGGCTCCCACTCCTCGCTGAGGTGCAGAGGCCTCGCGATCTACCAGTTGTCCTGGTGAGTGATCTATGCGTGTTTCTCGAAATAACCGCAACGTGATGCGTGACGTGCTTGCCTTCCTTCTTCGCCACTGGCGACGAGAGGCATGGCTGGTCAGCAGGGTCGCATTCTGCATGAGCGTGGCCACTATTGCCGATCTGTTCATGCCGGTCTTCGCCGGGCGCATGGTGGATGCCATTGCCGTGCATGCCGGTACCCACAGCCAGGCATTGCACGCCGCATTGTCGGCGCTGGCCACGATGCTCTTGTTGGGCGGCATCCTGGTCACCGGACGGCACCTGTCGCTGATGGGCATCAGCCGGCTCACCATTCGGTTGATGGCGCGCGTGGCCGGCGATGCGTTCTATCGTGTGCAGCGGTTCTCGACCGACTGGCACGCCAACAACTTCGCCGGCTCGATTGTCCGCCGGGTTACGCGCGGCATGTGGGCCGTGGATCTGATGGACGACACGCTGCTCCTGGCCTTGCTGCCTGCGTCGCTAGTGCTAGTCGGCAGCGCGCTGGTGCTGGGTTCGCATTGGCTGTCGATGGGCCTGATCGTGGCCACTGGCGCGACGCTTTATGTCGGGCTTTCCATCGCGCTGTCGCTGAACTTCGTGTCGCCTGCAGCCCGCCTGTCGAACGCACAAGACACGCTGGTGGGCGGCGCCCTGGCGGATGCTGTGACCTGCAATGCAGTGGTCAAGTCCTTCGCAGCCGAGGCGCGTGAAGATGCGCGACTAGGCCGGGTACTCAACAAGTGGAGCCGTCGCACCTATCGCCACTGGACCAACGGCACCTGGAGCGGAACCACGCAGATGATCGTCCTGCTCTGTCTCCGGGGCTCGGTGACGCTGTACGCGATCTGGTTGTGGTGGCAAGGCCGTGCCACGCCGGGCGGAGTCACCTTCGTGCTCACCAGCTACTTCATCGTGCATGGATATCTGCGCGATGTCGGCCAGCACGTGGCGAACTTGCAGCGCAGCGTGAACGAGATGGAAGATCTGGTCGAGATGCACGTGCTGCCGCTAGGCGTAGCAGACCGCCCGGATGCGGCGCCGATCCGCATCGGCAAAGGTGAGGTGCTCTTCGACCGCATCACCTTCCGCTACGGCGCGCATAATGAGCCGCTCTTCCACGACTTCACCTTGCGCATCGAGGCCGGCGAACGCGTGGGCCTGGTCGGCCACTCCGGCTCCGGCAAGACCACCTTCGTCAAGCTGCTGCAGCGGCTCTACGATTTGAACGAGGGCCGCATCCTGATCGACGGGCAGGAGATTGCGCACGCCGCGCAGGTCTCGTTGCGCTCGCAGCTTGCGCTGGTGCCGCAGGAGCCGTTGCTCTTCCATCGCTCGCTGGCGGAGAACATCGCCTACGCGCGTCCGGAAGCAACGGCAGCGGAGATCGAGCGTGCGGCCCAACTGGCCAATGCGCATGACTTCATCATTCGCCAGCCGAAGGGCTATGCCACGCTGGTTGGCGAGCGAGGAGTCAAGCTCTCTGGCGGTGAACGCCAGCGGGTGGCGTTGGCTCGCGCCTTCTTGGCAGATGCGCCGATTCTGATTCTGGACGAGGCGACCTCCAGCCTCGACTCTGAATCGGAGGCGCTCATCCAGGAGGCGATGCAGCGGTTGATCGTCGGCCGCACGGCCATCGTGATCGCACACCGGCTATCGACGGTGCGCATGCTGGACCGCATTCTGGTCTTCGAGCAAGGCCGCGTGGTCGAAGAGGGAACGCACGATGCGCTGGTGCGCAGAACCGAAGGCACCTACAAGCGTCTGTTCGAGCGGCAGGCGCTGGGATTGTTTGTCGAGGACGCCGATATGGATGAAGCGGAAGAACTGAGCGCCTGAAGCAGGGCGCTCAGGGTTTTTTCGGATCGTACACGGCGACGCCGACGCGGGAGTCGGCGCCGCCGTAGTACAGGAACCACTTGTCGTGGAAAAACACCAGCCCCTCGGCAAAGGTGGTTCCCGCGACATACTGGCCGCTCTGTTCCCATTTCTGCTCGGGCTTGAAAAACGGCTTAGCGGTGCGCGCGATGAGCTTGCGCGGATCATTGGCCGGCAAAGAGCGCCTGTCCGTCAGAGTAGGCGCCGGCGGCGATTCCGGGTGCTCCGTGTACCGCCGCATTCTTGCCGTTGTAGATGAGGACAATCCCGCGATCGGTGAGCAGGGAAGGCGGCCCCACTTCGGGGAACGCGCTGTCGAAGTGTCCCGGCCGATTGTGCAGTAACACGATGGCTTTGCCGGACGAGTCCTCGACCGGAGTCCAGTGGATCAGGTCAGGCGAAGTTGCCAGCCGCACCTGTACCTCTCCCCAGTACATCCAGTACTTCCCCTGAATTTTGGCGGCGATGAGGCGGCCGTTGGTGAGGCGGGTGACGATGCTGGCCGATTTGTAGTCGAGATGCTGATATTTATCGCCCTGAAGCGCCGGACCATGCTTGGTCCAGTGAATCAGATCAGTCGATGTGGCAATTCCGATATCGGTATTGCGCCGGTTCCATTGGGTATAGGCAAGAACGTAAGTTCCATCTTCGCTCTCGACCACGCGAGGATCTTCGACGCCGCCGGGCCATTCCCGATCCTGTTGTGAGTCAACGTCAGGGTAGAAAACCGGGGAAGGTTCGGTAGTGAAGTGGATACCGTCTTCGCTTGAGGCCATGCCCAGGCGCGAAGTGTGCATGCCGATGACCATGGTCCCGGAGTCATCCTCAGCGCGATAGAGCACATAAACTTTCCCTTGCCGCACGATGGCGCCAGGGTTGAAAGTGTGCAGCGCCTCCCAGTGCACAGGGTTCTTGGTGATTGGATCGGTGAAGACGGCTTTAGGGTTGGGCTCGATGATCGGCGCATCGACGGGGCGCACAAAAGGACCCAGTGTCCAGCTTGTCGACTGGGCAACCAGCTGGACTTGTCGCCAGGAAAAGTGTGGCGACAATGGTGATGCCTGACTTGCGCAATGAAAGTCCCTCAGCGGCTAAAGCCGATTTCTTCCCAGGTATAGATGGACGGCCTAAAGGCCATCCCCTTCAAAGTCAGTCTTCTAATAGAACCCCCTCCAGTTCTACGGAGTTCTGTTAGAAGACTGACTCCTGCCGAGTCGAGTTCTCACGCCTGTTTAGCCCGTACCTGCTCCCCTATTGGCTCTTCGACCCCTGACAGGAGCGAGTTCATCATGGACGATGGAAGCGACCCACCAGAACAGCCTTGGCCAAGATGTGTCCATCCATCGCCTTCATCACATCTGCCTGGGTTGCGTCGGGCCCCAGGCTTAGTTTGGTATCGAGCGCAAACAGCTGGTATGTGTAGTGATGATAGGGGCCCGGAGCACGCGCGCCCATCCCCATGTACCCAACCTTTTGACCCCGGTTCAGCGCCTGGATCGAGCCGTCAGGCAGTTGCGCCTGCGCCCCCACGCCTTCCGGGAGCTCGCGCGCTGTGCCTGGGATATTGAAGACCATCCAATGCAACACCTCGCTGGTGGTCTTGGTCAGCGATGTGTCAGGATCGATCAGAATCAGCGCGAAGCTAACCACTCCATCGGGCACATTCGTCCAGGTAAGGTGAGGCGAGACGGGAGCGCCGTTCTCCGCTGCCTGGGTGTACTTGTTAGGGATAATCCCACCGTCGTCAAACGCCGTCGTGGTCAGCGTGAGTCCAGGCTTCGCCATAGGAGGAGGCGCAGCCGCCGGGGTCTGCGCCACCGCTCCCATGGTGGACATCAGCGCCGCAATCACCATCAACTTTTTCATCGTCGCTCCCATCGTTATTTCCTGCTGCGATAGAACACGTGCCAGACTTTACCCTCTTGGCTGTCGGTAATGTAAATGGAGCCATCCGGGGCCTGCGCAACGCCATCGGCGCGTGCCGCCGCATCGGTCGGACTCATCAATGGATCTTTACCCGCAAAGCCGCCGGCAAAGATCTCAAAAGGACCAGATGGCTTGCCCCCCGCGAATGGCTGAAAGGTTACATTGGAAGGCGCCTGGGGGAGAGGGGCGCGGTTCCACGAACCATGGAAGGCGATGAATGCTCCACCCTTATAGCGAGCAGGGAATTGGCTCCCCGAGTAGAACATCACATCCACCGGAGCCCAGTGCGCTGGGTAGCTGGCGACGGGGAGCGCAAATTCGCTGCAGCGCCCTACTGTCTTGCCGTCGCCGCCATACTCGGGGTTCAGCAGCAGCTTCTGTTGGCCGTAATCGAAAAAGCAATAGGGCCAGCCGAAATTCAGTCCCTGGGTGGCGCGGTACATTGGCTCAGCGGGGCGCTCCGCATTCTCTTTCGCGGTAAATTTCCCCGCCCACAGAACATCCAACTGGTCGCGGCTATTCATTACGATGTACACCGCCCCATCGTGCCAGGTGATGGCCGGCTCCTGGCGGAGCCCAGTTACAAATTTCTGGCCATCCGCTTCTTTTTGGTGCAACTTGTTCTCGTCGAACTTCCAGATGCCGCCATGGGTCTCCAGCAGCGGACACGGATCCTGCCCCGCGATGCCCTTTTGCCGATCCAACGATTGGCAGGCATTGGAAGGCGAGCCGATATTGATGTACAGCGAGCCTTTGCCGTCGAACGCTATGCCCTTGTCGTGATGCTCATGCTCGGTCGGCAGGTCCTCGACGATGACCTCAGGGGGGCCGCTGGGCTTCAGCTGTCCCGGAGTCATCTTCCAGCGTTCTACTGACTCCACCTTGGCCACATAGAGATAGCCATTGCGCAACGCAATGCCGGTGCTGCTTCCGTCGCCAAAAAACTCCTTGGTCTCGAAGCGCCCGTCGCCATTGTCGTCGCGGAGTGCGACCACACCCCCAGTCTTGCCTTTGCCGCTCTGCAGGGCCACGTACAAATCACCATTGGGCGCCACCACCGCGTGCCGTGCCGTACCTAATCCGTCGGCTGCCAGCAGCGCACAAAAGCCATCCGGCAGCGTCAACCCCGCGTTATTTGGATCGCAGGCCAGCGGCGTTCCCGCATGGGCCGCGACGCTGGTCATACAACACACCGCTGCCGCCAACACTCCAATGATTGAGCGCCTGAAAGTCATCCCTGTCTCCGGCCGACCCATGTTGATCTGATCTGAAGTACGATCAAGGTAGTGTAATCTCTTCGAGGAGTAGACGCGGGTGCCTGTAAAAAAGACCGTCATACTTAGCTTCAGCCTTTTCCTGATCGGATTCTCATACCAACTTCTCCATGGCCAGTCCGCCCCAGCCGCGGATGGCATCTACAGCGCTGACCAGGCCCACCGTGGCGAAGCACTGTACCAGAAGCAGTGTGTGTCCTGCCACGGATCTGCCCTGGATGGCGCGGGTCCGTATCCGCCGCTCAGCGGGGATGATTTCCTCACGAAATACGAGGGCCAGCCCATCGTCAACGTCTATGACATGATCCAAAAGTTGATGCCGGCCACCAGCCCAGGTACGCTCACCCGTCCGGAAGCCGCAGACCTTCTCGCTTATATTCTCAGCTTCAACAAATTTCCAGCCGGAAAGACCGATCTGCCCAGCGACGAGGACAGCCTGAAAAAGCTTGTGCTGCCCAAGCCCGCGCCCAAAGCCTAGAGGCCCTCAGCGGCAACAAATGCTGGGTGCCCCATTGCCCCGATTTCCTGTGGAGGCTTGTGGCGTTGATACACTCCATGCGCCTTTCCTTAATGAAAGGCGCACGCGCGGATCTTGCTAGCGCAGCGTGGCAGGAAATCGGGGTCAAGCCTTTTGGGGCTTGAGTGGGATAGCGGCACCTGTTGTGACACCTCCGGTTGCTTAGTGGCCTAAAGCCTGCGCAATCGCCTGTTCTGCCAGGGGAGCCATAATGGCGTACCCCTGCGCCGTCGGATGAACGCCATCCGAAGATAGGCCGGGAAGCATGGCGCCCTTGGCATCCGCCATGGAGCTGTAATAGTCCAGGTAGACGTATCCATTCCTGGCGCAGAAATTCTTCAGCCACTGGTTCAGTTCGCGAATTCGCTCTACTGGCTGAACGCCTGGTTTCCATGGATACGCATACGCCGGCGTAATCGAGGCCAGCACCACCTTGATATGGTTCTCCTTCGCGATCTCTGCCATCGAGGTAAAGTTATCCTCGATCATCTGCTGGGTGGAGGGACCGGTGTTGCCGGCGATGTCATTCGTGCCCGCCAGAATGACCACCACCGCGGGATGAAGGTGTACGACATCCTGTTGGAAGCGCACCAGCATTTGGGGTGTGGTTTGTCCGCTGATCCCCCGATTCACGTACGGCTTGCCCGGGAAAAAGACCCCGGTGGTTGGCGAACGTCCCCAGGCATCGGTGATCGAGTCTCCGAAAAAAACCACTCGCTTCTCGCCACTTTTTACCGCCGGGAGCGCCTCATTGTCCGCGCGGTAGCGAGCCAGGTCTGGCCAATCGTCAAGTTGCGCCTGCATCCCCTGCGCTTGCTGCGCCCATACATACCCCACGCAAAGCAGGGCCCCACATACCCATAGACTCGGTCTCAAATCATCACTCTCGTAACAACAGTTACAGGTGATACCAGTGATCGGCTCCAAATACAAGCCCGAGAGTGATGAGGGCGATAACGATTTCTCCCACGGCGCCGACGATGAGGGGGCGTGCCCCCTGCTTACTCAGCTCGCGAAGGTTGGTCCGCAGGCCCACCCCGGCGAAGGTGAGCAGAAAGGCCCAGCGTGATAGGTTGCCCACGGCGGCGAGTTGCGGCTTGGTGAAGAACCCTACCGTGGCCAGCAGGGAAATCAGCAGAAATCCCAAAACGAACTTGGGGAACTTCCGCCACAGGAATGCGCCTTTATTTTGCACGTCAGCCGCCTGGCCTTTGGACGCCCAGTAAATGGCATATCCCAGAACGATGAAGCCAATGGTGGCATTGCGGCAGGTTTTCGCCAGTACAGCCACCTTGCCGGCTGCGTCCGAGTAGAGTGCTCCGGCGGCCGTAGCTTCCGCCGTATTGTCCACAGCGAGGCCAGCCCAGAGGCCGTAGGCGTGATCACTCAAGTGCAGAAAGTGTCCAATCAGCGGAAAAAGGAAGAGAGAGATCGCTCCCAGCAGCAGAATGGCGGCGATGGCGTAAGAGGAATCCTCCTCATCGGCATCGATCGCTCCCTGGGCGGCGATGATGGCGGAGACCCCGCAAATCGAGGATCCGATGGCGAGCAGGCTGATCAGCTTGGGCTTGAGTTTGAATGCCCGCCCCAGGTAGGTCATGAAGGTAAGGGCAAGGACGAGTTCAATCGCGATGAGGACCAGGGAAAGCCCGCCAAGCCGGCGAACGTCTCCCAGGAGAAAGCGAGCGCCGAGCAAGACGATCCCAGCCTTGAGCCAGAATTCGTAAGTCGCGACCCCGGAGCGAAAGATGGCGGCAACGCCCACGGTATTGGAGATGGCCAAGCCGATCAGGATAGCCCACAGAACATACTCAATATTCGGCAGCACCAGGTGGTGTGCCTTGCCGTAGGAGGCGATGAATTGCTCAATAAACTTACCTGCATAGCCGACCACGGCGAGCAGCAGAATTCCTGGAATCAGGCCGGCGGCACCGCGGGCGGGTGGAAGTGCAGGAGGCGTCTGTGCTGCAGCGGCGGAGCTTCGGACGGCGGGGGTTACCATGTTTTCCCTCTTTTCTTGCAGTGTTACCAGGGAACCGTCTTGAGGACGCCAAGACGGACGAGGAGAGCTGCGGCAAATGCCAGCAGAACGGCCCATGTGTCGAGAGAAATTGTGTCGAGAGAAATGCGGTTGACCGGTGTTGGATTGGGCATATATGGATGCTCCTTGGCTTGATTGGGAATAGAGGCGTGTTACGGAACTTTGCTAAGAAGGAAGGGAACTAGCGACAACAACAGGCGGGGAGCCCGTTTAGGAGCATGCGTGTCTGGTGGGAAGAGTACACGCAATGGACAGTAGCATAGCCAGGAAGCCTGAGCAAGGGCGCCGCCCCATTCTTATAGCTGTATTTGTCGCGTGGCTAATTGGAACTAATCGAGTAACGAACCACAAGCCCCTCGACATAAGTCACTTCCACGCGGCGATCGCCGCTCGCGTATTGAAATGTCTGCGTTTTCAGGCCGTCGTTCGAGACGGATTCCGATAACTGCTTTCCCGGGCCGAACAAGTTTGTAACTTCTTCAATCTTCATGCCCCGCTTGAGTTGGGCGGTGGCGGGAACAGCGGAATCGCCGGCGGGGTTTTGCGCAGCGGGCGCAACCGCCGCTGTCTGCAGACCGTCGAAACTTACGTAGTCGGCGAGCAGCTTCATCACCGCTTGGGGAGTCTTTTGGTCCGGCGGTATCGAGCCGGACCAGCGCAGGTTGAAGCGCGAACCGCCGCGCATGCGTTTGTCCGCGACCTGTTGCGCCTTGATCTGGCTGGCTACCTGGGCGGCGGCTTGATTGTTGGCCTCCTGACGCTCGCGGCGTGCTCGCTCGCGATCGAGATCCCGCTGCAGACTCCGCTTTTTGTCTTCGTCAGTGGTGTCGGCGATTTGCTTTTCCAATTGTTTCTCGTAGTCGCTCTTCTCCACCGGCTTGGCGTTGACGGTGGTGTTGGAGTCATCGAGAAAGGTTCCGAACCCGCCGCCGTCCAGCTGAAACTCAATCCGGTCATCCTTGACTACGACCGCTGTAACCCTGGCTGTAGCGCCTTTGGGGATGGCGACGCCATTGCTCTTCAGACGATTGGAGTACTCCTTCCAGTTCATGGGGACGTCTTTGTTGTAGCGCAGATCGACGCCCTGTTGGGTACCCGGCATATCGATCTTCAGCATCACTTCTTTGCCCGTGAAATAGCCCTCAAGCGAACTAGGATCTTTTTGCGCGCCCAATGCCAAGGCAAAAAGCGTCACGGCAAGCATAACTACGCTCTGCTGCAGTCGAGACACGTTGCCTCCTCCTGGCCCGGCGAGGGACGGCATGATGATATGCGAGGTGCGTTCTGCGCTCAAACAAATATCGTGCCCGCTCAGTGCGCCATACGGTAAACCTCTGACCCGCGAGCAGGAAAGCGCCCGTACCGAAAACATAGCTCGAGGCCGCGCTGAAATCGCCCGGAGCGGCGCCAATCGGCTGGATGCAGCCCAGCCGCCATCCTCATAAATGTGGGACAGCAGCCCTTGCCAGGCCTTCTGCACCACCGGCTGGTATTTCGCGCGATCCAGAATGCCGGTGTTGATTCCATAGGCAAAGCCATAAGTATTAAAAGCGGAGCCGGAGACTTCCGGCAGCGGGTAGGCAGCCGCATCCAGTAGTCCCGGCCTCCAGAGTCCGTCCGTTCCCTGAAGGGAGGCAAGTTCTTCGGCCATCTCTTTGAACTGGGCGATGTACTTGGGGCGTGAAGGATAGTCGGGCGGCATCAGTGCCAGCACTCGCGCCAGGGCGGCAAAGACCCATCCGTTGCCGCGTGACCAGAAAATGCTGCTGCCATTTGCTTCGTGTTTGTCCAGGAACGACTTATCGCGAAAGAAGAGGTGGTTTGACGGGCTGTAGAGCAAGCTGGACGTGATCCACCATTCGTGGTCCATGAATTCCAGGTACTTGCGCTCGCCGGTTGTCCCGCTCAGTTTCGCGAGCACCGGCGGAGCCATGAACAGCGCGTCGCACCACCACCACAGTGGCTTCTCCGGGGTCATCTGGCAATGCCATGACCGCATCCATGCGCTCCCGTATGGGCGCGATCATGGCCGGATCGTGATAGCGGGAATAAAGCTCCAGGTAGGTTTTGCCGATAGCCTGATCGTCTGCATTCGGCACTCGGGGACCGGGCTGCCAGTTAAACTTCTTTGCCATTTGCAACATGGCCTGTTGATATTTCTCGCCCTCGGCCGCTTTGGGTACTGCCATGAAGCCGACGTAGAGGGCGGCAAAGGTCCAATCCTGGTTGAAATGCGGTTGGGACCTGGCCAGCTCCCAATCGGCAACCTTCTCGATGGCATGGCTGACGTTCTTGCGCGTCAGCTCGGGCGACAGATCAGACGCCAACGGGAGCGCCTTCGCGGGCGTATCGCCAACCCAGGGACTCTGCTCGGCAGCCGTGAGTTGGCCAAATAAGCCGTTTGGAATGAGAAGGATGTAGGCCGTTATGCCGGCCATTCGGATAAGGTGCTTGGCGCTCGAAATCACGGTAATCCTCTGGCGAATCTTATACGCTATCGCGCCAGCAACTTGTGGTATCTGGAGGGGTTCCCTCCACTGTCGGGGTGTGTCTTGCAAACGGCGAACGGCTTTGCAGGAAGATCGAAGTGCACCGTCGCAGAGGCGACCAGCAGGTTGCTGATCTGTACGCTGGCGTTGACCCAACTTTGCGATCCTATCCCATCGCTTGCGGCCAAGAAACCGCAGGATCCGCAGACGATCACGGTCAAGATGCCGGCCCCCCCTAAACTGAAACAGGTTCAGGGCGACCAGCGTATCCTGCACGCGCTCGATCGGCTGACCTTTGGTCCGCGCCCGGGTGAGTTGGAAGAGGTGAAGGCGATCGGCCTCGATGCCTGGATCGCGCAGCAGCTTCATCCCCCGACTATCGACGACTTCGCGCTGGAGGAGAGACTGGAGAAATTTCCAGCCATGCGCTTGAGTGAGCAGGACCTGACGCGGAAATTCCCCCCCGGCAGCATCATCCGCCAGGTGGAGGCCGGCAAGATATCCGTGCCCTTGTTCAATGCAACGGACCGCGCCATCTATGAGAACCAGGTAGTCGCGGACCGAAAGAAGCAAGAACAGGACAAGGCGAAGACTTTACCCGGCACACCTGTTAACCAAACTGTGCCGTCGCCGGTCGTACCCCCGGTTTTCTCTGCTGCGGAAGTGACGGCTCTGCTAGGCCTGGCTCCCGGTCCGCGCATGGCGAAGCTGGTTACGCTTCCCGCGGGCGAATACGTAACCTTTCATCACCAGCTTTCGCCCGTGCAGCGCACAGCCCTGGAAGACGGAATGTCCTCGGAACAGCGCGAGACCTTGATTGCCCTGGAAAATCCGCGCCAGGTGGTGCAGGGCGAGTTGCTGCAAACCCGGGTTCTACGCGCACTGTACAGCCAGCGTCAGCTGCAGGAAGTGATGACCGACTTCTGGTTGAACCACTTCAATATCTTTCAGGGCAAGACCGGCGAAGAGATTTACAGCCTGGTTCCTTACGAACGCGACGTGATCCGTCCAAATGCTTTGGGTAGCTTCGAAGCGCTGCTTGTGGGCACCGCGACCAGCACCGCAATGATGACGTACCTGGACAATGCCAACAGCACCGGCCCGCACTCGTTCGCCGCATACGGGCCCCCCAACCGTCCCTTTGCGCCACCTAAGGGTGGTGGGGCGAAGGGCTTGAACGAGAACTATGCGCGCGAGCTGATGGAGCTGCATACGTTAGGTGTCAACGGCGGCTATACCCAACGCGATGTGACGGAAGTGGCCAAGGTCTTCACCGGATGGACGATTGAACAACCGCCGAAAGGTGGACCGCGCTTTGTCTTCGATGAAAGCCGTCATGAGCCGGGCAAGAAATACGTGTTAGGCGTCGAGATTAAAGAGAATGGTGTTAAGGAAGGTCTCCAGGTGCTGCACATGCTGGCCACCAGTCCAGCAACAGCACATTTCGTCTGCCTCCAGCTGGCGGTGCGTTTTGTCAGCGACAATCCGCCGAAGAGCTTGGTGGATCGCCTGAGCACGGTCTTTCTTGCTTCGAACGGTAACATCGGTGAGGTGATGCGCTTTCTGGTTCAGTCACCCGAGTTCTGGTCCGTGGCTTCCTATCGCGCCAAGATCAAAACTCCAGAAGATTTTGTGCTCTCGGCCGTACGCGCGGGAGGAATCGATGTGCAGGACGCCAACGTGGTAGTGAAGGCGATCAGCGATCTGGGCCAGCCGCTCTACGGCAGGCAGACTCCGGATGGCTACTCGATGATGTCGACTCCCTGGGTAAACAGCTCAGCCTTGTTGGAACGAATGAACTTCTCTCTGGCGTTAGCCGGCAATCGGCTGAGCAAGGGAATTACTGTGGATTGGTTGAGCCAGCTGGGCGCGACCTCATTGCAGCAGCCCGAGGAGCAGGAACGGCAGATCGAGAACTTGATACTGCATGGTCAGGTTTCAGATAAGACCCGAGATTTGATTTTGCAACAACTCGCGGCTGCTGCTCCACAACCCTCGCCGCAGCCGGGTAGCGCGCAGCCGATCGCTATCGCTGGAAGCGCACCGCCCACGCCGCCAAAACCCTCTCCACTGCTAACCTCCGCGCAGCAGCATCAGTTTGCGGATCGAGAAGCAGCGCTTGCCGCGGGACTGTTATTCGGATCGCCCGATTTTCAACGCCGGTAGATCGAGTCCCGGACCTGCTGTTTCCTTCTGCCCATCCGATCTAACGGCCCTTAATAAAAGCCACCACCCTCCACTTGTCATCCCGAGCGCAGCCGAGGGATCTGCGGTGCGCCCCGGCTCCCGCACAAAGGCCTCCGTTCCGTTAGTTCTCCCACAAAATCGTCATCCTGAGAGGTTGTGGCTTTTTTGGATTGCTTCATGGTCAACAACCGCTGGGTGCCCCATTCAAGCCCGGTTTTGGCTTGAGTGGGATACTACAGCACTCGACTCACCTTTTTTGCCATCCCGAGCGCAGGGATCTGCAGTGCGCCCCGGCTCCCTCACAAAGGTCTCCGTACCGTCAGTTCTCCCACAGAATCGTCATCCTGAGCGAAGCGCCTCACAGATCGTCGCGTAATAAAGTGCTTGTAGCGCGGAGTCGAAGGACCTCGGCGGTGCTTATTTTACCCATGCTGCTCGGAGCTTCTCGAGCACCTAAGCCCGACACCTGGGGTTTCTAGGTGAAAAGCATCAACCGATAGAACCGAACTCCGGGGATGGGATTTTCGTTGAACCTGGTGATCTCCTCAAATCCCAGGGAACTGTAAAGTCGGGCGGCTTCCGGCATCGCCTCATTCACCGTGTCGAGGACCACGGCACTGCATTCATAAGTTCGTGCCCAATCGATTGCGCTACCTACCAACTTGCGCCCCAGTCCGTGCCCACGAAAACGTGGTTCTACCCAGAGCCGCTTCATCTCGGCGGCACCCATTCCATCCTTCAATACTCTCCGTGTAATCGCGACACAACCCGCCCCTTCACTGTTGACTCGTGCCAGTAGCAGGTCTGCCTCTTTCCCCGCATACTTGCCCGGTAACCCGTGAAGCTCTGCCTCATAACCGGGAATGCAAACGCCGGCTACCCCGGAAGGTGAGGAGGCCAGGTACTCCCCGTAGTTTTTTAAGAGAGCGCGCGCCTGCTCAATATCCTCTGGCCAGCGCGCGGGAGCGATCTCGTATTCGGCTGCCTTCACTGTCATTACGCTCTCCTCATGCTTACATTGGACTCGATGCTGTGACGTCAATACAATCCCCAGCATGAAGATATCGGCGCGTAATCAATTGCGAGGCAAAGTAGAGACCGTTGTTCTGGGAGTCGTCACGGCCAAGGTGGCGGTCCGCGTGGGTGAAAATCTCATTGAGAGCGTCATCACTCGCCAAAGCGTGGAGGACCTCGGCATCAAAGTAGGAGACGAGGTCACGGCAGTCATCAAGTCAACCGAGATTATGTTGATGGTGGACTAATCTCGGTCAGGAAGGCGCTTCGCACGCCCGGGCCCGCTCCAGGAGCAGCTTGCGCTCGCGCGCATTACGAGTGAGCGCCGCCGCGATTTCGAACTCCGCGCGTGCTTCTCCAAAGCGGCCGAGCTTGGTGAGCAGGTCGCCCCGTACACTCGGCAAGAGGTGGTAATTCTTCAGCGAGTGTTCGGCGTTGAGGGCGTCGACCAACTCAAGACCGGCTTGCGGGCCGAATGCCATGGCTACCGCGACCGCGCGATTCAGTTCGACGATAGGGGAAGGCATGAGCTGCGCCAGTGCATCATAGAGCGCGACAATGCGGGTCCACTCCGTATCCTCCGCGGTGACGGCTCGCGCGTGACAGGCCGCGATGGCAGCCTGTATCCCATACGGCCCAAGGCCCCCGCCTAATTGCTCGGCCCGCTGCAGTGCGGCCAGACCACGATGGATGAGAAGTTGATCCCACTGCGCGCGGTTTTGATCGAGCAGCAGGATTGGCTCTCCCGCGGGTCCCACGCGCGCCCTGGAGCGCGACGACTGAATTTCCATAAGAGCCACCAGGCCGTGAACCTCAGGCTCCTGTGAGAGACACTCTGCGAGGATCCGCCCCAGGCGCAGCGCATCCTCGCAGAGTTCAGGCCGTATCCAGTCATCACCCGAAGTCGCTGAATACCCTTCGTTGAAGATCAGGTAGATGACCTCCAAAACAGAGGAAAGGCGAGCAGCGAGTTCGGCGCCGCGGGGCACTTCGAAAGGCACATGCGCCTCTGTGAGCGTGCGTTTGGCGCGCACAATGCGCTGCCCGATGGTACTCTCCGGGACCAGGAACGCACGCGCGATCTCTCCCGTCGACAGGCCTCCCAGGAGACGCAGCGTGAGCGCGACCTGGGCCTCGGTGGAGAGCACCGGATGGCAGGAGATGAACATCAAGCGCAGCAGGTCATCGCCCACGTCGTCGTCCATCGCGCTAGCCATGTCCGGGACGGCCATCTCTTTGTATGCAAGTTCGCGGCCGACCTCATCCAGTTTGCGTTCCTGGAGTGCGCTTCGCCGGAAGCGGTCGATCGCCCGATGTTTGGCGGTGGCCATGAGCCAGGCGCCCGGATTGTCCGGAACACCTGACTTCGGCCATCGCTCCAATGCTGCTACCAGCGCGTCGTGGGCAAGGTCCTCAGCAACGCCGACGTCGCGCACCATGCGGGTTAGCCCGGCGATGAGTCTCGGCGACTCGATTCTCCAGACCGCGTCAATTGTCCGATGCGTTTCACCAGCCATGGTCACAGCAAACCATCACACCATCTTCAATCCAGCGGCGCAAGCGGAGCCGGTGTAGGCCACGCTTCATGCCATGCTTTTCTGTCCCGGCTGCACCCGCAAATCCTCAAATCCCGCCGCGGCTTCTCTCACGTCAGCGGGGAAATCAGAAAGCTCCTGCACCTGGCGCACCTCGATGACACAGTGATCGTTACCGGGGCAGCGTGTTGCCCACGCAATGGCTTCCTCTCTTGACTTCACCTGAATCATCCAGTAACCGCCAAGCGCCTCCTTGGCTTCGGTGAAGGGTCCGTCGATGACCTTCGCTTTGCCGCCGGGGAAGGTGACCCGAGCACCCATGGACGGCGGTTGCAGTCCGTCGAGTGCGAGCAGCACCCCCGCCTTTTGCAGGGACTCGTTGTACTTCATCATTGCCGCCACGGCTTTGGCGCTCGGCATAGCCCCGGGTTCGGCCTTCTCGTAATCTTTAGGGATCATCAGCATCATGAATCGCATAGTTATTCTCCTTTACTGTAGGTTCGTGGGCGAAATATTCGAACAGCTCCTCCGTCATCCAAGCCACGATTACGGCCGCGCAAAATCCATCCCGGGCTCGCAGATCTGGCGCATTTCGGTTTCACCGTCTCCCGCCACTTTGAGAAAGTCCTTAATAAATTCGACAGCTTCCTCCTTCGTCGGTGCCTGGATCAAAGCGAAGCCGGCGACCAATTCTTTCGATTCGGTAAATGGGCCATCGACTACGTTGAATTTGCCGCCGGAGAGGCGAACACGCGCGCCCAGCGCACTCGGCAGGCAGCCCTCGGTTGCAAGCAGCTTGCCGGACTTCATGGAGTCCTCGATCAGTTTCCCCATCTCGGCCATTTCCTTCTGCGTAGGAGGGGTGCCCTCAGGTTTGGCGGGCTTGTACAAACATAAGAATCGCATCGTCTTTTCTCCACTTTCCAAGTCTAGGAGTGGGCTCGGGCCTCGCGCCTAAATCCCGCCTCTATTCAAACGTCGAACGGAGCGCTGGGAAATCGACACCAGCTCAACATTTTTTCTCGCGGGAGGTTTTTAGTGGCCGGGCCCTGCCAAGTCCTACGCCAAGCCTTGAACCTTGCCGCGCAGTACGGTGACAGAACATTTGGGCAATGTCACTACGGCGCCTCTTCCAGCCTCGATCCTGGAAGCGACCGGAGGGTTGTCCGGCTCGGCGTGAGATCGCGCGCTGGCTGAGTGCCAAACGTATTGCTCGCCTCCGAACGTCACCATGTTCACCTCGCCCTCGAAGAAACCGGTTTGGCCACCGGAGCCCTCGAAGGCGATCTCGATCTTGTGCGGGTTCTCCCTGTCTTTATTCACCAGCAGAAGCGCCCAGTCGCCATCGGGCCGTCGAACCGCATAGGAGGTCACCAGCGCGTGACCTGCAGGATCATGGACGGAGCCGTCCACACGGAACAGGTGATGCATCCCGGTGCGATGCGTGACCCATTCGTTGTTGATCATGCGGCCGGTGTGATATTGGGCGGTGAACTGGCGAATGTTGAGATCGGCGTCGGCCACGTAGTTCCCATAAGTAGCCCAGCCACCGTGACAGCCCGGCCGAAGCGGTTCCGCCTGAATCGGCGAATGATAATAAGCCGAGCCGCCGTATAGAAAAAATGAACCAACGCTGTCGGCCAGCCACAGCGCTGAAAAAATATCGGTCATGTAGTTCGAGAGGTTGTATGTCAGCGCGCTCTCAGTGTTCATGAGAGGCACGCCTTCCGGCAAGCCATCCTGGCGAAACGCGTCGAGGCAATTTCGTGTCACGTCAGGTTCGCGATAAAGATCGGCCCAGTTTACCGCGCATGGATCGAACGGATAATGTTCAAACGAAACAAAGGCAAGATCCTGAATATGATTGTGAGACTTTAGGTAATCCAGGAATCTCCCGAACCAGGAGGTACGGTTCTCCCCGTCTGGCCAAACCGAGACATCCTGATTGATGCCTTGGAATACGGGCCCACCCAGCTTTGTCTCCGGAGCGACCTTATGGATTGCGTCGGCAAACTGAATATAGAGCGCCGCGTAATCTTCAGGCATCATGTACTGGCCGTCGCATTCTTCCCCCATCTCCACCCAGGCGACGGGATACCCGCGTTTTTTCAAGTAAGCAATCTGATTCGCGGCATCTTCAGGCGTGCTGAAGAGGACTGCGACGGGAATCATCGCCGGCAAATTGTTGGTAATGCCGCTGGTGAAGAAAAGGTCGAGACCCGTCTGATCGCCGCTCTTGTTCAGATCCGTGGCCGAGTGGTACGGGTCGGTTGATGAACAGTAGGTTGGCGTCTGTGTCGCATCCGGTGAATGTCTTACGAGATCGACAAATGTGCCGTCGTCAAGGAGCATGCCGGCATACAACTGGTAGATCGCATAGCCGGCCCGATGCCGCAGGTCGTCGCTTCCGTGCGGTCCCGGCTGATTCGAGGATTGGGTCATCACCACACGAATCCAGCGCGTCGTGACCGGCTGTCCGGCGAGCTTCAGCGTCTCGGTCCCGCCTTTGCCATCGTGCACGATGCCATTGGGAAAACTGTTCCAGCGCCCATTGGCCTGCTGGCTGACGCCCAGGCCTTCCGTGGGCGCGTACTGCGCCTCCCAATTCATGGGGTCGACGCCGGTCCAATATTGCACTTCATACACACGCGCGCTCGGCTCACACCAATCGATACGCAGGGCGTTGATCTGCACGGGAGCGAGCAAGTCCACGATGATCCATTGCGGATGCAGCGCGTCGTCTTCGCCGGTAAATGCCTTGGTGAGGTACGGATTGCTCTTCCAAAACGTGGCAGGATCGCCGTCCGTAAGCCGCCCGTAACCTTCGGAATCGCCGCCGTCCGCTGTCGTGCCGCGATGCGGCAGCGGGTATCCAAATGAATCGTGAATGAACCCTGTGGGCTCCGCGTCCCCGACAAAGTAGCCCTCTCTGATGCGCGGCGTCGCTCCACTTTCCGTTGCTATTCCAATGCCAGGCCTCGATGGCGAGTTCTGTGTGGTTGCGATACGTGATTGGTCCCCATCCCGCCGAGAGCCATTGCCGAACCATTTCCGGCGTGTAAATCTTCTCGATCACCGGGACCGATAGCTCATCCATCGAAGAACCCAGGCTCTTATCCGGATCGAAGCTGTTTACAGCTTTGCTCGCATCCACCCGCAACCATGCGGCACGCGATGCCCCTGTACCGGCGGCTTGATCAAGCGCAGCCGCAATTTTATGGCTGGAAACCATCGTCAACGCCGCGGCTCCAACCGCATGACTGACGAATTTCCGCCGCGAAATTCCCTGTGGGCGGTGCTGCTCGGATGGATTCAATGGGGGTTGCATTACCACGTTTTCCTCGCGATCAAATTTCAGATCCCAGGTTACCCCGGAGCACCAAGATAAATGCTCTTCGAAGCTCGTAAAGCGTATCCGTACCGGCAGCCGCCACGCTAACGTTGATCGCAATAGGCGCGCTGGCTATCTAAGAAGCAAAGCGCGATACTGCCTGCATGATCGCCAGAACGATAGCCCTGCTCCTTAGCGCGTCGGCTTTTCTGTCACCGCCAGTCTTTCGCGAATCCGGAGCGCCGGGCAGCGGCCCGGAATTCACCCAGGGCGGCGAACTGAGACTCCCCCAGGGCTACCGGGAGTGGGTTTACCTGACCTCAGGGTTCGACATGAGTTATAACCCTGCGATGCAGATGGGCAATCAGCACATGTTCGACAACGTCTTTGTCAATCCAGAAGCGTACAAGGCCTTTGTGAACACCGGCACCTGGCCGGACAAGACGATACTGGTCCTTGAGGGGCGTGCAGCCCAAGGGAAAGGCTCCATCAACCAGAACGGCAACTTTCAGGCGGGGGTCATGAACCTTGAGCTCCACGTGAAGGACGAGGCGCGTTTTCCGGGGAAGTGGGCCTTCTTCGCCTTTGGTGGCCAGAAGACGGCAAAGGCAATCCCTACCTCCGCCGATTGCTACACCTGTCACGCGCAACATGCGGCAGTGGACACCACCTTTGTCCAGTTCTATCCGACCCTGCTGCCCATCGCCAAAGAAAAGCGCACGCTCTCAGCCTCTTATCTGAAAGAGGAGGCGACACCGGCCAGCCGGTAGCCTATTGAACGTGACAGATCTCTGCTCAGGTCAACCAAAAGGTTGGGATTTCCTTCCACCCCCCACGCGATGACACTCCACTCACTTTCAGCTAGCCTTGACCAGTCGCCCGGGGCGCCGGATGAGGTTCCCAAACCGCGTAAGCTAGCGTGGGGGTGCCGCTTGCGGGTAAAGGGCCATATGGGTCGAGCAAAAGCGCAAAGGTGGGAGGACTGTCGCAAGCTGCAGGCTGTCGCATTGGCGGCCATGCTCGCGCTGTTGATCAGTGGATGCCACTCCTCGGGGTTACCCAAGCCGGCGAGCAAGGCGTATCTGGACGAAGTCAGGGCTTTTTACGTAGGCCTTGCTGCTCTGCAAGTGGGAGACGATGTGCGGGCTGACAGCACTCTGGAGCGGGCCACACAGTTAGCCCAGGGTGAACCGGCAGGCTGGGCAAACTGGGGCTTGCTCGCGTTGCGCCAGGGAAACTTTGAGCTAGCGGCGCAACGGCTGGGGCGAGCGCAGAAGTTGGTGCCGGAGAACGATCAGATTCACTACCTTTTGGGAGTGCTCGAAAGCAAACGCGGCAATCCGGCGCAGGCTATTGTCGAGCTGCGTAGAGCGGTGCAGATCAACCCCCATGGCTTGCGTGCCATGTATCTGTTGGCGCAGGAGCTTGAGCGCCAGGGCGACCCCAACAGCGAGGCCGAATTTCAGCAATTGCTGGAGCAGATTCTCGCCCAACAGCCAGGGAACCCGGCAGCTTTGCTGGAGCTGGGGCGGGTGGCCGCCAAGCGTGGCGACGGGCAGACGTTGCACTCCGTGATCGCACAGATCGCTGCACATGCCGCGAGCTGGCCGCCGGAAGTCCAACCGCAGTGGACGGCCTTGCAGGCAGCGGCTGCCGGACCCGATCCCCGAGCGGCTGCCGTACGCATCGCGTTTCTGCGCAACTCATTAATGCGCCTGCCCGATTTCCGCCAGAGCCTTAGCGTGATTCAACCGGCTGCAGGGAACGAGGCCACGCCCTTTACCCGCTTCCTGCTGCTGCCCTCGCCCACCTTCACTCCGCCCCCGGCTGACACCGCCATCCGCTTTCAGTCAGGCCCCGCGCAGGAGGGTGAAGGCTATACATGGATTGGCGACATCTCGCTGACTGGGGAAGGTGCTCCAGTGATCACCGTAGCCAATAGCCATTCCGTACAGCTGGCCACCGGCGCGGCCTTACCGTTCCCTGGAGGCTCCGGGAACGACGTTCTTAACCCCGAGTCCATCCTGCCCGTCGACTTCAATTACGACTTCAAAACCGACCTGGTGCTGGCCGGGGAAGGCGGCGTTCGCTTCCTCCGCCAGGAGAGCCCAAGCTCCTTCACGGATGTGACCGCGCAGACCAAGCTGCCGCCGGCGTTGCTGCATGCCCCCTACACTGGCGCCTGGGCGATCGATGTGGAGGCCGATGGGGATATGGACATCCTGCTGGGCGCACATCAAGGACCGCCAGTGGTGCTAAGAAACAACGGCGATGGATCGTTTACCGCGATACAACCGTTTGCGGGGATTTCGGGCCTGCGCGGCTTTGCCTGGGTCGACCTGGATGGCGACGGCAATCCCGATGCGGCCATGATCGATGGCGTCGGGTACGCTGCATTTCTTTCATAACCAGAGAGGAGGTTTATTTCGCGAGCTTGCGCTCCCCAATCATCTTTCCCATGTGAAAGCAGTGACGGTTGCCGATGTAAGCGGTGCAGGAACGCTGGCCCTGGTGGCCTTGGAAGAGACAGGCGCACTGGTGGCAATGAGCGATGCTGAAGGGTGGAAGGTTGCCCAGCTCGGGAACGCCCCCCGGTTTGCCGGAGAAGTGCGCCTGCACGCCGCCGATCTCGATAACAACGGAGCGGTCGATTTGCTGCTCGCTCCGGTCGCGCCGAATGCCGGTGACCCATCTGGGGTCTTGATATGGCTTGGCAATGGCGACCAAAAGTTTACCCCGCTGGCTCAACCCGCGGGTCCCGCACGGGTATTTGCCGTCGCCGACGTCAACAGCGATGGCAGACTCGACCTGCTGGGGCTCTCCGCAGCCGGGCAGGCGCAGCAGGCACTCAACCAGGGAAGCAAAACGTATCAGTGGCAGATCCTGCGGCCACGAGCAAGGCAAGCGACGGGCGACCAGCGTATCAACTCCTTCGGTATTGGCGGCGAGATGGAGCTTCGCTCCGGCCTTATGCTTCAGAAGCAGCCGATAACCGCGCCCCAACTGCATTTCGGTCTGGGGGAGCAGGGAGGCGCCGACGTAGTGAAAATCCTATGGCCCAACGGAATGGAGAACGCCGAGTTTGCGCTGAAGCCGGATCAGGAGGTGCTGACCGAGCAGCGTCTCAAGGGCTCGTGTCCTTTCCTGTTTGCCTGGAACGGTAAGCAGATTGGCTTCGTAAAAGATGCCGTGCCATGGGGGTCAGCAATCGGCCTGCAAATCGACTCAGTTGGCTCCCCCAAAATCGCGGCCACTGAAGAGTGGTACAAAATCGGCCGTGATCAACTTATGCCCCACGATGGCTACTACGACCTGCGCATTACCGGCGAGCTATGGGAGACCTACTACTACGACTACCTGAAGTTGATGGTGGTCGACCATCCAGTGGGCACCGAAATTTTTACCGACGAGCGGTTTGTGGTTCCACCGGTGAAGCTGGCAATGACTGCCGTTGCGCCGCCGCACCCCATCGCAAAAGCCGTCGATGATCAGAGGCACCGATGTGACCGAAATCGTCAGCAAACTCGATGGCCGCTACTTGGATACTTTTGGACGCGGCCAGTATCAGGGCCTTACCCGTGATCACTTCGTAGAGGTTGACCTGGACAACGATCTACCGTCGAGTGGGCCCCTGTGGCTGATTGCCAAGGGATGGGTACACCCGACAGACTCCTCAGTGAATGTTGCGATCAGCCAGGGAAGCCAACAGAAGGCGCGCTCTCTTAGCCTCGAGGTTCCAGATGGACATGGCGGATGGCGTACCGCCAAGGCGAACCTGGGCTTCCCGGCAGGCCGCAAAAAGACCTGCCTCATCGACCTGGAGAATGTCTTTCTGCCCGGCACGCCGCACAAGCTGCGCTTGCGGACAAACCTCGAGGTCTATTGGGATTCCATCGAGTGGGCGCAGGGTCTGCCGGATACGCGGCTCAAGGTCACGCGCTTGGATCCTTCGCTGGCAGATCTTCATTACCGGGGATACTCGGTGGTCCATCAAGCCAATGCTTCCTCGCCCGAGCTACCCGATTACAACCGGATTGCAGCCAGCACGCAGATCTGGCGCGACCTCGAGGGATACTACACTCGCTACGGGGATGTGCGCGAACTGCTGGCAGGCATCGATGACCGTTATGTGATCATGAATGCCGGCGACGAGATTACCTTGCATTTTGCCCAGCAACCTCCGCCGCCCGCCGGATGGGTGCGGGATTACGTGATCGCCGGAGACGGGTGGATCAAGGATGGAGACTACAACACGGTCGACTCGCGAACGGTACAGCCCTTGCCCTACCACGCAAAGACCCAATACAACCAGGCTCCAGGCAATCTGGAGAGCGAGTGGGTGTACCGCCAACATCCAGAGGACTGGCAGAACTACCACACCCGCTACGTGACCTCAGAACCCATAGACCAGGCACTCAGGAGCGGTGCAGCGCAATGAAGGCAGGCATCACCGCGAGAGTCATTCTGGCCATTCTGTTTGTAGGGATGTTAGCCACGCCCCTTGCAATCAAGCAGGTTTCCGCGCGACGGGAAGAGGCCCAGGCAAAGCTGGACGAGGGCCAGGCGATAGCGCGGTACGGCTTCCATCTGCAGGAGGTCTCGCAACAAGCCGGCGTTCATTTTGTCCACCAGGCGCCGACTTTGGACGCCAAGCTCCAAGGCATTATGCCGGAAGTTGCGTCCATGGGCGCTTCAGTCTCGATCGTCGATTTCGACCGCGACGGCTGGCCCGATCTCTACGCGACCAACAGTGCCATCGGCAGCCAGAATCACCTCTACCGCAACATGCATGATGGCACTTTCCAGGACGTTGCCCCGCAGATGGGGCTGGCCGATGTGAACCAGGCAGGAACCGGAGTCTCCATGGGAGCCGTATGGGGAGATTATGACAATGACGGTTACGAAGACCTGTTTCTGATCAAGTGGGGCAAGCCGGAGCTTTTTCACAACGACCAGGGCCATGGCTTTACGCGCGTAAGCGATGCTGCCGGTTTACCACCCTGGATCAATGCAAACACAGCGGTCTGGTTTGACTATGACGGCGACGGACTGCTCGACCTGTTCGTTGGCGGGTACTACTCCGAAAAGCTGGATCTCTGGCATTTGGATAACACGCGCATGATGCCGGAGAGTTTTGAGTACGCAAAAAACGGCGGCCGAAAGTTCTTGTTTCATAACCTGGGCAATGGCAAGTTTGAGGAGGTCAGCGAAAAGGCTGGGATCAAAAGCAATCGGTGGGCGCTTGCCGCATCTGCCGCGGACTTGCGCGGCACCGGACATCCCGACCTGTTCATTGCCAATGATTACGGCGTCTCCGAGCTGTTCCTGAATGAAGGCGGACACTTCCGCGAGGCAGGCGAAGCGACCGGCGTAGGGTTTGCGCCCAAGAGCGGCATGAACGTTGCCTATGGAGACATCCTGAACCAGGGCAAGTATGCCATTTATGTCTCCAATATCTCCCAGGAGGGCGTACTGATCCAGGGTAATAACCTCTGGGTGCCCAAGGAGGGGCCGAGCTTGAAGTACGAAAACCTGGCGCGGGATATGGGCGTGGAACTGGGTGGTTGGAGCTTCGGCGCGCAGTTTGGCGACCTGAATAACGACGGCTACCTGGATCTCTATCTCACCAACGGCTATATCTCCCTCAGCCGCACGGAAAGTTATTGGTATGACTTCTCCCGAGTCGCCGGTGGCAACAGCAAGATTATCGGCGACGCGGCAGATTGGCCCGCCTTCCATGGACGCAGCCTGTCGGGATATCAGCAGAAGAAAGTCTGGATCAACGATGGGGCAGCAAAATTTGTGGATGTAGCCCAGGCTGTCGGCGCGACCGATATCTATGACGGGCGCTCGGTTGCGTTGGCTGATCTGTGGAATCGCGGGGTACTCGATGTAGTCGTCGCCAACCAGCGTGGTCCCTTGCTGATTTACAAGAACACTGTGAACCCGCAGAATGAGTGGATCGAATTCTCGCTCCAGGGGTCCAGGAGCAACCGGAGTGCGATTGGTGCTCAGGTCACTCTTTATTGGAACGGGCAGCAGCAGATACAGCACGTTTCCGGTGGTAGTGGGTTTGCGGCGCAGAACGATCGGCGGCTGCATTTTGGGCTGGGGAAGAATCCGCAGATCGGGAAAGCGGTGATCCGTTGGCCATCGGGCAAAGTCCAGACCGTCGAGAACCTGGTCCCCGGAAAGCTCTACAATGTCAGGGAGGCTGAATGAGTCACGGCGTGAGTATCGGGCAACCGGTAAAGCGTGAGGCGGCGTGGAAGCGGTTCTTCAGCGCCTCCAACCGCTATCTCTCCCCTCTGCTCATCACCCTCGTTCTGTTAGTAGGCCAGCTCTCCTACGGCATCCTTGAGAGTTACACCCGTACCTTGTTGGCCATTGGCGCCAGCCTGGTCGCTGAGCTGATTCTGTCGCGCATTTATCTGGGCAAATGGCCAAACCTGGCCAGTGCCTACATCACCGGCATCAGCGTTGGCATCCTGGTGCGTTCCCCCGCCTTCTGGCCGTATGCTCTCTGTGCGCTCATCTCCATTACCTCGAAATACGTGCTGCGCGTCCATGATCGGCACATCTGGAACCCGTCGAACTTCGGCATCGTCGCCATGTTCGTCCTTGCTTCCGGCACGGTGGCGGGATTGAGCATTCAGTGGGGCAACTTTGTCTGGCCGATGATCGTGATCTGGACGCTCGGATCGGCCATCATCTGGCGTCTGCGGCGCTTTCATATCAGTGCGACCTACGTCGTGTCTTTCCTGGCGTTCGCGTTGCTGCGCAGTTGGATCACCGGCGATCCATGGCGGTCGGAAATTTCTCCTATCACCGGACCTATGTATCAGTTATTCATTTTTTTCATGATCACCGATCCCAAGACCACCGTGCGCTCGAAGACCGGCCAGTGCGTGACGGTGTTTCTTGTGGCCGCAGTCGAGATGGTCCTGCGCCTGCACCAGGCGGTCTACGCCCCCTTCTACGCCCTCTTCCTGGTGGGACCTACGGCCATGCTTCTGGAAATGTGGATGGACTCTCGCCGTGCCCGTCTCCTGGTCGCGCATGCCTGAAAGTAAGGTACGTCGCTGTTTTATTTCTTGTCTCTTCGTGATCCTGATTGCGAGCGCATCCGCGCAACGGCCGTCCGGCCCGATTCGTTTTGTCGATGCCACTGCCGCGTCCGGAATTTCCTTTCGTCACCATAGCGGTGCTTTTGGAAAGAAATACCTTCCGGAGACGATGGGCAGTGGCGTGTGTGTCCTGGACTACGACAACGACGGCGCGCAAGACATCCTGTTCGTGAACTCCATGGATTGGCCAGGTCATGGCTCATCCAAGTCGTATCCCGCCCTCTACCACAACAATGGCGATGGAACCTTCACCGACCGCACCAGGCAGGCTGGCTTGGCGGTTGAGATGTACGGCATGGGGTGCGCCGTTGGCGACTATGACAACGACGGCAAAGATGACATCTACATCACCGCCGTCGGTTCCAATCACCTGTTCCGCAATCTCGGCAATGGCCGCTTCGCGGATGTGACCACTCGGGCGGGAGTGGGTGGCAGCGGGTTTTCGAGCGGCGCCGTATGGTTCGACTACGACAACGACGGCAAGCTGGATTTGTTTGTGGCGCACTACGTAACTTGGTCCGCGGATAAAGATCAGTTTTGTTCGCTCGACACAAAGAACAAATCGTATTGCACGCCCCAGGTTTACCAGGGCGAGAGCGCCAGGCTTTACCACAATCGCGGCGATGGAACCTTCGAGGACGTTACCAAGCGCGCCGGTCTGTTCGATGCGACCAGCAAGTCTCTCGGCATTGCTCTGGTTGACTACGACGACGACGGCTGGCTCGATTTGCTGGTCACCAATGACACTCAGCCGAACAAGCTCTATCGCAACAACCACAACGGCACCTTCACCGATGTCGGGGTACAGGCCGGAGTAGCCTACAGCGACGCAGGCGCAACCCGCGCAGGCATGGGGGTAGATAACGGCGACTATGAAAACTCGGGCCATCCCGGCCTGATCATTGGCAACTTCACCAATGAAGGCATGGCGCTCTACCACACCGATGGCTCAGGTCTGTATACCTCCGCATCCGAGGCGACGGGGATCGACCGCTGGTCCTTGCAATCGCTGACCTTCAGTACTTTCTTTTTCGACTACGACCTGGACGGTCTGTTGGACGTACTGGCGGTAAATGGTCACGTGGCCGACGACATCAGCGTAACCCAACCGCATTTAAAGTATGCGGAGCCCGCCCTGGTATTTCGTAACCGGGGAAAGGGTCAGTTCGAAAACATGTCTACGCAATTAGGTCCCGCGCTGCAGCGGCCGATCGTGGGGCGGGGCGCTGCCTACGGGGACTTCGACAATGACGGCGATCTGGACCTGGTGATTACCGAGGCCAATGGCCCGGCGCGGCTGCTTCGAAACGAGAACGGCAATCAGAACGATATGCTCCGGGTAAAGCTGACCGGTACGCGTTCTAATCGGGACGGCATCGGGGCCAAGCTTACGCTCCAGGTCGATAACCATCTTCAGCTATTACGTATGGTGAAGACCGGCTCCGGCTATTTGTCGCAAAGTGAGTTACCTGTAACCTTCGGATTGGGCAAGCCTGACCCAAGCAGAAGAATGCGGCTTACCATCGCTATGGCCCAGCGGGCACAAGGACGTTGTACCAGCCATTCAGCCCAATCAAGCCATCACGGTGCAGGAAGGGAAGGGAATCGTCGCAGCGCACGCAATTGTGTTTATAAAGAGTGCGAAGGTCTCTCCGAAGTAAAATCTGGCGCGGCATGAACGGGTAAACCGCAGATCCCTCCACTACGCTACGCTCCGGTCGGGATGACAAAGTTTATTAGGGGTCAGGGTATTTCTCGCTCTCGGGGCCACAACAAAATTGTCATCCCGACCGGAGCGTAGCGTAGTGGAGGGATCTGCGGTTCACCCGTCGGCCTAACAAATCATGAGGGAATGATCAGCTCGCTTCAAAGGCAACGAAGGCTGAGTGCCCCATTCAAGCCCGGTTTTGCCTGCCCCGGCGTGCCGTGGGGCTTGAGTGGGATACCACAACACTCGACTTGCTTTCCTTGTCATTTAGGCGAAGCCGAGGGATCCGCGGCTCCCCTCAACGCTTCACTGATGCCTGCGCAAAAAATCCGGCCCTCTCCAGCATGGCAATAATTTCTTCCCGGCTGGCTCCCAGTTTATGTGCCGCATCGAACAAGTCTTCGGCACGTACGGGATATCTGTTATGACGCGCAGGATCGCCAAAGCCGCCCACATTGAAAGGCTCAATGAGTCGCCGAACGTCAGCCGCGAAAGCGGCGTCCGGTTTGTACGCCCGCTCCAATAAGAGCTGCGACGCGGGCCCAAACGACGGATGTCGATGCAACAGGAATCCCGGCGCCAACTCCGGCTTGCCCAGCCGGTGCGCGGTCTCAGCAAAGCTGACCGCAGCAAAATACAAGAGCGACACAGCGGTAAAAGACGAAAAGTCGCTCATGGTCGCGTACAGAGCGCCGATCAGCCGGCTGGCAGCCAGCAAGTCGCTGTCCGTTTCCAGCGCATAGTCTTGCAGCCGGGCCGCCAAGTCAGCCGCATCACGATGCTCATGGATGATCTGCGCAAGCCGCTCTATCCCCGTGAGCGTGAGAGCGAAGCCAGTTGAGAGCAGCGGGTCAACGAAACCGGCTGCAGAGGGAAGCATCGCCCATCGTCTTCCTGCCATGGTGCTGCTGCGGAAGCTGACTGCCGGCATGTGCCGGAACGGCTGGCACGCGGATGCCTGCTTGAACTGTGATTGCAAACCAGGCAACCGGTCCAGAAGCCGTTGCCATGCCGGCTCGCCTTCGCTCAGCGCCAACTCTTCGGCCACCCGGCGAGTGGCTGCGACCCCAGCACTGGTGACGCCATTGTTGAATCGCAGCACCCACACCCATCCGCCATCAAATACGTGATGCACGGCGGCGTCATCCACCGGATAGGGAGGCGCATCTCCGGCCGTTTCGGTGCGCGTAACTCCCGTGAAGTGGCTGTACAGGCTTTCTGTAGGAGGGAGTCCAGGCAGCGGAGACTCCTCCAACCGCAAACTCCGGTGAAGAAAACCCGCGTGGGCCAGTGGCATCGATCAGAAGCCCGGCATGGAGGTGGAACGCCTCCTCGCCGGCGCGCCCCACGATGGTTGCGCCATCCTTCATCGAATTCCAGCGTCTCGATCCGGACGCTGTCGCGGTACTCGACTCCCAGCCTCTGCGCCTCCCTAACCAGGAAGTGGTCCACATCGGCCCGGTACCAATGGGTGTCGGCGATATCATCGTGCGGGCTCGCCGCCACCAGCAGTTCATCCTTCTGATGAAAGAAAGTGAAGCCGCGCTTCAGCCCGCATGCGATCTCCGGGTAGGCTGCGCTGCCAGCTTCCCCATTTCGCCAGTGGAGCAATCCGCGGCAGATCATAGGTCGCGCTCAGCCTCTCCAGCAGGAGATTGCTCAGCGGCGTGGTCGATTCGCCGATCACCATACGTGGATGACGTCCCTGTTCGAGCAGGACAACCGAAAGCCCAAGCTGATGGGCGATCATCGCCATCAGGCTACCGCCGAAGCCGGCGCCGACGATGGCAAGATCAAACTCGCGTTTCAACTCGCACCACCGCAACGCGTGCACGGAATCCTATCCAGCACCACCTGCTGCAGATTCATCTGGCGCAGCCGGGCCGCGCGCTGCGCGTGGCAGTCCACGCATGATTCGCTGCAGATCCCACAGATCGGCGAAGACCCTGCCCGCCTTGAGCCGCTAAACCGTACTCCATCGCAGACTCCAGGGTTTCCAAAGACGGAGGCATAAACTCGAGTGCTTCCATGGCCCCGTTTCCCGCGCGCGTTGGGATCAGGGTCGCGGCCGTCGCGCCAAGTTCCATGGCGAATGCCAAAGAACGCTCAGCCCACTCCAGCGCCTCCGCTGCCGGCATGAGCGGAGGCTGCACCAGGATAAAGACCCGAAGATCGATCCCATTGCGGCGCAGAAAGTTTGCCGCGGTCGAGAATTGATCGAGCGTCATGCGTTTATTCAATCCCGCGAGAACTTGCGCGTGCGCCGTCTCCAGTCCCATAGCGATCTCGAGCTTGCCGCCAAGCAAGTCGCGAAAGCGCAGGCAGGCATCCCCGATGAGCGCCGGATGATTCTCCACGATCAACCTCTCGAAACGATTGGCGCGTTGTGCGATGGCGGCATAGTCTGCGGGAGGAATTGCCTGCGGATCGAAAAAGCTACCGCTGTTATAGAGCTTGAGCTGGCGCGCGGGCGGAAGCTTGAGAAGCGCGTGATCGATCTGTGCCGGGATAGCCCCCAGCGGTACTGTTTCGCTGAGCGTATTGCGCCACAGGTCGCACATCAAACAGCGGAACGGGCATTCTCGATTGGTAAGAAAGATGGTGGCAACCGGTTCGACCGCGCCGCCAATGGCACATTCCTCTTCTACGAAATACTGATAGGGGAGATAAGGATCGCGAATCTCTCGCGCCGGGCGGCGGCTGAGTATCCAGGCATCGCGTTCCGCCGTTTTGGCCGGATATACGTTCATGGATACAGAGACAGAAATTTCTGGCGATACTCCGCCTCGCGAAAGGGCAGCGCGGAATGCATGGTGGTCTCTGAAACTGCCCCGTGCTGGAAGCGCCGTTTAGGGAAGACCGGCATATCGAAGCCGGTAACTGCCTTCACTCCGCGCGCCACGATCTCGCCCTTCAGCTGATAGAGCCGTTCCACATCGTAGTTGGTCAAATCAATGAACGGAATGCCTTCCGCGACCGCGATCAGCGACGGTTGCGTGAAAGGACTGAACCCACGAAAACCGAAGTGGTGGGCCGGAGCGTAAGTCCGGCTATAAGACCGGCTCAGTCCGCCGCTGTAAGTCAAGGAGTGTTTTATCTTTCCCACCCCCCATCCCTCCTGGTACAGCATGGGGTTGTTGATGACGCTGCGAATGGTGAGTTCAGGATTCTGCTCGATGGGATAATCCTTGAGGTTCTCGTCGCCGCCGTCGCCGTCGATCAGATAGCGCCAAGTGGGATAGCGTTGCCGCACTCCCCGGCATAACGCCATCGCCATGGTGGCCGATTGCACGTCGAGCGCTTTGTAATCTTCCATCACGCGGATGGTCTCATCGACATTGAGCGACGACGCATCCGCCGCAACCGGTTCAAGGAATAATCCCAGGCCCAGAGCCTCGAGAAAAGCGCGCGCCTGGCCAACATCAGGACCATCGCCGAGGTCGAGCACAAAGGCTTTGAGTCGCGCGGGACTCATCCCCAGCTTGAGCATGACGTGGTAAGCGGTGAGGAAGACGCTGCCGCTGTCGATGCCGCCCGAAAAGCATACCCCTATGGGTTCATGTGCAGGCACGCGGACCAACCACTGCTCGATCTCGCCGGCCAGCGCGCCGATGTAGGCTGCGCCAATCTGGTCGAGGTCGGTGCTCATCGCTCCCTGGGAGGGCGTGAAGAAACGCGTGTAGACCGGGTCCGGATCGGGGCAACCGATAAGCTGCAGTGCAACCACGTGATGCGCGGGAACCATCCTCGTATAGCTGGGGTGGAACTGGCCCTCAGAGTCCCTCCGCCTTAAGCCAGTTGTAAATCGTATCGATGCGCGCCGCGACAATCAGCACCGGACCCTCCTGGCGCTTGGCCAGAAAGTAGCGCAGGGGTCGGTCCAGCGAACGCGCCAGCTTAACGGTCTTGCCTGCGCGTGCGACCAGCGCAAACGAGCCGGCGATGCGGCCCACTTCTTCCGCAGATCCGTTCAGTACTATCTCTCTTGCTTCTTCGACCGAGAGGCGATAGATCTGGTTCGCCTCCGGCTCCGTGAGATCAACTACGCGCTCAATATACTGCTGCTGCATCGTTTCCTCGTTGTTGCCAGAATAGCGCAAATCCACCGGCCTGCTCCTTCTCCGCCAAAAGGTTGATATGCGCCTCATCCGCTGGGTGGTTGACTGCCCCGGACTATTCAAGCACCCTTACGCAGATAATATGAAACGAAATATCTCCACCCTGCTTGTTCTTCTTGCGGCCGCGACCAACCCCTTACTTTCCCAGGACAACTTCTTTGAGAAGTGGGAAGCGCGCACCAGCACGACCCAGGCCAAACAGCCGTCGTGGCCGCCGCCGCTCATTTCGCCCTATCCCATGCTGATCCAGGTCTTTCGCGCGGACTTTACGCGTCAGATTACTCCAACCCTTACCTCAACCTGGAATTATGGAGCAAGTCGAGGGCTCAACCTTGTCCCCGGACTCAACAGCGAATTCGATTTCTACTACCCACCCTATTTTCAGCACAACACGCCTAAGGTCAAGGACGGCTTCGGGGATGTCGGATTCCTGTACAAGTACCGTATTCTCTCCAGGAATGAAGAGGGCGGAAACTATATGTTGAGCGCACAGCTTGGTGCGACTTTACCGACCGGCAGTCATACCAACGGCAGCCCCGATTCCTCGATCACGCCCACGCTTCTCGCCGGAAAGGGTTTTGACAAATTTAATGTTATTTCCTGCCTCGGCGGAACCTTGCCGACCGAGGAAACCAGCAAACTGGGCCGTTCCATCGGGTGGAACACCACAGCGCAGTATCACCTATCCAAGTATGTGTGGCCGGAGTTGGAGGCTAATGCCACTTATTTCTTCGGCGGAAAAAATAATGGGAAGATGCAAAACTTCATAACCCCTGGTATTGTCTTCAGCAAATTCAAGCTCCGTCCCAGCGACGCGCAAAGCCGCATCGGTGTCGCGTTTGGCGGGGGCATGCAGATTGCGACCTCTCAGTTCCACACCTATAACCACGAGCTCGCCTTTACCACCAGGTTCGTTTTTTAAAGACTGTCGTCTAGGCTGCGGCTTGGCGAGAGGGTTGCTGCCATTTGCAAAAACTGTAAAACAGGAACGTTCCCAGGCGCGAGAGATTCAGCAACGAGCAATACAGGAGTGTCTTCAAGACCCCGCGCGGCCGGAACCGCGAATAGATTGAATTGAGGCTCCACGCGGGGACTGTATACACATCGCCCGCTCTCAAGATGCCGATGCGGTTCCTTATCGGCGACTCGTAAATCACTCGCTCAATCCCATAATTGAAGAACATCGCCAGCATCGAGAATCCTCCGGCTGTACATGGCTGCTCCCATCCATGGGATTCTCTGCCGGTGACGAGACTCAATCAGCAGGTCAGATGCTTCCGTGGCATGTCGCAGTGCAGCCGTCACTCCGTTCGCGGTCATCGGATCCACCATGGCTGCAGCCTCTCCAGCGATAAGCCAGTTCGGTCCGGCGACCCGGCCATGCATGCGGCAAATGAACGATGTGACCGATGGGGCAACGGCCGGCACAGCCTGCAAGAGACCTTCAAAGCGGGGGAACCGGCCTAGCTTCTCTCTCAAGATATCTTCCACGGTTTGCCCCTGCTGTCGCCCGGTCTTGATCGTTTCCCCGGTGGCAACATATCCCACGCTGATGGTATTGGGGTTGATAGGTATTTCCCAAACCCATTCCATGTAGCGTGGCTTCACTCCGTCCGCATAGAGCGTCGTTCCTTCCACCGGCGTGGTAACCGGGAAATAACCCCAGATGGCTACTTTCCGCAGACCTACCTCGTACGCCGGCAGATGGAAAGCCCGGGCAAACAAGCTTGAAGCACAGCCGGAAGCATCGATATACCAGGGCGAAGAGATTGTCTTGCCAAGCTGTGTACTAACCGCTACCACCCGCTTCCCGTTGGTCTCCACCGCGACCACTCGATCCTCAAGAAATGAGACGCCGTAGCTGAGAGCTATTTTTCGCAACAGCTGATTGAGTTGGATGCGATCAACATGCAAGGTGCGCAGTTCTACGTTGAAAGGCGGCCGTCCTAACCACTCCCCCGGAATATAACTTTGATCGCACCCGTCTCCTAGTTTCAAGGTGACGTGGCGCTTGTAAGTGGCAATCCTTTCCTCGATCAGCCGATTCATCGTCAGGCCCAGCTCTGCTAACAAGCCAGGTGCGGACCAGTCCAGCGATTCGCCAACCGCGTCGTTTTCGATTCCACCGGCGTTGACACACAGGACCCGCAGTCCCGCCCTCGTCAGATGAATACAGGCAGCCATCCCCGCCAAGCCACCGCCAATGACGGTGACGTCACTCCCGGCTACAGGATTCTCTTGCTCGTGCATGCCTGTCTGCTGAATGACTTCGATCCTTCCGCCGAATTGTACACGCGCCGGCATGCTGCGGAATATGCGAGTTCGTAGTCAGTCAGATTCAGGTGGGCGCCCACCTCAACCTTTTGGTTGAGGTAGCCTCTGGGTAATGGCGCTAAAATCCGATTGCCAATATCAGGACTGGATTCAAAACAGGAAAGAAAGAGGTCGAAAGGCTTGATTGTTCGTCTTCGCCCGATCGCGCTCATCGCAGTCCTGCTGGTCCTCTGGCAACTTGCCGTTACCCGGAGCCCCATTCATATTTTGCCAACGCCTTGGGGGGTCGTCGAAGGAATTGGCGATCTCCTGCAGCACGGGCTGTTGTTGAAGTATGTCGTGGCTTCGCTCTTCCGCGTCACCTGGGGTTTCCTGCTGGGCGTCGTTCTAGCTGTCCCCTTGGGACTCATCATCGGCTGGAACCGCAGGTTAGAGATGGCGTTCAATCCACTGGTTCAGATCCTTCGCCCTATCTCTCCTCTAGCGTGGATTCCCATGGCGATTCTCTGGTTCGGTGTGGGCGACCTCTCCGCCATCTTCCTCATCTTTCTGGGTTGCTTCTTTCCGTTGCTCCTGACTTCTATCAACGCGGTGCGCGGCATCCCGGCGGTATATCTCAATGCCGGCCGCAACTTCGGTCTTAGCCAGGCTGCCTTAGTCTCTCGGGTCCTCTTTCCTGCGGTGATTCCCCAGCTGCTCGTCGGCATGCGCATTACCCTGGGAGTTGCCTGGCTGGTGGTGGTCGCGGCGGAGATGATCGCTGTCAACTCCGGGCTAGGCTTTCTCATCGTCGATGCTCGAAACGCCGGCAATCGCTATGACCTCGTGGTCGCCGGAATGGTCATTATCGGCCTGATTGGCTTGCTGTTGGATATGGGAATGCGATCTCTGGAACGTGTGAAGTCACTTCGCTGGAGTTACTCGGAGGATTAGTTGGGAAAGTTGAAGTTACAGGCGGACCATATCCACACCGTGTTTACCCGCGACGGGGAAACCACGCCTGTGCTCAATGACATCAACCTTGATGTCATCGAGGGCGAGTTTGTTTGCCTGCTCGGACCTTCCGGCTGCGGCAAGTCGACACTGCTAAGTACCATGGCCGGTTTTCTCTCTCCCACCAGCGGGGCGATAAAGATCGATGGGCAGGTAGTGCAAGGGCCAGACCCTCGCCGCATCTTCGTCTTTCAGGAGCGTGGCGTTTTTCCCTGGCTCACCGTCGAGGGAAATATCGCCTTCGGTCTCTTCCACCTTGGCCGCTCAGAGCGGCAGCAGCGTGTCGCCCACTACGTCAAGATGGTTGGGCTGGAGGGCTTCGAGAAAGCCTATCCAGCCGCGCTTTCCGGGGGCATGAAGCAGAGGCTCGAAGTGGCGCGCGCTTTGGCCGTCAATCCGGACATGCTCTTTCTCGATGAACCCTTCGGCGCGCTCGACTCCATCACCCGGCTCATCATGCGCAGCGAGCTGCTGCGCATCTGGGAGGCGGAGCGCAAGACGATTATCTTTGTGACTCACGATATCGATGAAGCGGTCCAGCTTGCCGACCGGGTGGTGGTGATGAGTGCCCGCCCGGCCACCATCCAGCAGATTGTAACCATCGATATACCGCATCCACGGGACATCAGCTCGGCGCGCTACCTGGAACTTCGCGACGGTATCTTTCAACAGATCGGTTTGGCCCACAGAATATGAATTCGCTCGCAGAACCGAGGAGATGGGAAAGATTCTTCTGGCCGGTGCTGGCCTGCGCGCTCCTTCTCGCGCTGTGGCACTACTCCGTCGTCTGGACGGCGACCAGGGTCTTTCCCTCGCCCCTCGATGTGAAAAAGGGAATCGCCGAGCTGATTCGGAAGCAAGTGTTGTGGCGTGACATTATCGATTCCCTGCGCCGCGTAGCGATCGGCTTCGGCGCCGCTGCCGTCATCGGTATTCCGCTGGGATTGACGTTGGGATGGTATCCGGCGGCCAACCAGGTGGTGAACCCGGTGCTGCAGATTCTTCGCCCCATCAGTCCCATCGCCTGGATTCCTGTCGCCATCATCCTGCTCGGTGTGGGCGACCACGCAGCCACTTCGCTTATCTTTCTGGGAGCGCTTTTCCCCATCATCGTTGCCTGCGTCGACGGCGTATCCAATGTGCCCTCTGTCTTCCGCCTCGCCGGGCGCAACTTCGGCCTCAGCCCGGCTCGTCTGCTTACCCAGGTTGTCTTTCCGGCCGCGCTGCCAAAAATCATTGTCGGTTTGCGTATCGCCCTCGGCATCGCCTGGCTGGTGGTGGTGGCAGCGGAGATGATCGCTGTTGATTCCGGTCTTGGCTACCTTGTCATCGATTCACGCAACTCGGGCAAGCGTTACGACCTGGTGGTTGCAGCCATGTTGCTGATTGGCCTGATAGGCCTGATCCTCGATACCTGCTTCCGGCGGTTGGAGAAAATCAGATCCGTTCGATGGGGATTTCGCGATGACTCTTAAAAGCAAGGTCGCGTTGTGGGTGGTCGGGTGGCTGGTCCTTATCACCGGCCTGCACGCCTGGCTGAATGTGAATTGGGCCGCTGTGCTGAATGACTATCGGCCACTTGCGCAACGAAAAATCACCGTAGCCTACCTCCCCGTCACCTGCCAGCTCACTTGCCCGGTAACGGACTACATCTCCAAGTACTCTTTGTCCGGCGAGATGTTTCTCCCCAAAATGTTTCAGGGCTTTCCGGAGATGAAGGAAGCGCTGATCTCGAACCGGGTGCAGGCCGCCTTCGTGGTTGCACCTTTGGCGATTGCTCTTGTTTCCCAGGGAGTTCCTATCAAGGTCGTATACCTGGGGCACCGTTACGGCAGCGCGGTCGTCGTGCGCAAGGACGGCCCCATCAAGACCTTTGCCGATATGCGCGGCCGCACCATCGCCATTCCCAGCCGCTTTTCCGATGAGCGCCTGCTCCTGTTTCGCGCGATGAAGGTGTGGGGAATCAAGCCCGCCGAGATCAAAATGGTCGAGATGGCGCCGCCCGATGTTTCGAGCGCGCTCGCGGCCCATGCCATCGACGCCTTCGTGATGGGGGAGCCCTTTCCCTCGCAAGCAGAAATTGGCGGCTTTGGACGAGTCCTCTTTCAGGCCCGCGAATATTGGCCGGACTACATGTCGTGCATTCTCGTCGTGCGCCAGGACCTGATCGATAAGCGTCCAGAGGTTGTCCAGACCCTGGTGGACGGCATCGCCCGTTCGGGGCTCTGGCTGGATACCAGCAAGCCTCACCGTGAGGACGCCGCCGATTTCGTTGGCCGTTTTTACTACAACCAAAAACCCGCCTTGCTCCGATGGGCCCTAACCAAGCCCATGGACCGCGTCACCTATAGCCCGCTTGCCCCGCGCAAAGCGGACTTCGATATGGTGCGCGATTTGATGATAGAAACCGGAGTCTTGAATAAAAAGATCGAGTTCAGTGACTACACCGACACGCGCTTCTCTGACCAAGCCAGTATCCAGACACCCTGGAGATATGAACCTGGCACAGCCACTGCCCGGTAAGGAGGTAATGAAAATGTTTCGCAGACGGTTTCTTCAATTAGTGACCATGGCGAGTGTTGGCACTCTGGCTCCACTCGAAGGCATGTCAGCGGGATCGAGCAAGACCGTGATCTATTTCGTTAAGGGATTCAGTTGCATCACCTGTGCCACCGGTCTCGATACCATGCTTGGGCAACAAAAGGGGATTACTTCGAGCAAGTCGACCTACCCGGAAGGCAAAGTGACCGTCGGCTTCGATCCCCAGCAGATAAACGAGCAAGCCATCATCGCCTTCATCGCCGATCTGGGCTTTACCGTGCAACTTGAACCGAAAGGCTGAGATATGTCCCAGGAAAGAAATTACCCAAAATCGGCCGCCACTCTTGCCACATCGTTGGATCTTCGGCAGCCACCGGTAGCGATTTCCTTCGCAGATTCTTTGCCTGCCGGCGTGAAAAGCCACACGGGGCGTGTTCCTGCAGGATGCAGGTTCTGGGAAGACGGCGCGGCCACCGCATTTGCGACTTCCGCCTCAGACCACAGCCTCTGTGCCATTGGTGTCTATACGCACAATCTTCAAACCTCTCCGGCTCAGCAGACTGACTTGATGGATGCTCTCAAGGTGTTCGGCGACCTCGACTATGTAAGACAGGAAGATCTGGCATTAATTCCGGTTCTGGCGTCGCAGCCCGGATATGTCGTGTATGCGCCTTTGGCAGATTCTCCGCTGCCACCGGACGTAGTGCTCCTGTTCGTAAACGCTAATCAAACCCTCATCCTTTCGGAAGCAACACAGCAGGTGGAAAACCAGAATGCCCCAGCCATGGGGCGGCCGGCCTGCGCGATCGTTCCCCAGGTCATGAACACCGGACGGGCGGCGTTAAGTTTGGGCTGCTGCGGGGCGCGAGCCTATCTGGACGTGCTCACCGACGACGTGGCCGTTTTTGCGATTCCCGGAGACAAACTCGAGGCCTACACGCGGCGGATCGAGGCCCTGGCCAAAGCGAATGGTGTCCTTTCAAAATTCCACAGCCTCCGCCGTCACGCCATTGCCGCCGGGGAAACGCCCACGATCAAGGACTCCTTGGCTGCCCTGGCGCCCTAACGCCACAGGGAATCCCGGCAAAGTCCCTCTCAAAGCTGAACCCAAAGGAACTGGACCGGCACGAAGTCCGGGGAGATGATGCACCCGTCCAATTGGGTTCTGGGAGGGGCGCGGACACCCTCCCCACCCAATATTCTCCCGATTTTAATCGCCCGGCCCAACCTCGCCTCCAGGGCCAGCCCAAGTCTGAGAGAATTTCTGGAGGAGAAGATCCAAAGTGCTGGTGGGGCATCAAACCTGCTGAGTTACATCAGAGAAGAGGAGCAATGCCATGGCAACTGCGGTGAAAGTGCAGTCTCTCACGCAACGAGCAGCCTGGAAGGCGCTCGAGACCCATTACGAACAAGTTCGCAATGTTCCTTTGCGCTCGCTGTTTTCCGACGATCCTGGACGTGCGGCACGCTTTTCCATCGAGGCGGCCGGTCTTTTTCTCGATTATTCGAAGAACCGCATCACCCAGGAGACGCGCAACCTCCTCCTCCAGCTGGCCCAGGAATCCGGCCTGCGGGAGCGCATCGACGCCATGTTTCGTGGGGACAAGATCAACATCACCGAGAAGCGGGCGGTGCTGCACGTCGCCCTGCGCGCGCCCAAAGGGGAGGCCATCTTTGTCGATGGCCAGGATGTAGTCCCAGAAGTCCATGCTGTGCTGGATAAAATGGCCGCCTTCTCCGACCGCGTGCGCAAGGGCGACTGGAAAGGCCACACCGGCAAGCGCATTCGCAACGTGATCAATATCGGTATCGGAGGCTCAGACCTCGGCCCGGTGATGGCCTATGAGGCCCTCAAGTACTACAGCGACCGATCGATGGTCTTTCGCTTTGTCTCGAATGTAGACGGTACAGACTTCGCTGAAGCGGTGGTCGATCTCGATCCAGCGGAGACCCTGTTCATCATCTCCTCCAAGACCTTCACTACGCTGGAGACCATGACCAATGCGCACTCGGCGCGCGATTGGGCGCTGGCGGGTCTGAAGGACGAGGCTGCGGTCGCCAAGCATTTTGTTGCCGTCTCTACCAATGGCGCTGAGGTCAAGAAATTCGGCATCGACACCGCCAATATGTTCGGCTTCTGGGATTGGGTCGGTGGCCGCTACTCCATGGATTCCGCCATCGGCCTCTCCACCATGCTGGCCATCGGCCCGGCAAATTTTCGCGCCCTGCTCGACGGCTTCCACCAGATGGACGAGCATTTTCGAACCGCTCCCTTCGAGAGCAATCTGCCCGTAATCCTGGGGCTGCTCAGCGTCTGGTACAACGACTTCTTTGGCGCGCAGACCGTGGCAGTATTGCCGTATGAGCAATATCTAAAGCGCTTTCCCGCCTACCTGCAGCAGCTCACCATGGAAAGCAACGGGAAACACGTCACCCTCGAAGGCGAGCGCGTCGACTACGACACCGGCCCCATTTACTGGGGCGAGCCAGGCACCAACGGGCAGCACTCGTTCTACCAATTGATCCACCAGGGAACCAGGCTGATTCCCTGTGACTTCATCGGTTTTGAGAAGACCCTCAATCCCCTTGGACGGCACCATGACATGCTGCTGGCCAACGTCTTTGCCCAAGCCGAGGCTCTGGCTTTCGGAAAAACACCGGAGCAGGTAAAGGCCGAAGGAACACCGGATTGGCTGGTTCCGCATCGCGTGTTTGAGGGCAACCGCCCGTCGAACGTCATCCTGGCGGATAAGCTCACACCAGAAACGCTGGGCAAGCTGGTTGCGCTCTATGAGCACTCAGTATTCACGCAGGGCACCATCTGGCAAATCGACTCCTTCGATCAATGGGGCGTCGAGTTGGGCAAGGTGCTGGCCCAACACATCATTGCCGAGATTGAAGCCCCGGATGATGCAGGTCTGAAGCACGATGCTTCCACCAACAACCTTATCCGCCGCTACCGCAAGCTCAAGTAAGCGTGCGTAATTGACGAAGAACATATAACGAAAGAGGAGCGATTCGATGCAATTAGGAATGGTGGGTCTGGGCAGAATGGGCTCCAACATGGTCAAGCGCTTGCTGAACAACGGTCACACCGCCGTGGTGTACGACCGGTCGGCGCAGGTGGTTCAGGATCTGGAAAAGCAAAAAGCCGTGGGTGCCTCTTCGCTCGCGGACATGGTAGCCAAGCTCTCCAAGCCGCGCGCCATCTGGCTGATGATTCCCGCCGCGGTGGTGGACCAAACCATTGCCGAGATTGCGCCCCACCTGGAGTCGGGCGACATTTTGATCGATGGCGGCAATTCGTATTACATCGACGACATCCGTCGCAGCGGACAGCTTGCGCCGAAGGGAATCCGATATGTCGACGTCGGCACCAGCGGCGGTGTCTGGGGACTCGAACGAGGCTACTGCCTGATGATCGGCGGTCCCACTGCTGCGGTCGAGCACCTGGAACCGATTTTCAAAACCATTGCCCCTGGCGTTGGGGATATTCCCCGCACTGTCGGACGGGAAAAGATAGGCGGCACGGCGGAAGAGGGATACCTCCATTGCGGGCCCAGCGGCGCCGGCCACTTTGTCAAGATGGTGCACAACGGCATGGAGTACGGCATCATGGCGGCCTATGCCGAGGGGCTCAATATCCTGCACCACGCCAATGTTGGCAAGAAGACCGGGGAAATCGATGCCGAAACCACGCCGCTACGCGATCCCCAGGACTACCAATTTGACTTCAACCTGTCGGATGTGGCGGAGGTATGGCGGCGGGGCAGCGTCATCTCCTCCTGGTTGCTGGACCTCACTGCGGCCGCTTTGACCAAGAGCCCTGCCTTATCGGAGTTCGCCGGCCACGTCTCCGACTCCGGCGAGGGTCGTTGGACCATCAAGGCGGCCATTGACGAAGGCGTGCCCGCGCCGGTGCTCACTGCAGCGCTCTACGAACGCTTCAGCTCGCGCGGTGAAGCCGATTTCGCCGATAAACTCCTCTCCGCCATGCGCTTTGAATTTGGAGGTCACGTCGAAAAGAAGCCAGGTAAGTAAACTGCCTTTACACTAGTGGTTGCTTTTCGATTTGCCTGTGAGGACGCTAGCGTTTGCCTCGTACGTCTCCGCTGTTTCGCTCTGCCCTTCTCCTCGCGCTCCTGATGATCGCGGCCCTGCCGGCCGCGATCGCTCAGGCTCCCTTGCGCACCATCGGCTTCATGACCGACTTTGACGTCAAAGATGACGCGGTGGGCATCTGCAAGGCGGTCATGGAAGGCGTTGCTCCCGGGGTAAACATTATCGATATCACCCACCAGGTGACGCCCTTCGATATCGCGGAGGGAGCACGTTTTCTCGCCGGTTCGGCGCCTTACTTCGCCAGGAATGCTGTCTTTGTGGTGGTGGTCGATCCGACCGTCGGCAGCAAGCGCAAGGCAATCATTGCGCAGTCCCGGGTGGGCCAGTTTTTTGTCCTGCCGGACAATGGCTTGCTCACCCTGGTTGCGGATCGCGACGGCATTGTGGCAGCGCGGGAAATTACCAATCCCGCATGGATGATTGGCGCCGCGTTATCTTCGACCTTTCACGGCCGGGACATATTCTCTCCTGCGGGTGCGCACCTGGCACGGGGTGACGATTGGACCACAGCGGGTCCTTCCCTCGACGTAGCTAAGCTGGTGCGGTTGGAAATTCACTCCGCCAACATTGACGCCGCCGGTTTGCATGGCAAGGTGCTGGGAGTCGATGGACCGTTCGGAAACCTGGTGCTGAACGTGCCCGCCGAAACCTTTGCCAAGCTAGGCTATACGCTCGGCGACTCCATACCGGTTACGCTGGGCGGCAAGGATTACCACTTTCCGTTTGTAAAGACGTTCAGCGATGTCCCGGTGGGCGCCCCTTTGTTTTATATCGATTCGCGGGGGCGGCTAAGTCTGGGAATCAATCAGCGCAACTTCTCCGAAACCTACAAGCTTGCGTCGGGAACAGAGCTGTTGATTCCAGCCAAGCAATGAAAATGCTTAGTCCACCGGTTCCACAGGAAGCTGGGAACCGTCCCCGGGTTTCAAGCGTTCGTAGACGCTTCCCGATGCAACGCGCGTGGCGGCCATCTCGAAGAATCGTGCGCGCAGGCACTGCTTCCAGACAAAAATTTCTGTGCACGGCTCGATCGGCTCGCAGTATCTTCTGAGCAACAAAGAAGACCCGCCAACAAAGTTGATCAGCTCCTGCTTGTGTCCAATCTCATGCTCCAGCATGAAGGCTCGCATCACGGCGGAAAGGGATTCCTTCTTGTAGTTCATGTCGTTCATCTGCAGGTCGACATAGGTCACGCCTTTGCGGCGCCAGCCGGTCAGCAGGCTCAACCACGGCCCATCCGGCAAGCGCAGGCCCATGGAAAAAAATTCAGAGTTGGCCCGCAGCAAGCGATAGCGGGCGTGAAGGAACTTGGTTGCACGCTGCGGCATCGACTTAGCTTCCAGCGCCAACATCACTTCCATCGCCTGATCCGGATCCAGCGCAGGTAAAAATTGGACCTTCGTGCTTTTTTCCAGCTGCTGGCGCTTGCCCGCAAGGCTACGCCGGGTGCGTGGTCCCAGCCGTGCCAGCATGCCTTCGTAAGTGCTTTCCAGGGGCAGCTTGTGCTGAACCATAGTTCCGCTGAAGCGGCGAAAGTTGCTCGCCGGTCCCATGATCTCCAGGCATGCATCGAGAGAAGCTTTGACGCTGAGGCTCACGCCGTGAATACGCCGCTCTTTCAGCAGTACCTCGGTGGCCAGATGCACATAGTGCACGCGGTATGATTCAGGGCCCGCCACCAGACTTTCCCCCATGTAATCCCCGCCGCGGAAAAGCCCCAACCCAACGCCCAGCCTGGTGTGCTCATAAAACAGGACACAGGCTTCGAGTTCCTTCTCCCGGCGAATCAGCACCGCCGCACATCTTCTATTTGCCAGGGTATTTGCGGCGATGAAGTATTCCGGTTCGGTGGTCAGATCATCTTCCTGCCCACAACGCCGGCGGAGCTCGCGAATCTCGGCCACGTAGGAGTGCAGTTCCCGGTTGCCGATCACCAGGTGAGAGACTCTCGCGCTGTCATCAAACCGGGACGCGGCGCCCACATCGGTGCCGCTCAGCGGCGACATCCAACCGTCGACTGTTACCGCTGGAGTGTGCTTTGTTGCTCCCGGAGATAAGAGACGGCTGCGCCATGCTGTTTGTGTTTGTGGTCATCGGGAATATAGCACCGCGTAATCCATGGTCACACCAAGAATTCCTGCCCCTTTCAGGGGATTCGGCAGGCAAATAGAGTCAGGCGCTTGTGACTGGAGTGATCTTACGGCAAGCGCCTGAAATAGAACGAATGCGCACCGCCAGTACCGGCGTGGAAAACCGGAAATCGTACTGTAATTGCACTTTTTTGGGTCGCTTCCGCCCGAGTGTACAGCGGAGCTAAACGATTAGCCATACTTCTCCTGAGCATTCTTCCTTACGCCCAGTATTTAAGTAGGTTACCGGCGTCACGCAGAAGCGCAGCCGGGGGATCTGCAGTCTGTCTATCCCTCGGTCACGTCTCCAGGCTTAGCGAACGTAAGGAGTCAACGGAGCGCGCCGGCGGTAGTAAAGGGCAGCGAACCAGAACATCGCTACCAGCAATCCATCGCAGCCCAGACTCGTCCACGCGGCTCCCCGCCACGAATAGCGCGGCAGGATCACCAGGTTGAGCGCAATGTTGATCACCGCCGCCAGTACCTGGATCCCCATGCGCGTGCGTTGCAGTCCGGCGCCCGAAAGCGCATCCGCCAGGAAGGAGTGCAGGCAGCGCAGGAAGGGAATCAGCGCCAGCCAGCGGACTGCCGGAACCACAGCATCGTACTTGGCTCCCAGAATGTGGGGTAAGATCGGCGCCAGCAACCATAGTCCGGCAGAGGCCGCGGAACCGTAGACGGCGGCTTTCGCCATCAGGGCCAGCGCGTAAGCATAGGTTGCGCCGATGCCATCCATCCCCTTGCGAAAGAAGCGCGGGTATGCGGCCGCAGCCAATGAGCGGATGGGGGTCATGCTTACGTCGATCACCCGATAGGCGGCGGCGTATACGCCAGTGGAAGCAAGGTCCGCCAACTTGCTCAGCATGATCTTGTCAATGTCGTTATAGACCGTCGTGGCTGAACCGGCGATGCTGAAAAACACCCCTTCCGCGGCGTCTTCCCGCAACGCCGTCAGATCTGTCTCTGGCCATCCCCACAACTGCGAACCCCTGGCGATGGCATAGATCGTTCCCAGCAGGGTAGTGAGCAGATAGACCATTACCCAGCGATCGAGCGTCACCCGGTGCACCGTCGCCATCAGGCCCGCGATGCCGGCCAGCCGCAACAGGCTGACGACGACGTTTTGAATGGACGTTTGCTTCATCCGGTCCGAGGCAGTAAAGCCGAATGCGGCCAATTCGGTCACTTTCATCAGCACCATATCTGCAAGACAAACCAGCAGGACGGCAAAAGGCGCTGTCTTCAGGCGCAGGAGCAAGCTGAGCCCCACCGCGACCGCTGCGAGCATGGCGCCGGAGATGACGGTAAGCAGGATTCCATTGCCCCAGCAAATGGCCGCCACCCGCTTGCCGGAGCGCACATTCTTGATAAAGAGGTTCGGTGTGCCCAAGCCGGAAAAGGGTCCGAGAAGAGCGGCCATGGCCACCACGGTCACGAACCCGCCATAGGCATCCGGGCCCAGCGCCCGGGCGACGAGAACGAAATAGGCAGCCTGAATGACCAGCCGGAAACCCTGCCCGATGGAGAGGTGAGTCGTGTCCCGGAGCAGGCCGCGGGTCTTCATGCGCGCCGATAGGTCCACAAGCAGATCTCCATCCTTGCTGGGTCAAGGTCAATGCCACTATAAGCTTCGACCATGCCACGCCTACTGCGGCCGCAAAAATCACGGAGACCGGCAAATCCTTTATGCTTTGGCCTGACGCGAAAAGGAGTGACCCGCTTGTTCTGTCGTAGTCTCGTTGTGCTGCTGCTGCTGGTTGCCCCAGGGTATGCCCAGAGCACTCCCCCGTCTCCGGCCCCGCAAGACGCGCAACCGCAGGCCATGGGCGTAACCACTGGGGGAACCCATGCGCCGGTACTCGACTCCGAGCAGCGGCCCATTACCGCCGGCGGCTTTGTGAAGACCGGTCCCGTGATCTTTGAGGATATCGCCGCCAAGGCGGGCTGACAGTGTGGCATCACACCATGGGGACTCCGCAGAAGCAGTTCATCCTGGAGGCGCCGGGGTCGGGCGTGGCGCTGCTCGACTACGACAAGGACGGATGGCTCGACATCTACATGGTCAACGGCTCGACCTATGACGCGCTATCGGGCAAGGCCGTTTCGCCCCATGCGGCCCTCTTCCACAACAACCATGACGGCACCTTCACCGACGTGGCGGCCAAGGCCGGCGTGACCAATGACCGCTGGGGCTTTGGAGTAGCCGTAGGCGACTACGACAACGATGGCTGGCCGGATCTATTCGTCGCCAACTTCGGCAAGAACCGTCTCTATCACAACAACCACGATGGCACCTTCACCGACATGGGAGAGAAGGCAGGGGTACAACTGGGCGGCTGGTCGAGCGGCCCGACCTTTGGTGACTATGACGGCGACGGAAGGCTCGATCTATTCGTCTCCGGCTATGTGCACTACGATCAGGACAAGCCGCCTACGCTGGATGGGAACACGGTGGCCACGAACTTCTGCCAGTTCCGTGGGGTCAGCGTGATGTGCGGTCCGCGGGGGCTGAAGGGAGAACACGACCATCTCTTCCATAACAACGGCGACGGCACCTTCACCGACGTCAGCCAAAAAGCCGGGGTAAGCGATCCCAATGGCTACTACGGTTTCACCTCTGTCTTCGCGGACCTGAACAACGACGGCAAAGTGGATCTGCTGGTGGCCGACGACTCCACCCCCAACTACCTGTACATCAACAAAGGCAACGGCACCTTCGAAGACGACAGCTATGCCTCGGGATATGCCCTCAACGAGAATGGCCGCGAGACCGCGTCCATGGGGGTGGCGGTCGGCGATTATCAGAACAACGGCCGGCTGGGGCTTTTCAACACCACCTTTTCCGACGACTACGATGTGCTCTACCGCAACGACGGCGATGCCAACTTTACCGACGACAGCTACGCCGCCGGGGTGGCCGAGCCGACCGTGCCCTTCCTGGGCTGGGCTACCGAGTTCATCGATTACGACAACGACGGCTGGAAAGACTTGTTTATCGCCAATGGCCATGTCTACCCGCTGGTAGACAAGAACAACTGGGGCACAACGTACGCCGAGCGGCCGCTGTTGTTCCACAACCAGAAGGGCAAGAAGTTTGAGTTGATGCCGGCAGTCGAGGGCTCCGGACTGGCCCTGGTCATCCCCGCGCGTGGTGCGGCCTTTGGCGATCTCTTCAACGACGGCCGCATCGACGTGGTGATCAATAACATGGACAGCACGCCCACGCTCTTGCGCAACGTCAACCCCGACCATCACCACTGGGTAGAGCTAAGCTTGGTGGGCGGAGTGAAGGGTCCGAGAGATGCGGTGGGTGCGGCGGTCTACCTTACCGCCGGCGGCCTGCGGCAACGAGGCGACGTGCTCAGTGGGGGCAGCTTTGTTTCCTCCAACGATCCCCGCGTACACTTTGGCCTGGGCGACAGCGACAAAGTCGACGCGGTGGAGATTCACTGGCCGGGCGGTGTTACGGAAAAGGTGAACCTGCCCGGAGTAGACAAGATTTTCACCGTGGAAGAGGGTAAGGGCGTTACCGGGCAGCGCAGCAAGTAACGGGCTCCGTCGAGGAAGCATGAACGACCAGAACATGCAGTTTCCCCATCGCCGCTTCGATCCTCTGCGCGGCCGCTGGGTGCTGGTTTCCCCGCACCGCACGCAGCGCCCCTGGCAGGGCGAGGTCAGCCGGACGGACACCAAGCCTCCCCTGCATTACGACCCGGACTGCTATCTTTGCCCCGGCAACGTGCGCGCCGGCGGCCAGCATAACCCGCAATACACCGGCATCTTTGCTTTTGTGAACGACTACGCGGCGCTGCTGCCGGACTCACCCGCGGTGGTGGCGGAGACTGGCAATGGGTTGCTGCGGGCGGAGAGTGAGCGCGGTGTCTGCCGCGTCGTGTGCTTCCATCCCGACCATAGTCTCACTCTGGCAGGCATGGACGTGGCCGACATCGTCCGCGTGGTGGAAGCCTGGACAGCGGAGTTTGTCGAGTTGGGCGCGCGCCCGGAGATCCGTCACGTGCAGATCTTCGAAAACCGCGGCGCTATGATGGGCGCGAGCAATCCCCATCCCCATGGCCAAATCTGGGCCACCGAACATATTCCCGACGAACCCCTGGCCGAGCTGATCAACCAACGAGAATATAGCCGGCAGCACAATTCCTGCCTGCTGTGCGACACCCTCAAGATCGAACTGGAGCAGCGCCAGCGCATCGTCTGCGAAAATCAGGAATTCGTGGTGCTGGTACCGTTTTGGGCGGTGTGGCCGTTTGAGACCCTGCTGCTCAGCCGCGCCCATCTGGGGAGCATGGATGCATTCAACTCCGCCCAGCAACACGGGCTGGCGGATATCCTCAAGCAGTTGACCATGCGTTACGACCGTTTGTTCGCCACCAGTTTCCCCTACACCATGGGCTTTCATCAGCATCCAACGGATGGGGAGGCGCATCCGGAATGGCATTTTCATGGTCACTTCTACCCGCCTCTGCTGCGCTCGGCGACGGTGCGCAAATTCATGGTTGGGTTTGAAATGTTGGGTATGCCGCAAAGGGACATAACTCCCGAAACGGCCGCTGAGCGGCTGCGCTCGGCGGGCGGGTAGATATGCGTCGCCTCTGGCTGTTGGCTTGGCTACCCCTCTTTCTGTCGCTTGGTTTAGCCGCCCAGAACCCGGTAATTACCGTCGACCACGGGCCGAATGCAGCCGCCCAGCAAGCCAAGCCCTACGTGGTGATGGTTTCGCTCGACGGCTTCCGCTACGACTACGCCAAAAAGTATCGCGCCAAGCATCTGTTGGCGCTGGGTGCAGAGGGTGCAATCGCCAGCCAGGGGATGATCCCCGCGTATCCCACGTTCACCTTTCCCAACCACTACACGCTGGTCACTGGCCTTTATCCGGAACACCACGGGATCGTGGCCAACAACTTTTATGATCCCATCCGCAAGCAGCGCTACGCCAACAGCGATCCGGCCAACACCAGCGACGGCAGTTGGTACGGGGGCACGCCGTTATGGGTGCTGGCGGAAAAGCAGGGCATGCGCAGCGCGTGCTTTTTCTGGCCCGGCTCGGAGGCGGAAATTGATGGCGGCCGGCCCACCTACTACCTCAAGTTCGACGACCACTTTCCCGATGCCAAACGGATCGAGCAGGTCGTGGCCTGGCTGCGCATGCCGGTCGAGCAGCGTCCGCACTTCATCACGCTTTACTACTCCAACGTCGATCATGCCGGGCATCAATACGGCCCGGAAAGCCCGCAGACTGCTGCGGCAGTCGAGCACGTCGATCAGTTGGTAGGCGATTTATGGGCGCAGCTTAGCCGCTTGCAGCTGCCGGTCGACCTGTTTGTGGTTTCCGACCACGGCATGGAGCAGGAGCAGGGACCCTGGATCGACTTGGACAAGTACACCGACCTGTCAAACTTCACCACGGTCGGATCGCTGCTTTATGCCAATTCCGAGGCCGCGGCGGAGAAGGCCTACCAGGAATTGAAGATCAAGAGTGATGCCTTCACCGTGTATCGGCGCAAGCGGATTCCGGCGGCCTTCGAGTACGACTACAATCCCCGCGAGGGCGATCCCGTCATCGTGGCCAACGGGCCCTATGCCATTCGTGCTCATGGCCCTGCGACTGGTGCGACGGATAAGCCACCGGAGGCGGGCGTACATGGCTACGACCCGCGGGCGATGAAGTCCATGCGCGCCCTCTTCATCGCCGTGGGCCCCGATATTCGTCCCGGTTCCACCCTAGAGCCCTTTGAGAATGTGAACGTCTATCCGCTGCTGGCAAGCATCCTGGGATTGGACGCCCCAAAAGTCGACGGCAACCTGCACGTGCTCTCAAAGATCCTGAAAAGCCCACCCGCCGAAGATGCGCCCTAGCTGGAGCTTCTTAACAGGTTGGAGAAAGAATTCTCAAACTCCCACAGAATCGTCATCCGGAGAGGCTGTGACTTTATTGATTTCTCGTGCGACGTCTTCGCGTTCTAAACGAATTGTCATCCCCTCCGGAGCGCAGCGTAGTGTAGGGACCTGCTGTTTCTTTTCTGTCCATCCGATCTAACGGCCCTAATAAAAGCCACCACCCTCCCCTTGTCATCCCGAGCGTACCCGGATTTCCTACTTCACGGCTCTACCAGTGGCCACGTATGCGGCTCTCCGTAAAGAGAGCCGCATGAAATCGACCGAAGCTACGGTTTTTGACAGGAAATCTGGGGGAGCCGAGGGACCTGCGGTGCGCCCCGGCTCCCGCACAAAGGTCTCCGGTCCGTTAGTTCTCCCACAGAATCGTCATCCTGAGAGTCTGTGACTTTATTGGTTTCACAAAAAAATCGATACTGAAAACAAAGAGCTTAGGTGGGTCAAAAATCGCTAAAAGTCAATAAAGTCACAGCCTCTGAGCGAAGCGCCTCACAGATTGATCGCGTGACACAGCGCTTGTGCACGGAGTCGAAGAGCCTGTCCTGAGCGTAGCCGAAGGACCTCGGCGGTGCTTAATTACCCATACTGCCAGGAGATTTTCAGCCACCGGGCCCACCATGGTTTTACCTGGGATCGAGAACCAAGAACGTGGGCTTTTAGATGTCCGCTGAGGGGACGATTTCCTTCCCAAAAGCCCGTACCCACCCCGAACCCGCGAATCCTGAGAGGTGCTTCCTCATCTACCTCTTATTGATGAAGCATATAAACCCATCCGTGGCGGATACTCTCTTGCTCGACAATCCCATCTGGCATGCGCTGTCCACGGCACAGAGCGCATTGGCCCTGGGCAACGGCCTCGCCAAGCGCTTCCCCAGCGATGTGGCACCATTTGGAGGCCTGATCGATCAATCAGCCGCAGCTTACGGCGCGCTGGAGGAAATACTTCCGGGGGCGGTTACCGCCTTGGCTCTCGACGCCGAGCCAATGCTGCCGCCCGATTGGGAAATGGTCCAGAGCGGAGAGATGTACCAGATGATCTGTGAAACGCCGGTCTATACAGACGACAAGCCGATCTTCCGCGAACTGACCAAGGCGGACGTCCCTGAGATGTTGGCCTTAACCAAGCTGACAGAGCCGGGCCCCTTTCTCCCCCGAACCATAGAACTCGGAGCCTATCTAGGGATTCACGATTCCGGCTCTCTGGTGGCCATGGCAGGAGAGCGCCTTCGCCTACCCGGGTTCACTGAAATCAGCGCCGTGTGCACCCATCCGCAATACCGTGGACGAGGCTATGGAAACGCGCTCCTCACCGCCTTGATTGCGCGCATCATGAAGCGCGGGGAGACGCCGTTTCTGCACGTGAGAACGGAAAATGTAACCGCCGTTGGCTTGTACGAAAAGCTGGGGTTTAAGGTACGCGCTCAACTCCATTTGGCAGTGATCAAATATCGCGCGACTTCAGAATGGTGAGCCCACCACCAGCCACGCCGCGACGCGTGGGCATTCACCTGCCCACCGCAGGTGGACTCTGCCGCGCGCCGGAGCGGGCCCACGTCATCGGCGCCAACACCTTTCAGATCTTCTCCTCCAGCCCGCGCATGTGGCGCGGCAGCATGATCGCTACCGCGGACTGTGACCGCATGACGCGAGCTACGCTCGCTCTACAACTGCTCGCCCCTGGTCATCCATGCCAGCTACCTGATCAACCTCTGCAGCCAATCGGATCCGGTGCGAGCCAACTCCATCAAAGCCCTGCGCGGAGAGATCGAGCGCGCCCTGGCCCTCAGCGCCGAATATCTGGTGCTCCACCCCGGCTCCTGGAAGGGCCTCACCCGGGAGGAGGGCCTCCGCCTGGCGGTCGAGTCCGTCGCCCGCGCTCTCGACGGATTACCCTGGGCGCAAGCGCCCTTCACCCTCCTGATCGAGAACACCGCCGGCGCCGAGTTCTCCCTGGGTGCTTCTCTGCAACAGGTAGCCGAGCTCATCGCCCGCCTAAAGCCTGTGGTCCCGGTCGCAGCTTGCCTCGACACCTGCCACACCCACGTGGCCGGCTACGATATCGTCAGCGCCAAGGGCTACGAGGCGACCGCGCGCCAGATTGAACAACTGCTGGGCTTTGAGACCGTTCGGGTATGGCACATGAATGATGCCAAGACTCCGCGCGGCTCCCATCTCGATCGCCATGAGCATATCGGAGAAGGCACCATCGGCATCGCACCCTTTCGCCGCCTGCTCAACGACCCGCGCTTTGCCCACTCTGCCTTCATCGCCGAAACCCCGGTCGACCAGCCCGACGATGACCTGCGTAACCTCAGCGTGTTGCGTTCGCTCATCGCGCGATCCATCCACCATGGCCAGTTACAATCGTTAATGAAGATGCCTCCGACCGACACCAAGAAAAACCCCGGCGCCCGCTCTGAAACGGTCGCCATCTCCCCTCCTTCTGCGGCGGCGCATGAGGTTCGCTATGACCCGGCGGAGATCGAAGTGCGCTGGCAGCAGCGCTGGGATGAGCAACCGGATCTTTATCGCGCCGAGCCCGAAGGCAGCGGCCGCCCCAAGTATTACGTGCTGGAAATGCTGCCTTATCCCTCCGGCCAGCTGCACATGGGCCACGTGCGCAACTACGCCATTGGCGATGCCTTGGCTCGCTACATGTGGATGCAGGGTTATAACGTGCTCCATCCCATGGGTTGGGATGCCTTTGGACTCCCGGCAGAAAATGCGGCGCTCAAGAACGACACCCCGCCCCGCGAGTGGACGCTCAAAAACATCGCCCACATGCGCCGCCAGATGTGCCGGCTGGGGTTGAGTTATGACTGGCAGAACGAAATCACCACCTGCCTGCCCGACTACTACCGTTGGACGCAGTGGTTTTTCCTGCGCATGCTGGAGAAGGGACTGGCGTTCCGCAAGCAGAGCAAGGTGAACTGGTGCCCGCTATGCGCCACCGTGCTGGCCAACGAGCAGGTGATCGATGGCTGTTGCTGGCGGCACGAAGACACGGTGGTCGAACAGCGCGACCTGGAGCAATGGTTTCTGCGCACCACCAACTACGCGCAGGAGCTGCTCGATGGGCTGGACCACCTGCCCGGCTGGCCGGAGAAGGTGCGCACCATGCAGCGCAACTGGATCGGGCGCAGCGAAGGGGCCACCATCCAGTTTGTTCTCGATCCGGCCGCGGCTGAGCGGGAGAACCGCAATGGCAAAGAGACCCTTGCCGCCGCAGAGGATTTTGCCTGCGCTCCGATCCCTCCAGATGCGACCCGGATCCCGGTATACACCACCCGTCTGGACACCATCTTCGGCGCCACCAGCTTGCAGCTTGCGCCCCAGCACCCCCTGGTCAACCAATTTGCCCAGGCCGACGAACGGCTCGCCGCCGAGGTAGCGACCCTGGTCGAAGAGCAGAAGAAGGCGCGCGAGGCCGGCGATCCCGCGGCGATTGAAAAGCACGGTGTCTTCACCGGCCGCTATGCCATCAATCCCTTTAACGGCGAGCGGCTGCCTATCTGGGTGGCCAACTACATCCTGCTCGAGTACGGGGCCGGCGCCGTCATGTCTGTGCCCGCGCACGACGACCGCGACTTCGAGTTTGCCCGCAAGTACGGCCTCGAAGTGCGCATCGTCGTGTTGCCCCGCCGGACGCTTGAGCCGCCCGCCCCCGGCCAGCCCGACGAGCCGGTATTGCCCTATGCCGAAGAAGACAGCCTGCTGATGAACTCCGGCGAGTACAACGGTTTGGGTTGCCAGGAGGCGCAGGTTAAGATGGCGGCCTTCGCCCAGGAACATGGCTTTGGCCAGCCCACCGTCACCTTCCGGCTGAAGGATTGGGGTGTCAGCCGCCAGCGCTACTGGGGAGCGCCGATCCCCGTGCTCTATTGCCCCAAAGACGGCATCGTGCCCGTGCCTGACGACCAGCTCCCCGTCCTGCTTCCGGAGCAGATCGAGATCACCCAGCAGGACGGTTCTCCGCTGAGCCGGGTTCCCGCCTTTGTGAATGCGACCTGTCCCAGGTGCGGGGGGCCGGCCCGGCGCGAGACCGATACCATGGACACCTTCGTCGACTCGTCCTGGTACTTCTACCGTTATACCGACGCGCACAACGCGACCGCCCCCTTTAGCCGGCAGAAGATCGACTATTGGTTCCCCATCGATCAGTACATCGGCGGCGTGGAACACGCCATTCTGCACCTGATCTATTCCCGCTTCTGGACCAAGGTGATGCGCGATATGGGCCTGGTTGGCAATGACGAGCCGGCCACCCGCCTCTTCACCCAGGGGATGGTCATCCGCAATGGCGCCAAGATGTCCAAGTCCAAGGGCAACGTAGTTTCGCCCGACGAGATGATCACCCGCTACGGTGCCGACGCCACCCGCATGTACGCGCTGTTTGCTGCGCCGCCGGATCGCGACCTGGAATGGCAGGAGGATGGAGTGGCCGGCATCAGCCGCTTCCTCGGCCGGGTTTACCGGCTGGGTATGCGCTACCGGGAAGCAGTGCGCGGCTGCCGGAACCACGCTCCGGTTGTACCCACTTCCCCTCTGGCCCAGGCGCTATTGCGCAAGCTGCACCAGACCATACGTAAGATCAGCCAGGATTTCGCCGGCCGCTGGCACTTCAACACCTGCATTGCGGCGGTCATGGAGCTGGTCAACGAAATCACCGCCGCCGAGGCGGGCCTGGCAGAGATGCCGGCGGAGGTTTCCGCGCCCTTGATGGCCACTCTTTTGCCTGCGCTCATCCTCTTGCTGGCGCCCTTTGCACCCTATCTCGCGGCCGAGCTTTGGAGTGAAACCGGCGGGACTGGCTCGCTGCTTCGTCAGCCGTGGCCGGGCTTTGATCCCGATCTGGCTCGCGAAGAGGAGATCGAAGTGCCGGTGCAAGTCAATGGCAAGTTGCGCGCTGTGGTCAAGCTGTTGCCGGACGCCGGAAGCGAAGACATGCAGCAGGCCGCGCTGGCGGAACCCAAAGTGCAGGCAGCCATCGCCGGTAAGCAGGTGGTCAAGGTGGTGGTGGTGCCGGGCAAGCTGATTAACATCGTGGTCAAGTAAACGACCGTGCGCGGAACACAGTCTCTGGTGCACATCTGCGCCTTCTGCTGGAAGCGTCCCAGTCTGCTGGGATGGGAACTGCTCTGGCGCTGGGGCTTCGGCATTCCTGCGGCAGCGATCCTCTATCATCAGGGCGCTCACATCGCAGCCAGTGTTTCGCTCAACCAGGAAAGCTTCTCCAACCTTTCCCTCAGCGACCCTCTGGCAGCTGGGCAGCAGCTGACGGTGGCAGCCGCGGCCCTCTCTCCGCCGCTGCTGCATGCCGCACTCTGGCTGGGACCAACGTTGGCCGTGGCATGGGCGGCTGCATCCGGGTTGGGGCGCAGCGCACTGCTGCGGCGGCTCGACCCGGCATTGCGCCCGGCTCCGTTCACTCTCGTCCTGCTGCAGCTACTGCGCATCTCGGCCCTGGTCGCTGCCTGCGTGGGCTGGTATCGCGCCATAAGCTGGGCAGCGGATGCAACCCTGACCAGTGCCGCGCCCAACCTGGTGGCCTGGAGTGCATGGGTCATTTGCCTCTCGCTGGGCATATTTGTTCTCTGGGCATTGCTGAGCTGGATTTTCTCCATTGCCCCCTTGCTCGCGATGTTGCAAGGCACGGGCGTCTTCCGTAGCTTGGCCCGCAGTCTTCGCCAGGGCCCCCTCACCGCCAAGCTGGTCGAAGTAAACCTGGTGCTGGGCATCGTCCGGCTGGCGCTGATCGTGCTCGCCCTGGTCTTCTCGGCGATCCCGCTGCCCTTCGAGGCAGACATGACGGGAACGGCGCTCTACGTATGGTGGGCGATGGTCACCCTGCTCTATCTGGTGGCCAGCGATTTCTTCCAGGTAGCGAGGTTAGCCGCATTCGTCCAGTTCTGGCGGCTATACCATCCTGTTGACTGAGATCCAGAAAGGCTGAAAAACTAGAACGTGGATACCTCCTCGATCGTCATCCTGGATTTTGGCAGCCAATACACGCAACTCATAGCGCGCCGCATACGAGAGCAGAATGTCTTCTCGGTAGTCCTCCCCTGCAGCGCTTCCGTCGCCGAAATCCGATCGCATCATCCCATCGGGCTGATCCTCTCCGGAGGCCCCTGCTCGGTCTACGACTCGGATGCCCCGGCTGCGGACCCGGAGATGCTGACTCTGGGACTGCCTATTCTCGGCATCTGTTATGGCCTGCAATTTCTTACCCATCATTTAGGCGGCAAAGTGCGCTCCGCGGAAAAGCGCGAGTACGGTCCTGCCCAGGTGGCGATCGTGCCCGGTCCCCAAGTCCCCTTGTTTGCCGGCCTGCCGGAGTCGCTCGATGTCTGGATGTCGCATGGAGATGAGGCCCTGGAGCTACCCCCCGGATTTACTCTCACCGCACGTACCGCCAATGCCGTGGCCGGCATCGCCGATCCAGCGCGCAACATCTGGGCGGTGCAATTTCATCCCGAGGTCAGGCACACCCCCAGGGGAACCGAGTTGCTGCGCAACTTCCTCTTCCGTATCTGCCACGCCGAGCCCAACTGGACGCCTGCCCAATTCATTCAATCGACCGTCTCAGCGATTCGCGAGCAAGTGGGAGATGGCCACGCCATCTGTGCCCTCTCCGGAGGCGTGGATTCTTCGGTGGCCGCGGTGTTGGTAGAGCGCGCCATCGGTCACCGGCTCACCTGCGTCTTCGTCAACAACGGCGTGCTGCGCAAGAACGAATTTCAGCAGGTACAGCGCAACATGCGCGACAAGCTGGGCCTGCAGTTGGTGGCCGTAGACGCCAGCGACCGCTTCCTGGGCCGGCTGGCCGGGGTCACCGACCCTGAGGCCAAACGCAAAATCATCGGCAGTGAATTCATCGCCGTCTTCGACGATGAGGCCCGGCGCATTTTAGAAGGGCAGCAGGGAAGCGCAGTGGCCTGGCTGGTGCAGGGCACGCTCTACCCGGACGTGATCGAATCCTCTTCCGTCAAAGGCCCGTCCCAGACCATCAAGAGCCATCACAACGTGGGTGGCCTGCCGGCCACCATGAAGTTGAAGCTGATCGAGCCGTTGCGCGATTTGTTCAAGGATGAAGTCCGGCGCATCGGTCGCGACCTGGAGATGCCGGCCGAGATTTTGGAGCGTCAGCCCTTTCCCGGCCCCGGGCTCGCCGTGCGCATCCTGGGTGAGGTAACGCCCGAGCGGGTGGCGTTGCTGCAGGATGCGGACGACATCGTGGTCAGGGAGATCAAGGCCGCCGGGCTCTATCAGCAGATCTGGCAATCCTTTGCCGTGCTGCTCCCGGTGAAAAGCGTCGGCGTGATGGGCGATCAACGCACTTACGCCTACACCTGCGCCATTCGCGCCGTGCACTCAGAAGACGGCATGACCGCCGACTGGGTGCCGCTACCCTACGATTTGCTGAAAAAAATCTCCAGCCGCATCGTCAACGAGATCCGCGGCATCAACCGCGTGGTTTACGACATCACGTCCAAGCCGCCGGGAACCATCGAGTGGGAATAGAAAAAAGAACCCAGGCCCCGAAAATGAGACTGGATTCTTTCGCTCGTTGAGCCCTGAAGTTCTGCGCATTACCCCAACCCGGCTACGTTGAGGTATTGATCCCAGAGGCCCGGAGGGCCGGTCGCCAAACATGAGCCCAGCCGGAAGGGCTGGGGTAGCGTTTAAGTAGATTCCGAGCGCCGTGGGCGCGGCACATGTGTGCTATCTTGCCGCGCCCAAGTGCCGTTCTCTACGCCAGCGCTAACACATCCGCAGCGGTAACCCCAACCTTGGGAAACCACGAATGCGCTGCTTCCAGGCTCTTATTGACGTTCTGAATGTTCTTCACTCCCTGGTCGTTGAGCCAGTCGGCAAACGCCTTGGCGCCGCCCTTGGCATAGATGGCGATGCCGTCCTTCCACGTAGCGCGGCCGCACAGCACCCCGTTGAACGTGGTGCCGCTCTCCGCGGCCAGCTCCAGGGTCTCGGTGAAGACCGCGTTGCTCACCCCGGCCGAGAGGTAGATGAAAGGCTTGTGCGAGGTGGTTGCCGCGTCTCTGAAATGCTGCAAAGCTTCGTTCCGGGTGTAAGCGGATTCGCCCTTGAAGGCCCTGGTGCCCTGCACGAACTCCATCTGCACCGGAACCTCTACCTTCAGTACATCGATCAGATACTTTGCTTTGCCGAATTCTGACATCGAACCGGAGACGATCTCCGGCTTCTTCAAGGCGTACTCAATGGACTTCTCGCCTTTGCCATGCACGTCATAGCCCACAAATTCCAGAAAGAAGGCAATGTCGTGGGCCCGGCATTCGTCGCCGATGCGCTCAATGAAGGCGTGTTTTTGATCGTTGATATCGCTCTTCTCAAATGGGGTGTAGTAGAGCAGCACCTTGACGCAGTCCGCCCCCGCCTCTTTCAGCCGGCGCACCGACCAGTGGTCGAGCAGGTCAGGCAGGCGACCGGGCTGATCGGCATCGTAGCCGGTCTTCTCGTAGGCCAGCAGCAGGCCTTTGCCGTGGCGCAGTTTGGACGCCGGCAAGCCAAACTCTGGATCGAGCAGGATGGCCGATGCGTACTTGGTGAGAACGTCGGTGACTAGTTCCTTGAACTCGACCAGGGCCGAGTCCGGCAAATCGGAAACGCCCTTCTCTTTGGCCAGCGACTTCTTCAGCGATCCGCGCTGATCCATTGCCGCCGCGGCGATTACCCCGCGTGCATCGGAGACGGCTTTGAGTCCCGCCAGTTTTCCAGGTGTCGGCTTCGTGGTTGTCATTGCTCAATTCCTCTCATTTTTTGCCCGTTGTTCCCGCGGCTCATTTTAATGCATTCCCGTTTCTAGAGGATGTCCGCTTCTACTCTGCACGGCGAAGCGACCAGGTGGGTCTTCTCTCCATGTCGCGACAGCGATGCTTGATAATCACCAGCAGCGAAAAAATGTTGCCACCTGCTAGTGCTGCGCCAGCGCCGCCCGCTGCGCTTCCACCAGTTCGATGATGCCACGCTCCGCATGATCCATCATCTCCAATAATTTTTCCCGCGGAAACGCGTTGCGCTCCGCGGTCGCCTGCACTTCCACCAATCCACCGCCTTCGGTCATGACCACGTTCATATCGACATCGGCTTGGGAGTCCTCTTCATACGCCAGGTCGAGCAGGGTCACTCCCTCCACGATCCCCACGCTGGTAGCGGCTACCAGCTGGGTGAGGGGCAGCTTCTTCAGTGTTCCCGCCTCCACCAGCCGCCGGAAGGCAATGGCCATGGCCACGCAGGCGCCCGTGATAGCGGCGGTGCGCGTGCCGCCATCGGCCTGCAGCACATCGCAATCCAGGATCACGGTGCGTTCGCCCAGGGCATGCATATCGACCACGGAACGTAGCGAACGTCCGATGAGCCGTTGGATTTCATGGGTGCGGCCACCCACCTTACCGCGCTCCGATTCGCGCGGCGTGCGCGTCAGCGTGGCCCGGGGAAGCATGCCATATTCCGCCGTCACCCATCCCCGCCCGCTGTTCTTCAACCAGCCGGGCACGCCGGTTTCGATGGTGGCGTTACACAACACCCGGGTGTGGCCCACCTCGATGAGCAGCGAACCCTCCGCCATGGAGGTGTAATGCGGCGTGAGCCGTACCGGACGCATCGTGCCCGGGGTCCGGTCGTTGGGGCGAAAGAAGGTCGCCGCAGATTTTTGCTGTGCGTTCATCTCCTGATTGTATGAGAGCGGTAGCCCCACCTGTGGATCGGAGTTTCCCAATACGCGCCATCCTCTGCGGTTCCTGTTCCGCAATCGTTCCCATTTCGGGACTCTTCCCGAAATCGGAACCATGCGCCTAAGCCGCACATTGGGGGGAAGTTACCCATTTCACGACGGGGGCCGCAGTTCCATTTCAGAACTCCTCCGGCCTAGAGAGAAAGCTGGCGCCGCCCTCTGGCCACTCGCCCTTTTGCCTACAAACAATGCTTATCCAATGACTTACGACTCCCTTCCGATAGCCGTACCCAATTGGCACGATACATGCACTAGCACCTGCGTCAAGCAACAAAGTCAAGCAACTGGGTCAGGCAGGAAAGGTCCAGCATGCGGGTGGGAAGCAGCGGCCCTGAATCAGGAGGTTTTGAACATGAGTTTTGTCTTCGAGTGGATAGTGCAACAACTTTCGTTGCCGAGCAACAAGGGCAATGCGCAGACGAGTACGGTCACCCGCTGCACTGATAATGCATCCGGCGCAGCTTTTCCCCGTGGGGCGGAGAAGGTTGCCGTCATAAATGTCGATACAGCAGGCAGGGAGTTTCTTTTATCCGGCCAGGAAGGAATCTGCGTACAATGGCGATAACAACTTCAGTTACAGCGTCTGTGGCAACTATGTCGCGTCCCGCGGAGCGCCCCGGCAAGCTTCATCTCCTCGTGGTCGACGAGGACGCAGCCATCCGTTCGGCCTGTTGCGAGATAGCTACTGACCTGGGCTTTGTTCCCCAAACCGTTTCCACCATCGCAGCGGCTCGTACGCTGCTACGCGATCAGGGTGTAGACGTCCTGCTGCTCGATCTGCGCGCTCCATTGGGCGAAGGTCTGGGCCTGCTGCACGAAATCAAAGCGCTCAATCCTGGATTGGTCGTGGTGGTGATGACGGCTTACGCCACGGTGCCTGCTGCCGTGGAAGCCATGCGCACCGGGGCGGCCGATTATCTGACCAAACCTTTCGCCATGGATGAACTGGCCGCGGTGCTGGAGCGGGCGCTGGAACGGGCCAACGAACAGCGTACGGTGGAAGGCGCCAGCCGCCAGTTGCGCGAATCCCTGCGCTCCACCCAGGGCCTGGGCAACCTGATCGGCCGCAGCCCGGAGATGGACAAGCTCTACCGCATTCTGGCCAAGGTGGCGCAAAGCTCGCATCCGGTGCTCATCCTGGGCGAAAGCGGGGTGGGCAAGGAGCTGGTTGCACGCTCTATTCATACCAACGGCCCCCATGCCGATCGGCCCTTTGTTCCCGTCGACTGCGGTTCGCTCGTGCCCACCCTCATGGAAAGTGAGCTCTTCGGTTACGTGAAAGGCGCATTTACCGGCGCCAATCGCGCCAAAGAGGGTTTGTTGGCTTCGGCCCAGGGAGGCACCGTCTTTCTTGATGAGATCGGCGAGTTGCCGCTCGATTTGCAAGCCAAGTTGCTGCGCGCCCTGCAGGAAAAAGAAGTCCGCCCGGTGGGCGCCACCCATCGCATCCACATCAACGTCCGTATTCTGGCAGCCACCAACCGCGATCTGCCGGCGATGGTGGAGCAGGGGCGCTTCCGCAAAGATCTGTACTACCGGCTCAGCGTGGTCAACCTGCGTATCCCTCCCCTGCGCGAGCGCAAGCAGGACATTCCCCTCTTGGCGACCCACTTCCTGGAGCGGATGGCGCGCGAAACCGGCACCCCGCACACCCTCAGCGACGACGCTCTCCGTACCCTGGTGGAATACCAGTGGCCGGGTAACGTGCGCGAGTTGGAGCATTCCATCGATCGGGCCTGTACCCTTTCCTCCGGTCCCGTACTGCACCTGGGCGATCTACCCACGCAGTTGCAGAACTTTCACCTGCAACATCGCCGTTCGCTGGTGGTGGCTGCGCAGGTTCCCGGTCCCGCCCCCGCGGTGCGGGGACCGGTTCTGCCCCTGGCTCAGTTGGAGAAAGATGCCATCCTTGAAACCCTGCGCAAGCTGAATGGCGATAAGCTCCTGGCCGCGCGCCTGCTGGGCATCGGCAAGACCACGCTCTACCGCAAACTCAAGGAGTACGGCATCAGCGCCACCGACGCCAGCAACGATGCTGGAAATGCCCCGCGGAACGATGCCGGAGAACACGCTCACTAATCCATCGCGCCGCTGCCCCGACCCGTGGTTGCGGTACCCGAAGCAAACGTAAACCATTGCCACCCCTGCAGCCCTAAGGAGGTAGTTGTGCAACCATCTGCGCAGCACAGTGTCCTGATCGTCAGTCCCATGGCCGAGGCGCCCAGGATAGGCGACTCCCTGGCCGCCACACTGGGATGTTTCGTTCATATTGCCCCCACCCATCGCGCCGGGTTGGTGGCGCTTCGCCACCGCGACTATTCGGTTGTGGTGGTCGACGACTGCCTTGCTGAAGCCAATCCCGCAGCCGCGGAGCTGTTGTGGCAGAGCTTCGGCATGGCTGTCCCGGTGCAGATCAACTTCGCTTTCTCCGGCGGTGCGAGGCTGGCGCGCGAGGTGCAGGCGGCCATCGGACGGCGGGAGCAGCAGCACGTCATGGCTTTGCGCGCTGCCGCCCTGCTGCTGGAAAACGATTTGAAATCTACCCTGACCGGACTCTTGCTGCAGTCCCAACTCGCGCTTGCTGAACCCGAGCTACCCCCCAGAGTCGCCGGCAAATTAGAGATGATGGCCGAGCTTGCCGGCAGTTTGCGCCGGCGGCTTGAGCAAGCCCAAGTCTGAAGATTCACCAGCTCTCTCACTTCCGGCTATACAGAGCAGCGGCTTTTCCTCAAGAAAAGCCGCATTTCCCCTGGCAAGACCCAACCCCCTCCTACTACCTGGCCGCGGCTTCTTCTGTATGTCCGCGTACGCCGGACGGGTATAGTTCCCACCACTTGTCCACACTCCGCTTGCCGTGTGCAACGAGCGATCCTGGTTGGTGTAAGCTTGAGTCGTTCTCAACGCACCGTCCACGCATCGCCGATGCGCACGGTCGGTTTCCGCGAGCCACGCTCGCTTAGCCGGTTCCTTGGTTGCTACCCTGGTTGCTTCCTTGGTTGCTTCCTTGGTTCGGTCCGGCGGAGCGGAGAACGACCCCGGGCCCTCGACCAACCAACGAGAGGAAGCAGCTTCTACAGAATCACATCCGCAGCAACTTCGGCTCCTGCGTCTGCGCAGAAAAAGCTGGAACGGCCCGGGCGAAAGCATGTTTACTTCTGGCCTGAAGCGTCATCCAATCGGCAGCGGTTTTTCCTAAAGAAAAACCGTACGTTGCTACGGCAATGCAGAAAAGAAATTTTTATCTAGGGAGAGAATCATGAAAAAGCACGCGTTCTTGAGCCCGGGGCCTTCCACCAGCGGCCACAGAAAAAGGCAGATGGCGTACTCTCTTGGCGGCATGCTGTCGATCGGATTGATCGGGTTGCTGCTCCTCGGGGGATGCAATAAGACGCCGGCGCCTGCCGCCCCGGCTGCAGAACCCGCCGACCACGGCCCAGGCGGCGCCTCCCCCTGCCCCTGCTCCAGCCCCAGATGCCGCCCCCGCCGCGGCCCCTGCTCCCGCTCCCGCAGAGAGTGCGGCTCCACCACCGCCTCCTCCTCCGGCTCCTGCGGTCCCCCCTCCCCCGCCGCCGCCCAAGAAATATGTCGTGCCCGCCGGCACCCAACTGGTCGTCCGCGTGGGGCAGACCATCACTGCCAAGGGCAGCAATGTCGGCGACAGCTTTACTGGGACACTGTCGCAGTCCCTGGTGGTCCATGGAGTCAAAGTCATCAAAGCAGGAGCTCCGGTGACCGGCACCGTGGTTGCCGCCAAAGGACAGGGAAGGTTCAAGGGCGCTGGAGACCTGGTGATAGCGGTCAACCGGGTAGGCAGCTACTCGGTAGCGACCTCTTCTTATGAAGCCACGACCAAAGGCAAGGGTAAGCGTACCGCCGGCTTCGTGGGTGGGGGCGCCGGCGGAGGCGCGTTGATCGGTGGACTCGCCGGCGGCGGCAAGGGCGCATTGATCGGCGGCCTGCTGGGAGCCGGAGCCGGCACTGCGGGCGCCGCGTTTACCGGCAACAAAGACGTTTCCATACCCGCGGAGAGCGTCGTCACTTTCAACCTTTCCGAGCCCCTCACGGTGGTGATGGAAAGTCAAAGTCAAAGTGAATGAGCGGCAACAGCGGGGGCGGAGTGAAGTGAATTTCGAATTTGCTTTCGCTCCGCTTTCTGCTGTTCCGGAAGTGGGATTGCGATGCCGCTCGAAGTTGCAGAGACTTAGGAGCGTTATTCGAGTTGCGTGGGTCGTGCGATGCCCCCGGGCGCCGTTCTAACGGCTATCAGGGGATTGCCTTCCACCCACTCCGAGAATGCTTTAGTTCGTACTGCCGGAGGCAGAATGGATAGCGATCCCCTACGCAGGACGCCACGCGGGCATACAAACGGCTGGATGACAGCGCTGGCCCTGGGCCTCCTCGCCGCGGGCTTGCTCGCCTGCTTATATATCTTGATAGGCGTTCCCGCCCAGGCGCAGGCGGTGGGCGGTTCCACCACCGAGCCTGCCCTTGCCCCGACTCCGGCTCCCTCTTACACCCCGTCGTACCGGCGCCAGCCGCCCCCCGTGGCTGCGCCCAATCCCGCACCCCTGGGGCAAGCGCCCGTCACCCCCTCGCGCTCCGATCTCGTCGTGGATGAGCTCCAGGCCGAGCTCACCACGGTCCACGACCAACTGCGCCAGTCCCAGGAATTTATGCGGGAAGCGGCTGCGGCGCAGCGCCGAACCCGCACTGCGTCGGCGCTGTTTCTGGCTGTCTTCGCCATCATCGCCGCCCTCATTGTGATCCAGGTCTACCGCCAGGCGCGCGCCTGGGATGACGATCAATCCCGGGCGGTCGCCGAAGTCGAAACCGTTCGCTCGCAGCTGGAAGTCCTGCGCGACGACCAGACGGAAGCCAGGAGCGCGTTGCCCAGAATGCTGCAGGAAGTGGGCGAACAGCCCTTGAGTTTTCAAGAAGAAGGAACAGCCTTTACCCCCCGGGCGCTGTCGATTATCGATGACATCGACCACTTGGCCTACGTAGGCGAGGGCCGTCTTGCCTTTCGCGAACTTCCCTCGGAGACGGATGCGGCGGTTTACCTGAATGGCCTGTTGCTTTCCGCGGTAGCCCACTTGACCCGCTCCGATCCCTGGACGGCGTTCGCCCGGCTGGATCAGTTTTTCCTGCAGTTGACGCGCTTCCCCGATTCGGTGGAGCGGCGCCGTATCGCGCAGGGCTATTCCTACCGTGCCTTGGCCGCCTACCAGGTATTGGAATCCCAGGACAAGGAACCGTCCTGGTTGCGCAAAGCAGAGCGCGCCCAGCTCGAATCCTTATCCAAGCAGGCTTTTGCAGATATCGCCCACGCCTCGTCTGTGGACCCGGAGTGGCGTCATGCGACTTTTGTCGAAGCCTTGCTTTGCAGCCGCTTTTACCTTGCCGAGGAGGCTGCTGATAACAGCTCGCGCAGCGATCTCTTTGTCCGCGGCCTACGCCGGGCCGTCGGTCTTTATAAGGGATTGATTGAGGAGAGGTCATATCGCGGGCCGTCGCGGCGCAACCTGGTGCGCACCCTCAAACGGATTGCGGAGCAGACCGGGGAAAAGAGTGATTTCTCCGATTTCGGCTATGCCTTGAATGCCTTCCCGACCGATGAGGAGCTGGCCGACGAGGCACTCGCGGCCCGCCAGCCAACGTCCCAGGATCGGTTTTTGTGGCAATGGCTGCTCGGAGACGACGAGCTCTTCGCCAACATCGAGCGGCTCAATCTGGCTGAATACCGCGCCTTTTGGATCCGTATGCTCGACAACAAGGTCCATCTTCGAAACTGGAGAGCAGACCTCGCGGAGCTGCAGCAGGCCAAGCCGGCAATGAAGGAATGGAGTATCCAGTTGTTGCAGTCCGAGCCGCCCATTAGCCTATCCAACGCCATATCCCGGCGCCAGGAGCGCTTCGATAGCCCCGCTTCCGGGGCATGAAGGCCGTAGCCTTAGGAAAAGCTCTTGATTTTCCAGCTTGAGGCGCTCTCTCTCCACGGCTTTACAGTCTGCGGAAAACTCATTTCCCTGAAGGGTAACGGGCTTCAGCCCGTACGTAAGTGGTTGTAAAAAGGTCCGGCTTTAGCCGCTGAGGGCACTTGTTCACGCCCTATCCGATTTTTCCGCAGACGCGAAAGCCCGCCTGGCCCGCGGTACCGTTGGGGCTAGAGGAGACTCTAACCAAGGTAACCCAAGAGTTACTACTTCTCCGGCTGACAACTGCTCGCGTTCCTCCGTATCATGGAGATGTCCCTGGATAGATTGATGGGCGAACAAATGTGGTTGGATTAAGGAGACACAGATGACTACCAAGAGCGCAGAAGCGGCGAACGGGACTGCCAAGCGACGGAAGCCGGCAGCCAAGAAGCAGACACCAGCCGCCGCACCCTCGCGCGAGGAGATCGCTCGCTTGGCGGAGAAGTATTGGGCTGAGCGTGGCTGGCCAGAAGGTTCGCCTGAGCAGGATTGGCTGCGTGCTGAACAGGAACTGAAGACGGCATCGTAGAGGGAAGGCCGATTTGTAGACGTGTCGGTCACCTCGTTGTCGCCAGTCCGTTCCCCCAGCGGCTTGAGTTCCTCATCTCCGGACGGACGAAACATCCTGCGGACAACTCCCTGCAACCAGGAGGCATGGCTTCTGCCGTGCGTTACCCGGCTGCGCCCGGAAAGAACGGCGCCTTCGCTGCTAAGGGACGATTTCCCCCTGTGCGCGGCCTGTAAAAGCTGAGGCCGTCGCCGGTCTGACCGTGAAAGTCTACCCAGCTGAGCATAAGATGCTCCAGCGGGCCATCCCACCGGGCGCAAGATGCAGTCGGGCTACCACGCCTCACCAGTCCGGTCACACTTCAGTGACCTTGAGTCTTCCCTGCGGTGAGCGATACTCAACACCAGGGAAAAGCTGATCGTTTGCGCTTCCCACCGGATTGCTTTGCATTTTCTTTCTGCCGCCTCTTATGAAAAACGAAGTGCTCGACATTCTGATCCTGGGTCTGCTCGTGGTGATATTCGCCTCGATCTACCGCAAACGTGCGACCGCGCGATTACGCTGCTGGGTCACGGGCTGGAACCTGGTCCTGCTGCATTTCGCTGTCCTGATGATCCCGGCTGTATCCGCCCGGGGACAGGACGTGGTCGGCAGCCTGAGCGTCAGCGCGCTGTTCCTTTCCGGTCTGTGCTTCCTTTTCTCCACCCCGGTCATCCTTGGGAGTTTCGCCGGCAGGGTTGTTGCCACTCTGGGGTTCGGTCTCCCGGCGCTCTTCTATATCAATTACGTCGCCTTCGATGGCGCTCACGCTTGGCCGCTGTATGCCGCCGCGGCGGTGACCACGGCCAGTGGCGTCTACCTGGCGTGGAGCTTGTGCCGCGACCGCAGCCGGGTATGGGCGGTCATCACTCTGGCCTTTGTGGCGGGCGGGATCTGGAGCGTTGTCTCGCTCGCGCACCAGGCCCCGGATCAAGGCATCCTGGCGCTTCTTTTTGAGGTTTTCCTTACCTTCGCCGCGCTCTACTGGTTCGACTTCCGGCGTATCTCGACCGGCGTCGTGACCGCCATCCTCGGCTTGGTGGCTTGGGCTGCGGTCTTTCCCGTTGGCCTGCTTTGCCAACATCTGGCTCCGGCCGCGCAGATTCCTCCCGAATTGTGGAACGTGCCCAAGTATTTCGTGGCTTTCGGTATGATCCTGACCCTGCTGGAGGACGAGTTTCTGGCTGCGGGGCGGGCCATGGAGCACTACCGGCTGCTCTTCGCGGCTCACCCTCACCCCATGTGGGTGCACGATCCGGAGACCTTCCGCATCCTCGAGGTCAACGATGCTGCGGTGACCCACTACGGTTACTCGCGAGAAGAATTTCAGAGCATGACACTGCGCGATCTGCAGCCTGGCGAGGAGGTGGGGGCAATTTTCATGGAGAATCCCAATCCCACGAAACTCGCCGGCCCCTGGCGCCACCGCCGCAAAGACGGCTCTTATATTCAAGTGGATATGGCATCGCATCGCATCGACTACATGGGACGCAGATGCAGTTTCGTCCTGGTCCAGGACGTCACCGATCGCCAGCAGTTACATGAGCAACTGGTTTATCAGGCGCACCACGACGCGCTCACCGGGCTGCCCAATCGGCTTCTGCTGGAGGATCGCATGCAGCAGAGTCTGGCCCAGGCCGCGCGCTACGGACAACAAGCCGCAGTCCTCTGCCTGGATCTGGATCGCTTCAAGCAGATCAATGATTCCTTTGGTCATGCCGCCGGTGACGTATGCCTGCAGCAGGTAGTGGCACGCATCTCGGCGCGCCTGCGCGCCGTGGACACCTTCGCCCGCACCGGCGGGGATGAGTTCGTGATCCTGCTGGGCGAGCTGGCCAACAAGAGCAGCGCCCTCACCGTCGCGCGCAGTGTGCTCGAAAGCATCAGCAAGCCAGTCGAAGCCGAGGGCATCTCCTTCGACATCTCGGGATCCATTGGCATTTCCATCTATCCCGATGATGGCACCGACTCCGTGCAGCTCCGGCGCTCGGCGGATGCCGCGATGTACCGCGCCAAGCAGGCGGGCGGCGGCCAATATCTTCTGGTCTCTTCGCAGATCAGTTCCTCGGCCAGCGAGCTCAGCGAGCTGGAGCGATTCATGCGCAGTGCGCTCAAGGGTGAGGGGTTGGAGCTTTCTTACCAGCCTCAATACTCCATGGCGGGCAATCTCTGCGGCCTGGAAGCGATCTTGCGCCTGAACCATCCTCAACAGGGCACCATCGCAGCCGATCGCTTCCTGCCCGTTGCTGAGGAGCGCGGCCTGATTGTTCCTTTAGGCGACTGGGTTCTGGACGAGGTTTGCCGTCAGAGCATGGAGTGGCAAAGCAGGAATCTTGCCCCCTTGCGCATATCCTTCTTCGTCTCTCCGCTGCAGTTTCTGCACTCTGATTTTTCCGCCCGGATCCTCAGCACCGTAACCCGGTGCGGGCTCGACCCGCGCCTGCTCGAACTGATCGTCACCGAGAGCACAGTCATGCGCAACCGCCCTGAGGTCGCGAGCCAGATGCGCAGTCTGGCCGCCTTGGGCGTTCACTTTTCCGTGGCCGACTTTGGCACCAGTTACTCCTGCTTGAGCCACCTTCATCAGCTTCCTGTCAGCACGCTCAAGATCGATTACTCCTTCGTCGAGCGCATCTCGGAACCCAACGGGACCTATACCATCGTGCAGGCCATCATTGCGTTGGCCCACGGCTTGGGGCTCAAGGTCGCAAGCGAAGGCGTGGAGCGCGCCGATCAGCTGGAGTGCCTGCGCACTCTGGGCTGCGATTTTGTGCAGGGTCAACTACTAGCCCCCACCCTTCCCGCTGCGGGGGTTGCCAAATACCTGGCCTTGGCCGCGCCTCTCGTGGCTCGACACTCGCGTCATTAGATCTCTGGGCTGTTCCAAATCTCGAACTTGGCCGGCTCAGTCGATCTGCCTACGGGGCCACGATCACGCCGCATGCGATTCTGTCGCCTGCATTGCCCGTAGGGTCGGTCATCATGTCGTCCGCTTTCGCGTGAATTACGAATGCCGTGCCCCCGTTGGCGAAGACCCAATTTTTCGCGTCCTTCTTGAGAGAAATGCTGTCGGTCACGAAGGAGACGTGGTCTGTGCCGTCCGCCATCACCTGCAGGTTAAGGGGCATGTCGCCGGCATGCGCTCCCTTGGGATTCTTGGTTCCGTGCTCTTTGTTGTCGGGATTGAAATGGGGGCCTGCGGTCTTGAAATCGGGTCCATCGCATTTCGCGTTCTGATGGACGTGCAGCGCATGCTCGCCTTCGGGAAGATTCATCAGGTTCAACTTGACCTTAACGCCCTTGCCGTCGGGGGTGAGTGTCGCTGTTCCCGCGTTCTGACCGTCGCTGGTCTTGAAGTCCACTTCAATACCCTTGTTTCGCGCCGCTGAAGCCGAAAGCGCCAGCAAAGCCGGCAGGGTCATCGCACCAAAGCACACTCTGAGCAATCTGGTCATTCTGTTCCTCGCGTCTTTACCGGGGTTCGCCGGACAATGGCTAGCATACCCGATCTCGCCGCCACCGTGCGAAGCTACTGGAACGGCCCGAAGAAATCCTCTTAAATCGCCTGTTATCAAGGTAATGCACAGCAAGTGCTATGTACGTCGCGGAGCGCCGAACCTAGAGTGATAACAACACCGAGGGCGGGCAAGCGGCATGATTCCTCGCATTTTAATCATCGATGATGAAGCCGATATTCGTGAGGTGACGGCGCTCAGCCTGGAAACCATTGCCGGCTGGCAGGTCATCCTGGCGCCTTCGGGAGCGCAAGGCATACGGCGCGCTTCGCTGGAGCAGCCGGACGCCATTTTGCTGGATGTCATGATGCCTGACATCGATGGCCCGACAACCTATCAGATCCTGAAACAAAATGGGAACACCGCTCACATTCCTGTGCTTTTATTGACCGCCAAAGTGCAGGGGCAGGATCGGCGCAAGCTGGATGAATTGGGCGCGGCTGCCATCCTTTCCAAGCCTTTCGATCCTTTAACGCTCGCCGCCCAGATCTCCGAAGTGCTTGGCTGGGACCTGGATGGCGCCCGCCCCAGCGGGCCCGCAGCCATTCCCCTAGCCGGCGACTGATTCAAATCCACAGCAGTAAACCGGAGAGGACGGCTGAGGGTAAACGCCCCACAGGCGCCAACTTATTCAGGATGTTTTTTCGTCACACTCCCACAGAATCGTCATCCTGAGAAGAGGTGACTTTATTCATCTTTTTTGCGCGAAGTCATCGAGTTCCAAAAGAATTTGTCATCCCGACCGGATCGGTTTCTTTCTGTCCATCCGATCTGACGGCCCCTAATAAAAGTCACCACCCTCCCCTTTGTCATCCCGACCGGAGCGCAGCGCAGTGGAGGGACCTGCAGTTTCTTTCTGCCCATCCGATTTGACGACCCCTAATAAAAGTCGCCACCCTCCCCTTTGTCATCCCGACCGGAGCGCAGCGCATTGGAGGGACCTGCGGTTTCTTTCTGTCATCCGATTGACGACCCCTAATAAAAGTCACCACCCTCCCCTTTGTCATCCCGAGGGACCTGCAGTTTCACCTTCGGGCAAAGCGAACGTGCCGTGGGCGAAATAACTCTCCGGTTTCCGTTTTGTCAACATAAACCGCGGATCCCTCCGCTGCGCTACCCGGCGGCTTCCCCACTGAAAGCCGCACACGTGGCTGCTAGTGTGTGCCGCGCAGCAGGAAATCCGGGCGCGCTCTGCTTCAGAATGACGATTTTGTGGACGAAAAACATCCTAAGCCAGTTAGCGCTAATGGGATCATGCCCGAGTAACTTTCAGCCATCCCCGCGGACTGTGGGAGCCCCCGCATTTATGCGGGGGGAGGAGCGCTTCGGCGCTCCGTGAAAGAGTCTCGACTCTCATCATGCGCTTTAGCGCTGGCAAGGCAAACGCCTCACCAGTCCCTGCCCTCAGAGAAGCGAGAGAAGAGAAATCCTGTAGCGCCCCGCCAAACGTAAGCCCAGCCCGGGTTAGGACCCCGGGCGCAGGCTCTTACCCAGCATTAAGTGGTCGGCCGCGGTTTAACCGCGAGGAACACCGGCGGCAGCGGATTGCCATTGATATCGGTAAGTTTGGGGTTGATCTGCTGGGTGTCGAGCAGGGTGGTCGTGTCGATCAGATGCAGCAGATCATCACCCGTAGTGCCGGCGAAAAAGATGGTGTTATCCGGGGAGAAGATGCCGGCCACTGGAGCCAGGGCATTGCCGGCGAGCTTGACGCTGCTCAGCGTTCCCAGCGTGCCCGCGGTGGTCGAAGGTTTGTAAACCGGCAACAGAGCACCCCCCGTGGGTGGCGTGGTGGCGGCGCTGCTATAGGTGACGAAGGCCTCGAGCGAGTTGGTGGCCGCGATCACCTGGTTGATGTTGGTAATGCCGTAGGCCGCCAGTGAAGCCTGATTCACCACCGGGGGAGGGTTGAAGACGATGCCCGTGGTTTGGCCGTTGGCGTCAGACGGGCAGGCGTCGATCGGTACGGTAATGGAGAGATCCGTCAGCGTCGGCGGATTTGCGCTGGCGCCGATGATGTGTTTGCCATCGGTGGTGGAGGCCACGTGGTCGGAAATCACCGCCACCGTGGAGGCCTCGGGATAATTCACCACCGGCTTGACCGTGGTTTCCGGGCACTCCCCATAGGCAGAGGTAGGCGAGCCGGAGAGAAAGACGGCGGCGGCGGGGATAGTCACCGCCAAATCAGGTGAGCAGAACATGTTGTAGGTATTGTTGGGGTTTGCCGTGGTGTTAGGCGGATAGGTCGTAGGGTTGGTGGGAATGGGACTGGTGGTGTTGGTCGCCGGGCAGATGCCCGTGGTGGGGCCGCCCTGGTTTGCAGGCAGGGGCTCGGTCGACCAACCGGTAAAGACGTTGTGAATGTAGAGCACCCCGTCCCCCACGATGTAGACGGTCTGGCCATCGGCGGTGTATGCGGCTTTCTGGGCGATTCCGGCGATCGAGGTGTAGCTTCCCCCTGAGGTCGTCGCCGTAGTCCCTGTCCCGGTGGTGACTGACGGCGAGTAGAGATAGATAACGCCCCGCAACTGGTCATTCACCACCACGGAAGAGTTGGTGGGCGAGGCCGCCAGGACGATGCCCGGGATGGAGGTCACCTCCGACGACAAGGTATTGCTCGCCGCGCTATACGTCATCAGCTCGTGGTAACTGCCAAAGTAGAGCGTCGTGCCCGTAGGATCGAGCACCATGGAGTTGGGCGAGTAGGGAAGCTTGACTTGGCTACCGATGGTCCCGGTCGACAAATCGATAGGCACGAAGTACGGCGACCCCGGGCTGGAGATCCAGATATAGTTGCTGTTTTTGCCCGGGGAAGCGATCTGCACGAAATTGCTGATCGCCGGCACCCCTGTGCCCAGAGTGCCCATTTCATTGATGGGGGCAGGATTGCACGTGGTCGGCTGGCAGATGGCGGTGATGGCTGAGTTGGAGGGGTAGGCCGCCGTCACCGCTCCAGTGGAGCTGACCGCGATGCTCCCTGGGTTAGTGGACACATAGCTCAGGGGGAGCCCGTTGATCACGTTGTTGTTGACGTCGGTCACCGTAGCTGTGAGCGCCAAGGGAGTATTCAAAGTGACGCTGGCGCTGGTGGCCCCGGTCGAGGCAACGCTCAGAGCGATCTTGGCCGGCGGGCAGGTATAGAAATAGCCGGCGTTGCTGCTGGTCTGGGCAATGGTGCCGGTGATCAGGGTAGAGCCCGGAGCTTGGGCGGTGGCGACGCCATTCTGGTCGATGGTGACGATGCCCGCGCTCGCCGGCGAGTAAGTCAAGTGGCCGATGACATTATTGCAGTCGTTGGGGCCATAGCCCCCGCCAGGCAGGATACTGGGGCTGCAGAGAAGAACCTGCTGGCCAACTGGAACCGTCGCGCTCGGGCATGATCCGGTGGTTCCGGTCGATGAGCAATACGCCGTGGCGTCGAGCTGCGAGGTTAGGCCTTGAGACAGACATTGGGGCTGGCCGGTGGTAGTGTTCGTCGGACCTTGGACCGCCAGGCTGGTGATGGGCGGATGGGAATAAACCGCGACCTGGTTGCTGGTAAATCCCGCGGCGCTGGCGGTCATATACGCGATGCCGGTCTTGTTGGTGGGAATGCAGGTGGTGTACGCAGCGACCGCCGGGGTATGAAGATTCCAGGTTCCGCCGCAGACCGCGCCGGTGGGGGAAACGTCGGCGATGGTGCGGTCCGTGGTGCCATAGGTGTAAGTGCCTACCGAGGCTGAGCCGCCGGTGCAGTTTTCAGCCGTGGGCGATTGCAGTTGGGACGTCTGCGAGAACGCCACCGAAAGGCCGGTGGTCTGCGGCTGCAGTGAGATGGAGACGGGTTGGGTCTTGTTGTAGCCGTAGCCGGACCCGTTGCAGTAATTTGCATTCTTGTTGGCGCAGCCCTGGATGGAAAGACCCACGGGAACGGTAAGGAAAGCCAAAACTACAAAAGTCAAAAACCGCTGCATGAAACCTCCCCGCCGGGTGTCGCCGCCCCCGGCGGTTGATGAACTACCACAGTAAATCCCCGATACGTGCACACCGGAGCCGCTGCCTTCCACGTGGACTTTCCGTCAAGAAAAGCCACACCTCGCGCGTTCTGGTGATGCAACCGCAATCGGAGATCGCTGTCCTGCCTTGGCACTTGTTCCAGATTCCAACTCCGCGCCACTCTATCTCTCCAGTATCTTCTGGAGCGTGGCTGTACTTCGTATGATCGCTGGCACCGTAGCCGCCGCCTCGATCCGCGTGCAGAGTTGTGTGGTCAACGTCCTAAGTGTAGAAGGGACTGAGCCCTGAGGCAACAGGGCCGGATTGCGGCCGGGGTACACCCCGCCCGATACACCTAGCTTGGCGGCATGTATTGCTCAAACCACGACAAGGCCCGCGCCAGTACATCGCGGCGATGCTGCGGCGAGTTGAAGTGGTGGCCCTCGTCCGGGTAGACCACCAGTTGGGTAGGCACGTGTTCGGCGCGCAAGGCGTGCCAGAACTCGAACGACTGCGGAGCAGGACACTCCCCGTCCCGGTCGCCGACCACCACCAGCGTAGGCGTCTTGACGTTGCGGATGAAGTCGATGGCCGAGCTCTTGGCGTAGACCGCGGGATCGTCATACACCGAGGCGCCGAAGAAGGGCGTCATCCATTGGTCGATAGAGTTCTCGCCGTAATAACTCTTCCAGTCGGAGATGCCGGCGCCGGCGACGGCGGCGTGAAAGCGCTGCGTCTGGGTTACGGCGAACATGGTCATGAAGCCGCCGTAACTCCAACCCGTGAGGCCGATGCGCTGCTGATCGATACCTAACTTCGCGCTCACCGCGTCCACGCCGGCCAGGATGTCCCGCAGGTCGCCGTAGCCAAAATCCTTCCGGTTGGCCTGGGTAAAGGCCTCCCCCTCGCCGTAGCTGCCGCGCGGATTAGGCATGAGCACAAAGTAATCCAGCGCCGAGAAGGCAATCGGGTTGTAACCCAGGTCCGGCCATCGCGGCAGCACCGCGCTTGAAGGGCCGCCATGCACGCTGACAATGAGCGGATATTTCCTGGACGGATCGTAATGGGCCGGGTACAGCAGCCAACCCTGGACAGGGAAGGCATCACTGGTCCAGTGGACGGATTCGGATTTGCCCCACGCGGGCTTGAGGCCGTCGTTGTAGTGCGTAACCGGATGCGCCGGCTCGCCCAGCGGGCCGAGGTAAACCTCCGGCGCGGCGGAGAAGGAGCTCTTGATATACGCCACCCTGTCCTTGGCCGACGGAGAGGCTATACTCCAGGCGTCCGTCGCCGACCGATGGCGGGAATGGCTGGGTTGCTGGCCGTGATCTTTCCACTGGCGGAGTCCAATTGCCCGATCACCACCTGGCCCGACTTGATCCAGGAAACCAGTAGCTGGGTGGGTTTGAGCCAGTGAATCCAGGCACGCGCTCTGGTCCGAGTCCGGGGTCATGTCCTTGGCCGCTCCCCCGGCAGCGGATATCAGATAGATATCGCCGCCGGTAGCCCCCTGATCGCTCATCAGGCCACCGATGAAGGCGATCTGCTGCCCATCCGGCGACCAGCGGGGTACCGCGATCTGCAGTCCGTGCAGCGGGCCCGGGGCGTGTTCCGGGTCGAGCATTGCTCGCGGCTGGCCGCCTGCCAGCCGTTGGGTATAGAGCTGGGCCACCCACCAGTTGTTTTCCCCCGGCGGGGGTGCGGCGACGTAAGCCAGCTGGCCGGAGTCAGGCGCCCAGTCATATTCATAGACATGCAGCGTAGCTGGGGTGACTTGGCGAAATTCACCGGAAGCGGTTTCGATGGTGGCCACCCGCTGGATCTCCAGCCCCTCGACCCCGATCACGCCGGCGGGCGGCTTCATTGGCGCCAGCGCCCCGGCCGGCCGGGTAGCGCCTTCAATATATAGGCAGGCAATATGCAGGCCGTCTGGGGAAAAAGCCAGGCTGGTGACTCCGCCGTGCAGATGGGTCAGCCGCCGGGGCGAAGCGCTGGGCGCGCCCGGGGCGGCCAGGTAGACGTCCGCCTGGTCCATGGCGCCGTCCGTGCGGTCGTTGCAGTCGGAGGTGAAAGCGAGCTCTTTGCTGTCCGGTGACCAGGCGAGATCTTCCTCCAGGCAAGAGGTCCCGCTTCCGGCGGTCAGCCGGCGGGCGTGGGCGGGGTCGGCCGTGGACGCAATCTGAATCTCGGTTCCGCCGTCCGCAGTCGACCACCCAGGCGATCTGCTGGCCGTCGGGGGAAAGTGCCGCCTGATGAATGGTTGCGCGTCCTCTCCAGTTCGGAGATGACATTGGCAATGCGCGGATCGACAGGTTTAGGAGCCAGCAGCGCCTTGGCGAGTAAAGCGGTGGTCTGCCCAAGAAAGACAGCGGAAGCGCAGAGTAGGCTCGGGGGGAAAGGCGCTTGCGAGCACAATCGGCGAAGCAGCTTAGCGGCCGGACGCACGCATTAGACGAGCTAGCATCGCCGGTAGCGTGCGGCATCGAGGGCCCGCTTCACTCCCGATCCTTCCGGGAATTTTCGTTCCACCAGAGATCAAAAGAGGATACTCACAGCCGCTTACTTAGTCGGGAATATCGCGCTAACGGCGACGCTTACGCGACGTGTAGTTCAACGACGGATGCTAGCATCCAGACGATGACACTGCTCTGGGCCCGCGCCATTGACGCCGGCGGCGCGGCTTGGTATCTTAAGAAGGTTCCGCATAAGCCTGTAAAGTGCGTGCTGGAAGGATGTGCCGCAGTAAAGGCTGAGTAACACAAGCCTTACCCGGCAAGGCGCGCTTAAGACAGGCAGCAAGACTTTGCGGCCCATTCATCAGGGTCCCTTCAAAACGTTCGCGTGATGCAGGGGAAACAATCGCATCGGCCTTTGCGACACCTCCCACCTGGGGAGGCTATGCGGGCCGGAACTTCGAAACGGAACTGGCTTCTTTTCTGGTGCCCGGTTTTCCGGTGCCTGATCCGGCACGAGGCGCAATAGCGCGTAAGCGCATGTGCCAAGCTGGATTTGAAAAGAAACGCGCGGCCACCGTCGAAGTTCTCGTCTGGTATGCAGCAAGCAGGCGCGAAGCAAGCCGGCTTCGTGCACCGATGAGCGCCGGGTTCAGGCGCGGCGTCGGTGATGTGCGGCGCAGTAGTTTTTGGCGAAGGTGGTCTCTTCGTGTCCGGGCGAATTTCGCCCGCGTTATGCGGAAGTTTTAAGGAGTAAGGTTTGCCTACATTCAGTCAGCTCGTGAGAAAAGGCCGGACCGCGGCGCGCTACAAGACGGCATCGCCGGCGCTCCAGGGATCGCCGCAGCGGCGCGGCGTCTGCACCCGCGTTTACACGCAAACGCCCAAGAAGCCGAACTCGGCGTTGCGTAAGGTTGCGCGCGTCCGCCTGACCAACGGCGTCGAAGTTACGACCTACATCCCCGGAATCGGCCACAACCTGCAGGAGCACTCGATTGTGCTCATCCGCGGCGGCCGTGTGAAGGATCTGCCCGGCGTGCGCTACCACGTGGTGCGCGGCACGCTTGATTCGGTGGGTGTAGCCAACCGCAAGCAGAGCCGGTCGAAGTACGGCGCCAAGCGCCCGAAGAGCGGTGCGAAGTAATTAGCAGCAACGAATAGCAGAAGGGAATTATGCCGAGAAAAGGACATATTGCGAAACGGGAAGTTGCCGCCGATCCGGTGTACAACTCGTCGCTGGTCACAAAGTTCGTCAACTCCATGATGTGGGACGGCAAGAAGTCGACCGCTCAGGGCATCTTCTACCAGGCGATGACCAACCTGGAGCAAAAGGGTGGCGACGAGGCGTTGAAGCTGTTCAAGAAAGCGGTGGAGAACTGCAAACCGCTGCTCGAAGTGAAGACCCGTCGTGTGGGCGGCGCCAACTATCAGGTGCCGATTGAAGTCAATCCCGAGCGGCGTACCTCGCTCGCCATTCGCTGGCTGGTGACCTACGGCCGGGCGCGGGGCGAAAAGGGCATGATCGAAAAGTTGACCAGCGAACTGCTGGATGCGGCCAACGGCCGCGGCGCAGCCATGAAGAAGAAAGAAGATGTTCATCGCATGGCTGAGGCGAACAAGGCGTTTGCGCACTACCGCTGGTAGTGCAGCACTTAAGAACTAGGGCCTGCTGCCGGTAAGGGGCAGGCGCAACAAAAGCAGCAAGAAAAATCGCGAGTCTTACATCTCGCGCGAGAGTGAGAGAAAACCGTGCCTCGTCTAGTACCACTCGATCGTTGCCGGAACATCGGAATCATGGCGCACATCGACGCCGGCAAGACCACAACGACGGAGCGGATTTTGTTTTATACCGGCATTACCCATCGCATCGGCGAAGTGCATGAAGGCACGGCGACGATGGACTGGATGGAACAGGAGCAGGAGCGCGGAATCACCATTACCTCCGCTGCCACCACCTGCACCTGGCGGGATATCCGCATCAACATCATCGACACCCCCGGCCACGTGGACTTTACCGCGGAGGTGGAGCGCAGCCTGCGCGTGCTCGACGGCGCAGTCGCCGTTTTTGACGCCGTGCACGGCGTAGAGCCGCAATCGGAGACCGTGTGGCGTCAGGCGGACAAGTACGGTGTACCCCGCATTTGCTTCATCAATAAGATGGACAAGATGGGCGCAGATTTTGAGCATGCCATCGACACCATCCGCAAGCGCCTCAATGCCAAACCGGTAGCCATTCAGATTCCGATCGGCCAGGAAGCCGGCTTCAAGGGTGTGATCGACCTGATCGAGATGCGTGCCATCCTGTGGCACGACGAAACCATGGGCGCCAAATACGACGTCGAAGAGATTCCGGCCAACCTGCTCAAGAAGGCGGAAGCCTTCCGTATGCAGTTGGTCGAATCCGTGGCCGAGAACGACGACGAGATGCTGCACAAGTTTCTCGAAGGCGAGACCCCGAGCGCGGCTGAGTTGCGCAAGGCGCTGCGCGGAGCGGTGATCGGGATGAAGCTCTTCCCCGTGCTCTGCGGCAGTTCGTTCAAGAACAAGGGTGTGCAGACGCTGCTCGATGCGGTAGTCGAGTACCTGCCTAGCCCGCTCGATGTTCCTCCGATCGAAGGCCACAACCCGGACAACATGGAAGAGATTATTCTCCGCCATGCCGACGACAACGAGCCGTTGACTGCGCTGGGCTTCAAGATCATGACCGACCCTTTTGTCGGGCAGCTGATCTTTGTCCGGCTCTATTCCGGTCACCTGAAGACGGGCGACACGGTGCTCAATCCGCGTACCGGCAAGAGCGAGCGCATCGGGCGCCTGCTCAAGATGCATGCCAACAAGCGGGAAGAGATTGTCGAGATCTATGCCGGCGACATTTGCGCCTGCGTGGGGCTCAAGAATCTGGTAACCGGAGACACCATCTGCACCGATAAGGCGCCGATCGTGCTGGAATCGATTGATTTCCCGGCTCCCGTCATCCACGTTGCTGTCGAGCCCAAGACCAAGGCTGATCAGGAGAAGATGGGCATGGCGCTGGCCAAGTTGGCGCAGGAAGATCCCACCTTCAAGGTGCATACCGATCCTGACTCCGGCCAGACCATCATCAGCGGCATGGGCGAGTTGCATCTGGAAATCATCGTCGACCGCATGATGCGTGAGTACAAGGTCGAGGCCAATGTCGGTAAGCCGCAGGTCGCCTATCGCGAAACCATCCGCAAGAAGGCAGAGGCGGAAGGCAAGTACATTCGCCAGACCGGTGGATCGGGTAACTACGGCCACGTGAAGATCCGCGTCGAGCCGAACGAGCCCGGCAAGGGCTTCGAGTTCGTTAACGACATCAAGGGTGGCGTGGTGCCCAAGGAATACATCAAGCCGACCGAGCAGGGCATTCGTGAGGCGCTGCAGGGCGGCGTGCTGGCCGGCTACGAGATCGTCGATGTTAAGGCGACTCTTTTTGACGGCAGCTACCACGATGTCGACTCCAACGAAATGGCCTTCAAGATTGCCGGATCGATGGCGTTCAAAGAAGCGGCCCGCAAGGCGACTCCAGTATTGCTGGAGCCGGTGATGTCGGTCGAAGTTGTGGTGCCGGAGGAGTACATGGGAACCATCATCGGTGACCTGAACTCCCGCCGCGGCCGGATCGAAGGCATGGAGCACCGTGCTGGATCGCAGGTCATCAAGGCCAATGTGCCGTTGAGCGAGATGTTCGGGTATGCCACCCACATGCGCTCATCGACCCAGGGCCGGGCCAATTACTCGATGCACTTCAACCGCTACGAAGAAGCGCCGCGGTCGGTGTCGGAAGAAATCATTGGCCGCAATCAGGGCAAGTAAGCACGAAGGGCACGGCCGGTAGGTACGGGCTTTAGGCCGTACAACGGGCCTGCCAGTTCAGAAATGAGTCCCGAAGGGACGGCTGAGAGTAGCCCAAGACGTAGTCCTGGGTAGAAATCGGAAACACGAATCAGTCCCGAAGGGACGGCTGAGAGTAGCCCAGGACGCAGTCCTGGGTAGGAATTGGAAACACGAATAAGTCCCGAAGGGACGGCTGAAAATGACCCAGGACGTAGTCCTGTGGGTTCAGCGCGAACCTCGGTAGAAGTTTTGATTTAAGCAGGAGAGAGGGACGAGATGGCGAAGGAGAAGTTTGACCGGTCCAAGCCGCACGTGAACGTGGGGACGATTGGGCACATCGATCACGGCAAGACGACGTTGACGGCGGCAATCACCAAGGTATTGTCGAAGCACAATCCGAAGATACAGTTTCGTTCGTTTGATTCGATTGACAATGCGCCTGAGGAGCGGGAGCGCGGCATCACGATTGCGACCGCGCACGTGGAGTACGAGACGGCCAACCGTCACTACGCGCACGTAGACTGCCCCGGCCACGCCGACTACATCAAGAACATGATCACCGGCGCGGCGCAGATGGACGGAGCGATCCTGGTAGTGGCGGCGACCGATGGTCCCATGCCGCAAACCAAGGAGCACGTGCTGCTTGGCCCGCCAGGTCGGAGTGCCCTACATTGTGGTGTTTCTGAACAAGTGCGATGCGGTGGAAGACGAGGAGCTGACGGACCTGGTGGAGATGGAAGTCCGCGAGCTCTTGTCGAAGTACAACTTCCCTGGAGACGATGTGCCGGTGATTCGCGGCTCGGCCTTAGGTGGGTTGAACGGCGAGGCGCAATGGGAAGCCAAGATCGACGAGTTGATGGATGCGGTGGACAAGAATGTACCCTTGCCGGCGCGCGCCGTTGACCAGCCCTTCCTGATGCCGATCGAAGATATCTTCTCCATTTCCGGCCGTGGCACGGTGGTGACGGGCAGGATCGAGCGGGGCAAGATCAAGGTAGGCGAGGAAGCGGAGATCGTCGGTTTCCGTGAAACCCGCAAGACGGTAGTGACCGGCGTCGAAATGTTCAAAAAGCAGCTGGATGAAGGACTTGCGGGCGATAACGCGGGTCTGCTGCTGCGCGGCATAGCCAAGGAAGACGTGGAGCGCGGGATGGTCCTGGCCAAGCCTGGCTCGATTACGCCGCACACCAAGTTCAAGGGTGAGATTTACGTGCTGAGCAAGGAAGAGGGCGGCCGTCACACGCCATTCTTCAATGGCTACCGGCCTCAGTTCTACTTCCGGACGACGGACGTAACCGGGACGGCGAAGCTGCCGGAAGGCACGGAGATGGTAATGCCGGGGGACAACGTACAGCTGGAGATTGAGCTGCACACCCCGGTAGCAATGGAAAAGGGTCTGCGTTTTGCCATCCGCGAGGGTGGCCGCACGGTAGGCGCCGGCACCATCAGCGAAATCATCAAGTAAGTTTTTCTGCCCTGCCCGCTACTTTGCGGGTAGGGCGGAAACCAGCAGCGTGGTTGAGTGGCAAGAGGAAATTGAGATGGTAGGACAAAGAATTCGCATTCGGCTTAAGGCTTACGACTATCGCGTGCTCGATACCTCGACCGGCGAGATCGTCGAGACGGCGAAGCGCACCGGCGCGCAGGTCGCGGGTCCTATTCCGTTGCCCACCGTGAAGAACAAATACTGCGTGCTGCGTTCCCCGCACGTCGACAAGAAATCGCGCGAGGCCTTCGAGATCCGCACCCACAAGCGGCTGATCGATATTCTCGAGCCCACCCAGCAGACCATCGATGCGCTGATGAAGCTCGATCTTCCCGCCGGCGTGGATGTTGAGATTAAGGCATTCGAGAAGTAAGCAGGAGAGCATCATGTCGGTAACAGGAATTCTGGGCAGGAAGATCGGGATGACGCAGTTGTTCGATGACAAGGGTGAAGTGCACCCGGTCACCGTGCTGCAGGCAGGTCCCTGTGTAGTGACCCAGCTGAAGACGCTGGCCGGCGACGGCTACAGTGCGGCGCAGATCGGCCTCATAGAGTTTGTCAAGGGTGGCAAGGTAAACAAGCCCATGGCCGGCCACTTCGCCAAGAACAATGTCCCACCGGTGAAGTTGATGCGCGAAGTCCCCCTGGAGGTGGTCAATAGCTCCGGCGGTGAAGATGCCGCTCCAGCACTCAAGGCGGGCGACAAAGTACTGGTGGATATTTTCGAAGACGCCAAGTACGTCGATGTAATCGGCACCAGCAAGGGCCGTGGCTTTGCCGGTGTAGTTCGCCGCCACCATTTTGGCGGTGGCCCCAAGGCCCATGGTCACATGTTCCAGGTGCAAGGCTCGATCGGTGCGTCCTCGTTCCCTTCGCGCGTCTTTCCCGGGCAGCGCATGCCGGGGCACTTCGGAGCGGAGCAGGTTACGGTGCGGAATCTGCGCATTCGCGGCATCGACCTGGACGAGAACCTGTTGATGGTCGAGGGTGCGATCCCCGGTCCGCGCGATGGCTACGTGATGATTTCCAAGTCCAAGGCGCCGCCGCGTGAGCGTCGTGGCTTTGGTGGCGGCGGTACGGTCGATCCGTTGAAGGCCTCGAAGAAGGCTTCCGGTGGCAAGCCCTCAGGCGGCAAGGGTAAGAAATAGGGTCTTGCATCAGTCCCCTGGCTCAGACTTTGTGCGAGGGTGCTGACTTTAGGGCTTTGTATCAGGGCACGACTTTAGTCGTGCCGAGGCGAGCGGTAATATCAGGGGCTTTAGCCCCTGTGGCAAGAGCGGTTTAAGGAATTGCATATGGCACAGATCGATGTAGTGGATCTCGGTGGACAAAAGGTAGGCTCGCTCGAGCTGGCGGACGAGATTTTCGCGGCTGACCAGATCAACGAGGCGCTGCTGTGGGAAGCGGTGAAGCATTATCGCGCCGCGATGCGGCAAGGTACGGCCGCCACCAAGAACAAGAAGCTGGTCTCCGGCGCAGGCAAGAAGTTGTGGAAGCAGAAGGGAACGGGACGGGCTCGTGTAGGCTCGGTGCGCTCCCCGCTCTGGCGCCACGGCGGCACGGTTCACGGACCGCAGCCACGCAGCTACGACTACGCCTTTCCCCGCAAGAAGCTGCTCGGCGCCCTGCGCTCCGCGCTGGCCACCAAGCTGGCCGATGGCAAGCTGACCGTGGTCGAGAGCCTCGATCTGGCGAACGCCAAGACCAAGGCCTATCGCGCGGCGCTGGACAAGCTCGATGCCAAGCGGACTACCTTGCTGGTCGAGGGTGGCCAGGAGCCAAGCCGCACGCTGCTGCTCGGTTCGCGCAACCTCGATCGGGTGGAGTTGATGCTGACCAAGGAAGTACATCCTTACGATCTGCTGCGCTACGAGCGGGCCATTTTTTCCCGCGCCGCCATCGAGCAATTGCAGGAGTCGTTAAAGAAAACTGTATCCCGGCGCAAGCTTGCGGCCGGTTCGGAGGTGGCCTGATGCCGACTCTTTATAACGTGATCAAGCGCCCCCTCATTACTGAAAAGGGCCTGGGCGTCAAGGAAGTGGAAAGCACCCTGGTTTTTGATGTGGCCCCGGATGCAACCAAGACCGAGGTCAAGCAGGCGGTCGAGACGCTGTTCAAGGTGAAGGTACGGAGCGTGCGTACCGCCAACTTCCTGGGCAAGGAGCGCCGCCGGGGCAAGTTCTCCGGTTTTCGCCCCGATTGGAAGAAGGCCTACGTTCGCCTGCAGAAGGGCGAGAAGATGCCCGACTACGTCAACGCGATGTAAAGCGTAGTACTCCGTAACTGAAACTGTTTTAGAAGTCTTACTTGGAAGTACGAGCGAAACGATGCCGATCAAGACATACAGACCGATCACACCAACGCTGCGTTTCCAGACAACTCTGGTAAACGACGACATTACGACCAATCGCCCGCACAAGCCGCTGCTGGCAGTCAAGCAGCGCACGGGGGGCCGCCGCAATTCGGGCGACCTGACGATACGTCACCATGGCGGTGGCCATAAGCAGAAGCTGCGCCTGATCGACTTCAAGCGGGACAAGTTTGGCGTGCCCGGCAAAGTGGCCTCGATCGAATACGATCCCAACCGCTCCTCGCGCATCGCGCTGGTGAATTACCTGGATGGTGAGAAGCGCTACATCATTCAGCCGGTTGGGCTGAAGGTAGGGCAGACGATCATGAGCGGGCCTGAGGCGGACATTCTGGTCGGCAATGCGTTGCCGCTCAAGAACATCCCCGCCGGCACCACGGTGCACAACGTTGAGCTCCGTCCCGGCAAGGGCGCGCAGATGGTGCGCTCGGCAGGAGCTTCGGCCCAGCTGGTGGCCAAAGAAGGCGATTACGCGCTCTTGAAGCTGCCCTCCGGCGAAACCCGCAGGGTGCTGGTAGCGTGCATGGCGACCGTAGGCCAGGTAGGCAATACCGATCACGAGAATGTGTCCATCGGCAAGGCCGGCCGCAATCGCTGGAAGGGTATTCGTCCCAGCAATCGTGGCGTATCCATGAACCCGGTCGATCACCCGCACGGCGGCGGCGAAGGCAAGACCTCCGGCGGCCGTCATCCGGTTACCCCGTGGGGACAGCCCACACGCGGATACAAGACACGCAACAACAAGCGGACCGATACGTTTATCGTCAGCCGCTACAAGAAGTAGTCAGGAGCAGCGAAGCATGGCACGTTCGACGAAAAAGGGTCCGTTTATCGACACCCACCTGATGGTGAAGATCGAAGCGATGAATGCGACGAACGACAAAAAAGTCCTTCGTACCTGGTCGCGCCGCTCGACCATTCATCCGGATATGGTGGGACACACCATCGCGGTGCACAACGGCAGAAAGTTTATCCCCGTCTACGTGACGGAAAACATGGTAGGGCACAAGCTGGGCGAGTTTTCCGCCACCCGGACCTTTAAGGGTCACTCGGCAAAAGCCGCCGAGTCGTCGGCCAAGCCTCGCTAAGAAGTTAAGGAAGAAGCCAATGCAACTGGAAACACAGGAATTCCGGGCCGAAGCGAAGTTCCAGCGGGTATCGCCGCAGAAAGCTCGCCTGGTGCTGGAGCTGATCAAGGGGCGCCGCGTGGGCGAAGCACTGGAGACGGTGGCCTTCACCAAGAAGGGTGTCGCGCCGCTGGTTGAGAAAGTGCTGCGCGCAGCCATTCAGAACGCGAACTATCTCAGCCAGGAGCGGGAGCTCGATCTGGATGTAGACAACCTCTATGTCAAGACCGCGCTGGCCAACGAAGGACCGCGCATGAAGCGTATTCGTCCGGCGCCGATGGGACGGGCCTTCCGCTATCAGCGCCGGCTGGCGCACATCGTGATCGCGGTGGCGGAGCGCAAGCGTGGCGGCCTGGTGGAAACAGCGGAGCCGGAAGCAGCAGCTCCCAAGAAGCGAATGCTCAAGGGCGCGGCGAAGAAAACGGCAGCCAAGAAAACCGTGGCTAAGAAGAGCGCAGCGAAAAACTGGAAGAAAGCCGCGAAGTAGGTTCGAGGAAATTATGGGACAAAAAGTTCATCCTTACGGCTTTCGACTAGGCGTCAACAAGCCATGGCGGTCACGCTGGTTCGTCGAGCGCGACTACGACAAGTTGCTGATTGAAGATGTGCACCTGCGCGAGGAGTTGAAGGACAAGCTCAAGGCGGCCGGCGTGAGCTCGGTCGAGATCGAGCGTCCGGGCAACAAGCTGCGCCTGATCATCCGCACCGCGCGTCCGGGCATCGTGATCGGCCGCAAGGGCGCCGAGATCGAGAAGCTCAAGGCGGATCTGCAGAAGCGCACCAACCGCGATGTCTTCATCGACATCCTCGAGGTCAACAAGCCGGAGCTGGATGCGCAGTTGGTGGCCGAGAACATCGCTCTCCAATTGGAGAAGCGTGTAGGCTTCCGCCGTGCCATGCGCAAGGCAGTTGATTCGGCACTGCGCTTTGGCTGCAAGGGCATCAAGGTTCGCGTCTCCGGCCGTTTGAACGGCAACGAGATCGCGCGTTCCGAGTGGTATCTGCAGGGGCGGCTTCCGCTGCACACCCTGCGCGCGGATATCGACTACGGCTTTGCCGAAGCGCGTACCACCTACGGTGTGATCGGGGTCAAGACCTGGATCTATCGCGGTGACATTTACGAGCAGAAGCGCCGTCAGCCGCAGCCGGCTGGCACCAGCGGAGTTTTCTAAGAAGGGTTTTTAGGGGCGAAATTTTATGTTGATGCCAAAGAAGGTCAAGTTCCGCAAGCAGCAGCGCGGGCGCATGAAGGGTAAGGCATGGCGCGGCTCCGAGCTCTCCTTCGGGGACTACGGGCTCAAGGTGATGGAATGCGGCTACATCACGGACCGGCAGATTGAAGCCAGCCGTGTGGCCATGACGCGTTTCATCAAGCGTGGCGGCAAGATCTGGCTGCGGCTGTTTCCTGACAAGCCGGTCACCAAGAAGCCGGCCGAAACCCGTATGGGTAAAGGTAAGGGAGCTCCCGATCACTGGGTAGCAGTCGTTCGCCCGGGCAAGGTGCTCTTCGAGATGGAAGGGGTCAGCCCCGACATAGCCGCTGAGGCCATGCGGCTGGCTTCGAACAAGCTGCCTCTCAAGACGCGCTTTGTCATGCGCCACGATGTCAAGGTAGCCGCGGTCGTCAAGTAGCGGAGAAGAAGAGCCATGGAAACGGATAAGATTCGCAATTTGAATGATGAAGAGCTGGTACGGCAGGAGAAGCAATCGGCCGAGCAGCTCTTTCGCCTGCGCTTCCAGATGAAGCTGGGGCAGAACGAAGGCGTAAAGAAGCTGCGCGATCTGCGCAAAGACGTAGCCCGCATCAAGACCATTGCCCGCGAGCGGGCACTCGGTCTGCACGGTGCTGCCCTGCAGCCGGCCGGCGAGGCAACCGCCAAGCCAGCCAAGGCCGCCAAAACCAAGAAGGCCAAGCCGGCCGGAAAAGAGGCTCGTTAAGCCATGGCAGATGCCACAGGAACCAAGCCGGAATCACGGCGCACGGAAAAGATCGGTAGTGTCGTTTCCACCAAGATGCAGAAGACCATCGTGGTGCAGGTGGAGATGCGCAAGACCCACCCCAAGTACAAGCGTGTGATCAAGATCAACAAGAAGTTTTACGCCCACGACGAGCAGAACTCAGCCCGCGTCGGCGACGTGGTAAGGATTCGCGAGAGCCGGCCGCTAAGCAAGCTAAAGCGCTGGACGCTGGAAGAAGTAGTTCGCCGCTCCTCTCTGCCGCAAGTAGAAGAAGTAGCAGCGCCCACGGTGTAGCAGTCACTCCCCTTTGTCATCCCGACCGGAGCGAAGCGGAGTGGAGGGACCTGCGGTTCAGCAAGTAGTGACACAAAGTTTTAGCAATCGGGCGACACCGTAAGGAGATACGAGTATGGCAGTACAAATGAGAACCATGCTGGACGTAGCCGATAATTCCGGCGCGCGCAAGCTGCAGATGATTCTGCCCTTGGGTGGCTCGAGCGGAAAAAAGGCGGGCTTGGGCGATGTGATTACTGCCTCCGTAAAGGAAGCGTCTCCCGACGGTCAGGTCAAGAAGGGCGTGGTGGTGAAGGCGGTTGTTGTGCGGACGCGTAAGGAATATCGTCGCCGCGATGGCACCTACATCCGCTTTGACCAGAACGCCGCTGTGCTGATCAACGATGCGGGAGAGCCGGTAGGCACGCGCGTCTTCGGTCCGGTCGCCCGCGAACTGCGTGAGAAGAAATTTTTGAAGATTGTGTCGCTGGCCCCAGAAGTCATCTAAAGCCGGGTCATTGGAAGCGAGGATTTTATGGCATTGAAGTTACAACGCAACGATACCGTGGAAGTGATCACCGGCTCCGACAAGGGCAAGCGCGGCCGTGTGCTGCGCGTCCTCGGCGACAAGGACCGCGTGCTGGTAGAGCACGTCCGCATGGTCAAGAAGCACGTGCATCCCAATCCGCAGCGCAACATCAAGGGCGGCATCGCGGAGCAGGAAGCGGCCATCCAGATCTCAAACGTGATGTTGGTCTGCGGCACCTGCGGTCCCACGCGCGTGGGTCACAAGTTTGAAGGCGATACCAAGGTTCGGGTGTGCAAGAAGTGCGGCCAGACCCTGGCGCCAAAGAAAAAGTAGCGACGAATAGCTCGGGTTTGTACACGAAACAATCCCGATAAGTACGGTTTGTACACAAAGCAGTCCCGATAAGTAGGGTTTGTACACGAAACAGTCCCGAAGGGACGGCTGAAAATAGCCCAGGACGTAAGTCCTGGGTAGCTTCGATAAAACGAAAAGTCCCGCAGGGACGGCTGAGAATGCCCCAGGACGTGAGTCCTGGGTACGGTTCAGTCCGAAAGAAATGCGGCGGAATGAGATCACGCAACGGTAAACGGGCATAGCCCACTCCGGGACCGTGAAAGGAAAAGAGACAGATCAATGGCGAAAGTAAACGCGAGACTCAAAGAGAAGTACCAGAAGGAAATCAGGCCGGCGCTGCAGAAAGAGCTGGGCCTCAACAACCTGATGGCAGTGCCCCGCCTGGAAAAGATCGTTCTCAATATGGGCTTGGGCGAAGCCACGCAGAATGTGAAGATCATGGATCCGCTGGTAGCCGACCTGGCTTCCGTGGCCGGGCAAAAGCCGGTGACCACGCGGGCCAAGAAGTCCATCGCCGCCTTCAAGGTGCGCGAGGGCATGCCCATCGGCGCCATGGTCACCCTGCGCGGCGACATCATGTACGAATTTCTCGACCGTCTGATCTCGGTGGCACTGCCCCGCGTGCGTGATTTCCGCGGCGTATCGACCAAGAGCTTTGACGGGCGAGGCAACTACACGCTGGGTATGCGCGACCAGCTGATTTTTCCCGAAGTCGACTATGCCCGGGTGGATAAGTTGAAGGGCATGAACGTCACCATTGTGACCACAGCCAAGGACGACAACCAGGCGCGTGCCCTGCTTCGGCAGTTCGGCATACCTTTCCGCCAGACGGCATAAGGAAGAGAGACGAATGTCCACTACAGCAAAACGAGTAAAAGACGCACGCAAGCCGAAGTTTTCCAGCCGTCAGCACAATCGCTGCAAGATCTGCGGCCGTCCGCGCGCCTATCTGCGCAAGTTCGGTCTATGCCGCTTGTGCTTCCGCCAGCTGGCGCTTCGGGGTGAAATCCCCGGTGTCGTTAAGTCAAGTTGGTAAGTGATCGACCCGATGTAACAACAACATTCCCGCTGGTTCTCAGGCGTTTTACAAGCCGGAGCGAACGGGGAGTGGAGGAGAGAGAATGAGTTTAACCGATCCAGTAGCCGACTTTGTGACGCGTATCCGCAACTCCATCCGTGCGCGCCACCAAAAGCTGGATGTCCCGGCCTCGAAGTTGAAGACCGAGATTGCCCGCATCCTCAAGGAAGAAGGCTACATCGCCAACTACAAGGCGGCGGAAGAGAATGGCCGTGCAGTGCTGCGGGTTTACCTCAAGTACGGCGCCAACAACGAAGCCGCTATTCGCGACCTGTCCCGTGTCTCGCGGCCCGGGTGCCGCGTCTACGTCGGCCGGGATGAGATCAAGCGCGTGCAGAGCGGCCTCGGAATCAGCATCATGACCACGCCTCGCGGCGTGATGACCGGCCGGCAGGCGCGGCGCGAAGGCGTCGGCGGCGAGATTCTCTGCGAAGTCTGGTAAGGCATTGAGTGGCTGCAGTGGAACGATCCCGGATTGCCGGGACCGCGACTCGCAAGCCGTGAAGGGTTCAAGAAATATATGTCGCGTATAGGCAAGAAACCAATTCCGTTGCCCGCAACGGTGAAATACAAGATGCAGGGCAACACCGTGCTGGTCGAAGGTCCCAAGGGCAAGTTGACCGCCATGGTGCCTGCGGGCATCACTCTCGAAACCAAGGACGGCAACCTGTTCGCGGTGCGCGAGAAGGAATCGCTCGCCGCCCTGCACGGCCTGACCCGGGCGCTGGTCTCGAATGCAGTGGAAGGCGTAACCAAGGGTTGGACCAAAGAACTGGATATCGTCGGCATCGGCTATCGTGCCGAGCTCAAGGGCAAAGGGACAGTGGTCTTTACTCTCGGCTTCTCTCATCCCATCGAGTTTCCGCTGCCCACGGGCATCGATGTAGCCATCGATCCCAAGCAGACGCGGCTGACCATCAGCGGCATCGATCGCCAGAAGGTAGGCCAGGTGGCCGCCGACATGCGTTCGCTGCGTAAGCCCGATCCATACAAGAACAAGGGCGTCCGCTATGTCGGCGAGCGCTTGAAGAAGAAGGTCGGCAAGACCGGCGCGAAGTAAACCGAACGGGGCTGCAGGGCAGCTCCGCTTTTAGGAAGGAAAGAACCAGATGCTCCCGATTAGACAGAGAAATGTAATTCGTCAACGCGTGCACTTTCGCATCCGCCAGAAGATGGAAGGCACCGCGGTGCGCCCGCGGCTGAACGTATACCGCTCGCTGAACCACATTTATGCCCAGGTCATTGACGACTCCAAGGGCGAAACCATACTGTCCGCCTCCACGCTTTCCGCCAAGTTGAAGACTGGCGGCAACGTAGCCGCGGCCAAGGAAGTGGGCAAGCTGGTAGCGGAGCGAGCACTCGAAAAGGGAATCAAGAAGGTGGTCTTCGATCGCGGCGGCTACCTCTACCACGGGCGCATCAAGGCGTTGGCCGACGCGGCACGCGAAGCAGGTTTAGAGTTCTAATGCAAAATCAGAGTTTCCTGGATGTGTCCGGCAATCGTTATGTAGGCTTTTTCTTGGGAAAAAAGCCTGTCGAGGGTTGCGGCTCCGCATTACACCAACTCTAATTTTGCAAACGGTTTTTGGAAGGATCGGAAAAGCATGGCAATACTCAAGCGGAAACTGGACGCCGGGCAGTACAACCTGAAGGATCAGGTGGTGTCCATCAATCGTGTCACCAAGGTCGTCAAGGGCGGTAAGAACATGTCCTTCGCGGCGCTGGTGGTGGTCGGGGATCCCGCTGCCGGGGTGGTTGGCTTCGGCTCGGGCAAGGCCAAGGAAGTCCCGCAGGCGATCCGCAAAGGGATCGAGGCGGCCAAAAAGAACCTGGTCCATGTCAATCTTTCTGAAACGACCATACCTCACCAGGTATTAGGTCGCTTCGGTTCCGGGCATGTGCTGCTCAAGCCGGCGCCGGAAGGCACAGGCGTGATTGCCGGCGGCGCGGTGCGCGCGGTGATGACCTCGGTCGGGGTACAAAATGTCCTGACCAAGAGCCTGGGCACCGCCAACCCGCACAATGTGGTCAAGGCCACCTTCGATGCGCTGGTGCAGTTGCGGGATCGGGGCGAAGTGGCTGCCGCTCGCGGCAAGCAGGTACAGGAGCTATATTGATGGCAGCGACTGAAAAACAAATGATGCGCCTGGAGTACTATCGCTCTGCGATTTGCACTCCGGAGAAGCACAAGCGGGTAATCAAGGGATTGGGCTTCACCCGGCTCAATCAAGTGGTGGAGCGTGAAGACACCGCCTCCATCCGTGGCATGGTCAAGGCCGTGCCGCACCTGGTGCGGATCGTCAAGTAAGACCGCCCAAGGAAACAAATGCGAGTCGGACTGGCTACAAAATAGACCAGTCTGGCGTTGAGCGAGGATAGTGATGGCAAAGAATCTTTCTAATCTGCGTGCCCCCAAGCAGGCCAACAGCAACAAAAAGCGTGTCGGCCGCGGTATGGGTTCGGGCATGGGTAAGACCTCGACCCGAGGGCACAAGGGACAGCGTTCCCGTTCCGGCTCCCACATGATGCGTGGCTTTGAAGGTGGACAGATGCCGTTGCATCGCCGCCTGCCCAAGCGTGGCTTCACCAACATCTTCCGCACCGAATACTCGGTGGTTAACCTGAGCCGGGTCGCCGAGCTGCATGCCGAAGGCCTCAAGGAATTGACCCTCGAGACCTTTGCCGCCAAGGGCCTGCTCAAGAAGCGCCATGGCTTGGTCAAGGTGCTGGGAGATGGTGACTTGACCGTTGCGGTGACGGTGCACGCCCACAAGTTTTCCAAGTCGGCCCAGGAAAAGATCGAAAAAGCCGGCGGTAAGGCCGTTCTGGTCGCCTAAGCCTGCGTGCGGCGGTCCAGCTGGGAGTAGCCCAAGACGCGAGTTCCCGGTAGGATTTGATAACCGGGATCAATCCCGAAGGGACGGCTGAAAATTGCCCAGGACGTAGTCCTGGGGTTTTCTCACCCCGGCGAATTTAGCCCCCGGGGAACACGTTAGAGCAAGTGAACGTAAGGAACGAAGGGCACGGCTTCAGCCGTGCCGTAGACACACCGAAAGTAGATGGGCTTTAGCCCCTGAGGAAACGAAGTTAGGGGCATTTTCACCAACAATACTGAAAATGCTAAAAAGCACGTTCACGATCGGCTGACGACACAGGAAACATATGTTTGAGAAGATCGCGAATATCTTCCGCATTCCCGACCTGCGCAAGCGGGTTTTATTCACGCTAGGTATCCTCGCCGTCTATCGTCTCGGCTCGCAGATACCGACCCCCGGGGTCAACCTCAAGCTCCTGGCCCAGTTCTTTGACCAGCAGGCGGGCAGCGCCCTCGGCTTGGTCGACCTGTTCAGCGGCGGCAATCTTCGCCGCCTGACCATCTTCGCCCTGGGCATCATGCCCTACATCACCGCCTCCATCATCTTCCAGCTCCTGACCGTGGTCTATGAGCCCTTGGCCAAGCTGCAGAAAGAAGGGGAGTTGGGGCGGCGCAAAATCACCCAATGGACGCGTTACGTCACCGTCGTCCTGGGCGCCGTGCAATCGCTGGCCATCGCCCTCACCCTTTCCCACGGCTCCGGTGGTGTCTCCTACGTCTTGAACCCCGGAATCGGCTTCATCCTCATGACCATGGTCACGCTGACCACGGGAACTGCCTTCATCATGTGGCTGGGCGAGCAGATTACCGACCGCGGCATCGGCAACGGCATGAGCTTGCTGATCTTCGCCGGCATCGTGGTTGGCCTGCCCCGCGGCATTCAGGACTTGATCGACAAGGCAAAAACCCAGGCCTGGGGATCGTTCACCATTCCCGCCTTGATCCTGCTGCTGGTGGTCATGATCGCCACCGTAGCCTTCATCGTCTTTGTCGAACGCAGCGAACGGCGCATCCCGGTGCAGTACGCCAAGCGGATCGTCGGCCGGCGCATGATGGGCGGTCAATCCACCCACCTGCCGCTCAAGGTAAACTCCGGTGGCGTCATGCCGGTCATCTTCGCCAGCTCGATTCTCTCCGCTCCGCTGCTCTTTGCCAGCTCCGGGTACGTGCGCAATAGCGGCTTCCTCACCCGGGTCTTTGACGGCCTGCGCCTTGGGGAACCCTGGTACGAGCTGCTGTACATCGTGGGCATCGTCTTCTTTGCCTACTTCTACATCTCCATCGTCTTCCGTCCCGATGACATTGCCGACAATATGCGCAAATACGGCGGCTTCATTCCTGGCATCCGTCCGGGCAAGCGTACCTCTGATTTTGTGAACGACGTGCTCACCCGCATCACCCTGGTGGGAGCACTCTATCTGGTGGTCATCTCGTTGATTCCGCAGATCCTGATCAGCGGCATCCACCTGAACAATCTCTGGCTGGTGGGCGGGTTCTTCGAATCGCTGCCTACCTGGGTCACCCACGGCTTGAACTTCACCTTCTACTTCGGCGGCACTTCGCTGCTGATCGTGGTGGGCGTGGCCATGGATACCGTCAACCAGGTAGAGTCGCAATTGATCATGCGCCACTATGATGGCTTTTCGCCCCGCAGTGGACGGGTACGCGGAAGGCGGTCGTGGTAGGCCCCCTGCAGGTGGCGGAAGGATTGCACGCTACTGACGAAAAACTGGTGATCCCGGGTCCCATGTTGCTGATGGGGGCGCCGGGAGTAGGCAAGGGCACGCAGGCCAAGGGAATCATGGCCGCCTGGGGTATCCCCCAGATCTCGACCGGCGACCTGCTGCGCGACCATAGACAGCGCGGAACCCCATTGGGCGCCTTGGCTACGCAGATCATGGACGAGGGCAAGCTGGTTCCCGACGATCTGGTCAACCAGATGGTGGCCGAACGGCTGGCCCAGCCCGATACCACGCGGGGCTACATTTTAGACGGCTATCCCCGGACCCTGGCCCAAGCTGAGTGGCTCGACGCCCGCTTGGCAGCTATACCAAACGGGCTCCCGCTGATTGCAGTAAGTATCCGGGTAAGTTATACTCAGTTGTTGCGTCGTATCACGGGTCGGCGCAACTGTCCAACCTGCCAGCGCATTTACAACGTTTACCTGCAGCCGCCGAAAGCAGACACGGTATGCGATGTGGAAGGCACACCGCTGGTCCAGCGCGCGGATGACACGGAAGCGGTCTTCCATGAACGGATGCGCACTTATGCGGCGCTGACGGCGCCGGTGGTGGAACATTATCGCGCCAGCAGCCGGTTCGTGGAAGTGGATGGCGAGCAGCCGGCGGACGAGGTAATGGCGGGCATCATGGCCGCGGTAGCGCGACTCCGATCCCAGAATTAGCAGTTTCAGTATCAGGGAAGTTTTCGCCAGTTGGGCGATGGTTTCGAGTGAAGGAAAGAGAGTCGAACGGCCAATGGCCATCATGATCAAGACGCCGCAGGAAATTGAAAAGATGCGGCGCAGCGGAGCGGTGGTGCGGGAGGTGCTTGAGCATGTGCGAGCACATGTCAAGCCCGGCGTCACTACGCTCGATCTGGAAGAGGCGGCGGAAAGCAAGATTGCGGCTCTGGGAGCCACCTCTGCTTTCAAGGGCTATCGCGGTTACCCCTGTGTCTTGTGCACTTCGGTCAACGAGCAGGTCGTCCACGGCATTCCTTCGAAGGAGCGGGTGCTGCGCGACGGAGACATCGTCTCCATCGACTGTGGAGTGGTATTGGACGGCTACTATGGCGATTCGGCGATTACGGTTCCCGTGGGATCGACAGTAGCGCCGAAGGCCAAGCGGCTGTTGGATGTGACCAAGGCGTCGCTCGAGACGGCGATCAAGGTAGTGCGGCCGGGAGCCACCCTGGGGGATATCGGGGCGGCGGTACAGGAAGTAGTGGAAGCGGACGGCTTCAGTGTTGTCCGGGAATTTGTGGGCCATGGAATCGGGACCCGGATGCACGAAGATCCGCAGGTGCCTAACTACGGGCAGCGGGGAGCGGGAACCAAGCTGCGCGCGGGGATGGTTCTGGCGATCGAGCCTATGGTGAACGTGGGCAAGCCGGGTGTGCAGGTACTGAGCGACGGCTGGACAGCGGTCACCGAGGATGGAAGCTTGAGTGCGCATTTCGAGCACACCGTCGCGGTAACGGCTGATGGCGCCGTAATTTTGACGCAGTAGGCAACGAAGCCTGTGGGCGGATCGGGATAAGGTTTGTCGAAGGAAGACGCGATAGAGGTGATGGCGACGGTAGTGGAGACGTTGCCAAACGCGATGTTCAAAGTCGAGCTGGAGAACAAGCATCAGGTTCTGGCTCATGTTTCGGGACGTATGCGGAAGAATTTCATTCGCATTCTCCCTGGCGACCGGGTGGCGGTTGAACTCAGTCCTTACGATCTGACCCGGGGCCGGATTGTCTACCGCTACAAGTAGGAATACAAGTCAGGAGCAGTAATGAAAGTACGGGCATCAGTAAAAAAGATTTGTGACAAGTGCAAGGTCATCCATCGTCGCGGTGTGGTGCGGGTGATTTGCGAGAACTCGAAGCACAAGCAGCGCCAAGGCTAGTGCTCTAAGAAAACGCTGAGTGCCCCATTCAAGCCGTTCTTTTGCTTGAGTGGGATCGAACAAATCTCAACTGAGGATCTTTTCCTCTTAAACACAGCACCGGAGAGGCTAGTTAGCCATAAAGGCTTGCGTTGAACCTCTCCCGTAGCTTCATCACTAACCGGCTCGGAGCGGCGAAGCCACTCCGGGCCAACGAAGTAAAAAGGATTTCAGCATGGCACGTATTGCTGGCGTAGATCTGCCCCGTCACAAGCAGGCAAGAATCGCGCTGACCTACATATTCGGTATCGGCAACCCTCGTGCGTTACGCATCCTGGAGACGGCCAATGTGGACCCGGTCAAGAAAGTCCAGGATCTGGGTGAAGACGAGGTAAACCGTATCCGCCAGGTGATAGAGAACGAAGGCCAGATCGAAGGTGATCTGCGCAAAGACGTCTCGATGCACATCAAGCGGCTGATTGACATTCAGTCCTATCGTGGACTGCGCCACCGGCGCAACCTGCCCACTCGCGGCCAGCGCACACACACCAACGCGCGCACCCGCAAGGGACCGCGTAAGGGCACAATCGCAGGCAAGAAGAAAGCGACGGCGAAGACTTAATGGCGAAGCAGGAGCAGAAACAGCAGGCATCCGGCAAGGCTGCCAAGAACAAGAAGTTCAAAAAGCGCGAGCGCAAGAACGTTCCTTACGGATTGGTCTACGTTCAGGCCTCCTTCAACAACACCATCGTGACCATCACCGACGGCCAGGGGAACACGCTTTCCTGGAAGAGTTCAGGTTCGCTCGGCTTTCGTGGATCGCGCAAGGGCACTCCCTTTGCCGCCCAGCAAGCCGCGATGAACGCCGCCAACCAGGCCCGTGACCACGGTCTGCGTTCGGTGGATGTGCGGGTAAGTGGTCCAGGCTCCGGCCGTGAGTCGGCGGTACGCGCCTTGGCTGCAGCGGGACTCGACGTCCGCTCCATCCGTGACGTTACGCCCATTCCGCACAATGGTTGCCGTCCGCCCAAGCGCAGACGCGTCTAAGACTTTTAACCGCAGGACCGGGACGAAGGATTTCCATCCGTAAACCGGTCGGCCTCTGAAGTAAGGAGAATTACGTGGCACGTTATACCGGACCAGTCTGCCGCCTTTGCCGTCGCGAAGGCACCAAGCTCTTTCTGAAGGGCACCAAGTGCTTCTCAGAAAAATGCCCCATTGAGAAGCGCAACTTTGCCCCCGGCCAGCACGGCCGTGACCGCAAGCCCAAGATCGTAGGCTACGGCCTGCAATTGCGGGAAAAGCAAAAAGCCAAGCGCATCTATTTCACCCTGGAGAGCCAGTTCCGCGCCTATTACGAGAAGGCATCGCGGTCTCAGGGCGTCACCGGCGAGCTGCTCTTGCAGCAGCTCGAGCGCCGTCTTGACAACGTGGCCTTCCGCCTCGGCTTCGCCAGTTCGCGTCGCCAGGCGCGCCAGATCGTGCGCCACGGCCATGTGGAAGTGAATGGCCGCAAGGTGAACATTCCGTCGTTCCAGGTAAGTGTGGGCGACGACATCAAGATCCGCGAAGGCAGCAAGAAGCTCACAGTACTCGAAACCTCGACGGAGTTCGCGAGCCACCAGGTAGCGCCGCGCTGGCTGCAGGTGGATCACGCAAATCTGTCCGGCAAGGTACTGGCGCTGCCCAAGCGTGAAGACGTGAATCTGCCCGTAAACGAGCAGCTGATCGTCGAACTGTATAGCAAGTAGTAAGTAGCAGAGTACAGATTCAATCAACGAGGAGAAACAAGCACGAGCGTAGCAGAATGCTTCGCGACGCCGTTGCATGGAGAGGAACACAGATATGCTTTGGAGAGGATTCCAAAAACCGAAACGTCTTGCAGTGGATACGGAGACGCTCACCGAGAAGTACGGCAAGTTCAGCGCCCAGCCTTTTGAGCGCGGCTTCGGCACCACCATCGGCAACGCGCTGCGGCGCACGCTGCTTTCATCGATCGAAGGCGCGGCTGTAACCGCAGTCAAGATCGAAGGCGTGTTGCACGAGTTTCAATCGATCACCGGCGTAGTCGAAGACGCCACCGACATCATCCTGAATCTCAAGCAGATTCCCTTCAAGCTGAACGGGGAAGGTCCCAAGGCGCTGTATCTGCGCGCGGACCAGCCGGGAGTGGTGACCTCGGGCATGATCGAGGCCGACGGAGACGTGGAGATCCTGGACAAGGATGTCTATGTCGCAACCGTCAGTGAAGGTGGCAAGCTGGACATGGAAATGCGCCTCAAGCGCGGCCGTGGCTATGTCTCCGCCGACAAGAACTTCGATTCGGATTTAGGGATCGGCTTCATTCCTGTGGACTCCGTTCACTCGCCCGTTCGCAAGGTGAACTACGCCGTGGATGCCGCTCGTCTGGGTCAGATCACCGACTACGACAAGCTGACCATTGAAGTCTGGACCAATCGTTCCGTATTGCCCGCTGATTCGCTCGGCCTCGCGGCCAAGCTGCTCAAGGACCACATGAGCATCTTCATCAACTTCGAGGAAGAGATCGAAGCCGAGAGCGCGCACGACGAGGGCCGCATGCAGTTGCGCAACGAGAACCTCAATCGCTCCGTAGAGGAGCTTGAGTTGAGCGTGCGCAGCTACAACTGCCTGAAGAACGCAAACATTCAGACCATCGGCGAGCTGGTGCAGAAGACCGAGCCGGAGATGCTCAAGACCAAGAACTTTGGCCGCAAGTCCTTGAACGAGATCAAGGAAATTCTGGCGCAGATGGGCTTGTCCTTGGGCATGAAGATCGACGAGCACGGCAACGCGGTGCCTGGACCGACCAGCGTACTGCCGGCCGCAACCCTGGCAGCAAGCTACAACCGTTACGACGACGAAGAGGATGACGACGACGAAGATCTCGAGGGTGTGGACATTCCCCTCCAGTCGGAGCCGGAGAACTTCTAGTCTTTCGCGGTGGCCGGTGAAGGAACTCACCGGCCACTGCAAAATTTTGCAGGAAAGAGAAACCGATGCGCCATCGCAATGCAGGATACAAACTAGGACGCAACACCAGCCATCGCCGCGCGTTGCTGCGCAACCTGGTCACGTCCATTCTTCTTGAGGACCGTGTAGAGACGACCATCACCAAGGCCAAGGCCGCTCGTCCTCACGTAGAAAAGCTGATCACCTTGGGCAAGCGTGGCGATCTGCACTCCCGCCGCCTGGCACTGTCCTATCTGCAGACCCGGGAAGCGGTCTCCCGCCTGTTCGACACTGTGGCTCCGCGTTACGGCGATCGCGCCGGCGGTTATTTGCGCATCGTGCGGACGGGCTTCCAGAAGGGCGATGGAGCCGAGAAGGCCTTCATCGAACTCCTCGGTTCCGAGCACGAGTTGGACGAGAAACGCCAGAAGCGCGCCGAAGCACGGGCCAAGCGCCGCGAAGAGATTGACAAGGCGATGTCCGAGAACCCGCCCCCTGACGGCAGCGGCGACCACGCCTAGAGTCTGTCAGTAATTCCACGAAGCCCGCGCCGGTAGGCGTGGGCTTTGCTGTGTCTGCGGGGACAACGCCGGTCTCCCACGAGCTTATTGTTCTGAGGTATCCGGACACAACTCTGAGCATCTGAGCCTGTCTATGAGGGCACGGCTTTGCATCCGGGCACGGCTAAATAGGTTGCGGAAAAACTCGCTGTTGGGGCGACTCGGACTCTCGTCGAACCGTGCCAGCCCCGGACTTTCAGTCCGGGGGCGCGGGTTTTCAAACCCGCGAGAACGCTTTATCTTGCCCTGATCGGGCTTCTAGCCCTGGTGAGAACGCCGCAAGCTACCCAATCAGCCCCGACGCTTATTTCTAGCCACGGCTCTAAGGCTTTGTGCCAAGGCACCACTTTAGTCGGGCCGTAAAGGGCCAACAAAGATCAGGGCTTTAGAGTCTGCGTGAGAACTACCCTCTCAAACTTAAGTCCCGGAGGGACGGCTGAGAGTAGCCCAGGACGGAGTCCTGGGGAGAGATTCGAGAAACGACCAGTCCCGCAGGGACGGCTGAAAATGCCCCAGGATGCAATCCTGGGGTACCTCCACTTCTGGAAATGGACTATTCGCGATTCGGGGCAGCCAACCCAGGACCCTGTCCTGGGAAACTTTCAGCCGTCCTTCCGGGACTCAATTTGGGAGAAGTAGTTCTCAAGCTCGCTCTTTAGCCCCTGCGTTTTTTTCTTCCTTATCCAGCCTTACCCACCTTCTGGTTAGCAACCTGTGTTTGCGCATCCACCGCCCCGACTCCGTGACGCCTGGTGACAAACTGCACCACCCACCGCAGCATGACAAAGAACCGATTCGTAAAACCAATAAGAAAATAGATATGAACCCCGGCCCACAACAACCAGGCTATGAGCCCGGCAGACTTCCAAAACCTCAGATCGGCGACGGCGAACGTACGTCCCACCACGGCCAGGTCGCCCTTGTCCCAATACCAGAAGGGCTCTGGACCAGCCTGGCCGGTGGTGCGGCGGCGAATCACCTCCGCCACATACTCACCTTGTTGTATGGCAGGCTGCGCCAGTCCAGGCATCTGCACCGCCGTCCCACTCTTGAAGCCCAGCAGATTCCGGGTATTGGCAATGACCAGCGCAGTGTCGCCGACGGCAAAAATCTCAGCATGACCGGGAACCGACAAGTCGGGGTTCACCTTCACCCTCCCAGCCTTGTCCGCTTCCGCGCCCAGCCAATGCGCTGCCGGTGAGGCGGCCACGCCCGCGGTCCACATCACCATCCGGCTGCGGATGCGCTTGCCATCGGCCACAATGCCCTCTGCGTCGACACTTTCGACCTTAGTACCGGTAAAGACCTTCACCCCTAACTCCTCCAGATGGCGCGTGGCTTTCGCCGAAAGATCCTCGGCAAAGCTCGGAAGTATGCGTGGAGTGCCTTCGTAGAGCATGACCTGGGCTGCACCCGGACCAAGGTGGCGAAAGTCGTGAGCCAGCGCCATCCTTGCCGATTCGGCGATGGTGCCTGCGAGCTCGACGCCGACGGTGCCGCCGCCCACGAGCACGAACGTGAGCAGTTCCGTGATCGCGACACGATCTGCGTCCCCGCACAAGGCCAGTTGCTCGGCCTCTTCGAACGCCGTGAGAATCCTGCTGCGGATCTTGTCCGCATCCTCCAGAGCATCGAGTCCCGGAGCAATCGGCTTCCACTCTTCATGGCCGAAGTAATTTACCTGGATGCCGGTAGCCAAAATCAGATAGTCATACGGCAGGTCGCAATCGGGCAGCAGCACCCTGCGATTCCTGGTATCCACGCCAGTCACTTCCGACATCAGCACGTCGATATTTTTCTGTCTGCTGAACAGCACGCGCAAGGGCGGAGCGATCTCGTCGCCTGAAAGAAGTCCGGTAGCCACCTGGTACAACATTGGCCGGAACAGGTGATAGTTACGTTTATCGACCAGGGTGACTTGCACGGGAGCCTTAGCTAAAGCCCGGGCGGCATAGAAGCCTCCAAAGCCTCCCCCCACAATCACCACCCGCGGAGCCTTCGCAATAGCTGAGTTTTCTGGCAAGCAAGCCTCCGGCGCAGTCATTCTGCTTATATATATGTCCGGCAGGCTGTAAGGGTTGTGGGATAAGGGAATTTATTACCGAGTTTTGCATGCGATCCTGCGGCCGCTACAGCGTACGAAAAAAATGACTCTTCTGAAGGGTACGGCCTTTAGGCCGTACGTAAATGCTTTGCAATGAACTGCGGCTTTAGCCGCTGAGGGCATGGCTTCGCATGCCGTTCGCTTCATGGTCGCCTCAAGGTGCCTTTTCGAGCAGATCGCTCTCATAAGCACCAGACTGGATGGAGCATGTCACCCAACGACCAATACCTCAAAAGAAGATAATTTAATGACAACCTTGTGACACCGTGAGATCGCAAAAAAGATAATCTCAGGCCGTGACAGCCGGTCATCAGCAAAAAACCGAACCAGGATATTGGTCCAAAGCGGCCAAGCCGTTTCGCGAGATCAAGGCAAGAGACGCTAACGGAATCGCTCTTGATTCCGCCCATCTAAGAGCAGAGATGGACGCGCATGGTTACGTGATGATTCGAGGCTTGCTTTCGCCGAAGGATTTAGATCCGCTCCTGGCAGACGTTACGGGAGTGCTGCGCCATGCCGGATGGTTTCGTTCGGACAGCGATTCCTTCGATCGACTACCAAATGCCGGCGCTGCCTGCTTCGAGGATGACTCCGCGTTTAAAGCGGTCTACGACCAGGTCTTCTGTCTCCCATCCTTTCATGCGTTGCCACATCATCCCGTGTTGCAACAGGTCATGAAAATGCTCGTAGGCCCGTATCTCTTGATTCATCCAAAATCCGTAGGTCGCCTTATCTTTCCCAATTTCGAGCGCGCCATCACTCCTGCTCATCAGGATCACACCGCTGTAGCCGGAGATGAACGGACCTTCACCGCCTGGCTGCCACTGCACAATTGTCCTTTAGAGCAGGGACCGCTCCGCGTACTGGATGGTTCCCACAAATTTGGCCTGCAGCCCACTGCCGGAAACACTGGTTGTATTCCTCCTGGAACCGAGCGGGGAGGCGAGTGGGTTAGCGGTGAAATCTACGCGGGCGATCTGCTGCTGTTTAATAGCCTGACCGTGCACGAGGCTGCACCAAACACATCGGACCGTATGCGGATTTCATTGGACTGCCGATTTCAAAGCTATCTGTGCCCTGTCAATCCAGGTGCACTTGTCTTTGCCGGCTCGGGCAGAAGGTCCTGGGAAAAAATCTACGCCAATTGGCCGTCAGACGAGTTGAAGTACTACTGGACGCGACTGCCTCTACAACTCAAGCCTTCGAGGTTAGAGTTGGCGGCACTTGCTCGGACCTCCGAGTCGCCTGCACAGCGTGCACGCTATGCCGGGATCCTGGAGGCAATCGAATCCCCGACCTACAGCATCAGACCGAAGCGAGGGCCGCTCCCTTCGACTGAGCTATAGTCCGTCCGGCTCCCGAAACTCCTGTCCCCGAAACTCCGAAACCCTCCGCACAGCTTGCGCACCAATCGCCGAATACGTTCCGGCGGAAATGGCGTTCTGCTCGTTTGACACTCCCAGCACGGCCTTAAAGACACTCTGAAGCGGTTTTTCAAGGAATCGGACGATGATGAAGCTCAATAGGATCATCAGGCTGCTCGTAACAAAAACCGAAGTCGAGAAACCAAGCCGCGGCGTTAACCTGCCTATGATCTCGAAGCCGGCCTTTTGATGGATCAGGTACAGCGGGTATGTCATGAGCCCCAGATACCTGGTAACCTTCGCGCCTCTGGGACCCAACAGCTCGCTCACCCTTCCGTTGAACGACACAGAATAGATGATCGCTAGAACAGCCAGCGTCCATATCGTCATCGGAAGTATCGGGTGACACCGGGCTCCTTCGATGGCTCCTAAGGCGCGTTGCTCTGCGTCGCTGACAAATAGACGGGAATGCAAGTAAATCTCGGTCAAGCCTCCTACGGTACATATGCCGGCCCCGATTAGCCTGGACGGTCTTACCCGCTGCTCAAAACAAAGCCAAATCAGGCTACCAAGAGCAAAAAACATGCCGTGATTGAACAACAGAAAAAAGTACTTCTGATTTTCCGCGACTGCCATAATCTTCGCACCCAGGTGACCACCGCCATAGAGGCCGGCCTCAATGCCACAGCGGTACACGGCCAGAATCGAGGTCGAGGTGCCAAGAGCAATCATCACAGTATCGAGGCGCTCATAAAGCCCGAAGGTACGTAACAGGAAAATAATGAAGTAGAAGCTGAGCTCCACTCCCAACGTCCAAAAGGATGCGTCTATCCAGTTGTTCGTCCATGGAGTAATTGCGATCGTATGCGCGAGCGCACCGAGGTCCGAAGACCAGTACTTCGAGCCCTGGAAGAGACCGACGGTCACGAAAGTGATCGACGTACATATCCAGGCGGTGGGATAAAGACGAATGATACGCCTCTTCGCGAAGCCGCTTGCCGTGTTGCTTTGCGCCGAATACGCAATGACAAATCCGGAAAGAACGAAAGAAGATCTCAACCCCGACCCAACCTGGCCAGGAGAATGGAGCCATCCAATGATCTTGTGCACCAATGATTCCTGGGAGGTTGTTTCCCGCCCAGATCCAGCATCCATAGTGGTAAAGCATGACGTACAGTGCTGCCACACATCGAACAATGTCCAGCCCTATGATTTGGCTTTGATGTTTGGTCAACGGCATGGCGCCGCACGCTTCGGGATGCCTGACCTTAGTAGCTCTCCGAGCTGATCCGTCAACAGCTGGGTTTTTCCGGAATCATTCGTCTTTCTCGTCAACTGCAGGCCATGATCGATCGCTACCATCCACTCGTCCATAGAGGGTCCTTCACCGCATCAGATTTTTGACTATGTGCAGAATGTTTCTGGGACTGACGACAGACGACAGACGAAGTTGGCTCTAGAGAAGACGCTCGCATTTGCGGGAGAAAAAAACGGGAGTACCCAAGGGAGTCACCTGACAGAATGTAGCCCTGACCGTTCAGGTGAATGCTTCCAGTAAGAGTGAACAGTTGCTAAGGGCAAGCGCCCTTGCTTTCCCCTGGTCTGTTGTGTATCCGAAACGCGCCATGAAACAAGCCGCGAAAGGTCAGCGATAAGATCATCTCTTGTTTGACTCACTCCGCCAATGCTATTGACGATTCGTAAAGGCTCATTGCGTCACGCATAAGCAACAACTATTACGAATAACCTGACAACTCATGAATGATTTTCTGTATCCTTCATCAGGATAGATGCGGAAACCAGGAACGGGACGGGGAGTTGGGGTGACAGCATACGAGCCTGTCGGAGATAGAAATTCGCACACCATATGTGGTAGCTGAACGATTGATCGTGGCCCTTATGTTGCGGTTCAAGCCCGCAAAAAGCGTTCTTTCCGACACACTGATACCTATTCACAAACCAACGATGGTTGCAATAGGCTTTGCTCTGTTCGGCTCCTTGTTACGCCGACCGCTGCGCAATAGATTCCCACTTACTCACCAAGTGCAGCACTGCCTTCCTTTCGGCCGGGGCAGTCATAATGTCTTTGTCTCCGATGCAACTGCGCCGCCAGCATTTGTCATTGGCCGCCGTAGCCGCTTTGATCATGTATAGGTCTTTATCCCTCATCCAAAAGTCATGTTCAGGCTTGTCTCCGGCAGTGGGCCACGTCTTGATCCGCCAGGCTTGTTCCCAAGGATCATAAATGCCGCGCACGCGAAACCCAGCACACTCCTCATCTTGAACGGCAAACCGTTGTCCCTTTCTCGAATGCTTCTCCCTACCTTGCCCTATTTGGCTCTCCCTGGCACGCGCAGCGCAAGTGTCTATCTCCATTTGCTGCCCGCCCGGACGGGCGATCCACAACGGTCGGTTGGTGCTCCGGGTAGGTCGGTTTCTGTATCGCTTGGCCAGCTTACGTATCACCCTGACCAATTGCTCGTGCGTGAACGTCCCCTTTCGAAAGAATGCATCCATAAGCGAACTCGGGATTTGGGAAACAGGATCGACTTCCGAACTGATCACAATCACCGCACTTTCAGGGAACCATTGCCGGATGATCCCCAGCAGTTCGAAACCTGAAAGCTTCGGCATTCTCAGGTCAGAGACAACAATATCGAACGGAGTCTCAAGAAGAATCCTTATAGCCTCGTATCCGTCTACCGCCGTTCGACATGCAAATCCGCTCGCCGCCAACACGGCACCAAGAACCTCAAGGACTAGAGGATCATCATCAACCACCAATACGCGCACTGCGAAATCAGTTGTAATTCTCACCATCCCGGCCCCCTCGCTGCGAGATCAGCGGGCTGCTCATAACAGATACCGCTACAACTCTGCAGGCCAATAAACGCTGGGTTGTTCCTCAATAGTTTGTGGTTAACGCTTCATCTTCTCTATCTGTACTCGCCACCGTCTTGAACCTTGACTAAACCTTCGCTGGTGACTTGTGCCTTCCAAATGGTGTGAATTCGACCGTCGTTTATGTCCTTGGCTGACAATCTCACCTCGGCGAACCCTGAGTTGCACATGTAATCCTCGATATCGGTAGACGAGAAGTAGTCCTCGACGACCGAGCTGACGCGGTGCGCATACGCCTCCACGTCAGGCCCGACAACCGGAAACTCCAACGACAGGATATTGGCGTGGTCGCCGATGAGGTCCACCGTGAGCAGATCCGAATCAAAGGCCGCGGTCATTCGGTCGGCTTGTTGTAGCCGTGCCTGCACCGCGTCCGCTCGCTGACGCCGAGGACGCTCATGGATGAACGGATAGCACAACTGCTTAGGAACCCGCTTCTCGATCTCATCCATCGTGAAGCTCACGATGGGGAGGGAGTGCCGCTGAGGATCAGCAACATCAGCTATTGATTGACCACTGGTCTGTGGCGCGGCGATAGCAGCATGGATCACCGGCAGCGAACGCTGGCCCTCGTGGCAAGCAGTTAACAAAAAGAGCAAATGTGTGAGCGCTATAATTTTGCCGTCCATGAGAACCTCGGCAATCCGGGTAATAAACATGCTCTGTTTAAGAGGCCCTTTTCAAGCCACGACGAACCTTTTCTCGCAACCATGCGGCGAGAAGAACTTAGATAGTTAACATCTAACGACTAATGAAGCCGTTCTGGTAAATAGCAACAAAGACCAATAACATCTTGAACGACAACCTGCCTGCGCACCCCTGCATCGTAGTGCCACATGTGAGAAGTGTCTCCTGGGGCACGTCCAACTTATACTTACTGCGACTAATAGACATGGCATATCATCGACGCGCGCTGCTCGCGTCGGAAGAACGCCAGCAAGAGTTCATTATCTGCGATGCAATACGTTCTATGGTGGTAAAGCGCCCTAAGACGGCACCGTCAATGTTACGTAAAATCCAACGGCTCGTCACTGATGCAAAACGCCTACCTTACATCCGTTCAGCGCAAGAGGCCCACAAATTGCGCTGAGCCTCGCGGCGATCTCCGCTTCCCTAGAATCGCCTCCCCCAAGGAACGATTTGCGGGCTGAGGAGATCGCCGCTGGAAAGAGATAATGCCCCCTTTGTGGGGCATTGGGTACCCCCTTTCAGTAATATGCTGAACGCATTTTAGTAACCATATTGATCGGCTGCTCTTCCCTAAGCCATGCTGATGTAGGAACTTACCGTTCCACCAAGGTAACACCTGAGAGGTCGCTCCCGGTCTTAACTGGTATCTGGGTCGGCGTTAAATGACGCTCAGCAGCGGTCGCGCCGGCGCGAACTGGGGGAAAGCAATGCACTCTAAGGACAAGGTTAAGCGAAGCTTCGCTAGACAATCCGCTGGACCTGAACGGATCGGAGTGAACATCCCGTTCATCCTTTCCCGGTGAGCGGGAAATCCTTAGTGGTAGACACCAGCGGCAGGGAGAAGTTTCGAGACAAACGAAGTAACCTCCAACGGAACTGCGGTACACGCCGGGTCCGCTCCGGTCGGGATGACAAAGTGGAGGGCGGTGGCCCACCTTGGCATTTGTGGACGTGGATGGACAGAGTCAGCACAACAGCAACCAACCCAATTTCGTTTGCCCGCGTGCTCTTCAACCCATTCAGCTCGTTGCGCCTTCCAGGAGGCCGTTTGTCCGCTAATTTGGACAGCTCTGAATGCAAACCGTCTATTTGGAGTTTTATGCTAAGGGCGTTTTCTTTAGGGTCACTTCCCTTTAACCAGAAAGTCCTCGACCGCGCCGATCGTGAATTGTCCCTTGCAATCCAGAACCACGTGCCCACATCCGGGAATGATAGCCAACTCTCCGTCCCCCAACAAACGGTAGAGCTCCGCCATCTTCTCGGTTTGATTGTAAGGGTCATGATCGCCGGCAATAATCAGTGTCGGCGCTTTGATCGATCGTATCTGCGCATCCGTCACATACACCGGCCCCAGCCACATCCTGGTTAGCCTCTCGACGAACTCGTCCCACTTCTCTGGTGCGGGCATCAACTTCTTGCGCTCGGCAACAAATTGCGGCGAACCTCTTTCTACGTCGGCCGGTTTTGAGGCCAGCAGTTCCGCGCGCGCCTGCGCCGTCCAGTCGGCAAGTCCCCTTGGGCCGCCGATGGCAACCAGGCGCCGCACCAGTTCCGGATGGGCCGCGGTCAACGTGTACGATGTAACCGCGCCGTCGCTGAATCCGAGCACGTCTACCTTTTCTGTGGTCTCGTGGCGAATGACTGTATACGCGTCCTTCGCAAACAGCGCGTAGGAAAAAGGCTGTGTCCCCAGCTCCGACTTCCCGTGTCCCCGGGTAGCGATCGCTATCACCCGGCGGTGCTTGCTCACTTCTTGAATCAGCTCTCCAAACTCTTCGATATACCCATACAAGCCGCCATGAAGCAACACCAGCGGAGTTCCACCACTCCCATAGATTTCGTAATAAATCTTCGCGCCGTCCACCTGTAGGTAGTGGCCTGCCGCTGGATTGGCTCCGTATCGGATTTTTCCCGATCCGCCTTGTGCGTAGACAGTCGGTGAAGTAAGCAGAACGATACTCATCACAAACTCAACCACGATGGTTTCAAGATTCCTTCTCAAGCGAATATCCTCCCCAGACGCAAAGCGTCCCTTAGCGTTTTCCGGGGAAAGACCGAGAAGTTCTCTAGGTGGGATCGGGTAGCTTGCTTGGAGCGGAGCCCTCCCCCAAACGGCTAGGGAGGCTCGCATCAATCATCGCACTGGAAACGCACCCTTTACATAGGCCCCTGCGCCCAGCACTACCCGGATTGATTCTTGCAAAATAAAGTACCCGCAGCCCTCGTGTCAATTCGAGGGGGTGGCAAGCAAAGCTTCACCATCATGAGACAAGCATTTTGAGGAGTGGGGTTGGGGTAATCGCTATTGCAGAGCCAGCCAAAGCCCGAGAATGCATAGCGCAAGTAAAGCGGGTGCGACGATCTTCACCGTCCGTCTGAGCAAATTGATCCTGGCGGCCGATGCTTGCTGAGTCGCAACCTGAGCATGGTGAGCGAGTAGGTCATCACAGGCCTTCTCGGTGCTCCTCAACATCGCCTCTGTAGCGTCTTCGGACCCTGGCGCGATTGCTAGTGTGCCGCCCTTGTGCAACCGCGACAGGTCAGGATAGAGGCCAAAAGGATCGATGCTTCCGACCTCATTCGATATCGCTCGTGAAAGGTCGCCTAATGCATGCGCCTGGGCTTCAGCATTTTGCGCTTCGGCTAGTTTCATGGACGCCATGTTAGCTAGATATCCAAGCCAGGTCCATGACCCAATTGGGTACAAAGTGCATCCCTGTTTTTATCAGTCCACAGTAATTGCTGAAACTGTCTTAAGTAATCGGCCTGGAGCCGAGGATGAGGATGTCCACGAGCCTTCTTGCGCTTTGCGCCCACCCTGGCCCCGACGCGACATTGGAGACACCGACGAGAGCCCGGAGCAGATCGAGTGGATCGAGGTCGGGGCGGATGTCGCCGCTCTCGATGGCTCGCTCCACCAACGCATGAATCGCGCCTTTGATCAGGACCCCGGTTGCTTCGAATAGCTTCGAGGGTCCTCCGACAATCGTGTTCAGAGCGGGTGCGATGATCTGCTTCGCCGCGATGTAATCAACAAAGAGCAGCATCCACGCCCGCAGCGCCTCAACCGGAGACATCGTCTCAGCAAACTTCCGTTGTGCCGCTGACAACTTTTCTACCTCCGTACGATAAACCGCCTCCAGCAGCGCGTCGCGCGAAGGAAAGTGGCGGTATAGCGTCCCCGCGCCAATGCCTGCCTGTTTTGCAACGTCATCAAGATTGATGTTCGCCCCTGACTTGGTAAAGGCATGCTTTGCGATCTCCAGAATGCGCTCGCGGTTTCGTAGCGCATCGGCGCGCTGCTTGCGGGGAACAGGCTTGCCGCGTTTGCTGGGCATAAGATTTTTTGCAACCGGAGACGCTCTCCGCTTATCTTATCCTGCGGAGACACTTTCCGTCTTATCCGCCGTGCCATGCAGTCAATGCGAATGCGGGGATGTTCGGAAAACAGGAGGAAGAGGATGGCAAACGCATTTGGCGCGACCTCAACAACGGAAGATGTTCTGTCTGGCGTAAACCTGAAAGGCAAAAGGATTCTTGTCACGGGCGTTTCGGCTGGAATCGGTGTAGAGACGGCGCGGTCTCTGGCCGCGCATGGCGCGCAGGTGGTTGGTGCGGCGCGTGATTTGGCGAAAGCAAAAACAGCGACTGCTCAGGTGCGCATGGACGCCGGCGCCGGGGGTGGAAGCTTCGAGCTCATTGCACTCGATCTTGCCAATCTCAAAAGCGTGCGCGCCTGCGCCGACGAACTGTTAGCAAAGGGTGAGCGCTTCGATGTGATCATCGCAAACGCGGGAGTGATGGCCACGCCCTTCGGTCATACGGCAGACGGTTTTGAAACGCAGTTCGGCACCAATCACCTGGGTCACTTTGTCCTGGTCAACCGGATTGCCTCGCTTCTGGGAGCCGGGTCGCGGCTGATCAACCTCTCCTCTGCTGGTCACCGCTTCGCCAACGTCGATCTCGAGGACCCGAATTTTGAGCGCACGCCGTATGAACCATTCGTCGCCTACGGCAGATCGAAGACGGCGAACATCCTCTTTGCCGTCGCCTTCGACCAACGGCATCGGGAGCGTGGCATACGCGCAGCGGCCGTGCATCCTGGAGGCATTCAGACCGAGCTGGCCCGCCACATGGACCCGAGCCACATGGAGGCGATGATCAAACAAATCAACGAGCAGGCAGCGGCCGAAGGTAAGGGCTCCTTCCAGTTCAAGACGATCCCGCAAGGAGCCGCAACTTCGGTTTGGGCCGGCGTCGTTGCTCCGGCTGACGAGATTGGTGGGCGGTACTGCGAGAACTGCCACGCCAGCCATATCGTGCCGGACAATGCGAGTCTCGGGATGCTTAACGAAGGAGTCCGCGCATACGCGCTCGACGCAAAGAACGCTGAGGCTCTTTGGAAGAAGAGTGAAGAGATGGTGGGCGAGTCCTTTGCAGCAAAGCAGGGAGGGAAGTAAGACCGACGGAGGTGACCCTTACGGAAACCCGTCGGTTTGGCTTTTACGCTAAGGCGTTTTCTTGAGGGCCGCTTCTGTCTGGACTACCCTACCTCTGGACCGCAGAGGACGAACCCTTCTTGCAGGTGCAGTCCAGGCAGCCGTGCTCCGAACAGGCACCGCACGTTCGCAGAAGCTGCTTACGGAGGGCTGCGCGCGCACGGTGGATACGGACCCCAGCGTTTGACGTGGAAAGTTTGTGCTGCTGAGCGAAATCCTGCAAACGCTGCTCTCCGAGATCGACGGCACGCAGGACCTGAGAATACTCCGGTTTGAGCCCGTCCACGATCCCATGCAGGCACGCGCACACCTCGTTGTGAAGGTCTGGGGATGGCTGGGCCGCGGTCTCCAGCTCACGTGTCCAAGCCTGAAGAGCTTTGTTCGTGGACGCCCGTCGCCGGTAACTATCGATCACAGCATTGCGGAGCAAGCGGTAGAACCAGGCCACGGCCGATTCGCTTGGCTTGAAGTCGTCTTGGTGCTCAAAAGCGCGGAGGTACGCGGTCTGGAGAATGTCTTCGGCTAGCTCAGAGTCCGAGACACGGCGCTGCACAAAGGCGAGGAATTGTTTCTGCTGAGCGAGCAGCTGATCGAGAGGTGTTTCAGTCATAGAGATGCTAGGGCGGGAGGTTTCGGCCTCCCACCCGGTTAATGTAGCAAATGACTAGCTACGCGTATTGCAGGTGCAGACCACGCATTGACAGTTGGAACCACAAGGGCAGTTCTGGCATTTCATCGCGTTCTCCTTGGACGCCGATAAGCGTCTGTCTGGTAAACGCATGAGCTCGCGGTTTCTTACACCCGGGGCAGTTTTCCTGGTCGTGCCACAGCGCTGTCGCAGTGTAAGCTTTGAGAAATCGGGGATCGTGGCGTTCCCTTGTCACCGAACATTCACCACTTCAGTTGCATATCGTCTTCAAACACAAGACCCGTTGGTCCATCATCGTCCTCACCAGCCATGGTCGCGAGAAGCTGAAGGCTGCGCGGCCCGCTCATGCGCGATCGGTGCGCCAGAATCTACTCGCCCGGCTCAGCAAAGAACAGATTGAAACGTTGGTCCGTATAAGCAACATTCTCGGCGAGGACGAGTGGCCACCCACCTGACCCCCGTGTATTTTATTTTGAGCCGAGCAGAATAGGGTCAGTCTCAAGAAGCGTGAGCGACTTCACCATTTGCTGTGTCTGTTCTTTGTATTTCTTGAAGTGGGGAGACTGCAGATGCGCTTGGTAGGAAGCGGCATCGCGATATGTCTCAAAAAGTCGGATCTGTTCGGGATGACCCTTTATCGAGACGGCATCCAAGGTCAACACGCCCGGTTCCGTTCGGATCGAAGCATCTATCTCTTCTTTGAGCGCCGCCTTAAAGGTGTCCAGTTGATCAGGATGGATTTCCAGCTCTGCGATTCTCACCACACGGTCATCCAACGGTTCGGAAAATCCGCGCCGGATCGCCAACGTAAGACAGGAGGCGATCAGCGGCAGCCCAAGGACCATGATTCGTTTTGTTCTCATACCCGCCTCGTGACGTCTCAGCCGACTTTGGCCAAGGCTGTGTTGCTGTCCCTCAACGCCTTGACATCCCGGATCGGTGGCAAGCCGAAGAATCGGCTGTACTCTCGGCTGAACTGGCTAACGCTCTCGTAGCCCACTTCATATGCAGCGGTGGTCGCGTCGAGTCCGTCCATCAGCATCCTCTGGCGCGCGCTTTGCAGTCGCAATTGTTTTTGATACTGCAGCGGACTCATCGCCGTAAGAGCGCGGAACTGATGATGCAGGGTGGAGACGCCCATCCTTGCTGTGGAAGCAAGCTCCTCCATGCGCAAAGGCTTGGCATAGTTCTCTCTCAGCCAGGAGATCGCCCGGGCCGTTCGTTGACCCAGATCGCCACTGGTTGCGATGGCGCGCAGCCGTTCCGCCTGCGGTGTCCGAAGAATGCGATATAGGATTTCGCGATGAGCCAGGGGACTGAGAAAAGGTATGTCTTCCGGTGTGTCGAGAAGCTCAAGCATGCGCCTTGCGGCGCCCAGCAACCCGACGGTCGTCTCACCGACGGCCAGGCCCTGGCGGTGGGTAGAGGGTGGCCCCTCCGGAATGTCATCCCGGCTCAGAACCTCGCGGACCGTCGGCATGTCCAGACGCAGGAAGATCGACAGCAGCGGCGTCTTTTCCGATGCTTCGATGATCTGGCTCTGAGCAGGCACATCGATCGATGAGAGCAGGAACGAGGTGCCATCACACAGGTACTCCGTGCCCCCGAGCAGGATCCGTTTCCGTCCCTGGACGAAGATGCTCAGGCCTGGCTCGTAGGAAGCCCGGAAACAAGGGGTCGGAGCCGTCCGGTGATAGAGGGATAGCCCGGGTATCGCCGTAGGATGTTCTCCAGGCGTTCCTGCCAGCAGCTTAATTCGTTCTGCCAGCGAGCGCCGCATCTCTATGACGGCCAAATCCGGTGGTTTCGCGCCTTTTCTCTGCTTCAGCATGCATGACCCCTTGCAAAACAGATTAGTCCCAGGCAACCACCGGTGTGCACGAAATCTGAAGGACAAACAGGATCGGGCAAACAATCGGCAGGATCAGGAAAGCGTCAGGTGGCTGAGCTCGCTAGGCTTGAAACAACAACTGGGGGAAGTGAAGATGAACATCTCATTTGAGAACAAAGTTGCGCTGGTGACAGGAGCCGCATCCGGACTGGGCCTTGCCACAGCCAAGGCATTTGCCGAAGCTGGCGCCTCCGTGGTGTTGGCTGATTGGAATGAGAAAGAAGTGCAGTCCGCGGCCACTGAGCTTTCCCATAAGGGTCACAAGACGCTGGCCGTCCATTGTGATGTATCGGAGGATGCGCAGGTAGAAGCGATGGTGAAGCAGACGGTAGCCACCTTCGGCCAGCTCGATGCGGCCTACAACAACGCCGGCGTACAAAATGTCCTCGCCGAGACAGCCGACTCGCCACGCGATGATTACGACCGCATCATGGCCATCAACCTGCGCGGCGTGTGGAGCTGCATGAAGTTCGAATTGCAGCAGATGCGCAAGCAGGGCAGTGGCGCAATCGTCAATTGCTCTTCGCTGGGAGGTCTCATTGGCGGTGCTCGGCGCGGCACGTACCACGCCGCGAAGCATGGTGTGATCGGTTTTACCAAGAGCGCCGCTCTTGAATATGCGACCCGAGGCATTCGCGTAAACGACGTATGCCCGGGAATGATTCAGACACCGATGTCCGACAAGATGATCGCGGAAGGCCAGGGTGAAGAGTTGGACAGAATGCTAAAGACCTTCGTCCCCATGGGCCGTTTGGGCAAAGCCGAAGAGATCGCCGACGCCGTCCTGTGGCTATGCAGCTCAGCCGCGAGCTACGTTACCGGCCAATCGATCTCCGTCGACGGCGGTTTTGTGATGCGCTAAAGAGCTTTTAGAATGCGTCGAACGCTAAGAAGAGGACAAAAGCTTGGACATTAAACGAGTTGGAACACAGCCATCCGGCAAGGGGCCTGCCGATTGGTTTACTGGCGCCGTACGCATCGATCCATTGTTTCAAGCGCCTGACCCGGCGCTCGTCTCTGGCGCAACCGTCACCTTTGAGCCAGGCGCACGCACAGCGTGGCATACTCATCCCCTCGGGCAGACCCTGATCGTGACAGCGGGCGCGGGTTGGGCGCAACTGGAAGGTGGACCTGTCCAGGACATTCATCCGGGTGATGTCGTTTGGTTTGCGCCCGGTGAGAAGCACTGGCATGGCGCCACTTCGACCACGGCCATGACCCACATCGCCATCCAGGAAAAACTCGACGGTAAAGTCGTCGATTGGATGGAGCATGTCACCGACGAGCAATATCTCAAGTGAAACCTGCTAGTCAGTTTGCGGCCGCGGCGGATTAGCCCAGTGACCGGATTCGTCTTTCCCGCTCACAATGACCCCCTTCGCGTTCCAGCCCAGACCGGCTCTAACGATAGCCGGGCAGTAGCGCAGAGTCAGCCCGCAGCGCCGCTTGCTCGATTGATTTGCTTCGGACCCATGCAATAGCAGGTCGCTGTGGATGGAAATTTCCCCGGCCTTCAGTTCATCATCCACCGGCCGTCCAAAGGTCTCAGCTTCCGGCACAGTTTGGTTCAGAACATTCGCTTCGTCGTTTTCACTCAGTGCGTAGGTCAGATGGCCCAGGTGGTGCGAACCAGGAATGAACCGCATGCAGGCGTTTTCAATCGTGGCATCATCGATCGCCAGCCATGCGGTCACGGCCATCGACGGCGTTAGCGGCCAATAGCTCGAATCTTGATGCCAGGAGACCCGTTTGCCATCTCCAGGCATTTTGCAAAAGAAATGCGAACCCCAGCCAACCACGTTCTCGCCAATCAGGTCCTTGATGCGGGCCACAATACGAGCATCCGTCAGGATGTCGTAAACCCGTCGATGGCTTAGGTGCGCCGTGCTGATCGAATAGCTGTCGCCTCCGGCGGCGAGCGTTCTGGCCAGCAGGTCATCAAAGTAACCACGGATGCCGGCTATCTCTTGTTCATCGAAGATGCGAATGCCGGCCAGGTAACCGTCACGATTAAAAGCTGCAATCTGCTCCGGGGTCAGAGCTGCGGGGCGCTCCGTAGTGGAAGGATGAAACCGCAGGTCGCGGTCAAGCTTGCTCAATTCTTCGCTGCTCGGGACGAACCTGGGTGTAGTCATCGCTTTCAGTTCCAATTCTGTGAGCCTATCGTCTGGATGTACGTACCGGGTACGTACAGAAGTGTAACGCCAGATGGTGGAACCCACGCGAACAAAAATGCCTGGCGAAGACGTTCTAATCGCCTCGCTGATGCTCGTTTTCTGGCCGCTCATACACCAAGCCCTTCGCTGCGGTGAGCGCCTTGAAGCAGAGCGGCTTTGACGCGCGCAGGAGTAAAGGGAAGATGCCGCAGGCGGACATGCGTGGCATCGAAGATGGCGTTTCCGATGGCAGCGGGAGTGACGGTAATTGCAGTCTCTCCCGCACCCGTCGCAGGCACGCCTGCCGGAGTTACAAAGACAGTCTCAATGGCGGGTATCTCGTAATCAAGGTGCAGGCTCTTATAGGTCTCCCAGTCGACCGAGGTGATGCGCCTTTCGTCCCAGGTAACTTCTTCCACCAGGGCACGGCTCATGCCTTGCAGGAGTCCGCCCTCGATCTGGTTTCTCAGGCCGTCGGGATTGGAAACAGGTCCGCAATCCAAGGCCACGACGAAACGCACCGGGCGTACTAATCCGCTTTCCAGGTCCACGGTCACTTCGGCAACCAGTGCGGCATAACCGTTCTCTCCCTCGTAGGCTACACAGGCAATGCCGCGTCCCGTTGCCAGGCGGGCTTGCGCGACCGCGGGGTAGGGAATGGACGGGGCGTCCATTCGGCAGCCTTGGCCGCGGCGTTGAGAACTCCGATGACGCGGCTGTCGCGCAGATGCTTCAAGCGAAAGGCCACCGGGTCGGCTTTCGCATGGGCGCAGAGTTCATCCATGAAGCACTCGGTGGCAAAGGTGTTCTGGATGCGCAGGGGGGAGCGCAGCGGCCCGGTAAAGAAAGGTGAACGCACGGTATGGGTGAGCACGCGTTCGCTTCGGATGGTTCCTCCACCGCCGCATTTGCCCTCGATGCAGCCGGCGAAGTAGGAGGGCACGGTGTTGCTGCCGTTGCGAAGCTTGCCCGCAGGTGGTTTGGCTGGGCCGGGCTCGAGCGGTTCCGGCGGGTAGCCAGTTAACATGCCGCTGATCACGTTGCCGGGCTGGTCATAGCCTGGGCGGTTGCCCAGAGAGGCTACCCAATTCTCGCGGTCCCAGGCGAGAATGCGCCCATCGGCGGTGATGCCGGCGCGATGCTCGACTACCATGGCGGAGCCGAAGTTCTCCCACATCATTTCGTCCTGGCGCGAAAACTGCAGACGGACCGGTCTGCCGGCCGCCTGGGACAACAACGCGGCATCGAAGGAAACGGCATCTGCGCCGTTCAGGCCATAGCACCCGGAGCCGCGGGTATAGATCACGCGCACGCTGTCGAGCGGCAGGCCCAGTAACATGGCCACGATGCTGCGCGTGGGATAAGCCGATTGGGTGGCAGACCATATCGTGGCGCCATCGGGCCTTACATCCGCCACGGCACACGAGGCGCCCACCGATCCGTGCATCTGGTAAGGATAGGTGTATCTCGCGTGCAGCACGCTGCCCGCGGCGGTGAGTTGCAGATCAAGATCCTGGGAGTCGACGCTGAGAGCATCGTGGGAGGGCTGTTGCTGCAGGTGCTCGAAGAACGTATTCTGCGCGGGGAGCGTGGGACCCGGGTTCCATTGCACCACCAACTGCCGAGCCGCCAGCACAGCCTGGTATTGCGTCTCCGCGACGACGCCGACAAAGTCTTTCCGCACTACAACTTTTTTTAGACCGGGCAGATCGCGGACTGAATGCTCGTCCACATGTGCGACGGTGGCTCCCATCTCGGGGGGCCGAACCACGCGCCCGTGGAGCATGCCGGGCACACGAACGTTATGCAGAAACTCAAACTGACCGGTCATGAGGGCGACCCGGTCGAGAGAGGGAACTGGCTTGCCCAGCACGGTCCACTCGGCTGCGGGCCGCCGCTTGGCCGTTGGGTTGAGCGGAAGGTTGAAGTGCTTGCTCCCGACAAGATCTGCATACGTGACCCGGCGCCCCGAGCTGCTTGCGATGACGCCGTTGTCTAGCTTTAGGCGCTCCACCGGCTCGCCCAGCTGTTTGGCAGCCAGGCTCATAAGAGCCTCGCGCGCAGTGGCCGCCGCAAGGGCAAGATTTTCGCCGTTGAAGTTGGTGGGTGTGGTCTGGCTTCCCGAGGTGGTTCCCTGGTCGGGGGTGATGGCTGTGTCGCACTCGATCAGCTTCACCCGCGCGATGGGCACGCACAGTTCCTCGGCAATGAGTTGGGTTTGCGCAGTAAAGATGCCCTGACCAAAATCGCATTTGCCCGTATAGGCAGTGATGGTTCCGTCGGCGCCTATGGCCAGCCAGGAGTCTAGCTTGTCCGGGTCAATGTGCCCGGGATGGGTGTCGAATTGCCCCTGAGCGTTGGCCGAGGATTGAGAGAGCGGCGCGGCACTGAAGCTGACGATCAGGGCGCCGCAACCCTTCAGGAAGTCACGACGCGACGGAGTCATGCTTTTTTGGCCTCAGCATATTTTCGAATGGCGCGCAGCATGCGCACGTGGGTAAAGCAGCGGCACAAAACTCCTCCAAGCGCGGTGCGGATCTCCTGGTCAGAGGCCTGCGGGTTTGCGTCCAGAACAGCCTTGGCGGTCAGGATTACGCCGCTCAGGCAAAATCCGCACTGGGCGGCTCCCTCGTCGATAAACGCCTGCTGGATAGGATGCGGCTTCCCGGGGGTACCGAGCCCTTCCAGGGTGGTGATCTCGGCCTGGCCCACTGCGCGCACCGGCATCACGCAGGAGCGAACGACCTGCCCGCGCATGATCACGGTACAGGCCCCGCACTGCGCCATGCCGCAGCCAAACCGGGGTCCACGCAAGCCAAGCTCGTCGTTGAGAACGAACAGCAACGGCGTATCGGGATCGACTTCCACGGTGTGGGTGGTGCGGTTCACTTGGAGAGTGATCGGTTGCATAAGAAGATTTTGCGCCTTTTTGTTAGCGCATGCAGGCAACGCGATGCAAGGCCATACGGCGGGGCAGCCAATTGCATCGGAATAAAAGCTCGAATCGAGTTGTTCTTCCTGAGGAAGACCGGGCAAAAAATGCGACTTAGGGCCAAAGTGCGCCGTACGGCATCTACTGGAAGTAGATTTATCCGGCGCACTGTGAGTGCCAGGCAGAAGGAACGATGCAAGCTCAACCAGTCGCAATCCTGCTTCCCATGGCGGTTGGCGGAATCGTCGCCGCATGTACCATCTTTATCCACGCGCTGGCCGTGGGCGCGACAGTCAACTTCGTTCGCCTTGAGAAAAGGCGGGGCCGCGAGGGCCTTGGCCTCTGGATGAATCTTCTCATCGTCGCGTTGGCGATGTCATTCGTCCTGGTGGCGCACCTGATTGAGATCGCCTTGTGGGCGGAGTTGTTCGTAATCTGCAGAGAGTTTAAAGATTTCGGAATTGCCTACTATTTTTCAGCGGTTAACTACACAACCTTGGGTTACGGTGATTTGATTATGAGCCCAGCATGGAAATTGCTAGGACCGCTGGAAGCAGCAGATGGAACGTTCATGTTCGGGGTTTCGACGGCAATTATTTTTGCTGTCATGGTGCGATTGATTCAAGCTCAGTTTGAGGATCTCAGGAGGTGAGTCTACTCATGGGTTGCCTCGCGGACAGCCCCTACATATAGATCCGGCCGGTCCGTTGCAGAATCAACTGACTTGGATGTTCGTAAGGCATTGCTGCCGGTATAGGTACAGGCAAAGGTCGCGGGCAGAGCGCGTAGCGTGTAATCCTCTGGCAAAGCGCCAACCGTTGCCGTGCGCTGAACGGCCCGCACGCATGCATAGTCTAAGGAATCCCAGCCGCTGGGCTTACCTACTCTCACATTGCTAAGAGAACCATCGCGGTTCACATCGAACCACATCTCTGCCGAATTCCCTGGGGGCACGTTCGCATCAACCCATTCATAATTAGTAAAACTCTGGTAGAGCCTCTCACGCATTTGCTTCATGTACAGAAGAGAGGGTTCGACCGAACTCGCTACGGGTGGGCTGGCCTCTAAAGGTGCCTGCTGGTCTTGCAATTTAGGGGAGCAGCCATAAACAGCGTCCAGACTGTCTTTGCTTCCCCATTCGGGCGATCCAAATGTTCCGGCTTTCGGCGCCGGGTTCAGGCATGAGGAATCCAGCGAGGGATGCCCGCTGGTCGTAAACAAGGAGACTTTTGTAGGAGACCCTCCTACCGTTGTGCCGGCCATCGAGGGGCGAGGTTGCCGGATGCCGGCATCAGACACCTCCACGTGAGCCTGTATGGGAGCCTTTACGCTAACGACCTGTGCTGTAGGGCTGTTCGTTACGGCGTGCCGGCTTGTTGTTGCCGAATAAAGGGAGAAACCTGTCCCAATGAGAATAACGACCGCTATCGTTACAGAAAGCAACTGTTTAAAGGAGAACGGGGTCACGGGAGAAACGTTCGATAACCAGAACCACCATGCTGGTTGGGAGGGCCTAAGAACCGCCCTCAATGCCTCTTCGTCGCCAGCACGATATGCCTCATTCGCCAACTTTGTGAGTCGTTCGCAACGTACCCGGTCGTGCTCGTCAATAGCCAGATCAGGATGAACGCGCTTGAGAACGCGAATCCATAGCTGCTTCAATTCTGGCGACGGCGTGCCCATGATGTCCTCTCGGTCCATTTAGCGGCTTCACTCGACGATGGGCTGAGTTACAGCCTAAAGAACGGATCCATACAGGCAATCACAAAACAGGCACGGCTCATGCGTCGTGCCGCTGCCACAGCGCTCTCGACCTGGGCTTGGGTGCGCCGGTCTTTACGCCATCGCTGTCTTTTCCAGTGCCCACATAGTACGACCAACCGCATGCAGGTAACAACAATGTTCGCGGGAGCGACGGTTACCTTTGCGTTAGATTCCTTCATTCGCTTAGCGATAGGCTAACGCTGCCGCTGAAGCTCGCGGTCATCCGATGGTTTAATCGGGCAGCGCGAAGGAGTACATCGTGCCTTCGCCCGTTCCTATAATGTATTGTTTTCCATCTACAGCGTAGCTGATCGGGCCGCTTGCATTGGGACCCCCCAGATACACGTGCCACAGCGGCTCGCCGGTCTTCGCATCGAGCGCGATGAAGTCGCCATCCATTCCTCCTCCGAATACCAAACCGCCTGCGGTAGAGAGCACGCCGGACTCGGTATTGTTGACCATCTTGAAGTCCCACTTCTTCTCTCCGGTCTCGGGATCGATGGCGCGGATCGCACCGTATCCCTCGGCCTCCGTTTTGTAATTGGGAGACGCACGCATCGCGCCGCCGGCACGGCGGGCACCGGCGGGTCCGGCGCAACTTCCCGGAACAACGTGGCCATCCTGCACACACGGCACCGGCGATCCGTTGCCGACGTAGCGCTGGCCTTCTGCCCAGGGACCCGGATCGCCTTTACCCGAGAGGGCCTTGTAGTTGTCCCAGACGGACAGATAAAAGAGCCCTGTTTGCGGGCTGAACGACGGAGGATACCAATTGGTCCCTCCCTGCGAGCCCGGCATCACCGCAATTCCCCCCATCGGCTTCGGCCAGAACTCGGGCGCTTTGATCGGCCGGCCGTTCTTGTCCAGGCCGTTCGCCCAGGTCTCCTTGATGAACGGCTTGCCCAGCAGGAATTCCCCGGTGGTTCGATCCAGCACGTAGAAGAAGCCGTTGCGGTTGGCCCACAGCATCACTTTGCGCGGCTTGCCTTGCCACTTGATATCCGCCAGTACGGGAACCTGGGTGGAGTCCCAGTCATACTCGTCGCCGGGGGTGAACTGGAAATACCACTTCAACTTACCGGTGTCCGCATCGAGGGCGACCACCGATTCCGAATACAGATTGTCGCCGGGGGCGCGCACATCGCCGCTCCAGCCGGGATTCGGATTCCCCGTTCCCCAGAAGGTCAGATTGGTTTCCGGATCGTAACTGCCGCTGTTCCAGACCGGGCTGCCGCCATGCTTCCAGGAATCGGCGGCCCAGGTTTTGGCCGCAGGATCGTCGGCTGACATAGGTGCCGTGTAGAAGCGCCACAGTTCCTTGCCGGTCTTGATGTCGTAGGCGCTGACCCAGCAATTGGCTCCGGCCTCGTTGGTGGCGGGGCCGAGGATGATCATGTTGCGAACGATGAGCGGGGCGACATTATATTGATAGCCCTTTTTCCAGTTGGTCATGGCGACATCCCAGAGGATGCGGCCGGATTTCGTATCGAGGGCGAGCAGGTGGCAGTCGACGGTGGCCCAGAAAAGGGTGTCGTTGGCGATCGCCATGCCCTTGTTGACTTCGTAGGCGTTGTAATAAGCGGTGGGATCGAGCGGGCGGGAAAGCTTCCAGAACTGGCGCCCGGTCACGGCATCGAGGGCGACCACTTCGAGTGCGGTGCCGGTGTAGAGGACGCCGTCCACGACCAGTGGGGTGTTTTCCATCTTCGACTGGTTATGCGTCGTTTTCTGGTAATCCGGGCGGTACACCCACTTCATCTGCAGATTTTTTACGTTGCCGCGGTTGACCTGGGTCAGCGCGCTATAACGCTGGCTTGCGTACCCGCCGGAATATGTTAGCCAATTCTGCGGCTCGCGGTCAGCGTGCAGAAGATTGTCGTAGGTTACCTGGGCAAGCAAGGAGCCGGTAACGAAGACAAGCGGGAGCAAAATTCGATTCGTCATGAGCCCTCTCCGGGAGCGCGAGCGGATTATATACCGCCCATATCACCCGTTAATCCGGAGCAGCGGTTATTTCGTCTTTCCCCTCATGGAAGATGGTTCGCCAAATAAAAGAGCGCTAAAAGCGATATAAGCGTTAAAAGGGGTGGGGTGACCCCCGTTCTCATGTGCCGGCTCGCTAGCCGTTCGGTGATCGAGCGTCTTCGTGCTCCCCGGCGGCTTGTTTAGCTTGCGCAGAGATGTGCGAACAAAGCGAACAAAGCGAACTAAGTCACCACGGCACCCTTTTTCTCACCAAGAGGTCAAGCAATCGAGTGCTGCGTATCCCACTCAAGCCCAAAAACAGGGCTTGAGCCCGATTTCCTGCCACGCTGTGCTGGAGACGTCTGCGTGTGCGCCTTTCATTAAGGAAAGGCGCATGGAGTTTGTCAGCGCCACAAGCCTCCGCAGGAAATCCGGGCAAATGGGCCACCCAACGTTTGATCATCTTGGCTGGCGGGCTTACGGCGTCCGGGCGTGTATTCCAAGTTGTCAAAGCTGCTTCATCAAGAGGACGCACTGGGCGTACCCTTCTCAGGTTGTGATTTCTGCTCTCCGCAGGTACAGCCGGGGGCGCTGATGCTTTCCAGGTGGTTGGCGGCGGTGCACATCTTAGCTCTGAGGTGCAGGGCCAAACAGGGCCGTCGTTAAGGCGGCGCTGACGTGTGGATTCCTACTTCCATGGTAGTACGGGTTTTTGGGCGTTTTCAAAAAACGCAAGAAATTCTTTGGTAACCATGGTGGCGCTCTTTCACTTCATCATCGCGCTCATTCACCGTAAGCCAGCTGCAGTGGGGTTAGTTTGCCCCTTCCCAGTCCCCAACACTGAGTGTCCATCCGATCTGACGGCGAAACTTTTCGACCACTTCCGGGCTGATCAGACAAACAAAAATTGCGCTTCGAGCGTCCAGTAATGAGCGTACAGTGGTCACCAAATCATTCCTATGCGGAACCTACTGCGGAATCTCCACTTCGGCATGCGCGGGTTGCTCAGGAACCCCGGCCTCACGTTTACCGTATTGCTGACCCTGGCGCTGGGGATAGGCGCCACCACGGCGATCTTCACCATCGATTATGCGTCGCTGATCGCGGATACCCCCTTTCCTAATCCGAACGAGCTGGTCGTGGTTTGGTCAAAGGTGAATGGCCATCCCAACGGGGTTTCGGCCGGCGATTACCTCGACTGGAGGCGGCAGAACACAACCTTCAAGTACCTGAACGCGGTCGCCGAGGGCCAGTTCAACATTGCCAGCAAAGACCAGCCCATCAGCGTCGAGGGCGCCAGCTATACGCCCGGCTACTACACCATGATGGGCAACCCGTTCGCCATGGGGCGTGATTTCCTGCCGCAAGAAGGGGAGGCAGGCAAGGACCAGGTCGTCATCCTGACGCACAAGCTTTGGCAGAGGCTGGGCGCCGACCCCCACATTATTGGCAAGACGATGAGTATCGATGGCTCCCCCCGCACCGTGATCGGCATAACGGCGCCGGGGCAGGCCGATCGCGCGCCGGCCCAGCTGTGTGTGCCGCTGGTCTTCAAGCCGGAGCAGATCAACCACGACTTTCATTGGCTGCTGGTGATGGGACGGTTGAAACCGGGAGTCACTATCAAGCAGGCGCAAGCCGATATGGATAACGTCACCGCGCACGTCGCACAGGCTTACCCCAAGAGCAATCACGGCTGGGGCGCCCAGGTGGACCCGGAAAAACTGGAATGGATGCCGAAAGAAACGCAGCTCATCTTATGGCTGCTGCTCGGCGCGGTGGGCTTTGTTCTCTTGATCGCTTGCGTCAACGTGGCCAATCTATTGCTGGGCAGGAGTATGAGCCGGCAGAAGGAAATGGCCATCCGCAGCTCTCTGGGCGCGACGCCGGCCATGATCTTCGAGCAGCTTCTGACCGAGAATCTCCTGCTGGCCTTTCTCGGCGGGGCGCTTGGCATCGCCCTCGGTTATGCCTTGCTGCAGGGCGTGCTCGTGTTGATGCCGCGCGGTACTCTGCCCACTGAGGCGGATCTGCGCATAAACCTGCCTATCCTCGGCTTCGCGATCGCCCTTACCACGCTCACCGGTCTTCTTTTCGGCTGTGTTCCGGCCTGGTATGCCTCGCGCATCGATCCTGCCGGGCCGCTCAAGGAGGGTGGCCGCTCCGGCACCGGCAGTGGACGCCATCGTCTGCGCAGGGTGCTGGTGGTGAGCGAGTTTGCCCTGGCGCTTACGTTGCTCGCCGGGGCGGGATTAGCCATTCACAGCTTTCGCAATTTGCTCGATGTCGATCTGGGCATTCGCACCGACCACGTTCTTACCTTCTATCTCCAGGTTCCTGACTCGCGGCCCAAAGACCCGGATCAGATCATCGCCTACTACCGCCGCATGCTCGCGGCGATCCAGGCTTTGCCGGGAGTCTCGCATGTCGCGGCGGCAACCGGCAGGCCGCTGGAAGGTTCCGGCTTCGGCATGCCATTTATCATTGCCGGCAAATCCGGCGTCGTTGACCCATCCCAGCGGCCGTCCACGGGCTTCGGCATGGTCACGCCGGACTATTTTCAGACCTATGGCATTCACCTGGACAAGGGACGGTTTTTGAACGACCAGGATACGGCTTCGAGTGTAAGGGTAGCGGTCATCAACGAGGAGTTAGCGCGCAAGTATCTTGGGGGAACCGATCCTTTGCAACAAAGGCTGCTGGTGGAGCAGTTAATTCCCGGCGTCACCAAGCTGGGCCCTCCGGTGGAATGGCAGATTGTCGGTGTGTTTCACAACGTGCGCGATTTCGGATTGCGTCAGGATTATCCGGAGATGCTGATTCCGTTCTGGCAGATACCGTGGCCGAATACGGGTATAGGCGTGCGCACTGCGGAGAATCCTGCTTCGATGACGAAGAGTATTGCCGCTGCCGTGCATTCCGCAGATCCGCAGATTGCGCTCACCGATACGAAAACGATGGAAGAGGTAAGGGACCAGGGATTAGCCGGTGATCGGTTCAGCATGATTCTCTTTGCCGCTTTCGCCGGAGTGGCCTTGTTGCTGGCCGCTGTGGGCATTTATGGCGTGATGAACTTTTCCGTCACCCAGCGCGCTCATGAAATTGCCTTGCGCATGGCGTTGGGGGCGACACGCGGGCGAGTGATCGGCCTGGTTATCAAAGAAGGGGTGATCCTGGCTTCCGCCGGGTTGGCTCTGGGTTTGGCCGGCGCCTATTTCGTGGAGCGCACCATGCAAGGTATGCTCTTCGGCATTGGCAGGTTTGATCTCTCCGCAATTGCGGCGGTGGGCTTGATCCTGTTGACGACGGCGTTGCTGGCCTGCTACCTGCCCGCGCACCGCGCCGCCTCCACAGAGCCCATGGAGGTCCTGCGCAGCGAGTGACGGAGGTGTGGTTCACGCAACGCTCACGCAATGGACACAGGTACTGAGCGGAAAGACACCGGTTGGTATTCAGAGCTACTGGAAGAGAGTCGCGGTTTTGGCCAGCACATCGTCGAGGATTTCGGAGGGAAGGGAATCTACTTTCTTGCCGCGCCGGGCACGTATATCGAGCACACGCGGCTGGTCGCAGCGAACAATGCCTGTGATCCGTACGCCTGCAAAAGGGACTGCGAAACCTATACGGCGCGCAAATTCCCCGCCGCTAGTGATGGGAAGAATCACCGGCAACTTGGTTGCATTGTTGAATGCGGCCGGAGAGATAATCACGACCGGACGATGGCCGCGCTGTTCATGACCTTGGGTAGGATCAAGCGACACCATGTAGATATCGCCACGGTTCATATCAACTCACCACCCACAGACGGTGAATCGATCCACTCCCGCTCCTCCGCTGGCTGTGGCTGGGAATAGTCCGAAGCCTCTAGCAATTCCTTCAGAGTGTAACGAGGCTTTATGTTGGGCTTGACGACCAGGCGCTCTCCATCGACTTCGAGCACCACCGTTGCCCCAACCTCCAGATGCAACAGATCGAGGATCGCGGGAGGCACAGCCAGCATGACGGAGCCTCCAACCTTGCGCAGACTAGTAGTGTGCATGAGCCCCTCACCTAAATTATATAAAAGTATAACACGTAAACCGCCATTTGGGAGTTCCTGGCAGATCGTGGGCGTTATCCAGGACAGATCGACCTGGCCGAGGGCTTCCGCTTGCCCAGACGATCAACAGCGGAAGATGAGTTTCCCTTTTGTAGCCGTCGTTATTACTTTAGGGTACGTCCCGTTTGTCCCTCCCAAGCCCACAAGTCCATATTGCTGCGAGTGAAAATCTCGACGGTGAATGGGTATAGTGTCGCCGTATCTCTTCCGAGGCATTGCTTGCGGTTTGTCGATACGAGAGATAGCCAGAGGGTTGTAAGTCTTTGAGCTTGTCCCCCCAATCTTGCCGGTGATATAAGTGGGCGTCCGCTGCACCCCGGATTCTGGGGCAGGTTCCGAGGAGACACTCCTGAATGCATTTGTCGAGGTCTTTCGCAGTGAAGCTAACACGTTCCGCCGGCGTATGTTTGACCCTGTTGGCCTCGTCGACGCTTGTAGATAGCGTCGTTCTGGCGCAGGCGGCCGCTACTCCCAAGGTGAACCCGGCCACCGGAACGCCCGTCCCGGGGCAGACGCCGCCGCGACCGCCACGGCCGATCGATTCACCGTACGCCAAGGCCGCGTTTGCGGCCTTGCACGCGCCGCTCGATAAATTGACGCCGGTAACCGACGAGATGCTGCGCAATCCTCCTCCCGGCGACTGGCTCAACTGGCGCCGCACGGACAATGGCTGGGGCTACAGCCCGCTGACGCAGATCAATCGCAAGAACGTTAAAGACCTGAAGGTCGCCTGGACGTTCAGCATGGATTCGAGCCCCGACGCGGTCAACGAGACCACGCCGCTGGTGCACGACGGTGTCATGTTCCTGTGGAGCTTCGGCGAATCGATTGACGCGCTCGACGCGAAGACCGGCACCCTGCTCTGGAAGTTCAACCACGATTTGCCGGATGACTACCCGGCGCTGCCGGGCTTCTACCGGACAAAGCGAAGCCTCGCGATCGGCGGCAACAAGCTCATTGTGGGAACGATCGACATGCACGTCATTGCGCTGGACATCAAGACCGGCAAGAAGGTATGGGATGTCGTGACCGATAACTACAAGAGCGAGCGCACGTACAACAGCGGCCCGCTGGTGGTGAAGGACAAGGTGCTCATCGGGGCCGGCAACTGCGGGCCGGGGAGCGCCAATCTGCGGGGGAGTAAAACGGCAGGTTATTCCCCGCCGGGCGGATGCTTCATCACCGGCCACGATCTCGAGACGGGAAAGGAGCTGTGGCGGTTCAACCTGACTGCGCACTCGGACGAGCCGGGGGGCGACACCTGGAATAATCTGCCGGATGATAAGCGCGACGGCGCGGCCATCTGGGTGGCTGGACAGTACGACCCGGAGCTGAATCTGACCTATTGGGGCACAGGCTCGCCTTCGCCGTGGTCGACGATCACCCGCGGGACCTTCGGCGCGGATTCGCTCTATGTGGATTCCACGGTGGCGCTGAATCCCGACACCGGCAAGCTGGCCTGGTACTACCAGCACGTTCCGCACGATCCATACGATCAGGACTACGCCTTCGAGCGGATCATCGTGCCGGTCACTGTGCGGGGAGAGCGCCACAAGGCGGTGATCACGGTCGGCAAGCCAGGAATCTTCGAGGCGATGGATGCCGCGACCGGGAAGTTCCTGTTCGCGATCGATCCGGGCGCGCAGAACGACCTCACGTCGGTCGATCCTGTGACGGGGGCCAGGACGACGCTCACTGAACCGGCGCCGCCCGGCGTGAAAAACTGCCCAACCGGCATGGGTATCAGAAGCTTCCCGGCCGGCGCGTACAGTCCGTTGACGAACCGGTATTACATGGGGATCGACGATTACTGCATGGGAAAAATGGGCGACACGCCGGGCCGCTTTCTGGCGCTGGACGTGAATACCCAGAAGCTTGTGTGGGATATTCGCACCCGCGTCCCGCAGTCCTCCGCACTGCTGACGACTGCCGGAGGCCTGGTGTTTGCGGCGACGCCGGACCGCTATTTCCGTGCGTACGACGATCGCGACGGCAAGGTGCTGTGGGAGAGCGGGCGGTTGAACGACATACCGAACGCTTTTCCGATCACCTACATGGTGGATGGCAAGCAGTATATTGCCATGCCGGCTGGCGACCCCGGGCTCCAGGGCAACTGGGTGTTGAACGCCGCACCTGAGCTCGCCGCCGTGCGCGGCCCGAAATCGTCGGTCTTGTGGGTGTGGGAACTGCCCTAAGAACTTCGGTGGCCCGTATGCAAAAGGAGGTTCCTGCTTGCGAGCGGCGGACCCTCCTTTCTGGCTCTGCAAAAACGTGGACCAAAAAAAGAAGGCGCATCGGGAAGATCGCCAGGATACCTTTTCCTTCAGCTAACAGATGACTGGCTAAGAATTTCACCGACGGCCGATTTCGTTGGGGGTACTTCCGTCTGGTCCCTTATCTCCACACGAAGTCCCCTTGATCCGTAGCTACATTGTAGCTACACTAAACATGAAACGCTACGCGATCAAAATGATCGCGTACTCTAGTGACCCGGCACCGTGGATAGACGGCCATGCAACGGACACGACACCGAAGCTTCTTGGAAACGACCACAAGACACGATAACGACAACAATGACGACAACGGAGAAATCAACATGCATATCAAGATATCCTTGCCGCCCCACGGAGGCGGCTGTGATCGCTTGGAGGGCAGTAGATGCTGCTATTCGATTGGGACGACGAGAACCGCAGCCATATTGCGGCGCACAGGGTTTCGTGTGCGGAAGCAGAACAGGTAATTACAAACGAACCGTGCGATCTTGAATTCCAAGTGATGACTGGCGAAGAACGGTTTGTGCACCTCGGGGAAACGAATGCAGGCCGCATTCTGGTCGTGGTCTCCACGTGGCGTAAGACCTTGATCCGGGTAATTACAGCGTTCGATGCAAACAAAACGATGAAACGTATTTACATCGCTCAGAAGGGGAACTCGTATGGAACGGACCCTTAAGATCCCTCAGTTCAAGACCGAAGGCGACGAAGCGCGCTGGTGGGTTGAAAATCAGGATAAGCTGGCAAAGCAGTTTAAGCAGGCAGCAACGGAGGGAAAACTAGGTCGTGGAACTGTCGCGCGGAAGGGAAGTACCCCGACGACAACAATTCGGCTCGACCCCGAAGACATTGCGAGAGCCCGATTCCATGCTGCGCGAAGAGGCCTCAAATATCAGACTTATCTAAAGATGCTGATCCATCAGGCGCTTCGCGAGGAAGGGTTTCGGAGTGGTCCGGGAGACAGAAAAATGGCCAAGACACCAAAACATCTCGGTCTTAACGACCGCTCTCGCAACGAGGACGGCGAAATTCGCAAGAAACGTAGGGACACATTAGTTGGGACCCTCCGTGATGAGTACGGCGACAATTTTGCCGAGGGATATCGGAGCGATGCCAAACTCGGTACGGTTCTCGATCGTGAAGGGGTTGAAGACTTGAGCCAATTGCTCAAGAAGAAGTGAAGCCCTCTCTGCAGGTCAGGCCGCCAAAGTGTCAGGTCCATGGCCACGAAACTCCCCGAGCGTGAGCGTGATGCGGTGCCCCGAATGCCACCACGAGACTATCCCGTGCCCTACACAGTCCCGCTGGCAATGGGACTGTGGACCTGGCAGTTGGTAACGTCCCAAAAACCCTCGATCCGCCGGCGTCTGTAAGCTGTAGAAACCCCGAACAGCTGTTTACTACTCCGTCAACGCCTTGCACTAGCCCACAGATACTGCCATGTGGGCCGATTTGCCCACTAGGCATCTCGCCCGGGCCCACGTCGAAGATCATTCGACGTGCAACTGACTCCCCCAGGGCTGCAGGATCGCGCTATTGATCGCAATGCTTTGCCGTAATCACACAGTGCCTTCAGTCCGTTTGAGATGATTGACCATCTTTTCTCTTTCCCGCACGTAGTAATTCATCGATACATGCCAGTCTGAGGTGGGCTCGATTCTTTTAAGCCCCTCGATCTTTCGATCAAAGTCTCTCACCATTGCTTCCATTTCCTCGCGGCTGAGTGCCGCGATCAGCCTGCATTGGTCTCGCAGAATACCGGCAGCGAATTCGGCAGCCGCGCGCTCGATGGCAAGATCGGGGAGGCCGGTAATCACCGCATGGCCGGGGAGGGTGGGGTGTTCATCCGGTACGACATCGATGCTTCGGTTCAAGACACTACCCGCGTCGCGCACTCGACCCGTATGAAGTGTGACGAAGCGTTTCGGCTCGTTGAAGATCGTATTAACAACAGCCACAGAAACCAGTTCTTTTCTGAAAACCGACAGCATTCCCTCGTCCGCAGCCCGCAAGAAAAACACGTCTACTGCCACCTGGCCGTCGGGTGAGATGTGACGCTTGCTGAGGACCGCTCGATAGAGCACCTCATGGCAGGGGATTTCAGGCGGCTGATTGTCTAATGTCTCGTCCATTCAACCAGCGCAACCAGGCGAACAAGGTAGCAGAAACGAAATTGGGGATCACTCCATAGCGCGAGCCCTCTTGCCAATAAATGTATCTTTCTCGCGGTTCAGCCAAAAGCACAGCGCGCAGCTCTCGTGAACCATGGCGCCAACTCAGCCGAATTCCACCGCTTTCGTCCGTCGTGATCCATGGTTGCGACCAATCTTGAGCCAGCAGTTGCTTGGCAAAAGGGGTGAGTTCCAGGATCTGCTCCACAACGTGGTCAGCGGGAGGTATCTCTTCCTCGTCTAACCTGAGGGAAAATAATTCATTCACGAAGTCTTTATACGCCTTGTCGGCGTGAAACAGCTTGATCCACGGTAGCTCATCCGCCAATTGGCGATGGATCAAGGAAGATAAATTCAAATCTTGCCCGCCAACTTCAGCCGCTGGGTTCGGGGAAACCCGACCAGAGGGGTATCCCAAGGTTTCCGTGCTGTCGGCCACAAATGCCATTAACGAATCTCCTCTCGAACCATATCAGTGATGCAACCCTCAAACGCCGCGTTCTTCACATCCCGAAGCTTTCCAAGCAACATCCACATCTCTTCTTCATCGACATCATCCGCAGACCGCTGGAGCGGCTTAAACGCCTGGATGCTCAAAACGATTGTCACGAAACCCTGTTTGATCACCGGCCCAATAGTTTGACTCACGAATAGAAGAATCTGCTCCTCGCCTGGCCATGTTGCCTGAAAGCTCACGGAGAAGCTATTCAACCTCTGCGGCAACTCAGGTGAAACTTCTAGGTAAGTCCTGAGGTGGCTGGAGAAGTCACTGCCCTCGGGCACAAAAATGTGATTTAGGTAATTGAGACCTAGAAGCTCGATGTATTCAGGGTGTGCGAACTCTTTGTACTTCTTCCAGAGCCTCCGAGCCTCACCGGCGAACAAGTCCCAATTTTGGTACGGCGCCAACCTGTTCACGGTAAAACCATCGGTCCTGACCTGAAACACTTGCTTTCCATCTTCACTTTCATACATGAATCCCAACGGCGTATTGACCGCTTCGGCAACCGGCACCACTTGGGTGCCGTTCGAAGGCATTGGGCCGAACCGTACGTGCATCTGTACAGGACGCTGCTTTAGCTTGGGATAAGCGTCATCTTTTAAGCTCTCCAGTGAATCGGTCGTGATTTCCTTTGCAAGTCTGACTCTGATGTCGAGAGCTGCCTCGGTGATTGGCGCGTTCTTGTAGGTTTCAGTGCTCATCCTCGCGTTAACAAATAGTACGCTATTAATCACGAGGTGGTTCTTTATCCACTGCCCAACAGGCCACCGACGCTCCCAAAGTACCCTCCTGCAGGTACCCTCCCGCCACGCTCGCCGAGCGCTCGAAACCATCAGCTTTTGGGCCGGCCGGAGTCGTTAACTGAGTGGTAACCGTAGATGCTGATTCTAAATGAGTTAGCGGATCCGAGTTCCGCGAAAGTTTTAAAGCGAGAGTTTTTGCATGAAAGGATGTCCTTCGGAGTTTCGTGGACGGACCTGACACTTTGGGACGGTCGTGCCTGCTGATTTCGTCGATCGTGCAGATGTTGGGGTGGTTCAGGGCGGAAGCGGCGCGAGCCTCCCGGCGGAAGCGTTCGAGAGATTGTGGATCCTAATTTTATGCGTCAGATGGGACTGGTACTTTTAGAAGGCTGTTTCCGCAAAGTACCAGTCCCGTCTGACACATAAATTTCTGACGCATCAATTTCTAAGAACGAATCCTCACAGGGGTTAAAGCCCAGGTCTTTGTTGGGCTGTGCGGCGCCCGACTAAACAGGGTGCGGAAAAAGTCTGCACTCGGCAGGAAAGCAATGCCTCAGGGGCTAAAGCCCTCATGACTGTGGCTTTTACGGCCCGACTTAAAGTCGTGCCCTGATACAGGACATGAGAGCGGTGGCTAGAAATAGCCGCAGGGGCTGATTGGGTAGCTGGAGGCGTTCTCACCAGGGCTAAAGCCCGGTCATTGCAAGATAAAGCGTTCTCGCGGGTTTGAAAACCCGCTCCCCCGGACTGAAGTCCGGGGCTGGTACGGTTCGACTAGAGACCGTGGCTACCCAACAGCGAGTTTTTCAGCACGCCGTTGGCATTGAAGTGGCAATTGAGGGGCCAGACATTGAAGGGGCATTGAAGGGACGAAATAATCACCAGTAGTCTGGCGCTTGCAGGTGCGCGACCTTCTATGGTTTCAGGCAAATAGCAAGGTTGGGATCCTTTTGACAAAGGGCCATGATGGCCGCGTCGAAATTTTTAGGATTAATCCAGGGGGCTTCTCCATTTGGATGCTTGTCTAACCACGACACAGTTCCCACGAGAATACAGTGCTCAAGCGACGGATACGTCGAATAGCCAGCACACTTGGATCGAAGCTCTTCAGGAGTAATGGTCCATTGCCGGTTTAAACCCGTGACAGCATACCTATTACAGCAAATTCAATCGATCAGGTTCGGCCCGCGTCGAGCGAGCTCGGGTGAATAGGTATCGTGTCAGCGCATTTAGTTCCCCGTCCTTGACTTCACAATACCTGGTCGTCAAGAGGTTGATAAAACGTCTCCGTTACGCCACACAGGTCGAACTCTCGAACTGAGCCAATTTGATCAGACATTCGTCTTAGCCGCTTCTATGATGGTGAATAGTAAAGAAGCGAGCTGAACGCTACAGACTAGTCCGCTTCCTCTTACTGGTGAGGTTACAAAATGGAAACCGTATTGATTGTTCTCGTGGTCCTGTTTTTACTCGGTGGCGGTGGCTGGGGATATTCCCGTTGGCGCGGCTAGATCGCCCCGTCGCGGGACGAACGAATACCCTGCCGCCTGATCGAATTTGCTGTATTTTGAAGGGGAGTTCCAGTCTGGGATCAGACCCCAGGAACCCTCCTTCAAACCTCCTGAACTAAGTCAGCAAGCTTTCTTCCTTGAGTTCTTAGGAAGCCGTGTATTCGATGCATCCTAGTGCTATCCTGCGCGAGGCTCGGCAACTCCGCAACGTGAGTGACTCTCTGGATTCGCTGGCGGAACAACATCCTCTCGTCTCAGACGCACTCATCACCATCTCAGCGAACATTCGTCACACCGCCTGTTGCTGGAAGTGCTAGTTGCGACGAAACTGGGGCTGACCTCCGACCAGATCCAGCAGATGCATGATTTACGTATCTTCTACAGAACCGGGATTGATAGTGTGGCTCTGCAACTCATTCAATCGTAGAACGATTTCGTCGGGTCACATCGACTGGACTTCTGGCGGTTGGACAAAGCCGGAAGGGTAGAGATGCTTCGCGTGCTGCGAACACTTGCGGAAATGGATCGGTACTACCGGTCCGGCGTCAAATTCTTCATGAACCGCTTTCGGAAGCTGATGCGCCTCACTTCCTGGTGTTCTTGTCCCCTGGGAACTCGAGGCCAACGATCGGATGATCGTAGGTGCCACTCAGATGGACCGGCGCCACAGTACCTTGATTTTTCTTCTTGAAAAGCGGGTCGACCGGTTTGAGGAGGATGGATTTAACCCCTGTGGTCGCGTGGGACAGATCGGTATCCATGTGCAAGGTTCCGGTGACGTCCACGCGTTTATTGAGTAGGTTGAAGTTTCCCAGGCCATCTGCGGCCGCGCCAGGAGTCGCGAAAGCCAGATTTGTGAACTGCGCCACGCCATTTCGCAAAGTTACATTTTGCGCCTTAAGTTCAGAGGCGACCATTGGCGCTTCTGCGGCTGCATTCGCCTCCTTCTTCTTTGGGCCAGTGCCGCTGGCCCGCTGGCTGAATCCGTTGATCGTTTGTTGGGTTTGAGCTTGAGTGAAGTGCAGGCCGCTGAGGGCAAAGGCGCCGCTGATCTGCAAGGCCTTCAGGAAATGTTCGTGCTGCGGCGGAACGAATGCCTCGGCATGCAAGGTGGCAGCGCCGGTAACGGGTGCACCGTCATGCGCGAACATGCCCATAAGGTCCTGGACGCGGCCGCCGGCAACGGCAAATGCGAACCGCGAGCCCTGTTGTCGATCGATTTCCCCGCTCACGTCGATCCTTGTGTGGCCGGCAGTCGCTTGGACATTCTGTAGACTTACGCTCCCCTGCATACCATTCACGTAGGCATGAAACCTGGTGGCAAGATACTCGGGTTGGCCCTGCCCCACGCGGAAATCAGGTACATCTGTGCTTCCCTGGATCTCCACACGAGACAGCGACCCGTACCTGGTACTCGGCTGGAGCATTGGTAAGGCTGGAGGCGAGGGGATCTTGTTGCAGACACTCTTTCAGGTTCACTGAACTGACTCAGACCAACGAAGGTGTCTCCACCTTCGGACACGTTCCATCATCAGTCCGGGAAGACGGGGTGAACCGCCTTCCCGTGTACAAAGATCAATGGGCTACGCGATCGCGTGAACGGCGATCTTATGGAAGGTCGAGTTAACAACCTCAGAAGTGTGAACCGTCGGCGTTCCTTCGATAAATCTTGCCATCGTCTTCAACACCTCGGGATAAGAATTAGTGTCGTAAGTGTCTGCGCTGGCTTTGTTGTCCCACAGGCTGATGGCATTCACATCGACTCCGCCGGGACCGGAGAATGTAATTTCGTCCTTAAAGCCGTTCTGCTTGCGCAGCAGCGGGAGAATGTCCTTGTCAAAAGTGCGGGTGTAATCAGCAAGCATATTGGATTTCAGGTGAAACGAAACATTGCGAGCAAACATATGTCAACCTCCTAAGGTTGTCAGTAGCTAAGATAGGGAGAACTTCAGATGGACTGACTTAGTTCAGGAGACCTGAAAGAGGAGAATCATACTCACTCCACCTAAACAGTGCATGTAGGTGGCCGCTTTGCATCAACCGCGTAACTTGTTGTCTCGGATACGCCACAGAGTAGAACCGGTACCGCAGGGTCTGTCCTATCGTGTACTTTTGGCGGGAAACCAAGCCCAAACGGCAATCCTTACCGGTTGCGCCGCCATCTCAACGCGGATCAGCTTCCTCGCAAGGACGGCAAACCAGGTACAGAGCCGTAACTTTCCTTGCGCACGCGGGCAGTCCAGGTGGCAAGCCGGAGTTGGCGCAAATAGCCGCTAGCAGCCTGCTAGCGGAAAAACCCCAGCATATAGGCGAGAAGGCAAATCGCCAGCACAGTACCGAGCCCTATGCCTGCACCTCCGCCGGTGCCCCAGCGGCCGTAGCCGTAATACCCTCCACCCAGGCCGAAAACCAGCACAAGAACGATAATGAGTATGAGCATTTCAGTCTCCCTTCATTCCGAGTCGTAACCCCGGGTCATGCCACAGATTTCACTTTTTCAGGCGTCTGTGCCTGGACGAGTTCGTCGAAGAGCGTGCGGTATTGGATCATCGCGGTTCGCAGGTCTTCAGTGCTTGCTTCGTCTGTGCCAGGCCGCGCCGCAACGGCGTGCGCGAAGCGATACTGTTCCACGAGGCGAGGGTGTCTGACGGACATATCCGCGGCGCGCTGATCAAAATCGGCCTCAGGATAGCCACGAGCCTGCATGAGCGAAGAGACCAGCTCATCGGCTTCTATGACCGCACCCTTTGGATGATCGACGAAATGGGATTGCACCGATTGCCACTCTGCCACAAAGCGTTCCCGCTCGGTGGCGCCAAGATTGCGGATCTTCAGGTTTTCCACTCGCCTTTCACGATCCGCCAGATTTACTTGGGCGTTGCGTTCGGACCCATGTTCAAGAATAGCCCGGTCGTATTCTGGCCCAAAACGCCTGCGCAGTCCCGCGGTGGTGTTTCTACGCTTGCGCAAGAGCAGGGCAATACCAACGACGATGAGCAGAACGATCACAGCTATGCCAACGATCAATCTGGGGTCTGACAAGTTTATATGCATCGTGTCTCCTATACATTGAGTGTCCGCCATGGCGCAGGTTGTGGCTGGGGAGGCTTCCCTGCCAAGGGCAGAGCATCATGCGTAACTAGTATTGAACGCGCGGCTTGGAAGAAGCTGATCAGAATTGCTCGTCTAATCGCAGAAAAAGGAAGTTGATTGTGTTGCTTGGTTCATCACATCAACAGCTCGGCATTCCGGCGAGGCTCCGGCCCGAACCGGTGCAGGGAAGAATGCTCGCCAAGGATGCGTTCAGAATGGGCAACTACAGTCTGCTGGGATACCTGGGCGGGAACCTCGGCTTGGAGTTCCTCTATAGCGGACCACACTCCCTTATTTCCCGCATGCATCTCAACGTGAGCACGGAGGGCTGGATGCCGGTTCACCGCCCTAGGCGATTGATGAGCAAAAGTGATCAGTTTTGCCACGGCATGGGTGACACCATTTAGTCAGAGGAACAGGTGCGAGATGGAAAAACAGATTTTGCTACTTCATCGGTTCGCCCACCGCCGCAACACGGATGCAAGTTTCGATAGCATATGTTTAGGGTGTTTTCTGACTGTGGGCAGCGCACTCGTCGATGCCGCGCTGAAGGACTTGGAAAGCGTTCATCGGTGCAAGATGGGGAGTGGACGGCTATCGCAACCTATCTGGGCCGACTCTCCGCTCTCGACTCCCAAGGAAATCAATCACACGATAAGCTCGTCCTGCCACTGATGGCCTCGTCGACGGCGTCGAGTATTTCTCAGCCGTGCAGAACGATGTTGAGCAACGACCTATGAACCTTGATGCGGCCGTTGTATTCGATGAAGCCGAGTTTGCGAAAGCGGTTCATGAAGAAGCTGACGCGCGACCGGGTCGTTCCAACCATCTCTGCCAGCTCGATCCGGGAAATGCCCGGCATCGCGACATCCGATATGAGCAAATCGGGCGATTCTGAGCGAACGGCAGCTAGCGCCTCCAGCGGAGAGGTGAAGAACCTCGCGGAAAAGCCGTTCATCCGCAACATGGCCGCAAGACTAGATGCGATGACAGGTTCAGCGTCAACGACGAAAATACGTGGGCAAGGAGACACGTGGAACCTCTTTCGTGTATTTCTCTGCGTACGGTAAGGTTGCCGGAGGGGGTATATGGAAACAGCATGTTCCTCGGGCTCACCCGCATTCTGTTCAATACTGATCACACTTCCGGGGACCGGACTGGACCGGCGCACGCCGCCCAGGTGAGCTGTTGCGGACAGACTCCACAAAGGGGCGGTGGCAATATGGTGGGATGAAGAAGAAAAGGAGAGCGTCTAAGGGCTCCGAAAGAGCAATACTTGCCGGCATCAAAAGGGAGATGCAGGAGCCACGATTAACCAAATCGGTCCGTGACGATCCGAGATACCAAGTCGTGTCGGCACCTTCATTTGGCGTGAAGGAAGTCTAAGAGAAAAGTGGAGAGAAATTCGGCGACAGTCACCGAATTAACCGAATTAAGCCCTTGTTGGGCTGTGCGGCGCCCGACTAAACAGGATGCGGAAAAAGTCTGCACTCGGCAGGAAAGTAATGCCTCAGGGGCTAAAGTAGCTCGAGGCGTTCTCACCAGGGCTAATGCTCGCTGCGGCGAGGTAGCCCGGTCATTGCAAGATAAAGCGTTCTCGCGGGTTTGAAAACCCGCTCCCCCGGACTGATGCTCGCTGCGGCGAGGAAGTCCGGGGCTGGCACGGTTCGACTAGAGGCCGTGGCTACCCAACAGCGAGTTTTTCAGCACGCCGTTGGCATTGAAGTGGCCATTGAGGGGCCAGACATTGAAGGGGCATTGAAGGGACGAAATAATCACCAGTAGTCTGGCGCTTGCAGGTGCGCGACCTTCTATGGTTTCAGGCAAATAGCAAGGTTGGGATCCTTTTGGCAAAGGGCCATGATGGCCGCGTCGAAATTTTTAGGATTAATCCAGGGGGCTTCTCCATTTGGATGCTTATCTAACCACGACACAGTTCCCACGAGAATACAGTGCTCAAGCGACGGATACGTCGAATAGCCAGCACACTTGGATCGAAGCTCTTCAGGAGTAATGGTCCATTGCCGGCGCAGACTGTCCACCAGGCCTGCAAATTCCCCGTCGGTACACTGGTTGCGACTTTTACATTCTGTGTCTGGAGAATTATGAATGGCCGGAAGGGGTGTCATCTCAGAAGAAGGAGCAGACTTATGGAACGGAATAGAGCTATTGATTCGCTCGAGAGCCGCAGGAACAGAAATGCGCTTGAAATCAATTGCGCGGAATGCCACAACGCAGGCAACAATGATCAACATCGCCAGGAGTATCGTCAGAAACCCTATCGCAGGATTGCGAGTGGAAGGGGACCTTCGCGCATCCCGGTCGCGGATCTCTGAACGCGTCGACTTAGGTATGGGGGGCGGGTCGTAATTCCAGCCCCCTCTTCTTCTGTCGTGTGATTTCATGCCCTTCGTAAAATTATAGACTTTTCGGGGTACGGAAATGACCCTAGGGAGAAGCGTCTGTTTGGCGCTTACCAAGGCGCCCTTAAGGCCATTTCCGTCTGTCCTACTTTCCCTCGTTCCGTGTAGGCCGCATACTGGTGCGTATTGGAGGAGTCATGCCCGATTCCGATCTGCTTGGAGCCTTTGAGGTGCACTCCCCCGAAGGCATCGGAAAGGCGCTTGCTGATGGCACGAGCCCTGTCGCTTTCATTAAAGGCCGCAAGCCGGTTGACCACCTCATTGAGGCGTATCTTCGTTCTTCCCGCTTTGTGGACTGTTTGCGGGTCATGCTGAATGCTGGAGCTGTCATTGATGATCCTCTGCTTGAAGCAGTGCTTCTGGACGACGCTTCCACGCTACGCCGTCTGGTCACGGAAGTCCCTCAACGCCTCCATCAAAAAGTGGATCTCCCGGCTGCGTTCACATCCTGCCGAGGTGTTACAGCCCTTCACGTCTGCGCTGAGTTCAACTCCGTGGATTGCGCCCATGTCCTGATCGAGAACGGCGCCGGCGTAAACGCCGTTGCCCAACGTAACTCAGAGGGGATGGGCGGTCAGACGCCAATCTTTCACGCGGTAAATAGCATTCTGAACTACTGTCGCCCTGTGATGGAACTTCTTGTAGAAGCAGGAGCGGACCTGCATGTAGAAGTGAAATCTCTCCTCTGGGGAGAGTCCATGAGCTGGGAGACCGTTCTCTACGATGTGACTCCAGTCTCTTATGCTCAATGCGGACTGTATCGGCAGTTCCATCGGCGAGAGGAAGATGTCTACAGCAACTTGCAGTACCTCTACCGAAGCAAATACGGCGCAGACGCGGCATTCAGAAACGTGCCGAACAAATACCTGGTCGAAGGTCATTGACGGCGCAAGCTGTAAAGTCGCACCCTGACACAAAGCATTAGTACGCAGGCTGGGCCGATGCGTTCTCTTCTGCGGTCTCTCACACAGGGACTCCTGAGGCTCTAGTATTGCCAGCGCTAAAGCGCGTGATGAGAGTCGAGACTCCTTTACAGAGCGCTAAAGCGCTCCTCCCCCCGCATAAATGCGAGGGCTCCCACCGGGGAGGCACAGGATGGCAGGCTGGCGGCGGACGCTCCGCACGATACTCTCGTTGACCATTCTAGCTAGCAGCTTCCCTTGGCCGGCGGGAACAGCTCAGAACAGTGAGGCCAAGCAAAAGACCCAGGATCTTGCAGCTACCTGGCAGGGCACGCTTGGTCCAGGTCAGGGAATGCGGGTTGTCATCCAAATTACAGAGGGGACGCGGGGCGAGTATCGAGCCCTCTTCTACAACATTGACCGAAGCGGGGATGGGGTTCCCGGACGCGCGATCGAACAAGATGGTTCGACGGTAAAAATGACATTCACTATGGTGGATGGAACCTATATCGGCCACCTGGCTCCGGATGGCAAATCTATTACGGGCATGTGGAGTCAGAATTCCGCCCCGGTGCCCCTCAATCTCACGCGCGCCGTAGCCGGAGGGGAGTGGGTTATTCCAACTGCTGCCGTCAAGCCCAGGGCGATGGATCCGAACGCGAATCCAACCTTTGAGGTAGCTACCATCAAATCCAGCAATCCTGACGAGCACCGCAAGTTTTTTCGCTTAAGACCCGATCGTCTTGAGGGAGTGAATGAGACTGTCGCCGACATGATTACGTTCTCGTATGGTGTTCACCGCAAGCAGATCGTCGACGCACCGGCCTGGACGGAATCGGAAAAGTTCGATATCAGCGCGAAGCCCGATACGGAAGGTATGCCCAGCCTTGGGCAGTGGAAGACGATGGTGCAGAAGTTGCTTACGGATCGATTCAAGCTGAGTTTCCAACGTAACCAGAGAGAGCTTGCAGTCTATGTTCTGTCGGTGGACTCAGCTGGGGCGAAACTCGCAGAGAGCCAGGGAGACCCAAATGGGTTGCCTGGAATCGGCTTCCAGCGACGAATGGGTGACCTGAGCGCTTTCGATGTGAGCATGGCTGATTTCATCAACTTCATGACCAGAAATGCGGGCCTGGATCGCCCCATCCTGGATCGAACCGGGCTCACCGGCAGGTACGACTTCAAACTCAGCTGGACTCCGGACGACGCGCAATGGGGCAGTGTTGCGCCCAACGTTCCCCGCCCATCCGAGGACGCAAACCCGGCGCCCCCTCTGTACACCGCGCTGCAGGAACAGCTAGGCCTTAAGTTCTCCGCTGTCAAAGCGCTTGCTGAGGTCTTCGTCATCGACCATGTCGAAAAGCCCTCAGAAAATTGACTTCAGAATTCGTGGACGGGACTGGTCCTTTGGGAAAAGATTCACGCTACTTCGTCCATACTTCCCCTTCCAACTCTCTCACAATACAAAATGATTCACCCAGCCTCAGCATGCAAGATGCCGTTTACACAGCGGTCACGATTTATTAGCATTGGCCATGTTTTTCTCAACTACATTCATTCGACCTGCGGGGAATACCGAGAAGATGGAACTCCGCGTCATGACTCTCTGCGCCGCTTTGGTTCTGGCGGCGCTGACGGTCACGCCTTATGCGGGCGCCCAGGCTGCTGCCGCGGCCTCGCCGGAATATGACCTGCTGCTCAAGGGCGGCCATGTGATCGACGCCAAGAATAACATCGATGCGCTGATGGACGTTGCGATTCGGGATGGCAAGATCGCGAAGGTGGCTCCGACCATCCCCGCCCGCAGGGCGATCAAGACGGTGAATGTAACCGGCATGTACGTGGTACCAGGCTTGGTGGACATTCACACCCATGTGTATGCCGGTACGGGCGAGAAGAACTCCTACGCCGGCGATCTAAGCGTGTATCCGGATGGGTTTACGTTTCGCAGCGGAGTGACGACGGTGGTGGATGCAGGATCGTCGGGCTGGCGGAGCTTTCCCGATTTCAAGAGCCGGGTGATTGATATCTCGAAGACGCGGGTGCTGGCGATGCTGAATATCGTCGGTGCGGGCATGCGGCCCAATGGAATCGAACAAAATACGGCCGACATGGACGGGCAGAAGACGGGGGAGATGGCGCTGAAGTATCCGGGCGTGATTGTCGGCATCAAGAGCGCGCACTTTACCGGCCCGGAGTGGAAGCCGTATGAACAAGCCGAGATCGCCGGGAAGATGGCCAATATTCCAGTGATGATTGACTTCGGGGCACGGCGGACCGAGCGGCCTATCTACAAGCTGTTTGCGGACTATCTGCGGCCTGGGGATATATATACACACGCTTTTTCGGGCGAGCGCGGGGAGCAGGACAACGTGACCGGCGGGGTTGGGCGCGGGCTACGGGAGGCTCGCGCCAAGGGGATTTATTTCGATGTTGGCCACGGGCAGGCGAGCTTTGCCTGGTCGGTGGTGATTCCACTTTTGCTGGATGGGTTTCCGCCCGATTCCATCTCCACCGATCTGCACGTGGATAGCATGAACGCGGGGATGAAAGACATGCTGAACATTGGGGACAAGTTCCTGGCGATCGGCTGGCCGATGAAGGATGTGATCGCGGCGATGACCTGGCATCCCGCGCATGAGGTGAAGCAGGACCAGTTGGGCAATCTCTCCGAAGGTGCGATTGCGGATGTTGCGGTCATCAGCATCGCGCATGGGCACTTTGGGTTTGGTGATTCGTACAACGCGCGGGTGGAGAGCGATAAGAAGATGGTGTGCGAGTTGACGATCAAGGACGGGAAGTTTGTCTACGACCTGAATGCCATGTCGGGCAATCCGTGGAACGAGCCGCCTACGCTTGCGGATAAGGAGGCGAAGCGCTGGACCACACTGAAGACCCAGGGCTTTGGCGAGTCGCACTGGAAGCCTCGCCCGGGCCAGCCTTTGCAACATGACTGGCGGCCTTACACGCTGCCGGCGAATCAGTTGGAGACGATGCAGCCGGGTACAGCGAACTCGGTCGATCCGCAGTGGATGACTCCGGAGGAACGTGCGAAGTCGGCTGAGATTGATAAGCAGAACGCGGCTAAGGCTGCGGCGAGGACGAAGGCGCTTGCGGCCAGTGCTCATGCGGGGACTAACTAAGAGGGACTTCTGCTTATGTACCCGGAGTGGTTAGACTGTAATCGATGCCATTACGAAACTCCTGTCCACCAAACTCCGGGTGAGCATAACATCGACGTGTGACAGAAAAGAATGGATAGACCTTCAGCGGACGTTCAGCTTGAACTTGCGCGGCGCGAGCAGTCACCAATCCTTGGCAATCTGCTTGAGTTATATGCACATGACTTCAGTGAATTTCAACCTTTGGATATAGGGCCGGAGGGTAGGTTCGGTTACCAGTCACTTCCACTGTACTGGAGTGAATCCAATCGACATCCGTTCCTCATCCGGTTCAACCGCAAGCTTGCAGGGCTCGCCCTGGTGAAGAGGGGTTCGGAGATTTCCGATAATCAGGAAGTGTGGGACATGGCGGAATTCTTTGTTCTCCGTGGCTGCCGCAGACACAAGATAGGAACACTTGCCGCGCAGGAGGTGTGGAGGCGTTTCCCGGGACTTTGGGAGGTTCGAGTGATGGAATCCAATCCTTTAGCGATCTTCTTCTGGAACCAGGCAATTTCGGACTTTATTCGGGAGTCGATCCAACCTGTCCGCATCGAGAAGGATGGTAAATCCTGGCGACTCTACTCATTCAAATCGGAAGTTTCGTGACAGGAGTTTCGTGAAAGCGCCAGCTTCGTCTGTAAACAAAACTGGCCGCCGAACCGGGAGCGAACTCGGGCTCGGGGACGCGCCACGGGATTGGGGTGAACAGACGGGATGTTCACCCCAATCCGTTTGGTCCAGCAGCGGTGTCGTTCCGTCCGCCTCCGGGTTTTCCCTCAGTTACAAAAATTCACTTTCGCTTCATCATCCAGCCGATGGATATTCCGGTGGCGACGCCTATCGCAAGGCCTGCAGCGATGCCTATCGAAAATGTCGCTACCACTGTTTCGACGGGGTGCCGTTGCAGGCGCTTGATTGTCTCATCCATGAGCTCTTCGGCAGTGTCGCCGCCTTGTTTTACGACGCGACGCGTCGCTCCTAAGCTCTCCTCCAGCGCATCTGCAAGGGCAGTCGCCGCCCGTGAAGCCTGCCGCGCTGCTTCCGCAACTTGGTCGCCCGTCCATTCCGCCACTGATTGCGCCATGATGTATTGATCTCCCTCGTCTCTCAGTTTGACCGCGCTTTTGCCTGGTTCCCCACAGCCACTTTGCTTCACGCGACTCCCATTGCTGAAAGCCGCAGTTTGTATGTTACGCCCCGAAAACGCCGATGTACCCAAGTTTTCACCTGTTTTTGATGGACACATGAGCCTTTATTTGGGACTTCCCTTTGCTACTGCACGTTGAGGGACAGGGTCGCGGATGCAGTGGTACTTCCGCTCGTAGCCGTGACCAGCACATGATAAAGACCAGTCGTCGTCCCAGCAGAAACCGGGCTTGAAGGAGACGTGCTGCTCGAAGAGCTGCCTCCACACGCAAGTAAGCTTACCAGGGCTGCGCACGCGACAAGCATCAGGAATCCGCGGGAAAACAGGCGTCGTCTCGGAGCAAAGCCGAGCAAAAGCACAGCTCCCGCAAGCGCGAAAATGCCTGCTCGTGCTGCAGCAGAGGAGGAAGCGGAGGTAACAACCGTGAGCGTACTGTTTACAGGACCGGTGCCGGAGACTTGTACCTGGGCTGGACTGAGCGAACACGTGGGCGGATCGGTCGCATTTCCTTGACCGGCAAATTGCACGCTACACGTAAGAGACACCATGCCTGTAAATCCAGTTTGACTACTCAACTGGATCGGGGTGCCGGTGGATTGTCCAACAGTAGAGACGGTCAAGGTCGAAGAAGACGGCACCACGGTGAAGGCCGCTACGCCGGCGCCGGTTAAAGAAACCGTCTGCGGCGACCCCAGGGCATTGGATGTAATCGTCAGGCTTCCCGTCCGCGTGCCACCGGCGGTCGGCGAAAACGTTAGAACAATGGTGCAGTCCTCATTCTGAAGAACGCTCGTGTTGCAGTTGTTTGTCTGGGTGAAATCGCCCGACGTGGTGACCGATGTCACCGTCAGCAGAGCATTGCCCACATTCATCACCGTTACCATTTGCTGATTCGACGTCGAGCCTATTGGAACCGACCCGAAGTCCAGGCTCTGCGAAGACAGTGTGACCGCTGGCCCGGTGCTTACAATTGCGTCTCCTGTGATCGGTAAGACCGCCTGGGCAACGGTAGCGTTGGAGCTGAACGTCAGGGTTCCGTACGACAGGTTTGCGACTGTAGGGTCGAAAGTCAGTGGGAAGGAACAGCTACTCCCAGGTGCGATCGTCACTGCACATGTGGTTGGCGAAGGCAGGCTAAAGCCAGCGCCGGAAACCTGAATGTTGCTGATGATAAGCGGTGCGCTGCCGCAGTCAGTGACCTTGACCGTTTCCTGTGTCGACGAGCCCAAAGTGCCGGTAAAGAGTGAGTCACCGGGGAAGCAGATACCAGCGCCGGCAGCAGCAGGATCGATCAGGGCGGCGAAACCGTATTGATAGATGTAGCCGGCAGGTGGTGGAGTGACTGAGCCAAGGAACGCAGATGCGGTCGTGGGCAGATCATCCATGCCAGTACCTACCAAGTGAACTCGGCTTTGGCCGTCCAGGGCGAGCCCGCCCGGACGGGAGCCGCTCTGATTGCCGCTGAAGTAGGTTGAAAAGAGGAGGTTGTGCAGGGCAGGATCAAACTCGGAAACGAAGGCCGTACCCGACTGTGGACCGCCACTGCCAGGCAGCGATTGAAGAGGATCTACAACTGGCAGATTGGTACCGCTGCCATCCGTTCCCGCCAACCAGACGTTGCCGGTTCCATCGAGTGCAACGTTGGTTGAATAGATGTCCCCAACACCTTGCCCAGCCTGAGACTTGCCAAAGTAGGAGGAATACACGAGTTGGGTTGCATCGGCACTCAGCTTTGCGATGAAGCTTTGGCTGGCCAGGCTATCGAACGCGTCAGAGGTTATCGGCATGCCGGTGGAGGGTGTTCCGGCAAGGATGATCTCCTGTGCCGCGTCCAGCGCCATGCTGCTGACCACTCCTGTGCCCACGAGGGTCGAATACAGCAGCTGGCTGCCATCCGGCGAAACCTTTGCGGCAAAGGGTGATGCGGAAAGGGCCGAGAGCGGCTGCGACTGATATGCGCCAGGAGTAGTGGGCCAGGGCGTGGTAGACGAATTTGAACCGACACCAACCGAACCGCCGAGATAGACATTATTCTGTGCATCCACCTGGATGCCGGCAACGCTGCAACACTCGGAGGCGGATCCGGGAGCCCCGAGAATGGCTCCGTAGGTGAGGCTGCCTGAAGGCGAGAGCTTGGTCAGAAAATAGTAGGCATTGCCGTAGGCAGGAGGCCCGGCGTTCAGCGCGCCTGTCGTTTGCGGAATTAAGGGCGAGTCGGTGCTTCCGCTTACATAAGCGTTGCCTGCCGTATCGGTCGCTACGGCTAAGACGTACGTGTTCGAGCTGGCAGCGCCGCCACCGAGCGTACTTGAAAAGTTCAGCGACGCCCCGTCAGGTGCAATGGAAGCGACAAAACCGCTGTACATGGTTGGCGAACCCGCCGGCAGCGGATTCTTTAAAGGAAAGTCGGAAGAAGCGGTTCGTCCAACAACGATCGCGTTGCCGTTTGCGTCGACCGTAATACCATCACCCTCGTTGTAGTTGCTGCCGCCGAGAAACGTGGAGTATATCTGCGCCGTCCCTGTCGCATTCAGCTTGGTGACGAACACGTCAGGCTTATTCGCGGCGCATGCCGTGCAGGTCGTCTGTACCGCCCCTGTCGTGACCGGGTAGGTCGAGTAGAAAGTCAATCCGACAATGTAAGTGTTGCCACTTGCGTCGACGGCAACTCCATTTACATGGAGATCCTGGTTTGCCAGGTACGTTGCATAATCGAGGACCGGATCAATGATGAGTGGCAGAGCGGGATCAAACTTCTGAACAGAGAAAGAGACCTCATCGCCATGCACCACAAAGCGGCCGGCACGAGCGATCTTCTGTCCGTCTCGCTCCTGATAGACGCGCGGCGCATGTACAGAGAGCAAGCCCGAGCCGGCCGCGATGGCAAGATCACCTTCAGGTGCCAGATGAAGACTGCGCTGTCCTTCGTACCGGATCCTGATGGCGCGATAGTCTGCGCCGGGCTGCACGACAAAGTCATGCTCCAGCCGCCCGTTGTTGCCATAGAAAACAAGGTCAACGCCCGGATATACATTGTGGTAGCGCAGTCGTCCGAACTGCGGAACGTGAGTCTTCCACACGGATGGATCATTGCCAAGCAGATAGTTCGATTCGCCGCCCGTCCTCTCATACGGGACGAGCTGGGTATTCTTGTTTGCGCCGGCGAATTGGGCATTGAGCAGGAATGAGCCATCCGCTGCAGGCATTATCTGAAAGCCCGCTGGCGAGAAGCCCATCCGTATGGATCCTGATCGCGCCGTGTAGGTGTTCGGCTCTGCTGCCTGGCCGGCACTTGGTTCAAAGGCGAAAGGGAGATTCGAGACTTGAACGCGTGAGCTTGTAATCGTGGCTGGAACTGATTGAGAGAAGAGAAGCTGAGGGCCTATGACGCAGTCAAACAACAACAGGCAAACAAACATATGCCAGTGGCGTATTCGCACAGATGCTCCAACCAAGGTAAAGAGTCATTTCGCGATAGGGCAGCCTTCGTCGCATGCTTTGAAATAGCTTCGGCTGGCATCGCGGCATTTAATATTTGCATAGATTACAAAGCTTGAACAGGTTACTGGTGCTGTTCTGCCATTGGCTCCGCAGGATACCAGTAGACCCTTTTCGGGGACGGGCTGTAGTGCACCCCGAAGCTGAGACACGTTGTCCCCTTGTCTCCCTGGCATCTCGTGGCGGGAAACCAGCTGTACCTGTTCAATTAAAAAAAGAAGTCAGGCGTTCTTGAGAGGAGCTAACCAGTTCACGATTGACTTCATGACCAGCACGTTACGCTGATTGAACACGGTTGTGCGGGAGCGAACGATACCGTATCCCGGGCGGTTCACTGAGCGGCGAACTTCCAGCACCTCCGACTCGGTGCGGAGTTTATCCTCAGGACGCACGGGGTGAGTCCAGCGCATTTCGTCGACGCCTGCGCCGATCATGCCGCCCTTCACCTTGATCGATTCCACGCGAAGACGCATGACAATCGCGGCCGTCAGCCATCCAGAAGCGCAAAGACCGCTAAAGAAAGAGTTCTCGCCCGCGCCCTCATCGATGTGGAACGGCTGAGGATCATAGCTCTCGCCGAAACTGATGATCTCCCTTGCTGTTACGCGGTAATTGCGTAACGAATTGAACTTCTGGCCGGGATAGAAGTCTTCGAAGTACATCTCCTCTTCCATGGATCCTCCTATGGACGTCTCTTGTAGCGTGTCTCTCTTGGCATCCTTGATAGTGGCACTTTGGAAAACACGAAGGGTCACTCACTGATCTTAGGAATCCATCCTACTATGGGCCCTCATGGTTCGGTAGTGGATCAGCTTGCTTCCACAGGGCACTAGGATCCCGCAAGATAGCAAGTTTTTCGAAGATGGCAGCGGTCAAGATAGGAGGGCGAGAAACGGGGACATAGGATTGGACGGATGGCGGACGGCAATTCAGCGGAGAGGATCTCAGCCGGGCATCACGACGGAATAACCCTGCTTTCGGGCCTGCTGATACAGTGCCTTATCAAAAGTAACAAGGGTGGATTGCAACCCGTTGGAGGATGCGAGCAGCCAACCGTCACCGATCCATTTGGAGGCCGGCCTCGCCCCGAACGGCTCGGTGACGCGGCGAAACTCTGCGTCCGCATCTCGTGGCTCAGGGTAGAAGTCGACCCGCGGATCGGCAAGCCACCGATCGTATACGCTCCATGCCTTACGGAGGGTCAGCGTCTGCTCACCCATGACGGCCTGGTTGGTCAACAAGCGGAGTAGGCCTATATGGGTATAGCGACAAAAGATGAGCCGTGCTTCCCTGGGTAGCAGATTTGCCCATGCCCAGGCGTCCGCGCTGTGAGAGTGGCCGGCAACGGAGAGCGCCAGCCAAACATTCAGATCAGGAAAAAATGGCGTCATGCGGATTCTCATCTTCCGGAAACGCAGGGCCAAGCTTCCCCGAACCTTGAATCAGCGGACGCGTGAGACGGTCGCCGCTCTTGTTCGTGTCAGGATAGGTTTGCTCGATCGCCCGTACGATCATCGAACGGATGGAAGCCCCGGACTTCTCGGCCAGATTCCGCAACCGGTCGTGCAGTGGGTCCGGAATGTCGACTGTGGTACGGACAGGCATGACATGATTATGTCATAGATGACAGACTTGCTTGGATCTCGGCGGAGTTTGTGCCCTAACAGAACCACCCGTCGAGTTCCTAATGGGTTCTGTTGGGAGACTGACTCCTGCCTGGTTGAGTTCTCACGCAGGGGCTTAATTACCGCATGCGCCTCTTGGAGTCGTAGCCGCCTACCTCGGCACCACCGGCAAAATCAACACACTGGAATAGGCGCCGCCGTGCAGGATCGTATTCGTCGCCTTCGCGAATTGCGTATCTTCGGCGCCGCTTTTCCCGGTATTCAGATTGCGGTCGAAACGCGGAAAATTGCTCGACGACACTTCGAGCCGGATACGGTGACCCTTCAAAAAGACGTTGCTCGTGGACCAAAGGTCGATCTTGTATTCGTAGACCTTGCCGGGGGTGATGGCTTTTGGTTCTCCGACGGTCGACACGCGGAAGCGTGCGCGCAGAATCCCCTCGGTCAAATTTTGCGCGAACCCGTTGGGCCAAACGTCGACCAGCTTACCCGTGAAGTCAGTGTCGACGGCCGAAGACTTGGCGAAAAGATCAAGAGTGACCTGACCCGTGACTTCGAGATCCTGATCGAGCGGCGGCGTGGTATAGACGAGCACGTCGGAGCGGGCTTCCACGTCTTTCTGGTCGCGTGGTCCCGGGGCGAGATGATCGGCATCGCAGCACAGCGGACCGCCTACAGTGGGAACGGGATTGGCCGGGTCGTAGACGAACGTGTCTGCGCCTTCCTTGTTCGCCGTCGCAGTGGAAAGCGAACCGTCGCCCGAAGCGCTGTTGGCCTTTCCATCGGAGTGGAGATAGTAGTTGGTCTGCGTGGCGCGCGCGAGGGGCCACGCGGGCTCATCGCGCCACTCGTTCTTGCCCATGACAAAAATCCTGACCGGGTTGCCGCTGGCGAACTGGTTCTGCTTTCCCAGTAACACGTATTCGAACCAGTCCAGCGTGATGGCGTTCTCGTCAAAGGCTGCGTCGGGCCCGAAATCGACATCGCCTACCTTGCGGCTCCAACCGGAGTGCCCACCGATAGCGATCACCAGATGTTGCCCGTTGCGCGCAGCCTCGTTTCCGGCGTGCGCCTTGAGGCCGGCGTAATTGCGCAGCGAGCCGCCCTGGAACAGGTCGTACCAGGCCGCAATCGTGAGCGCGGGGACCTGAATGTTCTGGTAATTCTCTTCAATCGACCACTGCTTCCAATAGCTGTCGTACGTGGGATGCGCCAACCAGTCGAGGAAATAAGGCGCGAGTTCGTGCGTCAGCTGCGAACCGCCGGCAACCGGCTTGATATTGAAGACGGGAAAGTCGCTCAATGGCAACACGCGGTCGCTGACCAGCGCATTGGTGTCCTCGCGGATCAGGCGATTCGCCGTGTCCTGCGCCAGGCCCGCGGTCCACGACTCGTCAAACCATTGCTCGAATGCGCCCCCCTGGTAGGTCCAGTTTTCGTGGTAGTTCGACGCTGTGACGACGGGGCAGATACCGGCCAGGTGCGGCGGATGGCTGATGGCGGCGAGCATTACCGTAGCGCCGACGTACGATCCGCCGAACAGCCCAACTTTGCCGTTCGCATGCGGGAGGGTCGCGGCCCACTCTACCGTGTCGTAACCGTCGTCCATCTCGTGCTTAAAGGTGTACCACTCGCCCGCGGAGGTGTAGCGGCCGCGCACATCCTGGATCACGACCATGAAGCCGCGGGCAACAGCCTTGCGCGCGAAGTCGGCGCCGCCGTCCTTGTTGTAGGGTGTGCGCTCGAGCAATAGGGGAAAGCTGCCGTCACCCGCGGGCCGGTAGACGTCGGCCTTGAGGGTGACGCCGTCGCGGGTCTTCATGGCGACGTTGTGCTCGATCACGATATCGGCAGCGGGCTGTGCGAACGCAAGAGCGGGAAGGAATGCAACCGCGAGCACGAAAAGGCGAAGAGTCTTTCCAGACATGAAATCCCCCGGCGGCAGAGGCCGAAGCAATTCTAACTGGGCTCCGCCTACTTCGTGTCCGGCTCTTGAGGGATGGCTGCTCCGTCGGAGCGTGGGTCTCCTGCAGCAAAGTTGACCTGACGGGTGCTGTCGCGGACGACGGCCGCCCCCTGGCCCACCGAAAATGAAAGGGGTTCGAGGAGCTTGATCTCGTGACCGCGCTGCGTAAGGCCTGCGCGGATATCGGCAGGGATGGTCTCCTCCATCAGAACATCGCAACCTTCGAAGGTATCTTTGGTGAAGCGGGGCGCTTCCAGCGCTGCCTGGACGTTCATGCCGTAGTCCACGATGTTGGCGACGAACTGTGCGTGCGCCTGTGCCTGGTTCCAGCCACCCATAATGCCGAAGCCGATGTGCATGTCGCCCTTCTCCATGAAGGCCGGGATAATGGTGTGCAGGGGACGCTTGTGTCCGGCGAGCGAATTGGGCAGGCCGGGAGTGAGCTGGAAGCCGGCTCCACGGTCGTGGAAGGAGAAGCCCAGACCGGGAGCGACGAACCCGGTGCCGTAGCCAGCGTAGTTGCTCTGGATAAGCGAGACGATGTTGCCGTCCTTGTCGATGGTGGAGAGATAGATGGTGGAGTTGCCGTGCTTGTTGAGCTCTGCCGACACATCGGAGGGAACGACCTGGCTGGCGGCCTTATTCATATCGATGAGTTTCGCGCGCTGGGCAGCGAGCTCTTTGGAGATGAGCTCCTTCACCGGAATTTGCGTGAAGCGCGGATCGCCAACGTACTTGTACATGTCGGCGTAGGCAAGTTTCTTGGCCTCGATCATGACATGGAGAGCATCGACGGAGTTGTGGCCATATTGCCCCATGGGAAAGTGCTCCATGATGTTGAGCATGGATAGCGCGGCGATGCCCTGGCCATTGGGAGGCAGCTCATAGACGGTCCAGCCGCGGTAGGTGGTGGAGACGGGCTCCACCCACTCCGGCTGGAAGTCGCGGAAGTCTTCAAGGGTGTGAGTTCCACCGTGGGCATCAAGGAACTTGACCATGGTCTCGGTCATGGGACCGTTATAAAAAGCATCGCGGCCATGCGCAGCGATCTGGCGCAGGGAACTGGCGAGAGCGGGGTTCCTGAAGAGATCGCCAGGCTTTGGAGCGGTGGGCCAGACGACGTAGGTCTCTTTGTAACCGGGCTGGTTGAGTAGGCTCTTGGCGATCCAGTAGCGGGCATTGCGCTCAGCCAGGGGAAATCCGTTCTGTGCATAGTAGATGGCGGGTGCGAGGAGCTGGGGAAAGGGCAGAGTTCCGAAGCGGGTGTGCATGGCGTCCCATCCGGCGACGGCTCCGGGGATGTCGATGGTCTCGACGCCGATGGGGTCGATTTTGGTGACCCCTTTGGATTTGAGGTAATCGATGGTGAGGGCTTTGGGGGTCCAGCCGCTGGAGTTCAGGCCGTAGAGTTTGCCGGTTTTGGCCTCGTAATACAGCATGAAGAGGTCTCCGCCGATGCCGTTGACGTAGGGCTGCACGACACCCATGACGGCGTTGGCCGCGATGGCGGCGTCGACGGCGTTGCCACCTGCTTCGAGGATGTGGGCCCCTGCCTGTGAGGCAAGAAACTGCGGAGTGGAGACAATGCCGAACTTCGTCACCACCATGGAGCGGCCCTGCCCTGGGACCGAGGTAAATTGTTGCGCAGCAACGATCACCGGGCTAAGAAGCAATGCGGCAACAAATGCAAAACGTTTCATGCCACGTCCTCGATTCGATCTGGGTTGAAGGAGCTAATGTTGGATGGACTTAGTCACTGTTTCGAGCAGCGAAGCCTCCCGCTCGAGGGCGCTGGCAACGCGCTCAATTTGCGGGTCGACAGAGGACCACTGCTTCTGCTCAATCGCTTCGCGGACTCCGGGCATCGTCTTTACCCCATATCCGGTGTAGAAGCCCGGGGCATAGATAAGGTTTTCGAACCAGGGTCGATTGGGTAGGCCGGCCGAGTCGATCAGCATGCGCTCCGTCTGGATCAGTTGTTCATTGACTGCAGGCGGCAAATTGTCTCCAGCAGCGGTAACGGCTTTTTCGTACTCGTCGGCGGCCCGTGTCAGATCGTCGGAGGCTTGTTCGAGCGGCGCAAAGTTGAAATAGGGGGGAAGCGGCTGCGTCGTGGGCGGAACGAACTGCTTCTTCGGGTCGTAGAGCGCCTTGTAGACGTCCTCGCTAATTTCGGTATTCTGCTCCTTCGCTTTCTCACGCGCGGTCGAAGCCAGTTTCTTCAGGTCCGTGAGATATCCATGAACCGTTTCCGCGAGGTTAGTGAACTGGTAGGGAATCAAATCGGCATCGGCCATCCGCATCACCATGGTGCCGGCGGTTTGTGCGAGTGCCCGGCCATAGACGAAGTCGGTGTCCTGAAAATGGGTATACCAGTAAAAATCATCGTAGATTGAGTGATACTGGCCGCTCGGATTCGTCCTCACCGCCATAGCTGAGATTTACGCTTGCGATCCCCAGGTGATCGATAAAGACGGTATAGTCCGACCCGGAACCCAGCGCGCCAATGCGAAGATCCGCGCGAGACCTCACTTCCGTCCGTGCCTCAGCATCTGCGCGAGAGATCGCAACCAGCCGCTCACGCTTCCATACCGTCATTTTCGTTTCCGGGTCGACAATGTCCTTGGTAACGCCGTTGACGAAGTTCTCAAGCGAATGGGATCCCTGGGCGTGGAAGTAGCCTCGCCCGTTCCCGTCGGAGTTGAAATAGGCAACCGCGTGCTGCTGCAGCTCAGTGGCATGGGTCTCCGCCCACTCCGTCGAGCCAAGTAGGGCTGGCTCTTCTCCATCCCAGAAGCAATAGAGGATCGTACGCTCGGGCTTCCATCCTTGTTTCAGCAGTTCTCCGAGGGAGCGCGCCTCTTCCAGTTCGGGGCTGGCTCCGGAGACGGGATCTCCGGCACCGTTGACCCATGCATCGTGGTGGTTACCGCGCAGAACCCATTGGTCCGGATATTTGGAGCCGGGAATGCGCGCCACCACATCGTAGAGCGGCTTGCGATCCCAGTTAAACTTCAGCACCAGGTGCGCCTTCGCGGTGCTGGGACCAACGTGGTAAGTCATCGGCAGGCCGCCGCGCCACGCCTCCGGAACCACGGGGCCGCTCAGTGACTTGAGGAAGGGCAGCGGCATCCCCGTAAGAGATGGGCATCACCGGAATCTTGGTGATGGTTTTTACTTCGCTGAGCGGGATCTTTTTCGCTCCGGGCACGGCGCCGACTCCAGGTGTTTGAGGATCACCAGGATAGACCGGCATATCCATAACGCTGCCCCGCTGAGCGCCTTCCTCCGGCCGCATACGCTCCCGCCGGGTAGGGATCGCCCTGGAAGTAGCCGTCCTCGTGCGGGTCGGAATAGATGAGGCAGCCGACGGCGCCGTGTTCGGCGGCAACCTTGGGCTTGATCCCGCGCCATGTTTCGCCATAGCGTGCGATCACAATCGCGCCCTTCACCGAGATGCCCAAACGCTCCAGCCGTTCGTAGTCGTCGGGAGCGCCGTAGTTCACATAGACCAACGGCGCAGTGACATCTCCGTCGGTGGAGTATGCGTTATAGGTCGGCAGTTGCTCGCTCTTCTGGCCCGAGGTCGGATCGACAGCCAGCGTAGGTTCTTCAAGCTTTGCGGTAAATGGGCTGGAACCCAGCAGTTGTAGTGATCGCTCTTTCGGCGTTGGAAACAAGGCATCGAAGGTCTCGATCTGCGCGTCGAGACCATAGGACTTCAGTTGGGCAAGAATCCACTCCGCGTTGGTCTTGTCATAAGGAGAACCTACATGATGCGGGCGTGCTGAGAGCCGGCGCATGTTCTCTCTCAAGTTATCCGTCTGCGGGATCTGCCTGAACTTCTCCTCCCATTGAACTTCTTTGGCGGAACTGGCGGAGGTATACCCGCGCAACGGATAAACCGCTTCGGCGGCATTCGCAGTCAAGGCGAGCAAGCTAAGCAGGGCGATAGACTGGCGCATCATGCAGTCGATTCTAACCAGCTTCCCTTCGGAACAGCCAGCCAATACAAACGGTCAACACCCCACCGTTGGCATTTGCATCCAATATTCCAGGGGGAAGAGATCAGATGAAACGTATACTCTTGGCCGTCGGCTGCATCGCTCTTGGCTCGTTGACTGTGCTGGCACAAAAGAAGGCCGCTGGAGCATCGGCCATGACCGACCAGCAGTTTGTGGACTTCGCCGCACAAACCGACATGGTGGAGGCCAATCTTGGACAATTGGCGCAAACCGCAGCTTCTTCCCAGCCAGTGAAAGACTACGCGCAAATGCTGGTCACCGATCACACGAAGGATTTCAACCAGCTATACGATATTGCCCACCAGACCAGCCTCAACCGGCCGGACGCAATCGACGCCGCACTCGACAAGAAGATGATCGACCCATTTCAGAAGCTGCAGGGGGCCGCTTTCGATCGTCATTACATCCAGGAGATGATAGCCGGACACACCAAAGCAATCGCTATCTACAAGAAGGAAGCCGCCGACGCGCAGAACCCCGCTATCAAGTCTTATGCGGAGCAGACCTTGCCTGTCCTGCAAAAGCATCTTGATGGAGCGAAGGACCTGGAAAAATCGAAGGCCGCGAAGGGCATGTAAGGGGAAGCGTCTCTGGTGACGGTCAGTTAGGATTGCCGGCCATCGGCTCAGTATCTCGCATGAACTCTACAATCGCCTTGGCGCGAATTACGAGTTCATCGGTTGGAACAATACTGAGCCTGGCTTGCGGCCAGAGATCGAGAGGGCGATCCCGAAGAAAGGGGGAAACCTTGACCAGCATCCGGCCAGGATAAGGCAACAGCATCGGACATCCTTCTCCTTGCAGATAATAGATGGCGTCTTCTTGTATGCCCTTGGCTCGCAAAAGGTCAGGGAATGCGTTAAGCAATTCCAGCATGGCTGTTCCCGGCATAATCTTTCCCCGTTCTGGCGTGGTCACGAACTCCAGCTGCAATTGAGAATCGGCGTCTCTTTGCTTGAGGCTGCAACTGAAATGGAGAACGCCGGGAGTTCGCTCCACGTGAGCCGCAAGGATAGCTGTGCTATATGCGTCGAGGGTTGAAAGTGCGTAGGAAACGAACTCCGGGGGGCTCTGGAAGCTGGTATCTTGCGTGAGCTCCGGGAAGTTGCGCGTGACAAACAAAGACCAGTCCAGGCCGAGCATGGAATCTTCAATCTTCGGGGCGCAGAAACCCCCTTCCATCCAGATCGTCAAGTCACATTCACCCTCGGATCCCTTTTCGTGCGCCTCCAGGCACTCGAACATCATCACGCTCAATCGATCACCAAACCCCACCGCTTGCGCCTGAGTAGGAAGCCAAACCGCGGTCAGAGTCTCCCGGCAATTGCGGCAGAGGAATTCGATGCGGTCATTTTCGTGAAGGGTATGAGAGCGGCTCAGACTCACACCCCAGCCACACCTGGGACAGGTTGATTCAACCCCTTCCCAGGCCTCATAAAAGTGGTAACTACTCTTCAGCACCTGTTTGCCTGGGCTCTTGAAGCTGGATGCGTCGGCCTCTGGACTCTGCGTCTTGCACGCTATCTCCATCGGCCTCAACAGAGGGTCATCGATAGCGCTCTGCTTTTGCCGATCAGAGAGCTTTGCATCGGTCTGTTCTTCCGGGTTGGTGGGCTCTTTACTCAATGGGGCTGCTTTCTTCCCGACTACCCCAAAATAAACCCCATGATTAACTATTAGCTCGATTCAAAATTAAATCGAGTTAATCGTCCCTTCGGCACTGGCTCCCGATATGGATTGATAGAAGATTTGTTTTTAGCGAGTGCTGTTCAAATCGGCGGACCGAGTGTCAGTGCCGTGGTATCCCACTCAAGCCAAAACCGGGCTTGAATGTCGCACCCAGCGGTTGTTGACGTTGAAGCAATCAAAAAAGTCACAGCTCGGATGATACTGTGGCTGGCTAAAGCTTTCTCGGTCAACCCGTTGCGGGTGTAACAGAATTGTCATCCCGACCGGAGCAAAGCGTAGCGGAGGGACCTGCTGTTTTTCTCCCGTTTTCACATAGACTCTTACGTCCTGGCTGCTCTAGACGTCCCTGCGGACTTGATTGGAGATGGTCGTTGCACCCAGACTCTTAGGACCTATTTATTCCACGTGGTAGTTAGGCGCTTCACGGGTGATGATCACGTCGTGCACGTGCTCTCCCGCTCTCTCGCAGTCCGGCGCTGGAGATGCGGATAAAGCAGGATCTCTCCTGTAACTCCTGAATGGAGTTGCAGCCTACATAGCCCATCCCGGAACGCAATCCACCCACCAGCTGGTAGACCATGGCTTCGAGCGGTCCACGATGGGGCACGCGTCCCTCGATTCCTTCGGGAACGAACTTGGCCAGCCGGTTTTCCCCATTGCGCTCGCGCGCTACGACCCCTTCGGTCGAGGGTCTTTCCTCGAGGTCGGCTTTTCCCTGGAAATACCGCTCGCCGGAACCCTGGGACATAGCCGAAAGGGAACCCATGCCACGGTAAGTCTTGAAGCTGCGGCCCTGGTAGAGGATCGTTTCCCCCGGGCTCTCGTCAACGCCCGCGAACAATGACCCGATCATGACCACGCTCGCGCCGGCGGCGATGGCCTTGGTCACGTCGCCGGAATACTTGATGCCGCCGTCCGCGATCACGGGAATGTTGTGCTCACGTGCCGCCCGGTAACACTCGCTGATGGCGGTAATCTGCGGCATGCCCGCGCCGGTGACCATGCGCGTGGTGCAGATGGATCCGGGTCCGATGCCTACCTTTACGGTATCCACCCCAGCTTCGATCAGCGCCTTGGCCCCTTCGTAGGTGGCCACATTGCCGGCCATCAGGTCTACTTCAGGAAAACGCTTTTTGACGGCGCGAATGGCATCAAGGACACGCGAGGAGTGGCCGTGCGCCGAGTCAATGGAGAGCACGTCGACCCGAAAACGGACCAACTCCGCAGCCCGCTCGAGAAAGTCGCCGGTCGCGCCGATAGCCGCGCCCACCCGCAGGCGCCCCTGATCGTCCTTGGCGGCGTTGGGGTACTTCAGCTTCTTTTGAATGTCCTTAACGGTGATCAGACCCTTGAGCTCGTATTGGCCATTGACCACCAGCAGCTTTTCCACCCGGTGCTTGTGCAGGATCTTTTCCGCTTCTTCGAGCGTAGTTCCCACCGGCACTGTGATGAGATTCTCTTTCGTCATCACATCGCCGATGGGGATGTCGGTGCGGGTTTCAAAGCGCAGGTCGCGGTTGGTGAGAATGCCCACCAGCTTCTTACCCTGGGTCACGGGAACGCCGGAGATCTTGTATCGCCGCATCACTTCCAGCGCATCGGAAATAAGTTGCTGGGGCTCAATGGTGACCGGGTCAACGATCATGCCGCTCTCCGAGCGCTTGACCTTGTCTACCTCGCTGGCTTGCTGTTCCACCGAAAGATTGCGGTGAATGACCCCCAGGCCGCCCTGCTGGGCCATGGCAATGGCCAGACGGGACTCAGTCACCGTGTCCATCGCGGCGGAGAGCAGCGGGGTATTGAGGGAAATGGAATGCGTGAGCATAGTCTGCGTGCTCACTTGTGCGGGCACTACTTCGCTGTATGCGGGTACGAGGAGGACGTCGTCGAAGGTAAGAGCTTCCGGTACGGGTGTCTGGATCATAAAAAGGGGTGTGGAGCGAATTTCCTATGGTTATCTGTCAAAGATCCGGCGATGAGAGAGAAAGCGATCAAGGGATCTGTTTTTGATGCAAGCCGTGCCCGGTCTGCTGCTATTTATGCGCTGTCTTAATCCTATAACCTACAGGAGAAATGCTCCTGGTTGAGGGAAAAGCCGCCTTCCACCGGGCTGGCCGGGGAGCGTTGAAATTCACCCGGAAACGGCGTATTCTGAAACAGCAGACGAATTTGTCCTTTGGCTTCGCCGTACTGCGGAGTAACACGGAGAAATGAGTGGGCGAAAGCCCACTTTTCTTTTGGCCGGGATATCGCGCAACCTGTGGACTGGCCCCACGGCGAACCATCTTCACTTGACCCCGATTTCCTGTCGAGGTTGGTGGCGTTGGCGAGGTTCATGCGGCTTTCTTCGCGGAAAGCCGCACACGTGGACGTTGGGAGGGCCGCGTAGTAGGAAATCCGGGAAGCGGCAATTATGTCATTGAGCATTGAGCAAATCCGTCGCACGGCGGATCGGGTAGCGGCATCGCACGGGCTGGACGTAGTCGAGATCGAATACCTGGGGGGCAGCAAGCAGCGGATTTTGCGGGTCTTTATCGAGCAAAATGCTGAACAGCGGGCGCGGCGGGCCGAAGAGGCCGATAAGAAACTGAAAGAAGGGGTCGCGGCGGGCGAGGAGCAAAGCCTGCTCGAGCATCTGGGAAGTGAAGGCATCGCCCTCGATCAGCTGGCCTGGGTAACCCACGAGGATTGCGAACGCTTCAGCCGGGATTTTGGCACGGTGATCGACGTTGAGGATCTGGTGCCGGCCAGCGAATATACGCTGGAAGTCTCCTCCCCGGGGTTAGACCGCAAGCTAGCGACACGGGCCGATTACGAGCGCTTCCAGTCCAGCCCGGTGAAAGTCCGGACCTTTACTCCGGTGGCAGGCAACCGGCACTGGCTAGGGAAGCTCACAGAGGTGAAGCCGGAAGGAATTGTGCTCGACCTCACGGCCAAGAAGCAGAAGGGGAGCAAGAAGGGCCCACCCCAGGGCCAAACGGTCGAGATTGCCTTTTCCAACATCGAAAAGGCCAATCTGGCGCCGGAAATTTTGTAGCTTTGAGCGAACAGGTAAAAGAGAGAAATCATGGCGAGTGTTCTTTATCAAAGTATCGAGGCCCTGAGCCGGGACAAGGGAATTGATCCCCAAATTGTAGTTTCCGCGGTCGAAGACGCGATTGCGTTGGCCACGCGCAAGTACTACAAAACACAGGAGAATATGCGGGCCGAGCTGGACCGGGAATCGGGTGAGATCCGGGCCTACGTCTACAAGACGGTGGTCGAGGCTCCCGAACAGCTGGAAGATCCGGTGAACCAGATCACCCTGGACGATGCCCGGGCTCTGGCACCGGAAGTAGAGACCGGCGGCGAAATCCGCTACTACAAGCCGACCGACGTGCTGGGGCGCATCGCCGCCCAGATGGCCAAACAGGTCATCTTTCAGAAGGTGCGGGAGGCGGAGCGGGATACCGTCTACAAGGAATATGCCCACCGCCTGGGCGAAGTGCTGAACGCCACGGTGAAGCGTATCGAGTTGCAGGACGTCATCTTTGACCTGGGCAAGGCCGAGGCCAGGATGCCCAAGCGTGAGCAGTCGCGCCTGGAGCAGTTTGCCATTGGGGAGCGCGTCCGCGTAGTGCTGCAGCGTGTGGACCGCGCCGCCAAGGGCCCCCAGGTGATTGTTTCCCGTGCCGTTCCTGAGCTGGTGCAGAGCCTCTTTCAAAGTGAAGTGCCGGAGATTTACGACAACACCGTGGTCATCCGGGCCATTGCTCGCGAAGCCGGGGAGCGCACCAAGATTGCCGTGCTGTCGCGGGATAAGGATGTAGACCCGGTGGGCGCCTGCGTGGGCATGAAAGGCATGCGGGTGCAGTCCATTATTCGCGAACTGCGGGGCGAGAAGATCGACATCATCGAGTTCAGCGAGGAGATCACCACCTTTGCCGAGAAGGCTTTGCAGCCGGCCAAGGTGAGCCGCGTGAGCATTACAGACCTGGGGGAGAAGCAGATCGAGGTCATCGTAGACGACTCCCAGCTCTCCCTGGCCATCGGCAAGAAGGGCCAGAATGTGCGTTTGGCGGCTAAGCTGCTGGGCTGGAAGATCGATATCAAGAGCGAGGAAGAAAAGCGCCAGGAAGTCGAGCAGCAGATGCAGGCGATGAGCGGCGGACCTTCGACTCCCATCGAACAGGTGACGGAGTTGGGCGAGCAGATCATCCAAAAGCTGGTGGTTGCCGGCATCACCACGGTCGAGGCGCTGGCCGATATGACCCCGGAGCAACTGGAAGAGATCCCCGGCATTGGAGAGAAGACGCTGGAGAAGATCAGCTTGGCGGTACGGCACTATTTTGGCGAATACGAGCCCGGCGAAGAGCGTCCAGCCGCGGAGGGAGCAGTGGCCAAATCAGACGATGAGGTAGTTGCGAAGGCTCGGGCGATTGAAGACGCCCAGGCTGCCGAGGAAATTGACGCCTTAACCCTGGACCAGGAAGGGGAGCGGGAAGCTCCAGACGAACGTGGACGGGTCGGGCCGGATCAGCGACGACGTAGCTCGGTTGCGGATGGAGGAGCTGACGGAATCGGGCCCGGATCTCGACGACATTGGCGGGCTTTCGGAAACCCCGGGGCGGGAAGATACCAGCGAGGTGCTTGCCAGTCATGTGCCGAATTACGAAATAGCCAGGTCGGAAACCGTGGATGAGGGCAACGTGGAAGAAGCCAGCCAGGAGACCCGGCAGGACGCGAAGGTAGACGAAGGTGGCGTGTAAATTGCGTGCTTCCGCGTGGTTGGATGGCGCACATTCCACGATTTCAGAGGATAATAATAATACCTGTCATTCCCACAGTCGTGAGGTTGCGATGAGAGTCTGAGCGGCAGCGGGTTTGACACAAAGGGACGGATGAGCAAAGTTCGAATTAACGATTTAGCGCGCGAGCTCGAAGTAAAGAGCAGGGCGATCCTTGACGCCTTGACGGCCGTTGGTGTGACTGAGAAAAAGACACACTCCAGCTCCTTGGAAGGCGATGAAGCAGAGCGGGTACGGCAGTACTTTCAACGCAGTGGGAAGAACGGCGCCGGCGCCGCGAAGGTAGACAGCGAGCCGAAGCAGAAGATCGACTGGTCGCGAGTCTCCAAGCCGGGTGACGTGCTCAAGGCAATTCAGCAGAGAAAAGATGAAGCTGCGGCCATAGCCCAGCGGCCTCCCGTTCCGCCGCCGGCTCCGCCCCAGCCCCAGGCAGCCAGACCCTCCGTGCCAACGCATCCGGTAGCCTCAGCTCCCGTAGGAGCAGGCCCTGCGTCTCACGTGGCTCAGCCTTCCCCGGGTCTTCCTCGTCCGGCCGTGTCGGCCCCGGGATCTAATATTTCGCCCGCCAGCACCGCGCCCGCCGCCCAAGCCGCAAGCCATGTTGCCCCCAGCCAGAGTTCGCCCGGTCAGGCCCGGCCTAACTTTGGTGGGCTAACTCAACGTCCGCCAGCCCCGCCGCCGCCCGCACCGCGAAGGATTGTCCCCCAGCCCCGGCAGGAGCCGCGGATCGTGGTTGCCCCTCCGCCAGCCGCCCCGGCGATCGCAGCCAAGCCTCCGACAGGGCCGGTAGTGGCTAAGCCTCCGGCAGGCGTTGAAGTGCGTCCGCCGGCAGTTGCACCTGGTATAAGCAGGCCCCCGTCGCGAGCGCAGCGCCGGCAACAGAGGTTCGCCCGCCAGTAGCTCAGGCGGTAGCTGCCCCGCCGCCGGTACAGGCGCAGCCTAAGCCGCAAGCCCCACCGCCGGCGTCGAACCAGGTTCCCAGCGCTCCCGAGGTGACAGCTGCAGCGCAGGCTTCCCCTTCGACCGAAGCGGTGAGTCCGTCACCGGAAATCGCCGCCGCCCCCCCGGCTCCGGCTCCGCCGCCACGGCGCGTGATCATGCCTCAGACGGGTCCGCGCCCGGTTTATCTCGCGCCGCCTCCGCCGCCTGTGGTCCAGGCAGCACCGCCCTCCAGCGCCCCGCAGCCCCCAGGAGGTCCCATTCAGCGGGGACGGCCGATCTTTGATCGTGGCCGGCCCGGTGGTGGACCCGGATCCGGTGGGCCCGGCGGCGGTGGATCAGGATATGCCGGCCGTCCCCAGGATGGTCCTGGTGGTGCGCGCCGGCCGATGCATCCCACACGCACCAGCCCCGGTGGCCCTCCCGGCCCCGGTGGACGGCCTGCCTTTGGCGCCGCTCGCCCCGGTTTTGGTGCGCGCCCCGGATTCGGTGCGCCTCGCCCTGGCGTAGGTGGCGCAGGTGGTCTCACGCCGCCTCCAGGGGAAGCTCCGCGTCCCCAGAGGGCAGCTCCGCAACAGCGGCGTGGACGCCAGCAGTATCCCAAGACCAAGGAAGGCCCAATGAAGGGCTTTGCGCCCCCGCCTCGTTTTGGCGGAGCGCAGATCCCCCAGGAGCCGGTGCCCATCACCCGTACCATCACGGTGACGGAAGGCATCAGCGTAAAAGACCTGGCGGAAAAACTGGGAGTGCGCGGCAAAGACCTGATCGCTTCGCTGCTCATGCGTGGCGTGTTTGTCACCGTCAACCAATCGCTCGACGCTGAATTGGTCAAGGATGTGGCGGCTCAGTTCGGGGCCGACACCCAGGTGATCACCTTCGAAGACGAGATGGCCAACGAGGCCCTCGAAAACCTCATGAAGGATGAGGACGTCAGCGAGATTGAAGTGACCCGGCCGCCCGTGGTCACAGTCATGGGCCACGTCGATCATGGCAAGACCTCACTGCTGGACGCCATCCGCGAGACGGACGTGGCTTCGGGTGAGGCCGGTGGCATCACGCAGCATATCGGCGCCTACAAGGTGCGCATCACCAAGAAGGACTCGCCTGCATTTGGGCGGGAGATCGTCTTCCTCGATACCCCGGGCCATGAGGCCTTCACCCGCATGCGTGCACGCGGCGCCAAGGTCACCGACATCGTCGTGATCGTGGTGGCGGCGGACGATGGAGTCATGCCGCAGACGCTGGAAGCAGTCGACCACGCCAAGGCCGCGAATGTACCCATCATTGTTGCGGTGAACAAAATCGACAAGCCGGACGCGCAGCCGGATCGCGTGAAGCAGCAATTGGGCGATCGTGGACTGGTGCCGGAAGCGTGGGGAGGCTCCACGGTATTCGTGGACGTCTCGGCGAAGAAAAAGCAGAACCTCGATCTGCTGCTGGAAATGATTTGCCTGGTCGCAGACCTGGGCAATCTGAAGGCCAGCCCTGATCGTCCAGCGGTTGGCACAGTAATCGAAGCCAAGCTCGACCGCGGACGCGGTGCCGTAGCTACGGTGCTGGTGCAGAACGGCACCTTGCGCGCGGGCGACAGCTTCATCATGGGCAATACCTTCGGTAAGGTGCGCGCCATGTTTGACGATCGCGGCCGCGCCACCCAGGAAGCCGTGCCCTCGACCCCGGTGGAAATTCTGGGGTTGGAAGGCATGCCGGATGCGGGCGACACGGTCCTGGTGGTTGCCGACCGTGATAAGGCCAAGGGCATCGCGCAATATCGCAAGATGAAGGAGCGCGAGTCGCAGCTGGCGAAGTCTTCGCGGGTTTCGTTGGAAGGCCTGGCGGAGCAGATCAAGCAGGCTGGGGTTAAGGAACTGCCACTGATCCTTAAGGGAGACGTGACCGGATCGGTCGAAGTACTGGCCGACTCGCTGCAGAAGATGTCAACCGAGAAGGTGCGCATCAAGGTCCTTCACACCGGTGTAGGTGCGATTACGGAAAGCGACATCCTGCTGGCATCGGCTTCGAACGCGATTGTCATCGGCTTCAATGTGCGCCCGGAGCGCAAAGCGGCCGATCTGGCGGAGCAGGATGGAGTCCAGATCCGGCTGCACTCGATCATTTACGAGTTGCAGGACGAGATCAAGAAGGCCATGCTGGGCCTGCTCGAGCCGACCATCAAGGAGAACTACGTCGGCCGAGCGCAGGTGCTCAACATCTTCAGGATCCCCAAGGTGGGCACGATTGCCGGTTGCCGCGTGGTCGACGGCTCCATCAAGCGCGATGCGGAGGTTCGCCTCATGCGCGATGGAGAACAGGTCTTCAAGGGCAAGCTCTCTTCGCTCAAGCGCTTCAAGGACGATGCGCGCGAGGTGACCAACGGCATGGAGTGTGGCATGGGTATTGCCAACTTCAATGACGTCCAGGTGGGCGATACCGTTGAGGCCTTTGTGACCGAGCGGGTAGCCGCCGAGTTGACTGCTCAGTAGCGCACCCCGGATTTCCTCCCCAACGCCCGAGTGTGCGGCTTTCCATAGGAAAGCCGCATGCACTTCGCCAACGCCACCAAACTCGACAGGAAATTCGGTATGGACCTGGAAGAGATCCAGAAGGCGCTGCGCGAGCAGCAGGTGGATGGCTGGCTCTTCTACGACCATCATCACCGCGACCCGATTGCTTATCGGATTCTCGGTCTTAGCGAGTCCACGCACGTCTCGCGGCGTTGGTACTACTTCATTCCAGCCCAGGGCGAACCGCGCAAGCTGACGCACCGGGTAGAGCGCGGCAAACTGGAGTCACTGCCCGGCAGTGGTGAGGTCTACTCCTCCTGGCAGGAGCTGGAAGCCGGCTTGCGCACCATGCTCGAGCCGTATACCCGGTTGGCGATGCAGTACTCGCCGCGCAACGCCATCATGTACGTGTCGCTGGTGGACGCCGGCACGGTGGAGGTCCTACGGGAGTTGGGCAAGACTATCGTCAGCTCCGCCGACCTGGTGAGCCGCTTCGAGGCGGTGCTGACCGCGGAACAAATCGCTAGTCATTACCAGGCCCAGCGGGCGATTGATGAGGTTCTCCGTGCCGCGTGGAAGCATATGGCGGCGCGTATCAAAAGCGGCGCTGCGCTGACGGAATACGAAATGATGCGCTGGCTGCAGGAGGCGATGCGCGGTGCAGGCATTGCCGATGGGTATGGACCGAATGTCTCGGTAAATGAGAACAGCTCCGATTCGCATTACGAGCCGACTGCTGAGAACTCCAGGCAGATCAAGCAAGGCGATTTCGTCCTTATCGATATTTGGGGACGCATGGACCGCCCGGAGACCTGCACCTATGACATCACCTGGACCGGAGTAGTTGGCCGCGAGCCGAGCGAGCGCGAACGGCAGATCTTCTCCCTGGTCGCGCAGGCGCGGGATGCGGCCATCAAGAGTGTGCAGGACGCGTTCGCTGCCGGCCGGCCGATTGCGGGTTGGGAAGCCGACGATGCGGCCCGTAGCGTGATTCGCGGTGCAGGGTTGGGAGAATACTTCACTCACCGGACTGGGCACAGCATCTCGACCGAAACCCATGGTAACGGCGCAAATCTGGATAATCTGGAAACGCACGACGAGCGTCTGATTCTGCCTTACACTTGCTTCTCCGTAGAGCCGGGGATTTACCTCCCGGAGTTCGGGGTACGCAGCGAAGTAAATATGTTGACCGAGCCAGGCCGGGCCGTCGTCACCGGGCCGATACAGACCGAATTGGTGCGTATCTAAACCGCAGGTCATTCGCTACGGTGGGTTTAGTGCCGCGCCTACGGCGCTCAGATCATTTTCGGGATGGATTCCCAGCCCTGCCGGGCTGGGCTGCACGTTTGGCAGCCGGCCCTCCGGGCCTCGCATCGATTTTGCAGGGTTATCTCTTCTCGACACACAGTCGAGCCGGTTTCTCCCATGCCGCGTTCCACCGCAGGCCCCGCGGGTTGGTCGCTGGCTGCGGGGCATTTCACTATCCGCCGATAACCTGCGGCCCTTTCCATCCCTCGTTAACGGTTGCTATGGTGAGTGCTGCCTTGCCTGTGGCCGGCTGAGAAATGAAGTTGCAAAAACTGCAATGGATGCAAGGCCCGGAGGGCCGGTTGCCAAACTGTGCCCAGCCCGGAAGGGCTGGGTATCAATCGGAAGACGATCTGAGCGCCGTAGGCGCGGCACTAAACCTGAGCCCGCCGCCACGGTCCGCCTTAGTGGCGGATGAAATACATGACCCAGCTGGCCACAATCACCGCTCCCAAAAACAGCGCGAAGCAGTAGGCCCCGTAGCGAACCATTGCCTTGGGTGTGCTGCGCTGCGTGATGCCGAAAATGATCGAGGCAAATACGGCAAAAAGTATGACCGTCGTGAAATGAGAAGGCGTAAGGGTCATGGCTTTCTCCCCACGGCGATACTGTGCGCGTCCACGGCGGAGATCAGGTTCAACAGTCCCGCGACCACAACAAACTTTGCCCCGTAATCGGCCGTAACTACCTGCACAGGCGCCTGCCCCAATCCAAGGCCGTGGCCAACCAAGTACAACATGCCCGCTCCAAGATCACCCAGAAAACCGAGCATGTCCAGAAGGTCGGCTGTGTTGGGCGCGTAGAGCCTGGCGCCCATCAGGATGCCCAGCACAAACATGCAGCTGATCGAAGCCAGGATCAAAACTCCACGGCCCCATTTTTTGAGCATGAAGTGCCCTGCTCCGGGGATAAGCCAGCCCGCAATCAATGCCATGTATCCTAACCGGCTTGACTGCCGATTTTTTAGCCCCGTCTGCCTTTTGCGCCATCATTTAAGAATACACAAGGAGCGGCGGTTCAGGGGAGGTTCCACCTATACCCGGCCTCTCATGCGGCGGTCCCAAACCAGCGCATCAAAGGTCTGGCGGGTGGTGAATCCGCTACGGCGATAGAGCGAAACGGCATCGGAATTTTGCCGCGTGACGGTGAGCGTGAGCGCCTGAAAACCGGATCTGCGCAGGGCACGCGAACAGTCAGCCAGGAGCCATGCGCCGAGTCCGCGGCGGCGAAACTCCCGGCTTACGCAGATCTGGGTCACGTGGCCCACGTCTTCCCGCACGCGGGAACAGAGCAACAGAGCGGCAATCTCTTCGCGACCTCGGTAAGCCAGGACACGTGAGGCGGAAGCGTCGAACAGTCCGCAGCCTGGGAAACGGACGATGTTGTGCAGAAATCGCAGCGAGCCGGAGACGGAGCGGTACTGATCGTTGATGATGCCGTCCAGGTGCCCCTCGTAAGCGTGCGCAATCAGATGGCCGGCCGCGGCAAAATCACTGTCTCGCCAGGGACGCAATTCCAATCCATCGAGCGCGCCGTCGGGCGGCCCTTCGAGCATGCTTGCGGTGCTGAGTTCGAGCTCCATGAACAGCCGTTCGTAGATCTGAAATCCCGCATTGCGCAGGGTTTCTGCATGAGTCCCATGAGGACGCAGCAACAGTTGCGATTCGATGCGCTCGACCCCGGGAGAATGTTGCAGCAACTCGATCATATGTTCGAGCAGATGACGCTCGACATCCGCAGTCGACCGGGGATTGGTCGCGGACGGCATGGCAAAAACGTCGCCCACCAGGGCTTTTTCATTCTCGTAAACACAGAATACGTAACCGCAGATACGGCCGTTCTCGATGGCAACGTAGCCGGGCAGAAGACGGGAGTCCAGGTATTGCAGCAACAGGTTGGCCGACGCCTGAAAATCCCAACGCAGGCGCTCGTTCCAGACACGGCTCTCCGCCTCCAGCACCGGCTTGAGATTCCCGGCGGAGAAGTGGCGCAAATCGAGAATCTCCAGGTGTAGGGCGGGTGTCATTCCGCTCTGTGCTTGCCCATAATTCAAGCCTTTCGCCGCGACCCGCTGCGCTCGGCGTTTGAACAGGAGTGTACGGCACAAGGCCATCCCCTGGAAACCCACCCGTACTTTATTAGGGCTTGGCGAAGACCTGGTAGACGGCGAGATTTTGCGCAGGGTAGGAAAAGAGAGGTTGATACGAACGGCCAGCCAGCAGAGTTTGCAGTTCGCCGATGTAGGCTTCGCGGGTGATCAGGATGTGCTCCCCGGGAGGGATGCCGTCCGCTTCGTAGTTCTCGACCATGTTATTACGGTAAAAGGAAAGGCCGTACTCGACGTCGCGCCGAACCTTGTAGACGGCGACGACTTCGTTCGGCCGGGCAATCTGGCTGATGATGGCGGCCAGCGGCCGGGCAGAGTAGGCAGCGTCCAGCAAGCGGATGTTTTTCTTGGTAGCGGTAATCGCCGGCAGGCCAAAGAACGGGCCGACCCCGAAGATAAAGAACAGCATGACGACCAGCGGCACCATGGTGACCGTGCGCAGGCGTACCAGCCCAAAGCGGCCGACAACCACCAGGATGAGGAGGGCGGCAGCCAGGCCGCTGGAAACCGCCGGCAGCAGAATAGTGACCGGTGGTCTTCCTCCTGGATGGGTGATGTGCCAGGGCAGCAGCAGCACCAGGATGATGGTGACTGCGGAGAGCAGAGCGTGCAGCAGCAGCAGCCATAAGTTCAGACCCTTCTGGCGCATGCGGTTGAGGTAATCGCCGGTAAGGATGGTGAGTGGCGGGATGGAAGGCAGAATGTAGCCCGGCAGCTTGGAGTGGGAGAGAGAGAAAATGACGATCGGAAACAGCGTCCATAGGACGAGAAATTCGGGAAAGGCATCGCCCCAGCGGCTATGGCCAACGTAATGGTGTTTGGTTAGCCGCGCCCGCCACTCGGCAATCGACTGCTGGACCGCCTCCGCCAGGGCGCGCATGGCGATGACCGACCACGGCATCAGCGCGAGCAACAGGATGGGAATGTAGTACCAAAAGGGCTGATGATGCATGTAGCGGTTGGTGGCGAAGCGCTCCAGGTTGTGTTCCAGGAAGAAAATGCGCAGAAAGTCGGGATTACGCCGCTGTACCGCGATATACCAGGGCAGCACCATGGCGAAGTAGAGAATCACCCCGGGGAGCCAGACGCGTCCGGCGCAGCAGGGACCACTCCCGTCGCAGGGCGGCAAAGGTGAAAATGATGAGCACGGCCAAAAAGGGCGCCACGGGGCCTTTGGCCAGCGTAGCCACGCCGACGAAGAAGTAGAGGTCGAAGAGCCAGAATTTCTTGTCCGTCTCATACCAGGCATACCAGCCGAGCATGCCGATGCAGAAGGGCGCGGCCAGCTGCATATCGGTCGAGGCCCCACGGGCGAAGCCGACGATGCCGGCGCACGAGGCGGTAATTAATGCGGCGTCCAGCTGGCTCCCGGGCCGGAAGCGGCGCAGGTGTAGATAGATCAGCGCGACCAGGATGAAAGCAAAACTGGCCGAGGGAAGCCGCGCCGACCAGTCGTGCACACCGAACTCGAGGAAGGCAAACATGGCCCGCCAGTAGTAGAGAGCGGGCTTCTCCAGCCAGGGATGGCCCCATAACACCGGGGTCACGTAGTCATGGCGGGTGAGCATCTCACGGGCGATCTGCGCATACCTGGGCTCGTCGGCGCCTACCAGGCCAAGCCCATCTCCTCCGAAGACCGGCACCAATCCGTAGAACAGGAAAAAGGGGGTAAAAACGAAAAGGCTGATGGCCTCCAGGGTGTCGCGAAGGCCAGGGAAACGAGCTTCCAACGTCTTCAGACCGGTGGCTGGCCGATGAAGTACTCGAGGCGTTCCCAGCATTGATTTTTTTTCAACCATCGATTCTGCCAGGCGGTACGACACGACTCCAGGGGTTGCAGCAAGACCACGGTTACAAAGAGGGATGCGAAAAAGAGGAACCGTTACATAGGACTACGGCCACAAGGCTATCAGATTCGCCGGCCGAGCCGAGAGGAGGATGCGCCGCCGGATGAAGCACCACGAAAAAAGGGGACAAAGGGCATCGGTCAAGCTGGGAAAGAGGCGGCACTCTGCCATCACTGCGCGGAGATATTGGAGAATCCGCTCCGTGGCCACCGGCAGGGGGCCGTCCAGGGTGCAGCCGCTGGCATTTTCGTGACCGCCGCCGCCAAACCGCTCGGCGATGGTGGCCACGTTCACCCGCCCCTTGCTGCGCAGGCTGAGGCGGACGCGATGGCCGCGTAGCTCGCGCAGAAAGACAGCGACCTCGATCCCCCGGATGCCAATGGCATAGTTGACGATCCCTTCGCAGTCTTCCTCGGCCGCGTGGGTGCGCTCCATATCGTTTTGCGTGACCCAAAGCCAGGCCAGGCACCCGTCTTGCTGGAGGTTGGCCAGCGCGGCGCCGAGCAAAAGGATCTTCGCCGCCGGGTTGGAGAAGTAAACCTCCTGGGCGATGAGTACCGGATCGGCCCCGTGGCCAACCAGGTTGCGTGCTAATTCAAAGGTGTGAGCGTCGGTGCCCTCGTAGCAGAAGGAGCCGGTGTCGGAAAGCACGGCGGTGTAGAGGCAGGTGGCCATATCGGGTGTGATGTCAATACCGGCAGCACCGGCCAGCTGGTAGACCAGCTCTGCGACCGCGCAGGCGTTGCTGTCGATCCAGTTCACGTGGGCAAAAGCACGGCCGCTGGTGTGGTGGTCGATATTGATCAGGATGCGGTTCTCCAGCCGTCGTCCAGTCCCTCGAGGCGGGTACGTTCGAGGCCATCACATTCCAGCAGGATCACGGTGTCGTAGTCGCCTTCCACGCGGTTCCAGTGCCGAATCTGCGCTGCGCAGGGCAGCGACCGGTAAATGAAAGGCACCCGGTCGCTCAGCGCCATGTCGGCGCGCTTGCCCATGCGCTGCAGCATCATCCAGCAGGCGAGCAGGCCGCCAATCGCATCCCCATCGGGACGCGCGTGCGCGGTCACCAGCAGGTGTTCGGCTTTGGCGATAGAGCTGAGCACCGCGTCGATAGGTGGCGTGGATTGCATGACGAGACAGCCGGCAAGTGGCTGCTGCTACTCCTTGGACGTTGCGGTCGCCTGAGGCTTTGGGGGAGTCTCTTTGGCGTCCGCTTTCTGGGTTTTTCGATTGCGCCCGAGCAGCTCGTCGATGCGCAACTTGAGATGCTTGGATTTATCGATCTGAAAGGACAGCTCAGGCACGTGGCGCACGCCCATGCGCTCCAGTAATTCGTGGCGGATGAAGCCCCGGGCCGCAGTGAGCGCCTCTCGTGTCTTCTCTTCCTCCACTTCGCCGCCATCGACCGCGATGTAGACCCGCGCCGACTTGCCGCCGGGGTTGATCACCACCTCACTCACGTAGGCGAAGCTGATGCGCGGGTCAGCGAGTTCGCCCACAATCATGCCGCTGATCTCTTCGCGCAGCGTTTCCGCAACGCGATCCCGATGGTACTTTCGTGCCCTTGGTTCCACCATGAAAAAGTCCTTAGCTAAACCTCTTAGACTATCAGAAAAGACCTAGTCGTCAGACTCCTCCTCGAGGAAGGTGCACCACGAGTCGGCTACCTGGGCGCCCAGGTCATTGGCGATGCGAACGGCAGCGTTCTCCACCTGCCGCATCAGGCCGGATAGATAGTCACGCGAGCGGGAGATCGCGGTGACGCCAATGGTTGCGGACTGCCAGGTGACTGCCTCGTCCAATTCCGCCACCGAAATATTGAAGCCATGACGAAGCTTCTCCTTGAGGCTGCGGACCACCTGCCGGCGGTCTTTCAGCGAATGAGCCTGCTCGATGAGCAATTCAAGAGTGAGCGAAATAATGGCCATGGCGATTCATCGTCAGTTACCAGCCCACCAACGCCGCTTGCGCCGCGGCAATAAACTCAGCCGGCTTCATGGCCGCGAGCGAACTGCATTGCATCAGCCCCCTGCGGCAGGGCGTGTTGCCTCGTAGCTGCAGGCAGGGAGAACACTCCGGCTGATGGAAGAGGCTGCTGCTGCGGGGGCTGGTGGGCCGGAAGCGGTGGGGAAAGCGCCGGTCCGAAATAGCCGATCGCGGGCACGTCGTAGAACGAGGCCAGGTGCAGGGCAAAACTATCGGGAGCGATCACCAGCTCGGCCGCCGAGACTTTGTCGAAGAACTCCTGGACCGACCTTTGGCCATAGGCAACCACGCGCGCCTCTGAAGCAAATTCTTTCACTGCGCCCACTGCCCCGTGGACCACAATTGTATGTTTAGGGAAAGCTTGCAGCAGGTCACCGATGATGCCCGCCCACTGTTGATCGGTTAGCTGCCTTGCCTGCCAACCGGCTTCGGCCGCGCAATAAATATAGGGTGGATCCCGCGGGATGGCTGGAGGAGATGCGTAGTGGCTGCGATACGACGCGAGCGGCCGGCCTTCTCCCTGCAGATTCAGCAGTTCGAGTTCCACTTCCGCATCGTGCTTGTCTTCCGGACGGCGGATGCGGCCGGGCCGGTAGACGGACTTGACCACCGCTGAGAGCCAGGGGCGAACACTTTTCCATTCAAAAAAGCCGCCCTCCGCGTAGAGAAGGCTAAGCCCCTGGATCCATCCTGTCTTCCGTTTACCGCGCACCAACTAGAGAGAGAACCAGCGTGGTGCGGCTGTCATCGAGGGCGATGACCAGATCCGCCCGTGGAATGCTGAAGAGCCTGCGCGAGTACCTGGAGTTTTGTGTCACCATGATCGACGACCACCAACTTCAGGCGCGAGTCTACCAGGGGATAGACCAGTCCGCCCTTACGGTTGGTAAGCATGGTGATTTCAGCATTCGGATACAGCCGGAAGAGCTCAAAGAGAAAAGGCGCCTTCAGCACGTAGTCGCCAAAGGTGCGAAAGCTCAGGAAGGTAATGCGTTGGATGGGCATGCTAGAGTCTGGTGAGAACAGCCGCTCCGAACCGCGAATGGTCCATTTCGAAGGTAGAAGTACCCCAGGATTGCATCCTGGGTCATTTTCAGCCGTCCCTACGGGACTGCTCGTTGGCACATGCTAACCCAGGACTATCGTCCTGGGTTACTCAGCCGTCCCTACGGGACTCGATTCTGCAGAGGGTAATTCTCGTGCAGACTCAGCTAGCCCCAGTGATTATATCGTTCAATCATGGCTATAAATCGCAGCCTGGTGGGTTACGTCTTTCTCGATCGCGATGGTGTGGTGAACCGCAAGCTGCCTGAAGGCGACTACGTCACCGGCTGGGAGCAATTTGAATGGCTGCCGGGAGCAGTGGAGGCGATCGCCAGGCTGAACCGCGCCGGCAAGACTGTGATCCTGGTCAGCAATCAGCGAGGCATCGCGTTGGGGCTTTTCACGCATGACCAGCTGGAGTTGATTCACAAAAACATGCGAGCTCATCTGGTACAGCATGGCGCGCGGCTGGACGCGATCTATTACTGTCCTCATGACGTGGGCGAATGCCAGTGCCGAAAACCAGACGTCGGGCTCTTTGCGCAAGCATGCAAAGACTTTCCCCAGGCCTCTGCCGACAACAGCGTGGTCATCGGCGATTCGCTTTCAGACATGCAAGCCGGCCAGCGGCTTGGCATGAGAACCATCTTTATCCAGGGAGAAGCCGGTCGTCAGAAGGCCGGAGCCGCTGTTGCTGCAGAGAGCGCTGACGCCGTTGCCGGCTCCTTGCTGGAAGCGGTGGCACTGCTCATCTGACTCAAAACGTGCAGGCATAACAATAAGCCCATCCCCCTGGACGGGTGCCCCAGGTTCGCCAAAGCGTACCTGGGCCGAAGACGCTTTCTTCGAATGCTTTTACCAGATCGCTCGACCAAGCTTGCGGAGAAAGAAAAAGCTATGAAGGGCTTCGCCCATCTTTTTCGGCCCAGGTACGCTTTGGCGAACCTGGGGCACCCGTCCAGGGGGATAGGCTTGTTGCTAGGCTGGCGCGTTTTGGGTTAGACGAGCACCTTCCATCGCTTCCTTGAAGTACCCCGATACCTTCTGTCCGTAATGGAGCCAGGTATAGTTCTCCGTCACCAGTCTCATTGCGTTTCTGCCTATTTGCTCGCGCAGACTCCTGGTGCGAGGACGCCCGGCAGATGGCTTCGGCGAAGGCGTCAGAATCGTTCGCCGGTACATAGATCGCACTCTTTCCGTGCTCCAGCGGCAAACCGCAATTCTCTGTCGTGATGATGGGCAAACCAGCAGCAGCGGCCTCCATTCCAGAGCGCGATGAGCCCTCGGCGAAAGTGGGAAAGACGAACAGGTCTGCACGGGCGAAGGCCGCAGCGACCTGCTGGAGAGGGGCAAAGGCGGTGTGGGTAAAAAACTGGTCGTCGCCCGGCGCAGACAAGACGCCCCATTGCCCAGATTCCCCATCAACTCCAGGCGCAGGTCGAGCCCAGACCGGCGGCAACTGCGAATCGCTTCCAGCAAGATCCGCACGCCCTTGCGAATATCGAAATTCCCGGTGAATAGAATCCTCACCGGTCCTTCGATGCTGTAATCGCGCTTCAGGTCGAAGAACTCTTCCCGTACTCCGAGGTAGGCTACGCGGATCTTTTCCGCAGGGTAGCCCTCGTCGACAAACGTCTTCTTCACGAAGTCGGAGTTGACCAGCAGCAGGTCAGCATCGGCGCAATCACGCAGCACCAGCTTCCACAAATCCGCTCGCGAGTCGTAGCCGGCAGATATACCGAATACGGGCAAACTCTTCCCGCAGGGCTCGGTGCATGAAGGCTGGATGGGCGATCGAATGATCGGTAACAATCGCCAGTCCGTTCGCGCGCGCCTTCTTGATCGCGCCGGATTGGCCGGCTCCGCTGCGCACCAGCAGCACGTCGGCATCCTTCAGATATTTCCGGCTGCCCCAGGCGGCCACGCGGAATTCCATGCCATAAGCCAGATCGAGAGGAATAACTCGGGTACGCTGCACCAATTTTATCAAGGTCCCGGCCAACTCGACCCAGGCCACAGGAGTGACCGAGACGCCCGGAATCCCAATTTTGCGGGCGGCCATGCGGGCGGCCAGATGCTTTTCCCCCAGGAATTTTCCCAGCAGCTCCACCAGGGCGGTCTGATTGTCCTTAGGTACCCAGCCGGTCAGGAAGTTTACTTCTACCCCGGCCATGGCCAGAGCGCGGGCTGTTTCGTGGAAGTAAAGCTTGCCGAATCCCGTAGCAACAATTGCTTTCAAACGCTACTCTTCGACATCCACACGGGATTGATAATAGTCGTTGTAAGCGCGGCCATAGTACTCAGCGTAATCGGACGATTGCAGATCCACCGCGTTTAACACCACTCCCAGCAGGTGGGCTCCGGAACGCAAGAGGATCTCGCTGGCCCGCGCGACCACGTTCCTGGTGGCCTGTCCGTAGCGCAGAACCAGCACCACGCCGTCACTGACGGAAACCAGTACCGCCGCATCGGTCACCGTCAAAACCGGCGGAGTATCGATGAGGATGAAGTCGTAGCTGGCGCGCAAGCCCTCCACCAACCTCTGCATCTGCAGCGAGCCCAGCAACTCGGCGGGCATGGGTGCAATCGGCCCGGCGGGCAGAATGTGCAGGGAGGGCAGGGCGGTTACGGGAACGATCGCCTCTTCCAGTCCGGCCTTGCCCGTCAGCACGGAGGTGAGACCAACCTTATTGGCGATCCTGAACCGCAGATGTACCGACGGCCGCCTTAGATCAGAGTCGATCAGCAGTACCCGCGCGCCATTCAGCGCAAACACGATCGACTCCAGCGTGGTGATCGACGTCTTGCCCTCGGAGGGCTTGGCGCTGCTGATCAGAATGACCTGGGGAGGCGTGCCGGCGCGGGAAAGAAGAATGGTAGTGCGCAGCGACCGGTAAGCTTCAGCCAGCCGTGACCAGGCGCCAGGCAGCGGCGACGTAGCATCCCTGACAAACGTCTCCGGGGAGAGTAGCTTGTTTTCCACCTGCGGAACCACGCCGAGCATGGGCAGGCCAAGCCGCTCTTCGATGTCGTAAATGGTTTTGATATTTGTATCCAGAGCTTCCACCACGAAGGACAAGCAGCAAGCCAATGCCCAGGCCGCAGAGCAACCCGAGCGTCAGATTGACCGATTTGCGTGGGGAGCTGGGGAAGTCCGGAGCATCGGCAGGGTCGATTTTCCGGATATTTGTCGAGTGCAGGCCGGCGATGATGCCCGCCTCCTGCAGTCGCTGTTGCAGTCCGTCGTACAACGATCGATTGGATTCGTATTCCCGGCGGGCGAGGGAGTATTCCACGGCTTTGGAGTTACCCATGTAGGCCGAGCTTTTTTCCTGGTCCAACCTGCGCTGCAGGGCGTCCTGATTTTGTTTGGCCGCGTTCACCTCTTCCTGGGCTCGGGCAATCACGATGCCTTGCTCCCGCTTCATGCCCTCGTTGACTTCGGCCATTTCCGAGCGAATCTCAAGCAGCCTGGGATTCTTGTCGCCGTACTTGGCGTTCAGGTTGGCATACTCGGACTGAAGGGAAGTCATCCGTTCCTTCAAACCCATCAGAACGGGATCGCCGCTCAGCGTGGCCAGCACATCCGGCGGCGCACTCTGCATGGTAATCAGCTTGGCTTCCGCTACCAGCCGTTGCGATTCAGCCGTAGTTACGTCGTGGCTGATGTCCACCAGGCGGGAAAGCACGATGCTCTGCGTCTGGTCGATGCCGACCAGGCCGATATCCTTCTGCACCGTCAGCATGTGCTCCTGGCTCGCCTCCAGCCGTTTCCGTAGATCACCCAGTTGCCTTTGCAGCCAATCCGACACCTGCTGCGTGGCAGCGTAATTCTGGCTGAAATTGTGCTCTACGTAATTGGCAATCAGAGTGTTACAAATGTCCGCGGCGAGCTGAGGATTGCGGGCGGTGTAGCTCAGGTCGAGAATGTTGGTGTGGCCATAGCGTTCCGCCGCCAGACCTCCTTCAAAGATCCCGATTAAGGCGTGACGGTCCCGGATCTTGTATAGATCGAAGGTGTAATTGGAACCCGGCGGTAAAAAATCCTTGTTCTGATCGAGGTGCAAGGACACGATGGTCGCCATTGCCAGGGTCGAACTCTTTAGAATCGCGATCTCGGTGTCCAGCTTGGCGACGTCGATGTATCCGCTGTCGTAGCCTCCGCCGGTATCCACCCGGAACTGATCGGCGGTGTCCTGGGTAATCTCGATATTCGCCGAAGAGCGATATTCTTTAGGGGTCGTGGCATTCTCGATGAACCCCGCTCCTGTGCCAAGCATGGCGCAGACCAACACCAGCCAGATATATTTCCTGCCAATCAGGAGGAAGTGCTGCAGGGTCTGGCCGTCGTTCAACCCGAGGCTTAGGAAGGCACGCTCGGATTCCTTAGGCTCGCGATACTCGGGGAGTACGACCGGTTCCGATGGTGGGGGATAGACACTCATGCGCTTGAAAGTTCACCCAATCGGTAAATTGAAGACGTCCAGCGGTGGACCCGGATTTCCTGTACGCTGCACTGGATATAACCGAGTGTGCGGCTTTCTTTTAAGGAAAGCCGCATAAGGTTCATCAGCGCCAACAAGCTCCACAGGAAATCCGGGTGGACCTGCGGAAGAACCGCTGGGAAGAACGGTCCGCCGTTCCTCAACCTCTACCTCCGACTGCCCGAAAGGATCGGGTTCTCGCGAATCTTCGTGAAGCACAGTAACTGTGAGCCGCCCTAGAATCCAGATTATAAAGTGCCGTGAGGCTGTTCACCAATCTTTCTCGCGCGGTGAACCAGCGTGGCTAAACCTATGCTGGGTTTTTCAGAAATAGGGCTTCATTGCTGCGGTACGACCTTGGTCATGGTGAGGCTCAACCATCTCGGGCCGGGAATTATTGTCCTGGTTTTCCTCAGTACCTTTAGAGGACTGCTGTGTCTCTTCCGGTTCGCACGCACCCTCTAAAGCGTCCCCTCTCAGATTGCGCAGGTCCTCAGGCTTTCAGTAGCTCCTGCGCATGCGTGCCCGGATGGCAGACTCAACGGCGCCGGGATGGGTCAGAATGCGTTCGATGCGAAACAGGTAGGCGCGCACCGTATCCAAGGCTGTCCATCTGCGGCCGCGGGAGAGAGAAAACATGCGATCCGCGTCCGCTTTCATCATTTCACTGTGCCGCCGCGAGCCGGTGATGGACTTTGCGTGGAGACGAAAAAGCGCCAGGTCCTGATCAAGATATTTCACCCTGGCTCCCTTGCGCACCATGTCTACCAACAATTCACCATCCCAGCAGGAACGATTGTTGACATTGAAGCCGCCCACGGCCGCAAAGGCCGCACGCCGGAAAAACGTCGCCTGCTGCAGCCAGGTGGCGCCTCCATAGAAATAACGATCCAAGGTAAAGCCGGCCGCCCGGATGCGCCGAATGCGCTGGCCCTGGGCATCGATGATAAAACCGTTGCCCATCACGATGTCGCAATCGGGGTTCTGCGCGAAGGCCTGCGCGACGCTTGTCATTGCTCCCGGCAGGAGCACGTCGTCCGAGTTCAGAAATCCGAATATGTCGCCGGAAGCGTGCCGAAACCCTTTGTTCAGGCCATCGGCAGCTCCCTGGTCGGGTTCGAAGACGACACGCGCCAAGCGGTTGGCAAAGCTTTCGATCAGTTCCCGGCTTCCATCCGTCGAGCCCGGATCCACAACAATGTATTCGATCGCCGGATAATCCTGGGTCAGCACCGAACAGAGGGCCTCGTCCAAATACTGGCGCTGATTAAAGGAGATGGTGACGACACTGAACTTCATCGGGAATTCGCTACCATTGGCTCCTGGTGAGAGGCGGTCACTCAAACGCGCTGCTCCGGTTACCGTTCGACGGCGGCTCGAGATATGCCCTACCTGGTATAGAAATATGCCTGCGTGGCGAATCCCACGGCGGCCGTCAACGCTGTCTTTGAGGCCGCTTTGAGTGCGCTCGGCGGAATGAAGAGAATGTCGTCCGGCTGCATGGTAATGTCCACCGCGCGGCCTCGCAACACGTCTTCAAGTTTGACTTTTTGCACCACGCGGGTTCCGCTTTCAGAGGTTCTCAGCAGCAGAGTACGCTGCGACCAGGACGAAGGTTTGGTTCCCTGGGCCAGCGCAATCACTTCGGAGAGTGTGGTGTGGTTGGAGTCGCACAGCGGAAAAGCTCCCGGTCTGCCTACGTTTCCGCCTACGTAGACCACGCCGCAACGGCTCACCAGAATGGTCTCTCCGGTCTTGATCTCCAGTTCAGCATTATCATTTTCCCGCAGCGTCGGATCCCATAAAACGGTCTGCGGGTTTTTCATCGAACCGGCGGGGAAGATCTCGATCACATGTCCCGCCCGGTCGCTCACGCCGCCCGCCTGGGTGAGCATATCGATGAGCCGCTTCTTTCCTGCCAAGGCATAGATGCCGGGGCTTCTCACCTCGCCCATCACGGTTACGCTGTAACCGAATTGCTGGGTCGTGACAATCACACGCGGATCGCGCAGAATCTGCTGCTGCACAAAGAGCCGCGCGATGGCGTGTGCCGCCTCGATCGAGGTCATGCCCTCTACGTGAAACAGGCCTGCGTAGGGAATCGCGATCTCGCCGGCGGGTGAGACCGGCATGCTTACCGAGTACTCCGGAGCATCGAATACCTGCACTTCGACAATGTCTCCGGGGCGGATCGGTCCATAGCCCAGCCCAGCCCCCGATGCCGGTCCCGTGGGCATGGCATATCTCTGGGAGCGGGGCGATGCCGAAAGCGGGCGCGTTCGATTGGGGAAAGATGGGCTGTAGGGGGGATGAATTCGCTGCGGGATTGCTGGGAGCGGGCGTGATTTGCACCGGCTGGTTGCTTTGCGTAGACAGCCCCCCGTTGTCGGGAGCTTGTGCCTGGGCCGGCGCAGCACACAGGGCCAGCTGCAGAATTCCGACGGCGGCCACAACGCCAAACGCTTTCCACTGAAAGCGCTGCGAAAAACAGCGGCGCGGGGCGATGTAGTGACGGGTGGTGGCGTTGGCCGTTGCTGGATGGGGGATTCGCAAGACAGGATGCATCGCTAAGAGCATTTCTCCTGAAGGCGTGGAGCCGGTAACAACGCTCACCGTGTGACGATGGCTAACCGGCGAACGCGTTCGTATCCATTCCTACCCCATCACAGTAACAGGAGAAATGCAGGAAAGCATGCCTGCTCTTTCGCTGTGGAGTTCAACTCATTACGTGGCGGACGCGCCTGGCTCGCGCTGCGTTCTCTGCTTCACCGGTTGTGCCGGAACTCCGGCGTAGACCGTCCATGGCTGCAAATCATGCGTGGCTACCGACCCGAGGCCGAGCACTGCACCGTCGCCCAGGTTCACTCCCGGACAGACAGAAGCGCGGGCACACACCCATGAGTAGGCGCCCAGCGTCATGGGAAAAGAAATAAGCGGAAAGGATGGATCGTTATAGTCGTGCGTGGCCCCACAAATATAAGCCTGTTGAGAGACGATGGCGTGCGATCCCATGGTCACCGGCGAGGGGTTATAGATCTCCGCGTTATCCCCCAGGGAAACCCCGTCCGCGCATAAGAGATTCCAGGGCGCCCATATGCGGGACTGGGGATAAAAATGACAATGCGGACCAAGCTTGGCTCCGAAGCGGCGCAGAAGAAAAGCGCGCCAGGCATGGAAGGGCCGGGGCGAGGTGCGAAATAAGAGCGCCCAGCATACCGACCACACCCACCTGCGCATGCGGTTCGAGAAGGAGAACGAAGGCCTGAGGTAGGGGTCGGCGGATTGGGCTGCTCGATACATCGTTGCTTCGCGATCAGGCGGAATGGTTTGCGCAACCGCAGATCTCTTCTCTACCTTACGCTCAGGCATGCTGTGGGACACGAGCGTAAGGTAGCGGAGGGATGCTGCGGTTGCGCGGGGGCAGCTTCGGCAATGAAGCGGCCGGCTGGGCTCACTTCACCCGGATGAGTATGCCAAAACTTAGAGTATAAGGCTTGAGCTTGGTGTCGATGTAAACGCCGGGCTGGCCGGGCAAGAACCCTGGAGGGTAATAGTGGTTTCCCAGGTCCCAAAGCTGATACTGGAAGTCGACCATACGAAAATTCAGGGTGCGATTCTTGTGGTAGTCCACGCCACCGCCGAACTCGTAAACAATGCTGTTGTCTGTTTGACCAGTGCTGTAGGTAATGTTCCCTGGGCCGATCAGGAAGTCGCCATAAGGGCGAAAACGGCGGTAAATGTAGTGAAGTTCGGGGCCGAACACGAAGGTTCTTTGTTTTCCGAAAGTGCCGGTGCTGTAGGTGAAGCGGGTGCCCAACGCCGGCTGACCAAACACAAACCGCCCCAGGCGGAAGTCCGCGCCTGCGGAAAAGCCTTGATTCCAGCCGTTGGCATCGTGGGTGCTGCTGGGGGGAGGAGAACTCGGTGGATAGTCGAGTGTGGAGTTGAAGTCGGTCTTTACCAGGGTGTACGTCCCATAGACGTTGATTTGACTTCCGCCGCCCTTGATCGCGGGTACCACCTGGGCATGAGATGCACTCGACAGTATGGCCCCCGCCACGATAACTGCGAACGCTAGTGCTCTAGAGAGAAGTCGCATGTTAGCCGCCCGTGAAATCAAAAATTGATACCTTTGGTGTCTGGAGATATCCAGAAATCCAGGGCTGAGATGACGCGTTGTACACCCTGGTTCAGGCTTCATCTCGTCATGCAGAGTACAGACACAAATAGAGCGTGCGCTGCATCCACTCGTTTCTACCAAGTAACCTCGCTGGTTACAAATCCAACAATAGTTGCAGCGCTATTACACATACTGATGCCCAAAAGGGCGGCTCACGGTTGCGTTCCAGTCGGAACTGTATTAGAGAAACCCGCTCTTGAAGCTGAAAGAGTCAAGCCTCGCAGCAGGCCTTGGCACGGCAATACAACATGCGTTATTTGCAACAATGTTCCTTCTAATGCACGTTTAGGGTAATCAAATCCCACTCGTCTGTCTAGAACTGAAACTACACTGTCGCACAACAGAACAGCGTAAACAATTAGCGCAGAAGGTACCGCACCCATCAGGCGCGAACGCAACAGCGACGCATCGTGGTAGGCTTTACACGGCAAGGGCTTGGGATTCAGTGACGGGTTCATTTGTGCCTGGCTGGGATGCGCAGGAACCTTTTAGGGTAATAGCAGGGGGAGCACGCGATACGTTCTGGAATCTCACCACGGTCAAGGGTGTGCAGTGGAACTTGAACCCGGGTGGATCGCTCCCAGGTCCATGCGATGTGTCATCGAGCATGGCTCCTGTTACCGTGGTGTTATGGCCCGCCGCCTGATGGAGAAATATTCCAGAGCGTTTTCACTCCTGTTGTTTATTGCGGAGCGAGTGCCGGCGTGTCTTATCCCCGAGCAAAGGCGCACCCGCTACTCTTGCCTGCGCAGAGTAGAAGTGAACATGCTAAACCTCATGGTTCCGTGGTCCTCGATCGCCAGCATCCGGAGTGCTCATGCCTAAAACTGCCATACTGATTGGCGCCGGCCCCGCGGGGCTCACGGCCGCGCTGGAGTTTCTTCGCCGTTCCGATGTGCATCCCATTGTGCTCGAGGCCAGCCATGAGATCGGTGGCATCTCGCGCACCATCAAGCACAACGGCAACCGCATCGACATCGGCGGCCATCGCTTCTTTTCCAAATCCGACCGGGTGATGAACTGGTGGATGGAGTTGATGCCGCCGGAAGCGAGTGCGGATACGCAGCATGCGTTGCGTCACCAGAATAAGCAGCGAACCCTCAAGACCAACAGCCAGGGGGTTTCGCCCGAGACCACGGACCTGGTGATGCTGGTCCGCCCGCGCAAGAGCCGCATCTATTTCCTGCGCAGATTCTTCGACTACCCCATCAAGCTGACTGCGGACACGCTGCGCAAACTGGGGTTGATCCGCACCGTGAAAATCGGCTTCAGCTACCTGCGGGCCAGGCTGTTCCCGCGCAAGGTGGAGAAGTCGCTCGAGGATTTTCTGATCAACCGCTTCGGCCGCCAACTGTACCTGACGTTTTTCAAGTCCTACACAGAAAAGGTCTGGGGCGTGCCCTGCGAGGCGATCAGCGCGGAGTGGGGAGCGCAGCGCATCAAGGGACTGTCGCTCACCACCGCGGTCGTTCATTTCTTTAAGAAGGCTTTTTCTTCTTCCAGGGACGAGGCGATCCAGCAGAAGGGAACCGAGACCTCGCTGATTGAAAAATTTCTCTATCCGAAGTACGGTCCGGGCCAGCTGTGGGAACACGCCGCTGACCAGATTCGCAGCCAGGGGGGAGAGATTCTTCTGGGTTGGCGCGCCACCCGTCTCTTTGTCCAGGGGGACCGGATCACGGCGGTCGAGGCGGTCAGTGATAGTGGGGAGCGGCGCCGCTTCCCGGCGGACTATGTCTTTTCCACCATGCCGGTGCGTGAATTAATCGATGCCCTGGACACCCCGATTCCCAGCGAAGTCCGCGAAGTGAGCGATGGGCTGCAATATCGCGATTTCATTACTGTTGGGCTTCTGGTCAATGGTTTGACGGTGCGCGAGGCGGACGGAGGGCCGCTCAAGGACAACTGGATCTATATCCAGGAGCCGGATGTGCTGGTGGGGCGGCTGCAGATCTTCAACAACTGGAGCCCCTACATGGTTGCCGATCCCTCCAAGACCTGGATTGGACTCGAATATTTTTGCTATCAGACGGACGCCCTGTGGAAGATGGCAGATGAAGATCTGAAGAAGTTCGCCATTGCGGAAGTGGAAAAGATCGGGATTTTGCGGGCCGGCGACGTAACCGACGCCCACGTGGTGCGGGTCCCTAAGACCTATCCCGCCTATTTTGGCACCTACGACCGATTCCACGTTATTCGGGAATATTTGGACCGCTTCCCGAATTTATACCTTGTGGGGCGTAACGGGATGCACAAGTACAACAATCAGGACCACTCTATGCTGACCGCCATGACCGCGGTCGATAACATCATTGCCGGAATAGAGGATAAAGAGAACGTCTGGTCGATCAATACGGAAATGGAATATCATGAGGAAGACGTCAAAAACGAAGCACGGGCCTCGGACTCCCCCACCAAGAACATCGACAGTGTTCGGGCGACAGCTTAAGGTGTCTGCTCTTCTAACATAGAAAGAGCGCAAAGCGGCTCAGAATCGCGATTTTTTTCGTTCGAATCTTGCACGATTTGAGTATGGCTTTCCCCCAAAGATAGTAGTTTCATCAACTGATTGATGCTAAGGCGGATCCAGAAACAAGATGAGCGAATCCATTGCAATTACAGTAGTCGGATCGGGATACGTTGGTTTGGTGGCGGCGGCATGCTTTGCCGAGATCGGCCACCGGGTGTTATGCGTCGATAACGACGAAGACAAGGTGAATAAGCTAAACCAGGGAATCGTGCCTATTCACGAGGATTTTCTTCCCGAGTTGCTGGGCAGACATCGGGCCAGCGGACAGGTTCAGTTCACCACCGACCTTAGCCATGCCACGCAGGAGTCGCAGGTCATCTTCATTGCCGTCGGCACGCCGCAAAGCGAGACCGGCAACGCAGATTTGTCCTATGTAGACGCGGTGGCCAGCGAAATCGCCCGTTCGATTCATTCCTATAAGGTCATCGTCGAGAAGAGTACGGTTCCGGTGTACACCAACGACTGGATTCGACGCACGATCGAACGCAATGGTGTCTCTCGCGCGCTCTTCGACGTGACGTCAAACCCCGAATTTCTGCGCGAAGGCACAGCGGTGAAGGATTTTCTCCACCCGGACCGGATTGTGCTCGGTGCGGACAGTGAAAACGCCGCGCGATTGCTGGCCGCCATCTACGAGCCGCTTACCTCGGGCAGCTATTACGAGCGCTCGGACGCGGTTCCGGGGCACCGGTGCGCGACCGATCTGCCGCCGTTCTTGCAGACCTCGACCAAGGCGGCGGAGCTCATCAAGCATGCCTCGAATGCTTTTCTGGCCATGAAGATCTCTTTTATCAATGTGGTCGCGAACCTCTGCGAGGCTGTGGATGCGGATGTGGAGCACGTGGCCAAGGGGATGGGCCTGGATAAGCGCATCGGCAAGCGCTTCCTGAGCGCCGGAATCGGCTACGGAGGCTCATGCTTTCCTAAGGATGTCGCGGCCTTTCGCTATGTCGCGCAGCAGTTGGGTATCGACTTTGGCTTGCTGGAGGAAGTGGAAAAGATCAACGAATTGCAGAAAGAGCGCTTCTTTCAGAAGATTCGCTCCGCACTATGGACCCTGCGCAAAAAGCGTCTTGGTGTGCTTGGCCTGGCTTTCAAGGGGGGTACGGACGATATCCGCGAGTCTCCGGCGCTGGAAATCATCCGCATGCTGCTCGATGCGGGAGCCTCGATCTGCGCTCATGATCCGGCCGCCATCGAGCGCGCCAAGGTGGAAATGCCGCCCCATGCCAACCTGCAATATACCGACGATCCGTATGCGGCGGCCGACAATGCCGACGCCTTGTTGATCCTCACAGACTGGGCCGAATTCAGCCGTCTGGACCTCAAGCGCCTGCGCTACACGCTGCGCTATCCCATCGTCATCGACGGGCGCAATCTCTTCGATCCCTGGGTCATGCAGGAAATGGGCTTTACGTATCTCAGCGTTGGCAGGCCTTCGCAGCACACCTCGATCGAATCTGCATCGACGAAACGCTGGCCTTAGAAAACTCGCATCAAATACTGAAGCATTTGGAAATGCTTCAAGACGAGGGGAACCGTATATTGACGACTCATCGTGTCCTGGTCACCGGCGCTGCCGGCTTCCTCGGCTCCCATTTGTGCGATGCACTGATTGCCGAGGGCAATCATGTTGTGGGCGTGGATAACCTTTCCACTGGACGGCCTGCCAATCTGGCCGGGCTCAGCAGCGAGCCCCGGTTCTCCCTGGTAGAGCAGGACATCTGCGAGCCATTCGACCTTGGAGCGGTGGATTTCATCTTCAACTTCGCGTCGCCAGCCAGCCCTTTCGACTACGCGCGGCTCGGGCCGGAGACTCTGAATGTCGGCTCGCAGGGGACCAGGAATGCCCTGGACCTGGCGCGCAAATATCAAGCCGGCTTCCTGCACGCCTCCACCTCCGAGTGCTACGGCGACCCGGAGGTTCATCCGCAAACGGAAAGCTACTGGGGCCGGGTCAACCCCATCGGACCGCGTTCGGTGTACGACGAGGCCAAGCGATTTTCCGAGGCCCTCATCATGGCCTACCACCGTTACTACGGCGTGGACACCCACATGGTGCGGATCTTCAACACCTACGGCCCGCGCTTGCAGCCGACGGATGGGCGTGTCATCTCCAACCTGATGATCCAGGCGCTGCTCGATGAAGATCTCACCGTCTATGGAGACGGCGGCCAGACGAGAAGCTTCTGCTATGTTTCCGACCTCATCGCCGGCATCCTGCTTCTCTCGCGCTCCAAGGAGCATCTTCCGGTGAACATCGGCAACCCGGTGGAGTGGACCATCCTGGACTGCGCGCGCGAGGTTCTGGCCGTGACCGGCTCACGCAGCAAAATCCGCTACGAGCCTTTGCCGATCGACGATCCGATGCAGCGTTGCCCGGACATTACCAAGGCAAAAACCATTCTTGGTTGGGAGCCAAAGATCAGCCTGCGCCAGGGTCTGGAGCTGTCGCTCGAGTACTTTCGAGCCAGCCTGCCATCGCGCTCCCAATTAGGCTAGCGGTTCCGGCCTCCATTACAATCCAGGGGGGACGCCGCAGGATACCGTGATTCGCCTATTCGCCCGCCTATTTCCCTAGAGGTGCGTGATGCTCAACGATCTGTCGCCCATTCTCGTCACCGGCGGAGCCGGGTTTATTGGATCGAACTTCGTCCTGGATTGGCTCGCGCTGGTGGACACGCCCGTGGTCAACCTTGACAAGCTCACGTATGCGGGCAACCTGCAGAACCTCACCTCGGTGGAGCAGCATCCTGGCTACCATTTCGAGCAGGGGGACATCTGCGACCAGCCCTTTGTCGAGCGTTTGTTCGACCGCTATCAACCGCGCGCGATCCTGCATTTCGCTGCTGAGAGCCACGTAGACCGTTCTCTTTCCGGCCCCGAGGCGTTCGTCCGCACCAATATCGACGGGACCTTTCGCCTGCTCGAGGCTGCCCGGGCCTATGTGGGGAAACTCGCTACGGAGGATCGCCGGAAGTTTCGTTTTCTGCATGTCTCGACGGATGAGGTGTACGGCACGCTTCATCCTCAGGATCCAGCCTTCGAGGAGACCACCGCCTACGCCCCCAACAGTCCCTACGCCGCCTCCAAGGCAGGCTCAGACCACCTGGTACGCGCCTACGTTCATAGCTATGGGTTGCCCGCGGTGACCACCAATTGCTCCAACAACTACGGTCCTTACCAGTTTCCAGAGAAGCTTCTGCCGCTGATGATCACCAACGCCGTCGCCGGCAAAGCGCTGCCGGTATACGGTGATGGCCGCCAGGTGCGCGATTGGCTCTATGTGGGCGATCACTGCTCCGCTTTGCGGGTTGTGCTGGAACGCGGCGAGATCGGCGAAACCTACAACATCGGGGGCCGCAATGAGCAAGCCAACCTCGATACGGTGGAGCTGCTGTGCAGCCTGCTCGATGAGATGCGGCCCAACTCGCCCCATGTGCCTCACCGCCAGTTGATCAGTTTTGTAACCGACCGGCCCGGTCACGACCGGCGCTATGCCATCAACGCGACCAAGATCGAGCAGAAACTCGGTTGGCGTCCCGCGGAGACCTTCGCTACCGGCCTGCGGCGCACGGTGGAGTGGTATCTCTCCCACCAGGACTGGGTGGAGCAGGTGACGAGCGGCGCCTACCGGCAATGGATCGATCAGAATTATGCCCACCGTGGAGGCGCCAGGCGATGAAGGGCATTATTCTCGCCGGCGGTTCCGGGACCCGGCTCTATCCCGTCACCCATGTCGTCTCCAAGCAGTTGCTTCCTGTCTACGACAAGCCAATGATCTACTACCCGCTGTCGGTGCTGATGCTGGCCGGCATTCGCGAGGTTCTGATCATCTCTACGCCGGCGGATACGGCGCTCTTCGAGAGGCTTCTGGGTTCTGGTGAGCAGTGGGGCATGGCCTTTCAATATGCCGTACAGCCAACCCCGGACGGCCTGGCCCAGGCGCTGATTATTGGCGAAGAGTTTATTGGTGGTGAGCCGTGCGCTCTTATTCTTGGGGACAATATTTTTTACGGCCACGACTTTGCCCAGAGTCTTCAGGCGGCGGCTAAGGTGCAGGATGGCGCGGTGGTGTTTGCCTATCCAGTCTCTGATCCGGAGCGTTACGGAGTGGTCGAGTTCGACACTTCGGGCCGAGCGTTATCTATAGAAGAAAAACCAGAAAAGCCGAAGTCGCGTTACGCGGTCACCGGCCTGTATTTTTTTGACGGTGAGGCTTCGAAGATAGCCCGCCAGATCGCGCCGTCGGCGCGCGGCGAACTGGAAATTACTGATGTCAATCGCTGGTATCTGGAGAGAGGCAAGCTGCGCACCCAGGTGCTTGGACGTGGCTTTGCGTGGCTTGACACCGGCACCCATGACTCACTGATCGAAGCCGCTATTTTTATCGAGACTATCGAGAAGCGGCAGGGACTCAAGGTTGCGTGTCCTGAAGAGATCGCCTATCGCTTAGGTTGGATCGACGCCGCAAGATTGGAAAAGCTTATTGCCCGGGTAGCGAAAAGTGGGTATGGGAAATATTTGCGCTCTGTTCTGGAAGAGCGGGTCTTTTAATTGGAGAATGGAGTCCCTCCGCTACGCTTCGCTCCGGTCGGAGGCTGTGACTTTATACTTTTTTGTAGTTTTAGTGGCCGGAAAGCCCTGAAGAGCATGCGTCGATTAAGCATCCTTCGGGGTCCCTTCGATTCCGCGCCGTAAGTCCTCTGTTAAGCGATAGGTCTGCAAGGCGCTTCGCTCAGAGTCTGTGACTTTATTGGTTTCACGAAAAAATCGATACTGAAAACAAAGAGCTTAGGTGGGTCAAAAATCGCTAAAAGTCAATAAAGTCACAGCCTCTCAGGATGACGATTCTGTGGGAGAACTAACGGAACGGAGACCTTTGTGCGGGAGGGGAGGCGAACCGCAGGTCCCTCCACTACGCTACGCTCCGGTCGGGATGACAAATTTGTTTGGGAGCAAACATCCTCGTCTCCTAACGAAATTGTCATCCCGACCGGAGCGTAGCGTAGTGGAGGGATCTGCGGTTCGTTCGATGCCGGCCACAGATGATGAGGTGCTACCCCCGAGGACGTAGTGCCGCCAGAAAATCCTCGACCAGCCGCGTATTCAGGACATCCGCTTTCGTTAGCCAAGCCCGCCGCAATTGCCGGATTCCATACTGCATCGCGTCCAGGTGGCTGATGTGGTGCGAGTCGGTGTTGATCACAATGTTGCAACCCAGCTCCCGGGCCCGGCGCAAGTCGATGTCGCATAGGTCAAGCCGGTCGGGATAGGCGTTATGCTCGACCGCTACGCCGAGCTTCGCCGCCTGCTTGAGCACCGCCGCTAAATCCATTTCGTAGCTGTCCCTGCGCAGCAATAAGCGCCCCGTCAGATGGCCGAGAATTCTGACGTACGGATTCTCCAGCGCCTTGAGCAGACGCTCCGTCATTTGCTCTTTGGGCTGCTGGAAGAGAGAGTGAACGCTGGCAATCACTACGTCCATCTGCGCCAACACGTCGGACGAGAGATCGATCTCTCCGTCGCCCAGGATGTCGACTTCGATCCCGGTCAACACCCGGATGCGGCCCTCCAGGCGCGCATCCACTTCGCGAATCTGTTTTATATGTTCGAGCGCGCGCTGATCATCGAGTCCGTTGACCATGGCCAGATTCTTCGAGTGGTCAGTGATCGCAATGTACTGATAGCCACGCGCGATGCCTGCTTCTGCCATCTCGAGGATGGTGTTGCGTCCGTCCGTGGCCTGGGTGTGCATATGCACATCGCCGCGCAGGTCACTGGTTTCAATCAACCGCGGCAGGCGATGCTCAGCGGCAGCTTCAATCTCGCCCTGATTCTCGCGCAGCTCGGGCGGAATCCAGTCCAGGCCCAGAGCTCCGTAGATTTCTTCTTCGGATGCGGCCGCCACGACCGCGCCGTCGTCCAAGCGTGCCAGAGCGTACTCGCTCAAGGTGTACCCGCGCTTCAGAGCGCGCTGACGCAGCGAAACGTTATGCATTTTCGAACCGGTGAAATATTGCAGGGCGGCGCCATAAGAGGCTTTCGGTAACAGGCGCACGTCGACCTGCAGACCGGTACGCAAACGAAAGCTTACTTTGTTCTGGCCCTTGGCCAGCAACTCGGCGATCGGGGGATAGGCTGCCGTGTACTCGACTGCAGCGGCCACCGTCTCTTCGGCACAAGCTGGACCGGTCACCAGCAGGTCCAGATCGCCAACGGTCTCGCGACCCCGCCGCAGAGACCCCGCCGGCATGACCTCTTCGATCCCCGGGAACTGTTGCAGGTAGAGGGTCACTCGTTCCGCCGCAGCTTCTGCGTCATCGAGCAGGAAACGGCCACTGTTCTTGCGGTATTCCGTGATCCCGCGGGACAACTTCTCGATCAGCTTCTGTCCAAAGCGCGGCAGCGTCGCCAGCTTGCCGGCGTCGATGGCCGCCTGCAGCTCATCGATGTCGCTTACCTGCAATGCTTCCCAAAGCAGGGCGACGGTCTTCGGCCCCATGCCTGGCAGCTTCAGCAGTTCCAGCATGGTGGGCCGGTATTTGGTCAGCAACTCGTCGCGCAGCTTCAGGCTTCCGCGGGTTTCGATTTCCTGGATGTTCGTCGCCATGCCCTTGCCGATGCCTTGAATGGCAAGCAGCCGGGCCGGCTCGTTCACGAAAGCGCTGAGTTGTTCGGTGCTGTTCTCTACCGCTTCGGCAGCCCGCCGGTAGGAGCGGATACGGAAGGGGTCTCCCGCCGCAATCTCCAGCAGGTCTGCGGTTTCAGCTAGTAACTGCGCAATGGATTTATTGTCCATCAAATCCCCGTGTGCATCACTGCCCAGGGGACATTAAAACATTTTCGCCCGTCCGCGCACACCAAGAGCGATGCGAGTGCATGACGCTTTTCTCACAGTTGTGCGAGGCAGGCGAACCTGCAAATTCTTTGGCGTAAGGCTTAGGCTACTTCTCGAACTCGAGTGACGGAATCGGCCTGAGGACCTTTCTGTCCCTGAACGATGTCGAATTCGACCTCGTCTCCTTCTTTCAGGCTCTTGTATCCATCGAGTTGGATCGCACTGTAATGCACAAACACGTCGGGTCCATCATCCCTACCGATAAAGCCATAACCCTTCGCGTTATTGAACCACTTCACTTTGCCTTTGTGTTGAGCCACTAGCCTGTCGACCTTCCTTGACGCGGATCCGAGCATGAGGAGAACCAACTGCTCTTCTTTACAGACGCATCACACGGTCGAATGGTTTTCCCCAAAATGAGGGTCCAACTCGGTGGGCCTCCACAGCAACTGCCCTATTTCCCCTTCTTCTTCTTCTCTTTCCGCCGCAGGCGGTCGTAAAGCATCACTGAAATCAGTGTTTTACCGTCGTGAAGCTTGCCCTCTTCGATCATGCCAAGCAACTTGGAGAGGGGTATCATTTCTATTTCCAGTTGCTCGTCGTACTCCGGCTGCGCCTCTCCCAGAGTCAGGCCTTCGGCGACGAACACCTGCATCCACTCACCCAGAAAGCCGGGGCTGGCAAAGTAGCGGACCATTTTGCGCCAGCGCGCGGCACGAAACCCGGTTTCTTCCAGCAACTCGCGCTTGGCTCCAGCCAGCGGGTCCTCGCCTTCCTCCAGTTTTCCCGCCGGAACCTCGAGCAGATATTCTTTCGCGGCATGACGATACTGGCGCTCCATCACGATCAATGGATCCCGTTTGCTCTTGGTGTCGTCGATGGCTAGCACCACCACGGACCCATTGTGGCGCACCACGTCGCGCATGACGCGCCGGCCCTTCTCCAGAATCTCGTCGGTGTATACGCGAAAGAGCGGGCCTTCGTAGCTCAACTTTGAGGAGATCACTTCGACTTCGGGGTTCTTGCTGTTGGTCTTTTTGGCTGCAGTCTTGCTCAACGATTGTTTCCTGGCCATGCCACTCCTTCTCGGTGCTGGATAATTTAAAGTACCATCCGGTCATCGGCGCTCTGGGCGCTCTGGGCGAGGGAGTTTGCAGCGCAGCGTTTCCATCATCGGACCAGGCAATTGGGGCAGTTCGCTGGTGCACGCTCTCGGTGCGGCTGGAGTTCCGCTGCACGAGGTCATTGTTCCAGCCACCCTCAACCGTGCTCGACTCGAGGCCGATATCCTCTGGTTGTGCGTACCGGATGCCGCGATCGCGCCGGTGACGCGTCGCCTGGTGCGACGGGTGGCCAGACGCGGCCTCAAGGGGCAGCTTGTTGTCCATTCGAGCGGCGCCCTCGGCTCCGAAGTCTTGCAGGCAGCTGCGAAGGCGGGCGCCTCCGTGGCCTCGGTTCACCCGCTGATGACCTTTCCCACCCGCACTCCGGTTTCTCTGCAGGGGGTACCGTTTGGGGTGGAGGCGGATGCTGCCGCCCGTCGCATTCTCTACGCCATCGTGCGCCGCATCGGTGGGCGTCCATTTTTGATCAAAGGCGGCAGCAAGGCGCTCTACCATGCCGTAGGCATGCTATCCTCGCCGCTGTTAGTCAGCCACCTGGTTGCGGCCCAGGAGGCTGCGGCGCTGGCCGGATTCAGCCCGCGTCAGGCTCGCCAGCTGATCGAGCCCATCGCGCGGGCGACCCTGGACAACGTCTTCTTGCGCGGGGCGGGCAAAAGTTTTAGCGGACCGCTCGCCCGCGGGGATGTAGCGACAATTCGTCTGCATCTTCAGGCCCTGGAGTCCCATCCTATGTTGGCGGACGTGTATCGCTCCCTGGCGCTTTACGCGCTCGAGACTCTACCCGCCCAAGCGAGACAACCGCTGCGCCGCTTGCTGCGGTAGCGGCGTGAGAAACTTGAGCAGAGGGAACGAACCCATGGCAACGGAACAGGAGACGGCGGTGAAGACAGAGTGTTATCCCATCTCACTGCTGCCCGGTCTGAGCCGGCTGTTCCTGGACTTCGCCGAGCGCCGTGAAGCACTTACGCCCTTCTATTCGGTCAGTGCGTATTCCACCCAGTGGATGACCGCACCCCCGGTGCTTCCCGCCGCTCATCGCGCCACTCTTTGCAACTTGCTGGAGCAGCAAAACCGCAGTTTCGGCGCATCGGACGAGGTCTTTCAGAACATCGCGCGGCTGCGCGACGGCGCTGGTGCAGTGGTCACCGGCCAGCAGGTGACGCTGTTCGGTGGCCCGCTCTTTACCATCCTCAAAGCGGCGACCGCGATTCGCAAAGCGAAGGACGCCTCCATCTCCGGAACGCCCCACGTGCCCATTTTCTGGTTGGCGACTGAAGATCATGACCTTGCGGAAGCGGATCACGTAACCTTGCCCGACCGCCATCAGCTGAGAAATCTGCGGCTGGCTACCGGACACATGCCTGGGGTGGCAGCCGGCAGCGTGACCCTGGGCAAGAACGTGGAGGAGCTGATAGCCCAGGCCTCTGAAATCCTGGGCCCCGGGCCGGTGCTCGATCAGCTGGCCGCTTGTTATCGGGAAGGCCAAAGTCTGGGCCACGCTTTTGCGCAATTCATCTCTTACGCTTTTGCCGCGCAGGGGCTCGTGGTGATGGACGCTTCTTCACGTGGATTCCATGCTTTGGGAAGCGATGTGCTGCGCCAGGCCATCGTGCGTGCGGATGAGCTGCGGGTAGCGATCACCGATCGTGACCAGCAACTTGCTGCTGCCGGCTACCATTCTCAGGTTTTGGTTCCGGAGCTTTCCAGCCTGCTCTTCCTGTTCGATAAGGACTCCGGAGCGCGGCTTCCTTTGCGGCGAACGGCGGATGGGGGTTGGCATGCCGCGAGGGTCGCTTACTCTACTTCAGATTTGCTGGCTATCCTGGATGCAGCACCCGAGCGGCTCAGCCCCAATGCTCTGTTGCGGCCGGTTTTTCAGGATGCCATTCTGCCCACCTCCGCCTACGTGGGTGGACCGTCTGAAGTAGCGTATTTCGCTCAGTCGCAGGTGCTTTATGAACGCATCCTGGGACGCACGACACCAGTTCTGCCTCGTCTGTCGGCTACGCTCATCGAACCTGCGATCGGTGGTCTGCTCGCCCGGCACGACGTTTCCTTACCCGATGTAATTCAGAGCGCCTTAAAGGATCCGCTGGAGTTGGCTCAGCGGTTGGGCGCGCGGGCGATCTCCGTAGTGGGCAAGCGCAAGCTGGCCGCGGCGGGCAGCGCTTTGGACACAGAGCTCTCGGCGCTAGCCACGTATATGCACTCCCTCGACCCCGGCCTGGGCCGGGCTGCGGACGTCAGCAGCTCCAAGATGCGCTACCAGATGAACCGGATGCGCCGGTTGGCGGCGAACTATGAGCTTCGCCGGGAGCAATCGCTGGGCCGTGATGCGGGGCTGATTGCGCTCAACCTTTTCCCCGACCGCCATCCTCAAGAGCGCCTTTTGGCTGCGGCGTGGTTCCTATCGCGCTACGGCGAGGGCCTGCAGGAGTTGCTGGTGGAACAAGCCGGACAACAGTGCCCCGGGCACAAAGCCATCTGGCTGTAGCGGCAGGTCGCGGTTAAATGTTTTAGAATGTTGGCAGCAATGAAGGCCAAAGCGGACAAGCCGTTCGATGTGACCTGCCCCGATTGCGGGGCGATCCTGAAAGTCGACCCCGAGACCAGGGCGATCCTGTCCCATACACCGGCCCCGCGCAAGCGAACCTTCGAAGACTTTGAAGCAGCCGCCAAGGCCATGCGCGCGCAGGATGAACGCAAAGAAGATATATTCCGGCAATCGGTAGAAGCGGAAAAGAACAAGCAACAATTGTTCGACAAGCGATTCGAGGAAGCGTTGCGCAAGGCGAAGGAAACCCCCGACGAGGGACGCCCTCTGCGTGAATTCGATCTCGATTAAAGCATTTCTCCGCATCCAAACCAGCAGTTCACGGAAAGAGAGACACCTATGGGGATCACACACATTCCGCAGCAAGTAGCATCCAGCGTTCAAGACGCGGCCGAAAGCGTGAAGCGCCAGGGAACCCTACTTCTCGACAACGGCTGGGATAAGAACTGGGTGCGCACGGTGGCCGCCGGGTCTCTGGTGACCGGAGCGATTCTGCTGGCCACCGGCAAGCGCAAGTCCGGTTTGGCCGTTGCTGCTGCCGGTACTGTTTTCGCGTTGCTCGAGGATCCTGAGGGCGTCAAGAAAGTCTGGAACAATATCCCGGACTATCTCGAGAGCGGACACGGCTTCCTGGCCCGCTTCGAGAAGTTTGTGGGAGAGGTTACGGCGCAGGGTGAGAAACTCCGCAGCGTAGTCGAAAAAGCTGTACGCCAAGCCTAAGCTTTAGCCAATCCCTAATTGCTCTCGTGCCTTTTGGCTGATGCGGTCCGGTGTCCACGCCGGTTCCCACACCAGGTTGACCACGGTCTCGCTGATCTCCGGCACGCCCGCCAGCCGGTTCCGCACCTGTTCCATGATGGAGACGTGGGCGGGGCAGCCCTGCGAGGTCATGGTCATATCCACTTCCACGCGCTGCCTGGGGAAGGCTCGCTTGGAGTTCGCATCCGGCGTCACCTTGACCGTGTAAATCAAACCCAGGTCCACGATGTTTACCGGGATCTCCGGGTCATAGCAATCTCTCAGGGCAGTCAGGACATCGTTTTCGGTGAGGGGCATCTTCTCTTCTCCTCAGATTCTCCAAAAGACCCGGCGAAAACTTTCGCCACTCAGGGCCCGACTAAACAGGGCGGTCAACGAAGGGCACGGCTTTAGCCGTGCCGTAAAAAGCCACAGCAATGAGGGCTTTAGCTACTGAGGTACGCTTTTCCAAGCTTGTACCTGCACGGAATTACTGTGAAAAACCGTACCTCAGCGGCTAAAGCCGCCCCCGCGGAGTACATTACGGCACGGCTGAAGCCGTGCCCTTCGTACAGAGCGTTTTTTCGTCTGACCGCTTTTGAGCTATTTCCCCACAACAGAATTGTCATCCCGACCGGAGCGTAGCGTAGTGGACCTGCGGTTTCTTTCCCGGTTCTCACGCAGCCTGTAAAGCCCTCTCAAGTCGCATAATGTGGGCCTTTTTCGTGGCCGTGCAAGGCGTTGGGAGTCAGTGTTTGCGCTCCACCAGGTACTGTGCCACCGCCTTCAGGCGATCGGCGCGCTCAGCATACGTGGTCAATTGTGCAAACGCCTCTTCGATCAACCGCTCCGCATCCTTTACGCTCTGGGCCACCCCGTACACAGCGGGCCACGTTGCCTTCTCACTGGCTAGATCTTTGCCGGCGGTCTTTCCCAGTTGGGAAGAATCCTGGGTTACATCCAGCACGTCGTCCATGATCTGAAAGGCCAGCCCTGCTTTGCGTCCGAACTCCCGCAGCCGTTCGATGTCTTCCGCGGAACCGCCGGCGTAGACGCCGCCGGCCATCAGGCTGACACGAATCAACGCACCCGTCTTAGCGCGATGGATGGCTTCCACTAGTTCCGGGGTTGGCTTATGTTCCTCGGCTTCGAGGTCCATGACCTGGCCGCCGATCATGCCCTCGACAGTCCCCGTCGCCTGTGCGATCAAGCGCACAATCTCCACTGTTTGCGCAGCCGGGCACTGCAGGCCGGCCAGCACCTCGTAGGCCTGTGTCTGCAGCGCATCCCCGGCAAGGATGGCGATCGCTTCGCCAAAGACAACGTGGCAGGTGGGCTTGCCGCGACGCAGATCATCGTTATCCAGGGCGGGCAAATCATCATGAATCAGGGAATAGGTGTGCAGCATTTCGATCGCCGCGCCCAGCTCTTCTACCCCTTGGACAGTTTGACCGGAGCATGCGATCATTCTTGCCGCTTCCATGCACAGTACCGGCCGCAGCCGCTTGCCTCCGGCAAAAACACTGTGCCGCATCGCCCGGTGAATCGAGACCGGCGCCTGATCCGGACCGGGCAAGAGGTGCTCCAAAGCCTTATCGATAAGCCCCGCACCGCCGCCCAGAATCTCCTGTACATTCGGTTGCATTTTGGTAATCATACGCGACGGTGACCACGTTCTTTATGCTCCCACGCAACCACCACCGCGAGTCCCAGCAATGCGATGGCTGAGATGGTGCGCCCGGCAACGACGTCCCTGGTTGCGGTCCATTGCACTTCCATCACATGACTCCCCGCCGTTACTGGGACGGCCATCAATCCGTCTTCCCGCAACGGCCGGCTGTTAACCGGTTGGCCATCGACGGTCACTCGCCAGGACGGATAGTCCATGAGACGCAGCACCGCATAGCCCGTCTCCGGAGTTACCAGACTCACTATCCAGTGCTCACCATTCCGCCGTCTGGCGTCGACCCGTGCCGCTATGCTGCCGGGATCTCCGGCTCGCCATTCCGGGTTATCTGCTGAAGTGTCGTCCCTGGTGTCATCCTGCGGCGCACGCAGCACGCGCACCAGGGGCAGGTGCTGCTGGACGCGGGAATTATCCACTCCGACAGGCGTATATTCGTCCGTGCCTTCTGTGCCTTGCCCCTGGCGGAACCCGCCAAGCTGCGCCGCCACCGCATCCTCATCGTCGCAGGGCTGGAAGAAGAGCAGGGCCCCTCCGATGGCCATAGCGGCGATCAGGATGGCGGCTATCAGCACGCGCCACCTGGCTTGATGAACGGCGGCCATACCGGCAAGCGCGCAGCCAACCACGCTCAACGCCATCAGCCAGCGCCAGGGAAACTGCAGAAACTTCAGGTGCGGCGTGTACTTCCAGATCAGACCGCTGGCCGGCAATTGCAGCAACAGAATGACTGGGAGTATCGCGGTCATAACAATCCTCACAGTCCTGATTGACCCGGCCGCCCGCTTTTTCCACGCCAGATAAGCTGCAATCGAAGCCCCGGCAAATTCCAGGACCAGGATCCATGACGCCGTATGCAACACCTGGTCATGAAAAGCGTTGGCCGTGTGCGCGAACAGAAAGCTGTCCTCGACCCGCATTCCAGGCATAATCGCGCGTTCGATTTGCACCCACCGCTGCTCGAACGCCGCGGGCACAATGTAGAAGGCAGCCAGTCCCAGCCCGAGAGCCATTCCACCTGCTGCGCGCAGAGCCGGCCAGGGCTTGCCCTCGGCTATCCACATGCCCAGCGCCAGGACTGCCAGCAGATAACTGCCCACCACCGCGGCGGGTGAATTAGTCAGCCATAGCGCAGCCACCGACAGGCTGAGCGGCGCAACGGACCCGCTTCTTCTGAGTGCGAAGAGCACCATCAAGGGAAGCCAGGCGGCGGCCAGCAACTCGCCCAAAGCCGAGCGCTCGTAGGCCACAAACATCGCATAGGGACTGGCAATGTAGAGGCAGGCGGCAAAGGTTGCCGGACCCGCCGGCGCCCACTCCCGCGCGAGCAGGTACATGCCGCCTCCGGCGCCGAGCAGCGCCAGCAGCACGAAGAGCACCGGAGCCGCGTGCCAGGTGGTCGCAACTCCCAGCAGCGCGCCCAGAAGCCAGGAGGCCGGCGGATAAAAGATCAGCCGCGGTTCCCCGGCGCCATAATTCGCATCCTGCACCCAGTGGGGATAGACAATGCCCGTATGCCACGCCCGCGCCACCTCCATCCAGGAGAGCAGGTGGAAGTCGAAATCGTGGCCGCACGAATTGCCCCGTGAGAACAGAACTCCGGACGCAAGCAAGGCAGTGCAGGCGATCAGAAGGGCCGGCATCCTGCGCAGGCGGGCCGGAGGGGTTACGGTGTTGGTCGTCAAGGCACCAGTCGCAGGGTATGCGTGGTCGACGCGGCCACGGCCGGCTCGGTGAAGGGCATGGCAAACGTCTTGCCGCTATACCAGGACGGAAACTGGTCGAGAAAGTTCGGGCTGAGTGGGTCGCCGGACTCGCCCATCACAATGTTTTCTGTCGATCCGTCTACGTTGCTCCAGTCCACCGTGAGGCGCTGGCTTGCACCCAATAGCCCGCGGACGTGGTTGAGCGTGGTCTCGTCACCCCACAGCTGGTGTGGCCCGGTGCTGGTCCAGCTCCGGAAAAAGGGCAGCATCCCGTACAGAGGGTGTTGCACGTCGATCACATGTTGGCTGCCATAGGTCCAGCCGCGAAGTGATGATGGGGCATGGTGATCAACCATACCTTGATGTACAGCCGCGGCGATCAGCTCATTCCAGCTCTTGTATTTGGCCGGCAGCCATTCCGGAGGAGCCTTCTCCACCATCTCTTCCTGTACGAAGTTCTTACTTTGCCAATCGTAAAGCTTCCAGTCAGAACCCAGCTTCGGCTCAAGGACCAGCGGCCACAATGCTTGTTTGGCGGCATCCACGATCTCCGCCGCCACTGAATCCCTGGTGATGACCCCATCCCAGGTACGCATCAAGTCCGCAGCCCGGCGCAGTTGGGCGTCTGCCGCAGTTGCGTGGTCAATGGAATACGCAAACCGCTGGGCCAGCTCCCGATCCACATCAGAATAGGTATCCATCTGCAGCGTGAGCATATCCGCCGGCGTGAGCTTGGTGTGACTGGAAAGCCACTTCCAAATGCGCTCGTTGCGATAGGGTGCGTCCCAGTTAAGCGCCAGCGGATAGGGATAACCGTCGGGGGTGATGCGTGCGTTGGCGGTTGCGACTATACCGTTGTCAGGGTCGAGCACGCTCGGAAGTTCGGTGAAGGGAATGTATCCCTGCCACTCATGTTCGTTGTCGGCCGCGGTTCCGGTCTCTACGATCGGGACCCCGCTGAGGCCGGCGGGCCGCATGGGAAATAGCCCCACCGCCTGGTAGCCAATGTGTCCCTGGTCGTCGGCATAAGCCATGTTCTGCGTTGGACCCCACCACTGGCTCATTGCCTCTCGGAATTCTGTCCAGTTACTTGCCGCGTCCACTGCTTGCAGCGGCAACCCCCCCAGTTGCGTCGTGTACAGGGTCCACTTGAGGGAAAGCATGCGCGTCTCGTGGGGCAAAAGGGGAGTGATCACCGGCCCGTGCTCAGTTCTTTGCACATCGAGCAGCACATCGGTGCCGAAGCGCACGTGGATATGTTCCTGGTCATGCTCCGGCTGGCGCCACCCGTTGCCTGCCCAGTACTCCCCCTGGGAATTCGTCTTTTCCACATACACGTCCTGCACATCCCCGTTGAGGGTGGTGTAACCCCAGGAAATGTGTTCGTTGTGGCCTTCGATGATGAGGGGAATGCCCGGGGTCGTTACCCCCGCCACATGAAAGCTGCCGGCCTGCAGGTCTTCCTCGTGCCAGATGTCTGGGATGGAGTGCTCCAGATGCATGTCATTGGAAAGCATGGCCTTTCCGCTGGCTGTATGGGCGCCGCTCACGGCCCATTCGTTGGAGCCGCGGCGGCAGCCGTCGCATGGATCTGATCCCAGGTTGAGAATTTCCCGCAGGCGTAACAGGTCCTGGAGGCTGGATTGGGACTCGTCGAGGGGAACATTGGGAATGTTCTGCTGCGGTGCGGTCAGGTCGGGAATCGACTGCGTCGGCGGATGGTCGCGCCAAGTGGTCGTAGGGTATAGCTGGGCGGCCAGGTTCGGTGACAGCTTGGCCTCAACCTGCGCCCGCTCGAGCTTCCAGGGATAAAGGGTATCCAGCCGCGCCACCATATTCAGGGCCACCAGCCAGGAATCGACTGGTTGCCACGGGCGGGGCTTGTAATCCAGCAGCCGGAACTCGGCCGGCAGGTTGTTCTGATGGCTGGCGATGTAAGCGTTGACCCCGCGCGCAAAGGCTTCGAAAAGGCGCTTCTGGTCCTCCGGCATGGTCGCTGTCAGGTGTTCGGCAGCCGGCCGGATCTGCAACACCCGCTGGAACTTATCGTGCTCCACCACGCTCGAGCCCAGCAACTCGGCCAGCTCGCCGGCGGCGAAACGCCGGGCCATGTCCATTTGCCAGAGGCGGTCCTGGGCCACCACAAAGCCCTGCGCTTCGAGCAGGTCGATCATGTTCGCCGCTTGGATATGGGGTATGCCGTGCGCGTCTCGTCGCACCAGTACTGGTGCAGATAGGCCGGGCAGCTGCAGCTGCCCATCGAGCAGGGGCAATTGGTCGCGCATGGCCTGTTTGAGCCATGCCATACTCGCAGCGGTCCCCACCACCGCCACAATGAACAGACTGATAACCAGGCCGGCCGCAATCCTTGCCAGCAACGGCAACCTTCGCCGCCGAGCGGCGCCCACCTCAATCTTGGCCATCATCTTGCGCCCATTGTCTCATCGCCCGGGTTTTCTGCGGTCGCAGCTTGACAGGCAGGCGGCTCCCGGCAATCCTAGTCATTCGTCAATATCCGGATTTCCTGTGGAGCGCGGTGGTGTCCGGCGCAGCGTACAGGAAATTCGGGGTGAGTGCCCGGTTCGCTTCCGGGAGAGGAACATAACTGTTTGAAGGTTCGCGTTTTCTATCACGACCGGTGCTTTGATGGAGCATGCTCTGCTTCGCTCTTCATGCGCTTTCACCGCGAATGCATCCATCCGGATGCACGCTACGATTTCCACGGATTGGTGCATCGCGCGGGAGCGCTCTTTGATGAGTCCGATTTTACCGGCGACGAGAACGCAATCGTGGACTTCAAGTACAGTGCTTCCCCGCGTATTACGTGGTGGTTCGATCATCACCTGAGCGCCTTTCTTACCCCTGCGGATCAACAGCATTTTCTGCTTGAGCAGCAAAGCGGCGATACGCGCCATTTCTACGACCCCAATTACACCTCGTGCACCAGTTTTATTGCGCACATCGCGCAAACCCGCTTCGGCTTTGACCCTGCGCCGGTGGCTGACCTGATCCACTGGGCCGACATCGTGGACGGCGCTCTCTACCAAAGCCCCAAGGCTGCGGTGGAGATGGCGGAGCCCGCCATGAAGCTAACCCTGGTAATCGAATCGAGCCAGGATCCGGCCTTCATCCCGAAGCTGATTCCGTTGCTCACCACCATGAGTCTGAGTGAGGTTCTGCAGCAGCCATTTGTGGCCGATTTATTGCCACCGCTGCTCGAAAGGCACCACAGATCGCTGGAAATTATCGGTAAGCGCACGGAGTTGGTGGATGGCACCCTCTATTTCGACATTACCGATCAGCCGTTCGAGGGTTACAACAAGTTCGTTCCCTACTTCCTGTATCCCGACGCGACCTACAGCGTGGGCCTGAGCAAGTCCAGCTTTCGCACCAAAGTTGCGGTTGGGTCCAATCCGTGGACCAAGGCGCAGCCGGACCAGATGGTGAACCTGGCGCAAATCTGCGAGCGGTATGGGGGCGGAGGGCACGCTCGTGTCGGGGCAATCTCCTTTCCGCCCGACCAGGGTGACCGTGCCCGCGCCGCCGCCGCTGAAATTGTCAGCGAGCTTCGTGCGCACAACCCCTTCCCGTAGCCCATGCGAGCGGGTAGGTCTGGTGGCGCGCCTACGGCGGTCAAATCATCTTGGGGATCAATCGTGATACGCCGTAGGCGCGGCACTCGTCTCAAGCAGGGCTAAGCATTGGCCGCAACCTTGCTCGCACGATAGACTCCATGAGCAGGAGCAGCCACGAATGAAGCTTTATCGCACCGCCAGCGGCTACATCGTCGAGCACCAGGATCGATTCTATGCAGGCACGGACACAGCCTGGGATCAACTGGTCATGCGCGAGGATCTCGAAGCTTATCTGACCAGGAGTCTGGAACAGCAAAAGCCGCTGGATGCGGGTTCCTTTGCCGGGATCGAGAAACTGCTACTGCCCCCCATCGGCAGCCAGGAAGTGTGGGCGTCCGGGGTCACCTACTACCGCAGCCGCAATGCCCGCATGGAGGAAGCAAAGACCGCGGGCGGCGGGGACTTCTACGACCGTGTATACGTCGCGGAACGTCCCGAACTGTTCATGAAAGCGACTCCCAATCGCGTGGTCGGCCATCGCGGCAAAGTTGCCATCCGGCAAGACGCTACCTGGTCCGTGCCCGAGCCCGAACTGACTCTGCTGTCCAACCCCGCAGGCAAGATCGTGGGCTATACCATCGGCAACGACATGAGCTCGCGGGATATTGAAGGCGAGAACCCGTTATACCTGCCGCAAGCCAAGGTCTACGACCGGAGCTGCGCCCTGGGGCCGGGAATACTGGTCGCGGGCGAACCCATTTCTCCGACGACCGAAATTCAACTGCAGATTCTGCGCGCCGGCAAAACCGTCTTCTCAGGCTCCACGGCGCTCACCGAATTGAAGCGCAAATTCAGCACCCTGCTTGAATATCTCTACCGTGACAATAGCTTCCCCAACGGCTGCTTCCTGCTCACCGGGACTGGTATTGTTCCGCCGGATGAGTTCACCCTGCAGCAGCAGGATGAGATTCATATCAGCATCAGCGGGATTGGCACGCTGATTAATACGGTCGGCTGAAGGTTAGGATTTTGGCGCGTTGATCTTGTAGGTAAGCTTGTCTGATTCGAATCGCCCGCTGGGCACCGCGATGCCGGCGCTCTTCAACTTTTCGTCGTCTTCCGGGGTGGCACTGGGTCCGTCGTAGACAACGTGAAACTCGTAAGTTCCGTGCGCGTTGGCGTCGACGCCCATGGCTAGCGGCCGCCTTGCCTCGTACGTCTGGCCGGGCTTTAACGTCAGCCAGTTCTTCGACCGTTCGCGAATGTCGGGCAGCCCGCTGCCATCTACCTCAAGACCGCAATCGATGGCCGGCTGTGGCTGGTTGGAATTCTCCGGGACGAACCTGACCTCCAGCGAAAACGCGCCGGGCGCGCTCTTGCACAGCAGGGGTGGATCGGGGATGCGCAACAGATGGCCTGACTGATTGGTTATGTGAATCACCAGGATCGGCTGCTGCTCCGGCGCAGCCATGTCGAGGGAAGCCGTCAACTTGATGTCGGGCTTGTTCGTCTGCTTGGCGCCAGCTCCCATCAATAGCACTCCCGCCAGTCCGGCTATCAGCAGAGCTCGCATAGAACCTCAACCAGAATCCTAGTACATTTCTTCTTCGCGTTATAGCTGCCTAAGGTGGTCCCTCCGGATCAATGCGGAAGTCGCCGATCATGTCCTGGCAGACATGATCGGCGCAGACAAATAGCTTAAAGATTGCCCCGTTCCGCCTGCTCGCGCTCGATGGCCTCGAAGAGAGCTTTGAAGTTACCCTTTCCAAAGCTGCGGCTTCCTTTCCTCTGGATGATCTCGAAGAAAAGGGTTGGCCGATCTTCCACCGGGCGAGTGAAGATCTGCAGCATGTAGCCTTCGTCGTCGCGGTCCACCAGGATGCCGAGTTTCTCCAGTTCTTCCAGCGGCTCCTCGATCCGTCCGGTACGTGCCTGCAACTGCGCGTAATAAGAATGGGGCACGCGGAGGAACTCTATGCCCTGCTCCTGCAGCCGGGATACGGTGTGCACAATGTCGTTGGTGGCCAGGGCAATATGCTGCACCCCTGGCCCGTGGTTGAACTCCAGGTACTCCTCAATCTGCGACTTTCGCCGGCCTTCCGCCGGCTCATTCAGGGGGAATTTCACCCGCCCGTTGCCGTTCGCCATCACCTTCGACATCAGCGCCGAGTACTCGGTAGAGATGTCTTTATCGTCGAAGTGCTGATAGAGAGAAAAGCCCATCACCGTCGAGTAAAAGTCTACCCAGCGGTTCATCTCGTTCCAACCCACATTGCCAACTATGTGGTCAACATGCAACAGGCCTGTGGGGCGCGCCAGATGGTCTTTTCCTTTGGCCACATATCCGGGCAGAAACGCGCCATGATAATTCCTGCGCTCGACAAAGGTGTGGATGGTATCGCCGTAAATGGCGATGGAGGCTAACTTTGCGCATCCATGTTCGTCCTTGATCTCGTGCGGCTCCTCCACGCTGCGCCCCCCTCGCCGGGTGGCCTCTTTCCATGCCAGCCGAGCGTCATCCACCCAGAGCGCAATGTCGCGAACACCGTCGCCGTGCAGCCGGATGTGCTCAGCCACCTCGTTGTCCGGCCGCAAAGGTGTGGTCAACACAAAGCGGATCTTGCCCTGTTGCAGAACGTAAGAGGCTCGGTCGCGCTGGCCCGTCTCGGGACCGGCGTAAGCCACCAAGCTAAAGCCCATGGCCGTGCGGTAAAAGTAGGAGGCCTGGCGTGCATTGCCGACATAGAACTCGACGTAATCAGTGCCGTTCAATTGCAGAATGTCTTGACTGGTTTTTTGCTCCTGGTGCGTAAGCGTGGTCATAAAAGCTGGAGTACTCCTTGGGTCGCCCGTACTGGGCCGGAAGAAAGATATACCTTCGGGGAGGTTCTTGGATAGGCCCCGGAAGGTACGATAACTAATGGGACAACTCCGCTATCGGCAGCTGCAACTACTAGGATGCGAAGTGGAGATGAAATGCTCGTGAACGAGTCTCTGTTAAAGGGGAGGAAAGATCATGGCTACCGGTTCCGCAACGCTGGGTGCAGCAGAGCCGTACCTGATCCAGCAACAGTGGACAGCGTACACGGCTGAGCAACACGCCATCTGGGCGGAGCTGGTAGGCCGGCGCATGCCCCAGATCGAAGCCCATGCCTGCCAGGAATATCTGGAGGGTTTTCATCAAATTGGTCTCAGAACCGACCTGATCCCAAACCTGGCCGAGGTGAATCAACGGCTTAGGCCGCGGAGTGGCTGGAGAGCCACCCCGGTGAGCGGTTTTCTGCCTCCGGACGCCTTCTTTGCCATGCTTGCAGCCCGCCAGTTCCCGACGACGACGTGGCTGCGGAGCAGGGAATCCCTTGAATACATTCCCGAGCCCGATATCTTTCATGACGTCTTTGGCCACGTTCCCATGCACGCTCACCCGGTATTTGCCGATTTCCTCCAGCATTATGGGGTGGTATGCGCGGCATTGACTGACAAGGATGCACTGGAGAAGATGGGTCGCCTGTTCTGGTTTACGGTCGAGTTTGGAGTCATTCGGCAGGGGGGAAGCTACAAGCTGTACGGAAGCGGGCTGATTTCCTCCCAGGGAGAATCGACCTACGTGATCGAGGGTGGGCCGGAAATTCGGGACTTTGATGTGGACTTGGTGCTGAACCAGGAGTTTTCCACCTCGGAAATGCAGCCGGTTCTGTACGCGGTGGAGTCCTTCGACCAGATCTACGAGGCAACGTACCAGGCCGAGCGGCAGCTCTGTCAGGGGTAGACCATCGGCCATTGATCGCGCAGTAAACAGCCGGATTTTCTTCAAACTGTCACGTGCGATGGTGCACAATTTTTGTACAAGGGGGGGCCACCTTGCCGCGCATCCACTTTCAGCAGCAGCTCGCCGCGCTCAAAGACAAATTGTTGGCTATGGCTGCGCTCTCTCAGCAGGCGGTGATCTCGTCGGTCGACGCCTATCTGCAGAGGGATGCCGGGCTGTGCCAGTATGTGCGGGAGAACGAAACCGCGATTAACACCGCGCAGCGCGAGGTGGACGAGATGGCTTATGAGCTGCTCGCCCAGGAACAGCCCATGGCCATCGACTTGCGCTTCATCCTGGCGGTGATCAAGATCAACGGCGACCTGGAGCGGGTCGGTGACCAGTCGATGAGCATTGCCATCCGAACCCAGGAGTTGCTGGAGTACCCAGCGGTCGAGTTGCCGGTGGACATTGCGTCGATGGGGGAAGTTGCCTCGCGCATGGTTCGTTCGGCCATCCAGGCGCTGCTGGATGCTGACGCCCAGTTCGCGGACGCGGTTGTGGTTATGGATGATGAGATCGATGAGATGAACCGTGTTGCGCGCGGCGCACTCATGAAAGTCATGGAGACCCAGCCGGAGATCAGCCTGCAGGCGTTGAACGCGATCATCATTGCGCGCGCCCTGGAGCGCATTGCCGACCACGCCACCAACATCTGCCGGGACGTCATTTTCTGGATTCGTGGCGCGGATATCCGGCACCAGGTAAGCAGCGCTATTGATTGAAGGAACCGGGGGTGTATTGACTTGAGCCCCCAGCGGGATTAGGGTTAAATCATGTCTCTGCACTGTCGCCGTAGCGCTTGTTGTTGCGTGACCTCATTGCGCCGCCGCACGGTTCCGTCCTAGAGCATTCAATCGAATCAGCATCTTCGGAAACCCGGGTGTCGGCAACCAGCGACACGCGGGTTTTTTCGTTTTCAGCTCGTTTTTCTATTCTGCTTCTGGAAGAAGGTATCGATGGCCGAGGTTAAGGAAACAAAAGCCCAGCGCATGGAGCGGCTTAAACGGGAAAAGAACCCATGGGAGGCAATGGACGAGGTCCGTGCCTTCGCCGCCGCGGGCAGGGAATCGGTGCTTCCGGAATGGGCCTCCGCTTATTTCAAATGGTGGGGTGTCTATACCCAGGGAGACGGGGCCGGCGCACTCGGTGGCAAAGGCGGGGAAGGGAAAGCAACCGAGTACTTCATGATGCGTATTGCGCTGCCCAACGGGGTGGCTAGCTCGGAGCAGATCGAAGTGATCGCGGATATCGCAGCCAAACATGGCCGCGACCTGGTCGACATCACCGTACGCCAGGCCATCCAACTGCATTGGCTGACCATCGAAAGTCTTCCCCGGATCATCGATCGGCTGGACGCTGCCGGGCTCTCCCCTAAGGGCGCCTGCGGAGATGTCGTTCGCAATGTGACCGGTTGTCCACTGGCCGGTCTGGATGCGGACGAAGTTCTGGATGCATCCCCTTTCGCGTTGGCTGCGGCCGGAGATCTGAACGGCAACCCGGAGCTTTACAACCTGCCGCGAAAATTCAAGGTCTCGATCACTGGCTGCTCCGTGTGGTGCTCCTATCCGGAGATTAATGACATTGGCCTGACCCCGGCCGTGCGGTTCCAGGGCGGCGAGCGCGAGGTGGGATTTTCTGTGCGCGTGGGCGGCGGTCTCTCCGCCGATCCGCACCTGGGCGTGCGCCTGAATGCTTTCGTGCAACAACACCAGGCGGCTGCCGTGGTGCGCAAGATCACCGAGCTCTTTCGCGATCAGCAGGGATTGCGGGAGAGCCGCGACCGGGCGCGCATGAAGCATCTCTTTCTGCGCGAAGGTTGGACCGCCGAGACTTTTCTCGCCGAGCTGAACCGGCGCCTGGGCTACCAACTCGATCCGGCGGTAGAGGAAGAGGTGCCGGACGATATCTATCGCGATCACGTTGGCATTCACCGCCAGAAGCAGGACGGCCTCTGCTACGTTGGCCTCTCCGTATTGCGGGGGCGCATGACCGCGGCGCAATTGAACGCTGTGGCCGGCTTGGCCACCCGCTATGGCAATGGCCAGTTGCGCACCACGGTGATGCAAAATCTGGTGGTCGTGAATGTGCCCACCGGCAAAGCACAAGAGCTGGCTCGGGAACTGCAGGCCATCGGCTTGCCGGTGGAAGGCTCCTCGTTTTGGAGAGGCGCCATTGCCTGCACCGGCAGCGAGTTCTGCAAACTGGCCATCACCGAAACCAAGGGCTTTATGCGTTGGATTGTCGACGAACTCGAAGACCGGCTTCCCGGCTTCGACCAACATCTCAAGCTGCACGTAACCGGCTGCCCCAATAGCTGCGGGCAGCATTGGATTGCCGACATCGGGATGGAAGGTAAGAAGCTCAAGCACGAAGGCAAACTGGAAGACGCGTACTACTTTTGTGTGGGCGGCTCGGTCGGGCTGCATCAGCAGCTCGCCAGGCCTCTGGGATACCGCTGCCTGGCGACGGAAGTGCCGGACGCCCTGGAGCGGCTGTTGAGCGGTTATTTACAGGCGCGGCGGCCGGGCGAAAATCTTCGCGCTTACTTTGCCCGCTCGAGTGATGAGGAATTACGTGAGCAGCTTGCCGGCGCAATCCTTGAGCCCGTACCCAGAGACCCTGCCCCGATCGGCGGTAAACACGTTGAGTGATCGCGCGAGTCTCTTTCCTTTGTTCCTGAAGCTGGATGGGAAACGATGCCTGGTGGTGGGCGCGGGCCTGATCGGTCTGGAAAAGGTGGAAAGCCTGCTACGCTGCGGGGCTTCCATCCGGGTGGTCGCTCCCCACGCGGTTGCGCGCGTACAACAGCTAAGCTCAAGGGGAGAGATCGAGTGGCTGGCTCGCCGCTATGAGCCCGAGGACGCCGCTGGTTGCGAGCTGATCGTTGCCGCGACCAACGATCGCCAGGTCAATCAGGACGTCTTCGAAGAAGCTTCGCGCCGCTCCATTCTGTGCAACACCGCCGACGATCCGCCGCTGTGCGACTTCTTTTTCGGCTCGATCGTGCAGCGGGGTGATCTGCAGATCGCCATTTCGACTGCGGGCCAGAGTCCAGCGTTGGCGCAGCGCTTGCGGCGCGAGATCGACGCGCAACTTCCGGCGGATCTGGGAACGTGGCTGGATGATCTGGGACAACTGCGCCGGGAAGTTCTGCAAGCGATGCCCGCGGGGCCAGAACGCAAAGCTCTGTTGCATGAGTTAGCCCATCGCGAGGTTTGTGGGGCGCCCTCTTGCCCTGCGCGGGCGTTTGCAGCCGCTACGGCCTCGGAGCTGAAGCCAGAGGTGCCGCAGTGAGCAAGGCGGAGGCAGGCAAGGTCTACCTGGTGGGCGCCGGGCCTGGCGACCCGGATTTGCTGACCGTCAAAGCCGTGCGCCTGCTCGCTCAGGCCGGTGTGGTATTGCATGACGACCTGGTGCCGCAATCGATCCTGAACCTGGTGGGCAAGCAGGCCTTGATCATTAGTGTGGGCAAACGTTGCGGCCGGAAGAAGATCACCCAGGCGGCTATCCATGACTTGATGATCGTTTCGGCGCGCAGTGGGCTGGCGGTCATCCGGCTAAAATCCGGAGACCCCATGATCTTCGGCCGCGCCGCCGAGGAAATCGACGCCCTGCGCGAGGCTGGAGTGCCCTTTGAAGTCGTGCCCGGCGTGACCGCGGCCTCCTCAGCAGCGGCCTTTCTCGAGGCGTCGCTCACCGATCGCAGGATCTCTTCCAAATTAATTGTTTTGAGTGGGCACCATGCCGCACGCAACGTACCCCAGCCTGAGCTTTGGCCCGGCAGTCTGCCCGAAGATGCGACGCTCGCGATCTACATGCCGGGACAAGATCTGACGCAAGCGGCGGCTTCGTTGCTAAGAAGCGGTGTTGCTGCAGCCACGCCCTGCGTGGCAGTCACGGATGCATCCCGTCCTGAGGCCGGGTACACAGCTTCGCGACTGAGCGAATTGGCCCACCGGCCTGCTTCGGCCGCTCCCACGCTGCTGTTGGTAGGCCGCGCCTTTGAATCTGTGCTGATGCGGGATGAGCCTTGTGTCGATCACATCAGGGCTTTGCTACCGTCCTTGGATCAACCCGAATCCGTGGAATAAAAACCGCAGATCCCTCCACTCCGCTACGCTCCGGTCGGGATGACAGATTTGTTTGGGGTGGTGGGTTCGAGTACCAAAACAGATTTGTCATCCCGACCGGAGCGTAGCGGAGTGGAGGGATCTGCGGTGCGCCCTTCCCCAAACGTAACTGCCGGGTCAAGCCGGGTTTTGGCTTGAGTGGGATACCACAGCACTCGACGTGCCTTCTTTGCGGGAAACCCTACTTTCCCCCCATCAAACCACTTCGCAGCGATCAAGCAGCCCTGCACTTTCGTCCACGTATACTTTCGAGAACGCATGAAGATAATCAATACGGCTACCGCCTTTCCCCCGCACTACTTCCTGCAGGAGGAAGTGGTTGAGGCACTAAAAACCCAGTGGGAAGACGGCCTGGAAAATGCAGCGGTGCTGGAAAGGCTGCATTCCCGGACAGGAGTTGCCGGTAGATACTTCACCCTCCCCTTGCAGGAGTACCCTCCGCTCGACACCTGGGGTAAAACCAACAATGTCTGGATCGAAACCGCCGAGCGCTTGGGTGAACAGGCGATCGACTGCGTGCTCACCAAGGCAGGGATCGATCGCAAGCAGGTCGGCGCTCTCTTTTTCGTCTCTGTAACCGGAGTCTCCAGCCCCTCGGTCGATGCCCGCCTGGTCAACCGCATGCGGCTCAACCCTCAAATCAAGCGCAACCCTATCTTCGGATTGGGCTGCGTAGCCGGGGCCGCAGGCTTGGCCCGCGCCGCCGACTACGTGCGCGCCTATCCCGACCAGGTCGCGGTGCTGCTCTCCGTCGAGCTATGTTCGCTTACCTGGCAGCGGGACGACTTCACCGTCGCCAACCTGATCGCCACCGGTCTCTTCGGAGACGGCGCGGTTGCAGTGCTGGTGGCGGGGGACCAGGTCAAGCTCAAGGGGGCGAAAATTCTGGGGACTGCGCGTTTCTTGTATCCCGATACGCAGGAGGTCATGGGTTGGAAAATCTCCGAGAAGGGATTTCAGGTGGTGCTTTCTCCGGATGTGCCGGCCGTGGTGAGGGAAAACCTGGGACGGGATGTGGATGCCTTCCTGGCCCAGCATGACATGACCCGCGACCAGGTTGACTCCTGGATCATGCATCCCGGCGGGCCCAAGGTGCTGGAGGCAGTGGCCGACGCCCTGGGACTGCGCAACGGCGAACTGCAACTCTCGTGGGACGCATTGCAGCGCGTGGGCAACCTATCTTCGGCCTCGGTGCTCGTAGTGCTGGATGAAGTAATGACCCATCGCCGGCCTCAGCCGGGAGCGCGCAGCGTTCTGGCTGCCATGGGACCGGGTTTCTGTTCGGAGATGTTGCTGCTGGAATGGTAGGACAGGAGAGCCCGAAGTGATCCGTTGTGATGCCCTGATTGCCGGCGGCGGTCCCGCCGGCCTGGCAGCTGCCATCGCCCTGCGGCAAAAAGGCCTGGATGTTCTGGTCGCCGATGCCCTTTGCCCACCGATAGACAAAGCGTGTGGCGAGGGCCTGATGCCGGATGGTCAGAAGGATCTGGCCGCTCTCGGCATCCAGCTAACCGCCCAGGATGGCGCGCCCTTCGACGGCATCGCTTTTCTATCCGGGCGCCACTACGTCGCTGCCCACTTCGAGCGCGGGACTGGTGTGGGGATCCGCCGCTTGCAACTCCATTCGCTTCTGGTGGAGCGCTGCCGGCAGCTGGATGTGAGAATGGCCTGGGGCCGCCGGATTTGGGCTACCCAAAACCAGCCTTGGACCCTGGATGGCGAGCCCTGCTCCTACCGCTACGCCATTGGCGCCGATGGCCAGTCCTCCCGCGTGCGCCAGTCGATCGGCTTGGGCCAGGGAAACATCATCAGCCGCCGCTTCGGCGCCCGCTGCCATTACCGCGTAAGGCCCTGGAGCCGCATGGTGGAAGTGCACTGGGGCGGTTTGGGCCAAGCGTACATTACCCCCGTCGGTCCGGAGGAAATCTGCGTGGCCACCGTCGCCCGCTCACCGGCGACCAGAATGGAGGCGGTCCTGGCCAGCCTGCCGGCGCTGCGGGCGCATCTCGAGGGGGCTGCGGAGCTGAGCAAGATGCGCGGGGCGCTGACCACCACCCGCAAGCTGCGCCATGTGGTCGCCGGCAATGTGGCGCTTACGGGAGACGCTTCGGGCTCCGCCGACGCCATCACCGGAGAGGGCATCGCGCTCTCCTTCCGCCAAGCTCGGCTGCTGGCCGAAGCGATCGCAGTCGATAACTTAGCCATCTATGAAGCCGGTCATCCAGCTATTCTGCGGATGCCGCATCACATGTCCAGGGCCATGCTCAGCATGGATGCGCGGCCCTGGCTGCGGGAGCGCGCCATGCGCTTATTCTCAGCCCGGCCGCAACTGTTTGCTCACCTGCTGGCCTTGCATCTCGGCGAGCGCACTCTAAGAGATTTTCTGTTTTGGGATGTACCTGCCCGGAAGGCGGCCTAGGCGTATGGGATTTAAGCGTGGCATTGCAGTCTTTTGGATACTTGCAACTCTGATCGTTCTGAGTGCACCGCTTGCCTACGCGCAAAACCACGGCCAGAACCAGGGTCTGAAGGTAGAGCTCGATCCGGCACAGACTGAGATTCACTGGACGCTGGGTGGCGGCCTGCATACCACCCACGGCACCTTCAAGCTGAAGAGCGGGGAGTTGTTCTTTAATCCCGCAACCGGCGTGGCTGAGGGGGAGATTCTGGTCGACGCAACCACGGGGAGAGCGGAAACGCGACCCGCGACAAGCGCATGCAGGATGAGGTGCTGGAAAGCAATCGCTACCCAGCCATCTTCTTCCATCCGAGCCAGATCAAGGGCGCATTCGAAGCGGGAAACGCGACGCAAGATCTGGTGGGGGTGGGCACGTTCAACATCCACGGAGCAGATCATCCCCTGGAGTTGCCGCTGAAGGTGCAGGTGGCCGCAGGCGTGGTCACGGCAACCACGCACTTTACGGTTCCCTATGTGGCTTGGGGAATGAAAAATCCCAGCAAGTTCATGCTCAAAGTCAGCAAGCAGGTGGAGATCGAGGTTACAGCCAAAGGTACCCTCAAGCAAGTGGAATGAACACTCTCCCCACCGCCTGAATCACACGACTCGCCGGCCCCGCCTTCTACATGTAGAAGGTCTTAATAGCGTCCCAGGCGTAGATCCCAATGATGGCCGCGGTCAAAATGCTGGTGACCCCGGTAAAAACCCTCAAAAAGGGTTGGATCTTTGCCAACTTGTGCAGGATCGCATCGTTTTCCTTGTGCTGGCGCTCGGAAATATCGTCCAGAAACAGCTGGTCGTCTTCATAACGGGTGATCGTTCCCCGATAAAGCAGCAGACTTAGCAGAATGGCCGCGAATACTCCCCAGGCTATCCACAACACTGGAATAAAATGCATAATTACCTCCCGAGTGTTCTCAGTCCCAGATACCGAGCGGGTCCATAAAATTGGTGGGCTCGGATGGTAGGAGGGGCTTACGGCTAAGAAATATAGACCCGGAAAGGGTCGATTGCCCAGAAATTTCTCGTTTACAGTGTCGATTCCCGGCAACTCGGTCCACTTTGGAACCCTCTCAGACTGTAAGCAATTGAGGAGCAAGAAAAAATGAACACTCCAGGGAAACAGCGTGTTTTGGCAATATCAACAATCGTTGGATTGGCCTTTATGGCCGGCTGCAACAACCCGCCTCCCTCGGACCAGCACCTGCAGGAGCAGGCCGCCCAGGCGACGGAAAATGCTAAACAGGTGTCGAAAGACGCTCTTGCTCAGGCCCGGGTGGCCGCAGCAAACGCCGAGCAGACAGTGAACGATGTCGCTGCAGGCGTCAAGCAGGGTTTAAACACCAAAACAGCCGCGGATAGCACACGGGTCGACCTGAATAGCGCGTCAGAGGCTGATTTGACCTCCTTACCGGGGATCTCCGTGGTCAAAGCAAGGCAGATCATACAAAACCGGCCTTACAAATCCACCCATGACCTGGTGAACGGCGGGGTGCTGACCGAGCATCAGTTTGAGGAGATCGCGCCCAAGGTTACCGTCCACTAGCAGAGTCTTAGAGGCCGCGAACGCATCTATTTGTTGTGGGTAAATCCGGCTTGTCCTCACCCGGCATCCGGTCTAAACTAGAAACTGCAGGCTGCACAGGGAGATCATCATAATGTCAAGCGTCGCTGAACCAGTAACCAACCTTAATCCCGTATCCATGCCCCTGACGCTTTCGCCGCAGGCGGTGGCTAAGGTCCATGAAATCATGGCGACCCAGGATCCATTGCCGGCCGGTCTGCGCATTGGCGTGGTGGGCGGCGGTTGCTCCGGGTTCCAGTATTCGATGTCGTTTGAGAACCAGGCGGGCATGATGGACAAGGTCTTCAAGTTCGACGATCTGAAGGTCTTTGTCGATGCCACCTCGCTGATGTACTTGAACGGCTGTGTGGTCGATTACGTGGAAACCCTGGAAGCGGCTGGATTTAAATTCGATAACCCTGCAGTGAAGAGTACCTGCGGTTGCGGTTCCTCCTTCAACGTCTAGGTTCCATCCTGACGGAAAAGAAGGGCTCCGCCGCCTGGCGGAGCCCTTCTGCGTTATGCGAAGTTTTCTCCGCCTTCCTACAATATTTCCCCCTGATCCCCGTCTTCATAAGTAGGCGGATGGAATGGCGAGTCTGGATGAGATAACCATCGAGCAGGACCAGCTCATCGCGCAGGCGATGGAGAAAGATGGATCGCGCCTTCGCAATTACATTCGCAAGCAGGTGCTGGATCGCGACGCCACCGAGGACATTCTTCAGGATGTTTTCAGCGAACTGGTCGAAGCCTACCGCCTGTTGAAGCCGATAGAGCAGGTCAGCGCGTGGTTGTTTCGCGTGGCGAAGAATCGGATTATCGATCGCTTTCGCGGTAAAAAGCTCCAGTCGCTGAGCGACGCCGATGAGGATGACGATACCGTCTCGCTGGGCGATCTGCTTCCTTCGCTGGAGAGCGGCCCGGAGGCGGCCTATGCCAGTCGAGTTCTGCTTGACGAGCTGGACGAGGCGTTGGATGAGTTACCGGAAGAACAACGCTCGATCTTTATCAAGCACGAGCTGGAAGGTTACAGCTTCAAAGAGCTGGCGGCTGAAAGCGGAGTGAGTGTGAACACCTTGTTATCGCGGAAGCGGTATGCCGTGCTCTATCTGCGCCAGAGGCTGCAGTTGATTTATGACGAGTTTGTAAAGAATTGAAGGAAATGAGGGACAGGATGAGGGCAAGATGGTTTTTTAGAGCGGTCAAGATTGCCGCAATTGTTGCTGTAGCAGTTACAGTATTCGGATTTGTCGTGAAGGGCTTGTGGAATGGGCTCATGCCCTCCATCTTCGGGTGGCACGCCATCACCTTCTGGCAGGCGGTTGGCCTGCTGGTGCTGAGCAAGATCCTTTTTGGCGGAGGTTTCCGCGGGAGAGGAAACATGCATTGGCGACGCCGCATGGGAGAACGATGGGAGAAGATGTCTCCCGAGGAGCGCGAAAAATTCAGCCGGGGCATGCGCGGATGCTTCGGTCGTCGGACATTCCAACCGGAGGAGCAGAAGATTTGAGGCCGCATGAAAACTGCATATATTGAACCAAACCTAAGGGCGTCGGAACTGGAGATTGAGAACGCCCGACTGCAGCGGCTGGTTGCCGAACTGCTTACCAGGAACCAACAGCTCCGCCAGGCGCTGGAATCTGCAAGTCGGAACGACCGGTTGGCGTTGCGGTGAGATAGTTGCTATTCTGCCTCAACGATGAGACATGGATACCTTGGTGTGGCCGCGCTCGTGCTGGCGGCCACGGCGACTACTGCGCAGCAACCGGAAAAACTGCCGATCTGGGCCTACCCGGGTCACTTTTCTTCCTCCCCCGTCAAAGGTACCGAGGTGGAACATCTCCCCGGCAGCAAGGCGAGCTACACCAGGGCGGAGATCAACGACATCTTCGTCGTTCCCGACTGGTATCCGGATGGCCACCCGCCGATGCCCGAAGTGGTCGCTCACGGACGCAAACCGGATGTGTACTCTTGCGGTCACTGCCACCTGCCGAATGGGCAAGGTCGCCCGGAGAACGCCAGCGTGGCCGGCCTGCCCGCGGCGTACATCATTGAGCAGATGGCCGATTTCAAGAATGGATTACGCAAAGCCTCGGATCCGGAGATGCTTTCCGTGACCCACATGGTGTCGTTGGCCAAGTCGACCAGCGACGACGATGTCAAAGCGGCCGCCGCTTATTTTTCCTCGATCCCCTTGAAGCCCTGGATTCGCGTCGTCGAAGTAGACCAGGTGCCGAAGACCAAGCCGGAGGGAGGCATGATGGTGGTGATCGACGGGGGTGGAAGCGAGCCGATCGGCGATCGTGTGATCGAGGTCTCGGAAAATCTGGAGCGGACTGAACTTCGCGATCCCACCTCGGGCTTCATCGCCTACGTGCCGAAGGGAAGCCTGGAAAAGGGCAAGCTTCTGGTGACCACGGGTGACAATGGAAAAACGATGGCGTGCACCATGTGCCATGGTCCGAATCTAAAGGGCACGGGAAACATTCCTTCCATCGCCGGCCGCTCTCCCAGCCAGATGACCCGTCAGATGATCGACTTCCAGATTGGTACCCGGAACGGGGCAATGGCGCCCATGATGAAAGGTGTAGTAGCCAAACTTAGCATCGCCGACATTGTAGCCATCACCGGCTACCTGGCCTCCCAGGCGCCTTAGAGCGCTGCGGCTATGAGGGTTTTAGAGTCCGCGCGAGGCCTATTTTCAGCCGTACTTGTCCAAATTGCTGGTGGGAGCCCCCGCATTTATGCGGGGGGAGGAACGCTTTAGCGCTGGTCTCATGAGTCCCTGCGCGAGAGAACCGCCGAAGAGAACGCTGGGCAAACGAAACCGGGTTGCCGGTGGGAGCCCCCTGCTTCAGCAGGGGGGAGCGATGCTTCAGCGTCGCGTAAAGAGTCGCATTTCGAACAATCGGGCTTTAGCCCCGGCTTTCCTTGGCCGGTGTGATAACGTCGGCTCTGGAATGTTGCCTGCACCCCAAGAAACTCGCACTTTCTTCACTTCCTTTGCGACGTGGGAGAGAAGATTCATATTGCAGTCCAATCCTCTCTGCGATTTGCTACTGGACGTCATTCGTGAAAATCGGACCAGGCAGAGGTTTCAAGTTCACGAGTTTGTCTTCATGAGAAATCACGTTCATCTGATCCTTACACCGGCTCCGCTCGTATCGCTTGAGAAAGCGATGCAGCTCATCAAAGGTGGATTCTCCTACCGTCCGAGAAGGGAGATGATCTTCAATGGTGAAATATGGCAAAAGGGTTACAACGAGCACAGGATCAGAGACGCAGACGAGTACGCAAAACACGTCGAATATCTCTGGATGAACCCTGTCAAGGCAGGGCTCGTGGAACATCCTGAGGAGTATCCGTACTCCTCGGCGCAATTAAAAGCGGAAGTCGATCCAGTCCCGCAGCAATTCCAACCAAAAACCCGCGGCTAAAGCCGGAGGAAAATAGTCCTACGCGAGCCGCTCGGCTTGAAAGCCGAGCTCCCCCGCATGAATGCGGGGGCTCCCACCACGAATTTGGGAGGATCTCTCAGCCGTCCCTCCGGGACTCAATTGGAGAGAGCGGTTCTCACGCAGAAACCACTACAGCTTCGCAGCAGTAGTCTCCGCGGGGGTCCGAGTTGACTTACGGCTGAAGAGCTCCAATCCTGACTTCACAATTACATAAAGCACCGGAATAAAGATCAGGTTCAGAATGGTCGAGACCAACATACCGCCGACCACCGTGGTGCCTACAGACCGCCGCCCCAGGGCTCCGGCGCCAGTCGCAAAGTAGAGCGGCAACACGCCGAGGATGAAGGCAAACGACGTCATCAGGATCGGCCGCAGACGGAGCTCGGCCGCCTCAATCGCCGCTTCCAAAATCGACTTGCCGTGTCCGCGGATCTGCTCCGCAAACTCAACGATGAGGATGGAGTTCTTCGCCGACAGCCCGATCAACATCACTAGCCCGATCTGGCAATAGACGTCATTGGCCATCCCGCGCAGGGTCACCAGGCCCAATGCTCCCAGCACCGCCATGGGTACAGCCAGCAGGATGATGAAGGGAAGAGCAAAGCTCTCATACTGCGCGGAGAGCGTAAGGTAAACCACCAGCAGTCCGAGGCCGAAGATCAGCACAGCCTTGCCGCCAGCCTCGATTTCCTCGAGCGACAGCCCGGTCCAGGAGTACATCATGCCCTGGATCATATTCTTCTTGGCCAAAGCCTCCATGTTGGCCAGGCCTTCTCCCGTGCTGTAGCCGGGAGCGGCAGAGCCATCGATCTCCGCTGAGCGGAAGAGATTGTAGTGGCTAATGACCTGCGGCCCCGATTGCTGCGCGATCGTCACCAGGTTGTCGAGCGTCACCATTTGCCCCGTGTTGGAGCGCACATAGAACTTTCGCAGATCCCCTGGGGTCATACGAGCGGATTGTTTGGCCTGCACGTAAACCCGATAAGACCGGTTGTTGTAATTGAAATCGTTGACGTAGGCCGATCCCATGTACACGTTCAGTGCGGAATTGATCTGGCTTATCGGCACCCCCAGGGCTTCCGCCTTCACGCGATTGATGGTGATCAGCAGCTGAGGATCGGTTGCCGTGTAACTGGTGTACAGGCCGACCAGTTTATTGTCTTGACGGCTCGCGCCCACGATCTGATGAGCGACGCGATCCAGATCCTGCAGCGTATTGCGGCCCAGATCCTGCAGTTCGAAGGCGAATCCGCCGAAGTTACCCAGGCCCTGAATCGCGGGGGGTTCAAAAATAGCCACAATGCCCCCCGGTACACCGAACAACTTCGGCGCCAGGTAGGCATAGATTTCCGCGGCCGAATGCCCCGCGCCCTTTTTCTTACGCAGGTCGACGGACTTGAGCGGAACAAAGATCAGTCCATAGTTCGATGAGCTACCGCCGCTGAGACTAAATCCCATGACGGCAAAGGTCCCGTAGACGTCATCGTCTTTGCGGATGATGTCTACTGCCTTTTGCGCGACGTCAGAGGTGTAAGTGAGCGAGGCTCCGGGCGGAGTCTGCACAACGCAAATGAGATAATTCTGGTCTTCCGTTGGCAAGAAGGCCGTCGGCGTGTGCTGGTAAAGATAGACTGTCGCGGCCAGGCCGCAGGCAAAGAGCACCAGCACCACATAGCGCAAGCGCAATACCTGCCTAATCGCTTTACCGTAAAGGACCGTGCTGGAAACAATCGCGTGGTCGATCATTCCCAGCAGACCACGTTTATGCTTCTCGCCCCGCAGGAAGATAGCCGCCAGCGCCGGAGACAAGGTCAGCGCGTTAAAGGCTGAGATGGCTATGGAAAAAGCGATGGTCAGGGAGAACTGCTTGTAGAGAATGCCGGTGGTGCCGGGAAAGAACGAGACCGGTACGAATACAGAAATGAGCACCAGCGAAGTAGCAATGACCGCACTGGTAACCTCAGCCATAGCGATGGAGGTGGCCGTGCGCGGATCGGTGTGGTCCTCGTTGATATGACGTTGCACGTTCTCGATCACCACGATGGCGTCATCCACCACCAGGCCGGTGGCCAGCGTGATGCCGAACATGGTCAACGAATTAATCGAAAAGTCGAAAATCTTGATGAACGCAAATGTTCCGATCAGAGAGACCGGGATGGTGATGGCGGGGATGATCGTCGCACGCCAGTCGAGCAAAAAGAGAAAGATGACGATAATGACGATGATGACGGCTTCGCCCAGGGTGCCTACCACTTCGCGAATGGAATCGCCAATAACCGTGGTGGTATCGAAAGGCACCTCGTATTTCATGCCTGGAGGAAATGATTTAGCCAGGTCGTCCAACGCCGCCTTGGCTGCCCGGTCAACCGCCAGCGCATTGGCATTACTGAGCTGCTGCACGCCCACACCTACCGCGTCGGCGCCGTTATAGTTGAGGTCAGTGGAATAGGTCTCCGCGCCTAACTCGGCGTAGCCAACATCCTTCAACTGGACGATGCCGGCGGGAGTGTTCTTGATAATCAGGTTGTCAAACTCTGACGGCTCGGAAAGCCTCCCGATAACGCGCACGGGGATCTGGTAATTCTGCTTCTCATCGGAAGGCGGCTGGCCCACCTGGCCGGCCGGTATCTCAACGTTCTGCTCTGCCAGCGCACTGGTTACGTCGGCGCTGGTCAGGCTGCGAGCCGCCAGGCGCGCTGGATCGAGCCATAGACGCATGGCGTAACGGCGCTCCCCGAAGATCACCACATCGCCTACACCGGGGATACGCTTGAGCGCGTCCTTTACATACACGTCGAGGTAGTTGCTGATAAAAAGATCGGAATAGCGGCTATCTGGAGAGTAAAAAGCAGCCGCGAATACGAAATTACTGTTGGTTTTTGTGATCGTGATGCCGGTGTTATTCACCGCCGCCGGGAGGCGCCCGGTAGCGGCCGAGACGCGATTCTGTACGTCCACTGCGGCGATATCCTGGCTGTAACCCGTTTGGAAGGTAGTAACAATGGCGCTGGTTCCGTCATTGGAACTGGTGGAGGAGATGTAGCGCATGCCCTGCACACCATTAATCTGTTGTTCCAGCGGGATGGTCACGGCGGACTCGACCGTCTGCGCGTTCGCTCCCACATAGTTGCTGGTGACCGTTACCTGCGGCGGCGCCAATGTTGGATATAAGGAGATGGGTAGCGTGGGGATGCAGACTGCTCCGGCAAGAATGATCAGCAAGGCGCAGACTGTTGCGAATACCGGCCGGTGGATAAAGAAATCAACCACGAGAACGCTCCCTTTTGTTTGCGCCGCCTTAGACCGTTTTCACCGGCCTAATCCTTCATGGCGGGGTGCAGCGGCTTACGAAGCTCAGAGGCTGTTACTTGATGCTTAGCCCAACGGCTGTACTGGGGCGCCATCGATCAGGAACTGCGTGCCCGACACGATGACCTTTTCCCCGTTTTTGAGTCCGCCCAGAACCGCGTAGTCATTGCCCACAGTGTCGCCGACAGTGATGGGCCGCTGCCTGGCAACATACTTTCCATCCTGATTGGTAGCGACGTAAACAAAGGTCTGGCCGCCCAGCCGGATAACCGCCAACACTGGCACAACCGGGATGGACGATGTTGTCCACACTACCCGCGCCTTGATCTGTTGCAGGTTACGCAACTTGCCCAGATCGGCGTGGACGGGAGCTTTGGCCAGGATGCCCTGCAGTCCGTTGTCTACCTGGGGGGAGATAAAGTCGATCGCGGTGTGTTCCAGCACATTTTCCTGGTTGTCGAGAATCACCACCGGCAGGCCTTTGCGGATCTGCGTGACCCGTTCCGTGGGAATGAAGATGTAGGCTTCCAGATCGCGGTTTTCATCCACCGTGGTGAGCACGGTGGTAGCCGAGACATAGTCGCCCAGGTGGACCGGAACATCGCCCACGATGCCGTCGAAGGGAGCCGCGATGTGATAGTAGCCGAGCTGCTTCTGCTGGCTCTGGGTAGTCGCGACGGCGGAATGGTAATCCGCCTCGGAGTTCTTGTAAGCCTGTTCTGCCTGGTCGAAAGCATCGCGGCTGGTGACGCCCTGCTCGAACAGCTTGCGTTGCCGCTCCACTTCAATCTGGTTGTACTCGAAAACGGCGAGCTTTTGCTGTTCGGTGGCGCGTGAGGAGGAAACTGTCGCCTCCTGCTTGGCTGGGTCGATTTCCATCAACAGCTGGCCGGCCCGCACGCGATCGCCGGAGCGGACGTAGATTTTCACCAGGTTGCCGTCGACCTGGGGACTGATAGTGGCCGAGCGCCGCGATTTGATGGTGGAGACATATTCGTCGTATTGCGGGACAGCCGCGGCCGCGATGGTCTCGGTTTGCACCGGCAGCGCTTGCGCCGCCGGCGCGGGCGCCGCTTGCTTAGCGCAGGCGGAAAGCAGCAGCAGCATCAGGGGCAGACACGATCTGGTCCAGAAGGGAAGCCTTGTCAAAACGTAAACCCTCACAGGTAAGAATTCTGCAGCTGTGCCGGCCTCGCTGGCCAGAAACGCTTCAGGTTGATACGAACCAGCGCATCCGCCGGCAAAAACCAGCGTGGTCTACTCCCTATGCAAAAGCAAGTTGCTTGCTCTGTAGTGCCCCATTCGATGAGACTGGCGCGAAGGTTGCTTCAGAAATTTTATCGTGTCCCAGCAGGGGGAGTCTTCCTAGTCCATTTTGAGAATGATCTTCCCCGTGTGCCGGCCCGATTCCATCAGCCGGTGGGCATCGGCGGCACGTTCCATGGGGAAGGCACTATCGACGACCGGCCGCAACTGTCCGCTTGTGAACAGTGGCCAGACCTGCTGCTCCACGGCGCGCGCCAGCGAGGACTTCTCCGCGACCGTGCGCGGGCGTAGCGTGGACCCGGTGATCACCAGCCGCTTGACCATCAAGGTGCGCAAATCGATCGTTACCAGGTTGCCGTGTGAGAAGGCGATGTGCACCAGCCGGCCCCCGGTGGCGAGGAGACTGACATGCTTGGCGAAGTAATCGCCTCCAATCATGTCGAGGATGCAATCAATGCCGTGGGGCTCGGACCAGCGTGCTAGCTCAGCGGCCCAGTCCTGGGTGCGGTAGTTGATCGCGACATCGGCGCCTAGGCTGAGGCAAAATTTGCATTTTTCGTCTGTGCCGGCAGTGGTGGCGACCCGGGCGCCAAAGGCGTGGGCGATTTGGATAGCGAAAGTGCCAATCGCGCTGGAGCCGCCTTGCACCAGGAAGAGGTTGCCGGCAAAGAGCCGTTGCGGCTCGAACAGATTGGCCCACACGGTAATGGCTGCTTCCGGAATGGCGGCCGCGTCGCGTAGCGAAGTGCCGGCTGGTACCGCCATGCACTGGCCTTCGGGCGACACGCAATAATGGGCATAGCCCCCGCCTGCAAGCAGGGCGCAGACTGGATCGCCAACCTGCCAGCGCCCGGTGGTGTCTGTGCCCAACTCGGCAATGCGCCCGGAGATTTCCATTCCCAGAATGGGCGAAGCCCCGGGCGGCGGTGGATAGTGCCCCTGCCGCTGGAGCAAATCAGCACGGTTGATTCCCGCCGCCTCGACTCGGACGAGCACTTCTCCCGCACCGGGCCGGGGAACCGGCGCGGTAGCCAGCCGTAGCACCTCCGGTCCGCCCGGCTCTGCGACCTCGATATAGCGCATGGATTCGGGTGTAGGTGTTATGTCTTGAACGGGCATCTGTAGGATTAGCATAGCCTCCCTCGATGCGAAACGAAGTTCCCACACTTTAAAATCGCCACCGGGTTCCGTTTCTCCATCAACGTAAACTGCAGATCCCTCTTCTCCGCTGGTTTCCAGGGCTATGCATCGCGGCGGAATGCAAGGAAGACGGAATTATCCCGCCGGATCCTGGCCGATTTCCTGATCGGCGCCACGCATCCGTTCACCGGTTGCGCCTGCTCACACTAGACCAGCGGATCTATCGAGCTGCCTTTCCAGAATTGGAAGTCGGTACATTTTGACAGGATTTCGCGCATTCATCGGGTCTTCAATTCATTCGCCACGGGAAGTCCACGCAACACGAAGGGATTGAAGTTGGTTCGGGTATCAAAGGGGTCCACGCCCTCCTGCCGTTTCAGCCACGCCACGCCGGCATAGGTGAGCGGCGTCGCCAGTGCCTCATACACCACTTTGATCAGGTAGGACGAAAGCACCAGCCGGATCAGCGTATGCCCGGAGACGGTGCCGGCAAAGGAGATGACCATGACCAGAATGGTGTCGAACGCCTGGCCGACGATGGTGGATCCGAGGGTACGTGTCCACAACCAGCGGCCGCGGGTGAGGATCTTGAGCTTGGCGAGGGTAAAGGAGTTGGCAAACTCGCCGGTCCAATAGGCGATGAGGCTGGCGGCGACGAAGCGCGGCACCAGGCCGAAGACCGTCTCGAAAGCCTCTTGGTTATGCCAGCCGGGGTCGGCCGGCAGGGCGACGGCCATGGCCCCGGCGGCGCTGAGCAGGGCCGAGGCGAAAAAGCCGATCCAGATGGCGCGCCGCGACGCCTGGTAGCCATACACTTCGGTGAATACGTCGCCAAAAATATAGGTAATAGGAAAGAGCAATTCGGCGCCGCTGATAGTGAGGGGGCCGAGGCGGCAGACTTTCTGAGCAACCAGATTCGAAACCAGCAGAACAACGACGAAAATGAGGACGAGGGTATCGAGGTACTTGTAGCGGGCCATGAATCTGCAGTTTATCGTGCGACGGGCGCGATTGCAGACGCAAGAGGGCCGGAGCGGAGCTTGGCGAAGGCGGCGGGTTCGGCTTTTGACACGTGGTTACCGTGTTGCTAGAGTTGAAGTTGGTCGATTCCGGCCAGCCCGAAGGCTACGGGCCAAGCAAACGTCCCCGTCGTCTAGCCCGGCCTAGGACACCGCCCTTTCACGGCGATAACACGGGTTCAAATCCCGTCGGGGACGCCAACAAAATAAAAGACTTAACGAAAACCACCTGAAAAAATTGGCGTCCGTTAGCGTCCATTAAGACGTTCCCTCCGGTTCCTTTGACTTCCCGCCGATGACCATGCGTACGATTCGGCTATGCGCGTGGCGCTTGAGTTCTGTCACTCCTTGCGCATAAACGTTCATGGTCACCGAGATGTTCGCGTGCCGTAAGAGCTCCTGTACCGTTTTGATATCTTCGCCATTCGCCTTGAGCAGCGTGGCAAAGGTGTGCCGGAACGTATGCCAACCGATCTTCTCTGAAATGCCGGCGGCTTTTGCAGCAGGCTTAAGATGCGCCCGATACAGAGTGCCTGGCCAATACGGTTGTTGCCCGTCCTTGGCCGGACTGGCGAAGATCCAGTCCTCCAGCTTTGGATATCCGCTATTGTGCCGCCATCGCCAAAGCGCTTCGGCGAGTTCGGCATCCATCGGGATCGGTTTGCGTGAAGCTTCCGTCTTGCAGTCGCCGATGTGTTGCAATGAAATCGAGCGTGTCACCGAGATTTCGAGGTTCTCGAAATCGATGTCGCGCCATTGCAATGCGAGGAGTTCCCCAATCCGCAATCCCGTTGAAACATCCACGAGAACCATTGTTCTGACTGGCTCTCGCAGCTGTTCCAGCAGTGCCTGGATCTGCGCGATGCTCAAAATTACGGGAATGCGGGAGCGCTTCGCGCTTTGCCGCACTCTCGTGATGGGATTCTGATCGTGCCATTCCCATCGGACCGCGTGATTGAAAATCCCATGCATCAAATTGCGAATCTTGGCCCGGCTTCCGTTGGTTAGCGAAAGCGACTTGAGCCACTCCTCAACCGCTACTGATTTCAAATCCCGGAGACGATACGAATCCCACCGTGGAAGAATCCATTTTCGGAGATAGCCTTCGTACGTCTCGCGAGTCGCAAAGGTCTTACCGGAGCCCTCGCTCATTTCCTTCAAGCGGTAGTGTTCGACAAGGGTGCCGAAACTGATCGCCTTGATCTGAGCACGAGGGGTTTCGATGTTGATGTTTGCTCGGAGAGCCGAGACGGCTTTGAGGGCCGCCGCTTCCGTCGGGTATTCGCGAAGAGGTCCAAGATTTGTACTTCGACGGCGACGTGATCCGTCGATTTGCACTTCGTACCATCGGTACTCCCAGCTTTTTTCACCCGAGCGGTCTCTAAGCCTTAAACTTCCGTCCTGATAACGTGTCCTTCTCAATGCGCTTCTCCTTCTGCGTTGAGAGGCACGGATGGCTGATCCCAAGATACCGGTCCGCTCGTTGGATTGGTAGACCTTAAGCGTTATGCGTGGGACTTTTGAGAGGCTGTCAGCTGGCCCGCTCTTGGTGGTAGAGCCAGTCATTCAGGTCAGAGGCACGGAATCGCCAGAGCTTGCCGACGTGGGTTCCGTGAATCTCGCCACGGCGCGCCATCTTCTGCAATGTCTTCGGATGAATTCGTAATAGAGCCGCGGCTTGCGAGCTGTCGAGTAATGGCTCAAATTCCGTGATCGAAAACGGATTCCGATCGACCGGACGAGGAGTGAATCGTGGGAGAGAGCGCGCCATAAACACCTCCGATTTCCAGAGAATGGCCGCATTTTCCACAAGAGTCCAAGACTTTCTTGATCAACGTTGATATCCGGGAAGCATCGCGGCGGAACGTTGAGGCATTGCAAAGTATCTTGGGGAGGGTCATGACGCGTAAAGGAATTCTGGCTTTCGCGACGATGCTATTCGTTCTGTTGCGCGAATAAATGATCGCCGAAGGTTCATGTGCAGATTTCGCAGACGGCAGATAACGGACCGCTGGTACAGGCTGATTCTTGGCGGGAAGAATACTACCAAGGAGGTGCGCTTGCTCTGAAGCAACTGGTAGCTCCGGGTAGACCCGGGTTGGTCCACGATCCGGAAGATCGTGGAGCCCTTGGTCGCACTTGGAGTGTTCTCTCAGCGGCTTGCGATTGGCATTAACCGAGAATCGTTCCTGGCGACATGTGCGTCTCGGTACTAATCGCGGGTTGGAGGTCAGACGACCGATGTGTATTGGTGTGGCGCATCATCGAAGAGCATCCGGCAGTCTGTATAAGAGACGTAAGGCGGCTGGCCAACCTGCCTCAACAAAGATGTCGAGACATTCGATGAGAAATTTTCTTCTACCTTCGTCGCGGAAGATATATTCGTAGTCCGCAAGGCAGCGGCCCACCACACGCACAAGCACATCTACACCCAGAGACTCGAGCTGGAAACCTTGCTTACGTCCGCTCGTGGTCAACGCATGCGCAAAAAGGTCAAAGCAGACTTCCGGGTTGCCAGCCAAGAGAAAGTCCAACAACTGAACCAGCTCATACATGATGTGCGGGACCGCGATATCGCCGATTCGCCTGAGCGTCGCCTCCGTGTCTGCGAGGAATCGTGCTTTTCCGTCGTCCGATTCAATGAGGGAGATGTGCTCTCCGCCCCTTTCGAGAAAGGCACCGGAGCCGTAGTAGTAAGACGAGCACGCATATCCAAGACACTTGGCATATGTGAGCGCCTCCTCATGCCTGGCTTTCTGAGCAGCATGATCCAGTCGGAAATGTGCCTCCAGCTCCTCCACCGTCCGATCCACGATAGTGGTGATGACCCTTTGGAGTCGTCCCCGAGGCTCTCGCGTCTCCAACTTATCGGCATCGTAGCCTGCGCATGCGGCCTCACGCACCATCCACAGACCGGAACGAATCTGCTCTTCGTGAAGAAGAGGATGGGAGGCCCAGCGAAAGAACTCTTGCCCGGAATCTTGGCAGTCGTGCCACACGTAGAGCAGTGCAAACAGATACGCGATTGTTTCGTCCAGAGGATTAGGTCGAGCTCCATCGGCACTATGCGATGAGAATGGGAATTTGCGATGGATGGCGAGCAGCATCTCTTCGCTGCGCGCGGTATCGAGAAAGCGGGTCTTGCCGAGAAAAGCGGCGGCGAAACCCTGCATGACCGCAGCATCCCGTTCCAGGGCAACAAACTTGTCAGCAATCTCCCACATCTTTTTCGGAGCAAACTGGTTCAGCGTTACAAGATTCCGGACGACAGCATGGCGCACAGCGGGATTTGGGTCGGTTGCCAAGGCTTCCAACCGCTGTAACGGCTCGGCGATGGTCGCAGTATGCTGGCAAAGAGAGAACAGCGCAGGAACGACGCCTGCTCTCGGCGCCATGCCGTAGCGTTCGTGTTGTGAAAGGGAGAGACCGACGGCAATCTTCTCGAGCGTAGCGAGATTGTCGTCGGATAGAGAGAGGCCTCTCCGGGCTACAGTTCCGAAGACGGCCGTGCATAGATCTCCAGCGATCTCTTCGGCTGCACACAGTACATCGTTGTCGGCGTTGTTCGCCTTTGCGTCCTCAATGGCCGCGTTCAGTAGTCTCAGTTGTTCGAGGGCTTCGGGGATATTCTCGATCGAAGCTTCGCCACCATGAACGAAGCCGACCTTCGTCTTGACTTCCTCAGCCAATGAGAGCAGTTGGTTGTTGGCATGCAGGTCCAGATCGACGCCGGCCTCCATTAGGATCTCCCGCTGCGTCACTTCCATCGTGCTCGAAACGATATCGAATCGTGTGTTAGGACTAGGCTCGGAGCCTTCCTCGGTCGCCAAGAAGGCACGCGCTTCCGCGGTCACTAATGGCTCGGCCCCGATGGTTTGAAATAACGTCGCGAGCCATCGTTTTTGTACCGACTGATGGACTGCATCGTCGGCGCCGAAGCTAAACGCTGCAAGCTCAAACGCGCGACGCTCTTCCATACTTCGCGAGGGGTAGAAGGCAGCTACGGCATCGATGGCGTCACTGCCTACGTTTGCGGAAAGCATCACCTGTTCGTTTGTTGCGAGCCCCCAGAGACTGTCGCCGAACACCCCCGGACGTTCCGCGCCAACCATCAGCAGGCGCGCCCATAAAAGGGCTAGGCGGTTCTTCTCAAACAGCTTGGCAAGCACCGGCTCAGCCTCGCGGGCACTGACGTTCCGGAGATATTCGACGAAGTGCCCAAGGATTATCTCCGTGCTTTCGGGGTGGGTACTTTTCCTATCCCAGGCCCAGATGGCACTCCTATCCTCTCGCAGCAAAAGATGCTTGCCTGCAACGCTGACGATATGATCCACAGGCACTCCGGAGATGCGGCCACGAACAACTACATCTCCCTCAACGACTGCCATGACTGCTTCCGTGGCAGTTACGGGATGCTCCTTGAGCAGAGTGGGAAAATACTGTGCGAGGCTGTATCGTCCGAGATCGTAGTCCTGGGATGCGTTCGACGTCATCGGGAGGATGTGGCTGTCGGACATGCGCGTCTCGCGTTGCGAGTCGACGTGATATCCGAAGACATGGCGATAGATCGAAAGAGCGAACCCGGGATCGGAGGGAGCAATATTCGCTATCTCGTGGGCCAGCGCAGGAACCTCAGTGTGAGCGTACCTGTCCATACGTTGCGGATCGAAGATCTTTTCCAAGAGAGCCCGGCTGGCGGCTGGGTCAGAGGAAAAGCTTCGAGCAACGTAGCCAATGCTAAATCGGGCCAAATTGTTCATGCCATCACTCATGATGCAAGGCCTCGCTCAAGCAGATTTCGTGCTGCAGAGCCGAGCAGCTTGAAGCATGAGGAGTTCAGGGGCAGCTTTAGGAAGCGGTCCACGAGGAAGCCGATATTGCCGCTGAACCGTTCGTCTTTGCTGAGTTCTTCGACGACACAGATCCAGGCAGGGACCCTGACGAGATGCGGAGCGTCCTCGAGGAGAATGGAGAGCGCACCGGTCACAGACGAGAAGATCTCGCGTGCCGCAGAAGAAGCGCGGAGCTGCAATAGAAGTTGGAATACGTCCGTGATGGAAGCCACCAATTCGCAGCCGATCCGCGCCACCTGGATGCGGGCAATCGGATCGATGTTCTTATCCGACGTCAGGAGGACGAACTGTCTCCAGAACGTGGAGTGGTCCACCTCGCCGTCCCACAGTTCCTGAAGCGCATACCCCAACGCCGGGCTGAGAATCAGCCCCATTCCTCGATCCCGCAGGAACAAATCGTGCAGGTGATTTTGGTCGAAGGGATTGAGATACAGACGACTCGCGGCGTAGTCGAAGAGGATGTTGTGCCGGAAGGCCAGAGACCGTTCATTGGTGCGGGTGACGAGGACTCCGCCACGCAGAATAGTATCCAGGACCTGAGCGTGTTCCTGTCGTATTGGGCCGATGCTGACCTCAAGAAACCGCTTTTCCACCATCGTTGTTACGACCGACGAAAGGCACGCTTCCGAGGGTGCCCCTCCAACGAGGACACGGTGCTTCCAGTAGAGGTCCAACAGTTGTCGTTGGTTTCGTATCGACCCAAGTTCGGCTGCATCGACGCCGATCGCTACGACCTCGGCCAGAAGCTGGGTGTTGAAAGGGACGAGAGCCAGCTCCCGCAATTTCGGTCCGCCAGTCTCTATGGCAACGCGTAATTTCGGCGCAGCCTCAAGAAGTAATTCGAACTCCGGCTCCGTCCATCGTTTGACCACGATATGACGCACCTGGTCGAGGTCGGGTCCGTCTTCGCGGCGATCCGGATCGGGCGGAGCCCCCTTGAAGAGAGGCTTGAGCTGCTGTCCGGCCTTCAGATCGAAGGTGCGGACGGTTGCAATGACCCTCCACCGCTGATCGGGGAGTTCGAGTGTCTCCGTAATCAGTCGTCTGTAAATCGCCTCGGCGGGGCCGCCACGCGCTGCGTCCAGACCATCGATCAACAGATACGCCGGAGTCGTACCAGGCCAGTGTTCCAGAACATCGCGAATTTGATGCTCAATGCCGATTTCCGATTGCAGATTAATCGATCCGGCATCGTCGACCGCCAACATCAGAAGTGGATGACCGGAAGCCTCCAGACCTTTAGCGACGTTGTAGATTACACCGGTCTTTCCAGCTCCCGGCTCACCGACAATCAAGAGCGATCCAGTGCCGGTTGCTGTGATCGCGGCCTGTGCGACCGTTCTGGGGATCGGAATGCTCGTCCCGTCGTCGATCTTCAGCTCGGAGAATCGCATGAGCCGAGCCCGCATACGATCGCTGTACTTCTTGAGGCTCTCCTGGTCTTTCCGATAATTCGGGGGCGCCAACATCACGACACCCTTTCGCTCCAGGACGCGCCGAATCTGTTGCATATCGAATCCCGTGCGGGTGCCCATGCGTTGTTCGCAGATGCCCGCAAGGGTCATGAACGCGCTCCGTGCCGTCCCAGGTTCGGCCAAGCAGGTACTCAGAATTTGTGCCCCCAGCTCAAGGTCTGTTGCCTGAAAGTCAAAGCGCGCCACCACCACAAGGTCCAGAATCTGAGCAAGTTCGCTCTCCGTAGGCTCTGCCCCATAGAGCTCCTGCCAGGCGGCTTTCAACAAGCCGCTGAACTTTGCCAACGCTGCCTTCAGTTTCGCCGGGGTAGCGGCGGGAACTGATCCTTCGCGGCGGCGAGATAGCGCTTCGGAGAGGTCGCCAGCTACAGTTTCGGGTGTTCCTGGGCCAACGGCGATGACAAAGCGATCTTTATCTTTATCCAGAGGCCCATTCCATCCCTTGCTGCCGTCTCCCTCCGAACAGAGCTTCCATTGCCGGACGATTTGCTCCACCGTCTTTACCATCTCGGACGTGGACCGTTCGCCGAACCGGAGGTTGGTCTTGGACTGAAAGAACAGCCTGCCTGGTCCGCTGGTCTCAATCAGGATGTCGTCGACGGGCGCTTCCGTTTCAAAGCGGAACGACAGAACCAGTTCATCGCCGAGCTCAAGGCGCTCATCCACCATGCGCGGAGCCATCCCGGCGGCAGCAAAAAATGCGCCCAGGGTGCCCTGAAATGGAACTCCAGCAGCCGGCGCGCTTCCGCCGCCCGTAGCGAGCAGTTCTTCGCTAGCTAGCTTTGGCACTGCCTTCTTTCTGGAGGCCTTCTGGGAAAGTTTCTTGGGGGCCTTTTTGCCATTCTTTGTGGACATCGATACCAAGCCTGTGAGATTACGGACAGTTAGTGGTAGACCATTATCGTATGTCTATTGGGGCTCCTACCGACCAACGGAGGAACCACCGGCCCTTGTACAGTAACAGTAACGAAGTCGGCATGGCGGCCGGAATCCCGGAGGCACGGCCCGCAGGAATTACCCGATGCTAGGCCCTTTCTCGTTACTTATCGCCGTTCAACGACGCCTACGTCGATAGAACGGCACACCGTGGATCTGATCTTCTAGCTTCTGGAAATGGATGGCGTCAAACGCGCCCAGGCCGATCAGGCCGAGCCGTTCTAGCCGCTTGCAGATGAAACGATAGCTGACTTTGGCTTTGCAGGAGCGCTTGAAATCCACGACGTGGGCGGCCTGCGGCTTTGCCGTGACGACTTTGCAGAAGTCCTCGGCAAACTCCGCTTCCGGATAGATAAATTCCGCCGCGAAGACCTCCGCGCCCTTTTCAATCAACTCGTTCCGATCGTAGTCACCGCAATGAATGACGCCCGAGCCAAGCGCCGCCCGGTCGCAGTAGTGATGCTTGAGCTCATGGATGAGAGCAAAAAGCTTTGGTTCCTCTGGGATTTTCTGTTGGAGCGCTACGGAGCAGTACCCGTCATCGCACATATACAGGGCCTTGATTTTTCGGGACAGTGGCCAATGGTCGATGCGAATCTTTTCCTTCTTGTAAATCTGGCGCACTTCGCGAAGCCCGAAGGCAGCGGTATCGACGCCGTGCTCGGCGCGCTTGCTCCTGGCCACTTCTTGCAGACCTTCATAGTAGACGCGTCGGCTCATAGGGTTATCGCTTGTTCTTGGCCTTCTTTGCGCCTTCCATGGCTAGCCGGGCCTTGCGAAACTCGGCGTACTTGATGACTTCTTCAAAGTCTTTATCCCCGAGGCCGCCGGTCGCGGAGGTGAGGGCGGATACCCGACCCTCGTCAGCGGCAAGATCAGGGAAGAACGTCGTGATCGGCACGGCAAAGAAACGGGAGAGCTTGTCGAGATCTTCGGGGGTGGGCTTGTAGGTTCCGGTCTCCCAGCGCGACACGGTATTGGGCGCAACTTTGAGATGACCCGAGAGAGCCTCCTGGCTGAGGGTGCCTTTGGGGTATTTGGTGCGTAGCTCGCGGATCTTAGTTCCGATGTGTTCGTAAAGATTCGGCATAACCTATTCTCCTGTTGTGGGATACCGGCTTCCCAATATAGCTTGACAGAATCCTAGGTGCAATCATATCCTTTTTCAGGAATAAACATTCCCGTAATAGGAGAAAACGAAAATGAGCACTGAAACCAGCGCTATCGGCCATGAAGCGCACGACCATCACCAGCCGCACGGACATCACCACGAGATTCTTTTCTTCGTTGACGGCGAGCGGCACGAGACCCACCACCACGAAATGACACCCAACCACATCATCCGGGAGTTCGCGCACAAGGACCCGGCAACGCACTACCTGGTCCGGATTGAAGGCCATCACCGCACGAGCTATCAGGGCAAGGGCGAAGAGCCGATTAAGCTGCACAATGGCGAGCGCTTTCAGGTCATCTCGACGGGTCCGACGCCAGTTTCATAAAGAGGAGCAGCAATGCAGACTGGAACGGATGTGTTTCTGGAAGGGCTTCGTGGTCTCGGCTTTGCTCCAACTCCTGTTGCCGGAAGGCCGGACCACGTTGTCATCGACTATGAAGTAGAGAACGGTAAATTTGCAGGGACAAAACTGCGTCTCGGCTTCATTGTGCCGCCGGACTTCCCCGTCACGCCGCCGAGCGGCATCCATGTCGCGGCGCTCATCCATCCTTTTCGAGGCGACGGTCAGCATCCCACGGGAGCCATTCATCGCGATCATGCGCTGCCTTTTCAGGCGGTGCTAGGTGGCACTTGGCAATACTGGTCTCGCCCGCCCGCGAACTGGGCGACCGGCATGAAGACGGTCGCGGCATACATGAGCCATGTCTGGTGTTTGTGGGATTCGCAATGAACCAGGCGGCCCGCAGCATCGCCATGACCGCCGCCGTCGACCAGCAGGCCCGTCAGCATCTGCTGCGGCTCGACGGGCAGGAAGATATCTGCTTTGGCCTCTGGCGGATCAGCACCGGCGCAACCCGCACGACCGCGCTGATTGAACGGATACTATTGCCGCTGGATGGCGAGCGCAACGTTCACGGCAATGCGAGTTTCGAACCGGCGTTCCTGGAGCGCGCCATGGCGGAGGCTGCAGGCAGCGGCGCGGGACTGGTCATGCTTCACAGCCATCCGTTGGGGCTGGGATGGCAGGGGATGAGCCGGGATGACGTTCGTGCCGAACAGGGCAACGCGCCAGCGGTCTACGGCGCGACGGGTGTTCCGTTTGTCGGCCTGACGCTCGCAGGGGACGGCGGATGGAGCGGTCGCTTTTGGGAGCGTGCCGCGCCGCATACCTATCCGGTCTCCTGGGGTTCGACGGTGCGCGTTGTCGGCGACCGGCTCTCCGTGACCTATATGGACAGGCTGGCTCCGGTGCCGCGCTCGACCGATTCGCAGCTGCGCACGGTATCCGCCTGGGGCGAGGACGACCAAGCGCATCTGGTGCGTTTGAGGGCAGGCGTAATCGGGGCAGGCAGCGTCGGCGGCATGGTCGCAGAGTCGCTGGCGAGAACCGGCTTCCAAGATGTCAGCCTCATCGACTATGATCATGTCGAGACGCCTAACCTCGACCGTCTCAATTACGCCTCCAAGAGAGATGTCGGGCGGCTGAAGGTGGACGCACTGGCGGATCATCTACGCGCCTGCGCCACGGCTGAGCGCTTCAACGTGCATTCGGTCGCAGCGCCTGTCTATGAAGAGGCAGGCTATCGGGCGGCGCTCGACTGCGACGTGCTCTTCTCCTGCGTAGATCGGCCCTGGGGGCGCTATGTTTTGAATCTCATGGCCTACAGCCATCTCATTCCGGTGATCGACGGCGGCATTCGCGCGCGGCGAAATCGTTTGGGTAAACTCGCTGCCGCTGACTGGCGCGCCCACACCGCGACCTTCGGGCGACCGTGCCTGCAGTGTCTCGGGCAGTACGACCCCGGTCACGTCCAGACAGAGCGGGAAGGTTTGCTCGATGACCCGAAGTACATCGACGGACTGCCGGACGACCATGCGCTGAAGGTAAGGCAGAACGTCTTTGCATTTTCGATGTCCTGCGCATCCTTGCAGACGTTGCAGATGTTGGCGCTAGTGCTCGCTCCACTCGATCAGCCAAACCCCGGAAGCCAAATGTATCACTTCGTTGGCGGTTTCATGGAAGAGCCAAGCTACGGCGCATGTCACCCGGAATGTTCCTTTCCGTCGCTCGTCGCTCTTGGCGATAGCTCGATTCGGGCAATAGGTTTGCGCGACTGCTCGTAGAGCAATGCGGGGAGTAACGTGCCGGACAAAGATTGCGTGAGCGGAAGCCTTAGTTGGTACTGATAAGTACACTTGAACATACCACCAGAGTGGAGAACAGCGTGCCTAAGCCATTCGAAGCTTCGTACAACAAGGTCCAGTGGGCCGACGGCCGCATGATGGATTTGCTCTGGGAGATCCAGGCATTTACCCAAAGCATCCCCTACACCGAAGCTACGGAGCCCGATCCTGAGGAGCCCGATCACACGGTTTACAAGATCAAATTGACCCACGACATCCCCAGCTCCACGGTGAACCTTGCCGGCGACATCATTCACAACCTTCGCAGTGCTTTAGACAATGCAGTGTTCGACATTGCCCTAGCAACGGGAAAGACAGATCCTCGATACGCGGCGTTTCCGTTCGCTAACACTATCGACGAAATGACCAACGCGCTTGGGCGGTGTAAGGACGTTCCTACGCCGATACACTCGCTTTTTTGCGGTTTACAGCCATACGAAAGTGGCAATGATTATCTCTGGGCGCTTAATAAGCTAAGTAATACGGATAAGCACAGGGTATTACAGCCGTTCGGTACCGGGGTGTTTCGGGGGTTCGCTTCTGTTCGCTCGACCGGAGGGTACTTTAAGATGCCTGATCCTCATCGCTGGGATAGCGCCAAGAACGAGATGGAAGTTATTACTTTCGGCCCCGGGACCAAGTACGAGTACCAATTCGATTTTCAACTCTACGTAGCTTTCGCGGACGTCGCCGGGCTAGCCGGGGGCAACGCTATAAGCAAACTGACTAATATCGGGACGACGGTATACCGCACGCTCCGCGCCATGGAAGCAGAGTGCCGCCGTTTAGGCTTCGCGATTTAAACGCTTCAAAAACCTCTCAAGATCGGCGAGCGTCTCGACGAAGAAGAGCGGCGTGATCACGGTCAAAAAGAAGTTGTCGAGCCACACCGCCTCATCGACGTTCAACGACTGCAGAAACGATTTGTCGAATATGAGGATCAGGCCGGCAGGAATAGATCCATGATAGCTATAGCGGCGCGAGGATAGTCCATTGCCCGAGGCCGTTGTTCTTTACCTGGATGTGCTCGTCGTCCGTCCTGAGCTGGTAGTAGCCTTCGGGAAGAGACGCGCCATCGGTCGCTGATACAGAGCCGATCGATGAGCTGCGGCCTTGCACTGCCGGGAAGCCAGATTTGCGGACGACCCAGGTGGTGATCACGAAGTCGTAATCCACATTCCACCGCTTGTCGCCGCTACTCAGCACTCCCTTGCCGGTAAGCCGTTCATCCATGGATCGCACCTCCGCCTTGCTATTTCGAACCGCGCTTCCTGCCTACGTCCTTGCGCGGCGCGCTCTTCCGCGGCTCGGGTTTGAGGAATGAATCCCACGTCTTGAATTGCGTCTTCTTCTGGGCGACTTTCCGCCGTTTCTTCTTATTGCCCAGGGTGGGACTGCTGGACGCCCGCGAGACGGTCTTGCCGCCGCCGGATTTCCCTCTGCTCTTGCTTCCGCCCTTGTTGGCGGATCTGCTACGGGGCGGGGCGACCAATTCCAGTCTCGACCCGCAACGCGGACAGTGGGTCCCAGGTCCCGTAAACAGCATCTGCTGGAAGCCGACATTCGCTATACACGCGGATTTAGGGCACCGCTTGAGCTTCTGGCCTGCCATCGAGGGCCTCTACGGAAAGTTTACTCCCGAGGCTTTATCAGTTGATTGAGTAAAACCTTTCACGAAACCTCTGCGAGATGAGGAACAGGCCCATGTTGTCCAGATGGGGGTTCAACTTTGCATCTCCGCTCCAAGTCCCTCACCGCAGATCTCGAAATCGCAAATCCACTCATCGCGCGACCAATTGGTAATGTTAAGTCGGCCAGTGTTTACAAATCTGTTCGCGAAGGGAAACCAGCCCGAAAGTCAGTTGGCGCATACTGGCCGAGTCGTGAGTGAACCCGATTGTCTCCGCGGATTCGGGCGCGAGCGGTCGGCTACACGAAAGTAATCGCGAGACTTGCTACAAGATCGTGGAATGTGTGGGCAATTTGGTACTCATTCTAAGGTGTTTAACTTGTCCGCACTTGCAACCTACTTCGTATCGCGCCGTTGGGCAAAATTTACAGAAATTGATTTGTGAAACAGCTTCTGTCACCATTATCAGCAGAACGACCTATGTGCTATGCGAGTCGCTGTCTCCCCCACTCTTCGCATTGCCGCTGGTTTTCTCCTAGCCGCCTTGGCGGGTGCGATCGGATATCACGTTCTCCATCAGAGAGAACGTGGCACGCCAGAGGCGCTTTTGGAGCGAGCCGATGAGATGTCATGGCTCAACGGCTGGATTGCCGCTGCGCCTCTTTATCATCAAGCCGAACTTGAATGCCTTCAAGAGCATGACTTGTCCAAAGCTCTCTACGCGCGGGTAAGCCAGGTTCCGGCTCAGAGCGAGTCCTCGATCAGTTTTCCTGCCCAGATCGCATCACTCACCAAGGACCTGTCGCTGCCAGAAGCAAAAGACCCAGAGACCCGACTTCGAATCCAGACAATTCTCGGCATGCTTGAGGTGAACTACGATGCGGACATGGCACGTAGTACCTGGGCCCAGGTCGAGACTCTAGCGCGACAGCAGCACCATTATTTGCTAGCTTCCAGAGCCATCGGCGAGCAGGGAATCGCGGCGTTCCTGCTCGGCGACATTAGCACAGCGAAGAAAGATGTGATCGAGGCATGGACAGTTGCGAAAGTCGCAGACCCAGCCGCTCGCGTTCGCTATGCCAGCGTATACGGGGCTGGCCTCGTTGAACTCCAGAAGTACCAGGAGGCTCTTGGACCCCTAAATGAAGCGATCAGGGTCGCCGAGAACACACACGGCGTTGCATATCCAACCATCGCGATCACTTCGAAAATAGAGGCGCTTGGCGGTCTGGGACGAACGCAGGAGGCGCTTGCGCTCGCAACCGAAGCGATGCAGCGGGTGACTGCCTACCATCTCGCAGGACATCTTTTTGAGCTGTACCAGACAAGGGCCGGTGTATACGAGCGGAAGGGAGAAATAAATCAGGCAATCGCCGACTATCAACAGGCTGTTCGGTACGCAGGCGACCTTTCATATTGGCGCGGATTGACCCAGGCCGATGGATCGCTTGCCCAAGCGCTCGTGCACGCAGGTCAACTGCAAGCGGCGCTCGTGGCTATCAACGGAGCGATCGCGGCGAATCAGCAAATTCCGGACGAGCTCTATTTCGCGCCGAGAAATCTCGCAATCAAGGCCAAGATCAAGGCAAAACTGGGAGATGTTAGAGAATCGAATTCTCTGTATCAGAAGAGCACCGACATGATCGACGCCTTCCTCACCAAGGTCCCGACACCGACAATTGAGCGGCAGTTGCTCGCAGACCTGAGCAACGTCTACGCCGAATATTTCACTTCTCTCAGCGACCAGGGACGGGATGCCGATGCCTTCAGCGTGATAGAGAAAGCACGGGGCCGTTTGGAAGAGCAAGCAATAGAGCATCATGAAGTCATCCCGCCGCATGAGCCTACGACAGCAGAACAGCGCTTGACGAATCTGAACCTTCAGCTGCTAAATACCGATGACGCAGCCGCGCGACAGCACATTCTAGAAACGATCTACGACAGTGAGCAACAGGCGAGCTCGGACTCATTGTGGAACCGCTCGGCGGCAAAGCCAGTTGACCTTCGAGGGCTGCAGCATGACCTTCGGTCATCAGAACTCTTGCTCGAATACGTCCTGAATGAGCCGCAGTCTTCTGTTCTCGCGATCACGAATGTCGCTGTTCATCGCTACACGCTTCCGTCCAAAGCCGTGCTGGAGCGCGAGACAAAACAGTACCGCTCCTCTATTCTGCGCCAACAGGCAGATCGCGATTTGGCGCAACAAGTGTTTCATGACTTACTTGGCGCGGTTCCGGAGTACCAGCAAAAGCAAGATGTCATTGTGATCCCCGATGGCGAGCTTCACCTCCTTCCTTTCTCCGCACTTATGGACGGGGAGCAGTACGTTCTTGCTTCTCATCAAGTCAGTGTTGCGCCCTCGGGAACGGTGCTGGATGTTCTGAGACGTCGTGAGGGCCGCGTCGCCGTAGACGATCTGCCATATCTGGGTGTCGCGGCATGGACAAACACTTCTCGTCCACGAGGCTTTCTCGCAACCGTTTTTCGCGCAGTCTCCGGCCCCAAGAGAAATGAGCTGGTCGCGCTGCCGGCAAGTCGCTACGAAGTTGAATCGATCGCGGCAGACCTTCCTAGGCCAAGCACCATTCTTCTGGGTGCATCCGCGACGGAGACGCGGTTCAAGCATCTTCCCCTTGGCCAATACAACGTGCTTCATCTGGCGCTGCACGGGTATGCCGACATGGAATATCCTGACCGGTCTGCCCTTGTGTTTGCGCCCCAGGATCAACCCACGGATGACGGCCTACTCCAGGTGCGGGAGATCCGAAATCTCACTCTTAACGCAAACCTAGTAACACTTTCGGCTTGCGATACCGGTGTCGGTCCGGTGGGGCAAGCTGGAGTTGCCAACATCGTGAACGCTTTTATCGAAGCTGGAGCGCAGAGTGTCGTGTCAACACTATGGGAACTTGAGGATCACGCCACCACGCAACTGATGACGGTTTTCTACTCTCATCTGGGTCACCACGAAGGCAAAGCAGAAGCGCTGAGGCAGGCTCAGCTTCAAATGCTTAGATCTGGTGCGCCTCCCTTTTATTGGGCGAGCTTTGAGTTGGTAGGAGATCCACATGGCAGCCTGTTTGGCGGTTCGGAAGCCGTACCCGCCCCAAGGAGAACTCCATGACTGCGACCCTGTCTTCTCCCACAAAAACTTCTTTGTCGTTAACCCAGCGGCACGAGATTCTTGGCCGTGTTCTCACAACGCTACACAAGCGCTTTTATGCTCCCGAAAGACTGAACGATGATTGGCGAGCCTCCGTCGAACGTCATCGGCCTGCCATCGAAGCCGCCGATTCGGCGGCCAATTTTGAACAGGCAATGAGCGACTTGCTGACTAAGCTCCATACGTCGCACCTAGGGTTCTTTCACAGCAGTGCGCGAAGAGCATCGAGCAAGGCTGCCCTGAGCGCGACCTACCTGGCCGATGAGACTGTTTTCGGTAGGCGCTGGATATTCCAGGACGTCCACAGTGGCGGAGCCGCGGCCCTCGCAGGTATCAAACCGGGAGACATCCTGCTGAGTCTCGATGGCAAAGAGATGAAGCCGCCAGAGCATCCTGTTTTTGTCATGGGAGAAAAGTCGACCGTGGAAATAAATGTAGAGGATGAACGGAAGCTTAGTGTCAGCGTTGAAGTGGCAAGACCCAAAGGAAAGAAGCTTCACTATGTTGAGCCCGATCTCGTCGAAGCCAGACCTCTTGGCAAAGGTGTGGGGTATCTAAAGGTAACGATGTTTCCAGGGCTCATCGGAGTTGAGGTTGCAAACGAGATCTCTCGTGCCGTCGAAACTCTGGGCAACGTGGACGGTCTCATCATCGATCTGCGTGGAAATACGGGCGGAGGAATCGGATCGCTACGAGTGATGAGCCTCCTCACGCCCGACAGGATTCCTGTCGGCTTTGCCCTCGACAAAAATCGACTTCCAAACGATTTGGAGGTAGAGAAGCAGACCTTCCGGCGTTTCAACGGGATTCCATCATCGAAGCAGTTCCTTTGGCTCTTAGCATTCCGCTATGGTTCTGCGATGCTCACGAAGGCACCGATCGTCCTCGAGACCGAAGGCTTGGGCAGGAGGAGCTTCCATGGAAACATTCTCCTACTTGTGGACCGCCACACCGCCAGCGCTGCGGAGATGATCGTCGCCTTCGCCCGCGAGAATGGGCTGGCTACAATCGTCGGCGAAAAAACCGCAGGTAGACTTCTCTCCGCTACGTCAGTGAAGGTGGGCCACGGATACCGCCTGGCACTTCCTACCGGGGCGTATTACACCTGGAAAGGATCCGTTCTGGAGGGCACCGCGATCGAACCTGACGAGCGTGTGGAGTTTGATTGGCGAAAGCGAAGATCGGGAGTCGACAGTCAGCTTAATCTCGCGATCGAAATGCTCACTCGCGGCCACGTTTGAAGCCAAAACCGACGACATCATGAAAAGTACTTTGCCTTTCCCTGAGAGAACCCATTACGGCTTAGACCTACTGGATCTCCAGCGGATAGTAATAAGCGGCGTCATCTTTCTCGCCTGTGGTGGACAAGAAGTACCAACCCGGGGTTGTTGACCTCAGGTCCAACAACACGGACAGTTCTTCGTTTTTGCCCTCTCTTTTGGTAGATGCGCTTGCATGTGCAACGACGTCGTTATCCGACCGGGTACGGGTCACTGCAACTGTATAAAGACCCTGCTCACTGAACCGCGGCAGGATGAGTGTAAGCGCGACCAAGCCCTTCGGTAGCGACACTGATTGCAGTTGGGATTGTTCCCCTCGAAACGTTCCTGCGCTCGATAAATCGACGATCCTGGCGACCGCCAACTCGCTTTTGACTGGCCGCCTCGATGTGATTGCATGGCGGACGCTCAGGACGAGCGAGATAATTATGAGCAGGCAGCAACTGGTTGCTGAAGCAAGTATCAGCCGCCGGCGAAGAAACGCCACGCGTTTACGCAAACCAAGCAGCTTTTGCATGCAGATCGGGCAACTTGCCGCATGCTCGACCCTAAGGTCTGAGAACAGGATGTTGCCCGACTTGCGAGCAAGATTTTGAAGAAATGCCTCATCAGGGCATGGCCCGCTTGGTAACGAGACACGCCCCGAGAGCACCAGTTCCTGGTACTTCTCGTGGAACCAACTCTCAAACGCTTCTTCTGAGCGGGATGAACCGCGCCATCTCAGGTTCATTTGGAGTCATCCTTCGAACGACTGAGGGTATCAAGCAAAGATGCTATCTCCCGAAAGAATGCGCGACGAACCACAGTGTGATCCATTTCAAGCTGGTGGGCAATTTCTCTCCAAGAGAATCCAAGCCAACGCCATTTTGCAATTGACTGGGCAAAGGGTGCAAGACGATCCATCAACTCTCCCGCGTAAACTCGCTCTTCGGCATCCGGCTCAACAAAATATAGCTTCTCGACTTCAAGAAGCGAGCCGTAGGGTACTTCGAATCGCCTCTTCGCGGCCTGCTGGCGGGCACGGCGCCGAATGACGCTCTTCATCCTCCACACTAAATTCCTGACGGGAAGGTCCTGTTGCCGGAGAGCATACTGGGACGTATTTTCAACCGCAAGGTCCATCAAATCGTGTGCAGCGTGATGGTCGTTAAGGTAGGTCCAAGCGCAAAGCATTGCATAGGGCCACGCGGATCGCGCGGCGGCCTCTAATCTCTGATCAGAAGCCTGATGCCCAGTCGAATAGGCCCAGGTCCATGTCAGCTCCTGCCAGATGGATTCCTTTGGCGACATAATGCACGACTGTCCCAGAGAGTAGTCAATGGAAGATCGCGTGTAAAGATCACCAGCGGACATCAAGTTGAGCAAGTACAAAAAGAGTTTCTGAGTCGACGCCCCAAAGCCACCGTGAAAGTGCCTTTAGTAGATAGAGGCCAAACACGGGTCGACGCACTAGAGTCATCGCCGGTTACTTGCCTATGGAAGGACCGCAAACTCATGACTTCAACTCCCTCTATTCGAAAGCTGCAATACATGTTAGCCGTCGCTCGCGAGCTGCACTTCCGTAAGGCAGCAGAAAAATTGCACGTTGCCCAGCCGTCGATCAGTCGTCAGGTTCGCGAATGCGAGGAGGATGTTGGATTTCAGATTCTTGAGCGAGATCACCACTTCGTCTCATTGACCAAAGCTGGGAGAGTGTTTGTTCAGGACGTGGATCAGATTCTAAAACGCCTCGACCAGGACCTCGAAAGAGCGATTCTCCGTGGTCGAGCAATGAGCCGACGAGCCGCTTCGGAGTGCATCATTGCCCACTCCCCCTTCGCCTCCTTGCGGGTCCGTAGAGTCGTACTGGGGTTGCGGGAAGCTGGCTTTCGGCACTTTGACCTCCGCCTTCGAATTCTTCCGACGATCGAACTTCTGACCGCTGTTGAGGAGGGCGTCGTCCGTGCTGGGCTCACTTTTGCGCCGATCGATCATTTAGGGGTATCGACGCTTCCCATCGGTACTGAGCGATGGATTGCTGTCGTTCCTAGTCGCAGCCGCTGGAGCACTCTGCGTGAGGCAAGTATTAACGATCTGCGGGGAGCAATGTTGATCTCGAATGGAGCGAACCGAACACATCCAGCGCTGTTCCAACGGCTCGTTGCTGAATGTGGAGAGTTGCAGTTCGTAGCTGACGTGACGTCCCCGAGCGAGGCGTTCGATTTAGTGCGGAGCGATGTCGGGCTCGCTCTGCTTCCCGAGGGAGTCTGCGAAGAGCTGCCGGAAGGCGTCAGCGGGCTTCGCTTGTCCGACATCACCCCATTGCAAAGAGTGCTTGTTTATCAACCGCAAGACGCAGCATTCGCCACTGCGTTGGCTGAAAATATACTCCTCGAACTGGGACGTCAAGACGATGTTTGTGGCAGAAAAACACCTGCGTCCACGTCAACATCTGGGCGCGAGACTGTGCCATCA
>CAWGDP010000004.1:0-226921 GCA_963821315.1 uncultured Acidobacteriaceae bacterium | reverse complement strand
GTCGTATCCTTCCCCAATCGAATTTTTCCGCAGCCCGTAAAGCCGTTCTCTCTGGCCCGGAGTTTATAGCACGGCTGAAGCCGTGCCCCTCGTTGAGCAGCGGGCCGACGGCACTGCAGAGCCTCCATAGGAGCTGAAGATCGGTGACGCCGATTCCTCTTCTGTACAGCTGCTTGCGGTCGATCAAGCCAAACAGTTCCTCCGCTGCCACGACCGGAGCCGGCGGCAAGAAGGCGAGGTCAGCCAGCACATTTTCCCGGCCGGCAATACCACCCAGAGCCAACTCCAGGCGGATGTACGGATGTATCATGATCTGGTCGTTCTGTAACAGTGACTGCAGTTTAGTGTCCGGACTGGCTTTGGCATTCTAAAGTGGCCCACTTCGGCAGTTTGTTTTGGCCCACCCTGGGCTAAGCGGACTTCTAGTCTGGATCTGAGCGATGAGCTTGGATCTGGAGGCGGGGTTGGACTGGAGAGCCAAGGTGGAGTTATTTGAGCAGATCCGGCGTGAGTATGAGTTTGGCGCAGGGACGATTATCGGGATTGCGCGCAAGCTGGGGGTGCACCGGCGGATGGTGCGGGAAGCGGTGCGGAGCGCAACGCCTGCGCGGAGGAAGAAGACAGAACGACCGCAGGTGAAGATGGCCGGTGTCTCTGAGTTCATCGATGGGATTCTGGAAGCCGACCGGAAGGCGCCCCGGAAGCAGCGTCATACGGCGAAGCGGATCTGGGAGCGAACGCGGGAAGAGATAGCCGGATCGACGGTAGCGGAACGAACGGTGCGGCATTATGTGGAGCGGCGCAAGCAGGAACTGGGTTATGGCCGCAAGGATACCTTTGTGCCGCAGAGTTACGAGTGGGGCGTGGAAGCGCAGGTGGATTGGTATGAAGCCTTCGCCGATCTGGATGGCGAGCGGATGAAGCTGCAGGTGTTCTCGATGCGTTCGATGGCCAGCGGAGCAGCCTATCATCGGGCTTACTTAAGAGCCACGCAGCAGGCATTTCTGGAAGCCCACGAGTTGGCCTTTCACTACTTCGGCGGCGTCTTTCACCGGCTTCGCTACGATAACTTGTCAAGCGCGGTGAAGAAGATCCTACGCGGCTATGAGCGGGAGCTGACGGCGCGCTTCATTGCCTTCCGTTCGCACTGGCAGTACGCGGCGGAGTTCTGCACGCCAGGGGAAGGTCATGAAAAGGGCGGTGTCGAAGGTGAGGTGGGTTACTTTCGACGCAATCACTGGGTGCCGGTTCCAGCAGCACTCGATCTTGCCGAGTTGAACGGGCAGCTGTTGGCGAACTGCCGCGGTGATGAGAGCCGCATTCTGGCGGGACGCAGTCAGAGCGTTGGTACGTTGCTGCTGATGGAAAAAGAGTACCTTCTTCCGCTCGCCGGCGAGGACTTTGCGTTGGCCGAGATCAGCTTCCCTCGCATCGATCAAGCAGGCTGCGCGAAGGTGTTGGCGAACTCCTATTCTGTTCCGCTGAAACCGGGTTCGATCGTGGAAGCCCGTGCCTACTCAAGCGTGGTCGAGTTTCGCTGTGACGGGGAGCGGATCGCGCAGCACCAACGGAGCTACGGCCGGGCACAGCAGGTGCTGGATCTGGAGCACTATCTGGAAGTGCTGGAACGCAAGCCAGGCGCACTGCGCGGCTCCAAGCCTTTGGCGCAGTGGCGAGTTCAGGGACGATGGCCAGCCAGTTACGATCGGCTGTGGGAGTCGATGCGTGTGCGACATGGCCGCCAGGGCGCAGCGCGGGCCATGGTTGCGGTCATTGGCCTGGGTCGCGAGTTTGGTCATGCGCGGCTGGAGGTTTCTATTGCCCAGGCACTGGAGCTGGGCTCGACTGATATCGCCGCGATCCGCCATCTGCTGATGAGCGATCAACTGCAGCATCCCGCGCCAGCTTCTGTAGAGATCGGTGCTCTGTCGGCCTACGAGCGCCCGCTGCCGACCATGGCTCAGTACGACCAGTTGCTCTCCGGTTGCTCGATCGAGATACAGCCATGAGCATGGAAACGGCCAGCATCGCACAACACTGCAAGTGGCTGCATCTGTCCTCCATCGGCACGCAGTTCGCCTCACTCGCCGAAGAGGCACGCCAGCAGAACCACTCCCATCTGCGGTATCTTGACGCGCTGCTCGGCGCCGAGGTGGAGGAGCGCGAGCGTCGTTCGATCGAATTGCGTCTCAAGGACGCGCACCTGCCGCGCATCAAGACGCTGGAGGAGTTCGACTTCGCGCAGTCGCCGCATATCCCGGCCTCGCGCATCCGCGCTCTGGCCGAAGGAAGCTATCTGGCGCGTGCCGAACCCGTGCTACTGATCGGTGAACCTGGCACAGGAAAAAGCCACCTTGCTACCGGCCTTGCGATCGCGGCTTGCCGACAGCGCAGACGTGTGCGCTTCATCACGGCTGCCGCGTTGGTCAATCAACTCGTAGAAGCACAGCGGGAACAGACACTCAGCCGCATGCTGGCACGCTGGGCGCGGATCGAGCTGATCGTGCTCGATGAACTCGGCTATGTGCCGCTGGCTGAAGTTGCCGCCGAGTTGCTATTCCAGGTCATCGCAGACCGTGCGGAAAAGGCTGCCATCATCGTCACCACCAACCTGCCCTTCTCTGAGTGGCCGCAAGTGTTTACTAACCCACGGCTCTGCAAGGCAGTGCTGGACCGGCTTACCGACCAGGCGCACATCATCGAAACCGGCTCCGAGTCCTACCGCTTCCGTAGAACACGCAGCAAGAAGCAAAAGCAGCCATCCAGCAACACGATGACGCCTGAGTAATGAAGTCAACCGAAAGAGGCGGTGGAACAAAACAAACTGCCGAAATGGGCCAAACCAGCTTGCCAAACACACCGGACTTCGCAGAAGGTCTGTCCAGACCGAAGTAGCGACCAGGATCAATCTTTTGTCCTGCGCCGCGGCGCGGCTTCGGCCGCCGGATCGCTTCCTCCGAGAGACGCTAGCCGCCGAGCAGCTTCGTTGCGGACAAGACGCGTGAGCGCTTCTCTTATGAGAGCTGCATTCTCCGTGATTCCGGTGTAATACTGCGCCTGCTTCACCAGGTCGTCGTCGAGCGCGATGGTTGTCCGCATATGCGCAGCTTAGCATCATTCGATGCTCAGACTGATGCTCAATGGCGGTCGCGTCAGGGAGGCGCCTTTCGGCTTGGCGGCATGGAGGGGCGAAAAGCACGGGGGCTAAAGCCCGCTCTTTTTTAATTCGTTAAGGCCCAACTAAAGTCGTGCCCTGATACAAAGCCCGGTCTTTAGCGGAGACTAAATTGTGTTTAAAAGATTAGTTACACCAGGGCTGAAGCCCTCATTTCCGGTGTGGAAGCGCTCTCGCGGGTTTGAAAACCCGCTCCCCGGACTAAAGTCCGGGGCTGGCACAGTATCCAAGGAAGGCCAACTGAGTCGCTTCTAGAGTTGCTGTCGAGCGAGTACGCGCTTGATGCCGCTCACCAGCAAGGGATGGACGGTGGGGCTTGAGGCAAATAGGCTGAACTCAATGAGGCTGCGCGGCTTCTTGTTCGCGTGTGGCCGTATCCTCATGCTTCTGTTCGCTGGCCGCGTCCTTCTGTTGGTTCGCTGCGTCCTTGGCCGCCTTGGCCTTTTGGTTGGCGGCTTTCTCTTCGTGCTTCTGCGTTCGCTTCTGCGCCTTCCGTTCGGATTTTGTCATAGGCGCCGCTGTGGAATCGGTGGTCTGCGTGGTTGAAGGCGCAGTGGTGGTCGTCGTTGTAGTGGAGGACTGCGCCCCCGCCGGGAACGCTGGCAGCATCAGGAGTGCAGCTGAACAGCTTAGATTCGCTATCTTCAAAAGGTTCATTTGTGGGCATCCGTTTCTAAATTGCTTCTAACATTGAATTTAGATGCACAAATGCACGGACAGCGGGTCAGTTGCCGCAAATAGAAGAGGCCGCCATTTCTGGCGGCCTCTTAGTTAATGCCGGCAATCACCTACGCTCCCACACACTTACGCGTGCAGTACCATCCCCGGCACGCCGGGGCAGGCGGCCACACGCGAGGCTTAACTTCTGTGCTCGGGATGGGAACGGGGAACGGGTGTGACCCCCGCGGTATATTCACTGGCAAATCTAGGTGTGCGGCAGGATCATTTTCTTTCCTGCATGTGCTCCTGTGCTCCGTAAGCGTACGAAAGTCCCCACTTGAGCAGGTAGGGATAGTGTGTTTTAAGTGTCCACTTATTTTTAGTGGACACTTGTTGCGTGTACTTTAGGCGGCTTTGGAGGGATCGTTCTGAAGTGAGGGCGCTAGATTCCAGGGCAGCAGCTGCTGGATCTGATTGATGGGGTGCTCGGGGAGCTTAGCCAGCACAGTACGGAGATAGAGGGCCGGGTCAAGTCCATTGAGTTTGGCCGTGCCGATCAGGCTGTACAGAGCCGCAGCCCGTTGTCCGCCGGAATCAGATCCCATGAAAAGATAGTTTTTACGCCCCAGCACGACGGCGCGAAAGGACCGTTCCGCCGCGCTGTTATCAATCTCCAGCAGCCCATCATCGACGTAGCGGGTCAAAGCACGCCAGTGGGAAAGCGCATAGCGGATGGCGGCTGCCGTCTCGCTCTTGGCGGACATGGAGCGCAGCGCTTTCTCCATCCAGTGCCTGAGACTGTCCAGCAGTGGCCGGGCGCGCGCCTGGCGTACCGAGCAGCGATGCTCGGCCGGCTTGCCGCGAATTTCTTCCTCGATTCCGTACAGCGCTCCGATGCGCAGCATCGCTTCGGTGGTCGTGGGCGAAGCGTGAGCCAGGTGAACGTCGTGGAACTTACGCCTGGCGTGAGCCCAACAGGCGACCTCATAGATGGCGCCTTCGCCATAGAGATGATGGAAGCCTGAATAGGCATCGGCCTGCAGCGCACCGCGGAAGTCCTTCAGATGCTGACGCGGATGTTCACCCTTGCGATCCTGGGAATAAGCAAACCACACTGCAGGTGCGGTCTGATATCCGGCAGGCCGATCGTCCCGCACATAGGTCCACAGCCTGGCCGTTTTGGTCTTGCCCTTGCCGGGAGCCAGCACCGGAACCGGCGTATCATCGGCGTGTATTTTCGCCCCTGCCATGACGTGCCTTCTGATCTGATCAACCAGCGGCGCGAGCAACTCACTGGCCGCGCCTACCCATCCGGCCAGAGTCGAACGGCTAAGGTCCACTCCTTCCCGAGCATAGATCTCAGACTGCCGATACAGCGGCAAGTGATCGGCGAACTTCGACACCAGCACATGCGCCAGCAGACTGGGGCCTGGCAAGCCCTGATCGATCGGCCGCGCCGGGGCAGGCGCCTGGACCACCTGTTCACAGGCCCCGCAAGCAAACTTGGGCCGCACATGTTGAATGACCTTGTAGCTGGCCGGAATGCGTTCCAGCTGCTCGGATACATCTTCGCCAAACTGGCGCAGGGTTCCACCGCAGTCCGGACAGCAAGTGCTCGCAGGAGGATGGGTGATGACTTCGCGCGGAAGATCCTCGGGCAATGGCTTGCGCGGAGCACGCGGCCGGGACTTATTCGTAGCTCGCGGAGAATGTGGTTCTTGCGCTTGCCTGGCTGCCTGCTCGGTCTCCAGTTCTTCCAGCTGAAACTCAAGCTGTTCCAGCTCACCCTTCAGCTTCTCGCTCTTCGTGCCGAAGATCATTCGCTTGTACTTGTCGATGACCAGCTTCAGATGTTCAATCTGCCGGCCAGCCGGTTCCATCTGCTGGCTCGCCAGTTGCTGCTGTTCGAGCAGTTGGTTGTGCTGCGCGAGCACCATCTTCTTCAATGCTTCGGTATCGAGCGTATCGAGATTCGGTAATGGAGCAGAAATCACGACTGCAGTATGGCATGAACAGGGGCGTGGTCTATCTCATAAAACCCGCATGAATACTGGAGAATCTCTCTTGTTACTCACACCGCAAGCTCAGGCGTCCAGGTTCTCTTCGGGCTGCGCCAGTCGATGCCTTCCAGCAACATCGAGAGCTGCGCACGGGTCAGCGAAACAGTCCCTTCCGTAGCTTGTGGCCAGATGAAGCGGCCCTTCTCCAGACGCTTGGCGAACAGACATAGGCCGTCTCCATCGAACCAAAGAAGTTTTACGATGTCACCTCTACGCCCGCGGAAAACAAACACGTGACCGGAGAATGGCTGCTGCTCTAGCACCGTCTGCACCTGGGCACTCAAACCATCAAAGCCGCGGCGCATATCTGTTACGCCGGCCGCAAGCCAGATCTTTGTTCCAGTACGAAGTTCGATCACTTGCGCAGGCACTCCAGAATCGTGCGTAGCAAGGCTGGATCAGCGCCACTCTCGATGCTGATCAGCGCACGGCCCTGAAGCTCGATGTGAATGCACGCAGAGCTCGTCTGCGGCTTATCTCCGCCAGCTAGCACTACCGGAAGCAAAGACGCAGATGCTGAAACCGGCTCCGACAACTCGCCCCGTTCAAACTCTCGCCGCCACTTGAATACCTGGTTCGCGTTCACCCCATGAGCTCTAGCCACCAGCGCCACGCTTGAGCCCGGCACCAACGTCAGCTCAACGATCCGACGCTTCTCGGCAACTGAACGCCATCTGCGAATACGGCGTTCCGGCACCAATCCCTCTGCCTGGTCCATGACACAAGCCTCCGGCCTAAAACCGGCTTAGCGCTAGAGGGGAACTTCGGACGCTTACTGTGCTCCAACAACCTTAAACCGAGCTGTAAGAACACACCTTTGAGCTTTTCTGGCTTGGCGGAGGGTGTCCCCCGAGCCACTAGTTCAGGCTAGTTTTCCTTGAGGTCCTCGCGTGGCAAACTGACGCCTTGCAAACTGTTTGACTGAAGATATTCCGGAACTCATTCAGTGCCACCCTGTTGTTACGTCGTGGGTGTCCAGGAAATATGGGTTTCGGGGATCCCGGGTCTCAAAAGCGAGACCTGGGGCACACTTTGCGGTTTTCCTTTGAGTTTTGGTAGCGAAGGAAAGATGGAAAGGTTTTCGAACGAGATTGCCCCGCTCCTTCACTCCTTCAAGACGGATGCTCGGATGCTGTCGCCGGAACACCGACGCTCGCAAATAGAAAAGCCCGCCAGTTTCCCTGGCGGGCTTTTAGTTAATGCCGGCAATCACCTACGCTCCCACACACTTACGCGTGCAGTACCATCGGCCCAGCGAGGCTTAACTTCCGTGTTCGGGATGGGAACGGGTGTGACCCTCGCGGTATATTCACCGGCAAATCTAGGTGTGCTGCAGGATCTTTTTCCTCCTGCGTGTGCTCCAACAACCTTAACCGAGCTGTAAAAACACACCTTTGAGCTTTTGGGGCGCTTGGCGGAGGGTCTCCCCCGCAGTCGCGCCGAGTTCAGGCTAGTTTTCCTGAGGTCTTCGGGCGGCAAACTGGCGCCATGCAACCTGATTTTTCACAACGAAACCGATTGGGCTAGATCACTTACTCTACTGCTGATCAATTTCAAGGCTTGTTGAATGTCTCTCTGATACTGCGCAGAGTTAATTCTATGGACAAGCCGAACGGGCGATTAGTACTGGTAAGCTACACGCATTACTGCGCTTCAACCTCCAGCCTATCAACCAGGTGGTCTTCCTGGACCCTTCTTGACCCTTTTGGGTTGGGAGATCTCATCTTGGGGCGTGCTTCCCGCTTATATGCATTCAGCGGTTATCACAACCGAACTTCGCTACCCAGCCGTGCCCTTGGCAGGACAACTGGAACACAAGAGGTTCGTCCATCCCGGTCCTCTCGTACTAAGGACAGCCCCCCGCAAATCTCCTACGCCCACAGCAGATAGGGACCGAACTGTCTCGCGACGTTCTGAACCCAGCTCACGTACCGCTTTAATAGGCGAACAGCCTAACCCTTGGAACCTTCTACAGCTCCAGGATGCGATGAGCCGACATCGAGGTGCCAAACCGGAGCGTCGATATGAACTCTTGGCTCCGATCAGCCTGTTATCCCCGGCGTACCTTTTATCCGTTGAGCGATGGCCCTTCCATACAGAACCACCGGATCACTAAGGCCTGCTTTCGCATCTGCTCGACTTGTAGGTCTTACAGTTAACCACACTTATGCCTTTGCACTCGACGGCTGATTTCCAAACAGCCTGAGTGTAGCTTCGCGCGCCTCCGTTACAATTTAGGAGGCGACCGCCCCAGTCAAACTACCCGTCTTACTATGTCCCTCTCCCGGATCACGGGAGGAGGTTAGAATCACAGCACTCGCAGGGTGGTATCTCACCGTTGGCTCCACCAAGTCCGAGAACCTGGCATCAAAGCCTCCCACCTATCCTGCGCAGCAAGAGCCATAATTCATAGTAAAAGTGTAGTAAAGGTGCACGGGGTCTTTCCGTCTAGCTGCGGGTAACCGGCATCTTCACCGGTACTACAAGTTCGCCGAGCAACTCGTTAAGACAGTCGTACGATCGTTACGCCATTCGTGCAGGTCGGAACTTACCCGACAAGGAATTTCGCTACCTTAGGACCGTTATAGTTACGGCCGCCGTTCACCGGGGCTTCAATTCAAAGCTTCGCCTTGCGGCTAACCTCTCCTTTTAACCTTCCGGCACCGGGCAGGCGTCAGCCCCTATACGTCGTTTTCGACTTAGCAGAGACCTGTGTTTTTGTTAAACAGTCGCCGTACGCGTTTCACTGCGGCCCCCTCGAGCTTGCACTCTACCGGGGCGCTCCTTCTCCCGAAGTTACGGAGCTAATTTGCCGAGTTCCTTAACAAGCTTTCACTCGAGCGCCTTTGGATATTCTCCTCGTCTACCTGTGTCGGTTTGTGGTACGGTTCCCAATCTCCTCTCCTTAGAGGATTTTCTTGGCAGCGTGGAATCGGCAGCTTTCGGGCATACGCCCTACTGTTTTGCGCCTCACTGTTAAGCTCACCTGGATTTGCCTGGGTGAACCAGCTTACGCGCATCAAGCCCCATAGCCATAGGAGGCCCTGCTTATCCTTCTGCGTCTCCCCATCGTCAAACGAGGTTATTGGGAGGTCCGGAATATTAACCGGATGTCCATCAGCTACGCCTTTCGGCCTCACCTTAGGGACCGCCTAACCCTGAGCGGATTAACCTTCCTCAGGAAACCTTAGACTTTCGGCGCGGACGGTTCTCACGTCCGTTATCGCTACTTATGCCGGCAGGGTCTCTTCTCAACGCTCCACCTGTCTTCTCAGTCAGACTTCGCTGCGGTTGAGAATGCTCTCCTACCACGCACACCATAGGTGTGCATCCGCTGCTTCGGTGTACAGTTTTAGCCCCGTTATATTGTCGGCACCGGACCGCTTGACCAGTGAGCTATTACGCTTTCTTTAAAGGATGGCTGCTTCTAAGCCAACCTCCTGGCTGTCTGAGCGTTCCGACTTCCTTTCCCACTTAACTGTAACTTGGGGACCTTAGCAGGCGGTCTGGGCTGTTTCCCTCTCGACAATGAAGCTTAGCCCCCATTGTCTGACTCCCGGACTGGTTGTCATTGGCATTCGAAGTTTGATTGGATTCAGTAAGCCGGAAAGCCCCCTAGTCCATCCAGTTCTCTACCACCAATGCAAATCATCCGAGGCTAGCCCTAAAGCTATTTCGGAGAGAACGAGCTATCACGGAATTTGATTAGCCTTTCACCCCTACCCTCAGCTCATCCGAGCTTTTTTCAACAAACACCGGTTCGGTCCTCCAGTGGGTGTTACCCCACCTTCAACCTGGCCAAGGGTAGATCATCCCGCTTCGCGTCTATTCCTGCCAACTGATTCGCCCTATTCAGACTCGCTTTCGCTACGGCTCGCTTACGCTTAACCTTGCTGACAAGAATAACTAGCCGGCTCATTATGCAATAGGCACGCGGTCAGACATTCCCTTGCGGGCATAGTCCTCCCACTGCTTGTAGGCACACGGTTTCAGGTACTTTGTACTCCCCTCGCAGGGGTTCTTTTCACCTTTCCCTCACGGTACTGGTTCACTATCGGTCAGAATCGAGTATTTAGCCTTACGGGATGGTCCCCGTAGATTCAAGCAGGGTTTCACGTGCCCCGCCTTACTCAGGTATCCGCTTCGAGTCTGGATGGTTTTCGTCTACGCGCCTGTCACGCTCTATGGATCCACTTTCCAGAGGATTCGACTAACCACCAGATTGGTAACTCTACTGTTGCGGACCCTACAACCCCCGTAACACCGAAATGCAACGGGTTTGGGCTATTCCGATTTCGCTCGCCACTACTCTCGGAATCGAGGTTTCTTTCTTTTCCTTCAGGTACTGAGATGGTTCACTTCCCTGAGTTCGCTCATGCCCGCCTATGTATTCAGCGGGATGTACTACGGTTTTGCCGTAGTGGGTTTCCCCATTCGGAAATCTCCGGATATAACGCCTGTGTGCGGCTTCCCGAAGCTTATCGCAGCTTGCCACGTCCTTCATCGCCTGATTCTGCCAAGGCATCCACCGTGCGCCCTTAGTAGCTTGACCATAGAATTAACTCTCGCGCAGCAGTCAGATTTGCATCTGCGATACCGCGGTAGAGAGCTAAAACAATTAGTCTCTTTGTATTGCCGCCTGCGTGTGTACTCGCTCAACTTCGAGGAGTAAGCAACATTCGCTTAATTATCCTAAAGACACTCAACTAAACACGCCTTCCTTGCCCATGAACTTGCGATACTGCTCTTCATGGCTTCGGGGTAAGGCCTGCTCAGCCTTGTAATTTTTTTTACCCAATCGATTTCGTTGTCAAACATCCAGTTGCACCGGAGGTTAATCCGGTGCCCACCCTGGGGTGGGTTCGAACAGCTTTGCTTTTCAGCGCTGCTCAAAGATCAACGTCCTAATGGACGCTCATCTTTGAACAGTTCGAGTGACTGAGAGCGATGCGCAAAAGCATGCGGCAAAGCCGGCTTCGCTCCGGTGCTTATGCACGGATGTAGTGCCCCGAGCTCGGCCTGTAGCAGACTTGATGGGAGACACCCGTCCAGAGCTCGCTCCGTCGAGATGACAGTTGCGTGACCGAAGAGATTTGGTGGAGCTGACCGGGATCGAACCGGTGACCCCCTGCTTGCAAAGCAGGTGCTCTCCCAGCTGAGCTACAGCCCCATAACAGGAGTGGTGGGCCTGGGTAGATTCGAACTACCGACCTCACCCTTATCAGGGGTGCGCTCTAACCAACTGAGCTACAGGCCCGCTGGTTGTGCCAGAGTCTCATAACTCGAAAAGTTTCGAGGACCAGGTGAACATGCAGAGCAGCTACGCCGCTCTTGACCATCATGGAAATTAAACAAGAAGCAGAGAAGGCTTGACCGGTTTCCCGAAACTCAAGTCAGGGACAAGAGCTTCGGGAGTACATGGCAACTTCTCATACGCGCCTACAGCCCCGAAGAGCTTAGGTCCGCTATCGCGGAAGCGGATGAGTGCCATGACGTTCTCTCTTAGAAAGGAGGTGATCCAGCCGCAGGTTCTCCTACGGCTACCTTGTTACGACTTCACCCCAATCATGAATCACACCTTGGGCGGCTGCTTCCTTGCGGTTAGCGCACCGACTTCTAGTACAACCCACTTTCGTGATGTGACGGGCGGTGTGTACAAGGCCCGGGAACGTATTCACCGCGGCGTTCTGATCCGCGATTACTAGCGATTCCAGCTTCATGTAGTCGAGTTGCAGACTACAATCCGAACTGAGGCCGGCTTTTTCCGATTAGCTCCCCCTCACGGGTTTGCGACGGTTTGTACCGGCCATTGTAGCACGTGTGTAGCCCTGGACATAAAGGCCATGAGGACTTGACGTCATCCCCGCCTTCCTCCCCGTTATCCGAGGCGGTCTCACCTGAGTGCCCAACTGAATGATGGCAACTGGTAATAAGGGTTGCGCTCGTTGCGGGACTTAACCCAACATCTCACGACACGAGCTGACGACAGCCATGCAGCACCTATAGAGCAGCCCCTTGCGGGGAAGGAATATTTCTACTCCGGTCCACTCCATTTCGAGCCCAGGTAAGGTTCTTCGCGTTGCGTCGAATTAAACCACATGCTCCACCGCTTGTGCGGGCCCCCGTCAATTCCTTTGAGTTTCAGCCTTGCGACCGTACTCCCCAGGCGGATCGCTTAACGCGTTAGCTTCGGCACGGCGGGATTGGGTACCCGTCACACCAAGCGATCATCGTTTAGGGCTAGGACTACCAGGGTATCTAATCCTGTTTGCTCCCCTAGCTTTCGTGCCTCAGCGTCAGTTATGGTCCAGTGAGCCGCTTTCGCCACAGGTGTTCCTCCCGATATCTACGCATTTCACCGCTACACCGGGAATTCCACTCACCTCTCCCATACTCAAGCCCAGCAGTTTCTCATGCAGACTTCGAGTTGAGCCCGAAGATTTCACACAAGACTTACTGAACCGCCTACGCACCCTTTACGCCCAATAATTCCGAACAACGCTCGCCCCCCTCGTATTACCGCGGCTGCTGGCACGAAGTTAGCCGGGGCTTCTTCTTCCGGTACCGTCATAATCGTCCCGATCGAAAGGAGTTTACGCCCCAAGGGGCTTCATCCTCCACGCGGCGTTGCTGCGTCAGGGTTTCCCCCATTGCGCAAAATTCCCCACTGCTGCCTCCCGTAGGAGTCTGGACCGTGTTTCAGTTCCAGTGTGTCCGTGCGCCCTCTCAGGCCGGATACCGATCACAGTCTTGGTGGGCCATTACCCCGCCAACTAACTAATCGGCCGCGACCCCCTCCTTAAGCGAATTGCTCCTTTGACCCGAAGGTATTATGCGGTATTAGCCCAGGTTTCCCTAGGTTATCCCCCACTCAAGGGTAGGTTAGTCACGTGTTACTCACCCGTGCGCCACTTTACTCATGGATTGCTCCACTTTCTCGTTCGACTTGCATGTGTTAGGCACGCCGCCAGCGTTGATTCTGAGCCAGGATCAAACTCTCGTTTGAAACCTGATGTCTCTCCAATTCCAGGACGGAGGTCCGGAAGGAGAGACAAGTCTCAGCAGCCTCGAAAATGCTGCTGAAGACATTACATTGTGAGAATGATCAAACCAAAACTTCATCGTTTTCTCACGACTGGCATGTTCAACCTGATTGTCAAAGATCCATAACCGGGGTCCGCCTGAGCGGTCCGTTTTGGATCAAGGAATACACAGCAGAGCTGTGCGTCCTCGAACTTGTTGCGCTGCATTTTGCGGGGTGCTTATTGACCCTCGCTATTTACGCGCATTTACCGAAACTACAGAGTTTTCGGGAGCTTGTCAATGGTTATTTTTTCCATTTGCTCAAGCGCGCTTGCAGCACCAAATTTGAAAGATCTGCCCAGGCGCATACACGCTCTGGTGGGCAATTTTGCCCAAGAGGGGAAATTCACCCTCGCCTTGCAATGGATTGCTCGCTCTGGAAGGACTTTCCTTCACTACCGCCTGCGATTGGTCTCCGTAGCAGCCGGACTTGAGGCTGGCTGAAAACGCCTGCCCAAAGTGGAGATCAGATTCAGGTAAACGGTATGGGCTGTCTATCGCCCGTCGAACAACTTCCGCTTCGCTCGCTACTACCGGCCGGGTATTTCTAGTTCCCTACCGCGAAGCTCACCGTGACCACTGCTCACTCTTGCAACTTTTTAAGTCTAGCAAAGCTCGTCGAAACTAGCAACTTGACGATTTGTTTTGCTAGACATTGGCCGTTCGTCTTCAACGACCAGATGCGAGAGTACCAAGTTGTTGGGGGGACCGCAAGGGCGGTGATTGTTGAAAAGGGGGTTGGGTTGTTGAAAAGACGCCCAGGACCTTGTCCTGGGACATTTTCAGCCGTCCCTGCGGGACTGATCGCGCTCGTGGTTAGGGTTCCCAGGACTTGCGTCCTGGGCTACTCTCAGCCGTCCCTTCGGGACTGGTCCCTAGGCGCGGTTGAGATCTGATTTATTTCAGACGGGTGCTGTCAAAAAGGGGCCGGTCGAGGGCTGCTCATCCCACTTCAAGCCGTAAAACGGCTTGAATGGGGCACCCAGCGGTATCAGCGATAGAAGGCGTTTCGTTTGCTATTGGGGTTTGCCTATGACGCCCAGGTCGGTTAGACCGTTGATGAAGAATTGCACTGCCAGGGCTACCAACAATAGGCCCATGATGCGGACCAGGATGCGGATTCCTGATTCTCCCATGATGCCGCGCACGCGGTTGGCACCGTTCAGGATCAGGTAGCTCAAGCCGGCGGTCAGGACAATCGCTCCCAAAACCACTCCCAGTTCCCAGGGCTTTAGTGCTTCCCCTACCAGGATCATTACGCTCGAGATCGCTCCCGGCCCAGCCAACATGGGGATGCCGAGAGGCACGATCCCGGCATCGTCCTTGGAGGTTGCCTCCGCGGTCTCATCACTCGACTCCTGGGTGGGCGAACGCTTGGCCTCGATCATGTCAATGCCTATGAGCAGAAGGATCACTCCGCCGGCGATTTCGAAGGCCGGCAAGGTGATGCCGAACATGCGAAAGATCAGCTTGCCCGCCAGGGCAAAGGTCATCAATACGATCAGGCAGGTGAGCGCTCCGCGACGAGCCATGCGCTGTTGCCGTTTCCGATCGGCACCGGCAGTGATGACAAGGAAAGCCGGGATCGCAGCAAAGGGATCGACCAGAAAGAAGATGGAGCTTACCGCCAACACCGAGAAGCGCACGTAGTTCGAGTGCAGGGTGTCCATCGCGATGCTGGCCGGTCCGTACATGCACTCAACTTACAACGTTTGTGCAGCTTTGGCCGCAGGTTCATCGCAGCGAAGTTATAATCAGCTTAATCGAAGGGAGCTGTTGTCGATGCCCATCACGCCTACCGCCAAGATATGGCACAACGGAAACTTAGTCCCCTGGGATAAGGCCCAGATACATGTGATGAGCCATGTCGTGCACTATGGCTCGTCCGTTTTTGAAGGCATTCGCTGCTATGCACAACCGCAGGGAGCGGCCATTTTCCGGCTTCCCGAACACATGCAGCGACTGCTCGATTCAGCCAAGATTTATCGCATGCCACTGCCCTATTCGCTGGAACAACTGTCGAGCGCAGTGGTCGGCCTGGTGGAGAGCAACGGTATCGCGCCTTGCTACATCCGGCCTATCGCGCTGCGCGGCTACGGAGAGATGGGCGTTAGCCCCAAAGGCACTCCGATCGAAGTGTTCATCGCCAACTACTCCTGGGGTAAGTACGTCGCCGGAGATGAGGGCGCGGATGTGTGCATCTCCTCGTGGAATCGGATGGCCCCCAATACGCTTCCCGCGCTGGCTAAGGCCGGCGGCAACTACCTCAATTCCCAGCTGATTCGCATGGAGGCCGACAGCAACGGCTACTCCGAAGGGATCGCACTCGATGTCTTCGGCAACCTGTCAGAAGGCTCGGGGGAGAATCTCTTCGTGGTGCGCAATGGCGTGCTCTATACCACGCCTCTGGCTAATTCCGTGCTCTCCGGGATCACGCGCGATTCCGTGCTCACCATGGCACGGCATCTGGGCATCCCTGTGGTGGAGCAGGCCATGCCGCGCGAGTTGCTCTACATCGCCGACGAGGCATTCTTCACCGGAACGGCGGCCGAAGTGCACCCGATTCGTTCGGTGGACCGCATCCCGATCGGCGACGGCACCATCGGGCCGATCAGCAAACAGCTCTCCGAGGAGTACCTGGGTATCGCTCACGGATTGCGCCCGGATCGCTTCGGCTGGCTGACACACGTTAACGTCAACACCAACCAACCGGTAACGGTCTAAGATCGCTACCTCACGGCCGCCTTCGGCTCCTCCACGGGAGCCGGCGGCCGGATAGCGGCTACGGGCGGCCGGGGCGAAGTCAGGTCCAAGGGAGCGTCCAGGATCTGGGGACGAATGCCCTCCTGCTGTCCCCAACCGGGCAGGATTGGACTTCCTGTGATCAGGCGTGCGCCGCGGTTGAAGGTCAGATACTCCCACGCCCAGGTAAAAAAGACGGCCAAGCGGTTGCGAAAGCCGATCAGGAAGAACAGGTGCACTGAGACCCAGGAGAGCCAGGCCAACGTGCCTCCCCAATGGGCCTTGAAGGGCCAGCGCACGTTGGCGACGGCTGCCTGGCGGCCAATGGTGGCCATGTCCCCTTTATCAAAATAGTGAAATTTGGTTCGGGGCTTGCCTGCCATATCCTGGGCGATCATCTGCGCGGCGTGACGGCCCATCTGCATCGCGGGCTGGGCTACGCCTGGAACCTGTCGCCCCTCCTCTTCGACGTGGGCCAGATCTCCGCAGACAAAAATCTCCGGATGACCGGGCGGATTCAGGTAAATGTCGACGATGACGCAACCCCGTTTATCGGTCGGCACACCCAGCATTTTGCCCAGGGGCGAAGCCTGAACACCGGCAGCCCACAAGGTCACTACTGCGTCCAACCGCTCACCGCCGACCATGACATAGCCGGGCTTGACGTCGCTCACACTCTGTCCGGCGCGCACTTCGACCCCTAGCTGCTGCAGTTGCTGGACAGCCTTCTTCGACAGATCCTCAGGATAGGCGGCGAGTATGCGGGGTGAGCCCTCGATCACGATGACCCGCGCTTTGGAGGGATCGATGTGGCGGAAATCGTGCCGCATGTAGAGCTTGGAGATGTCACTGATGGCGCCCGCCAACTCCACCCCGGTGGGGCCGCCGCCAATGACAACGAAATTGAGCATGGGATGGGCTCCGGTCTCTACCATCTCCCGCTCCGCCAGCTCAAAGGCCAGCAGTACACGGCGCCGGATTTCGATCGCATCCTCGACGGTTTTCAGTCCCGGTGCATTGGGCGCCCAGTCGTTGTGGCCAAAGTAGGAGTGGGTCGAGCCAGTGCACAGGATCAGGTAGTCGTAGGAAATTTTCGCGCCACTGTGCAGCAGCACGGTGCGGTTATCGGCTTCGATGCCGATCATCTCGTCCATCAATACTTGGATATTCCGCTTATTCGAGAGGATGTGGCGAATGGGCTGCGCAATGTCGGCCGGGGAAAGCACGGCCAGCGCAACCTGGTAGAGCAAGGGCTGGAAGGTGTGGTGGTTACGGCGGTCGATAAGGGTTACGTCGACCTTCATGTCGGCTAGCGTCATGGCGGCGTTCATGCCGGCGAAACCGCCGCCGACCACCACCACCCGGGGACGGCCTGCGTTTACCGTAAAAGTTGGTTTCTCAGCCATGTTAGATATCTCCACTAGAGTAGATGAGATGCTTGGGGCTAAAGATACGGATTAGGGGGAAGGTTTCGTGGGCGGCTGGCGGCAAAGTGTTGATTTTCCAGCTTGAGGCGTTCTCACCAGGGCTAAAGCCCTGTCATTGCACGAGGAAGCGTTCTCGCGGGTTTGAAAACCCGCTCCCCCGGACTGAAAGTCCGGGGCTGGCACGGATTGGCAGAGACGAGAACGCTGTGGCTAAACAGGCTGGCGGAAAAATGCTGGAAGGGATCCCTCAGCGGCTAAAGCCGGGTTCGTTTCAAAGCATTTACGTGCGGCCTAAAGGCCGTACCCTTCACAGAATGAGTCTTTCCGCAATCTGTAAAGCCTAGCCTATTGCGATCATTTAGAGCCCGAAGAAGTCGTGCCCGATGCAGAGCAGAGCTTTTCCGCAGCTTGCTAGATCTCGGGATAGAAGTCGAAGAAGGCTTCTATGCTCTGCCGCAACTGATTTTCGATCTCTTCCCGGGTCCCCTCGAGGACGTGCATGGTTACATGCGCTTGCTTACCGTTCTTGAGCGTGACCAGGGCGTCGCCCACTTCGATCGCCTCCTCGGAAGGAAGCAGCCTCATGCCGTAAATCAATGTCAGATTTGCCATGCCAGCCATCTTACTTCCGCCACTCGCATCTTTTGGGGCCGGTTAGAATCAAAGAGTTTACTTTTATGACAGCAGACATTCGCGATACCGTTATCCTCGGCACCGGCTGCGCTGGTCTCACAGCCGCTATCTATGCCGCCCGCGCTAACCTGAAACCGTTGGTGCTCGAAGGTCATGAGCCGGGGGGCCAGCTCTCGATTACTACCCTGGTGGAGAATTTTCCGGGTTGGCCGGAAGGCATCCAGGGCCCCGAGTTGATTGAACGGATGAAACTGCAAGCGACCCGCTTTGGGGCCGAATTGCGCATGGCTCACCTGGTGTCAGTCGACTTCTCCAAGCGTCCGCTCACCCTGAACCTGGGCAAAGAAACAGTGCATACCCGGACGTTGATTATCGCTAGCGGCGCTTCTGCACGCTGGCTGGGGCTGCCGAGCGAACAGGCCCTGATTGGACATGGCGTGAGCTCCTGCGCCACCTGCGATGGCTTCTTCTTCTCCGGCAAGGAGATCGCTGTGGTTGGCGGCGGCGACTCCGCCATGGAGGAGGCACTGTTTCTTACCCGCTTTGCCACCAAGGTCACGTTGGTTCATCGCCGGGAGCAATTCCGCGCTTCGCGCATCATGATCGATCGCGCGATGGGCAACGAGAAGATCAAGTTCATGACCAATACGGCGGTCGAAGAGGTGCTGGGTGCGGAGCAAAAGGAAGTGACGGGCTTGCGCCTGAAGAACACTCTCAACCACGAAGAGTCGACGCTGCCGGTAAGCGCCATGTTCCTGGGGATTGGCCATATTCCTAACGCCAAGATGTTTCACGGGCTGCTCGATCTGGATGATGACGGATATATTCGCACCACAAACCAGGTCTTCACCCGCGTTCCCGGGGTTTTTGCCTGTGGAGACGTGCAGGACCGCAGGTACCGCCAGGCCATCACCGCGGCCGGCTCGGGCTGCATGGCGGCCCTGGAAGTGGAAAAATACCTTGAAGAACACGGCCATTGAGAACGGCCGGGTGAGCGAAGCGGCCGCGGAAACTTTCGCCATACTGGGGGAAAATCTCGAGCGCATCGAGGGCCAGATCGCGATGGCCTGCCGCGAAGCCGGACGGTCGCGCACGGAGATCGCCCTCATGGCGGTCTCGAAGATGCACCCCGCTTCTGCGATCCTCGCGGCCGAGGCATTGGGCGTCCGGATCTTTGGCGAAAACCGGGTGCAGGAGTTTCAGGAGAAAAGCGTTGCCCTTGGGGCGGCTGGCACGACCGGCGCGGAATTCCACCTGATCGGCCACCTGCAGTCGAACAAAGCGGCGCGCGCAGCGGACCTGTTTTCGTCTATCGACACGCTCGATTCGCTTGCGCTGGCCGAACGCCTCAATCAGGCGGCAACGCGGCTGGGACGGCGGCTGGCCGTGCTGATCGAGATCAAGCTGAGCCACGAGCCTTCCAAGGCGGGTGTGTTGCCGGATTCAGACGAGCTTCGCCTGCTGCTGGAGGGCCTACCCGGCTTGACTGCGCTGGAGCTTCGCGGGCTGATGACGGTGCCGCCTTACCTCAAGGATCTGGCAGCGGTCCGGCCCTACTTCGCCCAGCTGCGCAAGCTGCGCGATCAGCTGGCGGCAGAGCATCCGCGGCTGTCGTTTGCTGAGCTATCCATGGGGATGTCGCATGACTTTCCGGCGGCTATCGCCGAAGGCGCGACCCAGGTGCGGATCGGCACGGCGTTGTTTGGGGCGCGGAAGTACCCCAAGTGATTGCCTTCAACGACCATCCTCTGGGGGCTACGTTTGCAGTGCGGATTCAGCCACGAGCTGCTCGAACAGCCATTACCGGCATGATGGGCGATGTGGTGAAGCTCTCTCTTTCAGCGCCGCCTGTCGACGGAAAAGCGAATGTTGCGGTGGCGGAATTCCTTTCTGAAGTTTTCTCTGTACCCCGTTCCGCGGTCCAAGTTGTGACCGGTGAGCGATCACGCAACAAGGTGATTCGCATAGCCGGGCGCACGGCGGCCGAACTGCAGCAGATGTTGCGGGCTCACTTTACGGTTTAGAACAGCAGCGGCTCGGTGTACACCTATAGGACATGTCCAGCCACGCTTTGTACGCCGGGGTGCTCGGCGTTATCGTTCTTAGCCTGCTCGTAGTTTCGCTTTCCCGCCTGAAGAAGACGAAGACCAAGGCCGATTACCTGGTCGCGGGACGTTCCCTGCCGACTTTCGTGCTGATCTTTACGCTTCTGTCGTCGTGGATTGGTTCGGGATCACTGCTGGGCGGGGCGGAGAACGCCTACAAGCACGGCTTCGCTGCCCTTTGGCAGGGGGCCGGCGGATGGGCCGGGCTGCTGCTGATTTATTTCATCGCTCCACGGGCACGCAAATTCGCGCAGTTCACAATTCCCGACTTGCTGGAGGCTCGTTATAACCAGACCGCGCGGGTGCTGGGAGTCATCGCTATTCTGTTTGCCTATACTGCGATTACCAGCTATCAGCTAATCGGCGGTGGCGATATTCTTCACCTGATTTTTCCCGAGACCATCACTGCGGATCTGGGCAAGTACATCATTGCCGCATTCGTCATCGTGTTTACTGCTATCGCCGGGATGGCGTCGGTGGCGTATATGGATGTGGTGATCGGGTCGCTGGCGACGATTACTCTGCTCACAGCGTTACCCTTCGTGTTGCACGCGGCGGGAGGATGGAGCGGCGTCACCCATGCTTTGCCGGCTACGCACTTTCAGGTTCTGGGAGACTTTAACCTTGCCCAGGCATTCGAGCTTTTTCTGCCTACCATGCTGCTGATGATGGGCAATCAGTCGATGTATCAGAAGTTCTTCTCGGCGAAATCCGAGAAGGACGCGCGCAATGCGGTGGTGGGATGGATTATCGGGACGGTGATACTCGAAACAATTATTGTCGCAATGGCCGTATTCGGGTCGGTGGTCTTTCCTACAGGCGAGGTTCATCAACGCCCTCGAGAGATCATTGCTTATACAGCGTTGCATGGATTGCCAGCTTGGCTGGGTGCTCTGCTGATGGGGGCGGTGTTTGCCAAGATTATCTCTACCGCGAACAACTACCTGTTTTCTCCTTCGACGAACCTGGTGAATGATGTTTTTACCCGGTACATCTCGCCTGGGGCTTCGAATAAGAGGGTGCTTATCGTTTCCCGGCTGGTGGTGGTGATGCTCGGCATCTGGGCGCTTTACCAGGCCCTTAATACCAGCTCGGTGCTGGCTAAGACTCTCTATGCCTATACGATTTATTCCGCTGCACTCACGCCGGTGATCCTGGCCGCGTTTTATAGCCGGCGCGCGAACGCGCAGGGGGCGGTGAGCGCTATTGCGGTGGGGACGATGGTCACCTTTTTCTGGGATCTTGATGTGGTCAAGCGACACTTGCCTCCTGTGCTGGCACAGCGGGATGCTATTTTTCCGGCTTTGATCGCTGCTCTGGTTTGCCTTGTGGTGGTGAGTGCTTTGACTCCTCCCCCTAAGGCGTCCCAGGTGGGTTTGTTTTTTTCTGAGGGATAGGGAAAGCAGTGGTGGGGGGCTTCCCCCGGATTTCCAAACAAACTGCGGAAAAAAAATCTGTGAGTTTTCGGCAGCATTGAAGCTCATTATCCTTCTGAAAAAAAGTGCCTCCGGGCCTAAATCCTCATCCGCTTCATATTTACGGCACGGCTGAAGCCGTGCCCTGATACAAAACCTGAGAGCGGTGGCTCGTCCGGCGGTGGTTGAGGTCGCGAAAGCTGGGTTCTCACCAGGGCTAAAGCCCGATTATCGAAGTGCGACTCTTTCCGCGACGCTAAAGCGTCGCTCCCCCTGCTGAAGCAGGGGGCTCCCACCGAAAGCAAGAACCCGATTTCGTTTGCACCGTTGTCTTCAACGCGTCCGGAAGGCCGTTGATCCCAAAGTTGCTTTTGGAAGGACGGAACCTTAGCGGGCTAGGAGGGCTTCTAGTTGCGGGCGCGCGGCTTCGTAGGTTTGCTTGATGCCTTCGACCAGGGTGGTCCTGGGTTTCCAGCCCAGCTCTGCCATGCGGGTTACGTCCAGGAGCTTCTGGGGCGTTCCGTCGGGCTTTGTGGTGTCGAAAACCAGATCGCCTTTGAAGCCCAGGGCGGCGCAGACTTGCTCCGCTAGTTCTCGTATGGTCACGTCTTGACCGGTGCCGATGTTGATTAGAGGGACGCCGGCCAGCAGCCCGGAATAGACGTCTTCTGGCAGGGTCATGAGAAAGACACAGGCTTCGGCCAGGTCTTCGCTAAAGAGGAGCTCGCGGCGGGGGGTGCCGGTTCCCCAGACGACAATTTGCTTTTGCCCCAGGGCTTTTGCCTCCGCGACTTTGCGGATCAGCGCGGGTAAAACGTGGGAGTTCTGAGGGTCGAAGTTGTCGCCTGGACCATATAGATTCGCAGGCATCGCCGCCAGGTATCGGGTGTGGAATTGCCGGTTGTAAGACCAGCACATCTCGATGCCGGCGATTTTGGCCAACGCGTAAGGACGGTTGGTGGGCTCCAGCGGGCCGGTGAGGAGATACTCTTCCTTGATCGGCTGCGGACAGAGCTTGGGGTAGATACAACTGGAGCCGAGGAAGAGCAGACGATCGACGCCGGCGCGGTAACTGGCATCAATCACGTTGGTTTGAATGATCAGGTTTTCGCGAATGAAGTCTGCCGGGTAAAGATCGTTGGCAAGAATGCCACCGACTCTGGCAGCAGCCACAACGACGTGAGCAGGACGCTCCTTGAGGAAGAAGCGCTGCACGGCGACTGCGTCGGTGAGGTCGAGCTCAGCATGCGATCGCAGCAGCAGCCGGTCAAAGCCTTGGTGCCGTAGACTACGGCAGATTGCCGAACCCACCAGACCGCGGTGCCCGGCAACGTAAATGAGACTGTTCTTCTCCAACGCGTACTCCGATCAGGATTCGTGAAAGTTGTAGGCGGCGTAGCCGTGCTGAGTGACCAGGGCATCACGCTCCGCAGCCTTCAGGTCCTCGATGGCCATCTCTTCCACCAGCGTGCGGAAGTCGGTGCGGGGCGACCAGCCCAGTTCCCTGCGCGCTTTACTGGCATCACCCAGCAAGGTCTCTACCTCGGCGGGCCGGAAGTAACGCGGATCGACCGCTACCACGGCCTTGCCGTGCTGGTCATAAGCCTGCTCTTCGACGCCACTGCCCTTCCATTCCAGGTGGATGTCAAGACACGCCGCCGCCAAGGTGACAAATTCACGAACGCTGTATTGCACCCCGGTGGCAATGACGTAGTCGGTCGCTCGGTCCTGCTGCAGCATGAGCCACTGCATCTCGACGTAATCGCGGGCATGCCCCCAATCGCGCCGGGAATCAAGATTGCCCAGGTAGAGCTTCTGCTGCAGGCCGAGCTTGATGCGCGCCAGGGCGCGGGTCACTTTGCGGGTGACAAAGGTCTCGCCGCGTAACGGCGATTCGTGATTGAACAGAATGCCATTGCAGGCATACAGGCCATAGGACTCACGGTAATTGACGGTGATCCAGTAGGCGTAAAGTTTGGCCACTCCATAGGGCGAACGAGGATAGAAAGGGGTTTTTTCCGACTGGGGTATCTGCTGCACTAGGCCGTACATCTCCGAGGTCGACGCCTGATAGAAGCGCGCCGTCCGGGAGAGAGAAAGAATGCGAATAGCCTCCAGCAGCCTGAGGGTTCCCAGGGCATCGGAGTTGGCGGTGTATTCGGGCTCCTCAAACGAGACCTGGACATGACTCTGAGCGGCCAGGTTGTAGATCTCGTCGGGCTGAACCTTTTCGACCACATGGATCAGGCTGGTGGAATCTGTCATGTCGCCGTAGTGAAGCACCAGGCGGCGTCTTTCCTGGTGGGGATCCTCATACAAGTGGTCGATGCGATTGGTGTTCAGCAAGGAAGTGCGGCGCTTGATGCCATGCACTTCATACCCCTTTTTGAGCAGGAACTCGGCGAGATAGGCACCATCCTGACCGGTGATGCCGGTGATTAACGCTCGTTTCAAGAAGGTTCCTCTTTGGCTAGACGGTTGAAGGCTGGTCTCATTTTATGCCAGATGATGCTCCGCACCCGGCTAGTTCGGCCGTGAGATACCCGGCTGGTATCTTGACAGAGACTATGGCCGTATACGAATCCCGATCGATGCCTAAGCGGCTGCTGCATGTGGTGGACTCAATCGCTCCGGCTGCCGGGGGACCTACCGAAGGCATTCGCAGGCTGGCCGAAAGCGGCGTGTCCGCAGTGGAGGTGGTTTGCGTGGATGAGCCGGGGGAAGCTTATCTTCGGGGACAGAGCTTCCCGGTGCACGCGCTGGGTCCGACGCGGGGTCACTATCGCTATACGCCTCGGCTGGGAGAGTGGCTGGCAGGAAATATTGCGCGCTTCGATGGTGTGGTGATCCATGGGCTGTGGCAATACCACAGCTACGGCAGCTATCGCGTGGTTCGGGGGCGGATTCCTTTTGTGGTATTTCCTCACGGCATGCTGGATCCTTACTTCAAGCGGACGTTTCCGCTGAAACACGTCAAGAAGCAGTTGTATTGGCTGGCGCGGGAGTATCGCGTGCTGCGCGACGCCAGGGCGGTGTGCTTCACGACGCCGATCGAGCGTGATTGCGCTGCGGGAACGATGTGGCCACAGCGATGGAATCCGGTTGTGGTTTCGTTTGGCACCTCGCAGCCTGGGGGGGATCCGGCTGAGCAGCGGGAGATGTTTTTGAGCCAGTTCCCTGATTTGCACGGGCGCAGGTTTTTTCTGTTCCTCTCCCGCTTTCATCGCAAGAAGGGATGCGATCTGCTGCTGGAAGCCTTTGCGCGGGTGGCGGAGACGCATCCGGATTTGGACCTGGTTATGGCTGGACCCGACGAGGAGGGTCTACGGCCCCAGTTGGAGGCGCAGGCGAAGGGCCTGCGTATCCCGGCACGAGTGCATTGGACCGGGATGCTGGAGGGCGATTTGAAATGGGGTGCATTCCACGGTGCGGAGGCGTTTGTGCTGCCTTCACACCAGGAGAACTTTGGGGTCGCAGTGGTCGAAGCGTTGGCCTGCGGGGTGCCGGTGCTTATCTCCGATAAGGTGAATATCTGGCCGGATATTGACCGGGATAAGGCCGGCATCGTGAACCCTGACACTGCGGAAGGGACGTACAGGTCCATGACGAGCTTGCTGGCCATGCAGGCAGAGGAACGGCGGGGCATGATCAGCCGTGGGTTAGAGTGTTTTCGGAGGCGCTACGAGATGAAGAGAACGGCCCAGGCGCTGAATGAGTTGCTTTAGGGAGTAGCCCAGGACTTGCGTCCTGGGACATTCTCAGCCGTCCCTTCGGGACTCAATTTGGAGAAGTAGTTCTCACGCAGGCTTTTACGTCCTGGGCTACTCTCTGCCGTCCCTTCGGGACTGAGTTCAGATCAGATGGATTGCAGTTGCGCAGCACTCCCAGGTAACTTCTTGTGACTTCAGGCTCTTAGGGCGTGGGCGGCGGTTTTCTCGGAGGGATGAGCTACTTGATCGTAGACAGCCAGGTGTTCGTAGACCTGCGCGTGCTCCAGGGTGGAGCCGGATAGATCTTTGGCGGAGAGAATCGCCCGATTCCTACGCGGCCATTCAATCTTTAGGGCCGGGTCGTTCCATAGAAGCGTACGCTCGTGTTGGGGTGCGTAGAAGTCTGTGGCCTTGTAAAGCACCTCCGCACCTTCCGATAACACCATGAAACCATGCGCGAAACCTGGAGGAATCCATAGCATTTTGCGATTGCTGCTGCTCAGGACCTCACCCACCCATTGGCAGAATGTGGGCGAATAACGCCGTAGATCAAGCGCAACGTCGTAGATTTCTCCGCTCAGACAGCGGATCAGCTTTCCCTGAGGTTGGTGAATCTGGTAGTGAAGACCACGCACCACATCCCGGCGGGAAAAGGACTGATTGTCCTGAACGAAAGGACCCCTGATACCCAGTTCCGCCAAAGCCCGCTCGTTGTAACTCTCAAAAAAAGTGCCGCGAGCGTCTTCAAAGACCTTGGGTTCAAGCAACAGGACATCTGAAATACTGGTCGCTAACGCCTTCATCTATTTACTCCTCTCGCCTAATGCGAGCTTCGTTTGCGGACATCAAGAGACTTCAGCTGGCGACCTGCATCCCGGTCAAAACGTCTTGCAGCTGCTGCTGCCAAGGGGGGAGCCGGAAACCGAAAGTGTGGGCAAATTTGTCGTTCGAAAGCACGGAATTGGCCGGCCGCCTGGCCGGCGTTGGATAAGCAGAGGACGGAATCGCCTGCACCCGGGGCGAAACACTCAGGACACCCGCGTCGAAAATAGCGCGGGCAAAGCCACACCACGAGGTCGAATCGCCAGCTGTCATGTGATAGATTCCCACCGGCAGCGTTGCCCCGGATGTCGCGTATTGTTCCACCAATCGCGCAGTAGCAGTGGCGATCGCAGCGGCCGACGTGGGAGCACCCACCTGGTCGTCCACTACCCTCAACTCCGAGCGCTCGGCTCCCAAACGGAGCATGGTGCGCAGAAAATTTTTGCCGTGAGCAGAATAGACCCAGCTGGTTCGTAGCACCAAATAGCGGCTCGCCGTTTCCGCAATCGCCGCCTCCCCTGCTGCTTTAGATGCTCCATAGACGCTTACCGGGTTAATTGGATCGCTCTCCAGATAGGGCTCCGGCTTTTCTCCGTTAAAGACATAGTCAGTGGAGTAGTGGATAAGGAGGGCGCCAAGGCGGGCGGCCTCCTCGGCCAGGACCCGGGGAGCGGCAGCGTTCACGGCATAGCAGAGGTCGCGTTCTACTTCCGCCTGGTCCACGGCCGTATAGGCGCCGGCGTTGACGATGACCGCGGGCTCGACTCGTCGAACCAAGTCGCGGATAGACTGCTCGCTACTAAGATCACATTCCGCTCTACCGGCCGCAACTACGTCGCCAGGGGGATGGTACAAGCGGGAGAACTCGCTCCCTACCTGTCCGTTTTTGCCGGTGATCAGGATTCGCATGCGTTTCATTTCAGTGTAGAGGAACTTGATCGGCGCTGGAGCAAAATCGTACTTGGGTGCTGTTAGCTGATAAGACGGTACTTAGGCCGTCAAGGGAGAGGGTCTCTTTAGTAACTTATGCAGGTCGAGGCAATGGGCTAAAATTCTCCCACCATGAGCGAAGTGAGCGAATCGACCGATCTGCCGCAAATCTCCGGGCCCGGACCCAACATGGCGCAGGTCGACCCGCCCCATCCGTTCAAGAGTGCGCTGAAGACCCTGGGGATCGCGACTGTCGTGGTCAGCATTGCCCTGGGGCTCTATGTGTACCTGGGACAGAAGCCACCCGTGGCTTCCGGAGAGGTTCTGGCGTCCACCGTCTACCCGGTGCATTCGACTATTAACAATGGCGCCGGCGCCCAGGATGGGATGGCGGGCTCCAGCGAGTCCTATGACCAGGTGATCATCCTGACTAAGGTCAAAATCAGGAATCAGACCAATATTCCGCTTTTCGTGCAGGATATTGGGTCGGCCATCAAGTTACCCGACGGTTCGGAACAGACTAATGTGGCGGCCAGCAACCAGGATATGAATCGGGTGTTCCAGGCCTACCCGTCCCTTAGTTACCTGCGCGCGGACCCGATTCCTCGCGACATTACCCTTTCTCCGGGGCAGACGGCCGAGGGGCTGGCTATCTTTAACTATCCCATCTCTAAAGAGCAATGGGATACGCTGCAGACGGCTAAAGTGGTGGTCCAGTTCATGCACCAGAAGAATCTGGAAATCAATATTGGCCGGTGAATGGGAATGGGGCGGGGTTTAGTGCCGCGCCTACGGCGCTCCCACGGCACGCCGGGGCAGGCAGATCCTCTTCGGGATTGATCCCCAGCCCTTCCGGGCTGGGCTCACGTTTTGACGGCCGGCCCTCCGGGCCTCGCATCCGTGGCGATTTTGAAGTGTCATTTTCTTTGTCAACTTGCCGTAGGGAAGTTGGCGCTCCTAATGACAAAAAAGGGCTAGTTCTCCGCGGCTTGTAATGGCGCGCCCTGATTCTAAGCATCAGAGCGCAGCCGGTCTTCTGCTAGGGGGTCAAGGGCGCAGGGGCGTTCTTGGGGGTCGCCAGATAGCCGATTACCTGGTTCTTGTTGATGGTGTTAATTACCAGCTCGTAAAGCAACTTGTCTTTGCCGGTGTAGAACTGGACGGGCTCGTCCAGGCTCTTGTCCTTCTTCTCGATCTTCTTGTCATCCGACTCCACTACCAGGGTGTACTTGGAGTGCTTCTCGTCAGCCTTCTTCAGTTGCAGACTGACACCCGAGATCGGAGTGGGCTTGGCTCCCTTGGTCAAGTTCAAATCGTAATAGTTACGATCCCCCTTGTGCTTGAGGATGTCGAGCTCCTTCGCGTTGGTCGCAACCAGCCCGCTGGTCAAGCCCAGATCGCCAGTCACCCTTTGCAACTTGCTTTCAGTGTTGGCTAGTTCAGTCTTGGTCGCGGCAACGTCTGTTTTCACACCGCCCACATCAGTCTTGACCGACGACACATCGTTCGAAACGGCACCGATCTGCTTCTGGGCCTCGGCCTGGGCTGCCTGCTGCTCCTTCTCCAAGCGGCTGGTTTCCGCCTGCTGGCGCTTGAGGAATTCACTGGCTCGGGCTTCCAATTGGCGCTGGGTTAGGCCGACACTTTGGCCTAAGGTTTCGGAGGTCACGCGTAACTTGGCGTTGGTCTCATTGAGGCTCTCGGCCAGCTTGTCATTCTGCTGCTGCGCGTTGACCAAGGCGGCCTGCGACTTCTCCAGCCGGTTCTCGAGCGTGTAGCTCCAGATGAGCCCGCCGGCAGAGGCCAATGCGGCGAAGCCAAGAATGGCGATAAATACTCCCGATTGGGTTCGTTCGGCTGCTTCGTACGTCTCGTCCGTGTCGTCGCTCATGCGATCTGCCTCTTTCGCCTGCGGGCATGCTCTGTACTCCGCAGTATTTTCTCATCCTACAATGGACGAGTGGAGACTGTGGATGTCATCGTCGGGGGAGGGGGTATTATTGGCCTCTCCACAGCACTGGAATTGGCGCGAAACGGATTCCGTGTCCGCGTATTGGAAAAGGGCCGCGCCATGTCTGAGGCCTCGTGGGCCGCGGCCGGCATGTTGTCAGCCAACGATCCCGATCATCCTGCTGAGTTGGCTCGGCTCGCGAGCCTGAGCATCCGTCTTTACCCGGAATATCTCAGCGTGGTTGAGCGGCTTTCTGGCCGCCACGTTCCCATCCGCACCCAGGCAACTCTTGTGACGAGCCGGATGGGGAGCGAGTTTCACCCCAACGAAACCAAGGTGTGCCCTGCCCTCAGCGTGCAGGAGGCGGAAAGGCGCATACCAGGGGTGGCAACCGAAGGGCGATCCTTTTGCTGGATGGAGGAGCCTAGCCTGAACCCGCGCGATCTGTGCACTGCTCTTCCCCTGGCGGCGGCCTCTGCCGGGGTGGAGTTGCAGGAGGAAACAGAGGTGCTCACCGTGAGCAGCCGGGACGGCGGCGTGGAGGTTAAAACACAGAAGGGCACGGTTAGCGGGAGCGCTTTCGTGAATTGTTGCGGGGCGTGGGCGGGAGGAGTGCGGCACTCCGAACTGGAACGTCCACCCGCCGCGGGGGTAGAGCCGCGGAAGGGACAGATGCTCGCGGTCCGGGTGCCTCCACCGCTTGACCTGCCCTACGTTCTGCGCTCGCCCGAGATCTACCTGGTGCCCAGGGGGAAGGCCTGATTGCGATCGGGGCTACGGTGGAACGGGCAGGGTTCGATCGGCGTGTGGATCCGTTGGCGGTGGAACAGCTGCGCGCCCAGGCGGCGGAATTGTGGCCTCCCATGGCTTCCGCCCCGGTGGTGGAAAGCTGGAGCGGGCTTCGCCCGGGGACGGTCGACGAGCTTCCCCTTATCGGTAGCGCCGGGGCTCCTCATTGCTGGATAGCGACGGGACACTTTCGTAATGGGATTTTGCTGGCGCCGGCAACAGCGCTGATCGTACGGCAACTACTGCAAGGCAAGCCTCCTGAGGTTTCGCTGGCCGCTTTTCTTCCCGGACGTTTGATGGAAGCGGTGCATTGAGCTAATGGACTTGGAAGACTTCGGCAAAGGCCTGGCGCAGCCTATCGATGGAGAAGTCAGGACTCTTGCTGGCGTCAATGAGCACTTTTTCCCGCTGGGCAATGAGGTCCGCAGCCGCGGGGATAAGTTTGATCACCTCGGCCGGCACTACGACGGCACCATGGCGATCGGCGTGGATCACATCGTTGGGCGAAACAACCATCCCTGCAACACTCACGACAGTAGCAACGTCAACAAGATGAACGTGGACGTGCGAGGGCATAATCGATCCTGCGAGGACGAAGAAGTCCTTGGCCCATAGATCCAGGTCACGGACCGCCCCGTCGGTGATGACGCCGGCGCAGCCCAGACCTTGGTGAAGGTGGCTGTTCACTTCGCCCCAGAATGCCCCCAGGCCGGTGTCAGGACCGTCGAGATCCTGGATTACGGCAATGCTGGGCGTTGGCGCTTCAGCAATGTGCTCGTAATAGGCGATGGTTCTTTTGCCTCCAAACGGTTCCCGGGAATCGGGCTCGCGGGAACGGATAGTCGCGGTGCGGGCAAAGGCTACGACCGGCTTGGCAGCCGGGAAGGGGGCTACGAGAGGACGGCGATTAAAGCCGAAGGCGCGCCGCTCGGGAGCAACGACGTCGAGCGCATTACAAATGGTCGGGGTGTCAAAGGCGCGCAGCGCTTCCAGGTCGGCAAGGTCGGGCAGTATGGACATGGTGATCCCTCCACAGTCTCTTCTTGTACTTGTACTGGACAGTATCAGTGGCTGTCCTAGTTGGTTAAGCGATTCTTTTTGCGTCGGTTTTGCTGCCGATGGTAAGGTTAGCGACCGGCCCTGCTCATGCTGGGACGTTTTGGCCTAGTCCCGCCTAGCCTAAGGGTGCCGGAGGGCTTAAAATTGCGCGTTAGGCAGAGTGCTGCGCTATAAAGTAAACAGGGCTGAAGGCCGCGGAGTGGCGGCCGGGGTTAGAAATTAGAGGAGCGTTCAGAATGTCTACAGCGGTGGTGGGCAAGGGACTTGCAGGGGTGGTTGCGGCCAACTCGGGCATCTGCTGGATCGATGGCGACGCTGGAGTGCTGGCTTACCGCGGGATAGACATCCATGAGCTGGCCGAGCAGTCGACCTTTGAAGAAACCACCTACCTGTTGTGGTTTGGACAGCTGCCCCGCCCGGCGGAACTTAAAGACTTCAGCAAGCGGCTGAGCGAAGCTCGCAAGCTGGATCCCAAGATCATCGACCTGCTGCGTTCCTTCCCCAAGAGCGCCACCCCGATGGAGGTGCTGCGCACCGCGGTTTCGGCATTGAGCTTTTACGACCCGGACGAGGCTGACAATGAGCACGACGCCAATGTGAGCAAGAGCTTCCGACTCACTTCGCAGATTGCCATGCTGGTGGCTGCCTACGACCGGCTTCGCAAGGGCCAGCCGGTGATTGAGGCGGACCCTTCTCTTAGCCACGCGGCGAATTTCTTGTGGATGCTGAATGGAGAAAAGCCTTCCGCAACGGCGACGAAAACTTTTGACCTGGCCCTTATTCTCCATGCCGACCACGAACTGAATGCTTCCACCTTTGCCGCCCGCGTGATCGCGGCGACTCTCTCCGACATTCACTCCGCTATCACTGGCGCTATCGGCGCGCTGAAAGGCCCACTGCACGGCGGAGCGAACGAGGCGGTGATGCGCATGCTGTTCGCGATCGACAAAGAGGGCGCTGACCCGGTCGATTATGTGGGGAAGCTGCTGGCACAGAAGAAGAAGATTTCGGGCTTCGGCCATCGCGTCTACCACACGGAAGATCCCCGGGCGACCCACCTGCGCAAAATGTCAGAGGAACTGGGCGAGTCGTCGGGGAACTCGAAGTGGTTCAAGATGTCGCGGGCCATTGAAAAGTACATTCTGGCGGAAAAGAAATTGAATGCCAATGTGGACTTCTATTCCGCTTCGACGTACACCATGCTGGGCATCGACCTGGACCTGTTTACCCCGATCTTTGCGGTGAGCAGGATTTCCGGCTGGGCCGCCCACGTGATCGAACAACTGGATGACAATCGCCTGATCCGGCCGCGGGCCGAGTATATTGGCCCCGAGTACCCTGTTCGGTATACTCCGATCGAGAAGCGCTAGGGTTTGCGGCTGGCCGGGGGGATGATCCCGTTCATACGCAAATACACTACCATCTGCCCGTAATGGTCGTTGGTGTGAGCCAGGGCGGTCGCGACCAAACCGGCGCGGGTGGCCTTGTGTTCTCCACCCAACGACTCAAATGCGTTTTCCACGGTGATGGTGTCGATTGCCTGTTGGGCGAAGGCGTAGGAGTTCCTTAGCGCCTGTACGATGTCGTCTTTCTTGGTCAGTTTGTCGATGGCGTCGGAATCAACGCCGCCTTTCACCCCGAAATTGCCGAAGTAATAGTATTGCGAGGCCGCAATGTGGGTGAGTTGCTGGCCAAAGGTCCGCACTCCCTCAAACGTGCCTTTGTTGGGCTTGAAATCGTATTTGTCGGCCGGCATGGCTTCGGCGGCGGAGACTACTTCGTTTTCCTGGCTGCTGAAAAGCTTGGCGTAGATCTGCGCCGGTGAAGACTTGGCGGCGGCTAGGTGAACGGGTACGGTTTGGGCCGCCGGGATTGATTGTGCCGGGGATATAGCTGGTGCGATGAGTAGGGTGGTTAGTGTACATAGGGCAAGTGGTTGTTTCTCATGTTCGATCTTCCTTGAGTGGGTTTGGCAGGAGAAGGCTAACAGGTTTTCTGGTCTATATGCTGAGAGCGGTTGACGGCCTTCGGCCGATCTTTTTCGGCCCAGGTACGCTTTGGCGAACCTGGGCACCCGTCCGTTTCCTATGGAGCTGTTTGGGGCTGGGAAACTTGGGGTTTGGGTCCGTGGAATCCCGTCCGTTTCCTGGTAGCCGACGGGAAACCACAGATCCATCCACTACGCTTCGCTCCGGCCGGGATGCCAATTCTGCGGGGTTACCGAGAGGGGTGGCTGGGGGCGGGGGCTTCGCTCAATGGCGGTTCCCGTAGAATAGGATCAGGAGTTTTTGTGCGGCGAATCTACCTGGATGCTAATGCCACGACGCCTCTGCTGCCTGAGGTGCTGGAGGCTATGCGTCCGTTTTTGCTGGAGCGGTTCGGCAATGCTTCGTCGATTCACCAGGAAGGCCAACACGCACGTTGGGCAGTTGAACAGGCGCGGGCTAGCGTGGCCCGGTTTCTCGGATGCCGGCCGTCGGAGATTGTCTTTACCAGCGGCGGGACAGAGAGCGATAACCTGGCGATCTTCGGTTCGGTAAAGCCAGGGGATCATGTCATTACCAGCACGGTCGAACATCACGCGGTGCTGCACGCCGGCGAGAAGTTGCGGGAGCGCGGGGTCGAAGTAGATTTTCTGCCGGTTAATGGCCAAGGCGTTGTCGCTCCCGAGGACATTCGCCAAGCACTGCGGCCTAATACCCGGTTGATTAGCGTGATGATGGCCAATAACGAGACCGGGGTTTTGCAGCCGGTGAAGGAGATTGGCCGGATTGCCGCCGAGGCGGGGGTCCGATTCCACGTGGACGCGGTGCAGGCCGCAGGCAAGCTGCCGCTGGAGATGGATGCGATCGGGTGCCAATTGCTGACGATTTCCGGTCACAAGATGCACGCGCCCCAGGGAACGGGAGCGCTGTTCGTACGGCGCGGTACACGGCTGGAGCCACTCTTTGCCGGCGGCGCCCACGAACGGCAACGGCGGGCCGGCACCGAGAATGTGGCCGGCATCGTAGGCCTGGGCAAGGCTGCGGAGTGCGCAATGGAAGGCCTGCGCAGCGGAGCGCCGGAGCGTATCGAGGCCCTGCGGGACCGGCTGGAGTCTGGGCTTCTGGCACGCACAACTGAGACGGGCGTAAACAGCGGAGAGGCTCCGCGGGTGCCGAACACCACCAACCTTTGGTTCGATCATCTGGAAGGGGAAGCGCTGGTGATCGCGCTCGACCTCAAGGGTCTGGCGGTATCGAGTGGCGCAGCTTGCTCCTCCGGCGCTAGCGAACCCTCCCATGTGCTGGAGGCTATGGGCCTCTCGCCCGAGCGGGCGCGCAGCAGCGTGCGCTTGAGCCTGCACCGGCAGACGACGGAAGAAGAGATTGATCGGGCGATCGAGTTAGTTTCGTCGCAAGTGGTTCGACTGCGGGAGGTTTCCGCGGTGCCGGTCCGGTAATTTCTCAATGATGAACGCAGAACACAAGACGATTGCTGTGGCCATGTCGGGAGGGGTGGACTCCTCGACCGTGGCCGCCATGCTCAAGGCGGAGGGACACGAGCTCGTCGGCCTGACCATGCAGCTGTGGAACCAGCGCCGGCTCGCGGACCAGGATGGAATGCTCCACGGCAAGCCGGGACAGGCCAACAGGTGCAGGGACGGTGCTGCTCGATCGATGACGTGTACGATGCGCGGCGGGTGGCGGAGATGCTGTCGATTCCCTACTACGTGGTGAATCACCAGGAGCGCTTCGAGCGCGATGTGATTCGCCCCTTCGTCGATGAATACCTCTCCGGGCGAACACCCATTCCCTGCAGCCTGTGCAACAACCACCTGAAGTTCGACCAGCTGCTGCTGACCGCAAGGCAGATCGGGGCGGAGCAGATTGCTACCGGCCACTATGCTCGCAATGAGTACGATCCCGAGCGAGCGCGCTGGATCCTGAAGCGGCCCGCGGATGCCAGCAAGGATCAGACGTATTTTCTCTTCGGTCTGACCCAGGAACAGCTGGCGCGCACGCTCTTCCCCCTGGGGGGCTTCACCAAGCCGGAGGTGCGCGAACTGGCGCGTGGATACGGGCTAGCGCTGGCGAACAAGCCTGATTCACAGGAGATTTGCTTTATTCCCGGGGGCGACTATAAGCGCTTCATCGATGCCTATCTCGAAGAGCAAGGCGAGGCTGTACCGGATACCGCGGGGGAGCTGGTTTCGGTGGGGGGTGAATCCCGAGGAAGGCACGATGGGGTACATAACTTTACTGTTGGACAGCGAAAGGGACTTGGTCTGGCTTCCCCTTCTCCGCTCTATGTGATCTCCATCGATCGCGACAGCAAGCGGGTAACGGTGGGCGGGGAGCCGGAGTTGCTGCGCGATTCGCTGCGGGCACAGAGGCTGAACTGGATTTCCATTGCGGGGCTGGAGGGGGAGATGCGCGCCCAAGTGAAGATCCGGCACCGGCACGAACCGGCTTGGGCCACGCTGCGGCCAATTGGCGAGGATGAAGTCGAAGTGCGTTTCGATGAGGCGGTGCGGGCCGTGACCCCGGGACAGGCCGCTGTGTTCTATGCCGGCGATGAGGTGATCGGCGGCGGTTGGATCGTGTAGGTCTTAAACGAAGAGATCGTCTTCGGGTTCCCGGTGATTGTTGACATCCTTTTTGCGCATTACGTCGACCCCCGCGCGCAGACCATTGAGAATGCCGTTCACTTGGCGGACGGGCACAGCAATTCCGTGCTCGATTGCCTGGACAGCGGAGGTGAGGTGGTCGAGCGTGCCCTTGACCATGCCATCCACCCGCACAGCCTGAGCTTGGGTCCGATCGGTTACATCTTCTACTAATCCACCCACCTTTTCCGTTTTGGTACGCAGGGTGGTGCTGACAGCGGTCAGGTTTTCGGCGATGGTTCTCAGCTTGGGTGTAAGGTCCTGGATAACGTCGCGCGAGGCAATGATTGCAGGCAGGGCGTGCAAACGAATATCCTCGGCCAACCCCATAACCTTTTTCTGGGTTTTGCGGGCGGCAATGAACATCCCAACCGTGAAGCCAGCCTGCATGAGAATGCTAACCGCGGCTATGGCAATGAAGACGACCAATAGAGTTTGCGTGGGTTTATCCATTTGCTTTCGCTTCTAACCCTTCGCTTGAGTATGTTTCACTTCTACTGTACAGGCAAGAAAGGCCGCCCTCTGTGAACACCAGAAGTGAAAATACTATAGCGTGGAGGGCAATTCATACAGCCTCGGGCCAGAGGCCAGAAAACTGCCCTCTCTGATCCACGGTTACTCGCAAAGTGTTCTAGACTTGCCCGTCGACTGGAGTGGTTGTTGCCGTGTACGCGTTCTTTCCCGCATCCACCGCTGCCGAAACTTTTTCGGCGTGCCTGGCCACTGTTTTACGCCCCTGCTCGATGTAGCTTTCCACCTGGGAACGGCCACGCTCCACCGCTTGCTTGCCGCGTACTACATATTCGCCAAACTGTTCCTTGCCGGAATCGACATAGGTGTTGACCTGTGCCGCGGCATCCTTCGACTTCTGCTTGAGGTATTCCGCGCGCTCGCGGGCGCTCTCGGCCAGACTCTCGCGAGTCTCTGTACCTGACTGGGGAGCATAGAGCACACCGATTGCCGCGCCAATTCCCAGTCCGACTAGAAACCAACCGAAACCACTGCCGCTTCCACCTTGCTCTTCGTCTGTCATGATCTTCCCCTTAACTTGCTGTACTCGTCCCAATATACTGCGTGTGCCTGCTTCGCCGGGTTTAGCACCCGGATACTACTAGAAGATACTTTGCCAAGGCACTGACTGCTCGTTAACAATAATGGGATGCAGAATTGTCCCCTGGCGCCGCCACGTGGGGTTTGACCAAGAGACCTAACGGATGAATTTAGACTCCGGGATGCCAGCCTGTTCCTGGTTTCACTCGTCAAAAGGTAGAGCAGTTTCCCACCCACCGCCCGACCGGGAATGGAAGGGCGAAGCATTCGATCGCTAGAGCGATGATGATTGGCAAGAGAAGGCAAAATTGAGGATTTCCCCCATGAAGACAGGTTTTCTGATTCGACGCGGTATCCCGCTGACCGTTCTGACTGGTTTCCTGGTCCTGGGAGCGGGTTGCAAAAAACAGCCGGCTCCGGAAGCGCAGCAAGCGGCGCCTGCTGCGGCCCAGCCGGCGCCCCCTCCCCCGCGGAGTGACCAGCAGATTGGCAGTGACATTCAGGCCAAAATCGGTGCGGAGTCCGCGTTGAATGGCCAGAATATCCAGGTAAGCGTGGCCAATGGAGTGGCTACCCTGGATGGCAAGGTAGATAACGACGCCTCCCGCGCCCTGGCGGCTGCGGATAGCGCGTCCATCGACGGCGTGCGGACGGTGGTCAATAACCTGGTCGTGGCTCCGGCTAAGGTAGCGAAGGCCGCTCCGGCGCCGAAGCGGCACAAGGAAGTGGCCGAGGCAGCGCCCCCGCCTCCTCCTCCACCACCACCGCCGCCTCCTCCTGCCCAGGAGGCGGTGCAGGTCGTAGCTCCGCCGCCTCCGCCTCCGCCTCCACCGGTGGCCAAGACGGTGACGCTGCCTAGCGGGACGGTGATTCCTATTCGCATGACGGACACGCTGGATAGCGGGAAGACTCAGCCCAACACGGTTTTCCATGGGTCCCTGGCAGGGGACCTGATCATGGACGGCATGGTGGTCGCCAAGTCGGGCGCGGCGGTGACGGGACGGGTGATCATCGCCAAGGATGCAACGCACTTCTCCGGGAGTTCGGAGTTATCGATCGAGTTGACGCGCATCGATACGGTGGATCATCCGGTGGATGTGGTGACCGACGCATACGACAAACAGGGCGCCGGCCGGGGAAAGAATACGGCGCTTAAGACAGGCGGCGGGGCTGCGGTTGGAGCCATTCTCGGCGGCCTGTTGGGCGGCGGTAAAGGCGCGGCTATTGGGGCCGCCAGCGGCGGCGGTTTGGGAGCCGGCGTGAATGGGGTTACTAAAGGACAGCAGGTGCAGATTCCCACGGAGACGCTGGTTACCTTCCATCTGCAGTCGCCTATTAGCGTAACTACTTCGAAGAAGGTTGGCGGCTCGCAGGGCGGGGACGGTTTGCAGCAGCGGCAGTAAAAGGAAAGGCGCGTCGAGTGCTGTGGTATCCCACTCAAGCCAAAACCGGGCTTGACCCCGATTTCCTGCCACGCTGTGCTAGAGAGGTCCGCGTGTGCGCCTTTCATTAAGGAAAGGCGCATGGAGTGTATCAACGCCACAAGCCTCCACAGGAAATCGGGGCAATGGGGCACCCAGCCTTCGTTGCCGGTGGAGGGAAACTGCAGGTCCCTCCCCTCCGCTTTGCTCCAGTCGGGATGACAAAGTTTAAATTGGTTCCGACCGCTGCCGTGGTTTAGGCGGATGTGGAGAGTTAGGTCCAGACTCCGTATTCGACCAGGTGGCGGGCTATGTCGCGCGATCGGGCGTAGACGTCCTCGGGTATGCGCCGGGCTAGACGGCGGCAGATGGCTAGTTGCACCTTCAAGGTGTCGCCCTCCGCGACCGCGGCGACGATGCGCCGCGAAGCCAACTCCACAATGTCCATCGCCTTGGCCGCGTAAAGCTGGACCATGGCCACTGCAGTATCGGCCAGCGGCAGACCGCGGGCCTTCAACTTGCGGGCACGCAGCAACGCTGACTCCAGCGCATAGACCTGAATGATGATGTCCGCCAGATCCGCCATGACCTCCTGCTGATCGGCGAGGGCGTTCATGTACTTCTGAGAAGCTGCGCCGGCGGTGAAGAGGGCGAGCTTCTTCGCGCCGGCCAGCATCTGCGCCTCAGCATATAAGGGATCGGCAGAGTGGTCCGTGTCGTCTTCAAAGGAAGGCGGCTCCAGGACCTCATCCATCAGCTTCTTGATGGCGGCCATCAGCGGGAGCTGGCCGGCCATGGCGCGCTTCATCAGCCAGCCGGTGATGATGAGGCGGTTGATCTCATTCGTGCCTTCAAAGATGCGATTGATGCGGGAATCACGGTAGGCCCGCTCGACCGGGTACTCTTCCACATAACCGTAACCGCCATAGATCTGGACGGCGTGGTCGACGACGGCGTCGAGCATCTCCGAGCCCCAAACTTTCAGAATGGAGCACTCGACGGCGTACTCCTCAATGCGCTTCTGAATCTCACGCGCGTTCCCGGCGGCGCCGCCATCGAGAGCAGACAGCGCATCGTCAATCATTCCGACCGTGCGATAGGCCATGCTCTCGACTGCGAAAAGCTGGGCGGCTGAATCAGCCAGCTTCTGCTGGATAAGGCCGAAGCCGGCAATGGGCTTGCCGAATGCTTGACGCTGCTTGGCATACCCGATGGCGTAGCCGAGGACTGTGCGGGCAGCTCCCACACAGGCAGCGCCCAGCTTGAAGCGCCCGATGTTGAGAATGTTGAAGGCGATATGGTGGCCCTTGCCCACTTCGCCGAGAAGGTTTTCTACCGGCACCTTGCAGTCGGAAAGCACCAGTGGGCAGGTGGAGGAACCACGGATACCCAGCTTGTGCTCTTCCCCGCCGATGGAGAGACCAGGGGTGTCCTTTTCGATCAGAAACGCGGTGAATTTTTCTCCATCGACCTTTACGAAGACGGTGAACAGGTCGGCAAAGCCGGCGTTGCTGATCCACATCTTCTCGCCGTTCAGCAGGTAATGCTTGCCGTCCTCCGAGAGTGTGGCGCGGGCACGGATGTTCATTGCGTCCGAGCCGGAAGTTGCCTCGGAGAGCGCGTAGGCGCCAATACAATCTCCCGTGGCTAAGCGGGGCAGGAACTTCTGCTTCTGCGCGTCGGTGCCATACCAGACGATGGGTAGGGTGCCGATGCCGACGTGGGCGCTGAAGGCGACGGAGAAGCTGCCAAGCTGGGAGAGATGGTCGGCGACGATCGCGGAGGTGACCTTGTCCATGGCCAGGCCGCCGTACTCCTCTGGTATGTCGACGGCCATCAAGCCGAGATCACCGGCTTTTTTCAGCAGGGCGCGGGTGACGTCGAAATGCTTGGCCTCAATCTCTTCGGCTTCGGGAAGCACCTCGTTGCGAACAAAATCAGAGGCGGTGCGCGCGATCTGGCGCTGCTCTTCGCTGAAGTCTTCCGGGGTCATGATCTCGTCGGGCGAACGCTCCTCAATGAGGAAGCTTCCGCCGCGAATGACGCGTTGTAATACCTCTGTCGCTGTTGCCAATTCGTTGCCCCCTGGTCTCTAGTGGATAGATTCGAAAATGCCCGCGGCGCCCATGCCTCCACCAACACACATGGTGACCAATCCGTACCTTAGCTTTCGGCTTTGCATGGCGTGCAAGAGTGTGGCTGTCAGCTTGGCTCCAGTGCAGCCAAGCGGGTGGCCGAGAGCGATGGCTCCGCCGCTGACGTTCACTTTGGCCGGGTCCAGATGAAGTTGCTGTATCACGGCCAGCGATTGCGCAGCGAAAGCTTCATTCAATTCGATGAGGTCGATCTGGTCCAGGGTTAGCCCGGCCAGCTTCAGTGCTTTGGGGACGGCATAGACTGGGCCCATTCCCATCTCCTCGGGCAAGCAGCCGGCGGTGGCGAAGGCCACGAACCGAGCCAGGGGCTGGAGGCCCAAAGCGGCGGCGCGCTCGGCAGACATCACCACTGCGGCCGCGGCCCCATCCGAGGTTTGGGACGAGTTCCCTGCCGTGACCGTGCCTTTCGCATGAAAGGCCGGCTTGAGTGCGGCCAGGGCCTGGAGCGAAGTTTCTGCGCGCGGACCTTCGTCGGTGGTAAACGGCCTGGTGGCGAGTTTGACTTTGCCTGCGCCGTTGGCGGAATACGTCACGGTTACGGGCACGATTTCCGCCTCGAAGCGGCGCGCTTCAATGGCGGCCAGCGCCTTCTGATGACTGGCCAGAGCAAAGGCATCGGCTTGCTCACGGCTGATAGCGTAGTGCTGGGCTACGCGCTCGGCGGTGAGTCCCATGGAAAGATAGGAGTCGGCATAGTGGTCGATGAGCCAGGGATTGGCGCTGACTTTGTTGCCCCCCATGGGCACCATGCTCATGGATTCGGTGCCTCCGGCGACGATGACCTCAGCGCCGCCGCCGCGAATGCGATCGGCGGCCATGGCAATCGATTGCAGGCCGGAGGCGCAGAAGCGGTTGACGGTCATGGCCGAAGAGCTAACCGGCAGGCCGGCGCGCAAAGCCGCGATGCGGGCGACATTCATTCCCTGCTCCGCCTCCGGCATGGCACAGCCCAGGATCACATCTTCGATCTCGTTGCGATCAAGCTGGGGCAAGCGGGCTAGGGCGCCTTCGATCGCGGTCGCGGCCAGATCGTCGGGGCGCGTCGTGGCCAGCGCACCTCGACCAGACTTGCCGACGGCGGTTCGGACAGTGCTGACGATGACGGCGTCTCTCATATTCGTTTTTCTCCTCGGCTCCTAGTTCCTGAGCGGTTTGCCGGTCTTTAGGGTGAAGGCAATGCGCTCCTGGGTTTTGCGCTCTCCGCAGAGCGAGAGAAATGCCTGGCGCTCGAGATCGAGAAAGTATTGTTCCCCCATGACTGTGCCGGCTGGAATGGCACCTCCGCATAGGATGTGCGCGACGTGGTTCGCGACCTTCTGATCGTGGTCGCTGATGTAATCGGCCTGACGCATGAGATGGACGCCGAGTTTGAGGGTCGCCAGGGCGCTTTCGCCGGCTGCGGGGAGTTCCCGCGGTGCCGGAGCCGAGTAGCCCGCGCCAGCCAGTGTCATGGCAGCCTGGCGCGCGTCGTGCAGCACGCGATCGCGATGGGCGGTGATGCGGTCGGAGGGACTCAGATAGCCGAGCAGGCGCGCATCAGCGGCCGAGGTCGAGACCTTGGCCAGCCCGATCAGTTCGAAGTTGCGCTTGAGGGCGTCGAAGTATTCGGTCGAACCGGCCAGGCGAGCCGCCGCGTCGCGGCCGGCTGCGGAAAGGATGGCAGCGGCGGAATCGACCGCGCGCAGAACCATTTCCTTGGTGCCACCTCCCCCAGGGACAACGCCGACACCGGTTTCCACCAGGCCCATGTAAAGTTCGGCGTGGGGCTGGCGGGACGCGGCGTGCAGCGCGATCTCCGCTCCCCCGCCCAGGCAGAGGCCGAAAGGCGCCACCACCACTGGCCGGGGACAGAAGCGGATTGCGGCCGTCATGCGCTGGAAGGCACGTACGGCAAAGTCGAGATCTTCCCACTCCCCTTCCTGGATGAAGAGCAGAACCTGGAGGAGGTTTGCTCCGACGGAGAAGTTGGCGCCATCCCCGGTGATGACAAAGCCCTGGAAGTCGCGGACGGCGTCACTGCCAGGGTTCAGGGTCTGGGTCACGAGGCGGGTTATGTCTTCGCCGACCGCGTCCTTCTTCGAGTGCAACTGGATGGCGGCAATGCCGTCGCCCAGATCTACCAGCGAAGCGCCGGAATTGCCTTTGACGATGCCGTGGGATTTGCGGAAGTCGGCGACGGTGGCGATCCCTGCCGGCTGGAGGATCGGAACATACTCTCCGCGCTTGGGATCGAAGACCTGCTTGCCTGCGGGGTCGTCCCGGTACCAGGTGGAGGCTCCGGATCGAAGGAGCGTCTCCGCATTGGGAATGGCGGGCTGGCCTTCCTGGCGCATGCGGGCAACGGTGCCGGCGACACCCACCGCGTCCCACATCTCGAAGGGACCTAGTTCCCAGTTGAAACCGGTGCGCATGGCGCGATCGATGCTGGCCGGCTCCGCGGCAATCTCGGGCAGGCAGTTGGCGGCGTAGGCAAAAAGGCGGCTTAGCAATTGCCATTGGAAAGCGGCTGCCTTGTCTTTGCGAATATCGCCGGCCAGGAGCAGGCGGAGCCGCTCGGGAAGCGATTCGGCGTTCTTGGCTAATTCCAACGAGGGAAACTTGGGGCGGGTCGCTGGACGGTAGGTAACGGTTTGCCAGTCGAGCGCGAGCCGGAGTTCGTTGCCTTCCGCGTCTTGCTCCTTCTTATAGAAGCCTTGGCCGGTTTTGTCGCCCAGCCAGCGACGCTCCAGCATGGTCTCAACAAAAGGGGGCAACTGAAGGGCCTCGCGGGCGCGGGATTGGGAGAAGTTCGCCACCACGTGCGCCAGGACGTCCAGGCCGACCATATCCGACAGGCGGAAGCTACCCGTACGCGGCCAACCGATGGCGCTGCCGGTAAGCACGTCCACCTCTTCGATGGTGAGCCCTTGCTGCTGCATCAGTTGGATGGCCTGGACCATGATGTACACGCCGATGCGGTTGGCGATGAAGTTCGGGGTGTCACGGGCGTAGACGACGGTCTTGCCCAGACGGCGGTCAGCAAAATCGGCGATGGCGGCGACGGCCGCCGGATCAGACTCGGGGGTTGAGATAACCTCGAGCAACCGCATGTAACGCGGCGGATTGAAGAAGTGGGTGCCGAACCAGGAGCGGCGTAGCTCAGGGGACAATGCGGTGGCAATACTTGCTATTGGCAGCCCGCTGGTGTTGGTGGTGAGAATGACGCCAGGCTTGAGAAAGGGCGTGATCTTGGCAAGGATTTCCTGCTTGATGGCCAGGTTTTCGGTGACCGCTTCGATCACCCAATCGGATTTGGATAGCAACGAGAGGTCCGCATCGAACGTACCGGGTTGGATCAGCCGGATAGTGGCCGGATCGTAGAAGGCAGCCGGCTTGGCGCGGGTGAGGCTTTGCAGGGCGGCTTCGGCGATGGCCGCCGGGCCCTTGGCTGGGTCTCCAGCCAAGTCGAGCAGCACTACCGGGATGCCGGCGTTGGCCAGATGGGCGGCAATGCGTACCCCCATGGTCCCCGCACCGAGCACGGCGGCGTGTTGGATCATCCCGGGGCGCGGACGCGGAGGGGTGGGCTGGGCCGAAGATACGGAGGCGCGTTCCATGGGAGAGGCGGGCGCGGAGCTCATGGTTCTGGTTCCCTCCTTAATTAATTAACGGTACGCTTCTCGATACCATTGCGAAAAACTGCCACCGTGAATATGGAGTAAAAAGCCGGTAACGTCGATCACCCGGTATCGATATTGCAAATGTTTGAGGGTGATGAGTTACGGTTCCGTCCGCTAGGCTGGGAGGATGGAAAGCGGCACATCAAGAGCTGTTATCCCACTCAAGCCCAAAAACGGGGCTTGACCCCGATTTCCTGCCGCGCTGTGCTAGAGAGCTCCGCGTGTGCGCCTTTCGTTAAGGAAAGGCGCATGGAGTGCATCAACGCCACAAGCCTCCACAGGAAATCGGGGCAAGTGGGGCACCCAGCATTTGTTGGTGTTTAACTTTAGTATTTGGGCGCAAGTATCAGTATTTAAAGGAGAGTAACCGATGCAATTCGCCATCGTGATCATGGCTGCGGGAAAAGGCACGCGGCTGAAAACCCAGCGTCCAAAGGTTTTACATGAAGTGGGCGGCAAGACCCTGCTACGGCATGTGGTGGATGCAGCGAGACAGATTGTTCCGCCGGAAGATATCTACGTAATCGTGGGACACCAGGCCGACCTGGTTAAGGCCTCTCTCGGTGGAGTGGGAGTGGAGTTCATTGAGCAGCCCGAACAACGGGGGACAGGCCACGCGATGCAGCAGGCGCGCCAAGCGGTCGAGGGTTATACCGACGTGATCGTGCTCTACGGCGACGTGCCATTGATTCGGCCGGAGACGATCAGGAAGATACGCGATTTCCACCTGGAACGCAGAGCCGCAATGACCGTGCTCACGGCCACACCCGAGGACGTGCATGGCTACGGACGAGTGGTTCGCAAATCGAGCACTTCCGATGAGATACGAGAGATTGTTGAACAAAAGGCTTTAACTCCGGAAACGGCCCAGGCGCGGGAGATCAACTCCGGAATTTACGCCTTTACCAGCAAGCCACTGTTCGCAAACATCGACCGCCTGGGAACGCAGAACGCCCACGGCGAGCTCTATCTAACCGACATGGCCGCGATTCTGGGGGCTGCCGGTGAACGGGTGCTGGCGCTTAAAGCGGAGAACGCCGACGAGGTGCTGGGCGCTAATACCATCGCGGAGATGATGACCATCGATGACAAACTCCGCCTCAGTACCGCACGCCGGCTGATGGCTGAGGGAGTGACGATTTTCCGGCCGGAGACCTCGGTGATTGATGCCGGCGTGATGGTGGGAGCGGATACCGTGATTGAACCTTTTGTGCAGTTGCTGGGCGAGACCAAGGTGGGCAAGGAGTGCCGCATTCGCTCCTACTCCGTACTGGAGCACGCTACGTTGGGCAACCGGGTGCTGGTCCGCCAAGGCTGCATCATCAGCCAATCGCGGGTAGACGATGGCGCTTTGCTCGGACCCTACGCGCATATCCGCCCGGAAAGCGAGATCGGGGAGGGCGCGCACGTAGGCAACTTTGTCGAAACCAAGAAGATTCGTTTGGGCAAAGGGTCCAAGGCGAATCACTTGACCTATCTAGGGGACGCGGAAATAGGCGCGGGGGTGAATGTAGGAGCGGGGGTCATCACCTGTAACTATGACGGAGTAAATAAGCTGAAGACCATCATCGGCGACCACGTTTTTGTGGGCAGCGATTCCACGCTGGTTGCACCGGTTACTTTAGGAAATAGATCCTATATCGCTGCTGGGTCATGCATTACGGAAGACGTTCCGGAAGAGGCGCTGGCCCTGGGGCGGGCGAGGCAAACCATCAAAGAGGGGTGGAGCGCCAAGCGGCGGATCAAGAAATAAGGCGGCAGGTCCGGTTCAGGCAGCTTCGGTGCGCGGTTGTTGCGCGATCACCTGGCAAAGGCGAATGCGGGCGGAAAAGCAGGCACGATGCACCTGCGCCTCAGGAATATCGAGCAGGCGAGCGATCGCCGCGGGTGTATAGCCTTCCACGTCACGCAGCAGGAATAACAGGCGCTCGTTTGGGGGCAGGCTGCGCACTGCAACCTCAAGATCGGGACGGCGCACATTGCGATGACTCAGACCGCTCCCCGGAGAAATAACCGCAGCGGCTTCTTCCTCTTGGAGAGGAAAGCGCTGGCTCAGTTCGTTGACCAGGGCCGAATCCACAGCGAAGCCATCGGGCTGCTCGTTTTGTTGGAATGCACGGATAAACGTAGTGGCGAGAATCTCTTCCGCTTCCATCTCGTTTCCGGTCATGTAGAAGGCGAGGGAAAAAGTACGGTGACGGTGGCTTTCATAGACATCCCGCTGCTGCTGCTCACAGGACTGTTTAGCAGCCTGCGAGACGACCAGGTTCGATTCAGCGGAAAACTCGCGTTCGAAATTGAACAAGGTTACCCCGGCAAATTCCCTTCAACCTGACAGACTGTAGGATGCGCTAGACCGGAGTATAGCAGTTCGGCGACCGGCCGCGATTTGCGCCCTGGTTGCTGGATCCACAGGTTCACCACATGTGAACGGCAGCGCGAAGATTTCATGTCACGAATATAGGTTGAAGATAGACTCTTAAAGGAAGAAGCCTTTTCCAGGTTTACCGGGCTGGATGGTCACACTCCGCAAGAGAGACCGGTGAGCGGAACTAATTTCGCGCAAACGCCGTAGCAGTGGATACGCTACGTGCCAGGCAAGTTGGGAATCTGGTTTCCAGGTTCCCATAGGGGTAGTATCAGACGGGAAGAAGGAGCTTTCCGAGGAAACTCGGGTATCCAGCAAGTATGGAGACAGAACGCATCCCCGCACGGGTCCTGGTGGTCGATCAGCACACACATTGCCGAGCCGAGATCGACGGCATGCTTGAAAAGGCGGAGTACTCCACCGTGCTTTCAAGCGATCGCCAGGAGGCTATCGCCCATATCGAGAAGGATCCTCCGTTTGACTTGGTTTTGTCTGACATGATGTCGGCTGGGATCCAGGGGATGGGCCTGCTCGAGCGCATGCGCCAGGTACAACCCGAGACCCCGCTGGTATTGGTGACTCCGGGGCGGGATGAAGGGGCTGCGGTTGCGGCAGTACGCCAAGGGGCGTATGACTACCTGCTGAAACCCTTCGAGAAAGATCAACTGCTGGCTACGGTCAAGCGGGCCATCGACTACCGGCGCCTGGTGCAGCAGAACGCAATGTACCGGCAGGATCTGGAGCAACTGGTAAGCGCCCGGACAGGGATGCTGCACCAGGCGATCGCGGATCTGGAGCGCTCGTACGACATCACGCTCGAGGCGCTGGGTGACGCGCTGGATTTGAAGGATGCCGAGACCGAGGGCCACTCGAAACGGGTAACCGCTTATACCATTGCGCTGGCCCGGGGCGCGGGAATTCCGTCGCAGCAGATACCGGTGGTTGCCCGGGGGGCCTTTCTGCACGATATCGGGAAGATGGCTATTCCCGACGCGATTTTGCTCAAACCCAGCAAACTGCAGCTGGATGAGCAAAAGGTGATGAGAGAACACTGCGCGCGGGGCTACCAGATGCTGCGCAAGATTCCTTTTCTGCAGGAAGCAGCGGAGATTGTGTACAGCCACCAGGAACATTACGATGGCAGCGGCTATCCACGAAAACTGAGAGGCGAGGAGATCCCGGTGGGGGCTAGAATTTTTGCCGTGGCCGATACGCTGGACGCAATTACCTCGGACCGGCCCTACCGAAAAGCCGCCACGTTCTCTCAAGCGCGGGTGGAGATCAAGCGCTGCGCCGGCACGCAATTCGATCCCAAGGTGGTGGAGGTGTATCTGAGCCTGCCCGACCAGTTATGGGAGGACCTGCGGGCAGAGATTACCCAGCAAGCGAAGAAATTTTCGCCACTGCAGCCAGGGCCCAAAGACCGGACGAAGCTGCGCAACCCCTTCGCATAAACGGCAGGGAGGTGTACCGATGAGCGTTTTGACCCCGGAGATGGTGCAAGAAGGTTTGCGGTCACTTCCCCACTGGAAGCTCGAGGGCAAGGAGATTGTGCGCCACTACCAGTTCCCCGACTTCGCCGCCGCCATGGTGTTTGTGAACCAGGTGGCAGAAAAGGCGGAGACAGCCGGCCACCATCCGGATATTGATATCCGCTACAACAAGGTGAGGCTGGCGCTGATATCCCACGACCGGGGCGGCCTTACCCAGCGCGATATGAAGATGGCGCGGGCTCTGGACTCGCTGGGTAGAAGCCTTGAGGAAAACTCTGGATTCGGCAGTAGTGGCTAGAAAACAGCGCCGGGGCTATTGGGTAGCTCGGGGCGTTCTCACCAGGGCTAGAAGCCCGATCATTGCAAGATAAAGCGTTCTCGCGGGTTTGAAAACCCGCTCCCCCGGACTCAAAGTCCGGGGCTGGCACGGTTCGACGAGAGTCCGGGTCTACCGAACAACGAGTTTTCCGCGGGCGTATAGCTAGTTTTCGTCGGAATCAGGCGGGGTTTGCTGGCGCATCTTGGCCAGGGTTCGGCGGTTCCAGATGGCGACGGCAATACCGCCAAAGGCTGCCGATGTGGCGATCAAAAGGCTGGAACGCCAGAGATTCCGCCGCTCGGGCAGGGCGGGGGTTTCGTCGGGAGCCTGCAGAGGGGTGGTGGGGACCAGATCTAAACGAAATTTGCGTAGCGGCATGGGACAACTTTCAAAAAGATATAGGAAAAGAGTCTAAGGAGAAACTTATTTTTCGAAACTGCGTCTATGTGGAGGAAGGGTGAAGTTAAGCCTGAAAGATACAGTAATCGGGATTTAAAATTTTAAGAAATATGTTTTTTAACGAAATTCAGCATTTGCAACTGGAAGTTCACTGTATGCATCTGCTAATATGTGTTCAGTCGCGATTGAAGCTTTAGCTCTCGCGGCGAGGTTTTTAGTACAAGTTGCGTCACTGGCCTCCCGGCACGGACAATTCACCGTTCGTGCCGCCTTTTTTTTGTTCTTCTGTCTTTTCCGTCGTAGATCCTGCCCTTACGTCTTGCAATCCTATCGCCGAAGTGGCTCGATCGGCCGACCTGCCGCTGCGTGGCGATTCCCTTTTGGTTCGCGCTACACTGCTCAATAAATATAGGAGGGGTAATGCGGCGAGTTTTGGTGTGCCTGGCGATCGGGATGTTGACCGTGGGAGCGTATGCGCAGTGGGTTACCGACGTAGATGTTCCGGCTTACCATGCGGCGGCGCCCGCCCGGGGAGCAAAGCTACCCCCGCTTCTCTCCGGCAAACAGCTGGAGGGTCCGATGTTCCAGTACCCCTGGCAAAGAGTGGTCTATGAGGATGCGGCTAAGGTGCAAAACGTGCTTTACCAGCTTCCCTGCTATTGCCGCTGTGACCGGGCGCTCGGCCACGCCAGCCTGCACAGTTGCTTCGAGGGCCTCCATGGGGCGGAGTGCAGTACTTGCGCACAAGAGGGACTTTACGCCTACCAGATGTCGCTGAAAGGTAAGACGGTGAAGCAGATTCGCGAGGGCGTGATGCGCAAGGAATTCCAGAGCATCGATCTGAATTCGGTTGGGATGTAGGGGGGTATACTTAGGATAGAGCAGCGTTTAGGAGCTGCTATTCCAAAGGAGGGGGCGTCACGGTTTCGACGGGATCGATTAGGTTGAGAGGCATGCCGGGGTGTGAGCACCCGTAATCGCTTGCAAAAACAATAATTGCTAACAATCAACTAGCACTTGCTGCTTAATTAAATAAGTAGCCGTTCTTCGTGGCTTCGCCTGTGGGCTGCGAAAGAACGTCGCACAGCAGGCTGGTTCCTGGGACGCGGTCCGAGCCGCAGGAGCGAGATCATCGGACTAGCGTTACGCGCATCTTGTCGGTTCTGAGCGCGTCGCGCGAAATCTCCGGAACTCGACTAAGCATGGAGTCTCTCTGCTGACATGGATTTCGGACGCGGGTTCGACTCCCGCCGCCTCCACCATATACCCATCTAGCAACGTCCAATAGCATCTCAAAAAGTAAATATCCTCAATCTCTTAAGGCTACCAGTAGTCCAAGATGGTCCATCGAGGACCATTGACATCCTGGGGCCACTGGGGGAAACTCTGGGGAGCACAGAGCGCGATCCCCAAGGAGTTGCCCCCACTGGCCTTGACTGACAAAGCGATCAAAAATGCCAAGCCCGGCGCGAAGCGCGTGCGGTTGTTCGATGAGCGCGCCCTCTACCTGGAGGTGTCTCCAGCCGGCGGCAAGTGGTGGCGTCTCAAGTATCGCCATGGCGGAAAGGAAAAGCGCCTTTCCCTGGGCGTCTATCCAGATGTCAGCCTCAAAGCTGCTCGTGACCGGCGGGACGCCGCACGCAAGCTGCTAGCCGATGGCATTGACCCCGCGGCGAATAAGAAGGCCCTCAGCGTGGCACGGACCGAGGGAGGCATTCACAGTTTCGAGGTCGTGGCACGCGAGTGGCACGCTAAGTTTTCTCCGACTGGGCGGAAAGGCACAAGGTTAACATCGCCCGAGTTTTTGAGCGGGATATCAACCCATGGATTGGCGCGAGGCCGATCGCGGAAGTGACGCCGCCAGAGTTGCTGTCAGTCATCCAGCGAATTGAGAAGCGCGGCGCGCTGGAGACCGCACACAGAGCACTGGGCAATTGCTCCCAGGTCTTCCGTTACGCCGTGGCCACCGGGCGCGTAAGAGCGATCCTTCGCGAGATCTCCGCGGCGCTCTGCCTCCCGTTAAAGGAACGCACTTGGCGGCCACCACAGAGCCAACGAGGCTCGCGGAAATTCTGCGCGCGATGGATGGCTACCAGGGGACGTTTCCGGTCATATGTGCCATGCGCCTTGCGCCGCTGGTGTTTGTTCGCCCGGGCGAGCTGCGGAAGGCTGAATGGAAGGACATCAACCTCGACGGGGCTGAATGGCGCTACAAAGTAACCAAGACTGATACAGACCACATCGTGCCCCTCAGCCGGCAAGCTCTTGAGATCCTCCGCGAGCTTCAGCCACTCACGGGGCAAGGTCGCTACGCCTTTCCAGGGGCGCGCACCAGCAAGCGGCCCATGTCAGATAACGCCATCCTGGCAGCGATGCGTCGCCTCGATATCGGAAAGGACGAGATGAGCGGTCACGGCTTCCGAGCTGTGGCGCGAACGATTTTGGATGAGGTATTGGGCGTGCGGCCCGATTTCATCGAGCACCAGCTAGCCCACGCTGTGCGCGATCCCAACGGACGAGCGTACAACAGGACGGCTCACTTGGCCGAGCGGCGGGCGATGATGCAACGTTGGAGCGACTATCTTGACGAGTTGAAGTCTGCCCCTGTGGCTGTTGGTGTGGCCCCAAGGTGACTCAACAGTTCGTTCTCAGAAACAATGGTTACTTTGATCTCATCGAGACATTGATTTCTAAGCCTATTTTCGAGAGCAGCTACGAAATCGGCGATCGGCAAAGAGGCCTGGCCTTCAAAAAGCACTACCGTTCTCCCGGAACCTTTGCCGGGTCGAATCAGTTTGAATTTTTGGGTTTCCAGAATCAAACGAACCTCATCAGCGTGGACGGCGAGACAATCTACTCGGATAACGGCGTTCATCAAAAAGCTCCATCTAACGTCAGTGTGCTCCGCTTCGCCTCCACGTGCCACAAGAAAGCGATCACGCAAGTGTCAAGCTTGGTTCGTAAATTTCGCGTCAGACTGGCTCAGGAAAGATCGGCAGGCCTTGGGCGGGGCTCTGGTACCCCGTGAAATAAACATGCCAAAACCCTTGCCGGAAAAGTAGAGATGTGGGACCTTTACCGCATCAAGGGGGTTAAGGTGATTATCTCGACTCGCAACCACGCGGAACACGCCGCGGCGCTAGGTGCGTTACTCAATGCAGCTTTGAAAGCAAAAATCCCTGGCGCCGCCGCTATTCATCCTTCAGGCTGGCGGGAAAACTTGCGGACGTATCAGGTCCAGATTCCGGGCGGTGAACCGCTCGAAGTCTTCCTGGATGCCGATGACAGCTCGATAACCGGCGACTCCGATAGGCACCGAGTGGACCGGCTGATGGTGAAGATAGCAGCGCGCCTGGTGAGTCGCTAGCTAACGCCAGTAGACGGAATTGCCCATCCGCGGCAGCGAGCGGCTACCAGACTTATGCCCGAGCCCAAGGTCTACGAATTCTCGAAGCACATCGGCGCGCTCTGCGTCCGAGCCAACAAGAACGTCCACACGCTTGGCGGCGCGCTCAGCATCGCCCCGATGCTGTTGCTCCGGACGATTAACGGTCGAGAGGCACCGACAAAAGCCGTGATCGCCGGCCTGGCCAAGGAGCTGGATCCAGATCCGCGCGGTATCTGGAGAATTTGGCCGCGGAGATTAAGGTGAGAGCATGACCGACCTGCCGAAACGATTTACCTTGCGTCATGGCATAGAAGCAGAACCCAGCCAGCCAATTTTTGAAGACGTCCACGAAGGCTTCGCTACTTTGTCCTTGAATACTTGAAGAACAACTTCCATGACCACGTCGCCGTCGAGCTGGTTGGGCGGGTTCGCTCCTCCCCTGAACTGATCGTTTCTGGCGCCGGGCGTACGGCATGGGAAAGGATTCTGCCCCACATCTTCACCTGTGACTGGGGGGAGCTATACAACATGATCGAAGAGATTTACAAGGATCTACCCAAGATGGGTCCTGGAGAGGAGCAGGGTTTCGTTGAGCAGCTAAACGACGTCTTCTCTGAAGAAAGCATCGGCTGGAAAATGGATTCGGGTGGTCGATTGCAGCGGTTGCTTCCCGAGGCAATCCAGGTAGAAGCGGAAAGAGTCTTTGGAGAACTACAAACTCCGCGATTCGCGCCAGCGCTGGCTCACATGCAAGGTGCCCACGCTGCCTACAGTTCCCGTCCACGTCGAGACCCGGAGGTTTGCTCCTCTGCTTTCGACACCCTCGAATCTGTGGCAAAAATAGTTTTTTCCATGCCGACAGCCACCTTTGGTGACGTGATCAAAGAGGTCCGCAAGAGAGAAATCTTCGCTCCAGAAACCTTGTCAGTCCTGGAAAAGCTTTCTGTGCTTGCGCATAACCATTTCCGCCATGGGATGACCGAGCCGTTCAAGCTGGCAGATCCGGAAGTTGAGTTTGTATACGTGAGCTGTATGGCTGGAATTTTGCTTTTCATCCGACACGATGGAAAATCGAACCTCTAGGTAATTATCCCTTGACAACAAGTAAGATTTTTGCGATCATGAATCATTATGAAAGCGCGAATCAAGCAGCAGCAGAGCATCCCAGGAACTCAGAAGTACACCATTCAGGACTTCAATTCTAGTTCCCGGACGATGACGCCTGCTTGAACCACGTCATGCAGGCGCGTTGGCCTGACGGCATCACGGTCTGCGATAGCCAAAAGTGTGGCAACGTGGAACGCCGTCATCATCGCGTTACTGGGCGTACAGCCTTCGCGTGTGACTACTGCGGAAAGCACATCTACCCACTAGCAGGCACCATATTCGAGAAGTCCACTACCTCTTTGAAGACTTGGTTTTACGCCATGTACCTCATGGGTTCCACTAGGTGTGGGGTGAGTGCAAAGCAGATCCAGCGCGAGACTGGCGTCACCTACAAGACCGCATGGCGCATGTTCAAGCAGATCCGGACCCTCATGGCGGACGATATCCAACTGGAGGGTTCCTCAGTTGAGATGGACGAAACCTACATGGGAGGTAAGCGGAAGAACGGTACAGGTCGTCCGATGGCCGGAGACAAGGTTAAGACGCCGGTTGTAGGTATGGTCAGAGAAGGGGCCGCGTCGTTGCTTTGGTTGCGCCCGACGTAAAGAGCGCCACCCTGCTTGATATGGTGCATGAGCGGATACTTCCGAGCAGCACGATATACACAGACGAGCTGCACGGATACGATGGAATTCCCTACATGAAAAACAAGGGTTACCAGCATCGCCGCATCAAGCACAGCGCAAAAGTGTACGTGGTTGGCAACATTCACACCAACACAATCGAAGGGTTCTGGAGTCTAGTAAAGCGCGGTATCGGCGGTGTGTACCACTCTGTCAGCAAGAAGTATTTGCAGTCTTACCTGGACGAGTACAGCTATCGCTACAATAATCGCTTGGTCAGCGAGCCGATGTTTGTTTCGCTTTTGGGGCAGGTTTCTGAGAAGGCGAATTGATCGCCTTGCGAATTAAGGAGTGAAAGTCCGAGCGCGTAAATTCTTGAGGTGGCCGCCCCGAGTTTACTGTTCGGCTTTGCTGTTGATGACATATAGTTCTCCAGTCCGGCGCTGGCGTAGGCGGACGCCCTCTGAGCCGAAGTGTATCACGGAGGGCAAGGTGGACGTTAAACGTCTAGAGCGGTGGGGAATGAGCCGAAAGAGGATAGTCCGCGTTCATGGAGACGTACGGGAGCATCCCCGTTACAGCGTGAATGAAGCCGCCTCTTATCTCGACATCCCCTCAAGCACGCTTCATAGTTGGATCAGGGATGATGGCCCGAAGCATCGTCCTCTGATTTACGCCGTTGACCCTAAACAAAGCCTGCTCTCTTTCTACAATTTGGTAGAGGCTCACATCCTGGTCTCCACGAGGCGCCGAAAGATTCCCATGCCGAAGGTGAGAATAGCCGTCGAGTACATGCACGAAAAGATCGGCGGCAAGCATCCATTAGCAACCCACAAATTTGCTACGAGCGGAAAGAGTACTTTCGTCGAGCAGCTTGAGGGCCTCACGGTAGACGCAACTAGATTTGGTCAGCCCGCCCTTGGTGACATTCTGGACAAATATCTAAGGGGAATCAGGCGCGCCGGGATCGACAAGATGCCCATTGAGATTCGGCCACTGACCCTTGGAACTCTAAAGCTCTCGCCTGTGGTTATAAACCCTTTCCTGTCTTCCGGATCGCCCGTCATTAAGGGAACTGGAATTGTTGCGTCTACCGTATGGAAGCGCGCTAAGGGTGGGGAATCTCTTCGCGATTTGGCCGACGATTACGATCTAAAGCTGAGTGAAATCCAAACGGTTATCAAATATTTCGACGAAGCTGCCTAAGTGTCCCCCTCTTTTTGTCGACCGAACGTTTGGGTCTAAAAAGCTGGTCGCAGAGTTGCGCAAAATGGGTTTTGAAGTCAAGGCGCACGACGCCTTTTTCAATAAGCGCGCCACAGATGAAAACTGGCTTCCCCGCGTGGGAAAGAAAAACTGGCGCGTCCTAACCGCTGATCAAGAACTAGAATCCCTTCACCATGAATCCATCGTTGAGGGGAACGTTGGCGTGTTCATACTTAGCGACTTATTAAGGGCGAGACCTACGAGCGGTGGGTACAAATGATTGCCCTTTGCCAAGATAACCTGCGACATGCGTGTTGTCGGAGTCGTCGCCCATTCGTCGGGAGGATCAGCAGAGAGGGAAGACTCTGGCGCATAAAACACTTGAAGCCTCACATGAGAACCGAGGACATCACGAGTGAGACCGCCGCCGATGCTACCACCTTCGGCATTTCAGATACGTTGCCATACAATTGATTTTTATTAACTGTTTTGAGGGGATAATTACCAACCTCTAAGCTCTTCCCCTTTTATTCTCCCATACTGCCGACATGTCTCCCTACTACTGCCGAACTCACCGCGTCTTCATGACGTTCTTCTACCGGGCCGGCTGGCAGGTTCAGTTGTGAAGCGGATCTGCAAAACTCCCCTGCCGCGCCAGTTCACCTTTGCCGACCCGGAGAAGATCAGAGAGCTGGCCAGGCGGGGCGAGGCTCGGGAGATTCAGAAAGCCGGCAGCTCGAGCATGCGATTGAGAACGGGCGCGGCGGCTGCTACTTGCGGCTGACGCCAGGGCAGTACAGAAAGCTGAGACTAGCTTCCCTTGCGCGCAGCGATGCCCATGCCCCGGAGCGGCGTGCGGGCTAGAATGGACGGCAAAAATACAGGAGATGAACGTGGGCAAACTTGTGCTCCTAGCCGTTGTGTTGTTTATGTCCAGGTCAATATGCCAGTCGCAAAGCGTCCAAGATTACGACGCTCATCTTGCGAGACTTCAAACGTCGATACTCAGTTGGCAAGCTCAGATTAAGCAAATTGATCCCGCGCAACTAGACGTGCGTTACAACGTCGGGAAGCTCATTGATCGAGGCAAAGAGACATTGCTCGCAAATTTAACTTCTGCCTATCGGTACTCAACGAACATTCCCAAAGAGCGATCTCTAGGGTCGGAGATCGAGTTGATCTGCGCCCTGAAAGAGATTGAGTTAAATGTGGACCTTCTAACCGCTCTCCTAGTAGATCAAAGTGACAAAAAAGCACAGTCTTGGGGACAGCAGATCGCCGCAATTAGCAACGGCACAATAATTTCTGAAGAGCAATACCAAAGAATCGCCGTAGAGCATTTTGCTGATGAACTTGAACGTCGCTGTAGTCCCGCTCAGTAAAGGCAACCCATATGCGGGGCCTGTGGCTGGCAAGTGCAGTTAACAGGGGCGTCAAGCGATCTGAGGCGGTGATTTTGATTTCGATCTGATATGTCTTCAGCACGTCTCGCACTAATTCCTCAACCCACTTCTTCTCGCGGGGTCCCACGACGACTTCCGTGACAAATCGCTGGATGGAGAATGGAATCGCGACCCCGCGCCGACCATCTTCCTTCCGCAGGATGAATCCGTCTGCACCGGAATGAGGATAGTCGCTACAGCAAACGGGCCGCTGTCAGCGCGTCTGACATGTTCCTTTCCACGATATCCACGTCCCAAATCACGGCTCTGACTTCAGCTACGTGATGATAACTCAGGTCCTTTCGAAAACACATCGTGAGAGCATTGTTGTCCCAGGGTGCTCGGCTCCAATCGACGTAGTTCACTTTTCCGAGGAAGATGCGCAATGGAGATTCGGCAACGGCTTCTTTCAACTTTTCCACCGTACTCTTGACGGCGACTATGCCAGTTCCCTGACCATAGAGGTCCCACATGGCAAGTGATTCCCCAGCTCCGGCCCTCCAACAATTAACGTACGTGGTCGTTCGCATGTATTTTGGCCCCTTTAGATAACAACAGGCCCGAGGCAGGCAAGTTGGCGAAAAGAGACTGTAGATGCTCAATTTCGGCATCTGTGAATGTCCCCTCCAAGGGATCTTCGAATTGATCGGTACGAGGAAACCAGAGCGACCGACTTTCCAGGAGATGCATGAACTTCGCGAAATCCAGGTATCTCCAGAGCAAGGTACCGTCCGGCGGCAGAATCAAATCAGAATGAGGTTCCAGAGGCATAACATATCCTCGCCCAATCTTAAATCTAGCGCCGGAAACGGAAGCGGCAACTGTGACTGGCCGCGGTTGAGAGGCCCCGCAAATGACAGAGAGAGCTCGCCGGATTACCGTGAGCCCTGAGTACGCAAATGCGCTCGGCTACGCTGTCTATGCTTTTGCTACTTGGAGTGGCACGCTATCTGGATTATCGAGCGTTTTCATCCCAAATACATACACCAGCTCCCGAGGAAACGGCAGGACAAGTGGCCGACCACTTGAAGGCCTTGGCTACCCGAGCGAGGGGCCTGGAAGAGTCAACCCACAAGCGCCTGATCTCATTTGCGACTTTGTTCAAGGAGCTTGTAGAACGCCGAAATTCGTTGGTTCACGCGGAGCCCTTCACCGGAGAAAACGGTGAACAACGCTTGAGCTATCCAGGGAAAGCGGCGAAAGTGGACTGGACCCTTGCCGAACTAGCTTCGGTGGCGAAGCGGTTTGAGGCCGCGAGCATAGAGGCCAACGAACTCTTCACAAACATCTCGCACATCGCAGGGGCAGGGTGAGCAAGCGGCGGGCGTCACGTAGAGCAAGGGCCGCACCAAAGACTAGCAGACCGGCCAGCAAGAGCGTATAGTTAACCCCAAAAAACAGAACCGAACAGGATTAGGCCCCGTCGCAAAGTCGGGGCCTTCTTTTTGCTGGAGTATGGGACTTCGTCCAGCAACGCCTGGCAATTGGAAGGCACCTCAGCCTACCCGGCAACCCATCGGCCCGCTCATCCTGCGACGGACGGCACAACAACCTGACTTCATCCGGGCCTCAAGCAACCCGCGCCTAAGACTCACGTGTCTTAATTCCCAGAAAACTGGAAGCGGGTGATTCCAGCCTGCAGGCGAGAGTCCCTAACCAAAGGGGGGCGAAGGGACTCTCGTCACTATAGAGGGCCAGTTTTATTCCAATCATGCCGCGCCGCGGATATCCGAACCATCGTGTCTATATGTCGTTCCTCTGAGCCGAGGATGGTACTGCCAATTCCTTGAGGTGGACCTCAAAACGTCCCTGCCCAAGAAGCTGAGATTTACCTCAGCCGATAAGGTTCGGGAGCTGGCGGAACTAGGGGGAGCAATCGCTAACCTTGACAACAGGCGGAGTTTTGAAAACGAGATCATCCAAGGGGGCGGTGGAGTATATCTGAATCTCACACAGGCGCAGTATGAGAGGCTGAAGCGTCCCTAGGTCCGCTTTTGTTTTGCACGAGTGACCAAATACACAGCCACGCGCGGAGAAGCTTGGGGGGGATTCGGAGAGTCTGCAGGTGGAGTCTACTTGAAGCTGACGCCCGAGCAGTATCGGAAGCTGAGGCGGCCCTGAGCCGCATCACACCCCTTGAAGTAGAATCCAGACTACATCCTGAAGGCGATTACTATGCCTGCCTTCTTCCTACCGCACTGTCCGCCCGAGTCTCAAGAAGCCCGTTACGCCCACATTGCCGAAAGCTGTCACCGCGAGGTTCCCCTTATTGGGAGACGGATATATTCGATCGTCTTCGAACACGACGGCATCGTTTGGACCGCCACGGTCGGTGAACACCTGAGAGGGCGAAAGTCTGTGAAGGTCGGGAACAAGGCGACTGTGGAATGGAACATCGGTGACCCCGCCCTGATACTGGCAATTTTTCCTAGGGTGCCTTTTTGCGTCGTGACCTACTCGAACGGCAAATCACACTTCGAACCAATCTTCTACGTGACCCCCAGCGGAGTCGAGTTGTTTTCGGCGTAGAACCTGGCAGCGCTTTGTGTTTCAGGAGCACGTGCGGTATTGCGAAGAGGAATAGAATCGAAGGAGTATGCCGCGTGTCGGACAGTTCTGCCCTTCAAACGTCGCGCGATTATTGCTCGGTGTCGTCATCATCGTGACGCTGCTGATCGCAATCGGTTTCTGGCTCTACCATTCGCCCGGACATGGTACGTCGATCGAGCAGCCCGCTCACTAGGCCGCCCCTGACAGGCTGACGCCGGAGCAGTATCGGAAGTTGAGGCGGTTCGTTTAAGGGAGCCTGCTGACGAGACGGAATCCCGCCGCCCTCAGAGCATCGACGTCTAAGGGATCGCAAAGCCAGCTACAACCATTTTCGCCTTCTCTCTGAAGGATCCGGTCGTGCTCATACGGGATGAGTCCCAACCTGTAAGCGGCTGTTCCGGCGAGCGGCAGAGTCACATATGTCTTGACTAGGGTTCCCTCCGCCGTATCAACCTCTATGTCAGCTCCCGCTTCAGATCGTTGAACGCGAACGTTGTCTTTCATGCCGACAAGCCTATCAGACCTGGTGGCTCTGACCTGTGATACTCTTCGCCTGAAAATGAGCTGAAAGGCGTTCCGTGAAACGGAGACTTGCAGTCGTAATTTCGCTATTGGCGACGAGCGCCATGAGCCAGTCCCTTCCGGTCCCTCAGTTCCCCGAGCCTGGACCACTAACCGGCATCTATAAAGACGCGAACATTTCTCTTCGCTATCCGGAGAACTGGATCGTCACTAAATCAACGCCGAATTGGGCTGTCATCGCTCCTAGTGGCGCAAATTTGGCCCTCCAGGGGCATCCGAATTACTACACTCACGGTCTCTTCGTGAGGACCCACGAGCCTGTGGCGCAAAGAGAGAAGTATTCCTTCGAGGATTCTGACAAGGAGATTGTGGCCGCCATCATCCAGCGCAATGGAGGCTATAAACCTAGCGAGTACCCGCCGCTGTCGTCCCCCATTTCGGGTCATGCCAGTATCTTTACTAGGATCGAAAATCCAGACACACCCTTCGGCGTCGAATTCATTTTTAATCTATCGCTTGATCTCGGGGATCGAACTGAGACAATCCAGTTTTTTACTCCTGCACGTGATGCGGTTAAGTACAATCCTATATTCCTCCGCATTATGGGCAGCGTGATCGTGTCAGAGCCGGCGCTCCCCTCCAGCCCTTCTGGGGCCAGAGTAGAGCCGAAAGCAAGGCTTGCGATTCAAGAGATCGCTAAGCGAGCCTCAGCGAGCACGGTCCTGATCGTTTCGACAAATCAGAATGGAACCCGCGCCGCATTGGGGAGCGGCTTTGTCATACGGCCCGGATTCGTAGTGACCAATTCCCATGTTCTAACGCCCGGTCGCATGGGGCTAGTGCATGTGCGAAATTCCGACGAGTACCTAAATGTCCAGAGGACAGTTGCCAGGGACGTTAAAGATGATCTTGTTTTGCTTGAGGTTCCCGGTTTGCAGCTAGCTCCACTTCCACTCAGCGTTGAGCCTACAGTGATCGGAGATACCGTATTTACCATGGGTAATCCCGAAGGAATGGAAGGAACGTTCTCTGAGGGGCTTGTGAGTGCGTTTCGCACTCTGGGCCAGAATCAGTTTCTGCAAATTACAGCCCCCATTTCACACGGGAGTAGCGGCGGCCCGGTGTTAAACATCTACGGCGAAGTCATTGGAGTTTCAACCGCAATGCTCGAATCCGGGCAAAACTTGAACTTTGCCGTACCCGCAGCCGCGATTACAACTCTTCTCGATATGGCGCGGTGACCAAGCCGGCTGGAAGCTATTACGCCCCACGTGTGGTCGCCACGAAGCCAGGGATGCCTGAGCCGAAAGTCTACGAATTCTCGAAGCACAGCACCGGGCGCTGCGGGTAGTGGTGCCGTTGGCCTGCGTGCTATTGGCTTGTTTTTTCTAGCTTCAGCACGTAGCTTTGCTTCTCCCTGTGGGCCTTCAGGTCTCAAATGGACTTCAATTGAGACCAGTGGCGAACGGGTATTTTCCATCCCCCCGTCCTCTGCGTCGAATCCAAATTCATTGAGAATCCGAACCAATGCTTTGGATGCCTCACGGCTGACCTTGTCCAGGCTGCCCATAACTGTAACCCCGCGTTTTAATGTGTATGGCGAACCACTCATCGGGGTTTCGAGCACAACGGGTGAACTGGGCAAAGTCGCTTTCCATTTGGCCGCCCGCAGAGCCAAAACGATGTCATTGGCGAAAGCTGCTGCTTCTGGATTCAATTGGTATGAATCGGTATTCGCGACCTGTCCAGCGAATTTCCCTAGCTTAGACTTCAATTCACAACTCTGCTTTTTCGTTAATCTGCGCCATTCAACGTTTTCTTCGATCTGGATACGGGCCATCCGTTCATCTTCAGCTTCTTTGCGTAATTGCGCCGTTTCTTGCGTTACCATCGCGATCAAATGGTCGCTCTTCTCTAAACGCGGCGTTTTTCGTGCGTAATTGGCCATTGATACGTGAAACCACAATTCCTATGGCGAGTTCCCCAAAAACGCCGAACACCACCAAAGATGTTGCGATCATCCCCAGCAAAAGTTTTCTAACAGATGGGTGGTCTGGCGGTCGCACGATGCCGCGTCGCCATGCTGCTAGATCTTCGCGGTGGTCCAAGAAAAGCACCCAAATCTCTGCGGCAACTCCGATGACGACCATAGTGGTAAACCACGGTAGCAATCCTTCCCAGAACGACGATGAATCGTCGAGGGTCTTTATGGAGCTCTCCAGTGCAGAGAGCGAACTCTTCAAAGCGGATATGGAACTTTCCAAGGCGGAAGCATCGGTAGGCAAAGCCGAAAAGGCCGCAATGAAATGTTGGGCGATCACGCTCATTACGCTGCGGCCATCCTTGCGCGTCCTTTCGCGCTTACCCTTTTGCGTTTCCGGGCGGCGCGCTTCAATGGGGCTGCGTGGTCAGTCAATAGCGCCCGTATCTTCTCCAGGCGCACAATCTCCTCGTCGATGCCCTGCACAATTGCGGTGAGGTCCATGCCGGTGATTATAGTCACCGTGATACGGTACGCTGAAAAGCTCATCCATGAAAATAGCGCTTAAGCCAGCATGAGGAGAGAGCGATGAAACCCTAAGAACCGAAATGCATCGACACGATAGAGGGATACTTCGATGATATGTACGTTCTGGGGGATGAACTACGATTCAACCCTGGGCCGCATGGGCACGTGAACGTTGAGCAGGAGAGCTGCATGAAAGTCTTTCTGAGCTGGTCAGGTCAGTTGAGTAAGCGGGTCGCCGAGGAACTGCGCCAATGGCTGCCGAATGTTATCCAAGCACTTGAGCCATGGCTTTCGAGCGAGGACATTGGAAAGGGTTCCCGATGGAGTTCCCATGTAACTTCGGAGCTGGCAGCCTCCAAAGCTGGAATCATTTGCGTAACGCCGGATAACCATAATGCTCCTTGGCTCAATTTCGAAGCGGGCGCTATTTCGAATAACGTCGAGCAGTCATCCAGGGTCTGCACCTTGCTGATAGGAATGAAGCCTACGGATCTCGATGGCCCGCTGACTCAGTTTCAGGCCACAGTACTTTCCGCGACAGATATAAGACGCCTTGTGGGTGAACTCAACAACGCTTTGGAAAAAGATGCTCTCTCTCAAAAGAAGTTGGATGAGGCCTTTAAGGTTTGGTGGCCACAACTTGAAAGTGCACTTAATTCCATTGGCTCAGTCGAGCTTCCAGCCGGACCGCAGCGCTCACCACAAGAAATAGCCGAGGAGACGCTTATGATCGTAAGAGAACTGGCAAGGCGGCCTTTCATTTCGCTGCCTCCTTCAGGTGTTTACGACGCGCCGATTTATCATGGCACGTGGCGCGAAGCAGCCAGCGGGCTTGGCGGTGTTCCAACCGGCGTCTACACCTTGGATGATCTCTGGAAGGCAAGTGCGGACACACCGCCCAGCGAAGACGACCCCGATTCCCAAGAGATTTAGAAGCGCCACCAACGTCACAAGCTCGGGAGGCGAAACCTTGCACCGAGCCATGCGACTGTATCTCATCAGAACCGGCTCTCGGCCAAGGCAGGCCCCCAGTCTTAAACTCACTGACCAACTATCACATCCAATCCGACCCTTTTCGTATGAGTGCAGTCGTTTGGTTATCCGTAGTCGGTCAGCGTCACGATGGCCGGCAGCTGCATCAACCCGGACTATCCAATAGCCTTGCCCTTGATGTACCGCCAGGCGACGATTGACGAAACTGGCAGTAGCCCGGTCCCAGGAAAGAACTCGGAGGCCGGCCCTTCCTCAATCCGACCGTTCTCAAATTTGACCTGCAAAGACGCGTCGACCTTCGGATAGGTGCTTCTATCCGCTGGGTCGAAGGCGCGCCAGTCGCTGCAGGGTTTCATGCGGCAGTCTACGTCTTAACCCACTACGACGGCCGCGGGGGGCGTACCAAAAGGACCTTGCGGCCACGGCGTACTCATTGGATTTGACGTCTCGCGCCTGCTTTCACGATCAAGGTCGCGTATTCCCATCCGGCCTGAGCCATCAAATGATAAGTCTGGTCCGGATCGTTACCATCAGCCTCGAGAAGAATCTCAGCCTCTGAAAGAAATTCCAGCATAGCTGGGTTACCTGGTAGGTCCAGTTCGCCCGCAATGTCCCTGGCGCGACTTGAGATGGTTACCGGAACAGGCTCTTCTTTGCCGAGAAACTTCAGCCTAGCGTCTATTGCCTCGACCACAATCTGAAGCGCCGTGTCGTCCGGCGATTCCGACGCCCACTTTGCAAAGCGACTGCGTGCAGCTCGAAGTCTCGCTGGAGACTCCGTCTCAAAGACCATTCGCCCCATCAGGCCGATAGCTAGTGTCATGCCCCCCCCAGCAATGCGCAAAGTGTACGCGCGTCTTCATAGATCAAATAACTTTTAATGTCTCGGGGGTAAAGCGTTCCTCTTGAGGTGTTTCGGATACGCAACAGACCAAGAACCAGTTCTGCGCGAAAAGACCTATCGCGGTAATTCTAGCTGCTTGTCGCCAACGCTGGGTCCGGCCTGGTCCTGGGGTATGCCGTACGATGGGCTCCGTCCACGAAGATTGAGTGAGAGTAAACCGGCCAAATCGGTAATCACTTCCTTGCGCGATGATGAAGAAACACAGCGCAGCCATGGGTTACCAAAGAAATCATCCTAACCTCTCGACGCCGCCCAAAAACCGTGCTACTGTCCGATTAGGTATTAACATGTCAGCGCCGTCTTGCCACGACGGCCCTGCTTGGCCTTGCACCGGGGAAGCCTCTGCCCGTGCATCTGCCGCCAACCACCGGAAGTCATCAGCGCCTGCCAGCGGGACGGATCGGTGATCGCAAACGATAATTTGATTGTGACGGATTAGGTCTTTCCGCAGCATTCCTGTGTCCCGCGGGCGCGCCTGCAGAGAGCAGAAATCACCGCGAAACGCTTTAAACAGGGTGCGCTCAGTGCGTCCTCTTGATTGAGTAGTTTTGACAATTTGAGCAGCACCACACCACCGGGCACCGTTCTGAGGCCATACCAGGCCAGATGACACGGCCGCTGGATGACAGACGGGACCTTCGTCGATCCGTAGCGCGTAGGCGGAGATATCGTCCCGTCTGTCACCGGCCTAATCGGCCTGATCACCGGCCCGATCACGTGAAAGATGGAGGAGGGATCGGCAACCCCGTATGTGATAAGGGACTTATAACGCTTATATCGCTTTTAGCGCACTTTCTTCGGAAACTGTGGACCCACAGCCTCAGTCCCGCCTCGGGACAAATCCGCGTACCGGCCCGGTAACTTAAATGTGTGGCTCGGGACGCCACCGCTTCCCGGCTCGCGAAGGCAGCGGCAGGAGTTCACTTCCACCATCTCCTACCGGGAGGCGCGCTCGTCTGGGGGAAAAGGAGCAAGACCTAATTCGCTTAGTTCGCTTAGTTCGCTTAGTTCGCACATTTCTGCACGGGTTTCCCTTGCCTCTCCTAAAAAGATAAAGGACTTTACGTCTACGGCGAGGAATCGGCAGAAGATCACAGGGCTTCTAGCGCTTATAGCGCTTTTAGCGCTCATTTATTTGGCACACCATCCCCGATGATGACCCCTCTGAGGCGCTGACGGCTGAGGAGAATGCAGCTCAGGAAAAGTTTAGCCATCCAAGCAGCGACTATCCGCTGCACCTGGCGATCTCGAAGCGATGGAAGATTCACTATTTCAGCGCCGACATGCCGGACCGTGCCGAGCATCGCGCGGAGGAAGCGAAGTTCCTCGCCGATAGCCGGATGCACCGGGCGCCCACGCCCTTCCACGCCGTATCACCGGCCGGGACCTGCCCTAGCCCCGGCGCGCCGCGCTCCTAAGTTATCCTTCCGGTTTGATTGCGCGTTAATCAAGCTTTCTCGGCACTTGAGTCCTCAACCATGGCCCCCCTGGGATAACCCCCAATGAGGGCCTTGAAAACAGGAGAGGGCCCAGCCCACGCCGCATGCGCTCGATGAGCTTGTCTGCGACATCGGCAGCACTCACGTGATAGATGTCGTCGGTTGACGCCTTTTTGGTATTCGCGATCCTTTTCATGTCAGAGCCCTTCAGCCTTTCCCAACGCGCTCCTGTACTCAGATCGAACCCTGCGAGAGTTGGAGGAACGTCTGTTCAGTCTATCGGCACCGTGGCGAGCCTACTTTATAGCACTATAGTTGCATCCGATCGACTTAGGCGCCCGCTACCTGCGCTTTACTATGCTTCACTAGAGAAACGATTTCGTCCCCGGCGAGTCAAGCGGCAAAAGAGATGCCGGCGAAGCTGACTACGCTGTTTTCATCGATATTCCATTGCTCGTAACGGTGCAGCGTTCCCCGCGCTCAGGCACAGCTTTCATAAAGGTGTAAATTGGGGAATGAAGTTCCTCATTTTGAAGCCGATACAGGGGTAACGAGAGCTTTTGTGCAAGTCATGGCCGTAACAGACCCCTTCGACGAATAGCCCTGACTCCATGACAGCTTGCGCAACCACGAGTTTGGCGCTCGAAAACTGCAAAAATGGTCGGTTTGGTCAATATCCCAGCGTTGACCGCTTGTTACTCTCACAATGTTTTGTAATGAAGGACGAATTCAACAGGGTTCGATGAGGAACACGTATCGGCGATAGCCGCATTGCCTCCATTTGCAGATTCTTGTCTCACCGCCAGATGTAGCCGTTGATTGAACGCCGCTAAAAAACAGCTTGCTCATCTGGGCAGCGATTAAGTGTTGACAGCACTCATCAGGACTTCATGAAGACGCTTGGCGACAATCATGTCTTCGCCATCCTGCAACATCCAGACTCCCACAACAATCGTTTCTGTATCCGAGGAGAACATGGAGTTCGGGTCGCCTGTCGCAGGATGTAGCTCGATACTGGGTGAACCTTTTCTCAGAGCGTCCGCAACTGCGCGGGGTGTGATCGCTACTTTTTTCTGGTCGTAGCGCAAAAGTAAAGTAGACGCGTGCTGATTAATCTCGGGGACAAATATCTGAGTTTTTAGCGAAGGAACATCGTGCAGGTAGTCCGCTATTGCCTGCGCCCGGGCGCGGAATTCGGCCTGCATCGCATCGTCGGACTGGCTCAAAATCCAATCTACCGCAGCTACCATGCCTACAATTTGCTCTTTTGCAACTTTCATTCCCCTGCCGACTACGTCATCGATGGAGTTATTGTTTTCAGCAGCTGCAGCGATGAGTTCCCTCTTGCCCAAGAGCAAGCCGGCATTTTGGGGGCCTCGAAGGCCCTTTCCTCCGGAAAAGGTTACCAGGTCAAACCCCATCTGGGTATAAAGCCAAAGTCGAGAAATTGGCGGGCAATCAGCAGCAGCATCATTGAAGCACGGAACATTGTGCTCATGTGCGATGCGAATCCAATCTTCGCGGCTGATGGTTCCGCTTTGCGCCGCGTTGTGAAAATGCGCCATCACGGTCTTGGCAGTAAATGCCGCACGGTATTGGTCAATCGTCTCCACTTCTACAATCTTGACATTGCAGTTGAGCAGGGCATGGTCATAGCCGTAACGATGTGCCCTCTGCATAATGACCTCATTCTTCAGGCCATCCATTTGCTGAGGAATGAGATTGGCAATACGTTCGCCATTTCTTGCGTTGGCTACAGATATGCACGCGGCAGTTCCCAACGTCAAAGCCGATGCGGCTCCGGCGGATACCAGTGCAGCTTCACAATGCAGTTTGTTCGCTATATAGGCGCCGGCAGCTAGTTGCAAGTCCTTCAAGCGCACAGGATGCCTGGCTGCTTTGGCGACAGCTAACTGCACGGGCGGCGGCATGATCGACGAAGTAAACATGGTAAAGACGCCCGCGGCATTAATGATCTTCGGTACACCAAGCTTGTCGTAATAATCAACGCCGTCATCCAACGTAGGGGTGGGGGTTGCCGCAGCATTCAGTGGCGTGATCCAACTTGCCAATCCTACGGATGCCAGAGCTGATCTGCTCAACGCAAAGAAAGAGCGACGCGAATACCGAGTATTCATTTGGGCCTCCAGAGAACTCACGCAGTTTGCTAGTCTTTTCTACGCCAACCGGTTTCCAAATCATACTTCTTACGTGTCTGCGCGGGGAAGGAAGTGAAACCGCAGATCCCTCCACTGCGCTACGCTCCGGTCGGGATGACAATTCTGTGGCACAAATGGCCCCGAATGCGGTCAGACGAATAGCTGTTAATGGTCCCGCAGAATTGTCATCCCGACCGGAGCGTAGCGCAGTGGAGGGATCTGCGGTTTCACTTCCTTCCCCGCGCAGACACCCAAGCGGTAACCGGAATTCAGGGCTTGATTCCACTGCCGCGGACCCAGAAGCTTTCGGTCCATTTTTGGCCGGCAGGCAATATTTGTAACTCATTATATTTGCCCCGGCGGGCCAAATTCACTCCATCGATAATCGCGGCCAAGGGCTCGAAGCAAATGAATTCCCGGGTCAGGTTGGGGGAGGGAGGTAGATAAATGGTGGCGACCTGGTATTTCGGTCCGAATAACGTCTCTACCTTCATGCCACCCGCTTCGATTGAAAAATGGGCGCGGCCGTCCGCATCGCGTTCAAGGCCGGTAAAGCCGTCGTCCAAAGTTTGGCCGCGAAGAGGTAATGGATTAGGTATGTCGAGCGGCCGCATTTCACCCGTCGGAATTTTCGTTTCATCAGCGACGACATGTATCCGTGCGGGGAGATGCGCGATCCACTCGTCGCGCGGAATGCCGGGAATTTGATAGAAAGGGTGAAACCCGATGATCACCGGCATTGGATCCGCGCTTAGATTCGTAATCGTTGTCTTCACTTCCAGGACGCCATCGGCCAGACTGTAGGTCACCTCGTATTCCTGGGCGAACGGCCATTGCGCCATAAGATCCGGATACTTCCAGAATTGAAGCCGGCTGGTCAGATGTGCGGACCGGCTGTCGGCCGCCACGTCCGTCACCTCCCAGAGTGGCGAATTAATGAGCAACCCGTGACTCGGCATGACGCCTCGGATGTTGCCTAGACTCATATTGAATCCATACCGCTTGCTGTTGGCCCAAAAGGCTTGCTCGTCCAATATGTCGGCCCACGGCGCGAGAAACGGAATCCCGGCAAGCTTTGGGCTCTTCACATACTCGGAAAGGTCATCGTAGGGGAAGTACAGAATGTTTTTCCCGTGCACCTTCATCTCGTAGGCAAGATTGCCCACGGAGGGCACCACGGAGACTTCCACGCCGTTCGCCGCATCGCTCAGGCGAACGATAGGGACGCCGTGATCTGACGTTTTCTCAGCCGTGTAGTTTTGGGCAAAAGAAGTTGTCGCCAGCAACAACCAGCACAGCGTGAGTATGTGAGCTGAATTGCTGGCGAACTTCAGGCGGCGCCCCCCTGCTCATTGCATCAAAACTGCGCTTCGCTTTTTCCCACCCAGCGTGCACACGTAGGACATCTGCGCGACAACCAGAGCGGGTGCCGCGACTCGTGTTGTTCCAAGAGAGATTCTGCTTAACGCTGTGCCGCGCCGCTACGGCCCATAATGGGCCATACGTCCACGATCTTGTCACCCTGGGCGATATAGTAGCGGTCGAAGGCGTTGGTGCTCTGGTCCAGGTTGGTGCAGTAAATCTCCAACCGGTCGCCCAGCTTCGGCGCATGGTCCCCGTCCTTCCAGGTCAGGGCTCCATATTCCGCACCCTGAACCCCTACCTCCAGCCATGGCATCCCCTTCACCTCGTCGGTCTTCTTGGCGAGCGCCTTGTTGCCGTAATCAGTGGTGATGATGTTGGGGTGATGCTGACTATCAACGGTAGTTAGAACGGTTAACGCAGGTTGCCAATCCGTATATCTGGTCATGTTTCCATCTTGTCCACCGACAATGAAGTATTCAGTGTCCATGAAGACATAGGTGCCTGCTTCTAACTCTGTCAATCCGGTGTTTTGATCGATGTTGTACGTGCCGGTGGAGCCGCCGGACATGATGTTTACCGGCAATCCGGATTTGAGTGCCAGGTCCTTGCTCTCGCGCGCACCAGCCAGCACCTCCATGGACCTCTTCTGTCGTGCTTCGAAGCCCTTGGTATGGGCTGCGCCTCCGGAGTAGGCCATGAAGCCTTCAAATTGCATGTGTTCGCAGGACGATACCTTCTGCGCCAGCGCGACTGCAGGCTGACCGCCGTCAATGCCCTGCCTGTTCATCCCGGCGAATACCGACACTAAAATTCTCAGCTTGGTCTTGTGAGCGTCCGCCGCTTCCTCCAGCCAGTCCACCACCTGTGCGTCGTCGGTCACGAGCATGAAAGTGGGATCCTTCTTAGACAGGGCTACGGCGCGCTGGATATTGTTGACGCCAACGGGCTGCTTGGTCCACAGAACGCCCTTGATCCCCGCTCCGGAGAAAAGCTCCGCCTCGGCGATGGTGGCACACGTGAGCCCGACCGCTCCGGCGGCTACCTGATGCTTGGCAACGTCCACGCTCTTGTGGACCTTGACGTGGGGTCTTACGTTGACGCCGTTGGTCTTGGCCGTCTCTGCCATGTGCTTCACGTTGGCGTTGAACATGTCCAGGTCTACGACCATGCACGGTGTAGGCAAGATGTCCTTGGTCATGTCGCGGAAATCTTTCCTGGCAATCCGCGCTTCGAATTCGTTGATGGGATAGGGCGAGGAAGATGTTGTACTGGCTTGGCTTCGTGCTAGCGACAGAACACCCATGGCAGCTCCGGCGGATAGGAATTCGCGGCGTGTTGTCATCTTATTCTCCTGCGGTGATATAGATCCACTTTTGATTGGTACACACTCCGCGCGATCACTCACGCAGATTGCTTACGAGCCTTGTCAAGAACCTGGCGCAGACGATTGCCCACGATGAGCTCTTCGCCTGGCTGAAGGGTCAGGGAGAGGATGCGCAGATGGTTCGAACGGGGCGCCTTCTGACTGCCTGACTCAGTGAGTCCCGCCCGCGCCAGAACACCGCTGGGATTATTGCTTGTCGATACGTCAATCCGCGGTTCGCCCTCGCGCAGCTGCTGGTCACATTGAGCCACCGTCAAGCCGAACTTCTGTTCGTCCCACGATACCGCAAGGGTGGGGAAACTGTCCTCTTCCTCCGGGGGAGGGGTGGTGATGGTTGCCTGCACTCCTGGCACTGTCTGCACCAACTTTGCGATGCGCTCCATCTGGCGCTGCCAGACTTTGTCGATGGCCGCAATGTCGGCCTTGGACCAGTAGTCGATGGCCGCCAGGACGCCCATGATTTCTTCCTTACCGACCTTCATCGGCCGGCATATGGAGCCCTCCCAGGGATTGGTGTTGTATAGGGCGGCGTCGATGAGGTCCTTGCGGCCTAATAACACGCCGGAGACTTGCGGCCCACGCATGCCCTTGCCACCGCTGAAGCAAAAAAGATCGACACCCGTCTGTGCCAAGCGCGTGAAATTCGAGAATGGGGGGATGGAGGAAGCCTGGTCCACCATGACAGGGACGCCTGCGGGCTTGGTGATCTTGAGGATGCTGTGGATGACGTCGGTTTCGCCCCAGGTGGTGTAGACCATGGCGGTCTGGGAGGTAAGAGCCGCGGGGAGATCGTTCACCGTGGGAACGACGATCAGCTTGGCTCCGGTGAGCCGAATACAGCTGTCCCAAGGGGTGCGGCCGCCCAGGATAATGACCTCGCCTTTCATGCCGGTGGTGTCGGGCAACTGGTAGATATTCTTGGGATCCGAGCCGGCAATGCAGCCTGCAGTGGCCACAGCTATCGCACCAGCCGAGCCGGAGGTGACCATGCCGGATTCGGCGCCGGAGAGTTTAGCGAGGTAACGGCCGGCGGCTGCCTGGAGCTCAAACAGGTCGACGAAGTAGTGGGAGGCTGCCTCAGCGGCGGCGCGCACCTCGGGCAGCTCGAGAGAGGCTGTCAGATAAGTCCAGGGCCCCCGGCAGTTAATCAGGGGCCGAACGCCTAAGCTGGTGTAGATGTTGTCGGAAAAGGACCCTTTGGACGTAGCGGTCTTGGTAGCAGCAGCCACGGTAGCGGCAAAGCTGCGCGCCCCGATGGTGGCAAAGAGAGGGGCGGCAACCAGCAGCTTGATGAATGATCGCCGGTCATTTGAGTTAGGTTGAAGCTCCCGTTCAGACAACGTAATTTACCTTTCCTGTGGCTGCGATAACTCGGAAGAACAAAAAAGGCGCGTCGAGTGCTGTGGTATCCCACTCAAGCCAAAGTACGGCTTGAATGGGGCACCCAGCCTTCGTTGCCGATGAAGCAGACTGACCTAACGCTGGGCAAGAAACAGGCGGGATGGAAGTAGGTCAATAAGCTGGCCAGATAAGGCTAAACATAGTAAAGAAAAATATCTGAGTCAAGAGAAAATTCTCACATCTGTAAGAGTTTATTGCTGAAGTGGTTCAAAGGATGGAATCAACAGTCACGTTGGCCCTTCTTGCCCAGGTTTAGTGCCGCGCCTACGGCGCTCAAATCATACTCGGAACTGATCCCCAGCCCTTCCGGGCTGGGCTCATGTTTGGCGGCCGGCCCTCCGGGCCTCGCATCCGTCGCGATTTTTGCAGTGTCATTCCCCGCTTAACTTGCCAAAGGCAAGTCGCCCCATCCCACGGCACGCTCCACGGCAGGCCGGGACAGGCGGGATGACAAATGTCGATCGACCAACAAAGACTGATCCATGCTCTACTGCGCAGGAGGTGTATTCACGGGAACTTCTCCCAGTGGTCCGCGGTCCAGGCCACTGGGATCCACCAGATGCACTGAGACCCTGGTAGTCCTAGGCGGCGCTTGTATGGTGGTCTGCAAATGGACCGGCTCGAGGGGAGTCACGGACATAAGCTTTGCCGTTCCTCCACTGCCCCTTCCGTAAAAGTGCGCGACCAGATCACCTGCATAGAAGACTCCAAAGTTGCCGGAGAGTACCAGACCGGCGGGCGTCGCAGTCGCTGTAAGCGGCGTTCCAATAACACCACTGTAGGTCGTCGTCTTGAAGTCCTCTCCCATGCGGGTGGGATACCACTGCGTGTCCATTGCGTAGCTTTCGCCGGGTGCGAGTTCGACCATGGGGCTATTCATCTCCGCCTCCACGAATGGTCCCTCGCGGGGTTCGGTGTGCTGATTGTGCCTTTCAGGCGGACCGGACGAATAAAAGATGATGGTCGCTTTGCTGGGATACTCCGCGGTTGGATCAATATGGTGGCGCTCAACCATGGTGTATCCGCTCATGCCATCCACGGCCGCCAGCCATCCCGAGGGAGAGTCTATCCAGACCTCTTGCATGATGTCGTTCCAGTGCACGCGTAACGTGCCGTCGCTGACCGAGAAAGCCGGGTTCTCCGCCGGCCCGGTGCGCACGTGGTAGCCGTTGAGATACGGGCTTGCAGGGTTTATCGCCGTGACTCCCCAAAATTTGGTGTTGAAGTCTTCTGAGCCAGCAGGATTCGAAGTGGGGTACTCGGTGATGGTCTGCTCAGACCAGGTCTGCGGAAAGCCGCTCATGTTCTGCATGACTACATGGAACGAGATCACCGGCGTGTCCGCGCCGATGCTGATGTCGCGGATGTAGCGTTGCCCAATTTCGGGATTGACCGGCCCGGTCAGCCGCACCGCACAGGTCGGCCCTTGCGATAGCACCTGCAGGGTAAAGGGACCGCTGTCCAGGTTACCCCCGCCGGACCAATGCTGCTCGTCGTGATCGCCCTCCGGTAGCGGCCATATTTTGTCTCCGCCGTAGTTGCGGCCGTCGTCTCCCTTGCCTTCCAGAGGAAGTACCTTCCCTTTGAGTTGCGGGTTGATGTAGAGAAAATCGTGGCCGCCAAAGGTGACCTGTATGAGGCGTCCGCCAATTTGCGGAACAATTTCCAACTTCACCCATGGATTGGCCAACTCTTCGGCCTCCCAGCCGAGGTAATTGGTGGCCCGCACGGTGCAGCCGGGCGTGGAGGCCGCGTGGCCTTGGAGCGGTAGACCCGCCAGCGCAAGCAAAGTGACCCACTCGACAAAATACTTCCTGATTCTCACCAAAGCGGGAATACCCTCAGTGTTTGGGTTGTCTTACGGCAATAAAAGAAATTTGCTCGACATCCTCGGCCTTCGTATCAAAATTCTGTTGCAAAGTCGTTCGGGCGGGAAAATGGCCTTTGAAAAACGTTCCGTAAAGACTGTGGACAGCGTCCGCGTCCTTCATCTCACGCATGTAGACGGTCGAAGAGACGACATCCGAGAAATCCATATCGGCCTCCTCTAACCCATCCAGCAGGTTGCGCATGGAGAGCCGCGTTTGCACATCCAGATCCGGGGTGAAGAGTCCTAGAGCCGGAACGTAAGCGTCCTTTGCTGAGAGGTAAAGGGTATCTCCATAGAGGATGCCGGGGCTTGCTGTTCGGCTAGGCTTCTCATTTTTAGGACGAACCGATTTGCGTTTTGCCAGATCGGCGCCCGCAATGCAGCTGAAAACGATGTGGTTCTTATTGGGAAGATCCACCACCTGAATCGTTCCCCGCCCCGGCGTATTTCCAAACTCGAAATACGTCGCATAAATCTTGTTCATCACATTTTCTGGAGCATCCGTGCTGCTCAAATAGGGATTCACCCAGATAACATTCGCCATACTCATGTTGGCCGTCTTTGCAATCGTGGCGACGTTATCCAGCGCCTGCTTCACTTCGCCGGCAAAATCCGCCGCGAGCTTTCCCGTTAGCGGATCGGCGCCTCCCTGCGCCGACATGTAGAGAACGTCATCGGCCTGGATTCCGGGCGGATCGATGTGTGCTCCCTGCGGCCATCCCGGCGGATGGATCACTTGGCGATGGACGGCACTGCTCACGGCGATACAGTTGATCTCGATGTTTTCCCCGTGGGGAAGAGCTCCTACGACCAGGACAGTGCGCGCAGGAGGATGATCACCAATCGATTGCCAATAGACATTGTTCAGGGCAGCGATATCCTGCGCGTGGGTCACATAGATGTTGATCCAGACGGCGTTGCCGAAATCCATTCCGGCCGCGCGCAGCACGTCCTGCACATGGCGCAAGGACTGGCTCGCCTCTTGCTGAAAATCCTTGGGAAGGCTGCCGTCGGTATTCCGTCCGTCCTGGCCGGCGACGTAGAGCGTCTGGTTGGCGAGAACGCCGGCACTCGACGCCGGGCCAACGTCTTTTCCGTCAATGTTGATCAGCTTGACCGCACCACCGGTCTGCGCAAGCAGCTGGGCGCCGCATGCAGCAAGCAAGAAACCCACAACAAACGATGGGCAGCGTTTTGATAGATAGTTGATTTGTCCTCCCTAAAACCCGCTCATGCAGATTGTTTGCGCGCCTGGTCAAGAATCTTGCGCAGGCGATTCCCAACCGTGAGATCTTCCCCTGGCTGCAGCGTCATAGAGATGATACGCAAACGATTGGGATGGTCTCCATGACCTGTCTCCCCGGGTTTCCTGTCTCGCGCCAGAACGCCGCTGGGATTGCTATTCGTCAGCACCTCAATCCGAGGCTCCCCTTCCCGTAGCTGCTGGTCGCATTGAGCCACCGTCAAGCCAAACTTGTTTTCGTCCCAGGTAACGGTCAGGGTGGGAAAACTGTTCCCGCCCTTGGGGATGGTAATTTCGGACGTGACTCCGGGTACGGTGTTTACTAACTTCTGGATGCGTTCGACGCGTTTCTGCCACTCTTTATTGAGCGCCGGGAGATCTGCACGCGACCAATAATCGATGGCCGCAAGCACGCCCATGATCTCTTCCTTGCCGACTTTCATGGGCCGGCATACGGCGCCTTCCCATGGACTGGTGTTGTACAGGGCCGCGTCGATCAGGTCTTTCCGGCCGAGCAGCACCCCGGAACATTGGGGGCCGCACAGACCCTTTCCACCGCTGAAACAATAAAGATCGACCCCGGTCTTTGCGTAGCGCGTGAAATTCTCGAACGGGGGAATACCGGCCGCGTCGTCCAGCAGCAGGGGAACGCCGGCGGCCTTGGTGATCTTGAGTGTGCTCTCGAGCCGGTCGTCTCGCCAGGTGGTGTAGACCATCGCGGTTTGCGGTGTGAGGGCCGATTGCAAATCGTCCACTGTTTTGGCAACGACAAGTTTGCCTCCGGCGAGGCGGATGGCGTTGTCGAATTCACTTCGGCCCCCCATCATCACGACTTCGCTTTTCAGGCCGGTGGTGTCGGGTAATTGCCAGACATTTTTTGGATCCGATCCGGCGATACAAGCAGCAGTTGCCGATGCCATCGCGCCGGCTGAGCCCGAGGTGACCATTCCAGACTCGGCCCCGGAGAGCCTGGCGAGATGGCGACCGGCGGCTGCTTGCAGTTCAAACATATCGACAAAAAAATGCGAGGCTTCCCCTGTGGCTAGTCGCACCTCGGGCAACTCCAGCGAACCGCTGAGGTAGGTCCAGGTGCCACGTGCATTGATGAATGGGCGGACCCCAAGACGGGTGTAGATGTTGGCGGAAAAGGATTTTCCCGTATTGGCAGCCACGGTGCCGGCAAAGCTGCGCGCGCCAATGGTGGCAAATAAAGGAGCGGCGGCCAGCAATTTAATAAAGGATCGGCGGTCATTTTGAAGCTCGAGTTCGGACAAGGTATCTTCCTTTCCTGCTATCAGGCCGACTGCTTACGGGCTTTGTTGAGTATGCGGCGAAGACTGTTTCCCACGACCAGGTCTTCTCCATCCTGGAGGGTCATGGAAATGATTTGCAAATGGTTGACTTTGGATCTGGGCTCTCTCCCACTGACTGCGGGAACCAGGCTGGGGTTATTGTTGGTTAGCACTTCGATACGGGGCTCATTCGCGCGGAGTTGATCCGCACATTGATCGATGGTTAGACCGAACTTCTCCTCGTCCCATTGAACGGTGAGTGTGGGATAGCTATTACCAGTTTTGGGAATGGATATGTCGGTGGTGACGCCGGGCACAGTATCCACGAGCTTCGCGATGCGCTCTACGCGGGAGGTCCACTCTTTATTCAGGGCATTCAGATCGGCCTGTGCCCAGTAGTCGATGCCCGCAAGCATCCCCATGACCTCTTCCTTACCTACCTTCATAGCGCGGCATACAGAGCCTTCCCAGGGGCAGGTGTTTGCGAGGGCGGCAGTGATGAGGTCCTGGCGACCCAGCAGTACCCCGGCACACTGCGGCCCACGGAAGCCTTTTCCTCCACTAAAGCAATAGAGATCGACGCCCATCTTGGCGAAGCGGGTGAAGTTCTCAAAGGGAGGAATACCGGCAGCGTCGTCGAGCAACACCGGCACGCCCGCGGGCTTGCTGATCTTCAACACCTCTGGCACGCGGTCGTCTTTCCAGGTGGTGTAAATCATGGCCGTCTGCGGGTTAATTGCTGCCTTCAGGCCATCTACGGTGGGCACGATCACGAGCTTGGCGCCGCAAAGACGAATGGCGTTATCGAAGGCGCTTCGCCCGCCAAGCATGATCACCTCTCCCTTCAATCCAGTGGTGTCGGGGAGCTGCCACACGTTCTTGGGATCGCAGCCCGCGATACATCCCGCCGTGGCCACCGCGATCGCTCCCGCTGAGCCGGAAGTAATCATGCCCGACTCTGCGCCGGAGACCTTGGATAAATAGCGTCCGGCGGCTACTTGCAATTCGAACATGTCCACGAAATGGTGGGAGGCTTCTTCCGTGGCCTTTCGCACCTCGGGAAGCTGGAGCGAACCGCTGAGGTAAGTCCAGGTGCCGCGAGCATTAATAAAAGATCTGACGCCAAGCCGCGAGTAGATATTCCCGGTGACCGACTTTTTGGTCGCCGCGACTACCGTGTTGGCAAGACTGCGTGAGCCGATGGTGGCCAATAGGGGGGCCGCAGCCAGCAATTTAATGAAGGATCGGCGATCGTTCTGGCCTGCGGTGGTGTTTAGCTCAAGTGACATGGTTTCCCTTTCCTATGTTTCAGAGATTGCCGGGTGTCTCGAATCAAGGTGTTGGCTGTTTTACCGCGATAAAGGAAATCTGTTCCCCGGTTGCCGTCTTCATGTCGAAGCTGTTCTGCAGAAGGGTCTGGGCGGGAAAATTCCCCTTGAAAAAGGTGCCGTAAAGAGGCACAACCTGGTCTGTATACTGCATCTCCCGCAGATAGATGGTCGCCTGCACCACGTCGGGAAAGTCCAGGTCTGCCCCTTGGAGATCATCCAATAGGTTGCGCATGGTCTGCCGCAGTTGCAAACTCACATCTTGGGTAACGATGCCCTGGTCGGGAATGAACCCGCTCTTGCCAGACATGTAATAGGTATCCCAATAAATGACGCCTGGGCTTGCCGTGGGACTCGGCTTCATATTCCTGATCTGAATTGACTTGCGTTTGGATAAATCGGACCCGGCGATGACGCTGAAGACGATATGGCTGCTTTTGGGAAGGCTCGCGACCTGGATTGTTCCGCGCCCGGGAGTATTGCCAAACTCAAAGTAAGACGCATAAATCTTGTTCATGACACTGGCGTTGGAGGCCTGTGCCTGCCCATTGTGACCGATGGGCGCGGGCGTGTTTGGCGCGGGCGCCTTCGCCTCTGCGCTGCTCAGGTATGGATTGACCCACACGACGTTGGCCATGCTCATACCAGCCGTCTTTAAAATCGTTGCTACATTGTCGAGCGCCTGCTTGACCTCGGTCCCATAATCGTCCGAAATCTTGCCTGTGGCCCGATCGGTCCCATCCTGGGCCGACATGTAGAGCACTTCGCCGGCCTGGATTCCCGCGGGATCGATGTGCTCCCCCTTTGGCCATCCCGGGGGCTGGATCACCTTCCGCTCGAGCGTATTGGCGGCCGCTATGCAGCTGATCTGAACCTTCTCTCCATTGGGGAGATTTGCCACCACCAGCACCGTGCGCGCCGGAGGATGGTTACCGATCGCCTTCCAATAGACATCGTTCATGGCATCGATGTCCTGCTGACTGGTCACGTACACATGCATCCAGACGACGGAGCTAAAATCCATTCCCGCCGCGCGCAGCACACCCTGCACGTTGCGCAATGACTGGCTGACCTCCTGGGAGAAATCCTTGGGAAGGCTGCCATCGTTGCTGCGCCCATTCTGGCCTGCCACATAAAGGGTGTCCCCTGCCAGCACGCCCGGACTCGACATGGAACCGGCGCTTCGGCCTTCCACGTTGATGACCTTCAGCGCACCGCCCTTCTGCGCCAACAAGTCCGTGCCGCTGGAAATAGCAAATAGACAGGCAAACACGATCAAAGCGTGCCTAGGGTAGTGATTCATGCCTTCTCCTTGGAGAAATACTAGCCAGAACGGATGGTTCCCGGTTGAGTTGAGTTCGGGCTTAGAGGTGCACCGGCGGAACTACCCCGGCGGGCGATCGGCCAGCCTGGGAGGATTTCATATTGTTACGCTTTATTTCATTTACACTTTATTTCACATCGAAACAAAGGCTAGCCGAATTTTACATACCTATAAAATGCTGTCAATAAAAAGTGATAGATCACGAAAGCCCTTCGAATCGAGTATCTCCGGTACCCCTATGATTTTGCCTAGAAAGCGATCGATGACATCCAGACTCTTGCCTACCCCGCTGTTGACGCTTGCACCTCTCGTGCTGTTGTACTCATTTGCCGCTGCGCAAGATGCGCCCACGCCTGTACCGGCAGCACCGGCGGCCACCACTCCGACCACACCCCGCTCACCGGTCCCGGATAAACCGTTTGAGCTGCACGCGCTCACGCCGGAGTTCTGGAAGGTGTTCCGTAAGGACGCCAAGCTCGAGACGATGGCCACCGGTTTCGCCTTCACGGAAGGACCGGTCTGGGACCGGAGCGATTTTTTGTGGGTGAGCGATGAAAAGGGGAATCGAATCGTCAAGGTCTATCCGGACGGCCGTATCGAAACAACACTCTCAGTAATCGATCCGGATGGCAGCACCTACGATAGACAGCATCGCCTGTGGAGTACCTCGAGCGGTTTGCGCTCGGTCATCCTGCTTTCCGCGGACGGTAAGAGCTTCCAGGTCATCGCGGACCATTACCAAGGGAAGAAGCTGAATACTCCGAACGACATCGTTATGGGACCGGACGGGGCCATGTATTTCACCGATCCCATTATCGATTTGAGGTCCGATCAACAGCAGGAGCAGCCACAATCGGTCTACCGTATCGGCGCCGATAACTCCTTAACACTGCTGACCAGGGAGCTGTTAGCGCCGAACGGATTGGCGTTTTCCCCCGACGGAAAATATCTATACATCGACGACGACAAAACGAGGGAAATCCGCCGCTATGACTTCCACAAGGACGGGACCATCTCCGGCAGCATGGTCTTCGGCACACTCATTGATCCGGGAAGCCGGGGATCGCCTGACGGGATGAGGGTCGACAAGCATGGCCGGCTCTTCGTCTCCGGGCCCGGCGGCTTCTGGGTCTATAACAAGGGCGGCGAGCACATCGGAACCGTACAGATGCCGCATAGCATGGCTAACCTTGCCTGGGGCGGTCCTGGTTACTCCAAGCTGTACATCACCGCGGGCAAGACCGTGTATATTCTGCAGACGAAGACGCATGGGTTTATCCCGTACGAAAGTAAAAAGTAGACGCGGCGCTGCTGCGACTGGAGAGAACGGCTTCATGAATCAACAACGGAAGTTCTGCGTGCTGGCCGCATTATGTGCGACTTTTGCCGTACAGTTATGCGCGCAAAAACTGCTCCCGGTCTCAGTCGCGGTGTCTACCAACTACCAGCTCAACGGCGTGGCGGTGAGCCATGACGACCGCATCTTCCTTGCGCTTCCCCGGTGGGTTCAATCGGATAGCTTCTCTGTGGGCGAAGTGAAGGAGGGCAAAGTCGTGCCCTACCCGGGCGGAGACTGGAACACCTGGCACCAAGGCCTGGATGAAGAGAATCGTTTTACCGCGGTGAATGCTGTCTGGATCGAACCCGGCATACCGGACGCGCTGTGGGTGGTTGATTGCGGGCAAGGCATAGCGCACGGGAAGAAACTGGTAAAGATCGATCTGAAAAGCAACACGGTCAGCCGTGTATATCACTTCAGCCAGAAAGACGCGCCCCTGGCAGCCTGCTTGAACGATGTTCGCATCGCCAGGGGCCATGCATTCCTCACCGAATCGGGCCTGGGAGCGATACTGACGGTGGATTTGAAGACAGGCCGCGTCAGGAGACTTCTCGCAGGGAGTAACAAGACCAAGGCTGTCCCCGGCCGTACCGCTGTTGTCGATGGAAGAAAGTTGGCCGGTCCTGATGGAAAGCCGCCGGTAGTCAACGCAGACGATATCGAGATATCTCCGGATAAGAACTGGCTTTATTTCGGCATGCCCATGGGGGGCGATCTCTGGAAAGTGAAAATCGACGATCTGCTGGATGATTCGCTGGATGAGAAAGACGCTCGATGCGCGCGTGCTCGATGACGGGCCGATCATACCGATAGGCGGCATATATATGCTTCCAAATGGAAGTCTGCTGCTGAGCGATGTGGAGAAACATGCGCTGCAGTTGCGAACCCCGGACGGCAAACTTACTCTATTGGCGCAATCGAAATGGTTAGATTCGCCAGACGGCATGTCTCTCGACAAGGATGGACGGATTTATATAGCGGCATCTCAGGCAGGCCGCATTCCAGCGTGTAACCATGGGGTGGATGCAACCACGAGACCCTTCCGGGTGCTCCGGGTCACGCTTCCGCGCGATCTTTTAAAACCTGCATCGGGGGCCAAATGACAGTGAGGCAAAAAGGAGTAATGACGATCGCGGCTTGCTTTCTTGGTGTGGCAGTTGCTTGGGGCCAAGCTTCTCCGGCGGGGGCTAAGCCGTCCCTGGCAGCTCCGCAGGATCCGAGAGAGCCGGCGGTACTGGCTCACTGCAAGAACCCACCGCTGACGGCCCCGGATTATGGCCAGCCGCGGCTGGGGCTTAGAGACTATAAGGTCACAGCGATTCCCGGAGTTATCGCTGCGGGGCAGAAATGGAAGTCTGTTTGGCAACAGATGGGCGACAACGGCGATGGGATTGTGGGATCACCCGACGGCGGGCTTTTGATCGCGCAAAACGATAGCAGCGACGTATTGAAACTCGATAGCCAGGGCAAGGCTTCGATCGTCTACAAGGATACGAATACGGGCGGTTCTCTCTCGATGAACTCGAGGGGGGCGTTATTTATCGTGGCGCGGGGCTTCCACCCATCGATTTCGGAGCTTGCGCCAAATCGCAAAATCCTGGCTGACCACTATCGGGGCGATCCCCTGGATTGCAGCGGCGTGGTTCTGAACGATCTGATTGTTGATAGCAAGGGCGGCGCGTATTTCACGATGGGCGGCGTGTTTTACGCCAGTCCGAGCGGCCAAATCACCAGGTACGACGGCAAGAATCTCAGGGGCCCGAACGGGATCATCCTGAGTGCAAATGAAAAGACACTCTATGTGAGCAACAGACTCACGCTCGTGGCCTTCGATGTTCAACCCGATGGCTCGGTTACGAACCAGCGGGATTTTGGCAAACTCGAAGCCGGGGGCTTTGGCGACGGCAGCGCCATCGATGCTCAAGGACGTATCTACGTGACAACTGCACCTGGCGTCCAGGTCATCGGCCCGGATGGCAAGTACCTGGGCCTGATCCCTACTCCTCGGCCGGTCATCAGCGTCGCCTTCTCCGGCCCGGACAAGAAAACGCTCTTCGTCTTAGCCCAGGGCGCCAAAGATGCTCAGGGGAAAGAGGTCGACAACGCGGCCCAGGTTTATTCCATCCCGATGATCGCGCAAGGGTTCACAAAACGGGCGAAGTAGAGTAACCGCCCTAGGCCCGTGAATAAGGTTCTAGAAACTGCTTCATTGCTTCGCGGATAACTCTTTGTTGCGCTTTGTCTGGGGTGACGCCGTCGGGACCGAAGACGCGGCTGGCGTCGCGCACTATCGTTGTTTCTTTGAAAACCCCGCGCGCAGTTAAAAGGTACTGCGTCGCTCCGGTAATGGTTTGAAACGCCTGTACCCTGCCGAACATTTCAAAGGCTTCATTCTGCTTGCCTGCATTCCACAGTTCGAAGACGGTTTGAAGAAGATCGGCGTAAGTGATGATGGGCACATAACCGTCAAAACCTGCCCGGAGTTCATCAAGCATTTGGATGCAGTTGTGCGCAGCCATGACCACGAACTTGTCGCCAAGTCGCTTCCTGAATTCCGGGATGCGGGGCAGTGGGCTACCCGTTGTTTCGTCTTTGACTCCTTTCAGCGTTGGAACCTGCTCGTAGAGTTCTACGATGAAATCGACGCTCATATCACCGTAGCTCTGTATCATCAACGGCAGATCGGTGGCCGCGCCCAAGGCCTTGTAGTAGTCCAAAACCGCTTTATCGCTTACCTTCTCGGCAAGGGCACCGGGGGGCAAGGAAATCAGTCCATCTGCGCCGCACTTCGCAGCGTGTTGGGCATAGCGAACGGCGGCGTTCGTATCGCCGCCTGAGGCCTGCACTCCAATGACTACGGCGGTGTTTCCACCCTTGGCGGCAGCCATGATGGACTCGGCTCCGTCCATTCGCTCTTTCTCGGTAAGGTGGAACCATCCACTGGAATTCAGCGGCCACATGAGACCCGGCACACGATTACGGTTGCAGAATTTGACCTGTGCAGCCAGGCAATCGAGGTCGAGCTTATTGTCCGGGGTGAAAGGGGTCTGAGCCACCGGAAACAAGCCCCGCCATGGTTTGGAGCCCGGCTTCAACACACCCGAAGCCATGGCTTTTCCGGGAGCCATCATAGCGGCCGCACCGAGCGCGGCCACACCGGCGGTTTGGATAAATTCACGCCTATTCCACTGATCCTTTTTCATGCCAGTGCCTGTTTACGCGCCTTTTCGAGCTCCTGGCGAATGCGATTGCCTACGATGAGATCCTGGCCCGGCTGCATCGTCACGGAGAAAATTTGCAGTTGGTTGGGACCACTTACGTTTGAATCATAGATTTTGTCGAGCTCCTCTCTCGCCAGGACCCCACTGAAATTGAACCCTGTCCACACGTCGATCCGAGGATTTCCGTCGCGCAAGAGCTTGCCGCATTGATTCGCCGTCAAGCCAAATTTCTTTTCGTCCCAGGCTATGGTCAAGGTGGGATAACTGTTGCCCTTCTCCGACGGAGGAGTCAAGATTTCCGTCTGGACTCCCGGTACCGTTGACACCAACTTCGAGATGCGCTCCATCTGGCGCTGCCAGGTTCCTTCGATGATCGCTGCCTGTGGCTTGGACCAGTAATCGAGGGCGGCGAGGACGCCCATGATCTCTTCCTTGCCGACTTTCATGGGCCGGCAAATGGCGCCTTCCCAAGGACTGCAGTTGTACCGGGCCGCGTCGATCAGGTCCTTGCGGCCTAACAAAATTCCGGAGACCTGCGGTCCACGCAGGCCCTTTCCACCGCTGATACAAAAAAGATCGACGCCCGTCTTTGCCAGGGTAGTAAGGTTCGAATACGGGGGAATGTGCCCGGCCTGGTCCAGAAACACCGGAACGCCTGCGGGCTTGGCTATCTTGAGGATCGCCTGGAGGCGTTCGTCGCCCCAGGTGGTGTATACCATTGCGGTCTGCGACGTGAGCGCAGCGGGAAGATCATTGACGGTAGGCGCGACGACCAACTTGGCCCCGGCGAGCCGTATGCAGCTATCCCAGGGGGTGCGTGGGCCGAGGAAGGCTACCTCTCCTTTCATGCCGGTTGTGTCGGGCAACTGATAAATTTTCTTCGGATCGGATCCGGCGATGCAAGCCGCAGTTCCCGCGGAGATGGCGCCCGCCGAGCCGGAGGTGACCATGCCGGATTCGGCGCCAGAGAGTTGTGCGAGACGGCGGCCGGCGGCAGCCTGCAGCTCAAACAGGTCGACGAAATAATGGGAGGCCGCTTCGCAAGCCGCGCGCACCTCAGGCAGCTCGAGCGATGCAGTCAGATAGGTCCAAGTCCCAACACAATTGATCACCGGCCGAACACCGAGGCGCGTGTAGATATTGTTGGAGAAGGACTCATTGGAGCCGGTTGGGTTGGCGGTGGCAGCTAGGGCAGAGGCAAAGCTGCGGGCCCCCAGGGAAGCAAACAGGGGCGCCGCAGCCAGCAGCTTGAGGAAGGATCGCCGATCATTCAGGTTATTTTGCAGTAGGTTATTTTGAAGCTCTCGGTCAGACTGCATAGTGTTGTGTTCCCCCAGGGGCAATAGCCAGGTCGACCTACGCCGGCTCGGTGCTTTCAGTATTCACACTTATCCAAGTTAGCAACTTCTAACTTGAGGGGGCCCCACGTTCGCCTCAGCGCACGTGGGCCGAATAAGAGGGCGAACCTCACCATAGCTTTTGTGATATCGAACAGCAAAAGCAATCGAAACATATCATTTTCGGCCCAGGTACGCTTTGGCGAACCTGGGGCACCCGTCCAGTTCCTCCTGGGTTCTGTTAGAGCACAGGCCCCTGCCGGGTCGAGTTCTCAATAAAACCAACGCCGCCGTTCCGCTCGTTCTGGACAACTTTATTCAGTATTGGCCCTCTATGAATGTGTGGCTGCGGTAAGCCGCAGGCACACGTACTTAGAAGAGTAGTTTTAAGGCAACTTGCATGATGCGCGGGTCTCGTGCCGAGGTCACATAACCGAAACCACCTGTGCCGGTATTGTTGATGCTCCCCGAAGGATTGTTGAATTGCGCATGATTGAATACGTTGAACGCCTCTGCCCGGAACTGCAACTGCGTTTTCTCGGTGATCTGCGTATCCTTCAACAATGACAAGTTGTAGTTATCGATACCGGGACCAGAGAAAAAGCGGCGCGAAATATCCCCCACCTGCCCCAACGGATTGGGCACGAAATAGTTTGGATTGAAGTAGGGCTGCCCTGATCTGGGATTCCGGTTGGTGTACAAAGGGCTTCCGTTAAGGGCAGCGCTTGGTGTATCGAAGGGAAAGCTAAAATCGCCAACGAGATCGCGATCATCTGATTCCGAGAGTCGAACTGGCTCACCGCTGGCAAGTGTGGTAAGCCCCGCCAGGGACCATCCGGCCGTAAACCGCTTTGCGATATCGCCTTTTCCGAAGTAGTTATCGAAGGGCAGTCGCGCAGCATAGCTGGCAGCAAAATTGTTTCGCAGATCGAAGATCGACAAGCCATAGCTCAATGCCGGGTTGAAGCAATTGGTTGCGTCAAATACGTCGGAGCCATTATCCAGAGCCTTCGAGTACGTATAAGCAATTAAGAAGTTGCCCCACTTCCCCGAGCTCTTGAGACTTGCCTGTAAGGAATTATACGAGGAGTGGGCAGCCGATTTGTACCACGGGTTAGAGCCGATTGTATTCAATGCAAGCGAACGCGTGGTAGTGATTGCCTGCCCGCTCGCCTCCGTATAGTCGACTTGTTCGCCGAAGGGGCCGCAAGTTGCCGATCCGGGGGCGACGTTCGCGGGATTACTCAAGAAGAGACATAGAGCCGGGTTTCCAGGGTTCGCTTCGACGCCGGTAAGAAGGTGCGTCCCAACCGTGCCCACATAGCTGACACTCATCACCGTGTAATTGCCGAATTCTCGCTGAACAGAAAGTTCGAACTGCTGTGAATACGGAGTGACGTTATGTATGTAGTAAAACTCTGAGCCCGAGATCGGTTCCACTTGCGCCCAGGGAAAGTTGGTAAAGGGGTGCGATGGGGACACATTCTTTGGCGGATACTGAAAGGGGAACTTTATTCCTTCGAAATTCCCGGTCGGCCGATCGATATAGGGTGAAGCGAGCAGAGGGGGAACAGGGCTGACCCAGTTCGAGCCATAGGGGGCATCGCCGGATTCGTAGAAGGAAGTGGCATCCTCAATGCCTTGGTAGAAGAGGCCATAGCCAGTACGTATGCTTGTCTTTCCAGGGCCGCCGAGAAGTTTACCTAGAAATCCACCGTCAACACTTGGTGCGTAAGCGATCCCGACTCTCGGAGCAAAGTTATTGTAGGCAATCGGCGCCAGCGTTCTGGGAATCCCGGGATCGAGGGGCACAACCAGTCCAAGAGGGGCGCCCGGGAAGGACAACGATTGTTCGCCCGGGACGAGTGCTTCCAGTTTATTGGTTGCATCGTACCAGGGAGTGCTCACCTCCCAACGCAAGCCATAGTTTATGGTTAACGTTGGCCGAACACGCCAGCTGTCCTGCACATAAGCTCCATAATATAAATCTCGTGTATCAAGGATCTGGAAGCTCTGTTGACTAAAAGACGCCGGAGCCCCAATGAGATAGTCGGCAAAATCAAGGCCTGTTTCCGAGCCATTAAAGCTAAAAGCTCCGTTCGGGGTGGAGGGGTGACGCTGGATGATCTGGTCGTAGTGGAAGTCGCCGCCTGCCTGGATGCTGTGCGTTCCAATGACCTTGGTCCAATTGTCGATCACCTGTATGGTGTTGTTGACCTGGGTCGTAATACTTGTGGAGGAGCCAAAACTGTAGTTATTGAACCCAAACTGTGGGACAGCGGTGTCTGCAGGAAACACATTCCCTAGACCACCAGTGTCGTTCCAGGGGGAGTTAAAACCCAGAGAGGGGAGGGTTACTCCCAAGCCGCCTATGATAGTCCCCTCATTGGCGTCGTCCCGCAAGTAAACGACACGAATATCATTGACCGTGTTGCTGCTGAAGGTTGTGGTAAGGCCCAGGTCCCCCATCAGCGTATCGCCAATATTCCCCTGGGAAAAACCAGGGATGTTCACACCGGTATAGGGATTGACTCCGTTGAATTTATCCTGAAAGTAGTAGGCAAAGGCCTGCCCGAAGCGGGTGTTTACATCTCCACGGATTCCATATTTGTTATCGCTTAAGGTCGAGGGAAAAGCGGCTGTCTGGTAATGACTCCCATCGGCTGAGTTGGGCGCGGGGATGTATTTTAAAGTATTCACCGCGACCGGCGACCACGCACCTTGGGGAATCACAGCGTTGGGAAATACGCACTGGGCAGGGCTGACGCATCCCGCCGTGTAGTATGGCTCTCCGTTGGTTACCGGATACCCCAGTTCCTGGGAAAGAACACTTGCAAAGTAGGCACCGTTTACTCCTGTGCCGCCGTTTGCCGGGGTGGCCGAGATAAATGCTGCCGATTGGTCGCTCAAAGACCCGGCGCGATCAGCGTTGGTAGGCACGGGGAAAAACTGCGTTTGCCCGATGGTTTGCCTGGTTCCCTGGTAGTCGACAAAAAAGAAGATCTTGTTTTTCTTTATCGGACCACCAAGTGTTCCGCCAAACTGGTTTTGGATGTAGACGCCGCGAGTTGGGGAATAGTAGTTCCTGGCATCCAGGTCGGTGTTGCGCAGAAAGTCGAAAGCGTCGCCGTGAAAACTGTTGGTGCCCGATTTGGTGACGACGTTGATTTGACCGCCGCTGTAGTTACCATATTCGGCATTGAAGTTATTGGTGATAATCCGAAATTCGGCGATGGAGTCCAGATTTGGAATGAGCGCGGCACCGTTGTGAACGCCTTCCTGAGAATCTCCTCCATTTACCATGAACCCATTTGCACCCGTTCGACCGCCGTTGACTGACTGAGTTCCGTCGGTAAGGTCGCCAGATACTCCAGTCTCTGACAAACCGGCGCCCTTGGTCAGGCCAGTGCTCTGGTAGGGTGAGACGCCTGGCTGAAGGGCTAATAAGTCGATGAAGGAGCGTCCATTGAGCGGCAAGGCCGCAATCTTCTCCCCTACGATTACCTCTCCCATTTGCGTGTTCTCTGTTTCGACCTGGAGCGCGTTGCTTTGGACGGTTACGACGTTATTTACCGCGCCAACTTGCAAAGAGATATCGACGCGGACGGCTGAATTGGCATCGACTTTTACGCCTTGCTCCAAAAAGTCCCGGAAGCCCTGCTGACTGGCGCTGACGTCATAATTGTCAACATCCAGAGCGGGAACGCTGTAAAAGCCCTTTGAGTCGGTAACGGTTGTGTGTTTTGCGCCGGTTGACTGGCTGGTGACAACGACGGTAACCCCGGGAGTCAGCGCGCCGCTGGGATCTGTAATAACTCCCGAGATCGAACCGGTAATTGCGGCCCATGCCACAACGGCCGTAAACAGGAAACATACAATCGCGATGCTCGTACAAGCACATCTTCTCAGTCGATTCATTTGCAGCGACCCCCCTCAAAATGAATTCCCAGGAATGTGGAGCTTGGCCCGGTGTGAAGCAAAGACGGCCGCTGTAACCGACGCCGAAGGGAGCACAGCCCTCTACGGGAAGCACCGGCCGCGAGATTCGGCAATTTCGAATCACACGCAAAAAGCGCGGTCAAAACTGGTAATGCGGGGCGCCCAAAGACTCTTTTACTGCCACTGAGGAAGGTCGACTGTTGCCACTAAGAGAATTCGAAAGCTTTGGCATCGTGACTTTCCCGACGTCGAATCGTTTCGATGAAGTTTGTGAGATCTCTCGTCTTCTTGTCGCAAACCGGCCCGGTGAATCATTGCTGGGAGCAACTGCGTTTTCCAAGGACCAGCTGGAGTGTGGCCTAAAATTAATAAAGAATAATATTCATGTCAAGAGAAAATTCTCAGGGGATTAATATGCTCATTCGGAAGGAACCAGCCGAAATCGAAAACACTTAGGGCGCTGAGGCTGGCGTTAGCTTTTTTTTCTTGCTCATTGTGAAAATTTGCTTTAATTTCGAGCGAACAAAGCTTGAGGCCGTTCTTAACTCGAACGCAATCCAAGCGTTGCCGCTCGCCTTCCATTCGAGAATTCTGATCATCCACGGAGGTAGAGAGATGAGCGCGTGGACCGAATGGACCGCAGCGGAGACGGACGGAGCGCATCGAAGTGTTTGAATTGAATCCTAGGAGCACTGCCATGGAGAGACAGGATCAGGATCAGGTCGATAGGCGTGCATTTCTTAAGACTGCCGGCGTGCTCACCCTTGGTCTTGGTGCGGCTGCTTTGCTGCCTTCGGAAGAAGCCGAGGCGGCCGGTACGCTGAACCCCGGCTCCAAACCATGGCGGGGCTTGTTTCCGATTGCGCAGACACCATTCACCGCGGACAATAAGCTGGACCTCGATTGCCTGGTTGCTGAGGTCGGATTCTGCAACCGTACTGGCATACCGGGCCTTCTCTGGCCGCAGGGCTCCAGCGGATGGACGACCCTTTCCGAGAAAGAGCGGCTGGACGGAGCCGAGGCCATGCTGGCCGCCGGCAAGAGTGGCAAGACGGCGTTGATCATTGGTGTTCAGCCCTTGGATGGCGACGTCAATACTGCGATTCGTTATGCCAAGCACGCTGCCAAACATGGCGCAGATGGACTGGTGTCCTTGCCTCCCGGCTTCGACAATGGCCAGCCGGAAAAAAAGCTTACCCCTCAGGATCACCTGGACTATTACAAGGCCGTAGGAGCGGCGACAGACCTTCCCATCATGGTGCAGAGCCATGGTGATATGAGTGTCGATCTGATCGTAGCGATGTATGAGCAGGTTCCCACATTGAAAGGCCTGAAAGATGAGACCGGCAATACCCTAACCCGCCTGCCGGAATTCAAGAGACGAACAGATAATAAGCTCGTAGTCATGGATGCCGAAGGCGCAATCCAAATGCTTTCTGGAATGCGGCTAGGTTTTGATGGCTACATCCCCAAAACCGGCCTGGCCGATCTTTCCCAGATGGTGTTCGATCTGTGGTATGCAGGCAAGCAGAGGGAAGCGTTTGATATGTTCGGCAGGATACAAGCGTTTCAAACCATCCCGGGCGCGATGCAGTACATTTTGACCGCGCGCGGGGTCTTTAAAGAGACCACTACCATTCGCGATGCGCACCGCATTTTCGGCCCTAATGGCATGACGCCAGACGAAGCTCAAAGAAAGATCATCCGCGAAGAGCTGGCGCAATTTCTAGGGCCCTATTTACGCGCATAGGTTTGCCTGAAACTGCCGCACATGCCCTGGGCTACAGGCTCAGGTTGCAAGTGAACAAAAGGACGGGTCCCGCACGCTGACTTCGTTTTTACCGGCCCGCGCCAACTTGCATCGTGCCGTTCTTTCTGTTTGCAGCGCGCCACTCATGATCTCAGATGCGCCACAGCAGAATGCGCGGCCACATTGGTTACCTTACTCTTTGAGGGGATCTCTGAAGCAGATGAGACATAGCTGGCGTGCACACATGTTAGCTGCTTGCGCTCTGTTCCTGCTGGCTGGAATGCCGTTGATGGGGCAAACGAGTGTCGAGCAAGGCGCTCAGCAGTTTCAGGCGAACTGTGCTGGATGCCACGGTGCAGACGGCAAGGGCGGGGACAAGGGTCCATCGATTGCGACGCTGCCAAGCGTGGTGGCGCTCTCTGAAATGGAACTGATCAAGATTGTGCGCGATGGCACCAGCGCGGGTATGCCATCCTTTGAGCGGCTCGGCGATGCGGAGATCACTGCCGTGGTGGGTTATCTGCGCACACTGCAGGGCAAGACAGCCGTCTCAAACACCGAGGAGCTGACGGGAGATGCCGTCGCTGGACGCGTTCTCTACTTCGGCAAGGCACAATGTTCAAGCTGCCATATGGTGAACACTGGGGGCTTAGGCCAGGGAGGGTTTATCGCTTCGGACTTGACGGGGTACGGTGCGAACCATACGGCGAGTGCGATCAAGAAGGCAATCGTGCAACCGGATTCGCCGTTGGACCCAGCCTCGCGTGTGGTCGAGGTACAGACAAAGACGGGGCAGAAACTTTTTGGCGTGGCGCGCTCCGAGGACAACTTCAACCTGGCGTTGCAAACCGAGGACGGCCGTTACCACTTTCTGACGCGGAGCAGCCTGGCGGAGGTGAACTACAAGCAATATTCGCTGATGCCGCGCGACTACGGCACACGGCTGACGAGCAAGGAGCTAGATGACCTGGTTAGCTTCCTGATCGTTACGGGAAAGAACGCGCCGCCAGAGGACCTGCCGGCGCGACGGAAGCGGCACGGCGATAGACCACCAGCCAACCAGTGAGATCGACACGATTGAAGGCAGCCAGGGGGAGAATGACGAGATTGGCCAAAATTGGGTTCGGGCTTGCGACGGCGAGCTGCCTGCTACTCGCGGTGGAGAGAGGGGTGGTGGAGGCCGCGGCACAGCCGGATGCGAAGGCCGGCGCTCCGGCGGCGATTGGCGGTATCGGCGTTATCGACGTGCAGCAGAGCGACCTGGAGCAGACGGCCATCGAGGATAACTGGGTCTCCTATAACGGTGATTACACGGGACGCCGTTACAGCAGCATGACGCAGATCACGCCGGCGAACGCAAGCCAACTGGTAGCGAAGTGGGTCTTCCATACCCAGGAAGTTGGCCCGCTTGAGGTGACTCCGGTCGTCATCGCGGGAGTGATGTTCATTACCAGCGCCAACGCCGCGTATGCACTCGACGCGAAAACGGGGATGGAGCTTTGGCATCACACCAGAGCCATCACTCAGGGACTGATTGATGACGCTTCCAGCCATCACAATCGAGGCGTCGCCATTCTGGGCACGCGGGTTTATATGGAGACCGACAACGCGCACCTGCTGTGCCTGGATGCGCGCTCGGGCAACTTGATCTGGGACGTCCCGTATGCCACGGGCAACAAGAACTATGGAGCAACGAGTGCACCTCTGATCGTAAAGAACAAGGTGTTGGTGGGCACGTCGGGCGGCGACGACGGGGTGCGCGGCTTCCTGGCGGCATTCGATGCGCAGACGGGCCGTGAGGCGTGGCGGTTCTGGACCATCCCCGGGCCGGGCGAGAAGGGCAACGAAAGCTGGCCGGGCGACATGTATCTTCATGGCGGCGGAGCCACCTGGATGCCAGGGACCTTCGATCCGAAATTGAATACTCTTTATTGGGGCACGGGTAATCCTTCGCCGGACTACGACGGCAGCGTGCGGCCGGGCGACGACCTGTACACGAGTTCCCTGCTGGCGTTGGATCCAGACACGGGCAAGCTGAAGTGGTACTTCCAATACAGCCCGCATAACCTGTACGACTATGACGGATTGCAGACGCCGGTGCTGGTGAACGCAAACTTCAAAGGGCAGCCGCGCAAGCTGATTGTGACGGCAAGCCGAAACGGGTTTCTGTATATCCTGGACCGGACGAATGGAAAGTATCTCTACTCTAAGAAATTTGTCATGGCCGAGAACTGGGCCACGGGCATTGACGATAACGGGCGGCCCATCTCCAGCAACCTGATTCCCGATGAGAAGGGTGTTTTTGTTTGTCCCAGCGCTAGCGGAGGAACCAACTGGTACTCACCCAGCTACAGCGAGGCGACACACATGTTCTACTTCCGCTCGATGGAGGCCTGCAGCATCTTTACTTCGAAAACTGAGCCGTTCCAGGAGGGCCTTGAGTATTACTCGACCGGAACGCGGACGCCGACGGGCCAGATTACCAAGGGTTACATCAACGCCTTCGACCTTAATAAGCTGGATTTCGCATGGCGCAATCCTCAGATCGGCGCTCCGTTTGCCTGGGCTGGTGTGATGTCGACCGCAACGGGCCTGGTTGCATTTGGAGACGATGCACACAATTTTGTAATCCTTAATGGGCGCACCGGCGTGCCGCTATGGCACTTCAACGTTGGACAAACGCCCCGCGCATCCCCGATGAGCTACGCGGTGAGTGGGAAACAATACTTTGCTTTGGCGGCAGGGGATGATGTGTTTGCGTTTGCATTGCCATAGCACGATGGATGGAGCACGATGGATGGATATGACACGAGAGCCTATATCGCTGGATGGTGTTTTTGCTGTTCCACCCCTGGCGCGAAGCGCCGGGAGTAGCCGAGGCATTGATTTCGAGCAGAACTCACGGATTGTCCGATATATCGCCCAGGGCGGAATTTCGCGGTTCATCTATGGGGGCAATGCCTTCCTCTATCATTCGACGCTTGCTGAATACGAGCAGTTGTTGGACTGGCAAGCGAATATGCAAAGGGACGGGCAGTTGTTCCTTATGAGCGCAGGCCCGTCCTATGGCCGATTGATGGACCAGGCTCCTTTGTTGCGGCGCTTTGCTGTTCCCTTCGTGATGATCCTCCCTTGTGGAGATCCACGCGATGCAGCCGGACTTGAGCGAGGCCTGCGAGAGTTTTCCGAGGCCTCGGGCGCTCGCTTGATGATCTACGTGAAAGAGGAAACAAACATGGGAATCAATCTCATGGCTGGCCTCGATACAATCGCCAAACTGGTCGATGAGGGGGTCTGCATTGCGATTAAATATGCCGTGGTCCGGGAGGACCCGGGCGAAGATAAGTATCTCGACGAACTGCTCAAACGGGTAGACCGGTCGAGGGTGATTAGTGGTATCGGGGAGCGTCCGGCGGTCGCCCACCTTCGTCAATGGGGGTTGCCTGGATTTACTACTGGTTCGGGCTGCCTCGCCCCCACGTTGAGCGCTGCTGTCTTTACCGCTTGTCGCGAACGTGACTATGCGGAAGCCGAGCGCGTCCGTGCGCGATTCTTGGATTTTGAAGATCTTCGCGATGCGTGGGGACCAGGCCGTGTTCTGCATCATGCACTGGAGATTGCCGGCATCGCTAACACCGGGTCTATTCCTCCGTTCGTTTCGGAGCTCTCTGCGGAACAGAAGAATCGCATACGACCGGTCGTGGAGGAACTCTTGACGAAGCAGGACGAGTTGGTTTCGACTCGCGGCGGCGTGTTGGGGAAGGGATGACACAGGTGGGCGCGGGCCCCGGTTTAGTGCCGCGCCTGCGGCGCTCCCACGGCAGGCCGGGACAGGTAGATCATCTTCGGGATTATTCCCAGCCCTGCCGAGTCTGTGTGAGAACTAGCAAAAACCCAAACCTTTGTGCGGGAGCCGGGGCGCACCGCAGATCCCTCGGCTGCGCTCGGGATGACAAAGGGGAGGGTGACATTTCCATAGATGGTGGTTGCTAAATAGGCGCTGACGAAAACGCCGCCCGTCTCTGCCCAGCATCCGTTAAGCAGCCGTACATGGAAGCGCTGCCCTCCCCTTTGTCATCCCGAGCGCAGCCGAGGGACCTGCTGTGCGCCTTTTCCTAACGCAACTGCCGGGTGCCCCATCCAAGCCCGGGTTTGGCTTGAGTGGGATACCACAGCACTCGACACGCCTTTTTGTCACATAGGGACAGACATCATTGGAAGATCAAAAACATGGGAAAGTCTATCTGATATTGATTGCCGGCCGGCTTAAGGAGACCTGTCGCCGGATCGCGCGCAAAGACAACAATATTCGCTGAATCCTGGTTGGCAACCAGCAACCACCGGTCGCTCGGATCGATGGCAAAATAACGGGGCGTTTTGCCTCCACAGGATATTTGCTGGATCTGCCGCAAGGTGCCATGCACCTGGTTAATCGAGAATACCCCCATCGTATCTGCGCCGCGATTTGAGACGTATAGAAACCGGCCATGCAAATCAGCTCTGACGGTGGCTGCCTCATCCAGCCCGGTGAAACCCTGGGGGAGCGACGAGATATTCTGCAATCGGGTAAGAGTTCCACGGCTACTGTCCCAGGCAAGAGCATCGATCGTATTCCCCATCTCGTTGGCGGAGTAGGCCCAGCGGGAGTTGGGATGGAAAGTAAGATTGCGCGGGCCTGAGCCAGGCACAGCCTGGTAAAACGGAGCAGCGTTTGGCGTGAGAATCGCCGTGCCGGGATCAAAATGATAGGTAGTGATTCGATCGAGTCCCAGGTCATTTACCAAAAGATATTTGTTATCAGGAGAAATGACCGTGCAGTGGGTGTAAGCAGCTTTCTGGCGCACGGGGTTTACGCTGTGGCCAGAGAAGTGAAAATTAGAAACCGGGTCACTGAGGCGGCCATCCGATAACACCTGAAAAGAAGTGAGGCTGCCGCCAGCGCCGTCGGCAACAAATACGGCCTTCCCTGTTTGATCAATCGCGATGCTGGCCGGTCCCGCCCCGCCGGACGAAACTAGATTTTTGAACGTCAACCTGCCGGACACTCCATTCAATTCGAAGGAGGAAACAGTGCCTGTCCTGGAACCGTGGTATTCATTCACCTCGTTCACGGTGTAGAGCAGGTGGCGATTCGGGGAGATGGTCATATAGGTGGGACTAGCGGTTTCCGCAGCCAGCCCGAGAGGGGAAAGAACGCCCGTGGCCGGTTCCCATCGATAGGCGTATATGCCGGTGCTCCTACTCTTGCCGCCTGTATCGGTCCCGGCGAACATGAGATAGGAGCGCTCCGGCGCCGCAAAAGAAAAACGTGCGGCCATGGGCAATGAGGCCAGGTTAACCAGGAACAAACGACGAGTCAGTGATCTCAAGCTTTACTCACTTTGCCAAAACGGCAGTCTCCTCGGGCATCTTCAGGAAGTCTTCCGGCGCCAAGGCGCGCTTGGTGAATCGAGCCTCGAATATTGCGCCTTTAAAATAGTCCTTCAAATTAATCCGTACTCCTACGGACGAATGGCCCGCGCCCTGCGGGGTCAAGTGGACTTCGCCCTCTCCCTGCAACTCGTTGCCGACATAATTCTTTAGCGTCTTGCCGTCGTATACGGCAGTTACCCGATACCATTTCCCCAGCGGATGCAGTTTTTGGCAATTGAGCAGCGTTTTCTCCTGGTCCTGAGCCATGGCGAAGCTGTCCAGGCACCAGTCTCCGTGCATGGTCCGGATCTCAAACAACAGCCGGTTATTCGTATCCGTTCCAGTTGCCGGATCCAATACGGACAGATGAAAGAATCTCTGCTCTGCCGCGCCCCCCTCATCCGGCCGAAAAATTACTTCCCAGGTCCAGGTTTTCGCTCCTGCCAACGGATGCACATCCGTAAATAGTGCGTCATCCCGTCCGTTGAATAGAACGGCCTTCCCATAGGGTGTCTCTATCACTTGAGGATGTCCGAGTATCTTTGTCGTGTAGCCGCCCAGCGATGAGGTCTGGTCGAACCTCCAGATTTGTTCGCCGGCCTCGGCCCGCACGAATACACCCGTCATTACCCATGAAAGCAGCAGGAAACTGCCTAAAATCGCTATTGCTTGATTGCGATGCACGAGATCTCGATCTTTCCGTTGCGTATGTGCCCTACCTCTACAGTGACTCGCGTCGGCTTAGGGTCTGGCATCAGTTTTCTGTAGACCTCGTTCATCTTATCGATGTCGTTGATGTCGGACAGGTAGACGTTCACGCTGACGATGTCCGTCATCTTGAATCCCGCCTCCTCTACCACCTTTTGGATGGCGCCCAGGGTAAGCGTTGTCTGTTCGGCAATGTCGAGGTCTGCCAGTTTACCGGTGGCAGGAGTTCCCTTGAGGCCTGCGACAAAAAGCATGTTGCCGACAACCCGCCCCTGGCTCAAGACCGCTCCGGGCTTGAAGCCGATGGTCTTGTTCTGCGCAAAAGCGCTGCACGATGCTCCGATGACTAGAAGCCCGGCTAGAAGAGTGCTCGGTTTTACAATCCGCGAAAATTCGTTCTTCATGGTTTGCTCTTTATCCTTAGCGAGTGAGAGGGTGGTTGAGAGCCAGTTGGGACACTTTAAGCGTGAGCAGGCCCGAGTGTTCTATGCCACGGCCGTTGTTAACTATGCATTCAAGCCAGTGAGGCTTTGAATTATAGAGCTGTGGTTCGTTGCCTCGTCCCGCTGACTGTTGCGCTGTTGGAGGCGCGGACCGGGCCGCAGGAATCCCTCTTGATGAATTCGGTTGGAACCGTAAGGAGCTGGGGACCTTGATCGGGTTTGGCAATGCGACTGAGAACCGACTCGACAAGCTGCTTCCCTATCAGCTCAGGAAATTCCCGGACCGAACTCAAGGCTGGATATAGCCAAGTGCCAATGGTATCGCCGCAGCCGGCTACGCTAATATCTTTGGGGATATTGAATCCCCTGTCTCGCAGCGCGTTATAAACTCCATAGGCGGTCGTATCATTGCCGGCAAGAATCGCCGTGACGGATTGATCCCGCGCCAGCAGCGACTTGGTGCCCAGATATCCACATTCGGTAGAATCTTCAGAGTCGATGCTGCTCTCGCGCGGCATGAGACCACTCTCGTGCATTGCGCGCTCATACCCCTCGAAACAACGCGCAAACCACGGCAGGCGGGTGTTGCCAACAAACCAGATATTGCGGTGACCTAAACTGATCAGATATCGAGTCGCGTCCTGGCCGCCCTGAATATCGTCGCCAAGGACGACGTCGTTATTCTCCAGATCCTGTGTTTTGCCCATCACGTTATTGCCGAAAACAGCAAACGCCATGCCTTTCTGGTGTAGCAGCTCGATGAGATTGGCCGAGTTCGTGCCGGCTAAAATGACCGCTCTGGTCACGTCGTGACGCTGTACCACTTTTGGCAAGTGAAGCTCTGTCGCGGGAGCGAGGAGCGAATAGTTGAACGAGAGAAACACCATCTCCCACCCGTGCGCGGAGGCACATTGCTCCGCACCGATCAGAATTCTCGAGTGAAACACGTTCAGCAACGCGCGATTGCTGAGAAGAAAGGCCAGGCTCTTGGTCTTGTTTTGCTGAGTGGGATCGATGCCAAGCCTCTTCGCCTCCTCAAAAACAACCCTTTGAATATGGGGAGCGACCCGGCTGTTTCCGCTCAGAACGCGGGAAGCCGTAGCGATGCTTACATTGGCGGCGGATGCGATTTCCCGGAGCCCTACCTTGCGTTTCTTGGTGTGTGTGTCATTCATTTGGTTATAGAACCTTAATTTCGGAACTCATCGTTACGTAGGCGGCAAGAACAACCTGGAGCCTTGTCCGCTCGAAACCATAGAGCAAAGTTTCACAATTAGCAAGAAAAAGCGTGGCGCCGCTCAGGCCCAGCGTGCAAACTGCCTTACGATTTCGAAAATCCTGGTGGCTCTTTCCGTATCAACATCTCAATACTATGAGAATTTTCTCTTGACATGAATATTTTTCTTAATTAATTTTAGGCCACTCGGGCCGGGTCCGGAAATCCAGCTATTTGGCGCTTGAGTGGGCTCTATCCGGCCTTCTTAGCGGGTTACCCGAGTTAACACTCTGTTGCCTCATGCAACTATTTCCCCTCCTTGTGTATCAGCATCCGATTTTGCCACAGTAGGAAAGGAAGCCATGTCGCCAAAGAGCGAACTGCAAAATAGCCGCCGGTCATTCATGAAACTCCTGGCCGCAGCTCCCCTGTTTGTCTCCCTGGGCGCGCGCAGCCTGGCATCTACGGTGGCTGCCTCCGCAGCCGGAATCATCCCCACTTCCCCGAGAGATTGGAATAACAACATCTACACCCGCTTTGGCATACGTCCTATCATCAACTGCCGCGGCGTCTATACCTATCTCACGGCGTCGGTCGAGCTTCCCCAGGTGCGCAAGGCCGCCGAAGAGGCCTCCCACTTCTTCATCGACATATATGAGCTGCATGACCAAGTGGGCAGCTATCTGGCCAGGATGTCGGGCGCCGAATACGGCATGATCACCTCCGGCTCGGCGGGCTCCATCTCTGCAGCCGTCGCAGGCTGCATCGCCGGCTGCGACCCCAAAAATATCTACCAGTTGCCGGACACCACGGGCATGAAGGGTGAGGTCATCATCATGGGCGGCCGCAGCCCCTGGGATAGCTGCATCCGGCTCACCGGAGCCAAGCTGATTGTCGTACCCACGGTGAATGATCTGCACTCGGCCATGACGTCGCAGACAGCCATGATCTACACCACGTGGCACGACGACGAGCGCATTAACCAGATCCTCAAGATCAGCAAGCCCGCTGGTGTCCCCCTCATGGTCGACCAAGCGGCCGGCATACCTCCCTACTCCAACTTCACGCGCTACGCCAAGCTCGGGGTTGACCTTTTCTGCTTCAGCGGCGGCAAGGGGCTGATGGGCCCGCAGGTCTCCGGGCTGCTTCTCGGCCGCAAGGACCTTATTGTAGCGGCGCGCTACAACTGTGCACCGTGGGAGGGCTCCATCTGTCGTCCGATGAAGGTTGGCAAGGAAGAGATCATGGGCTGCCTGGCGGCATTGGATTACTGGTCAAAGGCCGACTGCGATGCCATCAACAAGGAATGGCAGCGCCGGATGGAGCGCCTGGCAACGATGATCGAGACGGTACCCGGGGTTCAGACTTCGATCAAAACGCCGGCCTCCTTTGAGTCCGACGCCTTCCCCACCCTCCACGTGCATTGGGACGAACAGAAGTTCGGTCTAACGGTGGCTCAATGCAACGAACAACTGAAGGCGGGGAACCCTCGGATCGAAGTACAGACCAATCAAAATATCAGCGGCGTCCTGGCTCGCATCAAGACCCCAGACGCGCCTTTCGGCATTGGCCGGCCCACCACGGATGAGATGCGTATTCTTCCCATCACCATGCAGCCTGGTGAAGAGCTCATCGTAGGCAACCGCCTTCGCCAGATCCTGGACAAGGCGCGCAAACAATCTGCTTGAGTGGTTCTTCTAACTCACCCGACAGTTCGCAAGGGGAGTAAAACTGAATTGCCCCGGGGTTCCAAGTTTTGATTTCTTTCAGGTTTTGGCGACCGGAAGGCTGTGAAGAGCATCGGCCAATAATCATCCTCGGGGTCCTTCGACTCCGCGCCAGAAACCCTTTGTTAACCGATAGATCTGCGAGGCGCTTCGCTCAGAGCTTGTGACTTTATTGACTTTTGGCGATTTTTGACCCACCTAAGCTCTTTATTTTCAGCATTGATTTTTTCGTGAAACCAATAAAGTTACAGACTCTCAGGATGACGATTCTGTGGGAGAACCGGAAGAGAAACAGCAGGTACCCTTCGACTTCCCTCAGGGCAGGCTCTCCACTGCGCTTCGCTCCGGTTCCACGGCAGGCCGGGACATGCGGGATGACAATTTCGTTTAAACTCGAGGACTTCGCATTAAAGATCTATAAAGTCACAGCCTCTCGGGATGACAATTCAGAGACCGGGGAAACGAGCTCGAAGCATGCGCCCCTGCCGCTCGCTGACCTCAACCTCGGTGTTCTTTGCATCGTGCATGACGAGAACAAAGCTGCTGCGGGGATCTGAGCGTATCTCCTTGACGCGCTTCAGATTTACGAGAGAAGAACGCCGGGCACGAAAGAATCCCCTGGGTGCAAGTGCCTGCTCCAATTCTCCGATCTGGTAGTTAACCCAGTATGTATCGTTCTCTACCCGCACCCGGACAATGCCGCCGTCCATGTAAAAGAACAGCGCCTCTGCCGGGTCGAGCAAGAAAACCCGATTCGCCTTTCTGGCGACAATCTGTTCCATGGGAGGAAGATCGTCTCCGAGCAAACGGTTGACGTTTCGGTCCTCCTCTTCGCGGGAGGGGACGGAAGCGAGGAGGCGTCCGGCGCGGTCGATCATTTCCCGGAGATGGTCCTCCTCGATCGGCTTGAGCAGATAGGCGATTGCGCGCGCCCGAAATGCTTCCAGGGCATGCTCGTGGAAACCAGTCACAAAAATCGTTAAAGGACGGGGAGTGTCCGTCGATAGCGCCTTCAACACCTCGAAGCCATTCAGTCCCGGCATCTGAATGTCGAGAAACAGCAATTGAGGCTGCAGCCGTTCAATGGCCTCCACCGCCTCAATGCCATTTGCCGCTTCACCGATGATTTGGATTTGCGGATGATCATCCAACAGCCTCCGCAACCGCAGGCGGGCTGCTGGTTCGTCATCGGCCAGGAACGAGCGAATCTGCATCTATCTCTCTCCAACAGGGATTTCCAAGGTCGCCCGGCTGCCACCGCCCTGGATATGGACGAGGGAGAGGCTTGCAGCTGCGCCATACATTGTTTGCAGACGTTCGCGAACATTTTGCAGGCCGACTCCCGTGCCGGCGCCCGACAACGGCCGGCCCGACTGGCTCCCATTCGCAAAAAGCCCGATACCGTCATCCTCAACGCTTAACAATATCGATCGGTCTCGGCGCTGGGCCTGAACCACGATTCTGCTCTTGCCGACTTTCGGAGCAACCCCGTGCTTGATTGCGTTCTCAACCAAAGGCTGCAGGATCAGGGACGGGACCGCTGCGTGCGCGATGGAGCTCTCCACATCAAACTCAATCAGCAGCCGTTCTCCAAAACGAATCTGTTCTATTTCCAGATAGGTCCGCAGGAAATCTATCTCTTCATCGATGGCACTTAGTGGCTGGTCAGCATGCAGCAATACGTACCGGAATACCTTGGCGAGCCGCAGGGTAAACTTCTCCGCTTTTTCCGGCTCCAGAGAAATGAGGGCGGCGATGGTATTGAGTGAGTTGAAGAGGAAATGAGGATTGATCTGAGCCCTAAGAGCACGGAGTTCTGCTTCGACCAGTTGTTGGCTCAGCCGGCTTTCGAGGCGGAGACTCTCCATCCGCTCTTGCTCGCGGTCCAACTCGTCAAGACGACGGCCCGTATGGAGCGTAATCTCCCGTAGAGAGTCGATTTCGGCGGTGAGAAGCGTTCTCCTATTTCCGGTGAGCGGCACAACAAGGTTTAGATTTCCTCCTCGGGGCAGGATGGGAATCGATACGCTGGCGGCCCCTCTGTCCGGCTCGAAATTCCCCACCGAGACCTCATCGGGTTTCACGCCAAGGATCTCGACGGCCAGGGCTTGCGTCGCGGACAGAACGGCCGGTTTGGACTCCAAAAGGCCGAGACCATCCCTGAACTCCAGGATCGCAAGTCTTGTGTCACGTCTCCCGAATATTCTTCTCTCGACAAGGATGTCGGTCTGTCGTCCCAAATACACATAGAGCACCATGGAACATCCAATAATGATGGCAGCACAAAGGAGAATGACGGCATGCGGCGACGCGGTCTCTCGGGCCATGGATGGGATCGGTCCGAGAGCGACGAATGCCGCGATCATGGCCAGGACTGAACCGAGTAGCAGCCGCATCGCCTGCTTGGCAAAAATATCAGCTGCCCTGAAGCGGGAAAAATAAACGAGTGAACCAATGAGCACGAGGACGATGCTTTGAAATCTGGCGATCCTGACAATCTGCGCAAGAGCTGCCGGGAAAGTAACGTAGGCGTCCAGGACAGCGCTGACAGAGCTAAGGAAAAGTCCAGCGATCATGAGGGAAATGGCCAGCCGATCCGTCAGGTTATCCAGCGTTCCCGGCAGCAGGAAACTGCGCCAAGCAAGATCAGGAAGAACCCGTTATAGATAGTCAGATTTCCAACGAAGTCCTGATTCAGCAGGACGGCATTGGAAGATGCGAATGAAGGTGTCCATGCTCCAAGAGCCAGACATGTGCCAATGAACAGTCCACTTGTTGCCGCGTAAACGACAAGAGCATCGCCAACCCTGCGCCGAACTCCCGATACCGCATTGTTCCTCCATATGATCATGAGGCTTAACGGCAGCAAGGCAGCCGCAATGAAGCCTATAGACCGTATCTGCCCTGCCAGAAGAGATTTGGGAGAAACGTTGAGTAGCAGCGCAATGTTCTTAGCCAAACCCGAAAGATCCGCAATCAGGATGCAGGCTGCGAACAGGAATCGCGGACGCCGGTCGGTTCCGCCAGAGCGCCAGACGAGCACCAACAACAGCGTAGCTAAGGCTGTTCCGACTGCAAACCCGTAAGTTTGTCCAATCAAACCAGCCGTCGGGAGTTGGTCAAGTGCGGCCATAAGGTAAATAGCTCATATCCAGTTTCCTACGACTCCCCTCTCGATGGCCGGAAAAAGACCCCAGCGCGGCAATTTGCATGGTAAACGTGCCGAAGTGCCTCGCGACCCTGTTGCCGCGCCGATCGCAACGGCCGTTGGAAAATCGTTCGCGGCCCGATTTCTTGCGTTCGCCTCAAAACTCGCCGCGTCTGCACGTTCGAGCTAATCCTTGCTCGCTCTCCCGGGTGACACTGCCGGTGTCATCAGGAGGATTTGTGGCTAGACTCCAACAGCACTGGATCGTCGTCTCATTGTTTTTGGCCGTCAGTTCGGGTTCGTTTGCGCAATCCACTTCGTCAGAACAGGTCGAACCTCGTCCGGCTGAGGCACTAGCGGCGAATCTTCCAGCCGCTGCGAACGCAAACGTAGCGAGTTCCTACTTGTTTCCAGACGGAAAGCAGCAATTCCGTAACTACCTCTACAGCACCTTCGGTCCACCGGCACTCATCAGCACCGCGGTCGGAGCTGCATTGGATCAGAACAAGCCTGCCCCACCGGAGTGGGATTCCGGTGCGCAGGGGTATGGAGAGCGCTACGGGTGGAGATTCGGCATGCAGATAATTGGTCACACCACCGAATATTCGCTCGCCGCGTTGGTCCACGAGGATGTTGCCTACCACAGGTGCGAATGCCAGGGATTCATTCCCCGCGGATCGCATGCGCTGATCTCAACCCTCACCGCCAGGACCAGGAGCGGCGGAACAATATTTTCGATCCCGTCGCTCGTAGGACCTTACGCGGGATCTTTCGCTGCGGTGAACGCCTGGTATCCAAGCCGATACGAGCCAGCAGATGCATTTCGCATCGGCAGCACATCATTCCTGTTCAAAGCTGTTGGGAACCTCATCGGCGAATTTATCGCTCCGCGCCGTTGAAGAATACTGGAGGTCTCATGGAGACACGAGATAATTCGCTGATTGATCGCAGAGCAATGCTGGGATTCACTGCGGCAGCCGTGACGGGTGCGATCGCTGCGTGTGGCAAGGCAACGGTTCCAATGGCCCCTTCTGCGGCGGCAAGACGGCGGTTCGATAACAAGGTCGTCATCATCACCGGCGCAACTTCGGGAATCGGACGAGCCGCCGCCCTAGCCTTCGCAGCGGAGGGAGGAAAGGTTGGATTTTGCGGTCGACGCGAAAAGCTGGGCCACGACGTGGAGCAAGAGATTCGCTCTCAAGGTGGTGAAGCAACCTACGTGCGTGCGGATGTGCGCGTCGAAGCCGAGGTCAAGGCATTCGTCGACCAGATCGCAGCCCGCTATGGTGGCCTGAACGTTGCGTTCAACAACGCCGGCATTACGTTGGAAAAGACGCTGCACGAATATAGTTTGCAGGAGTGGGACGATGTCGTGAATACGAATCTCCGCGGCGTTTTTCTCGCGATGAAGTACGAGATACCTCACATGCTTGCGAGTGGCGGAGGGAATATTGTCGTGACGTCATCCTCCAATGCACTTGCGACGACTGATAAGCGATCGGCCTATACCGCCGGCAAACGAGGCCTTGTAGGTCTCGTTCAGTCGGCCGCGCTTGACTATGCCCAGAAGAACATTCGTGTGAACGCGCTGATTCCGGGGACCACCGACACAGCTCTCGTTCGTCGCGCGGCAGGCATGGAAAATGTACCTGATGCGATCTGGGAAGTCGCCGCTCGGCAATGGGCAAAGTCTCATGTGCCGGGACTTGAGCGGATGGCAACCCCGGAAGAGATTGCCGCATTTGCCCTTGTTCTCGCGTCCGAAGACCACCCATATATGACCGGCTCACAGATGGTGATTGATGGCGGAAAGACGGCTCACGCAGGTTGAGTGCACAAACCGACCGCTGGAAATCCTGAAAAGGAGATACACATAATGACGCGAGTCAGCCCGTTGACCACCTGGGGGCTCTTTTCTTGATGGAACTGTATCCTGAATGAAACTTGACTTTGCCGCACGATTAAGGCTGAATACCACTATGCAGGTGCCCTTACAGATCGCGGCCGTCTTAGTGCCTGCGGCCGAGCTGACTCTGCATAGCTCGTGTTGTTGACGCTCGCATACATTCCTTCATTCCAGCTTCTATTGCGAATCCGTCACCTTTCCGGCGGAGCATTACCCTCCGCGGGGCCAACCAATTAAGGGGGGCGTATTAGCTTCTTAGTACTACGAGGTGATTTTCGATGAATCGACGTACTTTTCTGCACTCTGCCGCCGCCGCTGCCGGCCTTGCGCTTGCAAGGCCGCTTCTTGCTAAGACAACGCCCGCTACCCTAACCCACAAAGAGCGAGTTGACCGCGCGTTAAGCGGGCAGGACCTGGATCGCCCGCCATTTACCTTCTATCACCACTACAAGAGGCCAACCGCGCAGCTGGAGGCTCAAGACCATCTGGACTTCCACCGCACGTACGATACTGACATTGTCAAAGTCATGAATGATTTTGATTATCCAGCATCGACCACCGGTAAGTGGTATGAGCTCAAGCCGCTTGATTCTCCATACCCAAATCAGCTGACAACGCTCAAGCTAATTCGTGATGGCTTGAACGGAGATGCGTACTTTATCGATACGCTCTATGGACCCTATATGACCGCCATGATTTTGTTTGGGGCGCAACCTCAGTTCGCCAAGCTGGGGAAATCGGAAGAAATTCAGGACCAGGTAATCAGGAGCCTGCACGACTTTCAGAAGCAGAACCCTGAAGAGTGGCATACGGCGTTAGAAGCAATTACCCAATCCACCGTCAATCACATCCGGCATACCAAGGATATTGGGGCTTCAGGAGCGCTGGTGAGCGTATTCAACGCGGAGAGCAAGTTCGGCTCTGTCTCCGATTATGAACACTATACCCGTCCATATGACAAACGCGTCTTCGATGCACTGGCGGACACCAAGCTAACGGTCCTGCATTTGCATTATCTGGAGAGACCGTATATCGACCAGTTCCAACATTTCAATGTGCCGGTGGTTCAGTACTCTGTGAAGACCAGCGGGATTCCAATTTCTGAGGCGCGCAAACACTTCTCGCAGACGATCGCCGGAGGAGTGGATGAGATTGACTTCGACAAACTGACCACCGCGGAGATGCGGAAACAGTGGACGGAGGCAAGAGAGCAGGCGGGAAGCAAATACATCGCAGCGCCGGGTTGTTCTGTTCCGAATGACTCGACGCCTGCCGAGCTGGCGCGTTTTCCGCGGTCTCTGGGTGTCTAGAGTATTTGCAAAGCATTGCAACCCTGCGGAGCGGAAGAGTGTTCGATACTTTCGTCAGTTTAAATGTAATCGAGGAACTGCAATGAAAGCTTCTAACGTTTCAGAACGATTTGCGTCTGCGCTTCCCTACGACCGCTATCTTCAGACGGGCACCGAGGAACAACAACGCCGCTGGACGCAAGTCTACGATCTCGCCCATTTAACCGCCGCACAGCAGCAGCTTGTCGGCGGCTTTGAACGGGACATGAAGATCCTGGTTTACAGCGGCATCTGGTGCGGCGATTGCGTCCAGCAATGTCCGTTGATTCATCGCATCGCGCAAGCCAATACGGCAAAGATCGATTTGCGCTTTATCGAGCGTCCTATGAGCGACGAACTGCCTGAGGACCTGCGGATCAATGGCGGCAGCCGTGTACCGATTGTTCTATTTTTCTCAGAAGATTGGGATTGGTGCGCGACTGCCGGGGATCGCACCATCCATCGTTACCGCGCCCTGGCTCTTAGCAGACTCGGCCCAAGTTGCCCCACGGGAATCATCGCACCGGAACAGGACGAACTCGACGCCACGCTCGGCGATTGGTTAAATGAGGTTGAGCGCGTGCAGCTGATGCTCCGGCTGGCGCCGCGGCTTCGCCAAAGGTATCAAGACTAAGCCAAGCCGCGTGCAACTTTTCGACCGGTCACGTCTTGTCGCTATCTTGCTTCTCGTTTGACGATTGAGCAGCCGGCGACTTGCTGAAGCGGAAATCACAAGTCGAGAATCCCTGAAGGATTGTGTGTGTTCGTTCGAGCGCGATCTCTCCATTGAAGCCCTCGATGAAGCTCGCGTCGCGACCGCAGGAGAGTATGCTGCCAAGTTCCTCGATGCCGAGGCTGCGATAGAGCTCTGCATACCTGCACCTGGTCACGTCGAAATTCAGGACGCTTTCGTTCTGATCCAAAATGCGCAGTTGTAACGCGTCGTTTCTGGTCCAGGGCTCGACGGATGTTCCATAGGCTTTCAGATCGTTCGTACCCAAGCGAGTGGCGAGTTCCCTGCCCTGCCGGCGTGCAATTCCGGTAACAACGTTCCGGACCACTTCGAGAACCTCATGCCGTCCAAACTTATGGCTAAGGGCATCCACGATGGGCGCTAGAAGACGAGCTTCGATCTCACGCCGCTTCAGGACTCCGATCTCATTCAGTTCCTCATCACTGCTCATACGGTTTGCCTCACTTAGAATCCTCCACACAGGAGTAAGTGCCGTGTCCTGGTACTGCAATTATGTTACCGCTGTTGAGACTCTAGGTGAGAAAGCTGCATGAGGCGCGCCAACGCCACCAAAATCCACGGGAAATCCGGGGGAAGCCCCTCCTTTTTCTTTTCCTGCAAGTCGGTGGAGACGAGTGGTGAAAGCATTGGAAAAAGGTCGTATTCAATTTATGTACGCGAAAGTTCGCGAACATGACGCACCCGTCCAGGGGGCAAGGCCTGGTGGCAAACCGGGAAGGCGGAGGACGAATTGGCAGCTCATGACACCGAGAAGGAGATCAAAAGCTGTGCAATAGAAAATCTCTTGCGTTCGCCAGCACTTTCTCTCGCATCGCGGGCTCTGGTAGCATACGAGCGATTTCAATAGCCCCGATCATGGTTGAAAAGATCGAAAAGAAGGCGCGCTCCTTGTCGGCAATCCGCCGGCCGGGCATAAAAGGAAGCATTTGATCCTTGTACTTCACTAGCTCGGTAACGATCTGTCCCCTCATCCGCTTGTCGACCCGCGCTAGCTCCGGGGCAAGCGCCGTCAGCGGACAGCCGCGCTCGGCGTGATCGCAGTACTCCAGGCTTAGATAGGCCTTCACAATCGCCTTCCACCCTGCCTCAGGATGCGGCTGTTGGGCTGCATGAGCCAGATTGTCGGCAGTCTCCCGGAAAGCCTCGCGGAGCGACTCCAGGAGTAACTCGTCCTTGCTGCCAAAGTGTTTGTAAAAGCCTCCGTGTGTCAGACCAGTGTCGCGCATAACCGCTGCCACCGCCGCGCCGTTCAAACCCTCGGTGCGTACGCGCCGCGAGGCGTCTCTGACAATCTTCTGATGAACTTCCGCTTTGTGTTCCTGTGGGTAACGCATGGCTCATTATAGGATGATCGAAAGCATCCCACGGTGCAACCGCGCGGAAAGAAGTGCACGCAAAAAAGTTCGAATCCATAGGATTATACACATCATCCTATAGGGGCAAAGGAGAACTTCCAATGTCTCACCCGATTCTGATTACAGGCGCAGCCGGCGGACGACAGGGATCAACCGGACGTCTGGTCGCAGGTCTCCTGCTCAAGCAGGGTATTCCTGTTCGAGCATTCGTCCACAAACTCGATGCCCGGTCCGACGAACTCCGACAACAAGGTGCCGAAATCGTGGAGGGTGATCTCCTCGATCCAACCTCAGTCCACCCGGCAATGAAAGGAGTGAAGCGCGCTTACTTTACCTATCCGGTGACGGATGGACTGCTTGAGGCAGCCACCATCTTCGCTGTGGCGGCTCGCGATGCGGGCCTGGAATTGGTGGTGAACAATTCGCAGTTCCAGGCCACGCCCGAGGATCCCGCGTTTCGAGATCTCGAAGGCGCTCCCTCTTTCCGAAATCTCCAACATCGCCTGGCCGATCGAATCTTCGACTGGGCGCAGGTTGGCGCGGTTCATCTTCAGGCGCCTCCCTATTACGAGAATGTACGCGCGCTTGTCAGCCGGAGCGTGGCGGAGCAAGATGCCGCCTTCCTGCCGTGGGGCGATGACAAGACCGTCATTCCGCTCGCCGGCGCGGAAGACGTATCGCGCGTAGCCGCAACTCTTCTCGCTGACCCCGGTGTGCCGTCCCAGGACGTATACCCTCTGGTGAGCGAGACTCCAACAGTGCGGGAAATCATTGAAACTCTGGGAAGGGCGATCGGACGGGAGATTCGATATGTGCCCATTACTGACGAACAGTGGGGTGATGCAGTAAAGGAGCGACTCAATCCGCACGCTCTCGATCATTTGACCCATCTTTGGCAGTACTTCCGGAAGGGTGAGCGACGCTACCAGACCACCGATACCATTCGCGCGGTGACTGGCCGAGATCCACAAACGCTGGAAGAGTTCTTCCTGGCGAACGCCAAGTCTTTCGGTGCCGCGGCTCAATGAAGTAGCTTTTCTGCCCGGCTCGAAGAAAACCTTAGTCTATGGGCTGATCTATATCAGCCCATCAAACAGGAGGTCCCAATGTCGCCCGAAACCCTCTTCCAACTCCATCTCGTCTTAGGTTATGTCGCGTGGCTGCTCTGCTTCGGCGTGTATATCGGGCCCTGGCTTAGGTCGAAGGGCAGGGTCGAAGCGCACCGCGCGATCGCGACTCTGCACAGCTTTCGCTTCTTTGGGCTGGTCTTTATCCTTCCAGGTATCGTCGGTCCAAATCTGCCCTCAAGCTTCGCGACATTCGCCGCCTACGGCGACTTTGCCGCCGGCGTGCTGGCCATGCTGGCGCTTCTCACCGTAAGGATACGTAGTCTCTTTTGGCTGTTCGTGGTCGCCTTCAATCTCGTGGGAACGACCGACATTATCCTCGACTACTACCACGCCGTCCGGGCAGGGCTTCCTGCGCTGGCCGGCCAGTTGGCCTCTGCCTACGCCATTCCGGTCATCTATGTGCCGCTGTTGATGATCACACACCTGGTCGCAGTTTATTGGCTGGTGCGGCCGCAATCCATCGCCGCCAGCGAAACCGTTGCCTAACCAAGGATGCTCACACCCAAAGCCTATCCACTACACAGATCCACAGCGCCATGGTAGCCGTGGAGCGAGCGCGGGACAATTTGCCGGCTGTCTTCAGCCTGCAGTATTCTTCTTTTCTTCGCCGAAAGATGGCGCAAAAGCAAGACGTTTGGGAAATTTAGCCGGGCCCGTATTCCGTTTTCCTACTTTTTAAAAATCAATTCGGGCTTTCGGTGATCAAAGATGGGAAAGGCACCAGGTGCTTGTGCCTCGGGCATGGTTGGTCGAGTCGGGAAACTTTCGTTTTTGAAAGTGATGGTGTGGACAAGTGAAGCGGTCTTGCCAAGAAGCGAAGCGCTTTGATTCACGGGCATCATTCACCAGCGCGGACCCTATACCTAAGCGGTTTACGGCATGCCTGAGTTCAACAATTCCTGGCCTGTTAGGGATTGTTCTGCTCTGTTCCGGGCTGGGCTGTTCGAGACATCCCTCGTCCGAACCGGTCACGATCACGTTTCTGGATGTGGAGTGGGAAGCGCCTGACCAACTGCCGGGACTGGGACAAGAGTTGCGGGACTTTACGCGGGAAACTGGAATTCAAGTCAAACGGCTTCCGGCGCCGGATGGCTCCCTCAATCAACTCGCGCTGTGGCGCGACCTGCTGCAAAAGAACAGCACGACTCCTGACGTCTACGGTATCGATGTGGTCTGGCCCGGAATACTAGGTCCATATTTGCTGGATCTAAAGCCCTACTTTGGTGGCGAGCTTGCCGCGCAGTTTCCCGTGGTAGCGGCGAGTTATACGGTGGGGGACAAGGTGGTGGCTGTACCCCGGCGTGTTTACGTAGGTATCCTGCTTTATCGCACGGATCTTCTGCGGCGATACGGTTATCGTGAGCCACCCAAGACGTGGGATGAACTGGAGAGGATGGCCCGCCGAATTCAGGCCGGAGAACGAGCCAGAGGGGTGAAAGACTTCTGGGGCTTTGTGTGGCAAGGCGCACCCGGCGAGGGCCTGACCTGCAGTGGCCTGGAATGGCAGATAGGAGACGGTGGCGGCCGCATCATCGAAGATGACAAGACAATCAGCGTAAATAATTCTCAAACCATCAGGACCTGGCAGCGCGCCGCGCGCTGGGTGGGGTCTATTTCTCCGCCGGGGGTAACAGCTTACGCCAAGTGGGATGCAGAGAACGCCTGGAGTTCAGGGAAAGTGGCCTTCCTGCGCGGCTGGGCGTCCGACTATAGTCTGATTTCGGTGCACAAGCCTCCTGTGAACACGACCAGCTTTGGTGTAACGAGCGTACCCGGCGGCAAGGAGGGGCGAGCCGGCGTATTAGGAGGAAATGGCCTTGCGGTCTCCCGCTTTTCGGCGCATCCCCACGAGGCAATGGAACTGATCCGATTTCTTCGCCGAAGAGATGCCGAGTTTCTGCGCACTACGGAGCATTCTGAGCCGTCGAAAGATTTCGAACTGTACCAGCTGCCCGCCGTCCTCCAACTGTACCCTCAACTTACTCAATTGAGGAAAGGCGGTGGAGGAGTAGTGGCGCGGCCCTCTATTGCTGCCGGTCAGAAATATGAGGAAGTGACAAGGGCCTACATCGGGACGCTGCATTCAGTCCTGACAGGTCAAACAACTGCGGTGGCGGGTGCTGCCGCACTCGAGAAGCAGCTGGTTGATGTAACCGGGTTCAAAACGGGACCGCCATCGAAGCTGGGCTCGGCGTCCCCTGGAAGCAGTCCCTGAGTGGCTGGGAAGTTTTCCGGATTCCAAGGTGGGGTGTCATGAGCTGTACGATGGTTAAACTTGCATAGTTGGATCTTCCTTTATCCCCGAATCCGCATAGCCGTTTGCGAGAGCACGAATGCACGATGACTCAAAGGCGACGATTGATTTGCCCCGAGAGAACCGGTGGGCAAAGCTCGCGCTCCTCTCCCCGAGAGACATCGGCGCCCGATTGACGATGGGCTTTGCGATGATCGTTCTGCTCATGCTGGCTGGAACGGCCACTCTCGTCTGGCGATCGTATGTCATGCGCACGCAGGCAAATCGCCTTATGGAGATTGACGAGCAGTTCATCGAAGTGCAACGCGTTCATACTGTCCTGCTATCGTTCCGTGTTGCATCGGAAAGCCTGGTCAAGAACCGGGACCTCACGACCCTGCAAAGGGAGGCGCCAAAGATACGCAGCCAGTTGACCGGGAGCGTGGCACAGACAGAAGCTATCTTTGGCAGAATCCATCCCGATAACATTCTGGACCCCACAATTCTGCCCACGCTGCAGGCAATACAGGGGCGACTGCCTTCACAGCTTGAGGCGTTTGAAGCTCTCGCCAAGGCAGGCGACTGGAACGCGGTCCAGCAGCGGCTGACACAACAACTCGGCTCCCTCGAAGATCAGAGCATTGAATTGGTCGACCTGGTGCACGAGGATGTTTTCAGCGAGCGCGCTGCTGCCGCGCGCAGGATTCAAGCCGCGCAGATCCAGGCGTTCCACGCTCTGCTGGTGATGGCAGTGATCACAGTGGTCATTGCGGGCTTTGTTGGGGTGCGAATTACAAAGAGCATCACTGGCCCATTGAGCTCACTCATGGCAGGAGCTTCTGCTCTTGCGCGCGGCGATTTCAACCATCGGGTACCTGTCACTGGTAAAGACCAGCTTGCTCACCTGGGGGAAGTGTTCAACCAGACGATTATCGAGCTACGCGACCTCTATCAGGACCTCCAGAGCAGAGAAGCTTATCTTGCGGAAGTGCAGCAACTGAGCCAAACGGGAAGCTTCGGATGGAGTGTGTCGGGCAACCAGTTTTTTTCGTCTGGCGAGACGCTGCGAATTTTTGAACACGCGCCGGGGACAGGCCCGCCTACGCTGGAACAATTGCTGTCGCACGTTCATCCGGAAGACCGCGCGCAACTCCACGTACAAATCGAGCAGGCCTCGCGAGAGCGACAAGCGTTTGATTCCGAATTCCGTTTGCTTCTGGGTGATGGATCAACCCGCTATGTGCGTGTAGTTGCTCACAGATGTCTACGCCAATCGGGCGAGCAGTTTGTCGGGGCAGCGATGAATGTGACGGCCGGCAAGCTGGCCCTCGAAGAAATCCGAACACTCAAAGATCAGCTTTTCAAGGAAAACATCGCTCTGCGTGAGGAAATCGACAAGATCTCGATGTTTGAGGAGATTGTCGGATCGTCGGACTCACTGCGCAAGATATTGTCGGACGTTGCCAGGGTGGCTCCGACCGACTCGACGGTGTTGATTATGGGAGAAACCGGGACGGGGAAAGAGTTGGTCGCCCGTGCCATCCATCGGCGCTCCGAACGCTCGTCGCGTGCCTTCATCCGGGTCAACTGTGCCGCGATACCTCAGACGCTTATCGCTTCGGAATTGTTTGGTCACGAGAAGGGCGCATTTACTGGAGCCGCCCAGCGCCGCCTCGGGCGTTTCGAACTGGCCGATGGCGGCACCATTTTCCTCGATGAAGTTGGAGAACTGCCGATGGAGACCCAAGTTGCGCTTCTGCGGGTTCTGCAGGAGCGGGAATTTGAGCGGCTCGGGGGCACGCAGCCGATCTTAGTGAATGTGAGGGTACTGGCCGCGACCAACCGCGACCTGGAAGCAGCGGTTGAGTCCGGCGCCTTTCGCCAGGACCTCTTCTATCGATTGAACGTATTTCCTATTCATGTGCCCGCGTTGCGGGAGAGAGCGGACGACATTCCTCTCCTGCTGGAGTACATGATCGACCGCTACTCGAGGCAAACCGGGAAGCGCATCAGGAACATCGACAAACGAACCATGGATCTGTTCCAAAGCTACGCGTGGCCGGGCAATATCCGGGAACTCCAGAATGTGGTTGAGCGTGGCGTCATTCTGTGTGAAGGCGAAACCTTCAAGATTGATGAACAATGGTTCAGGGGGGAGATGAGCCGTATCGCGGTGCGGCCATCGGCCAATATCAGCACCATCGCAAGGTTGGAACCCGACCAGGAAAGGGAGCTTATCGAAGCTGCCCTTCGGGCAACCCGAGGCAGGATTTCCGGGCCAGGAGGCGCCGCAGCTCGCCTCGGAATTCCCCGGCAAACTCTCGAATCCAAGATCGCCCGTCTCGGTATTCAAAAACACCGTTACCGGGCACCTGATCCTCCACCACAGCGGTTTTCTGGTTCCACCCACTCCCCGTCCGCCTAAATTACCCTCACTTTGTCATTAGGAGCGTCGAGTGCTGTGGCATCCCACTCAAGCCCCACGGCACGCCGGGGCAGGCAAAACCGGGCTTGGCCCCGATTTCCTGCCACGCTGTGCTAGAGAGGTCCGCGTATGCGCCTTTCATTAAGGAAAGGCGCACGGAGTGTATCAACGCCACAAGCCTCCGCAGGAAATCGGGGCAATTGGGCACCGAGCCTTCGTTGCCGGTGGAGCAAGACGGTCATCCCTCCCTTAACTTGCCACGGGCAAGTCGTCTCCTCGGGATGACAAAGCGGGGTTTGCGCTTCCATGCAATATTTTCGCTGATGGATGGGTAGAACCACGGTCGTCTGGGATGCCGAAAATCGGCAATTGCCCGAATTCGGCATCGACGGGGAAACAGAAGTGCGTTTTTTATCAGCAGCTTCCGTTTGGCCATGCGCCTGCTATCTCAGGTTGCGTATGGTTTTGAAAATTGAGCGGATTACCCAAGGCGGTCAAACAGTTCTGCGGTTGAGTGGTCGTCTCAATGCAAATGACCTGGACCAGATTCGTGCCGAGATCGGCGCGCTCGACCGCAAAACTTCACTGGATCTGGGCGAGATCGCATTGGTGGACATAGAAGCAATCCGGTTCCTTGCAGATTGTGAACTGAAGGGGACGACCATGCTTCACTGTCCACTTTATATCCGGGAATGGATCAACCGGGAACGGAAAAGGTTCAGCTGACACCGTTAAAAGCGCCAGGGGCTCAACCTTTACATTTTCGCTTCCGGTAGAAGGAGGGTCATTGTGATGAAGAGTCAACGGATAGTCTATGTCATCGATGACGATCTGGGCATTCGCGAAGCCCTGGACGGGCTTCTTGTTGCTTCTGGATATAACGTACATGTCTTTGCCGAGCCCGATGCATTTTTGGCATTCGCGAAGCCGGATGTGCCTTCATGCCTCATCCTGGACTTGAACCTGGGTGACACGACAGGATTAGATCTCCAACGGAAACTGAAAGACGATTCGAGACTTCCGGTCATCTTTCTTACCGGCTTTGCTGACATCCCGACAACCGTGAAAGCGATGCGCGGCGGAGCCAGTGAATTTCTTTCCAAACCTATCGAGGAAGAACGGCTTCTTCCCGCCATCGAAGCCGCATTAGCTGAAGCTGAATCGCAGTTGGCTGATCTTCGATCACTTCGCAACCTTCGTCGCAACTACCAAAGACTGACTCCACGCGAACGGGAGGTCCTGCCTTATATCGTTCGCGGATTCCTCAATAAGCAGACCGCATACGAGCTGGGCAGAAGCGAAATCACGATCCGGATTCATCGTGGTCAGATCATGCGAAAGATGGAGGCCGATTCTCTGGCCGGGCTGGTTAGGATGGGCAACCGCCTGGGGATACTGCCGGATTATACAAAGCGATAATTGCTGCCTGGTTCATGCCCTCCTACGATCCACTGGAGAAGCGGCAAAAGCGAGAACCCGGCACTTGACGACACCAGACTTACAGCCAACAAGTGCGGATCTGTTTCATTGCCCTCGCTCCGACGCGGCAGTAATTGAGTAAGTCAACCGATCACCTAACTTGCACAGTAATAAGGATTGGAGAAGCGAAATATGAATACATTCACGACCAAAGACGGCACCACTATTTTCTACAAAGACTGGGGAGCTGGCCCGGTAATCACCTTCTCTCATGGCTGGCCGCTCAGCGCGGACGCATGGGATGCACAGATGCTATTTCTCGGCCAGCATGGCTATCGGGTCATAGCTCACGATAGGCGGGGCCACGGCCGTTCGGGACAAACGTGGGCGGGCAACAATATGGATCAGTATGCCGATGACCTTGCCGAGTTGATCAAGCATCTTAATGTAACGGATATAACCATGGTGGGCCATTCTACCGGTGGCGGAGAAGTCGCCCGATACATTCTGAGACATGGTAGTGCCCGCGTCTCGAAAGTGGTGTTGATCTCATCGGTTCCTCCAATCATGTTGAAGACAGAGACAAACCCCGGTGGTTTGCCGATTTCCGTGTTCGACTCAATCCGTGCGGGTGTTGCGGGCGACCGCTCTCAATTTTACAAAGACCTCAGTTTGCCGTTCTACGGTTACAACAAGCCTGACGCGAAGATCTCAGAGGGCGTGCGGGAAGAGTTTTGGCGGCTCGGCATGCAATCCTCGATCATCGGGTCGTACGACTGCATCAAAGCCTTCTCTGAAACAGATCAGACGGAAGATCTGAAGAAGATCGAGGTTCCTACGTTGATCATCCAGGGTGATGCAGACCAGATTGTGCCCATTGATGATGCCGGAAAGCTTCAGGCCAAGCTGGTGAAGAAAGCCACATTGAAGGTCGTCCCAGGAGCGCCGCACGGCCTGTGCACAACGCACGCTGATTTGGTCAACAAGGAGCTGTTGGCATTCTTGCAGCAGTAAGGTTGATCTGCCACTTCAATCGAAGCATATCGCGGTAAGCAGGACCGTCCAGGCGGTCCTGCTTACCGCGGGTCGTTATGGCGGTGAACCTGGGGCACCCGTCCAGTTCCTATTGGGTTCTATTAGAGGACTGACTCCTGCTGAGTCGAGTGCTCATGCAGACTCTCTTCTTCCGCTTCAAGGACGGTGACTGGTCTGTGAGCGTGTTTACTTTGACCATGCCACCGTCCTGACTCAACTGGCACGATGCTACAGGCCAAGGTCGCTGAGGCCGGGATGATCGTCAGGCCGGCGCCCTATTGGCCAGTGATAGAGCCGGTCCGATTCCTTGATCGGCAAGTCGTTGATGCAGGCATAGCGGAGGCGATTTAGACCGTGCTCGTCGTACTCCCAGTTCTCGTTCCCATACGAGCGGTACCACTGCCCTGAATCATCGTGTGACTCGTACGCGAACCGCACTGCAATGTGGTTCCCTCCGAACGCCCACAATTCCTTGATCAATCTGTACTCGAGCTCGCGCGACCACTTGCGCGTGAGGAACGCAATGATCTGCTCACGCCCGTTGACGAACTCGGCACGGTTGCGCCAGCGGCTGTCGATTGTATAGCCAAGACACGTACGTTGGGGATCGCGGGTATTCCAAGCGTCCTCGGCGCCGCGCACCTTGGCGACTGCTGACTCGTGCGTGAAGGGTGGAACATTAGGGCTACTTACAATTGTAGACATTTGCAACTCCTGTTGTTCTTTTAAGGATTTACGGCCGAGGCAAGCGTCTTCGGCAATAAACCTTTGATGCGGCGACTCTGGCTTGGACGCTTCCTGCTCATAGGTCGCGACCTGGTACGCCCGGTGTCAACCTTCATGCTTTTTGGGATAAACATATCGGGCTAGCGCGCCAGATCTCGCACATATCCGCACAACTCTATACAAAGAGATAATAGGCGCGCCACTTTTGCCACGCTACGATGTACTTGAGTAAAGGACCATTGGTTCAGCTATCAAACAAACTCACTCCCCGGATAGACCTCCATTGCCGGCTGAAAGGACAACACCATGATTCCCACAAATCTAATCGGTTCAAGTGCAGCATTCCGCAGCGTAATCGAGGACATTGGCATGGTGGCGCCGCTTGACTGCGCGGTGCTTTTGCAAGGCGAGACAGGCACGGGTAAAGAAGTAGTTGCGCGCGCAATTCACGACAATGGACCAAGGAGCGGCAAGCCCTTTGTCGCGATCAATTGCGCGGCAATTCCTGCTACGTTGCTGGAAAATGAACTTTTCGGCCATGAGAAAGGCGCATTCACCGGTGCAGTGGCTCAAACGGTAGGCCGGTTCCTTACGGCGAACGGAGGAACCTTGTTTCTTGACGAGATTGGCGATCTTCCGCTGGAACTGCAGCCAAAGCTTTTGCGCGTTCTCCAGGAACAACAGTTCGAACGGTTAGGTAGTACCCGCACTACACGTGTGGACGTGAGAATCATTGCCGCGACAAATCTCAATCTGCAAAAGATGGTCACTGAGAAGACTTTTCGCGCGGATCTCTACTACCGCCTGAACGTTTTTCCGATTGCGCTTCCCGCCTTGCGAGAGCGCAAAGAGGATATTCCACTGCTCCTAAAGTACTTTGTTGAACGGCTCAACCAGCGATTAGGGAAGCGAGTGGATCACATCCCCGAGGACCTCCTTGAAACATTGACCCGCCAACCGTGGCCAGGGAATGTCCGCGAGTTGCAGAATTTTGTGGAAAGAGCACTCATCACCTCGACCGGCAATACGCTAAGCCCTCGCGCGAGCGAGTTGCACGCGCTGGCTTTGGAAGCAAAACTTGCCGGACCCATCAGCCTCTCTGAAGCCGAGAGGGCTCACATCGAGCGAATATTGATGGAAACGAATTGGACTATAAGCGGTCGTGATGGCGCCGCGGCAAGGCTTGGTCTGCCGAGAACGACTCTCATCTCTCGAATGCAGAAGCTTGGCATCACCAGGCCGGGCTTCCAGAAATCAGAGCGAAACGGCGGCTTCCTGCACGGCGTATCTCGACGCGCCCTACGCGTAGTTCCTCCGCGATTGGATGAGCACCGTGCGACAGTCTGCTAGGGCAGGCGTTACAGCAAGCGGGTATACCGGCGGGGTTCACCTCTTCCAGCACGGCGAGCACGGGGCCGGATTGGCAGAAGGTATTCCCAAGGAACAGGGCTGGCCCGGAATGTTTCGTTCCTAGATCCAGAAGCAGGGCTCCAGAAGCAATAACTTCCCATAACGTTATTCAGCCCCCCGCTCGAGGAACCTTCGAAGATACATGGTTCCACTGTCGATTATTTGTTACTTCATGATCAGGTATCGACATCCAGAAAATCCTTCCCACACCCTGGGCCCTTGCGCATCAAGCACTTACGCTTGAAACAGACTGGCACGAAACTTGCATTCTACAAAGTGACCGTTGGATAGCCAGGCCCCGGGTGACAAGAGCTTCCAGCGAGTACATCAAAGGAGACACCATGAAAAAGTATCAACTCCGTTTACTCACAATCGTTGCGATCGCGCTGGCGGCAAGCATCAGTGCTCACGCGCAAATCATCGGCCAAATTGAGGCCAATATCCCGTTCCAATTTCATGCAGGGAATGCCAAGTTCCCTGCCGGCAAATACGTCCTAAGAGTGGAGCAAGGCTCTGATCTCGGCACGATGGAGATTCAAAGTTACGACGGCCATTCCTCGGCACTTTTCGAGATCCGCGATGCGCAGGCCCCCACTTCCCCCAGAAAGACGGAACTCGTTTTTAACCATGTCGGGAACCGTTACTTCCTGTCAAAGATATTTGACCAGGGAAACAAAGCCGGAAGTGCCGTGGTCGCTACCGGCTACGCAAAGAAGTACGGCGCAGATCTGAAATCGGGTGAAGAGGCGCATGTGGCAGCCGAACCTTCCAGCAAAAGTTTCGACTAGGATCGCCAGACTCTAGATCCACGTGGATGGAGGGCGCGAGGGACGCGTCCTTCATCTGCGGCTGCGCCCGTCAGGAAGGCCGGCAAATGCGAATCGTATAGCATGACTCCCAACGCCGCACCACAGCTTTTCACTCTCCAGGGATATTTTCGAGGCCGCCTCCCCACCATACATCGAGGATGGACTCTCCCGCTCAAGGGGACTGTTGCCGGCTCCCTGGCAGAAGCACAAACGCGAGGGGCGGTCTCGCACCCTCGCGCGTTGTTCACCAGCGCATTTTTTCGCGTCCTACTTCTTACCCGAGTTCGGCGGAAAATGCTGGAACATCTTTACCGTTTCCTTGTCTAAGTTCTTAATGTTGTTATTGGAGTTTCCTGACAGGTCCTCGCTCGCCGATCCTCTCCATAAGAGGCTCTTTGTCTTTCCATCGAAGATATCCACGATAAGGGTTCCCACCTTGTAGGTCTCAGTTGTAGTCGTCGATTCTCCGAAACCACCGCCGCCAAAGCCTCCTCGGCCGAATCCTCGCCAGCCATAGCCTCCACCAAAACCGCCCAGTCCGTCATAGAATGTATTGAGTGTCTGTTGATCCTGTGATGTTCTGCTCGCGACAACAGCCAGATCCCCACCGGTAGGAACCTCACTAAGCCCCTTTGCGACGAGGGCAGAATTCACGTCTGCTTTGACCCGGCTGTCCCACAGCGAATTCGATGTCTTGACCTGAACCCAAGAGTAGGTCTTGTATTGCGAGAAGTTGGCGCCGTGGTCGTAGTCCGTCTTCACTTGCTGAGCGCTTAAACTGCATATGCTGAGAAGTGCTCCTGAGATGGCAAGAGCGATTTGTGAGCATTTCATGGTCTTAATTTCTCCTTTGGTTGTTTGGTTTAAGGGATAAACGATGCCTCGAGTTGAAATCACTGCTGGCATGACTAGCGACCCAACAACGGAGCGGGAACACACGGGTCGCCTCTCGATCAAGGAATAGGCAATCAAAGGGCCATAGTTAAGTCATTGATATGGGGTTTATGAGATCGAAGTGAAGTCTATGAGAGGAGTTACGTGTCGATATTTCGACACTGAGAATGGCCTCTCAAATCCTCACTCCTTATCTAAATTTGAATATCGTTCGGCCAACGGTATCTGCCGGCTGCCGAAGAGCGATCGGACTTTGAATAAAGGCCGTTGGGGCGAGGAAGAAACCATGCCGTCGGCGTGGGCGCTCTCTGCGGTTTCATCGAGGCTCCCTATACAAGTGTATGATGGACAGCCTTTGCGGCTCCCAATAGTATCCAACCAGATCGCTCCAAAGGGTCGGTAGCATCTTAGTAGCTCCGACGCCACTCGCACATTTTCTTCAAATAGAAACACACCTTACCCAGATGCGACACATCGAAGGCGGGGAGATTTCCGGACCAAATGACAATCGAAAGCAAAGAGATATCGCGCAGGAGAGTTCTTGTCGGTGGTGCAATCATGGCGGCGGGAATGAGTCTATCCCGGGCCGCCTCGGCTCTGTCGACGGAAAACAAGCCCCCATCACATTCCTCAATCAGAAAGGGAGAAAACATGTCTCACCATCTCGACTCACCCATCGCTCGGCAGGACGTTCGGCTTGACATCACCGATCTCTACGTATTCCGCGGCCAAGCCGGCACCGTATTCACCATTAATGTGTGCCACTCTCTCGGAAAGCCCACAATTCCCGGCTACCATCCGGAGGGCATGTACGAATTCAAGGTCGATGTTAACGGCGATGCCGTTGAAGAGATTACGTACCGTCTCACGTTCGATGAACGCGACCAACACGGGCAGCAGCGCTATACCGTACGGCGCATTCGTGGAGCGGAAGCTGTCGACCCGAACGCAGCCGGTGCCGTCATCGCTCAAGGAAAAACAGACGAAACCGTTACCACGCCATCCGGGGTGCGCGCTTGGGCGGGCAAAGCCGGCGACCCATTTTGGATCGAGCCAGATGTATTGCACGCGGTGGGTCACGCATTCCAGGACGGCACTACTGTGAACCTGGCCGACTGGGATGCGAGTAAAGCGAAAAATCTTTTTGCCGGTCAGACCGTATATTCGATCGTATTGGAGCTGCCCGATAGTGAGTTACTCGCCGGTATAGGGGACCAGCGCCGGATTGGTGTGTGGGCAGTGGCCACGCTGGCCACGGATGCCGGGGGGTGGCGCTCGATCAACCGCATCGGCTTGCCGATGCTACCGCCGCTGTTCGCGCAGTACAACGAAGATCTCGGCAATCGTCTCAATGCCGGGCGTCCGGCCGACGACTTCGCAACCTGGGGAGAAGCTATCACCAAGAAGATCGCAGCCGTGGTTGCTGCATATGGAACGGCGGAAGACCCCCACGCATATGGAGAAAAGATCGCGCACCGCTTGTTCCCCAACATGCTCCCTTACGAGGTCGGTACGCAGGCATCGCTCGGCTTCACCGGGTGGAACGGTCGGTCCCTCATAGACAACGCGCCCAATGTCATGTTCTCCACCGCGGCTAACACTCCCATCAGCCTTGGGATCGGCAAGGAATCGGTCACGTCAAAGCCACGAACAGCCTTCCCCTACGTTCCGCTGGCAGTGTAATCAATCGATCGACTGGGCTGAGGCCGAGCCCAGTCGATCAACCACTTTCGGCTTAACAATCCACCGCCGGGGCTGAAATGCGCGGTTTACTAAACGAAACTTGCGGCAGTGTCCGGGCGAAGATACTCAGTATTTATGCCGTCCTGCTGGTCTTCCATGCAGGGACTTGGCTGTGGGCTTTCCTTGCTTTTCGTCATTATCCGGTGCTGCTCGGGACGTCCTTCCTGGCTTATAGTTTTGGCTTGCGGCATACCGTGGACGCGGACCACATCGCGGCCATTGATAACGTGACTCGCAAGCTGATGCAGGAAGGCAAGCAGCCGGTCACGGTCGGATTCATGTTTTCCCTCGGACATTCGACAATTGTCTTCGTCGGGTCGATAGCGATTGCCTCGGCAGCTTCGATGCTCCAGCACCGTGTGGATGCCGTGCGTAGCATCGGTGGGATGGTCGGTACACTGGTATCCACCGGGTTTTTGTTTGCCATCGCATTCGTCAATCTGACGGTCCTGCGTTCGGTGTATCGCGTCTTTGCGCGCGTCCGCAATGGAGCACCCTATGTCGAGGAAGATCTGAATCTGCTTTTGGCGGATCGCGGATTGCTTGCCCGGCTCTTCCGTCCGATGTTCGCCATGATCCGGCACAGCTTGCATATGTATCCACTCGGCCTTCTGTTGGGGCTCGGATTCGACACAGCCACGGAGATCGGGCTCTTGAGCATCTCGGCGACGGAGTCCTCGAAGGGACTGGCCATGCTGTCCACACTGGTCTTCCCTGCCCTCTTCGCCGCAGGTATGTCGCTGGTCGATACGACTGACAATATCCTCATGCTGGGAGCCTACGGATGGGCATTTATGAAGCCTGTTCGCAAGCTCTACTACAACATGACCATTACCCTTGTCTCGGTCATTGTCGCGCTAGTCGTTGGTGGCATCGAGGCTTTGGGTCTGTTCGCCGGTCACTTTCACTTTAGTGGCATGTTATGGGACCTTGTGCGAAAGCTCAATGACAACTTCGGAACGCTCGGGTACTTCATTGTCGGGTTCTTTGTGTTGAGCTGGATATTATCCATTGCCTTCTATAAGTGGCAGCGACTGGATGAACTCGAACTACAAGCATGACCTTTCCTCTTCGACTGGTTCCTCGTCTTCTGTTACCGCCTTATTTCTTAGCTGCCGACCCCGTATAGCCGCTTTTTGCCGGTGCGTGCCTAGGGGTTCCCCCCAGGGGGCTACCGCCGAGTAGCTCTTTCGGGGTGGTTCGAGCGCAGCTGTGCGGGGCCCTCCCGTCTGACGGCGCGTATGGCTCGGATCTCCTTAGGCAGTCAAGATTTCCCCATGCGACATTGATTGGGAGTTGGGAACGGCTCTTGGATTCGTTTGCAAAGACGAATATGCGCTGTCGAAGATCAATGGCAGACTCGACGGTCTCTCCAACCCGAAAGAGCTATCGTCGATTGATCCTATCAAGGGTGGGATCCTCCACAGGATCCAGTTAGAGTCGTATACGCAAGGCGCCACTCAGAACCCGGCGCACAAGGCCCGAGAGCGACATTCCGGCTGCAGTTATGCATCATCTCCGACGCTGAATAACTGCAATTTGGCGAAGCTCCTGGTCTTTTCAACCGAACGAGGTGATATCTGTGATCGGGTATATGGATTCCGCAAGCGCGAGACAAGCATCCAGCACGAGTTTGAGCCAAAGGCCGGTTGCCAAGTTTACACGTGGTTCCAAACCTCGGCCTGATATGGAAGAACATCCGACTATCTATCTGATCGATGACGACTCGAGAAGCCTCGAAACTCTCGATGAGTTGCTGTCATCCAGGGGATACAGGGTCAGGGCATTTGCGGATCCCGAGCAGTTTCTAGCCCTACCCAGGCCAGGCGGCCCCGCTTGTCTCATTCTCGATCTGAATCCTGGCAACACTGACGGACTTATGGTCCAGCAACAGCTTGCCGGCGACGGTTCAATCACTGTCATCTTCCTCTCCGGAATTGTTGATATTCCGATGGCAGTTAGGGCCATGCGCGGAGGGGCGAGCGAGGTTCTATTAAAGCCAGTCAACGAAGATCAGATTCTCCGCGCTGTACGCGTCGCACTGAAGCAAGCCCAGGAGCAATGGGTTGACCGCCAGCTGACTCTGCGCATTCGCAAGAACTATAGCCGTCTGACGCCTCGCGAGTGTGAGGTGTTGCCGTACATAGTACGCGGATTTCTCAACAAGCAAACAGCTTACGAGCTAGGGACAAGCGAAATCACGATCCGAATTCATCGCGGGCAGATCATGAGAAAAATGCAGGCTTCCTCTCTCGCAGAACTCGTATGGCTCTCCGGTCGTCTGGGAATTCCCGACCGCACTTCAAATATCGAAGCAGTCCTACGTGCTCGAAATGGGGAAACGGAGCCATTAGGTAGGCCCTTAGAACTTCAAAACCATCTATTGGAGTCGGCAGGCAGCCTCATAGCCGGAATGGAAGTGCCTGTTCCGTAAACCCTCGGCTCCTAAAAACCAGTTGAAAAAAGGCCACGAGTTGGCCATTCCCGCGGAAGCAAGAGCTAGTGAACCCCTTCGGTCAGCCAATATGCAGCGTCACTGACTCGAGTAATGCTTTCATCCCGTTCCAGGCGATCTGCACACCGATACAAACCAGGAGAAAGGACGACAATTGCGTGATCACCGTCATCCCTGTTGGTCCCAGGATTCGCGCCAGCCGGTCGGCAAATCCATAGCAGAGCAAAATGCTGACCGCGATCAGCGCCAATCCAATGAGTGCAGCCAGGATTGACAAAGGATGGTATGCGTGATGGTGAGCCGCGTTCGCGCCCAGCGTGATCGCCGCGGAGATTGATCCAGGGCCTACGGTCAGTGGCAATGTCAAGGGATAGAATGCCCGGCGGATTGTGTCCTGCGGATGGACGGTTTTCTGTACTTCCTCTTTTTCGTCGTCCCGCTGCTTCAGCAGCGTCCATCCTGTCGCAATAACGATCAGGCCTCCGCCGACCTGCACCACTGGCAGCGAAATCCCAAAAAAGGCGAGCACGTAAGTCCCGACAAAATACGTCGCAACCAACAAGATGAAACTGTTGACGGCAATGCGCCAGGACAATGCTTTTCGCGATTCCGTTGAGTATTCCCTGGTCAGCGCCAGAAAGAAAGGGCTGCCTCCGAGCGGGTCGACGATGGGGAAGAGCGTCACGACAACCAGGAGAACATTTTGCGCCGCCTCTTGCATGGGTCCGATACCTCTCGTGTAATCGATCTCTATTGCTGCCCGGCCGAGGTCATCTTCGTGCTTTTGTTACCGGCGGCACATCCTTTGATGTCGATTTCGCTAGATGGGTTCGGCTTTCCTGGCTAACCATTTTCGGGAGTGTCGACGAGATAAAGTCGAGGAACACGCGGATGCGCGGAAAGAGGTGTTGCCGGCTGGCGCAAATCGCGAAGAGATTAATCTCGTCGCACCAGAAGTCTTTAAGACATTCCACAATCGCTCCTGCATCCAGGTCTGGCTGGACATCCCAACCCGCTTTGAGCGCGACTCCTCTTCCGGCGCACACCCAGTTATGTACAACTTCGCCGCTGGTGGTGGTCAGCGTTCCGCTTACAGTGGTTTCGAATCGCTTGCCACCTTCCTGGAACAACCACGTGTCCATCACCCGCCGGCCTCGAACCAGCCGGATGCAGTCGTGTTGCCGCAGGTCTTCGGGTCTTCGCGGAACTCCATGGCGTTTCAGGTAGGACGGAGAGGCGCAGACGATGCGCCTGGTGGACAGAATCTTCTTTGCGATCACACTCGTATCCGGCGGCAGGCCGACGCGCAGGGCAACATCAAGCCCATCATCGATAACATCGAGGCCTGAGTCCGATAAGTTGAGATGAACCTGAATGCCGGGGTATTTCTCAACGAAGTGAGCGACCAAAGGAGCTATAAGTCTCCGGCCGATTCCCATCGGGGCGCCTATACGCAGTTTTCCCTTGACGGTCTTGCCTTGCGAAGAGGCCTCAGCCTCTGCCTCGGCTATCTCCGCAACAATGCGCTCGCAGCGCTCGTAGAACAGGTGGCCTTCCGCGGTGAGTTCGAATGTTCTGGATGTCCGTGTGACGAGCCGTACGCCCAAGCGTGACTCGAGGGCGGTAAGGCCCCTGCTCATGGCTGCGGGTGAGGAGTTGAGAGCCCTTGCGGCGGCAGAGAGGTTGCCGGCTTTTACGATCTCTACAAACAGTTGAAGCTCGGCAACTTCGTCCGCCATCTTCGCGCCCCTTCGCTTCATTCTAGCGATTCAGGCAGGGCGTTTCGATTTGGCAATCGGAAGAGGCCGGAACAGGATCAGAACCTGAATGTCAGACCGGCATTCGCTCCAATGGGGGGACGGTTATACTGCACAGTGTTGAAGAAGCCGCGGGGCTGAAACCCCGCCAGGTTGAACGCGGCAATCAAATGCGGCGCGGGCGACCAGCGAATCTCCAAGTCACCCTGATCCCCCAGGTACTTCACATTGGAGCCGTTCGCGGGATCTATGAGCGCATCGCTGCCAAAGGCATATACGCCATCGTGGACGGATTCGCGCCAGTACCACACCCACGCAATCGCTCCTGTGACATTCTGCCTCAGATGAAACTGGACCATGGGATGTAAGTCCATCAGATTTTGCGGGCCAAGAAACGGAGCCAGTTTAGGCGTGAAATAGGCGCCTCGCGGGAAGAGCGGATTGAATGTGCCGAGCGTATTGCCTGTCCCGCTGTCGCCGCTGTACACGTCCGCTCGTAACATGGGACGGGGCTGGAAACGGGCCTGGCTGAACGTGTATCCAGTCTCGGTAGAAACGCTCCAGGCGGCAATGGAATCGTTTCCAAACGATCCAAACTGAAAGTTGGCTTCCCAGTTGTAATCCCAGTTTCGTCCTATGGGACGGAACGCTCTCATGCCGACGGTATTCCGCACTTCGTTCGCAGTACCGCGATTGTAGGTGTCGTCTTTTGCTGCCAGGCCGATGTAATAGAGATCGGTCATACCGCGCGGGAAAATCGGCAAGGGAATCGTAAGATAGCTGCCCCATGCCGTTTGCCGGGGATTGGGAGCATCGTCGAAGAATCCGAAGTTATCCTCTACGGGCTTCAACGCGAACGCGTCCCAGCGGAGATGAGCGGTTTGCGTGATCCAGCGCACGCCGTCAAAGCTGAGCTTTACGTTCGGGCCTTCGTTGTTGTCGAACAGGCGTCCTGACCCCAGTACGACCTCCTGGCGCCCAAGCCGCAAACTGCTGCCATCTTGACGGCTGACATGCGGACCGATCTCGGCAAAGGCCTGATGAATATCTCCGCGATCTTCATCGGTACCAGGCCTGGGTCCGCCCACTCTTCCCACAATATAGTCGAACATAAACTCGGAGAAGAGGCGGAAATCCGGTCCGGCATGCAGATCGAAATGCGGCATCACGCGGAAGTATACGTAGCCGTTATGGTCCTGAGGCCCGGCGCCGAACATCCAGTTATCGTAGTACTCGTATTCCGTGCGGTATTCCAGTCCCAGAGAAAGATAACTCTGGTCTCCGCTACCCAGGCGGATGTACTTCACCGGGTCGAAGAAGTCGGGATGCTGCGCCGGGCGAGCGAGGAAGCTCCAGTCCTGTTCGGCGGGAAACGGGTTCAGCGCTGGACGAGCAGGATCGCTCACGTAGCCCGGCGGTTGGGGATCGGGAGTCTGAGCAACCATACGGCCGGCGTTCAGCAGGACCGCCAAGACCACCATTGTCAGCCGTACGCGGGTAGCGGCCAAAGGTCGTGTTGCATTCGGTAGGTTTGCGCTCTTCACATGCAGTCCCGCATCAATCGGTCCCACACGAGGCAATGTATTCATCAATCGCAGCGGCTTTCTGGTCTGTGCAAAGCGCCGCCTCCATCTCCGGCGACAAACGAGGAAAGATCTCTCGCTGCCGGGCATATGGATCATTGCGGCCATAAGGTTCTTCGCTGTATATCATGGTCTTTCTCCTGATGGCGCTCGACCGCGGTCTCGACCTAATCAGCGCGGTTTTAGCACCACCCGTCCACTGCCACCTTTGGCCACAAGTTCATACGCGGTCCGCGCCTGGCTCAGAGACAGAGTGTCCGCGATCATCGGTGGAATGTACGCACCCGCATCAAAGCCAGAACGCACCTTTTCGAGGATGCGAGCCGTGGCCGTCAGATCGCGCTTCAATGTATCCACGCCCAATAATTGGGACTCATTGTGATAAAAGTCAACCAGGTCCAGGCTTACTCGTCGTTGAGATGGAGCGGTAATCTCTACCTGGCGCCCACGACGCGCAAGCAGGCTGAGTCCAATCTCAAACACCGGGCCCCCAGCCGCATTGAGCACCACATCCGCACCGCGGCCAGAGTTAGAGGAGCGGAGGACCGATGGCAAGTCTGGATCGCTGGAATCAAGCTGCAATTCAGCAAGTGGCGCAAGCAGTGGGTTCAAACCAAAGCCTGTACGATTGATCGCGATGACCCGCGCTCCCAGGTTGTTCGCAATCTGGACCCCGGCGCCGCCGACGCCACCCGCCGCTCCAAAGATCGCCACGGTCTCTCCCCTCTTCAGCTGGGCATACTCCACCAGGGCGCACCACGCAGTCACAAAGGTCACGCCTACTGCTCCTGCTTCGGTATACGACAGCCTCTCGGGCTTCTGAACCAGGCTCGCGACTGGAACCTGGATGTACTCCGCGTGCGTGCCGTCTCTGGTAAACCCTGCATCTCCACCCGAGCCCCAGACGTCCCGGTCGATCCACTGCTTCGGGCCATCCACCACCACGCCGGAATAATCCCGCCCTGGTATGCGAGGCAAAGTTGTCTGCGACATGCGCCCCGCGACATTTTTCAAGTCGCTGGGATTGACGGAAGCGGCCTCGATACGAATGACTGCGGTGTTTGCATCCGCCTGTGGCAACGGCCGTTCGACGAGACCTAGTTGGGATGGACTTCCGAACTCTTTAAATTCGATTACCTGCATACCTTTTCTCCATTAATTGAACTTTGAACAACATGTGGTCGCGCGAGCACGCGCCCGGCCGCGATGTAACCAACGCTCATTGCAACCACGAGCAGCGAGCCGAGCAGAGCGTTCGGCGCCGGCGAAGGAATTCTGGCCAGACGGCAGACCGCCCCGATCGCGAATGCGAGGGTAAATCCGAGAATCAGTTTCATATCCGCACCCTCCAGCGATGTTCGTTCTCACCGCTGACTTGAGATTAGGCCGGCAGGGGTGGCGTGGGTAGATAGGAAAGTCTCACAGCAGCTTTTCTGATTCAGCAAAGATGGATATCTGATGAAAAACGCGGATAACCTGCGGCCGCTTTTTCCATCTCTCGGTAACCGCTCCTAATTAGAGTCACCGCCCTCCCCTTTGTCATCCCGAGCGAACTCCGGATTTCCTGTCAAAGTTGGTGGCGTTGGCGAGCTGCATGCGGCTTTCTTTAGCGGAAAACCGCATACGTGGATGTTGGTGAGGGCCGCGTAGCAGGAAATCCGGGTTCGCCCCCACATGGCAAGCCGGACAGGCGGATGACAAATTCGAGCGCGGCCAACGGGCTAATTTGGACAAGTATGATCCAAGGTTGGCCCTTGAGCCGTACACGCAATCGTGCGATCCTTACACACCGGGGCTCTTTGCTATGCGCATCAATTGTTGAGCGAGGCCATGCGCGGCAGCGATTCGCCGGCTCCGCGGTAAAGTGCGATGGGATGGAGATCGGAACGAGTCCCGCCTGGGCCGCAATCTGGGTTAGTCGAACATTTCGGAAAACGATCGACTGCATCATTGCTACTTTCTGTCTGAATCAGGGCCATTCTCTGCTTCACCGGGACCACGACTTCGACCCGTTCGAGAACCATCCTTAGCCCCCTGGCGTGCTTCGAGTACAGAAGGAGGTCCCCTGGTTGACGGCTGAGACGACCGATCCCAAGCTTCGACGCAATTCGCTGGGTCTTCCAGAACTGGTGTTCCAGGGAGTTACGCACATCGCGCCGGCAACCAATATGGTGTTCACGTTTCCGATCATCGCCCTGAAGGCGGGGCCGGATATGCCGCTCTCATTCCTGCTGGCTACCATCGTCTGCTTCTTCATCGGAAATACGGTGTCGCAGTTTTCCCAGTACCTGCCCTCGAGCGGAGGCTACTACTCCTTCGCCACGCGCGGCCTGGGGAGCCGTATCGGTTTCATGGCCACCTGGAGTTACCTGGTCTATGACCTTTTGGGGTCGGCCGGGTCCACCGGCTTCCTGGGCTATCTGATTTCGGACATGCTGCGGACCGGTTTCGGCGTGAACATCCCCTGGTGGATCATCGCGATGGTGACCTTCGCGGCTATCTGGACACTCACTCACAGGGGAATTCGCATTTCGGCTCACGTCACGGCAATCCTGGGCGGGCTCGAGTTGATGATCATGCTGACGTTCGCGATCACTTTCCTGATCCACCCTGGACCGGGATCAAGGTACACTGCCCCGCTCGATCCCTCGTTGTCGCCCCACCATTTCGGAGGCATTTTAGCTGGGATGGTCTTCTCTATCCTGGCCCTCAGCGGGTTCGAAGGTCCGGCGCCGCTGGCCCAGGAGACGCGGCGCGCCGGGACATTCGTTAGCCAGGCGGTCATGCTCTCGCTGGTGGCTACCGGCGTGTTCTATATCTTTACTTCCTACGCGAGCGCGATTGGATGGGGCACGGGCGATATGGCGGCCTTCGCCGCCCACCCAAATCCGTATTACGCTCTTGGCCATGCGCTGTGGGGAGCCGGGTGGTGGTTCGTGGTGCTCGCTCTTATTAACAGCGCGGTCGGAGTGGGCTTGGCCAGTACCAACTCCGCTTCCCGCGTGATGTACACCATGGGCCAGGCGGGCACGCTTCCTGCGCGTTTCGGACGAATCGATCCTGTTTACCAGACACCCACCTTTGCCATCGCCGTCATGCAGATCGTTGGCATTGTGGCGGTGCTGCTCATCGGGTTGCTGTTGCGGCCTGCGTATATCTTCGGCCTGCTGGAGACCGTTGCCACGCTGGCGGTCATCACCATCTACTGCACGGCAAACCTGGCGCTTACTTCGTACATGCGCCGGGAGCATGCGGAAGATTTCAACGTTTGGCATCACGTGGTGTCACCCTGGATCGGAACGCTGGCGCTGTTGCCGGTGCTCTTTGTCACCATCTACCCAGTGCCGGAATGGCCGTATAACATCACCCCTTACTTGTTCCTGGGTGCACTGATCTCCGGATTTATTTATATGCAGCGACTTGAGTCAGGCAAGCCCGGAGCATTGCGCAGGGGAGCAACCATGATGGTGGGCAGTCGAAGCACGGCGGAGGGTGATGTGGATTGGGATAAGCCGAGCACGCCTGTGTAGTGTGCGTACCATTGACCATCAAGTGCGTATCGGAGCAGATCCTGTTGTCGGGCTCCGGCGGTTAAAAAGTTCCGAGCTGCATGGGTAAATTAAGCACAGCCGAGGTCCTTCGACTCCGCGCCACAAACACGGTGTCACGCGATCAATCTGTGTGGCGCTCCGCTCAGAGGCTGTGACTTTATTGACTTTTAGCGATTTTTGACCCACCTAAGCTCTTTGTTTTCAGTATCGATTTTTTTGTGAAACCAATAAAGTCACAGACTCTCAGGATGACGATTCTGTGGGAGACCTAACGGACTGGAGACCTTTGTGCGGGAGCCGAGGCGCACCGCAGATCCCTCGGCTGCGCTCGGGATGACAAGTGGAGGGGTGGTTTATTAGGAGCCGTCAGATCGGACAGAAAAGAAATAGCAGGTCGCTTCGCTTCGGTCGGGATGACAATTTCGTTTAGAACTCGAAGACTTCGCGCGAAAAATCAATAAAGTCACAGCCTCTCAGGATGACGAGTTTGTGGGAGTATTGACGAAAAAGACCCTAAACGAGTTAGCTCTTATGGGACGCAGTCCTGGGCACTCTCAATCGCTTTTCAAGCCTAGAAACCCAGAATTAGCATCCCCGGCTGCTCACTCAGCCGTCCCCCAGGGACTCGATCCAGGGAGAGTAGTTCTCACGCAGACTCTGAAGGCCCTACCATTCAGCAAAGAATGACCGGAGCCGGTCCGCGGTAAGATTCGATGTAGGAAGTGTGCTATGAGCTTTGGTTCGCTGGTCTTTACGCCCCTGGTCAAGAAGCTGCAGGAGCGGTACGGCAGCCGCCGGCAGTACGAGCGGATGGAGAATTCCGGTGGCTCGCAGGATCGCTTCACGCCTTTCGAGTCAGAGTTTCTGGCGCAGCGAGATAGCTTCTACCTGGCTACTACGGGATCGACCGGATGGCCTTACGTCCAGCATCGCGGAGGTCCCAAGGGCTTCCTCAAAGTGATCGACGACCACACCCTGGCGTTTGGAGATTTTCGCGGAAACAAACAATACATCAGCACCGGGAACCTGCTCACAGACAGTCGCGTCGCGATCATCATGGTCGATTATCCGCGACAGGCCCGGCTTAAGATTCTGGGCAAAGTGGAGATCCTCGAGGGTGAAGCGGCAAAGAGTTGGCTGGACCGGGTCTCGCGTACCGGGCGAAAAGACTGTGATCGAGAGAGTATTCGTGATCCATGTCGAAGCCTACGACTGGAACTGCCCGCAGCACATTACACCGCGCTACACTGCGGAAGAGATCCGCGAAGGGATGCACTCGATCGAGAAGCGTATAGAAGCTCTGGAGCAGGAAAATCAAGCGCTGCGCAAAGAGCTTGCAAAATTTCACGCCAGCTGACTCCGATGCAAAGGATAATTGTGGTGGCTGGAAGGGAGCTGCCACCATGACCTCGCGTCCACCACTACCCCCATTTACAGAAGAAACTGCGGTGCAAAAGGTTCGCCTCGCCGAAGACGGCTGGAACTCGCGCAATCCGCAGAAGGTTTCTCTTGCCTACACGGTCGATTCCCATTGGCGAAACCGCGCCGAGTTCCTAAACGGTCGAGAGCAAATCGTGGCCTTCCTTTCCCGGAAATGGACGAAGGAACTTGACTACCGGCTCATCAAGGAGTTGTGGGCGTTCACGGGCAACCGTATTGCGGTGCGCTTCGCGTATGAATACCACGACGACTCAGGCAACTGGTTCCGTGCTTACGGAAATGAGAATTGGGAGTTCGATGACCAGGGGTTGATGTATGCGCGCCATGCCAGCATCAACGATTTGCCGATCAGCGAAACCGAGCGCAAGTACCATTGGGCCCTGGGCAGAAGACCCGATGATCATCCAGGATTGAGCGCGCTTGGCCTGTAGCCGGGCAAACTTTAGAGATCTAGTTCAATCCTCGACAGCGGGCGGGAACAGCAGATCAGAATGTTCCCCTCGGCAGGCCGATCGAGCGGCTCGGGGGCATAGCTAATCTCGCCGTCGATCAGCCCAGACTCGCACATGTGGCAAACTCCTGTCCGGCAAGACCACCTGACCGGAACATCGCAGGCCTCGGCGAATTCGAGAAGATTGGTAAAGCGTCCGTCCCACGGCACGGTGAGGCCATTGCGTGTGAAGGAAACACTGGGGCCCGTGCCCACTTCTCCAGCGGGCGGATGCGGCGCCCGGGATGTGCTGCTCGCGATTCCGGGTGTTATGGAGGGTCCAGCGCCGAATACCTCCGAGTGGATGCAGGAAACAGGAACTCCCCAGGATTTCAACTCTGCCGTGAGGCCGGCTAGGAAACCGGGTGGCCCGCACAAATAGAAGTCTGCTTTGTGCGGTATACCACGCTGTTGCAACAACGAAAGATTCAGACGACCCTGGATGTCATAGTCTTTACCCGGACGATCGGCCTCGTCCGGCTCGCTATAGGCAATCAATGAATGACCCTGGGGAAGAACATGGAGCAGGTTCCGGACTTCGGCCACGAAGGGATGTTCTTTGCCATTGCGCGCGCCGTAGCACCACCATATTTCCCGGTTGGAATTTGCGCCGGTGGCCGCAATCGAGTGAAGCATGGAAAGTACCGGCGTAGCCCCAATGCCCGCGCTCAGCAAGACCACCGGCTGGTCACTCGCGGCAAGTGTGAAGCTCCCCCTCGGTGCGCTTACTTGAATGAGGTCGCCGGCCCGAATGCAGTCGTGGAGGTAGCGGCTCCCTGCACCATCAGCACGCTTCACGCTGATGCGATAGGTTCCCTCACCTGCCGCACCGGAGATCGAATAACTGCGCAAGATGGGTGCGGCGTTCTTATCCGGTTCGAGCCTGAAGACCAGATATTGACCGGGGAGAGGCGCTGGTAATGGGCGCAGGTCTTCCGCTTCGAAAACAAAGGAGAGCACGTCCACGGACTCTCGCTCGACGGCTGCAACTCGCAGGGAACGGAAGCCACTCCACGCCGGGGGTGGTGCGGCCGATGGAGCGAGACCTGCATTGCCATGCTCCTTGCCCTCCTCCGCGAGCAGAGCTTCGAACGATCCCTTCCAACCCGCGCTGAGCGACGGAATGCGCAGGGCGCGCTCCAGCTGATCGCGCGAATGGCCGGGCAAATAGAGCAACCCATCGATTTCCGCAACGGTGACCCGCTCCGGCCCGTCAGCGACTTTGGTAATTTCGTCTCCTGCGCCGATCTCCCCTTCTTCGATCACGCGGAAGTAAAAGCCCGGCCGTTTATGCGAAACAAGGAGTGCCGCCATCTGCGGGTTATTCATTCGTATGCCGACGCGATAGCAGGTAACCCGCGGCTGCGTCACCTCGAAGAGTGCGCCTCCGATTCGGTAGCGATCTCCAATGCAGACCTCACTATCGGCAAGACCATCGACGGTGAGGTTCTCCCCGAACTGGCCATACTCAGAGTCTTGCCGCTGCAGTTGCCTCTCCCAGTATCGGTAGGAGTCGAGCTGATACACCATCAGGGCGCGATGCTCTCCGCCGTGCCCTGCAAGGTCGCCCTGGCCATCGCCATCCAGGTTGAGACGGCGCGCCATCACCCTCCCGGCGACGGGTCGCTTAAAGACAGCAGTACGGACTACCTTGCCTTGCCACTCGACATCGCGCGGCAGCCCGACATTCACCGAGATGAGCGAATTCACCTTGCCTTCTCCTCTGGTTGAAGGTACAGGGTCGCTTAGACTAGTTGAGGGATAAACGTGGGCCACTCGTTCCAGACCAGAGTTAGCCGTCTATAAACCCACGCTTCAGGGCGATGGTGACTGCGTGCGTGCGGTCATTCGCGCCGAGTTTGGAAAGAATACTCTTCATGTGTCCTTTGACGGTTGCCTCAGAGAGGTTGAGCTCCGACGCTATGATCTTGTTGGAGCTGCCCATGGCAACTTTCCGCAGGACCGCAACCTCCCGATCGGTAAGCGTATCGTCAGCCATGTGATTGGCGAGTCCGGCAGCGATTTCGGGTGGAACGCGCCGCCGGCCGGCGTTGACCGCTCGGATCGTATCCAGTAACTCCTTGCGCAGCATATTCTTGAGAAGATATCCCGAGGCCCCCGCCTTGAGCGCGCGTAACGCCTGAACATCGCCCTGGTAGGTGGTCAGTACAATGAAGCGCGCATTCGAAAATTCGCTACGGATGGCGCTGATGGCGTCGATGCCGTTCATGCCAGGCATCTGCAAGTCCATCAGGGTTACATCCGGACGATGGATACGGAAGAGGTCGATAGCCTCTTGTCCGGTGGTTGCTTCGGCCACCAGCTCGATATCATCCTCTCCGTCAATGACGGCCGCGATGCCCTCGCGCAGAAGAGGGTGATCGTCCACCGCCAGGACTCTGATTTTCTTGGTCACGGCTCCCTACCCTCCCTCCGGTCCGGTTAAGGCTGGTCCGAGACGCTGAGCTTTCAATATACTTGGCTCAAGGCATGGCACACAGGCCCAAAAGGATAGGCTCGCAACCCTCCTTTTGGGACTTCGGCGTAAAGAGCTCTTTTTAGGCGTGGATGTGCCCGCGGCCAATCTTGCCGCGGAACTTCATTGGCGTGACGCCCACGACTCGACGGAAGACCTTCGTGAAATGGCTTTGATCGGCGAAGCCGGCCGCCTCTCCTGCGCAGGCCAAGGTGACCTTCGGATCGCGCAGGTATTGCTTCGCGCGTTCAATTCTGCGCCTCAGGATGTATTGGTACGGGGACAGGCCTGTGCTTACCTTGAATAGCTCGCAGAAGTAGTTAGGACTCATGCCGGCTATTTGGGCGAGCTCCCACAGGCGAAGATCCTGTGCCAGGTTCTGGTTAATAAACTCCAGAACCCGGTTCAGGCGCGTCGTAGGCATGCTGCCGCGGTAACCAGGCTTGGCGCAATTACGAACCGAATAACGGCGAACCAGATAGATGCCGAGCGCCAGGCCGAGAGATTCGCCGTAAAGCGGACCGGCCGGTGAGCCGTCTTCCAGGTCGGCATGCAGAGCGAGCATCAACGATTGAATGTGGCGATCACGAAGATTCCAGTGCGTGGTTAGTTCCACATCCTTCAGGTGCGCGGTGTCCTCAAGCGAACGCGCGAGGAACCGCGGTTCCATGACCAGGATGATACGAGTGGTCGGGCCAGACCAGGTGAGGCGATCGCGGGTTCCTGCCGGCAACACGTAGATCGTCCCAGGGCCATTGTCGGCGCTGCGGCTCTTGCCCTCCGTGGTCCACTGCGCCTTGATATTTCCATGGGTAAGAAGATTCAGGAAGTGCGTCGGATGATCATGATCCGGAATCGAGACGCCCGGCACATCACTGAACGATTCCAGGGCAATGCCGTCCCACCCGGCCCGTTTACTGGTTAGGGAAGATATCGCAGGGATGGGACACACCGCGCACCCATTGCGCATTACTTCAACCGCCTTGACAGGAAGAACCCCAGAGGTATCCATCGCTTCCTCCGCTGGGTAGAGAACCCAGTAGCAAAATCATACCGCCGTTTGCCCGGTCGCCTGTTTTTTTGACCAATTTATCGGAAGAACCGACCAAAACCGGAACATTTGACCAATGTTCTCGCGGTATCGTTTGCTCGCTGAGGTGAATAAGCGAAGAGAGAAAGGATAGGCACATTTGCAAGAAAAGTGTAGCCAGAGTCATCGACTACATCCAGGCGAACACCGGCGCAAACATTAGCCTGGTGGATATGGCCCAGATTGCCGGGGTATCGCCGAACCATTTTGTGCTGTTGTTTACCAAAGCGACCGGCCTGAGCCCTCACCAGTATGTTCTGCGGGCAAGGATCGACAGCGCAAAGCTCCTACCTGAAGGATGAAGCGCTAACCATCGCCGACGTGAGCAGACTCACTGGCTTTCGTACCCAGGAGCATTTCACGAAGGTGTTTCGGAAGATCGTTGGCGTAACTCCGCGCGAGTTCAGAAGCGCGATCTAACGCTGGCAGTCTTTCAAATCAGCTACTCCGGGATCCAGGGATTGTTTTTTACCTTATTTTGTCCGAAAGGTGATTCGCCCATGCAGGCTCTTTCTCGCGACACTGTGATTGCTTCCACCCCGCACCCATACCTTAACCATCTACCGTCACCAGCTCTCAACCATGGCGAAACTGAGCCAAGCCGGGATGTGATCTACCTCGTAGATGATGACTTGCAGCTCCGGAAAGAGATCACCGCATTCCTCACCGCGCTGGGAATGAAGGTTTTGAGCTTTGCCTCAGCTGTCGAGTACCTGGCATTTGCTGGAAGAGACACGGCAGCCTGCGTAATCCTGAACATCTACCTTTCTGACATCAGCGGGCTCGAATTGCAGCGGCGGCTCGCGCAGAGGGAGAACACGCCTGTTATTTTTGTCAGCGATCGGTGCGACATCCCCTCCACTGTCAGTGCGATGAAGGCAGGGGCAATCGAGTTCCTCACCAAGCCTGTCGACCTGGGGGCCTTGCTTGCAGCGATCCACGTCGCCCTGGCACAAGATCGAAAGCAGCGGCAAAGAAAAGCAGAACTGGCTAAGCTGCAGGAACGCTTATCTCAACTGACACCGCGCGAGCGGGCGGTGTTGCCGCTTGTGGTGGGAGGGCTACTCAACAAGGAGGCCGCTTCCGTTCTCGGCATCTCCGAAGTTACCGTGAAAACCCATCGTTGCCAGGTGATGCGAAAGATGCAAGCAGAATCCTTCGCAGAGCTGGTCAGGATGGCGATGAAGCTGCGTATCAGTTATCGGCCCGAAACCCGGCCGGGCCGTCGAACGGCAATCAGAAACCTCTATGTTTGTTGTGCGAAACGGATCGAGAAGTCTGGCCCAAGTGGCAGCTCAATAAAATGCGATGATGGGCTTAGTGCCTGTGGACTTACCTGACAATCCCGATAGGAACTGACGGGTGCCCCAGGTTCGCCACAGCTACCTGAGCCGAATAGGACGGGTGAAAGCCCACCACAGCTTTTTGCTAATCAATCAGCTAAAAGCATTCGAATCATCTCATTTTCAGCCCAGATACGCTTTGGCGAACCTGGGGCATCCGTTCAGTTCCGTCCAGTCCCGTCCAGTTTTTAATGAGTTCTGTTAGGTGACTAACCTTCGCGGTTGAGTTCTCAGCGAGACTCTTTACCCCAGCCGCCTCCCCCTGGCGTCTCGAGGTGCAGTATGTCTCCTTTGGCGAGACGATGACTGCACTTTCCAGGCAGCTCCTTCACCTCTTCGCTGCCGCCCTTGATGAGCCACGCGCGGCCTGCCGCGCCTTCTTCTCCGCCCTGCAATCCGTAAGGCCGCAACTTTCTGCGCTCTGCCAGCAGAGTCACCTGCGCATCGGCGAGTAGCTCGACTTCGCGAATCAACCCATCGCCGCCACGAAATTGGCCTTCGCCGCCTGATCCATAACGATAGGCGTAACGGCGCAGACGGAATGGATAGGCATACTCCAGCGCCTCGATGGGCGTGTTCAGCGAATTGGTCATGTGCGTCTGCACGCCGGAGATGCCATCGAGTCCGGGACGCGCGCCCATGCCACCTGCTGCTGTCTCGTAGTAGGTGAACGGCTCGCCGGTGCGCGGATCCAAACCTCCGATCGTCAAATTGCTCATGGTGCCGGCGCTTGCCGCGGGCACGCGCGCCGGAACCGCCTGCGCCAGAGCGCGCAGCAGCACATCCACAATGCGCTGCGAGGTTTCGACGTTGCCGCCTGCGACTGGCGCAGGCGGCAGCGCATCCACGATGCTGCCCACTGGAGTATGCAGAGTGAGCGGCCGCAGGATGCCAGCGGTCGCGGGCGCATCTTCTCCCAACAGGCAGCGCAGCATGTAGAAGCACGCCGAGAGCGTGATCGCGCGGACCGCGTTCACGCTGCCCGCAACCTGGGCGGAGGAGCCGGCAAAATCCACATCCAGGGCCGCGGCCTCGGGGTCAAAACGTAACCGCACCGCGATCTTGCGCAAGCCCTCGGAGACGCCATCGTCGTCCAGCCAATCCTCCGCGCTGAAATCACCGGCCGGCATGTTGCGCAACTCCGCTCGCACCAGCCGCTCGGAATAATCGAGCAGCTCTTCGATCAATGCCTGCAGCTTCGATTCGCCGTACTTCTCTACTAACTGCAACACCCGCTGTTCGCCCACGCGGCAAGCCCCGATCTGCGACTCCAGGTCGCCTTCGCGTTCTTTGGCGGTGCGCACGTTGAGCAGAATCAGGTTCAGCATCTCGCGATCGACGCGGCCGCCGCGCACAATCCGCACGGGTGGAATGCGAATGCCCTCCTGAAAGATTTCGTTGGCGGGTCCCATCGATCCGGCAAACATTCCCCCCACGTCCGCATGGTGAGCGCGATTCGAAACATAGAAGGCAGCCTGATCCTGCCCGGGCAGAAAGATCGGCAGCACCATGGTGATATCCGGAAGGTGCGTTCCTCCGGCATAGGGATCGTTGAGGATGGCGATGTCGCCGGGCGCAAAGGTAATCGCTGCGACCGCTGCCTGCACCGACATGGGCATGGAGCCGAGATGCACCGGCATGTGATCGCCCATGGCAATCACCCGCGCCTGGGCATCGAAGATGGCGCAGGAGTAGTCGCGCCGCTCCTTTATGTTGGGCGAGAGAGCCGTGCGCCGCAGGGCCGCGCCCATCTCCTCGGCGATGGTGTGCACCGCGCTTTGAAAGATCGCCAGCTCTACCGGATCGGCAGCGGCAGGTCATGCGCGGTCCTCCGCTGCAATCGAGATGACGAGATTTCCGAAGCCATCCACCTGCGCACAGCAACCCGGCGGCAATGCGGTGGCCGAAGTATATTCGGTAATCATCGCCGGCCCGTGGATGGAGTCTCCGGGAGCCAGGCCTTCGCGCCGGTAATGGCGCGTGGGCAGGAATTCGCCCGCGAAGTGTACCGGGCGCTCGGCATAGCAGGCGGCACTGCCATCGCCGGCACGGGCTCACGATATGCAGGCGCGTAGGGCTCACCGGCTGCAGTCATGCGCAGCCGCAGATTCACGATCTCAACCGGTTTCGACACATCGCAGAATCCGTAACGCTGCTGATGCAGGTGATGAAAGGCTGCGATGGATTGCGCTGGTGACTGCTTTTGGAAAGGGACATTCAGTTCGTATCCCTGGCGGCGGTAGCGCACGTCCACTGTGCACTGAGCCATACCCTGCAAGCCTTCGGCAGCGAACTCGGCGACGCCGCGCTGCTCCAGTTCCGCGAAGTTGTCTTCGAGAGTGTCGATCGCATCGCCCGGCAACATCACCGTGCGGGAATAATCGCGCACCGCATCCGCGAGCAAAATACCAATCGCCGATAGCGCGCCGGGCATGGCGGGAACCAGCACGGTGGGAATGCGCAGAGCGCGGGCCAGCGAACAGGCGTGCAGCGGCCCTCCGCCACCGAAGGCCACCAGAGTAAATTGCCGCGGGTCGTGCCCGCGCTCGACAGAGATCACGCGGATGGCTTTCTCCATTTGTGTTTCCACGACGCGGAGTATGCCGGCTGCGAATTCTTCGGCGCTGGCCAGTGGGCCCTTGTTCTCGCGCATGATCTGCGCGGTGCGCGGTTGATCGAGACGCACTCCTCCGCCCAGAAAGCTATCCTGGTCCAGCCGGCCAAGCAGCAAGTTCGCGTCGGTGACGGTGGGCATGGTTCCGCGGCCAAAGCAGATGGGCCCCGGCTGCGCTCCCGCCGACTCAGGTCCTACGCGCAACATGCCGCCGGCGTCGAAGCGGGCAATCGATCCGCCTCCAGCTCCGGCGGTATGAATGTCAAGCATGGGCATGCTTACCGGCACACCGGCGACCATCGACTCGCGCGTTAGCAGCGCGCCCCCTGTGGCTGCATCGGACAGAAAGACATCGGTCGATGTGCCGCCCATATCGAAGCCGATGATGCGCTCGAAGCCGGCCCAGCGCGCCACATGGCAGGCGCCGATGACCCCACCCGCCGGGCCCGACAACACCGTGCGCACCGGCTCCGGGGCCGCACTCCGCGCCGAGATGATGCCGCCTGAGGACTGCATCACGTCCACGCGCGCCGACCGCCGTGGTGGCTGGCGACGCTCTGCTCCAGATGCAGCAGATAGTTTTGCATTCGGGGCGCGAGATAGGCGTTGACGACCGTGGTCGATGCCCGCTCATACTCCCGGAACTCGGGCAGAATGCGGTGCGAGGCGGAGATGGGTAAACCCAGAGGGCGCAGGGCCTCTTCGATGCGGCGCTCCGTCTCCGGATTGGCAAATGAGAACAACAGCGAGATCGCTACCGCCTCTGCGCCGCTGCCGCGTACCTGGTTGACCAGGGACTCTAATTCTTCATCCGTCGGAGAGCGCAGGATCTCGCCTTCGGCGCTGACGCGCTCCGGCACACCGAAGCGCAGTGGGCGGGGCACAAGGCATACCGGCATGGGCACAAACCAGTCGTAGAGCTTGCTTCGTGTCTGGCGCCCGATGGCAATGGTGTCCTCGAAGCCCGCTGTGGTCACAAAGGCGACTCGGGCACCTTTCCTTTCCAACATGGTGTTGGTTCCCACGGTGGTGCCGTGGCGTACGTCGAGGGCCTTGCCTGCGCTGATGCGCGCCAAGCCATCGAGCACAGCCTGCGAAGGATCGCTAGGAGTGGAGAAAACCTTCAGAACCTGGAGCTCTCCGGCTGCGAGATAGACGCAATCGGTAAAGGTGCCACCGGTATCGATCGCTACGCGCAAGCCGTCGTTCTCCTATCGCAGACCACTTCTTCTGTAGGTTACATGGGCCGCCTGTGGGAACCCTCGTTGCTTGGCTCTGTCTATCCAATCTGACGGCTCCTAAAGAAAGTCACGATCCTCGAATTTGTCATCCCGAGCGGAGCCAGTGTACTTTATTGACTTTTGGCGATTTTCGACTCACCTAAGCCCTTTGTTTTCAGCATCGATTTTTTCGTGAAACCAATAAAGTTACAGACTCTCGGGATGACAAATTCGAGGGCGGCGGCCCACCTTAGCAGTGGTGGAGGTGGATGGACAGAGCCAACACAATCGCAACCAACCCGGTTTCGTTTACCCGCTTACCCTTGAACGCATTCACGAAGTTGCGAGTTGACCATCTTTATATGGCGCGGCGCGCTTCGGGGTTCGTTACCCGCACCGCTTGCCCGTTCAGGAAGGCGAGCGCGTTCTCCATGCTTTGGCGGTAAAAGTCAGTCCAGGTTTCCTGCACGCCATAGCCTAGATGCGGCGTCAATACGGTGTTGGGCGCCCTGCGCAGCGGATGGCCCGAGGGCAGCGGTTCGCGGTCATAGACGTCGAGCGCCGCAATGATGCGACGCGATTGCACGGCCTCGAGCAGCGCGGCCTCGTCTACGATCGGACCACGAGAGGTATTGATCAAGATCGCGCCCGGTTTCATCCGGGCGATGTCGGATGCACCAATCAGGCCGCGCGAACGCGGTGACAACACCACGTGGATGCTGACCGCGTCGGATTGCGCCAGGAGTGCCTCCTTCGAAACCAAAACAGCACCTGCCGCTTGCGCCTTCTCTGCGGTCAGATTTTGGCTCCAGGCAAGAACAGTCATGTTCAGAGCCCGGCAGTAGCTCGCCATGAGCGATCCCAGACGGCCCAAACCGATAATCCCGATGGTCTTTCCCGCCAGGCTGATTCCGACCGGCAGGCCCTCCTGGAATCGTCCGGCGCGCATGTTCGCGTCGGCAGCGGGGATCGCTCGTGCCGCTGACAGAAGCAGGCCAAGTGCCATCTCCGCGGTGGCGGCTTGGGGGGCTGCTCCGTATTCCGTGTTGCACACCAGCACGCCTCGCGCCGTGCAGCAAGCTGTGTCGAGGGAAGCATTGCGCGCGCCGGTCATGCCTAGCATGCGCAGCCTGGGCAAACGGTTGATGAGCGAGGCGGGTAGCGGCGTGCGCTCGCGCATCGACAGAATGATGTCGAAATCCGCCAGCTTTTGCGCGGCGTCGTCCTCATCATCAAACGCCTGAGCAAAAAAGACGACTTCGGCGCGCGCCTGTAGTGGCGACCAGTCTGTGCTGTCCCGCGCCACACCTTGCCAGTCATCCAGCACTGCGACCTTGGTCATCGTGTCTCCTTCTCACCCTGCCGCGGCGTTCATTCTGAACACTTCCGCGCGCATCTGCGCGACGGCCTGGGACATGTCTTCCACGGCCGTGTTGCCAAATCCCAGGATGAAACCCTGGCGGGGAGCCTGGCTCAAATACGACGGGGAGAGAGGCCACAACCAAAGCCCTTTGCGCGCCGCCCTGGTGGCAATCTCACGATCACTCAACCCCTTGGGCAGCGTAACTGCCAAATGCATGCCGGCTTGCGAGCCGTGAATCTCTAATCGCGGCCCGAATTGCTCACGGATGCTCTCGACCAGCGCTGTTCTTCGTTCACTGTAAAGCATGCGCATGCGGCGAATGTGGCGGGCGAAATGTCCTTCGCGCATGAAGTCTGTGATCGCCTCCTGATGCAAGTAGGGAGGGAAGATGTCCATGGCGGCCCGAACAGCAACAAAGTGGTCGATCAAGTCTGGCGGAATCACGATGTACCCGAGACGCAAGGAGGGAAAGAGAACTTTGCTGAAGGTTCCGATGTAAATGACGCGCGCATTACGATCCAGCCCCTGCAAGGACGAGATGGGCATGCTCTCAAAGCGATACTCACTGTCGTAGTCGTCCTCGATGATCCACGATCCCGAACTCTGTGCCCAGTTCAGTAACTGCATGCGGCGCGACGCGCTCATGGTCGATCCAAGAGGATATTGATGCGAAGGAGTAACATAGGCAGCCCTCGCCTTCGCGCATTGCTTGATTCCGGCGGAGACATTCATGCCGTCCTCGTCCACGGGAACAGGAACCAGACGGCACCCCGCGCCCTGGAAGACGCTGCGCGCCAGACGGTACCCGGGTTCCTCTATCCAGACCGGGCTTCCGTTGCCCAGGAGAACGCGCGCCGAAATCTCCAGCGCCTGCTGGGAACCGGCAACCACCATTACCTGGCTGGGATCGCAGCGGACCGCCCTCGCCGTTCGCAGGTAAGTGCAGATCGCCTCGCGGCAAGTTTCAGAACCCCGCGGATCAGTATTGTGGATCGCGCTGAAGCGTGGGCTCTTGGAGTGACGCGTGATCAGGCTTGACCAAATGGGAAAGGGAAAGTGGTCAAACGCCGGCTGATGCACGCTAAACGCTCCACAGCCCCCTACCCACGGCGCCCGGTCATATCTGGTCAGGAGCAAAGCGCGACGGGCAATTGGACGCGGACCGGAACCCGCCTCTTCGGGTTGCAGGGTTTTCTGCTCGCAGACGGTGAGGCTCTCCGGCAAAGACTCGGAGACGAACGTGCCTGCTCCTTTGCGGCTCTCGAAATACCCTTCAGCCAACAACTGCGCGTATGCATTAAGCACCGGGATGCGGGAGATCCCCAACTCAATACTGAGCGTGCGGGAGGACGGCACGCGCTGCCCGGCTCGCATATTGCCACCCACAATGACGGAGAGAAAACCCTCGTAGATTTGCTTGTGAAGAGGTTTTGAAGCTTTTCTGTCAACGGCAATAACCGGCGCGATCGCTGCGGATACTTTAGCCATGTACTTATGCTAGTGGCTATAACAATCTACCGGCAAGCGCTTATTTTGGTGGACCACTTGGTCCGCCCGTAAACTCGAGAAAAACCTGCGGTTACAGGGCAGGCACCGTATCCTAATCCCACACATGAGGCTCATGGTTTGAACGGCATTTATGGCTGGCTGGCTGAAGCCTCGGGCGAACAAAGGCGCACCCTGCTTGCGGCCTTCCTTGGGTACATGCTCGACAGCATGGACGTGATGCTTTACGCATTGGTACTGGGGCAGGTCCAGCGGGAGATGCACCTCTCCGCAGCAATGAGTGGGGCCATGGTGTCGGCCACGCTCATTGCCGCGGCAGCCGGCGGGGTGGGCTTCGGCTGGTTTGCCGACCGGTTTGGCAGGGTGCGGGCGCTCATTTGGAGCGTGCTGGTTTATTCCATCGGCACCGGCCTGTGCGGTTTCACGCAGACCGCCACGCAACTGATGCTCTGCCGTGTGCTGCTGGGCTTCGGCGTGGGTGGGGAATGGGCCTCGGGCGCTGCCCTGGTCGCCGAGACCTGGCCGGCACAGCACCGCGGCAAAGCGCTTGCGCTGGTGCAAAGCGGCTGGGCGGTTGGCTACGCTCTGGGTGCGGGTGTGGTCGCGATGGTGATGCCGCGCTTCGGCTGGCGGGCGGTGTTCTTCGCCGGTATTTTGCCCGCCCTGATTTCGCTTTGGGTGCGGCACGGGCTGCGAGAACCGGAGGTCTGGCGCCAGGAACCGAAGCCGCGGGTGGACTTCGGCCGCCTGTTCCGGGGCACGTTCGGCTTCAGCATGCTGGTGTGCGCCAGCATGAATGCCGCCGCCCTCTTCGCCTGGTGGGGACTCTTTACCTGGCTACCGCGTTTTCTTTCCATGCCGGTCGCGGAGGGCGGCCGGGGTCTCAGCATTCTGCAAACCTCAGGATGGACGATCGTGATGCAGACGGGGACTTTCCTCGGCTATATCTCATTTGGGTATCTGGCAGACCGCTTCAGCCGCAAATACACCTATATTGGTTATCTGGTCGTAGCCTCGCTGCTGGTGCCACTTTTCGCGTTTGTGCGGAATCCAAATGCGCTGCTGATCATCGGTCCGTTGGTTGGATTTTTTGGCACCGGCTACTTCAGCGGCTTTAGTGTAATTGCCAGCGAGCTCTTCCCTACCGCTCTGCGTGCTTCGGCCATGGGTTTTGCTTATAACATCGGCCGGGTGTTGAGTGCCGCCGCGCCCTACCTCATCGGCCGGGTCTCGGAACACGCAGGGCTCAGCTGGGCGCTCTGCATCACATCAGCCGCTTTTCTTGCAGCCGCACTCATCGCCACGGCGTTACGTCCGCCGTCGATGCAGGTTCTTACTTAGGCGAACTTTTGAGTTCCACCTTGAATCGCTTGGCGGCTGACTGTATGCGCTTCCATGCTTCGCGGCGCTCCGCCTCGGTTACGCCCTCGACCTGGTCGAAGCGCGCCGCGGCGTTGCGCACGTGAGAGGCGTTCTCCAGCGGTTCTTTGCGTTGTTTGGGAAAGGCGAACTTGGTTGCAGGGATGCGATCGCGGGCCGCCTCGTTTAGTTTTGTCATTGAATTTCCTCCCACCAATTACATTTGGACGCGAGCGCGGGCCGCCTGGTTGGATGTTACTTCAGCCGCACTTTCGAAGTGTGGGTCATATACAGAACCAACAAGGTGTCGCGCCTACGGCGCTCCCACGGCAGATTGATCCCCAGCCCTTCCGAGTCTGTGAGAGAAACCCCCGATTCAAAATTGATTCTCGGCAGGAGTCAGTCTTCTAAGAGAACCCCGTAGGAACTGGACGGGTGCCCCAGGTTCGCCAAAGCGTACCTGGGCCGAAAATGATATGTTTCGATTGCTTTTAGCTGATTGATTAGCAAAAAGCTGTGGTGGGCTTCGCTGTCTTATTCGGCCCACATACGCTGAGGCGAACGTGTGGCACCCGTCCAGTTCCTACGGGGTTCTCTTAGGAGACTGACTCCTGCCGCGTCGAGTTCTCACGCAAACCCTTCCCGACTGGGCTCACGTTTGGCGGGCCGGCCCTCCGGGCCTAGGGAGCGCATGCGTTCTCTTCCGCGGTTCTCTCACGCAACGACTCATGAGGCTTTGGCCTTGCCAGCGCTAAAGCGCGTGATCAGAGTCGAGACTCTTTCACGGAGCGCTAAAGCGCTCCTTCCCCCGCATAAATGCGGCGGCTCCCACCTTTCGTTATTCAAGGCGCAGAGTATCGAAGGGGCGGCCCAGCTCGGAGCAAAGAGCTTCCACTGCTAACTGGTGGTCGGAGCGGTCGGGCAGGCCGGATACGGTAATGGAACCAATGACGCCCGCGCCTACTACGCGCAGCGGAAAGCTGCCGCCGTGAGCGGCATAGTCGGCAACCGCCAGCCCGTAGCGATCCAAGAGATTCGATTTTTTCTCGTCCAACTCCAGGCGGATGGCGTAGGAGCTGCGATGAAAGCGAGCGGTCACGTTGCTCTTGCGGCGTATCCACTCCACATTGTCGGGAGTGGTCCCGGGCAACGCGGCGTAAAAGAGTGGCTGGGCGAAACGCCGTACATCGACGACCAGGCTCAGCTTGCGGGTGATGGCCAGGGCCCGCACATAAGAGCCCAGCCTCCAGGCTGTCTCTTCATCAAAGCTGGAAAATTGGAGTTCTTGTTCCTGAAATGAAATGCGGGCGAGATCGTCGGCTATCAACATGATTATGAACAGGATACTCCAGCGCCCACATGGTCGCCGTACCGCCCAGCGGAACACTGCTCTACATTTCGAGGTACCAACGGGTGATTTCGATTGCTTAACGATTATTCCTTTTGATACACCTTGGCCGACTCATCGGAGGCCGTTATGCAGTCAATTGCTACTCGCTCGTTTGCGCATGCGGAGCTTACCAGGAAAGCCAAAAATACCTGGAAGCTAACGTATCTATTTTTGTTTCTTCTTAGCTTCCCCGCAGGAAATCGATTCCTTCAGGCGCAGGCTATCGGCAGTGGACAAATTCAAGGCACCATCACGGACGCGAACGGATCGGTGGTGTCAGGAGCCACGGTGGAGGCGGTGCAAACGGATTCAGGACTTCACCGCACGGTTACCAGCGACGCTGATGGTGGTTATAACTTACCTAGCTTGCCGGTAGGACCCTACACCCTCAAGGTGACAGCCGCTGCCTTCAGCACCTACGATCAATCCGGAATCGTGATCCAGGTAGGGAACGAGCTGCGCATCGACGTGAAATTGCAAGTCGGCGGCGTCTCTCAGACGGTGCAGGTAACGGCAGCTGCCTCGATGGTGCAGACCGAAGATCAATCGATATCTCAGGTCGTCGACCGGCAACGCACAGTCGATCTGCCGTTGAATGGCCGTCAGGCCACGCAGCTGATCCTGCTGACGCCCGGAACGGCCAATGCGCCTGCCACCGACTTGGCATCGAGCAAAAACTATCCCAGCGCCGTAACCCTCTCTGTTGCCGGCGCCCAAGCCACCAACATCAACTACCTGATGGACGCCGCGGATAACAACGACGCGTTCACCAACGTCAATCTGCCGTTTCCGTTCCCTGACGCCATTCAAGAATTCAGCGTGCAGACTTCAGGTTTGTCGGCGGAGTACGGCATTCACCCTGGCGCGGTCGTGAACATCGTGACTCGCGCAGGCGGCAACTCCTTCCACGGAACACTCTTCGAGTTCTTCCGCAACGGCGACATGAATGCGCGCAACCACTTCTCCACCAAACAGGACACGCTCAAGCGCAACCAGTTCGGCGGGGTTCTCGGTGGGCCGATCCGCAAAGACAAGTTGTTCTTCTTCGGTGGCTATCAGGGCACACGCACCCGGCAGGAAACCAACGCATACACCAGTTATGTTCCTACTGCTGCCATGTTGCAGGGTAACTTCAGCGCTTATACCAGCGCCGCCTGCCAAAGCGGCGGCGTGGCCAAACAGCTGATCAACCCCGCAACCGGCGCGCCCTATCCCAATAACCAGGTTCCGGTGTCACAGCTCAACCCATCGGCGCTCGCGATCTTCCAGTACATCCCGTTGGCGACCAACCCTTGCGGCAAACTGGTCTACGGCCTTCCGCTGCCGCAGAATGAAGATCAATACATCGCCCGCATCGATTGGACTGCGACTACCAAGCAGACCGTTTTCGGCCGCTACTACCTCACGCACTTCACGCAGCCAGGTATTTTCGACAACAATTTGTTGAATACGCAGAATCCGTCGCTCGATGACCGGGTCCAATCCTTCACTCTCGGCCACACCTACAGCCTTACATCGAGTCTGGTCAGCTCTTTTCACCTGGGGTATACGAGAAACATCGTCAGCCGCAACGTCGCTGCTGACAGCATCAACCCCAATACGCTGGGCATCCAAAGCTACGCGCCCATCAAGAACTACCTCTACATGAACATCTCGAACGCGTTCACCGTGGCTTGCGGCACTTGCGAACACCTCCTGAACAGCACCAACGGTTACAACGTGCTCGAAGACATGTTCTGGACCAAGGGTAAGCATCACTTTTCGTACGGCGTGGATTACCTGCACAACACGCTCGAATCTGACGGCGTCAACAATGCCAACGGCCAGTTCAACTTCACTGGGCAGTACACCAAGGACGGCTTGGTAGACTTCATGATCGGCGAGATTCAATCCCTCTACCAGGGCAACAACAGCGGCGTTGACTTCCGCAAGAACTATGCCGGTCTGTATTTCCAGGACAGCTTTCAGGCCAGCCCGAGATTGATTTTGAACGCAGGCCTGCGTTGGGCTACCGGGCTGCCGGCGATTGAAACCACGGGTCGCGGCGCCAGCTTCTCACTGGCGGACTACACCTCCGGGACCAGATCGATTGTCTATCCCACAGCTCCGGCTGGAGTGCTTTTCTATGGCGACCCGGGGATTCCACACGGCTACTACCACGGCAAATGGAACCGGCTTGAACCCCGCCTGGGCGTGGTGTTTGATCCGCGCGGCCAGGGAAGAGAAAGTATTCGCGCTTCCTACAGTCTCGGTTTCCAGGAGCCACCGCTCTACTACAACTCCCGCTACGCATCCATGGCGCCGTGGGGCGACTCCATCACCTTGACGCCTCCTCCGGGCAACCTCACTACACCCTACGCGGGCTATCCTGGTGGGAATCCTTACCCCAAGCCTTTTCCGCCGACAGCCAGCAACGCGTATTTCCCGACCTCTGGAACCTACTTCGTGCTGCCCACGAACCTGCAGCAGGCTTACTCCCAGAACTGGAACTTGAGCCTGCAAAAGCAATTTCTTAAGGACTGGGCGCTTACCGCTACCTATCTCGGCACGCGGGTACTGCATGGCTCCTACGGTAACGAGCAGAACCCGGCGGTCTACTACCCCGGAAAATCGACTGGCGCCCCTGGCTCCTGCGGAACGCTCGCGACAGTGCCTGCGGCTGGAACAAACTGCTCCACGACCGGAAACACCAATGCCCGACGCGTGCTGACCGGCATCAATACCGCCCAGGGGGCTTATTTCACCCAGGTCACCCAGGCCTATACCGGTCTGGGATCGAGTTTTAACGGCCTCCTGGTCACCGTGCAGCATCGCTTTTCCGACTACTTCACATTGCTCACCAACTACACCTATTCGCACTGCCTCTCCGGTCCTCCAGAAAACGGAGACAATGCCGGAGACCAATTTCAGAATCCCGCTCACCCCAACCTCGATTACAGCAACTGCGCCTCTGACTTGCGTCAAAACTTCGTAACTTCGGCCATCATCCGCAGCTCCGCCGGCGGAACCTATACACGCCAGCTTCTGCTGAGCGGCTGGCAGGTTGCGCCCATCATCACCGCGACGACAGGCGTTCCCTTTACCACAACTACCGGCACCGACGCCTCCCTGACTGGCGTAGGCAATGACCGGCCTAACCTGGTGGGCAATCCCCGCGCCCAAAACACTAAAATCACCACATGGCTGAACCGTGCATCCTTTGTTGCCAACACGGCTGGAACGTATGGCATGACCCGGCCCTATGAGTTCTACGGGCCGCACTACACCGACGTGGACACGGCTCTCAGCAAATTCATCCCAATCCATGAGGCATTGCAACTGGAAGCCCGCGCCGAGTGCTTCAACTGCTTCAACCACACCAATTACGCCAACCCGGGCGGCGCCATCAACAGCAACGGCACCGGCGTCACCAACCCGGGCACGTCTCTTAGCGGCAGCACCTTCGGAACCATCCTGGCTGCAAATCCTCCCCGAATCCTGCAGCTCAGCCTGAAGATGGATTTCTAGGAGCAAAACGCATGCGAGTTGTTACTTCGGTGGTGTTGGGTTGGCTGATGTGCTTCCCCGCATTCAGCCAATCCTCCCCCCGCGCGGTGGTGGATGCCTGGTTTAACAGCCAGCAGCGGACCAACGCGACCGGGCAACTGGAGTACTTTCATTACAAGTGGAATGATGTCAGCAATAGTGGCTTTTCTCTACTAGGCGACGTGTTCCACAAGGCCGGCGTGGCCACGGATACGCTTTACACCGCTCCGACGGTGGGCAATCTGAAAGGGGCACAGATCTACATCATTGTGTCTCCGGATATCCCGGTCAAGAATCCGCACCCGCATTACGTGCAGCCGGAGGACGCCCGGCAAGTGGCCGAATGGGTGAAGCAAGGAGGAGTGCTCCTTCTGATGGCGAACGATCCGGCGAACGGAGAGATAGAGCATTTGGATCTGCTGGCCGATATCTTCGGCATCCACTTCAACCCGGTGCTGAGCCATCACGTGATTGGCGACAACCATGAACCGGGCCGGATCCCGGTGGCCGGCAATGGTCCGGTGTTTCAGCATCCGCATACGTTCTTCATGAAGGACACCTGCACCATCTCGCTCAAAGCGCCCGCGGTTTCTGTGCTGCAGGACCGGGGAGCTATCTTGATGGCCACGGCGAAATATGGCAAGGGCACGGTTTTTGCTGTGGCGGATCCCTGGATCTATAACGAATACACGAACGGGCAAAACCTTCCCCCCGAATATGACAACCTTGCCGGAGCCGAGGAGTTGGTCCATTGGCTTGTGAACCAGGTTCCGCGTGGGAATCACTCCACTACTGGAGCCACAGCGCAGTAACGCCGGCAACTTGCTGACACACTAATCCGTCGATGAGCTTATACCGTCGCGGGATGAAGACTTGACCGGTGGTGAAGGAGAAATAAATGCAGACCTATCTGTTGGCCGACCCCACGCGCTATCCGCACATGACCACAGCTCAGCTTCGAGAGACATTTCTGATGGAGTCGTTGTATGAGCCGGGGGCGATCCACCTGGTTTATATCGATCTCGATCGAACCATCGCGGGCATCGCGGCGCCGGTATGGGAGCCAGTCGCTCTGCCGGCGGATCCCGATCTGCGGGCTGAGTACTTCACCGAACGGCGGGAGTTGGGAGCTTTGAACATTGGCGGAAGCGGGTCTATTAAGGTCAACGGCAAATGCTATTGTCTGGAGAATCTTGATTGCCTGTACATCGGCAGAGGCAATGCCGAAATCAGCTTTGAATCCAAGGATCCCGCATCACCGGCTATCTTTTATCTTCTTAGCTACCCCGCACATACAGCCCATCCGGTAACCCTGGTACGAAAAGAGGAAGCCACCCCGACGACTATCGGGAGCGCCGAGACATGCAACTTGAGGACGGTCTCGAAATACATCTACCTTGGCGGCGTCAAGAGCTGCCAATTGGTGATGGGGGTGACCCACTTGCACGCCGGAAGCGTCTGGAATACGATGCCGCCTCACACTCACATGCGGCGGTCTGAGGTTTATCTCTACTTCAATCTCGCTCAGGATGCGGTTGTGTTTCACCTGATGGGGCCGCCGGAAGAGACCCGCCATATCTTGATGAAGGACTTTCAGGCAGTGGTTTCTCCCGGATGGTCTATTCACGCCGGAGTAGGCACGCGCGCTTACAGCTTCTGCTGGGGGATGGGCGGAGAAAATCAGGACTATGCGGACATGGACGCTGCTCCGATAGCCAGACTGCGCTAGACTGCATTTTTCTCGCCACCAATGGACGCGGGTGGGCGGTCTCGTTCGCCTGTGGACCGGATTAGCTAGGCAACGATCGAATTCTTTGTAGACCCTGAACGTTCACTTTGTGGCGGGGAAGCAGACATACCCGCCGGTTCAACCCCAAACACGAGCCATTCAGGATCCTCCGACGCGATAAGCATTGCTTGAGCAGCTGACTTGGCTCTGAGATAGTAGAGCTTTTCGCGCGGATAAAGAGAGTTCAACGAGTGCACGGGCCGAAGGACCACACAGTAAGTGTGCATGGGTTCTCCTAGCTATTTCGAAATGACTTGGCCCTGGTAACTAGCACAATAATTGTAGCAGGTATCGGTCCGCGTCCCCGCCGGACTGTCGTTGTTCAAGGACGCAGCCAAGAGATGGCTGACAGTTCCTGGCTTGCGGACAACTGGCTTTCGGCAATCGAAATTCCCGGGAAACGGGATGGGGAAATCCGAATCAACAGCCCGATGCCGAAATTTGCGAAGGTTTTCGAATCATTGAGCTCGAAATTCGATCGTCGTGCGGAGGATTCACCTGTGCCCGTAATCGGTAAAAACGTAATCTCTTGTCTTCACTATCGTGTGGCACACGAACCCGCACTTGGCGTCGCTCCCCTGCGGCGGCTTGTCAGCTAAGTTTCCGAGCCTGAACTTCCCGGACGCGGCGTCATACTCGAACACGCCATAGCCCCAACCGCCGCTGTCCTGGAACCGCTTGCTGTCCTTCACCATAAAATCGACGTCATGCTGGGTGTCCGGCACCGTCGCTGAGGGGAATGTCTCCATTTTTTTCAGGTTCCAATGGACCTTCGCCATCTTGGAGCCGTCGGGGAAAGGCTTGCCGTTGCCGGGCGCGCCGGCCCGGTAGGCGTTGATCATCACGGGATTTGCCAGGATGAGAGCCATCACATTTCCGTTGTGACTGATGGAGACAGTCTGCCAGTCTTCGTATCCTTTGAACTCAGAGAACGCGAGGCCATTCGGTATTTTAAGAGCGTACTTGTCCTGTGCGGAAACGACGGCTTGTGCCTGTGAGCTGACTGCCGTGGAGGCAGAGGCGGCGTCGATGCGGGGAAGGTTGTGAATGAAACGCGCAAGCTTCCAGGTGTCGTTATCGGAAATGCTCGACTGCCAGGCAGGCATGCCTGTGAGCCGAACTCCGTTCCGTATGATCCAAAAGAGTTCCCCGTCGCTCCAATGCTGCACGTGGGGTGAGTGCAAGTCCATGGCCGGCGGGTCCATGTGGCGCCCGATGTCAGTGTGTGCCCGCCCATCCGCACCGTGGCAGAGGGCGCAAGACTCAAGAAACACTTGCTGGCCCTGGCTTGCGACCTCGTCAGTCTCAGGCAGCGGGTTCTTCATCTTTCCTGCCTCCAATGGAATGACAACGTCTTTAGCCGCGTTGGCCAGGGTGGTTACCCCCTGGGAGGGAGGTTTGTCCGCTGTGCAACCTGCAAGCAAAGCGCCCAGCATTGCAACGATCACGCCAAGCATCAGCTTGTGCTCTAGGCATTTCGCAATTACTGCGGCCTGATAAAGATCGCGAGGTGTGGTTTTCCTGGGAAGAAAACCACGAAAAGGCCTGCCGCTTCGACCTACACCAATTGCGAAACTGCCTTAGCGCCACGCTGATTTTGTTTTCGTCTCGCAGGTTGTTGAGTTGCGTCACGGTGTTTTCTCCTTTTGCGAATTGCCTGTTGCGCGTATGCGATTCGTCCCGATGGGTTAACCAGTCGCGATCACACCAGAACAGCGAAGCGAAATCTATTGAACGTTAGTATCGATTGCTACTTAAGTATTGGTTGCCGCACCGCCAAGGATCCTTCAGGTATGGTCAACTAAAAGCGGAGCTGGTGACTGTTGAGCGCGTGACGCGAAGGCGCAGTGCCATGTTTATCAGATTTGCGAATGACTCCGCTTTCATCTTCCGCATGACATTGCCACGATGCGCTTTCACGGTGATTTCACTGATGCCTAGCTCTCCACCCACCTGCTTGTTCGGCAGGCCGGATACGACCAATTTCATCACCTCGCGTTCGCGTTGAGTGAGCGACCCATAATCCGTTCGCAAGGCGTGCAATTGGTTCTCGCGACCTAGCGCAGCCTCGCTGCGTTTGATTGCTTGCTGTATCCCGATCAACAGAGCTTCAGCGTCGAACGGCTTGGTCAGGAACTCCAGGGCTCCGCGCTTCATAGCTCTCACGGTCATCGCTATGTCGGCAATGCCAGTGAGAAAAATGATCGGCATATCCGTGCGTTCAGCAGCGATGCGCTCCTGAAGTTCGAGACCATTGAGGTCGGGTAGAGTTACATCGAGTATGAGACAGGAAGGAACAACAGATCGCGGACGGGCGAGGAATTCTTGCGCAGAGGCAAATGTCTCCGCCCGCCAACCGGCGGCGCGGACCAGCAGTTCCAGCGACTCCCGGACTGAAGGGTCGGAATCGACGACAAAAACGATGGGGGTGGAAGCGTGTGACATGGACTACAACCTCCGTTGGCCGAGCAGGCTCGGACCGTAGTTCGAATGGTCACCGAGGTTTTTTTCAGCGACGAATAGATTGTGGCCCAGTTGCCAATTCGAACGAACCCCAGATCGAGGATTATCTGAACTGCATCGAGTGTGGCGCGTACTGCTCTTTTGGGGTGGTATGAACTACCCCCCATCGAGCCGAGCGGCCACCGATGCTGATTATTTTTCGAGGTCGATTCTCTTCCAGCCAAAGAGCCGGGCATCAATAGACAGTGCTCCAGGCCCGACGAGCGCCAGCGCTGCGCCGATCGCAGCCAATAAAATGCCCGGACGAGGATCTTCATGTTGAAGGAGAATCCCCCAGGTGGAGAGGGCTATGACGAGAGGTCCTGCAATCGGAGTCCATAGCCCAGTGGCGAGGAACACACCGTCTACATCGCGAACAGGCCGACGATCAGCGATCCCGCGGCAGGCCGGCACGGCACTGCTCGACTCCATAAGTGATGAGAAATCCAGCGGAGGCAATCCGCAGCAACAATAATCCAATCCCGGGCCAGCCTCTGGCAAAACTTGAAAAAAGACGACGCATGAGTACCCTCTGGAAGGGTACCCAGTCGCCAATGCCCGGCGAAACCCCCAAAGGAGCGAATCTCAGACTCTTTCGAGTCCCCCTAGAGTTCTATAATTCCACGCTTGAGGCCTATGGTGGCTGCATGGGTCCGATCGTTGGCATTCAGCTTGGAGAGGATGTTTTTGACTCGGCCCTTTACCGTTTCTTCGGTGACGGACAGCAGATCGGCGATCTGCTTGTTTGCATTTCCGGCTGCAATCAGGCGAAGGACCTCCACTTCGCCAGGGGTCAAGGCATCGTCTGTCGCGTGTTCGGCAAGTTCGTAGGAGGCCTCAGGGGACAGGCTCTTCTTGCCGGCGTGAACCGCGCGAATGGTATCCAGCAGATTCTTGTGTAAGGTGTTCTTTAAAAGATAGCCTCGCGCTCCAGCCTTCAACGCACGCAACACCTGCACATCACCGCTATAGGTCGTGAGTACGATGATCTCTGGCATCGGGAAATTCACCACGAATAGCGATGATCGCATCTAGTCCATTCATTTCCGGCATTTGTAAATCCATCAGAGTTATATCGGGGCGATGCACCCGGAATTGCTGGATTGCTTCGCGCCCGCTGGAGCCTTGTGCCACCAATTTCATATCTGGCTGGTCGGTTAAGAGACTTACGATCCCCTGGCGGAAAATCGCATGATCGTCGACCGCCAGAATTCCGATTGGTTTGGGAGTGGTATTCATCACTTTATCTCCGCCAAAGCCGGGACAAGCGAAAACCGCGCGGGTTGCGCGGTTTTGAGTAAGCGCTCGCGGCCGGAATGGTCAATTCGGCTTCAGTGCCCGTACCGAGCTGGCTCCAGACCTCGAAGATGCCTCCGATGAGTTTGGCCCGTTCCCGCATACCACGCAAGCCCCAATGGCCGGGGATGTGTTCCTGGCCGAGAACGACCGGGTCGATACCCTTTCCGTCATCGCGAACTCGGAGCCGCAAGCCGTTTTCACTGTATCGGAGGTCTACCTCGATTCGTCGAGCATTTGCGTGACGGACCGCATTGCGCAAGGACTCTACTCCAATGCGATATACCTCGTCACGAGTTATAGGATTGAGGGGCCGCGGTGTTCCCTCAACCTGCACACTAAACTCGGGAACCGTTTCCGTGGTGGCGCCACTCAGAAGGTCCTTGCCGAATTTGCTTATCGCCTCTCCCAGATCCACTGTGTTGAGTCCGCCGGACCGGAGTTCATGCACTGCGTCTCTGCCCTCGGTAATGGCATCGGATGCCTGGTCGAGCGCTAGTTCCATTCGTTGTTTGGCTTCCTCCGGCCGCGCCGGCAGTAAATTTGCAACTGCCTGAAAGACCAGCAGCACACCCTGGAAACTCTGCAGGAGAGTGTCGTGCAGTTCTCGCGCGATTCGAGTGCGTTCATCCACGCGGGCCTCAAGGGCGGCACTGAACTGCATCCTGAGCTCGTTGAGGCGTAAAAGATAAGCTGCCCAGAGCAGAAGCAGGAATACAGTCACACAGATAATGCGAAACCAGAGAGTCTGATACCAGGCCGGCAGAATCACAATGCGGAGCAGTGCGCCGGGCTGGCTCCAGGGGCCGCGGCTGGTTGCTCCCTGAACCTGAAAGGTGTAGGTTGCCGCGGGAAGCGTAGTGTAGTTGGCGATACGTTGGTCGCTGCCTACTTCATGCCAATCCTCGTCGAGGCCATCGAGCTTGTAACGATAACGATTCGTCTCCGCGTTAAAAAAGCTCAGCGCTGAAAACTCAATGGAGAAGATGGTTTGCTGGTGCGAGAGGGTGATTGAATCAGTAAGCGTAATCGATTGCTTGAGCACCGAACCAGGAGCGATGGGGACGGAGTTTCCTGACAGCCTGAAATCGGTCAGAACGGTTCTAGGCACAAATGAACTGTTTGCGAGCTTGTTGGGATAGAACGCCGTGGCCCCGCTGAAACCGCCGAAAAACATCTCTCCGGAAGGACTCTGATAGCACGTTCCCCAGCCGGTCAAATCTTGCCCGGGAAGCCATCGGCGGCAGAAAAATTACGGAACTGCTGCGCATGCGGATCGAATGCTGAGAGACCCTTATTGGTGCCCATCCAAAGCACACCGTTTCTATCTTCCTCAATGCAGCTCACCACATCTCCGGCCAGACCGTCCTTTTCATAATAATTTTTGAAGGTCCCGGTTTGACGGTTGAACTTCGAAAGGCCATCTTGCGTGCCCGCCCACAAAGTACCCTGTTGATCAAAATGCAAGGCGTTTACGCGATTGTCGCTTAGCGACTCCGGATCATCCGGTTTGTGTCCGTATATTTTGAACCGTCCCGTCCGTGGGTCGAAGCGGTGCAAGCCCGACTGCGCGCCAAGCCACAAAAATCCTTCCTTATCCTCGGTGATTTTTTGATACTGAATTGTGTCCTGATTCTCTGGCGTGTACATCACGAAACGTCCCGTGGCGGGATCGAGACGTCCTACACCGCCATACATGGCCGCCCACAAATTTCCCCTGTGATCATAGGTCAATTGCATGATCGGGCTGGTGAAGTGCGGCGGCACTCCGCGGAGGATAATGACTTAGCTCGCCCGTGTTGCGATTGATTTCCTGAAGGCCCTGGTGAAATGTTCCGCTAAAAAGAACCCCTTTCCCGTCTTCGAGTATCGAGAGGATCTCATTACCGACCCCCGACCCCACCGGAACGATGTTCGTCCCTGCCCGCCGGTCGATACGGTTGAGTCCCCCCATAGAGCCAATCCAGAGTATGCCGTTCTTATCCTCATAGATCGAAGTGACGAGTGGGTTGACCAAACTGCCACGTTGGTAAGTGAAGTTCTGAAAAGGCAGCGGGTTCTTCGGAGAAGAAGTTCGGCTGTGCGGCCTGGAAGCAGGTCCAGATATTTCCCTCATGATCCTGATACAGAAAAATTAGGTTGTCCGCTCCCAGGCTTTCTCTATCTATAGGATTGTTGTGATAGCGAATGACCTTATCGTGAGTGCGATCGAACTTCAGGAGGCCAGCCGTGGAACTCAACCACATGGTCCCATTGCGAGTCTCAACTATTTCAGAAATGAAGGCCTTGAGCGGGATCCCTTTCAGGTTGTAGTTGAGGGAATGACATTTCACCACATCGGTTTGCTGGATTCCAACTCGCGAGTGCGCACGATGAATCGCCTTCGGCCAGCCAGAAGATACCGAATTCATCTTCGTGAAAGTGAGCGACTTCGCGATGCATGGGGGAACGGCGCAACACTTTTCCGGTTGCGGACTCCAGCTGGTCCAGCCCGTCAGCGCTTGCCACCCACAGTCGCCCCTCCCGGTCCTCCGCTGCAACATTGATCCGATTTGCTGCTATGCTACTGGGATCATCAGGATTATGAAAATATCGTGTGGTTCGGCCACTGGTGGGATCAAACCGGTATAGCCCCTTTTCTGTTGCCAGCCACAAGACTCCCTGGTGATCCTCACGGATGCGTTCAATGGGAGTGGGAAGTTCATTAGAAATCTCTGTGTAGATACGGTAATGCTTGAAGGTCTCTGTCGCTGGGTCAAACCGATCGAGAAAGCGATCGCAGCCAACCCACAGGGTTCCGGTGTGATCGACCAGGAGACTGCGTACATAGACGCAGCTCAGGCTGTCAGGCCGGTCAGGCTCATGTTTGAAGACCTTCGATTTATATCCGTCATAGCGGTTGAGTCCGTATTGAGTGCCGAACCACATGAACCCAACTTTGTCTTGTACCACCCAGGCAACGCGAGTTTGCGACAAGCCTGAACCGGCGGAGAGCCGCTGAAAACGAATGTCGTTTCCATCGACAAGATCGATCCTCTCTGGAAGGGGATCAAGAATCGTGCTGTGGCCAGCAACTTGAGAAGGTGGTGAGTTGCCTCTCGCAGGCGTCGGTCGAAAAAGAGAAAGGAGTATGGCGATTGTCAGATAGCCAAGAAACCGAGCCGGCAGATCACATCCCAGGAGAAAATGGAATAGCCGCTTCGGCTTTTTGAAGGCCACCCCTCACCTCAACTACTTAACATTCCCTATGGTGCGGCCCAAGTCTCCTGTTTTTCGATCGAGATCATCGTACAGTAAATTCACCGGCCATTCCAAGGCAACGGCCCGAGCCTAGCGGAGGTCTCGCTGCAGACTCAGCATAGGCGGTCCAGGCTCATCCTGAACGTTGGGGCTTGATGGTGTTCCAATCGCTCGAAGGGGCCAAAGCGGGTGGATCACGAAGCGAGCTGTTCAACATCCTGCGAGTCTCGTGGAAAGTCGCTATCGGCTAGCTCTTCGCAGCACGATGGGGGGCTGTGTCCCTCGATTGCGGAAGCCACCGAGAGATGGATCCGAGCCATCCGGCAAAGGTCCGATGACCGGCCCTAGACCCGCCTCCACCGGCTTCGCGGAGCCGGCCCCTGGAAACGGCGCCGAGGTTTTCCGCAACTCAATCTGGTCGCCATTTACAGTGCCGGTGTAGGTCGTGGCGCCGACGCGGAAGGATATGTTCTTTCCGTCAACGCTGCCTTCAATGGGGCCGCCGACAGCGCCACCTCCCGGTCCGAAACCACCGGCCGGCGCTTCCAGCTTTCCGGTCAACGTACCACCTTTCTGAATCAGCGTGTAAAGCGTATCGCCCGAAACTGCTAATTGCAGCGGATCAGGCCCTGATGATCCCACAACCGTAGCCGGCCGCCACAGTCCTGTAATCCCCGCACCGGTGGGCACCTCGCGCTCCCATTCGGCCACCTGCGGCCGTAGCTCAACAGCCTTGGCGGCGACTGTGGCAGAGGCTGCAGTAAGTCCCGCAGAGGTGACTTCTATCTCGATGTCTCCGGCATGCTTGCTGGCCTGCACGATGCCCATGCAAAGCCCTGAGAACGCCCGCCGCGTGAAGCCAATGTCCGACTCCTGCGATGTAGGATCACCGTTGCCTACGCCAATTAGCTTGCCCGCGCCCGTGACCGTGAAGGTCACCTCCTGGTCAGTGATCGGCAGCACGCGCCCCTGTGCGTCTTGCACTTCTACGGCGCAAAAGGCCAGGTCCTCACCATTCGAAGCAATCGATGGACGATCGACCTTGATCGCCAGCTTCGCAGCCTTGCCAACTGTCTCGCGCCGAGCAATCATAACTTGCTGACCATCCTTGAAGCCGCGCGCTTCAAGCGTTCCCGGCTGGTAGGTCACGTTCCACGCAACGTGGGAATCCTTCGGCACGTCCCTGATACCGAGGCTCTGGCCATCCTGCAAGAGCTCGACGCGATCCATGTTCGTGTGCACCCACACGGCAATCTGCTTGCCTTCAAGGCCCGGCCAGTTCCAGTGGGGAAAGATGTGCAGCACCGGTTTCGCGGTCCACCACGCCTTGTAGTAGAAGTAGGTGTCTTTTGGAAAGCCGCAGGTGTCGAGCACTCCATACTGTGAGCCGGTGTTGGGCCACTGGTATGGCGAAGGCTCGCCGCGGTAATCGAAGCCAGTCCACACAAAGCCGCCGGGCATCCACGCCCGCGCATTAACAAAGCGCCACCAGCCCTCTGCCGAAGCGCGGCCAGTGGTCGTGTAGGGGTCATATGAGCCGACAAAACCCTTCTCTGCATCCATGGTGTAGATACCGCGAGTGGCTACGGCGCTGACGTTCTCCGTGCCCATGACTGGAAGCTTCGGGTTTGCCTTGTGATACGCCTCGATCTGCGGATCGGCATAGTTGTAGCCCATCACGTCAGAGACCACAAGGCCGCCGTGTCCCAGGTCAAAACCCAGAGGCGGCGGAGCGACAGTAACCGGGCGCGAGCCATCCTGCTCCATGGCCACCTTTTTCATGCTGGTTATAATGTTCAGGCCGGTCGCTGTGGTCGCCTCGTGCTCTTCATTGCCCATATTCCACATAAAGACGCTAGGATGATTGCGGTCGCGCCGCACCAGATGCTCGAACTGCTCCAGCCCCTCAGAGTTCGACGACATCATCCGCGTCTCGTCCAGAAAGAGCATGCCCATCTCATCGCACGCATCGAGCAGCTCGGGCGCGGGCGGATTGTGGGCACTGCGATAGGCGTTGCAGCCCATCTCCTGCAGGGTGCGAACGCGAAACGCGTGTGCCGCATCGGGTAGCGCTACACCAAGGCCTGCATGGTCCTGGTGATTGCAGGTGCCTTTAATCTTTACCGGCTTTCCGTTTAGAAAAAAGCCCTGATCCGCATCGAAGCGTAGCGACCGGATGCCAAAGCGCGTTTTGTAACGGTCGACGATGACACCGTCCGCTTCAATCTTAGTCAGCAAGGTGTAGAGGCTACGCTCTTCCAAACTCCACAGCGCTGGGTTGGCAAAGCTCACTTGCTGATCAAATATGTGCTGGTCATTGTCTGACACTACGGCGATTGTGCTGGTGCTCATCGCTACAGACTTGCCTGCCGGGTCAAGGATTGTCGAGATTATACGCACGTTTTGCTGCTCTTTCGCGTCATTCGCCACCTCGGTCCGAATCTTTACTGCGGCGTTGCCGCGCTGTGTGGTGCAGCGAACAAACGTACCCCACTGCTTCACGTGTACCGGTGCTGTCTTGACTAGCCATGTGTGCCGGTAAATGCCCGCGCCCTCGTAGAACCAGCCATCGCTTTGCGTGGCGTCCACGCGGACCAGCAGCACGTTGGGCACACCGGGAAGGATAAAGTCCGTCACGTCGAAAGAGAATGGATCGTATCCCCCGCGATGCTGTCCAATATAAAAGCCGTTCAGCGCAACCAAGGCTTCCCGGTAGACGCCATCAAACTCGATCGAGATGCGTTTGCCCTTGTCCGTCTCCGGGATCTCGAAGATGCGCCGATACCATCCAACGCTGTTCTCCGGATAAGACCGCCCGATGGGGTAGAAGCCCTTGCTCGAAAGCGCTGGGTCATCCTTGAACGGCAGACCGATCACCCAATCATGAGGGAGGTTCAGTGTCTTCCAGTCACTGTCGTCAAAGGCCAGTGCAGCCACAGGCAGAAAGTTGCCGGTCTTCTGAAACGCTCGCGAGCGACCGTTGCCGAAATCGAAATCCTTAGCCGCATTGACTGCATGGCCGAAATGAAAGCGCCATCCGAAGTCGAGCAGCAATCTTTCGCGCGGCGAGGTGGGTGTTACAACGTCGCTCTGCGCAGCCATAGACCGTGCGGCGGTCATCACTGCGGATCCTGAGAGCAGGCTCGTCGCCGGAATGGCGAGGCCTCCTTTGATCACATCTCTGCGGGATAACCGCTTTATCACGATCTTTCCTCCCTAGGTTCAACCTGGCCGACTAATGACAGTACCGGCGGCGCCGAACATCGGGAACACGTGATAACGCACGGCGGTGTCATACACGTGAGGGTAGCCGGGTCTAAAAGCAGAAATAGCAAAAAAAACTTGTGCCCGATGACGGGCAGAATCCGTCGGGCAGGATTTTCAACCGTAGGTGGCGGTACCTGAGCCATGGCAGAGACAATTTGCTGGGAGCTCTAGCTGTTGTAGTGGCGCTCGAAGGCTGAAAGGACTCGCGGTCTTTTTTTTGCATGCGCACCGAGGGAGACGGAGATGTCGCGACAGCAGCGGAGCAGGTGCTCGGCTATCTCGGGCATGGTGGGCGCCGTGATCCGCGACGCGGGGCCGGAGATACTTACAGCCGCAATCGCCCGACGCTTTTCATCGAAGATAGGCGCGCCAATACAACGAACACCTACCTCAATCTCCTGGTCATCGATGGCGTAACCCCGGCGCCGGACCCGCTCCAACGCTTTCAAGAGCGCCTCCCGGGTAGTGAGTGTCTTGGGGGTGTAGCGCACGAAGCGGATTTTGGAAATGATCTGTTCGATCACCTCGGGGGGCTGAAAAGCCAGCATGGCCTTACCCATGGATGTGCAATAAACCGGGTTGGAGGTTCCCGTTTTCGAACTGACACAGACGCGCCGATTCGGCTCGACCTTGTCCAGGTAAACGATCGAAGTTTTCTGCAGTACGCTCAGGTGCACGGTTTCTCCCACCTGCGCGGCAAGGCGGCGGAAGTAGGGATGAACACGGGCGCGCAAATCGACCTGCTCGACTGCCCGGTTGCCAAGCTCATACAGCTTCAAACCGAGGCGGTAACGATTTTCCGGGGTACGCTCGATCAAGGCACTGCGCTCCAACACCATGAGCGAACGGTGCGCAGTACTCTTGTGCAAGCGCAGACGTTGGCATACGTCCGCAAGACTGAGCGCAGTATCGCTTTCACCCAGCATCTCTAAAACGGCAACCGCGCGATCCAGACTGTGCAACTGGTAGAGATTGCCGGCCTTGGCCAGAGCTTCCGGCATTGGAAGAGCGGTTGATGGAGTTTCCATGATGTGACCCTCGAACTCGGGCAAGATTCCACACTTTCTGCGTTCCGCTATGCGCGCAAGGGTTCCGCTCTGCGGTACGGTTTTCGTATGGGAACTATTCCGACAAGAATGATTTTCGTTCGAAGGTGGAGTTGTCAACGTTTCCGTTGCAGAGAGGCACGAAAAGATGAGTATCGTACCGCATAGCGGGACAAGAATCGCAAGAGGTCTGACCTCGGCGCCAGAGACTAGCTCAAGTGGTCTGGAGGACGGCGCGAATATCCCTGATTTCGAGGATATGTTTTGGGTAGCCACGCCGGGCCACAATCAGCATGGCCTGTCCAATTTCCTCCGTGGTCAGGACGTAATTAGGAAAGGTGCGCCGGAGCAAGGCCAGGAGTGGTTTGGCGATGGTGTAGAAGGCTTGATAGACAGCGGCCTTCGGCCTCTCCCCGTGCATGGGCGCGATCAGGCCGGGGCGAAACATGTACGCGGCGGCAAACGGTAAGCGCAGGAGCGCGTTTTCTGTTCTTCCCTTGACCCGCGCCCACATGCTCCTGCCCTGCTCGGTGCTGTCGGTACCCGCACCTGAGACGTAGAAGAATCTCATCTGCGGGTTAAGCCGGCATAGCGTCTCCGCGGCAGCCATGGTGATGCCGTAGGTTATGCGCTCGTAGTCTTCTGCTTTCATTCCTGCCGAAGAGACGCCAAGTGAAAAGAAGCAGGCGTCGAAACCGGAGAGCTCGGCCTCGATCCCCGCGTAGTTCGATAAGTCGCGATGCACGATCTCATTCAACTTGGGATGATGGAGGCCGGTGGGGCTTCTTCCTACTGACTGCACCCGTTCCACATCCGGGTCGAGAAGACACTCCCGCAATACACCCTGCCCCACCATTCCTGTCGCACCAAAGAGCAAGACCTTCATCGCTTATGCTTCTCTCTTGATAGAAAAAGTAACCGGCTCGGGAGTTTGATCCTTGGCGGCCCATTCGACTCCGGTGAGTTGCTCCGAGACTTCCCATAGCTTCCGGGCCACAGCTTCATCCTTTGCCTGGGGAAAGATTTTGGCGGGCGCGACCGTCCCCTTCAGTTCATAAAAGCCGTTCGGTCCGTAGTAACCATTCGGGGCCGCTTCGGGAGAAGTCGCCGCGAAGAGTGTGGGCAAGGCCCCGGCTGCGGCGGAGTGACTCATGAAGGATCCAAGTACTTTCATCCCTATTCCTTTCAGTCCGCCGGTGCCCGGTCCGTTGGGGATGAGCTCGGTGCGCGCGTATCCCGGATGCGCGGCGTTGCTCATCAATCCCCATCCATAGGCATCACTACGGCGCTGGAGCTCGAAGGTGAACAGCAGATTCGCCAATTTCGATTGCTGGTAGGCAGCCCAGGAGTTGTACTTGCGCTCGGCCTGCAGGTTGCTGAAATCGATCTTGCCACCACGATGCGCCAGGCTGCTCACATTCACCACTCGGGGCGCTTGGGCTTTGCGCAGCAAGGGTAACAGCAGGCCGGTAAGAGCAAAGTGGCTAAGATGATTGGTTCCGAATTGCAGCTCGAAGCCGTCTTCGGTCAGGCGCCTGGTGGGCAGATCCATCACGCCGGCGTTGTTGATCAATAGATCTAACGGACGGCCGTTGGCGAGCATGCTTGCCGCAAATGCGCGGATGGACGCGAGGCTAGCCAGATTGAGCATCGCGAAGCGTACCTTGGCGGACGGTACAGCGCGCTTGATGCCTTCAATCGATGTACGGCCCTTCTCCGCATTTCTGCCGGTCACCAGTACTTCGGCTCCGACACGCGCCAAGGCGAGCGCGGTTTCATAGCCGAGTCCTCCGGTAGCCCCGGTTACGACCGCTAGCTTGCCGTTCTGGGGTGGTATATCTGCGATTGACCATGGATTCATTGGCTTGGACTCCTTCTGGTTATATGAGTGATTGCTCGCTCATTCGGATTCACTAAAAGCTACTTTTTGCGGGTGATCCCAGCCCAGAGCATCTCAAAGCCCTGGTTGCGATACATATCCGCTTGTTTTGGATTTCGCCGCATGAAGTCCATCGTGGTATCCGCCAGGGCGCTCATGGCCGCGGCGATAAACTCCAGCGGCCGGTCGAGAAAGACCTGCTGCGCTACCGCGGCCGCGGCCATTTTCTCGATCTCCAAGAAGGGTGCGGTTCCAGCATGCTTCGACTCCTTGGTCAGACCGCCCCAGACGGTCATCTGTTGCAGAACCTTTTGCTGGCTTGGATTCTCGACTCCCCACGTGAGGTAGCGGTTCCACACATGCTGGAGACGTTCGCGGATGCCGGCTCTGCGGGGGAAGTCTGACATCATGGCATCTGCCAGCTCCAGCTTGATCTCACGGTAGAGCGCGTTGATTAGCTCATCCTTGGTCTTGAAGTAAGTGAATAAGGTACCTTCCGCCACGCCCGCTGCAGTCGATATGGCGGATGTAGCGGCGCTTAAGCCTCGCTCCGCGAAGACTTCCGTCGCGGCGGAGAGAATTGCGTTGCGCTTGTCTTCGCTTTTGGGGCGGGCCATAATCGCTTAACCTATAATGAGTGTACACTCATTATAGGGCGTTGGTTGTGCGACAAATCTCTCGCTTCCTCACAAGCCTTGCTCCCTGGACGGGTGCCCCATGTTCGCCCCAGCGTACATGGGTTGAATACGATCTTTTTCCAATGCTTTCACCAGCTTTCTACACCTAGTTACAGGAAAGAACAAGGAGGGGCTTCGCCCGTCTTGTTCAACCCATGTACGCCTGGGCGAACATTGGGCACCCGTCCAGGGAGCAAGGCTCGGTGGCAAACCGGGATAGCGGTGGACAGAATGACAGCTAACACCAAACAGAGCTAGAGTCGACCCGATCGTTGGTTGCCTGGTAAAAGTGCGCGGGGTCGGGAACACGCTGATCTGGATTGCCGCGGCCGAGTATGATGCGGAGGATGTTTAGCCTCCCGGGCGACGGTCTTAACGAACTGATCAGACGCAAGCACATCCTGGTGCGTGGCGTCGTGCAGGGTGTGGGGTTTCGACCGTTCGTGTACAAGACGGCTACCTCTCTCGGGCTGAGTGGGTTTGTTTTCAATTCCTCTTCTGGCGTCACCATTGAAATCGAAGGCCGCGGATGTGCGCTCGATGAATTTTTACAGAGGCTGAAGTACGATCCTCCCAAGTTGGCGGAGATAAAGGAGATCACCGTCTCCGAAATCGAGGTTCTGGGAGGCGACGGATTCTCAATCCTGGGCAGCCGGGAGGAGAGTGGTGCATTCGCGCTGATTCCTCCCGATGCCGGCACATGCGACGAGTGCTGGCGCGATTTCGGAGATCCGGCGAACCGGCGCTTTGGATATCCGTTCACCAATTGCACCCATTGCGGGCCGCGATACACCATCATCCGCGATATACCGTATGACCGCGCTACCACCACCATGTCTGCCTTCACCATGTGCGGTGATTGCCAGGCGGAATATGACGATCCTGATGATCGGCGATTTCATGCCCAGCCCAATGCGTGCGCCGTTTGCGGACCTTCGCTGACCCTGTTGAAACGCGATGTGTCGTTTCCGGATCGGGATTCGTTGACGATCATTCGCCAGACACGCGCGCTGCTGCGCGAAGGCAAGATTGTTGCAGTCAAGGGTTTGGGCGGCTTCCTGCTGGCGTGCGATGCAACCAACGATGCCGCGGTCGCGGAGTTGCGAAGACGCAAAAGGCGTCCGCACAAGCCCTTCGCGCTGATGGTGCGCGATCTCGCCGCAGTCAAGAAGCTGTGTCGGCTGACTGCCGAGGATGAGGCTGCGCTGCTGCACCCGCGGCGGCCTATCGTGGTTCTTCCGCGCTTGGCCGGTGGACCGCTCTCCGATGGCCTTGCTCCAGGAGACAACACCCTGGGCGTGATGCTGCCCTATACACCGCTGCACTATCTATTGTTTAGCGACTCGCCGGAAATGGAATCCGAGTGGGCTGCCCTGGTGATGACCAGCGGTAATTTGAGCGAGGAGCCCATCGTCGTCAGCAACCACGAGGCGATGCTGCAGCTGGGCGGTGTCGCCGATTGGTTCCTGCTGCACAACCGGGACATTTTCACGCGTGTGGATGATTCCGTCACGCGCACGTTCGAGGGGCGAGAACGCGTGCTGCGCCGGTCGCGCGGCTTTGCGCCCCAGAGTATCGATTTGGGAATCGAGATGGAAGAAGTGCTCGCGTTTGGTGGGGAGTTGAAGAATACTTTCTGTCTAACAAAGGGGAGTTATGCGATTCTGAGCCAGCATATCGGCGATCTGGAGAACTACGAGACCATGCGGTTCTTCGAGGAAACACTTGAGCGCATGAAACATGTTTTTCGGGTCGTGCCCCGCGCTGCAGCCTATGATCTGCATCCCGGTTATATGAGCACGCGCATGGCCGCGGCTTCGGGGATTCCACGCCGCATCGGCGTGCAACATCACCATGCGCATATCGCGAGCTGCATGGCGGAGAACCATCTGCGCGGCCGTGTTCTAGGCGTAGCTTTGGATGGCACCGGATTTGGGACAGACGGCAAGATATGGGGAGGCGAATTTCTGGTTGCGGATTTTGCCGGCTTCACGCGGCGAGCCCATCTGCGAAATGTCTTGCTTCCCGGCGGGGACGCGGCGGTGCGGCAGCCGTGGCGCATGGCGCTCAGCTACCTGCGAGATGCCTTCGGGGGGTATATACCCGGGCAGTTGCGGTGCTTCCAAGGTATAGAGGATAAGCAGGTTGCTTTGGTAGACACGATGCTTGCCCGGCGCATTCAGACGGTGGAGACGTCGTCCTGCGGGCGGCTCTTCGATGCCGTGGCAGCGCTGTTGGGTCTGGCTCCGGAGGTGAGCTTCGAGGGCCAGGCTGCCATTGCCCTGGAGGCGGTTGCGGAACCAGGGATCGACGATCGCTACGAGTTCGAGATAGAGGAGGGCGAACCGGCCATCCTCGACTTCCGGCCGGTTGTTGTCTCTATAGTGAAGGATATTTCTTCGGGACGGCGGGTGGGGGAGATTTCCGCGCGCTTTCACAACACCTTGAGCGCGGCCATAGGCGAAGTGTGCAGCCGTATCGGGTCGAGCGATGCGGTTGACCGGGTTTGCCTTAGCGGTGGGAGCTTCCAGAACCTGTACCTTCTAGGCCGGACGGTGGTAGAGTTGCGGCGTCGCAGCTTTGACGTCTTTCTGCACGCCCAAGTTCCGGCCAACGACGGTGGCCTTTCGCTCGGACAGGCTATGGTGGCGAACGAGCACCTGCGCCAAGGAGAATGACATGTGCCTGGCTATTCCCGGCAAGGTGGTAGAGACATTCGACCAGCGCGGCATGCGCATGGCCAAGGTTCAGTTCGGCGGCATTGTGCGCGAGGCTTGCCTGGAATACGTTCCTGAAACGCAGGTTGGTGAGTATGTCCTGGTGCACGTTGGCTTTGCCATCAGCCGCATCGATGAAGCAGAGGCCGAGCGCACCTACCAGGCGTTGAGGGATCTGGATCAACTCACGGAGCTGGAATCGCCCGTGGTTGAAGAAGTAGAACCCGGAGGTTATCGACAATGAAATATCTTGATGAGTACCGCGACGGTGACGTTGCCAAGAAGATTGTCGGCGAGATGCGCCGTATTCAGACGCGTTCCTGGGTGTTGATGGAGGTATGCGGCGGACAAACGCACTCCATCGTCAAGAACGGAATCGATCATCTGCTGCCTGCGGGGGTGGAGTTGGTTCACGGGCCGGGCTGCCCGGTTTGCGTAACCCCGCTGGAGATGATCGACAAAGCCCATGCCATTGCGCGGCAGAAGAATGTCATCTTCTGCTCCTTCGGTGACATGTTGCGCGTGCCGGGCTCGGACGGCGACCTGTTCACTATCAAGTCGTTGGGTGGCGATGTGCGGGTGGTTTATTCGCCGCTCGATTGCCTGAAGCTTGCTCGAGCCAACCCGTCCAAGCAGGTGGTCTTTTTTGCCATCGGTTTTGAGACCACGGCTCCGGCCAACGCCATGCTCGCATGGCGGGCGCGCGAAGAGCAGGTGAATAATGTATCGCTCCTGGTTTCGCACGTGCTGGTTCCTCCTGCGCTCGAGACCATTCTGCAATCGCCGGATAACCGGGTGCAGGGCTTTCTCGGGCCGGGGCATGTGTGCGCGGTGATGGGGTATCGCGAATACGATCCCATCAGCGCCCGCTACCATGTTCCCATTGTGGTCACGGGTTTTGAGCCCCTCGATATATTGCACGGGACGCTCATGACGCTGCAGCAGCTGGAACAAGGGCGGGCTGTGGTGGAGAACCAATACTCGCGCGTTCTCGACCGCGACGGCAATGTGCCGGCGCAGAAACTGATCCAGCGCGTCTTCGAGGTGGCTGATCGCAAGTGGCGAGGCATCGGCAACATCCCTATGAGCGGCTTTCATCTGCGCGATGAGTTCGCACTGTACGATGCTGAGAAGTTATTCGACGTGGCGGAGATCACTACCCTCGAGCCGGAGATTTGCATCAGCGGCCAGATATTGCGGGGTATTAAAAAGCCACACGATTGCCCGGCGTTCGGCACGTTGTGCACGCCGCAACGTCCCCTGGGGGCGACGATGGTATCGGCCGAGGGAGCTTGCGCTGCCTACTACGCTTATGGGCGGCATCTAAAACCGCAGTCCGCGGACGTGGTGCAACTCGAAGTGATGACGCACGCCAATGGCTAGTTCTCCGATATCCGCTAAGGACGAGGAAAAGCCCACGGGCGGGTTTGGGTCTTGTCCGTTGCCTATCTTTCAGCATCCGCAGATTGTGCTGGGGCATGGCAGCGGTGGCAAGCTTACGGCTGATCTGATTGACCAGATCTTTCTGCCTGCATTCAAAAATCCCGTTTTGGACAAGCTCGATGACCAGGCAGTGGTCACGATCGGTGGCGCTCGCCTGGCATTTACTACCGACTCGTTTGTGGTCACACCGATATTTTTTCCCGGCGGCGACATTGGACGGCTGGCCGTCCACGGAACGGTGAACGATTTGGCGATGAGCGGCGCGCGCCCGCTTTATCTTTCGGCTGCCTTCATCCTCGAGGAAGGCCTGGCCGTCGACGATCTGCGGCGTGTGGTGGAATCGATGCGCGTAGCCGCCGCCGAGTCCGGGGTAACGTTTGTGACCGGCGACACCAAGGTTGTCAATCGCGGCAAGGGTGACCAGATATTTATAACCACTACGGGCATTGGCGTGATCGAGAGCGGGGTGAACATCTCGGCAGACCGCGCGCGGCCGGGCGACCAGATTCTTCTGAGTGGATATATCGGCGACCACGGAATGGCCATTATGTCGCAAAGGGAAAACCTTGAATTCGAGGGCGCCATCGCCAGCGATTGTGCCTCGCTGAATGGCCTGGTGGCGGACATGCTCAGTACCCCCAGCGCAGACGGGATGGAGTTCATCCACTGTCTGCGTGATCCCACGCGCGGCGGCGCGGCCACCACCTTGAACGAAATCGCCAAGCGCGCTGGGGTGGGAATGGTATTGCGAGAGCAATCGATTCCGGTGCGCGATTCGGTCAAGGGCGCATGTGAAGTGTTGGGGTTGGATCCGCTTTACGTCGCCAACGAGGGGAAGCTGGTAGCGATCGTTGCACGAGAGATGGCGCAAGCCGTACTTAGGCAAATGCAGCAGCACGAGTTGGGCCGTGACGCCGCCATCATCGGAGAGGTCGTCGCCGACCACCCGGGCATCGTGCTGATGAAAACGCAGATCGGCGGAACGCGCGTGCTGGACGTGATGTTCGGTGAGCAATTGCCTCGCATTTGCTAAATCTTTCCAAACCCATCCGGCATTCCTGCTAACGGAAATCAGGGAAATCCCGATAGCAGTCATCAGATGAATCTTTCGCTTCAGCGTGTGAACTCTGAGGGTTTGACAGTGATGCCGACTGGGCGTAGTTTTCACCGGTCAGCGATTTCACGGGAACTCTGGCGTGAAATGTCGCTTCCAGGTGACAGGCTTGCCCTGCTTCTACCAACCCGGTTTCCCGCTCCCAACATCACAAGCACTATGCGTGTTTCGCGCGTCCATCTTGGTGTGTCGTCTTCGTGAGTCTTAAGGCTGAAGGAGAATTTCATGGCTGAAAAGGTAAGCAGCATCACCAAAGCTCCCGCCGTCTCTGATGTGCACATTCTCTGGATCACCGCTGGCCTCAGTTGCGACGGCGATAGCGTTTCCGTCACTGCGGCGGAACAGCCAAGCATCGAAGACGTTTTGTTAGGCGCGATCCCGGGCTTGCCCAAGGTTCATCTGCACAATCCTGTTCTCGCGTATGAGAACGGCGATGAATTCATGAAATTTTTTTACGAAGCAGAAAAGGGTTTGTTAGATCCGTTTGTGCTGGTCGTGGAAGGCTCCATTCCCAACGAGACGATCAAGAAAGAGGGTTACTGGGCGGCGATGGGCACCAACCCGCATACTGGCCAGCCGATCACCACCTGCGAGTGGATCGATCGCCTGGCGCCCAAGGCGCTGGCCATTATCGGCGCAGGCACGTGCGCCACATACGGTGGCATTCACGCCATGGCAGGGAACCCGACGGGCGCCATGGGGCTGGCTGACTACCTGGGGTGGGATTGGCGCTCCAAGGCAGGTCTGCCTATTGTGAATGTACCTGGTTGCCCAGTACAGCCGGATAACTTCATGGAAACCGTTCTCTACCTGCTGTACCAGGTGGCGGGCCTGGCGCCCATGATTCCTCTGGACAAGCAACTGCGGCCCACGTGGCTCTTCGGCAAGACCGTACACGAGGGATGCGATCGCGGTTCGTATTACGAGCAGGGTGATTTTGCCACCCACTACGGATCGTCGAAGTGCCTGGTAAAGCTGGGCTGCTGGGGACCAGTGGTGGACTGCAATGTAACCAAGCGCGGCTGGATGCGCGGCATTGGCGGATGCCCCAATGTGGGCGGCATCTGCATCGGATGCACCATGCCGGGATTTCCGGATAAGTTTATGCCCTTCATGGACGAACCGCCGGGAGCCAAACTTTCCTCGAACATCATTGGCACCTACGGCCGTTTCATTCGCACCATGCGCGGTATCACCAATACCACGGTGAACAAAGAACCGAAATGGCGGCATCCCGGGGGGAAGCTGACCACTGGCTACCAGCCCACAACGTACTAAACGCGCTTCGCTCGACGGACGAAAATTCAAGCAAAAGGACACATCCATGGCGACTTATCCCGACACGATCTCTGAGGTCGATAAGAAGAAGCGCAACCTGGTCGAGATGAACTGGGATCCGATTACACGGATCGTGGGCAGCCTCGGCATCTTCACCAAGATCGACTTCGCCAACCGGGAAGTCGCCGAGTGCCACAGCACATCCTCCATCTTTCGCGGCTACAGCATTTTCATGAAGGGCAAGGATCCGCGCGATGCCCACTTTATCACCAGCCGCATCTGCGGCATCTGCGGCGACAACCACGCCACCTGCGCGGTGTATGCGCAGAACATGGCGTTTGGCGTGAAACCACCTCCCCTGGCGGAGTGGATCATTAACCTGGGCGAGGCCGCCGAGTACATGTTCGATCACAACATCTTTCAGGACAACCTGGTGGGCGTCGATTTTTGCGAGCAGATGGTGAAGGAGACCAATCCGGGAGTCTGGGCCAAGGCCCAATCCACCGCTTGCCGGAACGGAGACAAACACGGCTTTCGCACGATTGCTGACATCATGACCGCGCTCAATCCCTTTACCGGCAGCTTCTATCGCGAGACGCTGGCCATGAGTCGCATGACGCGCGAGATGTTCTGTCTGATGGAAGGGCGCCACGTGCATCCTTCCACGCTTTACCCCGGCGGAGTGGGCACCGTGGCCACTATCCAGCTATTTACAGACTACCTGGTTCGTCTGATGAAGTATGTCGAGTTCATGAAGAGGGTCGTGCCCCTGCATGATGACCTTTTCGACTTCTTCTATGAGGCCATGCCCGGTTACGAGAAGGTCGGGCTGCGTCGCACATTGCTGGCGTGTTGGGGATCGTATAACGATCCTGATAGTTGCGATTACACCTACAAGAACATGGCGGAGTGGGGACGCAAGATGTTCGTTACCCCCGGCGTGGTGGTGGACGGAAAGCTGGTCACGAATAGCCTGGTCGATATCAATTTGAATATCCGTATTCTGCTGGGCAGTTCCTACTATGACGATTGGCAGGGCTCAGAGACCTTCGTTGCCAGAGACCCGTTAGGTAATCCGGTGGACAAGCATCATCCCTGGAACCAGACCACTCTTCCCCGTCCGCAGAAGCGCGATTTCGGCGGCAACTATACCTGGGTTATGTCACCGCGGTGGTATGACCAGCGCACCGGCGACCACCTGGCGCTCGACACCGGCGGCGGACCGATCGCGCGGCTCTGGTCCACGGCGCTTTCCGGGCTGGTCGACATTGGTTACGTGAAGGCTACGGGGCACAGTGTCCAGATCAATTTGCCCAAGACGGCAATGCTGGGCGAAACCCAGTTCGAGTGGAAGATTCCGCAGTGGAGCAATACGCTGGAGCGGGATCGGGCTCGTACCTACTTCCAGGCGTATGCGGCTGCTACGGCGCTGTACTTTGTTGAGAAGGCGCTGGCCGAGTTGAACGCCGGCCGCACTTCGACCTGGTCTGACTTCAAGGTGCCTGAGGAAGCGATCGGCTGTGGATTCCATGAGGCGGTGCGGGGGGTGCTGTCGCACCATGTCGTTATCCGCGAAGGCAAGATCGCCAACTACCATCCTTATCCTCCTACCCCATGGAACGCGAACCCGCGGGATGTCTATGGAACTCCTGGCCCTTATGAGGACGCGGTGCAAAACACACCCATCTTCGAAGATAATGGCCCGGAGAATTTCAAGGGCATCGACATCATGCGCACGGTTCGTAGTTTCGACCCCTGCCTGCCTTGCGGCGTACATATGTATGTCGGGGATGGCAAGGTGATCGAAGTGAAACACTCACCCATGTTCGGGGCGGCGGGGCCCGAATAATGGCGGCCAGCGCTGAGCAACCGATAGCCGCACCGCGGCGCGGAGAGTTCCGCGCCCAAAGTGAACACGTAGAGAAGCTGGCGGCGAAGCTCGACCAGGCGGGCGACCCGGAGGTTCGGGCCGCGGCGTTGGAGTTGGTTCAGTCGGTGGTTGAGTTGCATGGCGCCGCGCTGCAGCGGCTCATCGATCGGTGCGTGGAGACAGCCGAGGGTGAGCGAGTGCTCACGGCGGCCCTGGAAGACAACCTCGTCGCCGGCATGTTCCTGCTGCATTCCCTCCATCCCGATGATATTGAAACCAGGGTTGTCCGCGGTCTTGAGGCGGTCCGGCCTTACCTTAAATCTCATGGCGGAGATTGCGAGTTGGTCAGCGTGCGCGATGGCATCGTTCGGCTTAAGCTGCACGGTACCTGCGGTAGTTGTCCGTCCTCTTCCCTTACGCTGAAGAACGCGGTGGAAGAAGCGCTCTACGAAGCGGCTCCCGATATTCTTGAAATTGTCGCGGAGAATGCAGCTGCCGAGCCTTCACATACCTCCAACCTTGTTGTGCTGAAATAAGGAGAGACGCGATGCCGTATCCAGAGACACCTCGAACCAGACCTTCCATTTCTGAGACTCCAGTTCGCAAACCCGTCGATCGCCTTGAAGACGATGCGACGGGTATCAATGTCGAGACGCGCAAGCCGATACACCCCAGCATGCCCCATATGCCGCCGGCTTAGACAACCACTGGAGGTAAGCTTCATGCGTTGGTTGTGCGACCAATCTCTCGCTTGCTCACCAGCCTTGCCCCCTCGACGGGTGCCCATGTTCGCCCAAGCGTACATGGGTTGAACAAGATGGGCGAAGCCCCTCCTTTTTCTTTTCCTGTAAGTAGGTGGAGACCGGTGGTGAAAGCATTGGAAAAAGGTCGTGTTCAACCCATGTACGCTTGGGCGAACATGGGGCACCCGTCCAGGGGCAAGGCTTGGTGGCAAGCCGGGAAAAGCCACGTACGGTCTGAAGGCCGTACCCTTCAGAGAAGCGGTTGGATAGGGCGGGAATGGCACCAGGAACACTTCCTTTTCTTAGGCAGATAGCAGCTCGCAAGCCGCCCACGGCGGAACGCTGTGAGCTTTGCAGCGCGGCGCTGGGAGCTGTTCATCAGCATCTGCTGGATCCTAAGAATCGCGAGATTTTGTGCTCGTGCGATGGCTGCGCTGTTCTGTTCTGCGGACAGGCAGGCGCGCATTTCCTCCGCGTGCCGCGCCGTATTCGCGCGCTTACTGATTTCCAGCTGCCTGACTTGCAATGGGAAGCGCTGATGATTCCCATTAACCTCGCCTTCTTCTATCGCGATAGCGCAGCGGGCAAGGTGATGGCGATGTATCCCAGCCCTGCTGGTGCGATTGAATCGCTGCTCAGCCTCGAATCCTGGTCAGAGATTGCGGCGGAGCATCCTGCTTTGCAGAAGATGGAGCCGGATGTCGAGACCTTTCTGGTCAACCGCGTGGGCGCGCCGGCGCAGTATTACATCGCTCCTGTCGATGAGTGCTACCGGCTGGTGGGATTGATCCGGATGCACTGGCGTGGGCTCTCCGGGGGGACAGAGGTGTGGAAGGAAATCCACCAGTTCTTCGCCGACTTGAAGACGCGGAGCGTGGAGGTAAAGGACCATGCCTGAGCTGCATTTCCAGATCGAAGCTGCCGAGGCCGTTCCGCATGCTGCCGCTCCCCTGATTGCTTTGAAGCTGCGCATTACGAATCTGCCCGCTTCGGAGGAGATCCATACGCTTACGCTTCGCTGCCAGGTGCAGATCGAGCCGGCAAAAAGACGCTACGTTCCCCAGGAGCAGGAGAAGCTGCTTGACCTCTTTGGCACACCTGAGCGCTGGAGCCGCACAGTGAGGCCGCTGCTGTGGATGAATACCACGGTGGCTGTTCCAGGGTTTACCGACACTGTGCTGGTCGACCTGCAACTGCCCTGCACCTTTGATTTCAATGTCGCAGCGACCAAGTACTTTCATGCGTTGGATACGGGCGAGATTCCAGTCTGCGTGATGTTCAGCGGCACGGTCTTTTACCAGGACGACGATGGGTCGCTTCAGGTCGCTCAAGTGCCATGGGACCGCGAGGCCAACTACCGCCTGCCCATCTCCACCTGGAAAGAGATGATGGAGATGCATTTCCCGAATACGGCGTGGCTGTGCCTGCGGCGTGATGTATTCGAGCAGCTCTACCAGTACAAGGTGCGCCACGGTATCCCCACGTGGGAGCAGGCCATCAGCCGGGCGCTGGCGGCTGGGTGGCTACGGATGAGGTTAAGGCATGAAATTCGACGGCGCGGAAAAGATTGCGGCTGCGATTCTTTATGAGGGATACATTCTCTACCCTTATCGGCCCACCGCGATCAAGAACCGTCAAAGATGGAATTTCGGTACTCTCTACCCACGCGTTTATGCGGAGGCGCAGCGTCCCCAGGAGCCGTTCCGGTTGGTTGCCGAGTGTCTTGCGGTGGCTGATGCGCAGGCCAGCCTGGACGTAAGAATCAGCTTTTTGCAGCTTGTCCCGACGCAGAGTGCGGATAAGCTCACGGACCCTTCCCTGGCTTGGGATGAAGCTGTCGAACGTACTTCAGAGCATGCCGGCCTTCGAATCGGCGATCTCATCGCTTCTCCGGTATCGCTTGCGATCGAGATGGAGACCGCAGATCCCTCCACTACGCTACGCTCCGGTCCCACGGCAGGCCGGGGCAGGCGGGATGACAATTCTTCTTTGGCAATGAAATTTGTCATCCCGCCTGCCCCGGCCTGCCGTGGGACCGGAGCGTAGCGTAGTGGAGGGATCGGCGGTTCACCAAAGCCTGCGGATCGAGCTGAGCATCGGTGCGGAAATGCTTTCCGATGGCGTGTGCAAACTCCACCTCGAAGTGCAGAACACGAGCCCGCTGCCGAGCAGCGCTGGAGCAAAACGAGACGAAGCGCTTCCTTTATCCTTTGTCTCTGCGCATTTGCTGCTGGGCATCACCGGCGGAGAGTTTGTCTCCCTGCTTGATCCTGACCCGGCCTATCGTGATGCGGTCGCGGCTTGTTGCAATACCGGCGTTTTCCCGGTGCTGGTGGGCGAGGAGCCAGATCGAAGCATGATGTTTTGCTCGCCGATCATTCTGTACGACTATCCGAAAATCGCACCAGAGAGCGAAGGGGACTTCTTTGATGGCACAGAGATGGACGAGATGCTTACCCTGCGCGTGCTCACCCTCACCGACGCCGAAAAGCAGGAGATTCGCAATGGTGATCCCCGAGCGCGGAAAATTTTGGAACGCACGGAAGGTCTGACCTCGGATGCGTTACTGAAAGCGCACGGCGTGATCCGCGGACTGCGCGAGATTCGAGGCGGGACACAATGAACCGGGACTGGAATCCTTTTGAGGAAGCAGCAGCACCGCCCGAGAGCGTGCGCGTCTTCGGAATCGAACTGCGGGTGGGCGACCGGGTTCGCATCAACCCGAAAAAGAAGGCCGATATTCTCGACATGGCCCTGGCGGGCAAGATTGCGGTCATTGAAGCGATTGAGCAGGACTTCGAAGACCATGTTCAGCTCGCCGTAGTGCTGGACGACGACCCAGGCCGGGAGTTTGGCATGATGCGCCAGCCGGGACACCGCTTTTTCTTTTCTCCCGATGAGATCGAGCCGGTGCTGAAAGGAGAGCCCACATGACGGCAAGGATTCTGGTTGCGGGCGTGGGCAACATCTTCCTGGGGGATGACGGGTTCGGGGTTGAGGTGGCGCTCGCGCTGAGCAAGCGGCAGTTGCCCGAGGGAGTGTCCGTGAAGGATTTCGGGATCCGGGGATTCGACCTGGCGTATGCGCTGCTCGATCCATGGGATGCGGTCATCATCGTGGATGCGCTGCCACGCGGCCAAGCGGCGGGCACGCTCTACGTGGTAGAACCGGAGCTCGCAGCCCTGACCGGTGCGGAGACAGCGATCAATCCCCACGGCATGGATCCTGTCCGGGTATTGAACCTGGCTGCTTCCCAGGGCCCGATTTCCGCACAGGTGCTGGTCCTGGGCTGTGAACCGCAGGACTTTGGCGATGAGTTGGAAGGGCGCATGGGTCTATCAGCGCCGGTGCAGGCTGCGGTGGAAGAAGCGGCAAACATGGTGCTGGAGTTAGCCGCCCGCATTGCTACCACCAAGCAAGTGAGCTTAGTGTAGTGAGAGAAATGGAGAGGTGACATCATGAACGCAAAACTAGTCTTAGGCGCACTCGGTTTGGTACTCATCGGTTTGGCGGTTACGGTCGCTCCGGACCTGCGCCGCTACCTCAGAATCCGTTCGATGTAAGGGCTTGTCGAAAGGAGGAAGCATGCACGAACTCTCGATCGCCATCAGCATGATCGACCAGATCACCGAGGAGTCGGAGAGCCGCGGTGGGCTGGATGTCGAGGCTGTGCACCTGAAGCTGGGAGCCTTTTCCGGAGTGGATAAAGAGGCTCTGCTTTTCGCCTACGAGCTGGCCTGTGAAGGCTCGTTGCTGGAGGGATCGCGGCTGGTGATCGAGACCATTCCATTAATCATTTACTGCGCTACGTGTCAGAAAGACCGGGTCCCTCCCTCGCTCTATCAGCTCAGTTGCCCGGAGTGCGGAAGCCCGGGTCAGAAGATCGTCTCCGGCCGCGAGATCGAGGTGGCCTCGTTGGAGGTTGCGGCATGAGCACCCGCATGGTGGAGGTCAGGGCCAAGGTCCTCAAGCAGAACGATCTGCTCGCCCGGGCTCTGCGCGAGCGCTTTCGTAGAGAGGGTACCTGCGTTGTAGGCCTGGTCTCAAGCCCGGGGTCGGGAAAGACAGCCTTTCTGGAAAAGCTGCTCACGGGGCTGGCCCAGGACTCTCGCGTAGCTGCGCTGGTGGGGGACCTGGCCACGGAGAACGATGCCGCACGGCTACGGCGTGCGACGCCCAACGTGAGACAGATCAACACGGGAACCGTCTGCCACCTGGATGCGCAAATGGTGGAGAAGGCGCTGGAGTCGTGGCAGCTGGATCGGATCGATTTTCTCTTTATCGAGAATGTGGGAAACCTGGTTTGCCCCTCCAGCTATGATCTGGGTGAAGAATTACGATTCGTTCTGCTCTCTGCCACCGAGGGCGAAGACAAGCCGTTGAAATATCCCACCATCTTCAATAGTTCCGACGTCGCGATTATTACCAAGATGGACCTGGCCGAGGCAGCGGAGTTTGATCTTTCGGCGGCTCGCCGCAATATTGAGAGCGTTCGTCCCGGAATGCAGGTCTTTGAAGTTTCCTCCAAGACGGGTTTCGGGATGCAAGGTGTTTTTGACTTACTGCATGCTCAACTCGCGCGGGCACGGCAGCCGCAGGTGGTATCCGCCCTTTAAGCACAAAAGCAATCGGGTTACCGTAGTATGGGCGAGCACCTGGCAGCACATGGCTATGTCCCTCCGTCGATGGAAGTCGTAATTACGTAGACTGTACCGCAGATTCAAGGCGTCCACTCGGGCGCCTCTGAAATCCTTAGCGTGCCTTCGCAGCCTTCTTGGCATGGGCGGAAAGCGCCTTATGCGAGACCGTCGAGCGCGGCTCCTTTTTCAGAGCGCCCTCGCTGGCGCGCGATCGTTTTGCCGACGTCTTCGTTTTCGTCTGAGACTGCCCCTTGCGGTAATCGCGCTCCGCGCTCTCTTGCGTCGACTTTTTGGTTTTTCCGGCCTTGGGAGGAGCAAGCGGAATTCCAGCCCGGCGGGCCTTGCTTAACCCGATTGCGATCGCCTGCTGGGGCGAGCGTGCGCCGTGCTTCCCTTCGCTTACGTGGTCGATCTCTTCGCGAACAAATTCTCCCGCCGCCGTGGACGGCGACTTCCCTTCCTGCAGATCTTCTTCTGCCCGCTCGACTACTTCCTTTTCCGGCATAATTCCCCCTTCCTTGCAATTAGGATGCTGCCGAGCAACCAAGCGGCTAGCTGCGAAACCCAAGCAGATCGAGACGGTAATGTGGCTTCCGTGTTTGATAGATAGGGTGCAAGGTTGGAGCCGCTGCTTTGATAAAGAAAGACGCGGCTGTATCTCCGCTGAGCGGATCATCCGTCTCTTCGGTGTAGTTCACCAGAAGTACCAGACCCCCCGGCAGCAGTGAGCGCAAGGCATGGGCACAGGTGTCTAACAAATCGGCCTCGTCGAGGAAATACAAAACCTCAGAGAAGAGGATCAAGTCAAAGAAGCCCTCAGGCCACTGCCGGGGCACCTGCATCTGCTCGATCCGCACACCCGGATAGGGGGCGCAACGGGCACGCGATGCCTTTACCGCAGAAGGAGCGAAATCCAGGCCAACCAGTTGGTCGCATCGCGAGGCCAATCGGCTGGTGAGAATGCCGATCGAACAACCCACCTCCAAAGCCGACTGAAAATGCCTCGTACCCAGTACTTCCAGAGTCGCTTCATACTTCTGCTGTTCGTAGGGGCTGTGGGCAAAGCTCCATGGATCAGGGTCCGCGCGATATAGTCGTTCGAAATGCTTTGCCGGGCGTGATTCCTTATTCATGGGCGAGGAATACTTCGTAAGGGCGTTCGAAGACGGAAAGTAGTTCTGGTGGCAGGCGAAACCCATTTGGCGAATCGCTGATGAGGGTGGAGTATTGCGAAGCATGCGCAGCCACGGCGCTTCCTTTCGCCTGCAGATACGCGGCAATCGGCAGCTTGTAGCCGGCTACCAGGGTCACGGGTAGTGGTTGATCGGGGGGCAGGAGCCAGCCCCATACCGGATAGGACAACAATCTGCATCGAGCGCGCCGGGCAGCCTCTCGCGCCAGGATGGCCGCTGCTTCGTGATCGCAGTGTGGGTCATACAGCCAGGGAGCGAGGAGGACGGTGCAGCCCCGATCTCGAGCCAGGGCGGCCAGCCGCTCACTTACCGCCGGGCTGGTGGGTAATGCGGTATCGGGATAATTAAGAAACACCAGGTTCTCCGAGGCCACGCCTAACACCGACACTGCCTGCCGCGCTTCGTCCTGGCGAAGTTGCCGCAACCGCTCCGGCGGATATTGCTTTGACCCCGGATGGGACGCAGCACCGTCTGTGAGTATGGCCACGACCGGCTGTCTTCCGCGTTCGCAGCACGCGGCGATAAGGCCGCCGCAGCCCAGGCTCTCGTCATCTGGGTGGGGGGCTAGAATCAACGGCCGCTCGCCGCAGAGTATGGTGTCAATCTCCGCATCCGGCAGCGTCTCCATGGCCAAAATCACATCGCATGCCGTCATAGGCTTTGACCATCGTGATGTATGAAGTATCCCGCCGCCTCGACCAGCACCTCATCCGGCGCCGGCTGGCGCAGATAGGTCGCGAGATCGCGGGCAATTCTCTCGGCTCGGCTGCCTTGCATGAATGCGGAAAGACCCAGGCTGCGCTGGATGTGGCGCAGGGCATCAAGGCACGCACTTTCTACTGCTGTGCGGGCCAGGTTAACGTAGGCCACGGCTTCGTCGCCTGCACCCTCGGCGGCGTCGACTCGCTTGACCGCTTCCAACATCCAGAGCCGCCCGGTCTCATGGGCGATGACGCTCTGCCCAAAACGCATTCGTTGGAATGGGTTATCTGCGCGGTCTCGCGCGCACAACTCATTCCTTGCGGTATCGATCAGCGCAGCCAAGCCACCCAGTGCAACGGCAGAGCTGCGCCAGGCTCCAGTGGAAAATAGCGGCTCGCGCAGATAGTCACCCGGCTCTCCAATCAACGCCTCGGCCTGGACCAACACGCCGGTAAAGTCGACACTCCCGGTGGTGGCGGCTCGCATCCCCGCCAGCTTTATTCCTCTCGCGGTTACCGGGATGCCCGAGGTAAGCGGTACAAGCACCATCTGGCTGCCGGCTTCGCTCCGAACAGTAACAAGAGCCTGTTTCGCCGAGCCCGCGGCCGAGCAGAACCATTTTTCTCCGGTCAAGGTAAAGTCGCGGGACAAGCACACCGCCTGCTTCACGGGGTCCGTCACCCAGAGCGCAAACAGGTCTCCGGCTTGCGCTGCCAGCGCCGCAGCCTCTATCTGGCGGGGTGTGCCATAGTTTTGTACAAGCTCGAAGGCGTTGACGTGCGCTTCGAATATCCGCCCGAGAGAAAGGTCGGCATACCCTAACAGGTGAAGTAACTGGAATAGGGATGCCGAATCCCCCTTGCCATGAAGGCCGAAATCCTCCGAATTCCACCGGCATCGGCGCCATTAACATACCGGCGTCCCGCAGTCTTGCCACACTGGCGAAGGGGAAACAAGCAGCGCTGTCAGAGCTGGCGGCCTCCTGGGCTAATTCAGGAACGAGCGCAGTGATGGTGGCGAAAAGCTCCGCCGTTCTTTCCGATGGTTGTGCCTCTACAACGTTCATGCAATAAACCTCAGGCCTAAGCCGCAGTAAGCTCCGCGGCATATTCAGTTGACAACCGGTGATAGATGCCTCGTGCGATTGCCGTTTCGCGCGGCAGATCTACAAAACGAACTCGCCGTTGTGACAAAAGCGGAGATGCCCGCTCGATCCTTGACCATGCCAGGCCGAAGTAAGGAGTGCCAACCGCATCCATGAGCACCTTGGGTGCAATCGCGAGAAGTCTGGCTAATTGATAGAGCCGCACGTCGGTTGGCTTCTGCCATAAAAGACTGACCCGCCGTTTCATCCGGAGGCGGTAGAAAGCGGCCCAGGCCGGCTCAATACGGTCGTCTGCGAATTCGTCCTGCTTCACGATTCGCCTGCGCATCGTGTCGGCCATGCCTCCTTGCGCTCGGCCTTCGATGCGTCCTGAAACAACGACGCGGATGCGGGGATCGTGGCGCACCCGAGCGTCGATCAGGCGAAGCCTTCCGATCAGGGTCCGGTCTTCTCCCGAGGGCAGACAGGGCATGCCACCAACACGACGCAGCATGGTGGCGCGAATCGCGATGCTGGCGCCGGAATCTTCGCTGTGCCGAGGCCACGGGTCCGCAGGATCTGGCAGGACCATGGATGCAATTTCGTCAAGGAGCCGTCCATAGGCCACCTCTCTCGCGTCATCTTCGTGCAAATGCCGAGGGATGAACAGCGCTTCAAGCGGGTCAATCACCGCCATGCCGCAAACCGCATCCGCGCCCTGCTCGATGGATTGCAGATTTACTTCCACCCAGTTCTCTGGAACCTCCGCATCCGCATCCGTGGTTAGAATCACGGCTTCCTGGTTGCGCGAGGAAGCGGCCAATGAAGCGGCGTGTTTCATGGCCAGTGCGCGCGCGAAGCCGGCGCTGGCAAGGGACTCATCCAGGTTGCTTTCGATGATGTGGAGCCGATGGTGCGCCTGGGGTAAGCCTCTCACCAGATCCGCTGTGCGATCGGTGCAGTTGTTCAATAACAAAACGATGTGGTCGATTGGAACAGATTGACGCGCAAGCGCTGCCAGACAGCCGCCAATCCGTTCAGCCTCATCCCGGACTGGTATTGCAACCACAGACAGCTTGGGCATCGGAACTACACTCCATGAGCGGAAAACTTGCGGGGGAAAACAGCAGTCTCCGTTCAGATACGGGAAAAGCGCGGATAGTTGTCTAAGGGATAAGCTTCTGTTTGCTTGAGTGACAATGGCGGCTTGGTCAACCTGGGCCACGTAATAAACTCTGGGTATGACATCGAAGCCGGATCCGAACCAGCAGCTTCAAACACTTAGCATCCATTCCGGGCGGCATGTGGACCCCGCTACCGGCGCAGTCACTGCCCCTCTCTACACCTCCACCACTTTTGAGCGCGATCCTGATGGAGAATTCTCCAGGCATTTTTTCTATAGCCGGATCGACAACCCGAATCGGAAGTCGCTTGAGGAGTGCCTGGCCGATCTCGAAGGGGGCGTAGAGGCAGTTTGCTTCAGTACCGGCATGGCGGCAAGCCTGGCCGTATTCCAGGCCCTTTCGCCGGGAGACCATGTGGTTCTCCACCGCGACCTATACTTCGGCGTGCGCGAGCTCGTCACTGGACTCTTCTCGCGGTGGGGATTGAAGCATGCGTTCGTGGATATGCGGAATATCGAGGAAACCCGCAAGGCCTGCCGGCCGGAGACCAAGCTGTTGTGGCTGGAGACGCCGACCAATCCCTTGATTGAAGTGGTTGATATACGGCCCGTGGCGGAGTGCGCGCGCAGCCTCGGGGTGCCTCTTGCCTGTGAAAATACCTTCGCCACTCCAGTGCTGCAACGCCCGCTGGAGCTGGGCGCGGATTTGGTGGTTCATGCCCTGACCAAATATCTATCGGGACATAGCGATGTCCTGGGCGGAGCGGTGGTGTTTGGGCAGAAATCCGAACTGGCAACCAGCATTAAAACGTTCCAGCGGGTCGGCGGTGCGGTCCTATCTCCATTTGACTGCTGGCTCATTCTGCGTGGGCTGCAGACGCTGGTCCCCCGCGTGCGCCTGCATTGTGAGAATGCCCGCCGGGTGGCGGAATTTCTGTCCACTCACCCGGCCGTTTCGGTCGTCCACTATCCCGGCTTGGCGGGCGATCCGGGGCACGAGATTGCCAGCCGACAGATGCGCGATTTCGGGGGAATGCTCTCCTTTGAGGTGCATGGCGGCCGGGAGGAGGCTTTTGCCTTTACTTCGCGACTGAAACTGATCGTGCGCGCCACCAGCCTGGGGGGTACCCATAGCCTGATCGAACATCGCGCTTCCATCGAGGGGGTCTTCTCACGCTCGCCGGAGTCGCTGCTCCGGCTCTCGGTCGGGCTCGAGGGGGCGGAGGATATTATCGCGGACCTGGACCAGGCCCTTCGCGGTTAGGGTGGGCGTTGGCTAAGCGGTTATCGTGCAGTAGGATGGTAGGCGACCTCCGGATTTTCCTGTAAAGTCTGGTGGCGTTGTCGAACCTCATGCGGTTTTCCTTAAAGAAAGCCGCACACGCGATGGTGTCCAGTGCAGCGTACTGGAAAATCCGGTCTCCGGATGGAGATCCGAGAAGGAGGAAACTATGACGCGCAGACTGACCATGGCGCAAGCCATTATTCAGTTTCTCAAGTCCCAATCCGTCGTACGTGACGGCCGGGAGCAGACGTTTTTTGGTGGATGCCTGGGTATTTTTGGGCACGGCAATGTCGCCGGTATCGGACAAGCCCTGCAGCAAAATCCTGATTTCCCTTACTACCTGTTCCGTAATGAGCAGGCCATGGTTCACGCGGCAACAGGTTTTGCCAAAATGAGCAACCGCATGCGCACCCTGGTCTGCACTTCTTCGATCGGGCCCGGGGCGACCAACATGGTCACCGGCGCCGCCTTGGCTACGATTAACCGGATCCCTGTCCTCCTGCTGCCAGGCGACATCTTTGCCCGGCGCAACGTTGCGCCGGTGTTGCAGCAGTTGGAATCGACTGCGAGCCAGGACGTCTCCGTCAATGACTGCTTTCGCCCTGTTTCTCGTTATTGGGATCGTATCCAGCGGCCGGAACAGATTCTTACTGCGCTGCCGGAGGCGATGCGCGTTCTGACTTCTCCGGCGGAGACGGGCGCGGTCACCCTCGCTTTGCCGCAAGATGTGCAGACAGAAGCGTATGACTATCCGGAAGAATTTTTCGAGCACCGTGTTTGGACGGTTGCCCGGTCTCGGGCTGATAGTGGATTGCTGAAGCAGGCTGCCGAGTGGATACGCTCATCGCAACGACCACTGATCATCGCCGGCGGCGGCGTCATCTATTCCGAGGCCACGGGCGAATTGTCCCGCTTCGCCAGCCGAACGGGCATTCCCGTTGCCGAGACCCACGGAGGGAAGGGCTCGCTTCACTCTGATCATCCGCAATCCGTCGGGGCTATGGGAGTTACTGGCACCTCCGCGGCAAATCTGCTGGCCACAGACGCGGATTTGATCATCGCCATCGGTACCCGGCTCAGTGACTTTACGACTGCTTCGAAGACCGCCTTCCAGAACCCGGGGGTGCGGTTTGTGAATATCAACGTCGCCGAGTTCGACGCATTCAAACACGCTGCCCTGCCGCTGACAGCGGATGCTCTGCAGACGCTCGAAGAGTTAGGCAGTGGGCTGGCGTCGTGGCAGGTGCCGCAAACGTATCAACGTGAGATCGCCCGTCTGCGTAGCGCGTGGGACCAGGAAGTGGATCGCATCTACGCCCGTAGGCATGGTCCGCCGCTTAGCCAGGGCGAAGTGGTCGGTTTGCTCAATAGCACACTGGAACCGCGAGACATTATCGTGAATGCCGCGGGGAGTTTGCCGGGGGATCTGCATAAGCTCTGGCGTACGCGCGACCCCAAAGGCTATCACATGGATTATGGCTACTCCTGCATGGGTTATGAAGTTGCCGGGGGCCTGGGCGTCAAGATGGCGGATCCGAGCCGCGAAGTGTATGTGTTGGTTGGAGACGGTTCGTATCTCATGATGGCCCAGGAAATCGTCACCAGTCTGCAGGAAAAAATCAAACTCAATATCGTGCTTTTCGATAACCATGGATTTTCGAGCATCGGTGGTTTAAGCCGCGCGGTCGGCAGTGGAGGATTTGGGACCGAGTATCGCTATCGGGAAGAGGGTCTTACTGGTCCTGTAATCCCTATCGATTTCGCGGCCAACGCGGCAAGCCTGGGAGCTTATGCCGTCAAGGCAAGAACCTACGAGCAGTTGGGTGCGGCTTTGGCGGAGGCGAGGAAGCAGACTCGCACTTCTGTGGTCGTGGTCGAGACGGATTACAACGACCGCGTGGCTGGATATAACTCGTGGTGGGATGTGCCGGTCGCGGAGGTGTCGGAGAGCCAGGCTGTGCGTGAGGCGCGGGCCGCCTACATCGAGGCGATCAAGAAGGAGCGGTATTTCTGGCCGGCGCCAGCGGAGAAAACCGAACCGGTCGCGGCGGAACAGGTGCAGTTAGCGAAAGGTTAGCCAACTCTCAAAACATTTCCACGAGAGGTCCGCTGAACTGCAGATCCCCGCTACGCTACGCTCCGGTCGGGATGACAAAGGGGAGGGCGGCGCTCACCTCAACAGCCGTTATCGGGGATGGACGGAGCCGTAGGATTGGGTTTGAGGGCCAGGATGCTGGTACCCAAAACAGAATTGTCATCCCGACCGGAGCGTACCCGGATTTCCTGCTACGCGGCCCTCATCAACGTCCACGTGTTCGGCTTTCCGTTAAAGAAAGCCGCATGAAGCTCGCGAACGCCTCCAACCTCCACAGGAAATCCGGGGTAGCGGAGTGGAGGGATCTGCGGTTCTCCGACCCATTCAATAGACGTTGAGGTAACGGTCCAGCTCCCATTGGCTGACGCTGTTGTGATAGCTCTCCCACTCCTCGGTCTTCACCTGGATGTAGTAATCCGCGTAGTCCGCACCCAGGGAGTTGCGCACCACATCATCGTGTGACAGAGCTTCGACCGCCGCCTGCAGGGTGGGCGGAAGATGGCCGATGCCCCTCGCTTGCAACTCGCCCCACGGGACCTCGTACAAATTGTCATTGCTCGGCGCTCCGGGATCGATGCGGTGATCGACGCCGTCCAAGCCGGCCGCGAGCATTGCGGCACAGGCCAGGTAAGGATTTGCCGCGGCATCCACCATGCGGTTTTCAATGCGCCCCGGACCAGGCACGCGGATCATCTGCGTCCGATTCGCGCTGCCGTAGGTGATGTAGACCGGGGCCCAGGTGGCGCCGGAACGGGGTCCCCGGCGGATAAGGCGTTTGTAGCTATTCACCGTCGGGGCCAGAATCGCACTGAGCGCCGAGGCATGCTTCAGGATGCCGCCCATGAACCAGCGGCCCTCCGCTGAGAGACCTAGAGGATCCTCCTTGCTGTCAAAGAGATTTTTCTTTCTTCCAGGGTCCGCGAGGCTCAGATGACAATGCGAACCATTCCCCGTGAGGTTGGCGAACGGCTTGGGCATAAAGGTAGCGAGGTGCCCGTGCTCTTCGGCGACGATCTTGACCATCCATTTGAAAAAGATCTGCCGGTCGCAGCTGGTGAGCGCATCGGCGTATTTCCAATTGATTTCAAATTGGCAGTTCGCGTCTTCGTGATCGGCTGCGTAAGGCTCCCAGCCCAGCTCTTGCATGTAGCCTAGCAATTTGGTCAGAAGGTCCAGATTGCGGTGCAGAGCGCGCATATCGTAACAGGGCTTGGCCGCGTTATCCATTGCATCCCAGGGCACGCAGGCGCCATCCTGGTTGCGTTTCAGCAGCATGAACTCCGGCTCTGAACCAACCATCAATTCGTAACCGCGTTGGCGTCCAATTTCCAGTTGGCGGACGAGAATTCTGCGCGGGCAGAACTTGGACGGCTGGTTCTCGACCTGGAGCATCCCCGGAACCCAGGCAATGTTCTTTCGCCAGGGCAGCACGATCATGGCTTGCATATCCGGGATAGACACCAGGTCGGGGTCGTGAGGGCCCTGGCCCACGTCTCCCGCGGCAAAACCGGCAAACCCGGCGCCTTCGCTCACCATATCATCGAGGGCACTGGCCGGGACGAGCTTGGCCTTCGGGATGCCACTCATTTCGACGAAAGAGCAGAGGAAATATTCAATGCCTTTTTGTTTTACGAGTGCCTTGAGATCTTCGGTCAACTCTCTGCCTCCGTGGTGAATCTAGCTTTTTAACAGCAGGTCCCTCCACTGCGCTACTGCGAAACTGCAGCGGCAGCTTTTTCCCCCACCAGCTTGCCGGTCGCAAATCGGACAGGCGAAAACGGCTCCATCAGGGTCGCGGCCTTGCCAGTGGCTATCGTTTCGGCGAGGCATTTGCCGGCGATCGGACCCGCCTTGAAGCCCCAGGTGCCCCAACCCACATCCATAAAGAAGTTATCCAGTTCGCCGGCCGCTCCCATAATAGGAGCATAATCCGGCGTCATGTCACAGACCCCGGCCCACTGGCGGAGAACCTTCAAGCCGTGAAGCTGGGGAAACAACTCCAGGGTATAAGTGGCCATTTGCTCCAGGGTGGGCAGCGTGGATCGTGTGCAGTAAGTCTGGTAGGGATCGACCTCCGAGCCAATTACCAGTTCGCCTTTGGCTGTCTGGCTCACATACACATGCAGGTTCGAGGAAACGATCACGTAGTCCAGAAATGGCTCGATCAGCTCGGTGACGCATGCCTGAAGCGGCTGGCTCACAATGGGGAGCGGGACACCCGCCATGTCAGAGATGGTCGTGGCCCAACCCGCTGTGGCATTCAGAATCGCACCGGCGGATAAATCGCCCTTCGTCGTTCGTATGCGGACGACCTTGCGGCCCTCAACTTCAAGCCCGGTGACCGCAGTGAACTGGTGCACCTCAATGCCCATGGCATCGCAGGCGTGGCCGTAACCCTGAACCACTTCGTCATGCCCGATGGTCCCACCCGGTGGATGATAGAGTGCCGCCAATATCGGGAATCGCGGCCGGTCGGACATATCCATCGCAGGCACCATCCGCCGCAGTTCCTCCCTGCCAACCATTCGACTGTCAACGCCCATCAGCCGGTTGTTTTCTGCTCGTATGCGCAGGCCGGTAATGGAGGAATCAGTGTGCGCCAGCGTGAAATGCCCACTCTGGTTGAAATCCAGTTCCCAGTCCAGTTCCTGCGCGAGCCCTTCGTAGAGGCGAAGCGAGGCGTCATAGAAAGCGATGCCCGGATAGGTGCGGTAGTTCGAGCGCAAAATGGCCGTGTTGCGAGTGCTGTTTCCGCAGCCGATATAGCCCTTCTCGAGTAGCGCCACTTTGCGGATGCCGTGGATCTTTCCCAGGTAGTACGCCGCGGCAAGCCCATGCACGCCTGCGCCGATGATGGCCACATCATAGGTAGGCTTGAGGGCATGCCTGCCCCACATCACGGTTGCCCGGCTACGCACCTTCATGACTGCCCATCCACTCCTGCTGTGCAACCATACCGAAGGGGTGTGCGCCTACATGCAGCAAGGTCTGCCACACATACTCTGCGACGTCGCGGGTGTTCAGGATGACCCAGCCTTCACTGCGCAGGATGGTGGCGTTTACGTGGGCCAGGCGCGTCTGGCGGGCGGCGCCTTCAGGCATGGCCGCGTCGCTCACGTTGAGCGTGGTTAGCCTACGCAGCACTTCCCGTGACTTTGGACCGGCCAGCAGGATCGCGCTGTAGATAGAAGTAACGTCGGTGACGGAGGAGGACGCAACGAAGGGGATGGGCTGCGGAGAGGTAACCAGGGCGTGGGCGGGGGTAAGCTTCCACAACCGGGCGGGCGGGGGGAACTCGGCCGCTGGACCCCGGAGGTCGAGCTTGGAGAGATAACTCACATCGGAAATGCCGGCGGAGGCGCGTACCTGCTCGAGCTCGTTCGACGGGTTCGTATACCAGGCAGGCAGCTGCCAACCCGAGAAGGTCTTGAGTTGAGCGTGCGCATCGAGATGACAATGATGCAATGCCGATTGCCGTTCCATCACATTTTTAACCGCTGACCCGCAGGATCGTAAAAGACTTCCTCCACCACATTCGCGGGGTAGTCGATGCCATCAGAGCGCATAGTAATGCGCGCGCCCTGCTTCGCTTCCGCAGGCGTGACCCATGCCATGCCGATCACTTTCTTCCTCTCCCAGGAGAAGCGAACACTGGTGGCCCAACCAACTGGCTTGCCCTCAACCAATACTGGAGAACCGTCGGGAGGGGCGATCGCTCCGTTCAATTCAAATCCCACGAGCATGCGCTCGAGCGGACTTTGCTTCATGCGCGCCAGCGCAGCGCGGCCAATGAAGTCTGGTTTATCGAATTTGGCCACCCAAGCCATGCCCGCTTCGTAGGGGTTGCTGAGAGCGTCGGTATCCACGCCGACTATGATGTGCTTCTTTTCCAGGCGCAGCACACGCTGCGTCTCCACCCCAAAGGGCAGCAGGTTTACCGAGGCGCCTGCCTGCAGCAGCCTGCTCCCAGAGATGGCTTCCACACTCGGCCGCCACCACGATCTCCCAGCCCATCTCGCCCACAAAACCGATGCGCATCATGGTGGCCGGCACACCGGCGACCGTTGCTTGCCGCCAGTCCATGTACGGGAATGCTGGCGAGGATAGATCGCAATCGGTCAGTTGGGCCAGCACACCGCGCGCCAGCGGGCCGGCCAGGTTCATGGAGGCTAGTCCGGCGGTCAAATTAGCAATGTTCACCTTCAAGCCTGCTGCAGCCGCCCACCATTCCAGCCATTGCTGCACAAAGTCCACGTTGCCGGTGGTGGTGGTTAGAAAGTAGCGTTGCTCGTCCATGCGCGAGATGGTTCCGTCATCGAGGATGGTTCCCAGCTCATCGCAGAGCACCGAGTAACGCACACGGCCGATGGGCAGCGTGGAAAATTTGTGGGTAAAGACCAGGTCGAGCAGGCGGCCGGCTTCGCTGCCTTTCACTTCGATCTTTCCCAGGGTACTGACGTCGATGATGCCGGCTCGTTCGCGCACCGCGCGGTATTCCTGTTCGACGCACTGCTCTTGATTTCCGCTGCCGGCTGGGGTCGTAGTAGCGTGGCCGTTTCCAGTCCCCCATGTCCATCCACACAGCGCCCAGCTGGTCATGTTGATAGTGCATCGGCGTGCGGCGCACAGGATGATGTCTCATGCCGGCGAGCACGCCGAGCGTCACCGGAGGAGCAGGAGGACGGGCCACGGTTGTCCCCACTTGCGCGATGGTTTGTCCGGTGATCTGCGAACAGAGACTCACAGCAGCCATCTGGCACATGCGGCCCTGACAGGCGCTCTTGCCCAGCTTGGTAAAGCGCTTGATCAATTCGATGTGGCCCATGCCGGCCTCAATGGTCTCCGCCACGTCATGGCCGGAAACATCCATGCAAAGACAGGCCATGGCATCCGTGGATTGCGCGGAGGGCGGCGGAATGTAGGCTTGGTTGAGGAAGCCCTCCCCGGCGGCAGCTCCCACCAGGCTTACGGACTGAGGCGAGGTCCCGGCGAGAAAGCCCAAATCCGGAACCAGGGGCCCGCACATTACTACCAGATCCGAGTCATAGGTAACTGTTTCGGTTGCTACTCCCGTGACATGGTCCTCGCCCACGGCACCTACGACGGCGCCGATAGGCAGATTCGCCACCACTTCTATCCCTGCCGCCTCGAGGTCGACTTTCAGCTCAGAACATCTGGCCATGTCGCCGATCAGCACGGCTCGTTTGCCGGGTACGATCGCATGTTGATGCAGCAACCGCAGCACGGCGGTCGAAAGCATCACCCCGGGCAGATCATTGTTGGCAAAGAGAAACTGGGTCTCATAGGCGCCCGTGGCGACGACCACGCTGCCGGCGCGCAGGTGCAGGAGCGTCTCCGCATTGGGCCGGTCATAGTCGATTTGCACCGCGCCGACCAGATTACCTTCATACAATCCAAAACAACTGCAGTTCACGAAAGTTGTGACCATTGGGTGGGCCAGGACTTGTTCCACCAGCACAGAATCCCCACCAAGAGCCGGCTGCTTTTCCAGCAATGCCACCTGCATGCCTCGTTCAGCGGATGTCAAAGCAGCTCCTAACCCACTGGGACCGCCGCCGACTACAACTACATCGAATTGCAGGTAGGCATGCTGGTAATGATGCTCTGACTCGGAGAGCTGCGGAGCGGACGGAAAGCGTTTGCCTGTAGGCAAATCGAAGTCGCGATAAACATTCTGGTTCTGCGCCAGCACCGACAAGCCATTTCGCGCCGGCGTAATGCAACTGCGCACGTTGGGCACGCCGTCGATATTCACCATGCAATTGGGGCATGATCCAGAAAGGCAGAGCAGGCCGCGCGGACGGCCATGTTGATAGCTATAAGTAAAGGTGCGGACCCCGGAACGATACAAGGCGGAGGCGACGGTATCGCCGGGCTTTGCCGTTACGGAGTTGCCGTTCCACGCAAAGAGGATCTCCGGCTGATCCATTATCCGCCCTGCTCCTCAGCCTGCGGTAGCAGCGTTTGATGGACCTCGTTGGTGAGCGTATTGCGGTTGGCCTTGAACCACTCGCCGCAACCGCCGCGATGGTACCACCACTCCCACTGCACTCCAGCAATGTTTCGCTTGTAGAGTGCGTAGGTCACAAAGGCCTCGGGCTCGGCTTGGGGAGAAGGTCTTTGCCGAACCTCTCCACCAAAGCGAAATTCGTAGACGCTTCGCTCGCCGCAGTTTGGGCACTTCAACAGAAAGGACATCCGCTCTATCTTCCGAAAACCTTGCGTGTGCCCGCCAAAGGAACACCGCAGATGATCGAGGCTTCCATAGTCAATGCCGCCATATCTTCTGGCTCCAGGTGGTGCACATCCGACTTGCCGCAGGCTCGCGCCAACATCTGGATTTCGAGCGTCATGGCACGCAATAGATTCAACGCGCGCTCTGCCCCCTGCTCGATATCGAGCCGCTTCATCAGCTCCGGATCCTGCGTGGTGATGCCTACCGGACAGCGACCGGTGTGGCAGTGATGACAATGGTAGGGCTCGGTGCCCAGTGCGTGGTAGTCCTCGACATATAGCGGCTTGTTACAGTTCAGACTGATCAAGGCCGCGGTGCCGATGTAGACCGCGTCGGCGCCCAGGGCCATCGCTTTGGCGGCGTCCACACCGTCGCGAATGCCGCCGGCAATAATCAGCTGCACCTCACCGTAGAGTCCGCAGTCTTCCAGGGCCGCTCGCGCCTCGCAGACAGCTGCCAGCGTGGGTATGCCGGTGTGTTCCTGCAGGATGGCGGGCGACGCGCCGGTTCCGCCCTCCATGCCGTCCACCACCACCACGTCGGCGCCGGCCTTGGCCGCCAGCTTGACGTCGTCGAAGGTCCGGCTGGCGCCCAGTTTTACGAAGATGGGCACTTGCCCGTCGGTCGCCTCGCGCAGCTCTTCAATTTTGATCACCATGTCATCGGGTCCGAGCATGTCAGGGTGCCTGGCAGGACTGCGCTGGTCGACCCCTACGGGTAGATCGCGTTGATGGGCGATGGTCTCGGAGATCTTGGAGCCCAGCAGCAGGCCACCGGTTCCGGGCTTTGCTCCCTGGCCAATGGTCAATTCAATTGCGCTCGCTGCGCGCATATCGTGCACGTCGATTCCGTAGCGCGAGGGAAGCACCTCGTACACGTAATCCTTGGCAAACTCCCGCTCCGCAGGAGAGAGGCCGCCGTCGCCAGTGGTATTCGAAGTGCCCGCCTTGGCCGCGGCCTTGGCCAAGGCCGCTTTGGCGTTGTAGGAGAGCGCGCCCCAGCTCATGCCGGTAATCATGATGGGGATTTCCAGTTCCAGGGGCTGCGTGGCGAAGCGTCCGCCCAGAACTGTTTTGGTGGAGCACTTCTCGCGATACCCTTCGAGCGGGATGCGCGTAAGCCCGCAGGGCAGGAAAGTCAGGTCGTCGAAGGTGGCCCAACGCCGCTGGCGTAATGTGCCGTAGCCGCGAATTTCATAGATGCCGGTCTCCGCCTTGGTGTGAATCCCCTGCATCACATCCGGCGAGTAGGTACCGCTGGTTTGCAGCAGTGGGCGCGTAGGATCTGGGTTATTCAAAGCGCATCCTGCCAGTGTTTCCAATTGTGCTTGTCAAAGTTCCAGAGTTTCCTTCCGGCGACCACCTTGGTGAAGTCGCGCCCTGCCGGCTTCTGCGCGCGCAACTCTGGCGGAAGATGTTCCGCCAGCAGACGGTCGAGCAGCTCCGCCTCTTCCGGCGCCAGCGGCTCGACCACAGCATCCGTGCCCAGGCCGCCGATGGCCCCGCCGACGTAACAGGTGGTCGCGTACATTGAGTCAGCAAAGGCGTGGCCGGTGTTGCCGCATACCACCAGTGTTCCCTTCTGCCCCATGAAGCCTGCCATGTAACCGCAGTCGCCGCCGACCAGTACCAGGCCGCCCTTCATGGAGACACCGAGCCGTGCGGCCGCATCGCCGTGGATCACCACAGTGCCCCCACGAATCGCCGCGGCTGCTCCGTTGCCCGCTCCACCATGGACGACTACGTGGCCATGGTTCATGGATTCCGCCAAACCCCAGCCCGCACTCCCCTCCACGTAAATCTCGGCGCCATCGATCAGCCCGCCGCAGTAGTAGCCCACGCTACCCTGAAAGCGCACTCGTCCCGGTTGCAGCAGGGCGACCGCCAGGTTGTGACGGGCATTCGGGTGGGTCACGCAGATGTCCGCCACCCCGCTCTGTAAGCCAGTGCGGATCAGCGCATTAATTTCCCGGGTGGAAAGCGCTGCGGCATCGATGGCGACGGATGCTATCTCGACCACACCCGCACCTCCTCCACCTGGGCTTCGGAAACTTTGTAATCTCCCGGAATGGCCGAGCGGATGGCAATCTCCTCGGTCGCCACGGCGACGAACTCGTCGGTCTCGGCAACCACCAGCGGCTTGAAGGCGTAGGGATCTTTGACGAAGCCCATCTCGGTCGCCGTCACGGCCAGGCAGGAGAAGGCGCCATCCATATCCCGCAGAACCCCATCCAGTCCCTGGCGCAGTGTGGCGCCGCGATTCAGCGATTCCGCCAGATAGACGGCCAGCACTTCGGAATCGTTTTCGGTAACAAAGCGCACGCCGCGCTGCTCATACTTGCGCCGTAGTTGATGGTAATTGGTGATGTGTCCATTGTGGACGATCGCCACATCCGCGGCCCCGCGCCCCCAGAAGGGTTGCGAGTGGCTCAGATCCACGATCGACTCGGTGCAGAGACGCGTATGTCCGATGCCGTGGGAGCCGGCAAAGGCCGAGATGTGGTGCTTGCCTTCGAGCAGATGGGGTGTTCCCACTTCCTTCGCGAGCTCCATCGCGCGACCGATGCTGAGCACATCGACCCCTTCGCCCAGAGACTCAAGCGCGGTGGTGAGCGCGGGCAGGTCGACTTCACCTGCGAGCACAAACCGCACATAGACTCCACTGCTGGAGAGATCGTAAGCGTTGAGGATCCGGGCGAAGTTTTGGATCGCCTCCCGGTTAGCCTCGATGGCCAGTTCGGTCATCTCCAGTTCGTCGCCTGCTTGCACGCGGACGATATAGCTGGCGAGGTGCGCAGGGCCAACCAAGGCCACGCCGGCGGAATCGGGCCCGCGGCGGCCTAGCGCTTGCAGCATGCTGAGCACGGTGGCCCCCAGCTGGTGGTCAGTACCCGCGCCTTTGTGAAAGTAACCCAGAATTCCACACATGCAAGGTCACCAAGATACTTCTCGTATCCATCTAGTATACCAGCGCATGATGGCTGCGTGGGTTGGAGCCGCGTACAGGAGATCCGGTTCGCCCCACCTGCCCCGGCGGTCCGTGGGGCACCCATCCAGTTCTGTTAGGACACGGACTCATGCGGGTTGAGATCTCACGCGTCGCTTTTAGAGTCTGCTCGAGAACCGGAAGAGACACAGCAGGTCCACTGCGTTGCGCTCCGGTCAGGATGACGATTCTGTGGGAGAACTAACGGAACGGAGACCTTTGTGCGGGAGCCGGGGCGCACTGCAGGTCCCTCGGCTCCCCCAGATTTCCTGTCAAACAATGTAGCTTCGGTGGATTTCATGCGGCTCTCTTTACGGAGAGCCGCATACGTTGCCGCTGGTAGAGCCGTGAAGTAGGAAATCCGGGTACGCTCGGGATGACAAGTGGAGGGTGGTGACTTTTATTTGGGGCCGTTAGATCGGATGGACAGAAAAGAAACAGCAGGTCCCACTACGCTGCGCTCCGGTCCCACGGCATGCCGGGGCAGGCGGGATGATAATTTCGTTTAGAACTCGAAGACTTCGCGCGAAAAATCGATAAAGTCACAGCCTCTCGGGATGACAATTCTGTGGGACCATCAGCAGCTATTCCTCTGACCGCTTTTGGGGCCATTTGCCTGCCACAGAATTGTCATCCAGACCGGAGCGCAGCGCAGTAGAGGGACCTGCCGTGTCTCTTCCGGTTCTCAAGCAGACTCTAAAAGCTCAGATCTGTTGCACATCAACGGTCCGACTAAACAGCCTGCGGAAAACTCACTGTTTGGTAAACCCGGACTTTAGTCGAACTGTGCCAGCCCCGGACTTCAGTCCGGGGGAGCGGGTTTTCAAACCCGCGAGAGCGCTTTATCTTGCAATGACCGGGCTTTTAGCCCTGGTGAGAACGCTCCGCATACGACTAGTCGGGCCCTGATACGAAGCGTCCTAGACCTATCGAGAACCTGCTGTAGGTTGCGTAGCGAGCCATACGCAAGCCTCTCGGGCCCTTGCAGCCTGTGCCGCGTCAACCCGCAGAAGGAACCGCTTGCCTTGCGCGCTGGGTTGGAAGCTGGTGGAACCATTCGCCGCAACCACCACCTCGCCTGGCGGTGACACGTCAAAATATCCGCGATCGGACCGCAGGTCGTAGAGCACAGTAGTCAGGTCCCAACTGGGGCGATCGTAGGGCATCTTGGCATAAGAGCGGTATGCCTCGGCGACAGGATTGCCCTGGGGAAAGTCGTTCTCGATGCTGGAGGCGGGATACAAAATGGCTGCTCCAACTGCATAATCACTTATGTAGATGTCGGTGGGCCAGGTGGCAAAAAGTTTGGTGGCGGCGGGAATATCGATCATTACGTTGTACTCGGGTTTCGCCTCGGCGAAGTTCCCCGCCATCATGGTGAGCAAGCGAACTTTTTTCTTTACCAGTTCCATCCCGTTGAGATCACTGTAGCGATCGGGCGCCGAGTCGAGCAGCCGCGCCAGGTTGGTTGAAAAGCCCACCTGGATCATGGTTACCGCGCCATCGCTTTCGCCGGCCAGCGTCTTTCTCAACAACTGCACCGCATCTTCCACGCCCGCCTCATTGGGATGGCGCCCATGAAGTTCGCATACTTGCCGGACGTACAAGCCGTCGTCCTTCGTCTTGCCGTCGTGGACGATGCCGACCGGGATCGTGCCCCGGCCGTAGTAGTCGTCGACCAAACGGACGTATTCGGCGGCCCAAGGATTGTCTTTGCTTACGGTAACGGCCAGCAGTTTCACTTCGCCCCGGGAAGCAAAGGCATGCAGCATGGCCAGCGCCAGCGCGTCGTCCACATCGTTGCCCATATCGGTGTCAAAGATCACGTGCAGCGGCGGCGCTGCCGACGCGGGAGCAGCAATGGCCAAGATCAGCAAGATCACCAGAACAATCTTCATCATTCAAGAGCCTCCAGAGGGCTTCGCAGGAACCATGCGATAAAGCGTCAACAAGTCTCTCTCATCATGGTCAAAGACGCGAAAGGTCGCAACCTTGTCCAGGCGGAAAGCGGACAGAGAGCCAACGATGTCCTGATCGAGCTCATTCCACCCTACATACCAGCCGGGCTGATAGCGAGAGAGTTTTTGCGCCAGGTCTTCGCTGCTATATCCATCATTGATCGAGGGAACGCCGGTCATCAGGGACAACTGGTCGCCACTGGAACCGAGCAGCAGGCGGTGTGCGTTCGGGTCTGCATTCACGATTGCCTTGATGGATTCGGCCGCGTTCGAAAACTCGTATTGACGATGGCTCAGGAACCCGAGGACCCGTGCCGTATCGAACACCACGGCGAGCGCAAGTGTGGCCGCCAGCAGGGACGCAAGACTGCGGTTGCGGATCTTAAGTTCCTGCAGAGCGAGAACCAGGACCAGGATCAACGGCACCAGCATGGCCAGGAAATATCTGGGGGCATAATCATCCTGACGGCGAAGGATGTAGACGGCGTCGCCTGCAAAAGCGATCCAGGATGCGGTGAAGAGTGGGTTTCTCCAGAGCTGCCGCAGCCAGACCAGCGACAACAGAAGAACGGCCAGCGCGGCCGGATACAAGATGGGGTCGATCCACATGCAGTGACGCAATAACTGCCGGAGGAGGAACGCTGTGCGTTCCCATTCCACGTCCGCCAGTGCATTGATGTCAAAAAAGTAGTGATAGTCATCCGCGTACCTGGAGTGTAGGACGGCGAAAAGATAAATCCCTGTCCCTGCGGCTGCCACTGCGCCCACCAATAGGGTCGAGAGCAGGAATCTTTTCTTTGTTGCCATCCAGAGCAGCCATAGAACCGCCGGCACTAAGACAACTGCCGTGGTCTTGGTCAACAGCATGATGGGAATTAGGACCCCAAGCACGATCGACGGCCAGATTCGCCGCGGGCTGGCGTAGGACGCGACCCAGAGCAGCAGGCAGAACTCGAAGTCCACCATGGTGTCTAACGTTGCCAGCCGGCTAAACGCGAAGGCGAACGGACTAGCTGCCAATAGCAGCGCTGCGATTGCGGCTACTGTCTCCGCGGCATAGCGGCGAACGAGAAGGTAAACCAGACCAACAGTCGCAATGGAGAAAAACACATTCACTGCACGCGCCGCGACGATACTGACGCCGGTGAAGTGAAAGACCACGGTCAGCAAGACGGGCCAAACCGGAACCGCCGCTGCCGGATTGTAGTCACCCGCAACCTGCCAGTGCCCGATGAGGAAATGCCGGACTGCCGCGTTCGCCCACCAACCTTCATCGGTGAACTTCGCCTGATCCATCATCCACGGCGAGTGGTTGGGAAAGTCAGCCCGCAAGTATGCGAAACGCAGCAGGCAGAGGACGAACGCCAACGAAAGGAAGATTTTATGCAGCCAGCGCTCCACCTTTGTCCTTTCAACGAAGGTATGGATCAGTTTAGCTGCCTCCCCAGAGTTTGCGGTGTAGCTCTTTGAACTTGGAGACAATCTCTTCCTGCAACGGGTGCCGCTGATCGCGCACCACCCAACGGCCATTCACCATCACGTCGCGAATGGCGGACCGGCTGAGCGAGAAGACGGCCAAGGGCAGTAGATCGTTGCCGGAGTTGCCGGCGATCGACACATCATCCAGATCCACGGTGAAGAAGTCGGCGGACGAGCCTGCGATCAATCCGCCGCTTGGAACGCCAAGCGCACGGGCTCCGTGAACTGTGGCGCAATCAAACAGGCGCGAGGCCAATGTCTGCTCTCCGATCTGGTCCAGGATGGCGCGTTGCTGCCGCTCCAGCCGCAAGTGGTACTCCAGCTCGCGCGCATCCTCCAGCGGATCAATCTGCGCCTGGCTATCCGACCCAAACGCAATCCGGATGCCCTTGCGCATGACCTGGTCGGCGACGATCACACCATCTCCAAGGTTGCGTTCCGTCGTTGGGCATGAGCACACGGTTGCGTTGGCCTTGGCAAGCAACTCGATCTCACCCGCGGTGATATGAATCGCGTGCACCGCGGTGAAGTCAGGACCAAGAAGATCTTCCCTGCCCAGCAGCGCAACCGGCGTCAACCCATACTCGCGCAAGCAGGCTTCATTTTCCCCAATCTGCTCCGCCACGTGCATGTGGAGCGGTAGCTTTCGCTCGCGGGCCCAGGCGGCTATCTCTTGCAGCTCGCGCAAAGGCACGGCCCGCAGGCTGTGGGGCGCTACACCGAAGCGTACCGCGGTGGAATCGGCGGGATACTCTTTGCTGAGCGCCTCCATGTTGTCGAGAAAGTGCGAAGCAGACTCGAAGAACCGGATCTGACCCGGGTCCGGTGGGAGTTCATATCCTGAGCGGAGATAGGCTGACCGCAATAAGACGATCCGTATGCCTACGGACTGGGCGGCTGCGATGATCTGCTTACTCAGCAGGTTTGGATCGTCATAAGGACGGCCACCGGGAGCAGTGTGCAGATAGTGGAATTCGCCTACGGTGGTGGTCCCACTCAGCAGCATTTCCAAAAATGCCATGCGGGCTACGTCGTAGACGTCCTGCGGATCCAGCTTTGCGGCGGCATGGTACATCGTCCCACGCCATGACCAGAAGTCGCGGCCGCTGGTCGCCCTGGACTCCGACTTGCCTCGGATCAGACGCTGAAAGGAATGAGAATGAGCATTGACAAAGCCAGGAAACAGCGCTTTCCCCGGCAGATCGACAACGGCATCCGGGGCGTTCGTACCTGCAGCTAAGACACTCCCAGTTGGACCGACTAAGAGTCCCGGCCCTCGAGTGAACGCGGGTTGGGAGTAGAGCAGGTCCGGACGATAGAGTGTGGTCACGAGCGGCGCGCCTGCTGCACCATTTCCACCAGCACCTTCCTGGTTTCGAGCGGGGTGTTCACTTCACTAGGGAAGGCCACGCGGGCGCCCTTCATGCCCTCTTCGGTCTTCATGCGCACGTGAAAACCTAGGCGATCGACCGATGTCATCACCGCCTCCTGGGCTTCCATCCCGGCAAAGACGCGTGCCAGCAGGATAAGCGCGTCCTGATGATCGGCATTCATGTGCTGCAGGATTCCGGCAGCCGCATCGGCCAGCGGGTCTGGCTGCGCCTGGATATACTCCGGCGCTGTGATCCAGCCCATCACTCCGAAGCCGCCGACGTAGTAAACATCGACCACGTCCATAGCGAAGAAGGAAAAATCGTCGAAATCGACCCAGTACTTACTGTTTTCGTGGCGTTCCAGATAGAGCCGGCGCGCTTCTCCCACCTCGGCCGCAGCGACCACTGAGACGTTGCCCACCAGGGTGACTCGCGCGGCTCCCAGCGGATCGCCACTTGCTTCCGGCTGCGTCACCAGCAAGCTGGCGCGGCCATCCTGCTGCAGGTTTTGCGTGTGCATGGCCATCGTGCTGATCAGGAATACTGGCCGTCCCGCGCCGTCCAGGGCATAGGGCATCAGAGATCCGAAGGGAAAGCCCGGGCGCTTGCGGGAAAGGGTGGAAAGACTGCCGACACGGCCCAGGTGCAAGAGCGTGCGTGCACGCTCCGCGAAGGATGGTTCAGGAATGGGCGGTTGTGTGCCTGTTGCTCCCGTACCCGCATGCTTGTTGCTCGATGACGAAGCCATGACGCCCCCTGGGAAAAGTCTAAATGGTATAAGACAAGTAAGCGGAGGCGCACATGTACACCCCCAAAGCCTTTGAGGTAACCGACCTCGCTCTGCTTCATGCGGCCATGAAACAAAGCGAGCTGGCGACCCTGGTCACTATGACTACCCAGGGGTTGGTGGCCACCCATCTCCCGCTGCTGCTGGACGAGACCAAAGGCGAATACGGGACCATAACCGGACATGTGTCGCGCGCCAACCTGCAGTGGCGCGAAACCGACCCCACGGCGGAGGCGCTCATCATCTTCCTCGGTCTGGATACCTATGTGTCTCCTAACTGGTACCCCGCCAAGCAGGAGAATGGCAGAGTAGTGCCGACGTGGAATTATGCCGCCATTCATGCCTATGGCCGCTTAACCTTCTTCGAAGATCCGGAGTGGCTAAGGACCATGGTCACTGAGCTGACCAAGCGGCACGAGGCTTCGTTCCCTGCTCCCTGGCAGGTCACGGATGCACCCGCTGTATATATTGACTCGCAGCTGAAGGCGATTGTCGGTTTCGAATTTCGCATCCTTCGCCTCGAAGGCAAGCAGAAGTTCAACCAGAACCGTGCCGTGGAAGACAGGCTGGGGGTTATCGAGGGACTGCGCGGGCTCGGCAATGAGCGCAAGACTGAGGTTGCCGAACTGATGGAAGAGATCGAGTCCCGGGGGGGCCCGAACGAAGGTTGAGTCTCGCGCTGATGCGCCAAAGCCGTGTGGTAGGCTACTGCTAAAGTATCTCTCCTTTATAAATCTTTGGTGGGTTGCAGTTTCTCTTCATTGTTGGGGGGATGCTCTATTTATCTTCAGCCGCCTGAAGGAGATGTGCTCGCGTGAAATCTGCCCGCCTGTTCGCCATCGTCTTTGCCGCCTCCTTTCCGGGCATAGCCGCCTACGCCGCCTCACCAGCCAGTGCCGTCAACGACACAGCATCGCCCGCGACATGGAACCAGGCTGCCGCCGCTCACTACCTTGATAGCCGCGAGGTATGGTGGCAAAGTTGGCCTAGGGCAGAACGAGATCATAAGACGGTTTGTGTTTCCTGCCATACCGTAGTGCCCTACGCGCTTTCCCGATCCAGCCTGCGGTCCGCGTTGGGGGAAGATGCGCCCACCGAGCAGGAGCACATCCTGCTGAACAACGTGCTACGGCGGGTCACCTTATGGAACCAGGTTCAGCCCTTTTATCCCAATAGCCAAACCGGCCCGACTCTGGCAGCAGACTCGCGGGCTACGGAATCTGTAATAAACACCCTTATTTTGGTCTCTTATGATCAACGAAAGAACCATTTAACAGAGATCACGCGCAGCGCCTTCGACAATATGTGGGCCCTGCAAATCAAGTCTGGCGAGCAGGCCGGTGGATGGGGCTGGCAGAACTTCCACTTAGCTCCCTGGGAATCGAGTGAGTCCCAATACTGCGGCGCCACACTCGCGGCAATCGCGGTGGGGAGAGCTCCGGATAATTATCGCAACGACCCAAAGATCCAGGAGAATCTGCGGTTGCTGCGCGGCTTCCTGCGCCGGGAGTATGCTTCGCAACCCTTGTTGAACAAAGTCTATCTGTTGTGGGCTTCCGCCGGGCTGCCTGGTTTGTTGAACGAGAAGGAGCGTACCGCCCTGGTGGCGGAGCTCACCTCCAAGCAGCAGCCGGACGGGGGTTGGAGCCTGAGCGACATGGGTACCTGGAAGAGAATAGATGATACTCCCGAGGAAACAAAGAGCGACGGACTGGCTACCGGCCTGACTGTCCTGGCGCTGGAACAGTCTGGCTTAGGAAAGGCCCCAGTGAAGCGCGGGCTGGTCTGGCTGGCACAGAATCAGAGCCAGGATCAGGGGAACTGGTCTGCCTGGTCGCTGAACAAGAAGCGCGATCCTGCGACGGATATCGGCCACTTTATGAGCGATGCCGCCACTGGATTCGCGGTGCTGGCATTGGAGAACAGTCACTGAGGCAAATTAGATCATCGCCCGCCAACGGAAGGTTCTGCGGCGGGTAGCGCGGGATTCTCTGGTTCAGTCCCCTGCTTACTGGCCTTCCCGGTCTGCTTGGGAGCTTTCGCCTTGGTGGCAGCCCGCGTGCTTCTTTCCTGAGCGCCTCCGACCACGGCTTCCATGCTCTTGAGAAACTCCGGGAGATTCATCTTTTGCCGAAAGTCCGCAAGGTAGGGCTGGATCTTTCCGAACTGGAAGTACATTTCCTGGCAGGTATCGAAAATCAGCGATTCGTCCAGCGCTCCGTGCACTACGAAAGCGGCGACCATGTCCCAATATCCGTAGACCTGAAGGATGTGGCCACTCGGCTTACCACCATCCTTTACCAGGCTCACAAACTCATCCACCGACTTGGGTTGAAACTCACCCCCAACATAATCGCGTGACGTGCGCAGCGCCGTCTCCCGGCGAATCTCATAGAGCTTGAGAATGAGTTCCGCCTGCTTGAGTGCGTTCTTGGTCTTCACTTGCTCTCTCCTGTGTCATACAGAGGGTTATTTGCGGAAGAAATTGCGGGCCATAAATAGCAGGTTCGCCGGCCGTTCCGCCAGCCGGCGCATGAAATAGGGGTACCACTCGGTCCCAAAAGGAATATAAACCCGGACCCGATAGCCCTGCGCCACCAGAGACCGCTGCAGATCGCGGCGCACGCCGTATAGCATTTGGAATTCAAACTCGTCCGGCGCGATGCCGCGCTGCTTGGCGAAACGGCAGGTGGCCTCGACCATCTTTTCGTCGTGGGTGGCGATGCCGTGGTACACCCCGCTGGGGAGCAGAACCTGCATCAGCCTCACGAAGTTCCGGTCGACATCGGCTTTGTCAGGAAAGGCCTCGTTGGGCGGCTCCTGGTAGGCCCCCTTGCATAACCGTATGCGAATCCCCTGGGCCAGCAAGCGCTCGATGTCCGCTCCACTGCGGTAGAGGTAAGCCTGAATGACTACCCCGACGCGGCCGCGGTTCCCTTCCATGGCATGCAGCTTGCTTACCAGGTCGATGGTGGCCTGGGTGTATTCCGATCCCTCCATGTCGATGCGTACGAAGGTATCGGCTGCCACCGCGTGTTCGACCAGGGCGGCGACCGTCGCAAAGGCCACTTCCGGGTCGAGATCCATGCCCATCTGGGTGAGCTTCACGCTCACATTGGCATCCAGCCGGCGCTGCTCGATGGCGTCAAGCAGGCGGTGATATACATCGGCCGCCTGCTTCGCCTCCTGAGGAGAATGCACATTTTCTCCCAGGCTATCGAGGGTGGTCGACATCCCATGGCTGTTCACCGCCGTGGCCGCGGTCAGTACTTCTTCGACACTCCTGCCGGCTACGAAGCGAGCAGACATCCGCCCACCGAGAGTAGAATTCTCGGCGAAGTTGCGTAGTGAGGAATTGCGGGATAACGCGATCAGAATCGAACGCAGTATGGGCATCAGAACTGTCTATTTTCGCACACGGGGTTCTCGCCGTTTGGAGAAAACCCTTTGCTCGTTTTGTCGCTCTTACCAATGGGGAGTTTCATGATTAATCAATGTGCTAATCCAAGTTGTGGCAAGCCGCTTCATTATCTTCGTGAGGGAAGAATCTTCGTCTTCGATCTGCCGGACCCCAACACGCCTGCTCCAGGAGGGCGCGCCCGCCGTCTGCAGCACTTCTGGCTCTGCGGCTCCTGTTCGGAAACGATGGTGATGGAGCAAACCAGCGAAATGCAAATTCGCGTTGCCGTGAAGGCGCAGAAGGTGGAGGACACAGCGGAGATTCTGGCGCTGTAAGGCCTCTGAGAACCGCCCTTTATCTTTAGCGACCGTCCCCCCGGTCGTGAACTCGAACCAGCTGCCGGCCGGATGGAGGCCCTCTCCTCCGGGCCCGGCATTTTTAACTTCGGTTCGGGGATCAAAATCCTAAGCACTCGATGCGCATCCATGAAAAGATTCGCCCAGGCTCCCGGCGGCCTTTCCATGGATGCGCCGTGATTTCTACGCTACTCTGCTGCCAATTGGCGCATCTGTAACCCAACAAAAGAATAACGGGCAAAACGAGACGAATTTCGTCGAGTTAACTAGATTTTGATGAAATAGCGACGAATTGGGGTATCAGGCACCTGCGATCCACAGGCGAAGCGTAGTTGCAACTGTTTCCGATGTACCATCAAGATGCTGCATCTACAATAGCTGACACGGGTTACCTTTATACTTTGAGGAAGATAGGACCATGACCAAAGCAGACCTCGTAGAGGAAGTGACCCAGCTGGGCGACCTGACGCGCCGCGATGGGGAGATGATCGTGGATACCATTTTCGATTCTGTGATTCACGCGTTGCGTACCGGCGATAAGATCGAAATCCGCGGTTTCGGCAGCTTTCGTATCCGCCAGCGCAAGCCCAGGACCGGGCGCAACCCTAAAACCGGGGCCAAGGTGGACGTCCCCGCTAAGCGAGTTCCCTACTTCAAACCCAGCAAGGAATTGCGCGACCTGGTGAACCCCAAGGGAGCGACACCGGAACCGGATGAGACCAAGCCCGGCAGTGGGGAGGGACACTCCGCCGCCTAGCTTGTCCCTTTAGCCCCGCCACGGGCGATACCAATCACGCTCATCATCCGCCCGGTAAATCCCCGTTCTATGCGGTGAGAGAAGAAGCGATCCGTGTGGCAGCCAGTACATTCCCCGGTCATGAATATGGCCTCCTCCTTGAGCCCGGCGGCGAGCAGCTGCCGCCGGTTGGCCTCGGCCAGATCCAGATGCATGGCGGGGCCAATTGCGCTATGCCCCGGAGCGCGAGCGGTGAGAAAGAGCATGGGGTATTTATTCCTGACCTGGTCGGAGTCGTACACCTCGCGGAAAAGCTCGGACGCATAGATAAACTGCGACTCGAATTCCTGCTGCACTTCCTCCCCGACGGCGTAGCAGCACTGCCCAATGCCCGGTCCGACGGAAGCGATCAAATCTTCCGGCCGGGAGCCAAACTCCAGCCGCATGCGCCCCACTCCGTTTTCTACGATGCGCGCCAGGGTGCCGCGCCACCCGGCATGAAAGGCGGCGACGGCCCGCTGCTTGCGGTCGGCCACCAGCACCGGGATGCAATCCGCGGTTTGGATACCCAGTAGTACCCCGGGCTCGTCGGTCATCAGGCCATCGCCTTTCAGCACCGCAGGCATCTCGTAGCCTTGGACGTCTTTCGCCTGGACCCTGCGGATCAGCGAGGAATGGATCTGGCGCAGCGTAACCAATCCCAGGATGCGCTTGCCTTCGGTAACGGCGTTGACCAACAGCTCCCGATTGGCAGCCACGATCTTCCGGTCATCGGAATCGGTAAAACCCAGATTGAGGTCGAATTTCCCGGCTTCGCCGGGGTGGTAGACGGTCGTTCTCCCGCCGATTCGGGTACTAAACCCGTGCATGAGCCAAGCCAGGCTCGGATGCCTTTGCCCTGACCAGTCTGGTACGCGGAGAAACTCCAGCTGCTTGGGCGGCGGATCCTTAAGCGCACGAGGGTGGGAACGGGGAGATGCCATCCTCGCTATATTATGCCGTGCCCGGTCGCTGGCTGCACCGGGCAGGAAAGTGACACCTCAAGGGCGAAAGGGGGTGTTGGTACAGGTGGAACGCATGGGCCCGCCTTCCGGCGGGCCCGTTCAAGAGGCTGTTAGGAGGGATTCAGGGATTTACTTGAGGAGAGCTCGCCGAGGCGGAGCTTAGTGGGAATGATCAACTGCCTAGGTTGGAAAAGTCTGAAGTAGCCTCTGTAATTACCTACTAAGATGCTGCGGGAGAAAAAAAGTTGTGTTGTTGAAAAAAATCGGATGCCCGGGATTTATTTGACGGTTGCCGGCCGGAACATGCGTTCGACGGCACCAGTCACCACCCGTCGTGGAACGAATCGCTGGGCAAAAACCTGCAATCGGCCAGCGAGGTAGGGAATGACCCAATGTTTCCCCTCGGCTAGCCCCTCCAACCCGCGCCGCGCCACCTCCGCCGCTGATTGGTTTTTCCGCGTGTCCCCGGTGCGCGCGCCGGCTACCTGGGTGAACTCAGATTCGGTCGGCCCGGGACAGAGTGCGCTCACGAGCACTCCATGACGTTTCATTTCTTCGGCCAGGGCTTCTGCCAGCATGCGGTCGAAGGCCTTGGTCGCTCCATAGGTCGCCAGGTACGGCACCGGCTGGTAGGACGCGGTCGAGGCCACAATCATCACCCAGCCCCGCCGGCGCTCCACCATCGCGGGCAGGAAGAGCCGGGTGAGATGGACCACAGCCGTGCAGTTCACCTGCACCATGCTCACCTGCATCTCCAGGTGGGAGTGCAGAAACTCGCCGTATTCCCCGAAGCCGGCATTATTGACCAGAACATCCACCTGCAGGCCGGCCCCCTCGGTAGCATCGTAGATCTGTTGCGGGGCCTCGGGGAGGGTAAGGTCGGCAACGATCACCTTCGCCTGAATCCCATTTTGGGTGCGAAGCCGCTCCGCCAGCAGGTCGAGCCGTTCACGGCGACGGGCGGTCAGCACCAGGTTCACTCCGGCCTCCGCCAGCTCGACCGCGAGCGCTTCGCCGATGCCGGCGCTGGCGCCCGTAACCACCGCCCACTTGCCCTGCCATGCCTTACGCACAATCGCCGACGCCATCGCTTGCCCTCTTGTCCTCCTCTAATGATCGGTGGAAGAGCCGGCGAATTCCTCGCCCACCCACTGGGCAAAGGCATCCATCTTTTGTTGCCGGCCGAGAAAATCCTCGATCAGCTGGGTGCCCGGCTTGGATCCGCCCGGCTCGAGAACGGCCTGCCGGTAGCGCATCGCCGTAGGTCCCTCGAGCAAATTGGCGTGATCGAACTGGCCGAAGAAGTCGAGCGCAATCACCTTGTCGAACATGTAGGTGTAGTAGTTCGAGGTGTAGCCGATGAGGTGGGTAAAGCTGGCATACATGCGATTGCCGTCCACCCACTCATAGGGCAACATGCGCTTGTAGCCCTGTTCCAGCATGGCATCCGGATCCAGCTCCTCGGCCGGCTGGTTGTGCACATCGAGGGAGTAGCTGGTGTAGAAGAGCTGGGTGCGCACTCCGTCAGCTCGGCCAAAGGCACTGGCCCGATTCATCCGTTCCACCAGAGCCTCGGGGATCGGCTCGCCGGTCTGGTAGTGGCGGGCGAAGGTGGCAAGAAGTTTGGCGTCGTGGAAAAACTCTTCCAGCATCTGGGAGGGCACTTCGACAAAGTCGCCTTCGGTGGCGATGCCGCTCACGCCCGCCCATTTCTGATGGCCGCCAAGAATGGCGTGCATCAGGTGGCCGAACTCATGGAAGAAGGTGACCACGTCGCTGTATTGCAGCAATCCCGGGTCATCCGTGCGATCACTGCCGCCGGGGAAATTGCAGATCAGCGCGGCCTCGGGAAGCTGACGGCCTTCGATTCCCGGAATCAGCGGCGCTGCGCTGAACCACTTGTCCTTGCCCTCGCGGGGGTGCATGTCCAGGTAGAAGCGGCCACACAGCCGTCCCCGGTCGTAGACGTCCCAGGCGCTTACGTGGGGGTGCCAGACGCCGGCATCGTGGTTCCTTTGGAAACTGACGTGGAAGAGCCGCGCTGCGGTTTCGAGTATGCCCTTCTCGACCGCGCTATAAGGAAAGTACGGACGTACCGACTGCGAGTCGAAGTCGAAGGCCTCGCGGCGGTACTGCTCATACCAATAACCACGGTCGCTGCTCTTGAGCGTTGCTAGTCCGGGTTGTTGCCTGCGAGCAAAAGCCAGCACCATCTGGTATTCCCGCTCGGCTCCGGCGCGCGAAGCCTGCTCCAGCTCGCCGATAAACTTCTTCAGGTTGGCGGCTGATCCCATCATCTGGTTGGCGGTTGCCAGATCGGCCCAGGAGGCAAAGCCAAGGATGGAGGCAATCTGCTGCCGCACTGCCAGCAGGTTAAGCAACAGCGGCCGGTTGGCCGGGTAGGCGCGGGTGTTGTAGGCGCGGAACATGCGCAGGCGCAAATCCGCGCTACGGGCAAAGGTCATCACCGGCTGCATATCGGGATAATCCGTGGTGAGCGTGATCACGCCCTGGTCGTCCGCAGGATGGTTACGGATGTAATCTTCCGGCAGGCCGTCGAGTTCGGAGGTGTCCCGCACCTCTACCTTGTTGACATTCTCCTGCACATGCTTGGCAAAGGTGAGCGATATCTCGGTTGCCTGGTCGGAGAGCTGGCGCAGGTGGGCGCGGGTAGCTTCATCCTTATCTACGCCAGCCAGGCGGTAGTTCAAAAGCGTCTGGCTCACGTAGTGCGCGGTCGCCGGGTCGGCGGTGGTCATATCCACGGCCACGAGGGCGCGGTAGACCTCCTGATTGAGCGAAAGGGCGGTGGCTGCTTCGGCTACCGCTTGCGTCAGTTCCCGGGCTTTGTCGCGCACCGCTTTGTCCGGGTGCACACTATCCAGCAGGGATGCCAGGGAGCCTGCCGCGCTCAGCGTGGCCACGACATCGTCGTAGGGACGAAGGGTATTCTCCAGGGTCTTCTGACCCTCCACGGCCAGGAGACTCTCGATCTGCCGGCTCTGCCAAGCCAGGCGGCCCTGGACCCAGGTTTCCAGTCCAGCTGCGTCGACTTCTCCACCTTCACTCCAGGGATGTAATCTGGCCGTTTCTTCAGTCGATAGATGATTCAAGGTTGCTCCTTACTTCCCAAGGGTACCCCAGCCTTGCAACCTATTCCAGGGGAGGAAACCCGGCTTTTGGCGAAGAAAAGACGCACATAGTGACACTTACCTGTGCAGCGTAGAACTGAAAGCATTAAGATGTGCAGATTGTCATCATGAATTCTGCCGCTCCATCTCTATCTCAGCATTACTTACGCTCTCGTATGGGGAAAGTGTGCGTGGCGATCATCGGCTCCAGCGCCGGAGAGATGGTCGATCGCGCCACCGAGGCTATGCGCGATAGCCCATTTTTGGAATTCCGTCTGGATTACCTGGAAAAACCTCTCCTTGCATTACCGAAGTTGAAGGAGTTCCTTTCCGAAAACACCGTGGTAACGGCAATCGCCACCTGCCGGCGCGCTCCCAACGGGGGGAAATTCAAGGGCGCGATTGCCGCCGAGCTGGAGGTGCTGCAGAAGGCCAGCGCTTCGGGCTTCCACCTGATGGATCTGGAGTTGGAGACCGCCGAAGCCATCAAGGCGTCGGAGCTGGAAAAACTGCGCACCCACGGCGCGGCCCTCATGATCTCGTACCACGACTACCAGTCCACCAAGGATCTGGATGGCATCTTCGAACGTATCCGGCCCTACGAACCGGAATTTATAAAAATTGTGTCCACCGCCAAGTCGCTGGCCGACAACGTGGTCATGATGCACTTTCTGGAACGCACCGGCGATATGGCCAACATGGTCGGCCTGTGCATGGGCGACCAGGGAATCATCAGCCGGGTGCTGGCCATTCGCGCGGGCAGCGTCTTTACCTTTGCCGCCGCCACCCAGGGCGAAGAGACGGCTCCGGGGCAGATTGCGGCGCGGACACTGACCGATACATATCGGATCGCGCAGATCGATGCGGCGACCCGGGTCTACGGCGTGGCGGGTAATCCCATCAAGCACTCGCTCTCACCGCTCATGATGAACACCGCCTTTCACCGGGAAACCGTGAACGCGGTATACCTCGCCTTGCAAACCAGCAAACTCAGTGACCTGCTTACGCTGGTGCGCGAGCTGCCCCTCTCCGGCTTAAGCGTGACCATGCCGCTGAAGCAGGAGGTGCTGAAGCATCTGGAGAACATGGACCCCATCTCGGCGCAGATTGGCGCCTGCAACACCATCGTTCGCGCGCACGATGGAAAGCTTTATGGCTTTAATACAGATGTTGGAGGTATCCTGCGCCCGCTCGAAAAGCGGATTTCGCTGGCCGGCGCAAAGATCCTGGTACTAGGTGCCGGCGGCGCAGCCAGGGCTGCGGTCTTCGGTCTGGTGGATAAGGGTGCCGAGGTTCTGGTTCTGAATCGTACTCCGCAGACGGCGCAGAAGCTGGCGCGCGAAGCCAAAGCAAAAACCATTCGCCGCGAGTTGGTCGCCAAGACCAGCTTCGACGTAATCGTGAACGCGACCGCCGTTGGCATGCACGGGATTAAGCCACAGCACATTCTGGAAGCGAAAGAGATCAACGCGCGTTTGGTCTTCGACCTGGTTTACAACCCGGTGGATACTCCGTTCCTGCGCATGGCTCGGCAAAAAGGAATACCCGCTGTGACTGGCGTGGAAATGTTCGTGCAGCAGGGCGCGCGCCAGTTTGAAATCTGGACCGGCAAACGGGCTCCGGAGGAAGAAATGCTGCGCGTCGTGGTCCACGCGTTGCGGCAACGGGCGGAGACAGCGGCCGCGGAGCCGGCGCGGCACTAGGATTCCTCTTTGGACACGGATGCGCAGTACTGGATAAACCGTCTTGGCCTGAGCCCCCACCCTGAGGGGGGCTACTACCGCGCCACTTACAAGTCGGACCTCACTATTGGTCGCAGTGCTTTGCCCTCCAGCTACCAGGGAGATCGGTCAGCATCGACGGCGATTTATTTTCTGCTGGATGGGCCGGATTTTTCTGCCTTCCACCGCATTGCATCCGACGAGGTGTGGCATTTTTATAGCGGGAGCTCGTTGGTCGTTTACGTCATCGATCCTGACGGGGATTCTTCCGAGTTGCACCTGGGTGATGGTTCGGATGAGGTGTTTCAGGCGGTGGTGAAAGCAGGCTGCTGGTTCGCCTCGCGGGTGAAAGATGCTGTGGGGTTTGCGTTGGTGGGTTGCACGGTTGCGCCGGGATTCGATTTTGCGGATTTCGAGTTGGCTGTGCGATCGGAACTCGTGGCTGCCTATCCGCAGCACCGAAAACTCATTGAAGAGCTGACTCGACTCTAAGTGTCGTTCCTCGAACACGAGCATCTAAATGTCATGAGTACTATCGATCGCCGGCGTTTCAACGCCATGGTGGGCGCACTCAGCCTGACGCCTGCTCGATCTTTATTTACAGCCATGAGCGGGAAAGACACGCCAGCGCCAGAGATACTGCGACTATCACGTAATGGCTGGATGCCTAATAATCCGGATCTTCCGGTTCTGATTTATCGCGCAGTGGCCGAGGGGCCTGCCGAACAGTTAGCTTCGCAGATGGAGGCCGCATTCCGTCAGAACGGATGGCCCCCGCAGTGGCGCAATGGTGTGTATGACTTTCATCATTACCATTCGACGGCCCACGAGGTTCTCGGCTTTGCCGGCGGTCACGCGCGCCTGATGCTCGGAGGCGAGCGTGGGCACGAAGTGTTTGTGAGAGCCGGAGATGTCGCCCTTCTGCCCACTGGAACCGGGCACTGCCGGCTGGAGTCCAGCTCCGATTTTCTTGTTGTCGGCGCCTACCCCCCGGATCAGACATGGGATATCTGCCGCAGCGAGCCTTCACCCGCCGCGCTGGCGCGCATGAAGCAACTTCCCTTCCCTGCATCAGATCCGGTCAGCGGACAAGCGGGGCCGTTGAGCAAGCTGTGGATATCTGGCAAAGGAAACTCTAAATAGGTCCGAAAGCTCGTTTGACAATTCCTATTGTCAGCGAACCTTAGTGACCGAGAAGAAGCACTTACGCACTTGCGTGGGGGAGAGGTGCACCGCAGATCCCTCGGCTGCGCTCGGGATGACAAAGGGTGGGGTGGTGCTTCCAGGAAAAATTGGCCAGTGGCTGAAAGAATTACAGGCTCCCGCTCCGGCTCGGTCGACAAGCATTTCCTCTTTGGCTTCTTGAAGTGAGTCACCACTCTCGGTCTCGCGAATGATCTGCGGCTCCGTCCATCCGTCCATAATTGCTGCTGAGGTAAACGCCCCCTCCCCTTTTGTCATCCCGAGCGAAGCCGAGGGAACTGCTTTAACTCCAGAAGCCGCGGTCGAGCGTGCGGTACTGGATGGCTTCTGCTATGTGGCCTACGGTGATCTCTGGCCGTGCGTCAAGATCTGCGATGGTGCGGGCGACTTTCAGTATCCGGTCGTGGGCGCGTGCGCTCAGGCCCTGCTGTTGCATGGCGCGTTCGAGCAGGCGCTCCGCCTCCGCCGAGAGCTCACAGTAGGTGCGGATCTGGCGGGTGTGCATCTGCGCATTGGTGTAAATGCGGTCAGCCTTGAAACGCTGATGCTGCCGCTCCCGCGCTGCCAACACGCGGGTGCGGATTTCTCCCGAACCCTCGCTCGCGGCGCCGGAACGAAGCTCGCGGTACTGTACCGCAGGAACCTCAATATGAATGTCGATGCGGTCCAGTAACGGGCCGGAGATCTTTGAGATGTAGCGCTGCATCATGGGCGGCGTACACAGACACTCGTGCGACTTGTCGTTGAAGTAGCCGCAAGGGCAGGGATTCATTGCCGCCGCAAGCATAAAGCGTGCCGGAAAGCTGAGCGACATCGCAGCACGGGAGATGGTTACCGTTCCATCTTCGAGTGGTTGGCGCATCACTTCCAACACGTTGCGGGGAAATTCGGGAAGCTCATCCAGGAACAAGACGCCATTGTGCGCCAGCGATACCTCGCCCGGGCGTGGAATGCTTCCGCCCCCGATGAGCCCGGCGTCGGAGATGGAGTGGTGCGGCGAGCGAAAGGGACGTTGCGTGACCAATCCCGCGTCGGCGTCGAGCACGCCGGCAACGGAATGAATCTTGGTGGTCTCCAGCGCCTCTTCCAGGCGCAGCGGCGCGAGGATCGAGGGCAGCCTCTTGGCCAACATGGTTTTACCAGAACCGGGCGGACCGATCATGAGGATGTTGTGACCGCCGGCAGCGGAAACCTCCAGCGCGCGCTTGGCTGTCTGTTGCCCGCGAACATCTTTGAAGTCGAGGGCGAAGCTACGCTGCTCACTGAGAAGATGATGCGAGTCCACACGAAGCGGCTGGTCATGGATGCCGCCATTGGCCGCCGCGTTCAGCAGTGTATGTACCTGGATCAGACTGCGCACCGGATAAACGTTCAAGCCCTCAACCACCGCCGCCTCAGCGGCGTTGCGCTCCGGAACAAGAAGATTGGCGATGCCCCGCGCGCGCGCGGCCACCGCAATGGGCAGCACGCCGGGAACCCCGCGCAGGGTCCCATCGAGCCCCAGTTCTCCCACCAGCATGAATTGCCCGAGGTCTTTCAACTGCAGTGCTCCGTAGGCTCCGAGAATGCCAATGGCCATCGGCAGGTCAAAACCCGATCCCTCTTTCTTGAGATCAGCGGGAGCCAGGTTGATGGTTATCTGCGTTGGAGGGATATTGAAGCCGGAGTTCTTGATTGCAGAACGAACCCGGTCGCGGCTTTCACGCACCGCGGCGTCCGGCAGGCCTACGGTGTGAAACCAGTCTTCCATTGTCTTGACGCCGGAGTAGTCGACTTCCACATCGATGATGTGAGCATCGATGCCGTAGACCGCCGCACTCAGTGCCTTGAAAAGCATCGCGGCTCCAGTAGATCCGGTGCCGCGAGTATAGCAAGGCTGAAGGGTCACCTTGCCTATGCGGGACATTAAGTCCTGCTTATGATCGCAGACTACCGTTCGACCGCCATGGCGACGGAATTACCCCCCCCGAGACAGAGGGCCGCGACGCCCTTATGCACATCGCGGCGGATCATCTCATAGATCAACGCCACCAGAACGCGCGCGCCGCTGGCGCCGATGGGATGCCCGATCGCAACCGCTCCACCGTTCACATTTACTTTTGCCGCCTCCAGGCCGACTTCCTTCATCACGCCCAGAGCCTGCACGGAGAACGCCTCGTTCAATTCGTAAAGATCCGGCTCTTCTTTTGACCAGCCCGCTTTGGCCAGCACTCGTTGGATTCCCAAAACGGGAGCGAGCATCACCCATTTAGGATCGATGCCGCTGGTGGCCTGGGCGCGGATGTGAACCATCGGCTCGAGCCCCAACGATGCCGCTTTCGCCGCCGACATCACTACCACTGCGGCCGCGCCATCGTTTACCCCGGGCGCGTTGCCCGCGGTAACGGTTCCATCTTTCTTGAAGGCGGGCTTTAGCGCGCGCAGCGCCTCCAGCGTGGCATCCTCGCGCACGGACTCGTCGCGCTCGAACCAGGTCGCCGCCTCGCCCTTCTTCCTGGCGGGGATTTCGATGGGGAGAATCTGCGATCGCAAGTAGCAGGCGCGCCAGGCCGCCGCGGCCTTGCGGTGTGAGTTGAGCGCGTACTGATCCTGCTCCTCGCGCGTGATGCCGTGTTTCTCGGCGACATGTTCTCCGGTGATGCCCATGTGGTAGTCGTTGTAGATCTCCCACAGCCCGTCGTGAATCATAGAATCGACGACAGTCGCATTACCCATGCGGAAGCCGTTGCGGCCCTGGGGAAGGAGGTAGGGAGTGTTGGTCATCGATTCCATGCCGCCGGCGATCACGATCTCCGCGTTGCCCGTCTGGATGGCCTGCGCCGCCAGACTCACCGCCTTCAGCCCGGAGCCGCAGACCTTGTTGATGGTCATAGCGCTGACGGATGGAGAAAGACCGCCGTGGATCGCTGCCTGACGCGCTGGATTCTGACCCAAGCCCGCGGAGACGACATTGCCCATGATGCACTCGTCCACCTGATCGGGATCGAGCCGCGCACGGCTCAGGGCTTCACGCACGACCAGCGAACCCAGTTGCACAGCAGAAAAACTGGACAGTGCACCCTGAAATTTTCCAACCGGGGTGCGCACTCCGGCGACAATGACTACGTCTTCCATATCGGGCGGCCTCACTTATTAGATGCCGAAGCAACGCAACACGATAGCAAGAGCTGCCTGGCACAAGCAATGCGTATCGGATGCTGGCCCGAGGGGAGAAGCGCAGGAGATGAAAGCAGGGTATGACGACGATCGAACCTTCGCAGGCGGAAAGCGGGCACGCAGATCAGAAGGGCCGCCTGCTGGCGCCCTGGTGGCATACCGCACTCATCGTTTTGCTGATCATCGGGCTCTCCGTGGCCGGAGTAAGGCAACTGCGGAGCTTTGGTGACAAGCCTTTACGCCTGGTGGCCAACTACAGTCTGACCATCGTGTATGAGTGGGTTCTGGCAGCCCTGGCACTGTGGGGCATACATATGCGCAAGGTCCCATTGCGGCAACTTCTCGGAGAGCTTCGTCCCGGCGCCCGGGGATGGTGGGGCGATATCGGTGTGGCGCTGGGCTACTGGGCGGGCGCGCTGATGGTGCTCGCGGTGCTGGGCGAAACGCTGGTAAAGATCTCCGGATCGCACATCGATCCGCAGAAGATCGGTGACGTGACCCAGAAACTCGCGCCGATCACCTGGCCTGGAGATGATGCTGTTCCTGGTACTGAGCATCTCCGCCGGCTTCTGCGAAGAATTGGTCTTCCGCGGCTACCTGCAGCAGCAATTCGCTCGCATGGGGCGGAGAATCTGGGTCGGCGTGGTGCTCTCCGCGTTGGTGTTTGGCGGCGCGCACGGCTATGAAGGAATTGCGGGAATGTTGCTGATCGCCGCGTATGGCGCTATGTTCGGCGTGCTCGCGCTGTTTCGCAGAGGACTGCGGACAGGAATGATCGCGCACGCCTGGCACGATTCCATCAGTGGTCTTGCGCTGGTGTTGTTGCGACATTATGGTCTCCACGCAGCAGGAAAATGAGCACGTGGGGAAGTGGACGGTTGGCTTCAGCGATTCCGATTGGTGAATTGATCTTCACCAAATGCTATTTTTTTCTTGACACTATTTTTTTGGGATTCTATACATTCGTTAACTGCAAAGTATCTCTTGCAGTGTTCGATGTCGACTCGACAAAGGGAGAATAGAAAAATGGCAACCAAGAAAGCAGTAGCAAAGAAGCCAGCGAAGAAGGCAGCCAAGAAAACCGCAAAGAAGAAGTAAGCAGGCAACGTAACAGGCAACACAATCGGGGGACGCCAAAAGCGTCCCCCGATGTGTTTTTGAGCAACGCTCGATCACCAGTGTTTATGCGGCTTCGGCATCCATTCGCAACAGGATTCCAGGATTCGGATATCCCAGTGGTACCGGGCGAGGATGGGTTCCTCTCACCTGAGCGGTGGGTGACGGCAAGGTGGAGAGAAGGGACCTCTGGAGTTTGGCGCTGCCGATTCCGGCGGGAAAGAAGCGAAGCGCGACCCGAATTTCCTGCACGGGACTCCAAAGAAGTTCGCGTGTGCGGCTTTCAGTAAGGAAAGCCGCATGAAGTTCGCCAACGCCCACAAGCTCGACAGGAAAGCCGGGGGGCGGACCTGGAGGGCGCTTATGCTTACCAAAGTGGTACCGGACCATGCCACCTTTTGAGGAGCCAGCCGCGCCATGACGCGAAGACGATGGATCGCCGACGAATGGGACGAGGGCAGCGCTTCCCTCAAGGGTGAGCAGGCCGCGCACTTGATTCGTGTGCTGCGCGCGCAAACCGGGATGGAGTGCGAGATGGTTGCGGGGGACCGGGTGTGGCGTGCCGTCATTTCCGGGGTCACAGGAGATGCGGTGCGCTTTGCGCTGCTCTCTGAGGTAAAAGCAGATCCGGCACTTCCGGTAACGTTATTGCTCTCGGTGTTCAAGTTCGACCGCATGGAGTGGATCATCGAGAAAGCGACGGAGCTGGGAGCCGAGCGGTTCATTCCCATGAGTGCGCGGCGCAGCGAGAAGCATCTGGTCCAGGCCGCACCGGCTCGCGTGGAGCGTTGGCGACGGATTGCACGCGAGGCAGCCAAGCAATCGCGCCGCTCCGATGTGCCGGTGGTGGAAGATCTGGTATCGCTGAAGTCGGCGGTGCACATCAAGGCTGCCCATCCCGGGTTGAGCCTGTTGCTGGCGGAGCAGGAACGTTCGACCACCTTGTATACAACGGTGCTGGCGGCGGTGAATCAACCGACCGTGGAGAGACCGGCGGTGAACCTCGCAGTGGGACCGGAAGGCGGGTGGACCGCGGAGGAAGAAACGCTCTTCGCCGCAGAAGGTTGGCAGCCAGTGAGTTTAGGTCCGCGAATCTTGCGCGCCGAGACGGCAGGCATTACCGCGATGGCGGTGGTTGCCGCGATGCTGGCGTAAGGTTTGGTTGGTGCTTCCGTCCGCGGAAGAGAATGCGGGCGGCCGAAAACCGGGTTGGTTGCTGTGGTACTGGTTCTATCCATCCACCTCCGTCCATGCAAAGGTGTAGGTGGATGGACAGAGTCAAGCACTCCGTCTGCGGCTTCCAGTGAGGAAAGCCGCAAGGAGATTGTCGACATCACCGATCATGATTTGGAGCTGCAGATGGAATCAGCTGAACAGATCCTTCATCTTGCTCAGCAGACTGCGCGAGGTGGGCTTGTTCTCGATATGCATGGATTCGCCCAGTTGGCGAAGCAGATCGCGCTGAGCCTTGTTGAACTTCTTCGGCGTCTGCACCACAATCTGCACTACCAGGTCTCCCCGGCCGTGCTCGTTGAGATGCGGCACACCCTTGCCGCGCAGACGGTATTCCTTACCGGTCTGCGTGCCCTCATGGATGCGCAGCGCGGTGTCTCCTTCAAGCGTCGGCACTTGAATCTCGTCGCCTAGCGCAACCTGCGGGAAGGAGACAAAGACAACGCAATGAAGGTCATTGCCATCGCGCTCGAAGAACTCATGCGGTTTGACCGACAGCACGACATAAAGGTCACCCTTACCACCACCGGAACGCCCCGCGTCGCCTTCGCCCTGGTAGCGAATACGGGTTCCATCTTCCACTCCAGCCGGTACGGTGACACTAATCGTGTGGCGCCGGTCGGTCAGCCCCGCACCGTTGCATTGGAGACAGGGGTCGGTAATCACTTGCCCGCTACCGTTACAAATTGGGCAGGTGCGGGCGATGGAGAAGAATCCCTGCTGGTACCGTACTTGCCCACGGCCGGCGCATTGTTTGCAGGTTTCAGGGCCGCGGCCGGCAGGTGCGCCAGTTCCGCGGCAATCGGCGCAGAGCTCCGCCCGGCGGAATTGAATTTCTACCTGCTTGCCGAAGACCGCCTCTTCGAACTCGAGCTGGAGATCGTAACGAATGTCGCGGCCACGTTGACCGCGTCCATTGCGACGCCCCCCACCCATGTTGAACATCTCACCGAAGAAGTCGCCGAAGATATCACCCACATCGGCGTTGGTGAAGCCCTCGAAGCCTGATGGACCCGCGCCGCTCACTCCCGCATGCCCGTAGCGATCGTAGGCAGCGCGCTTTTGCGGATCGGAGAGCACCTGATACGCTTCGCTCGCCGTCTTGAACTTATCCTCCGCTTCCGGGGACGGGTTGCGGTCGGGATGATATTGCATGGCCAGACGGCGGTAAGCAGTCTTGAGCTCCTGTTCGCTACAGTCGCGGGAGACGCCCAGAAATTCGTAGTATTCGACTTTGGTCACGTTGTATGCGCTACTCATGCTTCTTTCTGTTGCGGATTATTGACGATACGAACCAGGGCCGGACGGAGCAGCCGGTCGCGAATGCGGTATCCGCGGCGAACCTCTTCCAGGACCTGGTGGTCGGGTAAATCATTGCGGTCGACACTCTCCAGTGCCTCATGCACGCGGGGATCGAAGCGGACACCGACGGACTCCACCGGCTGCACGTTGAGCGTGCGCAGAACATCTTCCATTTGCTTCACAATCAGTTCTATGCCGGCACGCAACTGTTCCACTGAGCCGGCAGAACCCAGAGCCAGGTGAAAATTGTCCAGCACAGGGAGAAATTGCTCCACCGCGCCGGAAACAGCAAAGTCGCGGAAGTCTGCTCGTTCGCGCGCTTCCCGTTTACGCGCATTCTCAAACTCAGCCTGCAGGCGCGCCAGCCGGTCGACTAGCTGATCGCGTTCGCCCTTAAGGCGATCGATCTCGCCCTGGAGATGGTTAGCAACGGCTTCCCCGTTGTTGGTCTCGCCTTCGCTTGCCGGCTCCGCGGAGGCTGCAATTGGATCGTTGTTCGGTTGCCCTTCATTGACCGGATCAGTGGCCTTGCGTGCTGTTCCCATAGTGGATTGAGTGAAAAACCTTTCGCATAACTTGATGCAGAATCGTGAATCACGATGCAGAGTGCTCCGCGGGGGGCTCTGCACCTATAAAAGAGGAAGTGCGCTACTGCGTCGGCAGTATACGATCCGAGAGCTGCGCGATGAAAGACACTGCGTTGATCGTCTCCTGATAGGCGATGCGGGTGGAACCAATCACCGCCACCGTGCCCAGGCTCTGTGTACCCAACCGCGCCGGGGCGCCGATAAGAACCAGGTTTCGCATCTCCGGGATGGTTTCCTCCAAACCAACCACCACGCGCACCGACTGCTGCCGGGCGTCGACGTACGCATCCAACAGCTCGATCAGGCGCTGCTTGGTTTCGAGAGCGTTCAACAATTGGCGCAGCCGCTCGGCATCCGCCTCGCCTGCAACCAGGTTGGCCACTCCCACGATAAAGATGGACTGCACTGCGCTTTCCTGTTCCAGTGCACCTTTCCGGCAAAGCTCGTCGAGGGAACGCATGAGCTGGTCATATTCGCTGCGTTCCTGCTCCAGGCGGCGGGCCAACTCGGTACGAATACGCTCGATCGACCAGCCGCGGAAGTTCTGGTTGAGAAATGCCGCCGCGCCCTCCAGTTCAGCGAGCGAAAGGTCCCGGTCCAGGGTAAGGATGCGATCGAGAACCATTCCGGACTTGGTCACCACCACCGCGAGCACGCGGCCGGTGGAGATTCTCGCAAAATGAATATGGTCCAACCAGTAAGTCTCCGCTTGCGCCGCCATGGCCACGCCGACACCGCTCGAAATCAATGAGAGCACGTGCGATGTTCTTTCCAAAAATTGCTGCGGGCTGCTCACGCCGGCAAAGCTATCTTCAATCTGATCCCTGCGCTCCTGGGTAAGGGCGCTGGGAAAAATTCTCGTACCCCCATGAAGCTGCTCAACATATAGCCGAAATGCGCGAGCGGTCGGACAACGACCGGCCGAGGTATGAGGTTGCTCTAACAGACCTGCTTCTCCCAACGCCGCCATCACGTTGCGAATCGTCGCCGCGCTCATGCCATCCTTATTGTCCAATTGGCGTGCTACGGTCTGGGAGGCGACGGGTTCCCCAGTCGCGATATATAGTTCGATGATCGCGTTCAGAACCAGCCGGTCGCGAGGGCTGATCCGAAGGTCGGAAGACATTGTCCACCTGCCCTAATGCGCTCATTCCACACTGGTTTAAATCAATCAACAGCGCAGACTCGCCAATATGGATTCTAGAAGCTTGAGTGTTGCACTGTCAAGATCGCGGCGGCCTCGGCGGGTGCGCGCTCGTTGCCGCGCGAATGAATGTACGAGTTCCAGTGTCTGCGAAGTCTCTGTCCAATTGAGTCCCCAAGGGACTCGATTGAGAAAGGGTGGTTCTCGTGCACCCTGTACAGCCCGTACCCTTCACTACAATCCTCGGCGCCCTACCCAGACGACTAAGTTATCTCCAGGATGTTCTCGTCTTTCGCCGATATGGCGAGCGCGCGTTCTGCGACCTTGCGCGCTACCTCTAAGAATTGCCGCGCGTGCGCGTTCCCTTCTCCCGCCAGCACAATGGGCAAGCCATGGTCACCTCCATGGCGTATCTCCGGGTCCAATTCGATCGAACCCAGGAATGCCAGGTTGGCTTGCTTGGCCAGACGCTCCGCACCGCCGCGGGAAAAGATGTCGATCACCTGGTTGCAGTGGGGGCAGGTGAAGTGACTCATGTTTTCTACCAGGCCCAGCACTTCGACATTCACCTGGTGAAACATCTCCAGAGCCTTGCGCGCATCCTGCAGCGAAACATCCGAGGGTGTTGAAATGATGACCGCTCCGGTGAGGGGAACCGTCTGCACCAGCGAGATCACAACATCCCCGGTGCCCGGCGGAAGATCGATCAGGAGAAAATCGAGTTCTCCCCACTGGACTTGTTGTAGAAACTGGCGAATGATCTGGTGCAACATGGGGCCGCGCATTACCAGCGGCTTGTCGCCCGGCGAGATAAAGCCAACGGAAATAAGCTTGACGCCGTGGGCGACCAGAGGTTCGATCTGGTTGTTGGCGAGCACGCGCGGCTGCTGGCCGATGCCCATCATGAGAGGAACATTGGGACCGTAGATATCGGCGTCGATCAGGCCGACGCGAAAGCCCAACTTGACCAGCGCGGTAGCCAGGTTCACCGCGAGCGTCGTCTTGCCCACTCCGCCTTTGCCCGAACCGACGGCGATGATGTTCGATACTCCCGGGAGGGTTTGCGGCCCTGGCGGCGTTTGCATGTGTGCCATATAAAACTCCTTTAAATACGTGTGTGCTCGTGACCGGCAGCAGCCAAAGTCTCCGCGCGCGCTCGTTGCTTGCGCTCTCGCTCGAGTTCGCCTTGTTCGCGGCGGCGCCCTGCATCATGGTAGCGGCGTTTGTCCTCGTCCGTCTCGACTTCCAATGGGGGCACCCTTACCCGGCCGCCCTGCTGGTCGACCGCGACAAAGGTGAGATAGGCCGACGCGACGTGACGCAAGGTGCCGTCAATGGTGTGTTCCACCCACACCTTGACGCCCACTTCCATGGAGGTGCGGAAAGCGCGATTGAGAGAGGATTTCAGGATCAGCAGATCCCCGACATGCACCGGCGCAATAAAGTCGATATGGTCCATCGAAGCGGTGACCACGTACGACCGGGCGTGGCGGTAGGCGGCCATGGCCGCCACCAGGTCGATGTAATGCATGAGGCGGCCGCCCAGCAGGTTGCCCAACGTATTGGCGTCGTTGGGCAGCACGAGTTCGGTCATCTCGGACCGCGAGTCCGCAATCTTGCGCGGCGGAAGCAAAGGATCGGCCATAGGGTTTGTGCCTCGTGAAACGGATTGCCGGGTACGACGGTCTAACTTTAGTCTCGACAATTGCGCCCATGAATGCAAATGACTGCCCGCGCGCGCCGAATTTCCCTGCGTCGCAGCGCTGGAAACGGCCACGTGTGCGGCTTTCATTAAGGAAAGCCGGGACGCCGGCCGCGACGAAGCTTGTAAAGTAGAAGGAACCTATGGACAAGATAGCTATGCTTACCGAGATACTCACGCAAAACCCTGGAGATGCCTTTGCCCGCTATGGGTTGGCGATGGAGCATGCCAACCAGGGGCAGACGGATGCCTCCCTGGCAGAGTTTGACCGGCTGCTCTCAACCCATCCCGACTACACCGCCGGGTACTTCATGGCGGCGCAGACGCTGGTGAAGGCCGGACGCACGGATGAGGCCAAGGCGCGGCTCGCTCAGGGAATTGCCAGTGCGCAGCGGACGGGCAATGCGCATGCGCTGGGGGAGATGCAGGCATTGCTGGAAGACCTGGGGTGAAAGATTGGGTTCCCAATGTTCACCTCCTGAAGGATAATTCCGGGGAAACATGATTGAGGTTGCACGCCGCTTTAAAGTAGCCAAATGGGATCGCAGCAGATCAAAACCAGGGCCTTGACAACGGGCCGCAGCACGAGAAAGACGAGCATAATAGCAGCAGAATGAAGATACCTTTGTTTCCGTTGGAAGTAGTGCTGTTTCCAGAAGCAGCACTACCGCTCCACATTTTCGAAGACCGCTATAAAGAGATGATCGGCGTTTGCCTGGCAGAGAAGATCGCTTTCGGAGTAGTCTGCGCCCAGCGCGAGGGCCTGGCCGTGGTCGGCTGCACGGCCGAGATTGTTCGCGTTCTACAACAGTATCCCGACGGGCGGATGGACATCCTGTGCCAGGGAGCGAAGCGTTTTGAGATTGAGAACCTGGATAACTCACGCAGCTTTTTGCAGGCCGAGGTTGATTTCTTTGGGGACGAGGGCCTGCCCGCTTCCCGCGCCATGCGGGAGGAATGCACGGCACTGCATTTCGAAGTACTGGAGTTGATGGGCGGGGAAAAGACGCACCGGGCTTTCGATCTCGATGAACCGGTTGCCTTTCGCCTGGCGTGGGCGTCGCCCACCGACCTTGCCTTCCGCATCGAGTTGTTGGCGATGCGATCGGATGGCGAGCGCACGGAACGGTTAATCGCCTTCTACACCGCGATGCTGCCGAAGTTGCGCCGGGGAGTGCAAGCAAGCGCCACCGCCGGCCGCAATGGGCATGTCATGTAGGTGGCACCGGCACAGGCGGGATCGCAAACATGGGACTCACACGTGGCTATCGATAGTTTCCCGCAACCAGAAATCTGGCCATGAGATCCAGCCCGCTCTTGGTGTAAGGTGACAGCAGGGCTTGCGTTTCGTTCAGGAAGTGTACTCGCATTCTCCTTGGCACATCGCAACAGGAAATTCGCTCTAAGGAGCAAAATAATGTCCTCGTCGAGCCGCCTTCCCCAAACTCTGGGTGAGCTACAGTCCAGCAAGGAATTCTACGAAGCACGGGTTCAGAAGCGCAGCGTGAAAGACGAGTTGCGCGAGAACCTGATTGCCCGGTTGAAGAGCCGGCAGCAGATATTCCCCGGCATCGTGGGTTATGAAGATACCGTTGTCCCGCAAATCGTGAACGCGGTCTTGTCCAAGCAGAATTTCATTCTGCTCGGCTTGCGCGGCCAAGCCAAGAGCCGGATCCTGCGTGGCGCTGACCGAACTCCTCGACGAGCAGATGCCCTACATCGCGGGCTGCGAGATCCGTGACAATCCCTATCACCCCTTGTGCAAGCGCTGTCGCGATCTGGTCGCTTCCCAGGGCGCGGCCACGCCGATCGCCTGGCTGCCGCGCAAGGACCGCTACGTAGAAAAGCTGGCCACACCCGATGTGACGGTGGCTGATTTGGTGGGCGATCTTGATCCCATCAAAGCGGCGCGCGGCGGGCCAGGACTTATCTAATGAGCTGACCATGCACTACGGTCTGCTGCCCCGGGCCAATCGCGGGATCTTCGCTATCAACGAACTTCCCGATCTGGCGGGGAAGATCCAGGTGGCGCTCTTCAACATCATGCAGGAAGGCGATGTGCAGATTAAGGGATATCCGGTCCGCCTGGAACTGGACATCGTTCTTACCTTCAGCGCCAACCCCGAGGACTACACCGCCCGGGGCAAGATCGTCACTCCGCTCAAGGACCGGATCGGCTCGGAGATCCGCACCCACTATCCCGAGACCATCGAAGAAGGCATGACCATTACCGCCCAGGAAGCCTGGAGCGAACGGGGCACGACCAAGATCGCTATACCGCCGTACATGCGCGAGGTGATCGAGCAGGTGGCCTTCTCCGCCCGCGAAGACAAGAAGGTGGATAAGCGCAGCGGCGTGAGCCAGCGTTTGCCCATCTCGACCATGGAGCTGGTGGTTTCGAACGCCGAGCGGCGCGCGCTGATGCACGGAGAAAAGCTGGTGGTGCCACGCATGAGCGATATCTACGCCGCCATGCCGGGGATCACGGGAAAGCTGGAGCTGGAGTACGAAGGCGAGATGCGCGGCGCCGATGTGGTGGTGCGGGATCTGATTCGCGCGGCGATCGGCAAGATCTTCGACAAGTATTTCTCCGGCACCAACACGCAGCAGATCGAGC
>CAWGDP010000003.1:0-75593 GCA_963821315.1 uncultured Acidobacteriaceae bacterium | reverse complement strand
TGAATTATTAGCAATGCATGACGAAACGCCCGGAAAAGACTTTTCAGGCACTCCATTGAAGGCACCTCTACGAGAAGCCGGTTAAATAGTGCCCGGCTCCTAGCTTCTCAGGGGACACCTGTCGCTTGTGTCAGTTTTCTGATCGAGTCGGACGGTTCATAGTCCTTGCGAGCCCTTCAATTCGTCACAGATTGAAATATCGGAGCTACTGTTTGAAAAAACTTGGCGCCCGCTCGTGGCCGCTCCGGTTTTCGCAGCAACGATATTCCTTCTGCTGATGCTTCACGTTCTGGAGATTTGTATCTGGGGTCTAATTTTGACCAAGATGGGTCTGATCCCGAGCATGCGGGATGCCATGTACTTCAGCGCCAACACTTACACCAGCCTGGGCTATGGGAATGTGACTCTTCCCGCTGCCTGGCGGGACCTCAGCCCGATCATTTCCATGTCCGGCCTGTTCACTTTTGCCTGGACGACAGGCCAGTTGTTCGACATCGTGCAATCGCAACATGGTAAGCGTCCGGACTTCCCCTCTTGAGAGGATTAAGAAGGGCGTGTTTAGTGTCCACTTATTTTTAGTGGACACTTGTTGGGTGTACTTTAGGCGGCTTTGGAGGGATCGTTCTGAAGTGAGGGCGCTAGATTCCAGGCCAGCAGCTGCTGGATCTGATTGATGGGGTGCTCGGGGAGCTTAGCGAGCACAGTACGGAGATAGAGGGCCGGATCAAGTCCATTGAGTTTCGCCGTGCCGATGAGGCTGTACAGAGCCGCAGCCCGTTGTCCGCCGGAATCAGATCCCATGAAAAGATAGTTTTTACGCCCCAGTACGACGGCGCGAAGGGACCGTTCCGCCGCGCTGTTATCAATCTCCAGCAGGCCATCATCGACGTAGCGGGTCAAAGCACGCCAGTGGGAAAGCGCATAGCGGATGGCGGCTGCGGTTTCGCTCTTGGTGGACAGGGAGCGCAGCGCCTTCTCCATCCAGTGCCTGAGACTGTCCAGCAGTGGCCGGGCGCGCGCCTGGCGTACCGAGCAGCGATGCTCGGCCGGCATGCCGCGAATTTCTTCCTCGATTCCGTACAGCGCTCCGATACGTAGCATCGCCTCGGTGGTCGTGGGCGAAGCGTGGACCAGGTGAACGTCGTAGAACTTACGCCTGGCGTGAGCCCAACAGGCGACTTCATAGATGGCGCCTGCGCCATAGAGATGATGGAAGCCTGAGTAGGCGTCGGCCTGCAGCGCACCGCGGAAGTCCTTCAGATGCTGACGCGGATGTTCGCCCTTGCGATCCTGGGAATAAGCAAACCACACTGCAGCTGCAGTCTGATATCCGGCAGGCCGATCGTCCCGCACATAGGTCCACAGCCTGGCCGTTTTGGTCTTGCCCTTGCCGGGAGCGAGCACCGGAACCGGCGTATCATCGGCGTGTATTTTCGCCCCTGCCATGACGTGCCTTCTGATCTGATCAACCAGCGGCGCGAGCAACTCACTGGCCGCGCCTACCCATCCGGCCAGAGTCGAACGGCTAAGGTCCACTCCTTCCCGAGCATAGATCTCAGACTGCCGATACAGCGGCAAGTGATCTGCGAACTTCGACACCAGCACATGCGCCAGCAGATTGGGGCCTGGCAAGCCCTGATCGATCGGCCGCGCCGGGGCAGGCGCCTGGACCACCTGTTCACAGGCCCCGCAAGCAAACTTGGGCCGCACATGTTGAATGACCTTGTAGCTGGCCGGAATGCGTTCCAGCTGCTCGGATACATCTTCGCCAAACTGGCGCAGGGTTCCACCGCAGTCCGGACAGCAAGTGCTCGCAGGAGCATGGGTGATGACTTCACGCGGAAGATCCTCGGGCAATGGCTTGCGCGGAGCACGCGGCCGGGACTTATTCGTCGCTCGCGCAGAATGTGGTTCTTGCGCTTGCCTGGCTGCCTGCTCGGTCTCCAGTTCTTCCAGTTGAAACTCAAGCTGTTCCAACTCACCCTTCAGCTTCTCGCTCTTCGAGCCGAAGATCATTCGCTTGTACTTGTCGATGACCAGCTTCAGATGTTCAATCTGCCGGCCAGCCTGTTCCATCTGCTGGCTAGCCATTTGCTGCTGTTCGAGCAGCTGGTTCTGCTGCGCGAACACCATCTTCTTCAATGCTTCGGTATCGAGCGTATCGAGATTCGGTAATGGAGCAGAAATCACGACTGCAGTATGGCATGAACAGGGCTGTGGTCTATCTCATAAAACCCGCATGAATACTGGAGAATCTCTCTTGTTACTCACACCGCAAGCTCAGGCGTCCAGGTTCTCTTCGGGCTGCGCCAGTCGATGCCTTCCAGCAACATCGAGAGCTGCGCACGGGTCAGCGAAACGATCCCTTCCGTAGCTTGTGGCCAGATGAAGCGGCCCTTCTCCAGACGCTTAGCGAACAGACATAGGCCGTCTCCATCGAACCAAAGAAGTTTTACGATGTCACCTCTACGACCGCGGAAAACAAACACGTGACCGGAGAATGGCTGCTGCTCTAGCACCGTCTGTACCTGAGCACTCAAACCATCAAACCCTCGGCGCATATCTGTGACGCCGGCAGCAATCCATATCTTCGTTCCAGTACGAAGTTCGATCACTTGCGCAGGCTCTCCAGAATCGTGCGTAGCAAGGCTGGATCAGCGCCGCTCTCGATGCTGATCAGCGCACGGCCCTGAAGCTCGATGTGAATGCACCCAGAGTTCGTCTGCGGCTTATCTCCGCCAGCTAACACTACCGGAAGCAAAGACGCAGATGCTGAAACCCGCTCCGACAACTCGCCCCGTTCAAACTCGCGCCGCCACTTGAATACCTGGTTCGCGTTCACCCCATGAGCTCTCGCCACCAGCGCCACGCTCGCGCCCGGCACCAACGTCAGCTCAACGATCCGACGCTTCTCGGCAACTGAACGCCATCTGCGAACACGGCGTTCCGCCACCAATCCCTCTGCCTGGTCCATGACACAAGCCTCCGGCCTAAACACGGCTTAGCGCTAGAGGGGAACTTCGGACGCTTACGCAACATGATTTGGTGAGGCGACTTGAATCTGCGCGTAAGAAGGCTCAACTCGCCGCGCAAAACAACCTCAAGGGAGGGCGTCTTACAAAGGAGGAACGGCAAACATTGCGTGAGGAAATCGAGCGGAAACTCGAGCAGCTTCACGACGAGGAGAGGGCCGACCTCGAACTGTTGGTCCAGCCGCACCCGCCGCCGTCCTAAATTACGGGCCCCCGTTTCTCAACGAGGGATCGCCACCACGTTCAAGTATGAGGGTGGCGTGCGGTCTCTTGACTTTATAGGGGATCGCTTTCTTACAGCGTACTGGTGGGACCCATTCCATCGAAGAGCCACATCACCGCGTTATCGTCTATTTCGACTGCGCTCCTTACGTCGTTCCTTATGGTGGTGCCTGCTTTCACCCAGGTTCGCGGTATCTACTCCCCCGGTTCTACGCTGACGGATGGTGGGCCGTGCCCGATCCCGGCCTTTCCTACTCCAACCAGTTTTGGTACGGGTTTTCCGACGATTTGAAAGGGGCTCACGGTAATACACTTCCCATCCAGAACTCCGTAACCGTACTGATAGACAACAACACCCTGGTCTACGTTCCCAAATTCAAATTCCTGGCAGCGAACCTGGAATTCTCTCTAGACATAGCCGTGTCGAACGGCCGGTTCGTTGCACACGATCCTTTTTCCGTCGAAACGGCTTCTGCCGAAACCGGCGCGGGCTTGACTAACACCGGGATTGTTCCCTTGCAATTGGGTTGGCATTTCAAACGAGCTGACGTTCAGACGGGTTACAGCGTGTCCATACCCACGGGCCGCTTTGTTCCCGGTGCCTCGAATAACATTTCGAGCGGTTTCTGGACAAATTCGTGGCAGGGGGGCACGACGCTGTATCTGACGAAGAGCAAGAACACTCAAATAAGCGTGTTTAACTCCTACGCATGGAACACCACGCAGAAAGGCACAGGCGTTCACCCTGGGCAAAACGATTCCATCGACTACTCAATTTCGCACATCTTCTCTCTGGATAAGAATGGCAGATGGTCGCTGCAGTTCGGGCCGGGTGGCTACGGTCAATGGCAAACGACCAGGAATCAGGGGCAGAATCCAGGCCGCGAGGCATGACATATGGCGTGGATGCGGCGGGATTGCTGGTCAACCTTAATGCACCGTTCAAAGCCCTTTATGTGGAATACAGCGCAATGTGGGAATACGGGGCAAGCAACACATATCAGGGCCGGTCGATGACGCTCACCGCAGGCTTCAACTTCTAAGTTCGTGCGACGGGAAGGGGCGCCGAATCACTTGCCGGCTTTATCATCTGCTCGTTCCAGGTAAATCTCCGCTACGCGTACAAGGCTGGCTTTGTCGTCGCCGCGCTGCACTTGATATTGGGCAATGTTCTTGTCGTAGCGCTGCACAACGTAAACAGTGTCGGTTCCGATAAACCGGACATGTTCATCGACTGCGAACTTAACCTTGTCAGCCACTGAGACCTAACCACCCTGACGACAGTCTACGCTCTGAAAGCGTGTGACCGCGGTGATTCCCATCACATAGCCGCAGTTAGTGGACCCGCCAATTCGTTCGGTCGGTCAACGCCTTGTCGCCGCGCGGTGACGACCTCTCCTAGCCTACTGTCACTTGTGACAGTATACGGGGAATGATTCGACACCTATGTTTAGTGCGTCCTTAGAGAGCATGACCGAGATTCGGGTATGGTTGCTAGTCGCTTCTCTCTTTGCTGATTCTAGGTTTTGACCGTTCGGAACTTCCGGAGCGATGCCTAGGCCTACGTTGTCTCGCTCTTGATCTTAGACTCATCCCTCCTCCGTGCTTGATGGGCCTTAGACGGCTCACCCACCCCGACGGAAAGATCAGATAAGCCCACGGATCGAAGGGCGCAGGCCCGCCTTTAACCAGCTGAATCCAATCACGCCGGATGACATGAAGAAGCTGGCTGCACTTGGGTTGAGGAACGACTTCGACCTTCGTACGGCGACAGAGCGGCCGATGAGATACAGACCCAACATGGAGGCATCGGAGGGTACTTCGAGAAGGCCTTGGAATGGACGAGGCTGGGCAGCAGCGCCTGCGCGACCGTTCTCTGACCGTCGCTGCGAAATAGCGAACAGTCAGTGCGTAGGGGTTAAGTTACGGACTAGCTCAATGGATTCGGCCGCTAAGCGTTCTTCTCGGGTTGGAGCCGCCAGCGACAACACAAATCAACCTACCAGCGAACTCAAAAAGGAAGGGTAAGACGATGGCTCCGAAAAAACCGACCACTACCGGCACTCTCGGTTCACCCAGTGCCACAACAACGATCGACGGCAAGCAACTCCCAGCCCCACCGGGAAAATTCGGCGGCGTGATTGGAAAGACTGTAGAGGACTCAAAGCCCTACTGGCAACCGCGCATCGTGCCACCGAAAGGGGCGCCCAACATCCTGCTGATCATGACCGACGATGCCGGTTACGGCGTAGCCGGTACTTTCGGCGGTGTGATCCCCACACCGGCCCTGGACCGTGTCGCAAATATGGGATTACGCTATACGAACTTTCACTCCACCGCACTGTGTTCCCCCACTCGCGCAGCCCTCATCACCGGGCGGAACCACCATTCAGTCGGATTCGGGGTCATCGCGGAGCAGGCCACCGGCTTCCCCGGGTATGACTCGATCATCACCAAAGATAAGGAAACCATCGGCCGCATCCTGAAGGACAATGGTTATCGTACTTCCTGGTTCGGCAAGGACCACAACACACCGGCATTCCAGGCCAGTCAAGACGGTCCCTTCGACCAGTGGCCAATCGGCATGGGCTTCGAGTACTTCTACGGGTTTGTCGGCGGCGACGCCAACCAGTGGGAGCCGAATCTGTTCCGCAACACGACGCAGATCTATCCGTTCCTCGATAAGCCAGGTTGGAACCTGACGACAGCACAGGCGGATGATGCGATCGCTTACATGAACCGTATCAATGCTCTCTCGCCTGATCAGCCGTTCTTCATCTACTACGTGCCAGGCGGTACCCACGCGCCGCACCACCCGACGCCGGAGTGGATCAAGAAGATTAGCGACCTGCACTTATTCGACCAAGGTTGGAACAAGTTGCGCGAGCAGATCTTCGCAAACCAGAAAAAGTTGGGCGTGATTCCGCAAGACGCCAAGCTGACGCCATGGCCGGATGATCTTCTCAAGCATTGGGACCAGCTTACGGCTGACGAGCAGAAGATGTTCATCCGGCAAGTTGAAGTCTTTGCTGCCTATGTGGGCTACACCGACAACGAGATCGGCAGAGTCATCCAGGCCGTCGATGACCTCGGGAAGCTAGACAACACCCTGATCATCTACATTGAAGGAGACAACGGCACCAGTTCCGAAGGGACGCTCCTAGGCACACCCAACGAAGTGGCCATGTTCAATGGCGTGGACGTGCCCGTCGAAGACCAACTCAAATACTTCTACGACGTGTGGGGCACGGATAAGACCTACAATCACATGGCCGTGCCGTGGGCGTGGGCATTCGATACGCCGTTTTCATGGACCAAGCAGATCGCTTCGCACCTCGGCGGTGTTCGCCAGGGTATGGCGGTTGCGTGGCCGAACCGTATCACGGACAAGGGGGGTATTCGCAATCAATTCCATCATGTGATCGACATCGTGCCAACGATCCTTGAAGCTACAGGAGTTGCACAGCCGGACTACGTGGATGGCATCGAGCAGGCACCCATCGAAGGAGTCAGCATTATGTACACCTTCGACAAGAACAACGCGAATGCACCTACAACGCACGATACCCAAGGAAATGTTGCACAGCAAGCTCACCAGCGACTAACGGCAAGCCGTAATGGAAGGAGCAGCTCTCGTCGGGGCTGCCCCTTCAAACAACTTCGCCAAGCAGATGAAGCAGTCGGACACCAGCGGCGTAGGATGGTCTATTTTGCTCGACCGGCATCCGGGTTGATACCCGCAGCAAAGCGCAGAGCAATAGTTCCCGTGAAACGACTTTTCAGGCACTACGGAGGATCCGTTCCGGATTGCCTGTGATCCACGAACATTGCGCGGCCAAGTTACCAACTTGGACTTTGCCGTCGCTATCGGCTGTCTCCGAGACCAGAGCCAACGGAGCGATCGGCTGGATGGCCGTCACGATGTGACGGCCATCACCGGCAGAACGGCGTGCCAGGCATAGAGTCGGGTTTGGAACGCGGCACCGGCTACTGGGCTTCAGCGCCATGCCGCTTCAGCAACGAAGAAGGTGCGTTATGCGTGAAAATTCGGAATTCACTATGAAGACAATCATGGTTGCCATTGACTTTTCCGAGGCATCGCTTGGCGCGTTGAACTATGCCAAACAATTGGCGAGGTGCTTTTCTGCCAAGATATTGCTTGTGCATGTCATTGACGACAGGCGCTATACGCCGGGGATGGAGCAACCTAAATCGAGCTACCCCCAGCTAATGGACTCCGCAGAAGAGGCGCTTCGGAAGATCGCTGTGGGGCTGTCCTACGACGTTGTGCGCTACGCGACGATTGTGCGGGCGGGTACGATTCCAGAGACAATTGCTGCTCTGATTCGCGAGCGCGATGCCGATCTTCTGGTGATCGGATTGTGCGGCAAAGATTACAAGGATGGTGAAGGATTGGGATTGGTTGCCGAGGCGCTGCTGCACACCGTGCCTTGTCCGGTTCTGACTGTCGGTAAATATGTCCGGCAAGATGCGTGTGAAGGCACACATATGCGAAGCGTTCTCTTCCCTACGGATTTCTCCAGGATTTCGCGTGTTGCTCTGGCATATACCGAATCTCTGACCAAGCATCTTGCTGGACGTCTGTTGCTTCTGCACGTGGATGAGACTGAAGTCGATGCAAAGCAGCACGCCGGACACCAGGAAGAATTCCAAACGTTCGTAAAGGGTCTTAAAGACTCGTCAGTTGTAACTGAATCCATCACACGCACGGGACGTCCTGCAGATGTCATTGTCGCCGTCTCCACGGAAAAGCACGTGGACTTCATCGTGATGGGCGTCCATAGAGTGGACCAGGCGGGCAAAGCGCACAACTATGGGCTCGCCTACGATGTTATCCGGTCGGCAAGGTGCCCGGTCTTCACCCTCTTTGCTCAGCCCGAGAGGGAAATGACTGAGGCGGAAGAGTTCCGCCGCCAACAAGAACGCCTTTCAATTCGCCACTCCTGACGTGGCGCGGCGTGACTTAGATCGTAAGGCGCTGTACTCCGCCGCTGCTCTACCGTCAGAATTAACAGGGTCGCCGTGCGGGCGAACGCAATTGCCGTCGAAAGGCAGAGGTCTCTACGGGAATGCTTTTCGTCAACGCGGCGGCGTTTCGCGGTGCAAATCTGAGCGAGGCCTGCCAACTTCCAGCTTCGAGAAGCAGCTTGAGGACCTCCCTAAGCGAGATTACCGGTGAGGAGGAGTGGAATCATGGGTGCCTACGAGACTGGTTTTACAGTCCGAAGAGACTTGCCTTAAACGCCGTGCCCCCTGCCCATTTTGATCGCAAGGCGCTCGAGATCCCGCTCGCCGAGCTTTTCGGCGGTAAAGGCTCCGTTTGTCTGAATCATCCGCGCAATGCAGCCCGTCCATCCCGTTTGGTGACTGGCGCCGATGCCAGCGCCGTTGTCGCCATGGAAGTATTCGTAGAAAAGGATGCCGTCTCGCCAATGCGGGTCGGTTTGGAATTTCTGGGCGCCGCCAAACACCGGCCGGCGCCCCGAGCCGTCCCGAACAAATGTTCCGATTAGGCGCTCTGCCAGCTCGTGCGCCACCTCGAATAAAGTCAGGTGTTTCCCGAGCCGGTCGGGCATTCCACCTTGAACGTATCGCCGTAGTAGGCGCTGAGCCGCAGAAGGGCGATATAGAGCAGGAAGTTGACCGGCATCCAGACCGGTCCCCTCCAGTTGGAATTCCCGCCGAACATACCGCTGTCCGAGTCGCCCGGCAGATAAGAAACGCGATACTCCTGGCCGCCGAGGCCGAAAACAAAGGGGTGATCGAGGTGATAGCGCGACAACGCGCGGATACCATGCGGCCCGAAGAACTCGTTCTCGTCGAGCATTCTCGCGAGGATGCGGCGTAGCTTCTCCTCGTTCACGGTGGCCAGCAATCGTCTGCCCGCCAAACCCGGCGTGGACGGCATGTGAAGGTTCGCTGCGAGTTCGGGGTGGCGCTCCATAAACTCCTGGATGTGTTTCCTGGCTATCGGCATATTTTCGAGCGTGCCTTCCTCGAAGATCGCGACCGCCGCCAGCGGTAAAAGACCGACCATGGACCGCACCTTCAAACGAAGAGCGTGGCCATCGGGCAGACGAAGCACGTCGTAGAAGAAACCATCCTCCTCGTCCCACATCTGGTCATGACCTTCGCCCATCCGGTCCATAGCCCCGGCGATCCACATCGTGTGCTCGAAAAACTTGACGACGAATTCTTCAAAGGGCGGATAAGACTTCGCGAGTTCCACCGCGATACGCAGCATCTGCTGGCTGAAGAACACCATCCACGCGGTCCCGTCAGCCTGTTCCAGATACCCGCCTGTGGGCAGCGGCGCGCTGCGGTCGAACACCCCTATATTGTCCAGACCCAGGAAACCACCTTCGAACACGTTGTTTCCCGAGCGGTCTTTGCGGTTGAGCCACCACGTGAAGTTGACCAGGAGTTTGGAGAATGCGTAGACCAGAAACTGCATGTCCCCCTTACCGTTGTTTCGCTCCTTGTCAGTCAGGTAAATCTGCATGGTGGCATACGCGTGTACCGGCGGATTGACGTCGCTGAAGTTCCACTCATAGGCCGGCATCTGCCCGTTGGGATGAAGATAATCGTTGCGGAGTATCAGGTCGAGTTGCGACTTCGCAAAATCCGAGTCGACTACCTGAAAGGCCAGCATATGAAACGCCAGGTCCCACGCCGCATACCACGGGTATTCCCACTTATCCGGCATCGAGATGATGTCGTCATTGTCCATGTGAAACCATCCGCTGTTGCGCACCTTCGCGCGCACTTCGGGCGATGACCAAGGTCCAACATGGTGTTCCTTCAGCCACTTGTTGAGGTCGTAGTAGAAATACTGCTTGCTCCAGAGCAGACCGGCCAGCGCCTGTCGCATCACAAGTGCGCGATCCGGATCGGCTCTCACTGAGGGCGGCATGATGTCGTCGTAGAATTCGTCCGCCTCCTTCGTGCGCTCGGTGAAGGTCTCGTCGAAATCCTTAAAGGGGCTCTCGGACGTGCCGGGAACGGCCTGCGCTAACCGCAGACGTACAACCCGGGTTTCACCAGGCCCAATGTTCAGGATGTAATGCGGACTCGCCTTGGTCCCTTGATTGGTCGGGTTCACTGCCCGAGCATTGCCGCTCACAACGAAGTCATTGATGCCGTCCTTGACGTAAGCAGAAGCGTTTTTGCCACCGAATAGCCTCGCATTGTTGGTCTCGTTCTCGGTGAACAGCAGAGGCGGCCCTCCCTCACAGTAGAGGCTGTAGCCTGGGAATGATTCCTGGGCGAGAGGACCAGCAAGACGAGCCGAGATGACGCTCACGGTTTCCAACTGCCGGCCTTCCAGTACGGGTTTGGCGGCGCCTTCCTCCCACGACCAGGTATTGCGGAACCAGAGTGTCGGCAACAGATGCAGCGTGGCCGATTTAGGTCCTCGGTTGGCAACGCTGATTCGTATCCCCAGGTCTTCCGCTCCAGCCTTGGCGTATTCCACAAAAACGTCGAAGTAACGGTCCTCGCTGAAGATGCCGGTGTCGAGCAACTCATACTCCAGTGCCGAGCGGCCGCGCCGGCGGTTTGTCTCGATCAGATCGTCATACGGATACGCCGCTTGCGGGTACTTATAGAGATACTTCATGTAGGAGTGCGTAGGCGTGCTGTCGAGATAGAAGTAGTACTCCTTGACGTCTTCGCCGTGATTGCCTTCGCTGTTCGTTAGGCCAAACAGCCGTTCCTTCAGAATCGGGTCTCGCCCGTTCCAGAGAGCAAGGGCGAAACAGAGTCTCTGGTGATCATCGGAAATACCTGCCAGACCGTCCTCACCCCAGCGATAGGCGCGCGACCTCGCCTGATCGTGAGTGAAGTAATTCCAGGCGTTCCCATCCTCGCTGTAGTCTTCCCGTACGGTCCCCCATTGCCGTTCACTCAGATAGGGCCCCCATTTCTTCCACGCGGTTTCCTTCGTACGGGCTTCATCCAGTCTGCGCTGTTCCTTTGTCATCGATCCCTCCATCGCGTTCGCCCAATATAGGACACCCGATCTGCGCGGGCAAGGCAGGAGCCATTATTCGCCGATCCTAGCCGGGACTGCAACAACAAGAGATGAATGCCGATGTCATGGTCTTCGACACCCGCTTGCGACAAGGCGGCGGTTGACTTTGGGTTATGTGCGGAATTCGTGGCACAATTTGTCGTTCTCGAAGAGCTGTAGCGAGGTTTGGTAACCGTGTCCTCGAACGAAGTGCCTGAGAAAGGTGATTCACCTTCTAGTCACCTAATGGCCCCGCTCGGAGGAGTTGAGAATGTTTCCCGCCAAGCACCCGTCTCACGCGACTTTCTCGTAAGAGCTGTCATTCTTACCAGTATGCCGGAGCGCCAGGGCGCTTGTAGACTTGTCCCGTCAAACTGGCAGGGTGCGAGATGGAAGCGGCGTTTCTCGTTCTTAATTGTGGATGTTCCCGCCAGTTACCAACGCAATCTTCTTCGCGATTGTCATTTGACGGGAGCTTTCCCCTGCCTTCATCCTTTCATCTGCTTCGCTGATGGAAGGTATAGATCCCGTCCTTATTCCTGAACCGGAGTTCCATGGGCCAGTTGCTCAATCCACGCCGCATTCGATTTCTTCGGCTCGCCCATCGCCGCATTCGACACGTCCTCCCACGCTTCCCACGTCTCCAGCCGCTCCGCATATGCGGCGCGGGCCCTGGGCAGGATAGAAGTGCCCAGGCCAAGTCGCAGCGGCGGATTTTCCGCGTCCACGAGCTTCAGGATGGCTTCTGCCGTCGCCTCCGGATCGCCGCGTTCAACATTCGCCAGGTGCGTCAGGAACTGCTTACGGAATTCCGCGTATGGTTCCAACGCATCCGCGATCTGTGCGGATCTTCCGAAGTCGGTTGCGTAGGCTCCGGGTTCAACAAGTGTCACCTTCAACCCGAACGCCCTCACCTCCTGCGCGAGGGATTCGTGGAGCGCTTCGACGGCCCATTTCGTAGCGCAATAGAAGCCGATGAGCGGCAATGCCGTTATCCCCAGCCCGCTCGAGACACCGAGAATGCGACCGCTCCCTTGTTTCCGCAACAAAGGCAGAGCTGCTCGGAGCACTCGGACCATGCCGAAGTAGTTCGCATCGAAGAGGCCGCGGATCTGCTCATCGCTCGCTTCCTCTGTAGCCGCGAACAGGCTCGCGCCGGCATTGTTGACAAGAACGTCCAGCCGGCCGAAGTGCGCGTATGCCTGATGAACTGCCTGCTCCACCTGCGCGGAGTCCGTGACGTCGAGGGCAAGGGGCAGCATCGTGTCGCCAAAACGCTCCGCGAGATCGGCTTAAGTCTGCCAGTTTGCGGGCGGTCGCTGTGACCCGATCCCCGCGTTTAAGAGCAGCCTCAGCCCAGATGCGGCCGAACCCGCGCGAGGCCCCCGTGATGAACCATGTCTTTTGCATTTCGATTCCTCCGTGATGGTGGGGTTAAGTTCAGACCTCGGAATAGCGCATGTTCCCGAGATCGGTGAGAAGGGAGGGGCCTGTGGGATTCCATCCGAGCTTTGCGCGGGTCTGCGCACTGGAGGTCAGAGGGTCCCTCCCCGCGAAGAACCCGAGGAAGCCGAAATGTTCCTGGGCCTGTTCCTGCGAGATAGAAGTGACGGGCACGTTCAGGCCGCGGCCGATAGCGGCAGCGATGTCTTTGAGCCGGACACCCTCTTCGGCGACGGCGTGGTAACGGGCTCCCGCTGTGCCTTTCTCCAGGGCAAGCCGGTAGAGCCGGGCGACATCCGAAACATGCGCTGCAGGCCAACGGTTGTGACCATCGCCAATGTACGCCGAGACTCCCTTAGCGCGAGCCACCGCAATCAGCGGTGTGACCAGGCCTTGCTTTACGGTGTCGTGGACCTGCGGCAGGCGCAGCACCGAGGCGTGAACTCCACGCTCCATCAGCGCGACAGCAGTCACCTCTGATACCCGAGGAAGGGATGGAGAAGAAGGAAGCGGTGGATCGTCCTCGGTCGCGGCACGGCCCTGAGCCACTCCGACTCCGGAACTAACGATGAACGGACGGCTGGAGCCCTGGAGCACGGCGCCGATGGCGTCAATGGCGCGCTTGTCCAATGCGCAGCTCTCTGCAAACCTCGACCAGTCGTGCCGGAAGGCGGTGTGGATGACCGCATCAGACGCGACTGCTCCGCTGCGCAGGCTTTCCAGGTCCTCCAGATCGGCTCGATGCGCTTGGGCGCCGGCGGCTTCAAGCGACTTTGCGCCCGCATCCGACCGCGCCATCCCGAGGACCTGGTGGCCCGCACCAATGAGTTCTTTCACGACGGCGGAACCGATGAATCCGGTAGCGCCGGTAACGAATACCCGCATATGTGTCTCCCTGACCTCATTCGAGCTAGGATTGACGAAAGGATGCGGCCTCGACTAAAACGGAGGCATCCTCCGTATGAATAGATAATCGGAGGCAGCCTCCGGTTGCAAGAATTTTGCAGATGACCAAGAAGCGTTCGACGACCACCCGGAAACCGCGCTCAGACGCGCTGCGCAACCGCGAGCGCATTCTTGAAGTTGCGAAGGGAGTCTTTACCCGGCAAGGCGCCAATGCCAGCCTGGAGGAGATCGCGAAGCAGGCGGGTGTTGGCGTAGGTACCCTCTATCGCCATTTTCCTACGCGCGATGAGCTGATCGAAGGTGTTTACCGGAATGAAGTGGAGAAACTCGCGGCGGCCGCGGCCCGTTTCGCCGCGACCATGTCCCCTCTCGAAGCGCTTCGAGCCTGGATGCTGCTGCTGGTCGATTACATTGCGGCAAAGCACATCATTGCGCCCGCTCTCAATACCATTGCCGGAGGCGCGTCCAGGCTTCATGAAGGTTCACGCACCATGATCCAGGCCGCGATCGATGGGCTGGTGAAGCGGGCTAAGAGGAGTGGCGATCTGCGAAGAGACCTGGATGCATACGACCTGCTTCGAGCGCTGATCGGCGTCTCGCATGTGGGCTCCGGCGCTGACTGGCAGCAAAGCGCCCGGAGACTGGTAGACATACTCATCGCAGGCTCACGCCCGCTCAAATAAACCGCGTCTCGCAGCAAGCGATCTTGGCAGCGGACATCCGTGCCTTCCTCGTACTACCGCAACAGCAAAAGCCAACCGGCCTCACGCTTTCGATTGGTGCTAACAGGGCAAAGCACGCATTGACCGGCTCATTCCCAGGTTCCGGGAGGATTGTCGCCAACCCGGACATTACACCGGCTTTGGGGTAACTTCCGGGTGGGCGGTCACCCGACCGGAACCCGAGGGCCAGCATTGGACACACTCGCTAAAACTCACCCTCGTGTTGATTTGGCGGCAGTGGGTGGATGCTGCGGCCACGGATAACGCTATAATTTCGGCGATCCAGTTTGAGGAAGGAGATCGCATTTCAAGCCCCCTATCTATGAAGGTGCGTGCCTTTGGGCTGATCACACTATTCGTCGTCTGCCTTCTCTGCTGCTCAATTGTTCAGGCGCAAGCGTTGTCCGCAAACAAGGCTGTGGTTCTTCGCTCTGAAGCCGAACTATGGAGTAAGGGCAACCTCACTGTGGCAGACGAGTTGTATTCACCTGACTTCGTCTGTCACTTTGTCGGTGGAATCGAGTGGACTGGACTCAATGGCATCAAGAGTGCCGTTCTGAGCCATCGAACCTCGTTCCCCGACTGGCATGAGAAGGTCGAGGACATCATCGCCGAGAGCGACAGGGTAGTCATACGAATCACGTCTACAGGAACACAGCTGGGTGAGTTCGCGGGTATCGCGCCAACCAGAAAGAAGATCACTATCGAAGAATTTCATATCTTTCGTTTGGCAGGCGGAAAGATCGTCGAGCAGTGGGGGATGCCGGATGTTCAAGGCTTGATGACACAGTTGAACGCATCCAGTGTGGACAAGAAGCGAATCCCATAATCATGCACACGAGGAGAACCATGCAGAGCAGGCGCGTTTTTGTCACGCGATCCACGCTGTTGGCAGGGGCTTTCGTCCTTGGCGCAGGGCGTGGAACATGGCTCGCAGGCTTGCGCTCGGGAATTGACCCTGCATCCATTGACCGTCTCCAGAGCAAGCTGAGCGGGCGCTTGATCCTGCCCGATGATCCTGACTATGACACAACACGCGCAGTCTCCTCGCAAAATCCGGAAACCGACAAGCGGCCGGCGATGATCGCTCGATGCAAGACCGAGCAGGACATTCTGCGATCCATCGATTTCGCTCACGAGCATGAGCTCGAGATTGCTGTTCGTTCCGGTAACCACAGCTTTCTTGGATGGGGAACCTGTGATCGCGGAATTGTGATTGACCTCTCGCCCATGAAGAGTGTCACAGTCGATCCCGCCAGCAAAACAGCGCTGGTGAGCACGGGGAACAACGCCGGGGAGATCCTTGCGTCGACTGCCCGCTTTGGACTCGCGCCCGTGCTCGGTGAGTGCCCCACCGTCGGCGCGGGACTCGCCTTGGGCGGTGGCTTGGGCTGGCTTTCCGGTCTGCACGGAGCAACCTGCGATAACCTCCTGGCAGCCCGGCTGATCACCGCGGATGCAAAGGTCTTGGATGTCGACGACAGTCGCGATCCCGATCTCATTTGGGCGATCCGTGGCGGCGGTGGAAACTTCGGAGTGGCCACCCAGTTTCAATATCGGCTGCATCCGGTCAGCGAAGTGCTCGCAGGAAGCTTCATCTACCCCGTCAAAATGGCCCGTGACATGTTCCGGGCGTTTCGTGACTTGATGTCGGCAGCCCCCGACGAGCTGCAGGCTGAGTGCCAGCTGAGGACCGATCGCGACGGGCAGTTCTCTGTGGAGTTTGTCTACTCTGGCAATCTAGACAGAGGCGAGAACCTGCTCACCCAATTCCGAAAGATCAGCCCACCCGATCACGACTCGTTAAAGCGGCGAGCGTATGCAGACTTGTATGCGATGGGTGACTGGGAAAGGTCCTGGAAATTCCAATTCGTCAAAGCAACGTACGTTGAGCGCGTTTCCGATGAAGTTATCGACCTGATCGTCGATCGATTCGCACAGCGACCGCCTACCTGCGAAACGGCTTTTAATTTCGATCACTACATGCATGGGCAAGTGTGCCGGGTCCCGGAAAATGCAACGGCATTCTCGCTGCGCAAGCCAGGCGCCGTACAGCTCGGCTTCTGGACCGAGTGGAAGAGTCCCACAGATGCTTCCAGGTGCATGCCCTGGGTACACGAGACATTCAGGCTCCTGCAGCCCTACACCGGCGGGCGCATCTATGCCAATTACATGGCCTCAAGCGGGCCGCGGGCTGCAAAAAGTGTTTTCGGACCGAACTACGAGCGTCTCGTCCAGATCAAGAAGAGGTACGATCCAGCCAATTTCTTTCACCTCAATCAGAACATTGATCCTGGTTGAAAGCCTGCCTACGACCGAACAGTTCAGCCCGCTGGAGCAATACTGTTTCTCCGGTAGTTTCGGGATGGTCGCCAATCCGTACATAACCCCATTTTCGAGTTCCGTCCGGATTGGCGGTCACCAACGGAGATCTTGTTACGGAGGTTTGACTGATTCCTAAAGCAGGGGCCTGTTTCTCGGTACCGACCCTACGATCACTTTCCATGGTGGGAAAGGACCGCCAACGGGAAAGAAATCCTCGTCAGGCGAGCGGATAATATGTTTCGAGGAGTTTCCCGGATGCGCACGACACTTGTATGCTGCCTGCTATTCAATCTAGCTGTCATTTTGGCGAGTGCTGCCTTGTTGCATTGGTTTCCATCTCAACAGGGATTCACGGTGACAACCCCGCATGCGACTCATTACATCAGCGGGGACATCTTCCTCAGCGCAGCGTGCCTATGCCTCGTCGACAGCGCCCTTGGCATTTATCTGGCTTGGTTGCTTTTGCACCCGCGTTGATGTGAGTTCCGGTCCGGTTTGTCGCCTACTCGGAAATTACTCCTTAGACAATAGCCCTCCACGATGGGGAGGAGCGTCTCGAGAACCAGGAGGAGATTTTGCGCCGCTTCTTGCATGGGTTCGATACCCCGAGTGTAATCGATCTCAGCGATGCTTCTTGGTCGTTCGGAGCACTCCACTAAATCTTGAACATCAAGTGCTCCAGAACTGGGCCAAGCGTCAACACAGGGAGGTAGCTCAATGCCGTGACAATGACCAGGAATGTTGTTAACAATGCGCCGAATGTGAATGTATCAGTTCGCAGAGTTCCCCGTGATTGAGGTCTTTCCTTTTGCCGTGCGAGCATGCCGGCAAACATGAGCGCTGGAATTGCCAGGGCAAATCGTCCTGCCATCATGGCGACTACCGTGGTGATGTTGTAGAAGAAGAAATTGGCGCTGAGGCCCGCGAATGCCTGGCCGTTGTTGGCGAAGGAAGAAGCAAAGCCGAAGAGGATCTCAGTGAGTCCATGCGGGCCGGTGTTAGTGGTAAGCCCGGCCAGTCCGGCTTTTGTGGAAATGGCAATAGCGGTCAGAATCAGGATTGTGACCGGGCCGGTGAGCGCGTACAGCACGATCATCTTGTTTTCGTTCGGCCCAATGTGCTTGCCCAGGTATTCGGGCGTGTGTCCGGTCATGAGTCCAGCAAGAAACACGGCGATGGCAGCGGTCATGATCATGCTGAAGATCCCGGTGCCGAGACCTCCAAAGATTACCTCCCCGAGGAGAAGATTGATTGACAGAACCAGGCCGCCGAGGGAAGTGAAACTGTCATCCGCTGCGTTCGTCGATCCCGTCCCAGTGTTAGAGGTGACAACGCCGGCCAGGGCCGTGCCGCCGATCCCGAATCGTACTTCCTTGCCTTCCATGCTGCCACCGGACCGAAGCCAGCTTGACCGGGAATCAATGCCATGAATGAGCGGGTTGACACGCCGTTCGCTCAAATGCAAGGCACACAATCCGGCGATAAACAGAAAGAGCATCACCCAGTAGAGGAGCCATCCCTGGCGTCGATTGCGGACCATTCTGCCAAACGTGTTTGTCAAGGCTGCGGGCAGCAGAACGATTGATAGCAGCTCCAGGAAATTCGAGAGCGGTGTCGGGTTCTCATACGGATGAGCGCCATTGGCATTGAAGAAGCCTCCGCCGTTTGTGCCCAGGTTCTTGATGATTTCCAGCGCAGCGACCGGGCCCTGCGGGATAACCTGGGGGGTTCCTTCAAGCGTCGAGGCAACCACGTAATGATGGAAGTTCATAGGAACACCCTGCCACACGAGCAACAGCGATCCGATGAGCGCACCAGGCAGCAGAACCCAAAGCAGGCTACGGGTCAGATCGACCCAGAAATTCCCTAGGGTTGCGCAGGATTCTCGCGCCAGCCCGCGTATAAAGGCGATGCCCACGGCCAATCCAGCGGCCGCGGCAAGAAAATTCTGCGTGCAGAGACCCACCATCTGGCTGAAATAGCTCATGGTGTTTTCGCCTGCGTAAGCCTGCCATGTGGTGGTCGTTGAAAAACTGATCGCTGTATTGAAAGACAGGTCAGGAGTTAGCGGCGTCGTTTGATATTGCGAGAAAAACCAGGGAAGGAAGCGTTGCAACCGGAGGATGGCGTATAGGAGAAGTGTGCCGACCGAAGTAAAGACAATGAAGGAAATCAAATATTGTCCGGCATCCATTTCAATCGTTGGATCGACTCCCGCGATGCGATATATCCATCGCTCCGCTGGAACGCATAATCGATCCAGCGCAGTTTTTCGCCGGGCAAAGACCCGGTGCATATATCCACCCAGAGGCCGAACGCAAACGGTGATGATTACCACGAAAAGGAGGGATTGAGCCGCACTGTACAGATTCATGGCGATGCCGGTCGCAAGCTTTTGCCAATGCGAACCTGGTTAGTGTTTCACAACATGCATAAAGAAGTTGGTAAGAAACGCTGGAGTCGATTTTACCGGCTTGAACGCCTGACGGTTCACTCTGGTTTTCCAGAGTCGCGTTCGTTTTGGAAGACCACGCCGCAGCGGCTTCGTTCGAGTCGGCTTCTCCAATGCGCTGCGATATCTCGGTGTTACTCCGAGCGGATGACCGCTTACCCGGCAGTAGCCACTTCCTATTTGAATCTCTCGGACAGCGGCATCGTCTGCACGGGATCGATGCGCCGGCCAGAGAGCGCATCCGTCCCGCCGGGCATTCCCCGCGCAACCGTTTAGGGGGACACAATTACTGCTTTGCGGAAACTTCGGATCCAGAAGACTCCCTAAATACCACGGAAAGGGACCTTGCTCCCGGCACCTTATTGGCTGCGACCGAATTGAGACCCGAAAAGCGAGTTGCCCGTCCACACGGAAATCACTTCAGGATGCTTGAACCAAATGGCGCGCCGCGTCTCGCAGGGGCTCTAGCTCATCCTCAGTAAACAAATGCGCAATAGCTTCGTCCTCAAATTCCACCTTGACCAACCTGCCAGGCGCACTGTCAGCGAGCACAATCCCACACCTTCCTGGATACTGTATCGCCGTACATTTTACTCGGACCCTGTCCCCAAATTTCATCCTCGGCCCTTCATTACTTCGCTGTTGGCCCAAATTTCCGAAGGCGCGAAGAACCAGTGCGTGGAGGTTTCTGGCAGTCTTCTTCGATAGCGTGCGCATGGCCGGAGATTCTAGGGAAGGGGAGGAAGGCTGAACCTTATAGAAGCATTTGAGGCGTAGGCGGAGCAGTTCGTGAGCCAGCAGCGATGTATTACGCATGGTGTGGCCTCCCGTGTCGGCAGATTCAGAGCCACCTACCTCAAGTAGAGGGGATTTGAAGTAAAGAATGTGATTTGAAGTTGTAAGGAATTTGTAAAGGTGAGGATGGGCTCCCAGTCGGGCCTACGAGACCCAGCAGCTTCAGGGCCTTTTCAGCCTTGTGTACTGCTCCGAGGTCAGCCTCAGATAGACACCACGCCTGCCTGTCTCAATCGCATGTTCCAGGATTTGCTTGGCTTCAGAGGTTCCCAAGCCTCCCCGTGCCTGGCCAGTTCCCTAATCTTCTCGGAATCGGCAAATGGGAACTTCCTCAGAAGGGAGGCTTCAGATCGGGCTCAAGAAACTGGACTTGCCATCCTGACCTCAGGAAGATGTACATATAGACTTGGTGGCTCGACTGGTCGTAGCGCGTCAGCCGGCGTTCAACTCAGAACTGCCATTCCACAGGAGCAGCCTCATGACCGTTTTTCGCCTCACTTCCTCGCGCCAAAATGTCAATTTGTGGATAGTACCGCTCAAAATGTCTCTGGCGGCCTTGGTCCTGTTCGCGATTACGATAACGCCGGACATGCTTGCGGCCTATCACGTGATTCACCTTCCCGATTGGTTCACCATGGGCGGCATCGACGATGCCCGGGCAATTCTAAGCGCGATGATGGGATGCGTGAGCACTGTCCTGGCGCTCATCTTTTCCGTGGCGCTGCTGGTGTTGTCCATGGTGGCCAATCTGTTCGGTCCGCGTCTGCTGTATCGCTTTGTGCAGGACTGGGTGACACAAGTGTGTATCGGCCTCTTCATGGGGACGTTCATCTATGTGTTCCTGGTCTTCCTAGTCACCCACAAGGATGAGCACACCTCGTTCATCCCACAGGTGTCGCTCATCACAAGTTGGTTCCTGGTCCTCGCGGCCTTCGGCTTTCTCGTCTTTTACAGTCACCGCGTTGCCGTCTTGATTCAGAACCCTGATGCCATCGGACGGATCGTCGACGACCTTCGCCACGCAGTAGAACTCGCCGCTCCGCACAGCAGGTGTGAGCGCGACCTGCAGCAGGTGGACGCCTCTGACGCCCATCGGACCATGAGCGACAACGCGCCTATCCTGAGCCTTACAAGCGGCTACCTGCAGGAAATCCATCATCAGAAACTAGTGAGCGCTGCGGCCAAAGCAGGTGCGCTGATTTCGGTCCCCTTCAGGCCCGGGCAATTCGTGCTCCAGGGTGAGACTCTAGCCTCTGTCTCGCCCGCATCTACACAGGCATCTCTGGCTCCCCTGGTTTTGCGCAGCATCACCATGGGACGTCACCGCTTCCTCTCCCAGGATCTTGAGTTCGGTGTCGCTCAGATCGTCGAGATTGCGATTCGTGCCCTCAGTCCAGCAGTCAACGACACCTTCACCGGCATTGCCTCCGTGGACCTGCTCGGAGAGGCCCTGACGATTCTGGCCGGGGCGCCGCAGTGTACCGGACGTTGGTTCGATACGAACGGAAAGCTGCGTCTGCAGGTCCGTCCCTTGCTCCTTCCGCGTCTGGTTAAACAGGCGTTCGATCAGATCCGTCAGGCGGCCGCAGACAATCCTGCAGTCCTCATTCGTCTGCTTTCGACCATCGGACGACTCGCGCCGAAGCTGCAAGGAGCAGATGATCGCAATGCCCTGGTAGAGCAGGCCGCTGCCGTTTGGGAAACGGCGAACACCAGACCCTTGGTGAAGATGGACCGCGAAGACATCGAAGCTGCCTGGCACAAAACCCGGACCGCACTTGCCTCCTTCGAAATCCGTGACGCAATCAGCCTTGACGTTGCACCGTAGATGATCTAAGCCAATCGAGTTTGCGAAGCGCGACTAACTCCCGAGTCGTCGCCAACCCGGACATTGATACCCGTTTTGGGGTAACTTCCGGTTGGGCGGTGACACGTCCGGAACCGCGTAATGAGCGCATTGGTGATTTAGCGCCAATGCAGAATCACCAATTTTCGTCCTGAGAACTGACGTACTTTTATCTGCTGAGTGGGCAAGGCTGCTCGCTGGGCTACACAAAACGAAGTAGACAATCTACCTCCATTGGGAGTAGCGTGTCTACATCTATGAGCGAAAAAGACCAGTATAAGAACCGGATTGAGCTGTTGCAGGGAACACTCGACATGCTCATTCTTCAAACGCTGCAATGGGGACCGCAGCATGGATATGGCATTGTCCAGGCGTTACGTTTGCGATCCGGAGATGTGCTTCAGGTGGAGACCGGATCACTGTATCCGGCTCTCCATCGATTGGAGCGTCAGAGCTGGGTGCAGTCTGAATGGAAGCAGTCAGAGAGCAAGCAAAAAGCCCGATACTATCGAATCACGGCCAAGGGGAAAAAGCAGTTGGCCTCTGATCTGGGCCGATGGGAGCGGATTGTCGAAGCGATTGGGTCGGTGATGTACGTCCAGCCGGAGGAGAGTGAGTCATGAAGTGGTTCCCGAGCTTCGGTTTTCAGCGGCGCAAGCGCGAATTGCAGGAAGAGATCGATGCTCACCTGCGGATGGCGATTGCAGATCGAGTTTCGCGAGGCGAGACGGCAGAGACGGCGCGACAAGCGGCGGCGCGGGAATTCGGAAATATTCCTCTGGTGCAAGATGTGACGCGCGACATGTGGGGCCAAGCGTGGCTTGAACAACTAGGCCGGGATGTCCGTTACGCATTACGGCAACTGCGCAAGAGCTCCGGCTTTTCGATCACCGCGACGGCGATGCTGGCAGTAGCTATCTGCGCCAACAGCACCGTATTCAGTTGGATCGACGGCACAATGTTGCGTCCGATTCCTGGCGCGCGGGACACGGGCGATCTTGTTAGCCTGCAGAGGGGGGAACGGAACTTCTCCCCGACTCCGCCCCTCTCGTATCTCGACTATCGCGATCTGCGCGAGCAGAACCACACCTTCGCCGGAATCCTTGCCTACCATCACGATTGGATCGCTCTGACCGGCAATGCACAGCCGGAGCGTGTCTATATTGCCAACGTATCGGCGAACTATTTCGATGTGCTCGGCATCAAGCCGTTGCTGGGGCGTTTCTTTCTGCCTGAAGAGGAGTCACGTGCAGTTCCCAACGTGGTCCTGGGTTACTCGCTCTGGAAGACGCGTTATGCCGAAGACCCGGCAATTGTGGGCAAGTCGATCGAGGTTGCCCGGCATCCTGTGACGGTGATCGGTGTGGCTCCGGAGGGGGTTGTCGGAGCAATGCCCGGAATCCGTGAAGATCTGTGGGTAACGCTCGACCCCCTCGGGACGGATGAGTGGCGGATGACGCATCGCAGTGGTGGTGCGGTCTGGCTGAACGTAATAGGAAGATTGCGGCCCGGCGTGAGCCGTGGCCAGGCAGCCCAGGATCTCGACACCCTGATGCACCATATTGTGACGGCGTATCCGGACCAGCATCTCGGCGATAACCGGATCACGCTCGATCCCATGTGGCGTTCGCCATTCGGCGCTAACGGATATATGGCGGCGACACTGCCCATTCTACTGGCCTTCGCCGGTTTGGTGCTGTTGCTGACCAGCGCGAACGTGGCTACGCTCACGCTGGTGCGGTTTGTATCGCGGCGGCGTGAACTTGCGATCCGGCAGTCGCTCGGGGCCAATCGCATACAACTGGTGCGGCAGATGATGCTGGAGGGCGCTGTGCTTTCCATCGTCGCAGGAGTCGTGGCCCTTGGATTGACATCGTGGACATCGAAGACATTCGCATGGTTCTTTCCAGCGAATGCAATTCCCCTCGTACTGAACGGGAACATGGACCATAAGGTGGTGATTGGGATTGCAGTGTTCTCTCTATTGGCCGGTATGCTATGCGGCGCGCTCCCCGCCTGGCGTTCATCTCACGCGCCGGCCATTGAGGTACTGAAGGCAGAGTCTGCAAGTATCTCCGGCGGCTCACGCAACCGGAAATTGCTCAGCGGGCTGGTGGTGGCGCAAATCGCGCTTTCACTTCCTCTGCTGTTGTGCTCCGGGCTACTTCTGCGAACACTGCGGAATCTCGCCGGTGCGAATCCCGGATTTGAGCAGGACCACATTCTCACTGCGTCCGTGGGGCTGAATATTGCCGGCTACAGCGACGATGAGACACAGTTGATCCGTCACAAGATACTTGACCGCGTGTCGGCATTGCCCGGCGTGAAGGTTGCGTCTCTTACGGACTGGATTCCGATGACCCTGAGCCACAAGGGCGAGGATGCGTATCCGGAAGGGTATGTGCCGCACCCCCATGAATCTTTGCAGGTGTACCATGCCGAGGTGTCCCCGCGGTATTTCGAATCCCTTAATATACCCATTTTGGAAGGACGCGAGTTTACACCGGATGACGATGAAAAGGCCCCGAGGGTACTCATCGTGGATCAGACCGCGGCGAGGCGCTACTGGCCAGGGCAGGATCCGCTGGGAAAGAGGCTCAGGGTGTGGGGCAGACTTTTCACGGTTGTCGGCGTTGCCAGGAATTCAACACATATTTTCGTGAATGAGTCACCGGAGCCTATGGTCTATATGAGCTTTTTCCAGGAGGGGTACGAGACTATCGTGCAGGTGAAGACCGAGGGAAATCCCCTCGACCTGGCACCGGCGGTGGAGCAGGCCATTCATGGGATCGATTCGCGACTGCCGGTTTTCGATGTGCGTTCCATGCGGGAGTGTACCCAGATGGCGAGCAGTTTCGCGGTTATACAGAGCACCCTGGCAGGAATGTTCGCGCTGATCGGGCTGGTTCTTGCAGTAACGGGGATCTACGGAGTCGTGGCCTATCGAACCCAATTGCGGACCCACGAGTTCGGAATACGAATGGCTTTAGGTGCTTCCCGTGTCGATGTGCTGCGGCTCGTGCTGGTGCAGGGATTATGGCTCGCAGGCACTGGCCTGGCGCTGGGACTGGCGTTTGCGTTGGGACTCACACGTCTTATCGCCCGGCTGTTGTACGGAATCAGCGGCAACGATCCGGTCTCCGTCGTTTCCGTCGTCATGCTCCTGGGAGCAATGTCCTTGCTGGCATGCTACCTTCCCGCACATCGAGCGATGCGCCGGAACCCCGTGACCGCAATTCGCGAGCTGTAAGCCGCAGCTCGGACTCGACGCGAATTGGACGGATTCGGGGTATGCGTAGCGCTCCACCTGGTTGGCAAGAAGGGTAACCGGATTCCACCGGTCACAGACCAATGTCCGCAAGGTGGATCTTCGTTGTGCATTGACGTGAACAGGGCAAAGCACGCATTGACCGGCTCATTCCCAGGTTCCGGGAGGATTGTCGCCAACCCGGACATTACACCCGTTTTGGGGTAATTGCCGAGTTGGCGGTAACACGTCCGGAACCGCGTAATGCGTGCATTGGCGATTTAGCGTGAAGGCAGAATTCCTCCCGGCTACAACGGCGTTTTTCTGGATTAATCCTGTTTTGGGTGAGCGACCCATGATGGATGAGTGCATTGGCCCGTTGCACCCAAAACAGGAACTTTCATGTTTGACCTCAATCTTTCTTGACGTTAGCGCCGCGGTTCCCAAGGAACCGGGCTGGTTCAGTTTGCCCCGGACTTACGGCTTGACGGCGCTCTGTGCAGCCGCAAATACATCACGTGCGGACGTCGTCCCCGCTACGTGCTCCGTACCCGTGACTCCGAGGTCCATCCATCCCGCGTTAACGCTCTCATACATTTCTTCGGCAGGCCCAGTGTGGCCCTTCGGGATGCCGAACTGCTCGAACGCTTCTGCCCACCCTGCACGCGGGACTGCAAAGGCTTTTACGTCGAGTGTCAGGACTTCACCCAATTGTCCGGCCACTTCATCCGCGCTTACCATCGAACCCAGCTCGATGACGCGATGCCCTGACCACGCCGGCCCAGCCAGAAGTGTTGCCACCTCTGCGCCGATGTCGTCTGACGCGACCATTGTCGATTTCCGGTTTGTAGGATTGTAGAAGACCGGTAGTATTCCGCCTTGGGCGGCCTGTAAGCCGAAAAGAAAGTTTTCGAAAAAGCCGCCTGCGCGCACTAATGCAACTGGAGAGGGCAGGCTGCGAAAACCTTGCTCCAAAAGTGATAGGGCCGTGATCATCCCCACTCCGCTTGTTCTATTCGCGCCCATCGACGAGAGCGCTACCACCCGCGAGGGCGCTACCATGGTCAACGCCTCGACATAGTTCGCAGTCACGCTCTTTGCTTCTCTGTAATCAGGCGAGGGTGCCCATACAGCCGGCAACATCACAAACGCGCCCTCAACACCTTTGAGCGCCGCCGCGATGGCCGTCGAATCGTTCCAGTCTCCCTCGACCAACTCCACGCCTTGGTCTGCCCACTTCGCCGCATTCTCGCGATCGCGCACAAGTGCTCGCACCTGTTTGCGTTGCTTCAGCAGGTGCCGCGCGGTGGCGCCCCCGACTTTTCCAGTAATGCCCATGACTAAATACATGCTCGTTTTCTCCTTGTTGTTCTTGCAGCGATATGGGACCGTATTTGCAGCCCGTTTTTGCGTTGCGCCACGCTAAGCATGGCTGGCGACGAGAAATGTCTGGTTCTTTTCCATGGACTTGGTCAACTTCTCAAAGTCGGCCTGAGTGAGTTGAGCAGGCAAGAAGTCTGTCCTGCCATCCGGATGCACCGCATCCTTCATCATTCGCTCGTGGTGATACGTTGACACGCTCAGCACGCGGCACGGACGCTCACTGTTATTGAAGAACGAGTGAGGCGCATTGGGCTGCACCACCAGGCTCTCACCGGCTTCATACACGTCCCACTCAGCGGCCCCCTGACTGTTCCAGCATCCGATTGACAACGTGCCTTCCAGAACATAGAAAAACTCTGCAAAGGGGTGCTTATGGAGGGGAATCCCCATGCCCGGCACGACCGTGGTCTCAAAAATGGAGAACGTGTAGCCCGTGTTTTCTCCCAGTGCCCTCCACAGCAACTGCATTGGCCCGATATCCAGCGCCGGACCACCTGTTTTGTTGTTCTTAATAACGTTGTGATGAATGACTTCTTCAAGCGGTGTGGGGAAGTTCGACATAAAACAATCCTTTCGTGAAGGAAGTTGGTGCTCTGACGTGAATGCCAGAGCTTGTGAGTTGCGCAGCTAGCACTCCGCTAGTCCCGTGGGTTTCCACAGTTATCTGTCGCATCGTTACAGGCCCTTACAGGGCCGATCGGAACGCTTCGATGAGAGGTGGTTGATCCTCGCCGCCCTCCGTGCTCAGCGCACGAAAGCCGTCACCTTATGCCCGGCCGCCACGCCTCATTTACCAGAGCCTCTCCGCTCTTGCCCGCTGCTCCAATCACTAGAACTTTCATCGCATCCTCCTTTTGCCTCGTATATGGCCGCCCATCCAAATACGCGACCTGACGATTAGAGATCTATGCTAACCATTGGTTGCAAAATAATCAGTGGTTTTTTTACCGATGGTTACAAATCAACATTTGGTCGCAAAAGGCGTCAAAACGGACTAAGCTATTGGAGTGACATCCTCATCACCAAGTCGACGGGTAGAGCGCAAGGAGAGATTGCGGGGCGAAATCCTTGCGGCTGCCAGCAAAATGTTTGCCGATCGCGGCTACGAAGCCGTGACGCTTCGCGAGATCGCTAAAGAGATCGGCTATACGCACGCCGTGATCTATCAGCATTTCCCCGACAAGTGGCACATTCTTGTTGAGTTGAGCAGCGAGACGATCGGGCTGATGGTTCAGGATTTCGACGCGATTGCCGCTAAACATCTTTCACCGAAAGAGCGTCTTTTCGCGACTTCACGCGGCTTGATTCAATTCTGCATTGCCCATCCACAGCAGTTCCGTAACGTCTTCTTCGGGCCTGAGAACCGCAACGGCGTCCGCGCTGGAGAATACATCAACGACCTTGGTGCGCCGTTGTTCGGACGTTTCGTTCAACTCTTTTTCGATGTTGCCAAGGATGAAGGATTGCCAAATAGGGATGACATAGTGGTAGCCCACACCTGGTGGTTTAATATTTTTGGCCTCGCCACACTCATGGTCATCCAAGGGGTTGTGCCTGACTTGCCTGACCAGGCTCTCGTGGTCGAGCAAACGATCGCAACGCTTTGGGCGGGCGTCCAGGCTGTTCCGCGGTTGCCAAAGAGCGCAGTCTCTAAGCGATCCGGCCGATCCCGTGCCTCAAAGCGATAACCGCTTCTGTCTACTCAGGAGTCGTTGGAGGTATGCCGTGGAGTACCAGGACTCAACCACTTTTCCAAGGCCGTAGCCTTTCTGTTGGCACGAGAGGCCAGCAAAGCTAGAGACTTTGAGTGGGTCTAACCCAGCGCGGAACACGGCATTTCCTGCTGATGCGCACGTCGCCGGGAAGTTCTCTTTTTTACGCCAAATCGCCGGGTCGCTCACGACGCCTCCCGTCATTGATGTGTGGCCGCTAAGGGCGCCCTGCGGATACCGAGCGAAGGCAGGAGCATTCCGGTCCGATCTTTGTAGGCGGTGAACTCAGGATGGCGAGACATTGAGCCGTCTTTCCGGCGCATATTGCGGACAAAGTATAGGAACCATCCGGCGAGCACGAGGGCTGGCTGCCAATGCCAGGAGGCGAGCGCAAATCCGCCGTAGATCAGCACTTCGCCCAAATAGTTGGGATTCCGTGTTCTGGCAAAGAGGCCGTCTTCCATGAGTCCTTTGCGCAGCTGCAATACAAAGAACTTTTGTGCATCGCTGACGTAGTGCAGGAAAATGCCTACGAGGCAGAGAAACGGCGCCACAGCGAAGACCCAGTTCGGCGGTACAGTGTGTTCTGAAATCAGAAGGTACGGCCCGATCATGTAGGCCATCAGCGGCAGAAAGATCGTGAATACGGCAATCCGCAAGGGTATGAGCTGTGCGAAACGCTTGTCCGCGAACACGGATTGCTTGACCAGCCAAAGCAGGGTGTAGGTGCCGTGCAAGCCAAGGTAAAGAAAAGCCGCAGTGTTCCAATCGTGGAAATACCACATCATGGCGAGAACGATCGGGGTGACGAGAATCTTGTGCGCGTTGATGACCCAGTTGACAGTGACCATAATTGCCTCCTGTCAATCTGATGTAGACAGTGTCTATATGATGCGGTATATTTTATTCTTTTGGAAGCTATGGCCCGTGGTTCTGGACAGAAACGACCGTCGACGCGCAAAGGTGACGGATATCACCATGGAGACCTCCGTGCCGCGTTGCTGAAATCTGCAGAGCAGATCATACGGGATTCCGGTCTGGAAGCGCTTACGCTGCGCGCCTGTGCGCGTAAGGCAGGCGTTTCCCATGGTGCCCCGGCTAACCACTTTGGCAATCTCTCGGGTTTGCTGACCGAACTCGCTGCTGAGGGCTTCGAGCGACTTGCAGAAGCCATGGACCCGAAGCAGGTGAAGCATGCGGAGGATGACCTCGAAGCGGCTGGACTGGGGTACATACAGTTTGCGATGCAGTGGCCGGAACACTTCCGGGTGATGTGGCGGAGCGAGCTGGTGGACGAGAACTCGCCTCACCTTCGACTTGCGCGGGAACACGCCGCGCAACGACTGCGTGATGCCTTGATCCGTGCGAATAGTCAGTGGTCTACAGTGCCGTCGGAGGATGAACTCGCAGCGCGATTCCAGGCGGCTAGATGCTGCGTTCATGGTTACGCCTCACTGTGGGTGGAAGGGCCGCGAAAATCACGGTCCCTCGACGACGCACGACGTATGCTCCGCGTGTTGGTGCCATCCCTCGTGCGGGATTAGCGGTTCCTGGCTTGTCTCTGAATGTGCGGCTTGGGATGTTGTGCGCGCATTGTCGCCTAACCGGAACTTATCGACTAGGCCGAAGTCGGCTATACGGCCAAGTGGACCATTCAGCGGTGACCAGGAGTTCCCGTGCCTGCAATCCCATTCCGCGCGTACTGCGATTTCGCTCGATATCGACTTTTTCAGCAGCCTGTGAAGGCCGTAGCTTTCAGAAAACGACGTTTTCCCAGCCCGTAAAGCTGTGCCTATCAGCTGTAAAGATTGTGACGGACGGGTTAAAGCGCCACGACTTCAATTTGGACAGATTTGGGTGACATACTTGGAACATAGATCTGCATCCTAGCAACAGGCCGCCGCTAACCGGCTGTCTCGCCGCGAATTTCTCTTATGCAAGTTTCTGATCACGAGCCTATCTCGACAGGATGGTCGCTCCGCCGTCCCCACACCAGCCGCGCGACTGACGTGGGGTGCGTCGCTTTGCTTTTGCTGCTGGCGGCGGCGATTCTTTTGTTTCGCAACAGCGCCTTGCCGATGCAGTTGTGGGACGAGAGCCGTAACGCCAACAGCGGTCTGGAGATGAGGCAGAGCGGCAATCTTCTGGTGACGTATTTTCACGGCGCCCCAGAACACTGGAGTACCAAACCGCCGCTGGTCATCTGGTGTATCGCTCTCTTCCTTCGTATCGGCTTACCGCCTCTTCTGGCCGTTCGCCTGCCTTCCATATTGGCGGCGACCAGTGTTGTCCTGCTCGTCTTTCTCTTTTGCCGGATCTGGCTGCGCGACCGGCTTGCCGGGATGTTCGCCGGGCTGACGTTGCTGTCTGCTCCCCTTTTTGTGGGTTGGCACGCGGGCCGGACGGGTGACTTCGATATCCAGGTGGCCTTATTTACGCTGATCTATACGCTGGCATTTTGGGGCTATGTAGAAGCGCAAGGTCGCGATCGCTCGCGCTGGCTTGCCGTGGCCGGAGTTGCGGTCATTCTGAGCGTGCTGACAAAGGGAGTGGGTGGAGTGCTGGCGTTGCCGGGTTTGTTGCTCTACGCGATTGTTCGCGGCCGGCTGGTTAAAACGTTAAGTGATTGGCGCCTGTGGCTTACTCTGCTCGCCATTGCATTCGTCGTCGGCGGCTTCTACGGCCTGCGGGAACATTTCGATCCTGGATACCTTCACACCGTTTGGAGGAATGAGTTCACTGGACGTTATCTCGCCGTGAACGAGCAACACCAGGGAGGACCCCTCTACTACGTCTGGACCTTAGCCACCAGGTTCGAGCCGGGGTTCATGTTGCTTCCGCTGGCCGTGGTTCCGTTTTTCCAACCAGACCGGCGCCGCCGTTCCGTTGCGCTCATCTGCCTGGTCACTTCCGGCGTGTTGGTTGCGGTACTCACCAAATCACAAACCAAGGTCTTCTGGTATCTCGTGCCTGCCGTGCCGTTGCTCGCGCTGGCGATCGGCATCGGACTTTCTGATGGGCTGGCCTGGTTGCGTGCTCGCGAGGGCGCACTCCCCGCGCTGTTGCGTCCCCGGTTCGCGTATGGCGCGGTGGCGGTGATTTTCGGAATGGCGATTGTCGCGGTCATCTACTACTACCAGTTCGGCGTAGAGAGGAAACTGGCGAACACTTACATGGGAGGACGGTATGGGCCTCTGCTTGAGCAAGTTCGTCACTCGGGGTTGACCAATCGTCTTGTCATCCTCGACGACGGCGCGGCCAAAGAAATCGTTGGTGATAAACCCGAATTTGCCCATTACAGTCCGGAGGCTTATTTTTACGGTGGTGTGGAGACATCCCGCGGAATGACGGCTCAGGTGGTTGTCCCCGGTACCGCCTTAGCTGCCGGCACCTGGGTCGCGACCTGCGATCCGCGGTCCGATAAGTGGTTGAGCCAGCGCTACCGGGTGGCCGTGATTCTGCAACCAAATCAATGGTGCAAACTCGAGCGCACTTTGCCATGAAATATAACGCTCAGGCTTCAGCGGCTCCCAAGATGCGCTTACCCACACCTGATAATCCTTGAACGGAAGACTGCCTCAACAGCTTCCAAAAGGAGTGAGTATCCTGTTCAGGAACCGAATCTAATTGGTGATGTTCTGATCCTCTGGTGTTCAGTTCTCCTTTGCGATGAGTGTGGCGAGAAAATCCTTGATGTCTTTCTCGACCTCCTGCTCGTTCGACAAAAACACGTAGTGATCCGCATTGGGGAGAGTCACCACCTTTGCGTACTTGAGCTGCTCAAACGCTTTGGCCTGGACGCCTGTTCTCGCCTGATCGAGCGCAATGAACGCGGACTTCTTGTCGTCAGTCATGGGCGGCAGATGTGCAGTACTGTGAGGGCTGGCGAAAATCGCAAGAATAGGGGCCTGAATATTCGTGTATTTCTGCTCGCCCTTGATGATCGCAGCGGCCGCATCCGCGAACGGTGGCGCAGGTCTTTTCCCGGGGTTAGGCGGAGGGGGCAGCAGTTCAGCTCGCTTCTGGTCCGCCTCTAGATCCTTTTGCAGCTGCGGAAGAGCGGCCAGCATCTTGCCAACGATCTCCTTCTGGTCGGTTCCTGGCCCACCCGAGAGAAACGCATTCAGGTCGCTCTGCAATTCCTCGCCGTCCAAACGACTGTCTCCCGAATCGGGCGAATAGAGCGCATACGGGTAGCCGGCATCCAGATAGATCAGCCCTCCAACCTGGTCCGGAAATCGGCTTCCGATTGAACTCAACTCCTCACCCGCGATCGAGTGCCCAATGAGCACGGGCTTCTTCAGTCCAAGGGCATCCATCACTTTTAGAACATCGTCTCCAAGCTGATCTGCGCGGTAGTTGGAACCATCGGGGACCGGCGAGCTCGAAGCGCCAAAACCGCGCCGCGTGATCCCATACGCGTGGTACGCCGGCACGAATTTCGGCGCAAAGTTGTCGAAGATATGGGCCGTGTTTCCCAATCCGGCAAGGAAAACAAGCGGAGGTCCGCTCCCGCCCCAGTCAATCACTTCGAGAGAAACGCCTGGGGCAACGGCGATCAATCGAGTTGTCGATTTTGTCAGCCATGATGTCTCTTCTGTGGCCCGCTGGAAATCGAGCGGCGAGGGTGCTCCCTGAGTCCAGGTTCCATCGATCCGGCTGCCGTCGTCGCTCAACTTTCCGTGATAGGTCCCCTGGATCATCGCAGTCGAAAAATCCAATTCTCCATGAGTCACGGAGATGGTTGTAACGGGGATATGGTCAGGGCTCTGATCAATCGAGACAAGATACGCCTGCAGTTTGCCGGCGTTATCGAGCGAGACTTTCAAGACAACTCGAAGTGGATGTTCTGACTGTATTGTCCCCTGCCATTGTCCGGCAATGTCCTGGGCGTGCAGGTTGAGAGTAACTGACGGCAACACAAGCAACAGAGAAAGGGCGAATCTCCAGCGAAGCATCGTGTTCTCCTGGCAGAACTGTTGAAATCGGGGACCTCAAGCGTCTTACATGAGAGTACATCGTGAATTCCGGGCTATCGTCGCCTATCCGGACAGAACCGCACTTTTTTGGGGATTACTTCCGGATAGGCGGTCACTCGCCCGGAACACGGACAGTTGGGGTCTTTCTGTTTGGATTGGTCAATGAGCGCATCGGCGATTTGCACTCATTGAGAATCGGCAAGGGGTCAATCGGCCGCAATCACGTGTCCGAGATGCCGGATGCGGCAACTTGCTGAAGAGTTAGATTCATGACACTAGCTCGATGAGCGCGTTGGCAGAGATAACCGGCCAATGCGTTTGACTTGTGGGATTGTAAATCGAAAGATACAGCGCGGCTTAGAGACGTAGGTTATTATTTTTCAGCCGGATGTTCTAACCTTCAAGCCCGCGAGCTAGAGCGAGTTCCGGTTTAGCACGGGTCATCGGTGTGAGCACGTAACCTGGTGCGGTCCGGGGCAACAGGGTCCAGGAGTTTGGCCCTTGCGAACACACATTCAGAATGGGAAGCGATTGGCCGCTTATGGCCTAAAGTCGCCAGTACAAACCCGCAAGAGCACGGGGAAATTGCGTCCAATGGACGTTGGGGGCTTCGCAAGCCGCACGTCCGGTTTTGTGCGGGGGGGGCCATAGCATATGTGTCCCTACCGCGATCCTTATCTCCTAAAGATCTCAGGAAGGCACTTCGCGAACTTGGCCCGCTTGAAGCGAGCAGTTAGGGAGAAAAGTTGAGGTCATCGCAGGAAGGACCGGCATGCGACTCGCACTACTTTGTCTGCGAGGTTGGCAATGGCTAGGTCAGGTGTCGGTAGTCCCTCGATGACCAGCATCGTAAAACCATGGACCGTGGACCAAGCCGTAAACGCGGCCGTCTTCAATTCCGACGTGCGTAGCAGCGAACTCGAAAAGACACCAGCCCGCGCCCCCCGACGCAGGATGTCTTCCAGCCTGGCCCGCGTAGCAGCTCCTGCGTCCGCCACGGCTTTGGGCCGGCCGTCGGGACCATTCAACGCCGCACTGAACATGAGTTGGTAAAGGCCGGGATTCTCCAAGCCGAATTGGATGTAGGCCCGCCCGCTCGCGAACAGAACGCTTTTCACCTCCTCACTGGAACCAGCCGCCTCGACAAAGCGGGCAGTCAGGGTCTCGTAGCCAACCACCGCCACCGCGATTAGGAGGTCCCGTTTATCGGCGAAGTGATAGTACGGGGCGTTGTGGCTCACACCGGCTAGTTTCGCTACCTCCCTCAGCGAGAAAGACGCCTCCCGTCCTTCCCTCACCAGTTCCAGCGCGGCCTCAATGAGGGAACGGCGCAAATCCCCGTGATGGTATGGGGAATCTGGGCCTCGAACTAACGCGTCTGAGGTTGCGGATTTATTCATAACTCCTAGTTTGCCACACTATCTGGCCACTGCCAAGATTTTGACAGTTTTTTTTATTTTTTATCTTGACGGTGTCAAGTTTCATGGCTTATCTTGACAGTGTCAAGCAGCAGAGAAACTCAATGCGCTCGACGAAAAAACAATAAAGGAGACGAAATCATGCCCTACCTTCAATTGGATGTTCCCCGAAGCTATCCCCTTTCGGTCAAGCAGGACTTGGCCAAGAGAATGGGCGACGTCTACGCCGAAATCATGCAAACCACACCCGATCTGGTGGCCGTTGCCTTCCGAGAACTGGGAGAAGGCAACATGTGGCGCTGCCGCGACGCAAAAACGCAGCCTGTGCCCGGAGCCGTTTTGGCGTGCGAGATTCGCCGCGGACGTCCCGCGGAACAGCGCGAACGCCTCGCCGAGGCTCTCTTCAATATGTGCGTGGAAACCCTCAACCTGGATCCGCTTGTTCTGGCGCTGGAATTCACCCAGCACGCCGGAGACGAGAACTACTTGCAAGGCTTGGTCGACGGTGTTCCCAGGGGCGGCCTGGGACGCGATTGGACGCCGGGGGAAACAAGCGTTCCCATGATGAAACAAATTGAAGCCTCGATGCGAAACGCAAAGACGCGGAATGATGCGGCGCGACCCATCCCGGAAATGGAACGCAGCTAACCAGCTGAAAAAGTTTCGTGTGTTGAGCCGAGAAGAAGTGACTGCCGTACCCGTCAACGCGGTCTTGGCCGCGGATATCAGGAAACAATTTCAACCTTATCAACAAGGAGAATCAAAATGTCTGACCATAAGGAACTGTCGTACCGACGCCCGGCGGGCCGTTTTGCCGGGTGTGAGAACCGCGCCGGAAAGGGGGACCTTTCAGGTCCTCTCCGGCGCTTAACCCGAATCGCCGTAATGCTGGGCCTCTTGGCCCTGACCATTCTGGGCATGGGACTGGCCACCGCCTATGCCTCGATACCAGGCACGCCCTTATTTAGTGACGATCAACTGACCAGCGTCGCTCCCGCCCCGAGCGGCGGGTTTTGGATACAAAGGCAGTCGGCGAACGTGTGCCCGCCGGACTGCTCGAGCACACCCGCTGGGTTCACGCTTCAGGTCGATGGTGCTCCCATATATGACAATATCCACCACGCAGGGCTGATTGCCTCGGTTCCCAAGACGGAGGGCTATTGGGTCGTTACCCTGGAGGGTGAGATCCATGCGCGCGGTGGCGCACCCAATCTCTGCAATGGTCGACTCGGAAACTGCTCCGGCTTTGTTGGGGGCGCCTGGCACTCTTTAACAGGGGTCGCAGCGACGCCCACCGGCCACGGATTTTGGGCAGTCGGACGAGACGGCGCTGTGTGGACGGCTGGCGACGCAAACTCTTTCGGAGATGCGATCGGCGACGAGGTTCCGACTGGAATCGTCGGGACGCCGTCGGGAAACGGTTACTACATCGTGCTTGAGAATGGCGGAGTACACACCTTCGGCGATGCCGCCTTTTTTGGCTCTACCGGTGGACACAAGCCTGGCGGTCATGACATAACCGGCCTTGCTTTGAGCACCGACACCACTGGCGCGCCTAACGGATATTGGCTGGTACTTGACGATGGCGGTGTGATTTCCTGCGGGGCCGCGCCGTTTTGGGGTAGTTCTGGAGGTAATGACAGTGAGGTGACGAGCATAACCTCATTCCCGACGTCCGAGCAGAACAACACCGATCCTGAAACAATCGGCTATGCGTGGGTCAACGCCAAGGGTCACCTTGGCATGTGTACCAGGGATAGGCCCTGCGGTGGGGCTCTGAGCTCGCCTCCCCCGGCGACACCGGAGTGTCACTGAGTTGCCGTCCCGGGGAATGACCCTGGAGATAAAGGATCGCGGTAAGGGACGCATATCGCGATGCGCCACCGGGTGGCCGGCGGCGGTCACCCACCTCCGGCTCCCACTGAACCCAGCGTGCGGATTTCCCGCACGGGGCTCGTCAGAAGTGGATTCACAGTTTGGCGACGGCCTGCAGCTCCGGGTAAGAGACATGGAGCTTCGGTTCAAGCAGCGGGAACTGCGACTCGATCCGTTGCAATTGCTCCCAGGGGACCGCGCCGCGCCAACTCCGACTGCTCAGTATTTTGCGCCAATAGCGTTCCACGGCCCGATGGACCCTTAGCAGTGACCGAAGATTCCCCGGCAATACCGTAGTACGCATCGTGACCGCGAAGCATTTGATTGAGATGATCCACTTGCTCTGGCAACAGTGAGTGCCACATTAGCCGCATCTGCTCTTGTAAACACATCGCGTCACTGCGCGAGCACTAAACAGACAGCTTAGCGGCGTTCCGAGTGGTTGGTCGCCAACTCGGAATGTTACGTCGTTTCGGATGAGCCGCTGAGCCCTGAGGAGTCTTCAGTTTCTGTCGCCCGTATGGTCGACGGATCTCATTCCCGTTGACGGGTGTTGCTCCAAACGACCTGACACACTCCGACAATCAACATGATTGCGCCGTAGAACACCCAATGTTGATCGCCTTGCATGAAGCTGCGACTAAGAGAGCCCCAAGCAAGATTCAGCCCCTGCAGAATCCAGATCCCTCCCATCAGAACCATCAAGACACCGATGAGGCTGCTGATCACTCGCATCACCGCGTTGAATGTACGACTCATCGCGCACCTCGAGACAAAAAGGTCTGTGACCACCTGCTGCGGGAGCACATCGAAAACCTCTGAATAGGGGGCTCCTGAGCATGTTAATGCGTCTAGCGTACATCTCGGTAGGGTTGTCGCCCACCCGGAAGTGACGCCGTTTTGGAGCTACTTCCTGGTTGCCGGTTGACCGCCCGGCCACGATGGAGTGCCAAGGTGAGAAGCCGACTTTGCGGGGACCAACCCGTGAATATTAGTGTTTCTGTGATGTGCGGAGCCAAGGTGTTGAACGAGAAATCTGTGTGCGTACGAACGCACAGGATGAGTTCAAACGCGACGCATAACGACCTGGATTCGCGGGCGAAGAGCTGGGTATCGCTCAGTAGTAATGGCGCTCGTCGGCCCAGTTGAGGGGCGCGGAGGGACGTCTGCCGCGCGAAGCAGGTAGGTGTTGCCGTGCTCGAAAGGCATGGCGTAGGGCGTTTTAAGTGTCGGGAATCGCCCTACTCGTGTTAAATCCGCGATTTGAGTACAGCGCGACACCTGTACTCGTAACTAATTCAATGAGAAGACGACCAACGTTCCTCCCAGGTTGGTGTAGTCGGAAAGAGTACGGGTCAAGCCCACCGCGCCCAATCCTTCAGACCCCTTGCTAAGCCCTTCCGCCAGTCCAATGGCCGCCCAACCGCCTACGCCTGTCAGGACAGCGACATACTGTTTGCCATCGTGCATGTAAGTGATGGGGTTGCCGATGATCCCGGACGGCGCGTGGAATTTATAGAGCACCTTGCCCGTCGCCTCGTCCACCGCGCGGAACCAGCCATCCAGAGTGCCGGCAAATAGCACGCCGCCATCGGTGGTCAGCGGACCGCTGTAATCCTGGAACATGTCGGTGATCGCCCATTTAGTATCGCCAGAGATTGGGTCAAAGGCGAACAACCGACCGCGGACATCGCCGTGCTCTGCTGGAAACATGTTCAGAATGGCTCCGACGTATGGGAAGCCGCCCTTGTATTTCACGCTGAAGGCCTGATAGTCCATGCAGATGTGGTTGCTGGCCACATAAAACAGTTTGCTGTTGGGATCGTAGGAGACCGGTTGATGGTTCTTGGCTCCCATGGAGGCCGGGCAGATGTCCTTTACATTGACATCGGCCTGCGTCATTTTGGCCGGATCAAGAACGGGCCGGCCGGTCTTTAGGTCAATCTCCTTGGCCCAGTTGGTGGAGGGGTCGAATTTGTTGGCCCTGAGCAGCTTTCCGTTCCGCCGGTCGAGCACGTAGGCAAAACCGTTGCGGTCGAAATGGGTGAGAATCGGGACCGTGTTTCCATCCACCGCGGTTTCTGTGAGCACGCTCTCATTAATGCCGTCGTAGTCCCACGCGTCGTGAGGAGTCATCTGATAAGCCCACGCTGCCACGCCAGTATCAGGGTTGCGCGCGATGATGGTTGTGGACCATTTGTTATCTCCCGGACGCTGACTGGGGTTCCACGTTCCGGGATTGCCGGTTCCGTAGTAAACCAAGTTTAGATCGGAATCGTAGGAATACCACCCCCACGTCGTTCCCCCGCCCAAGGTCCATTCATTCCCCTCCCAGGTTTTGATACTGGAGTCTTTACCCACCGGTGACTGGGTTGCGCCATCGATCGTTTTCGCAGGGTCGAACTTGATATCCTCGTCCGGCCCCACGCTGTATGCCCGCCAGGCCATCTTGCCACTGCCCAGATCGTAGGCGGTAAGGGCACCGCGCACTCCATACTCTCCACCGGAGATACCGACGATCACCTTGTCATGCACCACCAGCGGTGCCATGGTCATAGTTTGCCCCTGCTCGGGATCGCCGTTCTGCGCCTTCCAAATCACCTGGCCGGTCTTGGCGTCGAGCGCATACACATGCGTATCTAGCGTCGTGGCAAGGATCTTTCCGTCCGCGTAGGCCAGACCGCGGTTGACCACATCGCAGCATGCAACGGACGGTGCAAACTTGTCCTGCTCGGGGGCGAACTTCCAAGCAATACGTCCAACATTGTTCAGGTCGACCGCATAAATAAAGTTCGGGTATGAACTCTCGAAGTACAGCATGTTGGCAATGACCAGGGGCTGGCCCTCCTGGCCGCGCAGCGTTCCCGTGGACATGGTCCAGGCAACCGTCAATTTTGCCGCGTTCTCTGCAGTGATCTGATTCAACTTGCTATGACGGATGCCATGGTAATCCCCGAGCGGCATCACCCACTGGTTGGCATCCTGGGACATCGCGTCGAGTGGTCCGCTGGCGAACGCGGCAGTCGAAAAGATAGCAGCGGATGCACAGGTTGTAGCCGCCAGGCAAAAAAGCTTTTTCATTCCGTTCATCTGAATCCTCCTCACGCGAATTTCTTTCCTGTGTAGGTAAAGCATTGCGCACCCCATGACTTCTACTAAGACCGTCGAAGCCACAGACGGCCGAAAACCGAGTTCGTTCCGCGGCATGAACTCGAGGCAGATCCGCTAATCCATCTCAGACGGTGGCCTGCCCACAGGCACCAGGTCGAGGCCTCGTCCCTTGACGTATTCATAGATCTGTTTGATTTCGTCCTCGCTGAGGAAGCCAGCCCAACTGGGCATGCCCTTATCCGCTCTCCCCGCCATGGCCACGGAAAGAAATTGCCCCTCGGTCATACCCATCTTGAGCGAGTTCCGCAGATCCGGCGCAATCTCGCTCCCAGTCGCGTCCTGACCGTGGCAGCGATAGCAATACGAGTCGAACATCTCATAGCCATGGAAGACAGCTTTTGTAACCTTAGGTTGCTGGCCCTCTACGAAGAGCGGGAAATCCAACTTGGCGGTTGTGCCGTCCGCAAGAGTGTAGGCATACAGTGTGGCGGGGGCCGCCTGAGCCGCCGCCGGGCCACTCTGCGAGAGGATCCACTCCACCATCTCCTTGAGTTGTAAGTCGGTCAGATCCGGATGAGGGGTCATCGGCACGGTTCCCCAGTTACCGGATCCTCCCTGCTTTACCTTCGCGGCCAATTTATCCACCACACCGGCCTGGCCCTGGTAACGTTTTTTTATGTCGTTATAGGATGGTCCGACCACCGGCCGGTCGAGCGCATGGCAGGAGGAGCAGTCGTTCGCCTTTGCCAGCTTCTCCCCCGCTGCTCCCGGTGAGGCTTCCTGATTTGGTGTCGCCGCGTCCCCGGCCCAACACACCTGAATGATTGCCGCAATGAATGTGACAAGTAACGGGATGCGAAACGCCTGAAGAATACCGTATCTCCGGCTCAATGTTCTCTGCCCCCCTCGATCCGATAAATTCGCGCCCTGACTTGCTAGGGCGAGTTGGGCGACGGCGCCGTATATAACTTCACGCCTGACTCGTCCAGGATGGACGCGAGTTCTGACTGACGTTGCGCAATCACGTCGTCGAGTTGTTTTTTCAGTGCTTCATCGCCTTCGCGGACCCCCATCGACATGGGGAAGGAATATTGTTCCGGCGCACCCAGAGTCCGGTCATTGGGAACCGGCACTACTTCCAGATCGGGATAGTCGCGCAAGAAGCCGCTAATCGCAGGCTGCCAGGTAATCATGACATCCACTTGCCCGCTCTCCACTGCTTTCAGCATGGTCTCGGGTGACTCCCCGTCATTGTCTCCTACGTCGAAAGCCACTGCTCGCGGGATCATGCCCCGCATCTTAATGCCGTTTTCGACCGGAGTATCTCTTTCAAAACCCACTTTGACCTGGCCTAGAACGGGCGAGTCCATACTCCTGACGTCGTAGTGCTTTGCCTTCTTGAAGACAAAGACATAGGACGAGATATAGTAGGGCCGCGTGGTAAGCTCTTCCCGGCTTCCGTATGGAATGTCCATCACGACATCACACTTATGCGCGTCTAAGGTGGATGCCAGAAATTGCGGGAAACCCCCGTCGGCCCGGTAGCTCGCCCAGGTATATTCCACCGTCTCGCCGAGCGCCTTAGATACCCTGTCGGCAATCTTGTTCTCGAATCCTTGCCCGGCGCGATTCGAATACGGGGGGTAGTCAGGGTCCGCACACACGCGCAGGACCTTAGCTTCCGCCGAAACCGTAAAAACCCCCAGGCCTGCAGCAACCGCAAGGACTTGCAATAGCATGGACGTGGACTGCATGAGTTTGTTTGATCCTCTCTTCGCCCGGTTCCCAGGAGCAGAGAGATGCGCGAAGAAGGTCTATCAGTTCGGAGAGGGACTTACAAGCACAATCTTAGATGGCGGATAGATCCGGCAGAGCTGGACCGACCCTAGATATTCAGAGCTAGCTGAAATGGCCGATCTGTATGCCCATTTTCCCATTTTTCCTCGCGAGCGAGGCTACAGGCAACGCCGGTGCTCTTCTGTGAACGGACTCTCCACGGATGGTTCTGATGAGAATTGCCGCCGAAGTGTCCGAGGGCCAAAAACCTTTATCGGTTTGAACTGGCGATTGAAATTCGAATAGCTACCGAAGCCCAACCGGAAGCCGATTTCCAAAATGCGTTCCTCCTATATTTGCTGTTGTTTTTTTGTGCAGTGGCATGTGAGATACATGCCGAACGCCTCCTGGCGAAGGCGGGGGGGTAGCAAGCGCAGGCTGAGGGGTATCCCCACCCTTCGAACGAGAGCGACAGCGGAAGTGGAAAGGGCGACGCGAAGCGGAGGTCTGCACAAGCGCAGCGCGGAAGATTGGGGACGCGGCTTGCGGGCGCGTGGGGGCTGGACCCCTAGCGTACTTAGCACTTGCGTTACAAAACAGATCAGAGACTTGCGTTACCAGCGAAGCGCAACTCTGATGGGTCCTCGGCTTTGGTCTTACGCACGATGATGCGGTATGACGATCAGGTGGATTCGACCACCCAGGCACTCGAACACATGAAGACGTCGCGAGACCTAGCGGTATGGGCGAGATTGGGCGGCGCCTAGGACTCACGTCAACAGCGGAACAAGCCAATCCCTGAGATCGTGGCGGTGACTTGAGGATACACGCCGACCCGATCAGGACAGACTGGACAAGCCACCGAGCTCTGTATCGTCTGTTCTCTGAGTTCCGGTCGGATAGTCGCCAACCCGGACATTACACCCGTTTTGGGGTAACTTCCGGGCGGGCGGTAATCCGCCCGAAACTGGAAAAGTTGGGTTTCCCCGGCCGTTATTCTCGATGAATGCATGAGCGGATTGTGCGCCAAGCGTTCATCGTGTTCCTGGTTACGCGGCCCGGAGCGCCTCCATGGGATCGAGTCGCGCTGCGCGTACAAGTGCGGACCAGATCCATATCCCACTTGAAGGTGATTGGCTGGTCTGAGTCCTCAAACTATAAACATACGGGTGGGATGTAAATTTCAAACTGGTGCAGCTTGTCCCGCTCTGCTCGCAGCGTGTTCTGCATCCCGTGTAATCCCAACCGTCCCTTGCCGCATCAACCGTAACATGAGGCGATTCAGGAACTTGCGGCTCGAGACATGTTGGAACCGGGCGTGCTTTCCCGACGGTAAAAGTGGCGTTACCTCGTTGTCTCCGGAGGTCTAAAGTGGACTTCTCTTCCTTGCAACAGACACCGGCACCAAAGCGCGTGGCCGCCTATGCCGCTATCGTAGCGCTCGGTGGAGCTATGGGTGGCTACGCGATTCATGAACACCACACTGCGAAGAATCTGACGGCGCAGAATGAGCAGATGACCGCCGCACTCAACGCGAACCGGAGTGAGCTTAGCGACCTCACAGCAAAGGTGAATACGCTGGCGTCGCGCAGCGAAACACAGTCCGCTCCGTCAGCCCCTTCCAGCCAGGTCATAACCGCCCGCGGCCCCGTGACACCTCGCCGGCACGGCGAGGATCCACGCCTCAAAAAGCTGCAATCGCAAATCGACTCGCAGGGCAAGGCGATCGAGGAAACCCGCAATGACATAGCGAGCACACAAGGCGATCTCGCCAACACGCGCACTGAGCTGACGGGTTCTATTGCGCGCACCCATGACGAACTCGTGCTGTTACAGAAGAAGGGAGAGCGAAACTACTACGAGTTTGACATCCGGAAATCGAACCAGTTCCAGCACGAGGGACCGTTTGGGATCCGCTTGAAAAAAGCGAATAGCAAGCACCAGTATGCCGACCTGGAGCTGATGGTGGACGATCGCAACCTGTCGCAGAAGCACGTCAATCTCTACCAGCCGGTTATGTTCTACACGCCCGACAGTCCTCAGCCCGTCGAGGTGGTGATTAACGACATCAGCAAGGATCACATCCACGGATACGCGAGCGCGTCGAAGTACAGCCAGTCTGAACTGACCTCGATGTCGAACGCAGGCGCCAACGCTACGCCAGGCTCAATTCAGGGAGCGACGAACTCCAACGAACAACCTTCACCTAGAAGGAAGCTCCCATCGCCCCAGTAGCCATATCGCATCTTGATAGATAAATGTGAACGCGGATCCGGATCCGCTAACCGTTTACGCATTCGACCGTCACTTAGCGACTGGTCGCCAATGCGGAAGTAATCACATCCTTGAGAAGCCGACCTACATAACGACGTCCCCGAAAAACGGAAATTTGAGTAACCTCATCTGTTTACCAGACGTTCATCAGGCAACTTGCCGATAACCCGGCATTTCAAGCAGTTCGCGGGATAGCTTCTGGGTTGCCCGTCACTCAGGCACAATCGCGTGGAGCGCACCAAGGGTCTGGTGCGGATGGAAGACCGTCGGGAGTGCTCCGATAAAAAAATCGTCTCACGGTGTCGCGAACGGGCGAGACGCGTGTAGTATGGTGTCGTTTTCGAGGTCAAAAAGCAAATCCCGATTGAATGGATTGTTCGGCTTCGCAGGGCTCCAGGTCTGACGGGAGGTCCTATGCGTGCACTGCAGATTCGCGCTTCTGTCCTCATCGCTGTAGTGGCTCACGGCAACGACGCGACCGAGCGCGATGCTGCTTGGGAGCCGTTGATCGACACACCCCTTCATCCTGAATATCCGTGTGCGCACTGTATCAATTCCGGCACGGCAAGAGTGCTCGAGGCCGAATTCGGAACCGAGCCGAATCCACTGTCCATGACCAGCCCAACGGCTCCGGGGATCGTGCACAAATGGCCCAACATTGAGGCCTACGCGCAGGAGGTTTCCCTGGCGAGAATCTACGGCGGACTCCACTATCGGAATTCGACTATGGTTGGCGAAGCTATGGGCAAGAAAATCGGCGAACTGGCCTGCCAGAACTTCTTGAAACCTGCTCACTGAGCCAAAACGCAGATCCAGGTGGACGAGACAACCGCTGTTATCTGTGCTTATGACGCCTGGCAGAGCGCTTTAGAAGAAGCGTCTCAGGCAACCCAGGGCGATGACTCCGTGACCTGGATCGGTAGGGTGAAATGAAAGGTTGTGCCCCGTCCACCGTTGGCGCTTGCCCACAAGTGCCCGCCATGCGACTCCACAATGGAACGGCTGATGGCCAACCCCATGCCGCTGCCCTGCGCCTTGGTGGTAAAGAACGCGGAAAAGATCTGATCCATCTTCTCCATGGGTAACCCCACGCCCGTGTCACTGACCGAGAACTGGAGTTGACCGTCTTGCAGTTCCGACTTCACCATAAGCTCTCCGCCAGAGTCCTCCATGGCCTCGATGCCATTGAGCATGAGATTCATGAATACCTGCTGCAGTTGCACACGATCAGCCATGATTTCGGGTAGCTCGGCGGCAAGTTCCGTGCGCATGGCCACCGAGGATCGCGTGGCCTCACTTTCCAGCAGCGTGAGCAGTTCGTGGACTATTCCGTTCACGTCGACCAACTCACGTTGTGGAGGAGATTTCTTGTAGAACGAGCGTATACGGTCGATGATCTCAGCCGCGCGATTCCCATACTTATCGATTCTGGCTGCCGCCACACGGGCCCGATCAAGATTGGGCGGTTCGTGGGCCAGCCATTCAATGCAGCTGTTGGCGCTCGTGATGGCCGCAGCGATGGGCTGCTTGATTTCGTGTGCCAGCGACGCTGCCATTTCCCCCAATGTGCTCACTCGATTGGTGTGTGCCAGAGCCGCCTCAAGTTGTCGCAGCTTTTCCCTCGCTTGCTCAGCATTCTTGAGATCCGTGATGTCGGTTCGTGTGGCGTACCATCGCAGGACGCGTCCTTGCGCGTCTTGAAGCGGGTAAGCGCGCAACAGGAACCAACGATAGATCCCCTCCTTTCCCCGTATCCGTGCCTCTGTTTCCACCGGCGTGCTCTCCCGCGTCGCGCGCGCACGATTTCCGTGCAGACGCCCCAGATCATCCGGGTGGATAAGGCGATCAATCGCTGCAATCGACTGGACTTCCTGCCGGCCGAGGCCTGCGTATTCCTGAGCCTGCCGGTTGGTAAAGAGGGCATTCCAACCGGAGTCAAAAACAGCTACCTGCTGGGGAATCGCGTCGATCAGCAGACGAAGCTCGGCTTCGTCTTGCCGGATTCGCTCCTCCGCGATATGCGCCTCCGTTCTATCGACAACTGCCCCGGCGAACTCCAGATCACCGTGCCCGATACCCAACGGCCTCACCAGAACGCGAATGTACTTAACGCGGCCTTCAGGGAAGAGCAGGCGAAGCTTGAAATCGGCAACCCCACCGCTGTTCGATGCCTGTTCCACTCCCAGCGTCAAATGCCGATCTTCGGGATGAACCCGTTCCATGATCCTGTCGAGCGTTAACTTCTCCGCCGGATTGTATTCGAAGATGCGGTAGCTTTCGTCCGACCAGGCAATCTCTCCGGTGTCTGGTTTCCACCCGAAACTGCCGGTGTGACTTAGTATTTGTGCCTCGGCCAGGTAAGCCTCGCGCCGCTTCAACTCCTGGGTCAATTGTTCCTGCTCAGTTACATCCATGGCGGTGCCAAGAAAACCCTTTAGAACCCCCTTGTCGAGCACTGGAATACCAACGCATCGTATATAGCGAACTGCGCCGTCAGGTCGAATGATTCGCTTCCTTACGTCGAAATCGCAACCTTGCTCACGCAGCCCGTTGATCATCTCTGCCATGAAGTCGCGGTCTGCTGGGTGAATGGTAGCTAGATACTCTTCACGTGTAGGGGCTCCCTTCTGCGGATCTAGACCATGAATCTGAAACAGTTCTCGAGACCAATACTCAAAAAAACCAGAGGGGTTAAATGCCCAACTGCCCATGTGGGCAAGGCGCTGCCCCTCATCGAGATAAAATTGGCTCTTCTGCAGCGCCTCCTCCGCGCGCTTGCGCTCGGTAATGTCCTGGACGGTACCGAACCTTTGCCGGGGCTGCCCCGGCGCGTCTCTGGTCACAGCGCCCTGAATGTGGACGACACGCACTTCGCCGCTGGGACGAACGATGCGGGACTCTATGTCCGGGTGCTCTCCAGCGCGAGCCGCTTGCGTTGCACGGAGCAACAATTCCCGATCCTCCGGGTGAACCATTTCCTGGAATGCCTCTACGTTCATGGGACGTTCCTGTGGCCGCAGCCCAAAGATGCGGTACGTTTCGTCTGACCACGTCAATCCATCCTTCTCCAGGTCCCAAACCCAGTGGCCCACATGAGCGATACGCTGTGCTTCCTCAAGCCTGTTCTTGCTTTCTTGCAGGTCACGAGACATCAATTCCAGGGTCTCCTCGGCGCGCTTACGATCCGTGATGTCCTGGATCGTTCCGAACATCCGGTACGGCTTCCCCGACGCGTCTCTCTTCACATCACCCTGAAAGTGGGCGATGCGCACTTCGCCCGTTGGCCGGAACAAGCGGCATTCAGCGTCAAAGCGGGCACCCCCAAGAGCCCCTTCCATGCCTCGCTGCCAATCTTCGGGGTCGATCATTCCCTGACACGAAGCGATGTCCATAGGACGTTCCTGAGGCCGCAGTCCATAGATGCGATAGGTCTCATCGGACCAATTCAAGCGGCCCGTTCCGATGTCCCATTCCCAGTAGCCGACATGGGCGATGCGCTGCGCCTCTTCAAGCTTGCCTTTGCTGCCTTGTAAGTCTTCAGAGATCAACTGCAGGGCTTCCCCGGCACGCTTGCGATCTTCAATGTCCGTGAGCGTCCCGTACCATCTGACAATGTTTCCATGCTGATCCCGAAGCGGTACACCACGCACCAGAAACCACCTATATTCTCCGTCAGCCGCGCGATGGAACCGCGCCTCGTCCTCGAAAACCTCTCCGGTGGCAATAGAGGTGCCCCACTTCTCGGAATGGCGCACAAGATCCTCGGGATGGACCGCGCGCTGCCAACCTGCGCCTGCAGTCTCCTCGACAGAAAGCCCGGTGTATTCCGTCCAGCGCTTATTTACGAACGTGCACGAGCCGTTCGACAACGTAGTGAACGTCATCGCCGGAATTGTTTCCACCACGTCCCGCAGACGCTTTTCCTCACTTCTGAGTCGATGAACGCGCCATCGATACAGTGCCCAAAGCAGCGCAAGAAAGAGTACGATGCACGACAATCGAAACCAGTAAGTTTGATAGTAGGCCGGGGCGACGTTCAAAACGATCGCAGTTTCCGGCCCGTTCCACAGTCCCTCGCTGTTGCTGGCGACCAGCCGGAATCGATAGGACCCAGGCCCAAGGTTGGTGTAAACGGCTTCTCGCGCTGCAACCGGCTGGCTCCAGTTACTGTCGAAACCTTCGAGAAAATATCGAAAGCGAATCCGTCCGGGCACCGCCAGGCTCAGCCCCGTGTACTCAAACGTAATTCGCCGGGGAGATGGAGGAATTCGAACCGAGGCGGCGAGGTTTACGGGGCTGTTATCGGCGGTGATCGCCTCGATGTGAGGCAGCGCGGGAGCTGAATTGTCAGTAACCTGGGATGGATTCACAACCGACAAGCCGCTGCTGAGTGAAAACCAGATTCTGCCTGTTGAATCCGAGACCACCGATCGGCTTCGATTCACTCCTTGAGCGCTCTCGAGACCGTCGGCCTGGCCATACTCGCGAACATCGCCTTCCTTCACCACACCGCTTAGCAGTTTGTCGCGCGCAACGCGCAAAACATGATTTGAGGTCGCGATCCAAAACCTTCCGCTTTTGTCCTCTGCCATGCCGACGATTTGTTCGCGCAAAACGTCGGGCGATTCATGCGGAACTTGAAAATGGTGAGAGGCAAAAAAGGCAAGACCGACAGACGTTCCACTCCAGAGAGTTCCGGATGAATCTTCGAAAAGGCAGTTCACCCCTGGCGAAGGCAAACCCTCTGCCGTTGTATAGGTTCTCCACTGGCCGTTTGCAAAAGAACTCAGCCCATTGGGTGTGGCAAACCACATGCCACCATCGCGCGTTTCAAGGATGGCAGAGATGGTATTCGAGGCCAGGCCGTTGGCCGTCGTGTAGGTGGTGAAGCGCCCATCTTTGAGTTGGCTGACACCGCCGTTTATGGTACCGGCCCACACAGAGCCATCGCGGTTCTCATAGACGGCATAGACGCTGTTCTGGGCCAGCCCATTTGCCTCTGTGTAGCTCTGGCTCCCTATCGTCCCGTTGCGCAATTGGAGACGGGTAAGTCCCCCGCGTTGGCGTCCGGCCCACACCTCATCTGCCCCTCCACTGATGGAATAGACGACCTCATTGGGTGGTATCGAGGGAACGGGTTGAACATGTCCATCCTGCAGAACATATAGCCCACCTTGAGCGGGAGCCAACCAGGCGCGGCCCTCCAGGTCGACATATACAGGGCCATTGTGTTCGAAACGACGATCGCCGGCAGATGAATAAACTACGAACGCACTGTCCCGAATGCGGCCTAGCCCGCGCGCACCTCCGATCCAGAGATTCCCTTCGCGGTCCTCGAACAGAGCGTTAATCCCGCCGTCTCCGCGCAGCTCATTCTCTTCCGAGAACGAAATGCCTTTCGCGTTGATGCGCAGTAGCCCGCGCGTCGTACCCACCCAGATATTCGAGTCACGGTCGCGCAGCAGGCTCGAAACCTCGACAACGCCGAGGGACGACGGCAATTCGAACCGGCGAAAGCCGGTGGCGTTTCCGCGATACAAGCCCGTGTCGGTGCCGACCCACAACTCGTCAGTACCGATCGCCAGCAGACAATTGATCTTTCGGTCGGGTAATCCTGCGTTTACCAGGGTGACCCGCCCGTCTCTAAGAAGAAAGAGGCCATCGCCGAGTGTGCCCATCCAAATATTGCCGTCGGCTGTTTCTGCTAGAGAGACCACTGGCGGTGAAGGGGGTCCCAATTTCTGAACCTGGTCTGCCGTGAAACGGAATATGCCCTGCGCGATGTCCGAAACCAGTATTCCCTCGTGGTTATCTCTTGACAGAGCGGTAATGGCGACTGGACCGTATCGGACGCTCTCAAACGCGCCATCTTTTTGGCGTACGAGATCCGCGCCCTGTGGACGAACCCAAAGTTTTCCGCCGGCGTCCGTAAGCAATTGCAATATGGGAACGGTCGAAGCAGTGGCGGTGGAAGCAAGAGAGACAGGCCTGAAGTTAAAGCCGTCGAAACGTAGCAGGCCTCTGTCGGTTCCAATCCAGAGGTATCCATCTGCGGTTTGCGCGATACCGTTGACCGCGCCGCCGGGAAACCTGGTTTCGGTGGTCCATTGTTCGCGGACGTACTGCGAAGGCAGACGATTGGGATCGAGTGCACGTGCATCGGTGCCAAGGCCCGCTAGCACGATTCCAATGAGAATCCATCGAGTTTGCTTCAACCAACAGGTCACGGGAGGTACTCGAATTTGTCGATTATGGCCTCATTATCGTTTTTCAGGGGGACATGGCCTTGATGAAATACATACAAGGCGATGCGCACCGATTCTCCCCCCGGTGAAGGCACACCGGAGGTAAACACGTGTTGGTTAATGACGCGACCGCCATCTGTATTGCCCCATCCTGCTACAGTCGAAAACGTTACTTTCCCCGGTTCCCACCGAAACGAATGCGTGTAGAGACCAGGCGGCACCCGAAAGGCAAGAAAGTTAGCTGGAACGTAGTAAGGCTGAACGACATAATCCACGTTGGTATTATCAGGGTATCCCCAACGGCCAAGCTCAACATCCAACTCGTGCCGATTGCTCTCTGTACCAACGCCGTCCCAGGTGATGAGCGTGAGAAGAGCGGAAGGTTCGAGATGAGAGACATCGCGCACCTGGAACCTGTATGTTCCGTACCCCAGGCTGCGCGTGAGCTTCAGCTCCGCCGCAGTCCAATTTCCCGGGCTTCCCGAAATGCGAAGATGCAGTGCGCCGCTTTCGTCCGTCCAAACGTTCGCAGGATCGAAAAAGTTTCTTGACCCAGCGCGGAAAATTGGCCCGCTGCTCGTCGTCCACTCGTAACCGCTAAACTTCAGTATCTTGGGTGACGGGTGTACCGGTGCGGGGCCTTCCCCGTTAACGACTGCCAGCGCCACCACGCCGTTGCCGACGCTCGGTAGCAATTCAGTTTGTTCAGGCGGATTGTAGGTTGGATCAACCAACAGAGCGGCATATTGTGTTCCCAAGTGGACTGAAGCTTTCCACTGGCCGTCCGCTTCGATATTCGTAAACGGCTGACCTGATTGCCGGCACACGCCCCATCGTCCATCTGTCCTTGCGTACAACACGATTCGCTGCCCGGGTCGAGCCCCTGTGGCACGACCTTCGCTTATGTCTCTCTTGTAGTCAGTATCTTCGATTATGTCTATGTTGTATTGGCTCTCCTGAGCGGGCGGGACCCTGCTGAAAGCAACCGTCGGAGCTGAATTTTCTGAGGAAGAGTGACATCCGGTCAGCACAAAGTACACCAACAGCGCTACCACCAGCAGCGATCGCTGAAAGACAACCGGGACCAAGAGTTGCTGTCGTTCGCTCCTAGCCTGCATTTAAACTCTCCTCGACAAAAAGCTCGGCGTATTCGCCTCAACGCTTATTGACAAATATGCTGCAGCCGTCAGCCAGCCCTCGATGTTTGCCAACGGCGTGGACAACCTCAGACGGCCAAGGCTGACTCCATCACATGGGTCGGCAAGGTGAAATGAAAGGTTGCACCTCGTCGGCCATTGGTGGTCGCCCACAACCGCCCGCCATGCGACTCCACAATGGAACGGCTGATCGCCAACCCCATGCCGCTGCCCTGCGGTTTGGTGGTAAAGAACGCAGAAAAGATCTGATCCATCTTCTCCATGGGCAACCCCACGCCCGTGTCACTGACCGAGAACTGGAGTTGACCGCCCTGCAGTTCCGACTTCACCGTAAGCTCTCCGCCCTCGTCCTGCATGGCTTCGATGGCATTGAGCACGAGGTTCATGAATACCTGCTGTAGCTGCACACGGTCTGCGATGATTTTGGGCAGGGCGGCGGCAAGTTCCGTGCGCGTGACAACCGAGTATCTTTCAGCCTCACCTTTTAGCAGCGTGAGCATTTCCTGGATAATTTCGTTCACGTCGACCAACTCACGTTGGGGAGGAGACTCCTTGTAGAGGGAGCGTATACGGTCGATGATTTCAGCCGCACGATTCCCATACTTATCGATTCTGGCTGCTGCCGCACGGGCCCGATCAAGATTGGGCGATTCGTGCGCTAGCCATTCAATGCAGCTATTGGCGCTGGTGATGGCGGCAGCGATTGGCTGTTTGATTTCGTGTGCCAGCGACGCTGCCATTTCCCCCAACATGCTTACTCGATTGATGTGTGCCAGATGGTCCTCGAGCTGGCGCAATTTCTCACGCTCTTGCTCTCCACGTTTGCGATCTTCTATGTCCGTAAGGGTTCCATACCATCTGGCAATCCTCCGATGCCGGCCTCGCAGAGGAACACCGCGCACCAGAAACCATCGATATTCCCCATCAGCGGCGCGCCGGAACCTCGCCTCGTCTTCGAAAAGCTGCCCGGTCGCAACGGAGATGCGCCACTTTTCGGAATGGCGCGCAAGATCTTCGCGATGGATCGCACGCTGCCAACCTATGTCTGACGTCTCCTCGACAGAAAGCCCGGTGTATTCCGTCCAGCGCTTATTCACAAAGGTGGTTGAGCCGTCAGGCAACGCAGTGAACGTCATCGCCGGAATTGTTTCCACAACGTCCCGAAGATGCTTTTCCTGGCTCTTGAGTTGGTGAACGCGCCATCGATGAAGTGCCCAGAGAAGGGTAATGAAGGCTGCGAAGCACGACAAACGGAACCAGTAAGTCTGATAGTAGGCCGGGACGACGTTCAAAGCGATCGCAGTTTCTGGCCCGTTCCACAGCCCCTCGCTGTTGCTGGCGACCAGCCGGAATCGATAGGAGCCGGGACCAAGGTTCGTGTAAACGGCTTCTCGCGCTGTAACCGGCTGGCTCCAGCTACTATCGAAACCTTCGAGGAAATATCGAAAGCGAATCCGTCCAGGCACCGCCAGGCTGAGCCCCGTGTATTCAAACGTGATTCGCCTGGGAGAGGGAGGAATGCGAACGGAGGCGTCGAGGTTTGCGCTGTTTTCATCGGCGGTGATCGCCTCGATGTGAGGCAGCGCGGGAACTGAATTGTCATTGATCTGCGATGGATTAACAACCGACAAGCCGCTGCCGAGTGAGAACCAGATCCTGCCCGCTGAGTCTGAGACTACCGATCGGCTTCGCTTCACTCCTTCAGTGCTCTCGAGACCATCGGCCTGCCCATACTCGCGCACATCGGCTGCCGTCACAACACCGCTTCGCAGTTTGTCGTGCGGAACGCGCAAAACATGATTTGAGGTCGCGATCCAAAACCTTCCGCCTTTGTCCTCCGCCATTCCGACTATTTGTTCGCGCAATGACTCCGGGACTTCCTGAAGAGCGTGCATACGGCCCATTTGGAAGTACGCAAGGCCCGCTGAGGTTCCAATCCACAATGCACCGGCCGAATCTTCAAAGAGACAATTTACGTTGTCGGATGGCAGTCCATCTTGGAGCGAATACGTCCTCCATTTCCCATTTGACAATGCGCTCAGGCCGTTTGGAGTCCCAAACCAGATCGTTCCATCGTGACCTTCGAGGACTGATGAGACCGCGTTTGAGGCCAGTCCGTTTGTGGTTGTGTAGGTAGTGAATTTTCCGTCTTTCAGTCCTGCTGATGCCGCTGCTCAGGGTACCCGCCCAAACCGCTCCGTCGCGACCCAGGTAAGTGGCGTACACACTGTTTTGCTCCAGCCCATTTGCCCGGCCGTAGGTTTCTGTTGTGATGATTCCGCCACCGTACACGCAGACGGGTCAAACCTCCTTGTCGGCGCCCGATCCAGATTTCGTGATCGCGTCCGGCAATGGAATAGATCGCATCTTTCTCGAACAGCTCCGGCTTAACAGGCTGAACGCGGCCATCTTTAATCCAGTACAGTCCGCCCTTTTCGGGAGCAAACCATGCACGATCCTCCCCGTCAACATAAACGGGGCCGCTGGCGTTCGAGGGGAGTCCCTTATCCGTGGAGTAAGTTATGAATGTGCTGTCTCGGATGCGCTCTAATCCCGTGGCACCCCCAACCCACAGATTTCCTTCGCGATCCTCAAACAGCGCGTTGACAGCACCGGCTCCCTGGATGCCTTCTTCGCTCAGCAAAGGAAGTACCACTCGCGTTGATTCGCAAAAGACCTCGCGCAGTACCCACCCAGATGTTCGCATCGTGATCGCGAAGAATAGTCAGCACTGGCTGGTCACGGAGCCAAGGCCCCAATCCAGCACGCCGAAATCCCGTACCACTCCATCGAAACAGTCCGTGATCGGTGCCCACCCACAATTCGCTGTCGCCAACCGGCAACAGGCAGTTAATTTTCGTCTCCGTGAGCCCTTGAGTAACCCGCGTGGCGCGTCCGTTTTCCAGATAGAAGAGGCCAGCTCCCAGTGTTCCCAGCCAGATTCTGCCACCTGCTGCAGTTTCTGCAATCGACGATCGTCGGGGCCGCTCCCGGCAGGATTGTTGCCGGAGCTACCAGATCCAGCTTTCCACTTGCGCAGCCGGAGGGTCCCGCTGACCAGGTCCGAGAGCAACATTCCGGCGCCATTTTCCCGTGCAATCGCCGTCACCTGAGTCACAGTAGCATTGGGTCCGGATGCGAGATTCTCAAACTTCCCACGGTTATAACGAAGGATTCCTGCGGTTTGCATGCGCACCCACAGATCGCCCTCGGCGTCAGTAATTAATCCCAGAATCGGATCGTTTTGAGGCAGAAGCGACTTTGGTGGCACGGGCAGGAAGGTGAACCCGTCAAAACGTACGAGGCCTTTGTCAGTGCCGATCCAAAGATAGCCATCCGGGCTTTGTGCGATAGCATGAACCGCGCCGCCCGGCAGACCATTCGCAGCGCTCCATTTCTCCCGGACATACTGAGAGAATTGGCGATGTGGGTCTAGCGCATGCGCTTCGCTGAGGAGGCATGCCATCACCGCCAACGTAACCAATCGATATGCCGCTACTCTAAGCATTACGGGAAGAACTCGAATTTCTCAATCACGACTTCCATTTCATTTTTCAGGGGGACCTCACCTTTATTGAAGACATACAGATTCATACGGACCGCGTCCCCACCCGCCGCCGGCACTCCCGAGGTAAAAGCATGTTGTTGGATCACGCGCGCCGGCGATCCGGCCACAGTTGAGAATGTCACACGACCGGGCTTCCACTCGAATGAGTGTATGAGCACGCGGCCTGGCACTCGAAATCGAACCATATTTGCGGGAATGAAGTAGGGCTGGACGACATAATGTGCATTCTCGTTGTCGAGGTAGCCCCAGCGGCTGATTTCGACGTCAAGCTCACGGTGATTTGGTTCACCGCCGATCCCATCCCACGTCAGCAGCGTTAGAACGGCGGAGGGCTCCAATTGCGAGGTATCGCGCACGACGAAGGTGTAGGTACCGTATCCCAGGCTGCGGGTGAGCTTAACCTCCGCACACGTCCACTTGTCCTTGCGCCTGGCGATGCGCAAATGCAATGCGCCGCCTTCGTCCGTCCACGCGTTCGCCGGATCAAAGGAATTTCTTGTGCCTGCACGATTACTGTCTGCTGTCCGTACGGCCCAGTCATAACCGCTGAAATGCAGCAGCTTCGGTGGTGTCGAGACTTGCCGGCGCACGCTTGTCCTGTACGACCGCGATTGCGTCGACACCGTCCCCTTTTGACGGCAACGATTCCGCCGTCTCCGGCGGGTGATAACCAGGCTCGACCAGCAATGCGGCGTACTCCGTACCGAGATGGACCTGGTTCTGCCAACGTGAACCGCTCTGGATTTGCGTGAACGGGCGGTCTGAGACGGGCTGCACCCACCACAACTCCTCGCTTCTGGTATAGATCACGATCTGCTGGTCCGAGCGGACACCGGCCGCGGTGCCCTCAATGGCAGCAACTGTGTCGTATTTGTTTCCGTCGGCCGATGGAATTCTCGTGATCGCGATGCTTGGCGTGGATGCGTTCGGCGACCGGCCACAACCCGCCAGCACCAGAAATGGGGCCAGGAGGAATGCCTGCCTCCATGCCTTGACCGTCCTTGCGCGCGCCAACATGAAGAACTCATCTGCGAAGCGGAATCAACCGTTGATGACGACACTTGGGAACACTCAATGGAACCAAACTGACCAGTCATGGCCTCCCGATAGGTAGCCCGTGAATCTCCCGAAAACCTGGTTGACGAACTAAAGCGAACCCCGTAGAGCACGGACGAACCGTGTCGGCTCGGTTTCGATGACGGTCTGTAGATCGAACGGATCCTGCTTGCTAACGGCACGGCGTGCATTTTACTCCCATGCGAACAATGCCGGAATCCCGGTCGATTACGGTTCGCTGCTCGAGCCGTTCGCACTTGCTGATGTGTAACCCCATTCCATCTGAGACTGCCATTTCTACCCTCAAATCTGGGCATCTTATTGCGCGACTCCGGAAACTCCGGTTCCCCCCTGAGGGAAAGGCCGCGAGATACCCAACCGCCTCATCTTGGCCAGCAGCGTGGTTCGTTTCAGTCCCAGTCTCGCCGCTGCGCCGCCCTGTCCACCGACGATCCAGCCGGCCTGCTCAAGCGTTTCCAAAATCAGAGCGCGGTCCGAGTCTGCCCAGGCTGTCGATGAGTGTAAAGTTCGGGTGGGATGCAGACTGGGGATCATGAGCACTGTTTGCATCTTGTGAAGTGGGTTTGGGAGCATGCCGTCCCGCGAAAGGATAACCGCGCGTTCCACCAGGTTCTGCAACTCGCGAATGTTGCCAGGCCACGAATACCACTGGAAGGCGGCCATGGTTTCCGGAGGAATGCTGTCGACTTGCTTCCCCATGCGACGGCTAAACATCTTCACAAAATGCGTGACCAGAGCAGGGATGTCTTCCCGGCGTTCTCGGAGCGCCGGCAGCAAGATAGGGAAGACGTTCAGCCGATAGTACAGGTCATTGCGAAATTGTCCGCGAGCTACCATCTTCAGGAGATCCCGATTTGTCGCAGCTACAAGGCGGACATCCACTTTGTGCGTGCGGCCGCTCCCTAAGCGCTCGAATTCCTGCTCTTGCAAGACGCGCAGCAACTTGGGCTGCAGCGCCGCCGGGATGTCGGCTACTTCGTCCAGAAACAGCGTGCCCTTGTCAGCCATTTCAAAGCGTCCGATCTTCTGCGCGATGGCTCCGGTGAAAGCGCCCTTCTCATGACCGAACAATTCGCTTTCCAGAAGATCCAGCGGAATGGCCGCGCAATTCAGCTTGATAAAAGCACGTCCGCAGCGTTGACTTGCATTGTGAATCGCGTGAGCGATGAGTTCTTTTCCGGTACCTGTTTCCCCCTCGATGAGGACAGTCGAGTCTGTGGGCGCAACCTGCGCCACTTCCTCGAGAACAGATTCGAGGGCGGCGCTACTGCCGATAATCCGTTCGAACGTACGCTCGGCCTCAACCAGTTCGGCGCTCATGATTGTCGCATAATCTGCCACAGAAACCTCTACACTTAACGACTCCCCACGCGACTGCAATAGCCGAGCTTGCTCACATATCAAGTGCCGCGCGGACCCTTTTGAGCAACAGGTGATGATCGAAGGGTTTTGCAAGGAACTCGACCGCACCCTCTCTCATCGCTCGAATTCTCATCCTGGCATCTCCATGAGCCGTGATGAAGATGATCGGAATATTGCATTCCTCTTCCTTAAGCCTGGCCTGCAACTGCAGACCCGACATCTTCGGCATACGGATATCGACAATTAGGCACGCAGCTCGATCGTGCAAGTCAGACGCGAGGAATTCTTCCGCGGACGCAAAGCACCGTGCGGCCAGCCCAGCCGCCTCCATGAGGTCGCGCAAGGAATCTTGCATGGCCTCATCGTCATCAATGATCGCTATCAATTTGGGCGTTCGGTCCACCAGCATGCGGCTAGGTTAACCAGATTGCCTTACCCGGAGCAATCAATCTTTAGGCTGGCCGAACCAGACTTTAGGAGGTAGATCCTTACTATCGATACTCGGGCGAGGGAAGCATCGGCCGGCGCAAATCGGCTATGGGATGGACTTGAGCTTGTCCGCCATTCTGACCAGCTCGGGCAAGGAGTTAGCCTCCATCTTTTTCATCACCTGGCTCCGATGCATTTTGACAGTGGCTTCACTGGCATCGAGCTCCGCCGCAATTTGCTTGTTAAGCATCCCGGAAACAACCAGGCTCATCACCTCGCGCTCCCGAACGCTTAATCTATTCTGGCGCTGTCGCAATTCAGCCATGTCACGCTGTTTTTCGCGGACGACGCGATCTCGAGTGAGCGATCGCTGAACCGCATCGAGCAGATCTTGTTGCCTGAATGGTTTGGTGAGAAACTCAACCGCGCCGGACTTCATGGCCTTGACCGACATCGGAACGTCTGCATGTGCTGTGAGAAAGATGATAGGAATACCTACTCTCCCTCTTTTTAGTTCGTGCTGAAGGTCCAAGCCGCTAATACCGGGGAGCCTCACATCAAGAATCAGGCAACTGGGACCATCAGCGCGCGGACTCGACAAGAACTCCTGTGCTGTTCCGAAAGACTTATAGTGCAAGCCCACAGACTCCAGCAGATCTTGGAGAGACTCACGCACATCTTTATCATCATCGACAATGAATACGGTTGGCCCTTCCTGCGTACTCATAACGCCTCAATCAGAAAGAAAGTAAAGGTCAAAATCTCCAGGCTTCGTCCTGTCGTTGCCGGTTCAAGCTGCGGCGGACAACGCCGGATAGATTGTATCGGATGATGGAATGAAAATGTTCGTCACCGCGGTGGCGCGTCCAAAGGCCCAAAGTGTCTCGTTTCACGCGTCATTCTTCATGACATGTCTCTTGACATGACACCTTCTTCACGCTTGGCTCGCGGCGATCTGCCGCTTAACAGGCTTATTAGGCGCTCGCGCTGTCTGGTTATGCGATCGGCCCTTGCCTTGCAATAGGACGAGGAAAGCCTCAGAAGGCGTCCCGGATTGGAAGGCGATAAATATGTTTAACCAATGCGAAGCGCACTCTGCTGATATTTCGGAAAGCCCAATCATGAATTCATTGATGTCACCGGTAAACGAGCCCACCGCGATGGAAGACGGCCCAACGGAGCTGAGCGAGGCAGAGCTGGTTTCCATGGCGAAGTTGGGAGACCGTGATGCTTTCGTCGAGTTGAGCAAACCATACTGCGACAGGATCTTGCGCACCATCTTTCACATCACCAGGAACTGGCATGATGCTGAAGACGCGCTGCAGGATGCAATGCTGAGGGCTTTCTCTCATCTGAAGGACTTCGAGGGAAAATCCAGCTTTTCCACTTGGGTAACACGGATCGCGATCAACTCGGCGCTCATGATGTTACGTAAGAAGCGTGTTTGTCAGGAAATTCCCTTCGAGGGTATCGACGGTTCTGGCGGCAACTACGAGTCGCGGGAGCCAAAGTCTCCTGCAGCGGACCCTGAGACTCAACTGGCGCGGAAACAAAGGGAAGAGTTGCTGAACGATGCAATTCTCCGGTTGCCGCAGTTATTAAGGGAAGTCGTCGAGCTTCGGCAATCAAGAGGATATTCCACGAAAGAGATCGCACAAGCTCTCCACATTTCTGTTCCCGCGGTCAAATCAAGGCTCTCGCGTGCCAGAGTGGCCTTGCGCTCGCTGCTGGTACCATCAAATTCGCGATCCGAATCGTATTAGGTCGACCCATCCACCACACTGTGGTCTCTCTCTGCCTGCTCCCTCCATCGTTGAACGTTCACGCCCGCTACGAGGAGCCAGAGGAACACCAATGCTTCTCCGAGGAGGCCGCAGGCCAGATTGTAGGGGGAAAGATGGTTTACGAGCGGAGGTGATACATAAGTCAGCCAACCCAGACCACCGAACGCTATCAGCGCGCCAAGAACGCGAGGCAAGAAGGTGGACGTGAAGATAAGGTAGCCGATCAGGAGGCAATAGATTCCGTGAAATACCATGGCCAGGTTCGCGTGCTGAGGATTCAATCGAAGAGCCTCAAAGGCGATTCCCACCAGGTTGAAGAACACCGCGAGCAAAGAGATGCTCCTGTTCACCGGCTTGAAGATCTCATAGAGGAGCAGACTCACAGCGGCCATGCCTGCCATCTGGATGAAGTTCGCTGCGTAACCCAACCTGCCGCCCAGGAATAACTCGAAGAATCCTGCCGTCAGTACGCTGAACACATAAAGGCCACCGGCCGTCCTGGCTTTGAAACGCGGCGACGTTTCTCTGATCCGTTCCGTCATGACTGTTGCGTTCATGCTGTTTCCTCCGTTCATGCTGCGCCGGCCTGCTGTTTCCAGCGTTGAACGTTCACGCCCATCGTGATGAGCCATAGCATCAGCGATGCTTCCGCCAGGATGCCGAAACCCTGGATGTAGAAGGATAGATAATGTGCGAGGGTAGGGGACAGAAAGGCCAGCCAACCCAAACCGGCTAATGCCATGAACACGCCCAGAATGCCAGGCAAGAAGGTGGACTTGAAGATAAGGTAGCCGATCAGCAGGCAATAGGGTCCGAAAAACAGTAGCGGGCTGATGGGTAACGAGACGCGAGGAAGGAAGCCAAGAGTCATCACGAGGCATCCCGCGAGGCTGAACAACGCCGCGAGGAAAGAAAGGCTTCTGTTCACCGGTTTGAACATGCCGTAGAAGAGAAGCGTCAAAACGGCATAGCAGCCGGCCGCGATGAGGTTTGTGGCATTGCCAAAGGCAACAAGCTTGCGGCCAACCAGGAACTCGGCGAGTATCGCCATCAGAAAGTAAAGCAGGTAAATAGCACCGGTCGTCCTGGCCCTGGGACAGGGCGACGCTTCTTGAATCCGTTCCATCATTCGTAGCCTCCAGGAGGGGCCACCCGTGAACGGTCCGACCCGAATGTTGGGGTCCCCATAACGGCCGTGGACGCGACGACACCATCCGCGTTGGCGAACCGCTAAGTGTTTGTCTTACGGTACGCGCGTGACTAGTCCCTTGGTGGTCAAAATAGGACACAGTGGTAGGTAAATTTTCAGACCGCAGCCTCGTACTGGAGCTGCCACTGATGCCACAAGCTCAGTAACTCGCCTCCCACCCGTCCAGTTCCCATTGCGGAGCCGCTCTGCGTTCCGTGTTGGACGATGCGGTTGTAGCGTTGTGAGAGCACGGTTTCTCCACGTAGACATCTTTTCCCGCCTGACCCGGATTTCCTGTGAATCCTAAGCTGGTAACTTCAATGAAAGAGGGAGCGATTTCTCCATCGAAAGATGGAGGACAATCCACAGAATAAGACGTAGGATTCGCCTACAGATCGAGACGATGTGCCGGAGGAGCAAGCGAGGGAATGACCGGAGCAACAACGCAGCAGGCAGCGAACGAGAGCTCCATTCGCTATGCCGGATGGGCGGTCTTGGCTGCCGCCTTTGCAGGCGTGATGGTGAGCTTCGCTCCTATCGTGCCCTACACCTTCAGCCTCTTTCTAAATCCGCTGCATGCCTCGTTCGGCTGGAAGCGGGAAGCCATTGGCGGCACGTTCGCGCTCGCGGCGATTACGGTCGCTTTGGTGTCTCCCGGCATCGGTCTTCTGCTCGACCGCTTGCCACCCCGGCGCATCATCCTTCCATCGATATTGATCTTTGCCCTGGCGCTCGCTTCGCTCAGCAGGCTCGGACCAAACATCAGGCAGTTCTATCTCACGTTTTTCGTGCTCGGACTGGTGGCCAACGGCACCGCGCAGTTCGCGTATACGCGCACCGTGCTCTCCTGGTTTCACAGGCGTCGAGGGCTGGCGCTGGCCTTGCTTCTGACCGGCAGTGGGGTGGGCTCGATTCTCATTCCGCCAATGACTCAATGGGCGATCGTGCATCATGGATGGCGCAGCGCCTATCTGCTGCTGGGCGGTATTGCGCTGCTGGGCATACCGCTGACTGCGCTGCTGGTGCGCAACCGGCCTGACGCTACGCTGCCGGATGTACACTTCGCTGTCTCCGGAACGACGGTTGCCGGCGCATTGCGCACTGGCCCCTTCTGGATTTTGGCCGCCATCATCATGCTCTCATCGTTCAGCGAGAATGGCCTGGTGACAAACCTGGCTGCCATCCTTACCGAGCATGGCATAACCGCGCAGAAGGCCGCGCTTGCCCTTTCGGTGCGCGGCGGCTCCGGCATCATCGGCCGCCTATGCATCGGTTTGCTGATCGATCGCTTCTCGCCGCAGCGGATTCAGACATTCGTCCTTCTGCTCGCGGCAGTAGGCGCTCTGATCCTGGCTTTTGCAGGCACCTCTCCCGTCGCGCTCATAGGAGCCGGGGTGTTGGGTGTGGGTCTGGGCAGCGAAACCGATGTCGCGCCGTATCTGCTCGCGCACTATTTCGGCCGCCGGCACTTCTCGGTTCTCTACGGATTGACCTGGACAGCGTACGCCATCGGTGGTGCGACCGGTCCCATGGCCATCGGACGCTGGTACGATCGCGCCGGTTTCTATGAACCTCGCTTTGTTGTGTACCTCGCCGGCGTGGCCTTCGCCGCCGTGGCGCTCAGCTTGCTCCTGGGGCGCGGACGGAAGCCGATCGCGCGCGATGCCGGAGGAATGACTCCGGCCGTCGCGCTTTCCCTGGAAGACTAAACGTGGGTTTCCACCGGCATCCCCACTGCTACCGAAACCGGCGTAGAATTATCCCGGGCTTCAGATCTATCGTCGATTCCTGCTGTCTCAGCAGAGCCATCGTTTCGGCGGTCGAACCCACCACATGGAGGACTTATGCATCTCTCCCCCGAAATCCATGTTCCCGATCCCCACTCGCCCGAACCGGCCATCTTCCCCGCGCTCAAACCACCCGCAAAACCGCCTACGCGCTCTGGCGGCCCAGCAATTCGGTTCGAGAGCAGCTCCACCCGATGCATTCTGGAATACGAGAATCCCGATTTGACACGACCGTCGGTGTCCAGCTTCTAGGCCACCTGACTTTGTCGCAGTTGAGGCGATCGCCTCCGACTGCATGGCTGTGCCGCCGGAACTGGGGATGAACGGCGCGGGGAAAGTGTGCGCCATAAGCGCCGTATGCGCCCTAAGCCCCCGCGCCGGGTTCCGTGTTGATGGTTTGAGCTTCGACTGAGGCCCACAGGGTCGAGTGGCGTCCTGGGCCGGGCTCGGTGTGACGGTCAATCAGTCCCAGGCTGCTTAGCTGTTCCAGCGCAAGGTCGATGCGCTCTCTGCTTACATGGCGGTGAAAGAGTTCTCTGATCTGGTTCCTGGTCAAGCCTTGCGGAGTAGCGTTGAGGGCCTCGCTGATGCGCCGGGCAGTGGGATCGATGGGGGCGGCGTCGAAGAAGAGACGAGCACTCGCCTGGCAGTAGTCCCATACGGCCAGGGCGGCGTGCAGATGGCAGGCTTCGACGACGGGGCTGCAATCGAGGGCAGCATAGATGGCGCTGAGGCGGAGAACCTGGGCTTCCGCCCGGCTGGTGGCGGCGCCGTATACGTCGGGGCGGCTCTGGCTCAACGCAGGATAGCTATCGTTCCAGAGCTCTCGAGCAGCCGCGGTGCGGTGGAAGACGAGCGCGGTTTGGTTGTGCGCCCAATCGAGAGCGCGGCGCAGCTCGCGGACCAGGGCTGCCAGATCCTCCGGTGGCAGGCTGCCTCCGTCGGGCAGGGATTTACTGCGGCGCACGCTCGTCCAGAGGCAGCGGTTGGCGAAGCCGTTGTGCGACTCAGTCCGGCTGAGGTGTTGAGCAAGCTCGCTTTGCGTAACATGACCGACGATGCTGATGTGCGCGGCGGTCGCCTGGATCGGCCGGTGGCCGTCGTGGGCACAAAGATCGCCGCCGTCCCAAGCGCAGCGGAGGAGAGGGGAGAGCTGGCCGGTCTGGCGGCCGAGCACGTGGAGCACGGAGGCGAACTCCTCGGAGAGCAAGAAGAGGCGGCGGTCGGTGACTGGTTCTTCATCACGCAGAGCGTTGAGGATGTTGTTGACGGTGGGGCGGGTGGTGGTGACGCGGCGCGATGCCCAGAGCGGATCGGCTTCCGCGAAGAGGCTGGAGATCTGGCGCCAGCTTGTTCCTTTGCGGGCCTTGCTCGATTCGCCGACCAGGATGACGAACAGGTTGAGGCCGTGACGGGTGGAGCCCACGAGTGAATGAGGCGCCGGACCGACGAGGTTGCCGAAGGCGGCCAGGAACTGCAGGAGTATGGCCGCGGGATCGGCTTCGGTGTGCGGTGCAAGACTACGGACAGCGCGACCGGCGAGACCGTAGAGGGCCAGCTCGTCTAACGCGGGCGGAGTTGAAGTGAGTGGGGAAGCCGGCTCGTACTCTTCGGCTCGTGGAGTGTTTTCGGAGTCATAGGTGTTGTTGGGCTCGCCTGGGTTGGGGGCGAGAGAAGACTCTTCTTCCAGCGTGGGCTCTTCTTCGGCGAGCGGCGCGGTTGCTTGTGAAGACCGTTGCCAGGCCTGGAAGGCAGGCGTCTGCCTACGGCGTTGCATGGCGGCAAGTGAGAGTGGGGGAAGGGAATCGATGGGATTATTTGGGGTTGTCATGATACGACACTAGTACGGTTTCTAATTGTGCGTAAGGGGGAAATGTGCTTTTTCTGGAAATCAATAGTCACCTGGCCGGGAGGTGACTATGCCTGGAGCATCGCTCAAGCAGTGCTTGGGCGATGCTCCAAGCATTATCAACGCAGTTACGGTTGCTAATTAGCCCTGTCATTGGAAAGGGTCATGCGACCGCCCGTGCTGCCTTAGTGATGTGACAAGACAAAACCAGGATGATTCCCTGCTGCTGCTCAAAGACACTCGGACGCAGGATATCTACAGCCTCGATTGGGAAGCGCCTTGAAGTTGAGGGAACAAACAAAAATTGAAGGGACAGAGCAATCACTACTCCGGTGGAATCACTGTGTCAGCTTGAAGGAGTGTAGTTGTTTCGCCGCCGTTCCGAAGTTGCCGAACTGGTACGCGGACATTCCCACGGCTGAAAACGTGAACGTGGGAAACGGTGCAGCGAGCAAGGCATTCAGGTAATCCACCGTGCCGACACCGATCGTGACGTGGGGGCTGTAATGCTCTCCTCTATGCTGGGAAAAGTACGTTGCCACAGCGTCGATGGTGGGTTGGTTGATGTCTGGGTCCTCCGGCGTGGTCTTGAACGCAGCAGCCGATCCGGAACTGGCCGGCGCCATGAACTTGCCGATCGCCTCGAATAGCTCATCCTGCAGCCTGATCAGGTCCGCGGTCGGCTCGACCAGGATTCCGCCAAGACCGATCTCCTTCAAAGGTATGTAGTAGTACTTGAACGCTTTCAACTTCCAGCTCATCACCTTCTTGCTGGCCAAGACTTTGCTTGCAGCGGCAAACAGCTCCTCCAGGTTTGCCGTGTAGAAATAGCCCCCTATGACCGATATGTGCGGCGCGTGTTCGTCACCCAACGCGTAACCCTTGGGGAAGTTCTTAAGTAGTCCTGCGTTGGCAACCTGCGCATTCTTGATCATCGTCGCGTCCGGTTCCAGCACGATGTCGACAGCCGTGATCGGGTGTTGTTCTGCGCTCGATGCCCCTGCCTTTTCAGGCGTGGTCATTGTATCGTTCGACATGCAATCCTCCTGTCACAACATTGGAATCAAGTGCGTCCCTTACGCCTCGAACGCGAAGATACGATTCCAATCGTTCTTCATGTCCGCGACAATCCAACCCCGCGTTGCGGCTTCCGTCAGAGCCACATCCAGCTTGCCCATGCTTGACGCTTCGTAGGCGTACTCACGGGTGGCATCGGTGTGGTGCACGAGTAGCCCCAATCGAGAACCAGTAGTGACGGTGGTCCACTGGAGCATCTGCAGATCACCGTCAGAGTTGCCAAACGCAGCGATGGGCTTGCGTCCGATGTGCATGTTGATGGCCACTGGCTTGCCGACGTTGTCGTCCATGAAATTCAGCTGCGGCAGCCTCATGAGCACCGGCTCGCCTGCGACCATCTCGAACTTGGTTACGATGCTGCTGCCTATCACCTGCTCGGGTGGAATCCCATAGACCTTCTCCACCCAGGCGCGCATAAACTCAACACCCCCGCCGGAGACGATAAACGTTTTGAAGCCGTTGCCCCGCAGATACGCAAGCACCTCCAACATCGGCTGGTAAATGATGTCCGTGTAAAGACGATTGAATTTGGGGTGCCTGGCACTTGTGATCCAATCCGCCGCAATCCTCGCGAACTCGTCCGTGGTCATGCCGGCATGAGTAATCGCCGCCAATTCCAGGAGTGCTTTTAGGCCTCCCGCGGCGACAGTTTTCATATCGTTATTCAGGACCGCTACGTAGAGTGGGTTGTCTTTCCATTCTGGATGTTGCGGAGCCATCGCCTTCATACGATCGAGCGCGAATGCAACCTGGAAATAGAATGGCTGCTCACTCCACAAGGTTCCGTCGTTATCGAAGACCGCGATCCTCTCTTCGGGCTTGACGAAGTGAGGGCCGCCGGCCGTCGTCACTCCGCGGACAAAATCGAGGATGCTTTGCTTCGTGGAACCTTCGTTCCAGGAAGGAAGTGGATCACTATCAGCCATGTTGGTGTACCTGAGGGAACAGTTGTGGACCCTTTTTAGCGGGTTCAGTCTACCCGGCCGGGGGCCGCCAGAACACTAGCAAAAGTAAGAGGACTAGAGTTATCCGGTAGCCAAGGCAGGCGCCAGCCCGCCCACCCAGCAACATTTTTCTTCCCACTATCACTTTTGCCAGTTCTCACGGCCGGGGCACTACAATTAGGCTCCTTCCGCAATGACCCGCCGGGTTGATCCGACGGAGAACCGAGAAAGAGGAAAACCGAATGCCAGCAGCTCAAGCGACCGGCAAGAAACCCAACATCGTCATGATCATGAGCGACGACGTCGGAACCTGGAACATCAGTGCGTACCATCGCGGAATGATGGGCGGACGCACGCCCAATCTCGACCGGATCGCCAACGAAGGCGCACTGTTCACGGATTACTACGGTCAGCAGTCCTGCACTGCGGGGCGGGCGGCATTCATCACCGGGCAAACGCCATTCCGTACGGGCCTCTTGAAGGTTGGTATGCCGGCTGCTAAACAGGGTTTGCAGGACAAAGATCCAACTATTGCCGAACTACTTAAACCCTTCGGCTATGCCACGGCGCAAATCGGTAAGAACCATCTGGGCGACCGCAATGAATACTTGCCGACGCTACACGGCTTCGATGAGTTCTACGGCATCCTCTACCATCTCAACGCGATGGAGGAGCCCTACCAAGGCGATTATCCGAAGGATGCAGAGTTCCACCAACGCTTCGGCCCGCGCAACATCGTGGATACCAAAGCCGCCAACATCGATGACCCAACCACGGATCCGCGCTGGGGCAGGGTCGGCAGGCAAACGATTGCCGACGGCGGGCCACTTCCTCCACACCCCAACATGGACCCGACGGCTAAAGTCAACATGGAGGATGTCGACCAGGAACTCGTGCGCCGTTCTCTCGACTTCATCGACCGTTCGGCGAAGGCTGACAAGCCCTTCTTCCTCTGGCACAACTCCACTCGCTGTCACGTCTGGACCCACCTCTCTCCCAAATGGGCGGATAAGACCGGCTTCGGCCTGTTTGCCGACGCGATGATGGAACTGGATTGGGAAGTGGGCGAGATTCTTAAGAAATTGGACGACCTCGGGATCGCCGACAACACCATTGTGCTGTTCACCAGCGACAACGGTGCGGAGATCTTCAGTTGGCCGGATGGCGGCAACCACCCGTTTCGAGGCGAGAAGGGCACCGTCTTCGAAGGTGGATTCCGGGTACCGATGCTCGCGAAGTGGCCAGGCGTGATCAAGCCGGGCACCGTCGTCAATGAGATCATGTCGTCGGAGGATTGGCTGCCGACGCTGGTGGCGGCTGCGGGAGAGCCGGCTGTCAAAGAAAAACTCCTTGTCGGTTACAAAGCGGGCGATAAGACCTTCAAGAACCATCTCGACGGATACAATTTCATGCCGTTCTTCAAGGGTGAAGTCGCCGAAGGGCCGCGCCACGAGTTCTTCTATTTCAGTGATAACGCCGATCTGATGGCGGTACGGTACAACGCCTGGAAGCTCAGCTTCAAAACCATCGAGGGCAACCTCTTCACAGGCAAAGAAGATTCGACCAACGTTCCTCTGGTGACCAACCTGCGGCAAGACCCGTGGGAGCGCTACCAGGATGAATCAATGATGTATGCCCGCTGGTGGGGCGATAAGCTGTGGACGATGGTTCCCGCCGTGCAAATAGTGGGACAGTTCCTTGCAACGTTCAAGGAATATCCACCCAGCCAGGTATCGGGTTCGCTGAGCGTGACCCGATTCCTGGAAGCCATCCAGTCCGGAGCTGCGGGAAGCGGCAAATAACATTGCTGGATTCTGTATCGAGCTACCGACTCCGAGGTTAACCAGGTGACAGACCGTCACCGAAGTGGAGCTCAAGAAGCCTTCAGATACAGATTCATGGAGTAGGTCCTGTCGGTCACCGCCTTTTTTCAGGAGCCAATCCGATCAAGATTACCGTCAAAGCCACCGACAGTCGTTCTCTCATCGCAGATGCTGTTTTGAGCATTGCGATTGACTCCAGTTCGACTCTCTCTGGCGTGATCTACAGCTACTCCGTCCCAACAGGCGACTTCGATCACGCGGGAAATGTGCTCGGCTACACTGATATGGTCATGGGGACCTGGAGCAGCCTGAAATACGATCATCTCAATCGGCTGATGTCCGGCTATCAGGGGCCAACTGGGGAAGGGTATCCAACGCCCTATGCCGGCCAGTATCTTTGCTTCGACTACGACTCTTTCGGCAACCGTACGCAGTCAGACCTTCAGACCACCGCCTGCAATCCCAACCCCACACCCTCCGTCGCCTCGTCCTCATACGATCAGTCGACGGCCAGCTACAATGCAGCCAACCACCTCACCTGGGTGCAGAATCTGGCTCCGAATGGGTTCTCGTATGATGCCTCCGGCAACGTCACCTCCGACGTCGTCAACTACTACAGCTACGATGGCGAGGGCCGCATCTGCGCGACCGAGACATGGCCCTATTCCGGAGGCGCGGTAGCCTATGGCTATCTGTACGATGCCGAAGGGCGGCGCGTCGGCCAAGGGGAAGGTCAACCCGGCCCCGTACGGCCAAGCGCCCTCGTGTGATCCGTCGTCGAACGGGTTCACGCTCACCGAGAGCTACGTGCTCGGTCAGGGCGGGGAACGGCTGACGACCTCTTCCTGGGCAGGCGGAACCGGCACCTGGGAGAACACCAACGTGTATGCCGAAGGCAAGCTGATCGCGACCTACGATTCCACTCCCAGCAGCGCGTCCGGCGGTCAGCCGACCGTCGCGCTGCACTTCAACCTCAACGATCCGCTGGACACCCGGCGGATGCAGACCAACTCTGCGGGACAGCCTGAGCTGGACTGCCAAAGCCTTCCCTTCGGTGACCAGCTCTACTGCTTTCCAGACCCCGGCGCACCCGGGGATGACCCGAGCGAAGACGCCACCGGCTCGCTGACCGGCATCCACTTCACCGGCAAAGAAAGAGACTCCGAATCAGGCAACGACTACTTCGGGGCAAGGTACTACGCCAGCAGCATGGGCCGATTCCTCTCCCCGGACTGGAATGACGATCCGGTTCCCGTTCCCTACGCAGACCTGACGAATCCCCAGACGCTGAATTTGTACAGTTATGTGCAAAACAATCCTCTACGCACCGTCGATCCTGACGGACATTCAAACAAAGGTTGCACTACATCGAGTTCTACTGACTCCAACGGAACTATTCACGTCGTGGTGAACTGCCCCCAGATTGCACCCGACGCAAGCGGAACGCTGTATCGGTTGGCTGGGACGGCTGCCATAGGTGGGGAAGAATTCGGGCCAGCAGATTGGGCGGTTGTGGGCGGATTGCTTGCGGCTGCTAGCTGTGCGCAAACGCATTGCGGTTCGGCAATCGCGAACTTTTTCTCAAATATGGGCAATAAGCCGACTCCGCCGGTTGTGGGCCCGGCCCAATCAACACCGGGCGATCCAAACCAAAACGGTAAGCCGAAGCTCGTTTCCAATCCAAAGCATCATCCGAACTCCAACAGTCCGGAACCTCCAAACGCCAGAGAACTCTATGACAAAGCAATTCAAGATGGCCAGGGAAGGTGGTGGGCAAAGGACGCCGACGGCACAATCCATAGATTCAGTGCCGAGAGCAACGGCGAGACCCACTGGAACGGATCGACGGCGGGTAGCAATCCAATCAGGATGGACAATATTCCCAGCGAAATTAGGAGCGCACTCCAATGATGATCGGCGATCCTCTTAAGTTCGCTATCGAGTCCGAAATCACCCAACCATTGGAGCGATCAAGCCAAAAGGCTCTCGGGTTTTTCGTCATTGACGTTATGGGACGCTCCTACGGAGTGCGGGAACCGAATGCAACAACGTTGGGTGCCTCGTTTAACGAGGTCGGTCGCAGAATCGCTGGGCGCGGAAGTCACAGCTTGCCAGGAGTCATGGAGGCAGACGCTGGAAGTGTCGCGTCTGCATTTAGACGCGTAGCTTATGGAAAACCTGAAGAAAACGAGCTGTTCTTCGGAATGGCCGCTGAGCGATTCAGGGATGCCATTTACTCGAACCATCTGGTCTGGGCACCCGACGGCGACGAGGCTTTTGACGATGGAAGCTATGTCTTGCAGGTTGAAAGTGGGGATCAGGTTCGATTGATCGCCTTTGTAGGTACACCTGATTTCCTGTATGACCCGAGTAGCCTACGCGACCTTCACCTGTCCGGCGATGAATTTTACACAGTTCTCCAAGACTGGCATAACAGCTTTAACGATGAATGGAAGATCGTCCGTTTCCAAGCTGTCCGGCTCTCAAAAGCCCTCGTAGCGTGCCGCCTAGCCTTGCCGCGTCCGTGGCTCAGGAGCGGACTATGCAGCGGACGGCTTGGAGCTTGTCTTGCCCGAGGCCGCGCAGGTCGTCTTCGCTGAGGCGTCCTTCGCTGAGGAGGGTCGCGAGGACGGGCGGGAGGACGGAGTAGCGGTAGTCGTACTTGCGGTCGATCTCCTGGCGGCGCTGGGTCAGCCAGCGTTCCAGCTCCCACAGTTCGGACGCCTCCTGAATCTTCGCGGCCCGGTCCTTGGCTTCGCGGACGACCGCCTCCAGCTCCCGCCGGAGGGCCAGGTCGAAGGCTCTGCGGGCGACCGCCTTTTCCGCCGGAGACCACTTCATCTCCCGCAGCGGGGTGGCGGCGTAGGCGGCAGGGCTGGCCATGCTGCGATCCTCCGTGCGGCATTTTATCCCGGCCAGCATCGCCGTCCGTCGTCCGTGCTAGCCCTGAAATCCCTGCCTGAAAACAGGCGACAGACAGGACGATCACCTTCGAACCATGAATATGTAAGTATCGTCCTGTCTGTCACCTGTTTTTTTACCTGTTTTCTTTACCTGTTTTCTTGTCACCTGTTTTCTTTGTAAGTATCGTCCTGTCTGTCACCTGTTTTCCAAGCAGGCCGCAGAACGCCAGTGTCAGGCCGTGCCGTTCGATCCGAACGAAAATGACTTCGAGGCGTGGTGGAAACATGCGAAGCCCCTTTACTCAGGAGCTTCGTTCAAGCAAACAGCAACACACAGTGAGGGCGGCTACGCAGTCGAATGGATCGTGTTGTCTTCCCCCGGTGCTGGCCTATGCGGTGGTGCTGCCCTACGAGCGCGGCTTGAGGTGGGTTCGGACGGTCAGGTTGGGAAGCTGAGCTTCGAGCCGCTAGTGAAGCCATGACTGAATCGACCTCACGAAAACAGGCGACAGACAGGACGATCACCTTCGAACCATGAATATGTAAGTATCGTCCTGTCTGTCACCTGTTTTCTTCTTGTTTTCTTCAGCGTGCTTGGATCAAGTTGCACGCACGATGGAGATATTAAAAGGTAAATGGACCGTCCAGATCCTTTGCGCCCTTCTCGCGGGACCCGTTCGCCTTAGCCAACTGAGACGGCTCATCCCATCGGCCTCCAAGAAAGCCTTGACTGCAAACCTTAGATCTCTCGAAAAATCAGAGTTGATTTCTCGACAAGATTTGAGCAACTCCGTTCTTCACGTACAGTATGAAATCGCTGAGGCCGACCGAAGACCCCTTGCGGCCCTCGTCGGTGAGCTTGCGAAGTTTCAAACTCACTTGCCGGCTCGCACGGAGCAATAGCGGTCCTGTCTCCGTCTTCCCCAGATGTCTGGATAGAATCGTTCTCTCTTCCGTTGTCAGTCCCCTGTGTTTGGAATCGGCTCAATACGTCGTGTTGCCTGTGCCGCGAATTGAATCTGAGGTTCTTCAGTCATGCCGATCAACTGATGTCGAAGAGTGGCAAGAATTTCACGAGATAGCGTCTTGTCGTTAACCGCTCGTGCCAGCGCTAACCCTCCGATCCCGGCACTGAGCGAGAGTATTGCTCGCGCCCGTCTTGATGCGGCGTCCCCGCCTTTCATCCGGTCAGCAGAATAAGTGAGGCTATGTTTCACGCGCTGGGTATAGACAGCCTTCACCCCGGTGCTTGCATGGCGAACATCCCCCGCTAGCGCTGTTAGTGCGCAACCGGTTCCAGGACTGTCGCAGTGTTCTTCGCCCAAGTAGAAACGCAGCAGAGCCGGCAGGTCCTCGGCCTCCAGTTCCCATCTGTCGAGGTCCTTGAATGCTTCTACGAGTGCCTCGATCACCAGTTCATCGCGGGATTCGAAGTGTTTGTAAAAGCCACCGACACTACTGCCCGCTTCCTTCATGACCTCGGAGACTCCGATGCCTTTCCAATCCGAGTTCACGGAACCGTTTTGCTGCCACGGCAACGATCTTGGCGTGGGTAACCGCTTTTTCTGTCTTTGAACGTCTCATGGTCCCTTATCGAATCTCTACCCGATTAGAGTACAGAACTACTCCAAATGACTCAAGGAACCGAAAGGCCATCGTCGCGACCTCTTCTGGAAGTTGGCCCCACTAGCAAGAATGCGGGCTTTAGAAAAAGACGGTTCATTTCGAATCTTTTAGAGTATGGCCATACTCTATAGTGACACATGCGGCGTTGACGGGTTTTACATCAATCGCCCAACTAATGGAGGAAGTATGAAGCTGACAGGCAACACGGTTTTGGTAACAGGTGGCGGCTCAGGTATCGGGCGGGGTCTCGCTGAGGCGCTTCATAAATTGGGCAACAAAGTGATCGTCGCAGGTCGGCGGAAAGCGAACCTGGCTGATGTTGTGAAGGCAAACCCCGGCATCGATGCGGTGGAACTGGATGTCTCCAACCCCGAGAGTATCGCCTCGGTCTCAAAGGAACTGATCGCCAAGTACCCGAAGCTTAATGTGCTTCTGAACAATGCAGGCATCATGTTGCTGGACGATGTCTCAAAGCCTGTTGAGGACAGTGTCCTAACGTCGCAGTTTGAAACGAATTTTTTGGGTACGGTACGGTTGACGAGCGAGCTTATCGAACACCTCAAGGCGCAAGAATCCGCGACCGTCCTAAACGTGTCGTCTGTGCTTGGATTTGTCCCGATGGCGGTTGCGGCCATCTATAGCGCGACGAAAAGCCGGCCTCCACGCGTACACAATGGGGCTTCGCTACCAACTCAAAGGAACTTCGGTTCGGGTACAGGAGATTGCTCCGCCTTGGGTACAGACGGACCTCCTGAACAGCAGCGAAGAGGCCCGCGCGATGCCTCTGAAGCCTTTCATCGAAGAGACGATCGACGCCCTGGGAACCGAGGACAACGAGGTTCTTGTCGAGATCGCGAAGCCATTCCGCGCGAACCCCGGTGTGAACGAGAACGCCTTCTTCCAACAGATAAATGACTGGTTTTTACAGGGCTGATGTAGCGCTTGTTGCTTTCTGCACATGGAGATGAATGTGGCTGACCAAAATCAAAATCCGCTCCTGACGCCGTACCAACTCGGAGATCTTTCCCTCAAGAATCGCATCGTGATGGCGCCCCTGACTCGGACCCGCGCCGAGAATCCTGGGCATGTGCCAACCGACCTCATGGTTGAGTACTACTCGCAGCGCGCCAGTGCCGGACTCATCATCTCCGAAGGGACATGGGTAAGCGAGGAAGCACAGGGCTGGTACGGAGTGCCCGGCATCTACAACGAAGAGCAGGGGGAGGCCTGGAAGCGGGTTACGGACGCGGTCCATCGGCGCGGCGGGCGGATCTTTGCTCAACTTTGGCACCAGGGAGGGGTCTCTCATAACAGCTTGTATCCCGACGGCCGTCAGCCGCTAGCGCCCTCAGCTGTTTACATGGAACAACTGGTCCACGTTCGCGGTGGTTCCGTGAAGAGCGACCTCCCGCGAGCGATGTCGATAGCCGACATCAAGAGAACCGTCTCGGATTACAAACACGCTTCTCGCTCATTGCCCGCCAAGCGGGCTTCGACGGAATCCAGTTGCAGGCTGGCTATGTGTACCTCATCAATCAGTTCCTGCACGAGACAACAAACCGCCGCACCGATGAATACGGCGGAAGTATTGAAAACCGCTCCCGCTTCCTCTTCGAGGTGCTTGATGCGGTTCTCGATGTATGGCCTAGCCAACGGGTGGGTCTGAAAACTGGACCCATGATGAACGAGGTAGGTGCATTCAAGGCCGTCCCTTCTACTCTTGCCGTCAGCGAGTACGTCTATGAACGCCTCGGTTTCTACGATCTTTCCCACATCCTGCTTATGCGTCAGAATGCCGATTTGACCGGCACACCGATCGAGGCACTCTCCGCGGATGCTGTCATTCACCACTTCCGCAAACGCTATGACGGCTCTCTCATATTGAACGTTGGGATCAACATCGAACATGGGGAACGGTTGATCCGGGACGGAGCGGGCGATCTCGTGGCGTTCGGGCGAGACTACATCGCGAATCCCGACCTCGTGGAACGCATCGCCGCCGGCGCACCGCTCAACGCAGGACGACCGGAAGGGTATTACGGCTCCTCCAATGTCGGATACACGGACTATCCATTCCTTACGCCGGAAACGCTCAACCTCACTCCAACGACAAGCCTGGTGGAAGCAAATGCATGATTTGGCTTTTTATCAGGAACGTTTCCGGATCGAGGCCGAATTGACCCGTTCGGTTCTGGAACGACTGCCGACGACGATGTTGGACTATCGTCCACATCCGAGGGCTCCTTCGGCTGGCGACCTGTTCTGGACTATTGTCCGAGGCTTGAAGATACGGCTCGATATAGTCACAGCCTACGAATCGGATGGGCCGCCTGCAGAAGTTTCTCCTCCGTATCACGAGATGTTGGCCTCTTACCTGGCACTGACCCAGAGGATCGCCGACGAGTTGGGCACCGTCGATGAGAGGCGCTGGGAGGCGAAGGCGCAGTTCCGAATGAACGGCCGAGTTGCCCTCGACTGGCCCGTTCGTGACATTCTCTGGATGTTTCACTTCGATGTGATTCATCACCGTGGCCAACTCACTACTTACCTGCGGCCCATGGGTACACGTGTGCCGTCGATCTATGGACGGTCAGGAGATGATGTGGCGGTTGCACAAGACCCGAAATCTGTTGAGTAAACCAACGAAAGGGACGCACCAGGAGGATGGAAATGTCAAACACCGCACAGGAAAAAAACAAGGCACTCATCGTGGAGGGTTTCAATACCCTCTTCAACAAGCGGGACTTTGCTGCGGCAGAGAGGTTTTGGTCACCAAATTACATACAGCACAGCGCTCATATCGAACCGGGCAGAGATGGATTGTTCAGGCTGGTGAAAGCACTGCCATTAGGGGCAAAGTGGGAGCACGGCATCATGATGGCGGAGGGCGACGTGAATGCTCCACGCCGTTATACCAACCCGGACGGTTCCGCCATCGTTGTCATGGACATCATGCGCATCGAGGACGGCTTATTCAAAGAGCATTGGGACGTGATTCAGTCCGAAGCAACGAAGGAAGAATCCAAGAGCGGCCTGCCGATGTTTGGGGACAGCTTCCCGCGATAGGCGTCTCTGGAGCGGCTTGTCCGAAAACGTAAGTTATTTGCCATGGCGACACTGCTGAGGCAGGGTTACCTTTCTGACATAGGGCGCCCAACGCGCGGAGACGCACACGGGTCGGCCCAAATGCCGCTCTCATTTGTCGCGGTCGATGAGTGCATTG
>CAWGDP010000002.1:0-1636169 GCA_963821315.1 uncultured Acidobacteriaceae bacterium | reverse complement strand
TCAGGAACTGCGAACAAAGACTATTGGCTGATCTGACTGGTGCAGACGAAATAGCGCAACGTCGAGCCCGTATTTATCCAGTTGATGATGACGGATTTCGAAAAAGCGCGAGAGATGGCGCCCACTATCAGAACAGATATTAACGAGCAACGGAAAGTAAAAGAGGCAGAAACGCGCTGGGACTACATTAAGCAGGTCGATGATCAAGATGTTCTGCAATTCAACACGCAGGTTCGCGATTACAACGAACGGCGACAAGTCTACGACAGCGGCGTGCACAGGACTGTAGCGGCGTGGTCGTTTGTAGGCGCTTGCTTCGGGGGAGTCTCGGTGCGCTTTCACATCGGCTTCGCCGGCGGCCGAAGATCTTGCAGCCTTCGCCTGCTTTGCTTGGAGACCCAGAAGATCCTCTTTAGCCCACGCCTTTGGGGCGGCCGGTTCACAAGTGATTTCAGCGTTGCCCGCGATGGTGGTTCACTTCTGTCTATCGGATTGGGCACGTTCTGGGCACACTCTTAAAAAGGAGCTGCAAGTATCTCATTTCGCTGCCTCTTATTTGGTGCCGGGAGGGGGGGTCGAACCCCCACGAGGTTGCCCTCGGCGGATTTTGAGTCCGCTGCGTCTGCCAGTTCCGCCATCCCGGCCCTTGAGCTAAGCGCATGAAAACGCTTAGGTTAGTTTATTTTCGCTACCGCCCGATTTTCCTCGTTCTCCAGGAACGGGACTGAAACAGGACTGATAGCCCGGTTCCGCTCCCGCGCCGCTTCCAGCATTGTAACGGCTTCCCGCTGATCGGCGCTGGAGACGATAGCGTAGCGCCGAAAGACCTCCGCAGTCTTCCAGCCCCCCGTAGCCATGATAACGCTCTCCGGTACCCCCGCCCTGCGAAGGGCCTTGGCCGCGCTCCGTCGGAGGTCGTGCGGAAGCCTAGGCGCCGCCCCGGCCCTCGCGAACAAGGCTTCCCACGCGCCTCGGAAGTCCCCGATGCGCCTGCCGTGCGAACGGCTAAGGACGAAATCCTCCCCGGTCTTGCCGGCCACCGCCATGCGAAGTAACTCCTCCAATTTAGTCGTGAGGGAGCACTCGCGCCCAGAGCGATTTTTCGTAGTACCCGGTCCAGGCGGATAGTCCGGTTCGCTAGGTCGATCTGCCGGACGCGCAGGCCCAGGATTTCCCCGCACCTCCAGCCGAATAAGTACCAATTTCGAGGAATAGCCTCAGCCAAAGCTCCCCCGCCGCGCCTGCCAGCCGGTCGAAGTCCGCGTCTTCGATAAACCCCGTACGCGTGTTGTCTTCCTTAAGCATCGGTATCCAGGGCACCGCCCGCACCCGATTCGCCTTGCGACCGAAATTGAACATCCGGGGCGCGGCGCCGCCAACTCCCGGTTTATAGTGGCGTCCGCAAAGCCTTCCTCCTGCCGCCGCACCGTATACGCGACGACGGCTTTCGTGGTGACGGCGGAAGCCTTAAGGTGCCCGAAGACGGGAGAGAGGTGCTTCCAGCGCCAGCCTAGCTCCTCCAGGTTTCCGGGCTCCCCGGCCCTTACGGTTGGCCTTTTACGTCCCCTTCCAGCTCCGCGTAAAGGTCCGACGTGAGCGGTGCGCCAACCGCATCTTGTTTACTTTGATCTGAAGGTGGAAGCTTTCGCTATGAGAGTGCGTGGTGCGGAAGCGGAAGCGAAATGGTTTGGATGGATCAAAGAGCAAGAGGAGAGCGGGCAGAGCGTTGCGAGCTTTTGCCGGGAGCGCGGTGTGCGAGCATCGCAGCTTTATGCCTGGAAGCGGCGCCTTAGTGAGCGCGCCGGATCGGGCTTTGTGGAAGTGCGAAGCGGCGCCGAACAAGCCAGCGCTGGTTGTCGCAGAAACGGAGCTATCGAAGTTCGCCTCCATGGGGGCCGCGGACTTCTGGTGGAGCCGGGATTTGATCCCGATCATCTGCAGGCGCTGTTGACGGTGCTGGAGCGATCGTTGTGATTGGGTTGCCTAGCTTGCGCGACCTGGATGGGGCTTCGGGGACCCGGATCTGGCTGGCCGCCGAGGCGACCGACATGCGCTGTGGTTTTGACCGATTGGCGGAGCAGGTCAGGTCGGTGATCAGCCAAGACCCGTTCAGCGGGCACTTGTTCCTGTTTCGCTCCCGTCGCGCAGAGCGCTTGAAGGTTTTGACGTGGGACCGTGATGGATACGTATTGTGGTACAAACGCCTGGAACAGGGCGTCTTCAAGCTGCCGCGCCTCTCTCCAGGGACTCGCTCCGTCGAATTGCGCCCGAGCGAGTTGGCGATGATTCTCGATGGGATCGACATGACCAAGCTGAAGCGGGTCCCACGTTACCAGCGAACCACACGAAGCAATAGAGAAAAAGCAATTGTCTAAGCGAGCCGGCGTCCGTTATGACATAACGGACTGGTGGCTACCGTGTCTAAGTTACCCGACGATCCCAAAGTGCTCAAGGCGATCATCATGCGCCTTGAGGGCGAGCGCGACGATCTGCATACGACGAATCTGCGTCTGCAGGTAGAACTGGACCGGCTGAAGAAGCGTTACTACGGTCCCCGTGCGGATCGCCTGGAGACGATGACGGATCTGGCTCAGATGCTGCTCAGCTTCGCCGAAGAACTGGACAACAAGTCAGTACACCCGGAAGATGCTGCTACTGGTTCTCCCCTGGAGCAACCACAACAGCCAGCTCAGCAGCAGCGCCATGTCCGAAAGAGCAAGGGACGGCGCAATCTGGCCAAGTTCGAAAACCTGCCGACCACCACCTTTGTGCACGAGTTGAGTGCTGACCAACGCACCTGTCGCTGCTGCGGTGAACAGCGCAAGGAGATCGGTTCAGAGCAGAGCTGGCAAATCGAATATCATCCTGGCCATTTCGAACGGCTGGAGCACATACGCAAGAAATACGCTTGTGCTGCTTGTGAGACCGAAGGCAACGGGCCGCAGATCAAGACAGCAGCTAAGCCGGAAACTGCGGTAGAAAAAGGCTTGGCCGGCCCTGGTTTGCTGGCCTTCATCGTCACCAGCAAGTTCGCCGACTATCTTCCCCTCTACCGGCTGGAAGACATCTTCGCCCGTCAAGGTTTTGAGATCGCTCGCGGCACACAAGCGATCTGGTGCGGAGATGTAGCCGATCTGGTCGAGCCCTTGTATCACTTGATGGCCGAGCGGGTGCGCTTGTCTCACGTGGTAGCCACCGACGATACCATCATGCCCATGCTGCGGGAGGGCAAGGCCGCCAACGCAAGAATGTGGGTTTACCTGGGTGACAGCAACCATCCCTACAATGTGTTCGACTTCACGCTGGACCGCCACCGCAACGGTCCGACCCATTTTCTGAAAAACTACAACCAGGTGCTGCTTGCCGATGCTTACGGAGGATACAACGGCGTAGTTGCCGGCAACCAGATGACCCGCGCCGGATGTTGGGCGCACTTGCGGCGCAAGGTGATCGAGGCCGAGAAGACGGCGCCGGAGATCGCACGGCAGACCATCGCCATGATCGCTTCTCTCTACGCGGTAGAAAAACAAGCTGCAGCCATGGTGGAGCCCGATAGACTCAAGCTACGCGAAGAACAATCTCGACCGCAGTTGGCTGTGTTGCGAGAAAAGCTTTTGGACTGGAAGCAGCAACTGCTGCCACGCCATCCCATGGCAGAAGCGATCGGCTACGCACTCAGCCAATGGACGCCACTGAGCGTGTTCTGTTCTGACGGCGCCGTGCCCATCGACAACAACGCCAGCGAGCGAGAGATGAAGCGGATCGTGCTGAACCGCAAAAACTCGCTGTTTGTCGGCAACCCGCGCGGCGGAAGAACATCGGCCATTCTGGCCAGCATCACCTCGACCTGCCGCCGTCTCGATCTGGATCCGCATCGCTACCTCACACAGCTGCTGGTCAACTTACCCAAAACGCCCGCCGATCAACTCGCTGCCTGGCTCCCTGACCAGTGGAAGCTTACAGCCTCCGCTCAGCCTTCTTAGCAGATCCTGCGGTTTACATACCGCTCACGGTCCGACACCTTTACCTTCCCGCTATCGGGGACTTCGCCCCGGTCGATAGCCGTCAACCGGGAGCGCAGTATGCGCCGCGCCTCAGTTTCGTTCTCGGTGTGGGTGGACTCCTTTCGCCGCGTGCCGTCGGCGAGGTAGTAGCTGATGTGCCAATTCTTCGACGGGGGCTGCTGGTACAAGCCGCCCTCGCCGCGCTTCCTTTTAGCCGTGGTCGTCATTTCGCCACCGCCTTCCGTTCCAACTCCGCTTTTAGCCGCCGGAGCTTGGCTCTATTTAGCGGTTTCTTCTCCAGGATCTTCTGTAGCTGCCCCATGAGCTTTTGGGCCTGTGCTAATTCGCTTCTCGTCATTTCCATTGCGCTTCTCCTTTCGTGTGCGGCCTTTCCGGGGGGAAGGAAAAAAGGCCGCCAAGAGTATCATACCTATAACTGTTACAAATCGGGGCGAGGTTTCAACGAGACACAAAATAGTCCAGGGAACGGTTGAGCCGGTGCAGCTCGTCTCGGATATCGAAAAGAGCGATTACCTGCTTTTCCGCTGAGGACATCTCGTCCAAGGCCCAACGTTGGCACGGTCGCTGGGTCGCTTCCATTTCTTTCAATTGTTCGGCCAATTCCGCTTCCGTCAGTTTCTTTCTAGGCATTGTCGTTTTCCTTTCTGTTGGCGATGTCTTCGCGTTCTTTGTCGTAAGCTCGGCCTATGTCTCCGGGCTCCTTGGCCATGCGTTTAAACCGTGCTTCGCTGTTGGGCTTGCGCGGGAACAACCATAGGTGCTTGGGCCCACTCTTCGTTCTTACTGCCTGGGGGTAAGCCCTCAGAACCTTTAAGGCTCCGAGGCTATTACCAATCTGGGTTGGGGTAACCTTGCTATCCCGATTTTCCGGTACAGATTTAAACAGCGTACAGAGGTCGCTCGAAGTCCAAAGCTCGTAGGGGAGGGGTTGTTTGCCTAACACCAGATAATCGTCGGGGCTATTTTTAACCTGTCGGAGCCACTCCTCGTAAACCGTGGCGCTAGCGGTTACCATGGCCTTCTTGTCTTCGGTAACCATAGCTTCGGCTTGTTTGTCGAAATCGGTTACGTCTACCTCGTGCTTTAAGTAGTACATAAGCGCGGATAGACCCTCCGCCGATTTCGACCACGTATCCAATGGTTCGTATATCTCCTTGGGCAGACGATCGGACTCCACGCGAATGATAAAGTAGCGCCGATCGTCGTTCTCCACCTTAAGGGCGTTGGGGTGGTTAGACACCAGCATTATGTTCATGCAGTTGGGCAACGTGTAGGGGGTAAGATACTTGTGGTGGATACTTATGAACTCTCCGGTAATAAGGTGCTTAAGCTTCTCGCTTATCTCGGCGCGAGCGCCCATGTTTACTACGATCTCCTCGCCGAGAGCGAACTGCTTGGACTCGGCCCAGCCGGTAAACTGCCAGTTAAGCTTGGTGTTGTCGAAGTCGGTAAAGGTACCGCCGTACAATCGACCTATAATCTCGCCCAGGAAGCTCTTGCCGGTCCCTTGTCCGCCCCAGATTAGTACAGCCTGCTTTAACTTCGCGCCCGTATGTTGTATGGGGTAGGCCACCCACTTCTCGAACCACTCTCTCTGCTCTGCGGGCTTACCAGCGAATATGTGGTCGAGCAGCTTACGCCACAACCTAACGTCCCCCTTCTTAGGTTCGTAGGGCCACCCGGGCCACAGGTTATAGTCGCGGTCTATAATTTCCGGCCCTCCGGGAACGAAGGTAAAGTTGTCTAGCTCGGGCCGCGCCTCCCACGTCATAAATTCTTTCGCCGTGGAAATGCGACGATCGGGCTTCTCCTCTACAGGTTGCATGTAATGCCGGTTGGCGTATCGAGAATTTACAAACGAAACCGGGTTCATACGCAGATTCTTCTCCGGGCAATAGACGATATCCGGACCGCTAAGGTAGACCACCTCGGCGGCCAACTCGTTAAGTGCCTCGGCGCGGACATCCGCTTTCGTGGCCTCTACTAATGCGAGGAACGCTTCCACGCTCTCCTTGAGCAAGTAATCGTCCAGGCCAGTCTTAAGCTCTTTCCCAGTCTCCGTGTCTACTCCCATAATGCTAGGCAGGCGAACTATGTAAGGCACGGCCCCCGCCTCCGTAAGCATCCTGGCCAGCCGGTTCTCTGCTCTGCGAACGTCTATCTTGTCCTTTGCGTCGGAGTCGAACACGATGTTAAATCTGCGGCCCGGTCTTACGAACCTCTGTATGTTAGGGTGCAGCTCCCCGTCCTTCAAAAACATCCACACCCCGCCCAGACCTAATGTTGGGTTCTGGGGAAGCAGGTGGCAGGCGCAGATAGCCTTAAGCTCCCCTTCGGTTACATACACTTCGTCTTCGGATTCGATAAATTGCTTCCACTCCACTTCGGGGGAGAAGTACAACTCCACCGGGGAGCCCTCGGGCTGGGCGTACTTTAGGTATTTGGTTAAGGCAGAGAACCCCGTGGGTTTTTCCAAGTAACGAAAGCGATAGTGTTTGGTCTTGCGACCATCTAAGTCGAAATACGGAATCTTAAATCCACCCCGGTACTCCGGCAGGCCGGGCAAGGCTTCCCACGCAGCGTCGCGGTCGTAGGGGGTTAGTTGTAGGGTTTTAACTCGCGGCTTCGCAGTTATGCCGCTCTCCTTGAGCTTGCCCATCATAAGTGTGTGGACTTTATCTTTCACAGAATCCCACCGAGCATCATTAGTCGTAGAGCGTCCCAAGGAACGGGGATACCGTGGCTCTCCGAACAGAGCACGGCGTAGTCGTCGGAACCAGGATGTGAGGGGCATTACTCCCCCTCGACGAACCTGCGCATGTCGCTCGGACTTATAAGGACCAAGCGACCAACCCGATGGGCTCGGAGGCGACCTTCCCGAATATGTTTGTCGATGGTTTGGGGCGAGACACCGATAACGGCGGCGGCGGTTTGCCGACTAAGATAGTTTTCGAGGGGTGCGTTGCTAACGGGTGCGGTCTTGGATTTGGCGGGCACGGTCGTATCCTTTCCGTATCGAGAGAGTTCTCTCGGGAAAGGCATCGGTCTACCCGGGCGGGCGTTGTTGCCTTGTGTTCAGTCTTGGTAGAGGTGGCCCACACAGTGCTGGCTGCTGATATCCCAGCTCCCGAAACCACATACCCCGCTACTAGCTAATACGGAGTATAACTCGATCGCTTCGGCAAGTAAAGCCCGCTACTTATCAAGGTTAATTTACGGGGCTCCGTAACGGCGGCGTAACGGCGGGGAGTTTAAGTGCTATTACGTGGCGGGAACCTCTAGGGAATGGGGTTCGCTGGTGGTCGTAACGGCGTAACGGCGGTTTCCCGGAACTTACCTTATATAACTCTACTTTTCGTCTGGAAATAATTTTAGTTTCTTAAACCCGCTATTACGCCGTTACGACCACCCATAAGCCACACGCCTTACAGGCTTTCCTCCGTAATAGCAGGGTCGTTACGCCGCCGTTACGCCGTTACGGATTTCCCTCCCCGGGAGCCCGAATCGTAAGCCCGGCCCCACGCACGCAGCGCGAAATCCGAAACATAACGAACCATAACTACAGCCGCAGTTACAGTCCCGCCGTGGTCCCGCATACTCTAGCACCCCACTCTCTATTGGCGATGCCCACGCACGGCGGATATATAATCCGCGCCGTTATCCCCGCGAGGCCGTTACGAAATGGTTCGATAGCCCGTTTCCCACACCCCGCAGCGTGGTACGCAGCGCTACGCGCCCCGCCTAGGAATTCGGCTCCCGGGTAGCCCGGAAAACGGGCGCGGCTCGCGCTACCGAGGGCCGAGGGCCGGGGCAGATCGGTTTAAACCCGCCCGGCCCCCGGGGTGCCCGCTAGCCCACCCATACCTCCACGGTTAGGTCGGTGCCGGTGCGGTGGAACGGGCACAACGCATCGGGGCCACCCTCGTCGCCACAACAATCGTGGCACTTGTAGCGGAGCACATCTTCCCCAGCGGCTTCTTTCTTGTCGATCCACTCGTGCAGGTTGGATTGCAGATCGAACATATGTTCTTGTAGGACCGCCTCTATAACGTTCTGCAGGCGGACTACCTGCTTGCCACGTCGTGTTACTTCGCACTCCAGCGTACAGAAGCCGATAGCGAACTGGATGAGGTCGGGCTCTATACCGAGGCGCTCAGCGGCTTCGTGTACAGTGATAGGTCCGTTTAATAACGCTTCGGAAAACATGCGATCTCCTTATGTGGTGGTGCAGCACTGCGCACGTGGTGGTTGATGTGTGGGGAGGGCAGGCCCGTGATGGAACCCGCCCCGATGGTTGTTAGTCTCCGGCGAGGGCTACGGGCAAGGGTCTTGTCTCGCCCTTGTTCAATCCGGTGTAAGCGTAATGCTCTTGTGCCAGAGCTTGGATGAGTAGAAGGTGATAGTGAAGGCGGTCCAGGCGTGTAACGAGTTGCATGTATTCGGATCGGTCGCGGCAGCGATGGACGTATCTAAACTGGTTCTGGAGTCTTCTCAGAGTTCCGACGGCCTTTTTCAGTTCCCAATTCAGGTCATCCCTGATCTTGCGTTGTCCCGTGACGATATAGTCGGCCATAAACGTGCTTCTCCTATTCGGTTATGGGCGCAGTTCTGCGGCACGCCCGGTTAAGCGTTATGAGCCGAGGAGTCTGCAATGGGGCATCTCGACCCGAGGTCAAGTTTCGTTAAAAATTCGCTAGCGTGTATAGGGAGAACCTCACAGCTGACGAGCGAGACCAGCTGGAAAAGGAGCGAGGCTCCTGGCGCTGTGCCGAACAGCGCAGCACCAAGGTCGCACACCTGGAGGTGCGTTAGCAACATGTGGAAGCGGTGGACTGGGTGTAAATCGGATGTGGTATGATGCTGCGCGGTTCGGAGCCAGCGAACAATTATGAGCGAAAAGCAGGTGTTGTACTACGGGACGCTGGCAGTAGCGGTCATGCTGCTCGTTGGATTACTGGCGTTCAAAAATACACGAAGGTGGCTCAAGTCTAGAGCCAAGACTTTTGGTTTCATACTTGAATACTTTAAGGCGATGCGTCGGCAATTTGTCGACGTCTTCTGGGGGGCGGGCGTTCCGTTCCTGGCCTATGCGATTTACTCATTATTTGCCTCCCCTCCCGGGTGGGTGAACTGGGTGGCTATATTCCTGGCGGAGTTTCTTGCTGGTTATTTTCTATGGCGTTCGTATCATGTGCGGTTAATCCCAAAGCTAGCTCCGGGTTCTATCGAGACAATGTATTCGAACCCTAAAGGACCTAGCGTTGCTGAAAAGCGGCTATATTGTCAGGTCGTTGTCAACTGTGCAACAGAATGTCCTCTTCAAAACTGCAGAGGAAAGCTCCTTGGTGCCTCGAAATGGAGTGGTGATAAGTGGGAGCCAACTCGAATAGTCGAGTCCATGGATCTGTTGTGGTCATTTGTAGACGGACCGACCCTTTTGTTAGAACATGGAGCCGCTCAGCGCCTAAACGTGTTTTACGTAGAGAACACTTCAAAAAACCTCTTCACTTGGACCAGGATACCAGTAAGGCTAGCTTACTCTGCTGCGGATATACTCAGATTCCACGTTCGGGTGGTGGCGGATAATTGCCCAGCCGCGTACATCTATATCAAGGTGAAATTCGGAGATCTATGGTGTGATATGTCTATAGATTCAGCTACCTTTTCTGCCGCGCCTACGGAGTAGAAGGAGGCATCGCAGGAGGCTGCCGCGTGCGCGAGGCTGCTCCCGCAGGTACGACGTTTTTGGAGGATCACTTCCCGTTGTGATTGTGTGCCAACAATGATGCCCAGATTTACCCGGCGCGCAGGGGTGCGGAGGCCTCGGGCGCAATATCGGCCCCGAGGAGCGCGATTAGGTGCTTGATCTTGACGGCCTGAATTAGGTTACCCGTCTGGAAGTGTTTCAGCACTATTCCTACGATCAGAGGATTGGCTTTCCAAAGCGGTTCAGGGTCTTCGTTTAGAGATATCCAAACAGGGGCACCACTATATCCAGGTGCTCCGACATTGCCAGTATATGGATAGAGCAGGTAATTGTCTGATCGGTCTTTGCTACTTATATTGGGTTTCGGGACTTCCGGATCGAAGCGGGCTGAGAACTTGTACGGAACGAGTGTGGGGCCGCGTCCACGTTCTGATATTTGTGCCCCTCCTAGGGGTAACCCTAGAGTGGTTAGAACCGCACCGGCTTCGACCTCGCGGATGTATGAACGGTGTTCCAAGTCGATGGGGTGTACGCCAGGAGGAAGTACTTGCTCTGGAAGTAGGCGAACCGCTATGAGGTCAAAGTCTGGCTCGATGAGTAGAGTTTGTGCGGTACCTTTGTGAGCTGCTAAATTTGGCGGGACGGCGAGTGGAGCGTGAAACCGCAGAGGAACTTCGCGGACGTGAAATGTTGTCTCGTTCCATATTTCGACGATGGAAGATATGTCGCGTTTCTGCTCCACAACGAAGTTGTGCAACGCTGAGGCTATGTATGTCCGGCCCCCATGAGAGACTAAAACTGCAGCTCCAGAGCCGGGCTGATCAGCTTGGTCTAGGTGGAACAGAAAGACCATCGACCGATGTAGATTGTCGGTGAATGCCTGATCTTGCAATTGTTCAATTTTAAAGTTATCCATATCGAATAACCTCCAACGTCGAGGCTATCAGGGGTCTTGTCCAGTAATAGCGCCTTTTCCACGGTGGCTAGATAGAGGGCGCTGGCGCAGGAAGCAGGTTCCCCTCTCCGTCGCGCCGGGGTGGGTCTTTAAACGTCACGTGCATCACCCGGGGTTCCATCCCGATCCGCCTAATCTCTCTGTAGAGATGCACCTTTATGTACTCCGGCCTCGCCATAGCAGCATCCAGGAACGCAGTAATGAGCTTCTCGTCGATGGTTACATCCTTCAGGCTCATCGCCTTGGCCTGCGCCATCTCCCCCGACAGGATGCTCAACTGCTCAGCCCTGCCCGCCAACTCACGTAAAGCACTGTTCGCATTAGCCAACTCTCCATTGGCTCTGGCAGCCCGGTACACATCCCAGTGCTCGGCAACCAGCTCGTGCAGCGTCTCTATGGAGGGGCGTATCACAATCTGCCCCAGGTCGGTTCTCTGCGCCTCGGGCGACAGCGCAGCCACGTGCCCCGAGTTCTTGTGTCGCAGCACGCCGCTCTTGGACACCTTGCTGCTAAAGCGCTTCGCCACGCTCTCGCACGACGCCCCGCGAGACAGCGCCAGGTTAATGGCCTTCTTGGTGCGTGGTGGCAGACTGCATACCTTACAGGGTTTTGCCATAACGTAACTCCGATCGAGACGAATAAAAAGGCCGGTGGTGGGAACGCACGGGTTGGACGCTCCACCACCGTAGGGCCGGGGGTTGGAGGCGGCTATCCTCCTCCCGGCACTGTCTAGGTGGGGAGCGCAGACCGCGTACACGCTAACCCCACCGTAGTGCTCGACCTGCCCTCGGCGACGGGCCCAGCACTCTCGAACCTCAGCGTGGAGTTCCCGTTTCGGCGGGCGGTCCACGCTGTAAGGGCTGGGCAGCGAAATGCGAACGCCCCCAACCAGCGCCGGGTAAAGATTTCGCGAGAAACCCCGGCACAGCCGTACAAACTCAAAATAGGCGGGGGAGCGGTCCACCCTAGGGGCGCTGAACACCCCCAGAGCACTACCGGAGCTCGAAAGAGGCAAGAAAGGAGATAACCACCTCCGCCCCGTCGCGCTCCCCACTGCGTAGTAACCGCGCCAATCCAACGCGGTACTCTCGGTCGACCCCTCACAGATTAGGCAGGCCATCGACCGGGCTCACGCCGCGCCGCATCCACTCGCCTTCGGGGTCCAATACTCGGTTCTTTAAATTGCGTACCGCGTGCCTCTGCTGCTCCATGGCGTTGAACGCTCTTAACGCATCCAGCCGCAGCCGGTCGCGTTCGGCACCTTGGGCGTTTAGCTCCGCCAATATGCGACTATGCTCAGCTCGCAGCCCCTCGGCCCGATGCTCCCAGGCCGCTTCCTCTTCGGGCGTGGGGAAGTCCTCTACGTCGTCGGGCTTGGCGGCTATGTGGTGGGCGAGGGCTTGGTTGACCGAGGAGAAGCCCAGCTGGTTCCGAATTGCTCGCTGCTCCGCCTGCCGGAATAACCCTTCCAGCCGGTGGTACTCGGTCTTAAGTGTCCGGCCCTGCGCGACAGCCTCGCGGAGCGTTCCTCGGTCCTTCTCGCGCTGCTCCTCGGCTGCTGCGGCTCGGGCACGGGTAAGGTTTAGTTCGGCTTCGGCTAGTTCGGCTTGTGCGTTGTGTCCTCTCATCGTCTACCTTCCCAAAACGTGGCGTTGCGCCGATTTAGATCGGCGAGCGTGGTAATGCCCTGCGGCGGTGCGGAGTCGTTGAACCAGTAATCCAGGCTGCTGATCTTCTGCTTTAGCTCCGCGATGCGCTTAGTGCTCGAAAGGTCGGGGAACTCCCGCTTGGTCTCCTGCGTGGTCATGCGTTCGTATCCCTCCAACCGCGCCAACTCCTTCCGCCACTCGTCCAACTGCTCGCGTGGGCTGAGGTCCGTCTTGCGGAACGGCTCCTTGGCGTCCATGGCTATCATGCGATTTCCCGCGAAGCGATATCTCATGGTTAGCCCACCTTCTTGGGTGGTTCCGCAGTGCGTGGGTGTGTCATCGGTAGCTCGTAAGAGAAGGCTGGTATGTCGTGCTCGGCCCTTCCGGCCCCGTTGTAGTCGCGGTCTGGGCGGTTTGAGTAAGCCGCCAGCTCTGCGTGGCTAATCTTTTCGCCCCCGGGCTGCGAAGGAACGGGAGACGCCGCATTGCCGCTCTTGGAGTGGCTTGGGGCCGCGCCGTGGCCTGCGTACCAGGTCGTGGAGTTGTAATCGCGCAGGTCGGCGAAGGTGGGTGGACTGGGGAATGCTCCATCGTTGGTTTGGGGGTCGGTGGTTGGTTGGGGGAATGTATTGTCATCCTTTGACATTGTTAGTTTCCTTCCTATGTTTCGCCCAGCGCGTGCTGATGGCCTTGCGCGCAAGGGCCTTCCTTTGCTCCGGGGTAGTGTTGCGGGCTGTAGCCTTGCCGCCCTTGCGGCCGAGGATGCTAGCCGCTCGGGATAAGGTTTTTTCGTTCATAGCGCTGAGTACCGTTAACTCGACCGTACCGGACGGTGGCTAAGTCGTAAAGTTAACTTTAGTTAGCTCGGGCTGTTGCCCTTGCCGGGCCGGAGGGGCGAAAAACGGGACCAAAAACGGGACTTACGGGGTATAACTCGGTAGGTTTTAACAGTACTAGATAGGTGAGCGAGGCTCCCTCGCTCGGAGCATACTAATCACCCGGAAGGCCTGTAAATACGGGGATCGGCTATGTTCGAGGGGTAAGGGCCGGGAGGGTTAAAGTGAGTCCGCTGCGTCTGCCAGTTCCGCCATCCCGGCTCGGAGGCTGCAGTTAGTTTAACCCGGACGCCCCGTACCTGGAAGATGGCGCGGCAATTGAAGGAAGAGACCCGCCTACAGCTTGAACTGCGCCGGCGATCGAATCGCCTTGTAAGAGCACTTGACTTTGAGAGCTGGCCCTGACTTTCAGCCAGGGCGGCTTGTCGGACACAGCTCAAGCCAAGCACATCAAGAAGTGGTCTGGCGCTGGGTGCAGAATATTGGGGGACATTACTTCACCGCTTTCTACCGCCTGGAGGTTTCCATGGATATACAGAACAAGCTGACCCGCTCTATCGCAGTGACCGCCGGAATCGCCGCCACAGGTCTGGCTGTTGGCGCTGCTTCGATGGGCGCCTTGGCTATCGGCGCCTTGGCTATCGGCGCGCTGGCCGTTCGGAAGGTCGCAATTCGCGGCTGCCGCGTGGAGAAATTAAGCGTTGGGGAACTGACGGTCGATCGGCTCCTGGTCAAGGATTCCATAAACCGCGAATAATCACCTTTGCCGATCTTTACAGATCCTGACGAACCTTGAGCCCGGGACGGTTACGGCTAGCCAGTGAGCTCGCGGGTGTGGCCTTCGCCGTAGAGCGAGATTGTTGCTGTGACGAGGCAGGCTGGTTTGCCCAGCGTGATGCCGGATTATGCTATAGCTCATGATCCGCACCGTAGCGGTCCAGGGCTACAGATCGCTTCGCGAGTTGGTTCTTCCCCTTGGACAATTAAGCGTGATTACCGGCGCTAATGGCAGTGGCAAATCCAGCGTCTACCGCTCCTTGCGCCTGCTCGCAGATGTAGCTCAAAACGCCGTGGTCGCATCGCTCGCGCGTGAAGGCGGCTTGCCGTCCACGTTTTGGGCCGGTCCTGAGACGATCGCGCGCAGCGTACGCCAAGGCACTCATGCAGTCGAGGGTCTTGCCAAGCGGAAAACTGCCAGCCTCAAGCTGGGCTTTGGTGGCGACACCTATGGGTACAGCATCGACCTTGGCTATCCTCCTCCACCGCCTCCGGCAACCATGTTTGAGTTAGACCCGCGCGTAAAGCGGGAGTGCATCTGGCACGGCCCGGTGTATCGAAAAGCGTCCGCATTGGTGGACAGGAGAAACAATTTTGTCTGGCTCTCGACCACGCGGGATGAAGAGCCGGTGATGCTGACACAGCACCTCTCCGACACAGACAGCATGCTTGCGAGCGTTGCCGACCCGCAGCGGGCACCCGAGATGCTGGCCGTCCGGGAAGCCGTCCGGGGATGGCGTTTCTACGATCACTTCCGCACCGACTCCGATTCGCCTGCAAGAATCGCCCAGATCGGCACCTTCACTCCAGTCCTGCATCACGACGGCAGCAACCTTGCCGCCGCACTTCAAACCATAACGGAGATTCGGTCCGATGATGCGCTCGCAACCACATTGGAGGATGCCTTTCCGAAGAGCCGCCTCTACGTGGAGGACCGGAACGGTCGCTTCGAACTGCAATTGCAACAGCATGGTCTCTTACGTCCTCTCAGCGCAGCCGAACTCTCAGACGGTACGCTGCGCTACCTGCTTTGGACGGCGGCTCTCCTCACACCGCGCCCACCGGAATTGATGGTGTTGAACGAGCCCGAAACCAGCTTGCATCCGGATTTGCTGCCCGCACTCGCCAGGCTGATTCTGGCTGCGGCGCTACAGACACAAATCGTTGTGGTCTCCCATGCCCAGGCACTGATTGAAGCGCTTGCCATTGCGCCGCTCTGTAGCCGCCTGCAGCTTCAAAAGGAGTTTGGAGAGACCACGCTTGAAGGCGCCACACTGTTTAACAAGCCGAAGTGGAATTGGCCGACCCGATAGAAACTACGATCGACTTGAACCAGATTTAGACAGAGAGCAATGGCGCGGAGAGGTTGGCAAGGCTGGGGATCCACAAGCGTGGGTGGGAAAGATCTGCGTGCCAATGGGAGTATGGCTGTCAGGCTGAGTCATCACCCACACCGGCCCAGACTGTAACTGAGAGTACACGCCTACCGCTTTAACTGCGCCCGCGAACGAATCGCCTTGTAGGGGCACTTGCGTTCGAACTCGGCGAAATTGACTTTGATCCCCAGACCTGGCGCATCGGGTAACTTAACCCGGCCATCCTTCTGCGTTGGGTAAGTGCCTTCGGTCATCTCAACAAACAAGTCGTTATCCGCACCTTCACATTCGTGGATCAGGAAATTCCGGCACACCGACATGGTGGACATCGAAGCCATGTGCGCTATCGGTCCACTGCATTGATGCGGCGCTACTTCGACTCCATACGCCTCCGCCATGTTGGCGATCTTGCGCAACTCCGTTACTCCGCCCGCATGCATGACATCGGGCTGAATAATCGCTGCCCCCTTTACGTCGAGCAGTTGCTTGAATTCGAAGCGCGAGAAAAGCCCCTCGCCGGTGGCAATGGGAACCGGGCTCTTCGCCGCCACCTCACCCAGCCCCGCGGGATTCTCGCGCAGAGTCGGCTCCTCCATAAACAGCGGATGATAGGGGGCAATCGCATTGGCAAACTGAATTGCGGAGCGCACCGTAAATGTCTCCGCACATTCGAGCGCAATATCCACCTGCGCGCCGAAGACCTTACGAATCGCGGCCAATTCGGCGACGTCCTGGTCGATGCGCTCCAGTTCGGTGGCGGCCGGGGGCAGCGTGTACTTGACCGCGGTCCATCCTTGCTCGCGGGTGCGCGCAGCCAATTCCGTAACCGCAGCGATATCGCGCTTCCCGGGTGGAATCGACGCATCCCAGTGGGTGAAGTAAACGCGCAAATTGTCCTGGATCGGGCCGCCAAGCAGCGCGTACAGAGGCACTCCCAAACGCTTGGCCTCGATATCCCAAAGCGCCATGTCGATGGCCGAGAGGCCGGTCATCAGCGCCGGGCCGTTGCGCCATCGCGTGGCCACATAGTAAACGCGATCCCAGTGCGCTTCCGGACCAGCGGGATCGAGCCCCACATACTCCGGCTCCAGCCAGCGAAGCACCGACTCCGCTATGTCGGTGCGGCTCTCAAGCGTCGCTTCGCCCAGCCCGGTGATACCTGCGTCGGTGTGGACCTCGACAAACATCAGATCGCGCCAGCGCACTGAGACTTTGTGAATCGAAAAGCCGGTGATTTTCACCTTGCCCAGTGGGGCCACCGGTTGGAACGCTGAAGCCAAAGGAACAGCGGCGAGATTCTTGATCAGGGATCTTCTGTTCACAGTCCGGAATCATAACGGCTCCCGCATCCATGAGGAAACGCGTTATCTTGGGAAGGCTTCGATCGTTTCTCCGGAGGAACAGCGAATGGGACACAGATATGCCAATATCCTCGAGACCGTCGGCCACACACCCGTGGTCAAGATCAATAAGCTGGCTCCGGCCGGCGTAAACCTGTTTGTCAAAATCGAGGCTTTCAACCCGCTTGGTTCGGTCAAGGATCGTCTTGCCCTGGGCGTGATTGAGGATGCAGAGAAGACCGGGAAGCTCAAGCCGGGCCAGACAGTGATCGAGGCGACCAGCGGCAATACAGGCATCGGTCTGGCCATGGTGTGCGCCCAGAAAGGGTATCCGCTGGTGGTTACGATGGCGGAGACGTTCAGCATCGAGCGGCGCAAGCTGATGCGATTCCTGGGGGCCAAGGTGGTGATTACGCCCGCGGCGGGGAGAGGCTTCGGCATGGTCGCCAAGGCGGTCGAACTGGCAAAAGCGCATGGCTGGTTTCTCACACGACAGTTCGAAAATGAAGCCAACGCCGACATGCACTCCCGAACCACGGCTCAAGAGATATTGGACGACTTCCAAGGCGAGCGGCTGGACTACTGGGTGACTGGCTTTGGCACCGGTGGCACGCTGAAGGGGGTTTCGCGGGTGCTCGCCAAAGAGCGGCCGGAGACCAAGATCGTGGTCTGCGAGCCGGACGACGCGGCCATGCTCTCCAGCGGTATTGCGCAGGAACGAAACGCCGACGGGTCACCGTCGGTTCCGCACCCCGCGTGGAAACCACACCCGCAGCAAGGCTGGAGCCCGGATTTCATCCCCAAGCTTACCGGGGATGCTGTGGACATGAAGATGATCAGCCAGATCCTGCGTATCCCAAACGCGGAGGCAATGCGTTGCAGTAAGGAACTGGCCAGCAAGGAAGGGATCTTTGTGGGGATTTCTTCAGGGGCGACGTTTTCGGGAGCGCTCAAAGTCTGCGCGGAGGCGCCTGAGGGATCGACGATTCTGTGTATGCTGCCGGATACGGGTGAGCGCTACCTGAGCACTCCGCTGTTCGCCGACGTTTCCGTCGACATGACGCCGGAAGAGGTGGAGATTGCGCACTCCACGCCGAGCGCCTGGCTGCAGCCCGCGTAAACAAGACCAAACCGGAGATTTTATGACCAAGGAGAAACGAAGGGTCACCAGGAACCGATTCGAGCTCGAGGAAATGGGAGAAACGGCGTACCTCGAGTTTGACCTGGATAGCGCGGGATGGATCACGCTGTTGCATACCGAGGTGCCCGAGGCGCTTCGCGGTCGGGGTATTGCGGGCGAGCTGGCGAAGACTGGACTGGAATATGCACGCGATAACCAATTGAAGGTGGACGTGGTGTGTCCACTGGTTGCGAACTACATAGCAAAGCATCCGGAGTTCCAGCCGTTGGTGGGCCAGTAACTGACCGGGCTTACCAAAGGCGGCGAACTCCGAACACGTCCAGCTTCGGATCCTTGCTGAGGACGGGTATATCCATCGCAAGCGCCTGGGCAGCGATCATGCGATCGAAAGGATCGCGATGAGTCTTCGGTAAAGCCGCGCGGCACGAAGCGCGTTCGCGACGTCGATCGGCATCAGCGTGTAGCCGGACTGCTCCATTATTTCAATGAAAGTCTCTTTCGAGTCTCTCTAGCCCCAGGGAGTTTGCCCAGACGTACTTTGGTCGCTATCTCCCACGCAGATGCCGCTGATACGAAAATCTACATTACAGCGGATCGGCCATAATTTCGCGCTAGCCTGACGGCTGAGTTATTCCGGGGAAATCTTCGCCCATAGCAGGGTGTGAGTGTCGAGTAAGACTCTCACTCACCCTCGCCTTCCCAAAGTCTCAGCTCTTCTTCCGGAAGGTCTTCCCAGAAAGCGTCTGTCAAAACAAAGTTCGGATCTTCCAGGCCGCCCAGACGTTGCTTCGGGGTGGGATGGATTGCCTCCAGCTTCGCGACTCGGTGTTTTTTCGCGGCCAGAGGTGATGATCACGGTCTCTCCTGCCTGAGCTTTCTTCAGGAGTTCAGAGAGGTTCGTCTTTGCCTCGAAGATGGTGGCTGTAATCATGGTTGCCTGCTTGAATGCTAAGCTATTTTAGCTAAGCTAGGCATAGCCGTCAAGATTCACGGAATAACCAGATATTGTTCCAGCTTTCCGTCGGGCATCTCGTAGGTGGTCACCTTCAGCTCCCGTTCGGGAAAGGAGACGGCGAAGACGCGGAAGATCATGCCGCCTCGCGCTTCCACTTTCGTCTGTTTGAAGCTGAGCGGCGGTCCCAAGGGCTTGAGGCTGGCGGCAAAGTCTTCGATGGTCTGCTGGTTGAAGTAGGCGTTGCAGTAGTTGGTGAATAGCTTGCGGTCGATGTGCCCGTCCGCGAGCCCGTTGAAGATGGCCAGCGCTTGAGCCTCTTCTTTGGTCGGAGCGGAGGCCGCAATGCCCAGGATCATCGGCGCCACTCGATCGGCAATCATGCTCGCAGCCTGGGTGGCCATTTCATTGGTGAGTACTACGATGGCCGCCCGGTCGCCAGGGAACACTACGTTTTCTGAGACGAACCCCGATACTTCGCCGGAATGCTCAATGATCGTGTGGCCATCGCGCTTCTTCACGTTGACACCCAGGCCGTAACCGGTGTTGTCGCCGTTTTTGAGCAGGACCGGGGTGAACATTTGCGTATAAGAGGCTGGGGAAAGCAGCGATCGATCGATCAGGCTGATGTCCCACAGCGCCAGGTCGTGGGCCGGCATAGCGAGCTCACCGGCAGCAAACATCCAATTGGCGCCCGTCTGCGGCGAAGGCCGCGGTGGGCCCAAGGCGTGGCGCTCGTAGCCGGTGGGGTCGGTTGCCGGTAATCGGCTGGCGTCCGAGTCGTAGACGTTCACCATGCCTAAAGGCAGGAAGATACGCTTCTCCAGCAAGTCGATCAGGGCCATGCCGCTCACCTGCTCCACGATGCGGCCCGCGATCACGTAGTTGGTGTTGGAATATTGCCATTCTGTGCCAGGGTCGAAATCAAGCGGCCTTTTCCCCCATTCGTCCAGAATGTGCTGGGCGGTCGTGGGCGCCATCATAGAGGTCATCACGTAATCCTCCGGCCAGTAGTCCTGGTAGCCGGAGGTGTGCGATAACAGCATGCGAATGGTCACTTCATGGGCACGCGTCAGCTCGGGCAGGTACTTCGAGACCGGATCGTTGAGGGTCAGCTTGCCCTCCTGGGCGAGAAACAGGACGGCGGCGGCGGTGAATTGCTTGCTGATGGAACCGATGGAGTACTGCATCTGCGGAGTGGCCTCCATCGGCGGAGAAAGCCTGGCCTGGCCGTAGGCCTGGAGATAGGCGATGTGGCCATCCTTCACGATGGCGATGGAGGCGCTGGGCACTTTCGTCGATGACAAGATCTGGTTGGCGGCAGCATCGATTTTTGATTTCACATCCTCGGAGAGCGCCGCTGTTGCCGGAGTGGATTGTGCTCGCAGTACGGGGCTGATCGCGAGCAACACAAGGATGAGCAGTGATTTCAGCATGCTGGCTCGATTGTAAGAGACACCGTGACCGGCCGGTCTGGTATGGTTGCCCTTCGCGTCTTTCGTCTTGACCGACGCGTCTAGAATATCTTCGCAACCATCCAATGGAGGATTCGTAATGCTGACCCGCAGAGAGTTCAATCGGCTGGCCATAGCCGGCGCTGCCTCACAAGTGGTTTCACCCCTGTTGGCGCAAAGCGGCGGCGATCGCAAGATCGGCTATTGCATCATCGGCCTGGGCCGTATTTCCATGGGTCACTTCATGCCCGGCGTCCTGGCGAGCAAGAACTCCCGCATTACCGGGCTGGTGAGTGGGCATCGCGATAAGGCACTAGCCCAGGCGGCTAAGTATGGGGTTCCGGAGAGCTCCATCTATAGCTACGAGAACATGGATCAGATCAAAAACAACCCCGCTATCGACGCGGTCTACGTGGCCCTGCCCAACAGCATGCATGCGGAGTATACGATTCGCTCTGCGAAAGCGGGTAAGCACGTGCTGTGCGAGAAGCCGATGGCGACCACGGTCGCGGATTCGCTGGCGATGATCAAGGCCTGTAAGGACGCGAACAAGAAGCTGATGATCGCCTATCGCTGCCACTACGAACCGACTAACCTCCGCGCCATGCAGCTCATTCGCGACGGCAAGCTGGGGAAGATCCAGGCGATCGAGAGCGCCAATGGATTTAATGAGAGGGCCGGCGAATGGAGGCTCGACCGCAAGCTGGCCGGCGGCGGACCGTTGATGGACATGGGCGTGTACTCACTCAACGCTTGCCGCTATCTCACGGGGGAAGAGCCGATCGAGTTGAAGGCGTTTTCGTCAGTGATCGATCACGATGGGCGATTCGATACGGTCGAAGAAAACGTATCGTGGACGATGAAGTTCCCTTCCGGAGCGGTGGCCAGCTGCAACACGACCTACGGCGCTCCCATGAACGGGTTTTACCGGGTGCATGGGTCGTTGGGATGGCTGTACGCGGAGCCGGCGTTCCCTTACCAGGGGCTCCATCTCACGGCCCAGTTTGCTGATCCTGCGGGCGGCAAGCCAACTATTCTCGACGAGCCGAACCCGAATAAGGATCCTTCGCAGTTCACCGCGCAAGCCGAGTACTTCTCCGATTGCATTCTCACGGATAAGACTCCTAAGACGGCGGGCGAAGAGGGCTTGCTCGATATGCAATACATGTCGAAGATTTATCAGTCGTGCGGGTTGCCGGCGCTGTAAGACTATGCTGGCGCGTCGAGTGCTGTGGTATCCCACTCAAGCCAAAAAACGGCTTGAATGGGGCACCCAGCTGTAACAGAGGAATAAGAAACCGCAGATCCCTCCACTACGCTACGCTCCGGTCGGGATGACAACTCTGTTTGAACGCAACATCCCGTTTCCAAACAGAATTGTCATCCCGACCGAGCGCAGCGTAGTGGAGGGACCTGCGGTTTCTCTAAAAGGACCCTCCGGCGATTGAGGGGATTACCAGCACTTCGTCTCCATCCTTGAAGGCGTACTCATCGTTGCCCAGAAAGCGGATGTCTTCTTCGTTGACGTAGAAGTTGATGAAGCGGCGCAGCTTGCCATCGTTGTCGCGCAGGTGGGGCTTGAGCGCGGGAAAGCTGGTCTCGATCTCGGTGATCAGTTGGGGCAGATTGGCTGCCGAGGATTGAATCTCCCGGGTACCATTGGTGTGTTTTTGAAAGGCATTCGGCAGCACTACTTTAACGGACATACACTTCTTCTCCCGCGTTCTTCTCTTCCAGATCCTGCTCGACCATGGCCTCAAAGTCAGCCATGCGGGGGCGAATCGCTTGCTTCTGTTCATACTTGCCCTGCAGCACATCCAGGGTCTTCAGACCGTTGCCGGTAATCGCGACCACGGTAAGATCGCCGGGAGCAATGCGGCCATGGGCATAAAGGCGCGCCGTCACGGCAGTGGTCACGCCGCCGGCCGTTTCGGTAAAGACACCTTCAGTCTCGGCTAATTCCTGGATGGCGGAAACAATCTCCACGTCGGAAACATCCTCCGCCCAGCCGCCACTTCCCCGAATGGCGCGGATTGCGTACGGCCCGTCCGCTGGATTGCCGATGGCCAGCGAGCGCGCAATGGTGTTCGGCCGCTGCGGCTCGTGATGCGACAGGCCGTTCTTTACCGCATGGGCGATGGGGGAGCAGCCAGTGGCTTGCGCTCCGAAAAAGCGCACGGGCTTGTCCTCTACCAGGCCGAGCTCGACCAGCTCGCCAAAGGCCTTGTGGATCTTGGAAATCAGCGCGCCGCCCGCCATGGGAACGACCACGTTGTCAGGCAGCCGCCAGCCCAGTTGCTCGGCAATCTCATAGCCCACGGTTTTGGAGCCCTCGGCGTAATAAGGACGAAGATTGACATTCACAAAACCCCAGTTGTAGCGCTCGGCAATCTGCGTACTGAGCCGGTTCACCTGGTCGTAGTTGCCATCGATCCGCACCAGGTTTGCACCATAGACCTGGGTATTCAAAATCTTGGCCGGCTCCAGGTCGGTTGGCACCAGGATGTAAGTTTTCAGTCCCAAGCGCGCGGCGTGGGCGGCCACGGCGTTGGCCAGGTTTCCAGTGGACGAGCAACCCACTGTATCGAAGCCGAAGATTTTGGCCCGGGCCAAGGCGACCGAGACCACGCGATCTTTAAAGCTCAGCGTGGGCAGGCAAACGGCATCGTTCTTGATGTAGAGGTTGGTGGCGCCGATGCGCTTAGCCAGGCGCGGAGCCGCCATTAGCGGAGTCATGCCAGTAGGGGTGGCGGCCACGTAATCGTCGGGCAACGGCAGCAGCGCCTGGTAGCGCCACATGCTTTGCGGCCCCCGGGCTATGGCCTCACGGGTGAAGGTCTTCTTGGCCGCAGCCATGTCGTAGGCTACTTCGAGCGAGGAAAAACATTCGTCGCAACTGGAAAGCGGCTGGTTCGGAAAACGCTTGCCACATTCCCTACAGCGCAATTCGTAAGATGATGCCATCATGCCCTCAAATCGAGAGCGACAGATGCACGGGCACTGCGTGACGAACTCTGAACTACCGTACTGCATGGAATTAGCGAGATGCGCAAACTATGCACCCCGAATCTCATGTTCCCCAATTCTTTTCAGAACCTAGGAGAGAGTTGACACCATACTCCTGGTTTGCCCAGGCAGGTTGTCGTGGCGTCACAGGGCCCGTCCCTCAGCCACTCTTCATGAAATTCAGGCTCGCTCACAAGGAGCAAACTTGAATATTCGATTTCTAGCACAGTCGCCTGTGGACCGCAAGTGCAGTCTTCAGCCAACAAGAGCCGCGGGAAGTGCATCTCATTGGTAACATTAGAGAGGAAGCAATTACCGAGCCCGCGGAGGGTCTGGTCCGCCCCAAGAATCGGAAATCATGACGGAAGCCAGTCCACAGTCCTCCCGCAACGCGTGGCGCGAGCGGGTGCAAGCGCTCAAGAACGTGCCGCCGGTGCTCGGTATTTTGTGGGAGTCGGGCCCGGCTGTAGTTACCTGGGGCATTATTCTGCGCATTTTCGTGGCTGCGCTGCCCTCGGCGATTGCCTACGTTGCGGCTCAGATCATCAACGGTGTTCAGCATTACTTCAGCCACAAAGCCGTATTGCCCCATTTTTGGTGGCTGGTAGGCATTGAAGCAGGCCTGAACGTGTTGAACGGGCTGCTGGTGCGGGGCGTCGATTACAGCGATAGCCTGCTGGCTGACCGCTACACCCACTTCGTCAGCGTGCGGGTGATGCGCCAGGCCGCGGCGCTGGATCTGACGACGTATGAAGATCCCGTCTTCTACGACCGGCTGGAACGGGCCAGGGTCCAGGCCACCGATCGCCTAGCCATGATTCAGCAGATGGGCCGGCTTTTCCAGCAGACCCTGACCACGTTGATCTGGACCTCCATTCTGCTCTGGTATTCGCCTTGGCTGGTGCTTCTGCTCGCTCTCGGCGTGCTGCCTACCTTCGTTGGAGAAACCCACTTCGCCTTCCTGGGCTATGCGAAGAACTTCCGTCAGACCCCCGCCAAACGGCAGATGGACTACCTGCGCCAGGTGGCCGGCAGCCGGGAAGGCGCCAAAGAGCTCAAGCTCTTCAATTTGAGCCCCTACCTGACCAATCGGTTCACTCAACTCTCGCAGAGCATCTACGAGGAGAATGTCGCCCTCTCGCGCAAGAAACTGTTCGCCGGCGGCCTGCTCGGAGTCATCGCAACGCTGGGCTACTATGGCGCCTATGCCTTCGTGATCTGGCGCGCCGTAAACGGGAGCTACAACGACATCGGAGAGTTCTACTACCTGACCAATGCCATCATTCAGGCTTCCAGCAATTTGCAGCAGGTGTTTTCTACCGCGTCGGGCATAGCGGACCAGGCTCTCTTCCTCACCGATCTGCTGGCCTTCTTCGAGATGAAGCCCACGGTCGATGCCAACCCCGATGGGGCGCTGATACCGCGCCCGATCCGCCGCGGCTTTGAGTTTCGCAACGTCAGCTTTGCCTATCCGGGGACCACGCGGCGGGTGCTGAGCAACTTCAACTTCACTCTTGCGCCGGGCGAGCGGATCGCGCTGATCGGAGAAAACGGCCAGGGCAAGACGACCGTGGTCAAGCTGATAACCCGGCTGTACGACCCGACCGAGGGGCAGATTCTGCTCGATGGCATTGACCTGCGCGATTACAAGCTGGAAGATTTACACCACGAAATCGGGGTCATCTTTCAGGACTTCATGCGCTACGAGATGACCGCGCGGGAAAACATAAGCGTGGGGCGGGTGGAAAGCGAGCACTCGGAGGAAGAGATCGAGGCGGCTGCGCACAAGAGCCTGGCAGAGAGCGTGATCGCCAAGCTGCCCAATGGATACGACCAGATGCTGGGCCGCCGCTTCGAGAATGGAGTGGAGCTTTCGGGCGGAGAATGGCAGCGGGTCGCACTGGCTCGCGCGTACCTGCGAGACGCCCAGTTGCTGGTGTTGGATGAACCTACCGCCGCGCTCGACGCGCGCAGCGAGTTGGAAGTCTTCGAACGTTTCGCCGAGCTCACCACGGGGAAGATGGCGCTGCTGATCTCACATCGCTTTTCGACCGTTCGCATGGCTGACCGCATCGTAGTGCTTGAGGGGGGAAGATTGGTGGAAGAAGGTACGCATCCCCAACTGATCGCGCTCGGCGGGCGTTACGCAAGCATGTTCGAGATGCAGGCGGCAAGCTATCGTTGATTTTCCACTGACCCCGCCCGAAAGAGAACTTATGACCGACACGATACAAAGCTCGGGCCAGCCCCTTAACACCAACCCGGAGTCGCATTCTACCTACACCGCCGATTCCCTGCGGGCTTATGCCGATAAGGTCGCCCCCACCTGGCACGTCGCGCACAAGCCTGAGGGCTCCGGCAGCTTTGGCCGCCGCATTGACGCGACGGCGCAGTCACTCGACCAGCTTTACGTGATCCTTGACGCCCGGCCGGTGCCCACTTACCTTCCGGGAGAGAAGCTGGATCCATTGCTCGAGTTGCGGCAGAATCCGCGGCTGCTGCGCTCTGTTGTTACCGAGACCCATACCATACGCAAGAAATTAGGCCGCCTGCCGCGCAGCATACGCGAGCAGGGCAACGACGAGCCACGAATCGTAACCGTAGTGGACGCCTATCTGCAGGCTACCGGCTCGGAGTATCACCCGCACGCGATCAAGATCTTTATTGACCAGGTGCAGAAGTACGATGCCCTGGAGCTCAACGAATTATGGGCGCTGGCCCCGGTGCTCAAGTTCCTGGTGCTGGAAGAAATCATCATGCAAGCCAATGGCGTGATCCAGGACGAGGACGCGCACACCGAAGAAGGCGCCGAACTGCTGAAGACGCGCATGAGAACGCCTGCGCGACGTTGGCTATGCCGATTGGTTCACCTTGATCGAGCCGTTGGTCGTCTATGACCCGGTGCTGCAACAGGATCCGGCCAATGCCTACAAGTTCATGGACTTCGACAGCCGGGAGGCTTACCGCAAACGCGTGGCCGAGATTGCCCGTCACTCCGATTGTTCGGAGCTGGAAGTGGCCCAGGCGGCGCTTACGCTGGCCATGGAATCGCGGGAAAAGCACCGGGTAGAGGATCCGCGGCTGCGTCTTCGCCGGGCACACATCGGCTACTACCTTATCGATCGCGGCTTTCCCCTGCTTGCCTCGCGGGTCGGCTACCGCCCCCGGTTCATCGACCGCATACGGCTCTCGATGCGGAACCACGCGGATGATTTCTATATTGGCGGCATTCAGATCATCACTGTGGTGCTCATAGGCCTGATCCTGGCGCCGCTGGTGCCCACCTACCCCATCTTCGGCGGCCTTACCCTGGCGTTTCTGCTTTTACTGCTCCCCGCCACCCAGGGTGCGGTCGACCTGGTAAACAACACCATCACCGCGGTCTTCAAGGCCTATGCGCTGCCCAAGCTCGACTTCTCGAAGGGTGTACCCGCAGCAGTTCACCACCTTAGTCGTGATCCCCACGCTGCTGATGAAAGAGAAGCAGGTGCGCGAGCTGTTCGACGAGCTCGAGGTCCGCTACCTGGCCAACCAGGACCTGAACATCCACTTTGGCCTGCTCACTGATCTTCCCGACTCGGTCACGCGCCCGCGGCAGAACGACACGGACCCGCTGGTCGATTTGGCCATTCAGCTCACCGACGAGCTGAATGAGCGGTATGCCTCGGCAGGAGCGGGATCGTTCTTCCTGCTCCACCGCCATCGCATCTTTAACGCGCGCCAGGGCGTTTGGATGGGCTGGGAGCGCAAGCGCGGCAAGCTGCTGGATCTCAACAAGCTGCTCAAGGGCCAGTTTGATCCGTTTCCGGTGAAGGCCGGCAACCTGGGCGCGCTGGCGCACGCGCAATACGTCATCACGCTGGACTCCGATACGCAGCTTCCGCGGGGCACGGCGCACAGCATGATTGGCGCCATGGCTCATCCGCTCAACCGCGCCATCATTGATCCCGACCTCCGCATCGTGACCGAGGGATACGGCATCCTGCAGCCGCGGGTCGGGCGTCAGCGTGCAATCGGCATCGCGCTCCCGGCTGGCCTCCATCTACTCCGGGCAGACGGGCTTTGACATTTACACCCGCGCCATCTCAGACGCCTACCAGGACCTCTATGGGGAAGGCATGTTTACCGGCAAGGGCATTTACGAGATCAATGCGCTGCACGCGGTTCTGGATCGACGCTTTCCGCGCAATTCCCTGCTCAGCCACGACCTGATCGAGGGATCGTATGCGCGTGTCGGTTTGACCACGGATATCGAGGTCATCGACGATTACCCGTCGCACTATAGCGCCTACACGCGGCGTAAACACCGCTGGGTGCGCGGCGACTGGCAGATTTCCCAATGGCTCTTCTCCAAAGTCCCGGATGAATCGGGACGGTATGTCCGCAATCCCATCGCCACTATCTCGCGCTGGAAGATCTTCGACAATCTTCGCCGGTCGCTGGTGGATGTCTCTTACCTTTGCGTTGCTGCTCGCCGGCTGGCTTGGATTGCCCGGCGGCGCGCTTTATTGGACCGCGGTCACCCTGTTCCTGATGTTCGTGCCGTCGCTGGTCCAGTTTGTCTTCAGCGTGGGCCGCGCCTATTTCACCAAGCTGCCGGGCGCCATGCGCGACGCGGTGAGCGGCTTTGGGCAGGGCACGTTTATCAGCCTGCTCACGCTGGTTTTCCTACCCCACCAGACGCTGCTTGCCCTGGACGCGATCATTCGCTCCCTGGTGCGCAGCTTTATCACTGGTCAGCGCCTTCTGGAATGGGAGACCGCTGCCGAGGCTGAGGCTACGGCGAGCCACCGCACGCCGGTCGACCGCTACCTTGCGCTGACTCCCGTGGTCGCCCTGGTGATCGGCGTACTGGTCTTGCTGCGCCATCCGCAATCCACTGCTGGTGGCGCTCCCCATTCTTATCCTGTGGGGCTTTGAGGGGGTCATCACCGCGTGGCTTAACAGCTCGCCACAGCACACCAAGCTGAAGCTCACAGCGGAAGAGGATACGTTCCTGCGCCAACTGGCACTGCGTACCTGGCGCTACTTCTACCAGTTCGGAGGGGCGAGCCACAACTACCTGATCCCGGATAATGTCGAGGAAGAGGGTCTGTTTGAGGCGGCGCGCGTCTCACCCACCAACGTTGGCCTGTTGCTGAATGCCCGTCAGGCTGCGAACACCTTCGGCTATCTCACCATTCCCGAATTTATTACCCTGACCGAGCGCAGTCTCGTGACCTACGACAAGCTGGAGAAGTATCGGGGCCACATCTACAACTGGTACGACACGCGCACGCTTATTCCAATCCATCCAATAACCATCTCCTCGGTCGATAGCGGAAACCTGGCCGCCTCGTTCTATACCTTGCGCACCGGTTGCCGCAGCATGCTGCGCGAGCCGTTGTTGCATCCCGGACTCTTTGGCGGCATTCGAGATCATTGGCAACTGCTTACGAGGATTGCACGATGTACCTGGCGGTTTGGAAGGTCTGGAGCCGCCTGCGGCGGACGCGGATGCCGATACCTGGATCGCCTGGGCTCTGGCCAAGGTGGATGCGCCTGAGTTTTCCGTGGCTGTTCCCGACGATAGTGAGGCATCCTGGTGGCTTGCTGAAACGCGCCAGCGGATCCATGCGGTGGTCCAACTAGTTCGCGATTACATGCCCTGGCTGCTACCCCAATTCGCGCCGCTGTTCGCATTGCCTCCCTTGCAGGGACTTCGCGAGACTGCCATCGCGGTGCAGACGGGAGCCGCCAGCGGCCTGGCTGCCGATTTGGATGCCCGCATCGCCAAGGCCGCAAGCGGCATGGCTGCCGATGCACCGGAGGCCAAGCTGGCGCAAGAGTTGCGCCGCGCGATCATACCGGCGCGGGAAAGCCTGAAGGCGCTCACCATTGGGTTGCACGACTTGGCATCGGAGGCGATGCGTTTTGCTACGGAAATGGACTTCGGCTTCCTGATGGATCGTTCGCGCCTGCTACTTTCCATCGGGTATGAAATCGAGCGGCAGCATCTGCACCAGGCCTGCTATGACCTGCTTTGCAGCGAAGCCCGCATTGCTGCATTCATTACTGTGGCCAAGGGAGAGGCGCCACAGCAAAGCTGGTTCAAACTGGGACGCATCCACACCATGGCCTATGGACACGCCGTGCTCATCTCCTGGACGGGCACCATGTTCGAGTACCTGATGCCGTCGCTTTGGATGCGCAGTTACCCTGACACCCTGGTCTCGCGCACGCTCAGCGGAGTGGTGGCGATCCAACGTGCCTTCGGGAAAGAGTACGGCATCCCGTGGGGTATCTCTGAATCGGGCTGGGCGGGGATGGACGACCACGGCCACTACCATTACCAGGCCTTCGGCATTCCCCAAATCGCGCTCAAGTGGGACGCGGTAGCGGGCCCGGTGGTCTCACCCTATTCCACCTGCCTGGCGTTGGGTATCGACTCCGTCGAATCCATGCGTAATTTGAAGCGGATGGCGAAGATGGGCTGGAGCGGGGCTTACGGGTTCTATGAGGCGGCGGACTACCAGGAATCGCTCAAAACGCCCAAGCTGGTGCGGGAGTGGATGGCCCACCACCAGGGCATGTCGCTATTGGCCGTGCTCAACCTGCTCTATGACAACATTGTGCAGGATTGGTTCCACGCCAATGCGCACCTGGAGGCGACGCAATTGCTGCTGCACGAGAAACCGATGCATAAGGCAGCGCTCAAGGCTGAGTTCCAGGCAGCGCAGCCGCGGAAGAAGGCCAGCTAACGCGGTACCTCAGGGGCTTCAGTGTCTGCGTGAGAGTTGAGAGAAACCGCAGATCCCTCTGCGGTTCTCTTCTGGTTCTCACGAAGGACTAAGCCGCGCCTTTCGTGAAGGCGGTTTCGACAGGGAGGCCCGTTCTAGGCTATCGGGAGATCGCGCGCCTGATCATCGTCCCCGTTCTTGCCCAGGGCCTGTTGTACGCCGCGCACCAGCGCTTCGGGATTGAACTCGGCCCGGATAATCTCGTCCGGGCAGTCGCTTTCGATGGCCACGCGGTAATTGCAGACAAAGGCAACGTGCTGCTGGGGGACAACTTTCTTGATCTCGTCGCAGAGATTCTGGGCGCTCTGCACCCGGACCTCGGACTCAACGTCGATCAATACCAAGTCGTACTCTGCCTGGGCTACCTCATCCAATGCCCGGCTCGAATAGAGCGTCGACTGCACCTCGAAGCCGTGCATGCGGAGAATTTCGTCGCGCAAACCCTTGATATTCTCCCGGCTGCTGACGTGGAAGATCCGCTGCCGTCCATTGCTACTTGTTGACGTCACGTGCATCAAGCCGATGCTATCAGCACTGGTGATGATTTCCTAGGTGTCTTAAAAGATTAATCCGTCACTTCACCGCATCCGATTGGGCCTCAGCGTGATGTGGCAAACCGATGGACGGGACCAGCATGTCTTGCTTGCGATGAATGAGGGTTGTCGCATTGAGCGACGCCAGCTCAAAGCCGTGGCCATGGGTGATGGCATCGGTGGGACAGGCCTCTACGCAGTATCCGCAGAAGATGCACCGATTGTAGTCAATGTTGTAGACCTTGGCATAGCGTTCAGAGCTGGAGATTCTCTGCTCGGCCGTGTTCTCGGCCGCCTCAATATAGATGCAGTTGGCCGGGCATGCCGCCGCGCACAGGAAGCAGGCAACGCATTTCTCCAGACCATTCTCGTCCCGCTGCAGCACATGAGCGCCGCGGAAGCGATCCTGGAAGTGAGCACCACGGTTGGGCCCCGGTCCGTCCGGGTAGTTTTCCACCTCGGTGGGCTGCAGCATCTCACGAAACGTGATGCTCATTCCCTTGGCCACTCCCGCTATGTTTCGCACAATGGACATAGCACAAGTATACGATGCCGGAGGGGATTCCCTTCAACGGTCGAATTTCCGCTGCCAGGTGTTGATCGACGCAAGCAGCGTCTGCAGTTCTGGGGCATCGCGCTCGCCCAGGAAGCCTCGCACATCGCCTGCAAGGGAGGCCATCTCGGCCGGCGCATGCCGCGTGTGGCGCGCGAAGTAGAGGTCGCCCTGAGGAGAGGCGAGAAGCCGACTCCAGTATCTTACCGAGAACCCTAAAGGAACCCAGCACATTATCGTTCGCAGCGCCAAGGGAGCAGCTCCCAACCCCTTGCGGTCCTGGGCCGCCCAGCCTTCTCGCACGGCAACGACGAAGCGGCGGACGGTTTTGGTATTTTGCGCCAGGCGGCTTGCGTCGCAGCCGTTCTCGTAAAGTGCTCCGGCAATCGCTGTAATGAAGACAGAGTGACGCTGTAACCATCCTTCCATATCGCGCACTGAGTCCACACGAAAGCCAGCTTCCCGGAAAAGGGAACCGACTTCTGGTGCACGCTCCTCCACCGCGGTGTGTTGCTGGGAAATATCGAGATATCGAATGATGCCGCCTTCACGGTCTCCGGCGATTCCTGGGAACGCAACGACTGTCCGGGAGGGACCGAGAACTGCCCGTAGATGGCCGGTTCGGTTGGCGTGGTTCCCCATGAGTACTATCTGCGGAATTGCAATGGCCTTTACCAAGTCCGGAAGGAGGGGCTCGATCTGATCGCGGCGCACTGTGACCAGGCACAGATCTGCAACAAAGCCTGGCGGTAGTTTCTCCAGAACGGGTAGCACCTCATTACGGATCTGCAAAGTTTCTGCGTTCTGAATGGTTGCGCCTTCGCCTCGAAGTTCTGCGGCTCGGCCAGGCCGCGAGACCAGGGTCACCTGATGACCTGCCATGGCGAGGCGGACGGCAAACACTGTACCTTGAACACCCGCGCCGAGTACAACGATTCTCAACGTCGACCTCCAAGTCCGCCGTAAACACATCTGTATCGAGTTGCTGAGCACCAGCGTGGTTAGATCCAGTTTCTCCGGAGCAGCCAGACTTTAATGATTTGCGTCAGGCCCATGTAGGCCAACAGCGTCAACACCAGGATCGGCCAGTAGAGCCGCGGCAGATGCGCCAGGCCAAGCGAAGAGGCCAACGGGGAGTAGGGCAACCATGCTCCGAAAGCCATGATGCACAACGTTGTGGCGATGAGCGGCCAGCTCGCCCGACTCTGCAGGAATGGAATCTTGTTGGTGCGGATGACGTGGATGATAAGCGTCTGTGTCATCAGCGACTCGATGAACCAGCCGGTCTGAAATACAGATGCGCGAGATGGGTCCCAACACTTGAAGACCCAGAGCATAACGAAGAAAGTCGTGTAGTCGAAGATCGAGCTGACCGGACCGATGAATAGAATGAAGCGCCTGATCTCACCGATCTTCCATGGTCGCGGCTGCGCCACTTGCTCCTCGTCGACTGCGTCAGTGGGGATCGGCACTTGAGAGAAGTCGTAGAGAAGGTTGTTCGTCAATACCTGGATGGGAGCCATCGGAATATAGGGGAGAAAGGCACTCGCTCCCAGAACGCTGAACATGTTTCCGAAATTGGAACTTGCGCCCATGCGAATGTATTTGACAATGTTGGCGAAGACCTTCCGGCCCTCGATCACCCCGCCTTCCAGCACCATCAGATCCTTCTCCAGCAGGATCAGGTCGGCAGACTCCTTGGCGATGTCGGTGGCCGTATCGACGGAGATGCCGATGTCGGCTGCGCGCAGCGCAGGAGCATCGTTGATGCCGTCGCCCATGAACCCAACGACGTGGCCTGAGGATCGGAGGACGCGGACAATTCGCTGCTTGTGGGCCGGGGAGAGGCGAGCGAAGAGCGTGGTTTTGCCCGCAGCTTCGGATAGTTCCTGGTCGGACATTCTTTCCACGTCTGCGCCCAAGAGCATGGGATCGGCAGCAAGACCCACGTCCGCGCACACTTTGCGGCTGATGAGTTGGTTATCCCCGGTGAGGATTTTGACGCCGACACCGTGCTTATGAAGTGCCTCGATGGCGTGTGCCGCACTGGCTTTCGGCGGGTCCAGAAAAGCCACATATCCCTTCAGGACGAGGCCGCTCTCGTCATCTCTTGAGCAGGCCTGCTTGGTTGGCAGCTCCTTAGTAGCTACGGCCAAAACCCGAAAGCCATCATTGCTGAGGCTCTCATACTCATCCCGAAGCCCTTTCATCAGTTCGGGGACCATGGACGAGAGCTTCCCGTTCAACTCGAAGTGCGAGCACTGCTGGAAGACCTCTTCTGGAGCGCCTTTGGTGAGGAGGATCGCTTTGCCTTCAGGGTTTTCCACCAGGACAGACATCATGCGCCGGGTGAAGTCAAAGGGGATTTCGTCCAGCTTTCTGTACTTTGCGACCAGCGCTTGGTTGTGAAAATCGGGGCTATCGAGAATTGCGCGATCGAGCAGGTTTTTGAGGCCGGTTTGGAAGTTACTAATGAGGTAGCCGTCCAGAAGCACTTCCTCACTCTCCTCCCCGGCAACATTGCAATGGCGCTGCAGGACCACGCGGTCTTCGGTGAGAGTGCCGGTCTTGTCGGTGCATAAGACGTCCATGCCTCCGAAGTTCTGGATGGCGTTCAGGCGCTTGACAATCACCTTCTTGCGGCTCATGGCAAGCGCCCCCTTGGATAGGCAGACGGAGACGATCATGGGAAGCATCTCGGGGGTGAGGCCGACGGCCACCGCCAGGGCGAAGAAGAATGCGCTCTTCCAGTCGTGCTTGGTGAATCCATTGATGAGGAAGACCAGCGGCACCATGACTGCCATGAGCTGAATCATGAGCCAGGTGAAGCGGCTGAGGCCCTGGTCGAAACTGGTCGGCGGGGCTTCCCCAGTGATGGAGCCGGCCATGGTGCCGAAATAAGTTTGGATGCCGGTCACGACAACGACTGCAGTCGCGGTGCCGCTTTGGACACTGGTGCCCATGAAGCAAATGTTCCTGAGCTCGGTCGGTGAGCTTACAGGCTTGGTTTCGAGATCGTGGAACTTCTCCACGGGAAGCGACTCACCGGTGAGGCTACCCTGGCTGACGAAGAGGTCTTTGGAAGTGATGACGCGTACGTCGCCCGGGATCATGTCGCCGGCAGAGAGGTTGATGATGTCCCCTGGCACCAACTCGCGGAGCGGCATTTCCTTTGCCTGACCATCCCGTATGACGGTGGCGGTCACATGAATCATGGCCTTAAGCTTGGCCGCTGCCGCATCCGCGCGGGCCTCCTGGAGGAAGCGCAGCGTGACGCTGAGCAACACCATGCCCGCCATCACTGTTCCGGCGCGCGCGTCCCCGGTGGCAAAGGAAACGGAGGATAAGATGGCCAGCAGAATCACCAGCGGATTACGGATGATTTTCAGCAAGCGGATCAGCCAGCCCTGGCGGTGTTCCTGGGTCACCTCGTTCGGACCCGCGGTTCGCAGCCGCTCATCGGCCTCGGTTTGGGTCAGCCCAGCGGGAGAGGTCCGCAGATAATGGAGCAGCTCTTCGCCGTCCTTGCCCGCGGCCTCGAGAACTGCGGGTGCAACATGGATACCGTGATCCTTGGTCTTGGGCGGAATTGGAGGCGTGTTGGGGGGAGGATGGCTGGCCGCGAGACCATCGTCTTCGGTCCCGCCGGCGGCAAATGGAGACCGTACCTTGTCATCCGTATCGGGCGTTGTCATTGTTCCTTTGACCGCCGTTCGAAGCTACTTTAACTAGGCGAAGTCAGGCTTGTCGACGGGGAAAGGTGGGGCACCGTCTGTGTGGTGGAGGAATTTATGAACATTTGACAACATGAGCAGAACGAGGCAATCTGCCGCTTCCAGTGTTGCTATGTTGGGGTGTGCTAAGTGCGGCTCTATATTTCATCTGCCAGCAACATACCCTAGTTAGAAAAGGATGACCCGTCACCACAGCAAGAGAGGGGGGTTGAGATGAAGACGCAGATTCTGGCTGCCATCGGCGAGACTGCACTACAGCCGGCGGCCAGCCTCAATGCGGCGCTGGCAGCGAATGACCGGATAAAATATACCCTTTCGCTGCTGCAAATGGCTCTGACGTATGCTGAGCATCCGGAGCAACCGGCGTCCACGCTGAAGCCAGAACGCATCGCCTGCGGGATCGACGATCCGGATCTCGACACAGTGATTGGCGGAGCGCGCATGGTGGGTAAATCCTGCCGTGTGCCGAATGCCGCGAAGATCTTTGAACACCTCGCGGATGACATGCGCTTGATGGCCGCACCCGTGCTTGCCGGCAGCCCGAACGGGTTGGCCCCGCGGCTCGAAGAACTATTGAAGGCGTTACCTGCTACGCCCGACGGGCTGCTCGACCCCGAAACCATTTCTGCAATGATGCAAGCCGGCCATAATGGTCCGGACAGCCTGCATCGGCTGGTTATGGACTTGCACAAGCGGCTTAATGCCATGCAGGCGGCGCTCGCTGAGGAAATGCTAGACGGCGCGGCTGTCTACGACCTTGCTGAGGCGGATCGTCCCTTAGTCAAGGCATTCATGACCGGACTGAACCGTACGGCGAAGCTCAAATTCAACCACCCGGGTCTGGCCACGACCGCCACCCGCGCCGCCGAGCGGCTGATAATCCAGAACGACATCGGTACCACAGACGCGCATGTGATCGTGATTCATGTGCAGGAACTGACGGTCAGCGTCACTTATACGGATGTGCATCCCGAGCGGCTTGCATTCTTTCAAAACATGCTGAAACCCCGCGCAGTGATGTGGGAGAAAGAGGGTACTGCTTTACTGACCGCCGGCACAGCATTCTATGTGGCGGCCGGCCGCTTGCAGACCAAGGATGTCGGTGACTGTTGCGATTACCTGGCTTTTCTCGGTTCTCGCCTGGTCTTCCTGATCGATTGGAACCGTGCGCGTAAACAATGCAGAGGATTTCTGCGTGGGCCGGATCGTCTGGCCCTGCTGAGTTGGGCGGCGGAGACCGAGACCGGGCATCGAGGCTTCCTGGAGTTGGGGGGCGAGCGGTTGGTCAACCAGGCAATCGAGGCCACCGCTGGATCATCGATGCACTTCGGAGACCGGCTTTGCAACGTGCTGGGCGACGCGGAGGCAATGAAGTTCATGCGCTTTGTGTTCCAGGCTGCCACCGAGGGCCTTCTGTCAGGCCAGTCACAAGCACTGATCCATGATCGTATCCGGGTGACACTGGCAGCCCACTTCAGTAACGAGGAGCGACGATTACTGGCTATCGCTCAAGACCACGCAGGGCTGATCTTCGAGCTCGCTACTTCAGTACGGGACGGATTACAGAGCGGATCGGATGGCGCGGCAAAACGGGCCCGGCGTGCCCGCCGGTTTGAGCATGATGCCGACCACCTGGTCATGGAGACACGTGAGGCGGTCCGCCTGCGCTCGGACTACGCGGTATTTCTTTCCTTGCTGGAAGCGGCGGACGACGCGGCCGACGAAATGGAGGACGCAGCCTTCCTGCTCGAATTGGACACCCTTACGGGCAAGCCGCTGGATGCGTTGCAGAGCCTGGCGGACCTGCTGGTGGAAGCATCGCAGGAATGGATCAAAGCGATCGGGCATGCCAGCCAAATCGGCCAGAGCGCGAGCTTTCTGGAGACGGAAGACTTCGTGGCCGCGATCGATCGCGTCGCCACCCTCGAGCGCCAGGCTGACGATGCGGAACGCACGTTAGCGGCACTGGCTATCCGGCACTCGGAGGATTTCCGTCAGCTGCACCTGTTCGCCGCAATAGGCGGTCAGTTAGAAGCGGCAGCGGATGCCCTGAAACACGCAAGTTTAATCCTGCGCGACCACGTGCTTGAGGATGTGATCGATGGCTGATTTCTACACCATCCTCCCCGGGGTTCCGCCGGCACAAGGCGGCGCGCCGGAAGTAGGCAATAAGGCGTGGAACCTGATGCGGATGGCGCAGGTTGGTCTTCCCGTTCCCCCTGCTTTCGTCTTGCCCACGGCATGGTGTCACCGCACCCAACCGGCAGACCAGGCGGTACTGCGGCAGACTCTGGCTGAGGGCATCGCCCAGCTGGAAAGGGCGACTGGGCTGAGGTTTGGCGCAGCGCGCCGGCCGTTGCTCGTTTCTGTTCGCTCGGGAGCCGCCGTGTCCATGCCAGGAATGATGGAAACGGTGTTGAATGTCGGCCTGAATGCGGAGACAGTCGAGGCCCTGATCCGCTTGACTGGCAACCCTCGGCTTGCGTGGGACAGTTACCGGCGGCTGGTGCAGGTGTACGCGGAGGTGGTGGCAGATCTGCCAACCGCACCGTTTGACGCGCTGATAGCGGAAGCTCTCAAGCGAGAAGAAGCGGAGAGCGAGAGCGAGCTCGACCATCGCAGCCTGCGGACGCTTACGCTGGCGATGTTGGAGTGCTACCGGACGCAAACCGGCAGCGACTTTCCCGTGGACCCGAACGAGCAACTCGCCCAGGCTGCCGCGGCAGTGTTTCGCTCCTGGGATGCGCCGAAGGCAACCAGTTACCGTCGCTTGCGATCGATCAGCGACGAAGCAGGTACGGCAGTGACCGTGCAAACCATGGTCTTTGGAAATGCCGGCGGTGAGTCGGGCTCCGGTGTAGCCTTCACCCGCAACCCCGCCACCGGTGTGCGAGAGCTGTATTTCGACTTTCAGTTCAACGCACAGGGCGAGGACATAGTTGGAGGGCGGACACAACTGCGTGACAAGGACCACCTCCGAGTTGTGCTGCCCGCTGCCTGGGCACGGCTCAACGAAATCTGCCACGATCTGGAGGCTTTGTTCCGCGACGCGCAGGACTTCGAGTTCACCATCCAATCCGGTGTGCTTTTCCTGCTGCAGGCACGCAGCGCCAAACGCACAGATTGGGCGGCTCTGGCCATCGCGGCGGACATGGTAGAGGAAGGGCTGCTCACGCCTGCCGAAGGGCTGAAGCGCATCGACGGCATCGAGCTGAACTCCGTGGTGCGCACGAGCTTTGCGCCGCCTGTACCCGAAACGCTGGCCATGGCGCAGGTGGCGAGCATGGGCGTGGCAAGTGGCGCGGTTGCCCTGGATTCTGACGCAGTAAAGCGCTTATCGAAGGAAGGCGCCCCGGTGATTCTGGTGCGACAGCAAACGGTAACGACGGATATCGAGGGCATGGCGCTGGCCGCCGGCATCCTCACTGCCTCGGGCGGGCGTACATCCCATGCAGCAGTGGTGGCGCGCCAACTGAGTAAGGTCTGCCTTGTCGCTTGCCCGGGATTGGAAATTGACCTGGATCACCGTGAATGCAGGATCGGCGGGACGCGACTCAACGAGGGCGACTCTCTTTCTCTGGACGGCAATACTGGAGCGGTTCACCTTGGCTCCCTTACCCCGTTGATCGAGCGGCCAGAGCGCGTGCTGGCGGCCATCGCCGGGTGGCGAAGTGCCGCAGCTTAAATCAGGGATGTGCAGTCATCGGCGTAGCCTGAATGCGAGTACGCTCCAGATAATTCCGCAAATTAACTCGAAGCCGGAGAGCATCTGGGTTGTAGGCCGGGCGGCCTGGTGGAAATGCTCGAGAAAGACGAACCCCACCCAAAGAGATACGAGTCCACCAACCGTGAGCAGGAACAAGTTGGGGCGGTCTTCTCGCAGCTTGATGGCGAGGCCTATCTGAAAGCACCCTACTCCCAGGGCGTGAATCCCCGCTAGCAAGGCTAGGGATTGGGAAGTCAGCATCAGGGAAATGCCGACGTAGATACCTAGAAGCAATGCGAAGCAAGCTTCCGCTAGCGTCAGCCACCAGAGATGCAGACGATGCTCATAGGCGAAACCGGCTGCCACCCCTAAGAGAAGGCCGTTACTTAAGACGAAAGAGCCGAGCAGCAGGCTTAGATAGACGAGGGTCACGGGATCGAAGAAAAAGATTCCCAAAAAGCTGCTGGTAAGAAACAGGACGACGGCAAAGACGACGGCCAGGCCTCCGCGCACGGCGAAAATCCACCAACACAGGGATATTGGCTGTACCATTTCGAGATTATTCATCGCTCGGGAATTCATGCGGCCTTGCCCAGGGCATATTTGGCCGGCCGATCAGGACGGCTTTGGCGAAAGAAGAAATAGATGACCACGCTCACCACCGCGGCATAAGCACACCACAGGGAAGTAAATTCATATCGCTTGAGCAGCATCACGGTAAGAAGACCTATCAAGTTGAGACCCCCCAAGAGGACCAGGGTACGGAAACCTGAAAAGAACAGCGCCCCGCAGGTCGCAGTCACGTAGAGGATTGCGACCAAGGTGGTGGTGGTTATCTGGTTGATGTAGACGATGCCGTGGCCGGCTACGGAGACGTGCAGGGGATAAGCGATCAACCCCCACAGCAAGTAAAGCGTCAGCCCTGCACCCAAGAGTGAGAAATCAAGCATGCGCCGCTGCCGGCCCCCGGTTGGCTCTATCAGCAGTACGCTCAACGGCAACAGAAAGGGGAGCAGGCCCTGGGCATACAAGATGTAGGCGGCCGCAGCGTCATGGGTCACGATGGGCGGAAGCCGACCATCGAGCCCCAGCCAGACAAACCCCTCGGTGAACTGATGCAGCGCGAAGAGGAGTGGCATGGCCGCAAAGAGCAGCTCGCGCCGATGCTTGACTTCGGTCAGCGTCACCACTCCGATAGCGCCCAGTACAGCGCTGCCGATAAAGTTCGCGCTAGCTGAGAAGCACACGAGACCCCCTCCACAAACGAATCATAGGTTAGCATCGTGGCTTCCTTCCCCGCCCTGTGGGGTATCATTTGTTGCGGCCGCTGCTTGCGTGTCCGCGACCCAGGAGCAACGACTGAATGCTTGCAGAACACCATACCCGGAAGAGATTTTTCCTCGCATTCCTGCTTTTCCTTCTTAGCGCCATCTCTTTTCTCGACCGTACAAATATTTCCATCGCGGGCCTGCAGATCAGCTCAGAGTACGGCCTGGGCAACCAGCACCTGGGTTGGATCTTCAGTGCATTTCTCATTGGCTACGCCGGCTTTCAGGTTCCCGCGGGATGGCTCGCTTCCCGCTTTGGTCCACGGCTGGTGATCGCGTTGGGGGTGGTGTGGTGGGGTGTTGCCACCGCGGTCACCACGCTGATTCCCGCCGGTATCTCCCAGGCAGTGGTGCTGCTGATCGCCATTCGTTTCACGCTGGGCGCCGGCGAAGCTGTGATTTACCCGGCGGCTAACCAGTTCGTCGCCCGCTGGGTACCGGAGCACGAACGCGGGGTTATCAATGGACTCATCTTCGCTGGAGTGGGTGCAGGCAGCGGCCTCACTCCCCCGCTGCTGGCATGGTTCATCCTCCATCACGGATGGCGCTCCGCATTCTGGTTCAGCGCCATCATTGGAGTGGTGGCGGGAGCGGTGTGGTGGTGGTTCGCACGGGACACCCCCGAGGAGGACCCCAAGGTCTCGCCGTCGGAGCTGAAGACCATTCGCGAGGGCATCGCCGAGACTACCCCTGATGAGGACGGTTCCGCTCCGGTGGTCATCTCCTGGTCGGCCATCTTGCGCCGCCGCGATCTGCTGGCACTGGTCGTCAGCTACTTCGGTTTCGGTTACACCGCCTGGATCTTCTTCAGCTGGTTCTTCCTGTATATGGCGCAGGTACGGGGTTTCAATCTCAAGACCAGCGCCATGTTCTCCATGCTTCCCTTTCTGTCCATGACCGTTGGCTGCCTGGGGGGCGGCGCCCTCAGTGACCGCCTTACCCGCGTCTACGGATTACGTGTCGGCCGTTGCGGATTGGCTGCGGTCGCGTTCCTGTTTACCGCTGTCTTCCTGGTGCTCGGATCGAGAGTGCAGAGTCCGCAGCTTGCCGGGGTCATCCTGGCGGGCGGAGCCGGTGCGTTGTACGTCTCGCAAAGTTCGTTCTGGTCGGTCTCGGCTGATATTGCTGGGCGCAGCTCCGGGGTCTTCTCCAGCATGGTCAACATGGGAGCGCAGATCGGAGGCGCCGTGACCGCATCGCTCACACCCTGGGTGGCGCAGCGTTTCGGTTGGACCACTTCCTTCGCAATCGCTGCTGCACTCGCGGTGGTTGGGGCGGGGCTCTGGATGACGGTGCATCCTGAGCGCCCGTTGAGCGCATGATGACTCGACTACTGCAAAGTGCGCTGGTAGGGCTGGTTTTGGTGGCATCCGCATTGGCCGCCGATGTGCGGACGCCGACACAAGAAGGCATCGTGTACGGGGTGGCCGACGGTCAGCAGTTGACCATGGACTACTACGCGCCCAAGGGCGCTGGGCCGCATCCGATCGCCATCATCATTCACGGGGGCGGCTATCAACGGGGAAATAGCAAGAGCGGCAGCGAGGCCTACTGCGCGGATTTCCTGGCGCCGGCAGGGTACGCGGTCTTCTCCATCAACTATCGCCTGGCGCCGAAATATCCCTATCCCTACATGGTGTATGACGTGGAACGGGCGATCCGTTACCTGCGTCACAATGCGAGCCGTTGGGACGGGCAAGCGAATCGTATCGCTCTGGTCGGTGGGTCGGCGGGCGGTTTTCTGAGCAACATGGTGGGGCTCTTGAATTTGCCAGGTGATCCATCGGCGGCCGATCCGGTAGATCGCGAGAGCGCCCAGGTGCAGGCCGTGGTGACCCTGTTTGCGCAGAGCAGTTTTGCCACGGTGCCGCTGAATGCGGATGTGCACGCTCTGCTTGACCCGCTGATCAAGGAAAAGGGCGAGGCGGCGGCACTGAAGGAAGCGTCTCCTATCACTTATGTGCACAAAGGGGATCCTCCGTTCCTGCAGATCCTTGGCGACAAGGATGAGTACATCCCTTTCAGCGAAGCGACCAATCTGGATGCGGCGCTGCGTAAGGTTGGGGTGTCGAGTGAAATCATTCGTATCCCTGGCGGGATGCATGGAACCGGCGGCTGGAACAAGCTCCCGGGCGTGCCCGACTGGGAGGTGCAAATGACCGAGTGGCTCAACCGTACGCTGGGCCATCAGGGTCCGGTGGGCGAAGGGGTTCGCAAACGGGAGCCGGCTCCAATGGCACCACCGGCTTAAGCGGAAAGATCGAGAGTTGCTGGGATCAGAGCAGTGCGAACTTCCCACTTGCAGAAAACTGCTGGTCTGCCACAATTCAGGAACCCGCGTTGTGGGGCATTGAGTAGGATACAACAGCTCATCCCACTCAAGCCAACGGTGGCTTGAATGGGTGTCTGCGTTGTAGATGCCGAAGACACAGTGGATCCCTGTAATCGCCAAGGCCCGGAGGGCCGACCGCTAAACGTCAGCCCAGCCCGGCAGGGCTGGGGACCAATCCCCAAGCTGATCGGAGCGCCATAGGCGTGGCACCCGTCTCATAACATCACATCTTTAGGGTCGTAGGGCATGCATGGTGTCGCGCCTACGGCGCTCGGGATCTCGTCGCGATCGACTCCCAGCCCTTCCGGGCTGGGCTGACGTTGAGCGGTCGGCCCTCCGGGCCTTGGCGATTACAGGGATCCGCTGTGTCTTCCGGTTCTCACGCAGACGCTACAAGCCTGCGATGACGCATGCGCACGGCGTACAGAGAGTGGTCGCTGAGTAAGTAAAGAGTGCGGCGGTCTTTGCCTCCGAACAGGATGTCGTGCGGACGCTCGGGGATATCGATGCTTCCCAGCGGCTTACCCGCGGGGGTGTAAGCAAAGATCTGGCCGGCGGCTAGATATACGTTGCCGTCGGCGTCCTGGGCCAGGCTTTCTCCACCCTGCTCCACAAACGTGGTGATCTGCGATAACGAGCCATCGGCATTGAGCACACCGCAATAGGTGCGCTGCTCAGCTTCATTCGTGGCGTAGAAGGGTTTGCCGTCCGTTCCTTTTACTAAACCATAGGCTTCGAGGACGGGTGCCCACTTCGTGCCGAAGTAGGGCTCGCCCTGCACGATTGGAGCGTTGGTGGGGATGAAGAGACTCCCATCGGGGGAAACGAACTGATAGGTCGTGCGCGTGCCCAGGCCCTTCTCGAACATCTGTTGCAGCGATGTATACGTATAAGGCTGGGTCGCGGAGAGCGTCTCTGCGAAATCACCATTGAACCAATAGTCGACCGGTAACGCAGGAGTAAGACCGGGCCGCTCGGCGGCGGGCTCGAGGGGCAGAAGCGTGAGCTTCGCTTCGGGATCCGTGGAGTTCGGATTCAAGGAGTAAGCGGTGAGTTCCTTGCCGCCGGAAGAGAGAACGATGAGGTCACCTGCCTTGTCGAAGACGAGATTGACGGGATCGAGCGGAGCATCACTCACCACCACGGCTTGTTGCGACTCCGGCGACCAGCGGTAGATGCGCTGAAAGTGCGCGTCGACAAAGTAGAGCTGCCCGGCGGCATCGATGGCGGCGCCGGAGATATTGAAGAAGCCGGTGGCGAGGCGCTGCACCTGAGCGCCTTTCTCGATCAGGTTGGCATCGTCCGCGCGGGGCGCGGGTATGGGCTTGTCATCGTTGATATCAAGGTAGGCGAACTCACGATCGCGCACCTGGGTGTGCAACGTCTGATCGACGATGGCGTCCTCAAAGGGCACCTTGTTGGAACGCACTGCCTGACGGCAGACGCCAGCGGCATCGCAAAAGCCGATGGAGCTGTTGGCATCCACATGCACATTGCGGAAGTGGATGTTGTTGGAATCCGCCACTCGCACCGCGTAGGGGAAAGGCTTCTCCATGTGGGTAACGCGATAGCCGTGATAGTTGGCGATGGTGAGATTATTGGAGTCGTCGATCTCAAGTGACGACGCATTCTGACTTTCGCCGCTCTCTTCTTCCGTCTGCAATGCGTAGAGCTGCCAGTTGGAAACATTCTTCAACTTGAACTCCGCACGGACATGGTGTTCGCTGGAGATCTCGTACACGAAGCCGGGGATGGTGGTGTTCGAAATCAGCATGCCGGCCTGGGCGAAGGTGTCGGGTGTCCAGATATTGGCAAAGGTCCCGCCGCCTCCATCGACCCAAAGGCTGGGATATTGCGAGTCCCACGGGCGATGAGGATTGGGATCGGCACTGTGGGTAGCGTTGTAGGGGTTCATGCGCGTGCCGTCCGGGTTGTTGGTGCCGTGGCCGCCCAGGAAGCGGACGTCGTCCACACGCGAGTCCCTGCCAGAACGCCAGAGAAGAGCGGTAGCGCGGGGGTTGAAACCTCCGGTGAAGATACCCAAACCGGTGATGATGTTGGCTCCGCCGGCAGGCGCGAGCAAGAGCGGCTTGGGGGCGCCGGGGCCTTCAAACCCAGGGGTTTCGTCAGGAAGATCGAATTGCGTGGTGCTGGGGTGCAGGCCGATCAGGACGGTGCCGGGGCGAAGCTTGAGCGTATCGTGCAGCAGGTAGCGCCCGCTGGGGAAATAGAGCACCGGGTGCTCATCAATGGCCTTCTGCAGCGCCAGCGTGTCGTCGGTTTGGTTATCGCCTTTGACGCCGAGGGTGGAGACATTTACCCAGGTACTGGGGGCGGGTAGCGGAGTGATGGCAGGCGGTGTGGGGGGCGGCATAGCGGCGAGTGGTGAGGACTCATAGCGAGTCTCGAAGGCCGCCTTCGCGCCCGGATACGCCAGCCCGAGGCCATGGGAAAACACGCTGACGTGATACGTATCCGCAACTTGTTTGAATTCGCGGCCGCTCTCGCGCAGCTTGGCGAAGATGGGTACGTGGCTGCAGTCAATGTTCTCAAAATTGATTTCGGTCATGCGGCTGCCATCGTTGCTGATGACAACGGCGGGGCCGGTGATGTTCTCGAAGCGGCTGTCTTTGATCCAAAGCTGATCGGAGTAGTGGGGATCGATCGAGACCGCGCTGGGAACGTTGCGGAACTCATCGTGGACCAGGGTGAGGCCGGCTTCGTTCTCGCGGATGGCGGCTTCCCGCTGGCCGTCAAAGGTGGAATCGATCAGCGTGAACTGCCAGGCTGGGGAAGGCTTGCGTGCCATGATGCCGAACTGGCCGCCGTGGAAGTGGAGATCCTCGGCCTCGTTGGCGACTTCATGCAGGCCGGCGAATCCAGAGCCGATGTTGAAATCGATGTGGCTGAGAAAGGCGTGCTGTGCGGCGTGGAAGCGAATAGCGACCGCGCCGGCGTTGCCCGGGCCGATCTCGAAGTCCACGTTGCTCATGGCGGAGTAGAAGGTGCCGGGGTTGGCGTCGGGAACCGCACGGCTGGGCGGCGGTATCACGCCGCGCGGCGTGGGCGGCGGATGGTACAAGGATCGAGTTCCCGCGGCTTGCGGCCGGGGCCGGGCTCCGGCGAAAAAGAACATGTAGGCTATACCGTCCTGGTATCCAGGCGTGTTTTCGCCCAGCACGAAGACGGGCCGTTCTGCTCCGTACCCAATGATACGAACGCCCGGCCAGAGATAGATGGTACGGCTGATGCGGTAGCGTCCCTGAGGAACGAAGACGATGCCTTCCCCTTTGCCGGCCTGCAGCTTATCGATCGCCGCCTGGATCGGTGCGCTATCGTCTGCCTGGCCATCCGCGTGGACTTGGAACTCCTCGGCCGTGAGGTAGACGGCAGCCGGGTCGTCCAGCCGTGCTGGATAGGTGGAAGCCGCGAAGCAGGCCGCGGTGCAGAGAAAAGGTGCGAGCAGCAACAATAACGGTTTCATGGGTCAGCCTTGCGAACGAATATTGGACTGATGTCTATGGTGTGCCAATGCGAGGGAATTAGATAGAAGACTGTCCAACGATCCGACAAGTTTCAACGGACCAGAGTAACAAGAAAGCCCGGTACCGCATTGCGGTATCCTACTTTTCCTTTGACAATGATGCAATCAGTTATCTATAAAGTTACCGCTCCCCTTACTAGGTAAAAGACGCTGGTAACGGCAAGGGTTTGCGTCTAATGAAGCCGCAGTCTCGTGCGGCGATCGCATACCGGGATCTCGCCACAAGCATGCGCATGATGGTGTGCGGAGGAGCAGCACACGGTCTAACTGGGAAACAACCAAAGGGGGAACGTAACAATGAACGTAACAATGTCAGATTCCAATGGATGGAAATTTAATCGCCGTGGTGTACTTAAATCTTCGATGGCGGTGCTCGGCGGCAGCTTTCTTAGCCGCTACAGCCTGGAAAAGGCCGCGGCTGAACAAGCGCCGGCAATCAAGAATGTGAACCTGAACTCCAGTCCCTCGACGCTGAAGATTACCGATATGCGCTACGCGATCATCGTCAAGCCTGGCCCCAGCCCATGCCCCATCATTCGCATCGACACCAACCAGGGCGTCTATGGTTTGGGTGAAGTGCGCGATGCGGCAGGCTTTCAATACGCGATGGTGCTGAAGAGCCGCATTCTCGGAGAGAACCCGTTGAATGTTGACTTTCTCTTTCAGAAGATCCAGCAGTTTGGCGGTATCTCCCGCCAGGCGGGCGGTGTGGCCGCGGTCGAAATGGCGCTGTGGGACATTGCAGGCAAGGTCTATAACTGTCCGGTGTACCAGATGCTTGGCGGGCAGTGGCGCGACAAGATCCGCATCTATGCCGATACGACGGAGTCGGATGATCCGAAGGTGTACGGAGCTCGGGCCAAGGAACGCGTGGCCATGGGTCTTACGTGGATGAAGATGGACCTGGGCATCAATGTGCTCGAGGGGATGCCGGGCATGGTGATGGAGCCGGCGGGGCAGAGCAAGTGGGAGCTGCGCAATCAGCCTCATCCGTTTATGGCTACGGAGGTGACCGATAAGGGCATCGACAGACTTTGCGAATATGTCGCTGCGGTGCGGGAAAATATCGGCTACGACATGCCGCTGTCGATGGATCACCTGGGCCATATCGGGGTCAAGTCGGTGATCAAGCTGGGCAAGGCGTATGAGAAGTACAACCTGGAGTGGATCGAGGATGTGATTCCCTGGTACTACACGGATCTGCTGAAGGAGATCACCGATGCCAGCCCCACGCCGACGATTACCGGCGAGGACATTTATGAGGTAGCGGACTTCCAGAAACTCTGCAGCGTGCACGCGGTGGACAAGATTCACCCGGATCTTGCAACCTCGGGCGGCATTCTACGCACGCACAAGATCGGTGACATGGCGTTTGAGTATGGCGTGCCCATGGCGATGCACTTTGCGGGCACTCCTGTTAGTTGCATGGCGAATGTGCACTGCGCGGCCGCTACCCGCAACTTCCTGGCGCTCGAGAATCATTCGCTGGATGTGCCTTGGTGGCAGGATCTGGTCAATGGGCTGGATAAGCCAATGATCAACAAGGGGTTCATTAAGGTTCCGGATACTCCGGGGTTGGGGGTTACGCTGAATGACGAGGTTTGCAAGCAACACCTGAAGCCGGGTACGGGGTACTTTGAGCCGACACCGATGTGGGATGAACCTCAGTCTAGCGACGACGCTACTTTCAGCTAGGAGTACGCAGCAAAAGGGCGCGATACCTGCAGGTATCGCGCCCTTTTGTTTTGGAAGTAGCCTTCGTTGCGGATCGAGTGGAACCGCAGGTCCCTCCACTACGCTTCGCTCCGGTCGGGATGACAAGTTTAGGGTGTGTGCGCACCTCTAACTCTGTGAGGTGGATGGAAAGACTCATTGGACAAAAACCGATCCTTACCTCTGGACGGGTGGCCCAGGTTCGCCCAAGCGTACCTGGGCCGAAAACGACGGGGCGCAGCCCCACGAACGTATCAACTTATATGACAACAAATGATTGGGCACCTCGTTCTTCACCTTCGTGGCGAAGGGTGGGAAGACGAATGCGAGTGGTGTCAGTCGCCCGTTACGTAACCACCCATTTACGTCCCTATTCGTCGGTTACACAGCCTAGGGCGGCGCTCTTTACGCAGCGGATGTACTTAGCTAATGTGCCGCGCTCGGCTTTGTAGGGTGGCATGGTCCAGGCCTTGCGACGCGCGGCTAGTTCTTCGTCCGAGAGCGCTACGGAGATTTCGTTCTTGCTGGCGTCGATGGTGATGACATCACCCGTGCGCACGAGCGCAATCGGGCCGCCTTCCTGGGCCTCCGGCGTGACGTGGCCCACGATGAAGCCGTGGGAACCGCCGGAGAAGCGGCCGTCGGTCATTAAGGCTACGTCTTTTCCTAGACCCGCTCCCATGATGGCTGACGTGGGGGTCAACATCTCGGGCATCCCCGGACCGCCCTTGGGGCCTTCGTAACGAATGACAAGGACCTGGCCTTTGGCGATCTTGCCTTCCTCCAGGGCTTTGACCATCAGTTCTTCAGAATCGAAGACGTTGGCGGGACCGGAAAAACGGAGGCCTTCCTTGCCTGTGATCTTTGCCACCGCGCCTTCAGGGGCCAGGTTGCCTCTGAGTATCTGCAAGTGACTGCTCGCCTTGAGCGGATTGGAAACCGGGCGCACGATCTCCTGTCCGGCGCGCAGACCGGGTAGATCCTTGACATTCTCAGCCAGCGTCTTGCCGGTCACGGTGACACAGTCACCGTGCAGCATCCCTTCCGCAAGCAACATCTTCATTACCCCAGGGAGGCCGCCGACGGATTGCAGGTCTTCCATCACGTAAGCACCACTGGGTTTGAAATCGGCCAGCAAGGGGGTTTTGTCGCTGATCTTCTGGAAATCGTCAATGGTGAGGGGGACGTTCACGGAACGCGCCATGGCAATCAGATGAAGCACAGCGTTGGTGGAACCACCCAGGGCTGCAACTATCACCATTGCGTTTTCGAAGGCCTCGCGGGTCATGATATCGCGGGGCTTCAAATCGAGCTCGAGCAGATTCAGAATGGCGGCGCCCGCGCGAAAACATTCGTCGAGCTTGAGGGGATCTTCCGCGGGCGTCGATGAGCTGTAGGGGAGGCTCATGCCCAGAGTCTCGATGGCGGACGCCATGGTGTTCGCGGTGTACATTCCACCGCACGCGCCAGCTCCCGGACAAGAGTGGCGCACGATTCCCTGGCGTTGCTCCTCGGTGATGGTGTGGGTGATGAACTGGCCGTAACTCTGGAAGGCGGAGATGATGTCTAGCTTCTGGTTGCCCAGATGACCGGCGCGGATGGTGCCGCCGTAGACCATCAGGCTGGGCCGGTTCAGCCGGCCCATGGCGATCAGGCATCCGGGCATGTTCTTGTCGCAACCAGGAATGGAGACGTTGGCGTCGTACCACTGGGCGCCCATCACGGTTTCGATGGAGTCGGCGATCAGGTCGCGGGATTGCAGCGAATAGCTCATGCCGTCGGTGCCCATGGAGATTCCGTCGCTTACCCCGATGGTGTTAAAGCGCAGGCCAACCATGCCGGCGGCGGCGACTCCTTCCTTCACCTTTTCGGCCAGATGCAGAAGATGCATATTGCAGGGATTGCCTTCATACCAAACGCTGGCGATTCCCACCTGCGGCTTGGCCATATCCTGCTCACGCAGACCGGTCGCGTAAAGCATGGCCTGGGACGCCCCTTGAGACTTGGGCTGTGTAATCTGAGAGCTGTACTTGTTCAGTTTGGTCGATTTACTCATAACGATCAGTGTATCGTCTGTTTTCCGGTCGCGGGGGCCCCCGAAATGCAATCAACGGTGTGGTGGCAGTACGGCATTCTTTACGAGGTGTATCCGCGCTCCTTCCAGGACGCAAACGGCGATGGCATCGGCGATCTTCAAGGCATCCTGCAGCGGCTGGATTACCTGGCCGGGCTGGGCATCAAGGGGGTTTGGATTGCGCCCTTCTACCCCTCGCCCATGGCTGATTTCGGCTACGACATCGCCGACTACTGCAACGTCGACCCGATCTTCGGGACCCTGGCCGACTTCGACCAATTGCTGCGGGCTATCCATGAACGCGGCCTCAAGCTGATTCTCGATTTCGTGCCTAATCACACCTCCGACCAGCATCCCTGGTTCCTGGAGAGCCGTTCGTCGCTCACCAATCCCAAGCGGGACTGGTACCTTTGGCGGGATCCTGCTCCCGACGGCGGCCCGCCCAACAACTGGCTGAGCAACTTCGGCGGTTCGGCATGGACCAGGGACGGCAGCCAGTATTACTACCATTCGTTCCTGAAGCAGCAGCCGGATGTGAACTGGCGCAACCCGGAGCTGCGGGAAGCCATGTTCAACGTGCTTCGCTTCTGGCTGGGCCGCGGCGTCGACGGATTCCGCGTGGACGTGATGTGGATGCTGATCAAGGACGATCAGTTTCGCGATAACCCGATCAATCCCGCGAGCGCGCCGGATGCACCTGCATCGCTGCGCCTGCTCCCCGTCTACAACACCAACCGCCCGAGGTGCATGCGATCGTGGCGGAGATGCGGGCGGTGCTGGACTCTTATGGCGACCGCTTGCTCATTGGAGAGATCTATCTTCCCTTCGATCAGCTTGCGACCTACTACGGACCGGATCTCAAGGGTGCACAGCTCCCGTTCAACTTTCATTTGATCCAGTGCCCATGGAGCCCGGAGGCAATTGCCCAGGTGATTACGGAGTACGAGGCGGCGTTGCCGGTGGGCGCGTGGCCGAACTGGGTGATGGGGAACCATGACCAATCGCGCATCGCCACGCGCATCGGTAGCGCGCAAGCGCGCATCGCGGCCATGTTGCTGCTTACGCTCCGAGGCACGCCTACGATGTACTACGGCGATGAAATCGGCATGACCGATGGCTTGATTCCCGCCGCAGAAGTACAGGATCCGGCGGAGAAGAATGAGCCGGGGAAGGGCTTGGGACGCGACCCGGAGCGCACGCCCATGCAGTGGGATTGCTCGCGATTCGCCGGATTCACCACGGCGACTCCGTGGCTTCGGCTGGGGGCTGATCATGGGACGGTCAATGTGGCCACGCTATCTGGCCAGAGCGCGTCGGTGCTGAGCCTGTATCGCACCCTGATCGCGCTGCGCAACGGGAATGCGGCCTTGAACAGCGGCCGGATCGAAGGGGTCGCCAGCAATGGGCGCATTCTGAGTTACGAGAGAGTTGATGATGGGCAACGTTTTGCGATCCAGCTCAATTTCAGTCAGAGCGATCAAGAGGCTGCGATCGCCGCCGGCCATATTGTCGCCTCGACTCACATGGATCGTGACGGAAAGGTGGTCGAGTCGAGGGTATCGCTTCGACCGTATGAAGGAGTGGTCGTCAGGCTCGCCGTGACGGACGGCGCTTCAGATCCTGCGTGAGAACCGGAAGCGGAACCGCAGATCCCTCCACTACGCTGCGCTCCGGTCGGGATGACAATTCTGTGGGACCATTAACAGCCGTTCGTCTGACCGCTTTTGGGGCCATTTCCTTGCGACAGAATTGTCATCCCGACCGGAGCGCAGCGTAGTGGAGGGATCTGCGGTTCCGCTTCCGGTTCTCACGCAGAATCTAAAGCCCAATTATCTTTTAAAGCTGTGCCCTGATACAAAGCATGAGAGCCGTGACTGCCGTGGTCTAGATTAATGGTGAACCGCCTATGTCTGTTCTCAACTCCATCCGCGTGGTCGAACTTACCGAGGCTCTGGCCGGGCCTTACTGCGCCATGTTGCTGGGGGACTTCGGCGCCGACGTGATCAAGGTCGAGCGCAGGCAGAGCGGAGACCAGTCGCGAAGCTGGGGACCTCCGTTTGTGGGCAGTGAATCCGCTTATTTTTTGGCCACCAATCGCAATAAGCGCTCGCTATCGCTCGACTACGATCAGCCGCTGGGGGCTGCGATTCTGCATCGGCTGCTGGCTACGGCGGATGTCTTCCTTATCAACCAGCGTAGCGTCGCTTCTCTCGCACGACGCGGCTTTGATGCGGAAACCATTTGCGCGCGTTACCCGCGGCTTGTTTACTGCGCCATCTCCGGTTATGGACACTCCGGCCCCAAGTCGGGGCTGCCGGGCTACGACATCATCGCGCAGGCCCAGGCGGGGATCATGAGTTTTACCGGGGAGCCGGAGGGTGAGCCGGTTCGATATCCCATCGCGATCGCGGATATGGTCTGCGGTCTCTACTCCGCTCTGGGGATTCTTGCAGCTTTGCTGGCGCGGGAGAAAACCGGGACCGGGCAGGCGCTTGACATGGCGCTCTTCGATTCGCAACTGACATTGCTCATCAACGCGGGCAGCAGCTATCTGAATGCCGGCGAATCTCCACAGCGCTGGGGGAATGCGCATCCCAGCATTGTTCCCTACCAGGTGTTTCGCGGCGGAGACGGGCGCCATTTTGTCGCCGCCATCGGCACCGATGCGCTGTGGCGCCGCTTTCTCCGGGTCATCGATGCGACGGAGACGTTGGGCGCCGACCCACGCTTTCGCACCAATGCGTTGCGTACGGAACATCGGCTGGAGCTGATTCCTGCACTCTGCACGATCTTCGATAAAGCCCCGGCGCAGGAGTGGCTGGGGCGGCTCAGCGCAGAAGATATCCCAGCGTCCGCTATCCATACGGTGGGCGAAGCGTTAAACGATCCGCAGGCACTGGCTCGAGGATTGATCGTGGAGATCAAGCACCCGACCCTCGATGTGGTGCGCAGTATCGCCAACCCGGTGCGGTTTTTGTCCACGCCGGTGTTGTACCGGCTGCCCCCACCATTGCTGGGCGAGCATAGCGTTGAGATTCTGCGGAGTCTCGACTACTCGAGCGAGGAAATTGCCGCCGCGATGCGTGAACACGCTATCTGAGCAATTCTCAAAGGGCAAAAAAACGCAGTCGAGTGCTGTGGTATCCCACTCAAGCCAACGTGCGGCTTGACCCCGATTTCCTGCCACGCAGTGCTAGAGCGCGTATCCAGCAGTTTTCGCTGCGGTATAGTTTTTAGGAAAATAGCTTATCTCCTATCCTTCGCGCGATCGGCCCCGTCCAGTGGAACCGCAGGTCCCTCCACTACGCTTCGCTCCGGTCGGGATGACAAGGGTAGGGTGGCGCTTTCCATGGGGAAGCAGCTGCTCGGTGCTTCGATCGGCATGACGAGGGCTTAGGTGGCGCTTCCATGGAGAATCGTTTAGTGGCAGCTGAGAACCTAAGTTAAGTAGGTGCTGGAGAAAAGACCTGCTGCCAGTAGTGTGTAAGGATCAAAGATATGGGTATAGAGCTGGTTGACCGCGATGTGCTGCTGGTGATCGACGTACAGAATGACTTCTGTGATGGAGGCGCCCTCCCAGTTCCGGGCGGCCAGGAGGTGGTGCCCGTCATCCATCGCGTGGCCGCGCTCTTTCGCCACTTGATCATGACCCAGGACTGGCATCCACCAGATCATCATTCCTTTGCTTCGCATCATCCCGGACGAGTTCCGTTTGAAACCATTGCGACGGCTCACGGCGAACAGGTGCTGTGGCCCGACCATTGCGTGCAAGGAAGCATGGGGGCTGCTTTCTACACGCACCTGCAACCGGACAATGCGGAGCTGATCCTGCGCAAGGGCTTCCGCGCTGACATCGACTCCTATTCGGCTTTTCGGGAGAACGATCGCATCACCCGCACTGGGCTTACCGGCTATCTGCGAGAACGCGGACTGGGGCGAATCTTTCTCGCCGGCCTGGCCTATGACTACTGTGTGCGTCACTCCGCCATCGACAGCATGCAGGCCGGCTTCGAGACTTACGTGATAGAGGATGCGTGCAGGGCTATTAGCATAGGAGACTCGGTCGCTGGCACCAATCATGTCTTCCATGAAGCCGGCGTGCGCCGCGTCACCAGTGAGATGCTGGGCGCGTGAAGCTTACTCTGCGCGCGCTGCTCTTAGCTCAGCTTTCGCTGGCCCTGATTCCGCTGCACGCGCAAGATAGCAGTGTGGTCCCGAGAGCCGAGGAAAGCCAACAGATTCCCGGTCCAAGATGCCACTTTGTTCCCGATGAAGATACCGCCCGAGCCCGGGTCTGCACCCCGGCCGAGATCGCGACGTGGCTGGCGGATATCCAGCACTGGCGCGGCGAAGTTCGCTTACGCATGGGCTACGATGCGAGCCAATACGATCGGCCGGAACTGCTGTGGACGCAAACCAGCTTTATCCAGCCGCAGATGATGATGCACGATCGCTATTTCTACGATCCGGTGGAACACAAATACACCGTCGATCGCTATCTGGATGATGTCAATGCGCGCTATGGGGGGATCGATAGCGTGCTGCTGTGGCATACGTACCCCAACCTGGGCATCGACAATCGCAATCAGTTTGACTTTTTTCGTGATCTTCCCGGCGGCGTTGCCGGCTTGCGGGCCATGATCGATCGCTTTCATCAGCGCGGCGTGCGGGTGTTATTCCCGGTGATGATGTGGGACCAGGGAACACGCGACGAGGGCATCTCCGACCAGGTGGCGATCACCAAGGAACTGGCAGCCGTGGGCGCCGACGGCATCAATGGAGATACCATGTTCGGCATCTCCCGCTCCTTCCGTATTGCGGCGGATCAGACCGGTCATGCGCTCGCGCTGGAACCGGAGGAGGGGCCGATCAGCGACGAAATGCTGGTCTACAACAACATGAGCTGGGGGGAGGATTGGAAGGATGAGTTTCTGCCTCCGGTAAGCCGGGACAAGTGGCTGGAGACCCGCCACATGGTGAATGTTTGCCATCGTGAAGCGCATGACCGCAACGACGATTTACAGCAAGCCTTCTTCAACGGGACCGGCTATGTTTCCTGGGAAAATGTCTGGGGCTGGTGGAACGGGATTGTGCCCCGGGACGGCGAAGCACTGCGCCGCTGCGCTGCCATCGAACGGGCACTGGGGAAGCAGCTCAGCAGTCCGGAGTGGGAGCCCTACAGCAGCACAGAGCAATTCGGCATCTTCGCCAGCAAGTGGCCGGCTGCGCATGCGGTTGTGTGGACCCTGGTCAATCGCAATCATTACCCTGTCTCGGGGCGGCAGCTGGTCACCAAGCCCATGCCCGGCGCGCACTTTTATGATCTGTGGCACGGCATGGAGTTGACCCCGGAGTCGACGGGCTCCTCCGCCGCGCTGTCTTTTGCCATCGAGGCGGATGGCTTCGGCGCAGTTCTTGAAACGGACACTCCGTTGGCAAAGCCCGTGCTCGATCTGATGCAACAAATGCAGCAGGCGAAGCCGCTTGAGAGCTATTCCGCAAGCTGGCAGACGCTACCGCAAACCATGGTGGCGACGGCTCCGGCGCCCGGCTCAGGGACGACCGCAGCGAATATGATTCCCATCCCCGCGGCCGACTATGTCTTTCGCGTAGCCGGCCTGGAGATCGAGGGCAACAACGAAGAAGGGGTCGACGTGCAATATCCCTGGGAGTCTTCTGCGCGCCGCTTTCATACGCAGCAAATGCATATTGCGCCATTCCGTATTGATCGCTACCCGGTGAGCAATGCGGAGTTCAAGGAATTTATGACGGCTACCTCTTATCATCCGGCGGACGACCATAATTTCCTGCGTGATTGGAAGGACGGTACCTATCCTGCCGGCTGGGCAAAAAAGCCGGTCACCTGGGTCTCGATCGAAGATGCGCGCGCATACGCGAAATGGGCGGGCAAACGCCTGCCCCATGAATGGGAGTGGCAATATGCCGCGCAAGGGCAGGACAACCGGACCTATCCGTGGGGTGATGCCTGGAATCCGGCAGTGGTGCCGGCTCCCAACACCAGCCGCGAGATCGACCCGCCCAGCAATTCTGACACCCACCCTGCAGGGGCTAGCCCGTTCGGGGTGATGGATCTGGTGGGCAACGTGTGGCAATGGACCGATGAATACTGCGATGCGCACACCTGTGCGGCCATTCTGAAAGGGGGCAGCCATTATCAGCCCCAGGGGTCGCGCTGGTATTTTCCCCAAGCCTATCGGCTCTCGGAGCACGGGAAGTATTTGCTTATGGCGCCTAGTCTGGACCGCTCGGCGACGGTGGGATTCCGGTGCGTGCAGGATCTTCTTGTTGAAGCTCAAGCTTTCGATTTAGAAAAGAAATGATTCAAATGATATGAACCAGGGAGGAACCATGCTTCAAGTTTGTAGTGTGATCGGTGGAGCGCTTATCGTGTTTGTCGCGCTGACGCTGTGGGCAAGCGGCGGCCAGTTCAAGAGCGAGAACGACCACTAGGCTGCAGTTTCTGGGTTGGGGCCTTGCAGGTGGGGCGGATCAGGAAACAACGGGCAGCTTAACGGTGAATTCGGTTTTTCCGGGTACGGAGTTCAAGAGGATTTCTCCGCCGAATTTGTCCACCACGATATGGCGCACAATATCGAGGCCTAAACCGGTGCCCTGGCCCGTGGGCTTGGTGGTAAAGAAGGGCTCAAAGATCAGCTTCCTGTTTTCTTCGGGGACGCCGGGACCCGCATCGGCAATGGTGATACCCACCCGGTCGCCCTCTACCCAGGTGCGTATGCTCACGACGCCCTTTTGCGGAGATGCGTCGATGGCATTGTCGAGCAGATTGGTCCAGACCTGGCTGAGACCGATGCCACAGGTGGAAAGCGCCGGAAGAGTGGGGGCAAAGAACTTCTCCACCGTCAGCTCTTTTTGGCGAAATTTGTGGCCCAGAATGACAAGAGTGCTCTGAATGCTGTCGTGTACATCGAGCTGATGGCGCTGGGGCTTGTCTTCGTAGGCGTACTTCTTGACCGCTCCGACCAGGTCGGTCACCCGGGAAACGCTTTCTTCAATGGTCCCAACCAGCTGGACGCTGGAGGTGAGTGCTTCCATCCAGTTCAGTGGATCGGATAAGGTGTTGCCGGGAAACTCGTGCTGGGCGCATTCCAGGGTCTTGGAGTTGAAGCCGATGGCGGAGAGGGTCGCGGCCAGTTTCCAGGAATTTTCAATGCCGTGTTCTTCCAGCCAGGACGCCAATTCATCTTCGGCATCCGCCTGGTCCATGGAACTCATCGCAGATGGTTTTTGGGGTTTCAACGCCTGCTCTTGCAGAACGCGCAGGCACTCGGTCTGACCTTTGGTCATGGCTTCATCGTTAGCGCACATGCGCAGGCTGATCTGTTGCAGCCGGCTCAGGTTTTCTCGCATTTGCGAGGCAGCGCGCCGGGCTGCCGCTCCCGGGTTATTCAACTCGTGCATCAGGCCGGCGGCCATCGTGCCCAGCGAGATAAGTTTCTCGCGATGCAGCTCCTGGGACTGAAAGACCTGCAACCTGCGCGCCATGTTTCCCAGAACGCCAATGCGCACCTGGGGGCAGGCAAACATCAGATTCCAAAAAAGCTGTTCCTGCAAATAGACGACGGTGCTGGGCTTGAGCACGGTGACCACCGCTTCCGTGTCCTTACCCATAAGCAAGGGGAGTTCGCCAAAGGTCTCGCCCGCGCCCAGTTGGCCGATGAGCGTGAGTTCTCCATCGGGCTGACGCTTCTGCAGGCGAAGCTCGCCTTCGAGCAGGATCCAGAAGCCGCGGCGGGTGCGGGTGATGTCCATCAGATCAGCACCCGCATCGGCGTGAATCAACTCTACCGACTCAAGGCATCGAAGCTCTTGCAGCGAGATGCCGGCGAAAACCGGGACCTTCTGCAACTGGGTGAGGAGGCTGGCTGCCTCGACCCGCTCTACCTTCGAACTTTGCTGAACATCTGTCATTGGCTTAGAAGCTCGCCAGGTACTGGTGGATAAATTGCACGGAAATCGAACCCTCGCCGACTGCTGACGCTACCCGCTTGACCGAGCCATGGCGCACATCGCCGGCTACAAATATGCCTGGGACACTGGTCTCAAGCAAGTATGGATCCCTGGGCTGGTTCCAATTCTTAGGCATCTTTCCGTCTACTTTCAGGTCAGAACCAGAGAGCAAAAAGCCGTTGGCGTCGCGCATAATCGCTTGCGGGAGCCAATCCGTATTGGGCGCCGCGCCGATAAAGATAAACAAACCACTCGCCGGCACGGTTTCCTCCTGGTCAGGCCCACATATCCGCAAACAGGACAAGCGGGTCTCACCCAAGGCCTCCACCACCTGACATCGCGTTTTAACCTCTATATTCGATGTACCAGCAATCTGATCGATTAAATATTTCGACATGCTGTTCGTAAGCGAATCGGCTCTTACCAGCATGGTTACCTTTTTGGCGTACTTGGAGAAGTACATAGCTGCCTGGCCGGCCGAGTTCGCCCCCCCGACAATGAAGACATTCTCGTCTTTACAGGCCTGGGCTTCGGTCATCGCCGCCCCGTAATAGACCCCCGCCCCGGTCAAACGCTCCACTCCCGGGGTGGTCAAGCGGCGGTAATAGACGCCCACAGCGATCAGACAAGCGTGGCACGATACTTCCCGGCCATCGGCCAACTGCACGATGTTGTAGTTGTTATCGATGCGGATGCCGGTCGCTTTCTGGGTCAGCATTTCGGCCCCGAACCGTGTGGCCTGGATCAGGGCCCGCCGGGCCAGGTCTTCGCCTCTCACTCCTTCGGGGAAGCCAAGGTAATTCTCGATCCTGGAGCTGGAGCCTGCCTGTCCTCCTGGCGCTTCATCTTCGATCACCAAGGTGCGTAGACCTTCCGACGCGCCGTATACGGCCGCCGCCAACCCGGCTAAGCCCGCTCCGACGATTACCAGGTCGTAGAACTCCTTGGTCGCCTGGGTGCGCAACCCGATCTTGGCTGCCAGTTCCATTTGGCCGGGCTGCACCAGGGAGGTGCCATCCCCAAAAAGGACCACCGGGAGCTTACGGTCATCCAGGTGGAAACGGTTGAGCAGCTCCACAGCTTCGGTATTCTGCTCGGGATCGAGCCAAACGTAGGGAACCTGGTTGCGGGAAAGGAAGTCCCGCACCTGGTGGTCGCGCAGGGTGTAGCGCGGCCCCACCACCCGTAAACCTTCGAAGGGTGGCTTGTAGCCCTCCTTCCAGGTTTCCAGCAGGTCGTTCAGCACCGGGTAGAGGCGCTCTTCGGGTGGATCCCAGGGCTTGGTCAGGTAGTAGTTGATCTTGGCCGTGTTGATGGCCTGGATCGCCGCCTCGGTGTCGGCGTAGGCGGTGAGGAGAGCACGCTTGGCGTTGGGGAAGTATTCCATTGCCTTGCCCAGGAACTCCACCCCGGACATTCCAGGCATGCGCTGGTCAGAAACGAACAGGGCGACCGTGTCGCCCCGTTTTTTTAGTTGGTCACATGTGTCGAGTGCCGCCTGGCCGGACGCCGCACGCTGAATGCGATAGTTCGCACCGTATTGGCGGCGCAGATCCTGGACTACCATCTCCAGGACACTTACGTCGTCGTCTACCGCGAGGATCACTGGCTTGCCCATGCTTCTTTAGTGTATTGAATGCGCGCCGCTTCGTCTCCTTTCGCACTGTTTTCGCTACACCCAAATCCAGTCACGACAGCAACTTGAGAGCGCGCCCCTGCCACTTTCGTGGGGTTTCATTTCCTGCCCAAGCCGCTAGGCTTGAGAACACCAGCAACACAGACTCTCAGCGCTCGGTAGTGGAGAGGGAACGTACTGAAGGCGTCACAAAATAGGACAGTTTAGATCGACTGACGCCCGGTGGCCGATAGCGTGGGTATGCGGTTACCTGATTAGCGGGCAGTTCGCGTCGCACAGGCTGCGGCGGGGTTAAGGCAAGAAGATTGCGAAACGAAGCGACACGAGGCACAAGGCAGCACGATGAATAAAATTATCCTGGCTGACAACCAAGCAATCTTTCGCGCTGGCATTGCAAAGGTCCTGGCGAGCGAAGAGGATTTCCGCGTAGCCGCACAGTGTGCGGACCTGGAACGTCTGCTGCTCTCCGTCGATGCTTACCGCTCCTCGATCGTTCTGTTTGCCTCCGCATTGAGGCCCGAATATCAGGATTTGATGTCGCACGTAAAAGCCGCCGGGAGCCGCGCTGTGGTGATCGCCGAGAACGGCGAGCCGGCCCAGATTTTCACCGCTCACGATATCCGCGGAGTGGTGTATCGGAATACCACCGGCCAGGCGCTGGTGGAGTGCGTGCATCGCGTAATCAAGGGTTTCTCCTCGATTCAACGGCCGGCTGAGGCTATCGGTTCCGAGGAAGAGGATTCCGTGGGGGCGCGCGTTCGCGACCGGCTTACCCCGAAAGAGATGAAGATTGTGGCTCTGATTGTGCAGGGCTGCAAGAACAAAGAGATTGCGCTGCGGCTGGGGACCACCGAACAGGTAATCAAGAATTATCTGCGCAGCGTGTATGACAAGACAGGGGTTTCGGATCGCCTGGAACTTGCCCTGTTTACCATTCACCATCGGATCCTGGCAGCGGCCGCGGCAGAGGCTGGCAACTCGGTCCAGATGCGCACCGCGTAAAGCGCCATGGGCCTACACAGGCTACGGAAAAGTCTGCACCGGGCAGGAAGGCAATGCCTCAGGGCTAAAGCCTAAACAGCTGCGGAAAAGCTCATTCTTCCGAAGGGTACGAGCTTCAGCCCGTACGTAAGTCAGTTAGAAGCAGGAACGGCTTTAGCCGCTGAGGGGACGGTTTTCACTCTCGGACCGACTTTTTCCGCCACCTGTAAAGCCGTGCCTTTCGCCCAGAGAGTTTTCCGCACGTGTGAAGTCCCTCAGCGGCTAAAGCCGAAGTCATTGCAAAGCATTTACGTACGGGCTGAAGCCCGTACCCTTCAAAGACCTTTTTTTCGCAGCCTTTTAAAGCCTGTTCCGGTCTCTCGCCTCAAGTCCAATTCGGAATCTGGCTCGGGTCGCTGTGTTACTGTTGCCTTAGACCATCCCGGGGTGCCCCGCGTTCGGCCCTGGCACAAGGAAAATGCCGCAACAGTCGAACCTGTTTTCGTCCAGTCCTCAAAACGGCTCGACCGTTCAAGAACGGCAACCCGCGCCTCAACGACCCTCCCGGGTTCCGCTCTGGCTGCGACGGGTGGAGCTGTACCTTTACGTCGTTATCCGCATCTACATCGGCGTGATTGTACTCGTGCTTCCCTGGTACGCCCCGCTGTGGGCAGACAATCAACTCATTAACTATTTTCCGCATGTAGCCACATTTCTGATGTACGGCGCAGTGCGGGGGATGATCTCGGGTCTCGGCCTCCTGAACCTTTGGATCGCGGTTATGGAAGCTGTGCACTTCCGCGGATCCCACTCTTAAAGCATGAAGCATAAGACCGGCAAACCGCCCGACCTCCATCGCGCTCCCCTCTCCTACCAGAACCCTGCGTTTGTTAATAGCCCCGACGGGCGGCTGGTGCGCATCATCTCTGAATACTCCGAGCCGCTGGCGCGTTTCCGCCGCGAGCGCATTCAGGACACGATCGTGTTCTTCGGGTCAGCCCGCTTCCGCGCACACGAGGACGCCAGCCAGGAGCTCGAGCTCGAGCTTCTCGATAAGCCCGGGTCCGCGGCGGCGGCGCCGGACGCAGAGCAACCGGCGACCGACGAGGAGATCGCCAAGGGAACAGCGAGCGAGCTGCGCCGCCGCCGAGCAGAAGCAGGCGTGGAAATGGCCCGCTACTACGAAGACGCCCGGCACCTGGCTTCCCTGGTGACCAAATGGACGCAGACACTGAAAGGGCGCCGCCACCGGTTCGTGGTTACCTCGGGAGGTGGGCCCGGGAATCATGGAAGCCGCTAACCGCGGCGCCTACGAGGCCGGCGGCAAGTCCATCGGGCTCAACATCCGCTTGCCCTTCGAACAGGCGCCTAACCCCTACATCACGCCTTCCCTGAACTTCGAATTCCACTACTTCTTCATGCGCAAGTACTGGTTTGCGTACCTGGCCAAGGCTCTGGTGGTCTTCCCCGGGCGGCTTTGGCACGCTGGACGAGATGTTTGAAGTGCTGACCCTGGTGCAGACGGAAAAGCTGGCCAAGAAGATCAGCATCGTGGTTTATGGCTCGGCGTACTGGAACAGCATCCTGAACCTGGATGTGCTGGTCGACAAAGGCGCAATTTCCGCCCAGGATCGCGCCCTGTTTCAAATGGCCGATACGCCGCAAGAGGCCTTTGAGATCCTTAAGGCAGACCTGACGCGGTACCACCTGGAACCGGAAGCGCGCCGCCAGGCGCCGCCGAATGTGGAAGAGGAGCCCCTCCTCAATCCCGACATCACTGGTACCCGATAAGACGGGGAATTCGGTCACTTTCGTGACGGAAACGGGTTGTCCAGATTGGTTCGAGCCAATTTTCGATATCAATTCGCCTCCCAGTAACTCGCTGTTCATGGATTGCACTACATACTGGGCACATGAGAGCGATCACGCAGTTACTGTGTGGCAGCACGGGCCAGGGTGCGGTTGCTCCAACGTAGGGCAGACGGATGGAGGAAGAGATGACAGGATCCCGTATCTCGTATCTCTGGAACAACGACCGCGCGGCCAAGGGCTTCGCTTCTGGTGTCTCGCTTCACAGTCATACCAACCGCTCCAAAGAAACACTCGACTTCATTGTCAAACTGGCCAACGAGCACCGCATCTTCAAGGGGATCATCGCCCGAGAGGAGAAGCGTTGCCGGCAAAACCATCGCCTGCAGGTGAACTTCGCCGCGAGTTACTGGACTCCGCCACTCACTCCGAGGCTGGCCTTTGATTTGGAGAGCCGGCAGATCGCGGAGCAGCTCCAGGTGCAGCCGCTGGTATCGATCACCGATCACGACGACATTCAGGCGCCGATGCTGCTGCGCACCGTGGCCAGCGCGCGCCACATCCCGGTTTCGGTGGAGTGGACGACGCCCTTCGGCAAGGACCAGGCTTTCCACATTGGCATTCACAACCTGCCCAGCGCGTCGGGAGCGGATTGGATGCGCCGATTTGAAGAGTTCACCGCAAACCCTTCGGACGCGCGATTGACGGAGATGCTCTCCGCACTGCACGACCTTCCCAATGTACTGATCGTCTTCAATCACCCGCAGTGGGATCTGTACAAGATCGGGCAGGAGTTGCATCAACATCGAATGGAGGAGTTTCTCACCCAGAACAGCGGTTTCATTCACGCGGTGGAGCTGAATGGCCTGCGCAACTGGGAAGAGAATCGATTGGTGAAGCGGCTGGCCGCTCGGTGGAACAAACTGCTGATCTCCGGAGGCGACCGGCATGGACTGGAGCCGAACGCCAATGTGAACCTGACGCAAGCGACCAGCTTCAACGAGTTTGTGTATGAGATCCGCCGCGAGAATCGCAGCCACGTGCTCTTTATGCCGCAATACGCCGAGCCGTGGAAGCATCGCATCATGCGTTCCACGCTGGATGCCATTCGCGACTACCCCGACTTTCCCGAAGGATCGCGGCGTTGGGATGAGCGCGTTTACCACCCGGATGTACACGGAGTGGATCGCCCCCTCACCCAGCTGTGGCCTGACGGGGAGGCGCCGGCTTATATGCGCATGGTGATCCAGTTTGTCCGCATGCTGGGAAGCAACCCCGTCAGCAACAGTCTGCGGCTTGCCTGGGATGAGCCGCACGAGCTGCAATTTGCGCTGGGCGAGCAGGAAGCGTTTTAGGCATCTTCACTTCTACTCGGCACAGGCGAGTCCGGTGAGGGAGGAGTTGCTTTGCCTGCACCAGAGGTGAAAATGCCAGAGCCGTTGGAAGATCGGTTAAGTCTTCTCGCTTCGCTCTCGCACGGATACACTCTGCCTATGCGCTCGGCGGCCCCCAGGGTGGCGTACTTTCCCGATACGTTTTACGAGATCAACGGGGTGGCCCACACCAGCCGGCACTTTGAAGCCTTTGCACAACGAAGAAATCTGCCCTTCTTTTGTCTGCATCCGGGCAAGAGAGATAGTGCGATACGCGAGCAACAGGTGGGGGAACTTACTACGCTTGAAATTCCCCGCGGCAGCGCTGTTTCTTTTCGTTTGGAAAAAGATCTCACCTTCGATCCCGCATTCCTGCGCCACAAGAAATTTCTTGAAGAACGGCTGCGTGCATTCCGGCCGGATATTGTCCATATCACCGGGCCCAGCGAGCCGGGGATTCTGGGCGTGTGGCTGGCGAGGAATCTGAAGGTTCCGCTGGTCGCCGCCTGGCATACGAATCTCCACGAATACGCGGCGCAGCGATCCGCATGGTTTCTGCACATGCTTCCGCGTAGTAAACGATCGGCCGCCGAAAAGAAAATTGAAGATTCCGCGCTGCTGGCTTGCGCCCGGTTTTACCGGATGGCGGAGGTTCTCTTTGCGCCCAATGTCGACTTATGCCGCCTGCTGGAGCAGTCCACCGGCCACCACTGCGCCCTGATGCCTCGCGGCGTCGATACCATTGCCTTCTCGCCGGAACATCGCGACCGCAGCGGGACAGGAGAGCCGTTTGTGCTTGGGTTTTGCGGCCGGCTGTCGATTGAGAAGAATGTATTTTTGCTGGCGCGCATCCGGACGGAGTTGATCGCGCGCGGCGTGACTGATTTTCGCTTTCTTATCGTGGGACATGGCAAAGAGGAGGGTTGGCTGCGGCAACACTTGCCGAATGCGGAGTTCACCGGGGTGCTTCGCGGCGCCGAGCTCGCGCGCGCTTACGCCAATATGGACCTCTTCGTGTTCCCTTCCCACACTGATACTTTCGGCAATGTTGTGCTGGAGGCTTTGGCGTCTGGCGTTCCGGCGATCGTCACACCCGATGGCGGGCCGCGGTACATTGTGCGGGATGGAGAGACGGGTTCGATTGCTACTGACGACGGATTTTCGGCCGCGGTGGCCAAGCTTATTCTCGATCCGGCGCTTCATGCGCGGATGAGATTGGCGGCTCGGAGCTATGCGCTGTCAGCTTCGTGGGATTCGGTCTTCGAGGGTGTTTACAGCACTTATGAAGAGGTGCTTGCCAGGCATGGCCGGTGAGATGGAGTGCTGTGGTATCCCACTCAAGCCAAAAGCGGGCTTGAATGGGGCACCCAGCATGGCCGGTAGGGTATAGAGAACCGCAGATCCCTCCACTCCGCTACGCTCCGGTCGGGATGACAAATTTGTTTGTAACGGGATGGTGTGTCGAAACAGAATTGTCATCCCGACCGGAGCGTAGCGGAGTGGAGGGATCTGCGGTTCTCTTTTACTGGATCTGGCCGATGTAAACACCGTAGGGTGGCAGTTTGATCGCGGTGAGCGCATCAGGCTCTGCGCTTTCGGGGGTTATCAAGAGGGTCTTTAGCTGCTTGCCGGTCACTCCTTGCGGCGATAGATCGAAGGCTGCGGTTTGCGGGTGCGGGGTAAAGTTGCAGACGACCAGGACGGATTGCCCGTCCGCCGTTTTACGTAACCATGACAGAATGTTGCTGTCATCCATATTCAACATGGTCAAGGCGCTATCATGCAGCGCCGGGTTTTCGCGGCGTAACTGTATCAGACGCTGGTACCAGCTCAATAACGAATCGTCCTCACGGGATTCGATGGCGACATTCACCGTTTTGGACGATGGGGGCACCGGTAGCCACGGTGTGGCCGACGCCGGGGTAAAGCCGGCGTTGGGGGAGCCGTCCCATTGCATCGGCGTACGCTCGCCGTCACGGCCTTTTTCTGCCGGCCAACCGATCTTGCCAATAGGGTCCTTTACGTCTTCGACGCGTGTCGGGGGCGTGGTCGTCATGCCTAGCTCTTCGCCGTAATACATCAGGGCCGTGGAACGCGTAGCCAACAGGAGCGTCGCGATCACCCGCGCGATGTCCAGGTTGTGCTTTCCGTCGCCATAACGATTCCAACTGCGGGCGTTGTCGTGGTTGTCGAAGACAAACAGGGGCTGGTCGTCATCAATATCATGCTCGGCCTGGTCAATGCGGGTGCGGAAGACCCCCGCATCCATTTTGTTAAGGAAGCCCACTTGCATGTCCATGGGCAGTTGCAGTTCGTCGTGGTCTGCGCCGTACCACTTGCGCAACTCCTCGATATTCGGCAAATAGGTTTCGCCGATCAGAACACGGTCGCCCGGAAAACTGTTCGTTACCTTGCGCAGGTCACGCATTACCTGGTGGACCTGTGGCAAGTTGCTGGTCATCGCGTCGTCGAGGTTAGGATCTCCATACGCATTGGTGCCAGGCAACACCTTCTCGTCCCGCAATTGCTCGTCTTCAAATAACGTTGGCACGGCGTCCAGGCGGAAGCCGGACACTCCTTTGTTCAGCCAGAAGCGAAAGGCTCCAAAGACAGCCCGCTCGACCGCCGGGTTTCTCCAGTTCAGATCGGGCTGCTGGGCATAGAACTTGTGGTAGTACCACTGTGACGTTTTGGGATCAAACTTCCACGCAGAATGGCCGAAAATCGATTGCCAGTTATTAGGCGGTTCTCCGGGACCCTTGCCGTCGCGCCATATGTACCAGTCACGCTTGGGGTTGGTCTTCGAGCTCTCAGACTCGATGAACCACGGATGTTTGTCCGATGTGTGGTTCATCACCATGTCCATGATGATGCGGATCTTCCGTTTTTTGGCTTCGGCCACCAGGCGGTCAAAATCCGCCATGGTGCCGTATTGGGGATCGATCGCTTCGTAGTTGGAGACGTCGTAGCCGAAATCTACCTGGGGCGAGGGATAGATGGGCGATAGCCAGATGGCGTCGACTCCCAGGCTCTGGAGGTAATCGAGCCGCTGGGTGATTCCGTTGAGATCGCCGACACCGTCGCCGTTCGAATCCTGGAAGCTGCGGGGATAGATCTCGTAGATGACCGCATGTTTCCACCATTGATCACGGGTTGCAGGCGTTTGCGCCGGGGCGCCGGCGAGGCTCAGGAAGAGCCCGGTAAAGACCGCCAAATGAATTGCTATTTTGCGCACAGGCCAATTTACGCCTCATTTCTTTTTAAGGCGATCGAAATCCAAGCCGAAATGAGGGTCTGACTTAGTTCCATCGATCTTGAACGGGACCTCCGTACCGGCCCCGTTTTTCTGGAAGTATTTATCGACGGACATCAACAATACGCCTTTCCAACCCCCAACCATCCGCGACACCGTGGCTTGCATGTCGGCGGTTCCGGTGAAGTTGAATTTGGCGCCATCGAGGCTGTAGACGCCGGCTAGCTTGATACTTGCGCCGGGAATATCGTAAAGCACGTTGGATAAATTCAGGCTCGCATCCGCGAGGTTGAAGTCGCCCCGCATCTGGGAGCGCACCAGCTCCATCTTCCCGTCCCTGGCCTGCTGGGTGGCCAGCTCCACCTCACCCTGGCTCCTGAGGCTGAGCTCGTCAATGCGATTCTGGATTTTTTCGCTGCTGAAGCGCCCGTTGGCGATGGCAAAGTTGCCTTGCAGCCGTAGCCTGTGGGCAACGTCTTGCGGTCCGGGCGGCAGGTCCACCTTGGTGTGCAGCTTGACCTGGCCCTGCATGACCGGCGGATCGGTGCGCACGGCGAGCCGCAGCAGATCTTCGATCCTCGCCTGGTCCATGTCTACATCGAGATAGACGTGGCGTCCCGGCTCTGCCTGGTCGCGCACCACGTATCCCCGCGCGGTCAGGAAGGAATGGAGAAACTGCGCCTTGACCGGCTGCAGGTAAGTGTTGCCGTCCGTGCCGTCCACAATGGCGTGGAACTCAGTGTGCAACGGGACCTTGTGCCCGCTGATCTTCACTTGAAAGTCCGGGGTGTCGGTCTTGCCGTCGACCACGATCTTGTCCAGAGTGCCCTGGTACTTCCCCTGGGAGGAGAGGATCCCGCCGATGCCCTTGAGGGTGCCCAGGTCGGCATGCTGGAAGGAATAGGTGCCGCCTAAAGCCGTTGCTCCCGGCTGAGCCGCGTTCCAGGGGCCGAAGTAGCCCCGGCTCTCGATCTGGCCCACCGGCTTGGGGTTGGTCAACTTCGCGGCGAAATCCATCGGCTGGCCGGCGCCTATGGTGCGCAACTTCAGGCTCTGGATGACAAATTGCTGCGGGAGCTTGCCCGGCTTGTCTGTGCCCAGAGAGAGCACGGTGTCGGTGCAGTCCAGCTCGCCGACAATGATGCTTACGTTGCTGCCTTTACCCTGGCCGGTGTTCAGCTGAGGTAGGTCCTTCCTCTGGCTTTTGGGCGGCAGATTGATGCGCAGTCCCTCTACCTCAACGTGACTGATGTGCATGGGTGAACGCACCAGGCTGCGATACCCGGTGCGAAAGGCGAAGCGCCGCACCGAGAACGTCGGCGTGGTGGAGTCGATGTTGTAAGGATAGATAGCGAGGTCTTTGCCCGAGACCTCGAAGCCGCGCAGGAGCGAAACGTCGAAGGCTCCCATTTCCACGCGGCTGTGGAAGCGGGCGGAAAGGCTTTGTATCAAACGCGCCCGCAGGATTGGCTCCGCCCGGGAAAGAAGGATTTCGAACGTGGCTGCCGCGCCCACGGCAATTACCAGGGCGCCAATCCCCACCCAGAACAGTACCCTATGTCTTCGACCCGCCACGACCTCGCCTTTCTTCTTAGACGGCATGTAACATCGCACCGAGGAGGGAAGTTTGCGATGACCGTCCGAATTCTTGCCCTCTTGATGCTCCAGTTTGCTGGTCAGCAGATTTGGGCTCAGGCACTCCCCTCACCTTCGCTCACCATCGATGCCTACATTCACCAGGGATGGGATAGCCTCTCCCGCTCCATGTCTGAGTGCAAAACCCTGGTAGACCCCAAGGTCACCACTCCGCCGGTGCTTTATCTTCCCTTCGGCGCGCCCACGCCACCACGAACTGCTGCGGCTGGGCTCGCAATGCAAGATCCAGATTGCCCACCTGCCCCATCGCATCGAGCACCTGGGCGATGTAAAGGAATCGGAAATTCCGCAGCCTGGATTGCTGTACCTGCCAAACCGCTACGTGGTGCCAGGAGGACGGTTCAACGAGATGTTCGGCTGGGACAGCTACTTCATCATCTTAGGCCTGCTGCACGACGGCCGGGTGGATCTGGCCCGCGGGATGGTTGAGAACTTCTTCTATGAGATTGAGAATTATGGAGCGGTGCTGAACGCCAACCGCACCTACTTTCTCACCCGCTCGCAGCCGCCGTTGCTGAGCTCCATGATTCGCGCCGTCTACGACGCGGCGTGTGCCCGCGACCGGTCGCCGGCCAATCTCGCGCGGCAAAAACAGTGGTTGGCCCGCGCCTACCCCTACGCCCGGCGTGATCATGATTTCTGGCTGAGTAGCATCCACCGCGCCGGGAACACCGGGTTGGCCCGGTATTTCGATATCGGCGAGGGGCCGGTGCCGGATATCGCTGACCACAGCAGCTACTACATCGACGTGATCAACTGGCTGGTCGCTCATCCCCAGGTGCACACCAGCTACCTGATCAAGGCGCCGCAAAACCCATCCCCGGCTGAACAAGCGGAGCTCGACAAAACCAGTTGCGACCCGGCCCATTCCGTGGTCTGCGGCCTGGCATGGTCCCACGGCTACCGCCTGAGCCGCGACTTCTACAAGGGCGACCGCGCCGTGCGCGAGTCTGGTTTCGATATTTCATTCCGCTTTGGTCCGTTCAGTGGTTCCACTCACCATTACGCCGCAGTCGGCCTGAACAGCCTGCTCTACCACTACGAACGGGACCTGGCCGACTTTGCCGATATGACCGGCCAGGGGGCGCAGCGTGGGGAGTGGTTGAAGATGGCCGCAGCCCGCCAGCAGGCGATCAACAAATACTTGTGGAACCCCGGTAAGGGCATGTTTTTCGACTACGACTTCACTACCGGGCACCAATCCAGCTACGTGTACGCGACGATCTTCTATCCTCTTTGGGCAGGCATGGCTACGAAGGAACAAGCCGCGGCCGTGGACAAGAATCTTGCGCTGCTCGACCGGCCGGGCGGTTTGGCCTGCAGCACCTACGAGAGCGGTTTGCAATGGGACTTGCCCTTTGGCTGGGCTCCCCTGAACTGGTTCGCAGCCGATGGCCTATGGACGAATGGGTACAACAACGATGCGCGCCGGATAGCAGAACAGTTCACCCATACTGTCCGCACCAGTTTCGAGAAGGAAGGGACGATCCACGAGAAATACAATGTCGAGACCGGATCGTCGAATGTCGACGTGATTGCCGGTTATCAAAACGTGATTGGTTTCGGCTGGACGAATGCTGTCTATGTCGAGTTGGAGCACCTGTTAGAATCGACCACCCCAGGAAAGAAAAAAGAATGACCCTTAAACACGCACTGCCTCCCCCGGAGCGTCGCGCCTTCGGACAGTCCCGGCGCAAGCAGGTGCGCCGCCAGGAGCAGAAACGGTGGAACGCGTCCGACCGCCAGACCGATCCCATCGACGCGCTGGCCGCCTCTTCCGTTGGGCGGGTGCCGTCGCTGCTGGCTATCAAGTGGGAGCGGATGGCGGCTTCTCCCTTCGGGTTCTTTCGCGGCGCCGTTCCGGCCATGGCTGCAGACCTGGCGGTGCTGCCCCACACCGGCATCTTTACCCAGCTATGCGGGGACGCTCATGTACGCAACCTGGGCGCTTTCGCCGCACCCGACGGCCGGCTGGTCTTCGACATCAACGACTTCGACGAAACCATCCGCGGCCCGTTTGAGTGGGACGTAAAGCGTATGACCACGAGTATCATCCTGGCCGGCCGCGAAGCGGGTGGCAAGAGCAGTGCCTGTGGTGAGGCGGCGGGCATTTTACTGCGAGGCTATCGCCGATCCATTCACGCCTTCGCGCGCATGGCGGTGATGGATGTAGCCCGCTATCAGGTACATCGGCTGCAGCGCGTCGCACCGCTTTCACAGGTGCTGCGCAAGGCCGAACGGGCTACGCCGCTTTACAACCAGGCGAATCTTACCGAACTGCCGGCGGGGCCTGCCAAAGGCGCAAAGAACGCGCCTCCGCCTCACCGCATTTTCGTCGATAACAAGCCGCTTCAATTCCGTCTAAAGAGTGCGAAGGCAGACCTGGTTCTCGATTCGCTCAGCTTGTACCGCGAGAGTCTGGCGCCTGAGCGCCAGCACTTCTTCGATCTGTACCGTCCGCTCGACGTTGCCTTCCGGGTGGTAGGCACAGGCAGCGTTGGGTTGCGCGATTACGTCGTCTATATGGAAGGCAATGGGGGTGACGATCCGCTCTTCCTGCAGATCAAGGAGGAGCCTAACTCCGCTTACGCCCCGTACCTGGGAGAAATGGGGGCGCCGCAACACCAGGGCCACCGCGTGGTCCAGGGTCAGCGTTCGATGCAGTTCCAATCCGACCTCCTTCTCGGCTGGACCACGATCAACAGTCGGCAATACCTGGTAAGGCAGTTGAATGACCACAAGGGGTCGGTCGCGATCGAAGAACTCAAGGGCGAGGCCCTGAACCAATACGCTGAGATTTGCGGCGAATTGCTGGCGCGCGGTCACGCACGCTCGGGCGATGCAATTGCGCTTTCTGGCTACATTGGTACTTCGGATCGATTTATTGATGCCATCGCGGAGTTTGCAGTCGATTATGCCGACCAGACGGAGGCTGATTACAAGGAGTTTATGCGTTCCCGCTTCGCTCCGCGCGGTGCGAGCAAGAAGGCTCCAGCAAAGAAGGCGGTCAAGCCCAAGCCCAGGCGCAAGAAGCCGCCGGTGATCACGGAATCGGTTCCTCCGGCTTAGTGCCGCGCCTCCGGCGCTCACGTCATCTTGAGATTGATCCCCAGCCCTTCCGAGAGTGTGTAGAACTAACAAAACTTAGACCTTTGTGCGGGAGCCGGGGCGCACCGCAGATCCCTCGGCTGCGCTCGGGATGACAAAGGGTGGGGTGGTGCATCCATGGAGAATTGGCTAGTGGCTTAAAGAATTGTCGGTCACCTACTCTCGACGGGAGGGCATCTCTCTCTGCCCAACGTCCGTTTAACAGCCGCACGTGGAAAGCGCTGCCCTCCCCCTTTGTCATCCCGAGCGCAGCCGAGGGATCTGCGGTGCGCCCCGGCTCCCGCACGAAGGTCTAAGTTTTGTTAGTTCTCACACAGATTCTTCCGGGCTGGGCTCACATTTTGCCGACCGGCCTCGCATCCACGGCGATTTCGCAGTGTCTTTTTTCTCAACTTGCCGCAGGAGAGTCCCTTTGACTCCCATCCAGCCTTCGTTACTCATGGCGCAGGGCGCGGACCGGATCCACACGCGATGCGCGCCTTGCTGGGCCAAACGCTGCCAGCAGTGCAATGAGGAGCAGCAACGCAGAGGCGACGGCCAAGGTTAGCGGGTCGGAGGGCTTCAGTCCGTAGAGCATTGCGGTCAGAAAGCGCGCCAGCACGAGGGAGCCACATACTCCCAGCGTGACTCCCGCCACCGCCATCCACGATGCCTCGCGCAACACCATGCGAAGCACCTGCTCCGCTTGCGCTCCAAGCGCCATGCGAATGCCGATTTCGCCTGTGCGCCGCGCCACCGTGTAGGCCATGACGCCGTAGATCCCAATGCAGGCCAACACCAGGGCCAGCAGGCCGAAGCCACTCGTCAATTGGGCAAAGATGCGTTCACCTGACATCGTCGCCTTGATCTGTTCCGTCATGGTGCGCACATCGATCAACGGCAAGTCCCGGTCCACCGACCCGACCACCGTGCGCGCCTGGCTCAATATGCTTCCCGGCTCCGCTTGGGTATGGATCTCAACCACCATGCGGCCCAGCACATGCGCCTGCGAGTACGGCAGGTAGAAAAGCGGTGGTGTCTCACTCCGCAGATCCGCATATCGGGTGTCGGCAGCAATGCCGACGATCTCAACCGGTGCGCTTACTTCATCCGCGTCGGCTTCAAAGGTCTGGCCTATGGGGTTTTCGTTGGGAAAGAACTGCCGCGCCAGGGCGCGATTCACCACTGCGACTTTGGGCGAGGCAGCCGTATCGTGAACGTCGAAGCCGCGTCCCTGCAGAATTGGAATGCCCATCGTCTGAAAGAAATTCGCTCCAACGTGGTTGGTTTGCACGCGCACGGCTTCCGTTTCCACTGGCCTGCCGGAGACATGAAAGGTTGATCCTGAATGCCCATCACCAATGATCGCAATATTGCTCAGGCTCACCGAGCGGACACCAGGAATTGCCGCCAGCTTCTCCTCCAGTTGCTGGTAGAACACCAGCATGTGCGCATCGCTGTATCGGGTACGCGGCGGGTTCAGTCGAAAAAGAAGGATGTGGTCGCTGCGGAATCCGAGCGGTGTGTGATTTAGATTGGCCAGCGTGCGCACGAAAAGACCGGCGCCAATGAGCAGGATGGTTGAAAGCCCGATTTGGAAAATGACCAGCGATTTGCCAAACCACATCCCGTGTTTGCCTGCGGTTGCGTGACTTGCGTCGTTGAGTGCGATGTTTCCATCGCAGCGTGTCGCCTGCCACGCGGGAACAATGCCGAAGAGGAGACCGGTCGCGAGCGAAAGTCCTGCGGTGAAAGCCAGCACCCGCCAATCAAAATCTACTTGCGTCATGGCAGGCTGCGATGGAGATGAGAGGAGGCGCGGAATCACATTACGCCCCAGGTAGCCCAGCAGCAGCCCCGCCATGCCACCCAGGATGGAAAGCAGCAGGCTCTCCGTGAGCACCTGTCGCAGGATGTGCATCCTTCGCGCTCCCAGCGCGAGCCGCGTGCTCATCTCGCGCTGCCGGGTGGCCGCGCGCGCAAGCAGCAAATTCGCCAGGTTCACGCAGGCTAGCAATAAGACAAGACCGGCGAGCGCGAACAGGACATACAGCGATTTCGCGAACTCGCTTCGCAGATAATCCAGTCCCCTATCCCCAGGTTCCAGCCGTAGATGAAACTGATCCATCCCCTTGGCCCGCGGCAAGTCAGCCATTGCTTTCTGACGCAACACGAGATCGAGCGCCGCCTGTGCGCGCGCCTCAGGCACATCGGGACGCAAACGCGCCAGGATCAGCACCCACCAGGATTGCGGATTATTCAGCAGAGAGGTACTGCCTGATTCCGTCATTTGTTCACGAGGCACGAGCAGCGGCTGCATGGTCAAGGGCACGAAAATCCGTGTCTCCTGTCCCATCTGCAGGCCGGTAAATCTCGCTGGGCTTACTCCGACGACAGTGATGGGGACTCCATTGACGAAGATGGTTTTGCCCAGCACCGAATTGGACCGGCCGAAGCGTTCTGCCCAATAGCCCTCGCTGATTACGGCCACTGGGCCCTTGCCCGGGGCGGCATCGTCGGCAGGCATGAGGGGGCGGCCAAGAAGCGGCTCCACGCCCAAGCCGCTGAAGGCGTTGCCGCTCACCATCTCGCCATCAATCAGCTCCGGGTTCCCATCGACGGTCACCGTCAGCGGAATCGGTTTGAAGGCGATTAGATCAGCGAAGACCTCGGTCTTTTTCCGCAGCTCTTCGAGTACCGGGTAGGAGAAGGCGGTGCTATGCAAGCCGCCTTCCTCCGTCGCCCCAACATCGCCCCACACGGGAGGTACCGGCTGCTGGTGGCCGCTCACCCAGGTGAGCAGCCGCAGGTCCCGCGGGTTCTTCACCGGCAAGCTGTCCAGCAGCACTTTCTTGGCGATGGTGAAGATGGCGGTGTTGGCGCCGATCCCCAGCGCCAGCGAGACGACAGCAATGGTTGCCAAGGATGGGCTGCGGCGAAGCTGGCGTGCAGCGAAGCGCAAGTCGCGCCCTAAATTAGCGAGCGGCATAATCGATCTCATTTCTCGCTGGCTTTGCTGCAGCAGGGCAATATTGCCAAATTGCCGGCATGCAGCGGCACGGGCTTCTTCCGGGCTCATGCCCCGGCGAATGCCTTGCTCGGTGAGCAAGTGGAGGTGCATCCGCATCTCCTGGTCGAAATCCTGGTCAGCCTTTTGCCGGCCGAAGAGGCCACCCAGCTTGGCCGCAAAAACGCGCATCCTCATCTTTGGCCTTCCTGACCCAATACACGGCCGATGACCCCAGAGATACGCTCCCAGTTTTCCGTCTCCACCGCCAACTGCTTCAACCCCCGCTTGGTGATCGAGTAGAACCTGGCCTTGCGGTTGTTCTCTGAGGCGCCCCACTCGGAAACGATCCATCCTTGTTGTTGAAGCCGCAGCAGGGACGTATAGACGGTGCCTTCGTTCAACTTCAGCACCTCCTCGCTCAACTGCTCCAGGCGGCGGGCAATCCCGAATCCGTGCAGAGGGCCCAGCACATGGAGGGTCTTCAGGATCATCAGATCCAGCGTGCCTTGTAGGACTTCTGACCTTTCAGCGGCCACGACAGCTCCTTTGGATATTGCAAAGAAGATAGCATCGCCCCCTTGGAATGTCCACAGGAGCAACTTCCGGCTTTTGCTGGGAGCAGTTAAGCAATGCGACAATGGGAGCAGCGCCTCGGCGCTGCTTTCTTATGCTCCAACTCTCTGCTGCTGGAAAACGGTTCGGCCCCCGCGTCTTGTTCGAGGATGCCAACTGGCTCATCACGCCCAATGAGCGCACGGCCCTGGTAGGCGCCAACGGCACCGGGAAATCCACTCTGCTTAAGGTGCTGGCGGGCGCCGAATCGCTCGACTACGGTACCTTGCAGCGCACGCGCGGCATGACCATCGGCTATCTTCCGCAGGAAGGTCTCGAACTCCGCGGGCGGAGCGTTTTTGAGGAGTGCCTTTCGGTATTCGCCGAGTTGCGCGACATGGAACAGGAACTCGAAACCCTTTCCACGCGCCTGGCCGAGTTCGACCCGGCAACGGCCGAATACGCCGCGGCGGCCGATCGCTTTTCTCATCTCGACTCCCACTTTCGCGCCCATAACGGGTACGCGCTCGACGCGCAGGTGGGCTCGGTACTGAGCGGCCTGGGCTTCAGCAAGCATGACTGGTCACGGCAGACGGAGGAGTTTTCCGGCGGATGGCAGATGCGCATCGCCCTGGCCAAGCTGTTGCTGCAGAAGCCCAGCCTGTTGCTGCTCGACGAGCCGACCAATCACCTCGACCTCGAAACCCGCAATTGGCTGGAGGACTACCTCCACAGCTATCCCAATGGCTACATCCTTATCTCCCACGATCGCTATTTTCTCGACGTCACGGTCGATAAAACCATCGAGATATGGAACAAGGGACTGCACGTTTACCACGGCAACTACGAAAAGTATTTAGTTCAGAAAGATGAGCGGCGAGCGCAGCTGGCCGCGGCTTACAAAAACCAGCGCGAGCACATTGAGCATCTCGAAGCTTTCATCAGCCGCTTTCGCTATCAGGCCACCAAGGCCAAACAAGTGCAGAGCCGCATCAAGGAGCTGGACAAGATCGTGCGCATCGAGATCCCGGTGGAAGAGCAGGCGATCCATTTCAGTTTCCCCCAGCCGCAGCCTTCCGGCCGCACGGTAGTGGAAGTCTCAGACCTGGCGAAGAACTATGGTCCGAAGCAGGTGCTCGAGGACGTGAGCTTCACCATCGACCGCGGGGACCGCATCGCGCTGGTGGGCGTGAACGGCGCAGGCAAGTCAACCCTGATCCGCATGCTGTCGGGTATGGAGCCACCCTCGAGCGGCACGCTGCGCCTGGGCCACAATGTGACCGCGGAATATTTCGCCCAGGATCAGTACAAGGTGCTGGACGGCAATGCCCGCATGCTGGATGACATCAGCAACACCGCGCCGCGGGTATCGACCACCGAGCTGCGCAGCCTGCTGGGCTGCTTCCTCTTCTCCGGGGACGATGTTTTCAAACCGCTGGGCGTGCTTTCAGGAGGAGAGCGCAACCGCTATGCCCTGGCCCGCATCCTGGTAAGCCCGGCAAACTTTCTGCTGCTGGATGAGCCCACCAACCACCTCGATCTGCGGGCTAAAGATGTGCTGCTCGAGGCCATCGCTGCTTTCAATGGAACCGTGGTCATGGTCTCGCATGATCGCTACTTCATCGATCGCCTGGCAACCCGGATCTTTGAGGTGGAGGGTGGACACGTGCACGTCTATCCGGGCAACTACGAAGACTATCTGCACCGCAAGCAGATGGCGGAGGCACCGGGAAGCACGTCGAATGGCGCTGCGGCTGTGGAAGCACCACCGGAGACGGTGAAGGTGGACGCGGCGGCTAAGGGTCGACGGCTTAACCCGATCAAGCTGCGCCAAATGCAGGAGCGCTGTAGCTTTGTCGAAGAGGAGCTACCGCGGGTGGAGAGTTCCATCGCCAATGCGGAACAGTCGCTGGGCGTTTATGAGAGCGCAGAGGAGACGCAGCGCTTGACCCAGTTACTGGAAAATTTGCGCGAACAGCATGCCTCGCTCACCGCCGAGTGGGAAGAGCTGGTTACGCAACTGGAGCAGCAGGCGTAGCATAGCGTTACAAACTGGTTCCTGTTGCCATGGAAGTTGCAGGGGAAGACCAACCAGATGCATTAGAGTAAAGCCAGCGTCCATACCAGTCGATGACAGGCTTGAGTACACCCACCCAACGTAAAGGCGCTTCCCGCTCATCCGCATTTACCGTCTCCGCGGGTATTCTGCTAAGCCGGCTCCTGGGGCTGGTACGCGACCGGGTGTTTGCTCATTACTTCGGCAACTCAAACGCTGCGGATGCTTTTCGCGGCGCTTTCCGCATCCCCAACTTTCTGCAAACCCTGTTTGGCGAGGGTGTCCTCTCCGCTTCATTCATCCCCGTGTATGCCCGCCTGCGGGCGGAAGAGCGGCACGAGGAAGCCTCGCAGCTGGCCGAAGCGATCTTTGCCATTCTCTTTCTGATCGGTTCGCTGATCACGTTGGCCGGCGTCTTCGCTGCCCCCTGGCTGATCGACGCAATTGTGCCCGGCTTCCAGCGGCGAGACTCGCCTGCTCGCCATCCAACTGGTGCAGATCCTGTTTCCCGGAGCCGCGCTGCTCGTTCTTTCGGCATGGTGCCTGGGGATTCTGAACAGTCACAGAAAATTCTTCCTCTCCTATACTGCGCCGGTGATCTGGAACGTGGCTATGATCGCTGCCCTGTTATGGAAGGGTGGACATGTAGGGGAATCGCGGCTCGCCGTTATTATTTCCATCGCTTCGGTCATCGGCAGCGGCCTGCAGTTTGCAGTGCAGTTGCCGACGGTGCTGCGGTTTCTGCGACCCTTGAATCTGCGGTTCACATTCGGCACGGAGCATGTGCGGACCGTGGTGCGAAACTTTTTTCCGGTGTTCCTGAGCCGCGGAGTGGTGCAGATTAGCGCCTATGTCGACTCGTTTCTTGCCAGCTATTTGCCCGTGGGCGCGGTATCTGCCCTGGCTTACGCGCAGACCCTGAATACGCTGCCGGTGAGCTTGTTCGGCATGGCGGTTTCTGCCGCTGAGCTGCCCGCCATGTCGAGTGCGTTGGGAACACAGGAGGAGATCGGAGCCGTACTGCGACGGCGACTGGAACTGGGGCTGCAGAACATCGCTTTTTTTGTGGTTCCTTCTGCGGTGGCTTTTCTCGCCCTTGGCGACGTGGTTGTTGCCACCATATACCGAGGCGGTCACTTCACTGCCCACGATGTGACCTTCGTGTGGAGTGTGCTGGCGGGGTCGGCTGTCGGCCTTCTGGCTTCGACGTCCGGAAGGTTGTATTCCTCTGCGTTTTACGCGTTGCGGGACACACGTACACCGTTGAACTTCGCGATTGTTCGCGTGGTGTTGACCGTGGTCATGGGTTATCTGTTCGCCCTGCCACTCCCTAAGCTACTGGGCATTGATCCCAGCTGGGGCGTCGCGGGGCTCACGCTTTCGGCAGGGCTCGCTGGGTGGGTGGAGTTTTCCTTGCTGCGGCGCGCTCTTCAGGCACGCATCGGCGTCGTCGTTTTGCCGCCTTACCGGGTTGCACGGCTTTGGGCTGGCGCACTGGTAGCGGCTGCTGTTGCTTATGGGGTTAAGCTGGTGCAGCCGTTCCACTATCCGCCGCTGATTGGGTTGTGCGTGCTTTCGACGTTTGGGTTGGGATATCTTGTTGTTCACCAGGATGGTGGGGGTTGCGGCGCCGGGTAGTTTGCGTCGATTGCTTGGTAGAGGATAAGAGCTACTACCGCGCTTTCGGTTGGAGAGTACTGCAATGACAAGAGGGAGACAGGGGTTGAGTGCTGCGTGTCCCACTCTAGCCCAAAAACAGGGCTTGAATGGGGCACCCAACTTTTTTGAAGGTGGGGAGAACCGCAGATCCCTCCACTCCGCTACGCTCCGGTCGGGATGACAATTCTGTTTGGATACACCGTCCCGTTTACAAGATGAATTGTCATCCCGACCGGAGCGTAGCGGAGTGGAGGGATCTGCGGTTCCCTTTTAACCGATGCCTAGCTTGTGCATGTAGTCGGCGTCGATTTTCAGGCCTTCCATGGGCGGTACGTTGTAACCTTCCTGCTCGACGAAACAGTGCTTCACTACTCCGGCCTTGGCTGCTTCTTCAAAAATAGGACGGTAGTCAATCGAGCCCTGCCCTAGCTCGACGATCGTGGGCACGTTCGTGACCGAGGAATCGGGGGTGATCCCCTTGAAATCCTTTACATGCAACATGCTGATGCGGGTGGGATATTTGCGCAGATAATCGATCGGGTTCGCCCCACCGACAACGACCCAGCCGCAATCCATCTCCATGGTGACGTGGGCGGGATCGGTCAGACGCAACAGCTCATCGTAAGGCACCACGCCGTCTATTTTGTGGAACGCCATGGTGTGGTTGTGATAGCCGAACTGCATGCCGGCGGCACTTACTTTTGCCCCGATGGCATTGAATTGCTCCGCATTCCAGCGCCAATCTTCAAGGGTGAAAGCGTTCGTCCTGGCCTTCGCGCTAAGACTCTTCACGCGCGAAGGGTCTTTGAAGCCAGGGAAAGAACAGATGATGTAATGAACACCTACCTCTTTGCTGAAGGACAGAATTTCATCGAGCTGCTGATGCAAATTGTCTGAGGAGTAATGCGCGCTCACCAGGTGCAGGCCGGCGTTGCTCATGGCCTGTTTCACTTCCGCGGCGCTGTGATTGTAGTAACCAGCCGACTCTACCTCGCGAAAGCCTAGAGAACCGATCTGCTTGAGCGTGCCGTCGTAATCCTTTGGCAAAAGCTCGCGGACCGAATAGAGCTGAAGCCCCAATGGCACATGCAATGTCTTGGCGTAAGACTTGCTGCTGTGCAGAAGCGCAGAACCATAGATGAGGGACGCGGAACCGGCTTTAACAAAATCTCTCCGTGATTGTTTCACAATGACTCCCTTTTCCTTTCGCTGTACGGCTAGTTCGGAAGGCCGAATGCAATGATATTCGATCCCATGGTCACAGCGACATATTGCTGGTGGTCGAACATGTAGGTCATCGGAGAAGAATGCGGGGATTGGCTGGTCTGGAAGCTCCAGAGTGAGCTTACCGGTCCTGGCGTCGGCGGCGGCAAACGCACCGTCGTCCGCTCCGTACAGAACCACGCCCCCGGCGGTGCTGAGCACGCCTCCCATGCTCTCCGCGGAACCAGTCTGGGGAAGCTCCCACACGGCTTTGCCGGTCTGGATGTCGAAGGCGCGCAGGACCCGCCGGCCCGCGTCGGACGGGTCGGCGCCGAAAGAGCCGCCCATGTAGCCGTGCCCCAGCTGAAACGGCATGTCGGTGCGGGTGAAGATGCCGCACTTGTCATTAGTCTGCACGTAGTAAAGCGAGGTGAGTGGATTCCAGGAGGCCGAATACCAGTTGGACGCGCCGTTCAGCCAGGGGCAGACGCGTGTGCCCTCATGGGTTGGTTCCTGGCCCGGAGCGACGATGGGCCGGCCTTCGGGGGTCAGACCGGTTGCCCAGGTAAGCTTGGTGGTATATTGCCGGCCGAGCAAGAACTTGCCATTGGTGCGGTCGAGCACATAGAAGAAGCCATTGCGGTTTGCCTGCACCATCAGCTTGCGTGGCTTACCCTCCCACATGGCATCGATCAGCGACGGGGGAGCCATGGCGTCATAGTCATGCACGTCGTGGGGCGTGAACTGGAAATACCACTTCAGCTTGCCCGTACTGGGGTCGAGGGCGACCACCGAGTCGGTGTAGAGGTTGTCGCCCGGCCGAGCGTCTCCAATCATGTCATCGCCGGGATTGCCGACAGGCCAGTACAGGGTGTCAAGATCCTTGTCGTAGGTTCCGGTCATCCAGGTGCCTCCGGACGGGTGATCGATCCCTGGTCCCTGCCAGGTCTCCGAGCCAGGCTCGCCACGCTTCGGCACGGTCCAAAAGCGCCACAGCTCCTTGCCTGACGACTGGTCGAATGCAGCCACAAAGCCGCGCGCGCCTTCGTCTCCACCGGAGATTCCGGAGATCACCATGGAGCCGACGACCAGCGGGGCGCCGGTCGCATTGTAGTTCTTATGCCAGTCAGCTAACGTTGCCTCCCAGGCCAGCGCACCGGTGATGCGGTTGAGCGCTATCAGGTGGGCGTTGTCAGTGACCATGAACACCCGGTCGCCGGCGACGGCCACGCCACGGTTGGCGCCGGAAACGGCGTTGCCGACGAGTCCCTGAGTGCGGGAGCGCTGGTAGTGCCATATCTGGCGTCCAGTGCCGGCGTCGAGCGCATAGCATTCGTTGACATAGGTCACGTACATGACCCCACCCACAACAATGGGAGTGGCCTGCACGCTGCGGGTGTTAGGCAGGGTGAATATCCATTTTGGCTGTAATCGCGAAGCATTGGCGCTGGTGATCTGCGTGAGGTCGCTGTAACGGCTACCGGTCGTCTGGCCGTTGTAACTCGGCCAATCGGCCTGCGAGGTCACTACCCTGTACTCCCCGGAATCCGTCTTGCGCAGAAGATAGAGCTGATGGTCGTCGCCCAGCAGCTGCATATCGCTTGCCGAGCGGTTCAACGCAGTACCCTGAACGGTTTTTCCGTCTTCCAGGGTGACCGAGGCGCGCGCTGTGGCCGTACCCCAAAAGGGCTTTAGGGTGCGCAAGAAGCTGATAAGGTTTGCCCGGTCCGGATCGACGACATCGGGAAACGCCGGCATACCAGAAGATGGCAGGCCATTGTGCAATAGCCTTATAAGCTCTTCATCGGTGCGCAGCGGTACCCGCTCCACAATCGATGGGGCAAATTCGCCCCCCATGCCGTTGGTGCCATGGCAGGGGGCACACCGGGTAGCAAAGACCTGTTGACCTGCCGCCTCGGGGGTGCCCGGCGGCAGCTTGGGAGGAGGAGGAAACTGAGCCCGGGCGCCAGCTGTAGATATAACCGTTAAAAGGCCGCTCAGGATCACCGTTCTTACCGTTATCTGCACCCGTCGCTTTGCGATCCCACTCCGCATCGATCCCATCCCCCGCTTGTTGACTCTCTAGATTAATGGGTCTTCGCGAACCGCATGACAAATGTCAGCCTTTCTTTTTGACAAAACACACTACTGCCGAAGATCGAGCGACGAGACGATGTGACTGGAAGCGAGGAGCTATGGCCGCGAGCGGCGTTCTTGAACCTTGCCACAACCCAACCATCGACCAGCCGGAGGCTTCCGTGATTGCCTCTCTGCGTAGCGTAAGCAAGAAATTTGGCCAGCAGATCGCGCTGGACCGCCTGTCGCTCGAGCTTCGCCGGGGAGAAGTCGTCGCATTGCTGGGGCCGAATGGCGCCGGTAAGACCACCGCCGTGCGCCTACTGCTGGGGTTGAGCCAGGCGACCTCGGGCGAGGTGCTCATCTTTGGCGGAAGTCCGAGAGATCGGGCCAACCGCTTGCGGCTGGGCGCAATGCTGCAGGTGGGCCGCATGCCGGAGACACTGCGAGTGCGCGAGCATCTGCAGCTCTTCAGCAGCTATTATGCAAACCCGCGGCCGCTTGAGGAGCTGCTGCAGGTTGCCGGACTGGAAGGCCTGGAGGACAAGCTTTTTGGGACCCTCTCCGGCGGACAAAAGCAGCGCATGCTCTTCGCTCTCGCACTTTGCGGCGATCCTGATCTTATCTGTCTCGATGAACCGACACTCGGTATGGATGTCGAGGCCCGGCGAGCGATGTGGGAACAGGTACGTAAGCTCGCGGCGAGGGGAAAGACCATTTTGCTCACCACGCATTACCTGGAAGAAGCGGATGCGCTGGCGAGCCGAATCGTCGTGATCCAAAAAGGCAAGGTGGTTGCGGAAGGGACGCCACAGGAACTCAAGACCGCGGATGGTTCACGCTTTATCCGCTGCACGACATCGCTCCCAGCTTCATTCGTTTCTGCGTTGCCGGGAGTGACTGGCGTGGAGCAGGATGGCAGCGCAATGCTGGTCCGCACACAAACTCCTGAAGCGGTGCTGCGCACCATGCTTGCGCACGACGCTGCGCTGAGCGGCCTGGAAGTGCGGACCGCAGCGCTGGAAGATGCCTTTCTCGCGCTCACCAACAACCTCACCGCAGCCGTGCAATAGGAGGAGCCATGGCCACGACAATCGCTCTCAACATGCCGGCCACGCAGCCATCGCTGGCGCGCATTTACTTCAACGAAGTGCGCTTTGAGTTGCTCAGGTTATCGCGCAATCGGGCCTACCTTTGCTCCATGATTGGCTTTCCGGTGATCTTCTATCTGCTGTTCGCTGTCACCAATAAAAATTCGATCTTACAGGGCCATACCGTGGCCCGTTATCTTCTGGCGGGCTATGCATGTTTTGGCGCCATGGGTTCTTCGCTCTTTGGCATTGGCGCCGTGCTGGCGCTGGAGCGGGGCCATGGATGGCTGGAAATGAAACGCGCAAGCCCTATGCCGGCGGCTGCCTACTTGCTGGCCAAATTGTGCGTCAGCATCCTCTTCGCCATAGGGATCACGATTCTGTTGATGATTCTGGGAAGCACCCTGGCCGGCGCCCACATCACGTTCATAGAAGCGCTACAGCTGTTGTCGGTGATTGCCGCCGGTGTTGTGCCCTTCGCCAGCCTGGGTTTAGTGATTGGCCTGTTAATGCCGTCCAACGCAGCGGCGGGGGTAATCAACCTGATCTATCTGCCACTGTCGTTTTGCGGTGGACTTTGGATGCCGATTGAGGCGCTGCCCCATTGGCTACAGGGGATTGCGCACGGGTTACCATCGTTCTGGTTCGCTCGCCTGGCGCTCGGGTCGCTCGGTTACAGCGATAGTTCTGCTTTGTTGGCCTGGGCGCTGCTAGGGTTCTATACGGTAGTATTTTTGCTAGCCGCGGCGTTCATCTTCCGCAGGCAGGAGGCCCAGGCCTAATCATGACGCCACACTCGCCCGAGCGTCGGAACCTTGCCGCGTGGTTTAGCGGTTGGCTCAGCAGTGACTGCCCGGACCCTGCGAATCAGCTCCCCCTGAGGAACTGGCGGCGTTGGATTAATTATGACCATACCATCTGGTTGGTCTTCTTGGGTTTCTGGTGTATCGAGCCTTACATGGAACACGCCTCGCGGGGTAGATGGCTCGGGTTGATTCTCGCTGTGGTTCTCTTCGTACCTAGCTTTATGTTCGCGTCTAGCGGCCCGCGCAGGTTTCGTTGGGTGGGAGTGCTCGCCATGTTCGTCATAGGCGTGGCGTACGTGCCGTTCAACCAGAGCGCGTGGGGAGCCTTTATCTATGTAGCGGTTTCCATCCCGGAGCTGACCGAATCGACAAATACGGTAATCAACCTTTTCCTTTTGCAATGCGGAGTGATCGCCATAGAGAGCTGGCTATTGCATTTCTCTGCATGGGTATGGAGTTTGAGTCTCTCTATGCCGCTGCTGTTTGGAATGAATCGCCTGAGAATGAAGCAAAAGTGGCGCGCGGACGCTACGTTGCGCGTGGCGCAGGAGGAGATCGAACGTCTGGCAAAGACCGCCGAACGGGAGCGCATCGCTCGCGATATGCACGATATTCTTGGCCACTCTCTGTCGTTGATTGTGCTCAAGAGCGAGTTAGCAGGGCGCCTTCTTGCCAGCCAGCCTGCGCGGGCGGCGATTGAGATCGCAGAGGTTGAAACCGCCGCAAGGAAAGCTCTGGCTGAGGTGCGCAAGACCATTACCGGCTACCGCTCCGAGGGCTTTGCCTCGGAGCTTATCCGCGCAGCCGAGATACTGGAAACAGCGGGGGTGCGATTGAATAGGCCGGCGAAAGCACCGTACCTGACGCCGCGGCATGAGGCCACACTTTCACTGGTGCTGCGGGAGGCGGTCACCAATATTGTGCGCCACGCGGGCGCCAGTGAGTGCTCGATTGAAGTATCTACGGCGGAAGACCGCACGCAACTGGTGATCGCGGATGATGGGCGGGGGGACATTCGCCAGGAAGGGAATGGGTTGCGCGGCATGCGGGAGCGGGTGCGGGAACTGGGCGGCAGCCTCTCGTTGGACTCGAATCGTGGCACTCGTCTGCAAATCGAACTGCCCCAATTCAACGGAAATGCAGAGGTCAGTCAGCCGTGAGCAAACAGATTCGCGTCGTCCTGGCCGAGGATCAGGCGATGGTGCTGGGCGCACTGGCGGCTTTGCTTGAGATCGAGAAGGATATCGCCGTGGTGGCGCGGGCGCGCAATGGGCGCGAGGCCATGACGCTGGTAGCGCAGCACTCACCCGATGTGCTGGTGACCGATATTGAAATGCCGGAGATGAGCGGGCTGACGCTCGCGGCGGAAGTGCATAGCCGGTATCCGCGGGTGCACATCGTGATTCTTACTACCTTTGCCCGCGCGGGTTATTTGCGCCGCGCGATGGATGCCGGCGCCCAGGGATATATGCTCAAGGATCGCCCCGCGGCGGAGCTGGCGGACTGCGTGCGGCGCGTGTGTAAGGGGCTGCGGGTGGTGGATCCTGAACTTGCGGCAGAGGCGTGGACACAGGAGCCTGACCCGTTAAGCGAACGGGAGCGGCAGATTTTGTGGCGAGCCGGTGAGGGCAAGTCGGGAGCAGAAATTGCGGTGGATCTTCACTTGTCCGAAGGCACGGTGCGCAATTATTTGTCGGAGGCGATCAATAAGCTCGGCGCGGCTAATCGCATCGAGGCTGCCCGCTTGGCGCGGAGTAAAGGATGGTTGTGATGCGCCCGCATCCCGGAACGCGGGCATGGACGTCCACAGCACGACACTGTTTCGTTTACTCATGGGTGCTTCGTTCACGCCGTCAAGACAACGCGAAACTCTGCCTTGCCGCTCATCATGCGGCCGTAGGCTTCGGCAGCCTTGCCCCGCAGGCCACAGAACGAAGTAATCGTCGCGGTTTGTGTGCCGGTAAGTAGCAGCAGTCGGCCAAGTCATTGTCTGATTTTCTTTGCAACTCTGGATCGTACGAAACGTAGCCTCGGGGTTGTCGGTAAAGATGAAGATGTTGAACTCGCCCGAGCCGAAATCGTGGCCATCAATCGTTGCGGACTCAGTCAAACACTCTGCGAGGCTTTTTTCCCATCCCCGTAGCCGCCCTGCCTAAGTTAGCATTTGAATATAGCTCCTGCGAGCTTCAATCGACGACATTGCGGGCTCTAACCGAGGTCTCTAGTCAACCAAAAGTAACCTCCGAAACGATAACCTGGTGACTCAAGAAGAGAGTCTCCACGGCCAAATCCGGTTCTCCAGCGTTGTATCCTGTTAGCAGACGATTTCGGCAGCCGGCGGACTCTCGCGTTACCGCTCGCTGGCCGGCAGTTGCCGGTAGTTTCGGCCTACACGCGAGCGAAGGACAGCTTTACCTCTGTCCGGTGTCCCGCTCGATCCCTGTCACAAATAAGGCAATCCAAGCATCCCGCCGCCGCGGGATTTTTTATGCGTCCCACCCTGCTTCCCCGCGCGTTAGAAACCTCTGCCCCTAACTTCTCTCAAACTCCATCTCTCTCAAATTTCAGGAACCACCTATGCCCAAAAATAAAGTCAGCGATCCCATCACCGATCAGGAAATAGCCTTTGCCCGCCTGGTCCTCTCTGGCGCCATGACAGACCGTCACGCCGCCGAAGCCGTCGGCCTCAACCCCGACTCCGCCGCCTACACCAAATCCAAGCCCCGCGTCCGCGACTACATGCTCCAGCACCGCGCCGCCGTGCAGCAACAGCTCGTCCAGCAAGAGGCCGACCTGTCCCGGCGTGCCGTGGACGGCCTGCACCGTCTCAACCTGGACCGCGAACAAGTACTGACCCGCCTCTGGGAAATCGCCAACCTCAGCCCCGATATGACCCGTGGCAGCATTACCGGCCAGGTCAAGGCCCTCTCGATGATCGTGGCCATCCAAAACTTCATCCCCGACCGTCGCGCCATCTCTTCAGAGAAGAAATCCGCTCCTGCGACCAACACCCAACCGCAAATCTATGCCACCGCCCAGCAAGAAGATCGACCCGGCGTCCCCGCCGGTCCCGCCAGTCCCCGCGTGCCGCGGAGCGTGCCGGGGAAGCCCGCTCCCGGCTCGGCGGCCGGGGCGCCTCCGGACCCTGGCCCCAGCAAGTCCACCTTCACCAATCGCTTTACCCCCTCGGAAGCCCCCAAATCTTATGTCCCTCTGTTCGCTTCTGTTCCAGACTTGGGAGTGGGTTTCCCTATAAAGAACCCCTTCGTCCACCCCCGCTGAGCTGCCAATCCCCAAAACGACCAAAAAATATCAAATTTTACAAATGGCCGCCAGCCAAGCCGCCACCGCTCACCCCGTCCTGACCAACGCTTAACTTGTTTAGGATGTTTTCGTCAGAACTCCCACAGAATCGTCATCCTGCCTGCCCCGGCTTGCCGTGGAACCGGAGCGCAGCGTAGTGGAGAGCCTGCCCTGAGGGAAGTCGAAGGGGACCTGCTGTTTCTTTTCTGTCCATCCGATCTAACGGCCCCTAATAAAAGCCACCGCCCTCCACTTGTCATCCCGAGCGCAGCCGAGGGATCTGCGGTGCGCCCCGGCTCCGCACAAAGGCTTCCGTTCCGTTAGTTCTCCCACAAAATCGTCATCCTGCCTGCCCCGGCTTGCCGTGGGAGAGGCTGTGAATTTATTGATTTTTCGCGCGAAGTCTTCGAGTTCTAAACGAATTGTCATCCCCTCCGGAGCGCAGCGTAGTGGAGAGCCTGCCCTGAGCGAAGTCGAAGGGGACCTGCTGTTTCTTTTCTGTCCATCCGATCTAACGGCCCCTAATAAAAGCCACCACCCTCCACTTGTCATCCCGAGCGCAGCCGAGGGACCTGTAGTGCGCCCCGGCTCCCGCACAAAGGTCTCCGTTCCGTTAGTTCTCCCACAGAATCGTCATCCTGAAGCGGAGCGCCTCACCGATTTATAGCGTGACACGGCGCTTGTGCGCGGAGTCGAAGGACCTCGGCGGTGCTCATCTTACACATGCTGCTCGGAGCTCTTCGACCACCGAAGCCCAACAACAGGGTGCCCCAGGTTCGCCAAAGCGTACCCCCGGATTTCCTGTTGAGCTTGATGGCGTTGACGCACTTCATGCGGCTTTCTCTTCCACAAGACGATGACACTTGTCATCCGATTCCTGTGACAAGCTGCACTGTTTTGCTCTTGTGACGGATGAGATTCTCGGCGTATGAATCGCTGGACTCGCATCTTCCTCTTTGCAGCACTGAGCATCGGCGGAGATTTGCTCGCGCAAAACTGCGGCAACCTCAGCGGCACAGTGCTCGATCCTTCCGGGGCTGCGGTCGTTGGCGCAGAGGTCCATCTACAGGCACCTACGCCACAGGACACAACCACCGGCGCGCACGGCACCTTCGTCCTGCATTGTGTCGGCAATGAGCCCTACCAGATAACCGTCAACGCCAACGGTTTTGCGGAGAGCCAAGTGAGCGGCCGCGGCTTGGCGAACATTTCCGTTCAGCTGCGTATCGCGGATGTTCACACCGAGGTCGAGGTAGGGGAAAACAATGGCGTGTCCGTCGATACGGACCACGGCGCCGGCACACACACGCTAACGGCCCAGGACCTCCAGGGCATGGCCGATGATCCGGATGACTTTAAACGCCAGCTGCAGGTGCTCGCCGCCAGTAGTGGAGGGGCTCCCGGACAGGCCATCATTACCGTCGACGGATTCCAGAACAGCAGTTCTCTGCCCCCGAAATCGTCCATCGCTTCCATCCGCGTAAACCCGGACATGTTCTCGTCGGAATACGATCGTCCGCCTTACCAGGGCGGCCGCGTTGAGATCTTCACCAAACCAGGCCGGGATTCGCTGCATGGAGCCCTCTTCTTTACCGACAGCGAGTCTGGACTGAACGCGACCGATCCCTTCGCGGTGAGTGCTACACCGGCAGGCAAGCGGCGCTATGGATTTGAATTCGGCGGGCCCATTCGCAAGCAGAAGAGCGATTTCTTTCTCGCCCTGGAGAGACGCGACATCAACGAGTTCAACGTGGTGAACGCAGTCGTGCTGAATAGCCAGGGCGAGGAAACGCCGCTGAGTGAAAATGTTCCGGCGCCGCAGCGGCTGTGGATCGGCAGCGCGCGCACCGATTGGCAGTTGAACGCCAAAAATATGCTGGCGGCGACGTACTCCGCGAACATAAACAACTCCAACAACGTGGGCAGCGGCGGCCTGGTGCTGGAGGAGGCAGGCTACGGCAACACGGTGAGCGAGCAGGATCTGCGGCTGACCGATATCTTCACCCTCAGCCCGACCCTTCTGCACGAGACCCACATCGGCTTCACCTGGAAGAACACCACGGATGTACCGCTCTCGACCGCGCCCAGCCTGCAAGTAGCCGGTGCTTTTACCGGAGGGGGCGCCACGGCTGGCCATCTGCAGGATCGCGAGCGCGATCTCGAAATGGATGACGACATCCTGTGGACCCATCACAAGCACTCGGTGAAGATTGGCGTTGCCTCGCTGGGCATCATGGTTCACGACGTCGATCCGGATACGTTCAACGGCGCCTTCGTCTTCGGAGGCGGGCTGGCCCCGGCTCTCGGCGATGGTACGCAACAGACTGCAATCTCGGGATTGGAACAGTACCGGCGAACTCTGCTGGACTTGCCCGGCGGTGTTCCCACCACCTACAACGTCACCCAGGGCACAACGCTGGTGCCCTTCACACAGTGGCGTGTGGCAGGTTATGCGCAGGATCAATGGACGCTTAGACCAAACCTATCGCTTGCACTGGGATTGCGCTATGCCCTGCAGACCTCGCCCGGCAGTTTTGGAAACCTGGTTCCCAGGGTTGGCATCGCTTGGTCGCCCGACCACAAGCAGCGCTGGGTGATTCATGCCCGGGGCGGCCTGTTTTCAAGTCGCAGTCACGCCGGACGTGACCACCGAGGTGTACCGGCTCAATGGCGTGCGCCAAACGCAAACGCTGCTCTACTCGCCGTCGTTCACACAGCCACTCGTGCCCACACCTTCTACGATCGCGGTGGCAACGACTCGCCAATTCGCGCCCGGCCTGGGGCAAACATGGTCGTTCCAGTCTCAACTTGGCGTAGAGCACGAGCTGCCGCAGCACTGGCACGCGCAGGCTAACTTATTTGACGCCCAAGCCTGGGGCACGCTTCGCTCGCGCAACATCAATGCACCACTGGTAAATGAGAGCACAACCAATCCCCTGCTTGCTCCGCGACCCATTGCACCGGGCAAGAACATCTTCCAGTTTGAACAGTCTGGACACCTTCACGGCCAGGTGGTGTTTGTGGGAGTGGATCAGCACAGCTACAAGCGCTTTGGCATCTTTGTCGGTTACTTATATTTCAACCTGAAGACAGATGCTGATTCGGCCACCATGTTTCCGCAGTCCAGCTACTCGGAGCAAGGAGAAACGGCGCGCGCCGCCTGGGAATCCGACGCAGCGGCTGTTCGCGATCGGGCAGCTGAATCTCCCGGCAAAGCTCTCCCTTACCAGCCAATTCGATGCCTCCTCCGGAGACCCTTACAACGTGATCACCGGCATGGATAACAACGGAGACGGCGTCTTTAACGACCGCCCCTCCCTCACTGCGCAACCGGGCACCGGCACCTATCAAACGCCCTTCGGCCTGCTGAACACGACGGCTCTGAATGGCTCGCTGGGCCGCAATGTAGGAACCATGCCCGCGCTCATTCATCTGGACAGCAACCTGAGCCGCACCTTTGAGCTTCATTCCCACGGCCTGGCTGCCGACCGGCATCAGAGCGTCACGCTGAATGCGCGTTCGGCTAACCTGCTCAACCACACCAATGTGACCACCGTAGGCAACGTGGTCGGCTCGCCTACGTTCACTCAGCCATTAGCCGCGGAAGCCGCGCGACGAGTGGAGTTCGGTATCCGTTACACCTTCTGAAAGGAAAATGCTATGTCGAAATTTCTTACCGCCTCTCTTCTTCTCTGCAGTGCGGTCGCGCTGGCCGCGCAAACCGTAGAGCCTGTGCTTCCACCTCCGATGGCGCCCGAGCAGATCGTCTACCGGCACTGGCCGGAACAGTTCGTACAATGGATCGGCCCGGAGCTGCCCTATACGATGATTGAACTCTATGTCGACCCCGGCAGCGGCGCGACGCCGCTCTACGAAGCAGTGCTTACCGAGCGGGCCACGGGCAAGCGGGTGCACTACTCGAACCAACAGCAGATGGTGGATGTGGACAAGCGCTCGGGCGCGGACGCCTACCTTACGAATATGCAGTTCGACCGCCCGGCAAATGCGGGCACTGGCGCTACCTATTTATTGCGGTTTGTCGATCACGCGGGCCAGCCGGTGTCGTGGCAGTGGATTCAAGGTTCTGACATGAGTGAGCGCGGCGGGGGCAGCTCACCTGCCGGCGTGGAGCCGCCAGTGCTGATGTATCGCGGACGTTCGGCGGTCGCTGGTGAAGGCTCAGCGATCAAGATCGGGAACACAGTCAGCACTGCCGACGTGTGGACGGAGATCAGCCAGCCGCCCTACTTTGTTGCTTATCATGGCGCGTCTTCTGAGAACGTCGACTTCGCTGTCTTTGCCGGGGCGGGACAGCAATGGACGACGATCAGTGGGCCAAAAACTCTGGCCGCCGGCGCGGAATGGAAATTGAAGTCGCAGGACGGACTGGGCTGTAGCTTGCGGGTGCAGGCGATGACCGGTGATCATGCAACGATTCTCGAGACAGACGATCATCTGCCGGGCAGAACAATTGCCCTGGAAGCGACCTGGACGAACGGGGCATGGTCGATTGAAAAAATGCACTACTCCGCGGTGGGAGCGGATGCGAGTCAGGGATTGACGATTTCGTTTGCGCCGGGCGCGACTGCCGGCGGAGCGCCGTCGAAATTCGAGGTCATCGTCGGACGCAAGACCCGCATTGCAAGCGGAACCGTGCATGGGGACTCGGCCCAGCCGCGCGTGGGATGGGAGTTCAAAGATCCTGACTGGCTGCGAGGCAAGACTGCATGGGTGAATAGCTCCGTGGTAAGCCCGGGACCAGCAACCGCAGAAACCGCTTCCAAATGATCACTTTTTCCGTGACTCTGCTTCGGCCAGCCATCCCCGGCGCAACAGCTCCGGGGGAACACTGGTCAGGTAGGGCTTGATGTCGAGAATGGGCGTTCCGTCGAGCATGTCGACACCGCGAACATGCAGCCATGCGCTCTCTCTGCGAATCAACTCCACGACGGTAAGACCAATGGGGTTGGGACGACGGGGAGAGCGAGTGGCAAAGACCCCGTGCGGGCGATCGTCGAAGGGCGGTATGCCGACCAGATCGAACTCGCCGGAGCGATGAAACTCCCAAAGGACGAAGAGGTGGGAGAATCCTTCGATGTCGATGAGCCCGGGCTGGAATTCGGGCAGGATCTTGAGTACACCCTCGGCTTCGTGTTTCGCGTGCAGACCCTTGGGAATCTCACTGGTTTGGTTGTACGGGCTGCTCACGAATCCAATAGGCTGGGGAACAAACATATAGGCTCCTGTCTTCCCTACCCATGATAGCTGCGCGCGATTTGCTTGATGCCGCTCACGGATCATGAGACGGTGATAGTGATGAAGATCGCCAGCTGGAATGTAAATTCGATTCGTGCCCGGCTTAACCATGTTACGGCGTGGCTGAAGGCGCACACGCCCGATGTGCTGCTGATGCAGGAGCTGAAGAGCGCAGAGTTTCCGTCAGAAGTATTCAAAGAGCTGGGCTATGAGAGCGCCGCCGTGACGCAGAAAGCTTATAACGGGGTGGCGATTTTGTCCCGCCATCCTATGCAGACGCTCAATACCACCCTGGCCGGCGATGAACTGGATAGCCATGCACGTTACCTGGAGACGACGATCGACGGCATCCGCGTGGTCAATATTTATCTGCCCAACGGCAACCCGGTGGGAACCGACAAATTCACCTACAAGCTGGCCTGGATGGACAGGTTAGAGAAAGAGATGAGGGCCTGGCGGAAGGAGGATTTGCCGGTGTTGATTGGCGGCGACTTCAATGTGATTCCAGAAGATATCGATTGCCACAAGCCTGCGTCATGGATCCATGACGCGCTATTTCAGCCGGAGCCCCGCGCACGCTACCGGGCCCTGCTTGCTCTTGGCTATACGGACGCGTTCCGTGCGCTGCATCCTGACGAGAGCGGCCAGTTCACCTTCTGGGATTATTGGCGACAGGCGTTTGAACATAACCGGGGCATCCGTATCGACCATTTCCTGCTGTCGCCGAAGGTGGCCGAACGTTTGCAAAGGTGCGAGATTGATCGCGGGCCGCGGGCTCAGCCGCAACCGTCTGACCATACGCCCATCATGGTGGAGCTGCGATAGTCGGCTACCACCACGGTGCGATCCTCCAGGCCTTCCCTAGAGCGTTAGGTTGTAGATCAAGCCGAAGGGATCCTGCACGTAGCAGCGGGGGAAGTCTGGCTCATCTTTGATAATTGCGCAACCGTTCTTTACCAGCCGCAGCTTTGCTTCTTCGACATTGGCCACCGTGACTTCGAAAACCGGTCCCAACGCGGGACCGCTCTCGATAAACAGGTTGATGTGTTCGCCACGGAGACTGATCATGTGAGGTCCTTCGTCGGTGATCTCGAATCTGAGTTGCTCGACGTAGAAGGATGCCGCATTCTTCGGGTCTGGTGCTTGGATCAGGATGTCCGTACCAAAGCTGTTCGCCATGAAATTCCCATCCGGTCAACGCGGGTCGCTTTCCACAAACGACTTCAACCTCGCCAGCGCGCTGTCCCACTGCTGCGAAACCTGTTCCAGATACTCCTTCATTTCGATCACCGGTTGTGGATCGAATTGAAACAGGCTCTGCCGCCCTTCACGCGTGCCATGCACGATGCGCACCCGCTCCAGCACGCGTAGATGCTTGGTCACCGCCTGGCGAGTCAGCTTCGTCCCCTCGGTCAATTCAGCAATCGAATACCGCTGCCCGTCACACAGTCTGGCGAGCAGCGATAACCGAGTCTCGTCGCCCAATGCCGCAAAAACCGCGGCCTTAGCCCGCGCGCTGTAAGGACGCTTTGTCGACATATGCCTGAATATTCTTCATCTGCTGCGCCCACCCACCGTCGTTCCTCAGAATCGCCTCAGCCCGCCGTTGGGCAGGAATTTTGTCGAAGCCGGACTCGGTCACAGTGAGCAGCGTCCCACCCGGAACGGCCCGCAGGCGGAACTCAATCAGCGTGGACTCCTCCTGCGTGTAATCCACTTTCGGGTCAACCGCGTAAGGATGCCAGGTGAATGAGAACAACGTCTCGGGGGCGATCGCCTTGACTACGATCTCCATCCGCACATGCTCATATCCGGGATGGGTGATCTGCCCGCCCACCGGCTTTCCGGCCACAAATGGGCCGTCCATTTTGACCAGAAACCAGTCACCAAATTGACGGGAATCGGTCAACGCCTGCCACACCCGCGATACCGGGGCGGCAATCTCAACTTGCTTCTCGATTCGATCTTCCATATAAGCAACCTCCGAGTTGCATATTGCCTGCATACTAAGAGAATCACGTGAAACATGCAACCGAAAAGTTGCGGATAAAGAAATTGGTCTGTTTACCGGTCGAAGATAAGCATATGGGTCGCGTCGGGGCTTTCGACGGGCGCAAAGCCGATCCTCTCGTAGAGGCGTGCCGCATTCGTGTTGTCCGCGCGCAGGCGTACACAACGGAAGTGGGTGCGTGCTCGCTCGATGAGAGTGGTCACCAGTGCTCGGCCAACGCCTTTGTTCCTCCACGCATGCCTTACGTAAATCTTCCTAATTCGGCCTATTTCCGTACGGCCGGCAAAGGGGTCGATGTTAAGAGCTCCTACGGCAACCAACAGGCCCTGGTCCAAATGGCCGCACAGGATCTCGCCCGGAGCATCGAAGCGGTTCTCTCCGCTGGCCCATTGCTCCACCAGGGTTTGAATGAAGCCGTAGCCCTCGGCAAGCGCCTCCGACTGCAGGCTCTCCATCCCCGGGAGGGGCAACTCAATTTTCTGGATCGCGATCATCTCCTAAATGATAAAGATGCCGGCTGTTTCGCTGGGGGGCCGCCCACAGGTTTGAGTCCGTTTTTGGGATCATTCATCTAATGGCCATGGGGAAACGATTAGCCGTTTCGGTACTGGATCTTGTGGGCATGCGGCCGGGTGAGCCGGCAGGCAGCGCAATCGGCCGCTCGGTGGATTTGGCGCGGCATGTAGAAGAGTGGGGATACCAGCGTTACTGGCTAGCGGAACATCACTCCATTGCCGGTCTGGCCTGCTCGGCGACGGCGGTGCTGATCGGGCATGTGGCGGCAGCAACCGAGACGATTCGCGTCGGTAGCGGTGGCGTGATGCTGCCCAACCACGCGCCGCTGGTGGTGGCGGAACAATTTGGAACGCTCGAGGCTCTGTATCCGGGGCGCATCGACCTGGGGCTGGGACGGGCTCCGGGGGGCGACTTCGCGACCATGCGGGCGCTGCGACGGGATCTGCACCAGAGCGGGGACGATTTTCCGGCGCTGCTGGAAGAGCTGCGGACTTACCTCGGGCCCGAGAAACCGGGGCAGGTAGTCAAAGCGATTCCCGGACAGGGAAGCAATGTGCCCATCACGCTGTTGGGGTCGAGCGGATTCAGCGCTCAACTGGCGGCGATGTTAGGGCTGCCCTTTGCTTTTGCTGCTCACTTTGCGCCTGACTATCTCTATGCGGCAGCGCAGATGTATCGCGAGCGGTTCCGGCCCAGTGCAGTGCTGCGCCGGCCCCACTTGATGGTGGGCGTGCAGGTGATCGCCGCGGAGACCGATGCGGCCGCCCGGCGGTTGTTCACCACTCCGCAGCAGCGCTTTCTGCAATTGATCCGTAGTCGACCGGTAGAGTTGTTGCCTCCAGTGGATTCCATGGAGCCGCTGTGGCAGGAGTTTGAGCGGGAGGCAGTCGAGTCCAAACTGCGCGCGGCCATTGTGGGATCAGACGCAACGGTGAAGGCGGGAATCGAAAGGCTGATCAGGGATACAGGCGCCGACGAGCTTATCGTGGTGACGGATACCTACGAACATGCGGACCGGCTGCAGTCTTATCAACGCGTAGCCGCCCTGGCCAACACGATCGAGGTAGAGCCCTCGGTGCATGCACGCGCCTAAACGTACGGGCTCCCAAACCGCCGTTGGCTGCGCTGCCAACGGCGGAAGCGCATGCCGTCACCAAGGCAAGGGTCTCTCCCCGACGGAAGTCGGTCTCCTAGCAGAACCCACTAGGAGACCGACTTCCGTCGGGGAGAGTTCTCACGCAGACACTTCAGCCCTTAAAGCTGTGGCTTTTGCACGGCACGACTGAAGCCCTGACCTGATGCAAAACATGAGTTTTCCGCTTATTTGCTCGGGATGACGATGACAACTTTTCCGTATCCGAGCTTGCCTCGGACGGCTCCGCTGTAAGCGTCTGATGCCTCTTCGAAGGGAACCACGGCGTTGATATAGGTCTTGAGTGTTCCAGAGTCAAGCAGCGTGGCAACTTCCAGCAGTTGTTTCTGACTTGGCTCGACGATGAAGAAGGCATCCTTCACACGCTGCTCTGCGTTCTCGGGAAGGCCGGAGACGATGGTGACCAGGCGGCCCGAAGCGCTCAGCACGCCCCACGATCTGTCGAGTGTGTTCCCTCCCGCGGTGTCGAAGACGACATCGACTTTACCGCTGCGATCCTCAAAGCGGGACGCTTTGTAGTCGATGACTTCGTCTGCGCCAAGCTCAGCAACCAGTTGCAGATTTTTTTGAGAAGCGGTGGCGATCACATGCGCACCATGCAGATGAGCGAGTTGCACGGCAAACAAACCGACCGCGCCCGCTCCGCCTTGTACCAGCACCCGCTCACCGGCCCGCATCTTTGCGCGTTCGAACAGACCCTGCCATGCAGTCAAGGCTCCGATGGGTACGGTCGCCGCAGCTTCGTGGGTCAGAGTCAGTGGTTTGGGCGCGATGCTCTGCGGTTGTGTCAGACAGAACTCGGCGGTTGCGCCGTCAACAAACCAGTCGCTCATGCCGTAGATTTCCTGACCCGCCTCGAAGCCCTTGGTGTTTTTCCCAAGTGCGGCGATCACACCAGAGAACTCATGCCCGGGAACAGCGCGCTTGCGCGGGGTTCCATCTTTCGCATGCGTGGTCGGATACCAGTTCAGCTCGGTGTGCGTTACTCCAACCGCACGAACGCTGATCAGCAATTCGCCTTCGCCCGGCTCCGGTTGCGGCAACTCAGTTGCGATGAGCAGCGGCCCCTGCGTTGAATGATTTACCTGCATTGCTTTCATTGGTAGCTCGACACAGTGCGGTAACGCCAATAAACAGATGATGGGAGATGCGCATGAAGTTGCAGATATTTTTGCGTTCGGCGGAGAGTGCATAATCAAATGGCAATGACCCTCGTCTGGAAAGCAAAGCACTGTTCCTGGTTTCTGCTGATTCTCGCGGCGCTGTCTTCGCCGGCGCAAACTCACCCCGCAATCGCCGAGCCGCAGACACTGACTGTCTCCAATGCCAGTTTTCCTATCGACGTGCTGGTGGAGAGTCCCGCGGTCACCAAGACAGATCTGCAAGCAATCTGCCTCTTCCAGTCGGACCCAAGTCACACGTTTCATGGGTCGCTCATGGAAATAGATCAGAAGCTCGGCGGCCTGCTGAGCCAAATCCACAAATCCAACCTGTTTAGCGGGGCGCTGGGCGAGACGCTACTGATTGCACCCGAGCCGGGGACGATCCCTGCGCGGCGGCTGCTTCTCATCGGCCTTGGTGACCTGGAGAGTTTTTCGCCGGATCGCGAGCAGCAGGTTGGATTTATTTTCTTCGAAGAAGCGGAACGGCTCGGCATCAGCCATCCGTACTTTGCGCCGACCGTGCTCGACGGCGGCAAGAGTGGGACTGACACGGGAGATGTCGCGCAACAGTTTCTCAGCGGGTTCCTGCGAGCGAAGGCGATTCAGGATCTGCTGAAGCATGCGGGGGTTGCCGCCGGCACCAGCCCAGGCAGGCTGACCTTCCTTGCAGGCCCGACCCATGCTGCAAATACCCGTGACGGGCTGGCACGGGCATTCAAGACGCACTGATAGAGACTGGCTGTTCACCCTGCCTGCGTCGCTTCCTGCATAATCAAAACAATGACTCTGCTTTGGAAACCGGAGAACTGGCCCCTTCGTCTGGCTGAACTGGAAGCCCGCACGGGCGACATCAAAGAGGCGCCGCTGCGGCGCGACGTGCGTTCGCTTGGCATGCTATTGGGCCAGGTCCTGCGCGAGCAGGCGGGCGAACAACTGTTTGCCGAAGTGGAAGAACTGCGGCAGATCGCCATTCGCCGCCGCGAAGCCCAGAGTGGCGAGGCGGGACAGCCCTTCTCGAGCGCACTGGGCAGTGTGCAGTCGCTGGATACGGTGCAGGCCTATCGCCTGGCGCGCGCCTTCGCCTTTTACTTCGAGCTCATCAACCTGGCCGAGACCAACCATCGCAAGCGGCGACGGCTCTCCCTGCAGCTTTCTGGCGACACGCAGCGCGGATCGCTGCGGGGAACGCTGCGCGCCATGCGCGCCGCAGGGATTTCCGGCGAAGCGGCCTTGGATTGGCTGCGTTCGATCTCCATCATCCCCGTCTTTACCGCGCACCCCACCGAAATAGCGCGGCGGGTGGTGATGTTCAAACGGCGCCGCATCGCCGACCTGCTGGAACAGCTGGATCGCATCCCGCTCTCCGACGAGCAACTGGAGCAATACGAAGAAAGCCTCACTGCGGAAATCACCGCGCTGTGGGAGACCGATGAGGTTCGCACTCGCCGCCCCACTGTGCGCGACGAGGTGAAGATGGGCCTCGACTACTACGATGCTTCCATCTATGGCACGCTGCCCGGTCTCTATACCGAAGTGGCCGCGGCCTTTGACGCGGAGTACGGCATCTGCCTCAGCCTGGCCGAGATGCCGGTGCTGCTTTCCTTCGGATCATGGATCGGCGGTGACCGCGACGGCAATCCCTACGTGACGCCGCAGGTCACGCGGGAAGCGATGCAGATGGCGCGTGAGCATCTGCTGGCGCATTATCAGCAGGAGCTGCAGTTGATCCTCGATCTGCTCACCAGTTCGGCGCAGCAGGCGCCGATCAGCGTCGAGTTGGAGCAGCGGCTGCAGAGTTATCTCGATGCAGTGAATACCACCGGCCAGCAGGCCTTCGGAGAACGCTACGAGTACGAATCGTACCGGCGCTTCCTGAGCTGCGTACGGGTGCGGCTTGCCGGGGTTGGCAATTCCCCGTCCGACGGCTACCCGCCGTTCATTCTGGATGCGACACTGGCTGGTCTGCCGCCTTATAAGTCAGCGCAGGAGTTCCTCGATGACCTGCAGCTTGTGCATGCGAGCCTGGTGGAGAACCGCGGGCCACGGTTGGCCCAAGCGCTGATTGATCCGTTGCTGCTCGAGGTGCGGACCTACGGCCTTCATCTACAGACGCTGGATATCCGCCAGCACGCGCGGCTGCATACCGCTGCGCTCGAAGAAGCCTCCGCGTGGAAGTGTGACCCGGAGCGCGCCGCGGCTGTGCCTGCGCCGCTGACCCCGGCCTCGGCTGACGTGATCGAGACCTTCCGAACGATTGCTGAGCTAAAGGCATCGTGCGCGCCGGAGGCCATTCGTCATTATGTGATCAGCGGCGCTGCGAGCAGCGAAGATGTGCTCAATGTGATCTGGCTGGCGCGGCTGGGCGGCGTCCGGGTGGAGGGTAGTGGCGCGGGTGCGGGCGATCCCGGCCTCATGCCGGTTCCCCTGTTCGAATCGATTGAGGACCTGCGCAATGCGCCGGCTATCTGCCGCGAGTTGTGGCAGTCGCCCAGCTACCGCCAGCTGCTGGAGTCCTGGAACAACACGCAGGAGATCATGCTGGGTTATTCCGACTCCAACAAAGATGGCGGCATGCTCACCAGCACCTGGGAGATTTTTCGCGCCCACCGCGCCCTGCACCAGGTGGCAAGCGAGTGCGGCGTGCGCCTGCGCCTGTTTCACGGGCGAGGCGGTACGGTGGGGCGGGGCGGTGGGCCTACGCACCGGTCTATCTATGCTCAACCGGCCGGAGCCTTTACCGGGCAGATCCGCATTACCGAACAAGGCGAGGTGTTGAACTGGAAGTATTCCGACGTGATTCTGGCGGAACGCAATCTGGAGTTGATGATCGCGGCATCGCTCGATGCGCTGGCGCGCCCGAATGCGCGCAACCCGCAGGGGCATTTCACCGGGGTTCTGGAGCCGGAGTGGGAGGCTGCCTTTGCGGAGTTGTCGGACGTGGCGTTCGCCTTTTATCGCGAACATATTTTGGAAGACCCGGAAGTGCTGCAGTATTTCGAAGAGGCCACGCCGGTCGCCGAACTGGAGCATGCCAAGATCGGTTCCCGCCCATCGCGGCGCGGTGGCCGGCGAAGTCTCGCCGACCTGCGCGCGATTCCCTGGGTCTTTGGCTGGACCCAGAGCCGGCAACTGGTTCCGGCATGGTTTGCTGTTGGTCACGCGCTTGAATCCTACGGTCAGAAACCGGGCGGGGCAGCCGTGCTGGCGACCATGGCACGGGAGTTCCCGCTGTTTATTGACCTCATCCGCAATGTGGAGATGGCGCTGGCTAAATCCGATTTCGGCATTGCTCAGTTGTACGCCTCGCTGGTGGATGATGCCGGGCTCCGGGATCGCGTGTTTAACAAGTTGGAAGCGGAGTTCCATCGCACGCGGAGAAGCATCCTGGCGATTACCGGGCAGACGGAATTGCTGGAGAACAACCAGGTGCTCGCGCGCTCAATTCGGTTGCGAAATCCTTATGTCGATCCGATTAGTTTGATCCAGGTCGACTTGCTGCGGCGTAAGCGGGCTGGAGATGATTCAGATGCAATGAATCGGGCTATCTCGGCGACGATCAATGGGATTTCTGCCGGTTTGCGCAATACGGGATGAGCATCGGTTGCTCATAGAGAGAACAGCAGGTCCCTCCACTTCGCTTCGCTTCGGTTCCACGGCAGGCCGGGGAACCGAAGCGAAGCGATCTGCGGTTTAGGTCCCGTAGGCTACGCAGACCTCGGATTGGTCGGGAAAGATGTAGGCAGCGAAATCTTTTTCTGACATGGTGAAGCGGCTTTCCCACAGCTTTTGCAGGGACGGAATGCGCTCGATCACGTGCCCGAATTCAGGCTTCAGGTACACGATGTAGACTTCTCGCGGATCACTCCGCAGAGAGTCTTCAAGGTTCTGCATCACGCGTTCGAAGACCGGCCCGACAAAGGGATGCCACATGAAAATGACCAGCGGGACCGGGGGAAAGACAAAGTCCTGCACGTCACTGAGGATGCACTGCACATCCTGGCATTGGCGGGTAGGTGGTTGATACACAGAGATGTTCCGGGTCGCGATCGCTTGCAGCTCAGGAATGAACTCAACACCAAGCACCTGCTGAAAGGGGAAGTTAGAGGCCAGCAGCATAATGCGGCCCTTCCCCGCCCCCAGGTCCACAAAGGTGAAGCGCTCGAAATCGATCTCCAGGCGCGCAAATGCCTGCTGAAAGATCGAGGGAGCCGTGGCATAAAAACCGGTGTTGTGGATGTTCTTCCGGCGCCGGCTGTCCACCAGTTCTTCGGCGGCAATCAGCCCGCTGGTGTCGGTTCCAAATTCGGCGTCGAAGGGGTGCACCGGGTTGTGTTGCCGGGGCGGCTTGGAGCCACGCGATAGGCGGCCCATGATTTTGCCAGGGGCCGCGGTCAAGGTCCCCATCACTCCACGTTTCGCCACGGCACGCTGCAGTACAAAACCCACATGACTCAATTTCACGCGACTACCCCCACTTACTTGATTTTCACAATCCACCAAGGGGATGAATCTCCGGAATGCCAAGGCACGAGGCAGGGCGAGGGGGTACGCCAATCCGGAGTTACAGATAGCACTAAAGTAGCACAATATACCGCTAAAGAGGCATTACTGTCAGGGGTTACTAGCAGCGCTGAAATCTCTTCAGTGGTTTCCCAGCATCAGCTTAGCGATGGTGGCCAGCTGCATATTCGATGTGCCTTCGTAGATCTTGCCGATTTTGGCGTCGCGGTAGTACTTCTCCACCGGGTAGTCCTTGACAAAGCCGTAGCCGCCAAAGACCTCGACGGCCTGGCTGGCAACGCGTTCGGCCACCTGGGAGGAAAAGTACTTACACATGGCCGCTTCCTTGAGGAAGCCGAGACCGTTGTCCTTGAGGCGGGCGCAGTTATAGACCAGAAGCCGGGTGGCTTCGATCTCGGTGGCCATTTCCGCGAGAGCGAACTGGACCGCTTGAAACTCCCCGATGGCCTTGCCGAATTGCTTGCGCTCGAAGGCGTAGCGGGCAGCATGGGACCAGGCGCCCTGGGCCAGACCAAGCATCTGCGCTCCGATTCCGATGCGACCCTCGTTGAGAGTTTCGATGGCGATCTTATAGCCCTTGCCCGGCTCGCCCAGCACGTTCACCGCCGGCACCTTGCAGTCTTCGAGGATGATCTCGCAGGTGGAGGAAGCGCGAATGCCGAGCTTGTCTTCCTTCTTGCCAATGGAAAACCCGGGGGCGCGCTTGTCCACCAGGAAGGCGGTGATGCCTTTGTATCCAGCGGCCGGATCCAGAGTCGCGAAGACGATGAAGAGGCCCGCCTCGCGGGCGTTGGTGATCCAAAGCTTCTGCCCATTGAGCAGGTAGTGGTCGCCCCGCTTTTCTGCCCGCATCTGCAACGCGAAGGCGTCAGACCCGGAGCCCGCCTCGCTCAAGGCGTACGCGCCCACAGTGTCAGACGCCAGCCGGGGAAGAAAGAGCTTCTTTTGCTCCGGCGTGGCCCAGCGCAATAGGGCATTGATGCAAAGCGTGTTCTGTACGTCGATCAGGACACCCACCGATGGGTCGACGGCGGAGATCTCCTCCACGGCAAGAATGGCCTCGAAAAAAGTTCCCCCGGAACCACCGTACTCGACGGGGATTTCGATGCCCATCAGGCCGAGGTTGAAGAGTTGGGGGATCAGCTCGGGGTGAAAGTGCTGCTGTTCGTCCATGGTACGAACCAGGGGCGCGATATTTTCCTGGGCAAACTGGCGTACGGTGGAGCGAAAGAGCTGTTCATCTTCCGAAAGCAGGGTGAGGGGGGAAGCGGGTTGCGAAGCAAGAACAGAATCTGCCACGGGAATAAAGCTATCCGCTAAAACGCCTGCCTGTCCAGCTAACCCGAGAGCATTTTTGCCTCTGGCGGAGCGTGGGGGGGAAGTCTTACATCGGCAGTTGCGGCTTGGCAATGGAGAGCAGCGAAGGCACACTGCGTGCCCGCCTGGAGTGGAGCTCGTGCCGGGCAGAGGAACCGTGGTGCACGATGGATAGCTTTTCCCGCTCGAGAATTTTGCGCGCTTGCATGCGGGCGTGGTTCGACCAGGGACCGATGGGATCAAGCTTGATGTAGTTGGTCCAGTGACGCAGGGCGGCGCGCCGCTCGCCGGTTCGTTCGTAGGCCAGGGCCACGTTGTAGTGGGCATCGCCGTAGTGGGGCGCCAGGCGAATGGCGGTGCAGTAGGCCGCGATGGCTTCAGGAAGACGCTGCAGCTCGTCCAGCACGTTTCCCAGGTCGAAGAAGGCCAGCGCATAGTTCGGGTCCGCCGCGGTGGCCCGGCGGTAAAGTTTCTCCGCCTCGATGAACTGCCGCTGGTTGTATTGAATCGTGCCCAGATTGATGCAGGCCGGCGCGTGATGTGGATCAAGCGCGAGAATGGCCTCATAGTGCTCCACTGCCTCTTGGGTCTTGCCCCGCTCTTCCATGCGTACCGCCTCGAAGAAGAGGCCTTGCACTCGAGATTCCCGCGCCGCCTGATGGCTGGCGGCAGAACTCACCTCAGCGAGCTGACTGTGTTGGGGAGAGTCGAAGTCGAAGACGAACTGGCGGGCGATGGGCTCCATCATGGCGCCGCTGAGACGAAAGGCGAGCCGGGTTCCGTTGCGCACGGTACTGGCCTCGAGCAAGGGGTTGGCTACTCCCGAGACCTGGCGCATGGCATGAATCGAGGCGCGAATATTAGCTACTGAAAGACGGGTGGCGCGAAGGTCGCGCAGTTTGCGCAACTGGACCAGATCCTGGAAGGAATAAACTTCGCTTTGGCTGATGAGCCCGGAACGTTCCCAGGAGGAAAGCTGTTTGAGGCGAATGCGCAAAATGCGGAGTACATCTTGCCGGCTGTATTGGGTAACAGTGATGTGCTCGTTGGAGGCCGTCACCCTCACACCTCAGCTTCTTAGGCGATTATGCTGAGGGGTCGGCCCAATCGCAAGCGATTCGAAAAAATAACAGTGGATAAGAGGTACGAAACTCGGTCCAGGAACAAGGAAAGGAAACGTTTCGAAGGTGAAGGTCGAATGGAGCCGACGATCGGACTTGAACCGATGACCTGCTGATTACGAATCAGCTGCTCTACCAACTGAGCTACGTCGGCGCGCTCCTGTTGCACGTACCTTGTCGGATTGTAACTAGGTCATGGCTACGCGTAAAGAAGGGGTCTATTGGGAGCTGGATCGGCGATTGCCCGGAAACGAAAAGGCCACCCGGCAACAGGGCGGCCTTTCCTCTAGGGAGAATAGTTCCAACGGAGGCAAAGCCATCAGAACTTTCTGGCGAAATCTTATGGTTGGCTTCGGAGGGTGTCAAGGCAAAATCAATACGCACTTAAGTTGTTTTTAATGAATAGCTTAACGGGATGATTGTTTCGATACGATGCAACCATGGGGCGGCTTGCTGCAAGCCTAAAACGATCCCAAGCCGCTGGAATCTGACCACTTAGTGGCTTCGGTGCACCGCAGCTGGTTCATTTCGCGGAGGGAAATTCTCTACCAAAAGGGTAACCCCCCGGGGGATTGGTTGAACCGCTCAGTCCTCCAGGTGGAGACTGATGAACTCGGTTTCTTCCTGAAAGGCGGAGGCGGGCTTGCCACGAAGAACCCGGAAAATTGCCCGGCCACCACCGAGAAAGAGGCCGAGCAGGATGGCGGCGCCACCCAGGATTCCGGTCAGGGCGAAGATACCCAGGATCAGTCGAGCGACCTTGGAGCCATCGCTGATGTAGCCCTGGGGGTTGTTCCAGACGATGTCGGCCTGGTAGTTGACCTGGTTGATGAGCTTGTGCGCCACGGCGTCCGGGAGCGACCCGCTGATGACCGCGACGATGGGACCGCTGCGCCGGGTGAGGATGGAGCCAGGACGGCTCTCTGCCAGCGGCTGGGGCCAGGTGTTCTGGGTGTTGCCAGCCTTCAGGAAGGTGTCAATGTCGCGCAGGCGGGCCGCTGCCAGCTGCGGGGTGGGGTATATAAGCAGCGTTACCTGTCCGTCGCCGTCGCGGTCGGAGTAGAGGGCGGTGACCGCTTCCGCGCTGGAAGCAAAGCCCACCAGGGACACGGGGAGCACCCCTCCGGTACGGGCATAGGCTTCCGGCCCGAGAGAGTAGTGGGTGAGTCCAAGTTCGAGGCCCTGACGGGGGAGATAGCCGGGCAGAGGGGGCGCCACATTTGCCGAGCCTGGAGGCTGAGGCAGATCCTTGGCCAGCTCGCGCAGCTCTGAGGCGGTCATAGGGGTCACGTGATCGAGCGTGGCATCGACCAGGGTGGCGCCATTCCAGAACAAGGCGTGAGTGCCATCCCAGGCAGCGCTGCGACCGATCTGCTCGGCGATGCTACCGGGCCGCCGGTAAAAAGTGAACGCGCCATAGGCGCCGCTCGCATCCTGAAAACGGATGGCGCGCAGGTTGAGCTTGTTGTCTCCGTTGACGTAGTGGGCGGAGACAAACTGCTGGAATCCGTATTCCTTGAGGACAGCTGCGTTGGCAGCATCGGCACTTTCAGGCGTGGTGCTTTCCTGGGCAGGTGCGCTCTGGCTCCAGCCGGCAAAGTCGGTAGGCAGCAAAGGCGCAGCGGCGTTTGGAGCCTTGGCAGACGGTTGGGCGAACGCCGGCAACGCCAGCGCAGACAGTAAAAGAACCGAGGCCGGGAACGCACGAAGGACGGGGGAAATCAACGGACTGCGCAGGGCACGGAGCATACGCACCTGTTGAGAGACTAGAGCATTTCTCCCGCGGGTGTCGAATGGGTGTTCAGTTGCCGTTGGGATGGCCGGAGGTCTGCGCCAGGCGAACACCGCTCAGGCCGCTGATGTATCTGGACACGCCGCGATAGAGTGACTCAGCGATCCGCTGACGGTAGGCAGGCTGCTGCAGTTCGCGCGCATCGTCGGAGTTGGTGAGGAAGGATATCTCGGCCAGAATGGACGGCATGTTGGCGCCGATCAGTACTACGAACGGGGCCTTCTTGATGCCGCGATCGCGTAGCCCCGGATTGCCCTCTTCCAGGTTGTCGTAGAGAGATTTCTGCACGTCGGCAGCGAATTCGCGCGATTCGTCGATTTTGTCCTTGAGGGTAATTTTCTTTACCAGGTCAGAGAGCTCGTGGATGGATTCGTCGGAGACAGCATTTTCACGGGCGGCAACTTCCAGCGCATCGGGCGAGGTGGTGAAGTTGAGGTAATAGGTTTCCACTCCGCGCGCGGAGGAGTCCGGGCTGGAGTTGGCATGGATGGAAAGAAAGAGATCGGCCTGGGCCTTGTTGGCGATCGCTGTACGGGTCTCCAGAGGTATGAAGGTATCGTCATCGCGGGTATAGATGACGTCGGCGCCCAGGCGCTGCTTAAGTAGCTTGCCGAGACGCAATGCGACGTCGAGCACCACCTGCTTTTCTTCAATGCCACCTGGTCCCACGGTGCCGGAGTCGTGGCCGCCGTGGCCGGCATCGATGACGATGCGGCCGATCTTGAGGCCAAGGGTGCGCACCAGGGTGCGCTCGCCGGCGGCGCTGGGCTCGGCCTCGTGCGTGGGCGGAGAGAGAGTGTCATCGTTTTCCGCCAGGCTAGGGGCCGCGGGATGCAGGGGGCTCGGCTTCTTGCGGCTGGTGGATGGCGGCGGCGTGGTGGAGGCAAGAGAGCCGTCGTCTGCCTGCGGCGCGGGGACGGTTCCGGCCACCGAGGCCGCAATGGGCCGGGTGGTGGGATGGTCCGTGGCCTGAACGCGATTGGGCTGTTGGCCAAGCGATGCGATGTCCTGGGTGGCGGTATGGTGCGCTACTGACGCGGTTTACCGGAACAGAAGCCTGCTGCTGGTTGGCCACCGGCGCTAGGGCGGGGGCAGTGCTTGGGCTCGGGCTTGCTTTGGGCGCGGCTGCCGGGGGAAGGCTGGCCAAATTCGTGGTTGGGGCAGTACCCGGCTTGAGGCCATGAATATCGATGATGAGACGCCATGGATTGGGAAGCAGAAATGCCGAGTAGTCGGAGACGGAGCTTACATCGAGCACAATCCGGGTTACGTTGTTGGAGAATTGCGCGGCACGGATGCGCTTGAGAAAGCCGTCGTCGATCACTTCGACTGATCTGCCGTTCAACGCCGGTTCCAGGCGGGCGCCATAAAGATCAAAGTAGATGCGGTCAGGATTGGGTACGCGGGCGGCCTGATAAGACACTTGATCCTGCAGATCGATGGCAATGCGGGTGTAGACGGGCGTGGACCAGTGGCGAATTCCGCTCACCAGGGAGACCTGCCCCGGGTGCAGTGCCGAGAATGTGGTGGGTTGGACTTCCTCCGGTATAGAGGCTTGTTGCGCCGGCTGGATGGCCGGCGACGTCACGGCTGGAGGGGGACGCGACGATAACGGGGCCTGCTGCGACTGCATAGCCGGCGGGGTCACGGCGGTCGCGGTATGCGGCTGCTGCTGGGACTCGACGGCGGCCGCCAACACAGCGTTCTTTTCCGCGAGTGTGACGGGCCTGCCGAGTCGGATGTTCCTCCCGGTGGATGTCGTTTAGCTCGAGCTTGGCTTGCTGTGCCAACGGGCTCTCGGGGTAGAGCTTGAGGAACTGCTGAAATGTTTTCTTGGCCTCATCGCGCTCGACTAGGTCACGGCGGTAGATCTGACCCTCGGCGAAGAGGGCGGTGAAACGGTAGCCGCTGGCGGGGTATTGCGTGCGCAGGAATTCGTACTGGCCGATGGCGTCGCGGAGCATTCTTTGATCGGAAAAGTGGCGGCCCTCTTCGGTGAGAAGCTCAGCCACGGCGAGCACACTGGCATCGGCTTTGGGCGACGCGGGATTGCCATGGTAAATCGCGCGATAGGCGTCCAGAACCCGGTTGTAGGCAAGCTGGGTGCGTTGCGACTCAGGATGGGCTTCCAGGGCCGCACGTAGGCGCTGCGCCCGGTCAAAAGGGCTGGAGGGACTGGCGTGTGCGGAAAGACACCCTAAAAGAATGGCGGAGAGGACGCGCGCCTGCCAAGCCGGCTTCATGCGGCTTCGAGAGCAGAACGCACGGAGCAAACGCGCGGCAGGGAGCATAGTTGCGGAAGCGGATGAACCGTTCCTCCGCCAGAGCTAACCCGATTATAGGTCGGCAAGTTGCGAGCAGCAACGAAGGATGGCGGGGAGGTAACTAAGGGTAAAGGGCTTCGGTTTGGGATTTTCTCCCCGCCCACAAATGACGGGACAGAGCTCAAACCACCATTTTCTGAAGGGTACGGCCTACCTCGCCGCAGCGAGCATCAGGCCGTACGTAAATGCTTTGCAATGAATTCGGCTTTAGCCGCCGAGGGATTGCCCTCCCCATCAGGGCTCAACCGCTCTCCCCAGTGAAAGCGATCGTGGGGGCTTCGCCCCGTCTTTTTCGGCCCAGGTACGCTTTGGCGAACCTGGGGCACCCGTCCGTTGACTACCGGCAGTGCGCGAGGCGGGAGTTTAGGTGCTAAGGGCTGTTGCGCCGAGGAGATCGCGCACTACCTCGGGGGCGCTGGCCAGAGCGGCGCTGAGCGCGGAGGCGTCTTTCCCGCCGGCCTCTGCCATGTCTGGACGGCCGCCGCCGGAGCCACCTACCTTCTGCGCCAGCGGTCCGATGATTTTCCCTGCGGAGAGGCGGCCGGTGAGATCACGGGTCACTCCGACGATGAGGGCGACCTTGCCGTCTTCCTGCGCTGAGCCCAGTATCACTACTCCCGAACCAAGCTTGTTGCGGAGATTGTCGACCAGGGTCCGTAGCTGCCCGCGATCCAGCGACTCCACCCGCTGCGCGAGCACCTGGATTCCCTCCACCACGACCGCCTGGCTCGTAGCCGATGCGACCGAAGTGGAAGCCGACTTCATCCGTACCTGGTCGAGCTCGCGACGCAGCTTCTTGATTTCTTCCTCCTGCGACGAGAGCTTGTTGCGCAACTCCTCGGCCCGCTGCTCGCGGCGGAACTCACCGAGTGAGCCGAGGCCGGTTACCGCCTCCACACGACGGACGCCAGAAGAGACACCGCCTTCGCTGAGCAGCTTGACCAAGCCGATTTCCCCGCTGGCTCCAGTGTGGGTGCCGCCACAAAGCTCAGTGGAGAAGTCGCCGATTCTCACCACCCGGACCTTCTCGCCATACTTCTCACCGAACAACGCCATGGCGTGATATTCGTTCACCGCGACGTCGATGGGAACGTCCTCCAGGGTCTCCACTTTGTTGTTGGCGAGCACCTGGCGGTTGATCAGGTCTTCGATATCGGCAAGCTCTTCCTCGGCGACCCCAGTGAAGTGGGAAAAATCAAAGCGCAGATGTTCGGGATCGACCCGCGAGCCGGCCTGCTTGACGTGCTTGCCCAGAACCTCGCGCAGGGCAGCATGCAAGAGATGAGTGCCGGTATGGTTGCGGCGAATGGCGGAACGGGTTTCTGTATCCACCACGGTATCTACGTAGTTGCCCAACTCGATGGGCTGGCGCAGGTAGACCTTGTGCGCGCGAACGCCCTGCACCGGCTGCACGCAACCCAGAACATCGCCAACGACTACGTTGTGGTCGTCGGAATAGAGCCAACCGGTATCCCCCACCTGGCCGCCGGAGTCGGCATAAAACGAGGTGTGATCGAGCACGATCTCTACACTCTCGCCGGCATTCGCCTGCGGCACGCCTACGCCATCCCGGACGATGGCGAGCACTTCGCAATGCTGCGAGGTGAGCTGACGGTAGCCTTCAAAGATGGTCTTGGGCAGCGAGCGGAAGGCCGGGCTGGCCGAGGCCTTTGCGCCTCCCTTCCAGGAAGCACGGGCACGCGTCTGCTCTTCGCCGCGCGCTTGCTCAAAGCCGGTCAGATCGAAGTTGATCCCCTGGTCGCGGGCCGCGTCCACCATGAAGTCAAGCGGCAGGCCATAGGTCTCATAGAGATGGAAGGCGGTCACACCGGGCAAGGTTCCATCTTTGCGGACTTGCTCGATGGCGGCATCCAGCTGCTTTGATCCCAGGGCGAGCGTCCTGCCAAAACGCTCTTCTTCGGCGCGGACCACCCGGGCGACGCGGTCTGCGCTCTCGGCCAGCTCGGGATAGGCATCCCGCATCTCGTCGCGCACCGCTTCGACCATGCGGTACATGAAGGGATCTTCCTGCCCCAGCATTCGTCCGTGGCGGATGCCCCGGCGCAGAATCTTGCGTAGGACATAGCCGCGGCCTTCGTTGGCGGGAAGGACTCCGTCGGAGATGAGGAAGGTCGCCGCGCGCGAATGGTCGGCGATGATGCGCAGCGACGCGTCCGTAGGGGCCAGGCCATCCTGGTACCGGGTATGGGTCAGTTCGCCGGCGCGGGCGATCAGCGGGGTAAAGAGATCGGTTTCGAAATTGGAGATCTTGCCCTGGAGCACGGCAGCCAGCCGCTCCAGGCCCGCTCCGGTGTCAATGGAAGGCCGGGGCAACAGGTGGAGCTCCCCTTGCCGGTCGCGATCGAATTGCATGAAGACCAGGTTCCAAATCTCCACGTAGCGCGCGTCGTCTTCGCCAAAGGGTTTGTCCTCCCCAGTCTCGGACGCGGCCAGGCCCATGTCGTAGAAAATCTCCGAGCACGGCCCGCACGGACCGGTGTCACCCATGGCCCAGAAGTTGTCCTTCATGCCCAGCTCGTGGATGCGGTCCGGCGGCAGTCCCTGACCGCGCCAAAGCTCGTAGGCCTCTTCGTCCCGCGGAATGCCCTCTTCCCCTTTGAAGATGGTGACGTAGAGCTTGTCTTTGGGAATCCCGAGCCACTCCGGCGAAGTGACCAGCTCCCAGGCGAAGGCGATGGCCTCGCGCTTGAAGTAGTCCCCAAAGCTGAAGTTGCCCAGCATCTCGAAGAAGGTATGGTGGCGACGGGTGAAACCGACGTTCTCCAGATCGTTGTGCTTGCCGCCGGCACGGACACACTTCTGTGAAGTGGTGGCGCGGTTGTAGTCGCGGCGCTCCGCACCGAGGAATACGTCTTTGAACTGGTTCATGCCCGCATTGGTGAACAGCAATGTGGGGTCATTCGCCGGGACCAGCGAGGAGGAGTGCACACGGCGGTGCTGCTTCGAGGCGAAAAAGCGCAGGAAGGTTTCCCGTATCTCAGAACCAGAGCGGTAGTGCATACCCTAAGTCTAGAGCATTTCTTCTGTTCATTGGCCTGTAACGGGAGTGTCCGGGGCCCGGTAGACGACCTGGCCGTTGTAAATCGTCATCTCGCACTTCAGGTCGCGCAGTTCAGCGGAGGGGATGGTGTACATGTCTTTATCCCAAACGGCGATGTCCGCCTCTTTGCCGGGTTCGATGGTGCCTATCTTGCTTTCCAGGAACAATTGCTGGGCGGCCCAGGCTGTGTAGGAGCGGAGCGCGGTATGCACATCGACGGCTTCGGCCGTTCCGAAGGGCTGCTTTCCGTAAACGCCCTTGGCGGTCTCGCGCTCTACTGACGCCCAGAGCCCGAAGCGGGCGGGTATAGGGGTCACAGAGTAATCCGAGCCCGCGGCCCAGAGAATCGCGTGGGACTCGTAGGTGTGGTAGGGATTCAAGCGAAGTGCGCGTTGGGGTCCGAAGTTGCCGGCATAGGTGTCGCCGATCCACCAGGTGAAGCCCGGCTGCGTCTCGGGAAAGCCTGCGTCATACTTTTTCTGCAGGAAGGCTATGGTTTCGATGGCGTGATCGGTCGGTATGTTGGCATGAATGATGCTGTGCCGCAGCCCGGAGGTGGGCTTTTCCTTCAGCACCTGTGCGTAGGTATCCACGACCCAGTCGATGGCGCGATCGCCGATGGCGTGCGTTCCGACGGAAACGCCGGCCTGATGAAAGAGGCGGACCATCTGACGGTAGACTTCGGGATCGATGGAGGGATAGCCGTAATTGCCCTGGTCGATGCCGGTGGAGTTCTTGTTCCACTCTTTGTAGACCCAGGCGGTCCTGGCGCCTCCGCTTCCATCCATGTATAGCTTGGCGCCGCAAGAAACGAGATTGCCGTCGCCTAATGAATCCGGCGGGCGAGGGAGAGCCTGGATGCGAGCGAGCGCAGCCTGGGCAGATTCGAGGGTGGTGCCGCCGTGCCAGAGTACGCAGACGTGCAGGGTTAGTTTCTTTTCTTCCAACAGTTGGTGATAGGCATCCCAGATCGGCGGCTGAATGTCAGGGTCTTTCACCGCGGTCATTCCTTCGCGGTGCAGGGCGTCCACCATGCGGAGAATTCCATTGCGCCACTGCTCCGGTGTTGGGGGCGGAATGAGCGCAACCACGGCTGCCATGGCCGCCTCCTTCAGGACACCCGTGGGTACACCCTGCGCATCGCGGTCAATGGTCCCGGCTGGAGGATTGGTGGTTGCAGCGGTAATGTGCGCCAGCTGCAATGCTTGATGATTGGCGACTCCATAGTGTCCTGTGGTGTGCATGAGCCAGACGGGATTGTTAGGCGCAACCTCGTCCAGATCAGACGCGACGATGTAGCGGCGCTCCGCCAGCTTGCCTTCATCCCAGCCGGCGCCGGTTAGCCATTCGCCTGGCTTTAGCTTGACGGCCGCTGCCTGCACCCGGCGTTTTACTTCGTCTACGGTTGCGGCGTCGCTGAGGCTCACGGAGTAGAGCTCGTCGACTCCTCCAGTGGCGATGTGGGCGTGGCTGTCGATTAATCCTGGGGTTGCGGTTCTGCCATGCAGATCGATCACCCTTGCCTTGGATCCGGCGAGTTGCAGAATTTTTTTGTTAGAGCCGACGGCTATGATTTTGCCCTGGCGAATAGCAACCGCCTGGGCTATCGAGTCCTTGGCATCTATGGTTAGGATTTTTCCGTGGACGAGGATCAGGTCGGGCGCCTGAGCGGATGCGGTAAGACCCGACAGTAAGCAGGCTAGGGCTAGGGCTTTTCGCATGAGAGTGTGTTCACTGTAACGAATCCTTCTCTGAGCCAACCAGCATAAAAAGCTCTGGTCGGGCTTCGCCCGTCTTTTTCGGCCCAGGTACTTTTTGGCGAACCTGGGGCACCCGTCCCTGTTTTATTTGGAGTTTCGTGGGGGTTGGAGTTTTGCCCGTGCTGGATTCCAGATGGCTCCTTCCATGCGCGTGGCGGGATGACAGTCCTGGGTCAGCGTGTTTAGATGCGGGGCATTTTCGACCATTCCCAGCAACGAGCAAAGTGCATCGAAAGCATCTTCCGACGCGGTCGCTTTGGCCAACACTTCGCTGGGGAGACGGGCGTAGCGTGGCTGCTGCAGGTGGGCCTTCCGCGCGTCGCCGCTGCTCTTGACCACGGCCCCGGTAAAGAGGCGAGGATAAATTTCCAGCACCAGCGGCAGCTCCGCTGGCTGAAAGGGCCAGAGATGAAAGCCGGCCTGATGCAAACGCGACAGCATGGGCATGCCGCGAATTGAGCCCGTGCCCACCGCTCCTGCGCCTCCTATCTGGAATGGCGACTTGGCCCCGAACGCTTGGTCGGTGTGACGGAAGCCACGCCAGCGCGGCGCGTGATGATGACGAGGGCGCGGTTGACCTGGTCGGCCCCAGAATGGCTCGCAGCACTCACGGAGCCAGTGCTCTCCGTCCTTAGCAGCCAGCTGCCATAGCGCGCATGCATCCGCGCAGCTTTGTTCGCTCAGCCACCATGCAGGAAAGGAAAAGGCGAAGTCGAGACCTACCACCAGGTCTGGCGTCTGTGCAGCTGCCGCCAGCAGCAGAGCACAGACTTCTTCCCGGGTGTATCCGCATTCGAGGGTGACAACACCTGCGCACCAGGAGGCAATGAAGATGTGCCGACGCTGACCAGCCATGGTCGCACGTCCGGACCAATCGACGGCAAGAAACTGCTCAGGACTCTTCAGTCGAGCCGTCCTCCGGCAAAACCAGATCAAGCTCCCAGCTCTTCAGCAAAGTAGAGATGATGGCAAAAGAAAAGCCCGCACCTACCAGGCGGCGGACCAGGCGCGTTGTTTCCTTTTCGTCTTGCGGCTTTTTTATTCGCTTGCGGGCAACATAACGGCGCACCAACTCCTCTTCGCTGACCTGCGCGTAGGCGGTCTCGAGCGTGCTGGCGACCAGCTCGGCTTGGACACCCTTGCGGGTCAGCTCCTGTTGCACCCGGCGCTTGCCGAAGCTCTGGTTCTCCTGGCGCAGACGAGTGTAGGTGGAGGCAAAGGCGCGATCATCGAGATAGTGCTGGTCGGCAAGGCGCGCGACCACGGCCGCCATCTTGCTCTCGCCCACCTCTCCCTGCTCGACGCGGCGGCTCATCAGGCGTTTGAGCTCAGCCACTGTACGCATCTGCCGGGCGAGCGCACCGACAGCGTATTGGTAGAGAGCGGCCTCGTCGAGCGGCTCTGGCCTACTGCGCGAGCGGAAAGGCATACCAACTCAAAGGCCGAGTAGCTTCCGATTGGTTTCACGGTCCGCCTGGCCGCGTGCGAAGTCATCGAAGGTGTGCTCGGTGACGCGGATGATGTGGTCGCGGATGAAGGGCGCACCCTCGCGTGCTCCATCTTCAGGATGCTTCAGAGCGCACTCCCACTCCATGACCGCCCAACCAGGATAGTCGTACTGCGCCAGCTTGCTGAAGATGCCACCGAAGTCGACCTGACCATCGCCCAGGGAGCGAAAGCGCCCGGGACGGTCGATCCAGTCCTGATACCCGCCGTAGACTCCCGAACGCCCGGTGGGATTGAACTCGGCATCCTTGACATGAAAAGCACGGATGCGCTCGTGGTAGATGTCGATGAAGGCCAGGTAGTCCAACTGCTGCAGGACGAAGTGGCTGGGATCGTAGAGGATGTTGGCCCGGGGATGGCCGCCGACAGCCGCCAGGAAACGTTCGAAGGTGATCCCGTCGTGGAGATCTTCGCCGGGATGGATTTCGAAGCACAGGTCGACTCCGTGCTCTTCAAAGACATCGAGAATCGGCTTCCACCGGCGACCCAGCTCGGAGAAGGCCTCGTCGACCAACCCTGCGGGCCGCTGGGGCCAGGGATACACGTACGGCCATGCCAGTGCTCCGGAGAAAGTGGCGTGCGCCTTGAGCTTGAGGTTGCGGCTGGCTTTTGCCCCGAACAGCACTTGCTGTGTCGCCCACTCTTGCCGGGCCTTCGGGTTCCCTGCCACCTCCGGTGGAGCGAAGCCGTCGAACTGCAGGTCATAGGCCGGATGGACCGCGACCAGTTGCCCCTGCAGATGGGTGGAGAGCTCGGTTAACTGCAGCCCCAGGCCGTGCAGCATGCCCAGCAGCTGGTCGCAATACGTCTGGCTCTCGGCGGCCAGCTTCAGGTCGAAGAGACGCTTATCCCAACTTGGAATCTGGATGCCCTTGAAGCCCAAACCCGCGGCCCATTTGGCGATGTCTTCGAGTGTGTTGAAAGGTTTCTGATCAGCGGCGAATTGGGCCAGGAAGATTGCCGGCCCCTTAACGGTTTTCATAGGCTCACCCATCCGGCACGCGTCCGGCTGCTGGTTACCGCTCGCTCGACAAAGGTCATGCTGCGCAGTCCCTCGTGAATGCCGGGGACCAGGTCGCTCAGTTGCGCTGCAGGATCACTGAAGCGAGCGCGAACCGCGTTCGCGAAGTCGCGATAGATATTAGCAAATGCTTCCAGCAATCCCTCAGGATGACCCATGGGTAGGCGAAAGTCGCCCCGTACCGAAGGCGCCAGATAATCGGCGGCAGCGTGCAGGGTTTGACTGGGCTGGCCTATCCAGTTCACGTCGAGGTAATTGGGGTTTTCCTGCTGCCAGTGGAGGCCGCCTTTTTCCCCATAGAGATGAAGCTGCAGGTCGTTGCGATCGCCGGCCGCGATCTGGGATACAAACAAAACGCCTGGGGCTCCGTTGTCGAGCTTGAGCAGTACATTGCAGTCGTCGTCGAGCGAGCGGCCGGCTACGACGTGGTTGAGATCCGCGCAGATTTCGGTTACTTCGCGTCCGCTTATGTACTCGAGAAGATTGAATGCATGGACTCCGATATCGCCGATCGCTCCGCCTAACCCCGACCGCGCCGGGTCGGATCGCCACTCCGCCTGCTTGTGACCCGTGGTCTCGAGCGAGGTGCTCAGCCAGCCTTGCGAATACTGCACCACCGCTTTGCGGATCTTGCCCAATTTGCCGCTGCGCGCCATCAGGCGCGCCTCGCGTACCAGCGGGTAACCGGTGTAGGTGAAGGTCAACCCGTAAAGAAGACCGGTGCGGCGGACGATGGCCGCCAACGTCTGCGCTTCTTCGAGGGTGGCCGTGGCCGGCTTGTCGCTCATCACGTGGAAACCGTGCTCCAGGGCGGCCGCCGCGATGGGCAGGTGGAGATGATTTGGAGTGACAATGCAGACAAAGTCGATAGCGTCTTGCCGCTTCTTCTCCTGCTCCATCATTTCTTCGTAATTTGTATAGGCACGATCTGGGCTGATGCCGTAGGTCACGCCGGCCTGCCGCGATCGTGCTGCATCCTGGCTGAAAGCTCCGGCCACCAGTTCGATGGTTCCATCCAACTCGGCCGCCATGCGATGTACCGGGCCGATAAAAGAGCCCGCGCCTCCGCCTACCATCCCCATACGGAGACGTCTTCCCTGCTGATCCATCTTTACCTTTCGCCTTTCCCAGGACTCACGTCCTGGGGCATTTTCAGCCGTCCCTACGGGACTCTTCAAATCGTCCGTGTTTACCCAGGACTGCGTCCTGGGCTACTCTCAGCCGTCCCTTCGGGACTGGGTGCTCTTCAGCCGTGTCTTCGGTGATGCGTGCTTCCTGACACGCACTGGTTCCCTCTCTACTGCCGGGCTCCATGCTAAAGCATTTGTCAGGGTTGAATAAAACCGCGTTGGGCGACGGCGATGTTGCCCCGGGAGGAATTCTTCACCAGGTACATCATCTGGTCGGCTGCGCCGATGATTTCCTGGATGGTACTGCCGTCCTCCGGGTAACTGGCTATGCCGAAGCTGGCCATCATGCGCACCTCGAGTCCCTCGGCCAGCAGATACCGGGTATCGCGCAAGGCGTGCAAGAGGCGCTGGGTAACCTCAAGAGCGGCATCTTTTCCGGTCTGGGGCAGCAAAACGATGAACTCGTCTCCTCCATAACGAAAGGCGGAATCGATTCCCCGAACACTATGCTTGATGGTCCGGGCAATCTCGGCCAGCAAGCGGCTGCCGGTCAGATGACCGTGGAGGTCGTTGACGCGCTTGAAGTGGTCCAGGTCGATGAAGATCAGGCTGAAGGGGAGACTGAAGCGGCGAGAGCGCTCGAGCTCGACCTCGGTGATAGAAAACAGGTGCCGCGAGTTGAAGAGGCCCGTGCAATCGTCGGTGATGGTCAATTCCTGAATGCGCTCCACGGCACGCACATTCTGAATGGCGATCGCCGCGTAGTCGCACAACACCTGGAGAAAGGCCATGGTTTCCCCAGTCAGCGTAGACGCGCGGTAGTTTAGCAGTTCGATCACGCCCAGAGTGCGATCCCGGCAGCGCAGCGGTATGCAGATTGCGGATCGTACCGGGGCGAGCGGCGCCGGGTCACCGTCCACCGTGAAACGGGGATCGTTGCCGGGCTCGGACACGATCACCGGTTCGCCATGCTGAGCCACCCAGCCGGCGATGCCCTCACCCATGCCGACGCGCAGGTTGCGATCACCTGACGACTTGCCGGCCGCCACCGCGTAAAAGAGATTTTGCTGCTCCTCGTCCACGATGAGCAGGGACCATGATTCGGGCTCGAAAAACTGCTCCATCTGGAGCATGATGGCGCCCAAAATCGAATCCAGGTCCAGGGAGGAGGTCAGCGCGCGCGCAACGTCGTGGAAGACCATCAGGTCTTTGGGGAGTGTCTGACGTTCTGGGAAGGACCGATCGATCATTCCAGCGGCTAGCCTCCGATATGAACCATGCTGCGAGACGGCTTGAGAAAGCCGGGCTCGCCAATATGGTGGCGCGCCTCCTTGGTTTCGACCGTCTTCTGAATGAACTCTGCGAGATCTTCATCAGAGCCGCCGCGTGCCAGCACACCATAGAGATCGTGGTCGAAGTGGGAGAAGAGACAGGTGCGGATTTTGCCATCGGAGGTGAGGCGGATGCGGCTGCAGGCTCCGCAAAAGGCCTGCGAAACGGGGGCGATGACGCCGATTTCGCCGATGCCGTCGTCGAAGGTATAGCGGCGCGCGGTTTCACCAGGGCTGTTGGCAGGCAGAGGAACGAGGGGGCGAAAGCTGTTGAGCTTGCTTACCACCTCGTCGAGCGGAACGACTACCTCTGGCGTCCATAGGCGGTCTTCTTCCAGCGGCATGAACTCGATAAAGCGAACGATCACGCCCTCGTCGCGCGAGAAGTGGGCAAAGGGGACGATCTGATCCTCGTTGAAGCCGCGCAACAGCACACAGTTCACCTTGACCGGACCCAGGCCGGCCTGCCGGGCGGCGCGCATTCCTGCCAGCACCTTGTCGAAGCTGCCGGGAATTCGCGTGATGCGCTCAAAGGTGGCTGCGTCGACGGCGTCCATGCTGACCGTGATCCGGCTCAGCCCGGCCCGCGCCAGGGGAACGGCCATCTCGGCCAGAAGGTGTCCATTAGTGGTGATGGCAAGGTCCAGCGGCTCGCCGGCCGCCTGGGTGCGCAATTGGGCAAGCTCCGTCAACAGTGGCACCAGGCCCTTGCGCAGGAGGGGCTCACCTCCGGTCAGGCGTATTTTTTCGATGCCCAGGGAGACGAAGACGCGGATGATCCGCAGGTAGTCGTCCATCGCCAACTCGGCAAATTGAGCACCCTGGGAGCCGGTGCGGCAATAAACACACTTGTAGTTGCAGCGATCGGTGATGGATACGCGCAGGTCTGAGATGGTGCGTCCGAATTTGTCAGTGAGTCGAACTGCGGGCATTCGAACCGGCGAGGCATCCCGGGCACCCGCGGGCAGGTTGAGGAGAGCGGCCGGACTGTGCGGACCATTCCAAGACATGGTGAAGGACCTCAAACGTACACCCTCAAGCTGGTTGGATGCACGCGCTGACTCCGGTCCAGGCAGCAAGGGGCTGGGCCGGGCAGGCGGAATATCTGTACACAATTAGAGCATTTTTGCTTCTATACGCTGCTTTTCCATTAAGAAACTTGCACTTAACCTACCCCGGGAGGGATCGGGAGGGGGGAAGAAAAAGCTCTAAACCGTGCCGGGACAGCAACTCCGGGCTTCCCAATGCCCCAATCCTGCACTATAGTCAGTTAAATCAATGGATACTCCGACAGAGACGAAATCACAAGTTCGCCAGGGAACAGTAGGATTTCCTTCTTCTTCCGGCAAGTCTTTCAACGGATATTTCACCGCGGACAAGCGTTGGAATTTCCGCAAAAACGACCTCATCGACGCGCGCGCGCGGCGGCTCTTCGAGACGACCGCCCTTGCGTGCAACCACGATGCCTACCCTTTCCAGATTCCGCTGGAAGGAAGAACCGGACCGCAAGTACGGGCGGACGGGCACTCGATGCTGATGCTGTCGTCCTACGACTACCTTGGCTTGATCGGCGACCCGCGAATCGACGCTGCGGCGATCGAGGCAATCCGGAAGTACGGCACTGGTACGGGCGGCGCTCGCCTGCTCACCGGAACCACGGACCAACACATCCTGATGGAGCGCGACATCGCCGCCTACAAGGGTACGGAAGCGGCTATCACTTTCAGCTCAGGCTACTTAGCGAATGTTGCCGTACTGGGGGCGTTGCTCGGACCGGCCGATCGCGTGATCATGGATTCGCTCTGCCATCGCAGCCTGACGGATGCCTGCCGCTTCGCCGGGGTACAGTTGCAGCGTTTCCGGCATAACGACGCCTCATCCTTGCGCCAGGAGCTGCAAAACGGATCCCAGGCCAACCGCACGCTGGTCATCTCGGACGGTGTTTTTTCCATGGACGGCGACGTTTGCCATCTGCCCGAGATCCTGGAAGTGAAAGAAGAATTCGGTTTCTTCCTGCTGGTCGACGAATCGCATGCTTCGGGTGTGCTCGGGGCTTGTGGCCGCGGCACTGACGAGCACTTTGGCATTCCCACAGATGCGGTCGACATCTGGACCGGTTCGCTGGCTAAATCGATTCCTTCCACCGGTGGCTTTGCGGCCGTCTCGCAGGAACTTGCGATTTATCTCCAACACGGGGCTTCCCCCTTCATTTTTTCGGCGGCGCTGAGCCCGGCGGCGGTAGCCGCTATCCGTGAGGGATTCGCGATTCTGAAGAGCGAGCCCGAGCGGGTCGCGAAGATCAAGCACAACGCGGACTTTTTGCGCAGCGGCCTCTGCTCGCTGGGTTATGACACCGGGCTGTCAGAGACGGCGGTCATTCCGGTAATTCTCAACGACGAGACAACCACCGGTCTGTTCGCCCGGCGGCTGCGTGACCATGGCGTCCTGGCAACGCCGGTGCTGTTTCCAGCCGTTCCTCAGGATTCAGCACGGTTGCGGCTCTGCGTGACCGCCGCGCATACACAGAGCGACCTGGAATACGCGCTCGACGTCTTCGAGAAGATGGCTCGCAACTAAAGCGGGTAGTCAACCTCCAGCGGGCTGTCATAATTCAATTACGTACGGGCTAATGTTCGCTGCGGCGAGCTAGCCCGTGCCCTTCAGGAAAAACGAAACTCAGGGGCCGAAGAGACTGCGGAAAAGTCTCAACGAAGGGCACGGCTTCAGCCGTGCCGTAAAGCCATATGCGAGACCCGGCTTTAGCCGCTGAGGTACGCTTTTCAACACGACTAGGCCGAAATCACCCCGCTTTGGCAGCCGAAACAGCGCAAATACGATCACATTCGCCCGGAATCATTGAAAAACCGTACCTCAGGGGCTAAAGCCCTCATAGTTGTGGTTTTTTACGGCACGGCTGAAGCCGTGCCCTTCGTAGGGAGTCTTTCCGCAGCCTTGAAGGTCGTGCCCTGATAACCGACGGTTTATCAGGGCCAGGCGCGAAAGGCCAGCACCGCGTTCAGGCCGCCAAAGGCAAAGGATTGCGACAGGGCAGCCTCTACGTTTGCGATACGAGCTTGGTTAGGAATTACATCCAGCGCACATTCCGGGTCCGGCTCTGTGAAATTGGCGGTGGGGGGCAGCAGGCCCTTGCCAAGAGCCAGCACCGTCGCGACCGCTTCGATCGCTCCTGCCGCGCCCAGCGTGTGCCCGTGCATAGATTTGGTGGAACTGACCGGGAGCGCGTGGGCGTGATCACCAAAGACGGCATGGATTGCCGCCGCCTCCATACGGTCATTGGCTTCAGTCGCGGTTCCGTGCGCATTGATGTAGCCGACCTGCTCAGGAGCTAACCCACCATCGCGCAGCGCGGCACGAATTGCGCGAGCGGCGCCTTCAGCGGAGGGCTGGGTGACATGGCAGGCGTCTGCCGACATGCCGAAGCCTACAATCTCAGCCAGAGGCTTGGCGCCGCGGGCCAGCGCGCGCTCCAGCGGCTCCAGAACCATCATGGCAGCGCCTTCCCCCAAAATCATTCCGGAGCGGTTCGCAGAGAAGGGACGGCAGGTGTCGGGGCTGACCACGCGCATCGCCTCCCACGCTTTCAATCCGCCCAGGAAAAGTGGCGCTTCACTCCCCCCGGCAATGGCTAGAGGCGCAGCTCCGGAACGCACCATCCAGAGTGCGTTGCCGATGGCATGAGCCGACGAGGAACAGGCGGTCGAGAAGGTATACGCGGGCCCGTGCAGGCCGTACTCCATGGAAATGTGGCTCGCACCGGCGTTACTCATTCCCAGCGGGATGGTCAGTGGGTGGACGCGATGTCCTGCCATGGTGGAAGAGTTCCCAATAACCGATTTCGTCTGTAAATCTGCCGCCCATGCAGGAACCGGTGATAACCGCCGCGCTCTCGCGCAGCTCCTCGGTCCATTCGATTCCGGCCATGGTCACCGCCTCGCGGGCAGCGATGACAGAAAACTGCGCGAAGCGATCCATAAAGCTGAGTGTTTTGCGGGCAAAGTACGTTTCAGGGTCGTACCCGAGCACCGCGGCGCCATTCTTGAAACGGACCTGGCTCATGCCCATCTCGGGGACAGGGCCAACATTTTCTGGTATCGGTCCAATTCCGGATTGACCGCCGGCAAGTGACTTCCAGAACCCTTCCCGGTCAAGCCCCAGAGCGCTGATTACGCCCATTCCTGATATGACAACTCGCATTTACACCGTTTTCATGAAGGATAGTGCTGGACCGAGGGTAACAAACTCCGCTTCTCACCGATAGCGGTGACCTTTATTCGGTTGCAGCCTGGGCAGAGGGGTTTTGCTTGGAATCCACCAGGTAGGTGACGCCATCGATCATTTCGCGGATGGTCTGGATCTTCTTCGCGTCTTCGTCTTTGATCTCGATGTCGAATTCACTTTCGAGGTCGAAGAGGATATTGATGCTGTCCATCGAATCAATGCCCAGCTCTTCGAAGGTGCTGTCAGGCTTGACCTTCTCCAGAGGAATCCGCTGGGTGGTAGCAATCACTCGGAGAACGCGTGCTTGGATCGTCTCAGACATAAGGGCCTTCGTAGAACCGCAGTACTGCCCCCAAGGCATTTCTTCGGGGCGAGAGAGTTAACTGTTTCAGTAACGTTAAACCGGCAGTCAAGTACTGGCAATAGTTTGACATTGAACGCGAATTTTTCAAATCCTTGCTACCTGAGGGAAGTCTTAATTAGCCTCGGCGACGGCGAGACGCCGGGCGGTGCGCCAGGCGTAATGCAAGGCGGAGATGATGGTCAAGGCAGCGGTGGCATAAAGGGCCAAGGTGCGCAGCATGATTAATGGTACAGGAGCATAGATCTGGCAGAGCAGGACTGCCAGCAACGCCAGGATCTGGGCACAGGTACTCGCCTTGCCATAGATACTGGGGCGGAAATCGCGCATGCCGAGGCTAATGTAGAGTAGCGCTGCGACGATGAGAATGCCGAGGTCGCGGCTGAAAACCAACACTGTGACCCGGCGGGGCACCAGTTGCTGGTGCATGAGGACCAGGAACAGGGTACTGAGCAGGAGCTTGTCGGTGACGGGATCGAGGTACTGGCCGATCTGCGTTTGCTGCTGAAGCAGTCGGGCGGCTAGGCCGTCAAGGCCGTCGCTGAGTCCGGCGACGACGAAGAGGCAAAGCGCGGTCTTGTAGTGGGACTCAAGGACCGCGATGACAAGAAAAGGTATGAGGCAAAGGCGCAGAAAAGTAAGCAGGTTAGGAGCTGCGCGCAGTTCTTTCAGCAAGGGTTTCCGATCTTCCTGGGTATAGCCTAAAAGCTTGATGGTACATGAGCTTTTGGTATGATAGCGAGATGCATTGCAGGCGCGTAGCTCAGTTGGTTAGAGCGTCCCGGCAAGCCGGGAAGGTCAGTTGTTTGAGAGCAGGATGCAACATGCAGGCGCGTAGCTCAGTTGGTTAGAGCGCTACCTTGACACGGTAGAGGTCAGGAGTTCGAGTCTCCTCGTGCCTACCATTTTTTTCAATCACTTACGCGGGCACTGCTTGAATCCAGATCAGTCTTTTGTGTCGTTCTTTGTGTCGTAACCCTCGATTCTTGCCTCTTCGGGCGCTTCTCTGAGAGCGCATCCAATGCTTCTCGCTTCGCTTCCATGCCGTAACGTGGCGCGTAGTGCTCCAGCATTTTCGTTCGAGACGTGCCCGGCAAGCGCCATGATCGTTTGAGTCGCTCGCCTGCGACTCAGCCAGTTCGGTAATTGCGTGGTGGCGGCAGATCGTCAACCGAAGTCCGGGTATACGCCAGCCGCCTTCGTTACCTGCGCCAAGCGGTGCGCCAACTCTTCATGGCAGCGCTGAGGGTCAATGTGTTCGTGCTCGCAAGCCGGGAAGAGACAGTGCTCCGGCTGATTCTTTGAGAGTCCACGCTCAATCATTACTGGAGAGGCGATGAAATTCGGTATTGTCCTAATCTGCCCTACCTCCCGCTTCGAGTTTGGCGAGTAATTGCCCCCCGGGAAGTGGGAGGCAAACGCCGTAGCTCAGTATAGCTAGAGCGGCGAAAGTCGGGTGTCGTCTCTTTTCCTGCTGTTCGTCGCATTGGGCGGCTTCTGGTGGGTCGCTGATACGCATGGGACAAGGTGACTAAACTTGTTGCTAAGACAGGAGTGCAACATGCACCGGCGCTGCCACCGTTCGGCTTCGAGCGTCCCGGCGAATTCGCCGGGAAGCCCCCTCAATTGCTGGAGTATCCGGCGGCTCAGTTGGACCTCTCCAAGCCTGAAGATGTCAAAATCCCGAGCCTTCATTGTGACCAGAGGCGATCTGCGGCCTCTGTGGACCGTGCGCGGAAGGATTAAAAACCGCACGGTACCGGCGCGTTCAATCAGGAAATCCAGTGCGCATTCTCATCTACGACGCTTTGGGAGAGGAAGCCGATTCTGCCCAGCTCACCGTGACCACGCTGATTCCGCCGCAGGATACTGTCTCGTTTGAGGAGAATATCCAAGTGCTGCCACCGGCTGGGAAATGGTCGTGGATGTGTGACTTGGTGCAGGCGGTTGTAGCGCTAGAGCAGTAGCAATGGTACTGAGGCAGGCGGCATAACTCAGGTGGACTTAGCGGCCCGAAACGCAAGTCAAAGTGATAGGATGTTTCTGTTTTGGAGGATGAACTCACGCCTAAAGCATCAGCTGGTGCGCAACCGGCGAGCCGGGCAGAAGTCAGCTCGCGGAGGGTCACGCCAGGGGACTCATTTCGGCTTCTTAGCCGTTGTCTCGATGTGTCGCCGCCAGATGCGCAAGTTATGTTGCAGTCGGACAATGGTTGGGATGAACTTCGATGGGCCGCTGTTCTGCCAGGCAAATGTTTGTGGCCCACTGGAAATAACCCTTTCGAGGATTCCTTGGTGCTCAGTAGTGAGCGGCCAGAACCTGACCCTCGATACGAGAATGCCACCTGGCCTTTCAGAGATGACAAGACCTGGGAAGGGCATGATCCCGTAACCGTCTTGGAATTGCGCCGCTACTTACGCGCGGTCGAATGCTGGCGTGATCCTTGGATCATCCCGGTCCAGAGCTTTTGGTACAACAAGAGCGGGTACGAGTTCTCACTCTTGGGCATCGGGCAGATCCTCATGGCGTACAGCCGGAACCACCCTTGGAGGAAATTCTTCCTACTCAATCTCGAAAGCGCTGTCAATTTGACCCTCCCGACCTCGATCTTCAGTCTCTGGTGGACCGGGGAGGATCGGCGTGCACCCAACCTGCTACAAATTGACGACGATCAATGTGACTGTCTCACCGTGAGGGATGCCTCCGTAACCTACGAGAAAACGGCGTGTTCGACGTTGTATGATCGGGTCCGCCGCTGGATAAGATGGGGAACATAAGTTAGGGAATTCGTGACTGTCGTTGCCACGACCCACAAATTTCAAAGCCGTTCGCTCTTTATCAACTCGCACAAGAGGAGATGCACAGCGGGGCCGGCGGATGTAAGCGCAACTATTGAGCGCACACGACGCGAAATACCAGGCGACGCGGAACCCTACAGCACTGGCGTATGTGCTCTCATGGCGACAGAAATTTGAGATTTGTAAAGTGAACAGAGCTTTTCCTGGCATGACGGCGTGCCGTTTCCCTGCGCGGGTCGAATGGATTGGGCGAAGACCCCGTGATGGATCGTCATGCTACTGCAGCGCGACGTATTCCTGGTGGTACTCTCTCAATCTGCAAAGACCCCTATTGCTGGCAAAGTTTGTCAATGTGATTCACCTCGCTCTTTGCTCAGTTGAGCATTCAAACTTGAAAGTGCTTTCTGAAATGCCTGCGTCATCACCTGCCCGCCGGCCGTGTTTGGATCCACACCGTCCGCAGTATCCGCCGAAATGTACGTATCGGTTGCAGGATCCAACCCATGTTCACTGCCTAGCGCATTCACCGCCAGCAGAGAATACATATCGACCGCCGCGCCTTTAAAGTACTGCGCAGAGGTAATGCTCTGGTTTAAGTACCCTATGTCCGCTCCGTGCTGCAGATCCTCCTCGGCGCTGTCACCGGAATCATAACTAGCAGCAAGCGGGCCACCACCCCAGGGAGGGATCGTACACACTAGGACGTAGATCCCAGCTTGCTCGGCATCCTCCGCCATCTGCTGGATGTTCTGACAGGAGTTGGGCGCCCCGGCGTCACACGGATCCAAGCCTATATTTTCAAGCGTGTCGAACTCTTCTATATCCCAGACGCCGGCTTCGATTGCGATTACCTTGGGCTGGAGCGCAATGGCTGCATGGAAGCGCGCCAGCACTTCGGCGGTGGTTTCCTCTCTTACGCCGGCAGGAGAGCCTGGCAGGCCCATGTTGGGTTTTGTGCAAGCAATGCGGCCGAGCACCATGCATTCACGACGCTGTCGCCAATGATGACGACTGCGGGGTTTGCGACTGCAGCGGGCCGGCGTGCGTAGTTGGGTTGCTGGCTGGTGGAAGTTGGCGGTGCAGACATCATTCCGCCGCATCCAGTGAGCAAAAGTAGAGAAACAGGCAGTAAGAGTTTCATTGAAACCTCCCAAAATTGGTTATTCCGTGGCCCCTTATTGCGGATAGCACTCAGGACGGCTCATACTCCGCGAGATCGTTCGCGTGCCCACGGCCTCCAGGACGCGCTAAAACAATACCTTCGCCAGAGCACAAAGCGCAGTCCCTTTGACCGGCGGAATTTGAGATGTTCTTGGGCCAGGTAGGCATATGGGTCGCCCTCGATCACGAAATCCTGATAGACCCGATACACCGCGCGGTTTCCGATGAACTGCTGTCAGAAGATAGCGAACCACGGTGGTAGTTAGGAGCGAGTTGAGCGTTGGCAACGAGAGGCACCAAGGCACAGAACAGCAACCATAGTTTGTTCATTTAACGTCGCCTCCTGGGGCAGCTTCTATGGGGCCAGGGATCGCGCCTGTCGTGTGTACCACCGGGCTTTAAGACGGGCAACTTATCTTTTGATAAATGGATCGTTGGTACGCAAAGCAATAGCCCCGGCACGACGGCGTCGTGCGCTGCCGCGGCAGGCGCCTCCGCAAGCCCCCCCGCCCCGTCCCCTCCGACGGGGTTGAGTGCAGTGCCTCAGTGACGCGAATACTGTCGATTATTCCGCTGCTCGAAGAGGCAGGAAAAACCGGAGAAGCCCAGCAACCCATCCGCTCTGGACTTTTCGGAGGCTCCATCGAGCGATTCAAGGAGGTGGCCCAGAGGTAAGCACCTCCGGATTTCAGACCCGGAAACATCTACCAAGGAAGGGCGAACAAAAGGCGCAATCTTCGCATTTTCCCGTAGATCCCGAAAATCAAAAATCAATAAAAGTCGCCGTGTGGGGGCACGATTTTGGCAGGGCGGGTTTCGAGGTACCCCCACCCCCTTATCAGCTCCCTGGGTCTGGTCGCGCAGGCAACTGAAGATTTGTGTCGTTCTTTGTGTCGTAACTAGGGCATCCCTGCCGGTATCGGTGGGTGTCGCTCAGGGTCGCTGGGGGTGGAGTGCCAAACCGAAAACCGCGCCAAACACTCGTGAATGCGGGCGTTCAGTGTCCCTCCCGCTTCCTCGGTATCGCCTCATCTTTCTCGGGTTGAGGATTTGACACGGTAGAGGTCAGGAGTTCGAGTCTCCTCGTGCCTACCATTTCGAATAAAAGCAGATACCGAGCGTCCCGGCGCGCCGGGAGTACCATATTTCCGGAAATGCCCACCACATACATTCTCAAAAGCCAATCCACGGGGAAATTCTATATTGGCTCCGCGCTGCATCTGGATCAGCGGCTCGCGGAACACCAGCGTGGCCATAGCCCGTATACCAGGGACCGTGGGCCATGGACCTTGGCCTATTGCGAACATTACGCAACACTGCCAGAAGCTCGTCGGCGAGAGCGCCAAATGAAGTCTTGGAAATCCAGCCGTTCCGTGCAGCAGTTGATCGACGCAGCTTTCGGATAGAGCGTTGCGGCAAAATATCCCCGCGATTCGTTAAGGCATGGGTTTACACCTTACTATGGTGCTTTGGGCGCAGATTCACCAGTCACCATCTCCAGCATGCAGCCGATGCAAATAACACGACTGTAAAGCGTCTCTCGCTACAGCTCCTGAATACGCAGACCGACTCTGTCGATTTGCAGGAAGGGAGCGAGAATGACGCGGAAAGAGAAAATCACATGGTGACCGATTCGCAAACCCTCCAACGGCTTAGACGCGAAGAAGGCTTGGCAGAGCAGCAAGGCAGGCAAGCGTCGAACATCGCGGTGATACTCAAGAATCATCCACAGTATGATGCCGCTCGGCAGAAGGCTGACGCTCTTCTCGCCAAAGCCTCGGCGTTGCGGGAACAGATTGTCAAGATCGAAACCACATGACCTGAGATGAACTAAGGCCCCTTGATAAGTAACTGTGGCCTTCAAAGGACACTAGCGGTACGTCCCTTCATGAAGTTCTGTTGTTTGGTCGATAACCGCAGAAGTGCGCGCCCCAAAAGAGGCGGTGGGAAGGCCTCTTTTCTGGTACGGGCGCAAACCACATCATGCCCGCTAGTGCTCCGATTTGCCGTATACGCTGCCGGATGTCTGCGATTCGCTGTAGTCTTATCTCTCTAGCGTGTCTGCTTTGCCCCACACTAGGTCTGAGCCAGCATCCCAAACCAGACTGCGACCACCTAACCACGTATCATTTTGTCTATTTCCAGGTCCCCGGGGCCGCCGTGACGAACCCCTCCAGCATCAACGACTCTCTTGTGATCACCGGCTCTTACGGCTCGGCAGACGGGCTCCTCACAGGTGGCTTTGTGCGGACCGCATATGGACAACTCACCACATTTGACGTGGGTAAGGTCTACACGGGCGAGCTGCAAATCAATGCTGTTGGGGAAATTGCCGGAGTCTACCAGGATGTTCCAGGTGAGGGTCGAGGGTTTATACGGTCTGCCAACGGCTCAATCACCAAATTTAATCCTGGCGGGACCGGCGGTTTCACGGATGTGAGAGGCATCAACAATAAAGGAACCGTCGTCGGCATCTATTCGACCACAAATTCGGCTCCTCCGGCGCAGGCTTATGTGCGAGCAAGCGATGGAGCCCTCACCACATTCACCATCCCCGGGAGCGACTACGTGTTCCCATGGGGCATCAACGATTTAGGAGAAGTCACAGGAGTTTACTACTACGATGGCGACACCCAGGTAGGTGGGTTCGTGCGGTCGCCCGGCGGGATGATTACCACCTTCACATACGCCACAGGCATTGTTCCATTAGCCATCAATCGGGCCGGAACCATCATTGGCTGGTACAGCCCACCCATCGGAGTCTTTCAGGGGTTTGTGCGCCGACCGGACGGAACGATCGTTCCCTTCAGCATGCCGGGAGTGGGAGTGCTCTACACACTATTTATGGGGCTTAATGAGGAGGGCTTCATCACGGGCTCCTATACGACCATCGCAACCGGACCCCCAGGCCCGGAGGAATACATGTACGGCTTTATACGGTCTCCTCAAGGCGTTGTCTCGGGCTTCGCGGTTCCCGGAGCCGACAGTACGACGTCGGTCGCCATTAACAATTTCAATGTGGTTACGGGTTGGTCGGATAGCGTGACAAACCCGGGCGGGTTTCTCCGCATACCGGATCTTCTCTGAAGGTAGGGTACGGTCAGGAGCGGCGACCTAGGGGCAAGCATCTTTAGCCGCAAGTTGTTGAATAATTTGAGTGCTGTGGTATCCCACTCAAGCCCCACGGCACGCCGGGGCAGACAAAATCGGGCTTGACCCCGATTTCCTGCCACGCTGTGCTAGAGAGGTCCGCGCGTGCGCCTTTCATTAAGGAAAGGCGCATGAAGTGTATCAACGCCACAAGCCTCCACAGGAAATCGGGGCAAGTGGGGCACCCAGCATTCGCTGCCGGATCATGGTAACCACGGCTCATTCGGCATTTCTGGCGGCCGCGATTCGCTCGTGTAGAAGATGCTTGGCATTTTCGAGTACCTGCAGCCGCTCCGCCGGTAGGTTTTTGCCAGCGCGATTGATGTAGAACGTCAGCATCCGCATTCCGGACGAAGGTCCCTTGGGAGATACTTTCCTGGACGCGAGCTCGCGTGCGATGGTCTTCGCATCCTGGTTAAACAAACCGGAACGCGGATGGGTGGAATCTGTGTCCACCCCTGCCGACCACTTGGCCTTTCCCCTGGAATTGCCGTGAGATCCACTGCTACTGGAGATTTTTGCGACCATTCGACACCCCCTTATTTGCTGGGATGCCGTCCAAAGCAGTAAGGAGTGGGTGACACCGGTTTTTCTGCCGAACCGTTCGGCAGAGCTCGGGCATCAAAAGCCCATACGTTTACCGACAAAGGCTGTTGAAAAATGGGCAAAGGAAAAGCGCACTGTTTCTGGGTGGGGATACTCGCGCTCGGATTCTCTACGGGGCAGGCACAAACCCCGCAACAGATCATCCAACAGGCGGTTAACGCCGAACGGACAGCAGACCAGAACGACCACTCAAACTGGATTTACCTGGAAGAGAGCGATAAACCCAAAGAACATGTTCTGCAGTGGGTGGCAGCCACCCAACAGGGCAACGTCGAACGGGTTCTGGAACGAGACGCACGACAGCTGCCGGAGAGCGAACAACGGGAACTCATTCAAAAATATCTGCACGACAGCCGAGCCCAGAAGAAGCAGATCGAGGAAGACAACCACGATAGTAAGCAGATCGATGACCTGCTCAAGCTTCTGCCCGAGGCCTTTATCTGGACACAAACAGGAGCAACCGCAACTACTACCTCACTGCACTTTGACCCCGCGCCGAACTTCCATCCGCCGACCCGCGAGGCTCGCGTCTTCAGCAGCATGACCGGTGACCTGGTGGTCGATAACCAGCAACATCGCATCTGCAAAGTCAAGGGCCACCTCATGCACGATGTCACCTTCGGAGGAGGGCTGCTGGGGAGATTGAAGGAACGTAGCTCGTTTGCCCTGGAACAGCAACAGGTCGGGCCATCGCTTTGGGAATTGACGGCAATCCACGTCCACCTGGAAGGCAACGCCCTGCTGTTCAAAAGCGTATCGCTTCAGCAAGACGACAAACGTTCCAAGTTTCACCCCGAAGCGGGCAATGTAACCCTGGAGCAGGCCGCTACCTCGGTTATGAACGAACCGAAGTTATTCGCCTGCAGCGACTCCCTCAATAGCGGACCAGCGACTGAGGAACAGGCTGGGTGTGTAGAAAAACTCACCGTCAGCACAGGGCTCAAGCCTTAGCCGCAGTCGCTACTACTTCTGTACAGATTCCGCTTCCAGGTCGGCGTTCTGGGCCGCAGAGTGGACCTGCTGCAGGCGGTATCCGGCACGGGTCCGCACGTGGTACTTCTGCACATCCTTTCCAACCAGCTTGACAGTGATGGCCCGCCATCCGGTGCTGGGGTTGGGCTGGGGATAGTAGCTGAGCGCGTAGAGGTGCGCCAGGTCCTCCTGGATAAAGGCGAAGGCCTTCTTTTCATCGTTCCAGCTGCGGGCGAAATAGGCCTTGCCACCCGTGGCCTTGCTCATGCGCTCGAAGACGGCAGTCGAGATGGGCTCCAACTGCGCCTCCCGGGTGCTGATCATGTAGATGATCGTGCCCGTGGATTGGGCGAGTTCCGCTACATCTTCCGGCGGCACCAGGCTGGCGTTGTCAGGACCATTGGAGAAGACCACGACCACTTTCCGTCCGGTGTAGCGGGCGGCGTCCTCGACGGTCATCAACAGGCAGTTATAGAGCGCGGCATCGTCGCCGGCAACTGTGCTGCGCACCCCGCGCAGTACCTGCGCCCGATCAGAAGTAAGGGCGGAATTACGGGAAAGGTCGCGGCTGTACGAATAAAAGGCCACCTTGTTCGCGGCTTCCAGGGAGCGAACAAAATCGGTGATGGCATCCTGCGCGAAGACAAAGCCCCGGTACATGTAGTTGCTGGTATCGAAAAGAACAAACACGTTGGCGCCTGCGACCCGGGAGGGCAAGGTCGCAGGATCGTCACCGATGCCAGCGGCATGGGCTTTCTCCGGCGGCGGCGCAGTCGCCAGGGCCGGTTTTATCTTCGTACCCGGTGGCTGGCTGGGTGCGCCTGGTTTGCCAGGAGCCGCATTCGGCGGCTGCTGAAGTACCTGTCGCGCAGGCTCGTTGCCTTCTTCAAAGGTGGCGATTCTTTCCGGGATCTTGTCTTCGGTGATGGCAAAGTTCTCCGGGCCCAGGCCCGAAATGTAGTTGCCTTTGCTATCAGTCACGGCGACGTTTAACTGCACCAGGTCCACATTGACGCGGATGTTGGTGGTGTCATCCTGGGCGCCGGTTACACGGCCGCCGAGGAACAAGAAACCGACTGCGATGGGAAGGAGAAGAAGAAATCGCTTTGCCATTGTGTGTCCTGTATCCGGTTTATTGGTGTCCGGCCGCGGCCGAGTTTGCTGGAAACTGATCCTGCTGCACACCCATTTCCTGGTTGGAGGAGGCAGCGGTTTGCGCCAGTTGAGGTAAAACGATCTTGCCCTGACGGAACTCTTCGCCGGTCTCCTTCATGGCGCGCGTCAGCGCCAGCCAGTCCTCAATATCGGTGGCGAAGATGTTTGCCACCATGTGGCGGGTCAACTCGGGGACCAGGCGATTGAGCGTGACCGGCGGGTAACCCTTCTCATCCGCGAGCCGCGCCCAATACAGGTTGGTCGAGTCCCACGACTCCCCCAACAAGCGGCTGGAACTGCCGCCGAAGGCGGGGAACGGGGGCACGTTCAAGAGCTCGCAAGCAAAGTTCTGGGCCATCACTGGATGGGGGGTGCCAAAGTCCCGGGAGATACGCTGCAGGCTGACTTCGGCCGGAGATTGCTGGCTGAGCGTGTCCAATTCTGCGCCCGCCTTTCCCCAGGATGCGGTCTCCTGGGGAAAATTATGGCGAAACTCCGCGGCCAGATGAAAAGTATCCGCCGGGGTGACGCGAGACAAGCTGGCGCCGGCGTCTCCGGCAGCAAGGGCCTGCTCCAATTGCCCCAGCCGCTGCGGCGGCAGACGTTCAGAGAGAATGCCGGTCACTTTGCCGCGCAGTTCCGGGTCCGCCGCCGCAGCAGTGACAAGCTCTTCCCCGGAGCGCTGATAGAGGGCAACGGCATGGAGTTCGTTGCTGGACACACTCCACCAGCGGGGCAGAGTCGCGCTGACCAGCAGGTCCGCCGTTACCTCCTTCCAGATCAGGGCCTGGACGTTTTTGGGAGCAATGAAGTCCTCCTCGGTGGTCGCCAGTACATAGGGCAACTCGGCCAGCGAGCCCACCAGATAGGCGCCTCCACCGGCCGGCGATCCCTGGTTAAACAGCTCAGAAGCCTGCCACAGCTGGGTCACGCCCATGATGGTTTCTCCCGAAAAGTCGTGGGAACGCACAAAGAGCGGATTGTTATGCAGCAGCTGAGCGCCGGGCGGCTCGTAGTAGGCGTAATTCAGACCAACCAGAGAGTCCCGGAGAAACGGGGTAAGTTGGCCACGGGCGGCTTCCAGTTGGGGACGCGAACCAGGTGTTTTTATTACTTTGGTAATATCAACATGAACCTGCAGCTCGCTATGACGGTTGGCGTAGACTCCGGGCGCCCATTCTGTCTTCTCACTTTCGGTAAAGATGGGGCGGGGCAGCTCGAATTCCTTGAGTTGATTGGCCAGGGGTACTAAGTTGGATCCCGCCGGCGATCCCTGCGCCATGCGCGTAAGTCCATCACCAAGTGTGAATAACGTGTCCAGCGACACCAGGCGCTGATCGTCGAGCACCGCCCGTATCCTGCCAGCCAGCTCCTCGCGGATGCGTTGACCTTCGGGCGACTGCTGGGGCGGCCCTGCCAGCAACTCAACGAATTCGTCCTGAGAGAGGCTGGATTTGCCGCTGGCCGCCAGCATCAGGGTTCCCAGCGATGCGTGGCCGGCGTCAAAGAGCTGGGCGGAAGAATTAATGGCCGAGAAGGGTGCAATGGCCTGCTGCCAGGATTGGTTCAGATCCGCGTCACGAACCTCTCCCTGGCGAGCAAGGATTTGCCAGAGTCCCAGGTTGGCCTGAAAGACGCCCATGGCATTTCCGCGCAGGCTGTGGTCGTGGATGGCGTCAATGGTGTCGGCCACCTTTACGAACTGCGCGATCGAGGCATCGTTCAGGTCGGGAAATTCAGAAAATACCAGGTACCAGTCGCTCAGCTCAGAGAACTTGGTGGCCAGGAGAAGCACCGTATCCGGGCTCAGGCGCTTATCGGCCGCACGCCGCCGGTCCACTTCATTCAGCATGAGATAAATCTGCAGCGGACCCTGGTCGGTATCGACGCGAGACAGCGCAGCCATGGCTTCGAGCAGTTGCTCGGGATGCTTGAATGAACGCCCGCGTTTGCCCTCCTCATGGGTGACTTTTGAGTCCGTTTTCTGGGCCAGGATCTGCTTCCAGACCTCGAGGTTACCGGGGATGCGGGGTTCCCCGTCCGGTCCCACTTGCAGGCGTGTAAACAGCATCAGCAGCGCGGGAGCCTTACGGAAAACTGCCCTGGCGGGGTAGGCATTCGGTTCCGGCTCGCGAAACGCATCATAGAGATGCTTCAGCCGCGGAGATGCAGTCAAGTATGCCTGCTGGGAAGCATTGACCCGCGACAGGGTATCGAAATAGACAGCCAACCAACCGTTATCTGTACCGACCAAACTGAGGACAAAGTCCCCCGGCGACCTGGGGCTGGCGCCGGTCAGCTCCCGCCAAGCGGCTTCGGCGGAGGGGCCTCCGGGGACGACTACCCGGCCGCCGCGGATGCAGATCTGGGTGCCGTAGAAGTCTAGAACTGGGCCATACGGCAGAAGTCTCGCCAAGCCGGGCGAGCGCGCGAGCGCATTCCTGGTTTGCGTATCGCTATTGGCAAGCGCCCAGTACAGGCGATCGACGGCCGGCTCGTGGAGCAGGATATCCACCAGCGATTGCGCGCCCCTGCTCTTAGCACTGCTGAGCGCCCGCCAGTCGTTTTCGTTAAAGAGCACGGGAACGCGGGAACTCGGGAAAGCGTAAGTAAATGTCGTCCCTTTCTCGAGCGCCTCTTCCAGTGCGGTCAGAGGAAAACCGGAATCCGTGGTGAGGAAGGCGCGTTCCGGATCCGCGGTCATCAGGATGGAGTCCTTTTGCCCGCAACCTGGTCGCGCGTGGTAGCCGAGGATGCTCAACAACGGCTCCGCCTCCGCGCAGTTGGCAACGCGGATCGTGCCGCTTGATCCGGCCAGCATCTCAAGTTCCCGCGCCTGGTGAAGATAGCGGTCAACCAGGCGCAAATACTCCGTCGGCACGCCGTTCAGATAGCCAGTGGCGAATGCATTGCGGGCGAGCAGCGGCAATACATCCTCGTTGGATATTTGCTGGCTGATACCGGCCATGCGCAGGAAAGAGCGCAGGGGTCCGGGAATGACGACCGTGGTCTGCTGTGGAGACGGGTGCGCTATGGGGTGTGCAGGCTTGGTGGCCGAGGACTGCGAGTGGGAGGGAGTGGGACGACCGGCGCCGTTCCCCTGCGCCCAGGAGACTGAGCACTGGCAGAAAATGCCGACGGAAAGAAGAGCGGACAAACAGGTTGCAGACTTCACGGCATACGCCTCTCGGGGAAACTTCGAGACCTGGGGCAACCACGATTTAAAACAAAACCAATCTTGAACATGGCTCGTGCGAGCGTTAGAACCCCGAGATTTGTCACAACATTCCGGTTAGGTCATTCCCTGTTTTGCGACATCCCCCTGGTCCACTGCTTTCGTGTGAGACAAGATACACCACCTGCTAAGGCAAGGTGTGAATATCTATTCGGGTCATCAAAAGGCATGCCCGAAATCGGGATTGCTACCAGAATGGTGCAAGCCTGAAGTTCCAAAGGTAATCGGACTGCAAACCACCGCACCCAAAGAGGTTGTCAAAATGATCATCGAAATGCGGACGTACAAAACCACGCCGGGCATGCGATCCCGCTTTCTGGAGATATTTCACTCCAAAAGCATTCCGGCGCACAGAGAAATCGGAATGAAAATATTGGGTCCCTTTAATTCCATCGAAGATCCCGACACTTTTTTCTTTATGCGGGGCTTTCCTGACCTTCCGTCGCGCGAGCCGATGAAAGCACAGTTCTATGAAAGCGCGCTGTGGAAAGAGGAACTGGAAAACGTCCTGCTGCCCATGTTGGAAAAGTATGAAGTTGTGGTGGTGGAAGACAGCCAGCATCTCATTGATTGGTAGTGGTTTGCCGATGCTGGTCGATTTGCAGGGTGCGCAGGACGGCAGGTATTGTGGCAAGGGCGTTGCGATAACTTTCGCTTGGCTTCTGCCGGAGGGTAACCATGCGTGCTTTGCGTCTTCTGTTGGCCTATACGGTCTGTTTGCTTGCACTTCCGCTGACTGCTGCGGCGGCAGTGCAGTTACCGAACCTCTTCTCTGATCATGCGGTGCTGCAACGTGACCGCCCGGTCCGAATCTGGGGTTGGGGTTACGGTGGGGAAAACGTCACCGTCCGCTTCCATGACCAGACCGTCACCACGCAGACCGATCCAATTGGCTATTGGGAAGCGTGGCTCAAGCCGGAGTCTGCCGGCGGGCCCTACACGCTGACGGTAAGCGGCGACTCCACCCCGACTCCATTGGAGCGTAAGGACATTCTGGTTGGCGACGTGTGGCTGGCTTCAGGACAGTCGAATATGGAGTTTCCCCTGGCCGGCTTTACCGGCACCGCCCCCGCACCGCTCAAGGACGGGGAGAAGGAGATAGCCGCCGCCAACCATCCGCGGATTCGCCTACTTATACAGAAAAGAGCAACATCCACCGTCCCGCTGAACGAAGCTTCGGACGCATGGACGGAATGCACACCGGATACCGCGCGGCACTTCTCCGCAGTCGCTTACTTTTTTGGCCGTGAGATCTCGGAGCACGAAAACGTTCCCGTTGGGCTTATCGACACCAGCTGGGGGGGTACACCTGCGCACTCCTGGATCAGCCCCCAGGCGCTGGCGAGCGCTAATCTCACGTCAGTCTTTGAAGATGCGGGAACGATCGCCCAGGACCAGGGCAGGGCCGACCAGATCCGCGCCAATAATGCGCGCGAAGACGCCGCTCTGCAGGCAGAAGGAAAGCCGCCTGTAACTCACCCACGGATCGCGAACGATCACGGAGGAGCCTGGGCACCGGGAACCCTGTTCAACGCCATGATCGCGCCCTATACGCGCTTCACCATCAAAGGTGTTCTCTGGTATCAGGGTGAGACCGACAGCGACGCCAAACGAGCACCTTATTATTTTCGAGTTTTTTCCACGCTCATCTCCGACTGGAGACATCAATGGGGAGAAGGGGACTTCCCCTTCTTCTTCGTGCAGATCTCCAGTTTCAATTCGACCGCCGCCGGTTGGCCGCTGGTCCGGGATGCCCAGCGACGCACCCTCGTCTTACGTAATACCGGCATGGCGGTCACGCTCGATGTGGGCACCCCGGACAACGTTCATCCACCTGACAAGCAAACTGTTGGCAAGCGCCTGGCGCTCGCCGCTCGGGCCACTGTGTATGGGGAAAAGATCGAATACAGCTCGCCGGAATTTCTTCAGGCCACCACCGAGCCCAACGCGATGCGCGTATGGTTCACGCATGGCGAAGGACTCACCACACATGGTCAGGAGGTGGGCGGGTTTGAACTGGCTGGAGACGACCATAACTTCATGCCGGCCACGGCAAAGATCGAAAAAATCGGAGAGAGCGATACGGTCCTGGTCTCGTCTCCCAAGATCGCCTTTCCTCGATTCGTGCGTTATGACTGGTCGGGGGTGGTGACGACCTTCCTCTACAATCGTGCTGGTCTGCCGGCCGGGACATTCACTTCGGAATAATCCCGCTTGGGCATCCGATGCGGCTGTGTGTCAATCTTTCGTGAATCGCATGGCAGTCCCATTGACTGCGCCCATACGCTGCCATAGATTCACTGCACATGGAAGACACAAATTTCGACCAACTTCTGAGTGATTACCGGCGGGCTATCGACAACTGGGTAAACGCGCTTCGCGCCGAAGAGGCGTTAGCCAACGACGACCACTCCATGGTTGAGATGGAAAAATGGGATGCGGCCGGCTTCACCGCCCATGATGCCGAAGCTGTGGCAAAAAAGGCGCGTGACCGGTATAAGAATGCGCTACGGAAGAAGAACTACGGCTTCTGACCGGTCTTTACAAATCCCTAACAACTCCGCATCGCAATCCTTATAAAAAAAGTCCTCTCATAGAGACATTGGCTGTTGTAGCCAATGGAGGACTTGATGAGTACATTCCGTACCCTTAGACCGCTCGTCGTAGATGCTACGCAGTGCGAACAAGGCAAAACGATCGCCACCGACACCGGCTTCTGCAATGTGTCAAAAGGCGACTGGATCGTGAAGGGCGAGAACGGCGAAACCTACGTAGTGGACGACGCGTTCTTCCAACGGACCTTTACGCCCCTGCAGACGTACCCGTGGGAATCGCCAACCGAAGAGGGTCGGCATTACGGCGCCTGAGTTCCACCGGCAGAGCCTGATTCGTTTCGTTGCCGAAAATATCGATCGCTCGTACGAGGATTGTGTAATTCCCCGCTTCTTCGTACGAGTGCATGCCGGAGACGAGGGGGAGCTTTCTCTCTTTGCGGGTTCGGTAGGCCGCCCAACCCTGCATAAAGACAGCATCCTGAAAATCCCAGTCCACCGCCCAGTAGTCAATGTAGTCGGACCACGTCTTCACCCTGCCGCGCACGTCCTCGGGAAGTAGCTCGGGATGTAGAATCACGAAGTCGCTGAGCGCCACTTGCACGGTGAGATGGTCCGGCTGCTTGATCTCCGCTTCCATATAGGCCAGGGGGAAAAAGCGCACATCGCCTTTGCCGGCCGCCTCCTGCTCCATCACCTCTCGCGGGATCTGCAAGAGAAGAAGCTTGATTCCCTTTTTACGGGCGCTTTCGACGATCAGATCGCATCGCCCGGTTTCCCATTCCCAGCCGAGTACGTGCAACTCCCGCTGCTGCAACATTGCGCATTCGTCCAGGGCGGCGTCGATCGCGGATGTGGTCCGGGGCGTATCCACAGGTCCAACGTGCACCAGTGCATCGCTTTTACGTCCGTGGACGTGGGCTCGGCCGGCCATCGGCTGGGCGCCGTAGAGCTGTAACAGGAATTCGGTGTACGCGCCTTGGCCGTGCTCACCGAAGGTAGCTCCCTGCCAGTGCCGGCGCTCATCCCTACCTAGGATGAGGGTCTCGAAGGTCCTGCATTCCTTGATGCCGAGCAGGCGCTTTCTGGTGGCGTGAATGCCCCAGCGGCCGAGGTCGCAGCCGATCCAGCGGCGGTTGAGCTTCTCGGCGACCGAAAGCATGGTGCCGGAGCCGCAGAAAAAATCGGCTACGAGATCGCCCTCGCAGGACGCGGCTTGTACGATGCGCTGCAGCAGGGCCTCGGGCTTCTGGGTGGGGAACCCGCAGTTCTCCGTGCGGTCAGCCGGCTGCAGCATCGAGATTCGCCACACATCGTCCACGGTCCGCTCATCGGTCTCGCGGTACATCACTCTGCCGTCTGCGCCCTTGGCGTTGACGATTGCTCCCTTCTCCTTGTCCCAATGGCGGGCCAGCTGCTTAATTTTCCCTTCCGCCCGCTTCTCAAGTTGTGGCTTGAATTGGTACGACGTCCCCTTGCGATACCAGAACACTACATCGTGATTGGAGGCAAAGCGTTTTACGTTGCCTTGAAATTTGTTGTAGTAATACCAGACGATCTCGTTGAGGAAGTTCTCCGCGCCGAATACTTCGTCGGCGGTTGCGCGCAGCAGATGACCCACGTGCCAGTCGCAGTGCAGGAACAGGCTTCCGCTGGGAGAAAGCAGATCCCGGATCAGTCGCAGACGTTCTGCCATCATGGTCAGATAGGAGCCCACTCCGATCTTCCATGTGTCCCGATAGGCAGTCTCGTCCGCGGCCGATTGCCCGGTTGTTTGGTGTTCGCCGATCTGCGCAGTGAAGGAGAAATCTGTACCGGTGGCAAACGGGGGATCGATGTAGATAAGGTCGACCTTACCCGCGAACTTTTCCAGCAACGACCCCATCACGAGCAGGTTGTCACCCCATATGAGCTTGTTCCGCCATTCGGTCTCGCGCGTGGGTTGGGTTTGGTTGAAGACCTCGGTCACCTGAAAGGGCAGGTTGACCCGCGGCAGTTGAGTCAACGTGCCGTCCTCGTTGTACTTGCCGGGCCATACCAATTCTGTTTTGGTGATTTGAATTCTTGCCATTGCTCGGCGCCTTGCCATCTCACCCGACCGGGCGTGCCCCGCATGCCGTGGAGCTAGTCGCGGAAGCATCGTCTGCGGGAGGGATGACTACTCCGCGTCCAGCAGCTCAGCGGCCGGTCCGTGCGCACGCCTCGCTTTCACTTCCGCGCGGTCTTCTGCAACCCAGGACGCGTGAGCATGCAAGAGCGAAACGGCGTGCTCTATTGATCGGTAGCCACGCTCAATGTCGTGCCTTACCAGCTCCTCAAGTTCAGGACGACTTTGCATATCCATAGTCATAGGCTACCTCACTTTCACCCCCCCTCGACCCGGAACTGGAGGGCGTACCGCCTTGACAAATGGCGGGATCCAGACTCACATCAATCAACAGGGACGCAGCTCCTAGAAAATACTCGGCTTAACTCGTAATCATGGTGGAGACATATATGCACTTGCGGTGGATGAAAGTGCTCTACGGCTTGTTGTTGTGTGCCATTTCGTTGCACGCCATGGGTCAAGCGAACATCCAGAACAGCCAGGTGAGGATTTCCCTTTCCTGCGGACCAGGCTGTCTTTGGGAATATGGGCAGCAAGGTTTCACCTACCACTTTTCTCCGCCAACTTTTTCCATCGATGGAAAGCAGATATCTGCGGTGGTCCGCCGTTTCACTCCAGTTGGAACTCCAACCCATCTCGACAATGGCGCAACGGAATATATCTTTGCAGGCACGCTGGTGCAGGACTCTCACCTTCAGCTGCGGATTCAGTTCCAGGTCAATGACAGTACTCCGGTCATTCGCTTTCGCTACATACTTGCAGCGGATCAATTGCGAAGACTCCGCGACGCAAACAAGCTCACCTACCTGCAAACTTCTCTCAAGCAACTACCGCAGGCGGAAGAGGTCACGCTCTCGAACTTTGCGCAATTGACCCACAGTTACACGCTCTACGAGCAGCCGATCGAAGATCGATACTTTGCGGATAGCGGCGCCCTTATGGGGCCTATCCTTGCGGCCAGCGATGGCCATCGCAGCTTCCTGCTTGCGTACGAGCACGGCTCCCAGGTTCCGGACGCATTTCTGCGCTACCAGCTAAGCCCTGATCGAAGCGTTTCCCTGGCTGCCGTCAAGGGCAACTATGTCTCCGGCCAGAGGGTGGATGGCGAGCATCCCTTTAAAACCATTTGGATCGAGACCGCGGCGACGCAGGGCGGCATCGATCAACTCGCTTCCACCTATCGCCAGTTTGTGCTCAAGTTCATGACGCAGAACTCAGCGACGCGGAAACCCTACATTTTTTATAACACCTGGAACTTTCAGGAACGCAACAAGTGGTGGAATGGCAAGCCCTACCTGGAATCGATGAATGAAGAGCGCATCCTCAAAGAGATTGACGTGGCACATCGCATGGGGGTGGATGTATTTGTGCTGGATACAGGCTGGTACGAGAAGACCGGGGACTGGACTGTCAGCAGCAAGCGCTTCCCGGACGGCCTGCGAACAGTCAAGCAAAAACTGGATGGCTACGGCATGAAACTTGGGCTATGGTTTGGCCCTACAACCGCGGCTGCGTCCAGCCGGGTGGTGCGCGAGCATCCTGAATGGCGCAGATCCTGGAATGGACAAGTAGCCCCGCCCCAGGAAGTATGGGAGACAGAGAAGAGCTACAAGATGTGCATGGTCAGCGGATACGCCGACACCTTCGCAGACGAGCTGATCCGCCTGGCCAAAGAGGTCGGCGTCACTTATTTCAAGTGGGATGCGATTGCTCAGTATGGATGCAACGATCCTCATCACAATCACGGTGACGAAAGCAACACTGCGCAGGAGCGGTCGGACTCCTATGCATTCCAACTCGTCCAGTACATGAGCCGGGTGGCAGACAAAGTTGCGACCGCCGTTCCCGGAGCGATTGTGGACTTTGACGTGACCGAGGGTGGGCGCGCTATGGGGCTGGCATTTCTTTCTTCAGGAAAGTACTTCCTGATCAACAATGGGCCCTATTATCAAAACTACGACATCCCTATCGATTTAGAGCGAACGAACTCAAACCTGTTTTTCCACCAGGGGCCGGCGCGCACCTGGATCGCGCGCTCACCCTTGACCTTCGATAAATGGATTCCATCCACTTTATTTCTGACCCACTATTTTCCCGATGATCCGCAACAATGGCAGGAGGTGGACGTTGCGTCGCTCATTTTGGGGCAAAACGGAATATGGGGTGATCTGCTGAGTGTTTCGGACTCCGGAGTCGCCTTTATTGGCAGCACGCTCGCCAGGTACAAACAGGTCCGCGACGATATAACGGAAAGTGACCCTGTGGTCAGCGGTGTTATTTCCGCGAGCCCAGAGGTTCACGAAAAAATCTCCGCTGCTACAGGCCGGGGAGCGGTGGTGATCTTTGCTACAGAGCGGGGCACATACCAGTACATCACCAGCCATAGAGTGGCCGGTGAGCATTGGGTGAGCGGCGGAGTCACCGTTACACAAGACACAGCCGGCCGCGCGAAGATCGAGGCAACATTCGAGAAGCCGGGGGCGAAGATACTCTTCTTTGGGGCTCGCTAGGCGGAGAGCATGCAGAGCATAAACAGGGGAGGACATCTCTCGGCGACTCCGTAGCGCGCAGAAAACACAAGAGTTAGCTCCCGACTCCGGCGGTTGCCGTGAATTGCCTGGCGGGTTTATAGAATTGACAGGGCTTAAGCCGGCGTGTTATTTCCGCTCTCATGCTCATGGTCGAAGACAAAGCATTGCTTTCGCAGGTCGAGCGCATCCTCCACAGCGATGAATTCCGCAGCTCAGAAGTTTTGCGGCGACTTTTAAGGTTTCTAGCGGAAAAATCGGCGGCCGGTGAAGCTGATCAATTGAAGGAATACGCGGTAGCAATCGATGGCCTGGGCAAGAATCCTTCCTACGATCCGCGGCAAAATTCAGCGGTGCGCATCCAGGTCGGCAGGCTCCGGCAGAGGCTGGCGGAATACTATCGGACCGAAGGCAAAGCGGATGAACTCATTATCGATTTGCCGAAGGGACGGTTCAAACTAACCTGCGAACAACGCTGTACGCTGGAACCTCCTCCCTCCCCTGCCGCGGTTCCGACTCCGCCTGTGGTGACTCTTCCAGACAGGATTGGCCCGAAAGCGCCCCCGTATTCATCTCGTCCTTTGGTTTGGGTGGGCCTAGCAATGGCTATCGCCATCGCATGCGCGTTCATTTACTGGTCGCACTTGACGGCCAGAACCAGGTCCTCTTTAGGCGGCTGGACTCCTGAACTGCAAGAGCTATGGAGACCCTTTGTCGATTCGAAACAGCCACTGATTCTGGCCATCGAAGACCCACTCTTTGTGGAACTGAATTCAGAGCCTGGAATTTATTATCGGGACAAGTCTCTGAACCAATGGAAAGACGTGGTCGGCTCGCCCGCTGTGGCGTCGCTTCGGGCCGCCTTGAAAAACCCCGACATACAGCCCAGCCGCTACTACACAGCCTATGGAGAGGTGGGTGTTTCCTTCCTCCTGGGCAGGCTACTTGGGCCGCGCGAGCAAAATTTTTCCATTCTCAAGACCAGCCAGCTCTCCTGGCAGCAGTTGGCCGACAACAACGTATTGTTCGTGGGAGTTCAGAACCTCTTCTTCGATGAGCAGCTTCATGGTATGCCGCTCGACCCGCAGTTCGTTCCGCTGGAGTCAGGGATCCGCAACGTGCACCCGAGACCGGGCGAGCCAACGCTTTTCACGGACAAATATTCCACCGCGCCAACGGAGGAAGGTCTGGCTTACGCCCTGGTGACCCACGTGCCCGGGCCGCTGCGCAACAACGACGTTGAGAGCTTTACCAGTAGCCGATCAGCCGGCTATGTGGCCGCAGTCCAGTGGTTCACTGATCCAGCGCTGGCCAAGGTGTTGGTGACCAAATTGAAGGAGGCATCTGGGGGCAAGATGCCTCGCTATTACCAGGTGGTACTCAGGGTTAAATTCCGGGATGACGTCCCCACCGAAACAACCTATGTGCTAAGCCGGGAGCTGCGTTAGGGCCTTACGATCGTACCGTCGAGCATGCGGTCGTTTCCTCGGCCCTCAAAATCGGTCTTGTAAGGATATTTCGCAGCAGCTTTCTCGTCGATGTCGATGCCAAACCCCGGTTGATCGTTCGAGTATATGTAACCCTTGCGGATCGCAGGCGTTCCCGGAAACACCTCGCGGGTCGCTTCGTCGAAGAAGGTCTCTTCCTGAATCCCGAAGTTTGGCGTGGCCAGATCGAGATGCAAATTGTAACAGTGACCAACCGGATCGACGTTATTCGGGCCATGCCACGCCGTGCGCACATCGAAGAACTCGCAGCAGTGGGCTACTTTTCTGGCCATGTTTAGGCCGCCCACCGCGGATTGATGGATGCGAATGAAATCAATCCAACGGTTCGCCACCAGGGGCAGCCACTCATTGCGGTTGGTAAACAGTTCACCCATGGCCAGAGGCGCGGAGGTCTCCTGGCGGAAGATCTGGAACCAACCCACATCCTCAGGCGAGAGCGGATCTTCCATGTAAAACGGACGGTATTGTTGGACAGCGCGGCATAGTTCGATGGATTGATTGGGGGCGGGACGCTCATGCACGTCATGAACCAGGCCGACATCGTAGCCAAACTTCGCGCGTACCGCTTCAAACATGTTGATGGTCGTGGTGACATAGCGGCCGGCATCAAAGACTGGCGAGGGCGCCACGCCATCCGGCCGCAACGCCTGCACAGCGGCCGAGGTTTTTGCGCCGCCCACACCATAACCCGACCATCCGGGTACGGCCAGCTGCACGCGCACGACCTGATAACCCTTCTCTATGTAGGCTTGTATCTGGTCGTTCAGTTCACTTTGCGTCAAGGCAGCAGCGTGACCATAAAGCGGCACTGCTGCTCGCACTTTCCCGCCCAGGAGCTGATACACCGGAACGCCAAGACGCTTGCCCAGGATGTCCCACAGCGCACCATCTATTCCGCTGAGCGCGTTGTTCCCTTCCGGCCCGGAGCGAAAATATTCCTGTACGTAAGCAGATTGCCAAATGTCTTCGATCTCGTCGCAGTTCTTGCCGATCACAAATGGCTTCAGCCGTTTTTCGATATACGCCTGAGCGGCCTGGGGAACTTCCTGGTGGGTCGCCGATCCAAGGCCATAAAGCCCGGGCTCGCTCGTCTGTACCTTTACGATGGTCCAGTTGGACTTGGATGGGGCAGTCGCAATGATTTTGACGTCCGTGATTGTTAACGGGGGCATGCCCTTGCGGGCGGCGTCTTTTGCTTCTGCAAGGGGGCCACCGTTGCCCATGGCCTTAACGACGCCACCAGCGGCCTCGGCAGAAAGCATGCGGCCGCCTCCAAGGTTCGTGACCGCTCCCACAGCGGCAGCGGCAGAGAGAGTCTTCAGTAAACTACGACGTTCCATGGATTTCTCCTTTTGTGTTGAACTCAAAGATGACAACAATTAGAAACTGAAGACCGCACCAAGGCGGAGCACACGCGGCGACACGATCCCGGTTACAGCGCCGAAGGTCGAGGTCAAATAGCTGGTAGTGACCGCAGCATTGCTATTCAGCATGTTGAAGTACTCGATATGGCCTTCGATGTTGTAGCGGTCGCGGAAGGTGAAGGTTCTAGCCCCCTTCGCGTTCCATACTTCGATAAACGGCCCCTGGTACTGGCCAAAAGGTCCTAACCTCATCGTTACGCCTCCTTGATTCAGCTTCTGGCCATTGGTGCCGGTGCCGGAAAATGACCCGATGAGCTGGCCATAGGTTCCGGATGTCGCGCGGAATAGAGAAGAGACATTGAACTTCCAGGGAAGATTGTAATAAACGTCTGCACGAGCCTCCCAGTTCCAGGTGTTATCGATTGGATAGGGATCGTCGTTCGGGCTGCCGACCCCTGTGCCGGCCAGCCCATTGATCCACCTGTGATCTTTTGTCACCCAGAAGGAAGTGGAGCCGCTAAATTTGTTGGAGAAAAGTCTGGTTAATGCGACTTCGAAGGTGTCGAATACATCCGGTCTGCCGGACGGGTTGTTAAGGAGCTCATAGCTGGTGGTTCCGTTGCCTTTGGGATAGGTATACAAGGTGACCGGAGTCGCCTGGCCGTTGAGAGTGTAACTGAATGTTGCGGGAAGGCTGTAGCTGGCGTACGGATGCCCAACCGCGATGCCGGTGTTAACGCCAACAGTGGTGTAGGTTTCAGTGGGGGCAATGGAGCCCCCATTGGTTGTGGAATTGTAGTTGTTATAAATGGAGTGCCGAATATAACCGGCGGTAAAGGCGAGGTTGGGTATGAGTTGGCGCTCGACTTTGGCGACGTACTCATAGGTCTTGTCCTGTTTAAGATTTCGGTTCAGCACCTGGCTGATGCCTCCGCTTTGGGTAACAAGCGGCAGCGAAGGCAGGCTCGCCAGGGTGGCAGGTGTTACATCGCATTGCCACTCGACCGGGGCAAGGGGAGCCGTGGCCTGGCAGGGACCGTTCCAATCATAAGTCCGCGATTGCACGCTTTCAGGGTTATACAGGTTAGCGTAGAGGAAGCCCATGGTGTCGCCGAACATGCCAAACGATCCTTTTACCACGGTTTTCCCGTTGCCCTTAATATCCCACGCCGCACCTGCCCTGGGGACAACGTCGAACCACGTCAGAACGGTGGTGTCGGGAATGGTGGTTTTGGGGAAGACATCAGCGAACTGGTTGGCCGTGGTGACCTGGTTGGGGTAGAAAGCACGGTAACGTTCGGCACGAACGCCCAGGTTAAGAGAGATATGTTTGATAACCCAATTATCCATTGCATAGACGGATTGACTATGGAGTTCGTTCTGCGGAAAAACAGGATAATTGAAGACGGTGATCTCGTAAGGCGACGGCGTAGTGGCTTGTGCGTTGGGACTGTCAAAGATTAACAGGTAATCTCCGCTCGGATATTCGACCGGCACCTTGGTATCGCCCGACTCGAAGGTTTCCGTCGATCCAAACTTGAATTGATGGGTGCCACCCCATATGGGATTGGCGGGGAGATAACTGTAGTCCCCGGTCAGCTGATGGCGATCGTAGATATGGATGTAGACTTCATAATTCGGGCCGGTATAAAGCTGGTTGTAGAGATCCTCCTCGGAAGGTGATCCGGCGAAAGCGCTTCCATGGGTAAAGCCATACTGTGCAATTTCGCTTGCCGGCTGAGGAATGTACAGCGGATGCGCGTCACCGGCGCCACCATAGATATCGAGCAGCCATCGGGGACGGACCACCTGTACTTCGCCCTTCCAGGTCCAGGAGGGAAGCTTCTCATAGAGGCTATCGGGCAACGAGATGGTAGTCGATCCGGCATCGTTGGGAATATCCTTCTCATCCCACATCCAGGTGCCGAGCACTTTGACGCTGGGACTCATCTGGTATGACATCTTCCAGTTGTACTCAGGCAAGTTGGCGAAGATGGTTGCCGGCCTGGCGGTGGGGCATTGCGCTGCGAGCCAAGCCGTGACCGGCGTACACGCGCCGGGACCGATGACACCGGGGCCCCCGACGTATCCAACGCTTTCCTGATCGAGGTACTGGCGGCTGAAGCCAAAATAGAACCAAAGCTTATCGGTAATGATACGGCCGCCTATGTCCGCAGCGTAGTCGTAATACCCAACGTTCCGCAGGGGATTGCTAAATTTGAGGTGGCTGGGAGGGCCCTCGAGGGTGGCATTGAGATTATTGCTCTGCCAGCTGGGATTCTCGTAATCGCCGCGAGCGCTCCCGTGAAACTGGTTGGAGCCCGATTTGATCACGACTACCTGATCGACGCCAGGAAAGGCCACGTCCGCATTGTTCCCGCTGGTCTTGAACTCCGCCTCCTGCACGGCATAGTAGTTCAGATAGACGGAGGAATTAGCATATTTGTCGTCAGTATTGTCGATGCCTTCTACCCCGAGGGTTGTTTCGAGCGGAATGCCATAGGTTAAGGTCGTTGCGCGAGCGGCGAAGTTGCTATCACCGACGTCGGGTTTGCCCTCCAGATTAAGTCCGGCGACCATGGGTTCCATTTCCTGTAGATTTGCGCCGCGGGGGATGTTCTGCACTTCTTGTTCCGGGATCGTCGTTTGTCCAGCTGTGCTTACGGTATCGATGACAGGACTGGCGGCGGTGACATTTACGGTTTGCGTGACGGTCCCAATTTTCAAGACCACATCCACTCGCCCGGTAAAGCCAACGCTAAGGTTCAGGCCTTGCTGCACGTACGTATCGAAGCCTTGCAGAGAGAAGGTGAGGTTGTAAGCCGCAGGGGCGGGTAGATCCACTACTTTATAGTTGCCGTCGGCGTCAGAGACGGCGTTGATTTGCGGAACCTGCAACGCCGGTCCGGTCACGGCGACCGCCACATTTGGAAGGGCGGCTCCCGCAGCGTCGGTGACCCTGCCCACGATGCTGGCATTGGCGGTGGCCTGAGCCCATAGATGGGAAGTGGTATATGCGGAGATCAGACAATTGAACGCAATGAATAACAAGCCTTTGACAATACGACTCATGATCCCTCCCGAGAGACCCGCACGGGACCCCTCGAAACGGCACAACGGTAGCAAGTCTTTTCAAGAGTTGGGTAGGAGACCTATGTAAGCAACATGCGTGTAACACGTAGCGTGCGCTGTAACGAGGCGTATTGCACCGGTAACTGACATGTTGCGAGCCTCCCCTTAAGGAGTTCCCGCTGTTTTGCCTGCTATGCTTGCCGAGCTTTTGGATTACTTACTCTGAGGACTCGGTATGCCGGCAGGGAATGCCAATTCAGGCGGACAGACGGACGTGTTGCGAGCTCCGGAGCAGATCGCGTCCAAGGGTGGCCACCGGGCGGCGGTCGTAGCCGGGTTCTGCGGCTGGCTGCTGGACGCCTTCGACTTCTTTCTGGTGACTTTTTGCTTAACGGCCATTGCCAGGGATTTTCACAAGTCCGACGCGCAGATTGCTCTGGTGATCACGATGACGCTGGCCTTCCGCCCGGTCGGCGGGTTCGTATTCGGCATTCTGGCAGATCGCTATGGCCGGCGACGACCATTGATGATCAACATCGGGTTCTTTGCCGTGGCCGAGATTCTGACCGGCCTGGCGCCAAGCTACACCGCGCTGTTGATTGTGCGGGCGCTGTTTGGCGTGGTCATGGGCGGCCAGTGGGGAGTAGGCGCCTCCCTGGTAATGGAGAAGGCCCCCGCAGGCCGGCGAGGTATGCTCTCAGGTCTGCTCCAGGAGGGTTACGCCGCCGGAAATGTACTGGCCGCTCTCAGCTTCTTCTTCCTCTATGGGCGGCTGGGATGGCGGCCGCTCTTTTTCCTGGGCAGCCTTCCTGCGCTTCTGCTGGTGTGGTTGATCCGCTTCAAGGTAAAGGAATCGGAGGTTTGGGAAAGGAGCAAGAGCCAAAGCTGGGGCGAGCATATCCGGGAAGTCTTCTCCCATTGGAAGCTGTTCCTCTATTTGCTCGCTTTCATGACCATGATGCTTTTTGCCTCCCACGGCACGCAGGATATGTACCCCACGTTTCTGCAGCGACAGTGGCATTACAGCCCGATGCGGCGGTCGGCGATTACCGCATTCTCCGGCGTCGGGGCCATCATTGGCGGCATCGTGGTTGGGCATCTTTCGGATCGGTGGGGGCGTAGGAGGGCCATGATCACGGCCTTTATCCTGGGTATCCTCCTGATTCCCCTGTGGGCTTTCGCGCCCAATCAAATACTGTTGGTTGCAGGCGCTTTTCTCATGCAGTTCATGGTGCAAGGCGCCTGGGGTGTTATCCCGGCGCACCTTTCAGAACTTTCACCCAACTCCGTGCGTGCATTCCTGCCCGGATTCGCCTACCAAAGCGCCGGCGTGCTGGCCAGCTCAGTGGTCTACATTGAGGCGGTCTATGCCCAGAAAACTGATTACGCCAAGGCAATGGCGCTCACCGCGCTCAGCGTATTCACGCTGGCATCGATCATGGCGGCCCTGGGCCGTGAACGACGCGGCCATCATTTCGGCTCCTGAGGGGCTTCGTATCAATACTTAATAGACGACCACCTTGCCGGTGGTGCCCGGCGATGTGCAATCGTTGTAGAAATACTCACCCGGTCGAGTGAAAGTAAAGGTAAACGATTGGCCGGGCTGCAAGGGGCCGGAATTGAAGAGGCCTTCGTAAAACTGGGTTGCACAATGCACGGTTGTGTTTCCAGATGGATTCAGGAAGGTGACCGTCGTTCCCACCGGAACGCGCATGTTTTGCGGCGCCATGGAGTTGGGGTAGAGAGATTCAGCATCGCCCCGCACCCCCTGCCACCAGGAGCGCGCGAGGTACACGGTGTTCTTAGCGGCCGCTCCGTCGACCGCTGCCGCATCGATGGGTTGTCTCAACGACGGCGGGGTGGGCGTCGCGGCTTGTGCAACCCGTCCGCCCAGTTTGAATGCCCACAAATTGTCTCCTCGCGGTGAGTTGTACGGGATACGACTGCCTCCGGCAAAAACGGCGATGTATTGTTCTCCGTCGATTTCATAGCTGATGGGGCTGCTGTGAACGCCCGCACCGGTTTGAAACCGCCACAGTTCGTGCCCATCCTTAATGTCGAGGCCGAGGAGAAAACCATCCGGCTGGCCAACAAACATAACGTCGCCCGCGGTGGTGAGTACTCCATTTCCGTGGGCAAGAGCCCATTTCATCTCTCTCTGCCAGACGATCTTGTGAGTAGCCGGGTTGAAGGCGACGATCTTACCACTGCGCTGTTCACCCAAGGGACGGAAGAACGTTCCTTTGTCCGCCAGCGTATGGGCGGTGTTTACAATGCCGGCCCCGGTATAGATCAGCTGGGTACGCGGGTCGTAGGAGATCGCGCTCCAATCGGCTCCCCCTCCGGTTCCCGGCGATTGAACGACCAGCTGGTAAAGGTGTGGTGTGAACAAGCAACCCGATTTGAAGTTCGGAGGAGGCTGACCGGCGCCGGTGGCGGTAGGACACGTAGGAACCAGCGTGTCGCCCTCCGGGAAGGGCTGCGTCGGCCAGGTCTTCTGCAGAGGCTCCTGGGGCACGGGCCGCTCGTCGATCGGGCCAAGGGGCTTGCCATTGGTGCGATCAAGTATGTAGTACATGCCGGTCTTGCTGCCGTAGACCACTGCCTTGCGCGGTTTGCCATCGATTTGTAAATCGATCAGCACCGGGGCCATCACGTTATCCATGTCCCAGATGTCGTGGTGCACCGACTGAAAGTACCAAACGCGGCGGCCGGTTTTTGCGTCGAAGGCGATGATCGAATCGGCAAAGAGGTTCTGCCCAGGACGCTTCGATCCGTCTACGGCGCCGCCACCGCGCGCGTTGCCAAACGTCCAATAGAGCAGCCCCAGTTCCGGATCGATGGCCGGATGCATCCAGGGCGCAGCGCCGCCAGTTTTCCAGGCATCGCCGTCTCCCCAGGTATCGTGGCCAAACTCACCGGGCGCAGGAGCTGCGTGGAACTTCCACACGATGTCCCCGGTATTGGCGTCCATAGCGATACCAACATCGCGCGCGCCGTCACAGGTACCGAAATAGACGAGGCCATCGTAGTAGGTGACGGCGCTGCGCAGGGTGCCGACCGGCCCTTCGTCGAGCTGCTTTTCCCAGATCAGTTTGCCCGTGGCCTGATCAAGCGCAACCACCCGGTGGTCCGCCATGTTGGTGAAGACCTTCCCTCCGCCCACTGCAACTCCGCGGCGAAGCTGGGTCCCGTAGCCGGGATTGAAGGTCCACTTGATCTCGCCCGTCTTTCCATCGACGGCGAAGACCTTGCCTTGGGTTGTCTCTATGTAAAGAACACCACTTACAGCCACGGCCGTGGCCTGTTGGAACTCCTTTGTCGATCCACCCTCGAGGTTGTCGTGCCACGCGCCGCCCAGTGCAGCGATGTTGCCCTTATTCACCTGGGCCAGGGACGAATAATTCTGGTTGCCGAGATTGCCCCCAACCTTTGGGAAGTCTTTCACCGCCGGCTCGCAGCAGGATTGGGCGTAAGTTTGAGGGACCAGCAAGACAGTCAACGCGAGCAACATTGGAACCAGAACCCTGTTCATTACGTCTCCTAGCGAAGGCCTACCTCAGGTTATAGAAAATGAAGACAGATCAGTGTACTGTGACCGAGTTGATATCCAACCCGCCATCGAAAGGTTTGAAGACACCATGACGCGACGCGAGGTAATCGGATCAGCACTCTTTTGCATCGGTGGCGGACGGAGCTTTCGTGGCCTAGCGGAGGCCTTCGCGGCTACGTCCGGAAAGCCGCCGGAGCCGCCCCCGGTAACAAGTTACGTGGCCGACTTCATCACCAACACACGTTACCCGGATCTTCCACCCGAGGTTATCGAGTTGGCCAAGAAGTCGATTCTCGATGGCATAGGGTTAGCACTGTGCGGATCGGTCGCGCAGACCGGCGAGATCGTACGGACCTACCTCAAGTCCAATGGCTTTGTATCGGGCGCGGGGCATGGGGCGACTGTGATTGGCTCATCGCTGAGAGCTCCAGTGCGCTTTGCGGCCTTTGCTAATGCTGTCGGTATCCACGCTGACGATTACGACGATACTCAGCTTGCCGTGGCGGAGGATCGGGTTTATGGACTGTTGACTCACCCCACAGCGCCGGTGCTTCCCGCGGCCCTGGCGGCTGGAGAGGTCAAATCGATCACTGGAAAAGATCTCCTGCTCGCCTATAACGTCGGGGTGGAGGTAGAGTGCAAGATCGCAGAAGCAATTGCCCCGCGGCACTACGAAGACGGATTCCATAGCACCGGAACCATTGGTACCCTTGGCGCCACGTCGGCCACGGTCAAGGTCTATGGATTGGATCGGCCGCGCGTTCTAACGGCGCTCGGAATCGGGGCCAGCGAAGCCGCCGGCCTGCGCGAGAACTTCGGCACCATGACCAAGCCGCTGCATGCAGGACGGGCTGCCGAGAGTGGAGTCGTTGCTGCGGACTTTGCAGCGCTGGGGTGGACCGCCGCAAGCCAGATCCTGGAAGCCCCTCGGGGATTCTTCCAGGCGGAAGGCGGAGGGTTCGATTCCGCGGCCATCATGGATAAGCTCGGCAAGCCCTGGACCTTCGTTTCGCCGGGGGTCTCCATTAAACCCTTTCCCTCTGGATCCCTTACCCATCCCGGTATGACGGAGATGCTTCTTCTCATTCAGCAACACCACATCGTAGCCGAGCAGGTGGAACGGGTCCGAGTGGGCGCCAATCGAAACTTCCCCAACGCGCTGATTCACCACCGTCCCAAAGATAGCCTCGCGGCTAAGTTCAGCATGGAATTCTGTATGGCTGTACTTCTGCTTTATGGGAAGGCCGGCTTGACCGAATTTACCGACGAGGTGGTTAACCGTCCAGAGGTTCAGGAGATGATCCGCCGGGTCGACTTCGGCGTGGATCCGGTTGCTGAGGCGGCCGGATACAACAAGATGACGACCATCATCGAGATAAAGCTCAAAGACGGTAGCGTAATTTCCGGGCGTGCCGATGTGGCCAAGGGAAATCCGGCCAATCCGATGTCCTACGATGAGGTCGCGGCCAAGTTCCTCGATTGCGCTGCTTATGCGAAATGGCCGGCGGCCAAGGGCAAAGCCATTGTGGAGATGGTGCGTCGTCTGGAAGATGCGCCTTCTGTGGGCGCACTGACCGCGCTCTGCGCGAGCTGAGGTGTTTGCGTGTGAACTCAACCCGGTAGGAGTCAGACTCCTAAGAGAGCCCATTAGGAATTGGACGGGTGCCCCACGTTCGCCTCAGCGTACGTGGGCCGAATAAGAGGGCGAAGCCCACGACAGCCTTTTGTTAGTCAATCAGCTAAAAGCAATCGAAACATATCATTTTCAGCCCAGGTACGCTTTGGCGAACCTGGGGCACCCGTCCAGTTCCTACGGGTTCTCTAAGGAGTCTGACTCCTGCCGAGTCGAGTTCTCACGCACACACTGAAGGCGGTGGCTTCCAACTATTGTTGCCGTGGCTGATACAAGTGGTTTCCGTTAGGATAGGGTGTCATGGCGAGACGGCAGGACATCCCCTCCCCTGCGGCCTCGATAAGATGCCATCTCTTGGCCGGGGCATAAACGATATCGCCTTCTGAGGCTACGAATGGCTGGAGCCCTTCAATGGAGAAGCTTTGCTGGCCACGCATGATGGTCCAGATTTCGGCGAAATCTGTGTGGTAGTGTCCGAGATCGCCTGCTACACGCTTAACATCTGCAGCGTAGCCGCAAATAATATTCGCGTGGGCACGGTTTTTGCGGACCGCGAGGTCGCTCCAGGATCGATGCCCCGGATGTTCTTTCTGCAGCTCATCGATGTTGAAGAATAGGCGATCGGGCTTGCCGTCATTGGGCACGTCGTCCGGGTTGTTCCCGGTGAAGAGCGTCACCGGAACATATTCCATGCCCTTCTCGACGTGTTCTGGCTTGGTTTCGTAGACGGTCGAGGTATCCGGCAACGTGACCGCAAGACGGATGGCCGGCTCGGAGCCAATCACCTCGAGCGAAAAGAGGTGGCGTTCGGGCGCCAGGACCAGGTCTCCCTTGCCGGCCTCAAAGGTTTGGAACTTTCCGGGTGGATCTTCCACCTCAAACCGAATCCTCCCCTCCAGCACCACCCAATACTCCGGTGCATCGGAGTGCAACTGTCGCGGAAGCTTCGATCCCGGACCGGCTGAAGTTACCTCGGCGCGGTTGTCCTTGTCATAGACCACCAACTCGGTCCAATTCACCTCTCCCTTATGTTTCTGCTTTAAATCGTCAAGGTGCACCAAGGCCTTCATGGGCGCGACATAAGGCGCCGGCTGAATCGGCTTGGCGACATAAAAGACCTTGGCCGACGGCTTCTGTTCGGTTGACGCACTCGCTGATGTCTGAGCGTGCGTTGCCACGATAGAAGAAGCGATGATTGCAGCAAGGCAAAGCGGCTTCCGTCGCTTTCGAGCTGTGCTTCTCCAAGGGCCTTCTGTTTTCACGTTATCCAGGATACTCATTGATTGGATGGCCGGGGCGGGAAATTCTTCGCCAAATAATCAACTATCCTCTTGAAATCGTCGTTCGTTCCGATTGCGCCTTTATCCTTCATATCTTCCACTTCATCTTCCCAACCCGTGCGGCTCATGCGAAGCGTCGAGAAGTTCGTTGGTCCGTGGCATTTTGTGCATACGGTGAGCACAATTGCCTTTCCTTCCCCTTCCGGCAAAGCCGATGAGGCAGTAGTGGCAGAGATAACTGGCTTTGCAGGAGCTTGACCGGAAGTATTGGAAATACTCTGGCTCAATCCGCTCGCGGCGGCGGCCGGCAAGGCAAAAGCAATCAGGGCGTCTGAATTCTTGTCCGCAGTGTTGGCGATCATCCTCAGGCGGTTTGTACCGCCGGCGGCCACTACGACATATTGCTTGCCATCGCGGCCCAGATAGGTCATCGGAACGGTGCTGCCGCTGGCGTCGAGCTTAGTCACCCAGAGCTCAGCGCCAGTTTTTGAATCGAAGGCGCGGAACTTGGAGTCAGTGGTCGCGGCAATAAATACCAGGCCGCCGGCGGTCACGATGGAACCACCGATATTCGTTGCGCCAGTATTCTTCATGCCCTGCGCTTCCAGCTCGTCGTAGCTGCCAAGTGGCTTTCGCCAAACAATGTCGCCGGTATTGGCGTTCACCGCGATGAGTTCGCCCCAGGGCGGCTGTTGGCACGGGTATCCCTCCTGGTCAATGAACCGAGTGTAACCGCCGAGGTTGCGATAAGGCAGAGCTGACCCGGCCACCGTGGGCCCCATTTGCCCGACAGTGCCCAGGCTGCTGGTGTTCACGAAGATGTAGCCAAGGTCCGGATCGAAGGAGACGCCGCCCCAGTTCCCCCCTCCCATCGTTCCCGGCATGGATAACGAGGCCGTAGAGCCGAAGGGCGTATAGGCTCCCTGAGAGCGCAACCGGCTCAACCACTCGCCGCAGAACTTCTCCGCCTGGGGTGTACGTTTCGAGATGTCATCCATGGTCATGGTCATTCGAGACAACGGAGGCGGCTTAAGAGGAAACGGCTCGGTCGGTGAATACCATTCACCGGGGATGTCCCCCTTCGGCACAGGGCGCTCTTCGACACCATAGATTGGTTTGCCGGTCCTTCGATCGAGAATAAACAGCAGGCCCATCTTGTTCGTCTCTGTGAGAGCGGGAATGAGTTCACCGTTGTGCCTGACATCGATCAACGCCGGCGGCGCGTTCATATCGTAGTCCCACAGGTCGTGGTGGACCATTTGGTAATACCAGCGCAGCTTGCCGGTGAGCGCATCAAGAGCCACGACACTATTCGCGTACAGATCCGGGCCCTCACGGTCCCCGCCAAAAAAGCTGTCGGCGGCATTGCCCACCGGCAAAAACACCAGACCGCGTTCGGTATCGACGGTATCCAAACCCCACTGGCTTGGGCCGGCGCGATCTTTCCATCCGTTCGTCCCCCAGGTATCGTTGCCCGGTTCCCCGGGTCTGGGAACAGTGTGAAAGTTCCACAAAAGCTTTCCGGTCCGCACATCGAAACCCCGTGGATCGCCGGCAGGCCCCACGCTGCCTGCCTCCTGTGTCGATGGGCCAACAATCACTACGTTGCGATAGATGACCGGCGGTGAGCTGATGGAAAAGTGCGCATTGGGATAGTTGTCCGCCACGCCAGCTCTCAGATCGATGGCGCCATCCGTACCGAATGTTGCCACGGGTGCGCCGGTCTTCGCGTCGAGTTCCAACAGTCGCCCGTCCCCGGTGCCGAACAGAATCCGCGGTGGATTCAATTGGTCGCCTGGCCAGTAAGCAACTCCGCGGCTCTCGGCACCTGTGGGCTTGGGATTGGTGTATTTCCAAATCTCTTTGCCGGTTTCCGGATCCAGGGCTACGATGTTCTGATTTTGCGTCGAAAAATAGAGGACGTTGTCGACGAAGATGGGCGTCGCCTCAAACGAACGGCCCTTTTCTCCGGTGTGATAAGTCCAGGCGCGCTGCAGATGACTTACGTTGGTGGTGTTGATTTGTGCCAGCGGCGAATGGCGGGTCCCTGCCGGATCGTGACCATACACGGGCCAGTCTTCGGTGTTAGGAGTCGTCTGCGAGAATGCGAATGCAGAAGCGGCCACAACGAGGATTGGCAGAAGTATTCGCATCTCACGTTAACCGCTTATTTCAGATTGATCGGATTATCCCAGGCACCGCTTCCCGTTGAGTCCCATACGGAGAGTCGAATCCACTTCTTGCCGGTGGCATCGAAGGGAATCTTGAACTCTTTAGTACCGAATGGCATAGTGTCTCTCAGGTCGATGAATTTGTGCTCGATCCTTGTTCCGTCGCCCCACACCAAGTCAGCGAACTCTAGCGGGAAGGTGTATTCGATGCTTGCTGTATAGACACTATTGGCGCCGCTGCCTTGAACGCCCCAATTGTGAAATAGCACTTCACCGTTGGTGCCGTAAAGGTCTCCGCGCCGAATCGCATCCAGAACCGGAGACCAGCTTTCGTTGTACATAGGAACTTTATCCAGCTTGAGATAGTTGATGGCCAGTTGGGGATAGGTTTCATCGTCCGGCCACTTGGTATACGTATCGCCTTCGGTAATCATGAATTTCGCCTTTGGCGCCCAGTTGCTCATGTCGTCTTCGACTCCGAAGCAGCGAACTTCGCACTCTTCCTTCTCTGACAAGTCAACCGGAAGAGATTCCCATGAGGCGCCGATAAACCGGTCGCTCAGGAAGAACGGTTTGTCTTTATAGGCTCTGGGATAGCCTTCGGAGTTCTTGGTTTCCGGGTGCGTGGTCCACAAGATGGCATTCTCTTTGTTGACAAAGTTCAGAATGTCTTCTGCGGAACCCAGATGGTAGACATGGCCGTACCCTGGAAGATCCTCTTCGAATGGCTGGCCCTCTGGACGGCTATTGCCTGTACTTGGCCCGGCTTTGGGTTCATGGGGGCCCAAAGTGTGAGTGTAGTAAACCGGCTTTGGAGTCATCAGATACCAATGGCCGCCGATGTAGGCATCGGGCTCTTCTGCCGGAATGACTAGGAAGTCTTTGTCGGAGACACGTTGTGAGCCTTCAAAATAGACTTTCTGCTCCGCCAGGCGAATAGGCCCAGGATCGCTGGGATGCGAGTCGTCGTGGAAATCCGCCAGGTAAAGGATGTTGACTCCGAGGGCGCGAAAGACTGCGACCCAGGGTGGCTGATAATCCAGCGTCTTGCGATCGCGCAGCTGTTCGTTGAAGTCGGTGTGGAAGTGGCCGGTCATGACCTTGTAGCCGGGCACGGGCTTGAAAACATCGTTATGCGTATAAGCGAGGACCGACTCACGTGTCGACCGATCGTCCCCGGCGTTCAAGTAGTAGTAGACCGCCATGCGCTGCTCAGTCCCGGCAGGTGCGTTGTATAGGGCGTAATTGTCCGCATGACCTCGCGAGGTTTCGGTGCGCCGCTTCCATTCGGCGTCGGTTGCACCCCAGGGATGATAGCCCTCGCCCTGGTCAGGCCACATGACGCCCAGAGAGAACGAGGAGTCGGTGTCTTTACGGTAGTAAACGAAGCCGAGGTTTACTTCGTCCTCGCGGGCAAAGAAGAACTTGTGGGGCGACGGAAACACGGCCAGAGAGCCTGGGCCCACATCCAGAATCGCCATGCGGTTGCGCGCTCGTAACGCGACCGGTTCTGTATTAGGCGCTCCTCCGAAGTATTCGGTTTGGGTGTGCTCCGCGGTGTCACGCCATATCAGCCTGGTATCGGGCGTAATGGGAAATCCCTTTAGCCCGGCCTTGTAGATGTAAGCGACAGAAGGCTCCTGCGTCTTGGCGACCGCTTCCTGGCGGAGCAGGTTTGTTCCCTTGTAGGCAATGAACCGCAGATCGCCGGCAAAGATGCCCAGCTTCAACCCATCAAAGGTGACGCTCAGTTGGTTTCCCTCGGTAGCCACCTTGCAGGTGCTGGACTGGTAGCTAACGGAGGCATGAGTAATCTCGGCTTCGGTGCGCGGCAAATCTGTAGTGTCGCCTCGACCCGGAATCACCAGGGGCGCGTCCCAAAAGGTGTTCCACTTTCGCTTACTTTCCTCTTCGGGCGTGTCCAGGTTCAGGGCCTGCAACTGTGTGCGTTGAGCCTGCGAGATGCGCCGCTTTCCGGTCGATACCTGAAAATCCGGGGTTAGATCTTTCCCCAGCACGGTCCATCTGCCGGAACCTGCCCGCGCAGCAAGTTCCTGAATGAACGGCTGCCCATTCGCGGATGCCAAATGATGCCCGAAGATCCTGGGCCCCTTCGCCTTGCCAACTCATCGTCACTACGCCGCCGCTGGTGGCCGCCTTCAGCCCGTCCATGGCCTTGTAGCCTTGAAGATCACAGTTCAGTGATTGCGCGGCCGCAACGCCGGTCAACATTGCTAAACTCATCAGCAACCCGCGAAAGCTCATTTACCTTCCCCCCGCACTCTATCCAGGTTCAAGCCGCGAAGATTTCGCGATCATCCCCGCAGTACCTGCTGTTTGACGTAAGACAGAAATAATTTGGCGATAGAGGGCTCACTATAGCGGAATTTCCTGGGCCTTGAATAGCGATATAGGTGACAAACCTGTTGCTGACCGGTTACAAGGAGAGTGGCTCAAGCCGCCGCGGGCTATCCACCGGCCCTGTAAGAGGAGGAACACCGTAGTATGCCCGACCAGTCACTCGTTCTGACGGTTCTGCTTCATCCCGTGACTGCCGGCGCTGGCTTTTTAATCGCGGCGGTGCCGGCCAGGACGCAGCTTATCCATCTGTCTACGGTGGATGTGCTGATTATCGCGGTTTATTTCGCGATGGTGCTCTTCATCGGCTTCTACGTAAAGAGCGGCACCAGGACCAGCAAAGAGTTCTTTATGGCCGGGCGGGAGATGACGGCGTGGATCGCGGGATTAAGCTTTGTATCCGCGAACCTCGGCTCGCTGGAGTTGATGGGCTGGGCCGGGTCCACCTATCAGTACGGCATACTCGCGCTGCACGCTTACTGGGTCGCGGCCATACCAGCCATGTTGTTTCTGGGCCTGGTAATGATGCCGTTCTACTACATTTCGAAGGTCTACTCGGTTCCCGGATATCTGCATCTGCGCTTCGGTAATCCCACGCGGGCATTCTCTGCCATCAGCTTTGCCTTCATGACGATCCTGATGAGCGGCATCAACATGTACTCCATGGCCCTGGTGATGAAGGTCGTTCTGGGATGGAATCTGAACTTCAGCATCTGGCTCTCTTCCCTGGTGGTCGCGATCTACGTGGCTCTGGGAGGCCTACGGTCCGCAATCTTCAATGAGATTTTGCAGTTCGTCCTGATCTGGGCGGGGGCTCTGCTGGTTCCCATTCTCGGCATGATTGAAGTGGGCGGCTGGAGAAATCTTACGCAGCGGATCCAAACCAACTTGGGACGGTCCGACTACACACACCTTTGGAGCACCATGGGCCATTTCAAGGATAATCCCATGGGGATCCACTGGACCGGCCTGGTTCTGGGCTGGGGATTTGTATTGTCGTTTGGCTACTGGACCACTGATTTTCTGGTGGTGCAACGGGTGCTCGCGGCCAATAGCCTGCGCTCTGCGCGGCTGGCGCCCATCATCGGCGCGGCTTTCAAGATGATGGTGCCCCTCATTGTCATCCTTCCGGGACTGCTGGCGTTAGCCGTTTTGCCGATTCATTTGGTGCCCGAAGGCGTGGCCGTGGCCACCAACGGGCACAGCTACAACGAGGTGCTGCCCCTGATGCTGGTGCGCTACTGCGGCCCTGGGCTTATCGGGCTCGGAGTCACTGCGCTGATCGCCGGCTTTATGTCGGGAATGGCGGGCAACGTGAGCGCATTCTCGACCGTGTGGACCTACGACATTTATGGGGCGTTCCTGAACAAGAAGGCCGCAGACGCGCATTACGTGGCGATGGGCCGTTGGTGCACGCTGGTCGGCGTGCTCGTATCCGTAGCGACTGCTTACCTGGTGCAGCATTCCGCCAGCATCATGGACTATGCCATGCAACTCTTCAGCTTCTTTATCGCGCCGCTTTTTGGAACCGTGATCCTGGGCATGTTGTGGAAGCGCGCGACCAACCAGGGTGGCTTCTGGGGTCTGCTCGCCGGCACGGTAACTTCGATTGGACTTTGGGTTTGGGTAGTAAAGAATCCCTCGGCCTTACGTTATGTCGCGCTCTCTCCGGACGCAAAAGAGATGGCCGAGAATTTGTACCGCGCGTTGTGGGCCTGGCTGGTTTGTGTGGGCGTTACTGTACTGGTGAGCCTGGTTACGAAGCCTCGGAGGCTGCAAGAACTGGAAGGACTGGTGATGGGTGTCACTACGCTGCCTACGAAGGACAAATGCCATTGGTACCAGGAACCGATATTCTGGGGAGGCGTTGTCGCCGTCGTTTTTGTGGTTCTGAATATTGCGCTGTGGTAGGCGCCGGTTCCCGGCGGAGTTAGTGCCCCAGCAAAGCCAATTAGTAACAGGCGCACAAAGACTGTAGAAATACTTATTGGAGGATTGATGGTTAGGCCTTGGCTGAAAACCTGGATGTGCCTTCTGCTGCTTTTGCCGGCCAGCTTCGTATGGGCCGCGGAAAACCCCGACTGGACGACGCCGATCGCGCCATTCCGGATAGCCGACAACCTGTATTACGTGGGCAGCAAAGATCTGGCGTCGTACCTGGTGGTGACTCCAAAAGGCGACATCCTGATCAACTCAAGCCTGGAAAGTTCGCCTCCACTCATTCAAAAAAGCGTGGAGCAGCTTGGGTTTCACTTCAGCGACATCAAGATCCTGCTGATCAGCCATTCGCATGCTGACCATGACGCGGGCAGCGCAGAGGTCAAGCGGCTGACGGGCGCAAAGTACATGGTGATGGATGGCGATGTGCCGGTGGTGGAGAGCGGCGGCGCCAAGGACTTCTACTACACCAAAGATCCTTATCCGGCGGTGAAGGTGGATCGTGTGTTGCACGATGGCGATGAGGTGCGGCTGGGGGGCGTAGTGCTGGTAGCACATAAGACTGCGGGCCATACCCGGGGCTGCACCACCTGGACGATGCGGGCGCCGGTGGGCGGCCAGCTTCGCGATGTGGTGATTGTGGGAAGCTGGAATGTGAACCCCGGATTCCGCCTGGTCGACCAGCCGGGCCGACCCGCTTCTTATCCTGGTATTGCCGCGGATTATCAACGGACCTTTGCTACCCTGAAGGGCCTGCCTTGCGACGTTTTCCTCGGGGCGCATGGCGCTTACTTTGGAATGCTCGAAAAACTGCAGCAAGCGCAGGCCGGAGCCGGCGAGAAGGTGTGGATTGACCCGGAGGGTTATCAGGAAAGCCGTGGCCGAACGGCAACAGGCATTTGAGACGGAGTTGAAGCGCCAGCAGGGCGGCGGCTAGCTCTCCCCATGCGGCGGCAGTCGGTCGATCGTGGCCTGATCTGGTTTTCCGTTGAAGTATTTGGCCAAGGCATCGGCAAAGACATGGTTTCCCAATCTTTGAAATGGAGGCCCGTGCGCGACTACCCACGCGAAGAGTGTGACCGAGGAGTGAAACTTGAGATCGTCGGGATAGCCGAAGATGTCGCGAACAGAGCGGCCGTTCACAGCGTTGACCAAAGCGGTGCAGTCGCGAAGCCGTTCGCCGAGGACGGGGTGAATGAGGTAAGCTATGGGCCTCGCCGGGACCGGAGATGGCAAAGCGCTGCGCCATAGGACTCGAACCGAGACCTCTTATCTGGGGGAAGACGAACCACATCCAGTGGGATTGCTTTTGTCCGGCCAATCAGCTCTGACGCGCACTTGTGCGAAGCACGAGGCTTGGGCATCGACAAAACGCTGAAGATGATACGGATCGTTGGCTTCCCCATTCGTCTCAGTCATCATTGCGTTTTCGTCATGGCTTCTTTGGGGATGGACAACAGTAATGATTGGATCACCGACAGTACATAAAGGTTGCACTCAATTCAGGTTTTGCAGCGCACAGCCGCCCTCAACAGTCTGATAAGGATGGGAATGCTCGGAAAGGCGTTACGCAAGGGCAAGCTGTATATGAATCCGGTGCCCACCTCGGTGGGTGGGTGGTCAACTTTTTTCTACGTGTTGTGGGCCTATCTGACCAACCGGGAGGAGCGCACGCCAAAACGAAGTCTCGGTCCGTTCCGCACCGATCCTCGGGTCTATGAGACCCCACCGGCGAGCGGGTTGCGGGTGACGTGGATGGGGCACTCGTCCACGCTGCTGGAGATCGATGGGCTACGGGTGCTCATCGATCCCGTGTGGGAGCAGCGGGCCGCGCCGTATGAGTGGGCAGGGCCAAAGCGCTTCTTCGCCCCTCCATTGCCGCTCAAGGAGATGCCGCGAATCGATGTGGTGCTCCTCTCGCACGACCACTACGACCATCTTGGGGCGCACACCATCGCTCACCTGGCGCAGAGCGAAGCAACGGCCGGGGCGCAGTGGGTGACGCCGCTTGGCGTCGGCGACATCCTCAGGAAGCTGGGGGTGAAAGATGTGCGCGAATTGGACTGGACAGAGACCCTGCGGGTGGGGGAGCTGGAGTTGACCGCGCTGCCGTCGCGCCACTTTTCCGGACGGAGTCTCTTGACCCGATTCGAAACGCTGTGGGCTTCGTTTGTTCTCGCCGGCCCCAGGCACCGTGTCTATTACGGGGCGGATTCAGGGGAGTGGGAGGGATTCAAAGAGATTGGCCAGGCGTATGGGCCTTTCGATCTGACGATGCTGGAGATTGGCGCCTTCAATCCCCTGTGGGCGGATATTCATATGGGGCCGGATGGGGCGGTGAGAACCTTTCGGGCCATGGGCGCCACGGGGTTGATGATGCCCATTCACTGGGGACTGTTCTCGCTTGCGCTGCATGCCTGGCGGCAGCCGATCGAGCGGGTATTTGCCGCTGAGGATCTGAAGATCTGGGCGCCTGAGCCGGGAATGCCGACGGAAGTAGTTCCGGGAATTGAGTTACGGTCGGAGTGGTGGCGGCTGTAAACTCGCGCGCGCTTATGGTTAACTATCAACGCATGTTAGCCAAACCTTTTTTGATCGCTCTGGCCCTTTGGGTCTCCATCCCAGTCCACGCTCGCGCTCAAGCGACTGCTGGTTCCTATAACACCTGGGGAGTCTACGGCGGCCCGGATAACATTCATTATTCGAGCCTCGACCAGATCAACCGCGATAACGTGCATTCCTTAGAGGTTGCCTGGACCTTCGATAGCGGAGACCAGCATCCGAAATCGGAGTTGGAGTGCAATCCCGATCGTGGTGGATGGGGTTTTGTATGCAACGACGCCCGGTGGGGACGTGGTCGCATTAGATGCAGCTACAGGCACACTGCACTGGCGTTTCGATGCCAACCAAGGTCTCAAAAATGTCGGCAAAGTACGCAACCGGGGCGTGACCTATTGGGCCGACGGAAAAGATCAACGCATCTTCGTTGGCGTGCGCCAGTATCTTATCGCATTGGACGCTCAAACCGGAAAGCCGGTGACCGCGTTTGGGAAATCAGGACGCATCGATCTGCGTGAAGGCCTGGGCCGTGAGCCCTTGAATTGGGTCAGCATGACCAGCCCCGCGGTGGTTTACAAAGATCTGGTCATCGTCGGCGGCTTGATGAGCGAGGTGCTCCCCGCCTCTCCGGGAGATATTCGCGCCTTTGATGCGCACAGCGGGCAGTTGCGTTGGTCTTTCCATACCATTCCTCATCCCGGCGAGCTTGGCTACAACACATGGCCCAAGACCGCATGGACGTACAGTGGGTCAGCCAACAATTGGTCCGGCATGACGGTCGACGCGAAACGCGGAGTTGTGTTTGTTCCCACCGGTTCGGCAGCCTCAGACTTTTATGGCGCCAATCGAATCGGCGACGATTTGTTCGCTAACTGCCTGATCGCCCTCAACGCCGAGACCGGCAAACGGATTTGGCATTACCAGTTGGTCCATCACGACATCTGGGATCGCGACCTGCCGGCTCCGCCCTCCCTGGTGACCGTGAAACACAACGGGAAAGATGTAGATGCGTTGGCTCAGACGACCAAGCAGGGGTACGTTTTTCTCTTTGATCGGGAGACGGGCAAGCCGCTGTTTCCCATGGAGACCCGGAGCTATCCGCCGTCGGATGTTGAGGGTGAGGTCACGGCTAAAAAGCAGACGCTACCCTTGCTGCCGGCTCCTTACGCGCGGCAAAAGCTGACCGCGGACATGATTACGACGCGCACGCCTGAGGCTCACCAGGAAGCACTCGAGCGTTTCATGAAATTGCGCAGTAATGGGCAGTTCATTCCCGCGAGCACGCAGGGCACTATCATCTTCCCCGGTTTCGATGGAGGTGCGGAATGGGGCGGAGGCGCCTTTGACCCGACCACCGGCCTGCTCTATGTGAATGCGAATGAGATGGCCTGGGTTTTGCGCCTGGTGCCGCAAAAGCCGCGCACGGCAGAGGCCAATGGGCGAGACATTTTTCTGCGCAACTGTTCCGCTTGCCACCGTGCCGATATGAAAGGAGCGCCTCCGGAGTTTCCTTCCTTGATTGGCGTGGCCGATCGCTACGATGACGGGACGGTGAAGCAGTTGATCTCGCAAGGGGCCGGCCGCATGCCCGGATTCGCTAACCTGGGCAAAGATCAACTGCAGGCGGTATTTGAATACGTCTATTACGGCAAGGAAAAGGTGGTGAAGGATAACGGCCCATCGCCACTCGACCCGAAATACATCAGCGATGGGTACAATAAATTCCTTGACATAGACGGCTATCCGGCGATTCAGCCGCCCTGGGGCACTTTAACCGCAATCGATCTGAATAGCGGCAAGACGGTGTGGAAGATTCCCTTCGGCGAGTATCCCGAACTGGCCGCCAAGGGTCTTACCGGCACAGGCAGCGAGAACTACGGCGGCCCGGTGGTGACTGCCGGTGGCCTGCTGTTTATCGGCGCCACCGTTTACGACAAGGTCTTTCGCGCGTTGGACAAGACCACGGGCAAGGTTTTGTGGCAAACCACTCTTCCCGCGGCTGGAAATGCTACCCCTTGCACGTATGAAGTGAACGGGCGGCAGTACATCGTGATCGCCGCCGGCGGAGGAAAGTCTCCCGCGCCCTCGGGCGGCAGCCTGGTGGCCTTCGCGCTGCCCAAATAGCCTTGTCTGCGAGTGCCGTGCGCGCGGGTAGGCTTCTCTGCTACCATGCAGCGCATGCTCACTCGCAGGACTCTCGTAGGCATGACCGCGGCATCTCTCGCCGGCCGTGCTCTGGCTCCCCTCGCCGCACAGGCGGTGGCCGATCTCTGGCCAGGCAAGCACACAGTTTTCCGTCATGATCTGGACGTTAAAGAAATTCGGCACCTTCGAAGAAAATCTGGAGCGCGTTGCGCAGGCCGGTTACCACCACGTGGAATTGGTCGGGGAATTCAAACAATGGTCAGAGGACGACTATCGCCGCATTATGCGCGCATGGAGACCTTGAAGATCTCTGTGGATGCGACCTCTGGCGTGAGCGCCGGCTTCGCGGATCCCTCCGGAGGGGATGCATTCCTCGCCGCGCTGAAGGCTCTTATCCCAGCCGCCAAGCGATTGGAGTGCAAGCAGATCATTCTGCTGTCGGGTAAGCGCATCGACGGGGCACCCGCCGGCAGCCAGCATGCGGCATCGATCGAGGCGCTAAAACGCGCCGCGGATGTGCTTAGCAGCGCCGGCCTGGTGGCGGTGATCGAGCCCATCGACCGGATTGAAAACCCGACCATCTACCTGGATGGCGTGACGGAGGCGTTTGAGATCGCGAAGGCTGTGGGCAGCCCCAATGTGAAAGTGCTGTATGACGTCTATCACGAGCAGCGGGAGTTCGGAAATCTGATCGAGAAGTTCGATGCCCACATCGACCAGGTGGGCTTGATTCACATTGCCGATGTTCCCGGACGTCACGAACCCGGCACCGGAGAGATCAACTACCTCAACATCTATCGCAAGCTGGCGCAGTTGGGCTACAAGGGGACGATAGCCATGGAGTTCTACCCCACTGGCGATATCGTGGAGACTCTGCGGCGCGCGCGGGACCAGGCCCGGTTGCTGGTTACTTAACAAAAGAGACTGAATTGCTCGAATAAAAGGTTCGCCGCAAGCAGAGAGGAAAACATTGCAGTGGCTCATGGGAGCCGATCTCCGTCTGCTGAGCTATCGAGGCTTGGGTTTCTTCCTCTTCGCGGCGGCCTTAGGCACTGTCGACTTACGCTTCGTCTTGCCGGCCTTCATCGTTCTTCTCTACCCTTAACTTCCACGCAGTGTGGAGTGCCCCGCCAAGTACATCCTCGTTGGCCGCCGCCAGGCGGATGTGGGTCGCTCCCATTTCTGCCCCATCCACCGGCAACCGGAAAAAACACTTCGGGCTGCTCTTCAACAAACGCTGCTTGCTGCTCCGGTAAAAGCATCAAGTTGCCATATCCCTGCTGCTGGTGCGCGAGCGTAGCGAATATTCTGCCCCCTACCCGAAAGTCGGGCGAGCCCATGTGCGAACCTTCCTCCGCACCATCCAGTAGCAGCGCAAGACGTCGAAAATCAGCAGCATTCATCTCGTTCCTCCGTCAACGAACCAGAGTGAGATAAAGGCCATAGCGATACCCATTGCAGCGAGCACCAGTGCCAGGATGACAGCATCGGTGGAGACTCGACCCGCTCTCCATGTTCCTGAACGCAGCTCGCGGACCAGTTGAAAATGCCGCACCACTGCGGAAAGAGTTACGATGACGCCCAACACAACCAACATCACTCCCGACCAGAGGGAGAGACCAGTAGTTCGTTCGGGGAGATGGGACGCACCGGCACTAAGCTCGCGAAGGAACAGTCCGAAGCGGCTCACGGCGAAGCCAACGGCCATCAAACCCAGCCCGGTACGAATCCAGGCGAGAAAGGTTCTCTCTGCTGCGAAGTACACCCTGGGGTCCTGTTCGGCAGGATTATCCATGGGGGGAATTGTAGCTGTAGAACGAGCCCACTGTAACTCAGTTCTTACCTATCTTTTCCAACGTATGGACGCGATCCCGCAGCTGCGCCGCATCGAACGGCGCCCGGACCTTCATGTCGTTGTCGAAGTAGACAAAGACATCACGACGCATTCGTGTTGGGGCGTCGTGTTTACTTGCTCTTCTGCCGTCATACACTTCACCACCCCGCGACCAGGTCACGATGCGGCGAGCCCAGATCTCGAGTGCCTCAGAGTCATAGCCGCTGGCGTATAGCTCCTGGCTGCCATGAAGACGACAATAAACAAAGCTGGAAGTCAGGTCCATCAACAACGGCCACTCCACCGTATCCGCCACCACCAGCCCCACGCCGTGGCGTCTGAGCAGCTTAATAAACTCCTCGTTGACAAAGCTCTCATGGCGAATCTCAATGGCGTGCCGCAAGGGAGCGTCCTGGCGGACTCGAAACCACGAACGGTCGTCCAGGCGCTCATCGTGGTTGCGCGCCAGATCGGCCGCCTGCTTTCGCGTCCTGGGCAGCAGGGCAAAGAAAAGTTCGAGCTGCTTGGGCTCGAATTGGAAGTTGGGCGGGAATTGCCAGAGAATAGGCCCGAGTTTGGCCCCGAATTGCAGCAACCCCTGGGCGAAAAAGTTCGAGAGCGGCCCTTCGACATTCCGCAGTCGAAGCATGTGGGTTATATAGCGGGAGCCCTTGATGGCAAAAGTAAAGTCTGGCGGCGTCTCGGCATGCCACCGGCAAAAGCTCTCAGGCCGCTGCAACGAGTAGAACGATCCGTTTAACTCGATGGTATCGAACTGCCGGGAGGCAAACTCTAGCTCTCGCCGCTGAGCAAGTTTCTCCGGGTAAAAGACCCCGCGCCAGCCCCGATATCTCCATCCTGAAATGCCGATATGTATCTTGCCCGAAGATCCCCCCGATTTTCCGTCGGGCTTCTTAGCGCGGAGCAACGTTGCTCCGTACCTGGTGACGGTCCTGAGCGCTTGCCCGAATCTTTTCGTAGGTCTTGGCCAGTTCCTCGAGCTCCAGGTCGGACAAGTTCTCCACATCGATCATTTGATTCTTGGCCTTGTCGACTGCGTGAATCAGCTCGTTCAACTTCAAATGAATGGCTCTTGCATCACGGTTCTGGGTGTTCTGGATGAGGAACACCATGAGAAATGTGACAATCGTTGTTCCCGTATTGATCACCAGCTGCCAGGTATCAGAGTAATGAAAAAATGGTCCGGTGATAGCCCACGCAATGATGACCCCAATCGCGACCACAAATGCCCAGCGGGAGCCGAGGTAGTGCGAACTTCGCGCAGCAAATTTTCCGAACCGCTCAGAGCCGGTTGCGATCACCGTTGGAGTCTCGGCTGGAGTCGCTTCGGCCGGTTCTTTTCTTACTTTTACGGTAACTTTGGCAGCCTTCACAAGATCCTCCGATGCTATGCACAACTCTAGATCGCTTCTCGGCTCCCTGCCTGATTCGACTCTCAAGCTGGCGAGATCGTGGCGCGAAGGTAAGAACCCCAAGGCGGACTTAGGGCCCGGGTCAAAGAGGTTCATAGCTCAAGGTATGATGCAAAATTTGCGACACGGGCAAGGCAAGGGCCGAATCTTGTTCGGCCCTTGATTGACACAATGTTTTAAGGAGGGATGCTCAAGCTCGTCTACTTCGCCTTCTTCTTGGGCACTTTAGCCCCTTTCTTACGTGCTTCGGAAAGTCCGATGGCGATGGCTTGCTTCTTGCTCTTCACCGTGCCGCCCTTACCCCCTTTGCCAGACTTCAGGGTGCCACTCTTTTCGCGATGCATCGCGCTCTTGACGCTCTTACCTGCGGCGCTTCCGTACTTTGCCATTGTTTTACCCTTAGGGACTTCTATCTCGTCAAAGCGTTGATAAAGGAATCCGCGCCATGGAAGCGCAGGCCGCCAGGCTTATGCGGCAGCCTGGAAATTAACGCGCTCGGATATCTCACTCAGCAGTTCATCAGCGTTGACTTCCTGCGCTTCAATGGCTTCCAGAATCATCGCGTCATCCGCCAGGCCCAAAATCTCCGCCCACCGCCGCAGAGTTCCATACACTGCGATCTCATAGTGCTCGACCTGCTGGGCGGCGCCGATAAGGGCGATGTCCCTAATCGAAGAGTCGGTGACGTCCTTGATGGTGTCCGAAGCTTCGGTGGTGAGCCCATTAATTACCTTGCATGTTTCGGTCTTGCTCTCGCCGATATTGCGCTGTATCAGACTCTCCACCATTGAGACATGTCCCTTGGTTTCTTCAAGGTGGGTTTGAAAGGCGGTAAGCAGTTCGGGGTCATTGGATTTCTCGATAAGGTCGGGCAGCGCCTTGGTGATTTTCTGCTCCATATCGAGCGCTTTCTTCAAATTGCTCACGTAGAGGCTGCGTAAGTCCTGGATGTTGGCTGAAAATACTTTCATCAATAACTCCTTAATGTAACTGGGATGGATGAGATTGGAGTGTGCTGCAGTGTATCAGTGGGAGAGGCGTGACAGCATCTCCATTATCAGCACTGTAGGTAGGATGCGCCGCATGAATGCGGGTTGCCGCGATGCGAAGCCCGAGGTGCTGGAGGGTATAAGCGTGGCCCACCCGGCAGCGGAAGCGAAGAAATTCACTCTGTTCAATTTCCCAAAGCACACCACCGCAATCGGGACAGGCGAAAGGCGACGGATGACCCAGGCGATCTTCGCTTGAAATCTCATTAATATTGAGCTCTGCGATGCGCGTTTCCTTGGCCGCCCCATGGGAGGCTGATTGGCGGGCTCTGCCTCAGAAGGCAGCTCCTGCCCAAATGAGCTGCAACAGCAAGGCCGCGATCTGGTCCAGAGGCTGCACATGTGCGGCACTTGATCCAGGGCGCTTCTCGGTATGGAAGGAAAGGAGGCGCTTTGCGGATCCTGAACGATGGCTTCGCCCCCACGGGCGCTGATCACCATCAATCCTGCTGTGCCGTCGCCGAGCATGCCGGTCAGAACCACGCCAATCACCCGGCGGCCATAGGCGGCAGCCGCGGAGCGAAACGGGAGTGCAGCCTCCACATCGCTCGGCGTTGCGCTCAGTATCTGTTGTAGAGCCTGCAACCCGCCCGCCGAAGCCCCCATCACGACGATATCTCGATGAGCCACTGGTTCCAGCTCCCCTTTGTGCTCAGATGTCGAGTTAGTTCATGCAGATACTGACGGTTTAACTTTTAGAGGGCCAGCGTCGTCTACCTGATCACGCAGTGATTACCCTTGCAGTAACCTCTACGAAGGGCCCGCGAGGGGATTATAATCGCTGAATCGCGAGGAAAGATCAGATGAACCTCCCGGAAGAGTCCGCAGTACTGTCGTCGTGGAAAGATATCGCCAGGTACATGGGCAAGGGCGTCCGCACAGTACAACGCTGGGAACGTCATCTGGGACTTCCGGTTCGCCGTCCCAACGGTGTCTCGCATAAAAGTGCCGTCTTGCTCGATCGGAGTGACCTGGATGCCTGGTTGGCAACGCGTTTCTCGGCTCGCGGCACGGTGAGGGATCTGGCGGCGAAGGGGTTCGAACCTACGGAGTCCGCGCGCAACACCCTCAGAGAAAGCATCCGGACCGCACGTGCCCTGCGGAACGCCAATCACGCGCTGACGCAACAGCTTTGCGAATCCGTCCGCCTGCTTACCGAGCGATGCGATCGGCTAAGCAACCATGCTCTGGAGGTTCCCTGGTCCCTTCCAGCTTCAGCCCCCCTGGAACCGCCGGCGAGCTCAGTGGCAAGGCAATCCAAACGGATCGCCTGAGCCTTTGGCTCGCGTCTCATCCAGGCAAAAGGCCGGCTCTTAACGCCGGCTCCGTTCATTAAAAAAGTACAGACACGGTGTTGGGGGCGAGGAGGAGTATCCTCTCTGCAAGAGAAACCCATCCGGCATTCGTGACCTAAACTTTCCCGCCTTATGACAGCCCTGAAGAGCAAGCCCAAAACGCCGTCCCCAAAGCGGCCCCCTTCCAAAGCAGAGGAAGCTGCCTTACAGGCCAGCGCCGGCCCGGACCGCTCTCATCGGTTCCCCATCGTCGGGATTGGGGCGTCGGCCGGGGGCCTGGAAGCTGCGACTACCCTGTTTAAGGAGCTTTCCCCGACCCTCGGGATGGCTTATGTCCTGGTGCTTCACCTGGACCCCGCCCGGGAGAGCGCCGTGACCGAAATATTGGCCCGCGCTACCCGGATGCCGGTGGTGCAGGTGCAAGAGGGCATGAGAGTTGCGCCCGATCATGTGTATGTGATCCCGCCCAATTGCGAAATGACGATCGCGGATTGGGTGCTGCATCTGGGGAACCGTCAGGAGCGAAGGTCCGCCAATACAACGATCGATACCTTCCTGCGGTCGCTGGCCATGGCGCACGGAAGCGACGCCATCGGCGTGATCCTCTCCGGAACGGCATCAGACGGCACTCATGGCCTTGCGGCCATCAAGGGGGAAGCAGGAATCACCTTCGCCCAGGAGCCAATTTCAGCCAAGTACGATGGCATGCCGGTAAGTGCGATCGCGGCCGGCTGTGTCGATTTCGTGATGACGCCCGTGGGCATAGCGCACGAGATCGCTCGCATCCGCCATCACCCTTATATTGCCGACGGGCACCAGCAGGAACCAACGCAGTTAGGCGGCGACGAAAGCGATCTGGATCTGATCTTTCGCTTGCTGCGGCGGAGGACCAGGGTCGATTTTTCGGGATACAAATCGCCTACCATCGCGCGCCGCATTCAGCGGCGCATGGCGCTGCAAAAGGTCGACAAACTCAAGGATTACGCGGCTTTTCTGCAGCGCGAACCCCAGGAAGCGACTTCTCTTTATCACGATCTTCTCATCAATGTGACCAGCTTCTTCCGCAACCCAGAGGCATTCGAGGCTCTGCACCATGTGGTTTATCCGGCCATTCTGCAGGCGCGAGCGTCCGCCTTGGCGCCCATCCGCATCTGGGTTCCGGGATGTTCGACCGGCGAAGAGACTTACTCGCACGCGATTTCTCTCGTAGAGTACCTGGGGGAAGAGCGGGGCGATATTCCAATCCAGATCTTTGGCACAGACCTGAGCGAGAACGCGATCCAGCGAGCCCGGGCAGCCACATACAAGGAAAACATTGAGGCGGATGTGACGCCGGTACGGCTGCGCCGGTTTTTTCACAAAACCGATGGCGGCTACCAGATTCGGAAGCGAATCCGGGATCTCTGCATTTTTTCCACGCAAAACGTCTTCAACGACCCTCCCTTTTCCCGCATGGATCTGCTCAGCTGCCGCAACGTGATGATTTACTTGAGTCAGTCCCTGCAGAGACGGGTGATACCGATTTTTCACTACGCATTGAATCCCACCGGGTTCCTCATGCTGGGAAGCACCGAGGGCCTGCTGGGGGCGGGTTCGGAGCTTTTCGAAATGACGGACAAAAAGCAAAAAATCTTTCGCAAGAGATTGGTGTCGACGCCGCTGGCCTCCGGCTTTTCTGTCGGCAGGCCTGAACCGGAACCGAATGGGGGACAAGCATCGCCCTCATCGTCGAAGCCTACAGAAGCACTTAAAGTCCCGATGGAGTTGCAGCGAGAGGCTGACCGCCTGCTCTTGTCGAGGTATGTGCCGCCTGCGGTGCTGATTAATGATCAGCTGGAGATTCTCCAGACCAGGGGGCATACGGCCTCGTTTCTGGAACTCCCTCCGGGAAAGGCCAGCCTCAATCTGCTGAAAATGGCGCGGCCCGGGTTGCTCTTTGAGCTGCGCGGTGCGATCGAAGAAGCACAACAGAAGGGCTTTGAGGCCATACGGCAGGAAGTACGGGTGGAAGAGGATGGGCAGGGAAAAACTATCACCATCCGTGTGATTCCTTTTAAGGTTCCCAGCCAGCGCGAGAACAGCTTCCTGATTATTTTTGAAAGTACGTCGTCTGGGGAAAATCGGTTGCCGGCGCCTGGAATTTCGAATATACCGGCAAGCTCCCTGGTCCTCGACCCGATCGGGACCGAGGAGCAGTCTGCGCTGGGCAGACAGATCGTCCATTTGGGGCAGGAATTGGCCGCAACCCGAGAGTATCTGCAGTCAATTATCGAGTCGCAGGAAGGCACCAACGAGGAACTGCAATCGGCCAACGAAGAGATTCAGTCGGGCAACGAAGAACTGCAGAGCACGAACGAGGAGCTACAGACTTCGAAAGAGGAATTGGAGTCGGCCAACGAGGAACTGCATACGGTCAACGAGGAAATGCAGCATCGCAACGAACTGCTTACCCAGTTGAACAATGACCTTACCAACCTGCTGTATAGCGTAAATCTTCCCATTGTTATGCTGAGTGCCGACCTGAGTGTTCGCCGTTTCACGCCCCAGGCGGCCGCAGCGCTCGGCCTTAACTCCAACGATATCGGCCGCCCCATGCCGCGGCTAAGGCTCAAAATCGACATGGGCGATCTGGAACAGAACCTGCTCGAAGTCATCCAGCAGGTCCAGTCCAAACAATTCAGTGTTCAGGACAATGAGGGGAAGTGGTGTATCTTACGCATCGTTCCCTATCGAACCATGGATAACCGCATTGATGGCGTCGTACTCAGCGTGGTGGGCGAGTTGGGAAATTCCTCCAGCCCACCGGACGGGGTGGACGGTCGAGCGGCAGCCGGCGGTCCGGTGACGTTAAAGAAGGGCCGGGGCAAGACTTCCGGAGGTCCACGGCGTAAGTAATGTTTGCGCAGCCGCTGCAGGTAACAACCTTTTCCCAGCGCCGGCAACCCCCTACCCTTTGCAGCCCTCTACCTAATCATGCTGCAGCGGAGACAAGCCGTTATGAAGGAGATAAGCCCAGTTACCCCCCCGCGGGACCCGCCGGGCGACGAGCGCACGCTCCGCCTGGAAATCGCTTTGCGCCGCTCAGAGAAGCTCGCCATGGCCGGCCGGCTGGCAGCTTCGGTGATGCACGAGATCAATAATCCTTCGCAGGCGATCGCCGACCTTGTCTACCTCATCGGGAAAGAGGCGGACCACCCGGAATTGGTCCGCGCCCGCGCAGCGCAGATCGAAGAACAACTGGTTCGTATCCAGTACATTGCCCGGCAAACCCTTTCTTTTTTTCGAGATACGCCGCAGATCCAAACCAGGGATCTGGTGTCCCTGGTGGAGACGGCGTTGCGCTACCACTCCGTTTTGCTGCAGGAGAAGCGGGTCCAGGTGCGGAAAGAGTTGCCGGATACGCTGATCGGCTCGGTGTATCCGGGGGACTTCCTTCAGCTGGTTTCGAACTTGGTCCGCAATTCCGCCGAGGCACTTCCCGTCGGCGGCATGCTCTGCCTCCGCCTGCGGGCATCGGCGACAAATGGCCGTTTGACCATCGCGGATAACGGGCGAGGTATTCCGCAACGCATCAGGGCACGGCTGTTTGAAGCCTTTCAAAGCGATAAAGCGGAAGCAGGCAATGGGCTGGGTCTGTGGATTTGCAAGACCATCGTAGAGAAACACGGGGGGCAGATTCGTTGGCGCAGTTCTACGGAGGGTAAGGCACAGGGAACGGCTTTTTCGGTGACCATACCTTTAGGTGGTCCGGTCGATGAAATCGGCCAAATTTCTCCTGTTTACGCGGCCAGATAACCGGGCTGACTACTGCCTGGCCAGATCAGCGATCATCCGGAGCAGATCATCCACGCCCTTCACCGGCTCCAGCAATTCATCAAAAAGGCCGGGCACCTGCCGGATATCGTTAAGACCGCTCAGCCGGAGCAGCTTATCCGCCGGCCGCTCCTTGCGGATGGCGAGCGCCAGAAGTGCCAATTCATAAAACTCGAGCGTGTGACAAAAGACCCAGACGCGAACTCCCTGGGCCTTGTTGAGTTCTCCGGTTGCCTGGTCCGGAGTCATGGAGTGGACGGTATATCCCGCCGCACTGAGGACCATTGCCCGCAGCCGCAAAAGCTCTTCGTCCCGGCCAATCTGGACTACGATATTTGGCTGGCCTGGAGCGGGGCAAGGTTGATCGATAGGGAGTGAAAACGGGATTACTCTTGCTAGTGGCATTGGCCACTCATTTCTTGCTGCAGCTCGGTGCGCCGAGGCTGGGACGGGAAGCCTGGTTGGCAAGCCCTCTTGACCAGCCGCCTGCTGCCGTCTGAAAATTGATGCCCACAGGGCCGAGCCTACCGGAGGGCCCAGGCCTATAAAAGCGTCAAATGACGCCACTTGCTGTCGTCTCAAAACGGGCTGGATCTAGGATTGCGCCAAGAGCGGGAAATTGCCAGGCCCTGGCTACACTCATGTGCAATCTGCAACCCTTGGTAACCACCACAAGGGCCTTAAGAGTAGAGGGGAGGTTGCTGTTGCGCTGGCTCTGTCCATCCACCTCCACCACTGCCAAGGTGAGCCACCACCCTCCAGTTTGTCATCCCGACCGGAGGGAGGACCTGCAGTTTGCCTTGAGGGAGAAACGGAACTCGGAAGCGATTCGCTTATGGCATATTCGCTACGCCCGAAGGTGAAACAGCAGGTCCCTCCGCTACGCTCTGCTCCGGTCGGGATGACAATTTCGTTTAGAACGCCAAGACTTCACGCGAAAAACATCTGACTCGACGGTTTGCTTCTCGGCCCGCACAACTGCCGCCACGGAAACGACCTCAGAGAATATCCATTCGAATCGCGGGCAAACGAAAGGAAAGGGCCGGCTCTAGCCGGCCTCTGTTTTTCCCCACCCCTCCAAAATTCGAGGAGTCAACGTCGCATGGAATCGCTGGTCTAGAAAATCGTGAATGTAGCGGGAAGAGTCCGTCGGTTGCTGCGATTCTCCTTGGCCGAACGGCAAGCAGAGGAAATCGCGAAAACCCGAGCCCCTTCCCAGCTCTATATAGAGATGCTGCCCGATACGCGGTGGTGGCCTCAGCCCCGGAAGTTCCCGCCTGACGCATAATGGAAGGACTGCCGACATGAACAGCATCAACGATGAAACCTCCTCGGCACCAACTCTCGCGTCCCACGCATGGGAAAGCTTTCTTGATCGCCCGCCGCTGGCTCTCGATCGGACACAGGCGGCGGCTTCACTCCAGGGCAAGCGCATTCTGATCACTGGAGCGGGCGGATGGATCGGCTCTGCCTTGACCCGCAGCATCGCTGAGTTTGCACCCAAGCAGTTGGTGTTGCTGGAAGCTGCGGAGCGCAACCTCTATGAAATCGACACGGCTCTGCGGCAAATGCCCTGCCCGATTGAACACGCGCCGGTGCTGGGCAGCGTCTCTCACCCTCTCCTGCTGGCCGAAATATTTCGCCGTTACCGGCCCCAGATCGTTTATCACGCTGCCGCTTTCAAACATGTTCCCCTGATGGAGCAGAATCCCTTTGCTGCCATCGAGAACAATGCGATCGGCACTCACTTGCTGGTGCAGCATGCCCTCGCCAACACGGAGACTGAACAGTTGATTCTGCTGTCCACCGACAAGGCAGTTGACCCGGCCAGCATCATGGGGGCTTCCAAAAGGATCGCCGAGCTGGTTATGCTGGCGCCGCGCACTGCGGCCGCCCGAATGAAGGCGGTTCGCCTGGGCAATGTGCTCGGTTCGGAAGGCAGCATCGTTCCTCTCTTCTTAAAGCAACTGCTCTCCGGACAGCCGATAACAGTCACGCATCCCGAGGTCCGGCGCTACTTTCTCACCACTGCGGATGCGGTAAACCTTCTGCTGCACGCGGCTTCAGCGAAGACTCCACAAGGCATACTGGTGCCGGAGTTGGGGGAGCCCGTGCCGGTGGAAGCGCTGGCGCAGCATCTGATGCACGGCTCTGGCCAGCCGCCAATTATCTTTACCCAGCTGCGTCCGGGCGACAAGATGTGTGAATCGCTACTCTCTGACCGCGAATCGTACGTTTCCCGTGCAGACGTAGGTCAGCCGCTGCGAGCGGTTAAAAGCCCCTGTCTGCCGGCAACGGTTCTGGATGAGATTTTGCAACAACTCCAGCAGGCCTGCCAGGAACGTTCCCTGGAACAACTATTGGCAGCGGTTTTACGCGCCGTGCCCGAGTATCAGCCGAGCGCGCTTATGCTGGCGGCGGGCCCAGAAACGGTATGAAGCGGACGATTGCCGTAGTGACGAGTTCCCGCGCCGACTATAGCCATCTTTATTGGCCCCTGCACGACCTGGCGCAGCACGAAGACGTCGACCTGAAACTGATAGTCCTGAGTGCACATCTCTCGCCCCAGTTCGGTGAGACGGTGAAGGAGATCGAGAAAGATGGTTTCCCCATTGCCGCCCGGCTCGAGTGCCTGCTCAGCTCGGATACCGATGTAGGCATGGCAAAGACACTGGGCGTGGCTGTGCTTTCCCTGGCTGATCTGCTAGGGCAGATGCGGCCTGATCTGCTGCTCCTGATCGCCGATCGCTATGAGATGCTTGCCCCCGCGGCTGTCGCGCTCACGCTGCGTATTCCCATCGCACATATAGAAGGCGGTGAGATCAGCGAGGGAGCCATCGACGATGCGGTGAGAAACGCGCTCACCAAGATGAGCCACATTCACTTTACTTCGACTGAAGGGGCGCGCGCTCGTGTGATCGCGATGGGTGAGGAGCCGTGGAGGGTCCACCGCGCCGGCGCTCCCTCGCTTGACCATCTTCGCCGCAGTCGATTGCTTGGCAGCCACGAACTCGAGCAGCAGCTTGCACTCGATCTCCGGCGTCCTACGGTCGTGGTCGCGTATCATCCGGTGACCATTGTGCGCGATACAACCCAGGAGGCCGATTCCCTCTTTGCTGCCCTGCGAGAAGTAGACGCGCAAATCCTCTTCTGCTACCCCAATGCCGATGCGGGCAGCCATGCGCTGCTGGAGCGGACGCGAGCTTTCCTCTCCACCCGCAGCGACGCCAGGGTCTTCGTCAATCTGGACTCGGTGACTTACTGGAGCCTGCTTCGCCAGGTCGCCCTGCTCATTGGTAACTCCAGCAGTGGCATTATGGAAGCTGCATCGTTCGCCCTGCCGGTGGTGAACGTAGGTTTCCGGCAAAAGGGCCGTGAGCGGGCCCGCAACGTGCTCGATGCCGAGCCGGAGACGAAGGCCATCCTTACCAAAATTGGCAAGGCCATGAGCCTCGAGTTTCGCGAGTCGCTCACGGGCATGAGCAATCCATATGGGAATGGGCACGCATCGGAGAAGATCGTGCAGGTGCTCACGACTGTTCCCCTCTCTGAAGAGTTGCTGGTGAAGCACGCGGACACTACTCCATGAAGATACCCTTGTCCGCACCCGATATAACTGAGGCTGAGATCGAAGCCGTGGTTGCGGTGCTCCGCACTCCGCGGCTCAGCCTCGGTCCGGTCGGCGGACAATTTGAGGCGGCGGTGGCCACATACGTTGCCGTGCCCCACGCGGTGGCGGTCAGCTCCGGAACAGCAGGGCTGCATCTTTGCTTCCGCGCGCTGGGCATCGGGGAGGGGGATGAGGTCATCGTTCCCTCATTCGCCTTCATCGCTGCCGCGAACGCCATTCGTTATGAACGTGCAACCCCGGTCTTTGCCGACATTGATCCGGCCACGCTGAATATCGACCCGCAGGGGATCGAAGAAGCCGTCACGCCCAGGACGCGAGCCATCCTGGTGGTCCATAGCTTTGGGCTTCCCGCGGATATTTCGACTATTCTCGAAATCGCCGAAAGGCACGGGCTGTTGGTGATCGAGGATGCTTGCGAAGCAATCGGGGCAGAGCACCGCGGCCGCAAGGCGGGCTCCATGGGGCATGCCGGTGTCTTCGCCTTTTACCCCAACAAGCAAATCACCACCGGCGAGGGCGGCATGGTGGTGACGCGCGATGAGTCGCTGGCCCGGCGCATCCGGGCGCTGCGCAACCAGGGACGGTATGAAACCGACGACTGGTTTCAACATACCGAGCTGGGCTATAACTATCGCATCTCCGAGATCAATTGCGCCTTAGGATTAGCGCAGATGTCGAGACTGGAAGAGATCCTGCAGAAGCGCGAGGCCGTTGCCTCGGCGTATGACCAGCGGCTCCGCCGTTATCAGGAGCTTACACTTCCGCCTCTTTCGGTCCCCGACGGCCGCGTCAGTTGGTTCGTCTACGTCGTGCGCCTGAATACCCGCGCTCCTATTGAACGGGATGCAGTGATGCGTGGCTTGGCCGCTGCCGGCATCGGCTCCGGCCGGTACTTCGCTCCCGTTCACTTACAGCCCAGCTATGCTGCGTGGCGCAATTCCGCAAATCTGCCTGTCACTGAGGCCGAAGCTTCACGCACCATCGCACTCCCTTTCTTCAACAACCTCGATGCCGGAGCAATGGATACGGTTTGTGACACCCTGGGCTGTCTCCTCTCACCGCATCAATCTCCCTGAGCTGATTTGCAACTCCGTTAAAGCGAATTGAATCCGCCATTTCCAACCCTAACGCCGTGTTCTATAGTCGAGGGTGGATTCTTTAGCGATTTTGTGATCGCAGCCGGAGCAGAATGCGTCTCCCAGCCTTACCTTCATCGTCTCGCAGCGCCCTCTCGGGCCTTGTACTATTCGCTGCACTGGGCATCACCGCGACTGCTGAAAACGTGGACGTTACTCCGTCCAAGCACGCGGAAGCAGCGAAGGTAAACAATTTTGGCACCGCCCTGATGAATCAGCAGTTGCTGGATAAGGCGCAAGCGAAATTCGCGGATGCTTACCAGCTTGACCCTTCGCTGGTCCATGCCGAAGTGAACCGTGGCATCGCGCTGATCTACCTGCAGAGGATGCCGGAAGCCAAGCAAGCGCTCGAACAAGCCGCGGCCCAGGACCCCAAGGATCCTCACATCTGGTATGCGCTGGGCATTTTGTACCGCATTGAAGCCGAGTATCCGCAGTCTCTGGAAAGTTTTCAAAAGGCAGCCGCCCTCGATCCGGACGACGCGGACACTCACTACTTCCTGGGTTCAGTCCTGCTCGAACTCCATCAACCGGAGCAGGCTCTGACCGAATTCCAAACTGCTTTGCGGCTGAGCCCCACTCATGCATCGGCTCAGTTTGGCTTGGCCAAAGCGCTACAGCGCCTGGGCCGGCGAGATGAGGCTACCACTGCTTTCAAGCGCTTCGAAACACTGAACCAGGAGAAGATCGGATCTCCCCTGGCGCACACGTATGGCGATGAGGGCCACTACTCGCTGGTACAAGATGCGCTGACCGTGAACCCGCAAGTGGGTGCGATGATTCCGGTCACCTTTACAGAGCAGACCATCGACCACATGGCTGCCGCGACAGCTAAGCCAATAGATCGTCCCCAGGGCGGAGCATGCCTGGTTGGGCCCGCGGGCGAACAGTCGTACCTCCTGGTGATGGCATCCGGCCAGGATGCCATCCGGACTTATGCGAAATCCGGGAGTGGAAGCTTCACCCTGGTGCCCAGCACGCAGACCGGCCTCGTCGCCAGCGGTACCGGCGTGGCCTGCACCGTCGGCGACTTCGACAACGATGGCCTGCCTGATGTCGCCGTCGCCATGAGCGATCGCGTGCTGCTGTTCAAAAACCATGGCGGTGGCAAATTCACCGATGTGACCGCGGCCACGGGTGTGCAACCGGCCAACCAGCCTGCGGGCATCACCTTCGTCGATTACGACCACGACGGTGACCTGGACCTTTTTGTGACCGGCCAACCGTCCGCGGCGGGAGCGAAGCCCAACGTTCTGTGGCGCAACAACGGCAACGGCACCTTTACCAACTGGACGGAGCAAACGGGCCTTGGAGGCGATGGCACAACCGTGGCCGCAACCCTGTCTGACCTCAACAACGATCGCGCGGTCGATCTCCTGGTCACCGGTTCCGGACAGGCGCCCACATTCTTTGCCAACCCTCGCGAGGGCCAGTTCAAATCTTCTCCGCTTTTTGCCGACGCCGGCCTTTCCCCGACCGTGGGAGCCGTAGTGCTGGACTTCAACAAGGATGGGTGGATGGATGTCGCCCTCACCCACTCCGGCAGCCCGGGCATTTCGCTCTGGCGCAATGTGCAGGGCAAGCGCTTTGAACGCGTTCCTTTGCCGGTGCAGAATGTAACCGCCGCCTGGGGCCTGACCGCGATCGACCTGGACAATGATGGTTGGCTCGACCTGGTGGCCGCTGTGGAGACGCCCCATGGGCCGGAGTTGCGCGCATTGCGGAATATGGGGCCGGCGGGCTTTGAGGATGTGACCGCGCAAGTGAAGCTGGACCAGGTGAAGCTGGTTCAACCGCGGGCCCTGATTGCCGCCGATGTGGATGGCGATGGCGCTGCCGACCTGATCGTCACCCAGCCCAATGGGGACCCCTTGCTCCTGCACAACCAGGGCGGCAACCGAAATCACTCGGTGTTGATTTCGATGAAGGGCGTTGCCGACAACAAATCGGCAATCGGCGCCAAGGTAGAGGTCTTTGCCGATGGCGTATGGCAGAAGTTCGAGATCGCTGGCGCCTCCGGTTATCTCAGCCAGGGCGCGCAGCAGCTTCTTGCCGGCATCGGCAGTGCGGAACACGCAGACATGGTGCGGATTCTCTGGCCCACCGGGGTTCCTCAGGACGAAACAGAGCTGGCCGCAAAGAACTCTCTCTCCATCACCGAGTTGGACCGCCGGGGCAGTTCCTGCCCTACTCTGTTTGCTTGGAATGGAACGAAGTACGAATTTATTTCCGACGTGATCGGCGCCGCAGTCGTTGGCCACTGGGTTTCACCCACGGCAAAGAACAACGCTGATCCGGATGAATGGATCAAGGTCGAAGGTTCCCAGCTTCGCCCACGCGGAGGATATCTCAGCCTGCGCTTTGGTGAGCCGATGGAAGAGGTCAACTATCTTGACCAGGTTCGCCTGGTAGCCGTCGATCATCCTGCGGCCACCGAGGTGTATCCCAACGAGCGCTTTCTCAACGAAGCCCCTTTTGCTGACGGCCGCGCGGTGTTGAGCGCCAACGCGCATCCGGTTGCCGCAGCATGGGACGATAAAGGCCGTGATGTGAGTGCATTGCTGCGCACCCGCGATCACCAGTACGTGCGCGACTTTACCAATCTGCCCTTCGCCGGCTTTGCCAACCAGCACACGCTCACGCTCGACGTGGGCGAGTGGACCCCCGCCAATCCGCTGCGATTGCTGCTGCACGGCTTCATTGAGTATTTTTCGGCGAGTTCCATGTACGCCGCGTGGCAGGCGAACCTCAAGCCTATGGCGCCCTACGTGGAAGCACAGTTGCCGGACGGCACCTGGAAGAGGGTCATCGACGAAATGGGCTTCCCTGCCGGGCTGCCGCGCACCATCGTGGTGGATCTCACAGGCAAACTTCCTCCGGGTACGCGCCGCATCCGGCTCACCACAAATTTGCAGATCTACTGGGACCAGGCATTGATCGACAACGGCCCCGACGCGCCACAGCACGTGCGGCAGACGGAGTTACCCCTCGCTACCGCGCAGCTTGCCTTTCGCGGCTACCCGGAACAGATCGATGGCAAGACGCCGGGCGATCTGACGTACAACTACCAGCACATCAGCCAGACCGGGCCCTTTACCCGCTCTCGTGGCAGCTATACTCGCTACGGAGACGTCACGCCCTTGCTCAAATCAGTCGACGAATCCTTCGTGGTCTTCGGCAGCGGTGAAGATATTGACGTGGAATTCAGCACTGCTTCCCTGCCTCCGTTGGCGCCGGGCTGGAAGCGTGACTACTTCTTTTATGCCAACGGCTTCGTCAAGGATATGGATTTCTACGAGGCAAGCCCGTTCACCGTTGCCGACATGCCGTTCCACGGCATGAGCACTTATCCCTATCCCGCAAGCGAGCATTATCCGCAAGACGAACGGCGGGTGCAGTATGAGATGGAGTGGAACGACCGCTTCGACTCCGGCCGCGGGGTGCAGCAATATGCATTTCATTACGAGCCGCGCGTGATGCTGCCGCCGGTGGTCAAGCCAGCGCAGTGAATGGCCTTACGGTAATGCCCGCGGTCGAATTGCTGTCCATGCTCAGGCGGGGGCAAATCTCTCCGCTGGAATTGGCCGGTGAGTTCATCCAGCAGATCGAACGCTTGAATCCTCAACTGCGTGCGCTGGTCGATTTTGACGCCGATCGGGTGCGGGCACAGGCTCGCGCGCTGGAGAACTCCAGCAGCTCTCGCGGCCCTCTCTTCGGGTTGCCGATGACCATCAAGTCTTCCATCGCCACCGCCGGATACCGGTGTGAGACCGGCAGCCTGCTGCACTGTGGCTATGTCCCCCATGAAAACGCAACCGTGGTGGATCGCGTAAAGCGGGCCGGCGCGGTGGTGTTGGGAACCACCAACTGTCCTGAGTTCCTGATGGCTTACGAGAGCGACAATCGGCTGTACGGTGCAACAACGAATCCTTGGGATGTGGAGCGAAGCGCGGGCGGATCGAGCGGCGGCGAATCGGCGGCCATTGCCGCCGGCCTCTCCGCGGGTGGACTGGGCAGCGATAGTGGAGGCTCGGTGCGCGAGCCGGCTCACTTTACCGGGATATGCTCGCTCAAACCTACGCCGGGCCGTATCCCCGCACGTGGTCATCTCCCGCCATGCGATGGGCCCTTCGCCATTCTTGGCGCAGTCGGCCCCATGGCACGCACCATCCGCGATGTCACGCTGCTCTTCATCACTCTCTCCGGGCAAGATACTCTGGATCCGGTGAGCCCGCCGGTCGGCCTCAGGAATGAGTCCCTGGAGGATTTACGGCGCATTCCCATCGCCTTCTTTGAGGACGACAGTCTTATCCCGGTTACGCCGGAGACTCGCCAGGCGGTGCGGGATGCGGCGCGGACGCTCGAAACGCAGGGCTTCAACGTGCGGCCGTTTCGTCCCCGGGCGCTGGAGGAGGCGCGGCAATTGTGGTGGAAGTTTTTTGTCCGCGGCGGCGCTATGCTTCTCGATCCGGTGGTACAGCGGCGGCATTCGGAGCTGAGCCCAACGTTTCTAGACTTCCTGTCGATCGCGCACAGCGAGCCCCCGCTGTCCGCGCAAGAACTGCTTACGGCGTGGATGGATTGCGATCATGTACGCCGTAAGCTGCTGGCGGAGATGGAGAGCTTTCCCATTCTCCTGTGTCCAGTCTGCGCGATTCCCGCGTTTCGCCATGGGGAGCGTGCCTGGGAAGTGGAAGGACAGCAAGTGCAGTACCTCGATGCGATGCGCTACACGCAGTGGTTCAACTTGCTGGGGGCACCCGCCGCGGTTGTGCCCGTGGGTTGGTCGCCCGAGGGCTTGCCGATTGGGGTGCAGATTGCAGGCCGTCCCTTCGAGGACGAACGGGTGCTTGGGATCGCAGCCGCGGTAGAGGCAAACTACGGGTATAAGCCACCGCCGCTGAGTATTGGCTAACAGATCAGCCCATAAATTGGGATATGAGGTTTGGGACGAAATGAAGAAGGTTCTCGCAAACCCGGCGCAAATGATTGCCCAAGGCGCTCCTCGCCTCATCCACAATGATCGGGAGCTTGCAGCATATACCGAGTCTCTCTTTGAGCTAAGCGCTCTTGAGAACCCCTCTCGCTCTGAAACGGAAGCAATCGAACTGCTGACTCTTCTGGTGGACCGTTATGAGCAGGCACATTACGCTGTCCCGGCTGCGGACGCGGTCTCGGTCGTACGCTTTCTCATTGAACAGCAGGGCCTTGCACAGCGCGATTTGATCCCTCAATTCGGATCGGAGAGCGCCGTGTCGATGTTCCTGGCTGGGCAACGAAAGCTCACCCTGGATCAAGTTCGGAAATTGAGTGCCCGGTTCAAGCTTCCATCCGACGTTTTCATTACCGGAGAATAGACCCCCGGCCTTACTCACTAGAAGAAAACTCGTCCTGCCTGCGGTTCGAGGGGCGCATTTCCTGACAAGCCCTAGCCTGAATTTCTCACAGACCTGCTTCGCTCTACCGCTGTTTCTCTTTCGGTTCTCCCACAGAATCGTCATCCTGAGAGTCTGTAACTTTATTGGTTTCACGAAAAAATCGATGCTGAAAACAAAGGGCTTAGGTGAGTCGAAAATCGCCAAAAGTCAATAAAGTCACAGCCTCTGAGCGGAGCGCCTCACCGATTTATCGCCTGACACAGCGCTTGTGGCGCGGAGCCGAAGGACCTCGGCGGTGCTTATCTTCCCCATGCTGTTCGGAGCTTTTCGACACCGAAGCCCGACAGCACGGTCTGCTGCGATACGCACTGGATGGTTACCGGTACAGCTTTCCATGAAGACCGTGGCCGGGCCGTCCGGTCCGGGCTCGGTGGTTGAAAAGCTCCGAACAGCATGGGGAAGATAAGCACCGCCGAGGTCCTTCGGCTCCGCGCCACAAGCGCTGTGTCAGGCGATAAATCGGTGAGGCGCTCCGCTCAGAGGCTGTGACTTTATTGACTTTTAGCGATTTTTGACCCACCTAAGCTCTTTGTTTTCAGTATCGATTTTTTTGTGAAACCAATAAAGTCACAGACTCTCAGGATGACGATTCTGTGGGAGAACCGAAAGAGAAACAGCGGTAGAGCGAAGCAGGTCTGTGAGAAATTCGGCCCCTAAGTGCTCAGGTGGTGGCGAACGTCGGCGCCGCGGACCCAGAAGATGACGTCTTCTGCGATGTTGGTCGCGTGGTCGGCAACCCGCTCCAGGTTGCGGGCAATCATCAGCGCGTGCAGCGCCTGGGGAGTGTAGTGGGGCTGCTCTTTGATCAGGTTGGAAAGAGCAAAAAAAGCACTGTCGTTCAGCTTATCCACGTTATCGTCCATGGTCAGCACAGAGGTCGCCAGTTCCGCATCGGCTTCAATAAACGCCTGCAGCGCTTTACGCACCATGGCCGAGGCGAGCGACGCCATGCGCGGAATGTCGACCGGCAAATCCACTACCGGGAAAGCCTGAAGGTCCCGCACCCGGTCGCTGATGCTCACCGCCTGGTCACCCACCCGTTCCAGATCCGCATTGATCTTGATGACCGCTAGAATAAAGCGCAGATCGATCGCCATGGGCTGCTCCATGGCAAGCAAGTCGAGCGCCATTTGGTCGATTTCGCGCTCGAAGCTGTTGATCGAAATCTCGCTGCGCACCACCAGGTCGCAAAGGGAAAGGTCGCGCACCCGGTAGGCCTCAACGGCGCGCTGGATAGCCTGCTCTGCCATGCCCGCCATCACGAGAAGCCGCTCTTTCAGATCGTCGAGTTTCCGATGGAACCGGATCCGCATCATCCAAACCTACCCGTAATGTAATCCTCAGTCCGTTTATCGGTAGGATTGGTAAAGATCTTGTGCGTTGCATCGAATTCAACCAGCTTGCCATTGAGAAAGAAACCAGTGTTCTCCGCGACCCGAGCCGCTTGTTGCATGTTGTGGGTCACAATCACAATGGTGTACTGCGACTTAAGCTGAAAGATAAGATCTTCGATCTTCGCTGTGGAGACCGGATCCAGCGCCGAGGCCGGCTCGTCCATCAGCATCACCTCCGGATCCACCGCCAAAGCCCGCGCGATGCAGAGGCGTTGCTGCTGACCGCCGGAGAGGCTGGCGCCAGACTTCTTCTTAAGATCGTTCTTCACTTCGTCCCAAAGAGCGGCCTGCTGCAGCGAGCGCTCCACCACTTCGTCGAGGATCTTGCGGTTGCGGAATCCATTGAGGCGGAGACCTGACGCCACGTTGTCGTAGATCGACATGGTGGGAAACGGATTCGGCCGCTGAAAGACCATCCCGATCCGGCGGCGGATCTCCACCGGCGAGGCCTGCGCATAGATATCGACTGGACCGACGCGGACCGTCCCGGTGACACGGCCAATCGGGTTGGTCTCGTGCATACGATTGAGGCAGCGCACGAACGTAGACTTACCGCAACCGGAGGGGCCGATAAGAGCCGTGGCGTGGTTCGCCGGAATCCGCAGGCTGATGCTCTGAAGGGTGTGGTTGGTACCGTACCACGCGTTCAGATCAGACACTTCGATTGCTACGCCCACTAACTTGCCCCTTTCAGAACTCCGCGGCCCGCCACATACCGGACGAGTGCGACGGACAAAACGATCAGTACGATCAACACCAGCGCACCCGCCCAGGCAAGACGATGCCATTCGTCGTAGGGGGAGATCGCATAGACAAAAATCTGCAAGGGAAGCGCGGCGATCGGTTGATTGAGGCTCACGCTCCAAAACTGGTTTCCGAAAGCGGTAAAGAGCAACGGCGCCGTCTCCCCCGCGACCCGGGCGAAGGCCAACATGCAGCCGGTAATGACACCCGGCGAGGCCGTGCGCAGAGTAATGGAAAGAACCGAACGCCAGTTCGGAACGCCTAACCCGAGGGCGGCCTCGCGCACATTGAGCGGCACCATCAGCAGCATCTCTTCGGTGGTGCGGGTAATGGTCGGAATCATCATGATGCCCAGCGCCACCCCGCCCGAAAGCGCGGAGAAACCCTTTTGCGGCAAGACGATCAGGGTGAAAACGGCGATGCCCATGACGATCGACGGCACGCCGTTGAGCACGTCGGCGGTAAACCGGACCATGTTGGCTAACCGCTTGTCGCGGCCAAACTCGGCGATGTAGATTCCGCCGGCAATGCCGATAGGCACGCCCATGAGACTGGCAATCGCCAATAGGACACCCGACCCGACAATGGCATTCGCCATCCCGCCGCCAACCTCACCCACAGGCTTGGGTATCTGGGTAAAGAAAGCGACATTGAGGGAACTGGCGCCTTTATAGATGAGGTAGAAAAATATGGCGATCAGCGGCGCCATCACCAGGATAGTGGCGCCCACTGCAGCAACGGTGGCCAGGTGATCGGCAAAGACCCGCCATAAACGGTTGGCAGTTCGCGCGCGTAGCAGCGGCGTGGCGACATTGGAAGCCATTCGCTAAGTACCCCTGACCGGCGCGCCGCGAGTGACCGCCCAAACCAACACCCGGGCCAGCGCATTCACAATGATGGTGACGATAAACAGCGCCAACCCGATTTCAATCAAAGCACTTCGGGAAAGGTCGTCGGCGGCTTCGCTGAACTCATTGGCGATAACGCTGGCCATGCTGTAGGCCGGGGCCAACAAAGAGCGCACGATCTCCGGCCGGTTGCCGATGACCATGGTGACTGCCATGGTTTCGCCCAGGGCTCGGCCGAGGCCGAGAATGACAGCTCCTACAATCCCGATGCGGGCATTGCGCAGCACGCCCATGCGGATCATCTCCCAGCGCGTGGCTCCCAGGGCCAACACCGCTTCCCGCTGTGCATGGGGAACCGCCGACATGACTTCGCGAGTAAGCGAGGAGATGATGGGCAGAATCATGATGGCGAGAATCACGCCGGCTGAGAACATTCCGTAGCCGTAGTTAGGGCCGGCAAAGATCCCCGTCCATCCCAGGGTCTTGATGAGGAAGGGATACAAATACTGGCGCAGCAAGGGGACCATGACAAAAACAGCCCACAGGCCATAAACCACACTGGGAATAGCGGCCAGCAACTCCGTAAAGAAGGCCAGGAAGCCACGCAGGAAGGCCGGACACATCTCGGTGAGGAAGATAGCTACGCCTACTGCGAGCGGCACGGCGATGATGAGCGACAGAATCGAAGAAACCACGGTGCCGTAAATAAACGGCCACGCACCGAAGTTGCCGTTGACTGGATCCCAGGCGGACCCGAAGAAAAACGGTATGCCGAATTTTTGAATGGTCAGCTTCGAGCCCGAAATAAGCTCGACCAGGATCAGCACCACGATGGCGAAGATGCTGAGTGCGCACAGCAGCATGAGCGTGCTAAAGGCGCGATCCGCGATCGACGAGCTGCCGCAACTCAGAAGATATTGGCGGACAACGGAGGTCGACGGCTCAGCGCCGGGCGACGGCGAACCGGGTGACGAACCGCTTTCTGCTCGCTGGGTCACGTCAGCATGGCCAGCCACTCGCGGTACCTGAGTCTCTGGTTTCACCACTCATACCGTAGCGGTCTTTAGTGAATTTAAGGTTAAACAAGCCACGCCCAAACCTTTTGAAATGAAAAAGATTATGCTGCGCGGACCAAGGGGAAAAGATCACTCTCGGGCCAGAATAACATCAGGCAGACAACCACTCTGCCTGATGTTATCGCATGATTTATTTGAGGTTGTTGATAGTGGCGCTCACCTTCTGCGCGACCGAAGCAGGAAGCGGAGCGTAGTAAAGCGAGCTGGCCTCGTTTTGATGCTGCAGCATCCACTTGAGAAAATCGATCAGGACCTTGCCGTTGGTGGAATCCTTGGGTGGTTGCGGAATCAGAAGCCAGGTAAAGCTCGAGATGGGGTAGGCGTTCCCCGGGGCATTGGTAATGGAGACCCGGTAATCGGCCGGCATATTCTTGACGCTGGCGGCCGCTTCCGACACTCCCTCGATGGATGCCTTGACCCAGGTTCCGCCCGCGCTCTTTACCGAGGCGAAGGGGATCTTGTTCTGCATGGCGTAGATCAGTTCGACGTAGCCGATCGAACCCGGCGATTGGCGAACAAAACCGGCAACGCCTTCGTTGCCCTTGGCGCCGATTCCCCTCGGCCAAGCCGGAGAAGGGCCCTTCCCAGGGCCGCTCGCCCAGTCCTTGCTGACCTTGGACAAATAGTCGGTAAAAATAAAAGTGGTGCCGCTTCCGTCAGAACGGTGGACGACAAAAATATCCTGCGAGGGTAGCTTGACTCCCGGATTGTCCTTGGCTATGCGTGCATCATCCCACTTGGAGATCTTGCCCAAATAGATATCAGCCATCACGTCAGGCCCTATGTGCAGGTCATTGACGCCTTGCGAGGTTGAAGATCGGCACTACCGCGCCGAGCACGGTGGGAATGTGCCTGGATCTTGACCTTGGAGGCAGCCAGTTGTTCGTCCGTCATAGGCCCGTCGCTGGCGCCAAAATCGACCGTGCCGGCAGTCACCTGGCGAATACCCCCACCGCTGCCGATGGACTGGTAATTGATCTGGACCCCGGAATGGGAGGCGCTGTATTCACTAAACCACTTGGAATAAATAGGATATGGGAAGGTCGCTCCCGCTCCATTGAGCTTTTGCGCGTGGCCCACGTAAACCGTTGCACTCATGGCAGCGGCCAACAACCAGATTGTCTTTCTCACGTTCCACCTCAGGAAAATTATCCCGATTCTCAGTTGTGTCTGTGAACGAGTCTTTACAGGACCATGAATTTGACAAGAAAAGCCTGGCTTGCGAAGGCCACAAGCATTTATTTTTCAATAGTTTGCGTTGCTTCCTGCGGACTAGGTACGGCGCCGGGCACGGCCGTTGCGCCGGTGGCGGCAACCCCCGGCAGGCGAAAGAGAAAGGTCGCGCCAAACCCGAGCTCGCTCTCCACCCGAATGTGCCCCCCATGGGCCTGGACAATGTGCTTGGCGATCGAAAGCCCCAGCCCGGTCCCGCCGGATTCGCGCGAGCGAGCTTTATCGACGCGGTAGAAGCGCTCAAAGATACGGGGCAGGTGCTCGTACGCGATCCCGGGGCCGAAGTCCTGTACGTAGAATTCGACCATTGCCTCCTGCTTGCGCGCGCCCACCCGTACGCGGCCTCCCGCTTTGCCGTATTTCATCGCATTCTCGACCAGGTTTCCGAAGACCTGACTCAGCGCGTCGAGATCGGCCATCACCGGTTCATCCGTGGTCTCGCCTACTTCGAGAACGGCCGCGGAATCAAGCACCAGCCCGGCCAGCGAGCCGACGGCTTCTTCGCACCAGCCTGGAGGCCTGGATTTTTTGCAGACGCAGTTTGTAGTCGCCGGACTCCACGCTGGCCAGGGCCAGCAGGTCTTCCGTCAGACGGTTCATGCGGGCCGCGTTCTTGAGAATGATCTGCAGGAACTCGCGCGCCTGATTGCTGAGGGCGGCGTCATCGAGCAGCGTCTCCACGTATCCCGTGATGCAGGTAAGCGGAGTGCGCAATTCGTGGGACACATTGGCCACGAAGTCCCTGCGGGTGGTCTCAGAACGCTCGATCTCAGAGACGTCATGCAACACCGCGACCGCGCCCCCGCCGGGCATGGGAGCCGCATTGACCTCAAAGATCTTGCCCGGAGAAACGGAGGTGGCGCGCCGCCGGCTGGCTTGGCGGAGGGTGAGAGCCGAGCCCACCGCGGAGAGGACCTCGGGATCGCGAATGGAATGCACCAGGGTGCGCCCCTCCTGCACCGGGCTCAGTGAGATCCGCTGCATGACCGCATTGCACCAACTCACCTGCCCCTGCGGGTTGATGGCGATGACCGCCTCCTGCATGCTGTCCAGCAGCGCCGCCAGCTCGCTGCGGCTGCTCTCCAGAGCATGAAAGCTGTGCTCCAGCCGGCTGGCGGTGACGTCGAGGGCATGGGCGACGGCGGAGATCTCATCCAGATTGCCCTCTTCTACGCGGGCGGTGAGGTCCCCGGCGGCGATGCGGTTGGCAAAGACCACGATGCGGGCCAGGCGCTTGGCAGCCCGCTGCGCCAGCCATGCCGCCAGCAGTGTCGCCACCACCAACGAGAGCAGCGAAGCCAGCACAATACCCCGGCGCAGCACGTGCACCGCCGCCGGAACACTGGTAGAGGAGTAGGCCAGGCGCACTACCAGCGGGCCAGCGGGAACAGCAACGTACAGCGTTTGCCCGCGGCGGGCGCGGCCAAGGGACTGGTGTTGATCAACCACCGCGGCGACCTCGGGAGCCACCGCCTTGGTAATCGCACTGTCCTGGGAGGAGGAACTAACCAGCTGGCCCTGGGCGTCGAAGATGGCTACTTCTGCACCGACGGCGGCTGCATCCAGGCGGGCGATCCGCTGTAAAGACTGAGTATCGAGGGGCGCAGAAGCGGACACGTCTAAATGCGCTGCCAGCAGGCGGGCTTCGCCCACCAGGAAATCCTCTGTCTGCGTACGCAGCGACTGCTCCATTACCTGGCGAAGGGAGAAGTCGAGCACCACCATGCCCAGGAAGAGCACCACCACGAAAGAGAAGAACAGCTTGGTGAAGACCCTGCCCGTCACGAGGCTATCCTCTTTCAGATCCGGAGGTTAAGAAGCTGACTTGCGCGGTTCCTCCACCACCCGTGGAATCTCGAAACGGTAGCCCGCGCCGCGGACGGTCTTGAGGTAACGCGGGCTCTCGGGATCGGTTTCAATTTTCTCACGGATGCGCCGCACATAGACGTCCACGGAGCGTGGGGTGACAAAACGGGCATCCCCCCAGACAGCGTCGAGCAGGTGATCGCGGCTGAAGACGCGGCCCGGATGCCGGGCCAGGTAGTCCAGCAGTCGAAATTCCGTCGCAGTGGTAGTGGTGAGCTCTCCGCGCACCTTCAATTGCATGGCGCCGGCGTCGATCAGTACTTCCTCGAAGCTGATGATGGAGGGCGCCGTGGGCCGTTCAAAGCGACGCAGCACCGCTTTGACCCTGGCGATCAATTCCCGGGTGGCGAAGGGTTTGGTGATGTAGTCGTCAGCGCCCAGTTCCAGGCCCAGGACGCGATCATTCTCACCCGCCCGGGCGGTGAGAAAGATGATCGGAATGGTGCTGAGAGCGGGATTGCTGCGCAGGCGGCGGCACACATCCAGGCCATCTCCGCCGGGAACCATGATGTCCAACAGGAAACAGCACGGGCGCCTGACGCTCGGCGTCGGGAACGAGGTTTGCCGGGGTGCTGTAGACGCGTACACCAAAACCGGCGGCTTCTAGATGATGCTGTACCAAGCGGGATATATCCGGATCATCTTCGAGGACGCATACGGTTTGACTCACTCGACCTCCCTCTGCTTCGTGCCGCACAGGATACGGCCACTTAAGTGGCACGACAGAACACTCTGCGCGGATGCGTTTAGCGTAACCTAATTGGGTAGGGGGAATGCAAAACTACCGTGAATCCTTGGCCATTTGGCAAAAATCCCGTATCCCCCGGATTTCCTGTCAATAGCAAGTTCCATATATGGCACTGACCGGCTGCCATGTGGCAGTTATAGAGTAGATCTGTGCCGAGGACGGTAACCTGTGTCGCGTCCAGTCATCTTGTGTATCGACGATGAAGATCTCGGCCTTGAGATCCGGAAGATGGTTCTGGAGCGCGAGGGCTTCTCCGTATTGACGGCGAAGGACGGGGTGTCCGGTTTATCGCTCTTCGATACCGAGCAGCAGATTGACGCCGTGGTGGTGGATTACGCCATGCCGGGGATGGACGGGGGTCAGGTAGCCGCCATCCTGCGCAAGCGGAAACCCGATATTCCGATCCTGATGCTTTCGGCGTATGTGGCCCTCCCCGAAGAGGTGATGCGGGTTGTAAGTGTCTCTGCTACCAAAGGGGATGGCGCCTTCACCCTGGTCGAAAAGCTGAAGGAATTGCTGCAGACGAATGCTCCCGATGGACGAGGCGGCTCCCGGTGAATCTTCATCAGTTCCGGCAAATCCTGGTCACTACGGTGCTCCTGCCGTTGGTCCTGCTTTTGCTGCTAGCCGTGGTCCTGGCCTGGCAATTCCAACGCACGCTGCGGGAGCAGCGGCGCATTGACCACACCGATCGCGTCACTGCCCTGATGAACGAGTTGGAACGGCTGGTCGTCGATCAGGAAACCGGCCTCAGGGATTACCAGCTCACCCGCGATCCGACCACCCTCGAACCCTACCAGAATGCTGAAGGCCAGTTGCACGCAACCTTAGACCGCCTGCTGTACCTGGTCCGGGACGACCCTGACCAGCTCATGCGGCTGCGTCAGATTCGGGACAGCCACGAGCTCTGGATGGGATTTGCTGGTAAAGCGCTGGACAATCTGCGCGCAGGGAAGTTATTCGGGGACACGGCGCTCGACCTGAACGGCGGCCAACTGATGGCCACCTTAAGGACCCGGATCGGCGCCATGACCCAAATCGAGGTCAAACGGCGCGACGAGGAGGTAGAGTCCACCAACTCGCAGGTGCGTACGCTGATGGCGGTTCTGCTTTTGTCTTCCATTGGAACTGGCATCGTTCTGGGCATCTACACCCAGAGGAATATGAGGAAAGTCTCCGGGGCGTTCGGAGCTTCGTTGGAAGAAGCTCACCAGCGCGCGGATGAGCTCATTGAGAGCCGGCAATGGCTGCAAACCACTCTGGAATCGGTGGGCGACGCCTTGATTGCCTGTAATCACCACAGCCGTGTCGAGCTTATGAATCCGGTGGCTCAGCAGCTGACTGGCTGGACGTTGGAAGACGCCAAAGGAAGGCGCCTCGAAACCGTCTTCCGCACCGTCGATGAAGAGACTCGGGAGCCGGTAAAGAACCCCGGTGCGTGGGCGGAGACCAAAGATCCCGCAGCAAAAAATCATTCCCTGCTGCTCTCCAAGGACAGCACGGAGTACCTGATTGATCAAAGCGCCGCCCCGATTCGCGATGCCAAGGGGGATGTAGCGGGTGTGGTGCTCGTCTTCCGCGATATCACCGACCTGCGGCGCAGGGATGAGGCACTGATGGCCCACGAGAAGCTGGCCGTTGCCGGGCGCCTTTCCGCAAGCATCGCCCATGAGATTCATAATCCGCTGGACTCCGTCGCCAACCTTCATTACCTGATGGCGAACGAGACCGATGCCACTCTGCAGCAGCGCTATCTTGCCATGGCCCAGCAGGAACTGAACCGTACCCTGCAGATCAGCCGGGCCATGCTCGGGCTTTATCGCGAGCCCAAAGCGCCGGTGGAAGTAGATCTGCGGGAGTTACTCGAAAGTGTACTGCTGCTGCTCGCCCGGCAGTTGAAAGACCAGTCCATCGCCATCGACCGGAGGTTGGGCGAGGGGCTGCCATCCAGGGGTTTCCGGGGGAATTGCGGCAGGTATTCACCAATCTCATCACCAACGGAGCGGAAGCATCGGGGCGGGGCGGACGGGTACAGGTCATGGTCGAGTCGTCATTCCCCGCGGATAGCCGCCCAGGCGCATTGGTGACGATTACCGACAGCGGTCCCGGCATTGAGGAGGCCCATCTAGCCAAAATCTTCAAGCCCTTCTTTACCACCAAAGGAGAACAGGGAACCGGGCTCGGCTTGTGGGTGAGCCGGGGAATCGTGGAGAAACACGGCGGCAAGATCGAGCTGACCAACAGCGCGGACCCCATTTTCCCCGGAGCCGCTGTACGGGTTTATCTTCCCGCGCTGGGACCGGCAGCGGCCATGGCAGGTGCAGGCAACTACCGCGCTCAGCAGCCGCTTTCCTAACGCCCTGCAGGTTGCGCCACCCCGGAGCTGAACAGTCTGCGGAAAACTCTGTCCATCAAGGGTACGTCCCTCGTGTCTGCTGTGAGATCCTGTGGGAGTACCCAGCCAGACGGTTGAGCGACGCCTCAGAGTGCGTCGGATGAATTCGCAGAGTCCCAGACGGAAATAATTAGCATCCGATGTCCGACACATCTCCGCGGAAATCGAGAGAGATATTTGCGGCAGCCGCGTACTTACGGTCACGGCTGAAGCCGTGCCCTTCGTTTAGAAGAGTTTTTCCGCACCCGCTAGGGCCGGCGTGCTACAAAGCGCAGCCGCACGTAGTCGGCAGTCCAGTTCCCATCGCGGTCGCATAGGGCCGGCTTTAGCAGCCCGACAATCTGCTCGATGGCGGCCAGCCGCTCAGAGTCGGGCAATTGCTCGAGGACGCTGCTACGGAAGGTCTGGAGCCAGTCCACCATGCCCGAAGGGAGCGGAGTAAGACGTGGCGTCAGCGTGATCTCCTCCACCAGGAAGCCATGGCTCTCCAACCGGGCGCGATATTCGGCGCTACTGAAGAAGTGATTGTTCTCAATGCGCTCCGCCGGCATGCCAAGGCGGGTCAACACCGCCAGCAGCGCTACGCGAATTGCTGCAATGTTTCCCTGGCCACCACATTCGGCTACGAAACGGCCCCCCGGCTTCAGCGCCCTGTAGACGCTCCGGAGAACGGCATCATGATCGCTCATCCAGTGCAGCGCCGCGTTGGAAAAGACGGCGTCGAATTCCCCGTCGAAGGGCAGCGCTTCCCCGCTGGCGTAACGCGCGTCCACTCCCCGCTCCTGGGCGGCGGCGATCATCTGCGGCGAAGAGTCGACGCCCACCATCGTCGCACCTGATTCGGCAAGCCGCTGGGTAAGGAAGCCGTCGCCACATCCCAGGTCCAGAATGCGTTCGCCTGCCTTCGGCTCCAGCGCCTCCACCAGCGAGCCGGCGAGCAAGGCCACGAAACGGCCGTTGCCGGCGTAAAGAGATGCATCCCAGGTCTGTTGCATAGCTCCATTCTAGAGCTTTGGTCGGGGAGAACCGCAGATCCCTCCACTGCGCTACGCTCCGGTCGGGATGACAATTCTGTTGGACCTTTAGCAACCATTCCTCTGACCGCTTTTGCGGCCGTTTTTTCCGCTAACAGAATTGTCATCCCGACCGGAGCGTAGCGCAGTGGAGGGATCTGCGGTTCCTCTTCTCTTTTAAATCGAGGAGACCGGGAGCAGCGTGAGGTCGTCGACCAACCCCACTTCCTTCTGCACAAAGGGCTCCGCATAGCGAACCCCGCCCAGCAGGCCGTAGTGGCGGGCCAGGGAGAAGGTGCGTTCGCGGATCTCATCCTGAGGGACGAAGAGAGTCCCCCCGGTGGGCTGATCGGCATATTGCGACCGGTAAGCGAGCAAGGCGCGAAAGCGCTCCTCGATGAAGGGCGTGATGTCGACGACAAAGCTGGGCCGTACGTCGGCATAGAGACTGGCATAGACGATCTTAAAGGGCCTGAAGGGCGGATCGCCGGTCTCGATTTTGGCCAGGCCGGCAAGGAAACAAGCCTCATACCCCAGCGTCGAGCTGTTGTAATGGTCAGGATGGCGCCCCTGCCAGTAGGGCAGAATCACCACCCGAGGCCGCAACTGGCGTAGTTTACGAACGATCTTGATGCGGTTGTCCCAGGTGTTTTCCACCCGGCCATCGGGAATGTCGAGCGCTTCCCGCCAGGCAACGCAGAGGATGCGGGCCGCCTCCTCTGCTTCCCTGGCCCTGTCCTCCGCGGACCCACGGGTGCCGGCCTCACCCTGGGTCAGGTCCAGAATGGCGGTACGCAGCTGCAGGGAGTGCATGCGCAATAGAGTGCCGCCGCAGGTCTGTTCCACGTCGTCGCGGTGGGCGGCGATGGCCAGAATGTCGACCGGGGCAGGGTCGCTCATGGCGCGGCAGATTTAATACGTGGTGTTGTTGTCATCGCTCGGTGAGTCCATGTAGGCCACATCGTAAGCCGTGCCCACGACGGTCACCTGGGAGTTGTCCATTGCCGCGCCCGTGGCGGTGTTGTAGATGTACACCTGCCCACCCTCGGCGGTATAGATCTTATTCAGACCGATCACGGCAGCGATGCCGGTCGCGTCGCCCTTGTACGAATCGATCATGGTCACCGAGTTGCTCGAAGTGTTGAACATGGTGAGGCAACCGAGGTTCGTGGTGGCCCCTTGATGGTAGCGTTCGCCCTGGGTACAGAGGAGAGACCCGATCCAAAGCGTATTGTTGTCGGCGAATAGCATCTTCAGATGCGTTCCGTCGCTGATGGAGTATGTACCCGTGACCTGCTTGGCGTTGGTGTCGAGTATGGAGAGGAAGCCGGCGAAGTAGCCATCGGGTTGCAATTGCTGGCCAGAGAGGTACAAGAGATTTGCATTCTGGATTGCATCGGTGTCGCCGCCAGGAATGGGCACGGTTGCGGTCACAGCGGTGGGAGCACCGGGCGGTATCGGCGCACCGCTCTGGATGATGATCCCGGCAACCGGCAGGAAGCTGACGCTGGCCTGAACCCCGCCGCACTCCGGTCCGCAGTTGAGTACAAACGCCGTGGTGCCATCCGCGGAAAATACCGCCTTGGTGGGCCGGTCAAAGGTACCCGGCACTGGCAGCAGACAATACACAGGCAGATTTTGCGGTTCGCAATCCTCGGCATTTGCGGGCGCCTGTTGATTCGTCTGCAATTTATAGACGCTGTAGACCAGGTTGCTATTCTGCACGAAGGCCAGGGCAGCGGTACCACTGGGGTTGATGGAGACCCGGTAGACGTTGGGCAAATTCAATCCATAGCTGGTGCCGAGCGTCCGGTCCTGCACGGTAAGCGTATGGGCTGCCTGGTTGGCGGCAAAAACATACCGCTGGTCGCGGGAGATAAAGATGCTGGAAGACGCCCCATTCACGGTTACGGTGGTGGTTTGCTTTTCGGTGGCGTAATTTATCAGGGCGTAGCTGCCGTCGCCGGCGCCGTAAACCGCTCCGACTTGCTCTTCGGGCATATTCTGGATGGTCTGGGGGTCCGCCCCTGAGTATCCCGCGATACTGAAGGACGGAATTTTGTTGTTGAAGCTGTGGCGGATGTCGTAATAGGCATCAACGATCTGGAGCGTGCCCTTGGTTAACGCGCCGGGGTTCTGGACGGCAATCAGTACGCGGTTGAGGATCCCGCTGGGGGGGAGAGCCCGGCCGCCAAAGTAATAGCTCTGGCCACATCCGGCCAGAAGTATGCAGACAAAGCAGGTTAGCGTAGGAAGGACACACAAAGACCGGAGACTTCTTTTGTTCAACTAAGACCTCACCAGAATCACCACGCGGCGGACATGCGGGAAAGGCCAAGTATAACAAAGGGCCAGTTGGCTTTCGCATCTCGGGTGGCTTAGCATAGTTAGACTTACCCTATGACGAATCGTCTTACGGAGATCTTCGGAACGCGAACCGTGCTGTGCGATGGCGCCATGGGGACCAGTCTGTACGCTCGGGGCATCTTCATCAACCGGTGCTACGACGAGTTAAATCTCTCTCAGCCGGAAGTGGTGCGGACCGTCCACGAGGAGTATCTGCAGGCGGGCGCGGAGATCATCGAGACCAATACTTTTGGCGCCAATGCCCTGCGCCTGCAGCGCTATGGCCTGGCGGACAAGGTGATCGAGATCAACCGCGCCGGGGTGGAAATAGCCCGCAAGGCGGTGAACCAGCGAGCCGACAAGCTAAGCGGGAAGGTCTGGATTGCGGGTGCTGTCGGGCCCCTGGGCGCCCGTCTGGAACCCCTGGGAAAGATCGGCCTGGATGAGGCGCAGGCGGCTTTTGCGGAACAGATTCGCGGCTTGGCGGAAGGTGGGGTCGATCTGCTGCTGATCGAGACGGTTTCCGCCTTGAACGAGGCGGAGCAGGCCATTCTTGCGGCAAAATCCACGGCTCCATCGCTGCCTATCTTGGTGATGGTGACGGTCGATGAGGATGCAAACTGCCTGGATGGCTCTTCCCCGGAGACGGCCGCTGCGCGATTGACCGAGTGGGGTGCGGATGCCATCGGTTGCAACTGCAGCGTGGGGCCGGCAACGGTGCTGACCGCAATTGAACGCATGGCTGCGGTCACCGACCTGCCCTTGGTCGCCATGCCTAACGCCGGCATGCCGCGCGCCGTGGAGGGGCGAAACATTTACCTCTGCTCGCCGGAATACATGGCGAGCTTCGCCCGCAAGCTGGTCAAGGCCGGGGTGCAATTTGTTGGCGGCTGCTGCGGCACCACGGCGAGTCATATCCGGTCGATGAAGTCCTCCCTGCGGGCGATGGACGCGATGGATGTCACCCATCACGAAGTCAAGGAAGCGCCGGTTGCGTCCGAGATTGTGCCTGCGCCGATGGCCGAGCGATCGCGCCTGGGCGGCCTGATTGCCGGCGGCACCTTTGTCACCATGGTGGAGATGGTGCCACCCAAGGGAATCAACTGCGAGCGGGAGCTCGCGGCGGCCCGGATGCTCAAGCAAAACGGGGTCCACATTATCAACGTCCCCGACCTGTCTCGAGCGGCGCCACGCATGAGCTCGCAGAGTCTTTGTATCCAGATTCAGCAGACCGGCATGGAGACGTTGCTGCACTACACCTGTCGCGATCGGAACCTGCTGAGCATCCAATCCGACCTGCTGGGGGCTTCTTCGATCGGATTGAAGAATATTCTTTGCCTCACGGGCGATCCGCCCAAGTTGGGCAATTACCCGGATGCCACGGCGGTTTTCGATGTGGATGCCATTGGGCTGGTGAACATCGTCCGGCGTTTGAACCACGGATTGGATCTGGGAAGCAATCCCGTCGGTGTCTCGAGCGGCTTGACCATCGGGGTGGCCGCCAATCCGGGCTTGCCGGATATGGACAACGAGATTCGGCGCTTCGCGTACAAGGTAGAGGCGGGAGCCGAATATGCGATTACCCAGCCGGTATTTGACCTGAAGCTGCTGGAGGCTTTCCTCAAACGCATTGAGGGCTTTCGCATCCCGGTCATTGCCGGGATCTGGCCGTTGAGCAGCCTGCGCAATGCCGAATTCATGAAGAACGATCTGCGGGTCTCCATGCCCGACGAGATCATGGTCCGCATGCAAAAAGCGGACACTCCTGAGCATGCGCGGGCGGAAGGGATTCTCATCGCGCGGGAGATGCTGGCAGCGGCGCGCCCGATGATCCAAGGGGTGCAGGTGAGCGCGCCGTTTGGCCGCTACCCCTGCGCGGTAGAGATTCTAGAGGTTGTACTACCCCGGGAGGGGGCCGTCGTTGGCAACGTTTGAAGAATCCCTGAAGCAGTTGGAGCAAATCGTCACTCAGCTGGAGCGGGGTGACCTGCCGCTCGAAGACTCGATCAAGATGTTCGAGGACGGCATGCGCCTCTCGGCGCAATGCAAGCAGGAGCTGGATAGCGCGGAGAGCAAAGTACAGATCTTGCTCAAGCAACGCGACGGTTCGCTCAAAGCTGAGCCTTTCCCGCTGAAATAGATTCGGGGTGGGAGCGCGCCTACGATCCCCAGCCCTTCCGTGTCTGCGTGAGAACTAGAAGACACAGTAGGTCTCTCTGATGGCTAAGGCCCGGAGGGCCGACCGCTAAACGTCAGCCCAGCCCGACAGGGCTGGGATATCAAATCGTGCGTCTCTGAGCGCCGCAGGCGCGGCACCCGTCACATCCCACCGCATATCTAGGATCGTAGGGCAGCCATAGTGTGCCGCGCCTACGGCGCTCATCCTCATCGGAAACCGATACCCCAGCCCTGCCGGGCTGGGCTGACGTTTAGCGGTCGGCCCTCCGGGCCTTACATCCATGGAGATTTTGCATTGTCATTTCCCTCTCTTGACTTGCCATAGGCAGGTCGTCCCCTCGCACGCTCCACGTCAGTTCGGGACAGGCGGGGCAGTCGAGATGGAAAAGGGTGGGAGTGGTCCTTCCACGGGGCATTCGCTAATGGCGGAAAGGGTCGCAGGTAGAGGCAGGCTTACCCACTCAAGCCCAAAAAACAGGGCTTGAATGGGGCACCCAACGTTTTTGCAAATGCAGAAAATGTGCGAACAAAACCAACTCAATTAGTTGAATCTATCGCTTGCTCCATGAAGGCGACGAGATCGTCGCCGATCAGATCGGGCGGGGTGATCAAAAAGCGTGGCTTGTCTGCAAGCAGACGCAACGATACCTGGCTCCACCGCGGTATGAGATCCCTTCCCGAGGAACGCAGCAGCACGGCATCGGCGCGATCCAGGAACAGCCGCGCGGAGTCTTTGAAGTCCGCTGTGGCATGATCCAGGACCGTGAGGTAGAGATCAGGACGCAGAAACTGCAGCAGGCTGTTGGACTCGAAGATCATGTTCTCAGCCGCTTCGATCTCCTGGCGAATGCGCGGCATGGCGTCCGCCAGGCGGCCGATGCGGGTGCGGACCCAGAGCGAGCGCCGGGCCCCGGCGGCCAGAAAGCGGGCGCTGTCGGTGCCGGTGTTGGGATCCCGCTCTGCGCTGATGGCGATGGTGTGCTCATCCGTCTGGCAATCACAGGGCTCGCCGTTGGCGCTGCAAAAACCGTGGCCGAACTGGGTGATCTTGCAGGCGGTCCAGTTGTGCTGGGGCAGCCGGGCGATCAAAGCGGCCACCACCGAGGTCTTTCCCACGCTGCGCGAGTGCCCACCCACGACCACAATAGCCATCTATTTTTCCCCGGTTCTGGACACCAGCCGGGCCAGGGTCGCCAATTCCTTCAGGTATTGCCTGACTGGCTTGGCCGGGGTTCCCCAAAAGACGATTCCCGGTCCGAGAAGTTTTTTCTTGGGCAGGATGCCACCCTGCCCCCCGACGATGACGCCGGGGCCGATGAGAGCATGATCGCCCATGCCCACTTGGCCGCCCAGGATGGCGCCGTCACCCACCGTGCTGGAACCTGAGATGCCGGTCTGGGCAGCAATGACGACATTGCGGCCGATGTTGCAGTTGTGACCGATGTGAATCAGATTGTCGAGCTTGGTCCCGCGACCGATCCGGGTTTCCTCCAGAGCTCCGCGGTCGATGGTGGTGTTGGCGCCCACCTCCACATCGTCCTCGATGATCAGCGTTCCCTGCTGGGGAAACTGGGTGTACTCGCCATTGGCCCGATCACGGACGTAGCCGAAGCCGTCAGCGCCCAGCACCGCCCCGGCGTGAATTACCACCCGATTGCCCAGGGTGACGCCAGGGTAGATGACGACCCGGGGGTAGATGCGGCAATGGCTCCCGACGGAGACGCCAGCGCCGATCACGGCTCCGCTGCCGATGGTGGTAGCTGGGCCGATGCTGGCTCCCTCTTCGATGACGGCTTGGGGGCCAATGGAGACGTCCTCCGCAAGCCGCGCCCCAGGCGCAACCACAGCCGTAACGTGGATGGACGGAGAGGGCGGTGCGCCGCGCAGCAACACTGCCGCCCGGGCGAAGGCCAGCCGTGGCTGAGGAACGCGTAGAACCGGCTTGCTGCCGCTCTGGGCCCACACCTGCTCAGAGACCAGAACCGCAGCCGCAGAAGACGCCAGCGCGGCCGCGAAGGAGACTTCTTCTTCGGCGAAGACCAGGCATCCCGGCTCCGCCGCAGCAATGCTGGAGACCCGCGTGATGAGCGGATCCGCCAAGCCGGGATCGACCTGCGCTCCGAGGTGCACCGCCAGTTGACTCAGTGTCATGGTCGCAGCCAAGCCGTCGCTCCTGTTCCGACTCAAGTGTAGATCGCAGCCTCGCCCTGCGGCCGGGTCTTCCAGCGGCGATGCAGCCAAAGCCATTGGTCGGGATATTCGCGAATGTAGTCCTCAATCACCTTGGTGAACAAGGCGGTGTTGGCGACAGCGTCGGCTTCCATATCTCCGCTGCATGCCAGATTGAGGGGCGCGCCGAAGCGCAGCACATACTGCTGGGTGGCCTCTTCCCAGAGCAGGAAGCCGGGCAAGACCTGGGCTCCGGTCTTCATGGCGACACGCGCCATTCCGGATCCGGTGCAGGCGGAGTGGCCAAAAAAATCGACGAACGTTCCCTGGGGCGGGGTCATGTTGGTATCCATCAGGATGCCCACCGTCTCCCCGCGGCGCATGGAGGCCAGCAGGCCACGGGCAAAGTCATCCTTGTGAAGCACTTGATTGCCGTGAAGGCAACGGATCTGGTTGACCAGGTGGTCAACCAGCGGGTTATCCAGGCGGCGGATGACAATGCTCATGGGATACCCCATCAGGGAGTGATAGAAGCTGGATAATTCCCACGCGCCCAAATGGCCGGTGAGGATGAGAACTCCTTTGCCCTGATCGCGCGCCGCCAGGTAGTGCTCCAGCCCCTCATAGCGGATGAAGCGGTTGGTCATGCCCGGGGTGTAACGCGGCATCTGGCAGAACTCGGCCAGTAACCAGCCCAGATTGCGGTAGAGTTTGCGCAGGATCTGCTGCCGTTCGGCTGCAGTCTTCTGCGGGAAGGCCAAGGCCAGATTACGATGGCCGGCGCGGCGTAGACGCGGAGTGAGGACCAGGGCGACCCGACCTACCAGTGCTCCCACTCCCCGGGCGACACCCCTCGGGGGCAAGCCAAGAAGCTTCACCAGGGTCCACACCAGCATGAATTCCAATCGTCTTCGCATCCGCTTCCACAGCTGTCCCCCGAGCCCGGTGTCACACCGTCTTATACAGCAGCTTCTTCATTTTAAACGGGGTCGCACAAAAAGAACTGCCCGGGAGGGCCGGGCAGTTTTCAAGGACAGAGCAAAAGGGAGATGGGAGAAAGGCTATTTCCTGACGTCGGAGAAGTACTTAGCGACCGTGCGCACAAACGGCTTGGCATCCTCCGGGACAGCCACCTCGCCCTTCAGAATCTCGGCGCTGGGGTGGGGAACGCCGTAGAACGTCCGCGTAGCGTCGTTATTCTGGTTCACTACGGCTCCGGTGAGGTCGATGCCGGCAAAAAGTCCCCGGGCGCGGGAATAGGTCAGCAGTTCGGCGGTAAGCTTCCAGTCCGTTGCAGCCTGGGAGTCGCGGCCTACCGGACCGGCAGCAGCCGAGGCGTCACCGCCGATCTTGAACTTGCTTTTCAACAGATCCTGAAACCCCTTATCGTTGACCGCAACCAGAATCAGGTCAGTGGATTGGCCGCCGATTTGAAAGCCGAAGCTTCCCCCGGCGATCATGATGAAGGCCGGAGCGCTCCAGCCATGCCCGGTGCGGCAGGTGACCACGCCCTGGCCGTACTCCGCCCCCACGACGAAGGCGCCTTTCTTTACGCTGGGAACGACACCTACGCACGTGGCTTGGGACATGATCTGATTGGGAATCGCCTTGTCCGGGGTCGCCATGATCGCGTCCAGGACGTCTTTCGCGCTGGCGATGCGCGCGTCGATGGTCGCCTTATCGTCGGCTGCAGAGGCCGACAGGGTGGTGAGTGCCATGCCAAGCGCACAAAAAATCGCAAGAAATTGTTTCATCCTTCAAATCTCCAGTGGGACATTGATCCGCACGTTACCAAATTCGCTGCTGTGACGCGGCTTTTCTTAGAAAAACCACTCTAATTCAATGAGGACCCTCTACACTTCAGTCTCTTGCGGGACAGAGGAAACCTGAGGCAAGCTTAGTCGCTGGGATGCGGAAATTGCAGCAGCAGTTGAGTAATTGGAGGGAAAAGGGGTTGGCGAGGCAGGCGCGCAGAGCAAAAAATGGGGGCTGGTGATTGCAAGGTTCGCCATCAGAAGCCCCGTCCCCAGATCTGCGTTGTTTCTAAAGTAACTGTCTTCCAAGACGGGTAACCGGGCAATGTCACTAAGGTACCCTGACCTAAAGTAACGCTACTGCTGGCGAGGCCGTTAATCCGGGGCCGGAGTGACGATGGAGTTGGTAACCGCATAGATGGAGAGGGCGATGCGGTTTTCCACGCCCACCTTACGCATGAGCTTGGCTACATGCGCTTTTACCGTCCGCTCTTCGATGCCCAGCGTCCTGGCGATCTCACGGTTGGATCGCGCGGCAACGAGGAGCTTGAGCACCTCTGTTTCCCGCGCAGTGAACTGAGCCGAGGCAGGCGCCGCAGAGCGGGAAGGCCGGGTCGCGCGATCGACGAAAATGGATAACACCCGCCGCGGAGCCCAAATGGATCCCTGGCTGACGATCTCGATCGCCTGTTCCACCTGCTGGGGGGTGGCATTGGCTTCGAGATACGCCTTGGCCCCGGAACTGATGGCCTGCAAGACGACTTCATCATCGGCTTCCGGGCCCATGACGACGAGCCGGACATCGGGCCGCAGACCATGGATGGTGCCCACCAAGGGCAGAGGGAGCTTGTCCCCGTGGAGGCCGACCAGGGCCAGCTTGAATTCCTGATCAGCCAGAAACTGCGCCAGTTCGAAGACCACAAATTCGATGCGGGGATGATCCTGAAAGAGGGTGACAAAACCCTGCACGCGGATGGGCTCGGGTTCAAGCAGCGCGACCCGCAAGCGGGACGGTGATTTCGTTGGCTCGGCCATCACAACTTAGGCGGTACGCAGGAATTGGCAGTGACGGTGACGAAAGACTGCTGGCGAATCCAAGGGCGGGACTGAATCGGCATGCAACTCCTTAAGAGAAAGCCGGCCCGGCAGAGCCGAGCGCGGTGAAAGGGTATAAGGGGCCTAGTGCTGGATACTGCATCTTACGGCAGCCTGGAGTCGTTGACAATCGTTTGCAGTGCCCAGGCCGCTCTGAAGCCGCTGGACCATAGAGGAAACACGCTATACGATGAGGACGTAGCTCCGGCATTGCAGTTACCTACACATCCCTCGGGGTAAAGGCATTGATTAAACAGGACATCATTCATCAAGTAATCGCCAAGACCGGACTACCGCGCAACAAGGCGGAAGCTGCTGTCGACACGGTTTTCGAAAGCCTGAAAAAGGCTCTCGCTTCGGGTGACCGGATTGAGCTCCGAGGTTTCGGGGTCTTCAACGTGCGCCCCCGCAAGACAGGAATTGGCCGCAATCCGCGGACTGGTGCGGAAGTCACCATCACTCCAGGCAAGGCTGTTCGCTTCAAGCCAGGCAAGGAACTTCACCTGCTGGATTCGTAACCCCGGCCCATGGCAACACCAACCACTGCGGATAGTCCGCTTCTCCCGCGTCCTCGAGAGCACCCGGATTTTCCTCAGAAGTCACATCACTCCATCGCTTGGCTGCCGCTATGTCTGCTGGTGGTGAGTGTCTTCACCACCGCCAGCACGGGTGCGCTGCTCATGCGCAACTTTCGCATGGACCAACCGCCGTTGGCCAACGAGGGTGATCTTTTCCCGCTGCACTGGATCTGGAATCATCCCTCGGCGCTGGCCAGCGGCTGGTCTTTCTCGCTGGCGCTTTTAGGGATTTTGCTGGCCCACGAGGCGGGGCACTACTTCCTCTGCCGGCGTCACGGCATTAGCGCTTCGTGGCCTTACGTGTTGCCCGCGCCTACGCTGAGTGGAACAGCCGGGGCCGTTATCCGGATCCGCTCCCGTATTCCTTCGCGCCGGGCGCTGATCGAAGTGGGCATCGCGGGACCGATCGCCGGGTATCTGGTAGCGCTTCCGACCACGATCTTAGGCATCCTGCTCTCGCGGCCAGTCGACGCCGCAACGGGTCCGGCAGTGGTCCAGTTTCACCAGCCGTTGACGGTCGCGCTCCTGGACAGGATCCTCGCGGCCTGGGTTCCCGGTGTGCCTGCGCTGGCCAACCTGCTTCCCCACCCCATCCTCATTGCGAGTTGGGTTGGTCTCTTTGTCACCTCACTCAATCTCATTCCCGCGGGGCAGTTGGATGGCGGGCATATTTTGTATGCGGTTTCTCCCCGATGGCATCGCCGGCTGACGTTCGTCGTTCCTGTGTTGTTGCTGGGGATGGGCGTGACTCTGTGGACGGGATGGGTGCTGTGGGGAGCGATTCTTTTACTGCCGGCGATGCGTCATCCTCATGTTCCGTATTTCCCGCGCTTGCATGGGAAGCATCGCTGGCTTTGCGTGCTGGCGCTCGCGCTTCTGTTGCTGACGTTCTTGCCCGCTCCGTTTGTGGGGACGAGCATTCTTGACCTGTTTAGGTAGAGAAGACTGCGGGTTCTCCTCCTGACAGAACCCAACAGGAATGGGACGGGTTTCGCTCGTTCTCACGTGGGGCTAATCAAACGGGACGGGTGCCCCAGGTTCGCCAAAGCGTACCTGGGCCGAAAAAGATGTGTTTCGATTGCTTTTAGCTGATTGATTGGCAAAAAGATTTGGTGGGCTTCGCCCGTCTTATTCGTCCCAGGTACGCTTTGGCGAACCTGGGGCACCCGTCCCGTTTCCATTGGGGTCGTCTGCGGTTCAGCGGACTACATCAGGTTTACGGCGTCGACGTCGACAATGAGATTGCGGCGAGGAATGCCCAGGGCCTCCGCCTGCGCCAGGCCTGTTCGCAGCGTTCGCGCCAAGGCCTGCCGGTGGACTGCCTTTAGCAGGAGATGAAAACGATAGATGCGCTTGATGCGCACGATAGGCGCGCTTGCGGGCCCCAGCACGCGCACGTGCTCCAGCTGCATCGCGGCGAAACATTTGCCCAGGGTGGTGGCCCAGCCGGCGGCCTCCTCCAAGCGTGGGCTCTGGATGATGATGTTGGCCAGTACCGCGTGGGGCGGGTAGTGCATCCACTTGCGGTATTGCATCTCCCGTTTTGCAAAGGCCCCGAAGTCGTGCGCGGCCGCACACTGGATGGCGTAGTGCTCGGGGTAATAGCTCTGCACCAGGACGTTGCCGGGCAGATCTCCGCGGCCGGCACGGCCGGAGACCTGGGTGAGCAGTTGGAAGACACGCTCGGCAGCGCGGAAGTCCGGCAGGCCGAGTGCATGGTCCGCTCCCACCACCCCGACGAAGGTGACCCCGTGAATGTCGTGGCCCTTGGCGATCATCTGCGTGCCCACCAGCAGGTTGATATGCCCGCTGTGCAGACGATCGAGAAGGTTTTCCATGTCGAAGCGGTTGCGGATGGTGTCGCGATCCATGCGGCCGATGCGGGCCTGGGGAAAGAGTTCCTGCAGGCGCTCTTCCCCCTGCTGCGAACCGGCGCCGAGATAAAACAGGTGTTCGCTCTCGCATTTTGGGCAGCGCTTGGGGACGGTTTTCACGTATCCGCAATAGTGACATTTGAGCCGCTGACCCGACGGACTGGCAACGGTCTCTCCAGGGATGATGGGCTTGTGATGAGTGAGAGCGATGGCGCAGTTCTCGCATTGCAGCTTCTCCCCGCAAGCCCGGCATAACACGGCAAAAGAATAGCCGCGCCGGTTGAGCAGGATGATGGCCTGCTCTCCGCGATCCAGGGCGGCCTTGGCCCGCTCCAAGAGGACGCGGGAAAAGATACTCTCCTGGCCCGTCTCCTGGAACTCCTGCCGCATGTCCACCAGGTCAACCACCGGCAGCGGCCGATGGTTGACTCGTTCCTTCATCTCGATCAAAGCGTACTTTCCCATCTCCGCATTGCGCCAGGACTCGAGCGAGGGAGTGGCTGAGCCCAAAACGACGGTGGCACGGCTGATCTTGGCCCGCATCACGGCGACATCGCGAGCATGATAGCGGGGGATCTCCTCCTGCTTGTAAGAGGTGTCATGCTCCTCGTCAACGATGATGAGACCCAGGTTCGCGGCTGGTGCGAAAACGGCGGAGCGGGTACCGACCACGATGCGCGCTTCCCCGCGCCGGATGCGATACCACTGCTCGGCACGCTCGTCAGGCGTGAGCGCGGAATGCAAGAGGGCCACGCTGGCGCCAAAGGAGGCGTGCAGTTGAGCCGCCATCGCTGGGGTAAGACCAATCTCCGGAACCAACAGAATGGCGGAACGGCCGGCGAGCAGCACGCGCTGCATGGCGGCCAGATACACGGCCGTCTTGCCTGAACCAGTCACGCCGTGCAAGAGGCAGGCGCTAAAGACTTCACCCTCGAGCGCGGCCACAATCTGCTGCAGCGCTGCTTGCTGGGCATGGTTGAGCACGTGTTGGCTTTGCGGCACCGCCCGGGCTAGATGAAACGCCTCCTGCCGCTCTTCGATGGTCACCAAACCCCGCTTCACCAGGGTCTGTAAAGTGGTCGCAGGCAGGTCCAGACGGCGCAAGGCAGGAACCGGCAATTCACCGCCCGCGCCGGCAAGTTCGGCCAGAATCGCAAGTTGATTGTTATTCAGCTTGGGCGGCCTCGCATCCGCTACCAGCACCGCATAGCGCAGCATGCGGCGCGCATCGCGGGGTGCGGCTTCGGTTTCGCGCAGCAGCCACTTCTTGCGCAGCATGCTGGTCAACAGCTCGGCCGTGGCTCCGGTGGCATGGCGCAGAGTTCCACTCCTGGCCGGTTGCCCGTCGGAGAGATAGTTCAGCACGGTGTATTCGAGGTTCTGTTCGTCGGGGGTGCGCCGCGAACGGCGCGAGGAACCCTGCTGGGCGCCATCGAACAGGATGGCTTGGCCGGTTTCGCTGATGCGGTAGCTGGTGGTGCGGCGCACCTCCGCCATGAGTGGAAGCATGCTGCGCAGCACTTCGCCCAACGGCACGAGGTAGTATTGCGCAATCCAGGCGGCCAGCTCCATGAGCTCGGGGCTGAGGATCGGCTCCTGGTCGAGCACGGCTTCGATGGGCCGCGCCTCCACCGGCGGAGCTTCATCGTGCAAACGGGTGACTACCCCAATAAGCTTTTCGTTACGGAAGGGTACTACCACGCGGCCGCCAACCGGCGGATCGTCTTCAGCCTTTAACTTGTAGGTAAAGGCACGGTCGAGCGGTACCGGCAGCACAACGTCACAGAAGATGGACATCAACGGGAAGGAACAGCCAATCCCAGTTCGGCCATGGCCAACTTGAGGTCTTGCCACGCTTCTTTTTTCTGCCGCGGATCGCGCAACAAAAACGCCGGGTGATAGGTCACGACCAGTTTGGTTCCCCGGCAAGGATGGATGCGCCCGCGCAGACCGCTGAGCGAGGATTTGACGCCGAGCAGGTAAGTGGCCGCGGTGGAACCCAGGGCCACCAGGACTTCCGGCCGGATCACGTCAATCTGCTGAAAGAGAAATGGCGAACAGGTGTTGGCCTCATCCGGCTCAGGTACGCGGTTCTGGGGCGGCCGGCACTTGACTATGTTGGCGATGTAGACCTGCTCCCGCTTTAGTCCCGTGGCAGCGATCATGTTGTTGAGCAGTTGTCCGGCTCGGCCGACAAATGGAAGGCCCTGGGCGTCTTCGTCTGCTCCGGGTCCCTCGCCTACAAACATGAGACGCGCGTTGGGGTCGCCGTCGCCGAAGACGATCTTGTTGCGGCCGCGGCTTAGAGCGCAACGGGTACAGTCGCCGATTTCGAATTGGATCGCGCGGAGTGCTTCCGCACGGCTCGGCGGAGCAACAAATGAGCCAACGGCTGGCTGCAAAGGAACGGGCTTACGTGGGGGAATGACGGGCTCCTGTGGGGCGAGTGAGATTGCGACGGGTTCGTCATCCGCCTTCTCATCGGCAAACTGGGGACTGCTGCGACGATAAAAATCGTAGATACCAAGATCGCGCAGGTACTGCATGTGCGCGGCGATGGCTTGTTGCAATTGAGGATCGAACGGCATGGTGAACCGGATTTCCTATAGGTTACATCCGCAGAGAGAAACTGCAGATCCCTCGGCTTCGCTCGGGATGACAACGGGCGGGGTCGAGTGCTGTGGTATCCCACTCAAGCCCAAAAGAGGGCTTGAATGGGGCACCCAGCCTTCGTTGCCGCTACCAAGGGATGGAGGGACCTGCGGTTTCCTTCCTTACTCCTGCAACTTGGAGTTGCTCGACACTAGGCCGGTCTCGGCGACCAGCGATGCTGGGCGGCGTAGAGCGATCACCTCGTCCAGAATGCGATTTGCCAGTTCGTGCTTGGTCATCTCCGGCAGTTCGATGGCGGTTTTGGGGGTCAGAAAGGTGGCGGCATTGCGATCGGAATCAAATCCCAACCCGGGACGGGAGACGTCATTCAATACGATCGCGTCCGCTCCCTTGCGCAAGAGCTTGTCGCGGCCATGCACCAGGAGATTTTCTGTTTCCGCGGCAAAGCCGATCACCAACGTACCTGGCCGTTTGGAGAGCACCACTTCGCGCAGAATGTCCTCCGTAGGCTCGAACTCCAGAGTGATTGGGCCGGTCCGCTTCATCTTTTGCTCCGCCAATACCCGCGGCCGGTAATCGGCAACTGCGGCCGCTTTGATGACGATCGTGGCCTGATCGAGGCGGCTGAGAACGGCACGGCGCATCTCCTCCGCGCTGACGACAGAAAGCAGCTCGCAATTGGCCGGCGGACGGAGCGGCGAGGGACCACTCACCAACACCACGCGCGCGCCTCTGCGCTGCGCCTCCTCGGCCACGGCGTAGCCCATCTTGCCGCTGGAACGATTCCCCAGAAAGCGCACCGGATCGATGGCTTCGCGGGTCCCGGCAGCGGTTACCAAAACCGTCTCTCCCACCAGATCATTGCGGTGGTGGAGCTGACCCAGCACGGCTTCGACGATCGCCTCCGGCTCAGCCAATCGGCCGCTACCCGTCATGCCACAGGCCAGCGGACCCTTTTCCGGCGGCACTACCCTCACCCCTCGGCCTTCAAGGATCTCCATGTTGGCCTTGGTGGCAGGATGCTCCCACATATTCACGTTCATCGCCGGAGCCACGATCACGGGTGCATGGGTGGCGAGAAACAGGGTGGTCAGGAAGTCGTCAGCCAGCCCATGAGCGAATTTTGCCAGTATGTTGGCGGTCGCCGGGGCTACCACCAGGGCTTCCGTCGACTGCGCTTCGCCAATATGTTCAATGGAGGAGTCGAGATCGGCTTCTCCACTGCCCGGCGAGGGCCATAGCCCGGTGATCACCTTGTGGCCGGTGAGCGAGGCGAAGGTAAGCGGGGTGATGAACTTCTGGGCCGCTTGCGTCATCACCACGTGCACATCCAGCGCCTGGCGCTGCAAGGCTCGCACCAGTTCAGCCGCCTTATAAGCGGCAATACCCCCGGAGACACCGACCGTGACCTTCATAGCGATGATTGTACGACGGGGGCTGGGAAAACCTTTCCAGGCGGAACCTAGGCGTCAGGGTCGTGGGGCTCGTGCGGCTCCACCACCATCTCTTCGAGCAGCTCCGCCCGGGGCGGGGCCGCTGTGACCTTGCCGGCGGCGATCTCTTCCTGGGCCACGCGGCAGGCCTTGTTGGAGCGGGAGTCGATCAGCGGCTGGGAGCCGTTCTGAAGTTGCCGGGCACGGCGCGCTGCCATGACCACATAACGAAAGTTGCTATCTAGTCCATGCTCTGACGTCATTTTGGCTCCTGTCCAGGGTTTGTCGCCGGCAGTCAGGCGCGGGTGGCGTGCATGTCAACCAGTCCGAACGAGGCAAGTACAGGTTCCAGGCGTTCGGCGGCGTTCGCCTGCCGGCATTTATCTGCGAGCTGCATCAGACGGGCAGTCTCAGGGTCTGGTTGCGCGCCATGGCGCATGGCCCTTTCCGCAATTACGATTGCTTTCAACGACTCAACTGCATAATCAAGCTTATCGTTAACCAGGATATAACGGTACTGGCGGTAGGCCTCGATTTCCCCTCTTGCTTTGGCTAACCGCCGGGCAATCTCCTGCTCGTCAAGACTGCCTTCTTCGATACTACGGTTGCGCAGCCGAGCAGCCAATTCCTCCGGGTTGGGAGGAAGAACAAAAATACTGACCGCATCCGGGATCTTCTCCCGTACCTGGCTGGCTCCCTGCACGTCGATGTCGAGCAGCAAATCCTTGCCTGCTGCCTGGGCGTCGGTGAGGGAGCGGCGAGCGGTACCGTAATAGTTGCCAAAGACTAACGCCCACTCCAGAAATTCATCCTGCTGAATCATCTCTTCAAATTTGGCCGGAGAGGTGTAGTTATATTCGCGACCCGGCTGCTCGGTACGCCGGGCGGCACGCGTGGTGTAAGAGACGGAGAACTCGATATCCGTCACGAGCGAACGCAGGTGGTTCACCAACGTCGATTTACCGGAACCGGAGGGAGCCGAAATGATGAACAGAATGCCTGCCAAGGTGTTCCCCTGATAATACCGCGCTTCGCTATGTGCGCAGTCCCGCACAAGTGTTACTCAAGATTCTGAACCTGTTCGCGGGCTTTTTCGATCTCCGATTTCATTCCCAGGCCCAAATCAGTAATTCGCTGGCCATTCCCGCTTACGCCGCCAGTCTTGGAAAGCAGGGTGTTGGCCTCACGGTTCATCTCCTGCAGCAGAAAATCAAGCTTCTTGCCCATCTCGCCTCCTGCCTCCAGCAGGGAATGAAAATGCCGGATGTGGGTGCGCAGGCGGGTGACTTCCTCTTCCACGTCGCTGCGCTCCGCAAGCATGGCGGCCTCTTGCAGGACGCGGTCGCGGTCGATGCCTGCGTGGCCGTTCAACAGGCCGGTGATACGTTGGCTAATGCGCTCAAAGTAGGCCCTTTGCACCTCCTGCCGCATGTGCGCGACCTGGGATACGGCGCTGTCCAGACGCTCCATGGTGGCGGCCAGTTCCCGGGCCAACGATGCGCCTTCCTGGCCGCGCATGAGGTTCAAAGCTTCGACCAGCCGGCCGGTTTGCGCGGCCACATCTTCTTCCAGCGCCTGTACTTCTTCTTCGCTGAAGCGTGCTTCGCCGGTCAAGACCCCGGGCAGGCGAAAGATGGCATTCAGGTCCGGCTGCTGCTCGAGCGCGCTTTCGCTCGCGGCGGCGCGGAAGGCAGCGATATACCCCTGCAGCAGGTCACGGTCAAAGTGAGCACTGGGGCGAAGGCCTCGTTCCACGCTCAAGGTAACTTCCAGGTGACCGCGCAGCACTTTTTCCTTGAGCAGCCGGCGCAGACGCATCTCCAGCGGTTCGGCGCCGGCCGGCAGGCGCATATGCAGATCGAGAAATCGGTGGTTGACGCTCTTCAGGCTGAGGTTCCAGGACAAAACGTCGCTTACCCGGCCGCTCACCCGGGCGAAGCCCGTCATGGAATATATCGGGGGAGGTTTGCTGGGGGATGCGCTCAACGCTCGACCTCGGCGCTCAAAACAGGCTCGAGATGAGCGGGAACAACACTCCCCGGAAACTCGGCTGGATCCATAAACTGCAATTGGTAAAGACGCTGGTAGGTGGCAGAGACGCGAAGCAGCTCTTCGTGAGGACCGATGGCGGTGATGCGGCCATCTTCGATGACGGCGATGCGCGAAGCGCGGCGCACAGTCGACAGGCGATGGGCGATGACGAAGACGGTGCGGCCGGCAATCAGATTGGAAAGCGCGATCTGCACCAGCGATTCGCTCTCCGAGTCCAGCGCCGAAGTGGCTTCATCGAGAATGAGAATGGGCGCGTTCTTGAGCAAGGCCCTGGCTATGGCGATGCGCTGGCGTTCTCCACCCGAGAGGCGGAAGCCTTTTTCGCCGATCACGGTATCGTATTTTTCCGGCAGGCGCTCGATAAAGTCGTGCGCCAAGGCAGCCTGGGCCGATGCGATCACCCGGCTCATGGGAATCCCAGCCTCACCATAGGCGATGTTGTTGCGCACCGTATCGTTGAAGAGGATCGTTTCCTGGGTCACATTGCCTATCTGCGAACGGAGAGACGCCAGGCTGACATCGCGCAGGTCGTGGCCGTCGATGCGGATGCTGCCCGCGGTCACGTCGAAGAAGCGTGGGATCAGGTTCACCAGGGTGGACTTGCCGGCGCCGCTGGGGCCGACCAGCGCCACCACTTCACCCCTGGGGACGACCAGGTTGATGTCCCGGAGGACCTGGCGTTCGCCTTCTTCATTGCGGTAGTCGAAGCATACGTTTTCGATCCGGATCTCCTGCTTGAACTCCTTGAGTACGTGGGCGCCGGCCTTCTCCCTCACCTCGTCCTGGGTATCCATGAAGCGAAATATCTCCGAGGAGGCGCCCAACGCCTGTTGAAAGTTGTTATAGAAGAGAGCGAATTTGCGCACCGGATCGTACAGCTTGAAAACCGCGATGATAAAGGCCAAGAAGGTTCCGGCGGTGAACACGTGGGCCCTGATTTCGTTGCGGCCAACCAGCAGCAACAAGGCGATGGCCACCGCGCCAATCGAATCCATGAGCGGCGAACTGATGGCCTGCGCCCGCACCGAACGAAGGTTGGCATGGAAGAGCCGGCGGGCTGCCTGCTGGAACCGCGTCATCTCCCAAAGCTCCATATTGAAGGCTTTGACGATGCGATTCCCGGTGATGGTCTCGTGCAGGATGTTCTGTATCTCCGCCAGCTTGTCTTGTCCCCGGCGCGTCGTCTGCCGCACGGTGCGCCCTATCCTGCGCGCCGAGGCCAAAACGACGGGAACAAAGAGCAGCAGAACCCAGGCCAGCTTGCCGCCCAAAACCACCACCACGCAGGCGGTGAAGATCAAGGTGAAAAACTGCTGCAAAAGCTCCGCCAGCACCGACGACATGGCAAATTGCACCCGCTCAATATCGTTGATCAGCGTGGAAACGATGGTGCCGGTGGCATGCTGTTGGAAAAAGGAGACGGAGCGCCGCAGGATGGCGTCGTATAAATCGTCGCGCAGGTCGGTGATCATGCCGAAGCCGGCATAGTTCACCAGGTAGGTTCCGCAATAATCGAAGATCCCCTTGAGCAGAGTAGAAGCGACCAGGGCGAAAGCGACGATCGTCCATTCATTGTGGAAGTGGGCGGGAACAATCTGTTGCAGGCTTATGCTGAAGCGGAGACCGAAGAGAGGAATCCTCTGGTCGGGCGCATTGGGGTTGAGCACGCGTTCGAAAATGGGGCCGACCAGGAGGAGGCGAAAGGCGTCCAGAAGACCCACGCCGGCCATCAGGATGACCGAGGAAAACGCCTGCAGCCAATACGGCTGCACATAACCCATCAGGCGCAGCAGCTTCCTCACGCGGAAACCCCGGAAGCGCGGCGCTGCATAGAACGCATCTAGCTATTGTAATCGCCCGGGCTGGTGGCGGTCTTGCCTGTTGTTAGCACTCATCGGAGCCTGTATCACAACCGAAGGGCATGGCTCTACAAGCTACGGACGAACTCGCTACTGGGTGGGCCCAGGCCTTTTAGCCCCTCAGGTACCTTCGGCGCCTCGCAGCAGGCCTTCTAATCGTCAAGGCCCGGAGGGCCGGTTGCCAAACGTGAGCTCAGCCCGGCAGGGCTGGGAGAATCGCAATGAGGATCCCCAGCGCCGTAGGCGCGGCACCGGGCGTACCCTACTACCTAAATGTGGGATGAGACGAGTGGCGCGCCTACGGCGCTCAGATCATTTTCGGGATTGGTCCCGAGCCCTGCCGGGCTGGGCTGACGTTTAGCGGTCGGCCCTCCCGGGCCTTGGCGGCTAGAGGAATTCAATGTGTCCTCTTCAGTGGGGCATGTCGCGGTGGACGGCCTTGACCCGGTAGCCCTCCTTGGCTAACCGCTTGCGCACTTCTTCCGCGATCATTACCGAACGGTGCTGGCCGCCGGTACAGCCAAAGGCCACCGTCAGATAGCTCTTTCCCTCTTCAATGTAATGAGGGCAGCAGAAAGAGCAGCAGCTGAGTGATCCGGTCCAGAAACTCAGCCGTCTGGGGGAAATCACGAATGTATTTGGCTACCTTGGGATGGCGGCCGGTCAGGTGCCGAAACTCGGCCACAAAGTGCGGATTGGGCAAAAACCTGACATCGAAGACCAGATCCGCCTCCAGAGGCACGCCGTTCTTGTAGCCAAAACTGATGGAGGAAACCAGCAGGTTCTTGTCCGTATCGCCGCGCTCAAACTTCTGCAGGATGTAGGCGCGCAGCTCATGGACGTTGTAGCTGGAAGTATCGACACTGATATCCGCCAGGTTACGGATGGGATCAAGCAGCTTTCGCTCGGCATGAATCGCGCGCACCACAGTTTCCGTTCGACCCAGCGGATGAGGACGCCGGGTTTCGGAAAATCGCCGCACCAAAGAAGGGTCGGAGGCGTCGAGAAAGACTACCGTGGTCGAAAGCACCTTTCTGACCTGGCGAAGGATCGCCGGAAAACGGTCGAGGTGCTGCCCCTCACGCACGTCAACCACCAGCGCTGCACGGTTGATCTCCGCCGATTGCCGGACCAGATCGGCAAATGCCGGGATCAACTCCAGCGGCATGTTGTCGACCGCGTAGAAACCCAAATCCTCAAATGCCTTGAGCGCGGAAGCCTTGCCGGAACCGGAGAGGCCAGTCAGGATCACCAGCTCAGAAGCCACCGCGGGAACGACAGCTGCGGCCTTCTTGGCGGCTTTACGAGGGCCGGGCTCTGGTCGCTTTCACCTGCTCTGCGGAGGCGCGTCTGCGGGGCATGGGGCCATCGTAGCATTCAGCAGAGCCGCTGCAAGCTCAGAGCGTAATCAAGATTCGACACAGCCTTAAATGGACCAGCGGCCGTTCTGCAGCAGCTGCTGCGCCTTTTCCGTCGTCACCGGGGCGGAGAACAGATGTCCCTGGCCCAGATCGCAGCCGTACTTAAGCAGTGCATCCAACTGTTCCCTGCGTTCGATACCCTCGGCCAGCATGCTTACCTCAAGCATGCGCCCGAGGTCGAAGATGGTTTGCAAAATCGCCGCCTGCTTGCCCGGAATCGGCAGGTAGGCGATCAGACGACGGTCGACCTTCACCATGTCGATGGGCAAGCGGATGAAGTGGTTCATGGAGGCCAGACCGGCGCCGAAGTTATCCAGGGCGGCGCTTATCTTCAGATCAGCCAGGCCCTGAAAAATCGCCAGCGCTCCCTCCGGATCCTGATTCACTGCAGCCTCGGTCACTTCGAGGCGCAACTGTCCAGGGGAAAGCTTCCATTTAGCCAGCAATTCGGCGAGGTGGCCCAACAATTGAGGATCCCTGAACTGGCGTAACGACAAATTCACATCGATGCTCGGTTTGGCGTCCGGCAGCGTTTCTGCCCAGGAGCTCAGTTGCCGGCAGACCTGCTCCAGCACAAACAGACCGATGGGAACAATGATTCCCGTCTCCTCGGCCGTGGGCAGGAAATCCTGCAGGGGCACGAACTCGCCGTTGGGCCGGCGCCACCGCAGCAGCGCCTCAAAGCCCTCGATTTCCCCCTTGGCCAGCCGGTAGATGGGCTGATACCAGACCTCGAACTCCTTGTTTTCCAGGGCCTCCTTCAGGTCCTGTTCCTTCCTCATCTGCGCCGCCACGTGCACATGCATGGAGCCGTCAAAGACCTCGTGCCGCGCGTTGCCGTTGGACTTGGCCTGATACATGGCATAGTCCGCATCGCGCAAGACCTGTTCCGGGCTGGTGTGGTCCAGGGTGCCGAAGGCGATACCGATACTGGCGGAGACGAAGACCTCCTGGCCGTTCAACGTCAACCGGCAAGCGAATGTCGTGCTGGGCGCGTTCGGCGATGGCGGTGACATCGGAAACATTGGTGACGTCCTCGAGGAGGACGGCGAATTCATCCCCTGCGAAGCGCGCCACCGTATCCTGGGGACGAAAGCAGGCCCGCAGGCGAGCCGCCATGTGCACCAGCAATTCGTCGCCACTGGCATGACCCAGGTTATCGTTCACCGCCTTGAAGCGGTCCAGATCGAGAAACATGACCGCAAAATTGAGCCGGGAATGGCGTTGCTGCCGGGCCATGGTGAGCTGCAGGCGGTCGAGAAACAATGCCCGGTTGGCTAAACCAGTAAGAGGATCATGCAGGGCGTCAAGCTGCAGGCGGGCGTCGGTCTGCTTCTTTTCGCGGATGTCACGGTAGCTGACAAAATTGCCCACTTCCACCCCCGCCATGCTGATAGGAGCCACCAGGATCGACACATCGATGAGCTCGCCTGACTTATGCAGGCGCACCGTCTCCATCGACGCCCGGCCATGAAGCTGCATGGTGTGTTCGAGCATGTCGAACTCATGCCGGCGCGTTTCCGGAATGAGAATATCGTACGTATTCTGGCCCAGCGCTTCATCGGAACTGAACCCGAAGAGGGTCTCAAACTCGCGATTGATATGCAGGATCTTGGAGCCGCGCGTGATCATGATCGCTTCCGGAGCGGCGTTCAAGAGTTGTTCCAGGAAGTTCGACGGCGAACCGTGCTCCGAAGCTTGCCCCGCATCCTTTTCCAGGGCGCGCGGAGAACGCAGGGCGACGATCAGCAGCTCCGGTTCCGGTTCCACGTGCAGCATGCGGAAGCTGCCGCGCACCGGCACCGATGAGTCCAGGGGGGTGCGCATCTGGCAATTGAAATCCGAGGAATAGGATTGGCTGCCGGAGCCGAAGACATGGGTCGACCCACGCAACGGCGTTCCCGGATGAGCATAAGCAAAACCTGGGAACTGCCCACGGAAGAGGTCATCCACCGCAAGCACGGCGCCTTCTTCCAGGTGCAGAATCTCGCGGGCGACACGATTGGCGTAGACCACGCTGCTGCCGCGCTGCACGAAAACGTAGCAGGGCAAAGCTTCGAGGAGTGACTTTTGCTGGGCCGTGAGCACGGCAACATCAGCTTCTGAATTCATCATTTGGATCGCCGCAGCGGAGAGCCCCCAGGGTTGAGTATCAAGGCCGCTTTCCAAGCAGGAGTATCCCCTGAAAGAAGTACCGGCAAACTCCGAGGTCGCAGTTACTTAAGGTCTTGAAAATCCGCAAGCGTCCGCTGCCTGCCAGGCGTCGCTTGCGCTGTGGAAGGACGACCTGTGGTTGGAGGAATTGAGCACTGCGTTTGCGACGAATGGGTCAGGGAGCTTCGATCAATTCCATCTTGCCATCACGCTTCCGATGTAGGACTTTCACATTACCTTCGTTATCCCGAAAAACAAAAACGTCCCGGTCGCGAAACTCTGCTTCTTTGACCGCCTCCTCCAGCGTCATCGGCCGCAGCGCTACCGAGTCGAGGGAGCGAACGATGTGGGGCTCGGTGATGGGCACGCGCGCCGGAAACGAATGTACGGTGACGGGAATCGGGGGCTGGGCGTGGCTCTTGCCGTTGGTTGTTCCGTTGGTGTGTCCGGCCTTGGCAGCTTTGCTCTCGGCCACACTTCCCCGGCCGCTGCGCGCGACAGCGGTCTCCTCCACCTGTTTTTCCTGCTTGGGCTGGCGCTTACGCGTGCGCTGCCTGTCTTTATAGCGCGTTGCCTGGGATTCGGCTTTCACCAGCGCGTCGCGCAGCGCAGTTTCCATGCTGGCGCTGGACTCGCAGAGGGCGACCAGCGTGCAGGCCCGGGTCTTGATCGTAACTTCGGCGATCTGCCGGTACTTCTCCGCGGTCAAAACCACGTGGGCGCTGGTGATCTTACCGAGAATCCTGGCGATGCGCTCGATTCCCTCTTCTGCTAATGTGCGCAATGGCTTGGTGATTGCCACCTGCCTGCCCGTGCATTCAACCGGCATGCTGAGACTCCTAACGCGAGGGATTCCGTGGCCCGCAAGATTCCCGATTCTATAGCATTTTTTGGAATCGCGGTCTTGTTGAGAGGTTCGCCAAGTGCAGCCCTTCTTGTTTAAGACGCCGCATACATCTCAGTGTACTCGCGTAAAGCGCAGTAAAAATGCTTAACTCAATCCCGAACTCGGCGTTGGTGGGTGCTGGGTATGCGCAAATCTTCGCGGTACTTGGCTACCGTGCGGCGGGTGACGTCAATGCCCTGAGCCTCCAGCATACTGGCAATCAAATCATCGGTCAGGGGCTTGCGCGGATCTTCTTCGTCGATCAACTTCTTGACTTTGCGTTTAAGCAACATCAGTGGAGTGCTGCCTCCCTCGGGCCCATGAACGCCTTCGGAGAAAAAGAAACGCAGCTCAAAAACGCCCTGCGAAGTGTGCACATACTTGCTTGAAACCGCGCGGCTGACAGTCGAGGGATGGACGCCGATTTCTTCCGCTACTTCCTTGATCATCATCGGTTTCAGGGCGTCCACGCCACGCTCCAGGAAGTCGCCCTGGCGGCGCACGATGGCTTCGCAGGTTCTGAGGATCGTGTTCTTGCGTTGCTCGATGTTGCGCATCAGTTGCAGAGCCGAGCGGTAACGCTCTTTGACGTATTCCTTTACGTCTCTCTCTGTGCCTTCCTGGGACAGCAACTTGCGATAGCCGTGATTGAGGCGCAGGGTGGGCAGGTCTTCTTCATTCATGACCACGACGAACTCGCCACCGCGCTTGACAAAGGCCACGTCAGGCTCGATCAGGCGCGCATCGGAGCGGTTAAATCGCTGCCCAGGGCGGGGATCGAGACTGCGAATAAAGTCGATGGCGTGCTGGATCAATTCCGGCGGCGTGCCCAGTACCTTGGTCATCTCGCGCAAGTCGCGCTTCTGCAACAGCGATAAATGCTGATCTACAATACGCGCCGCAAGGGCGAACACGGGTAACTTGTCTTCGTGCACACCGCACCCGGGGGCAGCTTCGACTTCTCCCCCGCCATTGACTGCTTCCGGCGCAGCGGGCTCCGCCGGGGCGGAGCGGTGACGCACCAGCGCGAGCTGAAATTCACGGCGTTGCGCCTCTATCTGGACCAGCAGGCACTCGCGCAAGCTGCGCGTGGCTACGCCCACGGGGTCGAGGTTTTGTACCAGTTGCACGGCCTCCGCCAGCAGTTCGGAGGGGGCGATGGGCACAGCGGCCGGAGCGGGTTCATACTCACGCACAAACCCGGCTAACAACTCCTCGTCCTCGGCCAACAAATAGCCGTCCTGGTCCAGGTTGCCCACCACATATTCGGCGGCGGCACGCAGGTCACCGCTGAGGTTCAGAGAACCCAGTTGCCAGAAAAGGTGATCGGTGAGGGTGCTGGGCTGGGAAAGAAAATTTTCAAACGATGGCTTGTCGGTTTGTTCAAAACCGTTGGGGGTGCGGAAGCCCGGATCCAGATAATCCTGAAAGTAGGATCCAAAATCGATCTCATCAAAGGGGTCACGCTTGTCGCGCTCGGCCTGCGCTGCAACCTCTTCGACACTGCGGTCCCGTTCGGCTTCACGGAGGGCGATGTCATCGATGAGGGGAACACTCTCTTCCAACTCTTCCAGCACCGGATTCTCAACAATCTCGGTGTTGATCAACTCTTTCAGCTCCAGCTTGTTGAGCGCCAGCACACTGACCATCTGCATCAGGCCAGGCGTCAATATCTGACGCTGCGCAACCTTCAAGCTTAGCTTTGGTTGTAGAAGAGCCATGCCGTTCACCGCTCAAGTGCTTGCGGCCTTAGTTTACCTTTTCTGAGGCCTTGTGGAGGAATGCTTTTCTGTTGACCGGGCTAAAGTGACCTGAGCCGGGTCCAGAAGGACTGCGGAAAATTCGCGATTCGGAGCAGCCGACCCAGGACCATGTCCATGGGTAACTTTCAGCCGTCCCTGCGGGACTGCTCGGATGAGCGGGCAGTGCAGGTAGGTCTGGGACCCCGTTGGTTGACTCTGTCCATCCACCTCCGCTCATGTCAAGGTGGATGGACAGAGTCAGCGGCGGCTTTTCCTAGTTCAGGGAAAAACCTTCACCCAGATAAACCCGGCGGACTTCTGGGTCTTTGCCTAATTGTTCCGGGCTTCCGGTGCGGAAGATACGCCCTTCATTGATGATGTAAGCACGGTCGGTAACTGAGAGGGTTTCGCGGACATTGTGGTCCGTGATCAATACCCCGATTCCGCTTGCTTTCAGGTCGAAGATGATCTCCTGCAGATCCAGGACGGCGATTGGATCGATCCCGGAAAACGGCTCATCCAGCAGGATGAAGGAAGGCTGGATGCAAAGGCAGCGGGCGATCTCTACCCGGCGCCGTTCGCCGCCGGAAAGCGCGTAGCCGCGGGTCTTGCGTATGTGGCCCAGATTCAACTGATCTAGTAACTTTTCTGTCCGGGCGCGACGCACTTCGAGCGAAAGCGACTGCACCTCGAGCACGGCGAGGATGTTCTCTTCTACGGTCAGCTTGCGGAAGACGGAAGGTTCCTGGGGCAGATAGCTGATGCCGTATTGGCGCGCCCGCAGATACATGGGAACACGCGTGATATCGATGTCGTCGACGAACACCTGGCCCGTATCGGGAGCGATGAGGCCCACAATCATGTAAAAGCTGGTGGTCTTGCCGGCGCCGTTTGGACCCAGCAGCCCAACCACCTCGCCCTGGCAGACTTCAAGGTTGACCCCGCGAACGACCTGCCGGCCCTTATAAGACTTGCCGATTTCGTCAGTACTAAGCTTTTGCATTCATCTCGCGACCCGGGTCTGGGTCACTGCCTTGGAAGCGCCGCTGCTTACCATGACGCTATCATCGCGATCATTGAAAATCAACGCAGCCCCAGTTACGGTTCCGCGTACCTGATCGTTGAGGCGCGGAGGCGTAGCACTCGTTCCCGTGAGCACAAATTTGCCGTCCTCCGCAGTGTAGGTAAGCTCCTCGCCGGTGCCCTTGCGGCCGGGCTGCTGGAGTTCCACGGCGCCGCGGGCGACGATCTTGGAGACCTGGCTACCCTGCGGGTCTGGTGTCTTGCCGGGGGACGGCGACGCGGGCCCATGAGCGCCCGGGGCAGCGGGTGCCGGGGTGAAGTAGACATCCATGAAACTGGAATGCAAGACGCCGGAGACTGTCTGCGCCACCACCCCGCCGCTGAAAACTGCCTTGTGATCAGCATCGGCGTAGAAGAGAGCTCGACTCTGGAGGCGCACCACCGAGGTTTGAGCGGTGTTGGCAGGCGGACCCGGCTTAGCCGCAGTGTTGCTGGGGGCACTGGTGAAGACGGCGTTGACCGCCGCAGCATCGCTGCCTGGACCATGCGCGGCCAAGGTTGCCCGCAGCCGGGAGAGTTCCAACACTGGTGCGGAAACAGAATCGCTTCCCTGCCATAGGCGGGCCAGTTCACCGGACTTTCCGTAAAAAGTGGTGAGGTCTGTGGCGTGATCGAGATGAGCGTGGTCGGCGACCACATGCACCGGTCCGGTTCCGGTGAAGGGCTGCTGTTGCTTCTGTCCGCTCGACTGGCGATAGGTCGCCTTGACGCCACCCGTGGCATTGGCATTGCCGCTGGTGCGTTCCATTTCAATAAAGGCCGCGCTCAATTCTCCACTAGCATCCCGGATGCGCGGGTCTCCTGACAACTGCACCACCTGGGTGGCGGCGTCATAGGAGGCTCGTTGAGCAACAGCGGTGGTGACATCAGGAACTGCCGCGCCTTGCTGCGCACTTGCATCGGCTGGCTTGGCCGGCGTTTCCTGGGTCAGGGTCACGTTTCCCGCCTGCACTGCGGACTGCAATTGGGCAGCCGGCTGTTGAGTAGGAGCCGAGGGTTTTCCCTTGCCCGCCTTCGGGGTCGGGTGCGCCTGAGGCGGAGCGAAGGTGAGCAACAGGTTGTCGCCGGTGCTGCTCTGCTTCACTCCGTTGGGGGTGACCGTGACCAGACTGGTGTGGCCGGTGCCGCGCAGGCTGGAGAGAATCTCTCCGTCGGCTAGCGTGGCAAAAAGTTGATCGCCTTTTACAGTCGTATCCTCGGGCGGGGTTTTGGCGTAGATGGTATGCACGTTCAGCCGCGCACTTCCAACCGCAAGAATGTGGTCGGCCATGGGGCGGCGGTCTGGTCCGGAAGTGAAGTCGACGTCGACCTTGGAAGCTCCCAACTGACGGGTAGTGGTGGGGGGCGGGTTCGGCCTGGACTGGCCCTGCGCGCTGGCCACCGGCGGCAACTTCTCCTCCGCGACCACAGAAACAGCGTCGCGCAGCTGCGCGTGCTTGATGGTGGAAAGCGGTCCGAACAAGAGCGTCCCCGATGAGGCCGACCCATGCATCAGGCGCGCGTCGTTATCGGCGACGTAGAGCAAGCCGCCATCCAAAACCGCCTGCTGCGGTTCGCTCTTGGGCCCGAGGTCGATATGCGCCTTGCGGGTCTTGATCTGCTGGCCGTCACCGCCGGTGAGAATCACGTTTCCTTCGGCTTCCACCTGGTAGGCCGATCCATCGGCGCGGAAGGAGACCGTCGCCTGGTCTGAGGAACTGTGACTGTCGGCATAGTCGGTCACGTCCTGCAGGAGATAAAGTAGCCGGCTCCCGCGATCGTACTGCGCATGGTGCGCACGGACGGCCAGCGGGCTTCCTCCCACGCTGGAGTTGAAAGCCACGTCCGCGGCCAGGATCATGATTCCTGATTGGGAGTCAAAGCTGGCGCCAGTGGCGCTGCCGGCTGCGGCGGCGAGGCGGAACTCTATCCTCTCCGTAGTACTGGCGAGGCCCGTCTGTTTGTTGAAGACCAGGCCCGAGGTTTTGACATGCACGGTACTCTTGTCTTCGCCTTCATCCTCCGAGGCCTTGCCGGCTTGCGCGCCGGGACCTGTAGACCCCTGAATATCGATCTGGACTTCACCCATGGCGCGAGCAACGCCGTTGACCGGATCCCAATCGAATTCACTGCCATAGATGTGGTTGGCGGGTGCTCCCTGGGCGCCGTAAAGCGTAATGCCCACGTCATGCAGCTCAAGATGGTCGCCATTCTTGAACTGCACGGCCTTGGAGGCGTGCAACGTGTATAGCGTGTGTCCGCCCCGTGACTCCGAGTAGGTGAATCCATTGGTGGACTGCTGGATAGACTTTCCCAATCCATACGGCACGTCGTGGCCGAAGCGACGGCCCTGCCAGCGGCCGTACACAAAAAATCCCGCGATAGCAGCGACCAGCAGCCCGGCGACTACGGCGATCCACTTGCGCAAGCCAGCTGGCGTAAGCCCCATTATCTTTAATCTTCTCATCGGCCGTTTCTCTCTGCCGGGCAGGTCTCGGGAAAGCTTAAAATGGTGTGATGGCTGATCGGCTGTACCTGAGTCTATGGTTTCCTAATTTTCGCCTTCCGGCCCTCGCTCCGGCGATCGTCTCGGTGCTGAAGCAGTTCTCCGGCGTAGAGCACCCCCTGCGGGTGCATGCCGCCGCCGCTTACCCCATCTCCTGGAATGAGGCTCCCTTTTACCAGAGGATTTACGAGGAAGACGAAGTAAAGGAGTCTGCCCCAGAGCAGGCGGTAGCCGAAGCCACAGAGATCCTGCATGACGACTTTGCCTACGAGTTCGAACTCCATTGGAATCTATGGGTTCCGGAGAGCGTCGGCGGACTCGATCCGGTCTGGAAACAGGAACCCGCGACGGTGCGGGTGGTTGGTTTCGGACCGCACTTCGACGAAGGCGCCTACGAGGAGAACGGGCAAGTCCGGGTGGATTTCGGCCTGGACACGCCCTTCCTGCTGGAAGATGTGGATCTGGACCAGGTAGGCGCCGAGCACGTGAAGCGAAACGTGCAGAAGCTGGTAGAAGTCACCAACGCCATCCAGAAGAACTGTGGGATCAGCAGCCGCCTGTTGTGGTCCGACTCGGGGGAGAACCTGGCACAAAAACTAATTGCCAGGTTGCAGCGAGTGAACTGACTGAGCTTGCATCACGTGGCCGTGGCGAACATCTGCTCCGCACACCCAGAAGATGACGTCTTCGGCCATGTTGGTGGCGTGGTCGGCGATGCGCTCCAGGCTGCGGGAAATGAACAGCAGGTTGACGGCGGATCGGGCGGCACTCGAATCCCTAGCGATGCAATCAAGCAGCACAGCCTTGGCCCGCCGGTTCATCTCATCCACCGCGTCATCCATAGCCAGCACGGTGGTTGCCAGCTCGGCGTCGCGCCCGGCCAGCGCCTGCAGCGCCTTCCGGACCATAGTCATCGATAGCTCCGCCATCTGCGGAATATCGATTGGAAAGTCGCATGCCTGGCTGCCCGCGAGCTCTTCGGCCAGCAAGGCAATGGTCATCGATTGGTCGCCGACCCGCTCCAGATCGGAATTGATCTTGATGGCGGCGAGAACAAAGCGCAGATCCTGGGCCATAGGTTGTTCCATGGCCAACAAGTCCAGCGCCATCTGATCGATTTCCCTCTCCGAGCGATTGATGATGACCTCGTTCAAGCGCACCTTGGAGCAGGCGGAAAGGTCACCGCGGCAGTGCGCGTCGAGGGCAAAAGTGAGTGTCTGTTCTGCTACACCCGCCATCTGGAGGAGGCGTTCACGAAGGGTATCCAATTTCTGGTGAAACGATATCCGGGTCACTGATCAGGCCTCCTAAATAATTTCTCCCTTTTGCCGTATGTCAGGTACGCGTCCTGTTGATCAACGAGAGGAGGGTTCGCATCCCAGGCTGCCCTGGCGGTTCAAACGTATGTTATGCGTTGAGTTAATATACGCAATTTAACATTCTATTAACATATCTATTTTGGTGCCGTTTGCTTCCACGCAAGTTGTAGCGGAATGCTCTCTAACTCTGGGCGCTTCGCGGGCTCGAGGACATGATGCCGAGCGCCATATGGCATAATGGCCGCATGGGACAGGCTAGCACAATTGAACAACAGATCCCGCTCATGACCTCGCTTCACCTTGACTTAGAAACAGTCGAAGCCGGTGTTCCCGTAGCTACCATGACGCAGTTTGTGGCCGCTTCGGGGATGCAGCTCAAGGATCTCTACGAAGTGGTCGTTCCGGCGCGGACGCTCAAGCATCGCAAAGCGCGGAAGGAGCCGCTGACATCGGACGAGTCCGATAAGCTCGTGCGGCTGATCCGCGTTTATGACCAGGCGGTTCTAGTTCTGGGCGAGAAGGAAAAAGCTTTGTATTGGTTAAGCGAACCAAAGAAACGTTTTGAGGGCCGCACCCCGATTCAAATGCTGCGCACTGATCTGGGCGGCCGCATGGTTGAGGAGATGCTGGGGCAGATCTATTACGGCATGTTTGCTTGATACGGAATCTGTGGCGCATCAGCGGCTTCCATTCGCTTTCTGGTGAAGGCGGTTTGAGGTACTCAGCGCGCTGGCATACGGCCGGTCATCGAGTCGTTTATTTGGCGGAATCGCCGGCGGGCGCCCTGATCGAACACCTGGTTCACCTGGAACTCAATGAGAAGAGCTGGCCTCGGTTCTACGACCTGATGCAAATAGCAGCTCCAGACGGCGTGGAAGTGGAAACCCTAAGCCTGCCGGCCGGGGATGACTGGAAAAAATCGCCGACGGTCACCAGAGGGTTAGGAGACCAATGGTTACGCTCGAAACGTACGCTCTTAGCCCGCGTTCCTTCAGCGATCATGCCCAACACCTGGAATTTTCTGCTCAACCCTGAGCATCCCGAGGCTGGAGAAATTCGCATCATCGAAATCGCGAGAGCTGAGTATGATCCTCGCCTATTTCCGAAGGATTAGCTTGACGCTTGACGCAAATCTTCGTTGAGCACGTGGTGGGAGCCCCCGCATTCATGCGGGGGAGCTCGGCTTTCAAGCCGAGCGGCTCGCGTAGGACTATTCTCCTCCGGCTTTGGCCGCGGGGTTTTGAAGCCGGGGCTAAAGCCCGATGGATCGAAGTGCGACTCTTTCCGCGACGCTAAAGCGTCGCTCCCCCCTGCTGAAGCAGGGGGCTCCCACCGACCGTTCCCGTTTACCGCCGCTAAGCGGAGACGATTTCGGAGAAGTCCGCGATGCGGGAGAAATCGCTGAGCACGGAGGCAATCAAGGCCAGGCGGTTCCCGCGTAAGTGAATCTCGGGGGCCATGACCATGACATGGTCGAAGAAGCCGTCGATCGAGGGGCGCAACGTAGCAATGCACTCCAACGCCTCTGGATATTGCTGCCGGGCGCGAAGAGCTTCCACCTGGGGTGCGACTCTGACCATCTCTGCGTACAGGTATTGCTCGGCCGGCTCGGTGAGATGGTCGATCGCGACCGAGCCGCCGTATTGATCCTGTTTCTCCGCTGCCTGGCGGAGGATGTTTTTGATCCGCTTGAATGCCGTGGAGATGGCGACCAGATCCTCGGAACCGCGGACCCGGGTGAGAGCCTGGGCTCGCGCGATAGCGTCGGTTACGGTCGTGAGCCCGGTTGAGAGCACGGCGTTGACCACGTCATAGGCGTAGCCGCGCACCTCACGCAGGTAAAAATCCAGGCGCTCTTTGAGAAACGGCGCCAGTGCGCCAGCGCTCTCCCCGGAGCGGGCCCGGGGCAAAGATTCCAATGCCATCGCCGCGAGTGCCGGCAAGGTCAGGGGTAGACCCGATTCGGCGAGGATTTTAATGACTCCATTGGCGGCGCGGCGCAGGGCAAAAGGATCTTTGGACCCGCTGGGCTCAAGGCCTATGGCGAACATCTCCGCAATGGTTGCCATCCGGTCCGCGAGGCCCAGGATCTGCCCTTCCACTGTTGCCGGGACGGAATCGTCTGTCGAAGCCGGCGTGTATTGCGAGTAAATGGCTTGGGCTACGGTTTCGCCCAGCCCTTGGGCCCGCGCGTAGAGTCCCCCGACGATGCCCTGCAGCTCGGTGAATTCCTTCACCAGCTCGGTGGTGAGATCAGTCTTGGCCAGCAGAACTGCCTGTTCGAGTGCTGCGTGGTCGAGCGGGATGGACTGGGCAGCGAGCGCAGCGGCCACGGCTTTCGCCATCAGCAGATTGCTTTCCGTCTTGCTGAAGTAGCTGCCAAGATCTCTTTGAAAGGTGACGGTCTTGAGCTTTTCCAGCCGCCCGGCGAGAGGAATCTTCTGGTCGTAATTCCAGAAGAACCGGGCATCGTTGAAGCGGGCACGGAGCACTCGCTCGTTGCCATGGCGGATGATCGCCGTGCCTGCGGCATCCACTTCAGTATTCAACACGGTAAGAAAATGAGGCGCCAGCGCGTGCTGCTGGTCTTCGACCGCGAAGTACTTCTGATGGCCGCGCATCACCGTGACCAGGACTTCTTCCGGCAATGCCAGGTATTCGGACTGGAAGTCTCCCGCCAGCACGGTTGGCCACTCCGTAAGATGGGTAACCTCATCCACCAGGGCCTCGTCTTCGCGCCAGCGAGCATCGGGGAAGGTACGGGTAGCGGCGTCGAGCGCTTCGCGGATGCGATGGCGGCGCACGGCAACATCGGCCACGACAAAGGCTGTCTCGAGCGTCGCCAGGTAGTCGGCAGGGCGCGCGATGGGAACGGGGCGATCTCCGTGGAGGACGCGATGACCATAGCTGAAGTTGGCGGCGCGAATGCCGGCGAACTCCAGCGGAACGACACTTCCGTCGAGCAAACAAAGCAGCCAGCGGAGCGGGCGAACGAAGCGTTCCGGCTTGTTGGGCCGCCAGTACATGGTCTTGGGCCAGGCGAGCGCGCCTATTTCCTGGGGTAGTGAGTCGCTCAGAACTTTTTCAGCGCTCTGCCCCGGCCGCTGCACGGTGGCAGCAGCGTATTCACCTTTGGGCGTAGTGATTTTTTCCAGCGCCGTGACCGCGACTCCGGCTTTTTTTGCGAAGGCTTGGGCTGCCGGGCCAGGCTGTCCGTCGGGAAAAGCTGCTTTCCAGGAAGGGCCGGTAAGCTGTTCCTGCAGGTCGAGCTGCCGGGCGATCACCCCTTCAACGCGCACCGCCAGGCGGCGCGGGGTGGAATAACTGGTAACGACAGCAGCAGCGTCCAGTAAGCGGGAACGCGTCAGCACTCCCTCTACACGGCGCGCCAGTTCGGCCTCCGCCGCCGCGATCATGCGCGCCGGGATCTCTTCCAGGCCTATTTCCAGTAACAGCTCAGGCATACGAGTCCAATCGATCTTTTAGCCGCGCAATCATGCGCGAGAGGTAGTCTGCGCGATCATGCGCGAGTAAGCCTTGGCGATGCCGACGGCGAGGACCCGAATGCGGGCGATGATGCCGACGCGCTCGGTGACCGAGATCGCACCCCGGGCATCGAGCAGATTGAAGAGGTGCGAGCACTTGAGGCAAAGGTCATACCCAGCCAGCACGGGAAAGCGGCGCTGCTCGGCTGGGGTAAGCTCCTCCGGCTGCTGCGCGGCCCGGCTTAGCAGATGCTGGCACTCGGCCTCGTAGAGACGCAGATGCTCCCAGAGCTTTTCCACGTCGGCCTCCTCGAAGTTGTAAACCGAGAACTGCACTTCCTCCAGATACCGAACCTCCCCGTAGGTGACGGGTTGCGGAGTGCGGGCCCAGACCACGTCGTAAAGGGAGTCGACATCTTGCAGAAAGGCGGCGATGCGCTCTAATCCGTAGGTGATTTCTGCCGAGATGGGATCGAGATCGAGGCCGCCACACTGCTGGAAGTAAGTGAATTGGGTGATTTCCAGGCCATCTAACATGACCTGCCAGCCGATGCCCCAAGCCCCCAGTGTCGGTGCTTCCCAGTTGTCTTCTTCAAACTTCAGGTCGTGCTGGCGCAGGTCGACGCCGATGGCGGTCAGGGATTCCAGGTAGATCTCCTGCACATTGACGGGTGGAGGCTTGAGCACTACTTGAAACTGCGTGTGTTTGAAAAGGCGGTTGGGATTCTCGCCGTAACGGCCGTCGGCGGGCCGGCGGGATGGCTGGGCATAGGCGACGGAGAAAGGCCGTGGGTCAAGCACGCGCAGAAAGGTCTCCGGCGACATGGTGCCGGCGCCTACCTCCACGTCATAAGGCTGTTGCAGTACGCATCCACGCTCGGCCCAAAAGGTTTGCAGACGAAAGAGGAGTTCCTGAAAGGTAAGAGCACTGGTTACTTGCAGAGCCACGGTTGGATTCTAAATCAAACTCTGGCCCTGCCTTAGCCAGTGGTTTCAGCTAAACTGGTTGCCCCATCGAATCAAGGAGGAGTCTGCCATGCAAAGCCGTATTGTCGGCACCACCCTGCCGGTTCTCGAGTTCACCCTGGAGCCGAACGAATCCGTGATCTCAGAAGCCGGAGAGCTCTCGTGGATGAGCAGCTCGATCCAGATGCAGACCCATACCCAGTTTGGCGGGGGAGGCGGGTTCTTCGGCGCGTTGAAAAGAGTCGCGGGTGGGGGAAGCCTGTTCATGACCGAATACCGCGCTATGGGCGCCCGGGGTGAGATTGCCTTTGCGACCCGTGTCCCTGGGCACATCCAGCCGGTGCAGGTCGGCCCCGGAATGGAGTATCTGATCCACCGCCACGGCTTTCTCTGCGCTACCTCTCAAGTCTCGCTCGGGGTTGGCTTCCAGCAATCCCTGGGCGCCGGGGTCTTCGGCGGAGACGGATTCCTGTTGCAGAAGGTGACCGGGCAAGGCGCTTGCTGGATCGAGTTATCAGGGGAGCTGATAGTCAAGGATCTGGCTGCGGGGGAGACACTGCGGGTGCACCCGGGGCACGTAGGAGCTTTCCAATCCAGCGTTGCTTTTCAAATCACGAGGATCGCGGGAATCAAGAACATGATCTTCGGCGGAGACGGCATTTTTCTCGCCGCCCTGACCGGTCCCGGCCGGGTTTGGCTGCAAACACTGCCTATTTCTAAACTGGCTCACCAACTGATGCAGTACATGCCCTCAGCCGCCAGAGAACGAACCGAGGGCGGAGTTGTCGGTGGCATCGTTGGCTCGCTTTTGAGTGGGTCTTGAGGAGGAGGAGGAGGAGACCGCAGGTCGCTCCACTGGGTAGGTCCGGGCCTTAGTGTCTGCGTGAAAACTGAACCCTCCAAATTCAGTCCCGGAGGGACGGCTGAGAATAGCCCAGGACGTAGTCCTGGGTTGGGTTATTCACCGAGATCAGTCCCGTAGGAGTCTGTGTCGTAGCTAAGAAATCGACGAAAAGCTATACGAATTAACCAGCAGAATTCATCGTCATTGATACGGAAATGGTCAACTCTAGCTCAGCTCCGATGTGCTACGACACAGACTCCGTAGGGACGACTGAGAATGACCCAGGATGTCAGTCCTGGGTGAACTGGATCACACGGGAATGCTGTGGCAATCATCCAAGGCCAACCCGATTCTCTCTGAGACCACCGATTGCATACAACCGGATTATCTGCACACCAAACTAGATTTGCTCGCTAAGTTGGACAGCTCTGGCTGAGATTTCCCCAGGACATGGTCCTGGGGTTGGCGAGGGACCCCAGGATTGCATCCTGGGGCATTTTCAGCCGTCCCTGCGGGACTACTCATTGGCGCAAACTAACCCAGGACTACGTCCTGGGCTACTCTCAGCCGTCCCTACGGAGTCTGTGTCTAGCACATCGGAGCTAGCAGAGTTCATCCGTATCAATACGTGAAGTGGTTAATTCTAGCTCGTCGATTCTAGCTACGACACAGACTCCTACGGGACTCAATTTGGAGGGTTCGGTTTTCACTCAGACACTTAATGCCCGGACCTACCAACAAGAACTTTTTCCGCAGGCAGCTGAGTGATAGTCGCCTCTACGAACCAGCCAGGCGTGACAACGCCACAGCAAACTAACCCAGGACTACGTCCTGGGCTACCCTCAGCCGTCCCTACGGAGTCTGTGTCGTAGCACATCGGAGCTGAGCTAGAGTTGACCATTTCCGTATCAATGACGATGAATTCTGCTGGTTAATTCGTATAGCTTTTCGTCGATTTCTTAGCTACGACACAGACTCCTACGGGACTCAATTTGGAGGGTTCGGTTTTCACTCAGACACTAATGCCCGGACCTACCAACAAGAGCTTTTTCCGCAGACAGCTGAGTGATAGTCGCCTCTACGAACCAGCCAGGCGTGACAACGCCACGGCGGTGGTGAGTTTTCGCTCCAGGTGGCGCTCCAGGCTTTGAATGGCGAAGCGGCGCAGATCGGCGCCGCGGCTGCGGGGCCACGATTCGGCTGCAAAAGCAGACGCCGGAGAGCGGAAGATACGCACCGCCAGCACCTGAGAATCGGGTGTCAGCGTGGCGCCATGGGCACTGTTGTCTCCCATCTGTTTGTGCTCCACACAGACCAGCCCATCCGAGAAGAAATGAAAATAGGCCGGCTGCCCGGCCAAAGAAGCGCCGCAAAAGAGACAGCGGCTTAGATCCGGGAGCCAACCCATAAGACGCGTGGTCCAAAGGGCAAAGTAGGTTATGGGCATCCAGATGTGATCGACGCGGGTCTGTTCCAGCACCGAGAGCAGCAGGCGGAAAACTACATCGTGCGGATCGTGGTCGGGGAGGGTCTGCTCCAGTACCTCGGCGAAAAAGGCGAGCGCGGTGGCCCGCGCATAATCGACCGGCTCGGCCAGCGGGGAGTGGAGAATTTCGAAAGAGTCGAGACGCACCAGCTCCTGGCTGGGCTTCTCAGCGTAATGGGCGCGCACATGGGTCATCGGCTCGAGCGCGCCGCCGAAACGACGGCGCGACCTTGCCGCTGACTTGGCAACACCCTTTATCTTTCCAAAGTCCCGGGTGAAGAGAGAAACGATCTGGTCAGCTTCATGAACAGGCCAGGTACGGAGGACAACGGCTTCGGCCTGGTGAGCGATCATGGCTGCGCAATAGCGCCGGCCGGCCTAGCGGCCGAAATGCGCGGAGTTCTTGTCAGCAAAGCCCGACCATTTTTCAGGCAGATCGTCGCCGGCGAAAATAGCCGACACCGGGCAGACGGGAACACAGGCACCACAGTCGATGCATTCCACCGGATCGATGAAGAGCTGGTCGGTTTCACCATACTTCGCTTCATCTTTCTTGGGATGAATGCAATCTACCGGGCAGGCATCGACGCAGGCTGTGTCCTTGGTTCCAATGCAGGGTTCTGCGATCACGTAAGTCATATGTACCGTTCTCCGGAAGGCGAATAATTGAAAACAAATTGTACAGCAGGAAAGGGGATCGCTAACGACGCGCCAAACGTCGTGCGGCAAACTCGGCGGCCGTGGGCACCGGCTCGATCTCACGGCCGGCAAACATGTCGTTGAAAAAGCCCAGGATCTCCCCGTTGAGCAAACCGTTGGTGGCCAGAACCTCTTCGCTATCGAGACGAAACGGCGTGCCGTCGAAGCGGAGCATGGAGCCACCCGCCTCCAGCACCAGCAACGCGCCGGCCGCTGTATCCCAGGGGTTCAGATTGAATTCCCAATAGCCGTCGACGCGGCCGGCCGCACAATATGCCAGGTCGAGCGCGGCCGCGCCGGCCCGGCGCACGCCGTGGGAACGCAGCGTCAGCTGCTGGTAAAAGTGAATGTTCGGGTTGGCATGGCGCTTGTGGCTGGGAAAACCGGTGGACAGCAGGCTCTCCTGCAAATAGCGGACAGGCGAGACATGCAGGCGGCGGACATCGCCCGTTGGCCCTTGCAACCAGGCTCCCTTGGCCTTTTCCGCGGCGAAGAGCTCACCGTGAACAGGATCGTAGACCACGCCTGCTACCAGCTCCCCATCCTGATCGGGCGCCAGCCCGGGCGGGCGATGTTCGAGGCCCAGCGAAACATTGAAGAAGGGAAAGCCGTGGGCGAAATTGGTGGTGCCGTCGAGCGGATCGACATACCACCGGTAAGCGCGCTCCAGGCCGGAGCGTGTTCCCTCTTCGCCGAAAACGCCGTGATCGGGAAATTTTTCATTCAGGCGGCTGACGATGAGTTTTTCCGAAGCCCGATCGGCTTCGGTCACCAGGTCTACGTCGCCCTTATATTCGGCGGTCACGCCGCGATTGAAATAACCGCGAAGCAATTCGCCGGCCTCCAGCGCGATGCTGGCTGCTCCGGCGGCAAAACCAAGATCCAGTTGCGGAAAAACGTCGCTCAACGTGCGCTTCTCTCCACCAAACCGTTGGAACTGCGCGCGTTCCCTTCCTCGCGACGGTCTTCGTCGCGGCGGCCGCGTTCGCTGATGGTCCGGATCTGGTGCTTGTAGATGAAAAGATTGGGCTGCCCTTCGCGGGTGACGCGAATCATGGTGTCATCGAAGTACTCGATCCATCCGGAAATGCTCTCGCCGTCCCGGAGTTTGACCGTTACCCGCACCTGCTTCTCGCTGAGGAACCGCAAGTAAAGCGTTTCTTGGCCGGTTTCACCAAGCGGAGGAGCTTTCTTACCTCGCCGGGATGGATTCTGGGTTGCCATATTGTCCATGATAGCTGCATACAGGGATGCCATCACCGTGCCTTGTGGATGCACTCAAAAGTCCATGTGCGCCCGCACCCCTGGAACCACGACCGGGCCCCGGTCCCGATTGTAGCCCGGATTGTTGATGAAGGAGAGTTGCACCCCCATGTAAAGGCCGCTCACCACGTGTACGTTGTAATAAGTCTCGCTCACCTCCTCACGGCCGTAGTTGAGATGGCCGTCGCCGAGGATGAACCCCAGGCCTCCAAGGGCCAGGTATTCCCGGTGTTTGGTGCTGATGCCGCCGGTTTCGAAGGCGCTGCCGATCTGGTCTTCTTTTCTGCCCCACGCGTCTCCGGGGAGTTCGAAGCCGAACGACACGGTGCTGTTCATCTCCGTGTAGGCGAACGACTCTTTGAGCCCCTCATTCCATCCGGCACGAAAATAGGCGCGGAAATTGGCCGGAAGCGCCTGCTCTACATTGAGACCAAAGCCCTGCTTCAATGAACCCTGGTGGCGGTGCAGGGTGATGTCAGGAACCTTGTCCACGCCCTGCTGATAAGCCGCAATGGCCTGACCGTAGTCACCCATATTGGCATGGTTTAAATAAGCCAGGGGCCGGATGCGTGTTTCCAGGCCCTGAAACCATTGCGGCTTCCATTCCAACTCCAGGTTGTCGGCGCGAGCGGTGCGCAGATCCGCCTCGAGGTCAATGCCATTGGCCACGGTTGGCATCAGTGCTTCCGCATAGCGGACTTCGAATTTCGGCCCGGCATAACTGAGCATGGCAGCGACGGTATAGCCACGCGTGTTGGCAGCGTAATCGTAAGCGCCATTGTTATCGATGGCCCAATTCGTGAACTGCAGATGGCTATCGCTGCCCACAGAGTTAAGGTCAAAGAAGTCGACCATCGACATCTTGCCCATAGTGAATTCGATGCGCTGCCTGGGAATCGATTCCTGCAGATAGAAAGGATTGGGCTGTTCCTCGACGCGGTCCGCGGTCAGAGGAACGGTGTGGTGGATAAAATAGCGGGCCAGGTACACGCCCTGGCCGAGGGTAGGGTTGCGCACCACGTCGAGGTTAGGGAACGCCGCAATTCCGAGAGCATTACTCAACCCCTTTCCTCCAGCCTCCTCCGCATTGAAGATGAATTCGGTCCAGCGGGTGAGCTTGACTCCTGTGTAGAGGGTAAGCACGCGCGAAAGCGCGGTTGTTTCTATCCGGCTTTGGAAGCTGTTGGTTCCGGCGTAGGGTGAATGAAATGGATTGTGGGCCTGGAAGATGAAGTTAGCCTGGCCAGAGACCCATATGCGATTGGCGATGAGGTGGTGCGGAAAGACGGCCGGATTCGCCTGGTCGTCGGACTGATCCGCTTCACGCTGGTTGATCTGGGGTAACGATTCCCGGCCGGTAGAGGGGGGCTTTGGCGGCGGATTTTGCTGCCCGGAAGCCTGGGGCTGGGGAGCGTCGGGCAGCGCGCTCACGGCTACCGACTGCGCCGTTGCCTCGTTGGCCCCAACAGCGAGCGCCGGCGAGCACAGCAGAACGCCAGAAAGCAACAGCCAAAGACGCATCGAGACTCCGCGGAGGAATAGGGGCCTCGGACGAGGTTAATTGACCAAACCTTAACAAATGTTTCGGGCTCTTGAATTCTTCAGCCTTCAGGGATGTTAAAGCTACGGCAGTGGGGAAGGATAATACCCGGGTCGATTGCGGATGACGTAACCGGCCCCGGCAGCCGGGCTGCGCAGCTTGACGGAGATCGTGCGAAAGCCGCTGCCGGTTCGATTCGAGGGATAGTAGCCCAGCAGGTATTGCGTGCGCAGATCTTCCGATAATTGCGCGAACGTTCTGTCCAACGAAGAGGCGTCGGCGTAGTAGTACTTCCCCCCGGTTTGCTGGGCAAGCGTAATCAGGGCGTGTTCGCCGGCCAGATCGCGGCCGGCGCTGGCGGAGATGGGAACATCGATGATGGGGTAGACCATGACCTCGCCACGCAAAGCCTGCTCGAGCGCCATGTCATAGGTCGTGCCTTTGACGGTGTTCCCTCCGTCGGAGATGATTACCAGCACCTTGCGGCCCGTTCGTGGCGCCAGGCTCTGCGAAGCAAGATAAACGCCGCTATAGAGCGCGGTGGCGGCCCCTCTCCCCATGTCGTTCAGCCCGCGGTCGACGCGGCCCGGGTTGTTGGTAAAGAACACTACTTCGCGCACATTGTCGGCAAACTCCATCAGGTCCAGGTGGTCGATCGGACGCAGCAGCGAATGGACAAAGTGTCTTGCCGCCTCCTGTTCCAGGCCAAGGTCTTTATGCACGCTGCCGCTGGTGTCGATGGCCAGGACAATCTCCAGGGGAAGCTCGGACTGGCGCTCGAATACAGCGATCTTCTGCGGATGGTCATCCTCGGAGAGCAGAAACTCGTCCTTGGTCAGGCCGGGCACCGGAGTTCCTTTGTCATCGGTAACATTGACGAAGACATTCACCAGGCGAACATTCACACTGATGGTGGGTGGGTCCGTGGCTGCGGCCTTCACCGCCGATGGCTGCCCTGTCTGTGTCTGGCCGGCAAGAGCGCAGAGAACGAGCGCGCAGCAAATCGCAGCACAGGATAGTGGTTTCACGAGCCGGATGTTCCCTTCTCCAGCAGGCTGGATGGGAACGGCTCGCCGTCGGCCCAGACCGCTCCATCTTCGAAGTGTTCTTTTTTCCAGATGGGGACTGTTTTCTTCAGCGTATCGATGAGCCAACGGCAGGCGTCGAATGCCTGGGCGCGGTGCGCGGAGGCTACCGCGATAAGAACGCTGGTTTCGCCCACATGGAGCCTGCCCAGGCGGTGCACTATGCTCACCTGGCGGACGCCGTGCGCCGCGATGGCCTCATCGGCAAGGCCACGCATCTGGCTTAGAGCCATCTCCTGGTATGCCTCGTAGACCAGGAAGAGGGTGCGCCGCCCCCGGGTGTTGTTGCGGACAATGCCGTCAAAGACCACCACGGCTCCATCCTCCCCCTGCTTGATGGCGGCGACCAAGGATGGGGCGTCGATCGGCTCCGTGACCAAGGCGACAAACGGGGCTCCCGAGCCGCCACTGACCGGGGGGAGAAGCGCCACTTCATCTCCGTCATGCAACGCGCAAGCACGGGCCGCGTAGCTCCGGTTCACGGCAATCGCCAGCGCCGGCCATAACTCTATCTGCTGCGGGAGCAATTGGCGGTAATGTTCGAGCACCGCCTCCACGGTCGCGCCGGAGGGCAGAGTGAGCGTCTGGCTCTCGGACGCCAACAGCTCCTTCAACACGCCAAAGAACAAGACCGTGACCCGCATGGGAAAAGCATATCCGAAGGCCATCTGACATGAGGTTAGACTCGGCCATAGGAAAAATGGCGGTGCCTCAGACCAGGACGGGCGTATTGGCCACTCCCGCGGTACCGAAGACTCTGCGGTAACGCGCTATTTCCGCTTTGAGCCCGGTCGCCTTGGCGTAGTTATCCGAGAGTTTCACCGCCGGGCGGCCATCGGCCTCCGTCATCTTGCAGATCAGGCTGGCGGGATGGAATCCATTGCGGCCACTGGGATGGCAGCCGCGGAAGTCGTTGGTCAACAGGGTGCCCCACCCGGCGCTGAAACGGATGCGCCGGCCGGGAGTCCATTTCGCCGGGTCGTTCAGGTCAGCAGCGCTGCGAAAATCCTGAGGAGTAAGGCCCAGCGCCATGCTTCCCATGAAATAGGCGTGGAGACCCAGGATGTCTTCCACATCCATGGCGTCTGAGGCGATGATCAGCTTCTGCTTGGGGTCCCGGCCCCGCTCCTTCAGCCAGGCGATGTATTCGTCACCCGCAACGTAGGGATCCTTGCTGTCGATACGCTGCCCGGTCCAATCCGCGGTCCAATCCGGAGCATCCGCGAGGAACTGCGTGGTCCCGTAGGTGTCGGGCAGCATGATACGAATCTCGTGGCCGTAGGTGCTTTGCCACAGCTCGAGAATGCGATACTGCGAACTCTTCAACTCGGCGTCGCTGGTGGCCATGGCGGCCAGCGCCATGGGGAGTTCGTGGGCGTTGGTGCCTACCGCTTCGAGGTTATGTTTGTAGGCCAGATAGGTGTTGGAGGTGCCGGAAAAATGCTCCCCGAGCGCCGTGTTCATGGCGTTGACTACATATTCCTGCCAGAGGAAGCTATGCCGCCGCCGGGTGCCGAAGTCCGCCACCCTTAGTTCAGACACGCCGGTCAGCCGCTCAATCTTGCCCCACAGCTTGGCCTTGGCTTGGGCGTAAAGAATGTCCAGCTCGAATTCGCTCATGCCCTTGAAGGCGGCGCGCGACTTCAGCTCGTTGAGGATGGAGAGAGCATAGATCTCCCACATCGTGGCCTCGGTCCACAGCCCGTCGAATTCCAAGTGGAATTCTCCATCGCGGACGGTGAGCCGGTAGCTGGAGAGGCGGAAGCTATTTCCCAGCCACTCAATAAAGTCCGGCTCGAAGATACCGCGGCGGCCGAAGAAGGTGTTGCCGGCCAGCCAGATCAGCTCCGATTTCAAAAAGCGCAAGCTGCGCACGTGCTCCAGCTGTTGCAATACCTCTTCGCGCGCGATTACGTCCGCCAGGCGCAGGGATGAGGACCGGTTGCTCACCGAGAACGACACCTGTGTCGTGGGGAAATGCTTCCAGATGAACTGAAGCATTAGCAGCTTGTAGAAATCCGTATCCAGCAGGGATCGCACCACCGGGTCCAGATCCCAGTTATGGTTATGCGCCCTTTCGGCAAAATCAATGATCATTGATGAATGTCCTTGAAGATATTCCCTCCTTTGACCAGCTCTTACTTCGATGATGTGATCGTCAACGTCGATGCGCCACTTCTGATTCTACTGGCACAAAGCAAAAGGCCCGCTGGTTGGCGGGCCTTCGAGCATATGGAGCAGCGGTCTTAGACTTCGGCGTGTTCGATGATCGTTTCCCGAACTGCCTCATCCTTCTTTTCTTCGCTGACCGACTTAGGCAGCGCCACCGCCAGCACGTCTTCGATGCGGCTGGCATAGTGGATGCGCACCCCTTCGATCTGATCTGCGGTCAGGTCCTCGTCGACGTTCTGACGATTTTCCGCGGGGAAAATCACGTCCTGTACGCCGGCGCGCTTGGCGGCGAGAAACTTCTCCTTAACACCGCCGATGGGAAGAACATTGCCGCTCAGCGTGATCTCACCGGTCATCGCCGTTAGCGGACGCACCGGAGTATCTGTCATGAGTGAAACTAAGGTGGTTGCCATAGTCACACCCGCCGACGGACCGTCCTTGGGGATCGCTCCCGCGGGAACGTGGATGTGAATGTCCAGGTCCTTGGTGAAGTCCTCTTCCAGCCCCAGCGAAGCGGCGTTGGAACGTACCCAGGTAAGCGCAGCCTGCATGGATTCCTGCATGACCTCGCCGATCTGTCCGGTCATCTTAAAGCCGCCCTTGCCCTTCATCCGGTTGGCTTCGATGAACAGTACATCGCCACCGGCCGGAGTCCAGGCAAGACCGACCGCTACGCCGGCACGCCGGGTGCGCTCAGCCAATTCGGTATCGACGCGCACCTTGATGCCGCCCAGGAACTCCTGAATCACTGCCCGGTCGACAACCAATGTGCCCGTCTTCCCTTCGGCAATGCGGCGCGCCTGTTTGCGGCAGACGGTGCCGATCAGCTGTTCCAGTTTGCGCACGCCCGCTTCCCGCGTGTAGTGGCGCACGATGTAGCGAACGCCTTCTTCAGGGAACTCGATCTCGGGTACTCCGCCCTCTTTGGGCTCGATACCGTTCTCCTTGATCTGCCGCGGGATGAGGTAACGGAAGGCAATGTGCGTCTTTTCGTCCTCGGTGTAGCCCGAGAGGTCAATGATCTCCATGCGGTCGCGCAACGGCTCAGGAATCGGATCGAGCATGTTCGCCGTGCAGATAAAGAGCACTTTGGACAAATCGAACGGCACGTCGAGGTAGTTATCCCGGAACGTATTGTTCTGCTCCGGATCCAGCGTCTCCAGCAGAGCTGAGGCCGGGTCGCCACGGAAGTCGCGTCCCAGCTTATCAATCTCGTCCAGCATAAAGACCGGATCGTTGGTCTCCGCGCGGCGCAGTGCCTGCATGATCTGGCCAGGCAAAGCACCGATGTAGGTACGGCGATGACCGCGGATTTCGGCCTCGTCGTGCATGCCGCCCAGCGAGATGCGTTGGAATTTGCGTCCGAGTGCGCGCGCAATGCTGCGCCCCAGTGAGGTCTTGCCCACGCCGGGAGGTCCGACAAAGCAGAGGATCGGCCCCTTCATATCGGGCTTTAGACGGCGCACGCTCAGGTAGTCGAGGATGCGATCCTTGACTCGCTGCAGATCGTAATGATCGAGGTCGAGAATCTCCTTCGCCTTGGCGATATCGACTTCGCCGCCGGTGGATTTAGCCCACGGCAATACCGCCAGCCACTCGACGTAGTTGCGCGTGAGTGAGTAATCGGCGGCCATGGGAGACATCCGCGAGAGCCGGTTGAGCTCCTTGGTCGCTTCTTTCTTCACCTCGGCCGGCATACCTGCGGCTTCGATCTTCTGCCGCAGTTCCTCGATATCCTTCTGCCCCTCGTCCAGTTCGCCGATTTCTTTCTGGATGGCTTTCAGCTGCTCGCGCAGATAGTAATCGCGCTGCGACTGCTGCACCTGGTCCTGGACCTCGGTCTGGATTTTGTTGCGCAGTTGCTGGACTTCGGCTTCCTTGGCCAGATGCTTGTTGATGCGCTCCATGCGCAACATCACGTCCGGCGTTTCCAGCAGTTCCTGTTTGTCGGTGGTGGCCAGGAACGGCAGTGAAGAAGCAATGAAGTCGACCAGGCGCCCTGGATCTTCAATATTGAGCGCGATGGTCTGCAGTTCGTCGGAAAGCGTGGGCGAGGTGGTGACGATCTGCTGGAATTGGGCAATCACATTCCTCTGCAGGGCCTCCAATTCGGCGCTCTTGCCCGGATCCACTTCCGGTAAATGGTCGACCGTGGCCATCATGAATGGCTCAAGTTGGGCAAATTCGCCCAATTTGACCCGCTCGGTGCCCTCGGTAAAGACGAAAAGGCTTTGATTGGGCATTTTGACGACTTTGTGCACCGTCGCCAGGGTGCCTACGGAATACAAGTCGCTGGGTTGCGGACTATCCATGCGCTCGTCGCGCTGCGCGACGACCACAATGGTTTTTTGCTCTCCCAGAGACTGAATGAGTTGAATCGAGCTTTCCCGGCCGACGGTCAGCGGCAGGACGGCATGGGGAAACAGAACAGTGCTACGAACGGGCAGAATGGGCAAAACCCTGCCCTGAGAGCCACCCTGCTCCCGCCGACTGGGATCGCTTGGGTTGATGATGCTTAAGAAATCGCTCGCCATGAGTAACCTTCTATCAGATAATCGAATATAAGATGCTACAGATTCTATAAAGTCGCAAAACGCCCGCTGCTGCCCCTAAGATGCCTAATTCCCGTTTCTTTCTCCACCCGGGAAGGCTTTTCCCCGCTTCTTCTAGTTCATCGGTCCCGTATTAGCCGCGCGATAATTGCCGCCCAGCATACCGCCCCCGTCAGGGAAGAGGCTGAGCTGCCGGATAATGCCCTAGCTCTTTAACCAGAATGCACTTCTGGCGGAGTTGATAGAGAGGGGCGCTGGTCGCCGCCGGATCGGTGACCTGGTAGTCGACGTAGAAGACGTATTCCCAGGGCTGGCCCTGCACCGGACGGGATTCTATCTTGCACAGATTTGTGTTGTGCTCGGCGAATACCTGGAGCGCCGCCACCAGGGTTCCTGGGCGATTGGCAACAGTGAAGGCAATGCTGACCTTGTTTGCTTCCGGCACAGGCTGAACCTTGGCCCTGCTCCGAATCAGGAAAAAACGAGTGTAGTTGGCCGGATTGTCTTCGATGCCTGCGGCCAGCACCTCTCCACCGTAGGCCAGAGCGGCCTGCTGGCTGGCGATGGCTCCGGTCTCTTTCTGTGCCCAGGCCGGTTATGTGCTTCACGCTGCCCGCGGTGTCGTAGAACGGGGTGGGCGCTATCCCTGGATGCTGGTCGAAAAATCGCCGGCATTGGGCCAGCGCGATGGGGTGGGAGAGTACCTGGCGAAGATCCTCGACCTTACTGCCCGGCACGCCAATGAGATTGTGGCGGATGCGCAGCAGGGATTCCCTTTCAATTTGCACGTCTGATTGAAAGAGAAGGTCGAAGTGCTCGACCACAGAACCGGCGAGAGAGTTTTCGATAGGGATGACTGCGGCGCAAACCTCGGCGTTCTTCAGTCGTTTGAAAACCTCTGCGGAGAGTGCACAGGGAACAATGGTTGCCTGCGGTTGTAACTTAAGTGCGGCTTCGTGGCTAAAAGATCCGAGCTCTCCCTGAATGGCGATCCGCATCTCCGCCCCGAATACTTATTTCGATCATACGGCAACCCGCTTGTGTGACGACGCACCAAAGTACAAGCGTATCAAGACTTTTGTAAGGAGAAAACAGACGATGCTTTGGACGATTTTTCTGGTGTTACTTGTACTTTGGCTGGTCGGCTTCATTGGATTCCACGTGGTTGCGTGGTACATCCATATCCTGCTGATCATTGCGCTGGTGGTTCTGGTCATCCAGTTGTTCGGCGGCAGACGAGCGATTTGAAGTGGCTTCCTTATTTCTGTCCCGGCAGGTATGCCGGGACAATTGAGCGAAGCATCTCACTCAAGTAGGTGCCTGTGCCATCGCAGGCAAGGAGATAGACCATGAATAAAGACCAAGTAACTGGCAAAGTGGAACAGGCAACAGGGCGCGTGAAGCAGAGTGTGGGTGAGACCTTGGGCAACCAGAAATTGGCCAATCAAGGCGTAGCCGACCAGGTAAAAGGCGCCGCCAAGGAGACCTGGGGCAATGCCAAGGATGCAGCCGCGGTAACTGCGGATCGTCATCACAAGGAAGCGGAGCGCAAAGCAGATGACGCGCGGGCCGGCGTCCGGGCAAAGGTTGACGAAGTGCACGATAGTGTCAACGAGAGGATCGACGCGCACAAGGCGAAGCGAACGCGAGAAGGCCAAGACAGCGTAATACAGCGCCTGATCACGTTGCAGCAAGATCAAACGCACCCGGACCCCAATCCGGGTGCGTTTTCCATTTAGCGGCGCAACAGGAGCGCGGCCGCGATAAAGAAGAAGAAGACCATGGAGATGATCCCGTTCATGGTAAAGAAGGCCGCGTTCAAGCGCCGCAAATCGGTGGGAGAAATAATGAGGTGCTCGTAAAGCAGCAGGATGGCGACTGCCGCCACTCCTACCCACGCAATGGCATTGAGCTCGAATAACTGCAGCAGCCAACACAGCAGGGCCAGCATGGCCAAATGCATCAGGCGCGCAATCCAAAATGCGGTCTTGATTCCCCAGGTTCCCGGGATGCTCTTCAAGCCGGTCTCCCGGTCGTGCGCCATATCCTGGCAGGCGTAGAGCACATCGAATCCTCCCACCCAGAAAAGAACCGCAGCGGTGAGCACTACGATGCGCGGATCGAGCGATCCGCGGATGGCGATCCAGGCTGCGGCGGGAGCTATTCCCAGCGCCAGGCCGAGCACCAGGTGAGACCAGCGGGTAAACCGCTTGGTGTAGGAGTACAGCAGAAGCACCGGCGAGGGCGACGGGCGAAAGAAATAGGGTCTCCCGGTTCAGCTGGGCGGCGGCCAAAATAAAAGCCAGCGACATCACCACGGTAAAGGCGGCGACAAAGCGGCGGCTCAGGGCGCCGGCCGGAATGGCGCGCCCGGCAGTGCGGGGATTAGCAGCATCCAGGCGGGCATCGGCCCAGCGATTGAAGGCCATGGCGGCCGACCGCGCAGTGACCATGCAGACGACAATCCAAAAGACTTTGCGCCCTTCCGGCCACCCGGCGGCGGCGAGCATCGCGCCGGCGAGCGCAAAGGGGAGGGCAAAAATCGAATGCTCCCACTTGATCATTTCCAGCGTGGTGCCTACATTGCGCAGCAAAGCCATGTGTTTAGTGTAATGGGGCGGGTAGCCACTGCTCTGATGGTTTGTATCAGGGTCCTTGTTGGTTGGCTCTGTCCATCCCCTTCTACTCATGTCAAGGTGGGCCGCCGCCCTCCACTTTGTCATGAGTAGAAGGGGATGGACAGAGCCAGCGCAACAGCAACCAACTTTTAACGCCTGCGCTTTCCTACCAGGTAGTCCCAAAACAATATGGCCCGCCGTTCGCTAAAGCGAAGGCGGGCCATCATGTCTCGTGCGACTAGAAGCTACTTTTCGTTCGATCCGTTGGCTACCTGAAGGTTGTTGGTCACCTTAAAGACGCCGGGCACGCCATTGGCGCGGATGCCCGCGACATCTTTGTCCGCCTTGTTAAGCACCACGCCATCCAAGGTGACGTTGCCATTCACGACCGTGATGCGGATAGGTTGCGCCGGGTCAATGGCGTACTTGTTTAGGCTGGGATATCCGTAAATAGCCCGATAGACCGCGAAGCGGGTTCGATCATCCATGGGCGAGAGGGGATCGACCTGAATGTTGTCGATAACATCCTGCACGCCGGGGAAATGGCTGGCTAAAGAAACCGCGGAGTCAGCGGCCACCGGCCCCAACGCATTGCCGCCCAGAGTGACCACACCATTCTGCACATTGACGCTGATGGCATTAAACGCATTGCCATAGCCCACACGGTCGTACTGCAGCTTCTTCACGATGGCCTGCTGCAGCTGCGCGTCTGAAACCTCTCCGGCTCCGGCAACCTGAAGCTTGTTGCGAACCGCAACCACGTTCTTCACCCGGTGCGCTATCTTATCGATCGTCTTCCTTGGTTGCATAGTCCTTGACCGTGCCTTCCAGATCGACGATTCCGTTCTTCACCGATACCTGGACGCCCTGTATACTTCTTCAATTGGTTCTGCAGCTCCGCCTGAATGTTGTTATCGGTTTGCGCGCTCTGCCCTACCGCATACGATGCCCGGGGAAGCAACACCTGAGAACCCAGGACCAGAACAGCAGCCAGCGCCAAAGTTAAACCATGGGATGCCTTTTTCATTTCTTTCTCCTGTTTGCTGGCTTGCGTGCTAACAGCTACACGATTAAGCCCGCTGATATGAATACACACCATAGCCTCGGGTTGCACCATCTTGTTTACTACGAGCTACCGGACGCCGTCAACGATAGCGTTTGCGAATTCTGAGCACCATGCTGAAGACCCCCGCTTCGTCGCGCACGGCCACGATAGAAAGGCTTTGCGTGATATCCACCTGAGCCTGAATGAGCTGCTGCGCGGTGGCGTTGACGTTGGTGGCGTAAGTGACCTGGACATTCCGCGTGAGATTCTGCTGCACAGTAATTCGCGCACTCGAGCTGCCGAGAGTTCCCACATAAGTGGGATCGATCTTAACGCTGCCCCCTCCGAAGAGCTTTTGTACGCGGCTGTCGACGGCTGCAGTGAGCGCGCCTCCCAGCAGCGCATTGGTGGTCGAGTTCGCGCCCACCGATTGCTCCTGCTGTGAATACAGCGCCTGTTCTTCCTGCGTGCGGCCCAGCGCCAGCAGGGAAATGACGTCGGCCTGGGGCAGCGGGGGCTCAGAACGGAAGGTCGGTGTGAGCTGGTTGATGTTGCCGTGCAGACCGATGGTCACATCGTATTCCTCCACCCGGGTGGTGGCATCGATGTCGATAAAGGGCTCGATTTTCACCGGATTGGTGAAAAAGATTTCGCCGCGCTGCAAACGGTAGGTTGTTCCAGCAAATGTTGGCGGTGCCATCGGTGACGTTGATGCGGCCGAGAAGAGCAGGCTGGGCGACGGTTCCGCGGATGCGCAGGTCGACGCTGCCCGCCAACTGCGCGTAGGAATTCTGAAAATCGAGCTGGGGCGCAGAGAAGATGTGAACATCCAACCGTACATGGCTAGAGGGCGCGGTAGGATCCGGCGGCACGCTCGCCCCCTGAGTCCCAGCAAAGCTGGCGAAGTCCACGTTGCGACCGATAATGAAGCGCGTGATCTGTACATTGCCGCTCAGCAGCATGTTGGTCGGTGTGCCCTGCAGGTGCAGGGTGGTATCGGCAGTGGCGCTGATGCCTAAGTAGCGAACCCGGATATCTTTCCCGGTCGCGGTAAAGTCTCCATAAAGTCCCTGCTGATAGGCTAAGAAGCCGCCGAACTTGAGCTGGCCGCCGCCGGTCGTGCCCACCAGGTCCTGCACCTGGAGACGGTTCTGGTCGAAGATCAGATTGCCGTTCAATTTGCTGATGCCGTTGGGCAGGTCTTTGAGTGCCAAGGCAACGTCGTTAAGGCGGACCCGTCCGGAAAACGACGGTTGCGTGAGCGTTCCACTGGCATCGAGGTTGAAGTCCAGGTGGCCGGAGGAGGTAATCTCCGGATCGAAGGTCTGCGCCAGCTTCATGTTGACGGCGCCGTTGCCGGTAATCGCCAGCGCCTGGTCGCCCGTCAGAGCGGCAGTGCCGGTAACCGACACATTGGTATCCGGGCCGGTGATATGCGCCTGGGTGAGGTGAAGGATCCCGTCATGCAACGATCCCCGCAGCGGCCCCGATGCCTGCAGCGCAATGCCCTGCAGGTTGACAGAGAACTGGTTGATCTCCGCATCCCCGCTGAACTGCTTGGGCTCCCGCAGTGGACCGGCCACGTTGATCGTGCCCCCAATCGCCGAGTTGCCGGTGACACTCTGCACATGAAAGGCGCGCAGAAGGGGAGCGATGTTGAGGTTGGTCAACAACACATTGGCCTGGGTCTCAAAGTTGCCATGCAGGGCAGTCTGGCCTTTGACCTGTAACCCCGCCGCTGCCAGGCTGTTCTGGGCGGTGAAATATGCCGTGCTTCCCTGGGTGTGCACGACCACTTCCAGGGAGCCGGCGGGCTGGCCTCCCAGCACCAGGTTCCGTAGATGAACCCCTGCCAGAATGGAAGGGGCATTAAAGGTTCCTGACGCGTGGGCATCAAACTTCAAAGCACCGGCTACGAAGAGCCTGGGATCTTTGGGCTGAGGGAAGTGAGCAAGTTCAAAATTGGTCCCATCGAGATTGCCCAGGAAGTTTTTGGTCTTCAGGTTGTAGGTTCCATTGCCGACGACCGTGCCGCCATCCTGGAGCAAGGTGAGTTTGGTCAGCTTGATGTCTTGCCCGGAAAAGCCCAGGGTGGCGGCCAGACTGTGATAGGGCTGGCCCGCGATGGCACCACCCTGCAACGGTAAGATTGGCTCCCCCGTTCAGATCGCCCAGCGTTCCTCCGGCATGAGCCTGGAGGTTCAGAGTGCCGGTCATTGACCGATCCGGGGGCAGATCCTGGCCGGCCATGGCCAGCAGGTCGGACAATGACGCTTTCTCCACCTGGGCGGTAGCCGTGAGGGGAGATTCATCATCGAAATCCTGGCGCCGCCGGTTGATGCGATGAGCCTGTATTTGAACGGAGGCGTGAATCACCGTCGTCCCTCGGGTAAGCACGGCATGCTCCACGGAGATGAGACTGGAGGAGTAGCCACCGGTGGCATCGAGATGGTCCCAGTCAAGGGTGGCAACGTCGGCCGCGGGCTGTGCAACCGGTTCTGGAGCAGGCTGTGGCGTCTGCTTTGGCGTGCCGGCAACAACAGCAGCTGGGAGGACGAATACCGTGGCGAACTTGGTCGCGGTCAGATGGCCATGGAATGCGGGATCGTCCAGAGAGCCGTTGCCTATGCCGTCAAAGGTCGCCTCTCCGTGCAGCCGGACAGGAACGCCAGAGATGCCCTTCTTGTCGCCGATGCCCAAGTCCAGAACCTTGAGCACACGATCAAACTCCACCAGATTGCGAGTGGTGAGATGAACCGACAGGTTCGAAGGCTCATTGAGCGGGTACACGCCCAGAGAGCCGGTCGTGCTTGAGGGTGGTCGCCAGACTATGCGCCTCGAGCTGATTGATCTGGACTCTGCCTCCGCGCTGGAAGTATTGAGCGTCCACACGTGCCGCTGAGCGGAACCTGGCCCGGGGCGACCGATCCCGGAGCACTCATGACGAGCTTGGCTGCTACGGTGAGGTCGTCGACGGAGCCCGTCCAATCGATGTTTACCGGACCTTCGCCCAAGGTATCGAAGCCATAATCCCGGAATCCGGGGTCGGCGACGCTCAGCAACACCGTGCTCAGACGCACGCCGTGCACCCGGGCGTGTATGCCCATGACCTGCCGCTTGGGGGACGACGGCGGCAGGTTGTCGGGCGAGCTCCAGTTGAGGTAGCGAATGTCGGCATTGACGATCCCACCCTGGCGGGGGCGGGCGACCAGGCCCGGGAGTGCGATCTCATCCGGGGTGATGTGCAGGCGAGTGGTGGCGTTGAGTCCGTCAATCCTCTGCACGTAAGGAATGGCATAGCTGACGTTGATCAGCTTCGCCGTGCCATCCAGTACATATTGACTGGCCCCGCTTCCCTGACCCGTAACGGCAAGCTCCATGCTCCCGCTCCGCAGGCCGTCGAGTGCACCCAGCGCCGTCACTTCCGCCAGCTCCACGGTTCCGCCCGCGGAGAGCTTCCACTGCGGGTTGGCGTAATGGAGAAGATTGCCGGAACCCTGGAGACTGGTTTTTCCAGTGGTAAAGTGCAGCGACTTGAGATCGACCGCATCGCGGGCCGCTTCCACGCTCAGATCCAGTTTGCTGTGAAGGACTGCGCCCTTACCTTGTTGGGCGCTGAGATCGGAGCAGGTAATTTGGCCAAGATAGTGGCCGGTGGCCGGCGCGTATGTGACCACCACCCCCAGATCGTTGGCGGCCAACTGGAAGGGAATGGCGCGTTCATTGAGCAGCGCCATCCCTTCGTGGACTTCCACCCGGTTGGCCTGCAGATCGAAGATCGTATTGGCCGCCTGCCCGCCGCTGCTGTCCTTCGCCTTAGGCGTGGGCTGGTTGGTGCTGCCGTCGGGATAGATGATGAGATGAACGGAAGGGCGGTCGACCTCAAGAAAATCGAGACCAAGCCTGGCGTCCACGAAGGAGAGGATCTTGACCCGCGCGTAGAGCCGGTCCACATGGGCATAGGGCAGTTCACCCGGGCCCTCCAGGCCGTGAATCGTCAGGCCATCCACTTCCACGGCGAGATGGCGCAGGCTCCAGCGCAAAGATCGTAGTTCCACCCGGCCGCCGGTGGCATCCTGGAGGACGTCGACGACCCTCTGCCGGACGAAGTTGGAAAAATGCGGAGTGGAAGCATAGAAGAGCAAGCCGCCGATGACCAGAAGCAGTAGCAGCAGCAAGGCGCCACCAACTCTCCAGAAATAACCCCAGGCACCCATCGGCCTATCTGCCGGGGGCAGCTGGGAGGGCGCGGGAGAGGGAGACAGGCTGCTCATGGCTGCCCTCCGGAAACGGAATCCTCGTCCCCGGAGCCGGTGGTTCCTACCCGCCCGTAGGCGGGATCGAGGATGCTGACGCTGCCTTCACTCTTGAGGCTCTGTAACCATTCCAGCAGCAGCGAGCTAACCCGCTGTTGCAAAAGGACCTCCTCGATCCGGCTGGAGACGTCCGCCAGCGCGGGAGGCTTCACTCCCTTGTTATGCAACTGGGGAAGCAGGGTCTTGTTGTAGTAGTCCGCAATCTCGGCCGGGGTGATGCGAACGCCGGAACCGAAACGCGACTGAATAAACGAAAGAATGAGGATGCGCTGGCTCCAGTGCGCCTCGACCTCCTTCTCCGTCAGGCCGTTCGCCTGGAGAAACTTCTGCCAGCCGGCATCTGTGTCGCAGTGGTAACGGGCGCACTCGGAAATGACAGCGCGCAGTTGGGTGATGCGCTGTTGCACCTCTTCCGGAGTGGGAGGGGTAACCGTCTGTGCGGTCTCCATTTGTTGCAGGATAAGATCGCGATCGATGAGACGCTGCAGAGCTCGTTGGGGCGTGTTGCGTGCGCTGTCGATGCCGAATGGCTGCAAAACGGCGTAGCTCATTTCTTCTGTCACATCGCTCTGCAGGATAACGCTGCCGTTAATGACCGCGACTACGTGATCGAGGACGACAGCCCCCTTGGGCACTGGCGGGGGTGGTATGGGGGCGACGGGCGCTACGCTGGCAGCCGCCGCTGCGGCGGGGCTTTGCTGGGCCGCCGTGGCTGGGGCCATCAGCCCCCACGGCAAGAAAAAAGCCGCCATCCAATTGCCAACCATCGCGATGTGCTTCGCTCTCATCATCAGAAGCTCTGCCCGATGCTAAAGAAAAAATTGAAGTGCCCAGCCTGGCCAACGTGCGGGTTGGGAGCTACGTTTGCCGTGGTGTAGTCGTAAATAACAGGGTAGATGGGTGGATTGAGGTTGTAGCTGAAGTCGCCGCGCACTGGCCCAATGGGCGTGTGATAGCGGAGACCCAGCCCCACGGCATGGGAGAAGTCGTTGAAATCGCAGGTATCGGGCGTGTTGTAGGTGGTGTAGGGCACGGAAAGATTGCGGCAGGTCCAGCTATGTGGCTGCTTGTTGCGCAGGGCCGCGGGCCAGACCTGGGAGGACGTCTCAAACGTGTTGCCCATGTCGTGGAAGAGAACAAAACTAAGGTCGGTACCCACCCAACGCAAGTCCGGCGCCGGCATGCGGAGCTCCGTGGTGTTCACGAAGACACCGTAGCCGCCAACCGGATATCCGGTCTGGGGATCGCGCGGCCCGGCGGCATTGATAGGAAAGCCGCGATGCGAGGTCGCGCCGCCGGCATAGAGCCGCTCGGGTAGCGGAATCAGTTGCGCATCGCCGTTGCCATAGGAACGCTCCTGCCCGTAGCGGGTCTGGCGCGCAATCACCCAATGATCCCGGCCAAGATCGTAATACGTGGCGTTGCTCACGTCGACGCGGGCAAAGTTGGCTTGCGAGCCGAATACGCCAGCGGACAGAAACACTTCCCCGGTGTTGAAGGTGCCATGGTGGGCATCGAGCGGAACGTCGCGAGTATCGCGAATAAACGTGATTCCCGGCCCCCCCACCCGCACCGGTTGCGCAACAAGGGGATCTCCGACAGGCTGACTTGCAGGGTGTTGGAATTCACAGACAACCCGGCGGTAGGAGAAGGAATAGATCAAGGTGGTGGGCTTGGTGACGCGCTGCGAAAGGCGAAGTGCGCCGGAAAGAATCGCGGCCTTGTAGGTGCTGATCACGGCGCTGTTGTTATAGCCACCGGAGAGGCTCAGATTCAGAGATGGCTTGTTGAGAACGTGGGGATCCTGATAACTAACAACGGCGACCTGCTCCAGTGATCCGTAGTTGGTACGGAGAGTAATGGACTGGTCGGTCCCCCCCAGGTTGGTGCGGCTTATATTAAATAGAACGCGTTCACTAGCCCCGGTCACACCGTTGGGGTTGCATTTGTAGGTGTTGGAGATCCCCAGCAGCATCTGGTCCGCCTCGGAGAGACAACCCGCGGAAGGCTGCCCCGTCTGCACTTCAAAACCGAAGCCATAGCTGATATCCCAGCGTTTGGCCTCGGTAAGATTCAGCAGAACGTTCTTATAGCTCTCTGCGCCGTTTGGATTCTGGATTGCGGTATCAACTTCGTTGAACAGGGCAAGATCATAGAGCTTGCGCTGCATTTGCAGCAGGGCCGTCTCATTGAGCGGCATCGCCCGGATGCAGCAGGATCCGCTGATCCACCAGCGAGGGCTTGGTCCGGACCAAGCCCGAGACAACCACCTTGCGCACGAAGAATTGCCTGCCAGGCACCACTTTCATGATCAAATCAATCCCATCCGGCTGGCCTGGTTCGCTTTGCTGGAACAGGCTTACCTGGGCATTGTCATAACCCTTGCTCAGGTAGTAGGTCTGGACCAGATCGCGGTCCTCATTGATGTTAACGGCCGAGTACGGTTGCCCTACCTGAGCATTCAAGTAAGGACGAAAATCATTCAATTGCTCCGCCGTGGCGCCTTCAATGTCATATTTGGCGATACGGTGCTGGATTCCTTCGTCGATGGCGTAGGTGATCTTGAAGTGGGAGATCTTACTGGCTTTCCCTTTCTCTTTGTCGCTGTCCACATACTTCGGAGTGACGGTAACCGCGCTGAAGCCGCTGCTCTGGTAAAGCGCTTTGATGCTGGAGACATCCTGACTAACCAGCTGCTGGCTAAACGCTCCGTAACGGTTCAATAGACTAGCGGGCCGCACACTCAGGCGCTGAAGAATCAGCGGCGTCCCGAAATACTTGTTGCCGGTGATGCTGACCGAGTCGACCACGTGCCGCTTGCCCAACTCGACGCTGTAGAGCGCGGTCAGATGCTGGGCGTCGGATTGCACCGGCTGGTGGGTGACCTTTACATCGAAGTAGCCCTGGCCCTCGAAGTAGTTGAGCAGATTCTGGGCGCCTTCGGTGAGCAGGTCCTGGTCCACCGTACCCTCCTCGTAGACGGGCACCAGTTTCTCCATGTGGCCCTGGCTGATTTTCGCGCCTTCGACCTTCACCTCCACCAACGGTCCCTGGTGGGCAAGAAAGGTATAGTTCAACCGATTCACCGGAGCCACGTACTCTTTAGAAGTAAGGCTTACCGTGGCCGCCAGCCGCTCCCGCTTGTAGTAGTGCTTGCGCAGTTTACCGAGTGCGCGGCTGACTGTGTTGCGATTGACCTTGGAGTTTCGCTTGAGTTTACCCTGCTTGCGGAATTGGGCTTCGGTAAGGCCGCTGTCGCCGGTCAACTCCACATCGCCGACGCGCGCCGCGTTGCCGGGAAATACCTCGAAATTGAGGTCTACCAGCGAGTTCGCCCGGTCGATGACCGTGGTCCTCGCGATCTGTCCGCGGTAATAGCCGTTATTCTGGAGCGCGGTGTTGACGGCCGGCTCCGCCTGCGTCGCCTTGCTGTCAGAATAGGCGGTTCCTGCCTGAAGCTGGGTGGCGCTCTGCAGCACGGCAGCGAGGCGATCGTCTTTCACACCGTCCACGTTGACGCGGCCCACAAAGAGGCGTGGGGTGCCGGTGAAGATGATGGACACGTCGTTGCCTGCGCGCACCCCGGCCACTTCAATGGTTTCGTAGAGACCGGTGGCGTAGAGAGCTGCGCAGACTAGCGCGCACCTTGACGGGGTCCAGGGGAACACCGGCCTGCTGGGCAAGCTGAGCCGGCAGCGGCTTCAGCAGAGACTCGTTCACCCCCTCAAAGGTAATGCTCACTACTTGCAAACCGGCCCAGTCCAGCAACAGGCCCTGGCGGGAATCCTGGGGTGCGGGGGGAACCGCATTCGCGGCGACCGCGGCTGCCTGGGCGCTGCACGGTGGGGAGGGGGCTACCGCCAGGCCCAGCACCAGCGAAGCGTACAGCCCCAGAGCAGAAAACGGAGGGACTTGCCTTCTTCTTGACGACAAAAAGGGTAGGAGGGAGCGGCTTCGGGTATCGCTATCCACTTTTTGCATTCGGCGCACGGATGGAAGCAATGGGGTCAAAGCCAACAAAGATCCTCTCAAGTATGCATCGCGCACGTCCATCGAACACTGTACTTGGTACATCCGCGGCAGGGAATTACCACCGCAGCGCTCGCTGTCTCCGAATATCTATACTAAGACGTGGTCATGAGGTACGGGAGAGCGCTGTGGGACTGATTGAGGAGCGTTACTCGCGGCAGGTGCTCTATCCCGGGATTGGGGAGCGGGGCCAGGGGCAATTGGCTGCCAGCCATGTGGCGGTGGTGGGCTGCGGAGCCACCGGGGCCGCGGCGGCGGCTCTGCTGGCGCGTGCCGGGGTGGGTACCCTGACCCTGGTCGACCGCGACTTCGTGGAGGAGAGCAATCTGCAACGGCAAGTCCTTTTCGACGAGGCGGATGCCCGGGAAGCGCTGCCCAAGGCGGAAGCTGCCCGGCGCAAGATTGCGCAATTTAACAGCCGCATTGAGGTTCAGGCGCATGTGGCGGATCTGGTGCCGTCCAATATTCACGCCCTGCTGGGCCAGGCGGCGATTGTGCTCGACGCCACGGATAACTTCGAGACGCGCTACCTGCTGAACGATTACGCCGTCGAGCAGCGCCGCCCGTGGATTTATGCGGCCGCCGTTGGAGCGTATGCGGCCACCATGAATATTCTGCCGGAGGAGACCGCCTGCCTGGCCTGCCTGTTTCCCAAGCCGCCTGGGGGCATGGTGGCCACCTGCGACACTGCCGGCATTCTTAACACGGCCGTCAACTTCGCCGCCTCGGTCGAGGTCACCGAGACGCTAAAGTTTCTCGTGGGGGCGCGGGACAAGATGCGCCGTACCCTGCTGGGCCGCGACTTGTGGACCAATGACCAAGCCGAGATCAACGCCGGCACCCCCCGGGCGCGATGTTCGGTCTGCCAACTGCGGGAGTTTACCCACCTTCGAGGAGAAGACCGCCCCCAGATCACGCTTTGCGGACGGAACTCGGTGCAGATCCATGAACACCACCGCCCAATTGATTTTGCCGAGATGCAGCGCCGCCTGGAACCGCACGGCAAGGTCAACTTCAACCGGCTTTTGTTGCGTTTCGAGCGCGGAGACTATACGGTCACGGTGTTTGCGGACGGACGGGCGCTGGTGCAAGGTACGACCGATGTGAGCGTCGCCCGCAGCCTCTATGCGCGCTTCATTGGAAGCTAGGAGAACGAAGCCCGATCGCGGGGATTCCGCAAATGCGATCGAGGGGTGTGGGGACCCTCGTTGTTTGACTCTGTCCATCCCCCATTACCACTGCCAAGGTGGGCCGCGGCCCACCACTTTGTCATCTCTACTGGAGCGCAGCGTAGGGGAGGGATGACAAAGTGGAGGGCGGCAGCCCGCCTTGGCATGGTACAGGGGGATGGAGAGCGCTGGATGCTGCTGATTCCGTATGGCAAGCAACTTATGACCGGCATTCTGCTTCCCAGTGCAAGGACCCCATTTATTCAATATGAGCGTGTTCCATGCTGAAAGCGAACAGCCGCCCGCAAACGTGGGATAGCACCAGTCGAACTTCTCTTTTAGAGGTACCAATGTCTATACCTAGTAAGGATTTGGCTACCACGCCCGGACCCACAACACCGGCCAAGGGACCCAACCAGCATTTGCGCCGTAATCCCCCCATCGAAGGGGAGGCGGACGCCATCCAGAAGGCACAGTCCGGCGACCCAGCATCGTTCGAGATGCTGTACGCCCTGCACAAACGGCGGGTATATTCTCTTTGCCTTCGCATGGTGGGCAACGTGGCCGAGGCCGAGGATCTGACCCAGGAAGCCTTTCTCCAGCTCTATCGCAAGATTGCCACTTTTCGCGGGGACTCGGCGTTTTCCACCTGGCTGCACCGGCTGGCGGTCAATGTTGTGCTCATGCACCTGCGCAAGAAGGGCCTGCCCCAGGTGTCACTCGAAGAAACCCTTGAGCCTTCGCAGGAAGATGGCCCACGCAAGGACATTGGAGCTCGCGATCTGACGCTATCCGGTTCAGTGGATCGCGTGACCCTGGAACGAGCGATCGAAAATCTGCCTCCCGGCTACCGGTTGGTTTTCGTGTTGCACGATGTAGAAGGGTATGAACACAATGAAATCGCAGGGATGCTCGAATGCTCCATCGGTAATAGCAAATCGCAGCTGCATAAGGCGCGGATGAAGCTGCGGGACCTTCTGAAGTCGGGCCAAAGGAAAGAGGCAGTTCTATGAGCAATGTCCGGAAAGCAGCGAACGGAACCTCCGTCGATTGCGCCGTTTTTCAGGACCAGTTGCCCAGCTTATTCGAGTCGGGCGAAGATCTGAATACGCAACCGCACCTCAAGACCTGCGAGAATTGCAGCGCGCTGGTGCGTGATCTCGAGTACATTGCGCAACAAGCCAAGCTGCTGCTGCCGATCCACGATCCCAGCCCTGAAGTCTGGGAGAACATCCAGGTGGCGCTCAAAAAGGAACCCTCCCGCAAGTAGAACCCCAGCTCTGCCCGGCGAATTTGTTCCCAACCGCTATAATCCGCAGATGGTATGAGCAAGCAGGCGCAGCGAGGGACGGCAACCGAACCGGGGGCGCGACAACAGTTGTCCCGGTTGATCCTGACCGGTTTCATGGGCGCCGGCAAATCCACTGTGGGCGCGATCCTGGCCCGGGAAATGGGTTGGCAATTCATTGACCTGGACGACGTGATTGAAGCCACCAGCCAGCGCACGATCGCGGAGATCTTTCGCGACTACGGCGAAGCGGATTTTCGCCGCCGGGAACGGGAGGCGGTGGAGCAACTGAGCAACCAGGAGCAGATCGTGCTCGCGCTCGGCGGCGGCGCGGTCGAGGACGAGTCCATCCGTTCGCTATTGCTCCATCCACCCGATAACTGCCTGGTCTTCCTGGAAGCTCCACTGCCTGAATTGTTGGCCCGCTGCACCGTGGGAGCGAAAGGTACGGCCCTTGCTGGCTGAGCCGGATGCTTTGGCAGCCCGTCACACCCGCCGCCTGCCGTATTACCGCACAGCACACGTTACCGTGGCCACCAACGGCTTGGCGCCGCAAGCAGTGGCCGGTCGAGTGCTCGAGCACGTATCCACCCTGTGGCTAGTCGAACGCGGGAAAGAGGTAAGGGCGCATGGCAAGTCCTGAAGTGGCCGTGGAAGCACCGACCCCCACCACCGTTCAGACGGCACGGGCGCGCTCAGCGCGGGGCAACATTGTCTTCGCCTTTGCCATCGTTTTGGTCCTGGCGCTGGCATACCTGATGCGCGAGATTCTGTTGCTGCTCTACGTCAGCGCTCTCTTCGCGGTGGTGCTCAGCCCGGTGATCCATGGCATTATGCGGCTCCACATCGGGAGATGGCATCCCGGCAAGGGGTTGGCCATCCTTCTCCTGATGGTGAGCGTGGGCGCCGCCGCCACCCTCTTTTTCGCCTTTGCCCTGCCCCCGGTCTTGCATGACGTGCAAGCATTGATCAGCGAATTGCCGACGCGCGGGCCGAAGCTGCTGGATGAGCTGCATCGATTTCCGCTGGCTGCCCACGCCAATTTCTCCGGCATAAGTGCCCGGCTGCAGGGGTTTGCCTCCAACTTCGCGGAATATCTTTTTCTCTCCATCAGCGCCTGGGCCAGCAAGCTGGCCGATGTGGGAGCGGTGATCTTTCTCACCATCTACTTCATGCTGGAGGGGGACGAGGCCTATTACTGGGTGCTTTCGTTCTTCCCACAATCGGCCCGGGGACGGTTGAACGCCACCCTCTTACGCGCTGACGTGCGCATGGGCAAGTGGCTTCTGGGGCAAGGCAGCCTGATGCTCATCCTGGGCCTCTGCAGCCTCATCGTCTTCGAGCTGCTACATATCCGCTACGCTTACGCTCTGGCGGTGCTGATGGGGGTCTTGAACATCATTCCCATCGTGGGGGCGATGGTGTCCATGGCCCTGGTGGTGCTGGCGGCGGCCACCGACTCCTGGGAGAAGGTAGTGGGGGCGCTGATTTTCTATGCCATTTACGCCCAGGTGGAGACCTCCTTCCTGACCCCGCGCATTATGAAGAGTAGCGTAGACCTCTCCGCGCTGGGGGTCCTGGTCGCGCTGCTGATGGGTTCGAAGCTGGCCGGGGTGATTGGGGCCTTGATCGCGGTGCCCACCGCCGTGCTGGTCACGGTGCTGATCCACGAATACCTGGTCCAGCGCGATGAGGCCATTCCCGCCGGGCACGCATCCTAAGCTACGAAAGCGCGCACCGGCAGCGGCGGTGACCACTTGCTATCATGAAGGCAGTAGCAGCCCGCAATCCATGCCAAAGAATCCAATCCATCCCGCCCAGCCGCGAATCAGGACTTCGCTGTGACCCCAACCGCCCAAGCCGCCACGGGGCTGGCTAGCCCCGGAGTAGACCACGTGCCCGGGCTGGCGCCGGTGGTCACGCCCCAGGAAAAGGCGCGGCATTCGTGGATCGCCGACTACCAGGAGCTGTTCAAGGTCCGCGTAACCTCCATGGCGGTGCTTACGGCGTGGGCGGGCTTTTACTTGGGATCGATGCGCTCCGGGATCACCAGCATGCATTGGGGCCTGGTCCAATCGCTACTTGGCATTGCGCTGGTATCCTGCGGGGCCAGCGTGATGAACCAGGTCATCGAGCGCAAGATCGACGCCCGGATGGTAAGGACAGCCCAACGCCCGCTGGCCGCCGGCCGCTTCAGCCTGCTGCAAGGTCTGGCCCTGGGCTTGGCATGCTTCGCCGCCGGGGCGCTGGTGCTGACGTGGTTTACCAACCCGGTCACGGTGGTGCTCACGCTGTTGACCGGGTTTACGTACGTCGCGGTCTACACCCCGCTCAAGCGCTACACCACGCTGGCTACGTTCATCGGCGCATTTCCCGGCGCCATGCCTCCCCTGCTGGGCTGGACCGCCGCCCGCGGCGTGATCGAATGGCCGGCTGTGGCCCTGTTCGCCATTCTTTTCGTCTGGCAGTTTCCCCACTTCATGGCCATCGCCTGGCTCTACCGCGAGGACTATGCCAAGGCCGGCATCCGCATGCTGCCGGTGGTGCAGCCGGATGGCTGGTCGACGGTGTGCGAAGCGCTGATTTATGCCGTGCTGATGATCCCGGTGAGCGCCGTTCCGTATTATCTGCACCTGGCGGGACCGGTTTACTTGGTCGCGGCGGTGCTGCTGGGCCTGGGCTACCTGGCCTATACGATTCGCTTTGCCCGCATCACCCGGGCGGTCACCACGGCCGAGTCACGCGGATACGCGCGCGACCTGTTGCGCGCCAGCGTTATCTATCTGCCGCTGCTGCTCACTGTGATGATGCTGAACGCAACCGGAAGGAGATAAGCCCATGGCGACGCTGAGCCAACATCCCGCGGCGAAGGTTCCGGCCGGTACGGTGCCGGAGCAGATGCCCATCCAGCTCGACCGCCTCTCCCATAACTATGGAGACCGCCTGGCGCTCGACGACCTGAGCTTTGCCGTCCAACCGGCGGAGATCTTCGGCTTGCTGGGTCCCAATGGCAGCGGCAAGACAACTCTTTTCCGCATCCTTTCGACGCTGATGGTGCCCAGCGGCGGGACCGCGCAAGATCCAGGGCTTCGATGTCGCCCGGGAACCGAACCAGGCGCGGCAGCAGACCGGCATCGTCTTTCAGGCCAGGAGCCTGGACCTCAAGTTGACCGTGGCCGAGAACCTGAAGCACCAGGGCCACTTGTACGGCCTGCGCGGCGAAACGCTCAAGCGCCGCAGCGAAGAAGTGCTGCGCCGGGTGGGCCTGTCGCGACCGCGCCAAGGAGTTATGTCGAGACCCTTTCCGGGGGCATGCAGCGGCGGGTCGAGCTGGCCAAGGGCCTGATCCATTCCCCGGCGGTGCTGCTGCTGGACGAGCCCTCAACCGGTCTCGATCCGGGCGCGCGCCGCGATATGTGGCAATACCTGCGCATCGCTGCGCGACCAGGAGGGCGTCTCGATCCTGGTGACCACCCACTTGATGGAAGAAGCCGAGCATTGCGACCGCCTGGCCATTCTGAACCAGGGCAACCTGGTCGCGCTGGGTTCCCCGGCGCAGTTGAAGTCGGCCATCGGCGGCGATGTGGTGCTGTTCGAAACCGCTAGCCCAGAGGCGGCGCGATCGCTGGCGGAACGCATGGCTACCCGCTTTGCAGTGCAGCCCAGTTTGCTGGGCAGCACCGTCCGGCTGGAGCGTCCTGAGGGCCATCGCCTGGTGACTGCCGTGGTGGAGGCCTTTCCCGGCGAGATCGACGGCATCTCGGTGGCTCGTCCCTCGCTCGAAGATGTGTTCATTCAACGCACGGGCCATCGCTTCTGGGAAGATGCCCCCGCCCTCGAACGGGAGAAGGAGGCCTGATGGCAACCCTAGCCGCAACCGCCCCGCGCGCGCGCCAAACCGTGTCCCCCGGCATCTGGCTGCCGGCCTATTCGCTGTGGCTGCGCGAGCTGGTCCGTTTCTATCGCCAGAAGGCGCGGGTTGCGGGCGTGATCGCCTCGCCGCTGATCTTCTGGGTGGTGCTGGGCGCGGGCTTCGCCCACAGCTTCCGGACCGGCGATGGCGGTGGAAGCTCGGCCCACTACCTGGGCTATTTTTTCCCTGGGTCGGTAGCCATGATCGTGCTCTTTACCGCCATCTTCAGCATGATGTCGCTGATCCAGGACCGCAACGAGGGTTTTCTGCTGTCGGTGCTGGCGGCCCCGGTCAGCCGCTCGTCCATTGTTCTGGGCAAAGTGCTGGGCGGCGCAACGCTGGCGGCGGTGCAAGGGATCATCTTCCTCGTCTTCGGGCCTCTGGTGGGGGTGCGCATGACCCCGTCCGCGATCGGGTTGAGCATGCTGGTGATCGTGATGATCAGCTTTGAGCTGACCGCGCTGGGCTTTGCCATCGCCTGGCCGATGGATTCGACCCAGGCCTTTCACGCCATCGTGAACATGCTGCTGATACCCCTATGGCTGCTCTCCGGCGCTCTGTTTCCGCTGAGCGGGGCCGCCGGCTGGATGCGCTTCTGCATGATGCTCAATCCTCTGACGTATGGAGTGGAAGCACTGCGCGGCAGCTTGTTTCCCGACGCGCCGACGCAGTTTTCCCTGGCCGTTAACCTGGCCGTGACCGCCGTTTTTTGCCTGCTGACCTTTGTCGCGGCCTGGGCGATCGTGAACCGGCGTACCAATCGCCCGTCGGCTTGACCAAGGAGACAAAGATGTTTGTGGCGGAAACCAACCAGCGCCCTTCGGTGGCGCTCCCCGTGGCCTTGATCGTCGCAGTGAGTGCGGCCGCGGTTTGCTTTTTGCTATGGCTGCTTTACCTGCACCATCCGCTCGATGCTTCGGTGGCCCGGCTGCGCTTTCTACCGTTGCTCAATGCGGTGCTCAACGGACTGTGCACCGTGGCTCTGCTCATCGGGTTTTATTTCATTCGCCGGCGGAATATTCCTGCCCATCGCGTGTCGATGATAGTAGCGTTTATTTTTTCTTCTCTCTTCCTGGTCAGCTACATCACCAATCATGCGCTGCATGGGGAGACGCACTTTCCTGGCTTTGGCACGGTGAAGACGATCTATATCTCGATTCTGATCAGTCACGTCACTCTGTCGGTGGTTGCCCTGCCGATGGTGCTGACTACTTTCTTTTTCTCCCTCAGCGGCCGCTTCCGTCAGCATCGCAAGATCGCGCGCTTTACGCTGCCTATCTGGCTCTACGTCTCCGTGACTGGGGTCGTGGTGTACGCCATGCTCGCTGCATGGCGGTAAGCTAATGCCGGACGACGGCACGCGGCAACTCCTGCAGGCCGGCATCTGGACTTTGCTGGTCGGCGGCCTGGCGGCGCTATTGACGGCGACGGTTTTTGGCGGCATCGGCGCAGCACGGCCCGCACACCAACTCCGGCTGGCTCGCGTTATTGCTGGCCATGATGTGCCTGCCCTTCGGCACCATGCTGACGCTGCTGGGAGCGGCCAAGTGGCTGCGCAATCGACGTCTGGCAAGGGCTCAGGATCGGCGCAGGATATAAGCGCTCCGTAGCAATGCGAAAGTTTCGATTAAGGTTTTTTCAGAATATCCGCTACAGCAACACTGCGGAGTGAGTTCTGCTATGCTTCAGCCTTACCCAAAATAGAAGGAACACCATGCCAAAAAGCGTTAATAAAGTCATTCTCCTGGGCAACGTTGGCAAAGACCCGGAAGTCAAGTTTTTGCCCAGCGGTTTGCCGGTCGCCAACCTTACCCTGGCCACCTCGGATCGCTTCAAAGACAAAGCCGGCGAGTGGCAGGACCGGACCGAGTGGCACAATCTGACCGCTTACCAGCGGGTGGCGGAAATCATTCGCGACTACGTGAAGAAGGGCGCCAAGCTATACGTAGAAGGCCGGATCCAGACCCGCTCGTGGGACGACCAGGCATCGGGACAGAAGAAATACCGCACCGAAATCATCGTCAACGATGTGGTCTTGCTGTCGGGCCGCGGCGAGGGAGACAGTGCCGGCGGCAGTCCGCGCTCGAATACCAGCTCGTTCGATCAACGGGCGCCCGTGCACCACGAAGAGTTTGCCGGCACGGAAATCACCGACGACGATATTCCCTTCTGATAAGTCCTCCGCTACTGAGCGCGCCCCCTTTGTTTGCTCTCCCTCGAAGGTGCCTGGATTAGACTGGTACCAACGGGATCATAGATGGCAACCTCGACGCGTCTCTCGCTGCTGGAGTACATGAAGACGAGCTACCGGCCCGACCGGGAATTTGTTGACGGCGAGCTGCGGGAGCGGAACGTGGGGAAGTGGGAGCATGCGCGGCTTCAGGCTCTTTTGGCAATCTGGTTTGGGTCTCAGGAAAAGAGCTGGTCGGTCAAGGTCGCCACGGAGCAGAGAGTCCAGGTTTCTCTCACCCGTGTCCGCATTCCAGACGTCATGCTGGTGTCGCGAGGCCCTCAACCGGAAGTAATCGTCGAGCCGCCAGTGCTCGTGGTGGAAATCCTGTCGCCGGACGACACCTACACTGAGACCCAATCTCGCTCCGCAGACTACCTGCGCATGGGCGTTCCGTGCGTTTGGATCATTGATCCGACCTCCAGGACAGGCCGCCAGTGCGTCGGAGACGCCTGGACGGCCGCTGACGTACTAGGGGTTCCCGGCACGGAGATTCGGGTAAACCTGTTGCAACTCTTTGCCGACCTTGACGAGGACTAAGAGCCAGGTTGCTGGACGTCTGTCGGCGCTCACGGATACAGCCTTGTTCTGATCCATTCACCGGATTCGCGGGTATATAAGAACCGGTCATGCAGCCGGTCCGCCCCGTGCAGCCAAAACTCGATTCGCTCTGCATGCACGCAGAAGCCGCGCCAGTAGAGCGGGCGCGGCACTTCTTCGGGATGCTCCTGGGCGAATCTCTGGAAGCGGGCTTCCAGCTCTTCCCGGCTTGCCAGCGGCCGGCTCTGCTGCGAGACGGCCGCGCCGATCTGGCTGTTGCGCGACCGGCTGTGGAAGTACGCGTCCACGTCGGCCGCCTCCATCTGCGTTACCGGTCCCTCCACCCGTACCTGGCGGCGAAGGGTCTTCCAGTGGAAACAAAGCGCCGCCTGGGGATTGGCCTCGAGCTCCGTCCCTTTCCTACTTTCGGCGTTGGTAAAGAAACAGAAGCCGCGCTCGTCCGCGCGTTTCACCAGCACCATGCGGACGCTGGGCCGGCCCGCCAAGGTCGAGGTGGCCAGGGCGGCAGCGTTGGGGTCGTTGGGCTCGCTCTGCTCCGCCTCCTGAAACCACAGACGGAAGAGTTCAAGGGGATCACCGTACTCCTGAGGGTTGGGGTCGCTCATATTTCGATGGTAGCCTCGATGGTTGTTACCTTGCCCACAAGGATGAGGTTCCATGGTTCTGGATGAAGAACAAGTGCGCGCGGTGCTCGGCTACGAAGAGCTGATCCCGGCGATCCGGCAGGCGCTTATGGATTTCTCCGCCGGCCGAGTGCAACAGCCAGTGCGCGCCATCATTCCGGTCTCATCCTATGGCGGCTGGTTGGGGGTCATGCCGGCCGTGTACGGCACGGTGATGGGGGCCAAGATGGTTACTTTCTATCCGCGCAACGCGGAGCTGCATAAGCACACCCATATGGCGATGATCCAACTCTTCCGCGCCGATACCGGAGAGCCCCTGGCGAGCATGGACGGGCGATTGATCACGGAGATGCGAACCGCCGCCGTATCCGCGGTGGCGATTGACCATCTCGCGCATCCTCAGGCCAAGGTGCTGGGCATATTGGGCAGCGGGGTGCAGGCTCGCTCGCACTTTCGCGCACTGGCTGGGATCCGTTCCTTTACCGAGGTCAGGGTCTGGAGCCGAACGCAGGATCATGCCCGGCAGTTCGCTGCTGAGATCGGCGCACGTGTGACCACGGCGGAAGAAGCGGTGGCGGACGCCGATATTGTTCTGGCCCTGACCAGCTCACCGCAACCGATTCTCCGCGGAGGCTGGCTGCGCCCGGATGCGATGGTGTGCGCCATCGGTGCCGCTACTCCGGATCGCCGGGAACTGGATGATGAGACCATGCGTGGCGCGGTGGTGGTCGAGTCACGCGAGGCGGCCATGCGGGAAGCGGGAGATATCGTTCTGGCACATGCCCAGGTGAGCGCGGAGATTGGCGAGCTGTTGAACGGCGCACAGCTTGACCGGGGTGATCGGCCAGTAGTCTTCAAGTCGGTTGGCATCGCGGTCGAGGATATCGCCGCGGCAAAACTCGTTTACGACAAATTCACTGCATGATAGAGACTGGTCACGTGTTCCAGCACGCTATTGTTCGCCTGCCAGGAATTAATTTTGCCCAGGGGCTTACTACGGTTCACCTGGGAGTTCCGCTGTATGACAAGGTGCTGCAGCAGCATGCACGCTACTGCGAAGCCCTGCGGGAGTGCGGACTGACACTCACCACGCTGGAGGCGGATCTCGATCATCCGGACTCCACGTTTGTGGAAGACACAGCCGTGCTCACTGCACGCAGCGCCGTGCTGACGCGGCCCGGCGCGCGCAGCCGCGAGGGTGAAGTGGCTGCGATGCGGCCCACCCTGCGCAGATTCTTTCCCGCCATGGTGGAGATTGAGGCCCCGGGAACGCTGGATGGCGGTGATATCTGCGAGGCTGACGATCGCTTCTTTCTCGGCCTGTCGCACCGCACCAATGAAGAGGGCGCCCGGCAGCTGGCGGCCCATCTGGCCCGGGAAGGCTATAGCTCTGCCGTGATCGATGTGCGCGGGATGAGCAGCATTCTCCACCTCAAGAGCGGTATCTCCTACGTCGGCGACCACACCCTGGTGGTGATGGAAGAGATGGCAGGGCTTGAGCTGTTCAAGGGTTATGAATTGATTCGGGTCACGGAAGACGAGAGCTATGCCGCCAATTGCGTGCGGGTCAATGAACGGGTGCTGGTGGCGGCTGGGTATCCGCTGCTTTCGGAGGAACTGAGAGCTCGCGGATTTCGCCCACTGGAACTCGACATGTCAGAGTTTCGGAAAATGGACGGCGGGCTTAGCTGTCTTTCCTTGCGGTTTTAGGGGAGCTGTAGATCTATCCACTACCCGGCAGTTCGGCCGAAAAACATTGCCCTCAGGGGCTAAAGAGCCTGTGTGAGAACTAGAAGACACAGTAGGTCTCTCTGATGGCTAAGGCCCGGAGGGCCGACCGCTAAACGTCAGCCCAGCCCGACAGGGCTGGGATATCAAATCGTGCGTCTCCGAGCGCCGTAGGCGCGGCACCCGTCACATCCCACCACATATCTAGGATCGTAGGGCATCCATAGTGCCGCGCCTACGGCGCTCGTCCTCATCGGAAACCGATACCCCAGCCCTGTCGGGCTGGGCTGACGGTTTAGCGGTCGGCCCTCCGGGCCTTAGCCATCAGAAGGACCTACTGTCTTCCGGTTCTCACACAGGGCTAAAGCCCTCATAGCTGTAGCTTCGTACGGCACGGCTAAAGCCTTGCCCTGATACAAAGCATCAGTGCAGTGACTCGTGGGTCACCTAGTCCACTGGCGACTCTTTCTTCCAGTTGAAGTGGCGGCCGAGGATGCCTTTGATGATCCAGTGGTCTGTGGCCGCGGTGGGACCGATGCCAACGCCTATATTGATTTCCCACTTGGGCGAAACATTCAAGTCAGTGACCACAAAGATCTGCTGCTGCTGGTTATGCAGAGAATAGAAATCTCCTAGCCCGGCCGTAATCGGCGTAGTATTCGACCCCGCCGCTGACCACTTTTGTGAAGTCGTAGCCGACCTTCGCTGCGGGAGCAAAACCCAACCCCGTGGCGATATCCGGGCCATGCCAGGTACGTTCGAGCGCTGGGTTGAAAGCCAGGTACCAGCGGCCGAGATACTTGTCGATGATCGGCCGTATCTCCCAGGTCCATGTATCGGGCGAATAAACCGGCCGCTGGTAGCCGACCTCCGTCGACAGGCTGACGCCCACCGGCCAATGCCACGAGTCGGGCACGCGCACCCGGGGGCGGATATGGTCCCCTACCCACTGCACGCCATGGCCGTTCTGCTCGCTGGTAAAAACATAAAAGCCCACTTCCGACCAGCTGGTCAGCCCTTGCGTGATTTCGAGCGTTTCGTGCAGCTGGTGGTTGGTGGGATATACGCCGTCGATCACGTTCTTTTGTCCATCCGGGGTGTAGTTGGAATGAAGCTCAACCATGGTGCTCTTTGGTTCTACGGTGGCAGCGCCATAGACCTGAATCTCATAATTGCCCTGCGCGCAAGCCGGCAGTGCATTGCAGAGGAGAGCGAAAATCCACAACCACCACTTCAGATCACGCATAGCGAAAGAGCATCATGAAACCGGCATCCATGTGGTTCTGCTGGTGGCAATGAAACAGCGTCAGCCCGGGATCGTTGGCGGTGAACTCGACATCCAGCTGGGTGTTCGCGTCCACCAACACGGTGTCTTTCAGGATGCCATGGCTTTCCGGCTGACCGGGCAAGCGGCGCAGCTCGAAGCTGTGCCGGTGCAGATGGACCGGGTGATCGTTGTTGCTGCGGTTGATGAATGATAGACGATAGCGCCGGCCGGCGGTCAGTATCGGGCTATCCGTATCCGGGTAGGACTTGCCGTTGATGGTCCAATGATCCATGGCCCCGTGTCCTTCAAACTTTGATGCGAAGACCAGGGGAATCGTAACCGTATCAGTTCCCGACGCGGCTGTTGGGCCGGGAGCAGCAAATCGGAGGTAGTCCCAGGAAAGCTCCTCGGGCTGCTCCCATCGCGGCTTACCGCTGCTGCCCGCGTACTCTACCGCGATGCCCATGCCCGCCGCCATGATGTGCTTGCGCACTTCGCCCATGACCCAGGCGCCGGGATGGTTCATCTCCACCAACGCGCTGATGCGCTCCGCGGGGGCCAGGCGAAGCATAGGGACCTGCTGCGGGTGGGCTACTTTGTTGCCATCGAGTGCGATCACATGGAATAGATGCCCGGCAAGAGCGATCCAGTGCACTTCCGTCGGACTCGAGTTCAGAATTTGGAAGAGAACCCGCTGGCCGGCCTTTACCCGCAGCGGCTCGCCGAAGCCCAGCACGCGGCCATTAATGGTAGAGAAGTTATAGGCTGGGTCCATGGAACCGTCGGCGCTGGCCTCCAGAGCGCCGTCCCAGTCATGCAGCGCGAGGAAGATTTCCTGGTCATAATGCCCGGGGTTGTCGCGCGGTTCGACCAGCAGAAATCCGTGCTCGCCGGTGTATTGGCCGCGATGCAGATCTTTGCCGGCAAAGACGTGCGTGTGATACCAGCGAAAGCCGGCGGGACGAGGGGTAAAGATGTAACGCGCGTGGCCGCCTGCGGGGATCGGCGGCGTACCCTCTTCCATGGCGCCGTCCACTTGCGAGGGCAGAAAGAGGCCGTGCCAATGAACCACTTCGCTGTTACCGGTGTGGTTCATGACATCAATCGTGACCGACTGGCCTTCTTTCAACCGCAGCAACGGACCGGGCACCTGACCGTTATATGCAATCGTCTTGATGCTTTTTCGGGGAGAGACTTCCAGCGCATAGGCGGCGATGTCGATGGTGTAGTCCGCAGGGACGATTTGCTGAGCACGTGTGGGGAGCGCTGCGGACGCAGCGACCATGGCAGACAGCTTGAGCAACTCGCGCCGGGTAACCAAACCTTATCTTAACAAAGTAAGAACCATTGCCTCTCCGCTTGCCAAGGACAATGGTTGTACGGGCAACGGCGGCTAGTCTGCATCTGAAAGAATGAGAGGACTGCTGCGCAATGAGAGGAAGAATGGACAATCGAGCAGCATGGATGAACAGAGGAAAGGGCCGATAGAGAAAAATGGCAGCGAACGACAAGCGAGATTCACAAAAGATTCACCTGCGGAAGAAGGCGGCCCTGGTTATTTTTAGTGCCGCGCTGCTGGCCGCTACAGGGCTCCGCATAGTTACCGCGCAGAACCCGGGAACGTTGCGCGGGGATGCGATTCTCGATCATCTGAATGCGGTTATCGACTGGTACCGGCATGCCATGACGCGGGTGCAGACGGTGGGTCTGCCCAGTGACGCGATGTACCAGTTCAATGCCCAGAGCATGGCGGCCGAGGTGGCGCAACTGGCCTTTCAGTCTGCGCAGGCCGAAGCGGCCCTGATCCCGGCCGCGAATCCGCCCGGTGGCGGCAACGCGAGCAGCTCGCAGACGAATCTGGCCAAATTGCAGAGCGACGTGACCGCCCGCATCAGCACACTGGAAGCACAGATCAGCACGCTGAACCAGCAGATATCGGGAGCGCGCAAAGCACAACTGCAGGACCTTACGGCGCAGAAAGAGCGAGCTCAGGGAGAGTTGGACCTGAACAAGGCCATGCAGCAGACCTTCGAGCAGATGTCGCAGTTCATGAACACGAATGGCACCAGCGGCACGGGTGGACTGGAAGGCAGCATCAACGAACTGCAGCGTTCGGTTCCCGAACTTACCGCAGGCAGCAAGACGGAGGTCAAACCGCCCAGCACGCCGGTGGCGATGCCGGCCTCCACTGGTTTGATAGGCGAAGTGGTGCAGCTTTACGAGCAGCTCAACAGCATGCACCAGATCAGCCTGATGATGGCGGAAACTGCACACGTGAAGGACGTGGCGTCAAGACTGCATAGCCCGCTTCAGGCCACGCTACGAGCCACCATTCAGCAAGGGCAGCAGTTGGCCGGCCAAAGCGCGGCTCCTGCGCAGCCTGTCGAGCCTGCGCAGCCTGACCATGCACAACCGGATCAGGAGCGGCGGCAATTCGATGTGCTGGCGGCGCGCTTCAAGCAAATTGCCGCTGCTGCGGTTCCCTTGAGAGAGGAGAGCATCCTGCTCGACCAGAGCAGCTCCAATTATCTCGAGTGGCGGCAATCCGTGGCCCATGAATCGAATCGTATTTTGGGAAACATTGTGCTTCGCGTGCTGGGCATTGCCCTGGCTATCGGCGTCATCCTTTTGCTTTCCGAAATTTGGCGCAGAATCACCTTCCGCTATATCCAGGATGTGCGGCGGCGGCGGCAATTTCTGCTGCTGCGGCGCATCGTGATTGGCTTTTGCATGGGCATCGTGCTCATCCTCGGATTTGTCAGCGAGTTCAGTTCGTTGGCCACCTTCGCCGGCTTCATCACCGCTGGCCTGGCGGTTGGCCTGCAGACCATTCTTCTGTCCGTCGCGGCCTATTTCTTCCTGGTGGGGCGATGGGGCATCCGGGTAGGCGATCGCATCAGCGTCGCCGGAGTGACTGGCGATGTGGTCGACGTGGGGCTGGTGCGTTTGTACCTGATGGAGTTGGCGGGAACGGGCGTGGACCTCTATCCCACCGGACGCATCGTGGTCTTTTCCAACTCCGTTCTCTTCCAGGCGACGACTCCCCTCTTCAAGCAGTTGCCGGGCGCGGAGTACACCTGGCACGAGGTGGCGGTGGAGTTAAACCCGGCCGGCAAGTACGACCTGGTGGAGAAGCAACTGCTGGATGCGGTGCGCTCGGTGCATACCACTTACGGCGAGGAGCTGCAGCGGCAGTTGGGAACCACGGAACGGCGCATCGATATTCAAATGACGGTGCCGGAGCCACATGGGCAACTGCAGTACACCGACACGGGGCTGGAGTACGTGGTGCGCTATCCGGTGGGGTTGCACCAGGTTGCCGAGGCGGACGAGAAGATCACGCGCAAACTACTCGAGTTTTTACAACAGCAGCCCGACCTGCAAGCCAGTGTCGCGGGCTTCCCCAAAATTCGCGCCGCGGTGAAAGGATGAATGCGGGTTAAGGAAATGTCGCCGCGTTCAGGATGGCGACCGCGGCGGGCACTCCAATGTCGGAGGGAACCGGTTGAAAACCCGACCGCACCTCATGCTGATCCTTGTTGATGGCTTTGAAGAAGACCACGCGTCCCGAGATGTGGACATCCAGGACAGTGGTCTTCCAGCGGTTTGGGGCGACACGCGCGCGCTCGATCTGAAAGTTACCCCCCTTCTCGATACGGCCAAACAAGCCGTAGCCGAAATCGATCTCCGTCATGATATGGGCGTCTATTTTCATTAGCCGCTTCATTTGCGGATCGATCCAGATCTCCCCCGCCAAGGCGTGATACACGCGGGTCTCGTAGGTCTGGGGAGTGTAAGCCGGATTCGGCTCGAACTTGAGCCGCAGGTTGCTGCCGGCCATGCCAGCGTAGGTGTAGGAGAAAGCCTCGGGCATGGCGGTCATGAGCCGCTGCAAGCGTTGTTCCTCCGCCTGCGAATCCTGTTTCATCCGCGCCTGCTCGGAGGAATTCCGCTCCAGGTTGTTGAGTCGCTCGGTTTCCTTCTTTTGCGCCGCCGGGTCGAGGGGCTGCCCTTGGCGTGCCAGCACCCGGAACACGATCCCGGAGCGGGTCTCCACCTCCTGCTGGATGGTGGTTTGGGAGCCAGTCCGTTTCTCCACCCGGTACTGCCACAGACTGATCTGGCGGCGCTCCTGCAGCTCGTTGTAAACCACGTCCTTGACCAGGTCGTGCGGGGATTCAGCCGGGTTTTGCGCCCGGACGGTGGAGACGGCACATAACAGCAAGGCCCCAGCAAGGGGGAGAATCGATCTCGTCATGTGCCTTGTTACACTCTACTCATGCTAGATGAGACTACCTTCCGCCGCCACTGCGATGCCGCGATGGATGCCCTCAAGAAGAGCCTCATCGAGGCCGAGGAAGAGGGCGGTTTTGAAGTAGAAGAACAGAATGGCGTGCTCAATATCCTGTTTGATGAGCCGCCGGGCAAGTTTGTCATCACCCCCAACACTCCGCCCCGCCAGGTATGGATTTCTGCGCTTTCCACCAGCTTCAAGCTCGACTGGTCGGATGCGGCCGGGAACTTTGTGCTCCCCAAGACTGGGGAGACACTGCCCGCGGTCGTGGAGAGGGTTATTAAGGAACATCTGGGCTCGCGGCCGATCACTCTCCACTGAAAAAGGATTTCCTATTTCGAGGAGCCAAGAAGATATTGCGAGGAGTGGCTTTCTTGACGGAAAGCCACATGAAGTAAAGCGGTCCTGGTGTACACCTATAGGAAATCCTTTGCCGATAGATGCGTAAGACGCTCTCCATCGCCATCATTACCCGTAATGAAGAAGCCAATCTCGGACGCACGCTGGGCAGTGTGGCCTGGGCGGACGAGATCGTCGTGGTGGATTCCGGCTCCCACGATCGCACGGAGGAGATTGCTCGCAGCTTTCGCTCCCGGTTTTTCCTGGAGGAGTGGAAGGGGTTTGCGGCGCAGAAGAACTCCGCACTCGAAAAATGCAGTTGCGACTGGATACTCTCGCTCGATGCGGACGAGGTCCTGAGCGACGAGCTGGCCAAAGAGGTCTGGGAGTTGCTGGAGGGTGATCCGCCGTTCGATGGCTATGCGCTGCCCCGGCGGAATCTTTTTCTCGGGCGGTGGATGCGGTTTGGCGGGTTCTATCCCGACCCTAAGCTGCGGCTCTTTCGCCGCGGCGCGGCTGAGTTCGAAGCCCGCCCGGTGCATGAAACCATCCACTTTGTAGGGCAAGCCGGCCGGCTCAAGGGGGACATGGTGCACGATGCGTATCCCACCCTGGCGGCCTATATCGAACACATGGACCGCTATAGCACGCTTGGCGGCTCAGCAGGCAGTGAGCAGCGGCAAGGCCGGGCGCGCACTGCCGGCGTTTGTGGTTAACGTTGTCCTGAATCCGCTGGCCACGTTTGTTTACAACTATTTTTTTCGGCTTGGCTTTCTCGATGGGCGCCAGGGTCTGCTGCTGCACTTGTATCACTCGGTGTACGTGAGCTGGAAGTATGCCAAAGCTTGGGAGCAGATGCGCAGCCGGTAGTTTTGCGTGATCTTTTCGCCGTGCACACTCGGGTGGTGCTGCTTTGTATTCAGTGCCCAACAAAATCTGGTCTGCGTGAGAACCGGACGAGAAACCGCAGATCCCTCCACTGCGCTACGCTCCGGTCGGGATGACAATTCTGTGGGACCATTCACAGCCATTCCTGTAACGCTTTTAGGGCCAATTCCCCTGCAACAGAATTGTCATCCCGACCGGAGTGCAGCGCAGTGGAGGGATCTGCGGTTTCTCGTCCTGGCAAGCAACTGCAAAAAGCCAAAGCGATCGAGGGCTTCGCCCGTCTTTTTCGTCCCAGGTACGCTGGTGCGAACCTGGGGCACCCGTCCATCTCCTCCATCTCTGTCCATCTCGATCTACAGTTGTGGCTGGACAAGGTTATGCTGATCTGTTCGCTTATGGGTGAGGTGCTCGAATGACGCAGGGGGAGGGCAAGCCGACGGACGCTCATGACGCAATCTCTGCCGATCTCTTCCGCGATCGTCATCCTTCGGCGGCGGAGCAGGATTGGGCCGAGACTACCCTCGCCGCGGCACTCCGGGCCCATCCGGAGCAGCCCATCGGCGCCCCCGGGGGCAGCAATTGCGACGAACATGGCCAGGCGCGCTTTACCAGCGTCTCCGGTGTTCCCGTTCGCCGGCTCTATACCCAGGCCGACTTGCCGCAGGATTGGGAGGCCACCCACCTTGGCTTTCCCGGCGAGCCGCCCTACACCCGCGGCATTCACAGTAGCGGATATCGCGGCAAACTGTGGACCATGCGCCAGTTCTCCGGTTTTGCTACCCCGGAGGAGACCAATGCCCGCTACCGCTACCTGCTGGCCAATGGTGGTGGAGGACTCTCCGTTGCCTTCGACCTGCCTACCCTGATGGGTTATGACTCCGACGCTGCGGAGAGCGAAGGCGAAGTGGGTAAGTGCGGCGTGGCTATCGATTCGCTGGAAGACATGGAGACCCTCTTCTCCGGCATCGATCTGGAAAAGACCAGCGTCTCCATGACCATCAACTCGCCTGCCAATGTGCTCTGGGCCATGTACCTGGTGACCGTCGAAAAACAGGGCGGCGATTGGAAAAAGGTTTCGGGCACGCTGCAGAATGACATTCTCAAGGAATACATCGCGCAGAAGGAGTACATCTTTCCTCCCGCGCCCTCCATGCGGCTGGTGGTCGATACCCTCCAGTTCGGATCGCTCTTCACCCCGCGCTTCAACCCTATCTCCATCAGTGGATATCACATACGCGAGGCCGGTTCGACGGCGCTCCAGGAGCTGGCCTTCACCCTCTATGACGGGGTGGAGTATGTGGAGTGGGGCCTGCGCCGCGGGCTCCAGGTGGATGATTTCGCTCCCCGCCTGAGTTTCTTCTTCAATGCCCACAACGACTTCTTCGAAGAGATCGGCAAGTTCCGGGCCGCGCGCAAGGTCTGGTATCGGCTGATGACGGAACGCTTCGGCGCCCGGGATCCGCGCTCGAGCTGGATGCGGTTTCACACCCAGACCGCGGGCGTCTCGCTGACCGCGCAGCAACCCAGGAACAATATTGCTCGGGTGGCCATCCAGGCCTTGGCCGCAGTGCTGGGCGGTACACAAAGCCTGCATACCGACGGCTTCGACGAGGCACTCGCCCTACCGACGGAAGATGCGGCCCGCATTGCCTTGCGCACCCAGCAGATCCTGGCTTACGAATCCGGGGTCGCCAACACGGTCGACCCGCTGGGCGGGTCCTATTTTGTGGAACGGCTGACCCTGGATATGGAAAAAGGCGCTTTCGACTACTTCCAAAAACTGGATGCGATGGGAGGCATGGTACGGGCCATTGAACGCGGCTTTCCCCAGAGGGAAATTGCCGACGCCAGCTACGCCTATCAGCGGACGGTAGAGAATCGGGAAAAGATTATCGTGGGCGTCAACGACTACGTGGTCGAGGAGGAGCCTCCGGAAATCCTCCACATCGGCGAGTCGGTACGCGATTGGCAGCGGGCAAAGCTGGAGCGGCTACGCGCGCGGCGCTCCAACCAGGCGGTTTCCCATAGCCTCGACGCGCTCCGGCGGGCACTCAGCCTCGAACCGGACTTGGAGCCGGCGGGGGGCCGCGGCAGCCTCTCCGCCGGCAACACCATGCCCTGCCTCCTGGAATGCGTGCGCGCTTACGCGACCCTGGGCGAGATCTGCGACGCAATGCGTGGAGTTTTGGGCACTTACCAGGAAGTCAGCATCTCATAGGCAAATGCATCGTTACTCAAAAACGGGAAAGTGGTGACCCGAATGCGGACTCGTGTACCACCAAAGAGTCACCCATCTACAACTTCTCCTTTCGCCTGCCCCGGGAACGTGTTTTTCTAGGTTTGTCGAGACCTTCACTCCCTCACAGGAATCCTATGAACGAAAAGGACACTATGCTCTATTCATTGCAGTTGCGCCTGGTGAAGGACCTGCCGGACGATTCCGCCAGCCCCAAGGTTGAGCTGATCGCCCTGCCAGAAGGACCGGGGGAGCCACGCCGGGCCCACTTTGAACATTGGGAGCGGTTGTCGGCCCGCCTATCCGCGGTGGCCAGCAGCACCCCTTTTCACCTGAAAGTCATGTACCGGACCATGAGTGCCGGCCTGACCGCTTCTCTGATCGATCGAGCAACGGGCGCGCGGCAAATATTTTCCCTCGATCAGTTGAAGGACCTCGGCCTGGCCAGCTAAGGCATTTTACTTCTGCTGCCGGAGCGACCGCTCGGTGAAGCTAGAAGTGAAGATGCTCTCAAGCGTCTCGTAGATTTCCCCCAAGCCCCCCTGTAAACTCCCTGCAAACCAGAGTTTCGCCTGCCGCTCGCGCTCAAGCGGCCAAAAGCTGCTTTACGGCGGCTTCAGGACAGATTATGGTGGCACAATTATCTTCGGAAGCCTCACAGGAAAGAGCAGATGCCAGAGAATCAGCAAGCAGTGCTGGAGTACGAGGCGGCCGGCGCGTCCGATCAGGGGCGAACCCGGAAATCCAACGAGGACGCTTACGGTCTGAGTCTCCGCAACAGCGAAGCTGCCTGCAATTTTGTGGTTTGCGATGGCATGGGGGGCGCGGCAGCGGGGGAGGTCGCCAGCCGGCTCGCGGTCGACGCCATGCTGCGCGCCATGGACGAGGGCGTGCTCACCCTGGAAAGCTTCCAGCATGCCGTGGACGCGGCCAACCATAGCGTGCATCATAGCGCGGCCCAGGATCCATCCCGGGCAGGCATGGGAACGACGCTGGTGGCCATGGCTACCCGCGGCAATCGTGCCTGGGTGGCTCACGTGGGCGACAGCCGCTGCTACCGCTTGCGGGGCGGCAAGCTGGAGCGTCTGACCCATGACCATTCGCTGGTAGACGAGCAGGTGCGGCTGGGACAGCTGACCCCGGCGCAAGCCGAGACCTCCCCTATGCGCAACGTGATCACCCGGGCAGTGGGCACGCAGGACGAAGTGGATGCCGACCTGATCGAGTTTGTGGTCATATCCGGAGACTTGTACCTGCTGGCCTCCGATGGCCTGATGCGGGAAGTAAATGATGAGCGGATTGCAGGGATTTTGTGCACCGCCGGGGACCTGGAAGAGACCCTGGCGCAGCTGATCGGGGCCGCCAATGAGGCGGGGGGCCACGACAATATCACCTGCGTGCTGGTCCGGGCGCGCTAGAGCGGCATGAGTTCTCCGTCGGCTGCGGCCCTAATGACAAAAAAGGCGCGTCGAGTGCTGTGGTATCCCAAGCCAAAACCGGGCTTGAATGGCACCCAGCCTTCGTTGCCGGTGGAACAAGCGCCGCCCGGGGTCGGACTGCTCGGATGACTGACATTCAGGTGGTGGGAGTCGTGGGCGCGGGGACCATGGGTAATGGGATTGCCCATGTTTTTGCCCGCAGCGGGTTCCAGGTAGTGCTGTGTGAGGTGGAACAGCGTTTTCTCGATCGGGGGCTGGAAGCGATCCGCAGGAATATGGAGCGCGAGACGGCCAAGGGCAAAGCGACCGCGATCGAGACGGAAAAAGCGCTGGGATTGATCCGCGGGACCCTGCAGGGACAAGACCTGGCGGTGTGCCACTTTGTCATCGAGGCGGCGCCGGAGCGCTTCGCCCTGAAACAGGAACTCTTCATGGAGTTGGATGCGGTGTTACAGCCCGAGGCGATTCTGGCCTCCAATACCTCTTCCATTTCCATCACCCGGCTGGCGGCGCAGACCCAGAGGCCGGGCCAGGTCATCGGGATGCACTTTTTCAATCCTGTTCCGGTGATGAAGCTGGTGGAGGTGATCCGGGGACTGGAGACGACGGATGAGACCTTCGCCCGGGTCAAGGCTCTGGCCGAAACGCTGGGCAAGTCACCGGTGGAGGTCCAGGACGCTCCTGGCTTTGTCTCCAACCGGGTCTTGATGCCATTGCTCAACGAGGCGATGTTCGCGGTTATGGAAGGGGTAGCCACGCCCGCAGCGGTGGACCAGGTCTTCCAGTTGGGCATGGCCCACCCCATGGGCCCGCTGGCCCTGGCCGACTTTATCGGGCTCGATGTCTGCCTGGACATCATGCGGGTGATGGTCGAAGGCCTGGGGGATCCCAAGTACCGGCCTTGCCCACTGCTCATTCGCATGGTGGATGCGGGCTGGCTGGGACGGAAATCGGGGCGCGGATTTTACCAGTACTGACCCACCCTTCCCAAATTGTGCCGCGGGAGTGCCGGGGCTGGCACCCCTCCACTGCAACCGCCCTAAAATCAACAGCCAGGGAGCGTATGCTTTTCGCATGATGAGGATGACAGTGCTGGCCTCAGGCTCCAGGGGGAACAGCACACTGGTGTCCAGCAGCCGGACCCGCATCCTGGTGGATGCGGGGCTCTCCTGCCGGGAACTGCTCAAGCGCCTGCAGATGGCGGATGAAGATCCAGCGGCCATCGATGCCCTGCTGATCACTCACGAACATCAGGACCACGTGCAAGGGGTCGCCGTGCTGGCCCGAAAGCTGGGCGTGCCCGTGTACTTTACCGAGGCCACGCATCGCGCATGGATGCGTGGGATGATGCCGCAAAAGCGGATCACCTACGCGGCCTGGCTGGCGCAGCGGCAGAAGGATCTGGCCCAGCAGCAGGCAGCGGTTTTGCCCCCTGTCGAGGGCACTTCGGATGCGCAAGCTGCTCCCGAGGCCGTTGCAGAGGAGACCAAAGCGGAAGATCCGTGCCGGCTGCCTGGAGTAGAGTACTTTGCGGCCGGCACCGGATTCCTGATTGGCGACATTGCCATCACCCCCTTCACCATTCCCCACGACGCGGCCGACCCGGTGGGTTTTGTCTTTGAGGCCGATGGGGTCCGTATGGCAATTGCCACCGACCTGGGATATATGCCGCCTAACGTGAAGATGGCGATCCGCAACTGTGACGTTCTGATGCTGGAAAGTAACCACGATCTCGAAATGTTGCGCGATGGACCTTATCCCTGGTCGGTCAAGCAACGGGTCATGTCCCGTGTGGGCCACTTATCCAATGAGGCCGCATCCGAGTTTTTAGAGAAGAATTACGATGGAAACGCTTCTTATGTCGTGCTGGCGCATCTATCAGAATGTAACAACCTGCCTGAACTGGCACGAGTTACGGCAGAAAGGGCGCTGAGAGACCGTATGAGCCTGTTGGCCAATAAGTTGATTTTGGCGGAACAGGATGTGCCGCTGCAGCCTATTTGTTTATAATCGGATAGGTCCATTGGCAGGCAGAATTGAGTGGCCGGACCGGCCACTGATGTTACTATGGTTTAAGCAGCTAAATATAACAATGCAAACAGCATGCACAGATCGAGTGGTAGGAGACATACTTTCCAGCTGGAGATATGACATCTCCGGGATCACTCCCGAGATGCGGCGCGATTACGAACAGCACCTGGTGGAATGCGCGCATTGCAGCTCGCGTCAACGGTTGCATCGCACCGTCGATGTGGTTCTTATTGGCTTGAGCACAGTATCGATCGCGGCTTTCTTATTGGGGTTAGCGGTCATTCACCGGATGCAGCCTTTGCAGCATTGGGCGCTGCTGGATCTGCACCTGTGGCAGATGTCAATCGTATTGAGCCTGCAAGCGGCCGCGATTGCCGGCCTGCTGGTTTCGCTGCTGATCTGGGTTCTGGCTGCGGTGGCCACCCCGGCGCCGGTCTATCTTGCCGGAGTAGCGATGGCCCAAGCCCGGGTCCTGCAGGATCGCATACCCGAAGAATTGCGCGAACGGCTGATGCGGAACGTCGCCTAAGGCCACGCCCTCGTCTCGAAAAAGCCCCCTGGCTCAGGGGGCTTTTTTTTTGCCGATTTCGGATCACTGGTTCACTTGCAAGCCCCCGGTCAGATCCGCCACGCGGGCGATGTGATGCCGGGCGCACCACCGCTCCAGAGATTCCGCGATACGCTGCACGGCGCGGGGATCGGCGTAGCTGGCCGTGCCCACCTGAACCGTGGTTGCGCCCGCCAGCAGGAACTCCACTGCGTCTTCGCCGGTGGTGATACCGCCCAGACCGCAAATGGGGATGGAAACGGCTTGAGCCGCCTCATAGACCATGCGCACGGCAATGGGCTTAATCGCCGGCCCGGAAAGTCCCCCGGTGTTGTTGGCGATGCGCGGGCGGCGCGTTTCCACGTCGATGGAGAGAGATAAGAAGGTGTTGACCAGCGAAAGAGCGTCGGCGCCGGCGTTCTCGGCACATTTTGCCATTTGGGCGATTGAGGTAACGTTGGGCGAAAGCTTCACGATCAGGGGCCGCCGCGAAACCGCCTTGGCGCGCGTCACCAGTTGGTCGAGAATGCCCGTATCGGTGCCAAAGACCATTCCCCCATGCTGGGTGTTGGGGCAAGAGGCGTTCAACTCGTAGGCGGCGATGCCAGGCGCGTGGTTGAGGGCTTCGATTACAGCCACATAGTCGCGCACCTCGTTACCGAAAACATTGGCGATGCAGGCAGTGCCGGAATGAGGCCGCAGCGCAGGAAGCTTTTTCTCGATGAAGGCCTTGACCCCAATGTTCTGCAGTCCGATGGCATTGATCATGCCCCCAGGAGTCTCGATCAGCCGCGGAGCCTGATTGCCCGCCATGGGCTCCCTGGAGAGACCCTTGGTGATGAAGCCGCCGATTTTGTTGAGTGAGACAACATCCTCAAATTCGACGCCATAGCCGAAGGTTCCGCTGGCGGCAATGACCGGGTTGCGGAGCAGAATCCCGGCGAAGCGAACGCTCATATCGGGTTTCACTGGCTGGCCGCGCCCTCCTGCTGGGCCCGGCGCCGCAGAGCCGGGAGAACAGGCGAAGTATGGATCGCCTGGGTGAGCACATTACCCACCGAGGCCGATGGTTGGTTCACCCCCAACAGGGAGGCCAGGGTAGCGGCCAGATCGACTGGCTGCACCCGGCCGTGATAAATGCCGGGAGTGAAGGGTGCTCCATAAAACGCCAGCGGGACATGACGGTCATAGGACCAGGGGCTGAAGTGGGTGGTGCCGCCCGCCAACGTCTGCATCTGGTAGGCGGCCGGAATCACCATGACGTACCAGCCGCCGTTGGGGCTGTAACTGTGGGCCAGGAGCAGTCCCCACTCTGACGGGGGCAGCTGCCCCGAAGCCAGCTGATCGCGGGTGTAGGTGTGCACCACGACCGGGGGGACAGGCAAGCGAACCGGCGGCGGCGCCGGCGGAGCGACGACTGGTTTGGCCTGAGCGCTGACGCTGGAGCGACTTTTCGAGCGCTGTCTGGCGCCCGCCGGTGGGAGCGTTCGGGACAACGGAGGGGGTGTAGGCAGCGGGGTGACCGGGGTGCTTGGCGGCTGGGCGGGGGGTGGCGGTGTGGGCGGAAGCGCTTCGACCGCGGCCGGGATTGCCTGCTGAACGGCCTGCTCTGCCTCCTGCTCGTTGATCCCTGCGACTTCAAACGATGGCCGATTGAGCGCCAGGTACGGCAGCTCCTGATGGGGCAGCAGGTACTCGACTTTCTCTCCCGGAGAAAACTTGGCATTCATAGCGTCGTTGACGTTGGCAGTGAACTTGGCCATATCGATGGTGGCCGCCGGCATGCCCAAAGTGAGGGCCTGCGCGGGAACGGGCGCGACTCCATGGTCAGCGGAAAGCGCAATCCAGGTGCTCGCCAGGCCGCCGGGGATGTTCTTGTCCAGCCAGGTGAAGAAGCTGTCGAGCTGCTGGTCAAGGCTGTCGACCATTTGCCGTGACTGGGGTGAGTCTGGTCCAAACTGGTGGCCAACGATGTCGTTGGCGGAAAGGCTAACCACCAGCAGGTCGGTCACCGGATGGCTGCCGAGTTGCTCGCCGGTGATGAGCGCGCGCGCGAAGTCGAGCTCATAGGAATTGGCCGCTGGAGTGGATCCGACCGCCTGATAGAACGGCTTGGAGCCGGATGCCCCCGCCTCCTGCTGAGCCTGGGCGATACGGTCACCGGAGTTAAAGGTGGTAGCCCAGTCGGGGAGCGCGTCCATGTAATAGCTGGAGGTGATGAAGGAGCCGGAGGCGGGGTCGATCCAGTAAGCGCCGTTGGCGGAATAGCCGGTGGGTAGGATAGCGGCGCGATCTTTGAGCGAGACCCCGAAGACTTTAGCTTGGCCGGTCGTGGCCAGGCGCAGCGAATCGCCAATGGTGGAGGCGCGAAGATTCATCGGGGAAGCCCCACCGGTCTTGCTGGGATGGATCTCACCCACTATGCGGTAGCGATCGTCTTCGACGGAGGAGACAGGACGTTGCTTGTTGCGGCTCAGGTCCCACCACTCGTTGGAGGAGATCCCGTGACCGTCGGTGTAAGCCCCGGTGCCCAGCGTAGCGTGGCCGGGGGCGGTCTTGGTGTTGGCGTAGTCGTAATAGCAATCTTCAAAATAGGCGCCGTGCTCGAGAAAAAGGCGAAAGCCCCGGCCTTTCAGATCTGCGCGGTACCGGTCAAGGTAGTCGGCGCGAAACTGATCGACCACCAGGATGATAACCAGCTTGGGATGGGCATCGTAGGCGCTGGCCCGGGCCAGTGGTGCGCCTGGAATCACCAGCAAAGCGACGAGCAAGCGGCAGATGCCGCATTTGAACTTGGACATGGCAACCCTGACTAGTATCGCAAAACATCCGCGAATCGGGAGCCGGTGCTCCCGATTCGATACTGGGGCATGTGCAGCAAACGGGAGCGTCCCACGCAGGTTCATGCCGTTGGTGAAGGCGCTGTAACCGTATACTTCTACTCATGTTGCGCAATCTCTGCCTGTTGGTAGCCGCATTGCTGCCTGCAGTCTCTGCTCTATCAGCCCAAATCACTGTCAGCTTTCCTGCCAGCGTCTCCTCCAAGCCACTCGACGGCCGGGTATTGCTGCTGCTCTCGACCGATCCCGCCCAAGAGCCGCGGATGCAGATTGATGACAGCCCTCGTTCGCAGATTGTCTTCGGCACCACGGTCGATGGGCTCGCGCCCGATCAGGCGGTCACCATCACCCGCGAGACCGCTGGTTACCCCATCCGGTCGCTCGACCAGGTGCCCGCGGGCGATTACTACGTGCAGGCCGTGCTCAACATTTACCAGACCTTCCACCGCTCGAATGGCACTACGGTGAAGCTGGCGCCGGACCGCGGCGAAGGCCAGCACTGGAACCTCGCACCAGGCAATCTTTACTCCAAGCCGGTTAAAGTCCACATCGACGATCACGCCAAACTTGCCATCCGGCTTACCGAAACAATCCCGCCCATTCCTCCGCAGCCGGACACCAAGTACATTCGCCACATTCGTATCCAGAGCCAGCTGCTGACCAGGTTCTGGGGCACGCCGATGTATCTCTCCGCCATCGTCCTGGTGCCTGAGGGCTTCGACGAACACCCCAACGCCCATTTCCCTATCGCCATCTTTCACGATCACTTTGTGAGTGAGATGGACTCCTTTCGCACCACCCCACCCGATCCTGACCTCAAGCCGGATTACTCGGAGCGCTTCCACCTGGCGGGTTACAACCGCATCGAGCAACAGGAGGCCTACGACCAGTACAAGCAGTGGATCAGCCCCGGCTTTCCCCGGATCCTGGTAGTCAAGATCCAGCATGCCAACCCGTTTTATGACGATTCGTATGCGGTCAACTCCGCTAACCTCGGCCCCTACGGCGACGCCATCGAGACCGAGCTGCTGCCTGCTATCGAAAAACAGTTTCGCGGCTTGACCGGCGGCTGGGCGCACTTCGTCTATGGCGGATCCACGGGTGGATGGGAATCGCTGGCGGTGCAGATGTTCTACCCCAACGACTACAACGGCGCCTTCGTCGCCTGCCCCGATCCGGTCGACTTTCATGCCTACATGACCACCGACCTCTACCAGCAAGCGAATTTCTTCTACCTGGAGGGCGCCCACAAGCAAATCGAGCAGCCCACCATGCGCAACTACCTGGGCCAGACGCTGATGTCGGCGCGAGACAACGCCGCCTACGAGGCTGCCCTGGGCGACCACGGGCGCTCCGGAGAGCAGCTGGACATCTGGCAGGCGGTCTACGGCCCGGTGGGCCCGGATGGCTATCCGGCGCAGATCTTCGACAAGCAGACCGGGGTCATCGATCACCAGGTGGCCGCATACTGGCACGATCACTATGACCTGGACGCCATTCTGCAGCGTGACTGGGATAAGCTGGGCCCCCAGCTCCAGGGCAAGATTCATCTGTATGTCGGCTCCGCAGACACCTACTTCCTCAACGACGCTGTCTACCTCATGCAGGACTTTCTCGACAAAACGGGTACCCCTGGTCATGGGGTTCCGTACGAGGGCGAAGTGAAATATGGCGAGCGGGCAGAGCACTGCTGGAATGGCGACCCCAACCTGCCCAATGCGCTCTCACGCCTGCACTACAACACCATGTACCTGCCAAAGATCATGGAGCGTATCCAGAAGACCGCTCCGCCTGATGCTGACATGAGCTGGAAGTATTAAGTTCCGCTAAACTTGAGTCTTATGCTCGATTTGAATTTTGTGCGGGCCAACCTGGAGCTGGTGGAAGAGAAACTCCGTGCCCGCGGCCTGGATCCTGTACTCCTGTTGGGCGACTTTCGCGAGTTCGATCGAGAGCGGCGCGCCCGCATCACCCAGGCCGAAAGCCTGCAGGCGCAGCGCAACAAGCTCAGCCAGGAGGTGGCGCGCAGCCGCAAGGCGGGCGCGGACGCGGCCCAGGTCGCGGCGGTGATGGATCAAACCCGGGAGATGAAACAGGAGACCGAAGAACTGGAGCGAAGCGCGGCCCAGGCGGAAGAGGCCATGCGCAAGCTCCTGATCGCCATCCCCAATCTGACCCAGGACAGCGTCCCACCGGGCAGGAGCGAAGCAGACAACGTGGAGGTTTCGCGCTGGGGTCAGCAGCCGGCGTTCGATTTTGCTCCCAAGCCGCATTGGGAGCTGGGAGAGAGCTTGGGCATTCTCGACTTTGCCCGGGCGGCGAAGATCTCGGGAGCGCGCTTTGCCGTCTACTGGGGCCTGGGCGCTCGCCTGGAACGGGCCTTAGCCAGTTTCATGCTGGATATTCATACCCGGGAGCACGGCTACCTCGAAGTGTTGCCTCCGTTTCTGGTCAATAGCGACTCCCTGTTTGGCACCGGTCAGTTGCCTAAATTCGCCGCGGATCTGTTCAAGTGCGAAGGCAGCGACCTTTAGTTGATTCCTACAGCCGAGGTGCCGGTGACTAACCTGTATCGCGACGAAGTGCTTGAAGAAGCCCAATTGCCCGTAAGCCTGGTGGCTTACACTCCGTGCTTCCGCTCCGAGGCGGGTTCTTATGGCAAGGATGTGCGTGGGATCATCCGCCAACACCAGTTTCAAAAGGTAGAGCTGGTCAAATTTGCCCGCCCCGATCAGTCGAACGAAGAGCATGAGCGGCTTACTCGCAACGCGGAGGAGATTTTGCGGCGGCTGGAGCTGCCTTATCGCAAGATGTTGCTCTGCACCGGAGACACCGGGGCGGCGTCGTCCAAGACCTACGATCTCGAGGTTTGGCTGCCTGGGCAGGGGTTGTACCGGGAGATCTCTTCCTGCTCGAATTTCGAGGCTTACCAGGCGCGGCGGGCCAATATTCGCTACAAACCTCAGGGCAAAAACAAGACTGAGTTGGTGCACACACTCAACGGGAGTGCCTTGGCAATCGGACGCACGTGGCTGGCCATCCTGGAGAATTATCAACAAGCTGACGGTTCCGTACGGGTGCCAAAAGTTCTGCAGCCGTATATGGGCGGCGAAGAAGTGATCCGGAAGTAACAACTATGCAGCGAATCATAAAAAGCTATTTGTTCTGGACGTATCCGCGAGGCAGTTTTCATTACGACGTGATGGTGACGCTAATCCTGGTTTTCCTCTTCGTCTCGCCGCGGCTGATCAACTACCGCGACCGACCCCAGGAAACGCTCACATCGACTAAGGACATCCTGGTGCGAGCCAATGGGCCAAATGCCTGGACATACCAGATTGGCGCCGACCAACTGGCCGATACCAGCAACGAGGCCAAGCTGCAGGGAGAGTTGTTGCAGCGCATTCAAGCCATTTCCGGCAACGTGGAAATTGACCGCTATCGCAAGGAGAAAGATGCCAGCGGCCACGTGACCCAGTATCGAGTCTGGGCTCATCGCTAAGATTTCACCCCTGTGCAAATAAAGAAAACCCGCAGCGGGTTCTGTGTCGTCTTACACCCCGTAAGGAGATCCATGGTTGATGCAAAGAAGATGATTTGCCTGTTCTGGCTGGGATTCCTGTTTTTGCTGCCGGGCCGCTCGCCGGCCCAAACCGCTTCGCCGGCCAGCAGCGCGGATCTGCAGAAGGTCATCACTCAACTGAATACAGCGGCCGGCAAGTTTGTGAGCGCACAGGCAGATTTCTCCTGGGACCAGTTCCAGGCAGTGGTGCAGGAAGACGATGTGCAGACGGGCACCATCTATTTTGAGCGCAAGAAAGGTTCCACTCGAACTGCCGCTTATCTCAAGAAGGACAACGGGACAGAAGCACTCAAAACAGTGGTGTACGACGGCGGAGAAGCGCAGTTTTATGAACCCAACATCAAGCAGTTGACTATCCTGCGGGCGGGAGCTAATCGTGGCCAGTGGGAAAGCTTTCTCACCCTGGGTTTCGGGGGCAGCGGCACGGATCTCCAGGCCAACTGGAAGGTGAGCTTGCTGGGCAGTGAGTCTATGAACGGAGTCCAGGTTGACAAGCTTGACTTGGTCCCGTTGCAACAGAAGGTCTTGGACATGTTCACCCACGTGACCATCTGGATCGATCCCATACAGGGCATCAGCTACAAGCAAATCTTCTTCGAGGCCGGCGGTGACAAGCGGACAGCCCTCTACAAGAACATTCGCTATAACCAACCCATTGCCGGCGATGTTTTCACGATCAAGCCGGCGCCCGGCACCAACCGCGTAGTCAAATAACGTTCTTGTTTGTAGGTACTGTCGATCCCCCTCCACCCATCCCCAGGTGGGCCCCACCTTGGCTTGGGTGGAGGGGGATGGACAGAAAAGCAGTTTGTCCTCTCATCGACAGCAGCACTGACTCTCAGCCGTCCCGCAGGACTCAATTTGGAGAGGACGGCACAGTTTCTCTGCAGCGTGTGAAGCCAACCGCAGCCAGCACCATCAGCAGGGGAAAACATTCCAGGGTGTAGCGTGGTTCGGGCGCCTCCAGGGTGGCCAGCAACAAGCTGCGCAGGGCAATCAGCCCCACCATGGATCCGGCCAGACGTGGCCAGCGGAGCGCCCCGCAAAAAGCTGCTAGCAGGTACGCCAGGTTAAGGGCGCCGTAGAAGATCGCCACACGCGTCGCCCCTGGATGCTGGGCATACTGCCACCAGCGCAGAGGAACGTTCAGCGTCTCCACCCGGGGACGCAACCACATGTCCGCCAGGCGCAGCAGAGGCAGGCCGAGGTAATAACGTACGGGATGCGCACGGGCGCGCTCGGCGGCCAGCTTGGCGAAGCCGGCATCGAGCTCGGGCGTCAACGTGGTGGTGGCGTTGTACTGCTCGAGGATGCGCTGGGTCTCCTGATATTGAGCGGCGCTGTCATAGGCTCGCGCGGGCAGATTGCCGGGATCAATGCGGTCGCTGTTACCGTTCCAGTAGATCTCGTTGGTCGCAGTAAAATCCGCAGCCAGGCTCCTGATCCAGCGCACAAAGCCAGGGAAGGCGAATTCCCCGGGGTCGTTCGCGTAGCGGGGCACAAGCGGCTGAAAGACATGGAAGGTGCGTTCATTGCGCAACGTCCAGACCACAAAGGGAAGCACCGCGAGCAGTGCAGCGACCATCGCCAGACGGAAAGCGGAAGCCCACCCCAGCGAGTGGCGGCCGTAGACAATGAGTGCTATCCACAGGACCACGGCCAGCAAGGCACCGTCGGGTCGAAGCAACGCAGCGTAACTCCAGGAGAAAATGAGCAAGGCGGTCCACCCGCGCCACGGGCTTTCCAGCACCTCCGGCAGGGCGCGGAAGCCCAGCGCGACACAAAAAATGGAGAGGGTTTCGGTCAGCGGGGCGGCGGCGTAAAAGGCGGTGAAGGGACAGAGCGCCGCCAGCAGCAGCGCCACCTGGCCAGCACGCGGACCGCAGATCTTCGCCGCCAGCCCAGCAATAAGCAGGCACGTGCCCAGGTCGATGATGGCCTGCAGGTAGAGCACGGCGTGATAGTTGGCCACGCCAAAGACCGCAAAACAGAGGGCCAGAAATGCCGGGTAGCCGGGCAGACGGACCAATGTGGGCTCAATGGTGGGGGGGCCCGATGCGTGGCCCACGGTGTGGCCATAAACGCCATGGGTAAGCCAATTGGCGGCAATGTCCCCGTAGATCAGCGAATCGCCCTGGATTTGAGGGTAGGCGTGGATCGCCCAAAGGCGCAAGGCGGCTCCGGCTGCCAGCACAATCAGCGGAAACAGCCATCCGCGGCGACCGCGAGAACCCATGCATCAGCATCATACAGTGGGTAGGGTCTTTCCTCAGAGAGGACCATGGGGTACTTCGGGGATGAGTCTTGGACGTAGCTCCGAAGGAGTTCCTGTAAGCTTTCAGCAGGCATGAATCGCCAGATTTTCTTCGACCCGCAGCGGAAGCGCTGGAAACGCCTCCGGCGCATTCTGGACGCGGTGGCGGTCGTGTCGACCGTGATCCTGGTGCTGTTTTTTCTGAACGTGGTGAAGAATCAGCACCTGCCGGAGCTTCTGCTGCCCACCCCCAAGCGGAACTACCGGGCCATCCAGGAACAAGCTGCTGCGATCAAGGCCAAATACCTGAAGCCGGCTCGGCGCAAGACCAGCCGCAAGCCTTCGGAGATCCCATTCAATTCCGGCGAAGGCCTGCGCGCCGCTTACTACGTGGATGATGACGCCGGCAGCTATGCCTCGTTGAAGAATCACATCCACCAGATCGACATCCTCTTTCCGGTTTGGCTGTACGTGAGCACGGCGGATGGTACGCTGCAGGGCGCCCAGACAGCGGAGGCTCCTTTGCGCGTGTACAACGTAGTGGACGCGCACGGGGTGCACAGCGTCGACCCGCAGAACAAGGTGCATGACCTGATCACTGCGGCGCATGAGGACACCGAGATTTTTCCTCTGCTCAAAAACTACAACGTGATCAGCCAGCAGTGGGATCACAGTGTGGTCGCCATGCTGAATAATCCCGCGGCGCGCAGCAACCTGGAACAGCAGTTGGGCAAATTTCTGGCCGCCAACCCAAGCTACCGCGGCCTCAGCCTCGATTTCGAGGATCTTCCTGATGATGCGATTCCCGGCTACAACACACTGATCGCCGAGTTGTACAGCCAAATGCACCCCAAGAACCTGCGTTTGTTTGTGAACCAGGCAGTAGGCGCGGACGACGCGGAGTTCGCTTTTCTGGCCAAGCAGAGCGATGGCATCCTGCTGATGAACTACGACCAGCACGAGGAAACGGGCGACCCTGGGCCCATCGCGGCGCAGGACTGGTTTGAAAACAATCTCCAGCGCGTGCTTAAGATTGTGCCCAAGGAGAAGCTGATCTGCTCCATTGGCAACTACGGGTACAACTGGTCCATGTCCTGGCCTAGAAGGCATCATCCAGCGAAGGTGCTGGACACCGAAGACATCTCGGTGCAGACCGGATGGGGGGCGGCGTCCGACGCGAATGCCGACGTGCGTCTGGCAGGTGATGAGCTGAATCCGCACTTCACCTATGACGACGAAGACAATCATGTGCGCCACCAGGTCTGGATGCTGGATGCGGTGACAGCGTTGAATGAGCTGCGCGCCGCACGGCAGATGGGGCTGCAGACTTTTGCACTATGGTGTCTGGGCGAAGAGGATCCATCGCTGTGGGCGATCTGGGACCACCCCAGCAATATAGGGGCACCGCAACTGCTCAAGCAAATACCGCCCGGAGACGATGTCGACTACGACGGGGATGGCGATATCCTGCGCATTACCGGAGAACCGCATCCGGGCTCGCGCACCATCGACATGGACTCCTACAACTGGACCGTGACCGATGAGCACATGCTGACCTACCCCTCGCCCTACACCATCGAGTATTACGGGTATAAGCCCGGAGTGATAGCCCTGAGCTTCGATGACGGACCGGATCCGACGTGGACGCCCAAGATCCTGGACATTCTTAAAGAAAAGGGTGTGCACGCGACCTTCATGATGATCGGCGAACAGGCCCAGGACAATGTGAGCCTGATGAAGCGGGTGATGGCCGAAGGACACGAGATCGGCAATCACACCTGGACCCACCCCGACATCAGCGAGATCTCCCCCGGCCAGGTGCAGTTACAGCTGAACCTAACCGAACGCTTGTTTGGCAGCAAGCTGGGGGTCAAGCCACTTTTCTTCCGGCCTCCCTACTCCATCGACCAGGAGCCGGATACCAACGACCAGGCAGCGCCCGCCTATCTGATTCAGAAGATGGGCTACACCATTGTGGGCAATAGGATCGATACCGGGGACTGGGACGAGCGGGCGCGGAAGACCCCGCAAAGCATCCTGGATGACGTACTAGAACAGTTACAGACCATGAAGACCAAGCCGCAGTTCCGCGGCAGCATCATCCTGATGCACGACGGAGGCGGCAACCGCAGCGTGACCGTGGCCGCGCTGCCGGTGCTGATCGATGGGTTACGCGCGCATGGCTATGCCTTCGAGCAGGTCTCCGACCTGATGGGGAAGACCCGAGCCGAGGTCATGCCGCCTTTGAACGCCCACGAACGATGGCAGGCGCGAGTGGACTCGGTCGCCTTCTTCGCCTGGGCCTTCTTCAATCACTTTGTGGTCTCGCTGTTCTTCGTGGGCGATATCCTGATGAGCGCCCGGCTCATCCTGGTGGGCATTTTCGCCTTGATCGACCGGCTGCGCAAACGCCCTGTGCTTGACGTCGCGGGCGGCTTTCTGCCCCGGGTTGCGGTATTGATCCCCGCCTACAACGAAGAGAAAGTCATCGTGCGCACCATCCGTTCGGTGTTGAACTCGGACTATCCCCATCTGCGCATCATCGTGATCGATGACGGGTCATCGGATCGCACCTCGGAGGTGGCGCGTGAAGCCTATCCCGAGGAGATCGCAGCCGGCATGGTGACGGTGCTGCGCAAAGCCAATGAGGGCAAGGCGGAGGCGCTCAACTTTGCGGTGTCTGATCTGAGAGAAGAGTTTTACGTGGGCATCGACGCCGATACGGTGATCGCGGCGGATGCGGTGTCCAAGCTGGTATGCCATTTCGCCGACCCCTTGATCGGCGCGGTGGCGGGCAACGCCAAGGTAGGCAATCGGATTAACCTGTGGACTCGTTGGCAGGCCCTGGAGTACATCACCAGCCAGAACTTCGAGCGCAGGGCTTTGGATCTTTTTGACGTGGTCACGGTGGTTCCCGGCGCCATCGGCGCGTGGCGGACCGAGGCGGTGCGGCAAGGCGGATGCTATCCGGTCAATACCGTCGCCGAGGATGCCGACCTGACCATGAATCTGCTGGAGCAGGGCTACAAAGTGATCTATGAAGACCGCGCCCTAGCCTTTACCGAGGCTCCCGCCACCGCGCGCGGCCTCATGCGGCAGCGCTTCCGTTGGTCGTTCGGCACTTTGCAAGCGGTGTACAAGCACCAGGCCGCCTTTCTCAAGAACAGGGCGATGGGGTTGTTTGCCTTGCCTAACATTCTGGTGTTCCAGATCCTGCTGCCGCTGGTCTCGCCCTTTATCGACCTGATGTTTGTCGCCGGAGTGGTTCACTACCTGCTCGACCGCCACTTCCATCCCGAAGCGGCCAATGCTTCGAACTTCGAAAAGCTGCTGACTTTCTTCCTCGCGTTTTTGATTATCGATTTCGTGACTTCCGCCCTGGCCTTCAGCCTGGAACGGCGGCACGCTGCCAACAAGGGCGACGGCTGGCTGCTCTTCCACATCTGGCTGCAGCGCTTTGCTTACCGTCAACTCTTTTCGCTGGTGCTCTTTAAGACGGTCAAGCGGGCGATCGATGGGCGCCCCTTCAACTGGGACAAGCTGGAACGCACGGCCAAAATGTCAGCGCAGACGGAGCGCCTTACCGCCACCCGATAAAGACGAGAGTAAAATTGTCTTTGTTATGCCAACCGCACAGATCAGCACCGTTATTCAGCCAGTCGCCCCTCAGGGGCTGTTTCGCAACGAGCCTTTCATCGACTTCAGTGACTCGGCAAACGTGCATGCCATGCAAACCGCGCTTACCCGTGTGGGCGATATGCTCGGTCACGAGTACGAGCTCATCATCGGTGGCGAGCGATCGCGCACGGCGGAAAAGATTGAGTCGTTGAATCCGGCCCGCCCGGCGCAGGTGGTTGGGGTGCATCAGAAGGCCGGCCTGGAACATGCCGAAAGGGCTATGAAGGCGGCGCTCCAAGCATTCGCGACCTGGCAATACGTGGCCGTAGAGGAGCGCGCGGCCCTGCTGCTGCAGGCGGCCGCGCTGATTCGCAAGCGCAAATTTGAGTTCTGCGCCTGGCTCACCTACGAGGTGGGCAAGAATTGGGTTGAGGCCGATGCGGATGTGGCCGAGACGATCGACTTTCTGGAGTTCTATGCGCGGGAAGCGTTGCGCCTGGCGAGCGCGACGACGCCCATCCAGTTGGCGGGAGAGCGCAATCAACTGCTGTATATTCCGTTAGGCGTCTGCGCTGTGATTCCTCCCTGGAATTTTCCCTTTGCCATTATGGCCGGCATGACCGCCGCGGCCATTGTGGCTGGGAATAGCGTGATCCTCAAGCCTTCCAGCGAATCGCCTACCATTGCCGCGCGGTTTCTCGATGTGCTGGAAGAGGCGGGCATGCCTCCCGGAGTGGTGAACTTTTGTCCCGGCTCGGGCAGCACCTTCGGCAACGCAATCGTAGAACATCCTAAAACGCGTTTGATCGCTTTTACCGGGTCCAAGGACGTGGGGCTGGATATCCACGCGCGCGCCGCGCAGACAAAAAAGGGACAGGTCTGGATCAAGCGCACCATCCTCGAGATGGGGGGCAAGGATTCAATCATCGTGAGCGCGGATTGCGATCTGGACGCTGCGGTCGCGGGCGTGGCCGCTTCGGCCTTCGGCTTCAGTGGACAGAAGTGCTCGGCATGCTCCCGCGCTATTGTGGAAGACTCGGTTTATGACGTTTTTCTGGAGCGCTTGCGCGACCGGGTGGAAACGCTGCGGGTGGGTGATCCGGCGGGAAATGCGAATATGGGGCCGGTGGTAAGCCGATCAGCGATGGATACAATTCTCTCCTACATCGAGATCGGCAAGGGAGAGGGACGGCTTCTGACCGGCGGCCACGCGGTTGTGACCCCGGAAGGCGGCTACTACGTGGAACCGACCGTAATCGCGGATGTGGCGCCCACGGCGCGCATCGCGCAGGAAGAGATTTTTGGGCCGGTGCTGGCCGTGATTCGGGCCCGTGACTTCGACCATGCGCTGGAGATTGCCAACAATACCGAATATGGTTTAACCGGCGCGCTGTATTCCGGTTCGCGAGAGAAGCTGGAGCGGGCGCGACTCGAGTTCTTTGTGGGCAACCTGTACTTCAACCGCAAGTGCACGGGAGCCATGGTGGGCGCGCATCCCTTTGGTGGCTTCAATATGTCGGGAACGGATTCCAAGGCCGGCGGACCGGATTATTTGCTGCTTTTCACCCAGGCCAAGTCGGTCGCGGAGAAGGTTTAGCCAGTTAGGCAAGAGAAAACCGCAGATCCCGACCGGAGCGAAGCGCAGTGGAGGGATCTGCGGTTTCTTTGGTTACTTGGCTGGAACGCCGGGCGGCGGCGGAAGATTGCGATTCTTGATCCACTGTGCGGTGACGCTTTGCGTGGCGGATTGCGGCGGAAGCTGGCTACGATCCGGCATGAAAATTTGCAGTCCGGCTTGAGGGGTCATGCGGGTGTACCCGTTGACCAGCTGTGCCTGGTAGTTGACCAGGTCAAGGTCAAACCAGACATCCTTCGACGCGTCGATCATGATGAGATCGACAGGGTGCATGGTCAGGTTGCCGAAGTTCAACGTACCGCCTTTCAGGGCAAGAAAATTGTGCCATTCCTCGGTGCGCGCTTCGTCATTCTGCGCGTCGCCATACATCACCTCAATATCCGGGTTCACCGCGCGCACGCTGGTGAGTTTGCCATGGATATGTGGAGCGGGAAGCAACTTTTGCGTATCGAAATAAATGTCGTTTTGCGAGACTTCGACGCCGGCAACGCTGGTCTTTCCCATTAAGTCCGCAATGCTGACGTGGAAGTCGCCCAACAGGCCTTTGACCGGAAGCTTCAATACCGACAGCCGATCCACGTGCAAGTGAATCCGCCCATCCGGCGCCGCGGAAATCGTGCCATCCAGCCCGATGGGAAGCGGAATATGCAGTTTGTGAATCGTGCCGTGTACAGAGATCTGGTTTCCGTTGCCAGTGAGCGAAATGTTCTCGAGCGGAGAGCCGGAGACGTTGCCCGCATTGAGATAGTGGCTGATGTCGCCGATATTCGCGTGGATGATGCCCCTCTGCACCTCAAGCACGAACGAGTCCGGATCGTCGAAAGAGGGGTTGACGCTCTTTTTCGTCCTTACCATCTGTCCGTTGAGCCAGCGAACGTAGATGCGGAAATCCGGCCCTTTTCTCAGCATGAGGTTGTGGGCGTATATCCGCGTTGGGGACGGTTCGTCAGCTCCACCGGTTGCAGGAACGGTTTGGCTGGGACCAACGGCGGCTGCTTGCGGCACCGGCCGGCTATGTCTGACTCCGGCATACCAGGCAAGGCAGGCCACAAGTACCAGAACCACGAAGGCACTGTCGGCCATTAGATGAGAACGCTTCACGCCTAACTGAGAAGGCCTCAAGCTGGGGTAGGGTTGCGCCGGGGTCTCCGATTAGCCTGCAAAATCTTCTTGCGCAGACGCAGAGACTTGGGCGTTACCTCAACCATTTCGTCTTCCGCGATGAACTCGATCGCCTGCTCCAGGTTCATGGGCTTGAAAGGCACCAGGCGGATGGCGTCGTCGGCGCTGGAGGCGCGCATGTTGGTGAGCTTCTTCTCGCGCACCACATTCACGTCCAGATCGTTGTCGCGAGAGTGCTCGCCGATCACCATGCCTTCGTAGACTTCAAGGCCGGCAGTCACAAAGAGAACTCCGCGATCCTGCAGACCGTTCAAGGCGTAGGCTGTGGTGGTTCCGGTGCGGTCGGCGATCAGCGCTCCGGTGGGCCGCTGGGGTATTTCGCCCTGGTAGGGCATGTAACCGTCAAAGAGCGAATTCATCACGATGGTGCCGCGCGTCTCGGTGAGCATTTCGCTGCGCAGCCCAATCAGGCCGCGGCTGGGAACACGGAATTCCAAACGTACCCGCCCGTAACCGTGATTGTGCATTTTCACCATTTCTCCGCGCCTGGGCCCCAGTCGCTCGATCACGGTCCCGACAAAATTGTCAGGAACATCGATGGTGAGGTGTTCCACCGGCTCCAGCACTTTGCCGTCAACGGTTTTCGTAACAATTTCGGGACGGCCCACCATCAGCTCAAAGCCTTCGCGACGCATCATCTCGATCAGGATGGCAAGCTGGAGCTCTCCGCGACCCAGAACCTTGAAACTGTCTGGACTACCCGTCTCTTCCACGCGGATGGAGACATTGGTGAGCAACTCCTTGTCCAGGCGCTCGCGCAGGTTGCGGGAGGTGACATACTGCCCTTCCCTGCCCGCCATGGGCGAATTGTTGACCGAAAACTGCATGGCGATGGTCGGCTCGTCAATGACAATCAAGGGCAAGGGCGCCGGATTTTCGAGACCGGTGATGGTCTCGCCGATGGTGATGCCGGTGACCCCGGCGATGGCGACGATGTCGCCCACCTGGGTTGCCTCGGTGTCAGTACGCTTGAGCCCGTTGAACGTAAACAGCTTGGTGATCTTGGTCTTGGACAACGATCCGTCGCGGCGGGAGATGTTTACCTCGTCGCCGTTGTGCAGGGTTCCGTTAAACACCCGGGCAATGGCCAGGCGCCCCAGGTAGTCGGAGTAGTCGAGGTTGGTGACCAGGATCTGCAGCGGCCCGTCAGGGTCTCCGCTGGAAGGCGGAATGGTGGAGAGAATGGTTTCGAAGAGCGGCTGCAGGTTCTCTCCGGGCTCGGTCAGGGAGGTGCTGGCCGTGCCCAACTTGGCGTTGGTGTACAGAACCGGGAAGTCCAACTGGTCTTCTGCCGCGTCCAGGTCAATGAACAGGTCGTATACCTCGTCCAGAACCTCTTTGGCGCGGGCGTCGGGACGGTCGATTTTATTGATGACCAGGATGGGCAGCAGCTTGGCTTCGAGCGCCTTGGAGAGCACGTAGCGGGTTTGCGGCAGAGGACCTTCTGAAGCGTCGACCAGCAGCATGACCCCGTCAACCATCTTCAAGGCGCGCTCGACCTCGCCTCCGAAGTCGGCGTGGCCGGGAGTATCGACAATGTTGATCTTGCTGTCATGGAACTGGATAGCGGTGTTTTTGGCGAGAATGGTGATGCCCCGCTCCTTCTCCAGCTCGTTCGAGTCCATGACCCGTTCAGTGAGGGCTTCGTTGGCGCGAAAGGTGCCGGCCTGGCGCAACATGGCATCCACGAGTGTCGTCTTGCCATGGTCGACGTGGGCAATGATGGCGATATTTCTGATGGGCGTGCTCACGGGCGCAGAATTCCTATTCTTCCGGTTCGCGGAAAGCGGTTGGTTGAGTGACTAGCCGTGCGTTGACGTGCTGGCTGGAAATGACAGGCAGGACAACCGGACAATGCCTTGTCTATAGTCTATCAGCCGGTGCCTTAATAGGCAGTTGCGATAGGGAAAGGCGCACTGCAGGTCCCTCGGCTGCGCTCGGGATGACAAAGGGTAGGGCGGCGCTTCCATTTGGCCTTTGCGAAGGGAGTCCAAAGTCCTGCTAAATCACTCGTGCTGTTCCAAAGTGGGGCGGAGGACAGCTTCAAACATCCCTCTTCGCAAGGGTCGATTGGAAGCGCCGCCCTACCCTTTGTCATCCCGAGCGCAGCCGAGGGACCTGCAGTGCGCCTTTCCCTATCGCAACTGCCCCACCAAGACCTGCGGTTTCTTCACCCCTCACTGCGGAGCGGGGCCCCTCACTACCTGGACGAAATCGTCCAGGCGCAGGTGCCGGGCAAAGGCTTCTTTGATCTGGTCGGCGTTGAGTTCGTAGTACTTCTTGGCCGCGATAATCGGCTCATCGAGCGGCAGGCCAATCACCGCCCGGCGCAGCAGACCCTGCGCCACCCCTTCCTCACTCGACTCTCCCAGAGGAATCTGACGCAACAGCAACGCCTTGGCCAGGTGCAGCTCTTCCGGCGTAACGTCCTGGGTGCGCATCTGGTCGAGATCGCGCTGGATCAAAGCCCTGGCTTTCGAAACCTTGTCCGGATCGCAACCGTACGTGACCGCATAACTGGCCCGGGTCTTCGATGCCTCCATGCTCACGTCCACGTTGTAAACGTAGCCCGCCACCTGGCGCAGATCATGGTAGAGCCGGGTGGCATAAAAGCCGCCACCGAGCACGTGGTTGCCCAACTGCAAGGGATAGTAATCGGGATCGAAGCGGTTCAGGTTCAACTGCTGAGCCAGGGTCACCGAGTCCTGCACTGCCTGCGGGTCAGGGACGTTGGCGGCCGAAGCCTTGTTGACCGGAATCGCCGGAAGGGTGGTCTCTGGCTTGGGCCCTACGGCCTTCCAGGTGCCAAACCACTTACTAATCACTGCCTTGGCCTCGTCCGGGGTGATATCGCCAATGACTACGATGGTGGTCAGATCCGGACGCATGGTGGCGGCATGATATTGCTTCACCTCATCGAGCGTTACCGTGCCCAGCGTCGCCGGGGTCGCCTCGCGCAGCACCGGATCCCCGGGAGGCAACAAGCCTATATCAAGAGCGCGCGAAGTGCGGTAGCCGGGGCTCTTTAAATTGCCGGCAACGAACTGAGTGGTCTGGTCTTTGACTACGGCGAATGCCTCCGCCGGAAGCGCGGGATGCAGTTCGTTGTCGGCAAGCAATTCCACTGCCCGGGAGAAATTCTCCTTCAACACCTGCACGGAGAAATCGAAGCCTGCGGTTTCGTTGGCCGCGATGTCATCCAGCGCCTTCTGAAAAGCCAGGCGGTCGAGCGTCTGCGTACCGTAGGAATAGAGGCCGTCGAGTATGTCGGAGACTCCTTCCTGCCCCTTGGGTGTTTGCAGATCTCCGTTGTTCTTAACCGTACCTACTACGGTTACGGTTGGGCTGGTGGCATCGGACTTCACGATCAGGCGCAGACCGTTGGGCAGCGTCGAATCCGAGGCGACGATGTAGTCGGCAGGGACCTTTAGCTGGTTGAGCGATGCTTGGGCCCAAGCGGGCAGGACAACCGGCTTGGTCGGAGCGGAAGTCATCTTCTCTTCACCGCCAAAGCCCTTGGCGGCAACAGCCTCGCCCGAGGGCGACGGCTTCAACGTCGCGGTGATGGAGTTGCTGCTCACCAGGTATTGCTTGGCTACCCGGTTGACGTCGGCCAGGGTGACCTTGCGGATGGCCTGGAGATCGTCGTCGGGAGAATTGCGGCCTTCAGCGGTAAGCGACTCCGACCACACCGAAGCCAGGCCGGGGATGGAGTTACGCTCAAACTCAGCGGAGGCAATTTCGGCGCGCTTGGCGGCGTCGAAGAGATCCTGCGGCAGACCCTTCTGGGCATAGCTCTCAATGATCTGGCGCATCTCGTTCATGGGGCCAGTGGCATCGGCGCCGGCGGGCAGCGCGATCTCGGCAAAACCTACGCTGGCCTTGGGATAGCTCTCGGCCACGCCGAAGGATGCGTACAGGGCTTTGCCCGCGGGCACCATGCCGTAGATATCGCCGCGCTGGCTCGCCAGTACGTCCGACAGGATTTGGGTCGCCGCGTAATCCTCCGTTGCATCCGTTCCCGGCATGCGATAGGCGATGAAGCCCAGTACGTAAGGGAGATTGCTGTCCAGGGTGAAGGTCTCCGGCTTGACCGGAGTGAGGTTAATGGCGGGGTGCGCTGGGATCGGGTGGTTGGGAATGTCACCGTACAACTGCTTGATCTTGGCCAGGGTGGCGGCCGGATCCACGTCGCCGACGATCACCAGGATGGCATTGCCGGGGGTGTACCACTGCTTGTAGAAGTCGTGCAGCATGGCGCCGGTGGTGGCATCAAAGGAGGCCCTCGTCCCCAGGGGATCATGGGAGTACGGGGTGCCGGCAAACATGTCTGTATTGAGGCGATCAATGAATTTGTAAGTGGGATTGGAGAGGTCGCGGGATACCTCCTGCTCGATAGCGCCGCGCTCGTGGGCCCATTCCTCTTCGGAGTCGTCTACACCCCGCAGGCAAGCTGCCTGGGCCTGGAGGGCCACGTCCAGGTCTGCGGCAGGAACGGTGGTGAAGTACTGAGTGATATTTTGCTGCGTATCGGCATTGTCCCGGCCACCCAGCTGAGCGTAGATGGCGGCGGTTTGATCCGCGGTCATGCCGGTGCAGCCGCGAAAGGCCATGTGCTCCTCGGCATGAGCCGACCCGGGGAAGCCGGGCGGCGTTTCGTCTCCACCCACCTTGAAGTTCAGCTCCACCGTGACTACGGGTGCTAGCGCATTGCGCACAATGACTACCTGCAAACCGTTGGATAGCGTGGCGCGGGTGACATTACTGGGGTCCGCGGCGTTGAGACGCGACGCGCAAACGGTTAGCAGGAAAAGCAAAGGCAGCAGAGCTTTGAACTTCACTTTCATTTCTCCGATGGGGGATTCTCGCGGGTGGCTTCCTTTAGACGCCCTGCTTCCAGTTTTGCACGTCGGGGGCGCGCTCGACTACCGGGGGCAGCTGATGGGGTGGGGAAACTCCTGAGCTTTTGCGGCCCATGAATAGTTAAAAAAAAGAGTCGGGTCGAGTGCTGTGGTATCCCACTCAAGCCTAAGTGCGGCTTGAATGGGGCACCCAGCCTTCGTTGCCAGCGGAACAAGCTGTCATAAGGAACAACCCGCTTTGCGACCCAAGCGAGTTGGGCGACAAATCTCTCGCTCCCTCACAAGCCTTGCCCCCTGGACGGGTGCCCCTCGCGGACTTTCGCGTACATGGGTTGAAGAAGATGGGCAAAGCCCGTCCTTTTTCTTTTCCTGTAAGTAGGTGTAGACCGATGGTGAAAGCATTGGAAAAAGGTCGTGTTCAACCCATGTACGCGAAAGTCCGCGAGGGGCACCCGTCCAGGGGGCGAGGCTTGGCGGGAAGCCGGGAAATTTAACTCGCCATCGGCAAGTCGACTCCTCCCACGGCAGCGTTGCCGGTGAAGCATGCTTACTCCAGCGGCATGACGTCTACGCCTACCTTCAGGCTGTGTTTTGCGCCGCCTAGCAGAACGCCGCGAATGGGGCTGACGTCGCTGTAGTCCCTGCCCCAGGCTAGCGTGATGTGCCCGTCGGAAGGAACGCAGTTGTTGGTCGGGTCGAAGTCTACCCAACCAAAGCTGGGGCACCAGGCAGCACACCAGGCATGCGATGCGTCCGAGCCCACCAGGCGGGGGCGGCCGGCAGGTGGAAGCGTGCGCAAGTAGCCGCTAACGTAACGCGCGGGAAGTCCAAGCGAGCGCATACAGGCGATCTGCAGATGAGAGAAGTCCTGGCAAACCCCACGCCGTTTTTCGAAGAAGGTCTCCACCGGCGTGGTCACCTCGGTCGCCTTGGGGTCAAAGCGGAAGTCCTGATGGATGCGGGCAGTGAGATCGAAGACCGCTTCGAGCAGCGGCCGTCCCGAAGCAAAGGAAGCCTGGGCGTAGGCGGCCAACTCCGGCTTGGCGGAGACGCGGATCGAATCGAATACAAACTGATAAGCGTTCAGCCCCTCCTGGCTGTGATCACCCGGCACTGCGTCGCGCACCAACTCCCAGGCTGGAGATGCAGAGAATGGAGGGTGCGGCACGGCTTGCACCTCCAACTCACTGCTCGCTTCCACAGTCATCCGGGTGTGCGACTCAGGGAGCGTAAACGAGCTAATGGTGTTGCCGAAGTAGTCGGTGTGGGTGGTCGCGTGGTAAGGCGGCATTGGCCAGACGGATAGTTCACTGCTCCGGCATCTTTGTCCGGGAAGATCGCGGGGCGTGAGGCGAACCACGTGATGGGAAACCGAAACCGGTTGTACATAGTCGTAAATCGTCTGGTGCCGGACACGGTAAATCACGTGGCACGCTCCATTTCCGCGTGGCTGAAGTAAGTGTTGGCAATGGCTTCCGCGAAGGCGGGTAAAGCGGCGCCCAACTCTTCAAGCAGGCCGTCCAGACGGGTACGGGTGCTCCCGGTGTGCGCTTCACAGAGCAATTCGACATCCGCATCGAGCAGCCGGGCGGCCGCCGCCTCCATCTGCCTCTGCTTTAAGAGCGGCCAACCGTTTCCCGACGGCATGCTGGAGAGCCCCCCGCAATGCCGGGCCAGATCCTTCAGCTGGAAGGCGAGAGAGCGCGGATTAGCTTCGTCATTCATGAGCAGATCAAGCACCGGAGCAGCCTGCAGAACGGTGAAGTAGCGCGACCGGTAGGTGATGGAACTGTCGGCCACCTCCAACAGCATCTCGAGCGACGGCCAGTTCTCCGGATCAACGGGGACGATAATCGCGCGCAACAGCTCAATCAATTGCAGCGAACGCTCGATACGCCGGCCGATGTTGAGAAAGTGCCAGCCCGGTCCGCGGGTGATGTTGCCCTCCTCAATGCCCCGCAAGGCGGCCAGGGTGAGGATGCAGCTGTTGAGCACCGCCAGCGCGTCCGCCGGCGAGACATAGCCCCAGGCGACGCGGTCCGAGGCCCGGGCAAGGCTGCCCATCTGGCTCACAATGCGCAGCAGGTCGGTCGAAAGGCGGTCGCGGACCTGGGCTGCGGCGCGCGTCGCCCGGCTGAGATTCGCGTTGAGGCTGTCGTTGCGCTGCTCTTCGAAGATGAGCGAGAGTATTTCCTTTTCCAGATCTCCCTGCTGATCCAGCTTGCCTTGCGGGTCGTCCTTGGCCAGGCGCGAATAGGGAGATTCCAGGCACTCATAGAACTGCATCAGCGAGCGCCAGCCGGCGGTCTCCGGAGCCCAGGGTTCGCCGGTCATGCGGGCCAGGATGCAACGCAGGACGCGGGCCAGATGCTCACACCGCTCTGCATAGCGGCCCAACCAGAAAAGATGTTCGGCAGCGCGGCTGGGCAGATCGTTACCGACCCCGCGATGGATCTCTACCGGCAAATCCCGCGGAGGCCGCATGGTGAAGTGGTCGACTGGATGACGGGAAAGCACCCAGGTGTCCTTGCTGCCGCCACCGTGCTGCATAGAGACGATGGGGGAATCGGGCGATGGGGAAACCCTGGTCAATCCACCGGGCATCACGACCCAACTGTCTCCCGCCGCCGCGATATAGACCCGCAATACCACCCGCCGCGGCATCAGGCCATTGTCAGACCATACCGGCACGCTCGACAGATTGAGCAGCTCTTGCCCGACGAACTCGTTGGGGCACTCTTCCAGCCGAGCCAGCATGCGCGCACGCTCCATGGGTTCGAGTCTGCCCCCGAAGACAGGCTCCATGCCCTTGGCAGGGAAAGCCGGTTTGATTACCAGGAAATCCAGATTCTCGCGCACATATTGTCGTGCCCTGGGCTGGCCGCACCACCAGGTAGCCACCGACGGCAGGGCCAGGCGCTCCCCCAACAAGCTGCGGCTGAGACCGGGGAGAAAGGGGATAAACGCCGAGGTCTCCAGCAGCCCGCTGCCCAGGGCATTGGCAACGGCTACGTTGCCGGCGCGAACCGCCTCTACCAGGCCGGGCACTCCAAGATAGGAGTCGGAGCGCAATTCAAGGGGATCGCAATAGCCATCGTCCATGCGGCGCAAAACGACATCCACCGGCCTGAGCCCTTCGAGCGACTTGAGAAAGACCCGGTTCTCGCGCACCGTCAGGTCTCCTCCCTGGACCAGGGTGAATCCGAGGTAACGGGCCAGGTAGGAATGCTCGAAGTAGGTCTCGTTCAGCGGACCGGGGGTGAGCAGCACCACGCGCGGGTGGCTGCGCGGAGCGGGGGAAAGGCGCAGCAGGGTCTCGCGAAAGGAGCGAAAAAACCCAGCCAGGCGGTGCACCTGGGCTTCGCGAAAGAGGTCGGGAAAGGTCTCCGCCATGACAATTCGGTTTTCCAGGGCATAGCCGGCGCCGGAAGGAGCCTGGGTGCGGTCGGAGATCACCCACCATTGGCCATCGGGCGAGCGCGCCAGGTCGACTGCCAGCAAATGGAGGTAGGTGGACGCGGGAACCGGGACGCCATGGCAGGCGCGCCAGAAGGCCGGGTTGCCAAAAACCAGCGCGGAGGGAAGATCCCCGTTCAGGAGCAGATTCTGGGGGCCGTAAAGATCGGCAAGGATGGTGTTGAGCAGGCGGGCACGCTGGATCAGGCCCGCCTCCAGATAGCTCCATTCCGCGGCTGGGATGAGCAGCGGGATCGCATCCAGGCTCCAGGGGCGGTCGGTGCCCAGGGGATCGCCATAGACGTTGTAGCTGACCCCGTTTTCCCGGATACGCTGGCGTGCGGTCTGCCAGCGGTGGGCCAGCTCCTTGCCGCCGAGCGAAGACAAGGAAGCGATATAGCGGTCCCAGTGGGGGCGAAGCACGCCCGGCTCCACGCACATCTCGTCGTAAACGCCAGGAGCCTGGCGGTAGTCGGCGGTCAGTAGCGGGTCGTCTAACGTCTCGGGCATCGAGCTCACTCATGCCCAGGATAGTCTGATTTGGAGAGGGTAGTACTAACGCAGACTCTTTGGCGTACGGCTTTCGGCGTAAATCCAGGGTCAGGGGAAACTCCACGTTGCGCTCTTCGGGTGGAACGGTGATCGGGCCCGGGGTGTGCCCAAAGCTGGTGAACCTGGCCAGGCGGCGGCTCTCGGCTTCATACGCGTTCACAGGAAACTGCTCGTTGGCTCGTCCGCCGGGATGCGACCACGTGGTAAGTGCAGCCCGCGATCGCATGTCCCGACCAGGTGTCCACGATGTCGAAGACCAGTGGGCGTGTGGACGGGAATGTCGGGGTGCAGGCACGAGGCCGGTTGCCAGGCCCGGTAACGGACACCGGCGACGAACTCGCCGGCTTCCCCGGTAGGATGCAGGGGTACCGGGCGGCGATTGCAAAGCACGGCGTAACGGCGCGCGATCATCCCTGTCACCTTGACCTGCAACCGCTCCACGGAGGAATCCACACTGCGGGCGGTGCCGCCGCTGGAAGCTTCTTCGCCCAGAACGTTCCAGGGTTCGAGCGCGTGCCGCAGCTCCAATTGGATGCCGCGCGCGCTCACTGAACCAATGAGTGGGAAGCGGAATTCGAAGTGGGGAGCGAACCATTCGCTGCGAAAGCCATATCCGGCCCGGGCGAGATCGCTGACCACGTCTTCCCAATCGAGCTGCACGAAGTGAGGCAGCATGAAGCGGTCGTGCAGGCTGGTTCCCCAGGCGAATCAATTTTTGCCGGTAAGGCTTACGCCAAAACTGTGCGATCAGCGCCCGCACCAGGAGTTGCTGAGTCAGGCTCATGCGCGCGTGGGGCGGCATCTCAAAGGCGCGCAGCTCAAGCAAGCCTAGGCGCGTTCCAGCGCCTTCCGGAGGGTCGAGCTTGTCGATGCAGAACTCGGCGCGATGGGTGCTCCCGGTCACATCGGTAAGTAAATGACGAAACAAGCGATCGGCCAGCCTCGAGGACACGGGGGTTCCACCTCGTTCGGGAATCTGGTCGAAGGCAATTTCCAACTCATAAAGCGATTCGACACGGCCTTCGTCGACTCGCGGATGCTGGCTGGTGGGACCTATGAACAAGCCGGAGAGCAGATAGGAAAGCGAAGGATGGTTTTGCCAGTAATTGACCATGCTGCGCAGCAGGTCGGGGCGGCGAAGAAAGGCGCTGTCGTCGGCCGTGGGGCCGCCGATCACCAGGTGGTTTCCGCCGCCGGTCCCGGTGTGCTGCCCGTCGAGCATGAACTTCTCGGTTCCCAGTCGGGTCTCGCGCGCCAGCTCATACACCGACGTGATGTTCTCGACCAGTGCGTCCCAGCTCGCGGCAGGCTGGATGTTGACCTCGATCACGCCGGGATCGGGAGTGACCTTGAAGACCGAGATACGGGTGTCATTGGGCGGGGTGTAGCCTTCGAAGACGACCGGCATGGAGAGATGCGCAGCCGTGTCTTCGATAGCGGCGACCAGGTCAAGATAGTCCGCGAGGTAATCGACCGGCGGCATGAAGATGAAGAGCTTGCCTTGGCGCGCCTGCACGCAGAGCGCCGGGCGGGTGAGCGTGACCGCTTGCTGATCATCCTTTTTGGGCTTGGCCTTATCGGCGGCGGACTCCGGTTCGTCCGCGAACGGCGGATTGAAGAACCGGCCCATCTGACGATCGGGGCGTGGGTGCAGCTTGTCCCGCCGCTGGAAAGGGTCGGTATCGAAGGCGTAGGTCACGTCTTCCGGCTTGGTCCAGGGCAGCGCTTCAAGCGGCAGACGATACCCCATGGGCGAATCGCCGGGAGTCAGAAACATGCGTTTTGACAGCGGGAACCAGGGCTGGCTAGTCCATCGCGGAGTACCGGAGCGGGTGGGGACCCGGCGCAAGGGGAGCACAAAGCCGATGGGGTGCTCCGCGCCTTGTTCAAAGATGTGCGCCAGCTTTACGCGTTCGGGTGAGTTCTTTGAGTTTGGGGTCGAGGGGATCGCCGATTTCCGGCAGCCGCCGCTCCTTCCACAGGTGGAAGAAGATGTCTTCATAGGCGGTGATGGTGAAGGCCGAACTCACTTGCAGGCGGAGGGTGAGGGCTTCGAGAAATTTGCGTGCTTCGGGTGCGGCGTAGCCGTAATCTTTGCCGTCTTCGGCGAAGAGGCTTTGGTTCTCCCAGATGGGAACGCCATCCTTGCGCCAGTAACAGCCCAGCGCCCAACGGGGCAGCTCTTCGCCGGGATACCACTTGCCCTGGCCGAAATGGAGCAGCGCGCCCTGAGAGAACCGGTCACGCATTCTGTACAGCAACTCCACCGCGAGCTTGCGCTTGGCCGGGCTCATGGCGGTGGTCGACCACTCGCTGCCATTGCGATCGTCGAGCGAGATGAAGGTGGGCTCGCCTCCCATGGTGAGGCGCACGTCGCCCACTTGCAGATCCACATCCACCTGGTGGCCCAGGGCTTCGATCTGCCGCCACTGTTCGTCGGTGTAGGGCTTGGTGACCCGTGGGGATTCGTAGATCCGCTGCACGGTCATGGAGAAGCTGAAGTCCGTCTTGCAAAATTCCAGGGGACCGGAGATGGGGGCGGCACTGCCCACATCGGGTGTGCAGGCGAGGGGGATATGTCCTTCGCCGGCCAGCAGCCCTGAGGTGGGATCAAAGCCCACCCAGCCCGCGCCGGGGAGATAAACCTCGGCCCAGGCATGGAGATCGGTAAAGTCGCTGGATGCTCCGCCCGGGCCCTCCAGTGGTTTCACGTCGGCGGTGAGTTGGATCAGGTAGCCGGAGACAAAACGTGCCGCCAGCCCCAGGTTGCGCAGGACCTGCACCAGCAGCCAGGCAGAGTCGCGGCAGGAACCAGTGCCCAGGGTGAGCGTCTCCTGGCAGCTCTGCACGCCGTGCTCCAGGCGGATGACGTAGCCGACCTCGCGCTGCACCCGTTGATTGAGGCTGACCAGAAAGTCCAGCGTGGGTGTGCTGATGCGAGGCACCTGGGTGAGAAACGCGGCCAGCTTGGGGCCTGGCGTCTCGGCTTCGAGGAAAGGCCGCAGCTCACGGGCCAGAGAGCTCTCGTAAACAAAGGGAATTTTCTCCGCGTACGGCTCCAGAAAAAAATCGAAGGGATTGAAGATTGCCATTTCGGCAACCAGATCCACCTCAACCGAGAACTCCGTCGTCTTTTCCGGGAATACCAGGCGAGCGAGATAGTTGGCCTGTGGGTCTTGCTGCCAGTTGATGAAGTGCTTCTGGGGAAGCACTTTGAGCGAGTAGGCCAGGATCGGCGTACGACAGTGAGGGGCGGGGCGCAGCCGGATAGTTTGCGGCCCCAGCATGACTGGACGGTCGTAGCGATAGTGGGTCTTGTGGTTCAGCGCAATGTGAATTGCCATATGGCGGAGTTCCTATAGATTACATGCGCCCCTCCACTGCGCTATCCTCTGCCGAAAACAACTACCTGGGCTTTCGCCAGTATGATGTTTTCATGTCACTGACTACGCCCGTTGCCCCCGAGGTTCTTGACCGCGCCAGGAAGATCAAGCTGTTCCTCATGGACGTGGACGGTACGCTGACCGACGGCAGCGTCAACCTTATCTCCCTGCCCAACAACGGTGGCGTGGCGGAGATGAAGGGCTTCAATTCTCAGGATGGCGCAGGATTGAAACTTGCCCACATCATGGGCATCCGCACCGGCTTCATCACGGGAAGGAAATCCCCCGCGGTTTCCCAACGCGCCCACGAGCTGGATGTGGAGTTCGTCTACCTCGGCCAGGCGACCAAGATGGCCGCCTTTGACGAGTGTCTGCAGAAGGCGAACGTAAAGGCAGACGAGGTGGCCTATATGGGCGACGACCTGCCCGATATGCCGGTGGCCAAGCGCGCCGGCCTGGCAGTGGCCGTGGCCAACGCGGCTGCGGAGCTAAAGGCTATCAGCCACTATGTAACCACCAGAGGGGGCGGAGATGGCTCAGCGCGGGAAGTAGTGGAACTTATCCTGAAGGCCCAGGGAAGATGGGAAGAGGCAATTCCCAAGGCGATCGCTTAATACCTTCTGGCGATCAAACTTATCCTGTCCTGTGAAAGTGGAAATAAGTCATCTAAGCGCGGCGGAATGCTGCGCTTAGGGGTTCTTTTTGACCGTATACCGGGAACGTTACCCGTTCCGGGATAGAGGGTAGGTTATAGTTAGAGTGATGCGCTATAAGCAAGCAAAAGAGCACGTGCGGCACCCTTGGAAGGTCGCTCTCGCTCTTTGCTGTGCCCTACTACTGGTTTTCGGCGCAACGGTTCAGATCGCGCACGTTCATTCGGCTGCCGGTGTGTCTCACGCCGGATGCGCTCTTTGTGTAACCGCGCACGTAGTCATTTCTCCAGCAGCTCCGGTGACCGTTCCCCTCCCCGCAAGACAGATGGCGGCGCCGGTCGTCGATCTGCAACCAACCTTCGCACGCCGATTCCTGGATTTTTCGCTCTATACCAGACCCCCTCCCGTTGACATTGCTTTCTCCTAAAGCAGTTTCAGCAAGCAATGATCAGGTTGCCCCGGGGGTCAGTATATGTACTCGTTTCCACGACGTTTCGTCTTTCTTTTTTTTCCATTTCTTTTGCTGTCGCCAGCGATGTATGTTCAGGCCCAGACGGCCGCCGGCACCATTACAGGAACGGTCACCGATGCTTCGGGCGCGGTGATACCCGGCGCCACGGTCACAATCGAGAATCCGGTGAGTGGGCTTTCGCGGACTGCCAAGACGGACGCGTCGGGCCAATACCGTTTCACCAATCTGCCCTTCAACCCTTATCACCTCAGTGCGCACGCGGAGGGCTTCTCACCTTTTACCGCGGACGTACAGGTGCGTTCCTCCGTTGCCGTCACGCCCATCATCAAATTGCAGGTGGGAGGAGCCTCCACTACGGTTACGGTCACGGGCGACGACCTGGTGGAGAATGACACCTCCCTCCACACCGACATTGACCGCAACATGATCGAGAAGCTGCCGCTGGAAAGCTCTTCCTCCTCGGTGAGCTCGCTGGTGACGCTCTCGACTCCCGGAGTAGCCGCGGATTCCAATGGCCTTTTCCATGGGCTGGGGGATCATGCGTCGAATTCGTTTTCCGTCGACGGCCAGCCGATCTCCGATCAGCAAAGCAAGGTGTTCTCCAACCAGATTCCGTCCAATTCCATTCAGTCGATTCAAGTCATTGCTGGTGCACCGCCCGCCGAGTACGGGGACAAGACCAGCCTGATCATCCAGGTAACCACGCGATCGGGCCAGGGGCTTACCAAGCCCACCGGCAGTATCAGCTCCTCCTATGGGTCGTTCGGCTCAGCCACGGGTGGCATCGATATTGGCTATGGTTCGCAGACGTGGGGTAACTTCTTCGAGCTCGATGGATTGAATACCGGCCGTTTTCTGGATACTCCGGAGTTTGTCGTCTTTCACGACAAAGGAAACGAACAGAACGCCTTTGATCGCCTGGATTATCAATTCACGCCGGTCGATGCCCTGCACTTTAACCTGAACTACAGCCGATCCTGGTTTCAGACCCCCAACAGCTACGACAACCTGAATGTGCTCGATCAATTTGGCAACGACGTGGGCGATACCGATCAGAAATCAAAGATCGAGACATTTGATATCGCGCCCACCTACACCCGGATCATGGGCAAGAGTGCGGTCTTTAACTTGGGTCCTTACATCCGTAAAGATAGCTATCAGTACTTTCCCAGCGAGAACCCGCTGGCGGATCTTGGGCCCCCAAATCTGCAAAATCAAACCATCGCTCAGTACCGGACGCTCACCAATGCCGGGGTCCATTCCGATCTGACCTATAACCGGGGCATCCAGAGCATCAAGGGTGGAGTGTTTTACAACCAGACCTTTCTCCGCGAGCGTGACAGCCTCTGCCATCGTGAATCCGACCTTCAATTCACCCTGCCTGAATGCCGCAGGAGAAGGCGTGGACGGATTCACCAACCCGGCTGAGTGCGCCGTTGCGGGATACCAGCCCAATTCCGCCTTCAACCCGGTCTTGCTGCCCTATGACCTCACCCGGGGCGGCGGCGACTACAACTACTTTGGCCACGCGGATATTAAAGAGTTGGCTCTTTATATTGAAGATTCGATCAAGGCCGGCAACTGGCTGTTCAATTTAGGCATACGCGGTGACCTGTACAACGGGCTGGCCAGCGCTACTCAGGCAGAGCCTCGCCTGGGTATTTCCTACAGCGTGAAGCCCACCAACACCGTGCTGCGCGTCTCTTATGCCCGGACGCTGGAGACGCCGTTTAACGAAAATCTCGTGCTCTCCAGCCAGGGGTGCGCCAACGAGGTGCTGGCTCCCCTGCTTCTTTGCACGCCTGGGGTCCAGGGAACGCTGCAGCCGGGCTTTCGCAATGAATTCCACGCCGGACTGCAACAGGCTTTTGGAAAAAATATCGTCTTCAGCGGCGAATACATCTGGAAGTACACGCATAACGCATTCGACTTCAGCGTTTTGGGCAATACTCCCATTACCTTCCCTATCGATTGGCACAATGCCAAGGTCCCCGGGTTCGCGTTGCGCACCGATGTGCCGAATTTTCATCACATGTCGGCGTTTGTGGTGATGTCCTCGGTGGCCGCTCGCTTCTTCCCTCCGCAGGTTGCTGGAGCCGGGGCCACGGTGGGACAACCGGGATTGCCTTTCCGGATCGATCATGATGAACGGTTCAACCAAACGACACACGTGCAATATCAACTGCCCTTTCACTGGAGCCCGTGGGTCGGCTTCAACTGGCGTTACGACAGCGGCCTGGTTGCCGGATCGGCTCCTTGCTACAACCCACTCTCCAATGATCCCAACAGTGCGTGCGCCAGCACATCGACTACGCTCAACGGGCTGCCGGCAGTCGACCTCAGCGGTCTGACCGCCGACGAGCAGTTTGAAGCGGGTCTGACCTGCGGAGGGATCAAGGCAACGCCCACCACGCCATTGCCTTCACCATGCCTCGCATCGGAGTATGGCTCTACGCTGCTGAGGATTCCGGCCCCGGGCACGGGCGATAACGACCATAATCCGGCCCGCATTCAACAGCGGAATCTCTTTGACGCCTCGATTGGAGAGGACAACCTCTTCAATGGCGATCGCTACAAGTGGAGTCTCCAGTTAACGGGCGTGAATATGGCGAACAAGACTGCGCTTTATAACTTCTTGTCTACCTTTAGCGGGACACACTATGTCACTCCGCGTGCTCTGACGGCAGAATTGGCCTTCCATTTTTAGTGGGGTGCGGAAAAAGCCGGGTTTGTTTCAAAGCTTAAGCGGGAACTACTCTCTTCAAATTGAGTCCCGTAGGGACGGCTGAAAGTTACCCAGGACAAGGTCCTGGGTTGGTTGCCCCGAATCACGAATGATCAACTTCAGAGTTAGAAGTACCCCAGGATTGCATCCTGGGGGATTCTCAGCCTTACCCAGCACTGCGTGCTGGGCTACTCTCAGCCGTCCCTGCGGGACTCGATCTGGAGAGTGCGTTTCTCACGCCGACATTCAGGCCGTACCCTTCAGAAAAATGAGTTTTCCGCAGCCGCAAAGCTCGACGTATTCTTAACCTCACAGCCTATATCGTGATCGCATGGGTCGCGAGCTGCGGCCGACGCGGCGTGATTTCACCCCTCGCCTGCCACGTCGCCGGGCGAATAACTTCTCGAGAGGAATGACAAGATGTCTTTGAAAACAGAAGATGTTTCCTTGAATGGAGCAGGTGTCGCGGTCCACCATCCTCTTGATCCGCTCACCGCGGGTGAGATCAGCGAGGTCACGCGTGTTCTTGGGGACCATTTCCAGTGGGGCAAGGACCTGCGGGTGGAGACCATCGACATCAACGAGCCCGCCAAGGATGTGGTACGCCATTACGCCCCCAAAAACATGCCGCCGCGCATCGCGCGTTTCAATGTGTATCGCCATGGGGTCTTGGGTGTGTGGCAGGGGCTGGTGGATCTCGGGAGCGCGAAGGTTATCTCGAAGACCTTTCGAGAAAAGGCGCGGCCGATGCTTGCCGTCCAGGAGATCCTGGATATTGAAGCATTGGTGAAGGCGGATTCTCGTTTTCAGGAAGCGCTGCGCCGCCGCGGTCTCCTCGCCGAACTCGAATATATGTGCGTCGATCCTTGGACAACCGGCGACTTCAACATCCCTATCGAGCAGGGGCGCCGGGTGCTCAACTGCTTCGTCTTTATGAGGACCTTTCCCCTCGACAACTTTTACGCCCACCCGGTCGAGGGACTGCACGCCCTGATAGACGTGAGCACGTTGGAAGTACTGGATGTCCATGATCATTTCGCAGCCGACGGAGATTACATTCCGGTTCCACGCACACCGCTAAATTACGATGCGGAGCTCTTGCAGAAGTTTCGCAAGCCGTCGTCCCGCCTTGATGTGGTGCAGCCCGATGGCGCCGGTTTTGTGGTGCAGGGCAACCACGTGACATGGGAAAACTGGGACTTTCGCGTGGGCTTCAATGGGCGCGAGGGATTGGTGCTCTATACCATCGGCTATACCCAGGACGACAAACGGCGGCCCATTGTCTATCGCGCGTCCATCGCCGAAATGGTGGTGCCTTACGGCACGCCGGAGAGAAGCCACTACCGCAAGAACGTATTCGATAGCGGCGAACTCGGCTTCGGCCGCATGGCGAACTCGCTCACTCTGGGTTGCGACTGCCTGGGCGTGATCCATTATTTCGATGCCGTGGTGTCGGATCTGTTCGGCCATCCGCGCACTATCGAAAGGTGCATCTGCCTGCACGAGGAAGATGCCGGTATGTCATGGAAGCATTTCGACCTGCGTACGGAGCGGACCGAGGTGCGGCGGGCCAGGAAGCTGGTGATCTCCTCTATTTCGACGATTGGCAATTACGAGTATGCGTCCTATTGGTATCTGCATCAGGATGGGCGCATTGAGTACGAGATGAAGGCCACAGGGATTATCAATACAGCGGGTTGCCGTCCGGGCGAGCCGGGAAAATTCGGCACCGAAGTGGCGCCAGGCATTGTGGGCCACATTCATCAGCATATTTTTTCCGCCCGGCTGGATATGGAGGTGGACGGCCCGAATAATACGGTTACGGAGTGCGACACGATTGCCCTCCCGATGGGACCCGAGAACCCCTACGGCAATGCCTACTATGTGCAGGAGACGGCGCTGAAAACCGAGGCCGAAGCGCAACGCGACTTTGACTTTTCCAAGATGCGCTATTGGAGAATTACCAATCCCAACACCACCAACTGGGTGGGCAAGCCAACCGCATATAAGCTCGAGGCCAAATCAGCAGTGCACCCGTATACCCATCCGGATAGCCCGTCGGGCAAGCGGGGACGTTTCCTGCAACATCAGGTCTGGGTGACACCGTTCGATGAGAACGAGCGCTACCCGGCGGGCGAGTTCGTGAACCAGTCGACCGGGGATGATGGCCTGCCGGCATGGACCGCCAAGGACCGTGCTATCGAGAACACTGACGTCGTGCTTTGGCATAGTTTCGGTGTGCATCATCTACCACGTCCGGAGGATCATCCGGTACAGTCTTGCGTGGTCTGTGGATTCACGCTGGCGCCTTCCGGATTTTTTGATCAGAATCCGGTGATCGATCTGCCGCCGATGAAAAACACGGCCAGCTGTTGCGCCCATGCTGCCGATTGATGGTGGAGTGAACCGCAGATCCCTCCACTGCGCTACGCTCCGGTCGGGATGACAATCTGTTTCTACGATGAAATTTTAGCGTCCTAAATAGAATTGTCATCCCGACCGGAGCGGAGGGATCTGCGGTTTCTTTTCTAACCCACTCCAGCCAGCGCTTCTTCGGCGCGGAGCGCCAGGCCGCGGGCGACGGAAATGAACTCGTCGCCGGTTCTTATGCGCTCTTCCCCAAACCGCTCCTTGAAGATGCAACGGACAGCGGGCACCAGCGAACTGCCGCCGGTTAGAAAAACCCGGTCAACCTGGCGGCGGCTGATACCTGAGCTCTCCAGCAGCGAATCGACACACTGCTCGATCGCGTGCAGCTCGTCAGCGATCCAACCTTCAAACTCCGCACGCGTGACCGCGATGCGAAGGTCCATGCTGCCGTCGCGAAAATGGAACTCCGCCACCTCGGCATGGGAAAGCTCGAACTTGACCCGCTGCACGGCCTGGTGAAGGTGGTAACCAAGGTCCTCGTCGATCAGCGTGATCAAAGCTTCGATCTTCTCCGGTTCCAAAGCGCGGAGACGGGCACTCTTCAAAATCTCCACCACATTCGCCGTGCGCAAGAAAGATAAGTAATGCCAGCGCTCAAGGTTGGCATAGATCCACGCCGGCACAGCGGGCAAAATCTTGTTGAGTGAACGGGCAAACGATTCCGACCCTAAGGCCGGGGAGACAAGCTTGCGCACGATCCTGGCGTCGAACGCATCGCCCGCCAGGCCGACTCCGCTGTTGCCCAACAGATCCTGAGGCTTGCGGCCACGCTTGCGCACTCCAGGACCAACATGGAGCAAGGAAAAGTCACTGGTTCCGCCTCCAAAATCACCGATGAGGATGAGCTCGTCGTGATCAAGGGTCGATTCGTAGGCGTAAGCCGCTGCCACCGGCTCCATTTCGAAATCAACTCGCTCGAACCCGGCCTCCGTAAACGCTAGCCGGAGACGGGAGAGAGCAAACGCCTGGTCCTCTTCCGTCTCCGCGCCGACAAACCGCACCGGGCGCCCCACCATGGCATACCCAATTGGAGTCTGGAACTTGCCTTCGGCCTGACGCCGCAGGTCGACGAGGATGCGGGAAATCAGATCCTCGAGCATGTATTGCCGGCCGAATACCGCCGTTCCCGTGAGCGTGCGGTCGGAGAGATAGGACTTCAGGGACTGAATGAGGCGGCCCTTGTTCTCAGCAGCCAGGTAGTGTTCGATCGCCGGCGGACCGGTCCAGGCATGCGTGTGTTTCCGGGCTCCATGCTTGACCTGCTCCAGGTAGAGGACCGAGCGAAAGGAAAACGTCTCACCGGCATTGGTGGGGAAGGCGACCAGTTCCACGTGCCCGCTGCCGGAGGCGCGCGCAACCGTGCTGTTGGTGGTGCCGAAGTCGATACCGATGGCGGGGACCTGGTCTTGTGCCTGCTGCATTCTTTCCATTATTTCGCACTTGAGGACGGGGACTATCATGGTAAGGAGGGGGGCCCGCATGAAAGCACGCCAGTATCGGAAGCTTATCCTGCGGTTGTTTTTTTTGGCCGCGGCCAGTCTCGCGTCATTTAGCTCCGCGCGCAGCCAGGCGATGCCTCTTCCAGCAGTGGACTCACCCCTGCATAAAGTGATCGTTGTCGGGTTCGTTGGCGGCTTCGTCAAGCATGACGATCCCAGGCATGCCGAAGTGCAATTCGCCGCGCGCCTGCGCAACCGTTATGCCTCGGCTGTCGAAGTGCGGGTGTTTGGCAATCACTCTGGACAAGAGGCTCTCCGTTACGTCCTCCGCCTTCTGGATACCAACCGCGACGGCGTCCTGAACGCGTCCGAAAGAGGCCAGGCGAAGGTCATCATTTTTGGCCACAGCTGGGGCGGAACCGAGACCGTCCTGTTAGCCCGCGCGTTGCAGGAGCAGCGGATCCCGGTGCTGCTCACCATCCAGGTGGACAGCGTTGCTAAACCGGGCCAGGGTAATATCACCATCCCGGCGAACGTTTCCGATGCGGTCAATTTTTATCAATCCAGTGGCCTGCTTCATGGACGGTCAAAGATTGTCGCAATGGATCCGGAACGCACCAATATCATTGGCAACTTTCACATGACCTATAAAGATCATCCCATCAATTGCGACAACTTCCCCTGGTACTCCCGCGTCTTCACCAAGCCTCACATCGAAATCGAAAATGATCCGCGCGTATGGGCAGAAGCTGCATCTTTGATTGATGCCGAGCTGTCGGGCACGCAATCGATCGCCCAGGCGCGCTAAGCTCCCCTATATGGAACATTGTTGGTTGCAAATACCGCCGGTTTGCGGAGCCGCAAGCGACAATGCGAGAATAGCTTAATGCAAAAGTCAAGGATAACGACGATAAACCTGCTGGCTGCCGGCATTGTCCTGCTCGGCAGCGCCGCCGCTCAGCAGACGCCGGCGACCACCACCACCCCGGCAAAGCCCAGCACCACGACCCACAGGAGCACCGTGGCAGCCAAGCCTAAGCCATTGGCGCTGGTGACAGAAAAAGACAAGCAAAGCTACGCCATCGGTCTGAACGTGGGCAAAAGCCTGCACCGCGACTCGGTCGACGTCGAACCTGAGTTTGTGCTCCAGGGATTAAAGGATGCCTTGGCTGATGGCAAGGTCCTGCTAACCGATGACGAGATCAAAACGGTGATGACCGACCTGCAGAACCAGGTGCGGCAAAAGCAGGAAGAGAAGAGGCTAGCCGCAGTGGAAACCAACAAGAAGGAAGGGGCAGCATTCCTGGCGGCAAACGCAACCAAACCGGGCGTGGTTACCACGCCCAGCGGTCTGCAATACAAAGTCCTGGTTGCCGGAACGGGTCCCAAGCCTACCGCCGACGATCAGGTAGTTTGCAACTACCGGGGAACGCTTCTCGACAATACGGAATTTGACAGCTCCTACAAGCGTGGCCAGCCGGCGACCTTTGGCGTTACGGGAGTCATCAAAGGCTGGACCGAGGCTCTGGAATTGATGCCGGTGGGATCGAAGTGGCAGCTCTTCATTCCCTCGGACCTCGCCTATGGCGAGCGCGGTAAGGGCCCCATTGAGCCCAATGCCACCCTCATCTTCGAGGTGGAGTTGCTCTCCATCCAGCCCAAGACCCCATCGGCCCCTGCTCCAGCGACACCGTAAAACAAGGTCCTGGCAATACACTTGGTTCGTCCCCCTAAAGGAGAACCATGCGTCGAGAAAACCTGATCATCGTTTTGTTGTCGATCATCGCGGTTGCATTGGTGGCGATCGCCGTGCAACCGATCTTCGCCCCGCGCCCGGCGGAGGCACAAACCGGGGCCCTCTATCCGCTTTATATCGAGCCCGGCTCTGAGCTATTACGGGCGCCGGATGGCACGAGCCAGGTTTACGGCAAGGTGATGGTGGACATGCGTACGGGGAAAATCTGGGGCTTTCCGACGCTCGCACCGCAGTCCTATCCCAGCAGCAACCTGCAGAACAAGCCGCCTACCTCCCGTCCCTTCGAGTTGGGGAGGTTCGCGCTTGAAGACACTAACAAGTAAGCCTAGCTTGTGGGCAGCGTGAGCTTAAGCAGTTTAACGGCATCCACATACATCCCTTGCCAGCGGACCCCCAGGTGGAGATGCGGGCCGGTCACCCGGCCTGTGGCCCCGCTGAGGCCGAGGCGTTGTCCTTTGTGGACGCGGTCCCCCACCTTCACCTCTATTTTGGACAGGTGCATGTAGAGGGTCGAGAACTGCTGCCCGTGATCGACCACCACCAGGTTGCCCTCGTAAAACATTCCCTGGGCAATGATCACGACGCCATCGTTGGCAGCGACCACGGGCGTTCCCGAAGGAGCATGGAAGTCGGTTCCGCGATGGATGCTGGCCAGCTTGCCGTTGAACATGCGGCGGGTGCCAAAGGAATCGGTCGGGGCGAAGGGCACGGGCGAGCGAAAGCTTCCGTTCCATAACGGCTCGCTGATGGTATGAGCGAAGGCCGCATCCTTCACCGCTTTATCGGCTGCGATGCGCGCCAGCGTCGCGGCATCCGGCTGCACATACTTTTCCTCTACGTGCAGTGTGGTGGTCTTATAGCTACCCGGCAGCACGGTGATTTGCTGAGTAGCGTGCAGCTCCTGGCCATTGCTTTCGGTTGCGGTAAGTTCCAGGGGATAAGTTCCCGGCGCCTGCTCCACGTCGATGCCGGCCAGCACGTACCAGTTATTGCCCTGGTGAGCCCGGTTAAACACCAGGGGGTGATCGAGCCAGGTGCCGTGTAACGAATCCGCGGGCTGGTTAACCTCGATCTGAAAGAGCACGGGCGAACCGCTTTCCAGCCGCTGCGGAGACCAGCTCACCACGCGAAAGCCCGAGCTTTTTTGTGCTCTCGCGGCCGGAAGGATCAGCAACAACACGAGGAATGCGGCCCAACGAAGCTGGCGCGACGACCGAAAATGAGTCATAGGATCGATCTTGTAGGCCACGGGCAACGGTAGCATACTGGTGCACGAGGATCGACTATGCGACGCAGGACCTTTCTCTCTACTTCAGCTGCAGCAGGGCTAGGCGTTTTTACCTGGGGCGGCCGGGCCGTACAGGCCAAGGCGGGAGACATACCGAAGCGTACCTTCGGAAAAACCGGCGAGCGCCTGACGATCGTCGGCCAGGCCGGCGGGCGGTTCCCCTTGTGCAGCTTCGAAGACGCGAAAGCCGTGACCCTGCGCGCCTATGAGCTGGGCATCAACTATTTCGATTGCGCGCGCCTTTACTGGGATGGCAAGTCGGAAGAGGTTTATGGCGCGGTGCTGCCTCCCTTTCGCAAAAATATCTTCCTGACCACGAAATCCGCGCAACGTACACGCAAGGGCGCCGAAGCGGATCTGGAGATGTCTCTGCGTGCGCTCAAGACCGACCACGTGGATCTGTGGCAGATGCACCAGGTAAGTACGCAGGACGAAGTAGAGCAGATCTTCGCCCCCGGGGGCGCGATCGAAGCCTTCGAGGCGGCCAAGAAAGCGGGCAAATGCCGCTTCATTGGATTCACCGGCCACCATGATCCCCAGGTCCACCTGGCGATGCTGAAGAAGTACGACCACTACGACACCATCCTGATGCCCCTGCATGCGGCGGATCCCGGTTACCAGAGCTTCGAGAAGAACGTGCTGCCGGTAGCCGTCGCGCGCGGCATGGGGATCCAGGGGATGAAGAGCACCGCCAATGCCAAGTTGCTGCAAGCCATCGCGTTGAAGGAGTGCCTCTTCTACGCCCTTAGTCTGCCGGTGCATTGTGTCGCGCTCGGCTGTACCACGATCGGACAGGTGGAAGACGATGTGCGCATTGCGCAGGAGTTTACGCCGTTAGACACGGCCCAGCTCGACCAGATTCGCGACAAGGTGGCGAAACTGAAAGGGCCGCAACTGGAAGACTGGAAGATCAACACCGAAACTGCCACTGCGAGCACCTATAGGGACGGCGGCTACGCTTGAGCGTTCGGCCCGCCTGAACTTTTGCAGAGACTATCTGTCACTGTTTCCTTGTCTACAACCATCGTTGTAGCTGTCCCCTTCTTCGCAGCACTTCCGCAACTTTTACTGTCCTGTTAGGGTCTTCTCGGTTGGCTGCGGCTTTACTGCAGCATGACCAAAGTCACGACTCCCCTAAACCAGAAAGAAGGTAAGAAATCGTGCGCATACGAATAACAGGTTCCACCATGTTTATCGCACTCCTGGGAATGTTGGTTATGATTCCCAAGGCAGCCCCAGCCCAACAGGTTCCAGGACCTCACCCGGCTTACCTGCACGCGCTATCCGATTTGCGAATGGCTCGCGCTTATCTTGACCAGATTGCATGGCCGCCCGTTCAGAAGGATGAAGAACATGCGATTCGAGAGATCGATGCTGCGATCGGCGAGATCAAACAGGCCTCGATCGATGATGGTAAAAATCTCCAGGATCACCCTCCGATCGACGTCCACATGCGCCCCGACGGCCGGTTCCGCAAGGCCCTGGAGTTGTTGGATAAAGCACATAACGATACCGCGCGGGCAGAAGACGTGCCTCAGGCAAGGGGCATGCGGGATCGCGCAGTGCACCATATCGATCAGGCCCACGGCACGGTGGACGATGCCATTCGGCGGGTTCATTGGGAAGAGTGGAACGGGATGTAATCGTCGACCCTCGGCCCCTGCTGAGGGTGTCACTCCGGCGGGAGTCAGGGAATCCATTCCCTGGCTCCTCCTGCACTATGCCTAATAGCTATTTCCTGCGAAATCTCTCCCCTTCGACAAGCTGATACATTGATCCTGTTCATGCTGGTTCTTTGACTGGTGTGCAATCAGCGGCGATGGAGAAGTGGAGATGAAGAAGCTGATCTTTTGTGTGGGCGCGACGGTGTTGTTTTCTTTTGCGTCAGCCCAGGCTGCCGATCCACCGGATGTGAAAGAGGGTCTTTGGTCGAGCCAGACACAAACCATCGATAACCCCGGAAACAAGAGAAACGGTGGTGCGGTAACCATCTGCCGCAGCCACGCCTATGACCAATACGTGAAGGATCTGGCTGCCAAGATGCCGGGCTGCAAGAAGCTGAGCGAGAGCGTTATAGTGGCCACACTATACACCACCGTCCTGCACTGCACAGTGGGAAATACTGTCATCGATACCACGGAGAAGGCCACTTTCAAGGGCGATACCGCGATTCACTCAGAGACTCATGCCACCTACGCGCCACCACTGTACGGGGTAAGCGAGTCCACGATGATCACGGACCAGGAATACATGGGCAGTTGCCCCGCGGGATCGCAACCAGGAGATATGAAGGGCGCGGACGGGAAAGTTATCAATACCTGGAAACACTAAAGCTCGGCGAAAGCTACTTCGCCATCGTGAGCACTACCCGGAACCTTGCCTTTCCCGACATCATGCGCTCGTAAGCCTCGCTCGCCCGCTCCAGCGGGTAGCTTTCGTTCATCGAGCGCACGCCGGAGAGCACGCTGAAGGCAAGCGTCTCCTGCGAATCGAGCGACGTTCCCGAATACCAGCCTTTGACCTGCTGCGATTTAAGCAGGAGCTGGAGCGCGGGACTTCCAATGCAGGTACGGCGCCCACGATCATGAAGGTCCCGGTTGGGGTAAGACCGCCGATCACCGCCTTCATTGCATCCGGCGCTGGTCACCGTGGCGAGGATCACCTTGGCCCCGCCCAGCTTTTGCAACTCCGCTGCCGGGTCTTGCACCGCATTATCGACGTAGTGCGAGGCGCCAAGTTTCCTGGCGAGTGCCTCTTTGTCCTGGCCGCGTCCGATAGCGACGGTATTGAATCCGCTCTTGGCCGCGAACTGAATACCCAGATGGCCCAGTCCACCCAAGCCGACCACGGCAACCACGTCGCCGGGGCGAGCGCCGCTGTTGCGCAGGCAATTGAACGTCGTGACCCCGGCGCACATCAGCGGAGCGGCCTCCACGGACGACAGCTCTTCCGGCACCACGGCAACCGCCGTGGCCGGCGCAACCATATATTCTGCGTAGCCGCCGTCCCGGGTGAGACCGGTGACCAGGGTGCTGGTCTCGCAGGCAAAAAAGTTTCCCCGCCGGCAGCTATCGCAGTAGCCGCAATAGCCGCCGTTCCAACCCACGCCGACGCGTTGACCAATTTTCCATCGGGGAACGTTTGCGCCAACGGCGTCGATGATCCCGATCACCTCGTGGCCGGGAATGCGCGGATATTGAATGCCCGGAAACAATCCATCCTTGGTCACGGAATCGCTGTGACAAACTCCGCATGCCTGCACCTTGATGCGTACGGCGCCGGACTCGGGCTCGGGAATGTCCCGTTCCACCATCTCCAATGGACCGCCCGCTTTTGCTACTTGCACTGCGCGCATTTTCGGCATGAAATCCCTCCAGAATTGCTTGGCCATTGTACGGCCAGATGGTTAAAGCCTTTTGATTCCAGATTTTTGCAAAGTGACTCATGCAGTCGCAGCTTTTCCTACGAGAAAAAGGGCACATCAAGTGCTGTGGTTTCCCGGGCACCCAGGCAATATTGAGTAGGTCCGGGCTTTAGAATCTCTGCGTGAGAACTCAACCTGGCAGGAGACCGGCTCCTAACAGAAGCCAATAGGAACTGGACGGGTGCCCCAGGTTCGCCAAAGCGTACCTGGGCCGAGTAAGACGGGCGAAGCCCACTACAGTTGCTAATCAATCAGCTAAAAGCAATCGAAACATATCATTTTCGGCCCAGGTACGCTTTGGCGAACCTGGGGCACCCGTCCAGTTCCTTGGCTTCTGTTAGGGCACAGACCTCCGCCGAGAATCAATTTTGACCCGAAGGTTCTCACGCAGACTCTAAATCCCGGCTCAAAGCTCACTTGACCGGTTTGTAGGTGCTGGTGATAAAGGCGGCAACCTTGTCGTGGAGCTGCTTGAGCGAGTCTTCGTGCAGGTACACCATGTGCCCGGATTGATACCAGGAGAATTCGATGTTCTGCCTCAGGTTGGCCGGAATCGGCAAGTGAGACATTTCGTACCTGGCAGCGAAGTAGGGCGTGGCAAGATCGAAATAACCTCCGTTCAGCATGACCTTGAGACGCGGGTTGAACTTCATCGCGGTTGCCAGATCCGGCATCACATTGGCGCCCCAGGAGTCGCCCGGCGCGTCGGGGGCCTTGTGCTTGAATTCCCAGGCGTTGTTGACGGCATCCGATCTCCGGCAGGTAGGTGAGGCCATCTCCGAATTTGAGCTGGCGACGAGTGTAGTCATTGAAAGCGGCAACATAAGCCGATGAGATGGCGGCGGCCTGTGGGTCGTAAGCAGCTTCCTCAGCCAGCGGATCGATGGTTGGACCGGAAAAGCGGCTGTCCAGCCGGCCGGTGGTGAGATCATCATTTCCCTGCAGGTTATGGTTGAACTGCCCGACGTTGACGCGCAAGTCAGCCTTGAGAATGTAGGCCACAGGCAGCCCCGTGTACTGATGCAGCTTTTCAGCGATGGCCTGGCGGGTGGCCTCGGGCAGCTGAGAGCCCTGGGCCAGAGCGGAAGCATAGTCGCTCATGGCAAATTGCTCTACCTCGGCGAGAAAAGGGTCGAGCGCAGCGGGTTGGGTAGGCAGGCGCTTGTGGTAGTAGGCCGTGGCAGCAAAGGTGGGCAGCGCCAGCTCGTAGGGGACATCGATGCCGGGGTTCCATTGCGGCGCGTCGGCGCTGTCGTCGAAGTTCAGGATTTGCGAAAGCAGAATGACGCCATTGAGATCGATATGGCTTTCCGTCTCCAGAATGCCGGCGAGCACCGCTGAGCGGGTGGTGCCGTAGCTCTCTCCGAAGAGATATTTGGGCGAGTTCCAGCGCTGGTAAGTGGAAAGGAAGCGGGCGATGAAGCGGGCAAAGGCATGCCCGTCGGTATCGACCCCCCAGAAGGCCTTTTCCTTGTCCTTGCCGAAGAGACGGCCGAAACCGGTGCCGGGTGCGTCGATAAAGACCAGATCGCTGACGTCGAGCAGACTGTCGGCATTATCAACCAGTTCATAGGGCGCGGGGCTGGTGTGCTGATCGTCGGCGGTAATAATGCGCCGGGGACCGAAGGCGCCCATATGCAGCCACATGGTGGAACTGCCCGGGCCGCCGTTGTAGATAAAGGTCACTGGGCGCGATTCCGCCGGCACATCTTTCTTGAAATAAGCCACGTAGAACATGCGCGCGGTGGGCGGGGAATCGGGGGTTTCTTTCCCAGCCGCCGGGCTTACGCCCAGGGCGGCGTCGGCATCGTTGGTTGCCGCCACCAGGATGGTTCCGGCGATGGCCTGGTAATTGATGGAGTGACCTGCAACGGTGACGGAACCCTGGGTGGTGGAATCCTTAGGAATGGTCGGCTCTGTATCGGCTTTGGCGGCATCTTTGCCGGCGTCTTTTGCTGGGGTATCCTTGCTGGCTTCTTGCGCGGCGCCGGCGCCTAGGCCAAGGGTGAAGAGAAGCAACAGGAAGCAGCTGGCGAGGGTGGGGAAAGGACGGGAGTTCGGCAAGGCTGACAGGTTCCTTTGGGATGAGGTTGTTGCGGCGATAGCTACGAAAAAGTTGCGCTCTACGTGCTGCACTTCCGGGGTGGATCCCTACAAGTTAAGGTACCAAAGATAGGGCAACTCGCTCTCCTACGCTGTGTCTATCTGGAGCGAGCGGCAAGAATTTGATCTCAAGCAGCAGCCGCCAGAAAGAGGAGAATTCCATGAGATTTATCACGGCTGTGCTTGCATCTACTCTGGTCATCGCGCCCACGGCGATGATTGCCCAAACACCTACCCCTGGCGCACATGACTATAACATCAACCAGCGCAAGGTCGATCAGCAGGATCGCATCGGCAACGGCGTCAAGAACGGGAAGCTGACCCCAGGCCAGACCGCGCGCCTGGAACACCAGGAAGCCGGCATCAATAAGGAAGAGCGCGGTATGCGCGCGCAGGATAACGGTCACCTGACAAAACAGGATCGCCAAACCATCCATGCGCAGCAGAACCAGGAATCACGCCGCATCTACCGCGACAAGCACGACGGCCGTTAACCAAACGAGTGGCCGCTCCGCCATGGAACGGCCACCCTCTCGCCTGAACAAACCCCCCTCGAGTTATTTCCAGCCAAGTGTTCTTACTCTCCGAGCGCACCTTGCACCAGATGTGGGATACCTCGTCGTTACACGAGCCCAGTTTCACCTCCCTAGCATCCAGATGACAGGACCAAGGCTTTGGCGTAGACTCAAGCCCACTACGCCATATTTGAGTCTCGTCGATGCGCCGGGCATCGCGGCTGACCCCTCGGCTAGTGTTTTGTCTTGCTGTACCATGGGCCCCTCTGTACCTTTGGCGTCAAGGATGACTCGACCTTGTGCCATGCTTGTGACCCATTGAGAAAGGGGCACCATGCCCTCGATACCAGATCCTCGACTCAACGTCCTTCCCAGCCAACCGCAAGCGACATCGTCTCTTCCGGTTGCCGCCTCAGAACCCAAGCTCTCCGATAAGGCAAGCGACGCTTCCTTCCCTCCTCTGGGACCGAACATAAAGGTCTTGATGGTGTGGCCCAGTTTCCCGCCGTCGTTCTGGGGCTTTGAGGGCGTGCTGGAGATGATTCCCGAGCAGGCCATGACGCCGCCGCTGGGCCTGGTCACCGTCGCGGCTCTTTGTCCGGCGACTTGGGATCTCCGGTTGAAGGATCATGCCTTCGAAGAGTTGCTGGATGAGGATTTCGCCTGGGCTGACCTGGTGATGGTAAGCGCCATGCACGCGCAACGCGCCGACGCATTGACCACCCTGGCCCGCGCTCGCGCCATGGGTAAGCGCACGTTCGTAGGCGGCCCCTGGGCGAGTACACAGCCCGAGGTCGTGTTGCAGGTGGCCGACCATGTGTTGGTCGGTGAAGCGGACGAGGTCTTTCCTGGAATCGCCACTGCACTCGAACAAGGGACGGCACACGCGCTGTACAACGTTATCGACAAACCCGACATGACGCGCAGCCCGGTGCCCCGGTTTGACCTGCTGCACCGGAACAAATACACCTCCATGCCCATCCAGTTTTCTCGCGGATGCCCCTTCCAGTGTGAATTCTGCGACATCATCACCATTTACGGTCGCCGGCCGCGTGCGAAAACGCCCAAGCAAGTCATTCGCGAGCTGGAAACATTGCTCAACCTGGGCTGGCGCAACGAGGTGTTCATTGTCGATGACAACTTCATCGGCAACAGTCATCAAGCGATGGCGCTTTCGCTCGAACTCGTCGAGTGGCAAAAGCAGCACGATTACCCATTCGCGTTCAGTACCGAGGCGTCGATCGACCTGGCATCGAAGACAGAACTTCTGGATACCATGGTCGCCGCGAATTTCATGATGGTCTTCATCGGCATCGAGACCCCGTCTGCCGAAGCTCTGAAAGAGACGCACAAGTTTCAGAATCTGCGCAAAAACAATGTCGATCAGGTACGCATCATCCAGGAAAAAGGGTTGTGGGTGCTGGCCGGTTTCATTGTCGGTTTCGACTCCGACGACGAGACCATCTTTGCCCGGCAGCTGGAGTTTATCGACCGGACAGCGATCCCCTGGGCTATGGCCGGTATATTGATGGCGCCGCCGACCACAGCCCTATTCGATCGCATGAAACGGGAAGGGCGACTGATCGAGGACAGCCAATCCATCACCCAGTTTGGCCTCCCGAATTTCCGCACCGTACTGCCGTTGCCCATCCTGCTGCGCGGCCTCTGCACCCTGCTCACGGGCCTATACAAGCCGGATGCCTTTTTTGAGCGCGCTTATAACTCCTTGAAGGTGTGGAATCCCATAGCGACACAGAAGCCGCCTTCCCTGGGCATGGTCTACAACGTGCGTTGCCTCTCTGCCTCTATATGGCGGCAGGGCATCCGCTCCAGTTACCGCAGCAGCTATTGGAAATTCCTCTTCAGGACGGTCACCTCCTATTGGCGCTCACCCGCAAAACTGTGGGTGGGCTTCTCGCTGTTGCTCTCCGCACAGCATTTCGTCCTTTACTCCAAGGTGGTGATCGACCACCTCGAGGAAGAGGCCGAGAAGGTGGAACGCAAAGAACGGGACGCCGCTAAGAGCGCGGTGAGCGATTTTGTTGGAGTCGAAGCGGTCAGCTAAGGTCCAGCGCTATTACTTCATGCACTCCGATGGAAGGCACCGTGAGCCGGATCGATCCACCATCCTTACGGTAGTGCGGACTTCCGCCAGCTACCAGTAAGCGCACTGCATTGACGCGCCGGCCCTCCGGTATCTTGATGCTGACTTCCTGGTTTGGAAGCGGGATCACCTCACGCAGCGGCCCCTTCATCATCATGGGATTTGTGAGGTTGACCAAGTGGACGGTCATGGAATTCTTTTGACTCCAGACAGAGATATCCAAAACCCCCTTGCCCTCCACCGTCACCGGAGCGGGCTCGTTAGTCGCCCAGAGGACTGCGTTGCGCAGCAGCTTCGCGTGGTCCACATCCAGCACCTCCCAGAAAGTGCGATCGATATCCGCGGGAAAATAAACCACGCGGCTGCGGCCGATCTCGCGTAGCAAGACGCCAGGCTCGCGTGTCTTCGCCGGCTGGGTAAATACCTCCTCCATCGGGAGGTCAGGATAAGGCGGGACCAGGAGCAGTGGCGAGTAGGCGCCGCTGGCCAAGGGCGTGACGGTCACGCAATGGGTGCCGTTGACAATCCGCGTCGCATCTTCGAAACCAGCCAGCAACGGGGGGAATTGGCCGGTTGCCGGATCTTTTTCCAGTGTCAGATACGAATTGAGCAGCGGGCCCTCTTCCTTTCCGGTGAACGAGGTGCCAAAGAGCGACGCCAAGCCGAAGTCGTTGCGCCGGACTCCCCACTCGTCATAGAGCGAGGTCTCATAGGTGGCGACGAGGCTTCCCCCCTGCTCCACATAGGCACGAATCTGATCGCACTGTTGCGTCGAGAGCGCGGCGATGTTGGGCAGGATCAGCGTCTTGAAGCGGTTGATATGCTCGGGGTCGAGCAAATGATCGTGCACCATTTCAAAGGGAATTCGAGCTTCGACCAGCGCCTGGTAAAAGCCCAGCGCGGGATCTTCCACTTTGGCGCGCGCATCCTCTCCGCCGTAAAACGACGCCGTCTGCTGGGAGTAGACCATGGCTACGCGCGCGAAGGATTTCTCATTACGCAGATAGCCCTGGTTGGCATAGTGCCATTGATAGATCTCTTCGACCACCGGCAGCCAGCGCCGGTCGATCGGCTTGGCGTTGAACTTGACGAACCAGGGGCGAAGATCCTGGGCCATTCCATCCGCCACCCAAAGGCGGATCTCGTCGCCGTTCTGCACTGAGTCTTTCCAGCGATACTTGTCTTCGAGGCCCACGCTGAAGATGCCGGCGATGGCTTTTTGCCCCAGGGTGGCGCGATACTCCTTGCCGTTTTTTCCGTTGGCCCACGGGGGCATCAGGCCGCTTCTCGCCTGGCGATCGGCGAAGAGTGTGGGGGCCAGCTCGCCGATCGTCTTCATATCGAGCTCACTGAGCGCCCCGCCACCGGCGTTCGCCAGGTAGCTGGCGTTGGGATTGATAGCCTGGATCTTTTCATTCCACAGCCGCCACAGTTCGAAGAGCCGCTGTTGGTGCCAGATGATGTATTGCCGCCGCGCCGGATCCTGAGGATTGAGCGTGCGGGGCAGGCTCAGACCGGAGAAGGCATGAAAGTTCTGCTGGCAGTGTTCGCAGTAGCACATCCCGGAGCCCGCCCAGCGGTTCGTAAAGATACCGTCGGGCGTGTACCTGGTCATGATCTCCACATGGACCTGGGTCATGAAGTCGAAGTTGTAAGGGCCTAAGGCGCAGGTGATCCAGAAGTCCGGATCGGAGGGATGGCGGCGCTTGTTGCCCTGGGCGTCGACGGCGATCCAATCGGGGTGCGCGTCGTAGACGTCCTGGCGGGCAGCATGGGCATCGGTGCGAGCCACGACGTTCATGCCCTGCTTGCGGCAGCCCTTCATGATGTCTCCGAAGGCGTCGGTGTTGCCCAGCCACTTGCTGCGGTAGTGCAGAGGAATCTCTGTGGGGTAGAAGGCGACGCTGCCGCCGGCGCTGAGGCAGGCCGCATCGGCGTGGATCTTCTGAAAATAATCAAGCCAAAAGGCGAGGTCGTAGTTTCCCGGGTCGTCCTCCACAAAGGCCAGTTGCGCCCAGCGCATCGGACGGTCGTACCATCCCGGGTTGCCGACCACGGTGCCGGGCTCCGCGCCGGCGAGGGCTGGGACGCCAAAAAAATGGGCGGCGGTTACGCCCGCCGCCTGCTTGAGAAATGTTCTTCTGGTATTTTCCATGCACTACTCCTGGCAGCGGTCATTTTCAGCCACTAGCCAATTCCTTACGAGCATCGGTTTGGGGTTGAGTGGAACTGCAGATCCCTCCCCTCCGCTACGCTTCGGTCGGGATGACAAGGTGCGGGGTGGCTACTTACCCTGACATTTGTTAGTGGGATGGAAAGATACGCCAACAACGACCTTTTCCGCAGCCTGTGAGCCGTTCCCTTCGAAGCGCTCCGCTTTGCAACTCTTTCAGCCACTAGCCGATTCCAAATGGAAGCGCCACCCACCACTTTGTCATCCCGAGCGTACCCGGATTTCCTACTTCACGGCTCTACCAGCGGCCACGTATGCGGCTCTCCGTAAAGAGAGCCGCATGAAATCCACCAAAGCAATGGTTCTTGACAGGAAATCTGGGGGAGCCGAGGGACCTGCTGTGCGCCTTTGCTGACCGCAACTCTCAAGCCTTGCCCGCTGTTTCTTTGACCGCGCTCACTTCGGTTCCCGCCAGGTCTTCCAGCACGCGAATCGAACCGCAAATATCTTCTTCCCCATAACCCTTAGCCATCGCAGCCCGGAAAAGCTGTTGCGTCAGCCCAGTAAGCATCAACGGCACCCCAATCTCGCCCCCCAGATCGATGGCCAGGCCAATATCCTTCTCCAGCCACTTGACCGAGAAATTGGTCGAGAAGTCGCGCTTGAAAACCATCGGCGCCTTGGCGGAAATCAACCCCGAGCGTGCCGCGCTGTTGTTCAGAATGTCGAGCATGAGCTCCGGATCAACACCCGCCTTGGTGCTCAATACCAGGCCCTCGTTGAACGCCTGCAAGAGGTTGCCCAGGATCAGGTTTTGGGTCAGCTTGGCGCGCAAGCCCATGCCCGACTTGCCGCAATAATAGAGACTCTTGCCCATGGCCTCGAAGAAGGGTTTGACGTGGGCAAAGACCTCTTGCTTGCCGCCCACCATGAAGGTTAGGGTGCCTCCCTCCGCGCCGGCTTTCGAGCCGGTACAAGGCGCATCCAGAAATTCAATCCCCAGCCCGGCTAGTTCCTCCGCCATGCGGCTGCTCTCCAGGGGGGAGACGGTGCTGCAATCGACGACGACGTAGCCTTTTTTTGCCCCTTTGACCAGCCCCTTCTCGCCCAGGATGACTCCCCGGGACATGGCCGTGTCGCCCACACAGAGAAAAGCACATTCACTGTTCTGCGCCACCTCCGCTGGCGTGGCGCAGAACAACGCGCCGGCGGAATCAGCGAGTGCCTTCGCCTTTTTCTGGTTGTTGGACCAGACCGCTACGTCGTGACCGCCGGTAACTAGATGACGGGCCATGGGACCGCCCATGATGCCGAGTCCTAAGAATCCTAACTTTGCCATGTGACTACTCCTGGTAGGGTTTGCTAACGAGCATGGAAGAGGTAGGCATACAGCATGACTTCTACGCCGATGGCTGTTGCCATTACGATGCTATGTCTCAGAGTAAATCGAAAGAGCTTGGCCTGGTCGGCGACCGACATCGCGGTAGCCGCTGCCGCGACCGCGATGTTCTGCACGCTGATCATCTTGCCCACGACGCCGCCGGCGGAGTTGGCAGCCGCCATGAGCGTGGGCTCAAAGCCCAGACGGCCGGCGGTCACCACCTGCAGGTTGCCGAAGAGCGCGTTGGCCGACGTATCCGACCCGGTGAGGAAGACGCCCAGCCAGCCCAGTAACGGGCTGAAGAAGGGAAAGAGCCGGCCCGATGCGGCAAACGCCAATCCCAGCGTGGCGGTTGCGCCGCAATAGTTCATTACGAAGGCCATGGCGAGCACGGCCGTGACTGTCAGGGTAGGCAAGAAGAGCTGGCGGCATACCGCAAGCAGGAGGCGTCCGAAGGCGGCTAAAGGCATGCGCAACAGCAGAACCGATAGCAGGGCCGCGAACATGCAAGCAGTGCCGGCAGCGGAAAGAAAGTTGAGCTGGTAGACCGCCTTGTACAGGGTTGGCTTGGCAACCACCGGCGGCATCATCATGACCTGGTTGTGCAAGAGCGGCCAGCCGACGCTGAGGGTGACGGAGTTCAGCACCGCCTGGAAGGGCTTGAAGCCCCAGAGCAGGACCAGGATCACCAGCAGACCGTAGGGCATCCAGGCGCCCAAAATCTCTCCCGCCCCATGCTTTCGATCGCCTGATCCAGGAGCTAAGGGTGAATACTTATGCTGCGCAGGATTGTAGGGGGGCGGAAACTCCATCATGCCGGCAGTGGGTTCTGCTGCTTTCGGGTCCACCGGCTCCAATTCGCGGTCCCACGTAGCCGCCGGGCGCCAAAAACGCAGCAGCACCAGCAACCCGCCCAGGGCACAAAGCGAGCTCATGATGTCGGTCAGTTGCGGACCCACGAAATTCGACATGAAGAACTGGACCGAGGCGAAGACGCCGCCCACCACCACTACGGCCGGCCACACCTCCAGCATGCCGCGCCACCCTACCATGATGCAGACCAAGTAAGTGGGAACGAATAAGGACAGCGGAGCACAAAGGCGCCCCACTGCGCCGCTGAGTTTATCCAGCGGCAAGCCGGTAATCCCGGCCAGGGTGACCACGGGAATGCCAATCGAGCCAAATGCGACCGGGGCGGTATTGGCCACCAGGCAAAGCGCCGAAGCGTAAAAGGGAGAGAAGCCGAGGCCGACCAACATGGCCGCGGCAACCGCCACCGGGGTGCCGAAGCCCGCTGCACCTTCCACAAATGCTCCAAAGGCGAAGGCGATCAGGAGCGCTTGTAGACGGGCGTCGCTGGTCAGGTTGCCCATCGACGACTTGATGATTTCGAATTTGCCCGTCTCCACCGTGACCCGGTAGAGGGTGATGGCCCAAAACACAATCCAGGAGATGGGAAATAATCCGAAGCCGGCGCCATAGGCGGCGGAGCTCACGGTAAGCGTGGGCGGTAATTTGTAGGCAAAGAGCGCAACCACCAGCGCCACCGCCAACGCGCAAAGGGCGGCGAACCAGGCCGGCTTGCGCCGCACACCGAGCAGGAAAAGCAGGGTGAGTATCGGTAAAGAAGCAATGACCGAGGAGAATGCGAGGCCACGCCCGAAGAGGGTGTAGCTTTGGGACCACGCTGGGCTCATCTGGGCGGGCTCTCTCTTGGAGTCAGGTGTACGAATTCTACTTGCGGACGCGGTGTCAGTCTACGCGAACCCTCGCTCGTAAGGATGAAACGGCTTAGGATAGTAGCTACATGCTCTCCGCCGCTATTCTCGCCGAGCTACGCGACGCAGTGGGCGCCGACGGCCTGATCATCGAGCGCAACCAGCTGCAGACCTACGAGTGTGATGCCCTGGCCGTGCTGCGCAGCCTGCCGGGTGCGGTGATTCTGCCCCGCTCCACTGCACAACTGCAGAAGGTGGTGGGCATCTGTGCCCGGCATCACATACCCTTCGTTGGCCGCGGCGCCGGCACCGGCCTCTCGGGCGGAGCGATGCCCGATGACCGCGGCATCGTGATCAGCTTTGCCCGCATGACCAAATTCCTTGCCACCGACATTCCCAACCAGCGCATTACCGTGGAAGCCGGCGTGATCAATGCCCACGTTACCCAACGCGTGGCGCCCACGGGTCATTTTTATGCGCCGGATCCCTCTTCGCAAACCGTGTGCACGATCGGAGGCAATGTCGCGGAAAATTCCGGCGGAGCGCATTGCCTCAAGTATGGTTTCACCACTACCCACGTGCTGGCCCTCGAAGTGGTTCTACCGACCGGCGAATTGGTTCACCTCGGCTCACCCACGCTCGACCCGCCCGGCTACGACCTGGCCGGGGTCTTCGTCGGCTCTGAGGGAACGCTGGGGGTCGCCAGTTCCATGACGCTGCGCATTGTGCGCCGCCCCGAGACCGTTCAGGTTTTGTTGGCTGCCTTCGATTCGATCTCGGCAGCGGGACAGACCGTCTCGGACATCATAGCCGCCTGCATTCTGCCCGCGGCTATGGAGATCATGGACCGGCTGGCCATCCAGGCCGCTGAAGCCGCCGTGCACCCGCATTATCCCGAATGCGAAGCGCTGTTGCTGGTGGAGCTGGACGGCCCTTCCGCTGAGGTCGACCTGCAGATGCAAAGGGTCCGTGAGCTGTGCAAAGCCAACGGCGCATGGGAGGATCGGTTGGCACAGAGCGAGCAGGAGCGGATGCTGGTGTGGAAAGGCCGCAAGGCAGCCTTTGCCGCCGCAGGCCGTCTTTCGCCCGACTACATCGTGCAGGATGGAGTGATTCCGCGTACCAAACTACCCATGGTGTTGGCAAAGATTGCAGAAATGGCGGCAGAAACCGGGCTGCGCGTCTCGAATGTCTTCCACGCAGGCGACGGTAACCTGCATCCCCTGGTGCTTTTTGACGGCTCGATCCCCGGCCAGGAGGAGAAGGCCGTCGAGTTGTCGACGCGCATACTGCACCTGTGCGTCGACCAAGGGGGGTCGATCACCGGCGAACACGGAGTGGGCCGGGACAAGCAGCAGGCGATGGGCTATATGTTTTCCGAGCCCGACCTGGACACGATGCAACGGGTGCGCTGCAGCTTCGACCCGGCGAATATCGCCAACCCTGATAAGGTCTTCCCTCGCCCCCGGCTGTGCGGCGAGAAAACCGGCAAGTATACCCCTCATCCACTGGAGACAGCAGGCGTCGCAGAGTACTTTTGATCTGCCTCTGAGACAGTTCCTTATTCCGCCATCATGAATGCGGCCTCTACCAATTCGCAAACCATCACTGCTTCTTTGGCGGCCATTACCGGGCCCGACCACCTGCTGGCCTTGGACAGCGCGACCGCCGTCGCTCCGGGCAACACCGAAGAGGTCGCGGCTATCCTTCGCTTCGCGCACGATAACCGGCTCGCAGTGGTTCCCTGGGGCGGCGGTACGAAACAAGGCTGGGGCAATCCCGTGGCGCCGGCGGTGTTAATGGAGACGCATCGCCTGAATATAATCCGGGAACATACCTGGCAGGACATGACCTGCACCGTCGAAGCCGGTTGTACCTGGGCGTCCTTGCAGTCGGCCTTGGCGCAACATGGCCAGTGCGTTGCCCTCGATCCACTTTGGCCCGAGAGAGCGACAGTGGGCGGCATCATCGCCACCAACGACTCGGGGGGGCTCCGGCTGCGCTACGGAAGCCTGCGCGACCTGATCATCGGGATGACGATTGTGCTGGCCGATGGGACAGTTGCCCACACCGGCGGGAAGGTGGTTAAAAACGTTGCCGGATATGACTTGCATAAATTGATGACTGGGGCCTTCGGCACCCTCGGCTTTATTACCTCGGTAAACTTTCGTTTGCATTCCATCCCGCAGTCCACGCAGAGCTTTACCTTCTCTGCGCCGGCCGCTAAACCGCTGGGCGCGTGGCTGGTCAAGCTGCTCCATGAACAGCTCAGCACGTTGTCGATCCAGCTCCGGGGCACGGCGGAGGGATTCCATCTCGATATCCAGCTCGCCTCACTGCCCGAGGTTCTGCGCACCCAAGCCGATTTGCTGGAGTCGTTGGGGCGAGTGGAAGGCCTTGCCATGGAAAGCGCGACCGCTGCGGTCTGGGATGCCCGGCAACAACAGTTCGCCCCTTTCCATGAGTTCGTCTGCAAAGCGACGATGCTTCCTTCGGAAATTGTGCCGTTCGCCGAACGGGTTCGTAGCCTCGGTGGCGAGTCCGTGACCCAAGCGACCGGGATTATGACAGCGGGCTTCCCGGCTGCGGCAGGCGAGCACTTACCTCAGTTGCGGCGTGAATTGGAAGCAGCGGGCGGATCCCTGATGATCCTCAAGCAGCCGGCGGAGAGGAAGCTCGATTGTTGGGGAACCCTACCCGATAGCCTTCCCTTGATGCGGGAGATCAAGCGCAGGTTCGACCCGGAGGGTGTTCTTAATCCTGGCCACTTCTTGGGTGGCATATAGATGCGAAGAAAAAGATTCGCGAACCTAACCGAAACCTTACTGCATTGAATCTAATTACATAGAGAACTTCGTAACCGGGCAGAGGCAGGATCGAAAAAAGCAAGATGCTCAATAATTAATTACTTGATCATCTTGATCATCTTGGCAAAACAAAGGACTTATTTGACCATCTTGGTAAAACACAAGGACTATTTGATCATCTTGCTTGATCATCTTGCTAAAGCGAAGGAGCTATCTGCCGCCTGTCCCGAAGGAGTCCATGGTCATAGCAGGGTCCGGCAAAATGGGACGGGTGCCCCAATCCTCAAGCTGCGTACAGAAATCCGAGGGTAGTCTCGGGGATGCTGCTACGGGCCATGTAATCTACACAGAAATAACCTATGGCCCAACTCACGCAGCTCGAACCCGCAAAGCCCTCCAACTTCGATACCCACAAGCCGCCGGAAACAGCGCTGATCGAGGACTGCGTACATTGCGGCTTCTGCCTCCCCGCCTGCCCCACGTACGTGCTCTGGGGCGAGGAGATGGATTCGCCGCGCGGCCGTATCTACATGATGAAGAAGTCCTCCCAGGGCGACGCTCCGCTCGACCAGCGCTTCCGCCTGCATATGGACAATTGCCTGGGCTGCATGGCCTGCATGACCGCCTGCCCCTCTGGGCGTGCAGTACAACAAGCTGATCGAAGACACGCGCGCCCAGGTGGAACGGAATATCCCGCGCACCACCGCGGATAGCCTCTTCCGCAAGCTTCTCTTCGCTACCTTCCCTTACGTGAAACGCCTGCGCCTGCTGGCTCTGCCCATGCTGATCTACCAGCGCTCCGGCCTGCAGAAGCTGGTGCGCGCCTCCGGCCTGCTGCGGCTGCTGCCCAAACGGCTGGCGCAAATGGAAGCCTTGCTCCCCCGCGTCCCCACACACTTTATGCAAGGCCTGCCCGCCAAAGTCTCACCCAGTCTCAGAGCCGCGGCGCCGGGTGGGCATGCTCTCCGGTTGCGTGCAGCAGGTCTTCTTCCAGCACGTGAACGAGGCTACCGCCCGGGTGCTCGCCGCGGAAGGCTGCGAGGTGGTCATCCCCCAGGCGCAGCAATGTTGCGGCGCCCTCATGCTGCACTCCGGTCTCGATGAACAAGCCTCCGCGCTCGCACGCAAGATGATCGCCGCCTTCGAAGCGGCCAACGTGGACACCATCGTGATCAACGCCGCCGGCTGCGGCTCGACCATGAAGGAATACGGCCACCTGCTGCGCGACGATCCTGCATGGGCCGCGCGCGCCGCAGCCTTCAGCGCCAAATGCAAAGACATCTCAGAGATTCTGTGCGAACTGCCCGCCCAGTTCGCCGCGCCACCCTCTCCCCATGCGCGTGGCCTACCACGATGCTTGCCACCTGCGGCACGCACAGGCCATCCACGCTGAGCCGCGGCGTCTGCTGGCCACGATTCCGGAGCTCGAGGTTGCGGAGATCGAGGAGGCTTCGCTGTGCTGTGGGTCGGCCGGCGTCTATAACCTGCTCAACCCCGAGCCGGCCAATCAGCTGGGCGACCGCAAGGTAGAAAACCTGCTCGCCACCAAGGCCGACGCGGTGATCTCCGCAAATCCTGGCTGCCTGCTGCAACTGATGAGCTCGCTGCGCCGCCGTGGCCTCGCGGACATGCCCGCCTTCCACATGGTTGAGTTGCTGGACGCATCGATTCGAAACGTTCCCCTGGGGGGCGTAAAATAGCGGCTCGCGGAGAAATCATGACAAACTCGACGGCAACGGCTCCCTCGGTAACGATTGCAGGGTCACAAGGTGCAGCGGAAGCGGAAATTCTAACCCCGAAAGCGCTTGAGTTCCTGGGCGCACTGGCAAGCAACTTCGAGGCCGAGCGGCAGCGCCTATTGGCCGCCCGCGTGGCCAGGGCCGAGGCGCTGCGCACTGGAAAACTCTACGACTTTCTGCCGGAAACGGCCTCCGTGCGCCAGGGTGATTGGCGCGTCGCGCCCATCCCGGTCGATCTCGAGGACCGTCGCACGGAGATTACCGGCCCCGTCGATCGCAAGATGGTGATCAACGCGCTCAATTCCGGCGCGAAAGTCTTCATGGCCGATTTTGAGGATTCCACCTCGCCCACCTGGCGCAACGTGATCGATGGCCAGGTGAACCTGCGGGATGCGATACGGCGCGAGATCACCTTCGCCAGCCCCGAAGGCAAGCAATACAAACTCAACGAGAAGACGGCTACGCTCTTCGTGCGCCCGCGCGGATGGCACCTGCCGGAGAAACACCTCCTGGTGCAAGGCCAGCCTATCTCCGCTTCGCTCTTCGATTTTGGCTTGTACTTCTTTCACAACGTCGCCGCCCTCAAAGCACGCGGTACGGCTCCTTACTTTTACCTGCCCAAGATGGAGAGCCATCGTGAAGCGCGCTTGTGGAACAGCGTCTTCAACTTTGCGCAAGATGCGCTTGGCATTCCACGCGGCACCATCCGCGCCACCGTGCTCATCGAGACTTTGCCCGCGGCCTTTGAGATGGATGAGATTCTCTTTGAACTGAAGGACCACTCCGCAGGCTTGAACTGCGGCCGCTGGGATTACATCTTCAGCTTCATCAAGAAGTTCAGCTATCGCGAGGACCTGGCGCTTCCCGACCGCTCCACCATCACCATGGACCGGCACTTCCTCAAGTCTTACGTCGAGCTGCTGATCGAAACTTGTCACCGTCGCGGTATCCATGCCATGGGCGGCATGGCTGCGCAAATCCCCATCAAACGGGATGCCGAGGCCAACGACCGCGCCATGGAGCGCGTGCGTCAGGATAAGCTGCGCGAGGTAAAGGCCGGACACGATGGAACCTGGGTGGCGCATCCCGGGCTGGTGCCGGTGGCCAAGGCGGTCTTTGACGAATACATGCCTGGACCCAACCAGATTGCGCGCCGCAATCCCGGCATCCATATCCAGGCCTCGGACTTGCTGGCCGTACCCGAGGGCGAGATCACGCGCAAAGGTCTGGAGATGAACATCGACATCGGCTTGCGTTATCTCGCGGCTTGGCTCGATGGACTGGGTTGCGTGCCCATCTACGATCTGATGGAAGACGCGGCCACGGCGGAGATTTCGCGCGCGCAACTTTGGCAATGGGCGCACCATGGCGGACGCATGAACGACGGCGTCACGCTCGATGTGCCCATAGTGCTGTCAACGATCCCGGTAGTTCTGGACCGCATTCAGCAGGAACTTGGAGAAGAGCGGTTTGCCGCCAGCAAGTTTACAGCGGCCGCCAAACTCTTCGAGCAGATGATCGCGGCCAAAGAGCTTCCCGAATTTTTGACCTCGGTTGCTTACGACTCGATCAGATTAAATGTTAGCCGCGTTCAGGATGCTCGCCGAGTACAACCGCATCGCGAATGAGCGGCTCTACGAGGCGTGCGGGCGACTGGATCCGGTTGAATATCGACGGGAGCGCAAAGGCTCCTTTGGCAGCATTCACGGCTTGCTGAATCATTTGTTGCTGGGGGACCGCATCTGGATGTCGCGGTTTTCCGGAAGGGGAAATACGACACCTCCACTGAACTCTATTCTGTTTGATACCTTTGCCGAGCTTCGCTCCGCGCGCGCGGCGCAGGACGAGGAAATCGAAGCCTTCTTTGCGAAGACTGATACTGATTTTCTGCAAAGGCAACTTCCCTACACCAACAACCAGGGCAAGGATTACGTGGAGACAGCGCCCGTCGCTGTGCTTCATTTCTTCAACCACCAGACGCATCACCGCGGCCAGGTGCATGTGATGATCAGCCAGACAGACGTCAAGCCGCCATCGCTTGATATGCATCGCATTCTCAATCCCTGATGAAACCAACCCTGCTCGCCCTGCTTCTGATTCTCGGCTTCAGCCTGGCTGCCCACGCGCAGGAGAACCCACTGGCTGGAGTGATCGATATCCACGTGCACTGCGCACCAGACAGCACTCCACGCTCGATCGATGCCATCGACATTGCACGCCTGGCGAAGAAGCGCGGTATGGGCGGCCTGGTGCTCAAGAATCACTACGAGCCGACTGCCTCGCTCGCCTATGTGGTGCGCAAAGAGGTCCCCGGAATCGAAGTGTTTGGCGGCGTGGATCTCAATCTTTCGGTGGGCGGCATGAACCCCTCAGCAGTCGAACATATGGCGGCGACCACTGGCGGCTACGGCCGCTTTGTCTGGATGAGCACCTTCGATTCCGAGCAGCAGGTGCGCTACTCCAAGCAAAACCGGCCCTTTGTGCAGATCTCGCGCGACGGTCAACTGCTGCCCGAGGTGAAGCAGGTGATCGCTGTGATCGCCAAGCGCAACCTGGTGATGGGAACCGGACACCCGAGCCCGGAAGAGGCCCTCATGATGATCCGCGAAGCACGCGCCCAGGGCGTGAAGCACATGGTGGTGACCCATGCCATGATCGCGCCCATTCACATGTCGGACAAGCAGATGCTCGAAGCCGCGCAGATGGGCGCGTATATCGAGTTCGTCTACAACGGGCTCATCGGCGCGGCGAAAGAGTTCACCTTTAGAGACTATGCCCGGGCAATTCACTATGTTGGAATCGAACACTGCATTCTTTCGAGCGACATGGGACAGGTTGACAATCCTCTACACCCCGACGGTCTGGTCGCGATGTTCGATGGCCTCAAGAAAGAAGGCATCACCGATGCCGAGATCAACCGCATGGCCAAGGAAAACCCTGCTCGCCTCCTGGGCCTGGAATAACCTATTTCGCCTCCAGCGAATTGTCGGCGCGATCATCATCCGGCAACACGTGATCGGGATCCACCTTCACCGAGGCCACGGCCTTATCCCCCTGCCACACCACCTCACTCTTGGCTTCCCAGGTCTCGACCGGAAGGCGGAAGCGCGTGGTCGTTCCGTCCGTATAGCGCACCTCCACGGTTGCCGGCAGCACCAGCTGGCCTTTGTTCACGAAGGTGACTTGGTCGCCGTCGATTTTGGTGACCGCCAGGTTGAAGCGCCAGTTGTTCATGTACCAGCCGCGCCAGAACCAATCCAGATCTTCGCCGCCCTCGCTGCTCATCTCGCGGAAGAAGTCCGAAGGGGCCGGATGCTTGAATGCCCAGTCTCGAATGTACTTGCGAAAGGCCCAGTCGAAGCGCTGCTTGCCCAGGATCTGTTCGCGCAGCAACACCATTCCGTACGCTCCCTTGAAGTAGCTCACCGGGTGCGTGATCGGCAACGGTGTAGGCGTCCGCCGGCATCAGCAGCACTGGGGCAGCCGGATCATCGAGCACCTTGAGGATCGTGTCGGGCGGCTCGCCTCCGGCGGAGTACTCCGAGTCGCGTTTCGGCCCATAGACGCCGCCCTGAAACTCGGCTGACTCGCCGATGTCGATGAAGGTGTTGAAACCCTCATCCATGAAGGCATTCCGGCGCTCGTTCGAGCCCACGATCATGGGGAACCAGTTATGCCCGATCTCGTGCGCGGAAATCCAGAAGAGCGTCTTGCCCTTGTCGTCGATGCCGTCGAAGACGATGCCCGGATACTCCATGCCTTCAGAGAAGCCGGCTACGTTGATGGCTGCAGGATACGGGTAGGGGAACCACTGCTGAGAAAAGCGCTCCACCGTGTCCTTTACGTATTCCGTCGATCGCCCCCATGCCCCCTCGCCACCGCTTTCCGGCGGGTACACGCTCTCCGCCAGGCTCTTCTTTCCGTCGGGCAGATTGATGCGCGCCGCGTCCCACACAAACGCCGGGCTCGCGCTCCAGACCGCATCCCGGGTGTGATCCATACGGAAATGCCAGGTGAGCGTGCCGCCCACCTTGGGCCTGCTCGCAGGATCGCTTACCTCGGCCGCGGTGCGGATGAACACCGTCTTGTCGCTATTGCGGGCCTCTTGCAGGCGCGCGATCTGCGTGCTGGTAAGCACTTCCGTCTCGTTGACCAACTCGCCCGAGCCGGCAACGATCATTTCGCTGGGCACGGTTACGTAATAGTCAAAGTGTCCGTACTCCAGGTAAAACTCGCTGCCGATGTAAGGGAGCGTGTCCCAACCGCGAAGATCGTCATAGACGCACATCCGCGGATACCACTGCGCGATGTCGTAGATATCTCCCTGCTTCGACGTACCCCACGAGGTGCGGCCGCCCCAGACGCCCGGGATCTCATAGTGATACTTGATGTGGATCTTCAGCACGCTGCCCTTTGGCGCCATGGGCTGCGGCAGGCGGATCTGCATCCGCGTATCCTCTACCAGGTAGTCGGCCTTCAGCGATTCCTTGCCGTGCTCGACGGTGACCGACTCCAGCACAAAGCCTTCGGTTGTGCGCCCGTTGGGATTGTCTTCGGTATCGGCTACCGGTTTCCCTGGCCGCGGTCCGCTGTTGACGATCCGCGCGCGCGCATCTTTGCGATAGGTGTTCTGCTCCATGTGGATCCAGAGGCTGGTCAGCGAATCGGGGCTGTTGTTGGTATAGGTAATGACCTCGTCGTTTTGCAGTACCTTGTTGGATGGATCGAGCGTCGCGTGCATCTCATAGTCCGCTTCGTTCTGCCAGTACGCTGGCCCCGGAGCGCCATTGCTCGAGCGATAGGCATTCACTGGATCGGGCAGCGCTTAGCGGCGCAAAGGTCAGCCGGGGGTCATAGGGCATCCTGCCGCGGGAGATGTTTGCGACCAAGCGACGGCCCCAAGCAAGAAAACAGGGACAGCCGTCAGCAGGCAGAGAAAGCGCATCGATTCAAGACTCCTGGCCACGCAAATTGCCACAGTGGTTCTTTCAGCATACTCATAGATCCTGGTAACGTCAGGTCTCAGATGTCACCGTCACCAGCTAAAGCCGCCAGAGGGAGGTGGCCATGCTCCACAGAGCTGGCGAAGCAGGACGATGCGTCCAAAGTGATAAGCGTTGTGAGCGGCCAGACTCTCCAGCTGCTCCCGGACTGACATGATGCGGACGGGATTGCCCGGCCGCGATGGGCAACGGACAGATTGCTCGAGTCTCTTCTCGTCACGTGCCAGGGCGGCGGCTTGCTGATTACCCGCGAAAAAGCGTTGCTGTACCTGGTCCCAGGGCTCGCGCACATCCGTCGGAAACCCAGCGGACGGGGAAGATGGAAAGGGTGTCTCGACACCGTTCACCCAATCCAGAGTGACCTGCTGCCAAAATGCGATATGCCAGAGTTCCTGATAGATCGAGTGCGGAGCACCTTCGATCACTCGCTGAGCAAGTTCGCTTTCAATCCCTTCAAGGATATGGGCCGGCGGTGCTGCTGCGCTGTCGCCAATAAGGGTCTGCTCTAACTCGTTCATTATCTCTCCCGATCACGGATGTATTTTCTCGTGTCTTTCCAGCATGGCGACAAATTCGCTGATCTTTCGCGCGCGTGTCTCTGCTTTCTTTACCGTTTGAATGCGGAACAGGATCGCATAGCGATTTCGGCTTTCCAGAGTGGCAAAGAATGCCTTTGCCCTCGCGCTCTTGTCCAGCGCAGCTTGAAAATCCTCCGGCACAGCCGCGTTGCGCGGCGAGTCATAGGCCTGCTCCCAGCGTCCATCTTTTTTAGCACGCAGTATCTCTTGGTGCCCGCTGTCTCTCATCCGGCCGCATTCTGTCAACGCCATTGCCTTCTGACGATTGAGCTTCGACCAGATGCTTCGCTTGCCGCGCGGAGTAAATCGCTCCAGCCATGCGCTGGCGCTTTCTGGCTTCTTCTGTGCGTCGATCCATCCAAAACAGAGCGCGGAGTCTAACGCTTCAGCGTGGGTCAACGAGCGAATTTTTGATCCCTTCTTCGCGATCCGCAACCACACATCAGTTGCTTCGCGATGATTCCGCGACAACCAGTCCTCCCACGCTTGCTGGTGCTCGAAGAAGAAAATCGGAGGATCTTCATCTCTAACGGGTTTTACCTTCATGCGATCCAAACTAGCTAACTGTAGCGCTCTTCGAGCCAGATTAGAACGGATCAATCAAATCTCAAAGGAGTCTTCCAAAGGTTTACGCCGCTACTTCCAGCACACGCTACTGTTCGGGCTACTGAAATCCTGGCCCTCAGTAAACTCTCCCCAAAATTGAATCCCGGAGGGAGGCTGAGAGCCATACTTGTCCAAATTAGCGCTTTGGTTGGGTACGCGTGGGACGCTGGTTGCTTGACTCTGTCCATCCACCTCCTCCCAAGCCAAGGTGGATGGACAGAACCAGCACAACCAGCAGCATGGCGCCTATTCGTAGCGCAACGCGATCTGCGGATCAACTCTCGTTGCGCGCCACGCTGGAACCCAGCAGGCAACCAAGGCAACCCCAGCGAGAAATAGAGGCACCACGGTGAAGGTCACGGCGTCGTGGGGGCGAATGCCATAGAGGAAACTACTCAATAAGCCCGCGACTACAAAGGCGGCGGGCAGACCTAGCGCCATGGCGACGATAGTGAGCACCATACCCTGGCGAAGGATGAGTCGATGGACGGCGCTGAGTTGCGCCCCTAACGCGATACGGATGCCAATCTCGCGCGTGCGCCGGCTGACCGAGTAGCTCATGACGCCATATAGTCCGATGGCCGCCAACACCAACCCAATGAATCCAAAGATACCGAAGAGAGTGCCTGCCAGGCGGGGCAGAAAGAGCGCCTGGCGCAGATGTTCCTGCATGGTTTCGGCGTTGTATACGGCCATCGTGGAATCGAGATCGTGGATCTGACCGCGCACGGCAGTTGCGATGGCCGTCGAGTTGCCCGCAAAGTGAACTACCAGTTCATATCCCAGGAAGGAGGGATCGCTCTCCGTGCTTTGTGCAAGGGAACGGAAGAGGACATAGCGAGTGTCCTCGCCGAGGGTGCGCGACTTGATGTTTTGGACGACGCCGATGATCTCGTAGGAAACTCCTCCCCCGGTGACTCGTTGGCCGATGGCATTCTTCCCCGGGAAGAATCGTTCCGCAAAGGCTCGATTCACGATGGCAACCTTGGGAGCGTTCGCCGCTTCGTTGGCAAAGTCGCGACCAGCTAACCGTGTGATCCCCATCGTCTCGAAATAAGCCGGCGTTGCCATAAACAGCTCCACGATTGGATCGGGGCCGGTGGGCTTCGATGCGGCGTTCAGCTGGAAACCATCGCTCCGGTGCCCTCCAGAGAGCGGGACGCTGTCAGTCGCGGCCACCGAGATTACGCCTGGAATCGCCGCGACACGCCTCCGCAGTTGATCGAGAAATTGCGCGGTGCGCTCCGGCGTATAGCCGTGGACCCGGGGATCCACAGATAGCATTAAGAGATCGCGCGAGCGGAAGCCGATGTCGATGCCAACTGCTTGTTCGAGACTGCGCAGGAAAAGCCCAGTGGCGCAGAGCAGAACGACGGACATGACAATCTGGGCCACGACCAGGACATTGCGCAGGCTGAGCCAGCGGCCGGGGCGAATGAGACCATCTTCGCCCTTGAGCGCACTGGCCAGAATGGGCCGCGATGCGATCCATGCAGGCGGCAGGCCAAAGAGCAGCCCGGTGCCGATACTAAGGGCGAAGGTGTACAGCAGAACCCGCCAATCGACATGGAGGGTCACGTCAAGCGGCACGGGCGCGGGAATCCGAAATGCGGACAGAGCCGAGGTGGCCCACAAGGTCAAAACGGTGCCCAACAATCCGCCCCCCAGTGCGAGCAAAAAGCTCTCTAACAGCAGCTGGCGCACCAATTGAGCGTGGGTGGCTCCGACCGCAATGCGAACCGCCATTTCGCGTTGACGGCTGGCCGATTGGGCAAGCAGGAGATTGGCAACGTTGGCACAGGCAATGCCCAAGACCAGCAACACGACGATCGACAGGGTTGCGATAAACAGCAGCACGGTTGATTTATCTCGCGGGGGAAGAGAGCCAGCCTGTTCGAAGCGGAAGCCCCCGCCCTTATCTGTATCGGGATACTGCTTGGCGAAACGTTGAGCGAGGGTGGCAAGTTCGGCAGCAGCCTGAGACTGGGTAACGCCTGGCTTGAGGCGTCCGACGACCGCGAGCCAATGATAGCCGCGTGCGCTTCGAGCGGGAACGCTTGAGGCTAGTTGCTCTACGTTGCCGAGCGGCACCCAGAATTCAGGATCGAGTATCAGGTCCAAACCGCGAAAGCCTGGAGGCGCGACTCCGACGACCGTGAATGGATGGCCGGAGAGAGGGATGGACTTACCTAGAATGGCGGGGTCGGAAGCAAAGCGCCGCTGCCAGAGACGATGGCTAACTACGATCACTGGGGCCCGCTCTTCGCTGGGCAGAAAGCCACGGCCCAGGCTCATATGAATCTGCGATACAGAAAAGAAGTTGGATGTAGCCGACTGGCCCCAGACGCGTTCCGGCTCGCCATAGCCACCGATGGATGCGGGTAAGAGCTCATAGTAAGCCGCAACCCCGGAGAAGGAGCTGGCTTGGTCGCGCAGGTCAGTGTACAGCGGCCAGGAAAAGTTATTGCAGCAACGATCGCCGTCATGCGTCGTATGGAGCGCCATAAGCGTTGCCGGATCGCCAACCGGCGCGGGCCAGAGCACGAAACGGCTGACCATGGAGAAGATGGTGGAGTTGGCAGCGATGCCGAGTCCGATGGAGAGGATGACCGCGAGGACCACTCCAGGTGATCGCGAGAGGCGCCGGAAGCTATAGATCAAATCTTGCCGTAGGGCCGCCATGGTGCTTTCTCCAGGTGGGGCGGATTTGCTCTCATCGCTTATTTACGGCGCAACGGGTATCGTGGTTCCCCGGTTTGGGGAGAAATTAGCGGCGTGCAATGAAGCTGCTACGCGAGTAGGTCCAGCTCGGAGATACGGCGGCGGAGATAGCGAAGCTCGACTGCATTGGTGGTGAGAGCGACCCCGCGGTGGTAACTCTCGCGTGCTTCCCGGTTGCGGCCCATACGACGCAGCAGGTCGGCACGGGCAGCATGGTAAAGATGGTAGGAATCGAGTTCGCCGGAACAGCTTAGGCCATCCATCAACGCTAAGCCCCGCTCCAGGCTCTCGCCCATGGCAATGGCTACCGCGTGGTTCAGCGAGACGATGGGTGAGGGTTGAGTTGTGCTGAGGATGGCGTAGAGCGCAGCGATTTGTTTCCAGTCGGTTTCGCCGGCGGTAGCGGCCTCGGCGTGGACGGCAGCGATGGCTGCCTGGAGCTGATAGGGGCCGACGTTACGACGGCCTAACGCCCGCTCGACCAACCGGATACCCTCGGCAATCTGATCCCGTCGCCAGAGAGAGCGATCCTGCTCCTCAAGAGGCACCAGTTGTCCATCTGGACTGGAGCGTGCGTCACGGCGGGAGTCATGCAGGAGCATGAGGGCCAGCAGCGCCATGCTCTCCGGGTTGTCGGGCATGAGTTCGACCAGCGTACGCGCGAGGCGGATGGCTTCGGCACAGAGCTCGCGGCGTATGAGATTGTCTCCGGAGCTGGCTGAGTAGCCCTCATTGAAGATGAGATAGAGAACTGCTTGCACCGCAGCCAGACGCTCAGGCAGAGAGGCAGGACTGGGAACCTGATAAGGAATACGCGCTTGCTGGATCTTGCGCTGGGCACGCACCAGGCGTTGCGCAAGCGTGGGCTCGGGAACCAGAAAGGCACGGGCTATCTCGGGCGTGGTGAGGCCGCCAAGAGTGCGCAGCGTGAGCGCGACTTGCGCTTGCAGGTTGAGCGCGGGGTGGCAACAGGTAAAGATGAGGCTTAGCCGGTCGTCTTCAAAAGGGCGGCTCATTTCTTCATCGATCGCGTTGCTGCGCGACTCGTACTCATACAGCAGCTGGCCCTCGTTGTTGCGGCGTGTCTGTTCCCGGCGCGCGTAGTCGATGAGCTTGCGGCGAGCCGTGGTTGTGATCCAGGCGGCGGGATTGCCCGGGATACCTTCAGTCCGCCAGCTTACGACTGCGGCGGCGAAGGCGTCTTGCATCGCCTCCTCAGCCAGGTCGAAGGAGCGGGAGATACGAATGAGGCCGGCGATAATACGCCCTGACTCGCTTCGAAAAACTGATTCGACTGTGGCGAGATGATCATCCATTCATGGGCACACGCTCGAGCATCTCGCTTCTGCTCCGGGGAAACTCACGGATGGGACGGATCTCAACGCATCCAGTCCTACCGGCACAGGCAGTGGGTATCCTGGCAGCCCAGGCGAGAGCTTCGTCGAGATTCTCGCAGTCGAGGATATAGTATCCGGCTAACTGCTCTTTGGTCTCGGCAAATGGACCGTCGGTGACCATGGTTCCACCGTCGTGCACGCGCACGGTGGTGGCGGTAGCGCTGGCCTGAAGAGGATCGGCGGCGCGGAAGACACCGCGATGCCGAGCCTCTTCCATGACCGCACGATGCGCCGCCGCGACGGCGCTCAGGTCGTCGTGCGTTACTGATTCATCTTCCTGGGAGTAAATCAACATCATGTAGCGCATGGCGACCCTCAGTGCGATGGTGAACCCGGGAAATGGACATCGGCTTTGATCTCGCGGATCTGGTCGATGTGTCTTGCGGTATGCGATCCGGTGGCTAACAGCCATTGATAGCCGTCCCATGCTCCGAAGAGAGGATGGGGCCGGACGCGGCCACGAAGCAGAGGTGCGGCCAGGAGTTGCATCGTCCGCTCGCGGTTGGCGAGGAAACATTGCAGTGCTTCCTCGCCACTCCAGCGTCCTTTCGGACAGACGGGTTCCGGAGCTTTTAGCTTGGTAGAGCGATTTGGAACCTCGTTCAAGATGACCTCATCCATTTCGGTCTGCTTGCCGGTTGATTCCGCTACGGGGGCACTGCTCATATTGCCGATGATGACATGGATGCGGCCTTCCATGAGCGCCAGGTGTTCGAGGATTTCCGCAGTGGACCAACTGTCGTAATTGAGCCGGAAGCCCCACTGCAAAGGCGAAAGCCCGGTTACTGATTCGACCAGAGCGTCCCGTGTGCCGGCGAGATGGCGAGTTGCCCGGGCAATCTGGTCTGCTGTCAATGCGAGCTCTGAGCTTGAGGGCGAAGTTGTATCGATCATGTTGCCTCCCTGGCAGCGGTTGCAGGAATGAATGGAGCTATCCGAAGACCATGATGGGCCGGACTTCGATGCATCCATAGCGGGCAGCCGGGATGCCGGATGCAATCGAAGCTGCTTCATCGATGCTCGCCGCTTCGAGCAGGTAGTAACCACCGAGTTGTTCCTTGGTTTCCGCGAACGGTCCGTCGGTGGTTAAGGCTTTGCCGTCCCGCACGCGTACTGTCTTGGCGGTTGCAGTCGGCTGCAGAGCCTGGCCGGATTTAATTGCGCCGGCGTACTTTTTTCCGAAGGCGCCATACTCGGCGAACTCCGATTCGGGATATCCGTTGGCAAAACGCTTCTCGGCTTCGTATACCAGGACTAGATATTGCATGGTTTTCTTCCTCCTGCCAGTACGACGGCTGAGTTATACAGAATCGACAGATGGGGAAATAATTTTGCTGATCTAGGGCCGTGCAGGAACATCAACCAGAAGCTGAGCCATGCGTACGGGCTGACTGGGTCGCTTGGTGCATTCTCACCAGGGCTAAAGCCCGGTCATTGCAAGATAAAGCGTTCTCGCGGGTTTGAAAACCCGCTCCCCCGGACTGAAAGTCCGGGGCTGGCACGGCTTAACCAGACCTTTTCCGCAACCTGTCTGGCCGTTCTCATCTGACTGTTTCTGAGTCGACGGCCCCTCAGGCGGTCTGGAGCTTCTTCATCAGCGCTTGAAGGTCCATGTAGTTCCAGCCTTCGACGATCTGGTTGCCTCTGACAATGGCGAAGGTTGAGCCTGCCATTGTCTCCTTCTTGCGGCTGGCGGGAAAGCCGAGATGATCGCCCAAGTGGGTCATGGAGACTCGCCAGCGAACGGCAACTTGGTCACCCTCGGTGACTATATCCTCCACGTCAACATGCACGTCGGGGAAAGCTCCGCAAAAGGTACGGTGTACGGCCTTGAAAGCTTCGGGTCCAACGAGGATCGCATCCGCGTCAGGAAAGCCGTGAGACTTGCCTTGCGGGCTAAACATTTCGTCAATGCCTGCTTCGCTTTTCTGGTTCCAGACCTGCTCAAACCAACGCTTCACTAGAAGTTTGTTCGCCTCAGACATACTCGCCCCTCCGTTTCGCGAAGAAGCTTAGTGTATTTCTGCCCCGGATGTATACATCCTCTTGTTACAAACGACGGCCAGCGTTTCGTAGGGGAAGGTCACTTGGGCTTTTCCGGCGAGTTCCGGTGAGTTGGTGATGACTTCACGGAGTTCATCCTTGACACGCTCCTGTTCGTCAGGCGGGAGGGCGGCCATGAAGCTGACCGATAAGATACGGTCGACAATTACCCGCTCGGGATTGCCGGTGTGCAGGTTGGGAAATCGCTTTTCGCGGAGAGGGCCAAACCCTTCCGCAGGAAACTGGGCTCGCCATTTCTGGCTGTGGTAGCGGGGCGCATCGCCCTCAAAGCGCTTCATGATCCGGGTAAGGGCTGCGACCCATGCAACGTTATTGTCGCGGACGTTCCAGACCAGGCCAAGAGCGCTACCCGGCTTGAGCACGCGATGGATTTCATGAAGCGCTTCGGGCGTGGCAAACCAATGAAAGCACTGCGCACAGACGACCGCATCCACCGATGCATCCCCCAACGGAATGGCTTCGGCCGTGCCGCTCCTGGGCTCAACTTCGGGATACTGGCGCACCAGTTGTTCCAACATCGCCGGTACGGGTTCCACGGCGATGACCTTCGCTCCCGTGGCCAGAAGACTACGCGAGAACTTCCCCGTGCCTGCGCCTAAATCGAGAACGGTTTTGCTGCTGTCGAGCCCCAGCTCCTCGTTCAGCCATGTTTCGATTTCAGGCGGATATTCCGGACGGCCGGCAACGTAGCTGGCCGCACCCGCCGCAAAGCCCTGGGCCGCTGCGTGATGAATCTTTGCCATGGGTTCTCGCTTTTGCAGCTTGGCAAACCTTCGTTCATTTGCCGGTATAGAAGCTGTATTTTGCAGTATACGGAACCCGTTCTTCGCCGCTGTCACACGCTTTGGCGGGAGCAGCACCGCCATGGGTTTCAGTCCGGCGGATGTAAAGAACGTTCGCCAGTTTGCCGCTACCGCTACCGGGAACGGCTTGTACCAGCAACCAGGGCACGGAAGAAGCATCTCCTGCAGGCCGGCTCGCAATCGCTTTGCCCTTTATTTCGCTTCCATCCTCGAGCCTCCAGGTTGGACCGGCAAAATGGGTGCCGATTACCTGTCCGTGTTGGTCCAGGAGTTTAGCGTCGGGAGCCTTGAGTAGCCAATGTCCATCGGTGCAGGTATAGACCTGCGAGCCCTCCCCTGTGGCGTCGAACAGCAACGCTGTTCCGGCTGGAACCTCCACCGATGACGACGGCTGTTTCCCCTGGAGCAATAGAATCGAGTAGGCAATAAGACTGAGAGCAAAGACTCTTCGCAACATATTCCATACCTCTTACTTCATCCGCCTATTCGGGAAAAAACGTAAAGCGCTCGCTTGTTTAGAGAGCACGCAGGTGACCAAAGCCTGGACTCGCATCCATGTGCGTTTCTGCAACTTACAAGGCATTCGAATTGCGAACTGTCCACAAACCCAGTTCGATGTCCATCGGCGGACACTTGGCTACCTAGGGCACACGAGGAGTGGCTGGAGAAACGGCGGGGGGAGGTTGACTCAGATAAAAGGCGATGTCCTTGGCTGCTTTGGTTTCAACGTCAGGCTTCCCCAAAAAACCGAGATCGCGAAACCAGTCGATGAAGCGGAATTGCCAGGTGCCAAAGGGTATTCCGTTGCGGTCTGTCAGACCGCCGGTCATGTGGCTGCCATCGCGCAACAGGTCGCCGGGGTGGCGGCCATTGGCGTAAATGTGCATTTCGAGGTTCGGTACGCGGAGGGCCAGCATGGCGGCGAAGTATTCGTCGGCCCAGACCGCGTGTACCTGGTCATCGGAGCCGGCAGAGGCTATGAACGAGGGAGGCACGTTACGCGGGATGGGCGGGGCAACGCGATTGCGGGCGAAGGGGGTGGGCCCTGGATAGATGACGCCCACAAAATCAGGGCGCGAAGAGACGCCGGCCAGGGGGTCGCCGGGGTCGTTGTTCTTCTTGTCAAAGTCGTCATATAGCACCGCCGCGGCGGTGGCCAATTCCGCACCCGCGGAAAAACCCATGATGCCGATCTTGTGGGGATCGATATTCCATTCCTTGGCGTGCGCGCGCACCAGGCGAATGGACTGCTGGGCGTCGTACACCTCATCGGTCCGGGGGTTGTAGCCGTCGCGGCGCAGGCGACTCCGCAGAATGATGGTATTGACCCCGTAGTTATAGAAGAAGGGAACGAAATCCGCTCCCTCTGAACCAACGTTCAAGGTGTTGTGGCCGCCGCCGGGCACCAGGATCACGGCGGCGCCGGTATTCAGTCCGCGATCGACGGTGTGCACTTCGATCGACGGGTTGTGTATGTTGACAATGCTGTTGATTCGCCCCGGCACGGATTGGCTCATGTTGTATTGCTCGGCCTCGCGCACGCGGTCCTTATTGAGGAAGGCGGAGCCGGGGGGATACAGGGTGAGCACAACGCCGCCGGGCAGGATAGGCTGCGGAGCGTAAGGAGCATCCGTAGATGGTCCAGGCTTGGGCACTCCCAGAGGAGCGGGAGTGTTTTGCGCGAGGCTAACCGCCAGAAGCGATAGGAACGTCGGGAACAGCAAAGCGGATTTCTTCATTGGTCTCAGATGCTCACTTGACAGGGGAAGCAGAGGCGTCGGAATCGGACAAAATGTGAATGGTGTGCAGCCATATTTCCGCGGTCTGCGGCCATGTGGTCACGGGGAGTGCGGTCCGGCGCAGGCCGTAACCGTGGCCGCCCTGGGCATAAATGTGGAGCTCCGCCGGCACCTTGGCATTCTTTAGAGCAAGAAAATAAACGACGGCGTTTTCTACATGGACTGGATCGTCCTCAGCTTGCACCAGGAAGGTGGGCGGAGTTTGATCGGTGGGATGGATTTCGGGATTCGGCGCGTAGTTCTGATCTGCAAGCGCAAGATAGCCGGGATAGACAATGACCGCAAAGTCAGGACGGCAGCTAAGCTTGTCTGCCGCGTCCAGAGGATCGTAAAGTCTCTGGTCGAAGTGTGTGCTCAAAGCGGCGGCAAGGTGCGCGCCGGCGGAGAAGCCCAGGACTCCGATGCGGTTCGGATCAATGTGCCACTCGGCGGCGTGGGCGCGTACGATGCCGAGGGCGCGCTGAGCATCTTGTAGCGGCGCCGAAGACTTGGGGTATGGACCGGGCTCGGGTACACGGTACTTAACCAGAATGCAGGTGATGCCAGCGGAATTGAGCCAGTCGCATACTTCGGTCCCTTCGAGGTCAATGGCCAGGATGCGGTATCCGCCCCCAGGAAATACAACTACGGCGGCTCCGGTGTTCTTTCCTTTCGGTGTGTAGAGCGTAAGCGTGGGATTGGAAACATTGCCGATACGGATGACTGGCTTGCCGCCTGGGCTGCCATCTTTGGCGGTCGTCATGTCGCCCTCGGGCCCCGCACTCGGCTGCGCGCCCGGCGCCCCGTTGGGCCATAGAGGCATGGTCAGATGATCGGGAGAGGGCGGCCAGGCGGGTGCTTGTGCGAAAAGAGCGGTGGAGGCTGCCGCGAGAGCGGCGATGATCAGGAGACGCTTGAGCATTAAAAAGGACCTTTCGAACCCGGATCTCCCATACGCTTCACTGGAAATGGCCGCGTGTGCGGCTTTCATTAAGGAAAGCCGCTTGAAGTGCGCCGAAGTCACAAGCTGCACGGGAGATCCGGGCAACCGCAGCCATGATCGCAGCCATGAGGGTTGTGGCGCAAGACTGCCGGGATTCTCCGTAGACCCACGAGTTGCCAAAAGCGAAACACTTCCTGGGCGCTTCCAGGGGATGAGATGGAACTGGACACGAGACGGGTGCCCCAGGTTCGCCTGAGCGTACCTGGGCCGAAAATGATCCTTCAAATGCTTTCACTCGGTGGACTCAACTGTCCCAAAGCTAAAAACAAACGTAGGGCTTCGCCCGTCTTCTTCAACCCAGGTACGCTGGGGCGAACCTGGGGCACCCGTCTCGTTCTTACGCCCGTCCGTTCCTATTGGTTCTGTTAGGACACAGACCCGCCGGAGTTTTCTGCAGCCTGTTAAGCGCGCAACGACGGGCTCAGCAGGTTTTCTATGCGGATCGGCAGTTTGCGCACGCGCACGCCGGTGGCGTGATAAACGGCATTGGTGATGGCTGCCGCTATGCCGGCCAGGCCGATCTCCCCCACCCCGCGCGCGCCCAGAGGGTTCAATACCAGGTCGGGATAGTCGAGGAAGGTCACGTCGATGTGCGGGGAGTCGGCGTTGGTGGCCACAATGTAATCAGCAAGGTTGTTGTTGATGGGAGCGCCGAAGCGCGGGTCATAGACCGTCTCTTCGAAGAGCGCCATGCCGACGCCCATCACCACCGCACCCTCAATCTGGTTGCGGGCGGGTTTGGGATTAATGATGCGGCCGGCGTCAATGACCGTCACCACCCGAGAGACACGGAGGCGCGCGGTCTCAGGCTGCCAGGTCACCTCAGCGAACTGCGCTCCGAAAGAGTGCTTGGAGTGCTTGCTATTTGGATCGTCAAGGGTGCCCTCGGATTTTCCCTGGCCCGAAGCGGCGCGGATGTTGCCAGAAGTAAGGAGTCTGCTCATACCTCACCCCGGTGTCCGGTGACTTGTCCTTAAGATGGATGCACCCATTGGTGAAAGCCATCAACTCGGATTTCTGACCAGCTAGTCCCGGTTCTTTGCTTTGACTGGCGATCAGAAACAGAAGCTGTTGCGCTTTCTCAATCGCATCGAGGACGGCAGGGATAACCGATGCAGTAGCCCAGGAGCCTCCGGAAATGGGCCCGGGCGGAAGATCGGAGTCGCCGAGAACGACCTCGATCTTGTCGTGGGGAATGCCGGCCCTTTCGGAAACGATTTGCGAGAGTACGGTGTAAGTGCCGGTGCCAATATCCTGAGTGGCGCAGGAGACCCGGGCGGTTCCATCGGCATGGAGGTCCACAGTGGCTGCGGTAGCCATGCGCTCGGCGATCCAGGAGCAGCCAGCGACACCCCAACCCAGAATCAAGCCGTCCTTCTTCATCGAGCCGACCTGCGGTGTGCGCTGCGACCAGCCGAATTTTTCCGCGCCAACGTTGAGACACTCGACGAAGTGGCGCGAAGAGAAAGGCAGGTTCTTGCCCTCGTCGATCTGCGGCTCATTCAGCAGACGGAGCTTGATCGGATCCATGTTGAGCTTGATCGCCAGCTCATCCACCGCCGACTCGAGGGCGAAAAGGCCAGGCACGGCGCCAGGACCGCGCATGGAAGTTGGCGTGCCCACGTTGCGCCGGACCAGGCCAGAGGCGGCGCGAAGATTGGGCGTGCTGTAGCTGTAACCAGTGGCCTCGCTACACCCCTCGGAGTAGTCGTCGAGGATCGAAGTGTGATTGAGTGACTCATGTATCAGGGAGACAAGTTTACCGTCGGGCGTGGAGCCGAGACGGACTCGCTGCTGGGTAAGCGGGCGATGGCCCACGGTCTGAAACATCATGTCCCGGGTCAACACCAGCTTGACCGGGCGGTTCAGGTTGCGGGCCGCGGAGGCGGCGATCAGGCAGTGGGTCCAGGGCCAAAGCTTGCCTCCGAAGCCAGAGCCAAGAAAGCGGGAGATGACACGGACGTTCTCTGTCTGCACCCCGAGCATCTGGGCTAATACATCGCGGTGGTTCATGACCGCCTGCGTGGTTTCGTAGAGGGTAAAGTTTTGTCCGTCCCAGGTGGCGACGCTGGCGTGCAGCTCGATCGGGTTGTGGGTTTCGGTCGGGGTGACGTAGGTTTCATCTACCTTGATGGAGGCGGATTGAAAGGCCTCGTCTGGATGACCGCGATGGCTGTCAACGTTGAGCTTGTCTTCCGTTTCGAGGTGGTCGCGCACATCAGGCTTTTCTGCCTGGTAGGTCACCTTGACGGCATTGGCTGCGGCCATAGCCTGTTCGTAGGTAAGTGCCACCACTGCGGCGACATATTGCCCGTAGTAGCGGACGATGTCGTCGTCGAATGGCGGACGGCGCTCGTCAAGATAGCCCGACAAGCCATCCGGGGAGGGCGCAGATCGGAAGAGCTTGCCCAGGTTCTGGCGCGTATACACGGCCTTGACTCCCGGCATACCTTTGGCGCCGCTGGTGTCGATGGCTGTGATGGTTCCCTTGGCGATGGTGGCGCACACCGGCACCGCGTAAAGCATGCCCGGCAGATTGTGGTCCGACGTATACATGGCGACGCCGCTGACTTTGAGCGGACCATCGACGCGGGGCAGCCCGGCGTTGGTACGGGGAGGAAGGTTGAGTGTCGATGCCATGAGTCTTTCTCCTCTGGTGGTCTTACGCCTGTTGGGTTGCGAGGGTGAGAGCGTGGGTGATGCAGCGCTTGGCGAGTTCGACCTTGAATCCGTTTTGGCTTTGCGGCTGCGCACCGTGCAGAGCGGCCTCCGCTGCCTGGCGGAATGTTTTCTCGTCTGCGGCCTTGCCATGCAACGCTCTCTCTGCCTCGAGTGAGCGCCAGGGCTTGGTGCCTACGCCTCCCAGGGCAACGCGGACAAAGGTCAGCTTGCCGCCGCTGACCTGGGCCACGATTGCCGCCGAGGAAAGGGCAAACTCGTAAGAGGCGCGGTCGCGTAGTTTCAGGTAGACCTGTTTGCTGTTGGGCTGCGGCGCGGGCAGGGTGACGAAGGTGATGAGATCGCCCGGCTCAAGCACGTTTTCCCGCTGCGGCGTGTTGCCGGGAACCAGGAAGAACTCGCTGATGGGCACCTCGCGCTCGCCCTTCGAGCCCTGGATGTGAATGGTCGCTTCCAGAGCAGTGAGGGCGACGTTCATGTCGGAGGGGTTGGTCGCGATGCAGTCTTTGCTGGTGCCCAGGATGGCAAGGGTGCGATTGTCGCCTTCAATGGCGGAACAGCCGGAGCCGGGCTCGCGTTTATTGCAAGCCATGGCATCGTTGCGGAAGTACATGCAGCGAGTGCGTTGCAGAAGATTGCCGCCCGTGGTCGCCATGTTGCGAAGCTGTGCGGAGGCGCCGGCGAGCAAGGCCTGGGAGAGAGCGGAGTAGTCACTTGAGACCGTGGGATCATGAGCCAGATCGGAGTTACGAACCAGCGCACCGATCTTCAGGCGGCCGTCGGGAAGTTTTTCGACCTTGTCGAGCGGCAGGCGATTGATGTCTACGACCTGGGTGGGCCGCTCGACATTCAACTTCATGAGATCGAGCAAGGTTGTTCCGCCGGCGATGAACCGGACCTGCGCGCCCTGTTGCGCGGTGCTGGATTGGGCTGCGGCCTGAATCGCCTGCGGTATGCCGGTAGCCTGGGTGTACTTGAACATCTCCATGACGCGATCTCCTATGCCTGCTGGCGGACGTCTTGTATGGCAGCGACGATGTTGGGGTAGGCTCCGCAGCGGCAGATGTTGCCGCTCATCAGCTCCTTAACGTCGGCGTCGGAGGGGCCGCACTTCTCCTTGAGCAGGGCCACGGCGGACATGATCTGGCCCGAGGTACAGTAACCGCATTGGTAGCCGTCGTGCTTGACGAAGGATGCCTGCATCGGGTGCAGGTCACCGGGCTGGCCGAGTCCTTCGATGGTAGTGATCTCGTCTCCCTGGTGCATGGCTGCCAAGGTTAAACATGAATTGATGCGGCGGCCATTCACGTGCACGGTGCAGGCTCCGCATTGGCCGTGATCGCAGCCTTTCTTTGTGCCGGTGAGGCTGATGGTCTCGCGCAGACAGTCGAGGAGCGTAGTGCGGGGATCGATTTCGAGGTTAAGCTGCTTGCCGTTGACCCGCAGGCTGACGGGGATTGCGCCCTCGATGGTTTCGGTGGCGGTGGTTTCCGCCTGCGCGATGGGCGGCGCTGTTTGCGCCCCGGCTGCTATGGGGACGGCGGTCGCTGCGACGCCAACGGCGCCGAGCGAGGAGAGGAATGAGCGGCGGCTCACGGGGCCGGTTAACGGATTTTGTGTCTCCCGAAGGTGCGGTCTTTTCTTCTCGCTCATGATGCGGGTCTCCACTTACTCTAGGATGCCATTTCCATGACAATGTTTTCAGACCAAATTTTCGTTGTAGCGCAAACCGCAACGGACTGTGAGGGCCGAAGGAAGAACCGCAGGTCCCTCCACTACGCTGCGCTCCGGTCGGGATGACAATTCTGCGTGGAGGCGACATCCGGCGTTCCTCCAAACAGAATTGTCATCCCGACCGGAGCGCAGCGTAGTGGAGGGACCTGCGGTTCTCCCTTCGGCCCTCACTTAGGCGGCTAATTTTATGGCGAGTTGTAGCTGGTGATCAACTTTCCTTCATCGCTGATCAGCAGGAGAGCTGCGCGGCCATTTTCAAGATGGCCGAAGAAGTTTTTGCCGCTGCGCTCATCGCGGAATGAAACCGCCTTCTGGTTGGATTCGGAGGTTAGTACATAGAGGGTCGCTTTGGGAAAACGGGTGGGACAGATCAATATACCCGGATCGGTCAAGGTCGTGGTGTAGGTTGGCAATATGTTCGCCGCTTTCATCGCGTAGCGATAAATATCTCCGACGGCCTGCAGATTTTGGTTGAGTTCAATGGGTAGGGCGGCGAAGAGGATTCTCCCTTTTCCCAGAGGCTGCTCTGCCCAATCCTTGTCTCCGGATATTTGTGCGCGGCTCAGGACCGTGGTCTTATTGCCGGCAAAGGTGAACTCCTCTTCCCCACCGGGCCACTTAAAAGTGTTGCTGCGCAGAGTAAGTGGTAGGTCTAAGTAGCCCAGCCCGACCTGATCCTGCCTTCCCGTAGGGTGGAAGTGTGCGTCTCCGGCGAACGGCCCGGTCACCAGTAATATGGCTCCGGCTTTCACTCTGGCGACGATTGCCTGCCAGGCAGGTTCAGATAGCGTAAACGAGGAAGGCAAAATGATGAGCTTGGGCGATCCGAGCGATGCAATCTGATACTCGCCGACCGCGTAAGCTTCTCCACGCGCATAGTGATAAAGCGCGCGAACGGCATTCTGCTGCGCCTCGATGGCCAACGCACTGTAAACCGAAAGCTGCAAGGATTGAGGCAGGATAAGGGCGATATCCGGCTTGATGAAGTCTGTTGCATAAGGGGCCGCGCGCTCCGCGAACTCTCCCAATCTTTGCATCATGGGCTCCCACAACTTGGCCGAACCGTCGCTGCGCTGCATGCCGAAGTCGACCTCGCGGGCCCAATCCCATTGCATGGCTCCGGAGCTGCCGGCAGCGAAGCCCAAGGCCCACTTACGTTCCGTAAGCGGCAGCCCGGTGAGCTCGTCGTAACGCCATGCTCCATCGGGAGCCCAGACGGGTTGATAACCGGTTTCGCCGGTGATGTTTGGCATGCCCGGAAGCTTGGCCGCGACTGAGTCCCATAGCAGGGCATCGTCCTGCCAATAGGTGTGATTGGTGGTGAAGGAAACACCCGCCGAGCCATAGAACTGATTCAGCACGCGATTGGTGACGCCGCCCTCATCCTGCCCGACGTCGATGAGCTGGCTGCTGCCGGACTCGCGAATGACCGCAACCATGGTTTGCACCCAGCGGCTAAACATATCCTGCGCGAACAGGTTGTAGTCGACGGCGCGCACCTGTCGTGGATTTCCATGGCGCTCATAGTTCAAATCCGAGACACTGGGCAGCGGGATGCTTTCAAAGCTACCGAGTTGCTCCGGCGTCTGATCCCATGCGTCTGCGAGGGCGCTCAGGTCTCCGTACCGGCCTCGCAGCCACGCCTGCCAGGCACTTACTTCCGCCGCATCTCCGTTGGGTATGTTTCCTTTGAATATCTGCAAGGGATTGGAGAAGCTCGGCTCATTGATGAGGTCCCAGCAAAGCCATGGGACGTGGGCAAATCTTTTTACTACGGCGCTGACGTAGGCCTGCTGCGCGCGTAACGCATCCTGGTCGATATAGGGGTTGCCCGGCTGCGCTGCTGCGCCGGAAGCGGGGGAAAAGGCGAAGAAGGTGAAGTTGACAGCAATACCGTGGTGATGAGCACAGATGAGAAAAGCCTCCAGGTTGCGCAGGAAGCGCTCGTCTGGCGCGCCGGTTGCAGGCTCTATAAATTTGGCATTCTTCATCCAGACGCCGGTACGGACGAAGGTGACGCCGTGCGCGGCCATCTCGGTAAAATCCTTCTCCCACACGGAAGCGTTGCGCGGGCCTGAGAAGTCCCAACCATTCTCTTCGGTGGTGAAGTAATTGGTGCCTACAGGGAAGAAAGGCTTACCACCGCGAGTGAGGAAATCGCCATTGACTCCCAAGGCTTCGCCCTGGTTCAAGAAACCCGGTTCGGCGACCCAGAAACCATTTTCGTAGAACTCACGAAAACTGCCCTGGTGGCGATAAGTAGCGCGGATCTTATAGAAGCCCGCGGGACGCGGCGCGTGAAAGGGCGCCGGGAGTTCGGCTATCTGGCCGTTCTCAACCGCCAGGGTAGCGGCGGTAAGGACCTTATCCGCGGATAAGAGCTCCACCCGTACTTCGCCCTTGGCCGGTGAGGGCTGGAGCAGATGCAGCGTGATTTGAGGGGGCTCGTTGGGCTTGAGGATGGAGAACAGCGTCTCCACCGAAAGGCTGGTGGATCCCTGGCGCGCATAAGCGGCAGACTGGCGAATGAGAGCCATGCCATCGCGACTCTCCCAATATCCTGCTGCCGGTTGGAAGTCGAGGCAGACCGTGCGGCTCCCGGCCATCGCGCCCCCCGGCGGGTGGTCGATAACAATCACGGGGGCAGCGACCAGCAGTCCGGTGGCGTCGACCATGTAGCCGAGGCCGTTGAGATGGCCCTCCACGGTGAAGAACTTCTCTGCCTGCACTTTGGGGGTTGGGTCAAACGAGTAGCCCGGCTTCCAGGCAAAATGAGCATCCCGCGGCACGGGCACTTCGTAGGTGTGGCGCAGATCCAGCGCCCGCGAATAGGTGTCCTGCGGACGGCCCGGGATAAACCTGCCGTCAACCTGGGTGACTGGTACGCGCAATGGCTGCCCACCGAGGACGAGAAGATTTCCGCCGTGTTGCAGGTAGGCTTCGATTGCCTTCCAGGCATCGGTGGGAACAGCAGAGCCGTAAGGAAGCACCAGGAGCTCAGTGCTGGCGAGGGCGCCGGGAGACTGTAGGGCCTGCAGGTCAAGAAAATCCGGGTGCAGATCATTCAGCGCCGCGGAGAGCGCGGAGCGATCCAACGGTTGGCTGGAAACAGCCGGGAATCCCGGCTGCCAAAAGACGACTACCTGGGCCACAAGAGGCGAAGAGAGGAGTAAGAAGAAAAGGGTGACGCGAAGGAGTGTGTGCATGGGGATGCTTGGTGATTCATGTGTGCGTCCGCGCTGAAATTGTACATCTGCGTTGCTCGCCGAACGCACTTTGGTGCAGGGGAAGGAAAAGATGATTAAATACGTGCGTGCACTCAAGGTTCGAAAGGCGTGTCTAAATGTCTTCCATCTCCCGTCGCAAGATGCTTAAAAGCACCATCGCCGGCACAGCAGTCGCTGCCGGTTCCTCTATGTCCTGGGCCCAGGAAAAAGCCGCGGCTCCTGCCGAAGCTCCAACGCAAAGGAAGAGCAACATCCGGCAATCTGTCAGCCGCTGGTGCTATCCCAAGATGAGCCTGGATGAGTTGTGCGCCTATTCGGCGCAAATCGGATTGAAGGGGGTCGACCTTCTGGAACCGGCGGATTTTGAAACACCCAAGAAGTATGGACTGATCTGTACGATGGGCTACGTCGACGCGGGAACGATTCCTGATGCCCTCAACGTGGTTGCCAATCACGACAAGATCGAGGCAGGAATGCGGAAGAACGTCCCGCTGGCTGCAAAGGCGGGCGTGCCGAATGTCATTACCTTTTCCGGAAATCGCCACGGAATGTCGGATGAAGAGGGGGCAAAAAATGTAATCCTGGGGTTAAACCGGGTGAAGAAGATTGCAGAAGACAATAACGTGGTCCTTTGCCTGGAGCTCTTGAATAGCAAGGTCAATCATAAGGACTACATGGCGGACCACACCGCCTGGGGCGTGGCGGTGATGCAGGAAGTAAATTCCCCCCATGTGAAGCTGCTCTACGACATCTATCACATGCAGATTATGGAAGGCGATTTGATTGCAACCATTCAGGCAAACATTCAATGGCTGGGACACTTTCACACCGGCGGTGTTCCGGGGCGCCACGAGCTGAACGACAAGCAGGAGGTGCAATGGGATGGCGTCATGCGGGGGATTGTGGCATCCGGCTATAAAGGATACGTCGCGCATGAGTTTGTCCCCACCGGCGATCCCAAAGCCTCACTCTTGCAGGCCGTCGACCTTTGCGACGTTTAATGACAATTGATTCAAGGGGGTGCTGTATTATGCGGACATATTAGGAGGAGCCTGTGCGCAAGTTAGCCCTTATTGTCACGTTACTGGCCGCCGGGGTCTGCATGGCTATACCGGCGAAGAGCGTTTACAGCTTTACCTTGCAGTCCATCGATGGCCAGCCGGTCAGCCTGGGTAGTTACCGGGGTAAGGTGCTTCTGCTGGTGAATGTGGCCAGCAAATGCGGCTACACACCGCAGTACGCCGGGCTGGAAGCGCTCTATAAGAAATACCAGGACCGCGGCCTGGTGATCGTCGGCATTCCGGCTAATAACTTCGCGTCGCAGGAGCCGGGCACCAACGCAGAAATCAAAACGTTTTGCCATAACAAGTACGATGTTACTTTTCCCATGATGGCCAAGGTCAGTGTGCTGGGTGAAGATAAGGCTCCGCTCTACACCTTCTTGACGGATAAGTCGGTGAACCCGCAGATTGGCGGCGATATCAAGTGGAACTTTACCAAGTTTCTGTTCGACCGCAACGGCAAGCCGGTGGAACGCTTTGAACCAGCCGTCACTCCCGACTCGCCCCAGGTGATAGCGGCCATCGAAGCTGCGCTGGGGCAATAGCGGGAAGGGCTATAGAGGTCTGCCGCGCCTGCTGTAGAGCAGCCCAATATCGCGCCAAGTCCGAGCCAATTTTTCGCGGATGTCCCACCTGTTCGCGTTGGATCTGCCTTTGCTCTGGACGGGCATTTCGACGATCGGCCGAAAGTCCGGCAATGACTTGTGCGGATATGCCTTCAGCCCTTCGACCCAACACGCGTCCGCTGCATACTCCAGAATATTCGGCCATCGGGCAATCTCTCTGCGCACGACCACATTGGCCGTATCGGTCACCTTCAGGCCAGGCGGATCATGGAAGAACAGCTTTCCACGGCGGAGGATGGGAAACAGCGCCCAATGCGGACGGTCTTCGAGATTCGCCGCTATATCCTCAAGTATCTTGTCGTCAGTTAAGTAATTGTCATCGTCGAGCATCAGACAATAATCCCCTGTGGCCAGTTCCCACGCATTGTGCCGGCAGGTATTGCCGTAGTTATGGTGAGGTACAGGGCATTTGAGGACAGAGCGTTGCGGGTGCTGAATCCCGGCTAACAATGCGTGATCCAGCTTGGCTCGATCGACCATGACGATGTGCTGCCAATCAGAGAAGGACTGGCGGTCTACCGAGTGGCATGCCCTAACCAGGCTGCTTCTCTGGAGCGTGGGGGTGATGATGGTAAATCTCATGATTCCGTTACCCAGACCAGGAACGAGCGAGCAGGTTTTAGATGACGACAGAACGTAAGATCTGGTTGTCTGCCAGGGGAACTTCGAGCACGAGTTTGGCGGTACAGTTGAAGGGCGAAGACTCCAGGAACACGCCAGACCGTCGCGGGATGCGGGTTCCCGGACCCTGCGGTTTGTCGCGATTGCGGCGCAAACCCGCGCCTGCATATACATGCTCGGTCGCGATGACGTAGCGGTAGCGGCGCAGCGACCTCAGCGTTTGCAGAATCTGCGCGTTGGAAAGATGCTGCAGCACCTGCCGCACCAAACAAAGATCGCCCTGGGGTAGCTCATCGTCGATGATGTTCATGCAGCGGAACTCGACACCAGGCGCGGCGAAGTGTTCCTGGTTGTAGCGAATGAGGTCGGGCACGATATCAATGCCCAGGTAGTGAACAGCGGGACCTATCAATCGCGAACCCACTGCAAAGTCTCCGCAGCCAAGATCTACCACGCGCCTTATGTTGTTGGCCGCAATGAAATCACGGATCATTGCGCAGTAGGGGCCGACCGCTTCCTCTCGTATCGATCCCTCTCCGGAGCAGAAGGGACGATCCTCTAATGCACCCCAGGCTTGTGACCGGTAGATAGCCGAAAAGGCTTCGCTCACAGAGAGCCGCTTATAGTAGCCGGCTTTCTGCCATCTCTGCCAACGGTTACTGACCGCCCGGACGATCCGGTTGCTTTGCATTGTGGACGTGTACATCATGCGCTGGCTCTCAACTTTCCCAGTTAGGGTCGAATCGTTTCCCGGTTAAAGAGCCAAATAAGAGCCACATCATGGCGCCGGCGCATGCTCGGACGCGACTTGAAACCAGAATTCATCCACCTGGCGGTGAACGATGCGGGGATGGAATTTTGCTGCTTGCAGGTGTCCCGCCCTCACCTTCTCTATCGACAGCGCTGGGTTCTGACTTAGTGCAAAAATCGATGCGGCGATCGAGGCTTCATCGAGTGGGTCAAAATATTGAACGGCTTCCCCACCGACCTCGGCCAGGGAACTGCTGCACGAGGTAATCACCGGGGTTCCCGACGCCATCCCTTCGAGCACGGGAATGCCAAAACCCTCCAACAGCGATGGGACCAGAACTGCTTTGGCACGGCGGTAGAGTGACTGCAGGGTGGCGGTGGAGACGAAGGGTTCGAACGTTACCTTCTCGTTCAGCCGAAGCTCATGCACGATTGCAGGGAACGACTCTCCCGCGCCGGCAAGGCCTACGATGCGCAGATTCGCTGCCCCGGCGCCTGCCATGCTGACATAGCGGGCATAGGCTCTGAGGGCGCGAGCAGTGTTCTTGTGCGGCGGGGGGGCCGTTACCAGCAGGATATAGTTCTCGCGCTGCTGCGGAGTGCGCGGCCTGACAAACCAGGACTCCGGGATGGTGCAAGGGATGACGATGACGCGAGCCTTGGGAAAGTGCTCCAGGATGCGATCGCGGGAGTATTCCGATACCGTGAGCACATAGCTGGAGCGGGCGACGGAAAGCGGAATCAGGCGCCGGCGATAACTGTTCACGATCCTTGCCCGGGTGGTCGTGGTCCCGAAGCTCTGCAGCAGGATCAGGTCGTGAAGCACCAGCACCAGCCGGGTGCGGCGGGGCAACAAAAGAGGCGCCGTGTTGTAGGGAGCGAGAAACACATCCGGCCTCCAGGGTTTGAGCAAGCGGGGCAAGGAGGCCTGTTGCCAGATGAGATAGCGGCCGTTGCCGCCTTGCACGATGCCCGCGGTCAATCTCTGCTTTTCCGCGGGAGGGGCATAACCCTGAAATTGAGCCCATCGGCTATCGATCAGGTTGCGCAGTTGCATGCCTTTTCCCGTTCCCCCATCGCCGGATACGAGGGCGCGGGCATCATAAGCGACGCGCAGGGCAGCGCCGCGCAGCGCGGGCATGGATTCGGGAATGGACTTGGCGCTCATGGACGGTCCTTTCGCAAACGCGGAACAGCGACGATGGACGGCAGGCATTCAACTGGAGAGCCCCCGGGGCTGGGGCGCAGCCGAGGCCTGCAGACGCAGCCACTCCTGCTTGAGGCCCACGCAGGCGATGACAAAGATCATCGAGCCAAGATGCTTGGGTTCAAAAAGGAAGCTTTCGTCGAAGTTGCAAATGAGGGTCAGGATGACGACGGCAAGGTACCACTCCACGGCGCGAAGCTGCGCATGGTCACGAGAGCGGAGGAGACAAACCCCGGCGTCACGGAAGGCGAAGCCGAAGACCAGCAGTACGATTGCCAACCCGGCCGCACCCATCTCCAGCGTGACGTCGAGAAACCCGTTCTGCGCCTGCGCCAGAAGCCACGACACGGCGAGGATCACGCGATAGGATTCGCCCTCGAGGCCAAGCCAGAACGCCTGGTAACCGTAGCCGAACAGCGGGCGGCGGGAGATCGAATCGATGGCCGCGCTCCATATCCCGGTGCGCCCGGTCAGAGTCGAATCTTTCCCGAGCACGCTGAACAGCAGATCCGGCGCAGCCACAATCATCACGGCGGCGACGGAGAGAGCCCCAAGCAAGACGATACATAGAACAAAGTAGTCCTTCTTGCGAAAGCGATGCAGCGTCCTCATGATCACGAAATAGACAACGTAGATGGCGGTCAGCAGGTACGCGGTCGCTGCTTGGGAAAAGACGATGGCAACCAGGCAAAAGACGATCTGTGAAGCGCGAACGGAACGGAGAAACGAGGTGCGCCCACGGTAAGACACCGCCATGGTCAGGAAAAATACCGCCATATCGCCGAGATAATTCTTGGCGCTGAAGATACCCTTCCATGCCGTGGAATGCCCGCCCATCCTATCCAGTCCGTACTGAGGCAGAGCCAGGGCAAACACGATACTGGCAACGATCGTCCCCGTGCCCAGAATAAGAAACAGTTCCAGTAGCTCATCGAACGGGTAGCGGGACATGATGTAGTACATGAGCAGAATGGCAGCCAGAAGCAAGGCGCCGGAACTGATGGTCCGGGTTGCCAGCTGCGAGACGGGAAAGAGCAGAAGCGCGAGGATAGGGAAAGCTGGTCACCAGCTTCATCTGCACTGCTCAGGCGACGAACGGCCTGGTGCCGCTGAGCGACAAAGATCATGCAGAGCACAAACATCCATAGCTTGCTGAGTCGCTCGCCAAGAACCCCGCTCTCGGAACTGGTGGAAACCGCGCGCAGGGCGGTAGGGGCATTGACAAACGGCGAGACGCCGTCGAGGGCGAAATAGAGCAACAGCAGCAGCAGGCCCCAGGTCGAAGCGCGGCTCCATATTCCGGACGGTGCGCCGGCCCTTTCCATTTTTTCCCGGTCATCTCCGAGCGTGATTTGACCGAGCGGCTGGGGCAGTTGCCAAGACAGACTCCCGATGAGGAAAGAGGATCGAATCCATCAGTGGATGTATAGGGCGGCGGAAGTAACGGAAGCGAGAATCCCCTGGCTATTCACTTCCAGGTTACGCATGAAGCTGAAGGGCACATAGACCACATCGTCGGGCAGCAAGGCAACATCCGGCATTCTTACCCTTCTGCATCGCACCCACGGGCAAGTTAATTTCCTGCACTCCCGTGGCAGTCTCGCGCACCAGCCTTGACTTGCCGACGGCGGCCGTATGGTTGGCGTAGCCGGCCAGCGCGATGGCCTGCAACGCGGTCATTTTCGAGTTATTGGTATTTATCGGATAGCCGCCCGGCTTGTACACATCGCCGAGCACATACACCACCGCGACCTTGGACACGACCACCGAATCGCCGGGGTAGACCATGGGATCGTTGGACAAGGCTGCTTCGCCCGCATTGGAATAGTAGTAATCGACCTTTTGCTTGCCCGGGCCGAAGCGTTGAATGGTAATGTGGCGATCCGCGATAGCGGTCAGTCCGCCGGCCATCGCGAGGACGTCCACCACTTTGATGGGGAGTGTCGATCTCGTATGTCCCGGGCTTCTGCACTTCCCCCATCACCGACGCGTACTGCGGTTGCGTAGGCTTCTACGTTCACCGAGACCTGGGGGTGGAGCATGATACCGGCGGCCTGGAGTCTATGGTCGATGAGCTCTGCTGCCTGCTCTGGCGTCAAGCCGGCTACGTTGACGTTGCCCAGAAAGTTGAAGGGAATATTCCCGGTATCAGTTACCCGGGCGTGCTGTTCCATTTCCGGCGTGTCGTAAACCAGAAGGTGCAGCAGGTCGCCGGGTCCGATCGAGCAGGCTCTCCTTCTGCGCCGGTGAACTGGCCGCAAGCGAAGAGAGAAGCAGCAAGAGGGTCGAGAACCGCGGTAGATGTTTCATCAGGCTTTCGCAGCCTCCCTTTCACGTTGTGGATACGGGACGAATCCTTCAGCCGGCAGCGCTTTTACGCCGTTGACGACAATATTGATCTTGCGTCCGCTGGTGGACTGCACGTCTTCGAGCATGCGGTAGCTCTTTTCCAGTGCGGGCAAAGGCGTCTTGCCATGGCGGGCGAGGAGCAGCACAGAGTTGACCATGGAGCTAAGCACAACCGAGTCGGTGAACTGCAGCAGGGGCGGTCCATCGAGCAGCACGAGATCGTATTGCGATTCCCAAACCTTCAACAGATCCGCCATCTGGCTGGACGCCAGCAACTCCGCAGGGTAAGGAGGGAGTGGTCCCGCAGGTATGAGATATAACCCGGGAACTTCGTACACCGGAATCACCACGGATGCCCCGTGGTCGGGGGAAAGGCCGGCGAGCACCGTACTTAACCCGGTGCCCGGGTCAACCTCCAGGTTGCGATGAAGAAAGGGATGACGAAGGTTGGCATCGCACAACAAGACCCGCTTTCCCTGCTGGGCAAAGAGAATGGCCAGGTTCCAACTGAGAAAACTCTTTCCCTCTCCTGCCAGGGGACTGGTGACCAAGACCGAACGGGGAGGCGCTCCACTGCGCGACAGCAGCAGAGAAGTGCGTAGTGAGCGAAGCGATTCGACAAACAGGGAGTGCGGGCGGTCTAAGGCGGGCAAGGGCGATTTCTCCATCCCGTTCAATTCACCAGACAGGGCAGGCAGCTCCTTTTGGTAGGGCAGCACGCACAGCGGCAACGGGCCCAGCTCACGAGAGATCTCCCGCGGATCGTGAATTTTGGTGTCAGTCACATCGCGCAGCAGCGCGGCCACGACACCGAAGACCAAACCGGCGAACAGCGATCCCACGACGTAGAACAACACCACCGGCTTGGCCGGACTATCGCTGGCCTTGGCCCAGTCGACGATGGAGATGTTGGTGGAGTGCAGACCGGCTAGAAGCCCTGACTCTTTCAGGTGGCGCAGCATATCGTCATAGAGCGACCGGGTCTGGTCCGCCTCCTGGCGAACCATCTGGTATTCAATGGTCTTGTTATTGAGTGCTTCCGCCTCGCTCTTGTCGGCGTTGAAATCGCGACGCGTTTTTTCCTCTGTCTGCTCGGCCACGATGAAGTCGCTATGGGCCCGCCCGGCCACGCGGCCCACCTCGGACTTGAATGGCCGCCTGAACCGCGTTCACGTTGCCGCGCAGCTCGGCCAGCTTGGGATAGGCTGGACCGAACTTGGCGGAGAGCTCCTGCAACTGCCCTTGCAGGGTCGCCTCCTGCAAACGAAGGTTCTGAATCAAGCTGAGGGAAGTGGCGACGGCGGCGGAAGAACCGCCGCCGATCGCGCTTCCGCCCAACCCGGAAATCAGCTCCGCGTTGCCGCTCTTCACCACATCGTTGATCGCTCCCTTGAGGATGCGGTTGGACTGTGCCTGGGCTTCGGCCTGGGTCGCCATCTGCAGCTTCTCGAGGGTTGGGCTATACACCTGGTCCCGGCCCTCGCGATCGACCTCGCCCAGGGCGAAGACGCCCGACTCCTGCTGCAGCTTCACCACCTTCGCCTGTAACTCCTGGGTCCTGGCGCGCAGCTCTCCCAGCTGCCCGCTCAACCAGGAAGACGCCTGCATGGTGGCGTCGTAGCGCGCCTGATAGCCCTTCTCGATCAAACCTTGCAGCAGGTGGTTCACGACCGCTGCCGCGAGCTGCGGGTCGGGGCTTAAATAGGCCACGTCGATCAGGCGCGTTCCGGCCACCGGCTTGACCGTCAGCCGGCGATGAAAGACCTTCAGCACCCGCATGCGGCGGTGGGGTGAGTTCTCAAGCGATGCACCCCGCGGGTCGGCTACGCCTCGCGGCCCGAGCAGCCCCAACAACCAACCAAGCGGCGACCATTTCGGCCGATAGTCCTCAGTCCGCTCCAGGTGGAGATCTTCGATCACGCGCAGGGCGAGCGAATCGGACTGAAGGATCTGCGCCTGGGTTTGGATAATCATGTTTACTTCAAGAGCGTCGGACGGGGTATCGGCGCTATCCGTCTGGATGCCCAGTGCACTGGTGGACTCTTTTTGCACTTCGATCTCTCCCATCGACTGATAGCGGCGGGTGGAAGCGGCGAGCGCCAGGATTGCGAGCAGGAAGAAGGCGCAGAGGCTGGCGTAGATGATGGCACGCCGGCGAGTCAGCATCAGGCCGACTTCGCGCAGCGTTAGCTCCGCAGGCGGCGCGGGCGCGGCAATGACGAGGTGCGAGGGTTGAAACGCTAACTTATCCGGCATAGGAAACCTCTGCCCGGTAGCGGGAGAGAACTTCGCCTGCTACCGAAACCTGCTTGAACACAAATGCGTTGCATGTAATCCCTTCGCAGCAGGCGAGACGGCTAAGCACAATCACCCTCTTGCCAGCAAATGGGTAAAAACGTTTTCCAGTCGCTCCGTTTGCCGCAGCAGATTGAACTGAGCCACCACCCGCGTCCTGCCGGCAGCGCTGTAGCGCTGCCACAATTCATCGTTCTCCAGCAGCACCAGCAGTGCCGCCGCCAGCCCCCTGGGGTCGCGTTCGGTCACCAGCAAACCCGTCTCTCCATGCTCCACTGCTTCCGGAATTCCTCCACTCAGAGTGCTGACCACCGGCAAGCCCATGGCCTGAGCCTCGATGAACACCATGCCAAAGCCCTCCGTATCGCCGGAATCGGCGACCACGCTGGGCACGCAGAAGACAGTGGCCCGCGCCATCCATTCCCGCACCGCGGAGGGGGACTGGGTGCCTAAGAAGCGGCAACGAACCCGCAGCTCGGCGGCCCGCGCCTCGTACTTCGCGCGCAAGGGGCCGCCACCGATCACCACCAGTTCGACCGCCGGGCTGCGCTGCTGCACCTCGGCCATGGCCTCGAGCAGACTGGCACAACCCTTCTTTTCCACCAGGCGCCCGACAAACAAGACCGTCTTCCCTCGCTGCCGGACCAGGGGCGGCTTAAAGCGCTCGATATCCACTCCAATGGAATGCACAATGGTGCGATCGGCTGGATATCCCATCTCCAGCCCTCGCTTGCGCACATAGGCCGAGCAGCTCACGAAGAGCGCACCTTTTTTCTGCAGTGCTGCCCTTCCGCGCACATACTCGCGACCCAGCCGGGTTGCGCCCAGGGCCTTATCGCTCATGGTCACATCAAATCCGTGCAAGGCGGTCACCAGCGGCACACCGAGTTGCTCGGCCAACTGCATGGCGGCGTAGCCGTCGGGCGCGAAGTGCGCATAGACCAGACGTGGCGCGCGCGCGCGCAGCCGCGCCAGCTGCTCGCGGGTGGGGCCCATATAGCGAAAGCGAAGCTCGCGCAGCTTTCCCCGCAGGCCTCCGCCATCGACCGTCCAGCTGGTGCCATCCGGCAACGCGAGCCCAGCGGTTCTGCGCCAGCCGACGAAGAACGGCGAGAACCGCCGCATGGCTGCAGCCTGGGCCACGATGAAGGTCTCGGAGGGCGCCACGAGTTGGATGCGGAAGACCACAATTGTCCCCTGATTGATCGCGGTTGCGTTCATGGCAGTGGGACCGGTGAACGCTTTTGCGCGTCTAGAACCTCGCGGTAGAGTTGCTCATACCGGGGTGCGATATGACTCCAGGAAAAGCGCTTGGTGGCGGCGCGCGCCGCGTCCCCCATCTCCGCCAACTTTTCTTGCGACATGCTTAGAACGCGTTCCATGGCGGGTGCGAGTCCAATCGCATCCTGGTCGATCAGCCAGCCACTCACGCCATTTCGAACTACGTCAGGATGCGCGCCCACCGCGGTGACTACGACCACTGTGGCCGCGCTCATGGCCTCGATGGTCGACAACCCAAAGCCCTCGTAACTGGAAGCGGAGACGAACAGATGCGCCCGCTGCAACAGCCGGCGTAACTCTTCGCCCCCGACGGCGCCATGGAAGTGCACCCGGCCCTCCAGACCAAGCTCGACTACGCGGCGCTCGAGCGTGCTGCGCAGGCGGCCGAAATCCGCTCCAACCCACTCCAGCCGCAGTTGCGGATAGCGAGTCTTCAGCGCCGCCATCGCCTGCAGCACTTTGTCTATCCGCTTGTTTTCAGCCAGCCGCGAGATGCCCAACACCAGGCCGGGCTCCAGCTTTTTCTTCAGGCTCCAGAAACACTCGAGGTTGGCTCCGTTCTCAATCACCCGGATACGTTCTGGAGGCACAATCCCGGCAAACACCTCGCGATCGTGCTGGCTCACACACACCACTGCTCCCACCCCGCCCAAAGACTGCCGGGTAACGGTCTTGAAATACCACTCTTTGAATGCCCGGGCGCGCTGGGTATGGAAAAAACCGCCGTGCGTACTGACCACCAGCGGGATGCGATGCACCCGGCGCAGCAGGCTCAGGTAATCGACAAAGAAATCGATGGCATGGATGTGGACCAGGTCGTAACCGCGGATGGCCCGCAGCGCGGCCGGCGCCACAGGGTAGCGGCGGGGACCCCAGTGACGCATGCGGCGCACCGGAACCCCGGCTTCCAGGGACTGCGCCGGCGCCACGGCACCGCTCGAAAAGAGCAGACGCAGAGTCGCCACCTGGACCGTGTGCCCGCTGTGCTGCAGGGCGACGCTTAAACCTTCGACGACACTCTCCATGCCCCCCAGGGCAGGAAGAAACTGGCGCGTGAGCTGCAGAATCCTCATAGCGAATGCACCAGGGCATGGAGCGCGGGGCGGCGCGCCATCCAATCGCGCAAGCGGCGGCGGCGGCGGCGAGGCAGCAGCCAGATGGCCAGGAAGATGGCATAAGCGCGCGGTGTGCTGCTGCCATGGCGCAGGGCTTCGTTCAGCAGCAGCGGGAAGGCGCGCCATTGCCCCTGGTCCGAGGCCTCGGAGGCAATCTGGTACAGCACAAAACCGGACAAAGCGCGGGGCGTGAACAAGTGCCGGTCGCGCTGGACCCAGGCCAGCGAGTACTGCCAGTTGGACTTGCCGCTTACGGTGACCCGCTCCTCTTCTATGTTATGAATCGCCAGCACCTGCTCGGCAAATACCACCTGGATCCCGGGCACGCGGCCCATGCGCAGCACCCACTCGGTATCCTGATGTTTCAACTGGCCACTCTTGAACGGCTGCGCCAGCATTAACGAGCGGCGTACAAAGAAAGTCGACGTCTGGATGTAACCTTCACCCCGGGTCAGCGACCGCCGGGCCAGTAGATACTCGCCAATCTGTTCATCGCCGGCCGGCATGCGGCGGGGCCAAACATAGTCTCTGCCCGGAGTACGCGCGATCATTCTGCAGGTCCCGATCAACACCGGCGCAGTCGATGCGCGCACGGCATCGAGTTGCGCCTGGAGCTTGCCCGGAAGCCATTCGTCGTCGTCATCCAGGAACGCGATCCATTCTCCCGCCGCGGCCTCCACGCCCCGGTTACGTGCGTCCGACCCACCCACGCTGCACGGTAGCGCAAGCACACGCAACCGGCAGTCCTGCTGCACCAACTCTTGCAGGGCGACATGAGTGACCGGGTCCGGGCCATCGATGACCACCACCACCTCAATGTCGCGCAGAGTCTGCGCCAGGGCGCTGCGCACTGCGCGGCGCAGCAGTTCAGGGCCGTCCTCGAGTGGGAATCACCGCAGAAACAGTAACCATGGTTGACTCCTTCATCGTCAAACCCAGCAAATGATCGAGTGAGATATTTAGCGATCTGCATGCTGGTATCTGGCCCATGAAACCAAAATGGATTCACGGATGGGGTTGGTCGCCGGTTCGCGGTCGTGGTTAACCTCTGGGCGGCGCGGACTGCAGTGATTCCGCGATGGCGTAATACGCGGCTTTCGGTTGGTAGTTGGCGTCGAAAGGAAGCGGGCGAACCGGCAGCCCATCCGGACGGGGGCGGTATCCGGCAATCCAGGTGAAGCGATCCGCCAGACCCCAGGTAACAATCCCCCGCACCGCGGGCTGGCGCAGGGTCGCGGTTAGAAATTTCTTATAGACCGCGGCGACCGCCTGATCGCGCGCTCCAGGATCCGCGGGCAAGGTTACATCCTGCACATCCAGCTCGGTGATAAAGATCTTCATTCCGCGCCGCGCCAACTGGGCCAGAAACGCCTCATAGCTGCTGTCGCCCAGGACCGCCGCCTGCTCCGCCCGCAGATGGGCCTCGAGCCCAATTCCCCGGATGGGAACGCCGCGCGCCAGCATGCGGTCCAGCAGGGCCAGCATGGCGGTGCGCTTGTTCTGTCCAAAACCATTCGATACTTCGAGGTAAGTCTCGTTCCACACCAGCAGAGCCTTGGGGTCAGCGGCGGCTGCGGTGCGGAACGCCAGCTCCAGGTAATCGTCGCCGCAACTGCGCAGCCAGGGAGTCTCTCGCAGTCCATCGGGACGTGGACTTGCCGGATCGAGCACCTCATTGACCACGTCCCAGGAATACAACTTGCCGGCAAAATGTCCGGCCACCTTGGCAATGTGGTCTGTCATTATCTTGCGGCCGTTTTCGGCATCGAGTTGCGGCGCTACCCACGCGGGCAATGCGTCATGCCAGATGAGCGTGTGGCCCCGCACCTGGAGATGATTGAGCACGCAGAAGGTAAACGAATCTGTCTGCGGTGGCAAAGTCGTATATCCCGGGTTGGCTGCTCAATGAACTCCACTTCATATTCACTTCCGGAGTGGCGATGCCGCATTGCGCCAGGAACAGTTGCTGATACTCAGGGGCCTGCACGCAATACTTCAACGCCAGGCAGGAGCCGAACAGCAGACCTTTTTGCCCGGCCAGCTGCTGCAGTGAGCGGGTTGCCGGCTGGGCCTTTGCTGCGGGCTGGAGCCACTGTGCCAAGCCCAGGCTGCCGAGGGCTGCGATAAAGTCTCTGCGATGGATAAGCACCCCCGGATTAACTGAGTCCCTGCGCGTCGGTTCTGAGCTTGCCCGCGTTGCGGTGGCGCGGATAATCCATCAGCAACAGCAGCAGAATGTACCAGGGCTCGAGGAAATACCGCTTGAAGAGCCGGGTCGGATCATGGGCCATGCGGAAAAGCCCATTCCAGTCCGATCTGGCCCGACCAGCGTGGCGGCGTCGGTACCGCACCGGCGACGTAATCGAACGCGGCGCCGATCGACGACAGGATCACAGGCGCCTTCAGCCGGGCACAATTTTCCTGGGTCCAAAACTCCTGCCGCGGCATGCCCATCCCTACCATCAACAGATCGGGCGCGTAGGTATTGATACGCTGCACCAGGGCCTCATTGTCGGAACTACCGTAGCGCGCGTCAAAATACCCTTCGCTCACTTCTATCTGCAGCGTGGGGTAGAGCTTGCGCAACCGCGCCGCCCCCTTCTCCGCGGAGCCTTTGGACGACCCAACATGGAAGACCCGCCAACCTTTGCGAGCGGCAAGCTCCATCAACGGATAGGTCCAATCCACCAAGGTCACGCGGTGGCGGCGTTCCAGACGATAGCCATAGAGCCGGCCCAGCGCGACCAGGGGCATGCCGTCGATATGGGTCCAGCGAACCTGGGCATAGAATTCGCGCAGCTTGGGGTGGCGATGAAAAAGGTACAGGCTATGCAGGTTATGGTTGGCGATAATCCAGTTTCGCTGCTCGCTAATCCCTTGCTCCACCAGCATATTCATTTCCGGCAACGAGCGGGGCTGTAGCGTCAGCCCCAGGAACGCAACTGTATCAGTGACGTGTTTGTGGTGCGTACTTAGGCCGTTCATGCGGGGGAGATCTCCTAGTCAAGATGCGGCTGTTCAATGGGTCCGTCTAACTTCACAAGCCTTGGAAGCCAACACAGGAGATAATGCGAAAGACAATAGTGCTATCGGGTGATTACGTTCGTTCTTTAATCTAGGCAGAAGATGACAGAACGGCTAGTGGAAAGCAACCGTGGTCTCCAAGAAACACGGTACCGACCATGAACCACGTTCCAAGTTGGGACTGTGGCGTCACCCTTTGCACACATCTGATTACCACTGAGACCTGCCCGCAGCGATCGATCGCCATAAGTCCACTTAGACAAGGGAGCCTCTTTTTCTCGCTAACGGCTTCGCGGCGTTTGCCCAGCCGCCTGACATACGCCGTGCCAAAGTCGAACAGTACGGAAGCCTGCATCGTAACCTGCTCAACTCTGCGACGATATTTGCCGAAGAACGTAGCACTTACGGTCATCATGGGTCATAGGAACAGTTCGAGACTAAGCCGGCGCCGGCTCCTTGAGGGAGCAGCTTCGTGGGCTGCGCTGGCCTTAGTTCAGGGTTGCGGCTACACTTCGAACTACATCTACCATCCACCCACCGGCAGTCCCCTGCCGGTAATTTCCGGTCCTGTCGCCCAGGCTTCGCTGACGGTAACGGCAATCTCCCTGCGGGACAATTCCGCCGCGGTTCATGGGTTTGAGTTATGAGAAGTCGGCGATGACTTACTCCTATTTTCATCCGTCCAATCGCCACATGATTGCGCTCTTTCGGCTCCTGGGCGACGGTGTTCTTCGCATTGGGGGCGGATCGGTCGACCAGGTAATGTGGACGACTGCCGCTACGGGAACCCACTTACAGGTCACGCCGGTGGAGATCAAGGCTCTGGCCGGCTTTTTGGAAGCGACCGGTTGGCCGTGCATCTACGGGGTCAATTTCGCTACCTCCACTCCCGCCCAGGCTGCCGAGGAAGTAGCTTATGCAGTCTCGGTTCTCGGTTCCAATCTTCTCGGCATCGAAATCGGCAATGAGCCTGACGAGTATGGCGTACCGGGTAATTTCTTTGCCGGTAACTGGACCTTCGAGGACTATCTTGCGCGCTGGAATATGTTTCGCTCCGCGATCCTCCAGTCTGCGCCCAAGGTAGCCATCACCGGCCCAGCAGTGGCCGGAGGGAACCACATCACCACCTGGACCTTGCCTTTCGGCCAGGAAGCTACGGCGGCCGAGATCACATTGCTGACCCAGCACTACTATCGCGACTACTACAGCGCCGGAGGGAGCCCGACCGCCGCCTTCCTGATCAGCCCCGACAGCCAACTCACCGGCGAGCTGGCAATACTGAATGCGGGGGCCCAGCAGCTGGGCATTCCCTACCGGATAAGACGAATGCAACTCCTTTGACAACGGCGGCGTTCCCGGCGTCAGCAACAGTTACGCTTCCTCTCTGTGGGTGATTGATTATCTTTTTGACGTGGCTTTGGGCGGGGCGACCGGAGTCAACATGCATGGGGGCGGCCGCTCGCCTGGCTATACCCCGATCGCCGATGACGACGGCGGGGTGGTCGAAGCCCGGCCGGAATACTACGGTCTGCTGCTCTTTGCTCTCGCTGGTCAAGGGACGCTGCTCGAAACGCAACTCTCGGCCGGCACCGTCGACGCCACGGCTTATGCCGTGAGGACCGCGAGCGGAGGCTTGAACCTGGTTGTGGTGAACAAAGACACGCTACAGAATATGACCCTCACTATCGAAACCAACCAGAACATCCAGTCAGCGACGCTGCAAACGATGACGGGGGCGAGTCTGGCGGCGACTTCCGGAGTTACCATCCAGGGCGCCACGGTGAACCCGGACGGTACCTTCTTCCCCGCCAGTCCCGGCACGCTTACGCCGGCGGGTACGCAGACGACTTGCTTCATCCCCGCACTGACCGCGGCGCTGATCAGCATCACCTGATCCGGCTGGAGACCAGCGCATGCGCATGAAGTTGTCGTGTCTTTTTGGGACTTCAAGGTTGTGTTCTTCGGCAAATTCTCTGGACACTCCGCGTTGCCTCTCCTAGATTTGTCTGGGAAGAGTTCTCCCATCTCGCTCGAATGGCATGAAGCGCCAGCGACATACTTGGCGTTATTGCTGCATTTCAAATTGCCGGCCATCTCAACGCCTGAAAGCACGGTATGCAAAGTCTTATTTCTCACAAGGCCTCTTCAATTTTCCGCGCACGATCGACCTCGCTGTCAGACTCCGCCGGAGTTGGTTCCGAGCAACGGTTTGCGGCCAAGCAGCCGAGCCCAACCAAGCACATCCTGTTGATGACCGCGACGATCACGCCTCACAATGCGCGGAACCTGGCGCGCACCGATCCCGTTGCACGATTACAGGACTACGACGAAGCGCTCGGCTTCTACCTTGGCTTGATTGATCGTCCGCTGCACGGGATTGTCTTCGTCGAAAATTCCGACAGCGATGTAACCACTCTGCGGCAGTTGGTTGCCTCCCGCGGGTTAAGCGGGCGGGTTGAGTTCCTGTGCAACTATGGGGTTCACCTTTATTCAGAAAAGGGCCGCGCCCACGGTGAGTTCAAGCTGCTGGATTACGCCATGACGGCCTCGATCATGGTGATCGAAGCTGGGGTGAACCATGTAGTCTGGAAGATCACCGGGCCGATATACGGTGAAGAATCTGGCCTCGATGATCGCCAGTGCCCCGCGCGGCTTCGACGCGTACGTGGACATGAAGGACCACCCCAGGCGCTGGATGGACATGCGCCTGATGGCCTGGACTTCAACCGGATACGACCGCATTTTTCGCGGGGTTGCCGATGATCTTGACTCCAAGACACACGAGATGCACATGCGAGATTATTTGCCGAAGCGGGCCCAGGGCGCGCGCCTGGTTCCGCGCTTCGCGAAAGAACCGTTCATCGACGGCGTGCGCGGCTGGGACAACAACAATTACTCCAAGGGCAGCGAACTTATCAAGTGTTATGTGCGCAGTGTAGGCCGCGTGCTTGCTCCTTGGTATTGGATGTAAGGTGGTTTCGCACGGCGGAAGGATAACCGCATATCCCCCGGCTTCTTTCTAATGACAAGAAAGGCGCGTCGGGTGCTGTGTTATCCCACGCAAGCCCCACGGCACGCCGGGGCACGCAAAACCGGGCTTGACCCCGATTTTCTGCCACGCTGTGCTAGAGAGTTCCGCGTGTGCGCCTTTCATTAAGGAAAGGCGCATGGAGTGTATCAACGCCACAAGCCTCCACAGGAAATCGGGGCAATGGGGCGCCCAGCCGTTCGTTAGGGAAGGGCGCACAGCAGGTCCCTCCACTACGCTCTAGAGGCCTTTCATGGAGAAGAACAAGGTGTGCAGAAGAATAGCGAAATCAAGAAAGCTACCGCGGTTCTCGATATAGTACAAATCGTACTCAAGCGCCTCGTGGATGGTGAACTTGCGGTCGCCGCTGAGTTGCCACAAGCCAGTCAAACCCTGAGGGACGGAGAGCCTGCGGCGCTCGAGCGGCGTATAGGTGTCCGTTATAAAGGGCATCTCTGGACGAGGGCCGACCAGAGACATCTCTCCCCTCAGAACGTTCAGCAGCTGCGGGAGTTCATCCAGGCTGGTTCTTCTTAGAAACCTTCCCGCGGGCGTAATGCGCTTGTCGGTTGCGCTTTCGGGAGAGCGCCCGTAGGTTGGCGCGTCTATATACATGCTGCGGAATTTGAGCATGACAAATCGCCTGCCGAATTGACCTGTCCGCTCCTGATGGAAGAAGACCGGTCCTCGGGAAGTGGCTTTGACCATGATGGCGGCAACCAGCCACATGGGGAGGGTGAGCAGAATGAGCAGAGAAGACAAGAGCAGGTCAAGGACCCGCTTGATAATGATGTAAGGGAGCGGATGATCACCTTCGCCGTCGAACGTCGTGACCATGAGACCGTCAATCATCTGCACCGAGGTGCAGCGCTCGGCAAAGTTGGGGTGACCTGCGCCCACCAGCGAGACTCTAACCCCGGCGGCGCCCGCTAAAGCCAGCAGCTCGTGCATGCGTGGCTGAGAAACCGTTTGGGCCACGAAGATCTCTTGAATGTTCAGAGAGCGCAGGAGAGATTGCGAGAGCGGTTCGGAAATCACGGGTGCGTGGTGTTTTAAATTGTAATCGTGACTGTAGATGACACGGCGGTTATCGAAACCGCTTTCATCCAGAAACCCAACCGGGATCTGGCCCAGGTGGGGAGAGTGCAGCAGGTAAGAGAAGAGGCGGCGGGTCTCGCGATTTGTGCCGCAGATGAGTACCCGGCGCTGGTGGGCCGCAAGCGAAGTCCAATCGCGAATGATTCTGCTGGTTGAGTACTTCTGCATGACCAGCAGGAGCGTGGACAACGCCCAGAAATAGGCTAGAAGCAAGCGCGGCATATCGGCCTTGGTAAAGTAATTGCCTACCGAGAGAAGTGTCAGGCCGTAGACGGAAACCCTCAGGATGCGCGCCGTGTCTGCTACCTGGAGCAGGGTGGCGCGCTGCGCATAGAGGTGCTGGGCCTGGGCGAGAATAACAAATGCCACACCATACTTGAGCGAAAGCTCTACCCACAGCAGCCATGCGCCACGTCCGCCCAACGGCCTGTGCAGCTCATAGAGTAAGATGCCTGCGATGCAGGCGAGAGCAATGCAAGAGAAATCGAGCAACGCGGGAATCGCCACGCCCATGGCGCCGCGCAGAATCATGGAAGGTTGCGTTGGGAATGGTAAAGGACGGAACCCCATCTGCTCTGCAGCGGGGAGAGGAAAGTCGGTTGCCATGCACTACCGCCTGTGGTTTCAATAGACTTCGATGAATTGCCTGCCGCCGCGTAAGTCCGTAGCAAGCCAAAAGGTGACAGAATGTCCGGTGGAAATCAACTTTAGTTTGATCGAAGTAATACGCCGCCGAGCAGGAATGTCTTGATCTGAAGCACAGTCGTCCCATTAAGAGACAGATTGATTACCACGTGCAGTCATAGTGGCATTTACTTGCCGGATCAGGTCACGTCGGTGTGCGCGGTGCCGGGCGGAGAAGGAATGGGGTTGGCGCACAATCGATTTTCAGCCGATGGAGGTGATATCCGGATACAAAGAAGGGCTTGATGCGCGACCTGATGCGAAGCCGGCTGGCTAAGAACGCCAGCTGGATGTTTCTCGGCCAGGGCCTCAACTTCGCGGTGCAGGCATGTTACTTCATCTTGCTCGCCCGCCTGCTCGGCGCCAACCAATATGGAATCCTTGTGGGGGCCGCGGCCGCCGTTTCGCTGGTGAGCCAGTACAGCATGCTCGGCTCAGGAGTAGTTATGCTCCGCCAGGTAAGTCGCCATAGAAGTGACTTCCCGCAATATTGGGGCAACGTACTCATCACCACACTGAGCTTTGGCTTTCTTGTGATTCTGGCTCTGGCCCGCTTCGGCAAGTGGATGGTCGGCCCGGCGAGCGCGTCGATCATCATTCTCGTGGCCCTAGGCGAGTGCACGTGCGCGCGCATCGCGGAAGCTGCCGGCCAGGCTTTCCAGGCCTTTGAGCAGCTCAAGCTTACGGCCGTGCTCACCTCGCTGACAAACATTGCCCGCCTGGCTACTGCCGCCGGCATGGTGCTCGTGCTCCACCGCGCGACCGTACGCCAGTGGGCGATGGCTTCGCTCTTTGTCTCTTGCCTCTCTGCCGTTATGGCTCTAGTCCTGGTGACCACCCGTCTGGGCTGGCCCAAGTTCGACTTTCGCCTGCTTCGAGAGCGAGCCCTGGAGGGCCTCGGTTTCTCCGTGGCCGCCAGCACCACTTCGGTTTACAACGATATCGATAAGACCATGCTCAGCCGGTACGGGATGCTTGCAGCGAATGGAACTTACAGCATGGCCTATCGGGTCATCGACATCAGTTGCACGCCGATCCGGGCCCTCCAGTCGGCCGCATTTCCGCGCTTTTGCCAGATGGGCAGAAACGGCGCCCGGGGCTCGATTGCGTTTACCGGCAAACTGCTGAGCAAGACCTTGCCCTTTGGCCTGCTGGCTGCTGCCGTCATGTTTCTGGCCGCCCCCATCATTCCTCACGTGATCGGCCGCAGCTTTGCCAACAGTGTCTCCGCCCTGCAATGGCTGTGCCTGCTGCCGGTCTTCCGCAGCCTCCATCTGGGGGCCGGAGACACGCTTACCGGGGCCGGCTACCAGCGCTACCGCACCGGCGCGCAGCTCAGCGCGGCCGCGCTCAACTTCGGCCTCAACCTCTGGCTTATCCCTGCCTACTCCTGGCACGGGGCGGCCTGGTCAAGTCTGGCGACGGATGGCAGCCTGGCCGCCGCCAACTGGATCCTTCTCGGCCTGCTGATTCGGCGGGAGAGCCACCCCTGCCTCGAGCCTCAAGCTGCCGCAATCTAAACCGCCGGCAATCGCCGATCAGTATGATATGGGGATGTTCCCTGGATGCTTCTCAGGAGAGGTTGCATAGTATGCGCACGTGCTTGGTCATGGCGGCACTTTTAGTGAGCGTTTTTGCCCCCGGGCAGACGGTACAACAGAAAGCGGCTGAGAAGACTTTGGCCCGCAAGGCGCAAGCCGATTGCGATGCGCAAACCGCGAGGGTGGGCAGGACCTTTACCGCGGTGGTGAAAGAAACCCGGGTTTATTCCGTTTTCTATTCGCCCAAATATACAAAATGCCTGGCAGCGGTCTACCTTCCGCTCAATAAGGATCTGATCGCGGCCAGCGTTATTAACCTTGATAGTGCGGCGGGAACGCAGCATATCGTTTGGGAAAACCTGTTTGCGAAACCATTTGACGCGATCTCCGAACTGGATCGGCAGATTGACAAACTAAGCAAATGAGACGGGGGCTGCCCTGAAACGGCTGGGCGTACTCGGGATCCAAACCAGCTGCCTGGCGGCGCTGGTTTTGGGTGTCGTCTGGAACATACGCTTCGCGGTGGCTGACCTTGCGGCACGCCGTAATCAGCCGGAGAGTACCCGTTTGGCCATGCGGTGGATGCCTGAGAATGGGGCGTACCCGGCGCAACTGGCCGATGAGATCTATGCGCTCGATCCGGTAGCGGCGAAATCGCTGCTGCAGCGGGCGGTGCAACTCAATCGCTATGACGCCGCCAGTTGGATCCAGCTGGGACTCTTATCCGAGGCTGGAAACGATCTACCCGGGGCCGAAGAGGCTCTGTTGCAGGCGGCGAGGGTGGATGCCACCTTTCTTCCCAGCTGGTCGCTGGCCAACTTTTATTTTCGCCGGGAGAACACTGCGCGTTTCTGGTACTGGGCCCAGAAGGCGTCCGAGATGGATCCGGACGACGCTGCACCCTTATTCCGCCTGGCCTGGTACGTGAGTCCAAATGCCGGGGAGATTGCCGGCCGTCTGCACATAAGAAGGCCGCTGCTCGCAGTCGAATTCGTAAATTTTCTTATGGCTCAGGGCGGCGATCCGCAGGCAGTGGCTGAGGCGGCATCGCACCTGCTGGCAGCGAAGAGCGATGGCAATACCCAAAGCCTGCTGGGGGTATGCGATTGGCTGGTCGCCAACAAGCGTCCCGATCTGGCGTTAGGACTGTGGAACGGGCTTGCAGCACGTGGTCAGATAGCTTATTCGCCGCTCGGGGCCAACTCCACAGACGCAATCACCAACGGCGGATTTGGCCATTCGCCCATGTCCCGAGGCTTCGACTGGCATCTTAAGACGGTCGAGGGGGTGAGTTCCTTTCTGAATGTAAGCCCGAATGCGCTTGGCTTCGAGTTTTCCGGCGACGAGCCGGACGGTTTTCTGCTGATGGACCAGACCGCTCCGGTGGAAGAGGGTAAAAAATATGCCTTGGCCGTGCGTTACCAGACGACCGGCATTGCTCCGGGCAGCGGAGTTGCATGGTCGGTGACGGACGATCGATCGGGCGCTGTGCTGGCCAGAACAGGGAGTCTCTCCGCAGAGCAAGGCGGAGAAGCGTACGCTTGCTTTGCCGCCCCGGATGGACCTGCCTTCGTACGTCTATCTTTGCTTTACCAGCGGGAGCCGGGGACGGTGCGGGTGGAGGGAAAGCTTACGCTTAAAGAAGTCAGACTCACGGGCGCCAACGGCAGAGCATTGCCCGGAGCAGAAAATCTCTACTTCCGGGGCTGATTCTCCTGGGTTGTGAGACTACACTCAAGAAAAAGCAAATGGAGGGGATCGATCGTCTACCCGGCGGACGCACCGAGAGATGACATTCGGGACTGTGAGGCGTATAACTGCGGCAACCGGTACCAGCAACTTGCCAGCGGCCCGCCAGAAACTGGTATTAGACGTTCCTCCGCATCCGTCATGACGCAGCTCACAATTGCCGCAATCCAACTTGGGTTTCTGCAAGCGGTCCCACTCCGTTTTGGCCGTACTGTGGCCCGGGTAGGTGTGTGCCTGGCCGCTTTATGCTGTTTCGCGCTGGCTGGAACCATCTACGCCCAACAGCCGGAACGAGCTACTTCTCCTAATTTTGAGTATGCCTACTCCAACTTGCCCACCCAGCCGGTTGGGCCCGACGATCTGCTGGCGCTTTCCGTTTACGATTCCCCGGAACTGACACGCACCGTACGGGTAGATGCGGACGGCAATATCCGCCTGCCGATGCTCAAAGACCCTATCCAAGTGCGGGGTATGGTTCCCTCGCAGCTGGAGTCGGCGATTGCCAAAGCGCTGACCAAGGGCAATGTGCTGGTCGACCCCATCGTGACCGTGACCATCGTGGAGTACCAGAGCCGACCGGTCAACGTGGTCGGGGCGGTCAAGAATCCGCTGGTGTTTCAGGCGACGCGGCCCATTCCGCTGCTGGATGCCATCGCGCGGGCAGGGGGGATAAGAGAAGACGCCGGCTCCGATATTGTCGTCAGCAAGGAAGTGATACAGGACGGGAAGACGGTCCGGATCACGCAGACCATACCGGTGCGGAAACTGATCGACAATGCCGATCCCGCTCTCAATGTGATGTTGCATGGGGGCGAGGAGGTGCTGGTCCCCGAAGCGCTCAAGATCTACGTGGTAGGGAATGTGAAGAAACCCGGAGCATATCCGATAAGGAGTGATGAAGAAACCACGATCCTGCAGCTACTAGCTCTCTCAGAAGGCCTGACCCCCTACTCTGCCAAGGTGGCCTATGTGTATCGCAGATCGCCAGGCGGCAGCAAGACGGAAGTGCCTGTCCCGCTGGCGAAGATCATGAAGCGCCAATCGCCAGACGTGCCCCTGCAAGCGAATGACATCCTTTACATCCCGGACAACAACGGAAAACGTCTCACGGCAGAGACCCTGGACCGGATAGCTGGGATCGGGACCGCTACCGCTACCGACTACATTATCTGGCACTGAGACGGTCATATGCGTAAAGAAGAAATTGCGATCCCAAATGAGAGAGCAGATGAGAGCGCAAGCGGTTTGGAGCGCAGGCCGTTTCCTCCGCGCGTCGTTTTTCCGGCGATCGAAAAGGAGGCGCCGCTCCATGGGCCCTCGCTTTCTCAATACCTGTGGGTAGTGAAGCGGCACCGCTGGAAACTGTTTGGTTTTGTAGTTTTTTCTGTGATCGCCACAATCATTGTTTCCAAGCGATTGACCCCGCTGTATGAATCGACGGCGGTCATAGACATCGACCGCCAGTCGCCGGCTGCGGTTCTTGGCGCGGAGAGTACGGCCGCCGCCAACTCGGCTGATGTGGAGAACTATCTCACCACGCAGGAGCAGATCGTGCAATCGGACGCTGTTCTGCGTCCGGTGGTCGAGAAGTTTCATCTCATGACCCCGGCGGTTCAGCGGCTGGCGAACGATAAGCTGCTCTCCTCTCGGCTCAAGGACGCACCGATTGAGCTTCACGGCTTGAAGATCAGTCGTCCTCTGCATACGTTCTTGCTGCTCATTACCTACCGGTCGCCGGATCCTCAGCTTTCCGCCGATGTAGTGAACGAGATTGCCCGCAGCTACATACGGCATACGTACGACATCCGGTTTCAGGCAGCTTCGCAGATGACCGGCTACATGGAGAAGCAGCTAGAGGAGCTGAAGGCCCAGATGGAGCGCTCCGCGGGTGCGTTGGCCAACCTCGAGAAAGACCTCGACGTGATCAACCCTGAGGAGAAGACGAATGTTTTCTCCGCCCGGCTGCTGCACCTCGACAACGACCTTACGGCGGCTGAAGTGGATCGGGCAGGTAAGGAGGCTGCGTACAACGCGGTGAAGGGCGGCTCCTTGCCGGCAGCAGAAGCATCGGAGCAAGGGGAGCAGTTGCGCGACCTGGAGGCCAAGCTGAACGATGCGACGGAGAAGTTTGCTGATGTCAAGACGCAGTTCGGATCGTCTCATCCGGTCTATAAGAAGGCCGCCGGACAGGTGAGTCAGTTGCAGTGGGAAGTCGACGTTCTGCGGCGGCGGATCGTGGAACGGGTGGGTGTCGATTACAATCAAGCAGTGAACCGGGAGAGCCTGCTTCGCCAGGACATGACCCAGGCGAAGGCGCAGTTCGACCAGATGAACGCGCGGTCCTTTGAGTACAAAGCGCTGAAGCAGGAAGCGGATACGGATAAGGCGCTTTACGAGGAGCTTATCCGCAAGATTCGTGAAGCCGGCATCAACGCCAGTTTTGAAAGCAGTTCGATCCGGCTGGCGGATGTCGCTCGTCCCGCGCTCTATCCGTCGTTCCCCAAGACAACCCTGAATGCGCTGCTGGCGTTGATTGGATCGACGATGATCGGCCTCAGCATTATTTTCCTCATGGATGCCCTGGACACGACGGTGGTCGACAGCGAACATTTGCAGCGCGAATTGCGGGTTCCACTGTTACCTTCACTGCCCGTGGGTAAATTTGCGATGGGCACTTTGCCTATGCTGGATCTAATTGCGGATCCAGATGTTCGGTTCAATGGCGTTTCGGCCAAGGAGACGCTGGCGACGCCGAATGCGGCGTTCGATGAAGCCATCCGCACGTTGCGCAGCTCGATTTTGCTGTCTGCGGGTCTGGAGCATCACCCCAGGAGCATCTTGGTGACTTCCGCCTCACCGGCTGAAGGCAAGTCGACCATCGCGCTCTACCTGGCAGCGGCCCACAGCCAGCAGCAACGAAGGACGCTGCTGATTGACGGCGACATGCGACGCCCGGTGATTAAGCTGGGGGTTTCCAACGATCGTGGCCTTTCCGATGTGGTGAATGGAACGATGCACTGGAAGGAGGCGGTGCAGAGGACGTATGCCTATCCGGATCTCGATGTTTTGTCGGCTGGCCCGTCGTCGCGACGGGTGGCGGACCGGATTGGGTCGGTGTTGCGATCGATCCTGGATGAGGCTGAGCGGGAGTATGACCTGGTGGTCATTGATTCCCCTCCGCTACTTGGGTTTGCGGAGCCGCTGGAGATCGCGGCTTTGGCGGATAGCGTGATTATTGTGGCACGTGCGGGGCGGACGAATCGCAGTGCGGTGGCAAGCGTTGTGGAAAAGCTTAAACGCGTGCGGGCTAATATCATTGGCATTGTTCTCAATGGGGTTCGGGCTGATATGAGTTCGCAGTATTACTACTACAGCCCGCGGTATTACAACCACTACGTCAAACCGGATCGTTAGGGATTTAGAGTCCTAATGAGCCCATCAAAGGCAATCGGTAGCGTAGTTTATCTTTGTGTCTGGTCGGGAGAGGCGGAACTGGCTCGCGAGCTTGTGCGCCGTCGCTATCCTGGGACTCGGGTCGAAGAATTTCCCCATCGCATGCTTAGAGTAAGTTCGTCCAGGCAGCGGATTCGTCTGCTTCGTGGTTTGCGCGGGCGAGTGGTTGTCTTTCATTTTGAGTCTCTCGAGACATTCAGGCACAAACAGCTCGTTGAGTGCCTCCACTTTTTGCATCGATGTCGAGAGACCGCCTTATGCGATCAGGGTGGGCGTTGGGAGTCCATCGGAAACACAGCTTTCCTGCGATTGATTCCGGGAGTTTTCGCCAATCTCGGTCTAGATGGATGGACGTTGCTCAAATGGTGGATTTACCTCCAAATGTGGCCTAAGCGCGTGCCGGCCGCCCCCCGTATGGGTGTGGGGCGACCGGAGATTGCATACCTGGTTCCCAACCCGGCGAGCATAGGTTCCGGCGGCGGGGCGATCAGCCACATCCGTGGTTTCCTTTATGGTCTTGAGAACGCCGGAATAAGCTGCCGCGTCTTCACTGGCACAGCCCTGGCGCAGGATGTTTTTGGCAACGAGTTGGTCGCTGCGGAAAGCCGCCCTAACTTCTTCTGGGGCGCTATGATGCTTTCCTACAACTTCGCATTTGTCCGAGGCGTGCAGACGTATTTAGGTTCCGATGTTCCAGGCGCTTTTTATCAAAGGCACTTTGCATTTTCCATCGCCGGAGCTCTCCTCTCAAGACGCCTGAAGGTTCCACTCATCCTGGAATACAACGGCTCGGAAGTTTGGATTGCAAACCACTGGGATCCTAATCCCTTGCGTAGCTGGATCAGATTGTGCGAGGCGGTGGCATTGCGATCCGCTACCAGGATCGTGGTGGTTTCCAACGCCCTCAGGGATGATCTGATAAAGAGAGGTATTCAGGCAGATCGGGTTCGCGTCAATCCCAATGCTGTGGATGCAGATTTCTTTTGTCCCGGGCATGGGAACGGAAGAGCGCGCAGAGAACTTGGTGTAAAAAGCGATGAAGTCTTGATTGGTTTCGTGGGTTCATTCAGCCTTTGGCATGGAATAGAAGTATTGCAGCAGGCGATCGTAAGCTTGCTTGGCAGCGAGCAGCCGTGCCGCCTACGATTTATTTTGGTGGGCGATGGCTTGCTTCATGGAGAGATGAGATCTGCCCTGGCAGCATACGAGAAAAATGGCGCAGTGATCTTTACCGGATTGGTGCCTCGGGGGAGGGTTGCCGAATATCTGGATGCCGCGGACATCCTGGTTTCGCCCCATATTCCAATGCCCGACGGGAGCCGGTTCTTTGGTTCGCCCACAAAGCTTTTCGAGTACATGGCGATGGGCAAGGGTATCGTTGCGAGCCGGCTTGAACAACTCGCCGAAGTATTGGAGCATGACAATACCGCATGGCTGGTGAAGCCGGGCGATCCGGAGGAGCTTGCAGAGGGGATTTTGCAGCTTGCTCTCGACCCGGAAAAGCGCAAAGCACTTGGCTCCGCGGCTCGGCGGGCAGCCGTAGAACGACATTCCTGGGCGCGGAATGTGGCCTGCGCTTTGGACGACATGCTCGCCACGGCCGCAACTCTAGAGGCCCACAGCTGAGGAAAACCCTTCTGTGCTCAACTCCTCATAAAGGACATTCGGAGTGAAGCTACACAGCGTCGCAAGCGTTTTACGCCAGGAGCCCCTGCCCGTCCTTATAGGAGAAGCAGCATGGCGTGGTGTCCGGGCTATTCGTAAGTGGCTGTTCCGGCTGAACGGGCCGGGATCCTGCCGCGTTCGCTTTCATCCCATCGGTTATTTCGAATCACAGGCAGAGTTTGCTTCCAGTCAGGAGCGAGCGTCCATTCTTGCTTATGCGGACGCAGTCCTGCGAGGAGAGTATCCGTTGATGGGGTACGGATGCCCACCTCTCGGAGTTGCACCGGACTGGCATTGCGATTGGGTTTCTGGAATACGCTGGCCGCTCGAGGCTTCCGGAAACATGCAGATCGTTCGCCACGACGGATCAGATGTCAAGGCTCCGTGGGAGCTCTCGCGTTTGCAGTTCGCTCCGGTTGTCGCCAAAGCATGGACCCTGACTGGCGAGAAAAAATACCGCGACTCCCTAAAATCCTTACTTACCCATTGGATCGTGAACAACCCGCTGGGCACCGGTGTGAACTGGACCATCGCCATGGAAGTAGCTCTGCGCGGGATAAGCCTCTGTCTCACGATGGAGTTGCTATGGCCATTTAGCGAACCGGAAGGGTCATGGTTGGATCAGATGACCGCCGCTCTTTGGCAGCACCTTCGTTTTATCGAGGAGCATATTGAGTTTTCTTTCCGTTTGCGCAGCAATCATTATCTAAGCAACATTGCAGGTTTGACCACGCTTTCTGCTTATCTCCGCGGCCCGGGCATGCGGCGGCGCCTGAACAAATCTGCCCGAGCCGTTCAGCGGGAGATTCTGCTGCAAACCTATGCAGACGGAGGCGACCGCGAAGCTTCGACCGGCTATCACCTGTTGGTCGCACAGATGGGCCTGCATTCCTTTGCCGTGCAGCAACGAAGCGGATGCGCGCGCGCACCGGAGTTTGAGGCTCGCCTGCGGCTTATGTTTGCATGGATCGCGGTCATGGCCGATGAAACGGGCAGGCTGCCGCACCTTGGAGACTGCGATAACGGCAGGGTCGAACTGCTGCCAGACGATATTGTGCAGGCGATTCAATCGGGCTGCCGCCGCCATTCCCTCCGTACGGGCTCCCTTTATGCACGCGCGACGCATCTGCTCGAACTGCCGGCCGCTGCCGGCAAGCCGATCGCGGTGCTTAGTAAATCCGGGCTCGTGGTTCTCCGTGCGGGCGAGGCTTCGGTCGTCTTTGCCGCCATGCCGAACGGGCTTGGAGGAAGAGGGAGCCATACCCATTGCGACAAATTGTCTGTCGTTTTTCGCCTTGGACCGAATGAAGTGTTCTGCGATAGCGGTAGCCGGTGCTACACGCGTTCGGCGGAGATGCGAAATCTTGATCGCTCCACCAAGGCGCACAACACCCTGGTGATCGATGAAATGGATCAGAACACAATCCCCGGCGATCCTCGACTGCTCTTCCAATGCGGGAACGAAGGGGCTGTGTCCGATATCGCGGTCACGGAGGGTGGTGAGACCTCGGTGCAAGCCTCGCATGAGGGCTACGCCCGCTTCGGTGTCGGGCACAAGAGAACGGTGCAGCTGAACGAGCAGTCGCTGCTTTTGACGGACGAGGTGAGCGGGGGCGGCGAGCACTCCCTGGATTTGCGCTTTGTGCTCGGCCCCGAGTGGCGCGCCTCATCTGAGATGATGAATGGAGAGACGGTGCGCTGCGAGATCGCTGGGCCGCGAAGGCTGACCCTGGTGTGTGAGACAGGGAGTGGGCTCGCGCTCCGAATTCAACCGGCGGAGATCTCGCGCGAATACGGCGCGGTCCTGCCGGTGAGTTGTATCCTGATCCGTACCACAGCGTCTCTGCCCGTGAGCATACGGACCAGAGTGGAATGGGAATGAGAGCATGAGCGATCGGTTGGAAGGAGAGAGCATCGTCTGCTTTGCGGGCGAGGACTGGTGGTATCACCATCCTCACTCCAAGAACCATCTCCTCAAGCGCTATGCAAGAACGAACAAAGTCCTGTTCGTCAATTCCATCAGCATGGGGCTGCCCTCCATGGCGAACCCCGATTTTTTCCTCAAGATCAGGCGGAAGCTCAAAAGCTACACACGCTGGTTGCGCAAGGTCCCCGAGGGTCTGTGGGTGATGACGCCGGTGAACCTCCCGCTGTACGGATCGCGGATCGGCCGATGGCTCAACCGAATCCTTTTGGTCGCGCAGCTCCGAGCGGCAATGCTGCTGCTGCGTATTTCGCGGCCGATCCTTTGGGTCGCGATCCCCACGGCGGCCGAAATGGCTGGACGTTTGGGCGAGAAGCTACTGCTGTACCAGGTATCGGACAAGTACGAGGCTAACGAAGACAGCGCATTATCCGCGCAGGTCATCCGCAGGTACGATCGTCAACTGAAAGATGCAGCAGCTGTGGTGATGTACTCAGGTCGCAAGCTCTTTCGCGAAGCGACAGAATCCAATCGCTATTTCCTCGAACAGGCGGTGGATTTTGATCATTTCTCAGATTTGCATGTTCCGCAAGCGCCGGAACTGAGTGGCATCCCACATCCGGTTCTGGGCTACTTTGGGGCGATGGATTATGTGATGGACACTGAGCTTATGGCGGAGGTCGCCGGACTGCGCCCCGATTGGCATTGGGTGCTGCTCGGCCTCAAATCCAACCTGGTGAGGATTACCGCTCCCAACATCCACTTTCTGGGATCGAAGCCCTATAGCGAACTGCCGCGATACATCCGGCAATTCGATGTCTGCGTGCTGCCCTGGCGAGAGAACAACACCTTTACCGGCTATGGAAGTGCGATCAAGATTCGAGAATATCTGGCGACGGGCAAACCAGTGGTGATGGCGCCGCTTTACGAATATTTGGAGACTCCGGGGCTGCGTTTTTATCACGGGACGCAGCAGTTTATCGAGCAAATCGAATCTGCGCTTGGGAATGATACCCCCGCAGCGGCGGCGCAGCGCCAGGCAGTGGTGAAATATGGTACCTGGGATGAAAGAGCGCGCCAGCTGGCGGAGCTCATCCTCTCACTCCTGCGGGGGCAACCCTATTCCCATCCCGAGGCGGAGCAGAAGGAGGTGCCATGCGCGCGTTACTCGAGGACATGAAGTCCGGCGAGGTTGCCGTGCATGACGTGCCTGCTCCAGAGCTTCGGGAGGGAGGAATCCTAGTGCGTACGGCCTTTTCAGCAATCAGCGCGGGTACGGAAAGAGCTTCGGTTGAGGCCGGCCGAAGGTCGCTGCTGGGAAAGGCTATGGCGCGTCCTGACTTGGTGAAGAAGATGCTCGCATACGCGCGGTCGAATGGCATGAAGGCTGCTCATCAGAGAGTGCAGGCTCGCTTGGAGACCTTGTCCTCACTGGGCTATTCCTGCTCGGGCCTTGTGCTCGATGCGAATGCAGCAGGGTTTAGGCCTGGCGAGCGCGTGGCTTGCGCGGGCGCGGGATACGCGAGCCATAGCGAGATCAACTTCGTTCCCGCAAATCTTGCCGTGCACGTTCCCGACAATGTCAGCCTCCAGGCCGCTTCCCTGACAACGATCGGCGCCATCGCTGTACATGGAGTTCGCCAAGCCAACGTCACCTTTGGCGAGACGGTGGCGGTGATTGGTGCGGGCTTGGTGGGCGTTCTGGCGATCCAGGTTTTGCGCGCTGCCGGGTGCCGCGTGATCGCGATCGATCTTTCGAGCGAACGGGCTGCGACAGCAGTCGACCTGGGTGCCCACCTCGGACTGAGCACCAGCGACCCTGGGCTCGAGAGTGCTATTGCGTCCTTCTCACGCTACGGTGTGGATGCGGTGCTGATCACCGCGGCGACCAAGTCGGCCGAACCGCTGGAATTGGCGGCAAAGCTACTGCGGGATCGCGGGCGGATTTCTGTGGTGGGAGACGTCGGCATGGGCGTTTCGCGCGAAGACATGTACAGGAAAGAGATCTCGTTATCAATGTCTCGCTCCTACGGCCCGGGCCGCTACGATCCTCGCTATGAAGAAGGCGGCCACGATTATCCGATCGGGTTTGTGCGCTGGACGGAGAACCGGAACATGGAGGCTTTTCTTGATCTGCTGGCCTCCGGTGCGTTGCACGTGGATCCTTTGATCGCTCTGTCTTTTGCTGTCGAGGAGGGCGGGAGGGCATACGCAGCGGTAGAGGCTGGGGCCTACACGGGGATTATCGATTACCATGTGCCTGCGGATGGAAAGCCGCCGGCGAAGCCGTCCCTTCCGGCGCAGATTTCGCAAACGAGAACGAGAGACAAGTTGCGCTTGGGATGCATCGGCGCGGGTGGATTTGCGAGTGGGATCATCTTTCCTTTTCTCCGCCCCGCACCTGTGGTCATGCAGTCTGTGGCGAGCAGCACGGGCGCCGCCGCCGAGTCGGCTCGTACCAGGTTCGGCTTTCGGATCGCTGAGTCGCCTTCCGATCTGATCGTCAACCCAGAAGTGGACGCAGTTTTCATTCTGACCCGGCACGACAGCCATGCCGGCTATGTAAAAGCTGCTCTCGAACAGAATAAGTGCGTCTTTGTCGAAAAACCGTTGGCGATTAATCGCGAGCAACTAGAGACGGTGCGAACGGCGTATGCAAAAGCCTTGGCAGAAGGTCAGTCGCCTTTTCTCATGGTGGGATTCAATCGCCGCTTCTCGCCGCTTACGGAAAGACTGAAGGCCTTCTTCGCCGGCCGCAGCGAAGCTATGCTGGTACACATCCGCTGCAATGCTGGGTTCATCCCCCGAGAAAGCTGGATTCAGGAACCGGAGAATGGGGGTCGGATCGTTGGTGAATTGTGCCACTTTGTCGATTGGGCTCGGGCCGTTGTGGGATGCGCCATCCAGACGATCACTGCCACCGCTTTGCCGGACGCTCGACGCTACAGCCGCGACAACGTCAGCGTCACCATCGGGTTTGAGGACGGCTCGGTGGCCAATCTCTTGTACGTTGCCAATGGGGACCGAACGGTAGGCAAGGAGTATTTCGAGGTATTTTGCCAAGGCGGGATTGCTTGTATCGACGACTTCAAGACTTTGTCTCTTTCGCGCAATGGAAAAACGGAGACATCGAAGGGCCGCCGTGACAAGGGTCATCGTAGAGAGCTGGAGCTAACCATCGAAGCGATGAAGCGGAGCAACTTCGCCCCGATCCCATTCTTGGAATTGGCTGAGGTCACCGAAGCAACCTTCGCTGTGGAAGAAGCAATTCGGTCAAGAAAGACGGTGAATTTGGATGCCGGAGCTGCGTACCAGTCGGTCGACGACTATCAGCAGAATTCTGCTCCGCGCTCTTAGCGTGAGGGAAAGACTGTTCAATTCGTAATGGAAGGGCACACGCTCTCATTTTTTCTTGCGGATATTCATGACTATGGAATCATTCAGGGGCTTTGAGGCAGCGAGAAATTCGCAGTCGGCTATGGTTCGGCCGCTGTTCTGGTTACTCGTCTCCTTGATATCTTTGGTTCCGCTTTGCCTCGTGCTCCCACTGGCCCCTACGAGGGTAGGTGTGGTGGGCATAGTGGTGTGGACAATTCTGCTTTGGATTGCAATCGTCTTCGTACGAGGTCAGTTTCACTACGTAGTTCCTTTATGGGTTGCATTTTACCCTTACTGTTATTCCCTTTGTTCGTTCCCGCAAGACCGGCCGATCTTCACTGTGGACCGCGCATTAATCCTAATGCTTGTCATTGAAATGCTTATTGTCTCGCGGCAGGGCTTAGTGGCGGTCCCACTGTCGCAAGATGTCTTAATCAGCGCCTATATTTGGGGTCTCTACCTGCTGGTCTGCTTTCTCTCCATTGCGTTGCACGCTACATCGCACGACCTAAGCCTTTACCGTTTGTTGGTGGAGGGGATGGTGATGCCTGCTCTTTTTGGTCTATATGCAATCCGTTATTTTCCCGTAATCGCGGACCTTCGAAAGTTACACATTTGTGCATGCATCCTTGCGTTGGGTCTCTTTACCACCGGGCTTTTTGAATTGACGACCGGTATCGACCTGTTCCCCTGGGGGGGATCAGAACCACTGTTTACCCAAACCAACCTTAGGCGAGCGGATGGCCCTTTTGAGCAACAGGTAGTTCTATCGGTAGTGGCGATCCTCACATTCTTCTTCATCCTGTATTCAGGGCGCGTTACCTCGAGCGATCGGTCCACTTGGCTTACGCTACTTCATAAGGCGGGATGTCTGGCGGCACTTGGAGGAGCGCTGCTTCCACTCAACCGCGGCCTCATCGTCGCGCTTCTTCCTATCGCCATCATCGACTCATGCGTGAGAGACCGCATGGTCTCCCGTCGCGCCTGGGTAGCATTTTTCTCGCTGGTCCTGTTGGCCACGCTGGCCACAAAAGCGCTCGACCCACTACTCTACGAGGAACGGGTCTCGAACCCGGATAACTTCTATCAGCGAATAGCTCAGCACCAGGAGACACTGCGTGTCTTTCGTGAATACCCGTTCTTAGGGGTTGGGTTTGCTCAGTATCACGACTTTGCCTCTCAGAATACGCGGTACATGGCCAGATGGCGGGGCATCGACTCGATGACTTTTCAACACAACATCCTGATGACGGTCCTTACTGACCAAGGCATCCTCGGACTAGTGCTTTATTGCTCTTCGCAAGCTTTTCTCATGCGGGCGATGTGGAGGATCCGTAAATCCTTTCCGCTCGGCTGGCTGGCCTTTCTTTACTGCGTGCTCGTCTATCTGCTCATTGGTATGGACTATGCCACGGTGTACTTCTCTGATATCAATCTCTTCTACATTCTGATACTCGGCGTAATCTATCAGGTGCAGTCGCGAATTGCCCGCGCCGAACTGCAGGGATTCGCTGGCTGCTCTATCGAAGCCGGGCAGACTGTCGGTAATTGAACCTTAGCCCTGAGTAGACGCATTTGGATGATGGCTTTGCTGAGCGGCTGCTACCATAGCCAGCATCAGAATTGGCCAAGCGCCGACTGCCGGACGCGAAAACGGATAGTCGAACGCTGCATGAACGAAGACTGCGATCACGCCGATTCCCCAGATCGACCGTAGCGCCGGCCTTACCCCCCACAGAGCAAGCGAGAGCATGGCAATGCCAACCGGCAACCCACCCTCCGCTATCCACTGCAACCAGTCGCAGTGTGCTTGATTGACGATTGCTCCCGGATCGAACGTGGCGAAGGCTGGGTACACCGACGGCCAACAGCCCAATCCCCAGCCGACCCACGGATGCCGGGCGATCATGTGCAACGTGGAGATGGCGAACTGAAGGCGCCCGGCACTCAGCGGTTCCGTGGAAAATCGCTGCGACGCTGTTTCAAATCCTACAATTACAGTCAGTACAGTCGTAAGTCCGACGAGCAGTAACGCCAGAAGGGTGATTCTCGGGCCGCCGGGGGGCTTGCGGAGACGCGAAAGAACCAACACGGCGATGACCTCAGCACCGGCGATCACCAGGCCACCGCGCGAAGCGCTGACGACCAGGGCCGTCAGCAACACGGCCGAAACACCCAGCATGGTGTAGCGGCGCCCTGCTTCGGTGAGTGCGAGAAAGAGAGCAATGGGTAGCAATACCTCAATGAAGGCGGCGAAGTGGGTGTGATAGACAATCGGCCCCATCACGAAATCCTGGTAGCCGGTGGGGAATAAACCGTAAACCTTTCCCGGCGAGAGATATGCCTGGAGGATCGCTTCCACCGAAACCGCAAATCCAAACCAAACCATGGCGGTCCGCATGCTTCTAGCCATGCCTTCTTCCTTCAACAAAGAAACGCAAGCATAGTAGACAGCCGCCCAGGTCATCCACTGTAGGGTTGCGCGCTCCGTGGCAAAGCGGTTGATGGTTACGTCAGTGATCAGCTGGAAACAACCCCATAAAACGATGAAACTTAAAACAAATAAGGGGAGGTGTGTTCCCGGATCGGGTACTCTACCCAGGAAAACGGCTACTCCCGCAATCAGCAAAACAGATATCTCGAAGAAGGCGACTGGCCAGTACGCCGGAATCCAGAGTGTGAGCGTGGCCATAAAAAGAGCCAACACTATCGGAGATATAAGTAATGCATTCCTGGTAGCGAGGACCTTCCTGCAAGCAGGCCCCTCTTTCGTGATCATGGCGTCGACATCCAGAATTACTTTGCAATGCTAATGCGCGAATGCCAATAGCGGGATATAAGTTCCTTACTTGGGATTGACGACCTTGGCCCTTGACTACCAAGGACTAGCCTAACCATCGGGCCAGACGCTCGAAGGCAAGCATTGATTTCACCATGGCGAAACAAAGCGCCGTTATACGGCGGATCTTAAACTCTCGAGCGGCAAGTGAAGCTGATTCGGCGTCGAAATACTGTTGCCCTCAATGAACTCCTTCCACCACAAAGCAAAGTTCAGCAGAAACCAAGCATCCCACACGCGGCCGGACTGAATGAGCTTCACGACTGCAGCTCCATCCAGGAAGTCGGTCTTGTCGCAAAACTCCAAAAGCTCGCGCCGGGCAAATTCACCGAAGGCCCCCCGAAACCAGTGGAAAATTGGCACCCCAAACCCCTGCTTCTTGCGATCGATAATTTGGTCTGGGATGATATTCCGAACAGCCTTCTTCAGGATGTGCTTCGATACGCCGCCCCGCGTGATTGACGCTTCCGGAATGCTCATCGCAAGTTGCACAAACTTGTGATCGAGGAATGGAACCCTGGTCTCGAGGCCGGCGCCCATACCCATTTTGTCCAGCCGCATTAGCAGCAGTTCCGGCAGGCGCATATTCAGGTCAATGTAAGTCATCCACTTTGCTGGAGTCTTTTCCCACGCCTTCTCCATAAATCGCTCATGCAAAGGGCGTATCGCATTCCACGAACTCTGGTTCTTGAAACGGAGTCGAAGGCGCGGCGAAAGTATATCGAGTTTGGCGCGCTGAGAGAAGGCATCCACGCCTCCCCAAAAGAGAGGGACGCCCAGGCTTGCGCGCCTTAGTAGCTCGTATGGAACGCCTGTCGATTTACCCAGCGCGCTCAACAGGGGCAGACCCAGCTTCTTCGCGAAACGCGGTAACGGATAGTTGTTCCAGCGAATCAGATTCAGGATCACCTTCCAACGCCGGTAACCCCAAAAAAGCTCGTCCGACCCTTCCCCCGCTTGAGCGACAATCACCCCGTGATCGCGTGCCAGTTTGGAGAGGAAATAGACCGGCATGCAAACCGGATCGGCGATAGGTTCATCCTGCAAGCGGATCATGCGCGGCAGGAAGTCGAGAAAGTCCGCCTGAGTGAGAACCCGTTCGTGGTGGACCGATCCGATGTGAGCTGCGAATTCTCTCGCTAGCGGCAATTCGCTTTCACAGCCCCGATAGTCCTGGTCATATCCTACCGAAAACGTCTTCACCTTTCCTGCGGCACACTCGGAGAAAAGCGCCGCGTTGGTGCTGGAGTCGATCCCACCAGACAGAAAAACTCCTACCGGCACGTCGCTCACGGTACGCAGAGCCACGCTATTGCGGAGTTCCGCCATCAGCCGCTCAGCAATCTCCTCTTCTGAATGGCCCATGAGTGGTGTGGTGTAATCAAGAACATCCCAGTACCGCTCCTCGCGCCGTTTCCCGTCCGCGTCGATGGTCAGGAAGGACCCAGGCCCAAGCTTGTGAATCCCAGCGAACAGTGTGTCGGGCGCGGGGGTGGTGATAAACGAGAGATAATCAAAGAGCGCTTCTTCGTTGACCATTCGCGGCTGGTCGGGGTCTTCAAGAAGAGCCTTGATTTCCGATGCAAAGGTGATCCGCTCGTGATGAATGCTGTAGTAAAGCGGCTTGACGCCGATCCGGTCGCGAATCAACCAGAGGCGGCGGGTCCTTGCGTCCCAGAGAGCTATGGCAAACATGCCACGAAATTTTTCCAGACAGGCAATGCCCCACTCCTCAAAGGCTTGCAGGATTACCTCGGTGTCGGAATGATCGGTTCTCCAGTGACGTCGTCCGCTTTCTTCAAGCTCGCGCCTGATCTCTGCGTGGTTGTAAATCTCACCGTTAAAGATGATTTGTAGCGAGCCGTCCGCGTTGCTCATGGGCTGCGATGCAGCACTGGAAAGATCAATAATGGAGAGACGTCGATGCGCCAACCCCACCCGCCGATCCGCTGAAACCCATAGGCCGGCACCGTCAGGACCGCGGTGAATCATCGTGTCCCGCATGCGGGCAAGATATTCCGCCGTCACTTGGAAGTTGCTGTTTTTGAATGCCAGTACGCCGGAAATGCCACACATCGTAGATACTGAGCTTATACCCTATACCAGGATCTGTTATGCGCGAAATGACGGAGCAGACAATCCGTGGGTTTGGCGACGCTCATCCCTGCGGCGAAAGCCCATCTAGCACCGTCACTTCGGCATTCACGGTGCAAGGCATCGTCAATACGCCCCAGGGCCTATAGGCGGTCTTCGTAACGGCGGCGCGACAGTGCAAGTGCTCAAGGTGTGCCATGAATGTCATTGCGAACCGCTCGCCCCTGAGGATAAACTTGGGCCAATTGCGGCCAGTTCTCCCCAGAGGCACCAATGCTCCTAAAGCTACAGTCCGCCATCGCGCTGTTCACCTCCAGCTGCCTGGTTAGCGTGGCTGCGTCGCCCTCGAGTGTCGGCTTTGTCGTAACCAACGGACAGGCACAGGTCGATGGGGTGGCTGTTCAGGGCAACTCGACCCTGTTTCAGGGAAGTGTGGTCCAGGCAGGCAGTGTAACCTCCGACCTCATGTTTCCCGGAGGCTCCAATTTACTCCTTCAGCCGGGCTCCGCAGTCAAGGTCTACCGCGAATATGCCGTCCTGCAGCGCGGAGGAGCCATCCAGCGTGGCGCCCACGCACTGGTTGCGGATGGGCTGAAGGTATCTTCCTTGTCTCCCCAAGGCGCGGTCTTTGTAGACTTGCAAGACAGGTCTCACCTTAAGGTAGCGGCACAGGGCGGATCGGCTGAGGTTCGCAATCCAGCGGGCGGACTCGTGGCTCGACTCGAGCAGGGCAAAGTACTCAGCTTTGTCGTCCAGGCTTCGCCGCAGAACGCAAACGCAACGCCACCGCAGCAGAATTCAACCCCAACCACCGTGGGACAAGCCGCACCGCCCCCAACAGGGGTACAACTGACGCTGCATGGCGTTCTGCGTAAGGACCATCCAGGGCGTTATGGGCATTTCCTGCTGACCGATGTAGCGACGAACGTTACTTACGAACTGCAAGGCCCGGATCTCGACGACCTGGTTGGAGCGTCGGTAGAGGTTACAGGCAGCATTTTCGATACAGCGGCCGCGGCGGGAGCTTCCAAGGTGATGTCGGTCTCCGATATTCACCAGATGCCGATGAGCGAGATACGCGGAAATACTCCCGCGGGGAACACTCCCGCAACGGCCCCACCCACACCTTCCGGTGAAACCATTCCTTCCAATGGTGCGGGACCAGAAGTCGGCGCCAATCCAGAAGCTACAGCCCCTCCGGAGGCGAACAATGCCCCCACCCCCGCGCCCCTGCCCCAACATAACGATAGAACGAAGATCATCGTCATCGTGGCCCTCGCAGCTGGAGCTGTTGTCGGCGTAGCTCTGGGCTTGGGCGGCGGTAAATCATCGACCGTCAGCCCAGAATAATCCTGGAATCCTGTGCGTGTTGGACGAAGTGACCGCGCAGGCGATCCGCGAATTCTGGGACACTCACCCATGCGGCGAGGGCCCTCGCGTTCTCTTCCATCGACCTGCAAGCCCCCGGAGCTTACCCAGTGGACCTTGCGCTGGACGAGGAGAAACATGGCGGCTCCCGATAGCGCGTTTTACTACCAGGGAAATCGCTATTGGACCAACCGCGCGCTCTACAGGCAGTGGGGGCAAGCCTGGATGCTGCGCGCCCTAGCCAACTTGCTCTTGGCTAGCCCTTTGACTGATCGGGCCGCATTGCCAGCTAGCGAGATTTGTCAGGCGGGTTGAATTATGATTCTCCCGGGAAGCAAAATGCGCGTTTGGATCGACCTGGATAACTCGCCCCACGCCCACTTCTTCCCCGCTCTCCTCGAAAGACTCAAAGGGGCCGGCTCTGTCCAAGTAGTGTCAGGCCAAAGCGAGATGAATGCCCTTAACCTGGGATCGATGGTAGCTACAGAGAAGACTATGGTACTCAGCTCGCGCTCGTTTCTCTTACGCAAGCTCGCTGTATTCGCATTCGCTCTTGCTTGGATCGTGATAGTCGGCAACTGTTCGTCCGCTTACTGCCTGGTCCTAAACCAAGCTGCTGAGAACGACCCCGCCGACTGCCGCCATTCGAATCAGATGCACGATAGTGACGCCGCTCTCATGCGCCTTCGTGAGGCCCCTACTCATTTCAGGTTAATGACGGGTCGTTATGCCGCGATGGTGGAGGCAGCGAGAGGTTATCAGTGCACAGGGACTGCCACCGTTGGGTTCGACGGCTACCATCTCTTCCAGACCGGTAGAGGAGACGACCCCGGCATTTTGGAATTAATACCAACCCTTTCACGGCTAACCGGTCTGTCCCTTGCAGCCACTTATGACATCACTATCTTTTTAACTATCGCCGGGGGACTTTTTATCGGTTATGCCGCCTTTTGGAAGCTAAATCCCGATCGACGATTGCGTTGGATAGGCGCTGCTATCTTTCTTTGCCTCGGCCTTGCAGAGGCGCGGGTAGCTGACGAGTATACGTTTCAGATCTCTCCGTTGATAGCGGGGATTCCCTGGCTCCTCTATTTTGCACTTGCTCGAAAGCCCCATGCGTTGACAGTAGGTGCAGCTACACTCGCATTGTCGTGCTCGTGGTGCTCCTTGGTTCGAGTTGGAACAATGCCGATTTGCATGACTTTTCTGATTGCAATGTTCTTTATCCGGCGGCATATCCAAAGACCCTTCGTACCGTGCCTGCTTTTAATTCTGGCATGTATTCCATCCGTTGTTTTTGAACGGTCTCTGATCGCACGTCGTGACGCCGCGCTCGCCAAGGTCGGGGAAACGGCAACGGCACCAGACAGCCATGTGCTGTGGCATACGCTCTACATAGGTCTGGGGTTTATTCCTAATTCTGAAGTGTCAGAGTACAGAGATGCTGTTGCGGGTGATAAGGCTCGTTCAATCGATCCGACCGCAACATACGCATCCGCAAGGTATGAGACGATCATCAAACACGAAGTGTGGAGCATCGTGAAGCGGAAACCTATGTTGGTGATAGGACTTCTGACGGTTAAAGCGAGCATCGTGATGTTTCTCGCCATGATCTTGCTTTATCCTGCTCGCCGGTTGATGTTCACTGAAAGTGCACTCGTCTGGCTCGATGCTGCGCTTGTTTTGACGATGGGTGTGAGTGCAATGAACGCAATCGTGGCAGTTCCAAGGGCCTCCTACTTGCTTACGTTTCTCTGCCTCGGATTTCTGTATTCAGCCATTAAACTATGCAGAGCGCGATATCAATCGAGACTGGGCAAACTGGCCGCAATTTAGCGTTGGTTTTTCAACTGTTGAGTCGCATCCTCTAAACCGTTGCGGCTTTCTTTTTATTTCGGACTTTTGACGGCGGCGTTCTGTATCTTATATGTCGCATCGCATTACTAGCACTCGCCGCTGGGAAGACCGTTTAAGGTTGGTGAGGGTGATGAACCGCCCAGGAGTACAATCTCGCCATGATTGAGCTTGACCTCACGGCAGCTAACAATGCTGCAATCCAGCAGTGGAGCAATCATCCGTGCGGGGCACTTGTCGGGCTAGATGAGCCCAACCTTTCCTATTTCGAAGCCATTGAAAAAAATCGCTATGAGAACTACGCTCCCTGGATGCCCAAGTTTATAAACTTTGGTGCATATGGGGGCAAGAAAGTTCTCGAGGTCGGTGTTGGTCAGGGCACGGATCTTGTACAGTTTGCCAAGGCTGGTGCAGATGTTTCGGGCATCGATATAACTCCACGCCACCTCAGTCTCGCCGCGCATAATTTTGCTGCGCGGGGTCTGAATGTCCAACTGCAGCAGGCTCCAGCCGCGGCTATTCCATTCGATAAGAATGTCTTTGATGTGGTCTATAGTTTTGGTGTTTTACACTGCACTGATGACACGGTACGGAGCATCTCGGAATGCCATCGCGTACTCAAGCCGGGCGGCGAGTTCATCCTTGCCATGTACTACAAATACAGCTTCTTTCATGCCTACACAGTCATTGTGAATGGCCTACTGCGCGGAAAGCTGCGTCGACTGGGATACAAAGGTCTGATGTCCTTGGTCGAGTCTGGCGCCGATGGCATCACGACCGTTCCGCTGGTGAAGACGTATTCAAGAAGTCAGCTTCGAAACATACTGGAGGATTTCCGGGACGTTCGAATTCAGGTGCAACATCTTACGCCTACCGATTTCGGCAAATTGCGGCGTTTTATTCCTGCTTCCTGGGCTGAGCTTGCAGGCAGATACGTTGGCTGGTACATCTTTGCCCGCGCTATCAAGTAGACCCCCTCAAATGAGGCCGTCGTCACCTCAAAGTTGCTGTTCTTGAACGCCAGTACGCCGGAAATCCCGCACATTTGCCAATACCAAATGGAATTATTAGAACAGATCAGAGTCAAGATGCCCGTGCTATATCCTTGGGCCAAGGCGTAAGGCAAAAGGGCAGGATGGGCAACAACCGCTTGAGAATCATGAGCATCGTCGGCGCCAGGCCGAACATGATGAAGATCGCCCCGCTGCTCGCCGAGTTGCGTCTGCATAAAGAAATAGAGCCGGTTCTGGTGCATACCGGCCAGCATTATGACTACAGCATGTCGCAGGTTTTCTTCGATCAGTTGCGCCTGCCGCAGCCTGATTACAACCTGGAAGTCGGCCCAGGCAAGCATTTCGTACAGACCGCGGATATTATGCGCAGGTTTGGTGAGCTTGTGCAGCGCGATCGCCCCGACATGGTGGTGGTCGCGGGCGATGTAAACTCGACCGTCGCATGCGCGTTGGTAGCCGCAAAAGAAAGGATTCCGGTCGCGCATGTCGAAGCGGGATTGCGTAGCTTTGACCGGACTATGCCAGAGGAGATCAACCGCATCCTGACCGATGCCCTGTCAGATCTTCTCTTCACTACGGAAGAAAGCGCCAACCGGAATCTTTCCAACGAGGGAGTCGACCCCGGCCGGGTCTTCTTCGTCGGTAACCTGATGATTGATTCCCTTATCAGTGCCATAGAACAATCGCGAGCATCCTTGTTGCGCTCGGAGTTGGGTCTGAAAGCACAGGGCTACGCTGTCCTCACGCTCCATCGCCCATCCAACGTGGACGACGAAGAACAGTTGACGCGCACGCTCGATGTCATCGCCCAGTTTGCGCAGCGCATTCCCGTAGTTTTTCCGGCACATCCGAGAACGGCACGGAACATTGAAGCGGCACGCAGGACAATTGGGCTTAGAGCGGTGAGAACCTGGGAAGGTGGAGAACTCCCCGGGTCGGGTCTGTGGATGATGCCACCGGCTTCCTACCTCGATTTTCTTGACCTCATCCAGCATGCCGCCATGGTCATCACGGATTCGGGCGGAGTGCAGGAGGAGACCACCTTCCTCGGGGTGCCATGCCTGACGTATCGCGACAGCACGGAACGGCCGGTGACCGTGTCCATGGGCACAAACAAAGTGGTTGGCAGCGAGCCTCGCGGCTTACTGGACAGCGCTCTGGCGTTGTTTGAAAACCGCTTCCCAGGCAAATCGTCGCCTGAGCGCCCTCCTTTATGGGATGGGCAGACTGCTCCGAGAATTGTGCATATCCTCAAGCAAGCCTGGCAGCACCGTCTGGCCGGCGCCGAGGAGCCTGTGCCTCTGTGACGGAGCGCGCCCTAAGCGAGTCTTCCAGCCTGACTCAAGCGGTTGAAACGCTGCGCACTTGGATCGAAAGCAGGCAATTCGCTGGTTACGAGCCCTTTGACTTGCTCAACTCGCCCTATCTTAGCGGGGGCTGGGCGCGGAAGACCCTACCCGCGATTCTTCTTATACAGGCGGGCAAGCGTTTCGCCGGCCTCCGACTGCGCCAAGCCTTAAAAATCCCGGCGAGCCGCAACCCCAAGGCTCTGGGTCTGTGTCTTTTGGCATATTGCGATCTGACGAAAGCCGGTTACGACGTCTCCGCAGAGGCCGCCTGGCTCAAGAACGAGTTGATTCGGCTGCGTTCGCCCCTTGAAGCGGAATACTGCTGGGGCTACGACTGGGACTTCGTCTCGCTCCGCGGTCCGCGCCTCCCGGCGTTTGCCCCTAACTGTATCGCGTCTTACTTTTGCGGGACGGCAATGATGGAGATGCACCGCGTCTTCGCTGACTCTGAAGCTTTAAAGATTGCCGAGTCTGTGGCCCGCTTTTTGGCTACCCGATTGAATCGCTCCTTTGAATCCGGGGAGGAACTCTGTTTCAGCTATACGCCCGGGGACAACACGCAGATCTACAACAGCAGCGCGCTGGCCGCCGTTTTTCTGGCGCGCGTAGGCAGCTTGCGCGGAAACCAGGAGTATCTTTCCCTGGCCCGCAAAGCCATGGTCTTTCTGCAAAGGGGTCAGCTGGAAAGCGGTGGATGGTATTACGGGCGGCTTCGCCGGCAACGCTGGATCGACAGTTTTCACACCTCCTACAACGTCTGCGCGCTGCTCGATTACCAGCGGACCACCGGCGATCACACCTTCAAAGACGCCATGCTCCTGGGGCATCGCTACTACAAGGCCACCTTCTTCACCGATGACGGAGCACCGAAGTACTTCCATGACCGGACATTTCCCATCGATATTCACGCATGTTCCCAGGCCATCCTGCACTTCATCGCATTCTCTTCCATCGACCCGCAAGCCCTGGAGCTTGCCCGGAAGACCTTCCGCTGGACGATGAGAAACATGGTGGCTCCCGAGGGTGCGTTCTACTATCAGCGACACCGCCTTTGGACCAACCACACGCTTTACATGCGGTGGGGGCAAGCCTGGATGCTGCACGCACTCGCCAAATTAGTGCTGGCAAGCGCTTCGCCGGATCCAGTCTGAATCGCCGGCTAGTGATATTTGTCCACCGGGTTGGATTATGATTCCTCAGGAAACCAAATGCGCATCTGGATCGACCTCGATAACTCGCCCCACGCCCAATTCTTCCCTCCTCTCATCGAGAGACTCGAAGGGGCCGGCTACGAGGTTCTGCTTACGGCCAGGCGCTTCGGCCAGGTGGAAGAGATTGCGGAATCGCACGGTCTGCACTACCTGGTAATCGGCCGGCACCGCACGCCTCACTTTTTTGCGACTCGGGCCCTGGCAACGGTAGTCCGGGGTTTGCGCCTTGCCTGGTACGGTCGCAAGAATCGTCCCGACATGGCGGTGAACCACGGCTCCCGGGCCCAGGTGCTGGCCGCGTGGCTCTTGCGCATTCCGGTCATGACTATTTACGACTACGAGTTCGTTTACTCGGAACTGTTTTCAAGAATGGCGACCAAACTCCTTCTACCGGAGACCATTCCCTCCCTTACCCTGGAGCGCCAGCACGTAAACATGAAGAAGGTCATCCGCTATCCGGGTTTCAAGGAAAACGTCTATCTGAGCGGCTGGCGCAACTCATCCGAGGTGGTGGACGAGCTGAAACTGGACCCCGACCGGCTGATTATCACCGTCCGCCCTCCCGCTACCTGGGCGCATTACCAGGATCCTTTTTCCGAAGTTCTTTTCCGGGCGTTGGTGGAACGTCTGCGCGGAGATAAGGACGCGCAAGTCATCGTGCTGCCCCGGACCCAGGAACAGGGAGAAAGGCTGAAGAACTCCTACGGAATGCGCTCTGCTCCCTTCCTCGTTTCCGACCGGTCTGTGGACGCGCTCAGCTTGATGGCACATTCCGATGCTGTTCTGAGCGGAGGAGGCACCATGGCGCGCGAGGCCGCAATCCTCGGGACCCCGGCCTACAGCCTGTTTGCCGGGAAGCCCGGCGCGGTCGATGCGGCTCTCGAGCGTGCTGGAAGGCTCACCATCCTGCGAAAAATCGAGGAGGTAAAGAATCTGCGCTTCGAGAAGAGCACCCGCGCCTTCCGCTTCAACAGCGCAGATGCCCGGACGGGAGAGGTCATCCTGCAACACATAATTGCCCTGGGAAGCTGACCGCACGGTAAGATTTTGACAGATAAGCGTCTGAAGCCGATTCTCTCCTTCGAGGAGATCGCTGAGTAAACGGGCGCTGTGTGGGGTTTTTCAGAATGAGGAAGCTATCGTGAGGCGATTCATCGGGTTGGTGTTTCTGGCGACGAGTCTATCGCTCGTGGCTCAAGATCAGAACGGTACGTGGCAACCGGATCTGACTCGCCAGCAGACCTACACCTCGCACCGGGCTTCGAGTTCAGACCCAACCGGCGCCAATGCAGATGCCCGCAGGATTGAGCCCGGCTCTTCGCTCACCCTGTTGGACACGGACGGCCCGGGCAGAATCTCCCATCTTTGGTTCACCATCGCGAGCGATGAGCCCTACCATCTCAAACGCATCGTGCTGCGCATCTATTGGGATGGCGAGGCCTCACCCAGTGTCGAAGCACCGATCGGTGACTTCTTCGGGTTGGGACTGGGTGACTATTATTCCTGGCAGTCTGAACTGCTGTCGGTGGGCAGCGAAAACAGCCTCAACAGCTTCTTCCCCATGCCCTTCCAGAAGCATGCCAAGGTCACGATTACGAATGAGGGTAAGCAACCGATCGGCAGCTTCTACTACAACATCGATTACCAGACAGACTCCCATCCCCTGCCCATCGGCACCCTGTATTTTCACGCGCAATATCGTCAGGCCCAGCCCAACCACGGATGGACAAACAACTGGACGAGCAACGGCGACCCGCTGGTGGATGACAAGCGGAATCTCAATGGAGAAGACAACTACGTTTGGATGCAGGCCAAGGGCAGCGGCCAGTTCGTAGGTGTCACCATGTCGGTATTGCAAAACCAGGATGGCTGGTGGGGCGAAGGGGATGACATGTTCTTTGTCGATGACGACGCGACCCCCGCAATTTCAGGCACCGGTTCGGAGGATTATTTCCTGGGCGCGTGGGATTTCGGAGGCAAGCCTTTCTCTTATCAGCTTTACGGGGCGCCGGTGGTAGGCCCGGAACTGGCAGGCAGCAGATCGAGCGTCTACCGCTTTCATCTTGATGCTCCCATCCCTTTCCGGCGGTCGTTCAAGGCTACGATCGAGCACGGCAATGCCAATCATCGTTCCGACAATTATTACTCGGTTGCGTATTGGTACCAGGCAGAGCCGCACGCTCCTTTTCCTCCTCTGCCGCCGGTCGACCAGAGACTGCCCGTCGTGCAACAGGTGGGGGGACCAGGAAACGCCAACGCAGTCAGCAATCCCGCAGGCACAGCTGTGAGGCCGGCTCCAGCGCCTGCCACGCCCCCGAGGTAGCGCCGGTGCTGCGCGATGAGGATCGGGTTCTTAGACTGCTCGATGGTGAATTGTCCATCGTACGACTTCCGCCTGATACAGCGATCCCTGCGTGGTTAAGCTTTTTGCCTGAACCGCTGGTGTCTGTCACTCGTACCGCGCACGAGTTATCGATTGTTTGTCCGTCGGCTATGGTTCCCCCCACCGTCGCGTGCGAGGCCGGCTGGCGGGTGTTCACGGTCGAAGGGAAGCTGGAGTTTTCCGCGGTGGGCGTTCTTTCGGCCATCATCAGTCCTCTGGCGGAGGCGGGCATCAGCATCTTCTCGCTCTCTACGTTCGATACGGATTACGTGTTAGTTCGCGCCGCCGTGCTGGAGGCGGCAAAGACCGCGCTCCGCCAGAGTTTTGCGTTGATCGAATGAGGTGGTGGTTATGGCGGCCCTGCGGTTGACAGCTACGAGTAAATGTTTTCTTATGTTGCCCACCAAGCCCTTCCGTTTGACGTGAGGCCTCCTCGAGGACGAATCATGCAACGACGCAATTTTCTGAAGACTGGCGCGTTGGCCGGTTCCGCTTTCTTCTTTTCCCGCACCCTGGCTTCAGCACAAACGGTCTCCAGCGACGCCACCATTGAGATCATGGTGGACGAACCACTGGGTACCATCTCGCCCCTGATCTACAGTCACTTCACCGAAGAGCTGGGCGCTGTTATCTACGACGGGGTGTGGGTGGGCGAAAAATCAAAAATCCCGAATACCGGCGGCATTCGCACCGCGCTCATCGAGAAGATGCGGCAGATCAAAGCGCCCGCCGTGCGATGGCCGGGCGGCTGCTTCGCGGATAGTTACGATTGGCGCGATGGTGTGGGGCCGAAAGACAAGCGGCCGCGCCGCACCGACTTTTGGGTCGACGATCGCGACGCGAAGAACCTGCCCAAGCAAGGCCTGCCCAGCTTCGACCCCAATGAGTTCGGCACGGACGAATTTGTGCGCTTCTGCAAGCTGTCTGGCGCTGAGCCGTATCTCGCGGCCAATGTACGCAGCCTGAATGCCTACGCTTTCGACCAGTGGGTGGAATACTGCAACTCGCCGGCCGGCAGCACCACATGGTCTGACGTGCGCGCGGCAGGAGGTTCAGCCGCACCCTACAACGTGCAGTACTGGGGTGTGGGCAATGAGAGTTGGGGCTGCGGGGGTAACTTCACGCCGGAAGAGTACGCCAGCGAATACCGTCGCTATCAGTCCTGGCTTCCCCGCTACGGCGTCGACCTCAAGCTGGTTGCCTCTGGGCCAAACCAGGACGATGTGGATTGGACCACGCGCTTTTTCGAAAACATTTTCGCGCCAGGGCGCAGGATCAAACCGCCCTTCGGCTGGTCGATGCACTACTACACCGACCTGCCGGAGGCGCTCAAGTTCACCGCTGAGGACGTTTATCCCGGCTATGAACTGGCTAACCGCATGGAGAAGATCATGCTGGACCACTGGACAGCGATGGGGGTCTACGACCGTGACCATCGCGTCAAGCTGGTGGTGGATGAGTACGGTCCGTGGTATCGCTTCAGCGACACGAAACTCGATCCGACGCATGTGCTCGGCCAGCAGTTGACCATCCGCGATGGGATCATGACGGCGCTCACACTCGATACCTTTAACCGTCATCCGGAGAAAGTCGCCTTGGCCGCCTGCGCGCAACTGATCAATTGCATCGATTCACTATTCCTCTCACACGAGGATCACTTCATCACCACACCGACCTTCCAGGTGTTTGACCTGTATAAGGAGCACCAGGGCGGCCAGGCTCTACGCGTCCAATTCTCTGTGCCTGACATCACTTTTCCCCGCCGCGCCATCAGGAAACAGCTCAGCGCCACGGGAGACGAAACGATCACCGGTGGCCCGGATGCACGCCTCTGGGGACTCAACGGTTCGGCTTCGCTAACCGGTAAGACATTGACGCTCACGGTGGTGAATCCTCACCTGACCGAGTCTCACCCTACGCAGGTTGTCCTGCGCGGGGGAGCCAGCGCAACAGCTGCCGAAGCGGAAGTGCTGGGTGGAGAGGACGTGCACGCCCACAATACTTTCGAGCAGCCGAATGCTGTGGTAACCAGGAAGGCGACGGCAACCGTTGCGGGCAAGGTGGTGCAGTGCACGCTGCCGCCATCTTCCGTGACCCGATTCACCATTACGTTGGCTTAGAGCCCGCAGTCATTCTCCCAACAGAACCAATTAGGAACTGGACGGGTGCCCCAGGTTCGCCAAAGCGTACCTGGGCCGAAAATGATATGTTTCGATTGCTTTTACCTGATTGATTAGCAAAAAGCTTTGGTGGGCTTCCCCCGGATTTCCTGTGGAGTTTGGTGGCGTTGACGAACCTCATGCGGCTTTCCTTGCTGAAAGCCGCACACGCGGTCGTGTCCGGTGCAGCGTACAGGAAATCCGGGTCGCCCGTCTTATTCGGCCCAGGTACGCCTTGGCGAACCTGGGGCACCCGTCCAGTTCCTATTGGTTCTGTTGGGAGAATGACTCCCGCCGGGTTGAGTTCTCACGCAGACGCTAGAGGTTTGGACATCAGTTTAAGATAGTGATGTCGTCCTGGTGGATAGCCGTCATGACCGAGAAACAGACCTTCCAGCGCTTCCGTCCGCATGAAGTCGCCCGATCCTTTCCGGAGACGGCGGAGACGCTGTTGCTGGATACATATCTTACGGACGAAGAGGCTGCTAGCTCGCGAGTTTTTCGGGTCTATCGCGAGACACCGCCGCATTATCATGTGGGCTCCGACGAGTATCTCTACGTTCTCTCCGGCAGAGGTACCTTCTGGATGGGAGACGCCTCGAACGGAGCCGAATTCGGTCCTGGCGACTTACTGTTCTTCAAGCGTCGTATCGTTCATGCCCTGCCCGCTATCCTTGAGGGGCCGGTCGTCTTTCTTGCCATCGACACGCCGAGACGCGACCCTAAGGACATCATCTTTGTGAATCCTGCAGACGGCACGCCGGAGAGCTTCATTCGCCAACGGTATTAGTGGCCGGATGGCAGCGTCCAGGCGTAGACGACGCTGTCGATAGCCGTGATCACATACTGCTGGCCGTCGATCTGATAGGTCATCGGCGAGCTATTCAGGGTACCGCCGGCATACACATGCCAGAGCATATTCCCATCCGCCGGATCAAGGGCAAAGATGTTGCCCGAGGTGTCGCCGGAGAAGAGGAGATGGCCGGCGGTGGTAAGAACGCCAGTGAAGCTATGTCCGGGTCCGAGTTCTCGCTTCCAGACAGTCTTTCCGGTTTCGTAGTCCAGCGCCTTCAACTGCGAGTAAGACCAAAAGTCATTCAATGTACCGCCCTGATGACCATCGGGCTTATTGTCCTCATTCAACACCAGGTACCACAGGCTCCAGGCGGTCTGCGCATTGACGTAAAAGAGCCTGGTCTGGGGATCGAAGCTGGGAGCCATCCAGTTGGTGGCGCCATCCATATTTGCGCGCACCAGGACACCATCCCGCTGAGGCTCCTTTTCCGGCGCCGGGATGGGACGGCCCCGATCGTCGATATGCGACGCCCAGTCGGTCTCGACGAAGGGTGCGGTCAGCAGGTTCTTTCCTGTTTCCCGGTCCAGAACGAAGAAGTAGCCGTTGCGGCTCGCCTGCAATAGCATCTTCCGCTTCGTCCCATGGAAATCGCCGTCCACCAGCACCGGCGTTTCGATGGCATCCCAGTCATGGGTGTCGTGCGGGGAGGGCTGAAAGTACCAGGCAAGCTTGCCGGTGTCGGCATGAATGGCCACGATCGAACAGGTAAAGAGATCGTCCCCCTTGCGCACCCCACCGGCCAGGATTGGATGGGGGTTCCCTGTGCCTAAATAGATCAGATTGAGCTCGGGATCATACGTCGGAGCACCCCAGATGGAGCCGCCGCCATGACTCATGCTGTCTGCGTCCGGCCAGGTTTCCGATCCCGGTTCGCCCGGCTTGGGCACCGCGTTCCAGCGCCAGTTAATCTTTCCAGTGGCAGGGTCAAGCGAGAGCAGGAAATGGGGGACGTCTGCGGAGTCTCCCGATGTGCCGACGATGACCTGGTCCCCCACCACGAGTGGCGCGGCGCTCACGTAGTAGCCAACGGTCACGTCGGCCACTACCGTATCCCAAAGTTGCTTTCCGGTACGCGCATCCAGGCAGAGAACATGGGCGTCGGAGGTTCCAAAGAACAGCCGGTCCTTGTACATTCCAACCCCCCTCGATCCGAGATGGTCTCCCTGCGAGGGACGGCTGAAATGCCAGACTTGGCGGCCGGTGAGCGCGTCAATCGCCCATACGTGGTCAGGGACGGAGAAGTACAGGACTCCGTTCACTTCAAGAGGGGTTGATTTAACGCTCACGGAATGGGTCTGAAATGCCCACGCCAGAGTCATACCGTGCACATTCGACTTATTGATGAGATCGAGCGAGCTGTATCTCCGGCCCGTGTAGTCGCCGTTGTAGGTAGGCCAGGTGTCGACTGGCGGCTCCAGCAGTTTCTTCGCATCCAGGCCCTGGCCATACAAGTCGGCTGCCATCAGGACCATCACCAGCAGCAGTCTCACTGCAAGCTCTCCAGATAAGCGAAGACGTTGTGTAGATCGGCGTTGGAGTACTGATTGATCAGCTCACGATGCTTTGCCAATGGGTCTTTCACACTCACCTTCACCGTGGACAAAGGCCATGAGCGGTACCAACCGTCAGAGCCGACGATGGAGACCGAGAAGGCATCAAGATGCACGAGGTTTCCGGTAACTACAGTCCCTGATGGCAGCGTGACCATAGCCACCGGCGGAGTTCCCACCGGATAGAGAAATCGCGCCTGCAGATTGATCGGCGGATACTTGGCGGAAATGTGAGCCAGGTCTCCCTGGGGGGAGTGGCACCCGGCGCAACCCCCCTTGCCATTGAAAAACTCCTTGCCTTGTTCGGCATTCCCTGTGAGTAAGAGCTTAAGAGAGTAATTACTCGAAGGGCCCGAATCGCCTGCGCTGTCGGAGAGCGAAAGCAACGCATGCAGATAAGCAACTACATCTGCCGACTGACTTGCGGGCAGGCGGATTGCGGGCATTCCGCGGTCAGGCCTGCCTTCCTCAATGACCGGTCCGATCAGGTCTCCATTCTTGTCATGACGAACCAGCAAGGACCGGATCAGGTTAGGAGCCTCCGAGCCGCCATCGGCATTCTTGCCATGACAGAAGGCGCATGACTGTTGAAAAATGGCAGCTCCGCGCTTGGCATTTTCCTGTTCCAGAGGATTCTTTCCCATCCAGGAAACGGCCCGCTGCCAGTCTGTATTTTGAGCCAGGACTGGCCGGCCGCAATGGAGGACCAGGAGCACGACGATGACGAGTAGTTCGAACACGCGCCATTTCACTGCCCTGGCTTCATACCGGCGGGAGGGACGGCAGCGAATTCGCGGTAGACTGTGCAAGAAAAAATACACTTAGTAATAGTTAGTTATTATGTAAATCTCTTTTTTGGAATTAGCAAGGTCTTTCCCGGGACTTCAGCCCCCGGGAACCCGTTTCGTGGCCGCCGATACCTCGCCGCTCCTGAAGTAGCCAAGGACAGACCTAATTTTGAAAAGCTTGTAAAAAGTAGTTGCATTACGCTTGGTCTTCATACATCCTTATGGAACTTTACAAAGTAAACCCCAGACCGCGAAAGCGTGTCTGCCGGCCCCGGACTCCTGCGACTTTGCGAGGTTAGACATGCAATTTCTCCGAGAGCTGAAGAAGTTATTCTTTGTTCCTTCCTCCCCGGCGCTGGTTGGCCGTTCCCTTTGTCTTTTTTGGGCCTTACTGGCCATCACCGTTCCCCTGCGGGCAGACGTGACCGGATCCATCCTTGGTTACGTTCGTGACAGTTCTGGAGGCGTACTTCCGAACGCAACCTTGACCGTAACCCAGAGTTCCACCGGCTATACCCGCACGGCGACTACGGACGCGTCAGGCCAGTACACCATCCTGGCATTGCCTCCTGGAACTTACCGCCTGACTGCTTCCGACGCCGGTTTCGAGAATGGAGTGGTTGAGAATATCAATCTCAACGTCAACGATGCGTTGAAATTCGACTTCACTCTCAAGATAGGTAACGTAAGCCAGACCGTCTCTGTGGACGCGAGCGCGGTGCAAGTCGATACGACTACTACCTCGATGGGTACTACGATCACGTCGTCGCAGATTCTGGCCATGCCGCTCAACGGGCGTTCGTATCTCGACCTGCTAGCGCTTCAGCCCGGTGTTGCTCCCTCGAATACGGTGAGCACCTATAACGATCGCGCGCCGGCTTCCGGCCTCTACGGGTCTTCGGGCAATGTGTCCACCGATGGCCAGCCTGAGTGGGCCAACGCCTTCCTGGTAAACGGTGCTGAGGTCAATGAGACCAAGAATATGGGCGCCGGCCTGATTCCAGACGCTGACTCGGTGGCTGAATTTCGCCTGATCACCAACAGTTTCAGCGCTGAGTATGGCAAGTTCACCGGCTCCGTCATGAACACGGTGACTAAGTCCGGAACCAACAGCTTTCATGGAAGTGTTTTCGAGTTCTACCGCAACCAGAAGCTGGACGCGATCAACTACTTCGACACCACCAAGGCGGAGCTGAAGCGCAACCAGTACGGTGGTGTCGTCGGTGGTCCGATCTTGAAGGATAAGTTGTTTACCTTTACCGACTTTCAGCAAACGCGTCAGAACGCGGGCGCCAGCACGGGGCTGGTGCAGGTTCTCAGTAACGATGAACGTAACGGGATCTTCTCCGATACCATCCTGGATACCCCCGTTCAGGGGGACGCCTGGGCCGCAACCCTCCAGGCTCGTGGCGGCGGAGTCATTAACGGTGCGGGAGGCGCCTGCCAGCCTCCGACTTGCACCCCTACGCTCTATAACCAACTCGGTACGCCGGTCATGACTACCGACAACAACGGAAATGCTGTGCCCGGCCGCAACATTTCCGCCTATATGGACCCTGTGTCCAAGTTGACATTGCCACTGATTCCCGCGGCCAATCAGCCGGGCGGTTTCAACTACGAGGACTCAAGCCACGTGGGAACGATCGTCGATACCAACATGGCCGAGCGCATTGACTTCGTAAATCAAAAGACCGGGGACTGGTCGTTCTACTACCACTACGACGACGCGACAGCGGTCAACCCCGTCTATGCCCAGGCCACCACCAACCCGGGGCTTCCAACTCTGCCCGGCTTTCCAAACACGGAGCCGTCGCGCAACCAGCTGTTCGTGATGAGCAACACCAAAACCATCGGGGTGAGCACGGTCAACGTTGCCCGCATCCAATTTTTCCGTACTGCAGTTCACACGGCACAGCCTTCTACCTCGTCGGCGATTAGCTCCTACTCACAGTACGGCATCAATACCAATGGCGCGACTGGTGGCTTGGTCAACTCCGGACCGCCAGGATACCCATCGTCGGTGCCGACCCTTTATTTCAATAGCTTTGCCATCGGCAACAACTGGCTGAATCTCTATCAGCCGGAAACCAACTATGGTGTTGGTGACAATGTCAGCAAGACGATCCGCAATCACTCGCTTAGCTTTGGCGGCGACTTCCGCTACTACCAGCTGAATGCTCGCAATACCTGCGGACCGAACGGATATTTCAACTTTAACGGCGTCGAGACCGGGGCTGATGTCTCCGACTACTTTATCGGTGCTCCGGCCTCTTTCATCCAATGCTCCATCCAGCTGCTCGACAACCGTACCCGTTACGGCGGGCTCTTCATCGAGGACTCCTGGAAGGCGGCGCCCAATCTCACCATCAACGCCGGCTTCCGCTGGGACGTCGCCCGGCCTTGGAGCGATGTCTATGGGCGCCTGACGACTCCGGTTCCGGGAGAACAATCGGTCAAGTTTCCCCTCTCGCCTCCGGGCAACCTGGTTCCGGGTGATCCGGGAGTTCCAAGCACCATCTCTCCCACCCGGTGGAGCAACTTAGGACCACGCATTGGTATCGCTTACGCCCCTTCCGGCGGTCTGTGGGGCGCTGCAGGCAAGACCAGCATTCGTGCCGCCTTCGGTCTCTACTACCTGGGCGTCGCGGATAATGGCAACTTCGGTATTCTCGGCGATGCTCCCTGGGGCCTTTACTGGGATTCGCCACAACCGGTGGAATTCGGAAGTCCCTACATCACCCGCCCGACCGGTGTCTCGCAGGGTCAGCACTTTCCCTTTACCTTCCCATCAGGTCCGGGACCGTTTCCCAACTTCCAGTTTGGCAACCTCATGCCTCTCTACGTGCCCGGCTACTACAACCACAACAAGACCGACACCGCCCAGCACTTCAACCTCTCTGTCCAGCGGCAGCTGGACAAGGCGACGGTGCTGACGGTGGCCTACGTGGGTACCCTAGCGCATCACATTGAGCATGACGTGCCCATACTCTACGGTGATGCTTCGCTGTGCATGGCACTGGCGGGTTGCGGACCGTATGCCGAAGCCGGTGTCTACACGCTGAACGGGCAGAATGTTTATGGCTCCCTGGTGGGGGCGATCGACAACCAGACCATCAGCCCGAACTACCACAACTCTAGCGGAGGCCCGGTTGTGGCCTTTGCCGAATCAGAGTACGTGCAGAACTCAGGAAACTCTAACTACAACTCATTGCAAATTTCGGCGGAACGCCGCGCTCGCGACGTCACGTACCTGCTCTCCTACACCTACGCCAAGTCGTTGGATGACGTGGGCGCGCTCTGGGACCCTCGCGATCCCCTCCGTAACTATGGCCAATCGTCTTGGGACATGCGCCATAACTTTGTAGCCAGTTACACCTGGAACCTTCCCTTTGCCCATTTCCTGGGGTCCCACCGGTACACCAACGGCTGGCAAATCACAGGCATCAGCCGTTTCAACACTGGCTTCCCAGTCAGCCTGGCCAGCAGCGGGGATGCCGCACTGACCAACATCGGCCTCGACTATCCGAACCAGGTGGCTCCCCTGCAGAAGTTGAATCCGCGTGCTCTTGGACATGCCTACTTCAACACCTCGGCCTTCGCCAGTGGCCTCAGCTGCGGCTTTGAAGTTTGTGGCGTGACTGGCAGTGCGAAGCAGTATCTCTTCCACGGGCCGGGAACGATCAACACGGATATGGGTGTGGAGAAGGACACCAAGATTACCGAGAGAACAGCCCTCAATCTGCGCATCGAGATGTTCAACGTCTTCAACCACGCTAACTTCACCGACGTAATTGGCAATGCGAATAGCAGCCAGTTCGGTCAAGCCACTAACACCGCATCCGCTCGCATTGGTCAGATAAGCGGCAAGTTCATCTTCTAAGCCGCGTACTTGCAAGGATGTGTTAGCAGGCCACGCAGGCTTCCGGCAGCATCGGGAGCCTGCGAATTGTCTTGTGAAAGAATGTTTCTCATGAAAATGACTCGTTGGGCCTGGTTTATCGCTGTTACGTTCCTGTGCAACCTGGCTGTTGGGCAGCCACCCGCTAAGAAGCACCTGCTCGTCCTGGGTGAGGAAAAGGGATATCGCCATGAGTCGGTCTCTCATGCCATGGCGGTTATCGAGCATCTCGGCGAGCAGACGGGACTGTGGGATACGACCATTCGCACTGACACAGAGGTGCTGACCAAGAAGAAACTTGAATACAACGCCAAGAATTTGAATAGCTTTGACGCGATCCTGATGTTTACCGGCGGCGACCTGGAGATGGACGCGCAGCAGAAGGCGGACTTCCTCTCCTTTGTTCATGACGACGGAAAAGGGTTAATCGGGGTGCATAGCGCCGCGATCACCTGGGTCAAGTGGCCTGAGTTTGTCGACATGCTGGGCGGGGACTTCGATGAGCACCCGTGGCTCACCTTTGATGCGCCCATTATTGTCGAAGACCCCGCGTTTCCTGGCATGCAGCAATGGCCACATGAGTTCGTCCTTCACGACGAGATCTACCAGGTAAAGGACTTTTCTCGCGATAAGGTGCGCGTGCTGATGCGCCTCGATCCTTGCAAGCTGGATCTTAAGAACCCCAAGGTGCATCGGCCCGATCACGATTTTGCGGTTACCTGGGCAAAGTCTTACGGTAAGGGCCGCGTGTACTACTCGACCCTGGGGCATCCGAAGGACAATTGGGACGATCCTCGGCTGCAGAAGATGTACACCGAGGCCATCAAGTGGGCGATGGGATTGGAATCCGCTGACATCACGCCGCAGCCTGCGCCAGCCGCCAATATGGCCTGCAAGTAGCGCTAAACTAATCTGAGAACAACGAGGTAGACAACCATGTGGAAGTTGCTTGCGGTTTTATTGATAACGCTTGGGCGCTGCTTCAGCAGAGGAAGTTCATCCGACTCTTGCGCTCGGCGCTTCCGCTCCCGACTTTTCGCTTCCCGGGGTGGATGGCCAGACACACAAGCTGAGCGATTATGCGTCCAGCCCCATCCTGGTGGTCGTTTTTACCTGCAATCATTGCCCCATCGCGCAGATGTACGAGAAGCGCATCCAGCAGTTGGCGGACGACTATAAAGGTAAGGGTGTAGCCGTAGTCGCGATCCAGGGGAACGATCCCCAAGCTATCCGCATCGACGAACTGGACTCGTCCGACGTGAGCGACACTCTGCCCGAGATGAAGATTCGCGTGCAGTACAAGCACCTTACGTATCCGTACCTTTATGACGGCGACACGCAAAAGGTGACGCGTGCCTACGGACCCCAGGCGACGCCGCACGCGTTCATCTTCGATCAGCAGAGACATCTTCGCTATGAGGGCCGTATCGATAACAGTTACCGAACGGAGTTGGTCAAGACCCAGGACGCCCGTAACGCGATCGACGCGCTGCTTGCCCACAAGGAAGTGGCGGTGAAGCACACTGGTGTCTTCGGGTGTTCGACCAAGTGGAGCGAGAAAGCGGCCGGGAGGCAGGCGGCGCTCGAAAAGATTAACCAGGAACCCGTTACTGTCGAAACGATTTCAAAGTCAGAGCTGACCAAACTGCGTACCAACCCTACGCATCAGATGGTGCTGGTCGATTTCTGGGCGACCTGGTGTGGGTCGTGCATTGTGGAGTTTTCCGATTTGCAGGATACCCTGCGCATGTATGGGGCGCGTGATTATTCCGTAGTGACGGTGTCGGCGAATATGCCGGACGAGCAGCCGAGCGTATTGCGTTTTCTACAGAAAAAGCACGCGACCAGCAAAAATTATCTGTTTGATTCGCAAGATACCTCAAGCTTGCAGACTGCGTTTGATCCTAAGTGGGACTCCGCCGTGCCCTATACCATTCTCCTGTCTGGAGACGGGAAGGTGCTTTATAAGCAGTTGGGGTCTGTAGATCTGCTTGAACTTAAACGCACGATTCTGGCCAACCTGCCGTCTGACTATAAGGGCTTCAATCAATACTGGAAGAACAACTAGAATCGTCGAACTCTGGTTCCTATCAGAAGCCGAGGGAACTGGACGGGTGCCCCACGTTCGCCTCAGCGTACGTGGGCCGAAAAAGACGGGCGAAGCCCCACCACAGCTTTCTAAGATCCCTGGCAGGGGTAGACAAAGCAATCGAAACATATCATGTTCGGCCCAGGTACGCTTTGGCGAACCTGGGGCACCCGTCCAGTTCCAATGGGTTCTGCTAGGGCATTGACTGTTCTGGACAGCGAGGTTCCCACTCTTTGCCGTTCAGGCTGAAAGCACGCGCGATAACGCAGCATCAATCGCCAGGTGAATGGCTCCGTTTACCTGCGCGTCGGGCCCAAGTGTGCTGCGTAACAACTCGGGCTGCACCCGCTTATCCCTGTGGGTGAGAATCTCCTGCGTCAGCTTCCATAAAGCCGGATGCATGCCTACGCTGCCACCTAAGACAAACAGCGGGCAGTTGAGGACAACGGCCAGGTTATAAATCGCGTAGGCGAGCGTTTGCGCGGACTTTTGGAGAACCGTCTGCGCTAAAGCTTCACCGGCAAGGGCGTGGTCAAATATCTGGGTGGCGACCAGGTCTCTCGGAAGCTCGGTACGGTCTTCGCGCCAGAGGCTCTGCCACTGCGCCTTGATGCCCTCGCCTCCGACAATACCTCTCGAGAGCTCCCGGTTCCCCGGTTTCCACTGGCGTCACAGAGGTTCCGGGGACCAGCATGTAACCGATCTCGCCAGCCGACCAATTCATGCCGTGAAAGAGCCTTCCATTGAGCACGATGCCGGCGCCGATGCCAGTGCCGACAGCGAGAAAGACAAAGTCCCGTATTCCTTGTGCGGCGCCGATCCTACTCTCCGCAATGGCGGCCGTGTTCACGTCGTTCTCCACTGCCGCCGGCACGCCGAGGCTGGCCTCCAGCAACGCGCGCAACGGAACGTCTCGCCAGCCCATGAGATAGGAGGTAGCAAGCACGACGCCCGCGTCCACATCCGTGACGCCGGGCGCCCCGGCCGCAACCGCGCGCAACGAGCCGCGCGATAAAAACTTTTGCTGTAGCAGATCATCCACGCCTTCGCGAATGAGGCGCACGACCACCTCCGGGTCACGAATACCCGCAGTGGATACCTTCCACTTAGCCAGAACCTCGCCATCCATGCCGGCGAGCGCAAGACGCAGGCTGGTGCCTCCAATGTCGGCGCCTACGACATAGCCCGTCTCCGCCGCCGTTAGTATCTCCTGCGGACTCCCATTGGCGCTGGAGGGTTCTTGTTGCTGCATCAACTCAATAACCTCGGGTACGAATGAATGCACTGCTGGGCCTACCTTAATGTGTTACGGCGCGACTACGGATTGCCGCGCGCTGATGCTCTCTAACTCACGCCCTGCGGTCTCTGGAATAACGAAGCGAACAAAGACGAGGGTCAAGACGCAGAACACCCCGAAGATGACGAAGGTCAGCGAATTGCCCGCGGCTTTAATGAGAGACAGAAACGTAAGCGAAACCAGAAAATTAGAAGTGCCGAAACTCAATGTGGCAGCAGCAACGCCGCGGCCGCGCAAGCGCAAGGGAAATACCTCGGAGACAAGTATCCATGCGATGGGCCCGATGCTAAACGCGTAGCAGGCGATGAAAGACATCAGGCACGCGGTGGCGATGATGCCCAACGACTTGCCCAGCGCGGCCTGATCGTGAAAACAAATCAGCCAGCACAAAGAGCGCGGTCGTCATGCCGCCGATGCCCGCATAGAGAAGAGGCTTCCGGCCTAGACGGTCCACCAGCACCAGGGCGATCACCGTCGCGAGCACATTGGTAATGGCAACCAGAAGCGTAGCGAAGATTGCATTTTTATCAGAACTGATGCCGGCGAGCGAGAATATCTGGGGGCCGTAGTAGAGGACGGCGTTGATACCGGTCGCGGGCGTCAGCAGCATAAAGCCAACGGCGATGAAGAGCGAGCCGCGCACCGCCGGACTCCAGAGCGCGCTCCAGCGACGCTCCATTTTCGTCAGCAGGCTGACGCGAATGTCTTCCAATAGCAGTCTTGCGCCGGCCTCATCTGTATATGACTTGAGCACGGATTCGGCTTCAGCTAACCTGTTCTGCGCGTATAGCCAGCGAGGACTCTCCGGCACGGTAAGAACCATGAAGAGAAAAAGCAGCGCGGGGAGGAGCCCGAAGGCAAACATCAGCCTCCATCCGTGCGGTCCGGCAAACCAGTAACCCACCAGATCGGCCACGGCAATCCCTGAGGTGAGGGCAAACTGGTACAAGCCGATGAGCATCCCGCGCGTTTTCGGGGGAGCAAGCTCGGAGACATATACGGGCGCCGTAACGGAAGTAAAGCCCACAGCCACTCCGAGCAGTGCGCGGGCAATGAACAGTACGTATACGTTGGGGGATAACGGCGCCAGGATGGACCCGGCGATGAACAGGACTGCCCCCCAGATCAGCGTCTTGCGTCTGCCGATGCGGTCGGCGACAGTCCCGCCTACCAGCGCGCCGATCATCACGCCGACGAGCACCGAAATGACCAGGACTTCCTGCATCATGGTCGAAAGATGGAACTGGTCGCGCACGAAGATCAATGCGGCGGCGATGACACCCATGTCAAAGCCGTAAAGTATGCCTCCCAATCCAGCGATGAAAGAGACCCTCCGGATGAAGGCCTGGTTCACGTACGGCTGGCTAATGGATGGGTCGTTCAATAGGGTTTCACCTATGCCGAATGATAACCTTTAACCACGGGTATTAGCCCCTCTTTTTAACGAATCTTTTCTAACAAAGTAGGGATTTTCCCTGGTCCGAGGAAGGTGTCATGGCGGAAAACAAAATGGAAGCGCCGCGCTGGATAGCCGGCATTGAGCCGGCTAAGGAATTGCTCACCGCGACGGGAACCCAAATCCTGGAAATCGAGTGCCGGGAACAGCCGGAACAGGCTTCGCCGGCTACTCGGGGCTTACGCGGGCGATTCTACCATTCAGGCTGAGCTCAAGAAGTTTCGTGAATTGGCCGTGAAAAAGGGTCCAGTGCTGTTTATCGGCATGGGCGCTTCTTATTGTTCTTCCATCAGCGGATCGGTTCTGCTGCAATCGCACGGGCGGCCTGCATTCTCGGTCGATGCTGGAGAATGGCTGCATTATGCGTCCTCGGTCTGGGATGACGCGGCGCTTTCTATCCTGCTTACCACCTCCGGAGAGAGTGCGGAACTGGTGGAACTCTTCAAGCGAGGGGGGAACCGGGCGTTAGGCCTGATCTGTAACAATCCTGCGAGCGCCTGCTGGCATCTGGCGAAAAATAAGCTCCCCACCCTGGCGGGGCCGGAGTATGGCAATGCCACCAAGACATACACCAACGCTACGGCAGCCGCCATCATCCTGGCCTCTGAGATCGTAGGCCGCCCATGGCAGCAGGAAGCCGAGCAGGCGGCCGAGGTCTTCTCCGCTCATCTGGGTCCCATCTTCGCTATGCGCGGCGATCTGGAGAGATTCTGTAGAGGCGCGGCGAATACCGAAATCATCGGACGCGGGGCGGCTTATGGGGGCGCCTTCATGAGCGCGCTCTGCATCCGCGAAATGAGCGGCCATCGCGCCGCTGCGCACACCGGCGCCGGCTTTAAGCACGGGCCCAATCTTGACGTGGACGCATCGCATGTTGCCATTATCTTTGCCCTTGGGCGGGCCGCCGATCTAGGCGTCAAGCTGGCGCAGGAATGTAACCGTCGTGGCGGCAAGGTGGTGCTGGTTTCGAGCAAAGAGCACAACGCCACGGAGAAGTTGTTTCCAGTGAAGATCGAGGCTGTTCCGGAACCCTGGGAGGGCATCACATCCCTGCTGGTCCCGCAGGCACTGACGCTGGCGATGGTCGAGCGGACCGGGTGCAGGCTTACCCCGCGCTTCCAGTACGGCGTTATGGAACAGTAGCTCTGCGGGTGCCCAACGCTGGGCCGATCTGCCCCATGAAATGAAACCGCAGGTCCCTCCACTGCGCTGCCCCTGAACGAAGGGCACGGCTTTAGCCGTGTCGTAAAAAGCCACAGCTATGAGGGCTTTAGCCCCTGAGGTATTGGTTGTTCACAAAGGAATTCGCGGTGAATCAATGGAAAACCGTACCTCAGGGGCTGAAGCCCTCTCCCACCGCATACTCTATGGCACGGCTGAAGCCATGCCCTTCGTTCAGGGGCACCGTAGTGGAGGGATCTGCGGTTTTCTCCGCTCCCCTATGGCTCGTGCGGCAGGGTGAGGGTCGGGTTCTGGTCAAAGAAATTGACCGGGCGAATCAGAAAATCGTGCCAGAGCGTCGGCATGACCGGCCAGTCTTCCAGCCGGACAACGTGGTGGAAGCCCAGTGTGTACCAACCGACAATATCCGTGTTCTCGATGGAGCGATTCGCCTTGGTCCATTCCGGCAGCCCGCGAAGCCCCTCGTTATTGGTGACATAAGTCCCGGCGGCATAGCGTTCGTCCGGGCGGTAAGGCGTAACCCACATCTGGTGCCCTGAAAACGCTCCTACGCGCTGCGCCGGGTCGTCGAGCGGGATGCTCGAGACTGCCGTGGCTCCGGGCATGATCTCCCATCCCGTAGGGTATCCACGCGCGTCATGTTGGGTTGGGTTGATGAAGTGCCACATGGCCGGATGACGCAGATCAAGGTCAAGAATGGCGTCCTTTTCCGTATGGACGATGGAGGACTGGGCCGCCCAGATGACCTTGCGCGAATGGCCGGAAAGCGGCTCCTGCACCAGGCGGTCGACCATAAAGCTGTTGTTTGGGCCATCGACGTCAAGATCGAGCCGGTAGGAGAAATAGTGATCATGATTGACGGCCAGCAGGTTGGGCGCAACCAGTGTGCCGTGTTCGAGCTTGCCGGGCTCCTCGCCCATGGAGTGCGCGACCGTCTCCTCCTTCACCCCTTTGGTCTCGACGATGCCCGTCGCACCGACCGCAACCCGGATGGTGCCGTCCTGCTGGAATATCCAATCGAGCAGGTAATCGTAGTTTCCGGCGACGGCAGCGGTGCGCAGCACCAGCTCACGGCTGGGCCGGGCGCTGATCACATCCCCTTCGAGGTGCCTCCATGCCGGGCTGTCGCTGGCATGTTCGAAGAGGCATGCCAGTTGTGGCTTCAGAATCGGAGCGCCCGTATCCGAAGGCACCAGTCCGGTGAAGTACTGCGCATGGGCCGGGCAATCGTCCGGACCGACAGGCTTAATCAGGCCGCCAAGAAGAAACTCTCCGGCATCGACAAAGGCGCGGGAGTCCCAGCCCGCATCGGAGTCCATGTAAGGCACATACATCTCCGAGAGCGAGCCCTCGTACATAACGGAACGCAGCCGGTCTCCATCCTGGTAGCGCACGAGATTGATGACGGGACCAACACGAGGATCCAGACGAAAGCGAAAATGCCAGTTCTGCCAAACGACTTCGCCTTTGTCGATCGTATAGCTGGGGCCAAGGGGCTGGGTCACAAGCAAGGGCTTGGTGCCGGCGCGCGGCGTAGCCTCTCCTTCCTCGTAGTTGATATCCCCCGATGACATGGGAACGGGATCGTTGTCGATTACTTTGAGGACCTTTTCGCTGGTAAGGTCGGCGAGGATATAGACCCCTTCGATGGCGCGGCCCCAGGGATGGTAGACGCCGTGAGAATCGGTGCAATCGCCAAAGCCAATGCGGCCGCTTGCCTGCTCGGGAAAGATCATCCATGTGATCGGGATAGGCTCACAGCGCACTCCTGACAAGTCGGTGACTCCGTGACGCTTGAGCGCCGCGATCACGCGCGGATCCTTCTTGACCACGTCATTCATGGTGTCCAGCTCTGACTCGGTAATGGGAGCCTGCACCCCGGGAACCTGATTCCAGAACTCGAGCTTGTGCGCCGCGATGTCGACCCGGGCCTCGATGGTCTTGCCCTGGTCCTCGAGGATGACATCGGCCTCGCGAGGGATGGGATCGCCCTGCTTCCACGCCAGTACTTTCTCTTTTTCCGGCTCGTGCAGCAGCACGCTGGAGAAGAGCGTCTTATCGGTCAGATGGCCGCTCTGCTGGAGCACATCATGAACGGTCCAGTATTCTTCTGTGGTGAGGGCATCCAGCGGATGGTGCGGCACCCTGGTTTGGGCACTCAGCGAAGCCGTCGCGAGAAAGGCGGCGGAAAATGCGATCATGCTGCAGAGAGAAGTCTTGGCGCTCATCATCAGTGTTATGTCCTCGCAGGGTGGGCCGGCGGCGAATCCAAATCGTAGCATACTTCATAATCTTTAGTTACAATGATCACGATGGCGTGAGTTTCTGATACTTTGTCAGGTGATATAAAGGGTGGTTAAGTATCGGGGCAACGGGGAGGCCGCTGGCCTGCTTTGTAATCCGGGATTCACAACGCCATAATCTTCTCCCGTATTTCTAAGACGGTTTTTCTTTGAAGAACGAAAGTATTCCGGTCGGCAGGCCCTCACTTCTTCGCCATACCAACGCGCTTCGGGTCTTGAAGCTTCTGCGCGAGAGCGGTTCCTGTTCGAAAGCGGACCTGGTGCGCGCTTCCGGCCTGAGTGCTCCTACGATCACCAACGTGGTGGGCGATCTGTTGGCGGCCGACCTGATCAAGCCTCTAGGCGAGGGTGAGTCAAACGGGGGCCGGCCTCCGGACATGATTTCGTTCAAGGCGGAGCGTGGTTGCGTGCTCGCCGTGAAGATTACCGCCGACAGCCTTTCGTTCCTGCTTACGGACCTGAACGGGCGTGAACTGGACACCCATACAATCCCGCTGGCCGACCGGAAAACCACCCCCGACGCCATCTGTATCTACATCGGGGAAGAGGTGCGGCGGCTGCTGCGCAAGCATCGCAAGAAACGGGAACAGTTGCTCGCGCTGGTGGTGGGTGTGCCCGCCATTGCCAATGTTGATGAAGGCGTTGTGCTATCCATAAGCACCCTGGAAAATTGGCGCTCCGTTCCGCTACGCGCCAAGCTGAACAGAATCGTAGACTGCCTGGTCATTATTGAAAACGATACCAACCTGGCCGCCCAGGGCGAGCGATACTGCGGCGCTGCGCAGGCAGAAGAGACCTTCATCCTGATTCACATCGGCCCGAATGTGGGCGCGGGGATTGTCCTGGGGGGTCAGATTTACCATGGATCGCAGTGGTCCGCGGGTGAAATCGCCTACCTCCGTTTGCCCAATACTTCACGCAAACGCCCCACCCTTTATGAGTTCGGTGAACTGGACACGTTGCTGACCAGCTCGGGAATTCTCGAAAGCTGGCAAGAGCTAAAAAAGAAGCCCGGCCAGGATGCAGCGGAGCTGGAGAAGATGGACGTCCTGGGGGTCCTTGACCTGGCCCAAGCCGGGGATGCTCGCGCCGAAAAGATCGTCCAGCACCGGGCCAGCATCGTGTCTGACATCATCGTGAACCTCTCGCTCATTTTGAACCCTGGCCTTATTTTGTTGGAGGGAGAAGTGGGCAGCCATCCCGCGCTGATTAGCGCGGTGCAAAAGCAACTTCAGGAGAGCGAGTTCGCGGTCACCAAGATCGGCGCAGGCAAGCTTGGGAACACGTCCGTGCTGTGGGGAGCCGTTGCTATCGCTCTGGAGATGATTCCCTCGGTATTGCTTCCCCAGCCATCGAGCTGATGAACCTCAAGGCAAAGTAAAGGCGACATAGGTGCTGCCGGAAGGGGCCTTTGGATCTTTGCCCCCACCGCTCGCGATCACCACATACTGCCTGCCGTCGATCATGTAGGTGGCGGGAGTCGCGGTCCCGGCAAAGGGCAAGACGGTTTCCCAAAGCAGCTTGCCGTTCCTGCTGTCGAAGGCTCTGAATTTCTTGTCGTAGACCGTCGCAGCGATGAACAACAGATCTCCCGCGGTGATGATCGGGCCGCCATAGTTCTCAGAACCGGTGTTAGTCATGCCCTTGGCGGCGAGCGCCGGATATTCCCCCAGTGGAATCTTCCACAGGTAGCGGCCGGTGTTCAGGTCGATTGCATTGAGTGTGCCCCAGGGCGGAGTAATCGCCGGGTAGCCTTCCGCATCGACAAAGTCTCGCGATCCCGTGACTTCGTACTTCATGGTGGTGCCGTCGGCGGCGCTGGAGTAGATCGCTCCCTTGTCAGGATCGGCTGCAGCCCCTTGCGGAGCCTGCTTGGTCAGGAACTGGATGAGCGCCCGCAAGTGCTGGTCGCGAAGGTTAGGAAAGGACGGCATTCGGCCGCCGCCCTGGGAGATCCTGGCTTCAATCTGTGCGGGCGAAAGACGCTTGCCCACATCGACCAGGGAAGGATAGTTCGGGGGCGAACCGGTTAGGTCCTTGCCGTGACAAAGGCTGCATTGGTTATGGTAGATTCTCTCGCCCGTACTGGCAGTCGGATGATTTTCCGTCAGGCCAAGAACGCACGCCGCCTCGTTTGCGTTCACATAAATCACGCCGCGGGTGCGATCCACTGCCGGCCCTCCCCATTCGGCGCCGCCGAGAAAACAAGGAAAGACGACAGTCTCCTGGTCCAGGCCGATCGGCAGAAACTGGCCGCCACTGCGGAATGTGGCAAACTCCTTCACTGCACGTTCGTGCGCTTCCGGTGTGCGCGTAGTCAGTAAATCCTCGGTAAGCATCTGCCGGGTGAACGGCTCCGGCATCACCGGTGACGGCTGGGTGGGCGCAGTAACCTCCCCGGGAACCTGGCTCGCAGGGTAAGGCCGTTCCTCAATGGGAAAGAGCGGCTTGCCGGTGGTGCGATCGAAGAGATAGAGAAATCCCTGCTTGGTTGTTTGTGCGACCGCATCGACGCAACTGCCATTGTGTCTTACCGAGAGCAGCGCCGGGGGCGACGGAAAGTCGCGATCCCAGATGTCATGATGCACCCCTTGAAAGTGCCAAAGGCGCTTGCCGGTCTTTGCATCGAGCGCAAGCAGGGTGTCTGCGAAGAGGTCGTCTCCCACGCGATCCGCTCCGTAGAAATCGAAGACCGCGGACCCGGTGGGAACGTAGACGATGCCGCGCTTTTCATCGAGCGCCATACCGGCCCAGTTGTTGGCGGCGCCGGCCGTCTTCCAGGCATTCGGAGGCCATGTAGCGTAACCGAACTCATCGGGATGGGGGATGGTGTGAAAGCTCCAGCGAAGCTCTCCCGTGCGCACATCGAAGGCGCGAATATCGCCGGGAGGAGATGGGTAGGTCTCGGGATTCCGGCCGCCAACGATGATCAAATCCTTGTAAACCATGCCGGGGCTGGTGAGGTCGATGGACTGAGAAAGGTAATCTCCTCGCAGTCCCTTGCGCAGATCGATCCTTCCCTGTTCGCCAAAGGACGGAATGACTTTGCCTGTTTGTGCATCGAGTGCGTAGAGATAATGCGTTACGCCGGCAAGGACTCGACCATGCTGGCCGTCAGTCCAGTAGGCCAGACCGCGGGACGGTTGCTTGCTGGGCACCCCAGAATCAAATTTCCAGAGAAGCGTACCGGTCGAGGCCTCGAGTGCAATCACTTTTTGCGAGGCGGTATAGGCGAAGAGAGTCCTCCCGACGATGATCGGGCTTGTTTCCAGACCGCCCTCTTCGGCCGCATCGAACTTCCACGCTTCTTTTAGCTTGTGTACGTTACCTCGATTGATTTGCGACAGAGGAGAGTAGTGATCACCTTCGGACTGGCCGCCATAGACGGGCCAGTCGGACCGGTGCGGCAATGGATTGCTCTTGCAGGACTGAGCATGCAGGACAGCTGACGGTCCAAAAAGGAGGGCGAGAAATAGAAACGGCCAGTGCCGCGTAACGGGAGATCCGGGCTCGCTGCTTTCCCCGCTTCTTCGGCGTCTCAGAGCAGAGGTGCCCGTGGGACTGGACGGGTGCCCCAGGTTCGCCATAGCGTACCTGGGCCGAAAAAGATGGGCGACCCGGATTTCCTGCTAAGCGGCACTCACCAACGGTCACGTGTGCGGCTTTCAGTAAGGAAAGCCGCATGAGGTGCGCCAACGCCATCGGACTCCACAGGAAATCCGGGGGAAGCCCACCATTGCGTTTACTTAGAGTTCTTGCCCAGCAGCCATGTGGTTGCATTTTCAATGAGGGTGTTCTGCACCGGGCTGGTAAAGATCTTGTCCCCATGGCCCATATTCATGTAAAGCATCTTGTACTGCGTGTTTGTCCACACTACCGGAATATCTCCGGCCGTCAAGAGGCTCTTGATTCCCAGTGGGTAGTTTGCCGGGTCAAGCGTTACCAGCACATGGATATGGCTATCGAGGCGAGGGCTGGGCTTCCAGCGATACCACTCATTGGTAGGCGAGAGAAATGTTTCCGGCAGATTGCGGGTGACGGGACTGGTGGGGTCGTCCACGATCAGCTTCGCCGGCAAGGGGGGCCAGCTGTTGTTGTCAAAGACCCCTCCGCCGATGAACGTCATAAACCATGGCCACTTGGTGGTCTTGTCGTTGTAGGCGGATACGTGAAAGCCAAGCCAGGCGCCGCCTCCGGTCATGTATCTCTCAAACGCTTCCCGCTCCGCCTGGTTATGCGGAAACTCGTTGAGCCACACCACCAGCTGGTAGGATTTAAGATTCGCGTCGTTCAGATCTTCCCAGTTGGTTGTCGCTTCCAGGGCGAAGTTGTCTTTCTGGGCTAGCGCAGCAAAGAACCGCAGTGCATCCAACGCGAAGAGAACGTGATCGTTTTCTACGTTCAGGGAATAGAAAATCAATACCTTTGGCTGTGAGGCTTTGGCCTCCTGGGCGCCCCCACTTGCCGGCACTATAGCAAAGCACAACGCCAGCAGGACGAAGTATCTTTTCACTGGCCCGCACCCCAGAAAATCGCATTCCTGAAAAGCTGGGTGAAGTCTTTGTTCTGAAACAGGTCCGGGTGATGACCCATAAAGATGTAGATGTTCCTCGCCTTGAAGTGTTCGTTGGTCCAAACCACAGGATGGTCTCCCATGGTGATCATGCTCTTGGGGTCGTAGGTCGACTCGTCGACACTGGCCAGAACATGAACGGTCGAACGGTTGGACTTGCTCCAGGTGTACCACTCCTCCTGCTGTACAACGAACGAGGAAGGCAGCCCCTTGGTTGCCGGATGGTTGGGATCATCCACTTTCACCGTCGCCGTTGCGAACTGCGCGATGTAGCTGGTGTACCGGATATCCCCCATGAAATGCGACCACCATGGCCACATCTTGTATCCGTCAAAATCACCCAGCAGCATGGCATGGTGAAAGCCGATCCAGCCGCCGGTGCCGCGCGTGATGTAGCGCTCGAAAGCTTTTTGGGCTACCGGAGTCCAGCGATACGGTGGATAGTTGAGCTGAATAAACAGCTTGTACTTGGCCAGAAAGGCATCGTTGATCGGATCGGTGTTGGTGATGTAGTCGATGGCAAAGTCATTCTCGTCGGCCAATTGCTGCAGCCACACTTTGGCGGCGGCTACGAACTCGTTGTGCGGGGTATTCCCCGACTCTGCGATAGCCACCACCCGAAACTTGACCGGGTGACCGGGAGTATCCAGAGCATGCGCCGGGACGGCCGCAATCGAAACCACGAGAAGCAGGAGCAACTTCAAAGACAATTTCTTGCATACCATCATCGCGTAGCCACACCTCGCTTGCCCGTAGGCAACAGAATCACCGTAACGTTGTTGCTGCTGAAATTGGCGACATAGACCATATGAGCCCCCGGATCGGCCCCGAAAGCATACGGAATCGCACCGACATCCACCTTTACGACGGGAAGATTCGTCTTGCCGTCGATCACGGTCACGCTGGCTGTGCGCTGATTCCCCACATAGATCTGATCGCTTTGCTCATCGATCGCGAGAGCCTGCGGATGCGTCCCCAAACTCACGGTCTTGCTCACGGAGTCGGTATTCTCGTCGATCACCGTCATGGTGTCGTTGCCATAGCTCAGAACGTAGGCCTTCTTGGTTGCGGGATTTACTTCCACTGCAAAAGGAATAGCGCCCACGTCCACGGTAGTCGTGGCATTGGTTGCCCCCTGGATGATCGTCACACTGGCGCTGTCTTCGTTCACCGCATAAATTTTGTCTAACTTGGTGTCCGTCGCGATTGCCCAGGGGTGCTTTCCGGCCTGTACGCTAGTGGTAGCCCCAGTCGCCCCATCAATGACGGTTACGTCCTGGCTCCCGTAATTGACCGTATACACCTTGTTGGTCGCGGGATTGAGAACGATGCCGCGGGGGCCCTGCCCCACCTGAATGGTAGAGGTCGCGTTGCTGGCCCCATCGATGACCGTCACGCTGTGACCAAAATTATTGGCAGCGTAAATCTTATTGGTGGTTGTATTGACCGCGAGCGCCTGGGGATAGCTTCCCACGTGCACGGTTGCGCTGACTGCATTGGTGACTCCATCAATCACCGAGACTGAATCCGCACCCGCGTTGGTTACGTAAACCTTGTTGGTTACAGGGTTGACCACAACGGCCTCGGGGCGATTTTCCACGGTTACGGTGGAGGTTGCGTGTGTCGCCCCATCGATGATGGTCACCGAGTCGCTGCCGTGGTTCACCACATAAGTCTTGTGCGTTACCGGATTCGCCGCCACGCCTATTGGCGTATTGCCCACGGGCACAGTCGCTACAGCCGTCTGTGCGTTCGACATCAGTGGAGCAATGGCGGTGGCGAGGATAACTAGCCCTGTTGGGAAAAGGCACCTCATTTTTGCAGCCAGTAGTTGTTTAGCCCGATATAGGCCGAAGGCAGATTGGCAAGGATCGTGCGGCGCAGTTTAAGCGTGTCGACCGGCGCGTCGGTCTGATATAAGACGTTGCCGTCGGCGTCCAGCAAAATCGTGTAAGGAGCCTCAGGGCCGGACCCCCACTTGGGATCGAATGCCTTCTGCAATGCGGCGGTGTCGTCTGAGTCGAAGAGCAGGTTGCGGCTGGTGGCGTGCGTCTTGTTCAACCACTGCGTAACCGCCGGCTTCTCACCCGGCTTGTTCATCGACACGACCACCAGTTCAAAGTTGCGATCGCTGTACATCCGGTAGATGTCCTGGATACCCGCGAACTCCTGCAGGCAGGCACTGCATTTTGTCGACCAGAATTGAATGAGCCTTACGTTGCCATCCGCATTCGTATGCAGAGACTTCAGTGCATCCGCTGAGACCATCTCAAGCGCAATAGGTTGCGCATTCAGCTTCTCCATGAAGGCCACGTTGGCCCCTTCTTTATCGCTCCACTTGGTGGAGCAACCAAAAGCCCCCGTGTGTTTGACCGCTACCTCCTTGTCCGCCAGCAGCGCATCGATCGCGTCCAGCGCATAGTGCCGCTTTACGAACTCAATGCGGTAGCTGTCATCGATGGCTCCTTCATAGCGCAACTTACGCTGCTGGTCGAAAATGAAGATGTGCGGAGAGGCTTGCGGGCCGTAGGCCTGGGAGACACTCTCGGTCTCGCCGTCGTAAAGGTAAGGATACGGTAGATGCTTGTACGCCACCCTGATCTTCATCTCCTCCAGGGTGTCGCTTACGTCGGAAGAATCGAGTTCGTCGATGCGGATGGCCTTGGGATCGTTGGGACTGATGGCTACGACGGCCACACCTTTGTCTTTGTAGTCGTTATAGAGCTGGGTGACCCGGCCCTCGTACATTTGCGCGTTGGGGCAGTGATCACAGGTAAATACTACAACCAGAAGCTTGCTGGACGCGTAGTCGCTCAGCTTGTGAAGCTTTCCGTCGACGCCGGGCAATGCAAAGTCCGGTGCGGGCGAACCTAATGGCAAAATCGGATGCTCTGCAGCAAAACAGGTGAGCGGCAAAGCCAGAAGAGCTAGCAAGCTCCAGATCGCTTTTTGCTTAAACATTCCTCACTCCTCTACTAGGCTCCGGAGAAGCCATATTGCCAGGCGAACGCGACGTTGGTACGCATGTCGTCCCTCACATCGTCGTCCCCTTCCTTCTCGTACTCGATAGCGACCAGACGGCGAAAGTTTTGCCGGTGCAGTTCCGCCTCGACTTCAGCGATTTTGGCGATCCCGCTTCCCAGCAGCACGTTCTCCCCGCTGTGCACCGCCTTTACGTCTTTGAGATGAACCAGGTTCAAGCGCGGGGCCAGCTTGCGAACCGCGTCCACCGGATCGTATCCGCAGGCCGCGAAGTGGCCCGTATCAGACGTGGCGCCGCAACTCGCCGAAAGGGGTGCGAGCGCAGTGAGCACGTCTTCCGGGCTTTCATAGGGAAACTTTACCCCGGGAAAGAAATGGTTGTGGATGGAAAAGGTGAGTCCGGCGTCGGTGACACTGCGATCGATGTGCTTGAGCAGGTCGCCGCCGGTTGCGTCGCCGGTGATGTTGTGCGCCCCCAGCAATTGCGCGATGCGAACTGCGCTGGCTACGTCCTGCTCATTTTTGAGTGTAGCCGCGTAGTAGGAGACACAGCGTATGCGTGCCTTGTCTAGTTTCTCTCGCGATGTTCGCACCAGCTCGTCACTGGGATGGCTCATCACCATAAACTCGCCCCGCGACATCTCGATCTGTTGGTTGTGCAGACCATTGGTGGGCAGCAGAATCTCCAACTGCGCCATCATGTCGTCGAAGGAGAGCGCATGGTAGCTAAAGGTGCCGATGCCTATGGTCAAAGGCGCTAACGCGTAAAGGGGTAATGTGTTCGCCGCTAGGCATACGGCCGTGGTCTTAACGAAGGTTCTGCGCGTGATCATAGGCAGGAAGGGTCTTTTATTGGGTACGTGAAGCTGTTTCGTTTTTGGGAAGCGGCAGCAGCTCTTTAGCCGGCGTGGTGGCCGGAAAGGCCACGTTGAAAAAGCAAACCATCATCTCATCGGTGCTTTGCTGGCCCCAGGTGACTGTCTTGCTAGGGTCAGGATTTTCCGGGTTGTTCGCCGAGTTGTCGTAGTGCGCCGTGCACTCGATCCTGGTGCCCGCTGGCAGCACAATCGGTTTTGCCAGGTTGTACCACAGCTGCCAGCGCCAGTTATAGTGCGGCACGTTGAGGATGGCGCGCGTTTCGCCGTTGGGAAATACCAGCCGGTACGACATATCTTTGCCGCGCATATGCATGTGAGGATGCATACCCAACAGCGTCACCTCACGGCGCACGGTAAAGGAGGCGTCCACGCGGTAGTCTGGATCTCCCGGGGGAATCTTTAATTTCTCATTGCCCGTAGACAACGTCATCACGCGATCTTTCGGGGGCTCTTTCGCCAGCACCAGCCCTACGTTCGCCTGGTCTGTTGTGGCTTTCCCTTCGGGCATGTAGTGCACTTCGAGCACAATGTCTGAGCCGGCCGGAATCAGTTTCGCCTGGCCGGGCTCAAACATGTCCGGCGGCTGGCCCGGAGCGTAACCGACCAGCCAGTCATTGGGCACGTCATCCTGGGGAGCCTTCTCTCCTGTCTTGGCGGGCGGAGCCTCAAAAAATTGTTCTTCCGGTTGCCCCTTGAAATAGTTCGATCCCGGCTTACGAACATAGGCGACGATATGATGCACGACGGAGCGATCGGTCGGCGCGGCCTCCACATCCTGAACCCACGTGTCCTTGGTAAAGCCGGTGGGCAAAATCACGTACTGGTATTCCAGGATCCCGGTCGCTGGAATAGGGAACGGCCGGGGCAGTTGGAAGACCTTGTCTGGCTTGGGAATGGTCCATCCGGTGACGAAGTCGAGCGGCGGCGGCAGATCTTTGGGGTCGCCCTTGGGCGCACCCGCATCCGCCCAGGCGGCGATGGTATCGATCTGCGCCTGGGTCAGCGAGCGGTTGTTCTCAAACTTCTCGGTGTGCCCATCCTCAAACCATGGCGGCATGGCTCGGGTGACCACCATTTGCTTCATCGCCAGCGCCCACGGACGCGTATCTTCATAGGTCATCATGGAGAAGGGCGTGCCTTCTCCCGGGCGATGACAGCCCTGGCAGTGCTGCTGCACAATGGGTGCAACATCCTTGGAGAAGGTTACATTCGATGGATGGATGACGGGAATCTTGGCGGCCGGATCTGGCGTGTGGCTCGCCATGCCGGCCATTTGCCCCAGCAGGCATGCCGCGGTCGAAAGCTGCAATGCCCCTATCGCCAGTGCCCGCTTCATGCCCACTCCACTCGTTTGATTAATTAGGAACGATTCATTAGTATGTGCCATCAAGTATGGACCGGGTGCAATCCGCCAGGCAATCTTTTTTTGATTGAAGGGTAAATCGGAATGAAGCTCTTGCGCTACCTCACTGTTTTTTGCGCGCTGGCAGGCACTGCCTATGGGGAAATGCCCGCCTTCTACAAGTCGGTCAACAGCGTGACCTGGCTGGTGCAGAATGTCGACCTGGCCAAACAGGGTTGGATCGCGCTCGGCTTGTCTGACATTCACGAATACCCGGATGTTGTGCTGACCGGAAAGGACCACGGCAAGCCAGTGAAGATGTGGGCTTGGGAGATCACGGGCCAGCTGGGAAACCTGACCGTGAACATGATTCAGCCGGCGGAAGGGCAGCTGAATTCCTGGAACGAATTCCTGGGCAAGCATGGCGATGGGATCTTCTCCATCGTGCACGAGGTAAAGTCCCAGGCGGAGATGGAAAAGGAAATCAAACGCATGCATGGTCTCGGCGTCGGCGTGCTGCAGCAGCTGAGCCTCGACCGGGACGGCAAGCGGGTCACCTACACCTACTTCGACACCGAGCCCCAGGGCAAATTTGTCCTGGGGTTGGTGTACTGGCCCGGTGGCGCGCCTGCTCCAGGCCCGCCGGGAAAGGTTTCTCATCTCGCGCCGGTAGTCCGCGACTTAGGGCCCGTCTCGGCCTACTGGCAGAAGCTGGGCTTTCCCGCATTTCGCACGGAGCATGCGACTCCGCGGCAGGATTCTACCTACCGCGGCAAACCATTGTGGTTTGCGTTTGAGGTCGGCTATCAGAATTACGACCAGTTCAGTTACGAATGGATCAGCGCGCCCGCAACGCCTCCGAACATCTATGCCGACTTCCTCAAAAAGCACACGGAAGGCATTCAGCATCTGGGCATGCCGGTGGACGACTTGAACCAGGCGGTGGCCGCGTACGAAAAGCTCGGCTATCACGTATGGCAATCCGGAGCATGGGGAGACGTAGGCAAGAAGGACTCCGGCCAGTACGACTACATGGATACCGACTCCATTGGCGGAGTGAGCGTAGAGTTGATCCACGCCTATAAGTAGGCTAAGGTTTCGCTGGAGGCCGCGACATCTCCATCGCCCAAACACCAGCCGGCCGCATGTACATGGAGGCACGGAAGTTTCCCGTGATGTCCCAAGCCTCGGGCGTGCGGAACCAATAGCCTTTGCTCTCGTAAATCACGTGATAGAGCCCCCAGGCCGTCTTATAGGCCTGGTCGTTCATCCCTTCGCTCAACAGCAAGGCCGCGAAGCCTAATGTGGTTCCCGCCCACACTTCTTTTGCTTGTACATTGTCGATGATTGAACCGTCCGCAGCCATGCCATTTGCGGCGCCCATCTGCCCAGCGGCAAACTTCATGACGTTCAAGTCAAATATCTTCTTTGCTGCAGACAGCTGCATCTGGTGCGGAACCAGGTCTCCCAGGCCAAGCATATTGGCATACCACTGGCCGGCCAGCTGGTCTGCCTGGATGGCGTTCTGGTTTTCACTTTCCGTGTCGTAGCGGAAATACTCCCCATTCCAGAGCTTGCTGATGTAGGTCTGCTGCGCCTTCTGGAACAGCTGGCGATACGTCGTCCGCGGTGACCTTATCTCCTAAGATGAGCGCCGTCTCTTCGCCAGCGCGCAGGGCGGCAAGCCACAGGCCACCGGAGTAGGCGCTCACCCCACGCACAACCCATGAGTCGTAGGTCTGGTCAGGGTAGCCGCTGTTCTCGGGTATTCCACCGCCGTGGTCGAACTGGCGCAGATACGTGATCGCTTCTTTCACGGCCGGCCAGGTCTCGCGCAGAAATGCCGTGTCCTTTCGCCCGGTAAAGACGTAATCCCGGTAGATCATCAGGACAAATTTTGAGTTGAGGTCCTTCCAGTCATTGGTATCCTGCCAGCCCGGCTGATTGACGGCAACGAAGGGATCGCCTTCGGGCACGCCAAGGTCGTGAGGCACCGCGCCTTTCTTTTTCCGCTTATGCAGAACGGGCTCTCCAGTCTGCTCGGTTTTCCAAACCCACAGGCCCTTCTCCGGCCACTCCTGCGGCACCGTGTCCGCAAACTCCCGCAGCACCTGCTTGTCTATGTCTGGCCAGAACTTCAGCAGGGGCAGCGAAGCATAAAAGCGAACATCCAAAGTGGCGTAATAGGCGTAATCAAAACACTCCAGCAAGGCAAACGATGCGGGCAGCTTCTTGTCTGTGCCCACCTGCCTGCCCCAGAAGGTGCCGCCATCGGCCAGGGTGTAGAGCTCGTTAAAGAGCATCCCCCGATACCAGAGCGGCTTGCTTTCGTCATTTACATAGGGCGCCTGCCAGGCGTCGATGGCATCGCTCCATCGGGCGGCATTCAGCAACCCGTCGCGCGCAATCGCCCATGCATGGGTGCCCGTTGTGCCGTAAAAATCCGTGTAGCGCCGGTTCCATTTGCGTCCCTGGCCAAATTGCACCACGGGGAGGTCCCACGAGATCACCATGGGGATGATCTTTTTCTCTCCCGGTTGCAGGGTAAAGCGCAGCGCAATGGCGCCGGCCAGTTTTTCGCTGTCGCTGACCCAGGATGTATCGCTGTTGGCGAGCCGGCCGTCTTTGGCAAAGGGCGTCCAGACGGCCTTGCCGTCTCCCTGCGCGAGAAAAGTCGTCTGGTAGGTGACCTCAACGCCCGGGGTTTCGAGGGCCGCAATCGCAAACTGGCCATCCCACTCGTTCAGCTCCTTATCGTCACGGCCACGGTCGAAGACGATGCCCTTCATGGTGCCGGCCGGTCCAACCGCTTCACTGGCAAACTGGTTGTAGTTGCCCTGGTTCGGTGTGCCGTTGAAGTCATGGGTGAAAGTGCGAAACCATCCGCCCATATTTGCCCAGGAAAGAAGCACAGAGACGGTTACCACATGATCGGTCGGATTGTCCGCATGCCAACGGTAGACTGCTACCGGATAGCTGGATTCGCGGTAGTTGTTGGGGAGCACGGGAGAGAACTGCTCCAGCACCACATGCGCAGGAAACTTCTTCCACTGATAGTCGTACCAGGATTTCGGATACAGGGCGGAGTACTCGCCTGCTCCCACGGGATAATCCCACGCCCAGCTTGCCAATTCCCCCTTATTCGGATGGCCGGTCATCAGGACCTGCGCGGTCCCCTGCGGATCGCCCTCCGACTTCTGGTACATCGCGAATTGATTTACATAAACGGGTTCATACTTGTGTACGCCTGCCTTGATGTGCCAGCGGGCGAAGTCGCCGCGGTACGTACGGGAGAAGGTGCCTGCACCCATGCCGCCGACCGGCGCGCCTTGCCAATAGCCGTCGTCAATGTCGGTGCCATTTTTCGCTACGCCCGGGTTCTCAAGCGGAAGTCCGATGGGGCGGCTCCACGCGGCTTTCGGTATTTCGCTGGCAGCGAATGCTGCTGATCCACACGCGACCAGGAAGAAACACACGACCGCCTGCAGCCACAATTTCTTGGTCAAGACTCCTCCCGATCAGGCCGGTTCCCAAATGAGCTTGGCGTTGGTAAGCTCTCGAGCGCCGAGCGCACCCAATTCCCGGCCAACGCCGGAGCCCTTGACGCCGCCAAACGGTGCTCGCGGATCCGAACGGACAAAGTCGTTGATGAACACTGCGCCGGCCTCGATCTGCGCAGCGACGGCATTGGCATGGGCCGCATCTTTGCTGAACACCGTCGCGCCTAAGCCGAACTCCGTGTCATTGGCCAAGCGGATCGCCTCTTCGTCGGTCTTGAAAGTAAAGAAGAGCGCGACCGGGCCAAAGAACTCTTCCCGCGCAACCGGTGCGTCATGGGGCAAATCAACCAGTACCGTCGGAGGATAGAAAAACCCGGGTCCATCGAGAGACTTGCCCGCCGGTGAGCACACGCGCCCCAGCTGCCTTTGCGTCGGAGACCTGGCGCTCCGTGGTCGCACGCAGGTCTTCGCGAGCCTGGGGACCCAGTTTCGTGTCTGGCAAGAGCGGGTCGCCGACCTTGAGCGCCGATGCCTGCTCAACAAAGGCTTTTGTGAAAGCCTCCGCTACCGGCTCGGCGATGAAAAAGCGCTTGGCCGCAATGCAGCTTTGCGCGTTGTTGGAATAGCGCGACGTCACGCCCAGTTGCACGGCTTTTGCGATATCCGCATCCTCAAGCACGATGAATGGATCGGAGCCGCCGAGTTCCAGCACCACTTTCTTGCCGTGCAGGCCAGCTTGCTGCGCCACCGCCCGCCCAGCTGCCACGCTACCCGTAACTGTCACTGCGCGTATGCGGGGATCGGCGATAATAGCCGGCACCGCGCCACGCTGTACCGAGAGATTGACATAGAGCCCTTCGGGAGCACCGGCATCTTTCACCAGGGCCTCGAGCGCAAGCGCGCAGCCCTGCACGGTCTCAGCGTGCTTCACCACCACGGTGTTTCCCACCAGTGCCGCAGGGATGAAGAAGCGCAGCACCTGCCAGAAGGGAAGATTCCAGGGCATGATCGCGAGGACCGGACCCAGCGATTCGTAGACCACGCGGCCGGGCGTTCCTGGAATGGGCTCTGGCTGGATATATGTGGCGCCCTCCTGGGCAAAATGAGCCGCGCCGAAGGCGGCCTTCTTTACCTCTCCACGCGCCTCACCGATGGGCTTGCCCATCTCGAGCGTGATCAGCCGCGCGTACTCTTCCACGCGGCTCTCCAGAACATTCGCGAGGCGAAGGAGAAAGGCTGTGCGCTCAGAGAGCGGGGTACGGGACCAGTGCTTCCAGCCGTCCCAGGCGCTCTGCAAACGCTGCTCTATATCGTGGGCACTATGCTCCGGATAGGTGCCCAGAAGCTCACCAGTAGTCGGGTTTTTCGATTCGAATGACATAGGACCTCTTCATACAACGGCTGTTCAAACTAGGTACACGTGCTGAGAAAGCGCTCAACACAGGTGGCGAGCACTTCTTCGCCCGGGCGCTTCCACCAGTTTTGCGCGGAGAAGATCTCCACCTCCTGGGGCCCATGGTATCCCGCGCTTTCAATGAGGGAACGAATGGATCGCAGGTCGATCACTCCGTCGCCCATCATCCCGCGGTCCAGCAAAAGATCGCGCGTCGGCACCAGCCAATCGCAGATGTGGTGTGCCAGAATACGCCCGCCGGCGCCGGCACGCATGATCTGTTCATCCAGCTTCGGATCCCACCACACATGGTAGACATCAATAGCCACGCCCACTCCATCGCCCAGCAGATCACAAAGATCGAGCGCCTGTTCCAGGGTATTGATGCAGGAGCGGTCGGCGGCATACATGGGATGCAGAGGTTCAATGGCCAGCGGCATGCGGCCGGCACGGGCATGGGGCAGGATTGCGGCCAGTCCATCGGCCACCATCTCACGTGCAGCGCCGATGTCGTGCGAGTCCCCGGGCAAGCCTCCCACCACCAACACCAGGCAATCGGCTTGCAGGGCAACCGCCTCATCGATGGCGCGCTTGTTGTCATCGATGGCGGCAGACAGTCCTGCCTTGTCTGCGGCGGGAAACATACCGCCGCGACAAAGCCCGGTAACCCGAAGCTTGTTGGAGCGAACGATTTCGGCTGCTTCCGCGAGACCGGTCAGCTGCACCTGGTCACGCCATGGCGCGATGGCCGTGATGCCCTGAGCCAAACAAGCATCCACCGCCTGCCCCATCGTGTATTGCTGGCGCACGGTGGCCAGATTGATGGACAGATCGTGAATGCTGACGCTGCTCACACTGCCCCGGCTGTGGCGTCCGGAGACAACGTCGGCACATCCACCCAGCGACGCTCGGCCCAGCTTTTCAAGCCAAGCTCGGCCAACTGTACGCCCTTCGCCCCTTCCAGCAGGTCAAAGCTCCAGGGCTTGTTCTCCACCACGTGACGGATAAAGTCCTCCCACTGCAACTTAAAGCCGTTCTCGTAGACCTGGGTGTCGGGCACCTCGTCCCATTGCTCGGTGAACTTCATGGTCTGCGGGACGTCGGGATTCCACACCGGCCGCGGAGTGTTAACGCGATGCTGGGTGTAGCAGTGGGTCAAACCCGCCACCGCGGATCCATGCGTTCCGTCGACCTGAAAGGTGACCAGGTCGTCCCGCCTGACCCGCACCGCCCAGGACGAATTGATATGCGCGATCACGCCGCCCGCGAGCTGAAAAGTAGCGTAGGCTGCGTCGTCCGCATCGGCCTTGTACACTGCGCCACTCTCGTCGACGCGTTGCGGGATATGGGTTGCGCCAATGCAACTGACGGACTCGACCGCGCCAAACAGGTTGTCCAGCACGTAGCGCCAATGGGGCAGCATATCCAGGATGATGCCTCCCCCATCGGCTTTGCGGTAATTCCACGAGGGCCGTTGCGTGGGTTGCAGGTCGCCCTCAAATACCCAGTAGCCAAACTCCCCGCGCACGGAGAGCATGCGGCCGAAGAAGCCTGCGTCCTTCAGCATGCGGAGTTTACGTAGGCCCGGCAGATAAAGCTTGTCCTGCACCACGCCGCTCTTCACGCCGTGCTTGCGGGCCAGGCGCACCAGGGAAAGCGATTCCTGCAGAGTTTCGGAGAGCGGCTTCTCGCAATAAACGTGCTTTCCGGCCTCGATAGCGCGGGTCAGCAGCGGAACACGCATCTGGGTCGAGCCGGCGTCGAAGAAGATGGTGTCCTCGGGATTGGCGAGCGCAGAATCGATATCTTTCGCCACCCGCTTAATGCCATGGCGCTCCGCCAGGCTGGAAACCTTCTCCAGGTTTCGGCCAACGAGGATCGGGTCGGGCATGGCCCGGTCGCCATTGGATAGCGTCACCCCACCCTGATCCCTGATAGCCACGATCGAACGGACCAGGTGCTGGTTGTAGCCCATCCTTCCGGTAATGCCATGCATGATGATGCCGATGCGCCGACTAGACAAGATCTGTTCCGCCCTTTTAAGTTTCTAATGTTTGTTTCATAAGCTGCGCCAGTTCGTCAACTTCCGTCCACGACTGCATCCGTAACCTTACACGATAAGGCGTAACAAGGGTGTGAGAGTACCGGGGAAAAGAAACCGCAGATCCCTCCACTACGCTACGCTCCGGTCGGGATGACAATTCTGTTGTGCCCAACAAAAGCTTCAGCGAGAAATACTTGACCCTGCAGCAGAATTGTCATCCCGACCGGAGCGTAGTGTAGTGGAGGGATCTGCGGTGCGCCTTTCCCGAACGCAACTGCCCCAGCGAGTCCGACTTCGACCGCGAGCCTTCGCTCGTTAAAAGCAGCTGGGTGCCCGATTCAAGCCCGCTTTTGGCTTGAGTGGGATACCACAGCACTGGACCTGCGGTTTCTCTCACCCACCCTCGTTACGCCAGCAGCTGGTTCACGGCGCGATCCGATTCGGCGATGGAAGCACGGTGATCCATGATTCCGGAAAGATCGGAATTGGCAAACGCGATTTTGCCAAAAGGAGCGCGCCGCATTACCTCGCGGGGAGCGATCTTGCCCTCGGATCCAAAGAAGAAGCCCGGCTGGCCGCAGAGATACGCGTGGCCCCAGCGATTCACGATGATGCCCGCGATATCCCGCCGCGCATCAAAGCCGCTACGCGCAAACATCAGCGTCATTTGCTCACGAATCTGCCGCTCATATTCCGAGTAGGGCGTGCTCAGCAGGCGCATCCTTCCCCGGTGCACTGCTGCGGCAGCGGAACCCCCGGCTCGGTAAACGTGATTTTCATACGGAGCACGGTTGGGTCGTCGGGGGTGACCGTCGGCGGAACGTCGCCAAACACGGCGACTTTGCGAACCGCGAGCCAGGGGTAAACCCCCTCGAAACACTGGCATTCCGTGATCCCCATCTTCGCCATAAAGCGCCAGTTGCGTATCGCAACGTTAATGACGGCGCAAGGCATGCGATAGAACTGCTGGTAGGCAGCACGATAGTTATCCGGCAAATCGGAGATGGTCCTCGCCGTTGTCCAACCCGCCGACATCACCACCGATCGTGCATGTACGGTATGTAGCCGGCCATCCACCGCGTAGCTAACCCGGACGCCGTCGCCTTCGTGCCGCACATCCGCCACCGTTGCACCCAACCGTATCCGCACCGGCTGACCTTCGCGATCAAGCTTGGAAAAGTCCACCGGTCCGAGGCACATGCCGGCCAAAGTATTGGGGCCGGGCATCGCCTCCGGGATCATGGCTTTCACAATAAAGCGCGCAACACCGGTGTTCCCCCCAGGAAATATCTGCTCGCCCACTTCGTTCTTCCAGGGGAAAAGCACCTCCGGAGCGTAATACGCATAGGCGGAATTCTCGTCCGCCGAAGAACCCGCCCAATCTGCCGCAACCGGCATATAGCTACGGATAAATTCGCGGGTCAAGCCGTCGCGCTGCATCAGGTGCTCTTCAAGCGTGATGCGGTCGAGCGCCCGCGAAATCTCGTCGCCGTCGACCTTAGGTGGAGCAAATGTTTGATTGCCCGCGCGCGCCCTGAGCAACTGTTGCCTGGTCGCCTCGGGGACGGGGGCGCCGGCGAGCTTTTTGCCCCACGGATCGTAGAGCCAAAACCCCTCGGGATGGCCGAAGCGCGCTCCAAAAAACATTCCGGAATTCTTGCTGCCCCGGGCATAAGGAAGGGTGTTTACATCCAGTTCAGGCTGGCCACCGCCCCATTTCTGGTACTCCAACGGCTTACCGTCAAAGCCGATCGATTCGTAAAACCTTTGCGTGAGCGAAGACGGAAGGGAAGGAAAGTACGTGGCCGAGCCCTGGCCTGCCATCAGCCGGTGCCCATCCACCATAAATTCGTTACGGCGCGCTTCCCCGCCGAAGATGGAGTGGTCTTCCAGCACCAGGCAGCGTTTCGACCGCCCGGTTTTCTCGGAAAAAAGATGAGCGGCCGCCAAACCGCTGATGCCTCCGCCGACCACCACGCAATCGAAGGTCTCTCCGGTCGCTTGCGCGTTTTTGAGCTCCCCGGTGTAAAGCCCATCGCGAATGCCGTGGCCCGCGGTCATTACGGCATGGGTATTTCCGTTCGCGGTAGCGTAATCTCCCACGCCGCCGTAACCGTCCCAGTCCTCCTTGGCCATCATGGCCGGTGCGCCCGCAGGGCCGGCGAACGGACGCCCGTCGAGGAAATCTGCCCGGGCCATCTCCGCATCCATACCGAGTGCGCGATCTGCTTGCGAGCCCTGCGGTTTTGGCGGCGGAAATTCCACTTGGTTGTGCCCTCCGAGTGAGCTGGGGTGCTACACTTCGACCACTGTACTATAGAACGTTTCGTTACAAAGTTTTAGACGGAATCGATGAACCCAATTTCCGTTTTCGAGGGTGGACGATGAAGCGCAGACGCTTCCTTCAACTGACCGTCAGTGCCGCTGCCGGGGCGGTGGTCCGGCACTCTTCTGCCCTAATCTTTCGACCCGCAGCCGCCGACGTGCTGTCGTTAGCAGTGGGCGAGCCACCCCTGGCCGCCTTTGACCCGTCGCATGCCGGATTCGGCGCCAGCCTCCGTTCGTCCGTTGAACCAGACCAGATGATTGAGATGTTGCTTGAAAAGAGGAGCGACGGTGTCTATCAATGGACCGTCAATGGCCAATCCCACCCTGCGGAAGCTCTGTTTCTGCAGCAGGGCCGGCGATATCGGCTGCGCATGATGAACGCGACGGGTGGGGTCCATACCGTGCACCTGAGCCACCACAGCTTTGAACTCGCGCGCATCCACCAGGTCCCAGTTTCAGGGATCTTCAGGGACACTCTCCGTCTCGGACGTTACGACGTGGTTGAAGCCGATGTCCTCATGAGCCGCTCTGGCCCTTTGTTGCTGCGTTACCCGAGCAGTTAGCCGTAGACTGGAGCGACGGGAGGCAGTTGCGGCCACGCAAGCCCTGAAGCTAAAGTGGTGGTACATCGACTCCTCCAAAACCCACTCGCACTGGTTTGCAAAGAAAAAGGGCACCTTTCTATGTCAAGACTCACTGAACTCGCAGACAAACAATTTTCCCGTCGACGCTTCTTTCGCTGGACTGGTGGGCTAGCCGCCAGCTTTGGCGTGGCCCGGTCTTTCGCCTCCACACCGAAAGAAGAAGTGGAAGGGGAAGACTATTACGACAAGCTGGGTGTGCCCAAGATTATCAATGCGGCCGGCACCTACACCACGCTAACCGCTGCCTGCATGCCCCCGGTTGTCGTGGCTGCCGTGCAAAAGGCAGCTCTCCACCCGGTGCGTCTGCACGACCTGCAAGCGAAGTCGGGGGAGTATATCGCTCAACGTCTCAAGTGCGAAGGCGCGGTGGTGACCTCAGGTGCGGCAGGAGCGATTACACTCGCCACCGCCGCGTGCCTGCAAGCGGCCAACAACATTTCGCCCATGGCCATGCCGCAAGCGATCGATGGCATGAAGAACCAGGTGATCGTGCAGCGCGCACACCGCTACGGTTACGATCACGCGATGTTTCTCTGCGGCGCCCGGGTGACGGAGGTGGTCACGCTAGACGACTACAAGCGCGCCTGCGCCGCCGGCAATGCCGTCATGACCAATTTCTTCAATGCGGCGGAAGAGGAAGACGGCGAGGCCGGCACCGCGCAGATCGGCCGCGAGGAATGGCTTCGCGTTGCACACGAGCACAATATACCCTGCCATCTCGACGCAGCTGCGGATATGCCTCCTATTTCCAATCTATGGAAGTACACCGGCATGGGCTTCGACCTGGTTGCCTTTTCCGGAGGAAAGGGCATACGCGGTCCGCAGAACGCAGGTCTGCTGCTGGGCAAAAAACATCTCACCGATCTGGCGCAGCAGAACAATAACCCCAACGAGGGCGTGGGCCGAGGCATGAAGGTGGCCAAGGAGCAGATCGTTGGCATGGTGGCAGCCGTCGACTGGGTTCTCTCGCATACCGAGGAATCCATGCAGGGGGACTATCAAAAACGCGCTGACCTCATCATCGCAGCGGTCAAGGGATACCCTCCGTCACCACCGAGACGGTCGTTCCCAAGATCGCGAACCATGTCCCTCATGTGCTCATACGCTTCGATCCCTCGGTGAGAGGCGTAACGACAACAGAGGTCCTGACCGCGCTGCGCGAAGGCACGCCCTCCATTGAACTGAACCCCAATAGCGGACAACCAGCCAACCAGGGCATTCCGTCGAACGCAAACACACTCGTGGTCGGGGTCTGGATGCTGCAGCCGGGCGAAGATGCGATCGTCGGCCGCCGTATCCGGGAGGTGCTCACCAGCCGCTCGTAACCAGCCTACTTGAGAAGCTGAAGTATATGGCTTTCAAAATCGGCCTTGTTTACAACGCCAGTGTGGGACAAAGCGATCCTTCCTTCCCGGTCGATGAGAAGTGTCATCGGCATGGACGTGAGGTTGTACTCTTTCGCAAGTTTGTCATTACCGATGACGACGGGGTACTCCATCGCTATGTTCCCGCCCGTTTCGGTATCTATTTTTCTGGCGAGAAATGGCCTGACCACTTTCCATCCCTCCTCATCCATCGAAACTCCGATGACGGCCAAACCCTGTCCTCGGAGTTTTTTATCGAACTCGATGTACCAGGGGATCTCAAGCTTGCAGCCGCCGCACCAGGTCGCCCAGAAATCCAGCAGGACAACTTTGCCCTTGAAATCGGATAGGTCTATCCGTTCGCCATGGGCGTCTGTGAGGGTGAAACCTGGTGCGATCGTTCGTGCCGTCTTGGGAATCAACGTGTCCCGGGCCGCGGCCGGACTTTGATTTTGCGCCTGCATCGATGACAACCCGAACGCGCAAACCAGGAAGCCGGCCGTCGCAACGAGTCGTGCCCTTATAGAAAATGCCGCGAACGAATGAAATGGCTTCATACTTTACCTCCGCCACAAATCAGGAATGCTTTGACTTTCACGTACATCACGAAGCCCCACCAAAGGGTTCGCTTAATGATCGAGTAAAGGCATTCGAAACATATCGTTTTCCTCCCAGGTACGCTGGTGCGAACCTGGGGCACCCGTCATTTGTTACGCGCAGAGAGAAGCGAAATCTGTAAGAAATTCAGGTTAGTCAGGTACCCACCGGAAACAGAGCGCTCCAGGAAGGGTCCAGGTACAGCCACCTTTGATTGCTGAACCAGCTTGTCGGTATATCAGGCACGTGCAGCAAGCCGTGACCGCTCAAACAAACAAGCTCGGTCCCGTTCCAGGCGAGGAAGTTTCGTGAGAATTGCCCGACTCGCGCCGGATTGGTCAAGGTGCACAGGCAGACTGGACACCGTCTTCGCTGATCACGCAAAGCCCAGCGAAACGCGAAGAGCAACGCCCAGAATGAGCTGAACACCTCGAGGAGTTCAGACGTGCCAACAGACATGGAGCTCCTCGAGAACGCGAGGTCCAGCGACCCAAAATAAACGATGGGGACGATCAGGATGAACTTAGCGGCCAGGAAAGCCCAGCGGCGAACTCTTGTGGTCCAAGGGACCTGGTTGCTATGGGCCGGGTATTCTCCGAGCGGCAGAGAAGTGGTCGCAGGCAAGGCCAGGCAGGCAAGAAGCAGGGCAAACGAAAAGATCGAGAATGGCTCGCGAATGCGTTCAGCGAGGGACTCGCAAACGAACCAGTCATAGCCGTCTTCTTTTCGAGCAACATACATTTGACGCCGGCCGTCTGGCCCGGCACGGAAAACCGACGGCGAAGCGTGGGCGAGTACGTATCCCTCAGTGTCAGGCTGCAAGGTAGACAGACGCCGGTCATCCTCCAGTAGCCAGAGATCCGTCTGGCCTGGAAGCCGCCAATCTTCGTCCTGGATGACGCCCGCAATCATCGCCTGCTGCCCGTCCACCTGCAGCATGTGGCCGAAGACGTGAGCATCCCCGTTGAAGTACTTGAGCCACGCATCCCGGCTGAGGACAAGTCTTCGTGGGGTAATCAGCCATGCCTCGAGCTTCAAATGAAATGGGAACTCCCAACAGCTCGAAGAGATTCGAGCTTGCCCGAGCGATCGGCAGCTCTGCGGAGGAGCCTGTCCCGATGGTGATTCGCTTTGTCATCAACCGATAGAAGGCAAGACCGGTAAACAATCGTCCTGAGTTCCGGGTCCACGCTTCATAGTCTGAGAATTCTACGGTTGGGTAGGATGAGCTTTCGAAGCCGCCGCGCGAGATCATCACCAGGTCACTCGCATCCCGATACGAGTTCGGCCGCACCACCTTCCAAACGCTGGGACAGTCATATGCAATCAGCAAGCTTGCGGCTGCCAGGACCGTAAAAGTCAGGATGCAGCGCGAAGGCATCCCCTGCCTGAACCACTGACGCGGCGCCGAAGTGGCATGGTTTCTCCTCAGCCAGAGCGCGTCTTTGAAAGCACCGAGACTGAACGCAGTTATTTCCTTTTTCTGGTGCAACGCCGCGGGCCCATTGTTCTGATTGCAGATGTGCCAAACATGCCAGAGTTCTGCGCGCCATTCTTCCAGCCACTCTGCACGGGCTTTCCGGGGCACGAGGATTGCAGCCACCTTTAGAATGCCGGTGCAGACGAAGAGTGAATGGGCCAGTCCTCGCACCTTCATGCGTTCTCGACCTCGGGAGAAGGTATCAGCTTGGTGAGAAGCGGGTAACGCTTGGATGCTGTATCGAGAATCGTTCGCCCATTCCGGGTGAGCTTGTAGTACTTGCGCAACGGTCTCTGCTCTGCGTCCGCAATCGACTGACGCTCCCAGCGAGAGACAATCAGACTGTCCCGCTCCAGTCGACGCATCGCCGGGTATACGGTTCCGCTGGGGAGACCGGTTACCTCCATCACGCTGAAGCCATAAATATGACCGGCATGGATAGCTTGCAGAATCATCGCAGCAGTATGCGAGAGCTTTGGTTCACCTGCCATGCCGCGAATTATACCTATGTAGCAAACTACTTGACAATTTGCTAAGTAGATTGCTACATAGGGAGTGTCGGATCGGACCGGGAGGGCGCCCGTGCTCGAGGTAACGAACCTTTGCAAGCGATATCGGGGTATCCCGTCGATCGAGGACATCAACTTTCGCGTCCAGCCGGGTGAGATCGTCGGCTACCTCGGACCCAACGGATCGGGAAAGTCGACAACGGTAAAAATCATCACCGGACTGCTGCAACCGAACGAGGGAAGTGTCCTGTTCGAGGGCAAGGATATCCGTAAGGACATGGTCGGTTTTCGCAGCACCTTAGGCTATGTTCCCGAAGAAGCACACGTCTACACCTACCTCTCCGGGTTGGAATACTTGCAGCTGGTGGGCAGGCTGCGCGGCCTGGGCGAGAGCAATATCGAGCGCAAGGCTACCCAGATGTTGAAACTCCTGGGGCTGGAATCCTGGCGATACTCGCCCATTTCTTTCTATTCGAAAGGCATGAAGCAGCGTGTCCTTATTGCCGCGGCCTTGATGCACAACCCCAAATTGCTGGTATTCGACGAGCCTCTCTCCGGGCTGGATGTCGTCTCCGCGCGGCTCTTCAAGGATCTGCTGCAGGAACTGGCTGCACAGGGCAAGGCGATTCTGTACATCTCCCATGTTCTCGAAGTGGTAGAGCAGGTCTGCGACCGGGTGATCGTGATTGCGAAGGGTAAGATATTGGCCGACGCAGCACCCGCCGAGCTTGCGAAAGTGATGCAGCTGGCCAACCTGCAGGATGTCTTTGCGCAGCTGGTTCAGCAGGAAGACACTCGAGTATTGGCCCGGCAGCTGGTCGACGTCATGAGGGTGGGCGATGCATAGCCGATCCCGTCTATCGATCTGGCAACCGGATGACTCCTTACTCGCGTCGGCAGGGCAGAAGTCAGTTCAAGCTTCTGGTTCGACATCTCCTTGACCGATTCTTCAACAACGAGATTGTTTCCGTTGATGGGGAGACACTGCCGCTGATCATGACGGTCGCGTGGGCTATCGCACTTCCGACCCTGGTCGCCACCATCTTTCTCTTCCCTGCCTATCATGGCTTCCCGCCGAAGCCACCCACTCCACCCTTCTGGGGCCGTGTCGCAGACCATTATGGCTTCGTGATGTATGCCTGGGTTGTCATGGGCGCAATCACCGTATTTGAATGGGATCTTCTGGTTCCCAATGTATTGGATGTCTTCGTCCTTTCGGTCCTGCCTATTGGGGAGCGAAGACTTCTTCTGGCAAGAGTCGCGGCCATTCTCATCTTTCTTGGGCCTCTTTCTGTTCGGCACAAGTTCGCTGGGAATCATTTTCTTCCCCCTGGCTACGGAGCCGGCTGATGTGCCGCGGCTTACGCCGCTCACTTCGTCGCAGTCACAGCCGCCGGCCTTTGCGCTGCGTCCCTGGTGCTAGCTTTGCAGGGATTGCTCATTAGTCTCCTGGGTGCACGACTCTTTCGCGCGATCTCTTCGTTTCTCCAAAGTCTTGTCGTGATGGTGCTCTCGACCGTCTTATTTCTGTTCCCGGTTTTTTCTCGGTCACTGGAGGCATTGATCCAATCCGGAAACACAGCCGTGCGCTGGTTTCCTCCGTTCTGGTTTCTGGGCGTCTATGAATCTATATCGGCGGGTCCGTCGGCCTTGCCGGCATTCACCCAGCTCGCCCATACCGGCTACGAGGTAACAGGCTGGCTGATGGTGCTTGCAATCGTCACGTATCCGCTGGCCTACGCGCGCAGCACGCGCCAGGCAGTGGAGGGCTCCATCGCACCCAATACCAGAAGCTTGCTTGTTCCGCCTGCTATCCGCGTCCTGCATGCGACGCTGGTAAGGACTCCACCGCGGCGCGCCGTTCATCACTTCATAAGCCAGACATTGTTTCGCTCACAACGCCACCGCCTTTACCTTGCGATGTATGCGGGGGTGGGCATCGCGCTGGCATGCTGTGTGGATCGTCGTCTTACGAGTAGAGGGCGGCCATATCAGGATCGCCATCTCAACCACCGGGATACGCCTGGCGGTCCCGGCGATTGCCTTCTGGATCGTCGCAGGGCTGTGCACCTCGCTCCTCTCTCCCGCCGATCCGGCAGGCAGTTGGGTCTTTCGGCTGATCCACGGCAAGGCCTCATCGGATCACCTGGCCGCTACCAAACTTTGGGTGTTGCTTTGGGCAATGACCATGACCCTCGGCTCAGTCGCCGTTTTGCAAATCATCTCCTACCCCCAACTACGCGCTCCGATGGAACTGGTTACCCAGGTTGTGGTGGCGGCGGGTATTTGCCTTTTGCTGACCGATGCTTTTTCGCTCCAGACAGCGACCATCCCATTTACCGAAGCGCGGGTGCCCCGCAACACAGACCTGGGTTTCATCCTGCTGCGCTACATTGTCTTCTTTCCTGCTTTGGTAATCGCAACCGTGAACTACGAATGGTGGATCGAGGTAAGTGCGGACCACCTGATCGTCACGATACTGGGCATCATCGCAGCGCACTTTGCGTTGCGCTACGTTCAGTGGCGAATACGAAGGGAGCGGGTAAGAGGAAGCGTTGCGCAGGAGGAAGGAGAGGTTTCCCGAGTGCTAGGCCTTAGCATTTGAAGCCCAGGAAACCTCTTGCTCATCTCGTCTCAGTCTTTACCCAAGCTCTGAGCTGCATTTCTCACGCCCCCGGTCCGTAACGAAGGACGGGTGCCCCATTCAAGCCCGGGTTTGGCTTGAGTGGGATTCCACGGCTGTCCACAGGTCACTCTCTACTGGCGACAGGTCTTCATGTCCATGGTCACTTACGCCCTGCACACTCAGGGATTGAGGTTTGTGGAATCCCACTCAAGCCAAACCCGGGCTTGAATGGGGCACACGTCTTTCGTTACGGACCGGGCCGTGAGAAATTTAGGCTAAGCCGATGCCGTGACCTGATCCAGCTTCACATTGCTCGCTCCGTCGCCATAAAACGGATAATCTATGTAACCTTTGGCGTCAAAAGTGTAGAAGGTATTGCGATCGTACTTGTTGAGCGCAAGCCCCAGCTTGATGCGCTTGGGTAGATCGGGGTTTGATAAGAAGAGGCGGCCAAAAGCAACCGCATCGGCATCGCCCTTCTCGACAACCGCCTCTGCCGTCTCCGGCTCGAAGCCGCCCGCCGCAATGATCTTGCTGTTGAAGATCTTTCGCAGTTGTTCTGCCGCGACCGGTCCCTGCCCTTCCGTAATAACGATGTTGCCCTTGACGCGTGGCTCGACGACGTGGAGATAAGCGAGTCCAAACTGATTCAGCTGTTCGGCCACATAGGCGAAGAGTGCATTGGGATTGCTGTCGAACATGCCGTTAAAACTGCCGCTCGGAGCTATGCGCACGCCCACGCGATCACCGCCCCATACACTAACCATTGCCTGTACGACCTCGAGCAGAAAGCGCGACCGGTTTGCAATGGAACCACCATAGGCGTCGGTGCGCTGGTTGCTTCCATCTTGAAGGAACTGATCCGGCAAATAACCGTTGGCTCCATGGAGTTCGACACCATCAAAGCCGGCAGCCTTGGCACGCTCTGCAGCTTTGCAATAGTCCTCGACAATACCGTGAATCTCAGAAATTTCCAGGGCTCGATGTGGAGAGGGTTTGACCCAGCCGTGGGGCGTGGAAGTGAGGCGGTCACCATCCTGCCAATACGACGGATTGACAGATGCCGAAACCGGCGCCGGTCCTTCCGTCACCTCAACGTGCGACGCACGTCCGGTGTGCCAGAGCTGGGAGAACATCCAGCCACCCTTGGCATGGACAGCCTCCACGATCTTCTTCCAGCCCTCGACCTGCTGATCGGTGTAGATGCCGGGTGCTCCGAACCAGCCACGTGCCGACGCGGAAATGGTGGTGGCTTCCGAGATAATAAAACCGCCGTCGGAAGCGCGCTGAGTATAGTAATCGCGCATGAGATCTCCAGGGATATCCCCGGGCTGTTCGGAACGTGAGCGCGTGAGCGGCGCCATCACTACGCGGTGCTTCAGCGTAAGCGGTCCAAGGTTGAGCGGTGTAAAGAGCGAGGACGTCGTCATAGTTAATCTCCGGTAAAAGATGTATGAGAGCGTGCTGGTTGACGTGCGGACGGCAATCACTATCCCCGTGCTGGACTCCTGGATTAGAGTGCAGGCACGGAAAAATTGATTCACGCAAAACCGCACCTTTTTTATGATTCTGCCGGGTTCAGAGTGCAGGACGCGGTGGACTAGGTGATGCGCTGTGCATTGCGCGAGATATATTCGTCCAGTGAGGCGTCAGGGCCGATGTAGTGGAACTCCTCGGCATATTGGAGCCCGTACTTTCCCCCGGTGGTGTGATCGCGGGTGACAAACGCAGCCTGAATGAACTCTTTTGTCGCCGTATCGAGATTCCCGCTCAAGGCGGGAACACGCAGCCCCCGCGCCGTAAGGCTGTCTACAAGATCCTTCACCATGTGCACGATCATGGTCTGGCAGGATGCAATGGCTGCAATCTTCTGGGGCAGGAAGTCTCCAATATCGACCACGCGGTTGACCAGCTGCGGTCCACGGGCGAAATAGTACTTTTCTGAGACTGAGTGCGGTTTCAAGCCGGCATCGAACTGCTCGGGAAAATCGAGGAGACCGCTGGACATCCAGCAGGCCGCCTCTACGGCTTGAGCGGTCACGTAATGGTCCGGATTTTCTTCGTAGTGACCCCAGGGGTCATAACTGAGCACTGTATCCACCTTGAGTAAGCGGAACAGGAAGATCAACCGGCCGCGAAGTTCTGTCCTCGATACGTCATCCAGGCGATGATTGCGATAGCTCAGGTCGTAGGCCTTCCTGAAGCCAAGGGTCTTGACCAATTGCGCCGTGTCACGCTCGTTGGCCAGCACTGTCTCCCCCAGCGACAGCTGGTAAGAATCCTTTTCGTCGTTGCTGGTGCGGATAAAGTAGCCGGTGTAGCCTTCGCTCAGGAGTTTGGCCAGCGTGCCGCCGGCGAAGATCGGGCCATCGTCAAGATGCGGAGTAATGAGCGCCAGGACCTTTCCCCGATGAGGCTGGCCGGGGTTGGATCGCTCGGTGACCACCTGCGCCGCAGTCCCGCTCGTGGCTTCCCCTCGGCCACTGGCCGCCAAAGTTGCCGCCGCAATCTCTAGAAAATCCCGACGCCGCACAAAACCTCCTTGCCTGGCCAATTCCTGATTTGGTCAAAATAACTCAACCCTGGACGATTTCAAATGTTACAGGATGGACACCCATCCGCCAGGAAGAACACTTGACAGGTGTAGTATCTACATCGGACATGGCAATTCAGGACAGGATTTTTGGCAAACCGCTGGCGACGAGCGAAGAACGCGCCGAACAGATTGGAGTGGGAGCCGGCATCCCCATCTTCGGGCTCGATGCCTTAACCAGCGCCGCCTACGGCCCGGAGGCCGCGCTGGCGCTGTTGATCCCCTTAGGTATGCTCGGAACGCAGTACCTGCTACCGATCATCACCTCCATCCTGATTCTGCTGGTAATCGTCTTTTTCAGCTACCGGCAGACCATTGCAGCCTACCCGCATGGCGGCGGCAGCTATACCGTGGCGACGGAGAACCTGGGCGAAAAAGCAGGGCTGCTGGCCGCAGCGGCGCTGATGATCGATTACATCCTTACCGCTGCGGTAGGTATCTCGGCCGGCGTAACTGCGTTGACTTCCGCGCTACCCAAGTTACAGCCCCATACCCTGGCACTTTGCCTGCTGATTCTGGCCATCCTGGCAATCGTGAATCTGCGCGGCGTAAAGGACACCGGCACTGCATTCATTGTGCCCACATTCCTCTTTATCGGTACGTTAATGACCCTGATCGCGGTGGGAGTTTACAAGACATTTGCAGCCGGGGGCCACCCACTTCCGGTGACCGCGATGCCCACCCCGTTGCCGCAGACGGTCCAATATCTGGGTCTGTGGATGTTGCTGAAGGCGTTCTCCAGCGGTTGCGCGGCCATGACCGGCGTGGAGGCGGTTTCCAATGGCGTGATGGCGTTCCGGGAGCCCCGGTCCAGAAACGCACAGTACGCGCTCACGGTCATCATCGGCATTTTGATTGTGCTGCTCTACGGCACGGCCTGGCTGACCAAGCACTATCAAATCATGGCCATGGACCCTGACCAGACGGGCTATCAGAGTCTTCTCAGCCTCCTGGTGACGGCTGTGTTTGGGCGCGGATGGTTCTATTTCTTAACCATGGGAAGCGTGCTGCTGGCCCTGGCCTTGAGCGCGAACACAGCCTTTGCGGATTTCCCCCGCCTGACCCGCGCGATCGCCTTACATGACTACCTACCGCATGTCTTCATCCTGAGAGGACGGCGCCTGCTGTTCTCGCACGGCATCTACGCGCTGACCGGACTGACAGCGGTGATTTTGATCCTGTTCAAGGGCGTAACGGACAGATTGATTCCGCTGTATGCCATCGGAGCGTTCTTGGCGTTCACGCTGTCGCAGACGGGCATGGTCGTGCACTGGAAAAAGCAGGAAGGCGAGCACGAGGGCCGGGCATGGCACATGTTGGTGAATGGCACCGGCGCGTTTGCTACAGGGATCACAACCCTGGTGGTATTGGCCTCGAAATTTAGGGCGGGAGCATGGGTAACCGCGCTGCTGGTTCCGACATTGATTCTGCTGATGTATTCCGTGAAAAAGCACTACACGCGCATTAAGGAAGAAATGAGGGACATGTGCCAGCTCAGCCTGGCAAATCTTGAGCCGCCGTTGGTTGTCATTCCCATGGCAGGGTGGAACCGAATATCAGAAAAGGCCTTGCGATTTGGCCTGCTGCTTTCAAAAGAAATCAAGGTCGTGCATGTTCACTCCGAGGATGAGGCGCACGGAATTGACCAGGACTGGGATGAAAAAATACTTGCCCCCATTCGCGAGCACGGCATGCCTGACCCGGAGTTAGTGACCATCCCTTCAAACTTTCGCTTCATCATCGCGCCGCTGATGGATTACATCCTGCGCCTGGAGTCGGAAAACCCAGGGAGAAAAGTGGCGGTCTTATTGCCGGAACTGGTGGTGCGGCACTGGTGGGAAAACCTGCTGCACAATCAGCGAGTCCAGGTGCTGAAAATAATGTTGCTGGTGCGGGGTAACCAGCGCATCGTGGTGGTGAACATCCCCTGGTATCTGTAGCCAAAGACCATCATTGGGGCGCCACCCAGCCATCGGAAAGTTCCACGCGAACCGGTATGGTTCCAATGTTCTTATGCCCGGACTCGCCAGAGACCGCAAATTGCTGCCAACCGGGCAGCTTGGTGGCAGGCGCCGCAGCCAGAACGCGAAGGTAGTACTGACTGTGCGGAGCGATGGTGGCAGGAGCAACTGGTGTGACCTTCCATCCCTCTGGCGCCTTCACAGAGAAGGTTGCGTCGATCGCTGAATCCAGGGGGTTCTCGACGATCAGCGGAATGACCAGGGTTCCATCCACGTGAACTGAAACTTCTACGGGAACAATACGGGCCAAGTGATCGAGTCCATGGGCCTGCCAAAACTTATGGTAGTAGCTCCACGGGTCGCCGATTTCCAGGGTTGGTTCCGAATGCCTGGGTGCGGTAAATCCGGGAGCACGCTGGAAAGCAATGCCCGCAGGCACTACGCCTGTGAACACATCATCGGTAACAGCGGAAGGCACGAGAGATTTTCCAAAAATCAATTGAACGGGCCCGGTTGCGATTTTCGCTATCTCATCTGACGACGAACCTAGCGTGTTAACGGCTATCTCGTTCGCAACTTTCGTGCCGCCTTGTGACAGGTGATTGGTAAATACCTCGGCCGCCAGCATCCCATAGCTCACATGCCGCGAGGGAGAGATATCTTGCGACGAATACTGCGGGCCCTGGCCAGTGGAAATGTCATGGGTCGAGTTATAGAAATAATAGATCTTCTGTGGCTGCCACGGCCGAAGACCCTCGGTCAGATTCATATTCTTGTCTGGGTTCGAGGCGGGAGAGACCTGCTCTGAAAATACAGTTGGATCTCCGGCCAGGTCGAAGGCCTCGGTCGCGAGCACGCCAGACGCTTGATGGTCGGCATGGTTCTCACCCGTAGCGAAATCCGGGAGCCAGGTGAGAATCACCGATGGCCGGGTTATGCGAACAATCCGGACCAACTCGTCTAAGCAGCGGCCGTGGCCACAGTGCTCAAGAGAAGTCAAAACGTTCTGGCTCACGGTATCGTGGCCGCCTAGAAACCAGACGTTTGTGATACCCAGAGAACCCACGGCGCGGCGGCCCTCGATCTGGCGAATGTCCCCCAATGCCGCGGCCTGCTCCGGGCCCACATCGTTGTTTCCTTCGTCGCCGGCGGTTTGGTACACCACCGCCACCCGTTTGTGATTGTCATAGATCTCACGGGCCAGATACGCCGTGGCCATCACTTCATCGTCCGGGTGAGCCACCACCAGCAGGATGTCGGCTTTATAGCGCGGGTCGGGCGGACGGTTATTGGCGCGGTAGCTATCCGGCTTGGAGTCGGTAGCATTCTGAGCACACATAGCGCTCGAGCCCCAAGCCGCGAGAAGTCCCGCGCTGAGAGCAATTCGCATTGTCAAACCAAGTCGTGCCATCCGTTCCTCGCCTGCTAGTACAGATCTTCGAGCGCGCTTTGAGACTCGGGAAGCACTTGTCCCCCATCGACAACGATCGTTTGCCCTGTGATATAGGCGGCTTCATCGCTCGCAAGAAAGAGCGCAGCGTAGGCGATATCCTCAACAGACCCAAGCCTGCGCGCGGGAATCGCTGACGTCATCCTGGCAATGTATTCGGGCCCCAAATCGTGCAGGCCTTCGGTGAGGATGTTGCCGGGAAGCACCGCATTGACCGTGATGTTGTGAGGAGCAAGCTCAATGGCCGCGGTGCGTATGAAGCCCAGTTGCCCCGCCTTGCTGGCTGCGTAATGGCTCCAGCCGGCATTACCGGTGATCGGACCGGTGATGGAAGAAGTCACCACGATGCGTCCCTTGCCCCGTGCCTTGAGCGCGGGTAGGCATGCGTGGACGGAGAGAAAAGTGCCTTTCAGGTTGACATCCATGACCTGATCCCAACCGGCAGCACTCATCTCGAAGAGTGCTGCGGATGGATAAATACCCGCGTTGCAGCAGAGGATGTCAATGCCGCCATGCCGTTCGACCGCAGTTTGCGCCATGCGGACGTTGTCTTCCACCTTCGAAACGTCCGCGGCTATAGCGCTCGCGATCCCCCCGCCGGCCCTGATTTCGGCGGCTGCGGCTTCAGCCTGGGAGAGGTCCCGCGAGGCAATGAGAACACGCGCTCCCTTGCCGGCAAAGACCCGCGCTATGCCCTTCCCGATTCCCTTGCTCGCTCCGGTCACGATGACCGAGCGACCTTCGATCGATGTCAGCATTGTTCATCCATCTGATTTGAGGATGGACCCATCATAACCCTCATCCAGCACGGTGGCCTCAAGGTTGGCAAGGGGCGCGACGTCCTCAGGACAGGCCACCATGCAACCCCACTAAAAACTGGAGAATCAAATTCATTGTCGTAGACGTCGCGACCCTTCCGGGTGAGGTCGGGGGACAACATGGGAAAAAGCAGAGGGCCAGCGAAAGGCCACGATACCGCCTCAAGGTCAACCACTGTGACCACGGCTGAGAACAACCAGGAGCGCGTTCAGACGGGCATAGCAGGCCTGGATGATATTTTGAACGGCGGCCTACCGCACGGACATTTGTTTCTCGTCGAAGGCGATCCGGGAACAGGGAAAACAACCCTCGCGCTGCAGTTCCTGCTGGAAGGTGTGCAGCGGGGCGAAAGTGTGATCTACGTAACGCTTTCCGAGTCCCGAAAGGAACTCGAACAGGTCGTCCACTCGCATGGATGGTCTACCGACTCACTGCAGATCTACGAGATGGTCCCGCCCGAAGACGAGTTGAATCCCGAAGACCAGTACACGGTATTTCACCCTTCTGAGGTCGAACTTGCCGACACCATCACCGCCATCCTCGAGCAGGTGGATGCAACAAAACCTCAACGAGTGGTCTTCGACTCCCTTTCTGAACTTCGGATGCTTGCGCGGGATCCACTGAAATACCGGCGCCAGATTCTGGCCCTCAAGCGCCACTTTGCGGGAAGAAACTGCACTGTTCTGCTTTTAGACGACCGCACGGCGGAGGGCAGCCATGATCTGCAGCTGCAAAGCATCGCGCACGGCGTGGTGATGATGCAGAGCCTGGAGCGCGACTTCGGCATCAAGCGCCGTCGAGTGGAGGTCCGCAAACTCCGCGGGTCCTCTTACCGTGAGGGCTTCCACGATTACACCATCGAGACTGGAGGAATCTCCATCTACCCACGGCTGATCGCGGCAGAACATAAGCCGGGTTTCCAGCGCAAGAGGGTGTTGAGTGGAATACAGGAGCTGGACAAGCTATTTGGGGGAGGCATCGACACCGGTACAAGCACTTTGTTTATCGGGCCGGCGGGTTGCGGAAAATCTACCATGGCATTGCGTTATGCCGTGTCCTCCGCACAACGAGGTGAGAAGGCTGTCATCTTCACCTTTGACGAGGCTTTCGCCACCCTCGTCGAGCGCGCCAAGGGGCTTGGCATGGAGGTGGCCGCGCTCCTGGCAGAGGGCACACTGGAAATCCAGCAAGTCGACCCCGCGGAGCTGGCGCCGGGTGAATTTGTTACGCGCGTCCGGCGATTGGTCGAAGACGAGAATCTACGGCTAGTGGTCGTGGACAGCATGAACGGCTTTCTCAACGCCATGCCGCATGAGCAATTTCTTGCCATGCAGCTTCATGAGTTGCTTTCCTATCTCGCCCAGCAGGGCGTGGCCACCATTCTCACATTGGCCCAGCACGGCTTCATCGGCACCATGCAAACGCCTGTCGACGTTAGCTATCTCGCCGATACTGTACTGCTCTTCCGCTACTTCGAGTACGCGGGCGAGATCCGACAGGCGCTTTCCGTGATTAAGAAGAGGAGCGGCCCTCACGAACGAGCCATCCGGGAACTTGTCTTCGGTCAAGGTGAAATCCACGTCGGCGAGCCTTTAAAGGACTTCGAAGGAGTGCTCACCGGCGTACCCAGCTTTCTTGGCCAAGCTTCGAAGGTGGAGAATTCCTCTGCTTCCTGAGATCGTGGTTACGGAGCAAGACTTGCGCACCATCATCGTCGCCCCCACCGGCAAAGACGGGCGTCTCATCGCGGGTCTGCTCGAACGCCAGTCCATGCCCTGCCATATCGCAGACAGCGTTGCCGCGGGTTGCGAGGCCATTCTTGAAGGGGCCGGCGCTGCCATCATCTCGGAAGAGGCTTTCGTTGGTGGTTCCATTCGTCCCCTTTTGCAGATCCTGCGACATCAACCACCATGGTCCGACTTTCCGGTTATCCTGCTCACGGTCAGCGGGCGGGTCACGCTCGAGAGTGAGCGTTCGCGGGAATTGCGCCGGCCCCTGGGAAATCTCTTTCTACTGGAACGACCGATTCGTCCTGAGACTTTACTGAGCACATTGGAGATTGCCCTTCGAGGCAGGCAAAGGCAATATCAGATCCGCGATCAGATTCAACAATACGCCCTTGCACAGGCAGCCCTGATTCGATCAGAGAAGCTGGCAGTTACAGGACGTCTCGCCGCCAGCATCGCGCACGAGATTAATAATCCGCTGGAGTCAGTTACTAACCTTCTCTATCTTATGCGCGGTAATCTGTCGCCCGAGCAACGGAAACAATTTCTTGCAGAAGCCGAACAAGAACTGGCTCGCGTCACGGAGATCACCAAGCAGACATTACGTTTCTATCGTGAACCTTCGCAGCCGACTGCAACAGATGTTTCAGCCGTGTTGGATTCCGTCCTCCGGCTTCACGGATCGCGTCTCAGGGCTGCGGGAGTCAAGGTGCATAGCGAAATCCTATCAGAAACAGTCACGGTGCTTTCGACCCCGGGCGAGCTCCGCCAGATCCTTGCCAACATCATTGGGAACGCTACGGATGCTATGCGCCAAGGTGGATGCTTGCGGATCCGGATCTCGAATCGAAAGCAGTGGCAACGCACCGGCTGCTGCGTACGGCTCACCATCGCCGATAATGGAACGGGTATCCCGCCCGATGTCCTGCCGACGATATTCGAACCCTTCGTCACTACCAAGGGTGAAACCGGAACCGGCCTGGGCCTCTGGGTTACCTCGGAAATCGTCAAAAAGAATGGCTGGAAGATCCGAGTGCGCAGCAGCAGAAATCCTGCGCGGCGGGGCACGGTATTTTCGCTCGTAATTCCGCAACTGGCCTCCCGCTAGCAACCCCCGCTCTATGCCCGTAGGTATGGCTTCAAGTAAGTGTCCAAGTCGTGCCTGATTTCATCGGGACTTGTGACCTTGCGGTGGGAATCAGCGCCGGGCGCCGGCGGAGCAAGGCGCGTAGTCGTGCCGGGGCGGAAGACACCCCGGGCAATCAACACGTCGACATCGCTTTGAGGAAACATTGAGCTGGCCGCCTCGATGCGGCCGAATTCATCGAACGCGTCCCTGACCTTACCCGCATGATAGGAGTCATAGGCGGAAGCGTAGAGATCGGCAAGGCTCACGAACGGGCAATGGCCGACAAAGCCCCGTTCCATCTCTGTGATCATGGTGGTGACTCCCTTGCCCGAAAAGCAATTGAGTTGATCGTTGGTGCGCCTTCTGATTTCCGTTACCCGCACGAGGGGATCGCCCGCTTCATCTTTCACGTAGCGAAACGTCGGGATGGTATGGAACATCTCGACCACCAGGTCGACGCTGAAGTCACCGCCGGTCTGCGCAAACAGCGGCAGGGATGTCACCTTGCCGAGCCGCTGATAGAAGAGCAGCAATTCGGCGGGAGCGGTGACACCCGGCGGAGCGATACAAATGATGCCGTCCGCACCAAGCTTCTCCGCTTGCCGGGCATAGCGCTCGGTTTCCTTAAAATCCGCAGTACGACTCTGCACGCCGATCACAATCGCCGTCCTACCACCGCGGGCAGCAGAGAGAATGGTCTCCGCACCGTGCATCCTCTCCTCTTCACTCAGCGTCGTCCATCCACTGGCGATCTGCGGCCAAGCCAGGCCATGCACACCGCCTCGCCGGCAAAACTGCACCTGCGCAGCCAGGCCATCGAAATCGACCCCGTTCTGCGCGTTTACCGGGGTAAATCCAATCGGGAAAACGCCTGCCAGACGCCGGGCCGCCGTCTGTGCACGCATCACATGTGGAACCGCGAATGCGGCCGCTCCTAGCGAGAGAGCCCCGAGAAATTGCCTGCGATCCAAACCGGAAACACTTGTCATCATCTCTCCCTCTCTTCATTTGAAGAAGATCAACCGCGCTTTCGCATCCACCGTGGGCGCATCGACGCCAGGAACGGATTTCAGGTCGGTGAGGCCGGTGAATTTCTGGCTGCTGCGCCGTGCAATGATTGCCTGCGCGGTTGTTTCCGAAACATCCAGCACGATCTCCAGTTCGTCCACAGGAGCCGTGTTCACGTTGATCGTGGTCATGGTGCGGTGGAGATAGTCCATGATGTCGTCGAACTGATCGTCGGTGCCGCTCGCGCCCCGATCCACCATCTTCTGCACCGTGTCATGCCAGTCGTCGTAGCTCATGGGCGTGTCCATGACGATTTGCAGATTGTGGCACTTGGCACAGACCGCTTTGAGCGATCGACCTTCCCGCGCCAGGTGGGGCGCCGGAGGCTCAACCTCGGCGGCCCGGGCAGCGGCAAACCAGGATGCCACAAACAGGACCCCGCCCATGCACGTAGGCAAGATCGGGTTCGAGAAAAATGCCATGGTTGAATGATTATTGCGTGAGGGCTGCATGGACGGCGGTCACACCCGTCAGGGTGATCGGTGCGCTGCCCGGCATCGGCGTTACGTGCGGACCGACGCCCAGCTGCTCCGCGGTCTTATAGTCGCCGAAACCATTGGCGAACTGATTCGATACTCGCTGGGCGTGGCCATTGTCGAAGGTTATGTCCAAGAGCTTTTCGCTGTACATGGTGTGTCCATATTCATCCTGCATCTGGCCGACGATTTTGTGCGTGCTCACCTCGATGATGTCGCCCGAAGAGGCATAGGCATACTTGCCATCCAGGCCGAAAGTCATCCAGTAGGTGCCCGCCGGAGTATCGATGGTGTCGATTTCCTTCGGATCATCGGTGTTGGAAAAAATGTGGATCTTCTTGAAGATGCCGTCGGCGAGCCAGATCTCCTTTTCATCCGGGGTCAACGCGATGCCGTGGCTGGGGCAGCCATGGGGGATATGCGGACGCGGGTCCGCGTTCCATTTCGATTTCCAGTCCACGCTGGTCACCTCTACCGTCTTGATGACCTGCCCGGTCGCGACGTCGGCAATCAAGAAGCCAAGGAAGTTATTGTTGTTGGCGTAGATCCTGGTTGAATCCTTGTTGAGCACGAAGACGCGCACATTGTCGGGGAAGCGGATGGTCTTGATGACCTTGCGCGACTGGATATCGGAAATCGTCAGCACCTTGTTGTTGGGTGACATAAAGGCCGTCTTGCCGTCCGCGCTCAGGTTCAGATTGTGCGAATTAGGGCTTTCCGGCGCTTCGAGTTTGCCGATCAGCTTACCGGTCCTGGCGTCGACTTCGTACCAATAGTCCTGCAGGTCACCGCCGACCACCACGATCTTGCCATCCGGGGTGACCTGGGGACGCTCGCAACACTTACCGTCCAGCGTCACCGACCAGACCATCTTGTCGGTGCCCATGTCGATCGCGCCCAGCCGGCCGCGCGCCGCGACATAGATGAGGTTCGTGACCGGGCTGGCGGCCATTCCGGAGACCTGCTCAGGGCTCATGCTACCGGCGTATTCCCAGGTGGGGATGCGCTTGACGAAGCGGTAATTGTCGTTGGCATCGAGCACTACGATACCCACTCCATTGAGCCAGCCTGCCCGCTCCAGCGAGCCGGGTAGCGCGACATAGATCAGGTGGCGGCCGCGGGGACGAAAGCTGTCATTGACCTTGGCAGGCGCTGGCGACTGTGCCAGGGCGGCAATCGCACCGCTCAGGAACAAAGCGGCTGAAAGCCGGCAGATTGAGTTGAGGTTGATTTTCATTCCATCAAATGAAACGACTTCGCGCATGATTTTGTCCACGGCTTTTTGTTGGCGACCGGTCTGGACGTCCACGGCAGAGCCAAGAGTACCACTGGCGTTGAGCAAAATCGGAGTAGCCGGCCAACTAAAATGGTGGAAGCACGGTCACTGAAGGAGCGCCTTGCGGACTGCCATCTTATCGGACATTCATGGGAATCTCACTGCATTTGAAGCGGTGCTTGCGAACCTCAGGCGGGTATCTCCAGACCTGGTGCTGCATGGAGGTGATCTGGCGGATTCCGGATCCAGCCCGGCCGAGATCGTTGATCACATACGAAGTCTTGGCTGGCAGGGAGTGATGGGCAACAGCGATGAAATGCTTGTCCGGCCTGATTCGTTGGAAGATTTTGCCAGCCAGTCTTCGGCCCCAGCGGCTCTATGGACAGCGATCAGGGAAATAGCGTCAGCGACCCGCTCCGCTTTAGGAGAGGACAGGTTGGCGTGGTTGCGCGAACAGCCTCTGGTGAGAAAGCGAGATGACTTCGCACTGGTCCATGCGAGTCCTGAGAACTGCTGGCGAGCACCTGTTGATGAGGCGACCGACGCTGAGCTCGAAAGCATCTATGGCCCGCTCGACAGGGCGATTGTCGTCTTTGGGCATACTCATTACCCTTCCATTCGCCACATCGCCGGGCGTCCCCGGCTCCTCATCAATACCGGAAGCGTGGGGCTTCCTTACGATGGCGATCCCCGTGCTTCCTACTTACTTTTCGAAGGGAATATCCCGTCGATCCAGAGGGTCTCGTATGACCTCGAAAATGAATTAAAGGCCCTGTCCTCCTGTGGTCTACCTGGTGCGGCGTGGACCGCAAGGATGCTGCGCACCAGCTCTCCGCAGATGCCATAGACTGACTCAATCTCTCGTTGTTTCGTCGCTCTACGGCTGGCTGGCCGGGACTTCGGGCAATATTCGGAGTTTCCTGTTGATACGCGGCCAGTATTGACGCAAAACGTTCCCACAGAACTTCCAACCCTGGTCGGATGAGTATCGGACGAACGTACTGCCGATGCCCTGGTTAGTTTTCGGATAGTAGGTGTTGGCCAGGCCCTCGCTCGCCAGGGGCCCCAACAGTCCGGCAAAGTTAATCACCCTGTCGCCAGCGTCGCTGCGCGTGTACACCAACCTTTGGCCGGCATATTTTAATGTCTCCTTGAACGAAAGCCCCCTCCTTACGTAGAAGCGTGGATCCTCGTGCAAGACGGACGCGATCAGGAAAGTTCCGAATAGATTATCCGAAGCGCTGCGAGCCATGTCAGCCCCGAAGCGCTTGGCGTAGCCGTCGGCCCCTTGCCCATACCCCGAAGCACTATCGATCGCCTGGCTAAACCCGGCGGCCACCAATGCCTGGCTGATGGTGGACAACGACACGCTATTGTTGGCCGCCAGCCTGAATTTCTGCCAGGCGCCGAACGGCTCGACATTGGTGGCAAGGTCAGGAAAAACCCTTGATTTCTGCTGCAACACTTGAAAGAGGGCGACACTACTCTGTATCGCATTATTGGGCGGGGGAGTCGTTTGCGATTGTCCGCCGCCCGCAGGTGCATCCGGCAACGCGCCGGTTTGGGTTTGCTGTGCGCGACCGCAGGTACACACCAAACAGCAGATGACTGCTGTCCATACAAAACGATGCATCCGCGCCTCCGCCAGGAATTGACCTCCAAGCTGCGGGCATCCCGTTCGGAACCACAGCACCGTGCGCCTTAACAACGGATGAGGCCCTGGAACTCTGTCAAGATTATGACATCTGCGGGAGTCGCCTTCTTTACCTTGGCCTCGAATGTGACTGGGGCTGAACTCTTTGAGTTATGGATCGATGATCGTGCCGTCCCAGACCGGTGATCCCTGCCGGGAATACTGTCCCAGGTGGGTCCAGTCCTGGCGCGTTATGCCGTTTAGATCCCATACGACCCGGCCGTCACGCACCGTCAGCTCGCAAATCAGCTTCTCATTGCCTGCCATGCGTGCGCCGTCAGTATCCACAAACCCAAAATGTCCTTTCTCCAGCCTCAGCACGGCTACATCCGCGTCTGAACCCACGGAAAGATTACCCAGCTCATCGTGCTTGATTTCATGCGCAGGATTGGAGGTGGACATGCGGATTACGTCATCGAGCGAAACCCCCAGGTTGAGAAACTTCGACATCACATTCAGCATGTCTTTCATGCCCGAGTTCATGCTGTCGTTGTGCAGATCGGTCGAGATCGAATTCGGTACAAAGCCCTGGCGCACAGCGGGCTCCGCCTGGCGAAATAGAAAGCTGCCGCCGCCGTGACCAACGTCAAAGATCACGCCGCGCTTTTTTGCCGCGAAGAGATATGGGCGGACCTTTCCACTGGCGTCCAGCATTGGGACATCCTCCAGATACATATGGGTAGAGATATCGCCGGGACGCAGTTTGTTCGACACCAACTCCTCATAAGGCCGTTGCGGGCGAAAGGTTCCGAAGTCGACCATTACGGGGATATTGGCGATGGTTCCTGCCTTCACCGCGCGCTCCACCGGAATCCATTCCGGGCCATCATAGTGAGCGGTCTTGATCCCCACGATCACCTGCGGATATTTCAGCGCCTGGGCCGCAGTTGCCTGAGGATCCATGTCTTCCAGGTTCTGTTCAAACTTGCCTCCACGCATGCCGCTGCCGACAATATTGATAAAAGCCAGGATGCGTGTGATGGAGCGGTCGATCACTTTATCCTTGAAATCCGGGAAATTTCTCCAACCCGAACTGCCCGCATCCACGGCTGTCGTCACTCCACTCCGCAGGGTAAATCCGTCGGGGTACACACCGTGGTCGCCTACGTAGGAGTGGCGCTCGCCCGTACCCGCGTACACATGTACGTGGATATCTACCAGGCCAGGTGTTACATAGAGACCGGTAACATCGACTACCTTCGTGGCCGGGCGGGCTTGAATATGCTCGGCAACCTGGGCGATCTTGTGGTCCTTAATCGCGACGTCACGCACTGCGTCTATCCCATTCCTGGGATCGATGACGTGGCCGCCCTTGAGCACCAGATCATACGATGCCTGACCGTGAAGCGCTACGGAAGACCAAACGCCGAGCAACAGAAAAAACTTTAGCAACGGTGCCGGCCCGCGATGAGTAGTTTGTTTTCGAATGGCAGAAAGGAAATTCACGATAAGGTATCTCCCTGAAGGATCGGCACCGCCCGGCGGATTAGCGGAACAGCGCAGCAGTTCGCCACCGCGTCGGTTGCTCGCCGGAGCAAGCAGGCACAGCCACCGTCATTCTGAGCGGCCGTGCCTGCCCGTTAGAACACTATCTTCCCTGCAAGCTGAATCAGACGCCCGCTGCTGCCAGAGCTGTTCTTTTGTGTGCTGGTCGTAGTGCCAAAATCACCCCATGTCGTAGGATCATTGGGGTTCCAGCCACCCTGCATGTCAGAGTTCGGGTTCGACAGGTTGGGATGATTGAAGACGTTCTGAGCCTCGGCACGGAATTGGAACCTTAACCTCTCCCAAATCCCGAAGTCCTTGAAAACCGATGCATTCACATTTTCAAAACCAGGGCCGTACAGTGGATTTCGTCCGTCCGGTGCCGAAGGTAAACAACGCTGGATAGGTAAATGCCGAGCCATCGACGCAGGAGCCAGTCGGATTATTAATGTAGAACTTGGCGCTGCACTTGGCAGAGGGCAGATGCAACCAATCAGGCCGTTGCACGTTTCCATTCGGCTGGCTAACGTTGGCCTGATCGTTGTCGAGGTAGACGTTGTAAGGGAGGCCGGTCTGCAGGGTCACAATCGCGTTCAATTGCCAACCGCCCAATGTGTTTTTCAACAAAGCGCTGTCGCCGGAAAACTTGGGCAATTCGTAGGTAGCAATCGCGACGAAACGGTTGCGAATATCCCAGTTCGAGCTCGCATAATCCAGGTTGATGTTGTACTGATCCATCGTCGTGCCGCCGTTGTTTGAGTTGTCCGAGATGTCCAAATCATGCGACCAGGTGTAACTGGCCTGGCCGGACAGCCCATGAGTCAAACGCTGGCGCAGAATCGCTGTGAAACCGTTGTAGTGAGAATATTCGTCATTCTGGATGGTGCGAATCCTGCCAAAGAGCTGGTTTGGGCGCCGATCATTGATGTCTCCCACAGGGCCACCCGGGCTGGGGTGAGTTGTTATAGAAGTCGCGGTCAAGATGGATCGCGTGAGACCCGATGTACTGCAACTCCGCGCCCGCCCCCTTCCACAACTCCTGTCCCCATGACAGGTTCCACTGATAGAGCTCCTGGGTCGGCAGGTGTGGGCCCATGGTGACCGCATTCACGTAGGTGCCGGGAATACCCGCCATGGGAGAACCCGCGCCGGCGCCCGGAGTGGGGTTGACGAGAGTCAAAAGGTTGGTCGACTGGCCGTTGTAGGCGACGGAGGCAGAGAGCGGATAGTTCTGTGTTGTCAGGGTATAGGTATTCAGCTGGTTGGCGTTCCAGTAGATGCCGAAGCCGCCCCGCAGCACTGTTCGTCTCCGTGGCCCGATACGCAAAGCCAAGCCGGGGCGCCCAATCGTTATGCGTGGGGTCGATGAACTTGAAGCCGGGTGTTGGTGTAAACGTCGCAGGCGTAGTTGCAGTGGTTGCCGGGATCAGAGCAGTATCGTCTGCATTCAAAATCCGGGTGTATCCGTTCAGGCTATAGGGCACGGTCGGCAGTTCGTAGCGCAGGCCATAATTCAGCGTGAGCTTAGGCAGAACCTGCCAGTTGTCCAGCACGAAGAACCCGTCCCGCCATTCACCGATCGACCCCTTAGTGGGGAAAATTGGAGTAGTGGACGACTGGGCCAGGCCCAAAACAAAATCGGCCGCACCATAGCCCGTGCTTGTATACCCTGCACTTGCGCTGCCAGGCATTCCATTGAAGTTAAAAATGCCGCGCGCATCGTTTGCCGCCTCGCGGCCAAGGGTGAGCTTTCGCAGTTCGGCGCCGGCCATGATATTGTGGCGGCCGCGCGTGTAGCTTAACTCATCGTAGCCGTCGATCGTTCGGTCGTCCTGAAACCAGTTGGCAGTCGTGTTTCCGAGTGTAGGGCCGTTGTTGTTGCCCAGGACGTCAACATAGAACGACGGTATCCCCGGGTTGCCATACACGGTATCGGAATTAAAGCCCGGGATGCCGAGCGCAGTCCCCGCATCCTTTGGCCCGTTGACAGCAAAATAGTCAAGGCTGTTGGAGACTACTGTATTCAAACCGACGCGGAATCGGTCACCAAGTTCGGCTTGATGATGCGGGTATACCCGGCCGCATAATTTCGTGAGTTGGTCGGTCCGAAAGAGTCGTTAGTGGGGAAGTTGGAGCCGCTAACGACAGTAATATCCTGCCAGTGATAACGGAAAAATATACGGTTCTTATCGCCTATGTTTTCGTCGATTCGGTCCAGGGTCTGGGTAATGATCATGTTGTTGGGGAAGCTGTTCTGGAGATTATTTTGCACACCCGCTGAGATTAGGCAGGGTCATGTATGACTCCAGCTTCTGCGAGATCATTCCGGACGGGCTGTTTAATTCGGAGGTGGGAATCTGATTATTGGGGTAGGCAAGGCCGGTGAACGGGTCGGTCAGCGGTACACCGACCGCCGAGAAATTTCCCGCCCTCTCCGCCGCTGTAAGCGTCGAAGCAATACCGGTGGCTTGAGATATCTCGTTCAGCTTTTCCCACGATGCGAAGAAGAATGTCTTGTTGCGGCCGTTGTAAAGTTTTGGAACATAGACAGGGCCGCCCAGATCGAATCCATACTGGTTGTAATGGTTAACCAGCTTAGGGCTGCCTGGCGCATCGAAGAAATCATGCGCATCCAGGGCCGTGTTTTGAATATAGTCGTAAGCCGCCCCATGCAAATCGTTGGTCCCCGACTTGCTGACCATGTTGACGTGCAGCCCGAGATACGAACCATATTGCGCAGGGTAATTCCCGCTTTGCATCTGCACTTCAGAGATCATGTCCGAACTCGGGCGGGCCGGCGCCGTTGTGATCAGGTTATTCATGATCGAAACACCGTCGAGCGTCATGCTGCTCTGAATCTCACGTTGGCCGGCGCCGATGAAGTCCTCTCCCGGGGGCACATTGGAATAGCCTGACGACGGCCCAATGGTGACGTTGGAAGCGGTCGCTGCAATCTCCAGCGCGTTATGCCCCATCAGCGGCACATCCTGCACCGTCTTGGTATCGAAGGTTTCGCCCAGGGTTGCGTCGTCCGTTTGAATCGGCGGCGTGGATGCCGAGACGCTTACCGATTGAACCTCGGATCCCACTTTAAGCGAGAAGTCTGTGCGTACCGCCTGGTCAATGGGCACGATTGTGCCGGTCTTCGTCAACTTGGCAAAACCTGTCTGCTCGACGGTGATGTCGTATGTGCCGGGAGGAATGAACTTGATCGAATAGTAGCCCTGGTCGTTGGTTGTGCCCGGGAAAGCCACGCCCGTCGATTCTTCGACAGCCGTCACCTTGGCCCCTGCGAGTACGCTGCCGGACGAATCCTGCACAGTTCCCACTACGGCGGTATTATTTGCCACTTGTGCCGGCATGGAAGCGGCAAAGTTTATGGTGCCTATGACTGTTACCAGCACTGTGCGGAGGACGAACAAACGTTTCAATCTCTTGAGCTCCCTTCAGGTTGGGACGCAAACAAACGTGCGGCCGGTGGAAAACACCTATGGAGCGCTGGCGCAGACTTGGCGCCGCGAGTATGTCGAAAGAAACTGGCCAAAGCCTTGTAAATTAAAGATTAGTAAGTATCTGCAGGGAAAGCCGGGATGTCATGAGGCTATTGCCTTGCACGGATGTAGGACAAATGCCCTACATGCAGGGAGGAAAACTGCAGATCCCTCGGCTTCGCTCGGCGTCTGTAACTTTACTGGCCTGTCCCGGCTTGCCGTGGAACCGGAGCGAAGCGCAGTGGAGCGACCTGCTACAAATGCACCAGCCCACTTTGGATGGCGTAGATGGCGGCCTGCGTGCGATCGCGAACGCACATTTTATCGAGTACGCTGCTCACATGGATGCGCACGGTTTTCTCGGCGATACGCAGGTGCTCGGCGATGTCGCGATTGCTTTGCCCGCGGGTGATGCAGGTAAGTACTTCATGCTCGCGTGGGGTTAGATCGACCAGAGAGGTCCGCTCCGCCAGGCGGTCGCGCGCCACAGGCGGAAGGTAGCGCATGCCCCGGTGCACCGCGACGATGGCCTCGACCAACTCTTCTCCACTCGTATTCTTGGTCAGATAGGCCATGGCGCCGTTGCGAATAGCGCGATAGATATCCTCGCTGCCCTCGTAGTTGCTGAGCACTACAATCTTCGCCGTTCTACATAGCTTACGAATGGCCGCAATGGCGTCGAACCCGTTCATGCCCGGCAAGCGGAGATCCATGACAGTGACGTCAGGAGTACACTCCCGGTACAGTTCGATACCACCGGCGGCGTCGCTTGCCTCACCCACCAGCACAATGTCGCTGTGCCCGCTCAGGACGGAGCGCAAAGCCATGCGCGCAAGGAAGTGATCTTCGATCAGAAGCACCCGGATTGCCAATTGCATCACCCTCCGTGCAGTTGCATTTGAAACGGCACGTGCACCAGTATCTCGGTGCCATTGCCGGCCGAGGTCTCTACACGCAGGCTTCCACCCAGCTTGCGAGCACGTTCCTCCATGACCGGAATGCCAAAGTGACCGTGCAGCTCCGCGTGTTTGTCTGACGTACGAAAGCCGCATCCGTCATCCTTGACGGATAGACTTAGCCAGTCCGCGTGGTATTGCAAGTGTACGGAGATGATGTTCGGCACGGCGTGCCGAAGAGCATTCGTCACCGCCTCCTGCCCAATGCAGACGAGATGATGGACGCAACCAGGCGCCAACGCCACCTCCTGGCCTTCCACCTGCAACTGCATGTCGATGCCCTGCTTGGCGCTCAACGGCCGCAACGCGTTCGACAGCGCGCTGGAGAGCGGTCCTGTCGCCTCTTGATTCTCCCGTAGATCCCAAAGGATGCGGCGGGCCTCAGCCTGGCAGTGCCGAACCATATTCCTGGCCAGTTCACACGCCTTCGCTGCAGGGCTGTTCTCGCTTCCCAGCAGACGCGCCGTTGTCTCCATTTGCCACGAGATGGCGGCAAAGCCGGCCATCAGTGTGTCATGCCACTCGCGCGCGATTCGGTTGCGCTCCTCGAGAACCACGCCCAGCTCTCCCTTGGCGCGAACCAGCCTCCAATGAAATAAACGCACCGCGCCGGCGGCGGTGAGGGCACACAGGAGCGCGTAAAACCACCATGCCTGATAGAAATACGGCTGCTGATGAACAGCTGTGCTGGCTATCGTGTCGTTCCATGCCGAGCCGGCATTGCGCGCCTCCACCAGGAAATGATAATGACCGGGAGGAAGCTTGCGATAATGTGCGCCTCTGGACCGGGTTACTGTCCAGTCGCGGTCGTACCCATCCAGCTTGTAGCGGAACTCCATTTGCGCAGGATTTGCCAGGTTTTGCGAATTGAACTGAAACACCAGATCCTCGAGGCCCGGAGACAGCTCCAGTTTGTCAGTCGTAGCGACGCTGACATCGTCCAACAAGACCCCGGTCAACTGGGCCGGATGAGCGGCCGGAAGTATCGCCCCCTCAAGATTGGTATGAACCAGACCTTTGGCCGTGGCAAACCACAGGCTGCCATCCCTGGTTCGGGTCGAGTTTGGCTGAGCTACCCCAAGACATTCGCTGCTCGGCATACCGTCGGCCTTGCCCAGCAGGACGTAATCCAACCTCTTCCGCTTCTGTTGCGCCAGTTCTTTCAGTTGCTGCCGTTGCACGCGGACGATTCCCCGTGAAGTGCCCATCCACAGAAATCCCTGGCCGTCATCGAGCACGGAGAAAGTGGTGTAGCCCATCATGCCGTTGAGCGTATTCAGGTGAAAGGCATGGTCACCCTGTAGCGAGTCGAGCCCTCCACCCTTGGTGCCCACCCACACGTTCCTCGCGTTGTCGATAGAGATGGACAACACGTAGGGATGAGAAAGCCCTTCGACCATGCGGACCTCATCACCCCGCACGCGATAGAGGCCGGCAGACGTTCCCACCAAAACGGCCCCATCGTCACTCTGCGCCAGGCACGTGATGAGTTTGTCCTTCAGCAGAAGTATGCCTTTGTTCTTTGCGGGAATCGCGTCCGCGTAATGCAGCAATCCGGTGTAGGTGCCCACCCAAAGACCACCGTGTTTGTCGCTGAGCAGCGCACTCACGGCATCCGTGAGCGACTCGCGCCCCAGGAGGAAGTGCTGAAAGCCAACCCCGTCGTAGCGGAACAGCCCGTTGAACCAGGTGCCTATCCATACGTTTCCGGCAGCATCTTCCGCCAGAGTGCGAATCGCTGTGGAGTTTCCCGGCAGAGGCTCACGTAGGAATCTTCCCTGCTTAAGCCGGAACAATCCGTTGCCCCAGGTCCCAATCCATAAATTTTCACTATGGTCTTCAAGGATGGCAGCAGGCTGGACGTCTCGCATCTCTTGCGGCTCATCTCGCAGCGGGATCAGAGCCGCTACGCGCCATCGGGCCAGTCCGCCACTGGCGAGGCCAACCCACAGGTTGTGCTCATCGTCTTCAAAGAGCGAGCGCACATTGTTGTCAGCCAGGCCATCCTTGGTGGTCCAACAGGAAAACCTCAAGCCCGAGACCCGGCAAAGTCCATGGTCGATCGTACCGACCCACATATTCCCTTGGGAGTCGCCGACCAAAGCGGTGACCTCTTTCTTGAACCCCGCCACCGCTTCTTGCGTATATTCGTCCTTTCCCGCGGAAGGGATCAGACGCACCAAGCCATCACGCAAGCCGATCCACACCACACCACGGCGGTCGTAGTAGATCGCAACCGCATCCCCGGCGACTTTGTTGTGCAGCTCATGGTGTTCCACAACATGTGTATGCACGCCCCGCGACGTGAGGTGAAAGACTCCATCAGAGGTAAGCACAAAGATGCCGCCGTGCCCATCTTCGGCGAAGGGCGTAGTGATGTCGCCCGAGACCGGGCCGAGCTTGGCTAACAACTGGACAGTTTGCGTTCCGTCATGGACCGTGATTCGCTCTATTCCATTGTCGGTAGCCGCCCAGATGGTGCCCGTCGAGTCCTCGAATAGGCCGCGAATACGCTCCTGGTAGAGCCCTGCCTGCTCGCTGACGTTGATTGCGGCGCCCGCGGTCTGACGGATAATTCCCCGATCGTCGGTCCCGATCCAGAGGTCGCCGCGGCGACTTACCAGCAGTGAATTCACGGCCTCGCTGGCGGCCCGGTCGGTCGCATCTACATGGATGGGGCTAAAACGCAGACCATCAAACGACGCCACTCCGCCGTAGGTCGCGATCAACAACCGGCCGCCGGGCACCTGGGTAATGGCGCGCAACTCACTCTGCGGTAAGCCGTCCTCTACCTGCCACTCCTGCTTTTGATATTCGGAGAGAGACACGGTCGCCGAAACTGCAGACAGGCACGGGCTCAGGACCAGCAGAAGAAGCAGCATCTGCCGGAACAGCCGGTGTCGTAAGTCCTCATCAGACATAACAAGGTGAATATTAATGACTCTACCCGATCACAGGCTGGACACCATTGGCAAACATATTTTTTTACCGCTAGCGATGGCCACCCTCGCCACCGGCCGAGCCGCCGCCTGAACCCCCACCGGAGCTTCCACCGCCTCCGGAGCTTCTGCCTCCGCTGCCACCGCCTGCATGGGAACCGCCGCTAGAGCCCCCACCGCCGCCCCCAGCCCGCGAACTGGTTCCGCCGCCGGAGTAACCGTGCCCACCAGCAAAACTGCCTCCCCGCGCCTGGAGAGTGCCGGCATGGTTCGAGATAGGCGTGGAGACGGTCACGCTCTTACCTCCGTGCATTACTTCTTTGGACATCATGAAGGTCTGCGACTTAGAGTCAAATCGGATTGGAACATTCGCTGCCTTGACGATCGTGCCCTTGTTTCCGGGAAGCGGTTCTTTTATCGCGCGCGCCTCCATCCGCGGCGCATCAGCCCGTTGCAGCGGATGGAGATAGGCATTGCGAAACTCTCGCGGCGGCGACTTGAGAACATCAATCGTGTGGCCGGGATCGAATTTAACCCGTTCCAGTGACAAGCCATTCTTGTTGTTCACCGCGAAGACTTCTTCCTTCCGATTGATCGGCGGCCGGCCTTTGACATCGAAGGGATGGATGGGTACAAAGCCCACCTTATGCCCGCTCTTGACCCAGCGAACCGGTTCAAGATGATGTCTCTTGACACCTACACACCACACATAGTGATGCCGCCTGTAAATCCAAGCCCCCCGCGTGACATACGGCCCAGCCCCAGGGAACCGGGTTCCCGGCAAGCCCGGAATTGACCACCCTTGCCTTACCGGTAATCGGATCCCTTTGCACCTGGTAACGAACAGCGGAGGGAAAACAAGGAGAGAAGGCGCCCCAATACGACAGGATCCAAGGGTGCTGCCGGCGAGCCCATTGGCATTAACTGCGCCGCTCGAAACGTGAGGGAGCTGACGAAGTTTGCCTGCATTAAGTGTGCTGGCTGTCCCCAACTTGCAGCGGGAGACGGCCGGGATCTGGAAAGTCTGTCCGCGGATTGCTGAGGGTGGTCGGTGGTCGCCGGCTCCCAGCAGGTTCCGTAAGGCGCGCAGGCGAAGAATGTGCCCTGTCCCTTCATGCCTGCCAGGCCGGGGAGCGGCGAAGCCAGTCCGGCTTCCTTCATCACGTCGGCCGTGGCGGCGGTTCGCTGTGCAATCCGCTCCGCTACCCACTTGTCCCACTCGGCAAATGCGCCCGGGTCCTCGGGCCCCATCCCGATAAGGCGGCCTTGGCGTAAGGTTACCTTCTGATCTTTGGCAAGCTCTTTCCCTCCGAGCTGGGGAAGTTGGATGCTTCGGACTCCTGCGACGTAACCGTCGTGGCATCGATATAGCTGTTGAATCGAGCGAAGACACTGTGCGGGTGGGTCACGGCGAAGTAATCCGTGGGCGTCCTGAGAACAAACGTTTCACCGTAGATGTACGGCTTGATGGCAAGCGATACGGTGCCCGAAAGCAGCGCGACCTCGGTGTATGGAACACCACTCGTGGTGTGCAGGTCGTTGAAGGTGAGAACCGAGTTTTCTCCCAGGTAGAGGGTGGAAGCGTCTTCGAGCTCGATCTCCGCGCGCCCATTGCCGGTCACCAGGCTGAAGCCGGTTTCCAAGGGCAGATCGGTAACCGCCTCCTCCCATGGTTCTCCGGCAGGCTTTTCGTTCTGCTCGCCTCGCGCAATGCGCACATCGCCCTCGACATAACTGAGGCGGACGATCTGCGCATAGGTAGCATCGGAATAATGCTGTCCCAGGATGAACATGGCCTTCTTCTTCAGCTCTTCACTGCCATCGCCACTGAGTATTTCCTGAAGCTGCGCCAGGGCCTGCGGTTCGTCCTTCTGCATCAGCGAAGCCAGCGCCAGTAGTTTCAGATCATCGTCGCTCCACACTTTGGGTTCAACGGGTTTCCCAGCCTTGGCCTGAATCTCGATCTCCAGCGCCCCGCACTCATGGACCCAGTTGCTGGTAGAAAATTCGCTGCGCAGTTCCGCGCAGGTTCCGAGTGCAGCACTCCCTTGCCCTTGTTTGTTCTGAGCGTATGCCTTCCAGTAAAGGGCCCCATCGAAGTGCTCGCCGTGTTGCGTGGCGACCTTGGTGAAGATTGCTTCCGCGTCCTGCCAACGCCCATCCGTGATGGCCCGCATACCGTCTGAGTACAGACCGCTGTCCTGAGCACTGGACGGCCGCGGGGGCCCCTGCATTCCAGACGGCGCTGTGCTGGCCGAAAAACTCTCTCCGGCCCCATCTGAGCGGCTACAGCAAGGGGCGCAAAGGCCAAGCTCCCCAAAGAACGGAACGAAAAACAACTCCATGACTCATATCGTGCCCCCTTTCGTCTGGCCGGCTGCGGCCTCCTGTTGATCCGGCAATCGCGAACGCAACACACGCACCTCAAAGAGCAAGCCGTCCGCGTTGGCTTCGTTTTGCAGCCGGACTGAGCGTTGCCACATTCAAGCCACCGGGTTGGTTTGCCAGCTCTTCCAGCAAATGATCCAGGCGATCAAGCGCGTTGGCCAGCTCAGGATCGTCATGTCGCCTGGCGTTCTGCCGGCAGATGCGATTCGCAGCCAACATATTCCGCGCCTCATCGCGCAGCGGAGACGCCATCTCGATGCTCCCGGCATCGGCATGTTTCAGCTCCACCAGCAGCCGCTCCGATCGCTCCAGATGATCGCTAAGCACTACCACGACAACGCGCTCGGCCGCTGACATGCACCACCTGTTGCTGCTTTTGCTGGGAGCTAATCCTCGCTGTTGTCTGCGCCTGCTTGCGCTCCCACAACCGGCCACCGATGAAGGCGCAGCCCACCAGCAAGGCGCAGGCGGCGGCGTAACTCAAACTTCTCCACAGCCCGCCGCGGAGCCAGTTCCATTTCGCCGATTCATGCGCACGCAACGAACCCGAAAGAGATGCCCATACCCTCTCCCGTAGAAGGCGTCGCGTTCCGGTGGTTGGCAAATCTCATCTCAGCCAGATCGCTCTGCAGATCGCAGTGTAGTTATTCGAGCACTCCGCGCATCCCTCAAGGTGCCGATTCACCGCAGCCGTGTCACCCTCGCCATAGGCCTGCGCGATCAGTTCTTCTTCACTCAAATGCGTCATATCTTTACCTTTAATGTGGCTAGCCGGAGCCGCAGCTTTTGTACGGCGCGAAATACCGATTGCTTGGCTGCGTTGGGCGAAATACCCATCGCGATGGCGATCTCTTCCGTGTGCGATCTTCCAGGTGCCGCAGCACGAAGGCCGTTCGTTCTGTCGGCGACAGGCGCGTGCATCGCGATCTCCTGCATGGCTCGGATCTCTCCACTCAACAAAGCGTTCAGGGTCTGCCTCCTGGTCCGAAATCTGCAGCCCGTCATGCTCTCGATCCGTGGTCTCGGTGATCCGCGTGCTTTCATCCACCTTGCTGGCGCTCACTTTGTCCAACGCGCAACGCACGGCAATGCGGTAAATCCATGTTCCGAAATCCGACCGGTACTCAAAACTCTCCAGCTTTCGATACCCGCGCAGCCGCTTTCTTTCCGGCTTTCGGCGAAGCCCCTCAGATTCCTTGACAAACCCGGCTATTCGCTGTTTTCATCGTTCGCGGGAATCCTATGGCAATCTAAACAACCGTTTGTCTCAAGCTTTGGCGTTGTCGAAAGAGGAGGTTTCATGAATCCGAGAGTCGTCTTGTCCCTGTTGTGTGTGCTCTTATCCTGGCCGGCAATATCTGCGAAAGCGCAAGAGCCGGGGGAGGTTAGGCTGTGGCTGACGACTCCGGATCGATCTCAATTGCTGACCCTGCAGAAAGCTCCTCTAAGCTTTTCTGGATCTACCGAGACGGCGCCGACCATCGACGTGAACGATGATCAGGAGTATCAGACCATCGACGGCTTCGGTTTCGCCTTGACTGGCGGGAGTGCGGAACTTCTCATGCGCATGGAGCCTGCTCAGAGGGGGGCATTGCTCAAAGAACTCTTCGCCACTTCCGGGGAGGGCATCCGGGTCAGCTACCTGAGACTGACCATCGCATCCTCGGACATGAATGCCCGGGTATATTCCTACGATGACTTGCCGGCGGGTGAAACAGATGTAGATATGGCCAAGTTTAGCCTTGGCCCTGATGAGAAGGACGTGGTCCCCATCATTAAAGAGATTCTGGCCATCAACCCCCGTATCCAGATACTCGGCTCGCCCTGGTCTGCTCCGCCATGGATGAAAACGAATGGCAAGCCCAAGGGAGGGAGTCTGAAACCAGAGTTTTATGGGGCCTATGCGAAGTACTTTGTGAAATACATCGAAGCAATGAAGGCCGAAGGGGTCACCATCAACGCGATCACGGTTCAGAACGAACCTCTGAACCCGAAAAATACGCCCAGCATGGTGATGTTCGCCACAGAAGAGGGTACATTTATCGCGAAGTATCTGGGGCCTGCCTTTCAGAAGGCCGGAATCACGACCAAGATACTCCTCTACGACCATAACGCCGATGTTCCCTCATATCCTCTATCGATCCTGGCGGATCCCGAGGCCTTCAAGTATGTCGATGGCACTGCCTTTCACTTGTACGGCGGCGACGTCTCCACGTTGACCAAGGTGCATGATGAATACCCGAACAAGAACTTGTACCTCACCGAGCAGGCGGTGACAGAGCCTACGAGCGAACCGCTCGGGATCGCGGCGGCCGTCACTTGGGTCATCGTTGGCCCGACCCGGAATTGGAGCCGAAACGCGCTCCTGTGGAATCTTGCCGCCGACCCAAAGAACGGACCGCATACCAACGACGGCGGATGCACGGGATGCCAGGGTGCGGTCACGCTCGACGGCAACAAAGTAGAACGTAACCTTGCCTATTACACCGTTGCCCACGTCTCCAAGTTTGTGCCTCCCGGTTCTGTCCGGATTGGGTCAAACGATATGGAACAATTGGCGGATGTCGCTTTTCGTACTGCTGATGGAAAAATCGTGTTGGTCCTATCGAGCACCAGCAATTTTCCCAAGACCGTGAACGTCCGGTATCACGGCAGAGTATTTACCACGACAGTGCCTGCAGAATCCGTGGGAACCTATGTCTGGTGAGCACAGGGCTGGAAGACGGGCCTGTTGGTTCATCAGGCAAACAAGGGCTGGTAATTGCCGAACCGCCGTTGTGCTGATTCGATTGGGCGCCGCTTTAGCCCTGTTCGCGTATGTTTCGTTGCCCGGCCGTAGCGGCCCGCTCGGTAAGCCCGGATTTCGGTCCTAATGTTCTGATCTTTAATCCATCCATGCCGGCGGCGGCCATCCAGAAGGCGATCGACGGAGTTTACTCCATACAGCAGCACAACGAGTTTGGACCTCAACGCAATGCTTTTTTGTTTCTACCGGGCAGCTACCATGTGGACGTTCCAGTGGGCTACTACACGGAGGTGATGGGGCTTGGCGAATCGCCCGACGACACTCGCATCGCCGGAAACGTGCACGCCGATGCCAGCCTGCCGAACAACAATGCGACCACTACCTTCTGGAGAGCGGCGGAAGGTCTTTCGGTCACGCCTGCGGACGGCACCATGCAGTGGGCGGTTTCACAGGCTGTTCCTTTGCGCCGCATGCACGTTGCAGGAAACCTCGTTCTCCATCAACATCGCGGCTGGGGAAGCGGGGGCTGGATGTCAGATGACCTGGTGGACGGCGAATGTTGATTCCGGAACCCAGCAGCAATGGATCTCGAGGAACTGCGAGTGGAGTAACTGGACGGGCTCAAACTGGAACATGGTCTTCGTGGGTGTGGTTCATCCGCCTGCGGGGAACTGGCCGTCAGCCGCCCTATACGGAAGTCCCCGTGACTCCGATCGTCCGCGAGAAGCCATTTCTGCAGGTAGATAAGGCCGGAGATTTCAGCGTCCGCATTCCGTCGCTGCGCACCGGCAGTACGGGGATCACTTGGAAGGGCGGCGAAACACCCGGTTATTCCATCCCGATTAGCAAGTTCTATATCGCGCGGGCAGGCGTCGACACCGCGGATAGCATCAATGCGCAGCTTGCCAGCGGCATGAATCTGCTCTTCACGCCCGGTATCTACGACCTTACTGCCCCCATCCGCGTCACCCGCCCCAACACGGTAGTGCTGGGATTCGGCTTCCCCACGCTGCGTCCCATGCGCGGCACCGCCGCCATGACGGCTGCGGATGTGGACGGCATCATCATTGCCGGCTTGCTCTTCGACGCGGGACCGATACAATCACCGGTGCTGCTCCAGGTGGGACCCGATGGAAGCAGCGCAAGCCATACGACGAACCCGATTTCTCTTCACGATGTCTTTTTCCGGGTAGGCGGCGCCTCGGTTGGCCGCACAATGGTCAATTTGAAGATCAACAGCAGTGACACAATCGTCGACCATACCTGGATATGGCGCGCAGATCATGGTGTCGGCGTAGGCTGGAACCTCAACACCAGCGCCAACGGAATTGTGGTCAATGGTAATGGCGTGACGATCTATGGTCTGTTGGTCGAACATCATCAACAGTTCCAGGTTCTGTGGAACGGCAACGCCGGGCGAACGTACTTTTATCAATCCGAGATTCCTTATGACCCTCCTGATCAGGCGAGCTATTCGAGCGCACCCGGCGTAAATGGCTGGGCATCCTACAAGGTCGCCGGCTCTGTGACCACCCATGAAGCCTGGGGCCTTGGAATCTACAGTGTCTTTCTCCACCCGGGCGTGGTGCTGAGCCGAGCCATCGAAACCCCGAGTAACCCGCATGTCAGATTCCACGACATGATCACTGTCTGCCTCGGCGACCACGGCGAAATCTCCAACGTCATCAACGACAGGGGTGGGCCCACGGCGATTCACCCCCGCGTCGACCGCAAGGTCACCGCTTATCCGGAGTCGACCACAGAGTCCGGTCGTTAAGGTTACCAGCGACTCGGGAGCCAAGCTGTGCTTTGGAGGCGGAGAGGCATAGGATTGGAGCCTAGGGGAATTCAGATGCTATACAAAAAGATCAATGTTGAACTGGTGGTGGTCGCCGATGAAGCCGAGGCAGTGGTCGCGGAGTTAAACAACGCGCTCGATCGGCTGGAAGAGAAGCACACACTTTTCGGTGGTGGAATCGAGACCGTCGTTTTCAAGCATCGGAAAACACGGAAGAGATCAGCGCTCGCACATACTATGGCCGCGGGAGAGACGGTCGTGGATGCTGTCAGGACGGCACGCGAGAGCGTAGCTGTTGCCTTCCGCGCAATCATCTGATCAGGCTGTTCTGGCGAGGGCCAGTGCAACCGGCTTGCTTGGGAGATGGCTCCCGAGCGGTCAGCTGTTCGCCCTGCACTCCTGGTTTGATGGCGGAGGGAGAGGGATTCGAACCCCCGTTACCCTTTCGGGTAAAGCGGTTTTCAAGACCGCCTGTTTCAACCGCTCACACATCCCTCCGCGTGAGTGTTGTCAATAGCTTACCAGCTCCAACAGCATCGCCAAACAGACGGTCCGGAAGTAATCCCCAAAAAATACAGCCCTATCCTGATAGGCGACCATCCACGAACGAATTGGCCACTGCCCCATAGATTGCCGATTACCCCGCACCTTGCGACACCACAAATCCTCTGCGAAAGTGCCGGGGCGCCGCGCGAGCGTACCACCCTCTAGCTGGGAACTGAATCTCAAAGAAAGAGGACGCTATGAAGAAACTACTCGTTTTCGCCTGTATTGCTGGCATGAGCGCACCAGCGTTTTGCGCCAGCGATGTCGAAAAGCTGGACGCACGGATCAATGACTCGCGTACCGTGGTTCAAGAGATCATGGCCACGCCTGACAAAGCGATCCCTGACAGTATTACCAAGAAGGCAGTCTGCATCGGCGTAATTCCTGGAGTGAAAAAGGGGGCTTTCATTGTCGGCGGAGAGTATGGGCAGGGGGTCGTGACCTGCCACACGGCACACGGCTGGAGTGGACCGGTTTTCATTCGTCTGAGCGGTGGATCTTTTGGCCTGCAATTGGGCGGCCAGGCCACCGATCTGGTGCTTGTCGCTGTAAATGACAAGGGCTTCCAGGCTTTGCTGCATGACAAGTTCAAGATCGGCGGAGACGCTTCGGCCGCGGCTGGCCCCGTAGGGCGCGATACCCAGGCCTCGACTGATATAGCCTTGAAAGCCGAACTGCTTACGTGGTCTCGCGCCAAGGGGCTCTTTGCCGGTATCGACCTAACCGGAGCTTCCATCAGCCAAAACACGGACGATACCACGAAATTCTACGGTACAGAGCACAGCTTCGATCAGATCCTGCATGGAAGCGTACCCGCGCCCCCCGCTTCACAGCCGTTCCTGCAAACTGTGTCGAAATATTTCCGGAGCGCCCAATGAGAGATCCGTCTGGGAAAAAGTAGACCACGATGCATCATCGTCTGAATGCCCACGCCACCATTAGCGGGAACTCTTCTCGCCAGAATGCGCCACCGTGCGATCCGGCTCGCTCATTCATGACGACATCCGCACCTGCCTCGCGCAGCGCGTCCGCCCATCTCCTTGCGTTCGCGAGGAAGAACGGCTCCTCTGTGCCAGCGACAAGGTATGTGCGCGGAAGCGGGCTCGGCATAACGCCAGGCGGCTTGTAACCGCCGCCAGGCGAAGCGCAGAGGACCGCACCGTAGATATGTGGATGCCGAAGCCCAAGAGCTAGGGCCAGCTCTCCACCGGCCGAGGCGCCGAACACTGCGGTACGTTCAGCGGGCATCGACACGCCAAACCACGACTCTGTCCATCGGCGAACGCCCTTGACGAAGAACTTCTCGTGTGCCGCGAACCGCTCTGGCTCAAAGCCTGGTGAGTACTCATGGAGCCGCAGCGTTTCGTCGATCAGCCCATGTACACCGACGATCATTGTGGATGGTGCGTCTGCATTTTCGAGCAACCGGCCCCACTTCGACATTCTCTGACCGTCACCGGCGAAGACGATTGCTTCGGGCGGATCCGGTGGAACGTACACCGTGATCTGCCGTCCACCGTCGTACTCGAACGTCTCGGTGACAAACTCTCCAGAGACTGCGCCGGTGGGCTTGGAGGCCGTTTCGTCGGACTCACTTAGCTTGCGGTCGACGGGATTGTTTGCCTGCTTCTTCATGGCATTGCCTTCATTCATAGAACTATGGTCGCCACGTTACCAGGATTTAGGTTGTCGACCGGCGCATCAGCCATACGCTCATCGAAGCGGAATCCGGAGTTTCGAGCGTGTCACCGGCCCATACTACTCAACGGCGTACTGTTCTCGCGACGGGAAGCGCGAACGCAACATAAGCGCCGGGGATGGGAGCTTGGGATGCCGGGTGCCCAGGAACACTGTGGGTGTAGGTCGTGGCTTGTGCGGCCGCGCAGAAGACGACATACTCTCGCCCCTGCACCTCATACACCGCAGGCATCCCCTCGAGCGCGGCATCCACCTCCGCCTCCCAGAGCACCTTGCCGGTATCGGAGTCAATCGCACGCACCTTGCGATCCCGCGTACCCGTAAAGATCACACCTCCCGCTGTGACGACTGGGCTCACCTTGGGAAACTGGGAGCCAGTGCTGGTGAAGCCCTTGGCGGCCAGTTCGGGAACGTCGCCCAGGGGAATCTTCCAACGAATGGTTCCTGTGTTCAGGTCATAAGCTGTCAAAGACGTCCAGGGAGGTGTAATGACTGGTAGCCCGCTCTGGGCGAACATAAATCCGAAGCTGCTCTTGTATTGGGCACTTATGGGATCCAATGCGCCCGGCGTGACAGCCTTTACATCGGAAGCAGACGCCGGCGCAAGCTCCGGATGCTTGAGATACGCTAACAGGGATGCGATCTCCGCGGCCGATAACTGGGAAAAAGCCGGCATCGGACCTTCCCCCTGTTGCACAATATGCTGAATCTGATCGCCAGATAGTTTGGACCCAACATCGACAAGCGAAGGAATCGCCGGCGGTTTTCCCTCCCGATTCGTGCCGTGGCACAGGCTGCAGTTCGCTGCAAAGATCGACCGGCCCTGCTCTTCCGGCGAGCCGGCCTGAGAGATCTTACTCGGCAACTCCAGCTTCAGCATAGCCGGAAGATCCTTGGAAACGACATATACGTCGCCATTGGTTGGGTCGGCAGCCGTTCCGCCCCAGTTAGCGCCGCCGTTGTTTCCGGGCATCTCAACCGTGTTGCCTAACCCGGGCGGGGTAAACAGACCCTCGTTGTGAGCGCTCAGCATCTCGCTCCTTAATTGTTCGCGCTCTCCAGGCTCCAGAAATGGACTCAGGTCCTTGACTGTAAATGACTGGCGCGCAAACGGGGGCGGCTTTGAAGGAAAGGGTTGGGTTGGCCAGGTCTCCTCTCCCGGCATGTCAGACTTAAGAACGGGCCGTTCCTCAATCGGCCACAGCGGTTCGCCAGTCTCACGATTGAAGACCCACAGAAAACCAACTTTGCCCGCCTGCGCCACCACATCGACCTTCTTGCCATCGTGTTGCACGGTGGTCAGCATCGGAGTCGAGTCGTTGTCGTAGTCCCAGATATCGTGGTGAATCATCTGGTAATACCAAATCAGCTTGCCCGTCCGCGCATTCAGCGCAAGCAGGCAATCGCCATACAAGTTCGCTCCTGGTCGATTGGCACCGTAGAAGTTGTACTTAGGGCTCGCCGTCGGAACATAGACAATGCCGCGCTTTACATCCAAAGCCATGCCGCTCCAGTCGTTGGCGCCTCCAACCGACTTCCACGCATCTTTCGGCCAAGTCTCATAACCAGGTTCGCCAGGATGGGGAACCGTATGAAAACTCCACGCCAGGCGCCCCGTGCGTACATCGTAGGCGCGAATGTCACCCGGACCAGAGTCGTATTCCTCGTTCGTGGCGGAGCCCAGAATCAGTAAGTCTTCAAAGATGCGGCCGGGATTGTAGGACTGCACCAGTGTCAGACGCTTTGGATCACGTCCAAGTCCCGCGCGCAGGTCTACTACGCCATTGATGCCGAACTCCGGAATGGACCGGCCGGTACGAGCATCCAGTTCCTGGAGTTCGTTCCGAATCGAAAACAGCAGTCGCTGATCCGCACCGTCGGCGCTCTCCCAATAGTCAATTCCGCGATTGGTAATGAGTGTGGTGCTCGGATCCGTTGGGTGCGTCCAGATTACCTTGCCGGTCGCGGCATTCAGCGCCACGATCGAGTTGTTCTTGGCAAGAACATACATCGTTCCGTCGATTACGAGCGGGTTGAACGCATACTTCCGGTCATCTCCTGTCCGGTAGGTCCATGCTACTTGCAGCTCTTTGACATTGGAACGGTTGATCTGGCGCAGCGCGGAATATTGCGTGCCATCCGAGGAGCCCCCATAGCTGCGCCATGCAGTGTGGTCCTCCGCGATGCCGGCCTTGCTCACATGATCCTGTGGCGATGCACGCGAAGTCAGGCCCAGAGACATGCAGCCCAACAGGATCAGAACCCAGCCGTTTTGGGATAGCGGGTCACTCTTCTTCCTCTTAAATTCCATGTCCCTGGTCACTGCCGGCGTCTCCTCGTTAGCTTAGTTCTGCGGCCGACTGGATAAGTCCGCGGATGTAACCATAGTCAAAAGCAAAGGACTGCAGGTCGGTGGTTCGATCGTGTGGTGTTTGCGGTACGTGATCGGGCATAAGCATATATTTGTAGCCCACCTCTTTGTAGGTCTGAAGAGCCTTGACAAAATCGACGTCCCCTTCGTCGGGATAGGTTTCGACAAAGTCGTTGACATGACCACGAATGTTTCGGAAGTGGACGTTGAAGATCTTATCGCGACTACCAAAGTAGCGAATCACGTCGAAAATCTCGGTGCCCGGATTCTGCAGCATCTCTGAGACGGTCCCCTGGCAGAAGTTGAGACCGTGATAGGGGCTCTCCTGGATCTTGATGAATCGTTTGAGCCCATCGACCGTGCCCAACACCCGTTCCACTCCCTGGTAGCCCGGGGACGGAACACTGGGATCGTCCGGGTGCAAAGCCATACGGATTTTGTATTGGGTGGCCACGGGAATGACGCGATCGAGGAAGTAAGTAATGCGCTCCCATGCGGTGTCTGCGCTCACCACTCCGGCCCGTGTCAATGGTGTCTTTGGCTTGGCCTCGGCGAGCTTCCAGGTGCTGTAGGTTGAATCTCCGCGTCCGGGCGTGCGACCGATACGAAGATCGCCAACCAGCTGCAGATTGTACTTAATGGCAGGAATGCCCACTGTGGCACAGTTCCTGATCAGAGTCTGCAGATCCTCAATGTCACGATCACGCTGCGGGCTCTCGCCCAGCATGATGGAGGCATGCTTATCCTCATCCACCGAAATGGAGGCCAGAAAGGGCGGGGTGGTCATGTCTACCTGGATGCCGTTCGCCGACGCCAGATCCTGCATGCGGTGCAGCTCTTCGACCGTAGCGTAGAGGCGCCCATCCGCAATCTCCGGGTAGCCGCAGATATTTCGAACACTGTAGCGGGCAAGGTACTTCAGGTGTGCATCATTCGTCGGAGCACTCTGGCAGCCGAGCTTCATCAGCACCGGCTTCTTCGCGTGACTCGTAGGGTTGGGCGCGGCAAAGGAGGCTCGACGGTTGAGCAACCACGCCGCCGCGGCGGCGGAAGCAGAGAGAAAGTGGCGGCGGTTAGAACGAATCATGCAAATCTCCTTTGGAGTGTGATGGAACTGTTTTTACGCTGAGTCTTTCCTGGCCCGAATCTTACTGATGATGTGAGTGCACCAATTCCATCTCGCTGCCTGCCAACAGAAACGCCCCCACACCCTTGGCATCGTTGGCAACTACCGGAGCATGCAGATAGTAGCGGAAGCTGCCGTCATCCGCGGGCGTAACGCCGAGCGTGACGTGCGTGACCGTGCCGGTGATCTCCGTCTGTCCCGACGCGGTGGTGCGTACAAAGCGCACCTGGATGGCCTTCCATGCATCCCCTGCCGCTTTACCATATCGCGCGGGAAGATATCCCAACCGGGAGCCCTTGGCGAAGGCATAAGTGAACATCAGCACCGAGGAAGACTCTATATAGTTTTCCTTTACTCCTGGCTGGTCGAGAATCTGATACCACAAGCTGCTTTGCACATCCTGGGCCTTGAGGACTGCTGCACAGGCGCGGCGCGAACATACCCAGCAGTATTGCGTGACGCGGGTCATGCTCTGGTATATACGGCAAGGTGTCGACAAGCGCCATCAGATACCAGCCCATAGCGCGAGCCCAGAGACTGGCGGACACACCCGTAGTCTTATTGGCTCCCGGCATCCTGCGCGATTCATCCCACCCGTGATACATCAGCCCGGTTTTTGCATCGCGGGTGTGCTGTTCGAGCAGCGTGAACTGTTTCACAATGTCGTCCAGATCCTGTGGTTCATGGAAAGTAGCCGCGTACTCGGCGTAGAACGGCGCCAGCATGAACTGATCGTCGAGTACCATCAGGTCGCCGGTAGCCTGGGAATGCGAAAGACCGCCGGAGGGCGTGCGCGGCTGATGGGCAATTTGCTGCCGAAGGGTCTCTGCGGCGCGACGGTACTTTTCCTGCTGAGTCGTTTTGTACAGCAACAGCAGTTCACGCCCCAGGAGGATATTGTTTAGCGCATAAGCCTGCGGATCATAGGTGGCAATCGTACCGTCCGGCTGCACAAACTGGTCGACGGCGTGCTGCAAGTAGGCAAAATATTTTGGGTCGCGGGTCGCGCTCCAGACCGCCTTGACCCCGGCGAGCAGGATGCCCAGCTCAAAACCCCAAACCGCGGGCGTAGCCTTGCCGCCGAGGTGACCGTCAGGCCAGCGCTCCATGGCATCATTGGCCACACGAATGGTGACCGGGGGCGCCTGTGTCTCCGCCTGCAGCAGAGAGGTCGTGGCCACCGCGCAGACGGTCGCATACAGCAGGTAGCGAACGATTGCGGCGGCAAAGCAACGGGCCAATGGCGAGCCTCTTAGACGAAGGTCGTGGAACGAGCGTTGAAATATAGACCGTGCACTGCATGCCCATTGGCTGCAAGCGCAGACTCGATGGCAGCGCCGACGCTGAGAACCTTTTCATCCTGCATGGCCAATCCGGCAATCATCAATCCCACTGGAGCCTCGCCGGGCCTATGGCATGGGACGGAAAGAGCGCAGCCATCCAGGAAGTTGATGACGCTGGGATTGCGCAGCATAGCCGCGTTCGCCTCGAAGTAGGCGGCATCCGTGGCCTGTAGATCTGCGATGCGCGGGGCGATGCGAGGAACCGTGGGCATCAGAATTGCGTCGTATCCGGCGAAGGCGCGGCCTGCTTCGGCAACAATCTGGCGCCGCACCTGCAGCAGGTCAATGTAGTCTGCTGCGCTCATCTCTTTCCCGCGTAAAATGCGCGAGGCGACACGCGGGTCGTAGCGTGATGCGTCTTTCTCCAGGAGAGAGCGATGCCAGGTATAGGACTCCGCGGCGGCGAAGCCTCCTTTTTGGTTTGCGATCGGAATCTCTTTCAGCGACGGGAAGGTCACATCTTTCACCTGCGCCCCACACCGTGATGCGAGCTCCAGTGCGGCAGAAAATGCCGCACTGACTGACGGATCGATCCCATCCATCACATAGCCTTGCAAAACCCCGAGACGCAGCCCTTTCAAATCGATGGGAGGCAGCGGCGGCCAAGCGCCGCCGGACAGAACTGCATCGATGCGGGCGCAGCATGCAACCGTGGGTGCGATGGAACCGATCGAATCAAGGGTGAACGAAAGGGGCAATGCGCCCTCGAGCGGAACCCGCCTCGCCGTCGGCTTGAAGCCGGTGAGGCCGCAGAGAGCAGCGGGAATGCGCACCGACCCGCCGGTATCTGAACCGAGCGCTGCATGCGCCATGCCGTCAGTGACCGATACCGCCGCCCCCGAGGAAGAGCCGCCCGGAATCCGTTGACTGCCACGATCGTACGGGTTGCACGGCGTACCATAATGCGGATTCAGCCCCAGACCGGAGAAAGCAAACTCGGTCATGTTTGTCTTGCCCAAGACGATAGCGCCTGCTGCGCGCAACCTTGCCACCGCCAATGAATCGGCATTGGCAGGCGTAGCATCCGCAAGCACAACGGAACCAGCCGTTGTACGCTCACCGGCAACGTCAAACAGATCTTTGATGGAAACCGGCAAACCACCAAGCGGCCCCGCTACACGATGGAGGTCGAATTGCCCCGCAGCCGCCCGCGCGGAATCGGAGAAGGTGCGGATGAAGGTGCGGCTCCCTTCCCCTGAAGCATCCTCGATAGCATGCAGGCACGCGTTTACGAGGTCGCTGCTGCGAAGCTCTCCCGCCGCAAGACCTTTCAACGTGTGCTCGATGGGAATTAGCTTCTTCACTCGGAATGCGCCGCCGGTTCGTCGTAGATATGAATCTCCAGAAGCAGGCACCCATGCTCAGATTTAAACGGACCATGGAAGGTGCCCGGAGGCCGGCATGCGTAGGTGTTCGGCGGAAAGCTGACGCCACCGTTACCATGCGCGTCATTGCCGACGATCAGGTCGCCCGAGACGAGGTAAACCTCTTCCCAATAGTCGTGCACGAAGGGCGCGGTCGTGTAAACACCGGGAGCAAAGCGGAGATGCCGGGTGCGGAAGCCACGCTTGTTTTTTTCATCCAGGGAGCCAGCCAGTATCTGTTGCTCGATCCCCTTCGGATATCCCGGTGGTGTCTCCCAGCCCGCGCTCAGGTCGACGGTATAGAACTCTTTGTGTTCCTTTTGAATCATTATCTGCTGCCTCTCCTGGCTCAGTCGTTATAGGGGAGCTCTCGCACGCTGTAGCGATGACGTAGCGTGCGGCGAAGTAACGGATCTTCGAGTTCCATTTGAAACTCAGTCGCGGGGCCGATCGGTTCCAGCAGCGGCATCGTACCGCAGAACATCGCCGTACCGACAGGAAGACTTTGGCTGCCACCCGTGTAGCGCGCGATGAGATTCTCCGGCGCCAGCATGCGCGCCAGATTGCCTTCCTGATAAAGCATTCGCTGGTTATCCCGTGTAATCCAGGAACGAAGCAGAAGACTATCCCAGTGGTCCTTCAACTCCGCAAAGGCCCACAACTCACGGGAGACGGGCTTGGGACACATTTGCTTAGACACCGTAACGCCGTACGACTCCACTTTCCGGTCGGTATGGTCCGACCCTACCCCCACATACAACCCCTGGGGAAGAGAAAGCAATACAAACTCTACTTCGCCGCTGCCATCGCCACCGGTAACATCCAACGTTGCTTGTGTCGTCAACAGGTTGGCTCCCACACGATAAAAGCAGGGAACGCTTCGCGGCCGCGCTACTCCTATCGCTTGAAGTTCCGCGATGTGATGTTCGACCGTGGCGCTATCGCGACCGGTCCATCCGGCGATGACCAGATCATCAATCGCCGCCATCGCTGGGTCGCCATGAAGAAGAAATTCGATTGCAGACATGCGTTGTTCAGCTCCATCCATTGGGGGCAAAGTCAGAAAGCGAGCCTTCAGGCACGGGCATTTTTTCAAAGGGGCTGCGCGCATAAGTGCCGTAGCGCCCGCGATAAAAAAGGAGCGGATCGGCGCCCCGGCCCAGATGCATCTGTGTCACCTGGCCGAAAAAAGTACGATGATCGCCGCCGTCGATTTCCGCATACCGCGAGCATTCGAGTTGCGCCAGCACATCTGCAAATAGAGCGCATCCATTCTCGCCTTCAGAGTAAGTGCATGTATCCCAGCAGGCGCTTGAGGGCCGGGCAAAAACGTTCGAGAGAGACTCTTGCTGGTGAGCGAGAATGTTCACCGCGAAACACTGCGCCTGCTGAAAATAGGTGAGGATATTGGCCGTTTTCCCGAGCGAAAAGAGGACCAGCGGTGGATTAAGTGACAAGGACGCGAACGAGTTCACAGTAACCGCTACGTGCTCTCCCTTACCGGTGCGGGTGCTGATGATGGCGACACCGGTCGCGTAACATCCCAGTACATCCCGCAATGCGCGCCCGGCCTCCGGTGTCATACAGCGCCTCCAGCCTCGGAACCGGGCAGACCATAGGTGGACATGAATTGATCGACCATGCCGGTTGCCCGCTCCCAATCACAGGTGCGGAAGGCGTGACCCCGCGTAACCATCTGCGCGCCGGCATAGAACATCTCATACTGCAGATGACGCGAACCGAACTCCGAACCCACGGCATCCCAGGCCAGCTTAAAGAATTTCACGCGGCCGAGCGAATCTGTCGCCGGGGAATGCTGGGTCTTTCCTATCAGCTCGGCGATCTCTGGATTGGCAAAGTCGTCCGCCGAAGACGGAAGCATGATCATGCCGCCACCGGCCAACTCACGGATCTGGTTGGTGAACTTCGGGTATAACTGCTGCGTGAGCACCATGGCGGCGTAGAGGCGGCGACCGTTGGGCACAAAGTATTTGCCGTAGTGCGAGCCGCTGATCTCCATGGATTCGACCAACCCCTCGACCATGGAAGCCTCTGCCGCCATCTGACCAAGGATCTCGCGCACCGCGGGGATGCCAATGATTCCGTTAATTTCTGCGATTTTGCTTGCCAGGCCGAGCAGAAAGCGTATTTTAACCATCAGTCGAATCTGGCACTGATAGTTCTGGTAAACGTGGGTGGGCGCGACGTGCCACTGTGCCGACGCCATGCGCACATCGTTATGAACAAACACCCGGCTCCAGGGAACTTTGACAAAGTCGAAATACAGCACGCTGTCGTTCTCGTCATAGGCCGAAGAGAGCGGGTTGTCGAATGTGGACGCGGCCGCAGCCTCATAGGACTTCCTGGAAAGCAGCTTGACGCCTTTGGCATTCAGCGGAACCATTGCCGTGAAGCTGTATTTCTCCTCGCCCGGCTTCAATGGCTGAATGGATGCCACCATCACTTCGTTGGCCATAGGGCAGCCGGTGGCAAGCATTTTTGCGCCCAGTAAGGTAATGCCTTCACTATCCTCATCGACAACACCCGTGGCGACGAAATCCTCCGCCTGGTTCCCTGTGTCCTTGCTGCGATTGGCCTGAGGACTGATGATGGCATATGTCAGGAACAGGTCGTTGTCGCGGGCGTATTCAAAGTAGCCGGAGAGCGCATCCCCATATCGCTTGCCATGCTCGTGAAAAATATCGAGCCCCATGTACATGCCAGACAGCGCCGACGCCACGTGATCGGGCGATCGGCCAAGAAATCCGCAAGAGAGCGTGGCCCACGCCTCAAGTGCAGAACGCCGTTCCCGCAGCTCCTCGAAACTAGTGGGAAGCTGCCACATGCGATTGACACATTTCCCCGTGGTCGGAGAACGAAAAGTCATTTTCCTTATGTTCTCAGCGGACGACTGATAGTCGTACATCGCCGCCACAGACCGAATGCTGGAGCGGAAGGCGGGATGACATACGTGGTCCTCGACCAGATGGCCGTCAATAAAGATTTGACGGCCATCCCTGAGGCTGGAGATGTGTTCATTTCCATTTTTAGACATAGGGACGCCACATCGTAAAGGCTCTTTCTCTTTACGATGTGGCTGTAGGATAGGGACGCAAAAGAAAGTAGTCAAGTAGCTTAATTAAGTTTATTATCTACCGAACCATGGCCAGGCTTGTGTTGCCACCAACCAAAAGCCGAGGGAAACGGCAGCTGGGGAAATCCCCGACGAGACGAAGTGCCTTCTCGGGAAAGCTGAAGAAGGCGACGCGCGCTGAAACGGGGAAGACCTCTTCGTTTCATCTAGCGCTTTCCGCGTCCCTGGTAGATCTTCTGGACGAGGGCGGCCAGACGGATCACCGCTTCCGTCAGCTGCTTTATGACTTCTCTACATTAGGGGCATCGCTGGAAGTTGCCCGGTCCTATCTGGCCTCTCAATTGGGGATCTCTCCTCCCCAGTACAACATCGCGATGATTCTGGCGAACCACCAGAATACCGGTGGAATAAGCGTCAGCGATGTCGCCAAGCGTCTGCATGTAAGCACCGCGTTCATCACCCTGGAAGCGGGGAGCCTGGAGCAGGCCGGACTGATTGAAAAGAAGCCGAACCCGAAGGACCGGCGCGGTGTATTTCTGCGCCTGACGCGTCGCGGAGAAACCCTGGTAGCCAGTATTGGCCCAGAACGGCAGAGAGTGAATGATCACCTGTTTGGCAGCCTCTCCGCCAAGGAGTTCCGGCGGCTCTGCGATACGCTCTCCTCGCTTCTTGATGACTTTGCTTATACGGTCCGGCTGCTCAAGAGCGCGCGCAAGGAGGGGTCAAACATCGAATGTTTCATACGACCAGCATTGCCATCGTCGCCCGAAATCGTCGCCTGAGAAACAACATCTGTTTCCTGGTGGCTGCCTCCGTCGCGCTGCTGCTCCTCATGAGGCTACTCAGCTCGCATGGAGTCGCGCAACGTCCGCCGCTCGAGGAAGCGGATGTCCTGATCAAGGGCGGACACGTCATCGATGGCACAGGCGGCCCGTGGATGCGTGCCGATGTCGCCATCCAGGGCGACAGGATCGTTTACGTCGGACGCGCCCCGGTAAAAGCCAGACGCATCATCGACGCCACCGGGAAAGTGGTGACCCCGGGCTTCTTCGACATGCATGCCCATTCCGAATTCGGTCTTTCGCTTGACGGGCGCGCATTCAGCAAGGTCACGCAGGGCGTAACCACCGAGGTCCTGGGCGAACACCTCTCGGCGGGCCCGGTGCTGGGGCCCGCCGTGGACGACCCCATGATGATCACGCCGCCCGTTCACCGAACGTGGACAACGCTGGGCGGCTTCTTTTCCTTTCTGGAGAAGAAAGGCATAGGACTGAACGTTGTCTCCTATGTCGGGGCGGGACAAGTACGCGCCTCCGTCATGGGCTATGAGAACCGCACGCCCACGCCTGCCGAAATGGAGCAAATGAAGACGCTCATTGCCCAGGCAATGAAAGAAGGCGCCTTCGGACTCTCCGCGGGCCTGGTCTATGTGCCGAACTCTTTCGATACGACCGAGCAGATGATCGAGTTCGCCAAAGTTGCGGCGAGCTATGGCGGAATCTATTCGGTCCACATGCGCACTGGCGATGACGCAGGATTGCTGGAAACCTTCCAGATTGCCAAAGGCGCGAATATTCCGGTCGAGATCTTCCATATCGGGGGAACGATTGCCCACAATCCTAACTTCGTACGTCTCATCGAGCAGGCACGAAGCGAAGGTATCGATGTCACCGCCAACGCCTATCCCTACACCGTAGGTTGGACCTATGTGCGCCAGCTCATACCGGTCTGGGCGCAGGCCGGCAATGCCGCCGCCATCACCGCGCGCCTGAAAGACCCCGAAGTTCGCGCACGCGTGATCAAGGAACTACAGGCGCAGCCGAGGCGCTACGGAGCCTGGACCATCAGCTCGGCCAATCCTGAATTTGATGGGTATACGCTGCAGCAGATCGCCGACCGTCTGCATGTCTCTGTAGAGGAAGCGATGGTCGACTTCCTGATCCAGCAGAAAGCCGAAGGCTTCCAGATTGGCCCACCCGATCCGAGCATGGAGGCGGGTGTCGCCGCCGCATTCAAGAATCCATGGGTAGATATCGGGTCTGATGGCATCGCGCTTCCCGCCGGCGTTCATACCGCCTTCGGCAAACCGCATCCCCGTTCCTTCGGCACCCATACACGTGTGCTTTCCTTCTACGTTCGCGATTTGCATATCCTTACCTTGGAAGAGGCGATCCGTAAGATGACCTCCCAGCCGGCAAACCGGCTGGGCGTCAGCGACCGCGGCATCCTGCGTCAGGGGATGAAGGCCGATGTCGTTATCTTCGATCCCAACACCGTGCAGGACACTTCTACGTATGCGAAACCCGACCAATATTCCAAGGGCATAGAGTGGGTGTTCGTCAATGGAACCGCGGTTGTCTCGAGTGGATCGCCGACAGGAGCGCTTCCCGGCCGCGTTCTGCGGGGACCAGGTTATCAGCCAGGCACACCCTGATGGTCCCGATGATGTTGTTGGGACTGCTCCGACAGCTTGGCACATCTGCATACATCTGACTACAAGAGCGCAACTGATTGAAAAGGATTGAGTTGCTTTGGCTCCAGACTCTCCGGTCCTGGGGAGCGGATGGGCATGGCCAGCGCTTCCCCCGCATAAATGCGGGGGCTGCCACCATGATCGATCGGGCCATTTACCATAAAGCAAGATGACAGCCGCCCGTAGCGCCAGCCGACGGTCCTTCGAACGCACGCTCGCCAGCGCCAAGCGAACGATGGTGCTGAGCGAGATCGTCAGCCTGGCCATTGACAGCTTTCGCGCCAACAAAGTGCGCGTCATGCTCACGTCGCTGGGCATGGTCATCGGGTCGGCCTCACTCATTCTGGTCTTTACCATTGGGCTGACCGGCAAACAGTACATTCTCCGTTTGATTCAGGCCATTGGGACCAACATGGTGGAAATCGAATATTCCGGCGGCGGACCGGGATCGAACGCGCAACACGATTTCCGCAACGACTATCTGAAACGCGACGATGAGACGGCGGTCCTGGAGCAAGTTCCGTCCGTGGCCTACTCCTCGCCCATGCTGCAGATGCATGACCGCATCAGCTTCGGCAGTGGGGTGGTGAAAGATATTCTTGTGCTGGGCGTCGCACCGCAATACCGGCAGGTACGCAACCTGATCCTGATCGCGGGGCGTTTCTTCGACGAGGAGGATGATGCCAGTCATGCCCAGGTCGCTGTGGTCACCGAGGCCTTTGCACGGCAAAGGTTCGGCACCACTGCAGCCGTGAATCAGACGTTTGAGATCAAGGGCATCCCGTTTACCGTGATCGGTACCTTCAAAGAGGCGGTGGATACTTTTGGCGAAACCGAGGTTGCCGATCAGACCATCCTGATCCCATACTCAGTCGCGCGCTACTTTACCGGCACCGATGACATAAAAATGCTGTTCTTTTCCATCCGCGACACCGGCGATGTGGAGCTGGCCACCAAGCAGATCCTGAGTGTGATCCAGTCCCGCCACCAGCGCACCTCGGTCTATACGGCACAGACGCTGACCGAATTGCTGAGTACGGCTGCCTCGATCGCAAATGCCCTGACCCTGGTCCTGTTGCTGGTATCGTCGGTCACGCTCGCGGTAGGAGGCATCGGCATCATGAACATCATGCTGGCGAATGTCCGGTCACGGATCCGGGAGATCGGCATTCGGAAGGCGTTGGGGGCCACCTACCGCGAAATCAAGCTGCAGTTCCTGATTGAGGCCGTCTTCATTTCGCTGAGCGGCGGCGTTATCGGGACGATTCTCGGTCTGGCGGTTCCCTATTCCGTCCGCCTCTTCACGTCTTACCGCATTCCGATCTCAGGACTGTCCGCGATTATCTCGCTGGCAGCGGCGACCATAGTGGGCGTCGTCTTCGGCACGCTTCCCGCCACGCGCGCCGCGCAGCTGGACCCGGTCGAGTCCCTGAAATATGAGTAGTGGCAGAGCTCTCTGGCAAGGGCTTCTGCTTCTCGCCCTGATTTTGGGGGTATCCGCTCCGGCATCCTCCGCTTCCGTGCCGTTGCACACAGGTTGGAAGCTGCAATCGGGCTGCGTGGCGAAGTCTTCAGGCGACCGCATCTCACTGGCTGATTATCGTATCAACGGCTGGATCGATGCGATCGTACCGGGCACGGTTCTTGGCTCCCAGGTAGCGGCGGGAGTTTTCCCCGATCCATTCTTTGGGATGAACCTGCGCAAGATCCCCGGCATGGATTATCCAGTTGGGAAAATCTTTGGCTATCTGCCCATGAGCGACAAAAGTCCGTATCATTGCTCCTGGTGGTATCGCACGGAGTTCGCTTTGCCGGCAGCGCCGGGAAGAACCACGTGGCTGCACTTCGATGGCATCAACTACCGCGCAAATATCTGGCTGAACGGAAAGCAGATCGCGGGCAGCGATCAGGTTGCGGGCGCCTTTCGTTCTTACGATTTCGATACTTCCGGATACCTCGCCCGCGGCCAGAAGAACGTGCTGGCGGTCGAGGTCTTCGCCCAGACTGAGCGTGACCTGGGCATCGACTTTCTGGACTGGAATCCGGCGCCCGCCGACAAGAGCCTTGGACTGTGGCGTGACGTTTCCCTGGATACGACCGGACCCGTGACCATAAGAAATCCTTCCGTGTCCACGCACTTCCTGCAGGAGGATCTAACCGAGGCTGAGCTACGCGTGGTGGCGGATGTCGCCAATCATGCGGACCATCCAGTCAAGGCCACGGTAACCGCCGCTATCGGATCGATGCGCATGCAACAGCAAGTCACTCTGGCGGCTAAGGAAGCCCGGGTTGTTTCTTTCGACGCCGATGGCTTTAAGCAGCTCAGGATAAAGAAGCCTGCGGTTTGGTGGCCCTACCAGTATGGTGAGCCTCATCTCGAGCGGTTGACGGTAGCGGTCGATGTGAACGGGGCCGAGTCGGATGCCAGGAGCATCCGGTTTGGGATCCGGGAGGTGCAGGCGTCACTCAACGAGAAGGGTTTTCTGCAGTTTCGTATCAATCACCGTAATATTCTCATTCGCGGTGGCGGATGGGACCCGGATCTGTTCTATCGTGAGCCACGGGAGCGGCTGCGCCAGGAGATGGCGTACGTGAAGCACATGAACTTGAACACCATCCGGCTGGAGGGCAAGCTGGGCAGCGAGGAAATGTTCGACCTGGCGGATGAGATGGGGATCCTCATCATGCCCGGTTGGCAATGCTGCGATTTCTGGCAGCATTGGGATAAGTGGACAACCAAGGATCATGAGATCGCCAACGCTTCCCTCTACAGCCAGATCAGCCGGCTTCGCGGGCATCCCAGTGTGTTTGTGTGGCTCAATGGCAGCGACGAAATCCCAGCTCCGCAAGTGGAGAAGGATTACCTTGCGGTGCTGAAGGAGCGCGACTGGCCGAACCCGATCATGAACAGCGCGGCCGATCGCACATCGAAGATCAGCGGGCCCAGCGGAGTGAAGATGACCGGGCCCTATGACTACGTTCCGGCGGAATACTGGTACCTGGATAAAGACCGGTTCGGCGGCGCATTCGGCTTCAACACCGAGACTGGCCCGGGGGCTGCGGTGCCGGGCGTGGCAAGCATCCACCGCACGCTGCCGCGGACGAGCTGGTGGCCGATCGATGAGCAGTGGAATTATCACGCTGCGTCCGGCAAATTTGCGCAGTACACCCACTTCGGCGCTGCCCTGGCGGCTACTTACGGGCCGGCAACCAGCCTTGAAAACTACACCCTGAAAGCACAGCTCATGGCTTATGACGGTGAGCGGGCCATGTTTGAGGCCTATGGCGCCAACAAATACCGCTCGACCGGGGTGATTCAGTGGATGCTCAACAACGCGTGGCCCTCGTTTTACTGGCACCTGTACGACTACTACCTGGTGCCAGGAGGCGGGTACTTTGGCACACGGAAGGCGAATGAGCCGCTGCATATCCAGTACCGCTTTGACGATCGCAAGATCGTGGCCGTGAACTCCACTCTTGCCGCTTACCAGGGCCTGCGCGTTCGTGCCAAGGTGCTCGATTTAGCCGGCAAGCAGCGTTTTGCGCAGGAGTCCTCTTTGAATGTAGGGGCTGATGGTGTCGCCATGGCGTTCGCTGTTCCTGCCCAAGGCGCTACCTCTTTCCTAAAGCTTGAACTTCACGACGCCCAGGGAAGGATGGTAAGTCAGAACTTCTACTGGGTCCCGGCTAAGCTGGCACAGCTCGACTGGGCCAAGACCACCTACGTGAATACCCCTGCGCTCAGCTATGCTGACATGCGCGATCTTGCGAGCTTACACCGAACCTCGGTTCAATGGTCCACAAGAAGAGGTCCCGTGGAAGTCTTCGTGGATCTGAAAAATGGCGGGAGCTCGGTTGCGTTTTTTCTGCACCTGCGCGCGGTCAAGGCGGGCACAGATGAGGAGATCGCGCCTATTTTCTGGAGCGATAATTTCGTCTCCCTCATGCCTGGAGATTCGAGAACATTGACGGTTACCGGTCTGCCCGACGCGAAGGAAGAGGTAGAGATCAAGCTCGATGGGTGGAATGTGGAAGCGCGAACTCTGCGAATCGCTGCTATGCAATAACTGGCTGCCTACAGCCACGCGCTGAAGAGACGCCCGGCTGTTCCGCGAACGGCGAGCTGGTCGGCACGTCCGCTAAAATAGCGCGCGTTTATCTCTGGGGCTCCAAGGTCCTCAAGGCTGTGGAAGCGGGAGAACTCGGAAGCGATCTCGGCGGGCGTGAAGAAAAGCCGGAAGGGTTCGCCTGCTTTTTCAACCCTTGAGGCAAGCGAGTCGTGCGCGAGCCGCTCGAGCAGGGGGAGTACCGCGCGTGGTTGTCCATAGTCCAACGTCAGGCCGCTTCCGGGAGGCTGCGCGGCGATAAAGCTGACAGTTCCCCGGAAGGCTTCCAGCGTGAGGTATGGAACGACACCCAGCCAGGCGAAGAAGGCCGGCGCGCTGGGGTTGAAACCGGCGTCGCGCAGCTGTGAGGAGAGCGAATGGCGCTCAAAATCGACCGGTGTGTAGGTGACGCTATCTGGGATCGCGATGCGGTTGCGCTGCAGCAGCTCCCGCTTCCATTGTTGGGTGGCAGGGTGGTCTACCTCAAAGACGCGAAGTTGTGCATACGAGTTTCGGTAGGCAAAGGTATCGAGTCCGGCGCCAAGCAATACGTATTGTTCTACTCCACCCTCGACCGCCCTTCGCAGGTTGTCTTCGGCATAACGGCTGCGTGCGACGAGAAATGCGCGAAGCGCGATCGAGAAGGGCCGGTCGGCCCGCAGCGGAGTTCGCCGCAGTTCCTCAGCGTAAGTCGCGCCGAGGAGCGCAACCGCAATCGGATCGTCAAACACCACGGGCGAGTCGTGAATCTGGTGAGCCGCGCGACGCAAGGCCACACTGAGCGCGGTTTTCGATGGGATGGCTTGCTCCATCGATTTATTGGGCCCCGCGTTGGATGATCTTGTAGTCTGACGGAATCTCAAAAAAAAGAGCGCTAAAAGCGTCATAAGCGTTATAAGTTACTTCGCGATTACCACGGTTTGCCTTGTTCCTGGTACCACTGACTGCGGAGTTGTCTCGCCGCATTTCCCGGGAAGTGTGCGGTATAAGCACCGTATGCGCCTTGAGTTTCTGCGTGAAAACTGGAAGAGATACCGCCGATCCCTCGCTACCCCGGTCGAAGATACTTCCCGAGGGATGGACAGAGCGGCCGTAGGTTTTATGCGATTTCATCCATCTTGCCCCTTTTGCTTATTTGGGTTGCTGCAAGTATAGATTCGATTTAGGGTGGTCTCGATTAACGCTTAGGAAGTTTATTTTCGATCCTTTCGACGTAGACGTAGTAGGCTCCCCGTTCATTCATTACGGCATCGTAAAATGCCGTCCTCAGTTCTGCCGGGCCCTGGGGCAGGTCAAATTCGAAGTCGACAAACTTCGCCTCTGGCGGGACGGGCTTGGTCAGATCTATATCGCGGATCATGATGTTTGCCTTGGTTGCTGCGATCGCGGCGCCAGGTGTCTTTTCCCGGTTCGGTTTCGGATTGGTATACGGCGCGTTGATCGGCAGGTCGACCTCCCGGGGCCAACGGCGCAATTCAAAGCGATACCGTCCGGCCCGGCTCACATCGAGTGCCCAAAAGCCGTTGGCCAAAGGCGCCAAGCGAATCTGAGTCTGATTCCAGGTAGTCTCCGAACCGTCCCCGTGCCAATCCATGCTATTTAGAAACGAAGGATTCTCCTGGTCGCTGCCAATCACGATGCGCACGTATTCCTGGCCGGCGACAGAAACCCGTTTCCACCAGGATTCGTACTCCGCCTTCAAGGACGCAACGACATCAGGATGTTGCTCGGCAAGGTTTATCTTTTGACCGGGATCTTTCTCGATATCGTAAAGCTCGACCTGGTTTGGATTTCCATAGAGGGAGGGGTTCACGAGACGCCAGCGCTGGGTCATGACCGCGGCGTTCTTCCATTTGACGAGAAATTCCTCGCGCTGAGAATCGACCACGATGGTGCGGTCCTCCCAATGGGCGCCGCCGTAAAGCAGCGGCCGCCAGGACTTGCCATCCACATCCTTGCCCTGATTTTTCAGGTGACATAGATCGACCAGCGTGGGCAGCAGGTCAATGTGCGAGGTTAGGGCTTCCACTTCTTGACCACGGCCCAGACCTCCTTCGGGCCAATGGAGGAACAGGGGCTCACGATGGCCGCCGTCATAAGGAGAGCCCTTGGAACCACGCATCGAGGCATTGAAGACATTTTCGCCCTCTGCCGTGCCGTTGTCAGAAGAGAAGAGAAAGATCGTATTTTCAGATAAACCGTTCTGCTCGAGGAAGGTCCGCAGACGGCCCACGTTTTCATCGATGTTGGCAATCATTCCATAAAAGCCGCTGGCGGAAAGGCCAGTGACACCCTCATAAGGAGCGCTGTCTTTCTCCAGGCTCCAATAGGGCACATGCGCGGCGGTGGTGGCCAGGTAACAGAAAAATGGTTGATGGTCCGCTTTCGCGCCGCGGATGAAGTCCATGGCGAGATCGAAGAAAACATTGGTGCTGAAGCCTTGGTATTTTTGAAACTTTCCGTTGTGCAGATAGGTGTCGTCTGTGTCGTCGTTGCCGAAGTAGTCGGGTGTTTGCCATAGGCCGCCTCCGCCGCAGACGACGGCATCGTCAAAACCGCGGTCATGGGGACGGTAGGGATAATTGTCACCCAGGTGCCACTTACCAAAAATTCCGGTGCGATAACCCGACGATTTGAAGCACTCGGCGAGGGTCACGTTGTCCGAAGCCAGAATGCTTCGGCCATGAATGGTGTGCCACACACCGGTCGCATTGCTGTACCGGCCGGTCATCAAAGCGGCGCGGGTCGGGGAACAGGTGGGGCTTACGTGAAACTCACGGAACCTGGCGGACTCGTCGTGCAGCTTATCCAGGTTCGGGGTCTTGATCACGGGGTTTCCATTGCAGGCAAAATCTCCGTAGCCCGCGTCGTCGACGAGCACAAAAATTACGTTGGGTTGTTTTTGCTCCGCCGCGCTCGCAGCAAGGGCCTTGCCAATAGAGGCGTTGGCAAGCTGGCTCGCAATCATGCCAAGCACGGTACGCCGTGAGACAACAGGACCCACCGTCATAACTCTTCTCTCCTTCGAGCCGTCATGATCACAGCGGCATGCTCTGGGGCGCGGCAAACACCGCGGTGTTGGTTACGTTAAAGGCTTCCGCGCGAAATTCCAAGCTTGTCTTCTCAACTAGCGGGAAGATTCCGGTTTTCCGCTGGAATTTGAGGGCAAGAAACGGATTTCTGCATTGCGCCGTTCCAGGCAGACTACCTCTTGAGGCCAGACCTCCCAGGAGAAAAACAATGTCAAGCTTCCACGTGATCGCGTTGCCCAGTGAAACCGCTGCCCAAGTGCGCTCTTCGGGCAAAGCCCCGCGCTATGGACACCCGGCACACACCGAGCTAGCTTCCGGCTACGGACCATGCCGTCACTGCCTGCGTGTCTTCCGGATCGGGCAAGAAAACCGAACACTGTTTACCTACGATCCTTTTGCCGGAATAGAGGCTGTACCTTTGCCGGGGCCCATCTTTATTCACGAGCAGCCCTGCGCTCGCTACTCCCCGGATGCCGGCTATCCTGCGGACCTTGAGCCCTTTGCAGTCGTCCTGAACGGCTATGCCGCCGGCCAGAAGCTGATGGAACGCATACTCGTCCCCGCCGCCGAGGATAAGACCACCGCGGTCAGGCACCTGCTCGAGCGGCCCGACATAGACTACATAGAAGTGCGCGATCAGACCGCCGGATGTTTTGACTTCCGTATCGAGCGGGTGGGGGAGAAGGTGCTTCCATGCTGAAACCGGAGCAGTTTGCTTCGACAGGGGCCAGTGGCGAGTTTGCCGCTTATCAGCAACGCCGTCGAAGGGAACTCTGGAGCCTATTGGGCGATTTGCCGTGGGACCACAAGCCCGCGCCGCCGCGCCTGGTGCGAACGGAGAAGCATGACGGGTACACACTCGAGCGGCTGATTCTCGACCTTAATGGGGTCGAACCGGTTCCGGCGGTGCTGCTCATTCCGGACCGCCGGCAGGCGCGGGCGCCCGGAATGCTCTTTATGCATTGGCACGCGGACCAGTACGAGCTGGGGAAAGAACAATTGCTGCGTGGCACAAGCGTGCAACCGGCATACGCGCCGATCTGCGCGGAAAAAGGCCTGGTGACGCTCGCCATTGATAGCTGGTGCTTCGGCGAACGTAGGCGGGAGGAGGCTGGACGCCAAGGGGAAGAAGACACTTTTAAGCTGATGCTGTGGCGAGGTCAGGTGCTGTGGGGAATGATGATGTTTGATGAGTTACGCGCGCTCAGTTATCTGGCGAATCGCCCGGAAGTGGATGCGGCGAGGCTAGGAGCGTTTGGCATGTCCATGGGGGCCACGAAGGCCTGGTGGCTGGCCGGCCTCGATCCGCGCGTCCGGGTTGGTATGGATGTTTGCTGCCTGACGAATTATGAATCGCTGATTGAGACACGCGGCCTGAGCAAGCACGGTGTCTACTATTTTGTCCCTGGGTTGCTGAAACACTTCGACACGTTTGAAATTAACGAATTGATCGTGCCGCGCGCACACCTGAGCGTGAACGGGCGACAGGACGAACTCACTCCGCCGGCGGGCGTCGAGCAGATCCGCGATAAGTTGCTGGCTCTTTACCGAACTTATGGAAAAGCCGAAGACTGTAAGATCGAACTCTTCGATTGCGCTCACGAGGAGTTACCGGAGATGCGGCGAGAGATTCTCGCATGGATGGATCTGCACCTGGTTGCCCCCTGAAGTTCTGTGGTACACAAGTGTGACGATCACTTCTAGCGATTGGGGAGCGGGAACGTGTTCACTGCAGAAGAGTTGCGACAAACGAAAGTCTTTGCCTGTCTGAATGAAGCGGAATGCGCTCGACTGACGCAAATTGTCGCCGATGTGCGGCTCAAGCCAGGAGAATGGCTCTTTCGAGAGGGAGCGCCGGCCTCGTTCTGTGTGGTATTGGAGGGGCGTCTCCGGATCGTTCTAGATGTTCACGGAAAGCAGACCGAGTTTGCGGAGCAGGAATTCAAGCAGGGCGATTTCCTGGGTGAAGTGCCTCTTCTGATGGGCACTCCGACCTTCGGCTCACTGCGAGCTGAAACCTCGTGCCGCATCGTACGCCTGGATAAGCAGCAGTTTCATCACTTGATTCGGGACTCAAAAGCGGCCCGCTCCATCATTCTGGAGACCCTGGGTGAACGGCTTTTGCTGATCCAGCAACGCTCCCTTTCCTTAGCAACATCGCGGGTGCTCATCTTCGGCCGCAACAAGGATGCGGACTGCTATAACATCCGCGCATTTCTTTCAGCGAACCGCATTCCTTACGAGTGGGTTGATCGCGATTCCTATCCGGAGCGGGTACCTGCCGGCGTCTCCGACGACCCTGATTGCCCGGCCGTTAGTGTTGACGGACAACTTTTCGTTGAGCCGCCGACAACGAGGGAGGTTGCCGAGGCCTTGCAACTGCAGACCAAGCCCAATTGCGACAACTATGACGTGGTGATCGTGGGGGCCGGACCGGCGGGTATGGCCGCCGGCGTTTATGGGAGTTCTGAAGGGCTAAGGGTGCTGATTGTCGAGCGCTGTGCAGCAGGCGGGCAAGCAGGTACATCCTCGCGTATCGAAAATTATCTGGGATTTCCTGAGGGGATTTCAGGGGAAGACCTGACCGGGCGTGGATTCAAGCAGGCGACTCGTTTCGGGGCGGAAGTTGCGCTGACGCGGTCGGTGGAAAAGCTTACTCCCTCGAGTGAAGGCTATGTCTGCGAGTTTGACGGAGGCCAGTCGGTCTCGGCCCAAGCGGTGGTGTTGGCCACAGGCGTGGACTGGCGCCGGCTGCAGGCGACGGGTGAAGAGCGCCTGCTGGGACGCGGCATATTTTATGGCGCGGCCCGCCAGGAGGCGACCAATGTAGTTGGCAAGAAGGTGTTCATCGTAGGAGGCGGCAATTCAGCAGGACAAGCTGCCATGTTTTTGTCGAGCTATGCGGCTGAAGTAAACGTATTGGTGCGGGGCGCAGGGCTGAAAGTGACCATGTCGCAATACCTGATTGATCAGATTGCATCGAAGGCTAACATCCAGGTACTCCCCTTTACCCAGGTCGTTTCGGTTGCCGGCGAAGATCGCCTGGAACGAATTGAGGCTCGTGTTCAAGCGCCCCATGAGATGGAGAAGATACTTGGCTATGAAGCCGATGCCTTGTTTGTAATGATCGGCGCCGATGCCAGCACGTCATGGCTACCAGACGAATTGGAGCGGGATCCACGCGGCTATATCTGCACCGGGCGCGAGCTGACCGCCTGGAAATTAGATCGCCACCCATTCCCGCTGGAGACCAGCCTGCCGGGTGTGTTCTGCGCCGGGGATGTGCGTCATAACTCCATCAAGCGAGTATCGAGCGGAGTGGGCGAAGGCAGCATGGCCATCGCTTTTATCCATCAGTACCTTGCTTTGCAGGAAAAGTCGTAAGAGATGCCATCAGACTGCGAGGATCCCCGAGATCGTTCAGTCGCCGGAACCCGCGAAACGGATTCCAGCGAACGGTTGGTTTCGTCTGAACCTACGTATGTGGCCCTGCCGATTGCCCGATTGCGAAGTCAGCGATGTCGCTGGCGGTAGAGTGAGCGATATCGGGACAGATGACTGGCAAAATCTCGACTGCGTGGCAGGCGCCCATCATTTGGCGGCAACGCGCTGAAACGCCGCTTGCCAAGAGCAGACGGTAGAAGGCGATGCCCTCATCGAGCAACGGATCGCACTCGTTGACGCTGATGACCGTCGGCGGCAGGCCTTCGACATCCTGTCGCCTGGCGAAGCTGGGCCATGCGAGAGGGTTGCGGGCGTTAAAGGCCTCGATGCCGTAGGCCATGGTGGCGCGGTTGTCCCCGAACCTGAGCACGATGCCCTCATTCTCGATGGAAGATGGATACTGCGGCTGCGGCCACTCACCGGCGATGTAGGGGCACAAGGAGTAGATGCCCTTGATCAGGCCGAGTTCACCATCCTGCTTCAGCTTCATGCCTACGGCGAGAGCCAGGTTGCCGCCGCCACTTTCTCCAGCGACGACGATGCGCTTCGCATCCATCTTGAGAGCGGTCGCATTCGCGTGTACCCACTTGAGGCCCGAGATGCAATCGTTCAAGCCGGCGGGAAATGGAGCGATTTCCGGTACAGAAGAGGGGTGCACCGAGTTGCGGAATTCAACCATAGCCACCGCGACGCCCTTGGCCGCGATCATACGGCCCCAAGTCTTGTAGTTGCCTTCATAGCAGGAACTCATCTCCATGCGGCCGCCGTGGATGTAGTAAACGCAAGGCACAGTCTCGTCGTTGTGCGGCCGGATGTACCGGATCTTGATGGTGTTTCCATCGGGCGAGGAGGTGAGGGTCTCAGTGCGTACGCTCAGGCCGGCTGACGGGGCGATCTCCTCGCTGTCCATCGAGTCGAACAGGGCTGTTTGGCGCTCCAGTGCGGCCAGGGCCGCCGGGGAGTTTTCTTGTGCGAGCAGTTCTTCACGGCTCGAAACGTTAGGCTTTTCTGCTCCCAGAGGCATGCCTGCGAAGTATTTCTTGATCCGCGGATCAAGGCGGGTATCGAGTTCCAGCTTCGATGCTGACGGAGCCGGGTTCGCTTGTGACATTGGGGTGTCTCCTTTCTGTGCTGGATTATGAAAACTCTGCACTAGAGCGCGGGATCGACCAACGCTCCGTAGATGATGGAGCGCGATATTCCGCACACATCCGGGACCGGATAAGGACGCCCAGTCATCGGATTCCCCCCGTCTTGTTGCTGGAGCATTCCAACGACGACGATGTCATAGGTGGGATCGACCCAGAACCAGGTTCCATGCACGCCGCCCCAGTAGAAAGTGCCCGCGCCGTTCGCGCCGCCGTTGAAATTTGCGTGCGACGGATCGAGCACGATGCCAACGTTCATGCCATAGCCAATCCCCACGAACGGCTGAGTGAAGTGCAGGGGCACGCCTGCGGGGAGCAGGTTGCTGGTCATCAGCTTGACCGAAGAGGGCGACAGCATCCGGACGCCGTCGAGCGTACCGCGATTGGCCAGCATCTGCGCAAAACGCATGTAGTCTTGTGCCGTTGAGTAAAGCCCGGCGATCGACAGCAGGAATTTTGGCTTCACCCCTGGGGGAGTTCCGGCCACGGCTGGAAAAGGCGACTGGTCCGGCGCAAGGATGAGCTTGAGGTTCTGGTCCAGGGCGTAGCGCGGCGCGATGCGGTCGCGTTGATCAGGCGCTACGCCAAAGCCGGTGTCCTTCATGCCCAGTGGCGCGAAGAGGCGGTGTTCGAGGAAGGTATCGAGTTGCTCGCCGGAGATGCGCCGGAGAATTGCGCCCTGCACCTCCTGCTGAAGGCCGTAACGGAATTCGGTGCCGGGCTGCGCTTCCAGAGGGAGCTTGGCCAGTTTGGGAATGATGTCGTCGTTCGTGCCACTCCAAAGATCGGCCTTGGCGTACATCTCATCCACTTTAGGATTGGTGCTGCCGAACGCAGGACCGAAGGCGAAGCCCGCGGAGGACGCCATGAGATGGCGCATGGTCATCGGACGATCGAGCGGCACCAGCTTGCCATCCTGCAACACCTGCAAATCGGCGAACTCCGGGATGAACTTCGTGACGGGATCGTCGAGCTGCCATTTGCCTTCTTCATAGAGGAGCAGCATGGCGACGGCGATGATCGGTTTGGTCATCGAAGCGATGCGGTAGATGGCGTCTTCGCGCAGCGGTTCACTGCCTCCGAGCGACTGATAGCCGTAGCGCCGAAATTTTACGAGCTTGCCATGGCGAGCGACCATTACGCTGATTCCGGCATAGTGACGGGCATCAATTTCTTTTTGCATCGCGTCATCAAGACGGTCCAGGCGCTCAGTAGAAAATCCGACCGACGCCGGACTGGCTAATGGCAACGGATATTCATTTGACATGGAGATTGTGTCCCTTCCGGACTACGCGATTTGAATTTGGATTAAAAATGAGCCCTCATTCGTTTTTAGGTGACCAAGGCCATAGTTTCGCACACCCAGTGAAATGATCTGGAACTGAATGTAGTCATGCTGATGGTCCGGAGTGAAGCTCAATCCAACCCAAAGGTGAAGGAACTTCTCGCGGGTGCCCAGAGGAGGGATCTCGATGCGCTGACCGGCGTCGTGCGCAACTGGCGATCCGGCTTGAGGACGAGAAGGGGCTTGGAGAGATCAGGACGGCAGGATGGGGGAAAAGAAGAGATTGCCGCGCATGGCGTCTCGCGCCGCAGTCATGAGATCAGTACGTATGCGACGCTTCACGACGTAGCTGCCACCCATATCACGGGCAGCACAAGCATATTCCACGTCTTCCGTCACGGTCAGGAACACGATCCTTGTGGTGCAAAAGTACTCCTTCATTTGCCGGGCTGTCTCGAACCCGTTTTTTCCCGGCAGTCCAATGTCTATGATGACGATGTCTGGCTTAAGCATCGACACGGCATCGAGACCCGCCTCGCTATTCACGACGGTAGCCACAATCTCAAATTCGTCTTTCATGATCTGGCTTGCAGCCATGAGCGCTTTGGGGTGATCGTCGACCAGAACAATCCTCGGTTTTTGCTCCCGGGATGCCGTCATTTTCCCTCCCGCGTTTAACGTACCAGAGCCCGATTAAGTTCAACGGTATCTAACCGGAAATGGATTGGCAACTCTCAGAATACGCAGGGACCAACGGAGAGGAACAGCCAGGCGAAACCTACGAGGCATGGCGCCAGTCCTCGCCCCTACAAATTGCCTGAGATGTGTGGACCCGGAGACTTGAACTTGTAAAGTTTCACGGGAAATCCAGTTGGTAGACTCAACTCATGCAGGCGGAACGCGGTGTGCACACGGCGAAGATGTCGTTTATGGCTCAGCCGATACCCTTGGCATTGTTACTTCTTAACGTTATCGGCGCATTTGCTTATCTGATCCGTGCTTCAAGCGCTTGGGCGATACCGCAAGAGTGGGCAGCGGGAATCCATTCGATAACGGGGGAGCCGTTTGTCTGGTTCCTGGCCGTTCTCCCGATCGTTACATTTTTCTTTGTGCTGAATGTTGTCTGGGGAGCAGTCATCGTTCGTCGACAGTGGCAGGCTGCAAGTTTTTGGCTGCTGACAGCGCTGATTTGGTTGGGGGCGTTGGCGATCGATTTTGCGCATCACTAACCCCACTCCCGAAAGTCGCATTATCGGTAACTTCCCCCGGGTCGGGCAAGTTACCGGAAATCCCGTTTTTCGGCAGCGCGCTGTGAATGAACTACGGTTCAGGCATCTCCAGAGGAGATTCAAAGTCTCCGTTGGTACAAGTGCCGTAGTCCGTAATGACGAGTCGAAGTAAAATTCGAGTCGGCAGAGACTTAGAGGCCCGTATCAAAATGGGTCTGATACATGACACTTTTGCCAACCCGCCATACTTGTCCGCATGCAAAATGTAGTCAATGCCCTTGAATCCGATGAGATTGAAGTTCCCATCTTCTGCCGTGTGACTCACCGAGGTTCCAACTACGGAGGTTGGATCGCTCTTTTGCGATAGCCAAACATTCCCATCCTTCACCGGCTTCCCATCCGGCCATAGGACTTGAACGGCGATGGTGCGTTGAAGCAGAGGTTTTGGAAGCTGAATCACGACGTTATCTTTGTGCTCGCGGTCCCTGACGGCTACCACCTGCGCACCAGACTTTTCCTGAGAACTTGGATAATAGGTCGGGGGATATGGAAAACTCGGAGAGGGCGGCCAGAAGGTATTAAAACCGATAATGTATTGACCCGGTGGAACGGCAAAACGAAAGTGGCCATGTTCGTCCGTGGTAGCCAACTCATCATCTATATGTGCCTCGGGATCGGTCGATGAATAAACGGCCAAATCCGCGTCGGCTATGTGTTTACCATCTGGTCCGACCAGGGTTCCTGAGATATACCCGGTAGGAAATCGAATCGGCTTGGTCGAAAAATCGGCAGCGGAGTACCGCGAGGCTAGGTCTTTTACGGAGGTTTCTTGAATTGACTGTAGAACGAATTGAACGGGAAAACCGTTCATATGACCGAAGCCATGGCCAGGACCCGCGAATTCAACCAAGCCGGTCATGGTCGCGCTTACTTCATAGCGGCTGCAGTCGCTGCAAAGGTTTTTCCGCGTCCTTGGGTACATTTTTGCATCGACCAGCGCTTGAAAGCGCCGAAACGCAGTGTCCTTCTTTAGAGTGATCGCGGGCCTTGGCTGTGTGGGCACAAGCGAGTTCATCGATACTGAGGCTTGAGGGCCACTCCCCGGATATGTAAACCACAGAGAGCCGCAGTTCTGGTGGTCCGGGTCACGAATCGCTGATATTTCGAAGTTCCCGGCGAGAGTAGCCCTGAGTTCAACAATCCGATTGTCGAATCGGACGGGATTCTGTGTAATCTCGCAGGCAGTCGCTACCAACGGCTTAGCCTGCGCACCCGCAGCGATAGCTGCACCGTGCAGGAACAACATCACCACCGTTCTGGGGAGCTTACAAGCAATCCGCCTTACCATCACTGGACATCCTAACCTGCGCGAGTTCCTTAAGTCGGATTTTCGGTAACTTCCCCATAACCGTCTGGTAAACACAGGGTGACTGACAGACAGGACGATCACCTTCGAACCATGAATATGTAAGTAATCGTCCTGTCTGTCACCTGTTTTCCTGTCACCTGTTTTCCGGCATGTCCGTGAGCCTCGAAGCTGAGACCCGCAATGGCGTCCTCACTTTTCTCGGAACCCTGAACCAGGATGGAAGCGGTGAGATAAGCGGGAACTACATCGTCTCCGGTGGTGGCTGCGACGAAAGCGGCACCGCAGTCCTGCATGTTGCAGGTGAATGGGATTATTGAGGCAAGCTGCAATCCCGACAAGCTCATCTTCTGAAAGCTGAGCGCTAAACTCAGAAGTCCTCCCGTGTACTGCCTGCGAAGTCGCGTTTCGGTAACTTCCCGCAGGGGTCGGCTGGTAAACAGATGAAGTTACCGATAACGTTTTGCAGGAACTTCGATATGAGGGCATTTCGCGTCGGTGTAATTACTTCCGGCTTGCGGACCAACCGGCCCCAAGGCCGAATTCCTAATTGAGCGGTCGGCAGAATTTGGCGGTTGTCTCGAGCTCGAAGACGCGGCCGCCGACCAAACCATTGGCGCGCTCCTCCTTGCCGAGTGCAGGAAACAGTGTGCCTAGAAAGTCTACCCATGCGTCGCGGAGCCTCAGCCACGCTCTCTGCTCCGCGCGTAGAGCCTCCAGATTGCGATAGGTAATGAACCCAGACCGGTTTTCCGTAAAAAGGCAGTCAGACGCCATGTCAGCCTGGAACGCCGCGTCGAGCCTCTTGTCCAGCTCTGCGTAATCCGCCGCTGCCTTCGCTGGATCCGGCGCAAATCCATGCTGGCTGTTGTATTGCAAGCAGTAGAGGTCGCCGTAAAGCGCCTGGAGCTGTTGATCCCCATAGTCCTGGATATCGTTGGGCACCCCGTCCTTGTGCGCCGCCGCGAGTAAAGAGAGCGCGGCCTCAACCGGCTTCCACGCCGCGGCCTGCGCAGGCGTCTGGTTGTCAAAGTACTGCGAAACCCTGGCGCGCTCCTGCGTAACCTGAGCTTGCTCACTCGCCGTGATTTCACTCCGCTGTCGGCGCTCTTGCTCCCCGGCCTGGATTAGCTCTTTTCCGGCGATGTCGTAGACCTGCTCCAGGGCGTTGGCCCGATCATGGGTGAGCTGCAGTATCCAAGCCTTGGCCGGAAGTTCAGGAGCGAGCGCTTTGCCGAAGGCCGCAAACGCATCGCGGTAGGCGAGCCAGGCGTACTGCTCAGTGCGGATGTTCCCGGCATTCAGCTCGCGCCCAATGAAATTGCCTCCGGGCGTGGCCGCGGCAATCAAATCGCGGTAGGCCTTGTTCAGCGCGGCATCGGCTTCGGCAAACTCATCGGGTTTGGCAGACGGCAGGGTCGATGCAAATACCACCACCCTGTTCTCGAAGTCCGCGTGCAACTCATCCGGATATAGTCCGCCCGAGCCGTAGCCTCCCATGTAGAGGAGGTCACCAGTCGCCTGCACGTCGATGAAGTGCCGGTCGGCAGCGGCGAGACGACTGTATGCTGCTCGCTGCGCGGTGGTGAATTTGGCGAGGACAGGCTTGATCGCAGCATCGGCCGCATCGGCGTCCTGTTGCGCCTGGTCGATGCCTTCCTGAATCCCCTTTGCGTGCAGCTCCGCCCGAGCCTCTCCCCTCAGACCGTCGCAATAGCGAGTCGTGGGTGTTTCCTCGGGCGTTTGTCCGTCGTCGCAGAATTCGAAATGTGAGGAGCCGGGCGCGAGCGTCTCGAGCCGGTTCAATGTGACCAGAACGTCCTTTGTGCCCTTTGCAATGTCTTCGGAACTGGCGTGGGGGTCTGCCATTTCGACCTCTTCGCTGTCGATTGCCTCGCACACAAACCGTGCGGCTAGCGCGCCGTTTTGCGCAACGCCTTCGCCGTTGGCGTAGAGCTGGGCGAGTACGATTTCGCCGCCGGTTTGAAACAACGCATCTTCAGCGCTTCCAGGCCCGCGCGCAATCAAGACGGCCCGCTCCTGGATAGCGCAAGCGCGGGCCGCGGCGTAGTCCTTTTTGGCATAGAGAGAATAAGAGCCGCAGCTTGGGAAGGACTGCGGGATGGGGATCGCTGCCATATCGGTAGGCACGGGAGCGGCCATTGCCTCGGCGCAGGCTGACTGGACCTGCGGAGCGGTATTTGTAAGGTGCGCGCCCGCAGCAGAGGAGCAAAGCAAGAAAACAAGCACAACTCGCATCAGGACCGCCGGTAAGCGTAATAGCGTCTGCTGGGGGCCAGTATAGCGTGACGTTTTACCTGAGCCGCACTGCCTGAAACCCCGGCTGGTTGTTGTTAGCGGAGTTTCCGACGAGTTCCGTATCGCCGACACTCTTACCGGGCACCATCGGGGTGAGATGTTATTGCGAGCAGATGACCGTCAATCCGGAAGGGAACTCCCGTAGTGCCTGGAAGTCGCATTATCGGTAACTTGCCCAGAACCGCTTGGTAAACAGGTCAAGTTACCGGGAACCGTTTTTCAGCAACTAGACGGACTAAGGGCCCATTAGAGGGACTCGAGATCCTTGCTGGAAAATTGAGCACCCTCTTGATCTCCATGACCCTGTATGCCGGACACAAGCTCTTCAAGACGGGGTTGAGAGGCGTCAACTTCTCCCAAAATAGCCGCAGCATGCGATGTTGTGATGGTCATGAGGGCAAGCAGAAGATGCTCGGTTCTCACAAGAGAAGACCTGTAGGCATCCGCAAATGAGCCAGCGTTCTCGAAGGCAAGCTTAACATCTTCACTGATCGGAAGATCCACAGAAGTCGGCAGCTTTTCCCTGGGAATATGCCAACGTACTGCGGCTTCTCTGACCGAGATGAAGGTGACTGGCTGGGCAATGAACTGCAAGGTCGTCGGATCGACACGCAGGAGACCTAAGAGAAGGTGCTCCGAATCGATAATCTTAGAGCCCACCAAACCGGCTTCCAAGCGGGCGCAGAAAATCGCTCTCCTACTAGCGATTGAAAAGCGTTCAAACACCAGTCACTCCCCTTCAAGAGAAATGATTTTCCCACCTGTCGTCACAATTGTAAGAGGCAGGACCTGAAAAGTCGGATTCTCGGTAACTTCCCTATGAGCATCTGGTAAACAGGTCAAGTTACCCATAATCCCGTTACAGGGAACGGCATTGACTAAAGGATTAGTGAGGGATTACCGGAAGACAACACTTACCTCGATCTGTGGCTCAAACGGCACACCGTCGGCTAGGTAGGGCGTGAATGACCATTGACGCACACAATCCACAGCAGCCTGTAAGAGCATCGAGGGGCCGCTAACCGCCCGCAGATCCATGATTTTCCCGTCCTTCCCGACAATCGCCTGAATCAGGACTGTTCCCCGTACTCCTGCTTTCTTTGCCTCCGCCGGGTATTGAGGGTCCACTTGGAAGACCGCCTTGCCCGGCTTGAAAACGGCCGAGGCCAAAGAGCTATGAAGCACCGCTTTCGCATCGGGAGGAGCAGCGATAATACTCTGGTCCAGCTGCGACAACTGTTCGAGCAAGTCTATGTGAACCCTCACAAACGGCTTATCCATCCTGGTAATCGTGAAATCTCGTGCAGTATATGTTCCCGCAAACTCAAAAACATCGTTGAACACGGTCTGATACGCATCCCCTGTACCGGTAATGATTCGAAGACTGGGACGAGTTTTATCGAGGCAATAGATATTTTTGTAGCTGGGACCGTTTGAAAAGTTGCCCTCGACGCTGACGCATTTCAGCTCGACTGCCACCGCTGTCTTATCGGCAATTGAGAGCCGAAGGTCTTTCAAGTGGTCACTCGACGGGAGCTTCGGGAATAATGCTCTGTGCACTGAGGAGGCCGCACCATCCGGCCAGTCCGGAGACCCGGTCCGAAATGACCCTTTGTCGTTCGAGTAGTCGGTCTGGTTGAAGCTCGGACTGGCATAGCTCAGCCTGTAAACTTTCTCCGAAACCCGAAACTCTTCAAACGTCCCCGTCTCTTTCACCGCGCCTGCGTCATCCAGAAGTTGATACGTTGCTTTGATATGCCACGGCCCTATTCCCGCGTTTTGCAAACCATTTTTCTTCGCCGCCAACGCCAGCAGCGCCGCCGGATCGTTCGGCATATCCAGCTTTGCGACTGCGGACTGCACAGCTACCGTTTGAGCAGGCGATTGAGGCTGAGGCGCAGCCGTTTGTCCAAATCCCGAAAAAACCACACAGACCAAAGCGAGCAAAAAATACCGACAGCTGAAATTCATTTCGATCACTCTATCAAATGGCCTGGCGCGAAGTCCCCGCAACGGGGTTTCGGCAACTCCGACCTGGCTGTTTCCGAGAACCGTTTTGCAGGAACTTGGCGAATTGCTTTCGATTGTCCTCAATCCGCGAAAGTCGAGCGAGCGATTCAGCGTAGCAGCGCACCACAGGATCACTACGGCCCGTAAAGTCTTGTTATCGGTAAATTCCCCACCTGAGCGAAGGGTCGGGGAGGGCAAGTTACCGCAAACCGTTTTTCAGGCACTTCGTTATGCAAACCAGAAGTTGAGTGCGGTCGAGATGTCTTCATGCCGTACCTCCGAGAAGCCGGTCCGCACGTTACCGAGTCGCTTGCGGCGAATCGTCTGATATGCTTGGTCGGTCGATTACCCCTCGGCGATAGTCGTCCGGAACAGACTGTCCCATCCATTTAGGCGGCAATGTCCATGGTTCTAAGACGCACCCAGGTTTTCGCCGCGGCCGTCATGTTCGCAGCCTGTTCCGCCCTTTCCAACGCAGCAGACAATAAGTCCAGCAAAACAACCGAGGAGCAGCAGGCGGGCTGGAACGACTCGCAAATGCAGCAACCCACCACCGAGTCGATCGATCTGAATGCGTACAACGCAATTCGCGAAGAGGGCCTCCAACACTCGCACGTGATGGACTATGCCGGAGGACTCGCCGACGGAATCGGCCCTCGGCTAACCGGCTCGCCCAACATGGCGAAGGCCAACGCGTGGACGCGAGACCAACTTACCAAGATGGGCTGCGTCAACGCGCACCTGGAGGACTGGGGTGAGTTTGGCATGGGCTGGCAGCAGCTCAACACGTGGGTTCGCATGACCGAGCCGGATACGGCCGTCTTTGTGGCCCAGGCCGCGCCGTGGTCGCCCTCCACCAACGGGCCAGTGACCGCGCAGGCGGCCTCAGTCGTGGTCAACGACGCCAGCGACATGGCCAAATACAAGGGAAAGCTTTCGGGCAAGATTGTCTTGCTCGGCGCAATGCGCAACGTGCCGGTTCCCGACAAGCCTTTCTTTGAGCGCTACAGCGACAAGGACCTCAAGGAGCTCGAGTCGCTTCCGCTCGAAAGCGAGCAAGCGGAAACGCAGGCGGCCAACGAACGCTCTGCCAAACGATACAAGCTTCTCAGTGAGCTGATTCCGTTCCTGGCCGCGGAGAAGGTCGTTGCCGTGATCGTACCCAGCCGCGACGGACGCAACGGGGGAGGCACCGGGATCATCTTCAACGACGCCGCGCTCAGCCGCACGTCATACCACAGAGATACGGCGGTCCCATTTCCTGTAGTGGTGGCGCAGATTGAGAGCTATGGCCGGGTGTTTCGTTTGCTCGAGAACCACGTGCCGGTTTCGCTCGAGATGGACGTTGAAACCAAGTTCACTGGAGACCACGAGCATGGCTTCGACACGGTCGCGGAAATTCCCGGAACCGATCCCATGCTGAAGGACGAGGTGGTGATGGTCGGCGGCCACTTGGACAGCTGGATCTCCGGTACCGGAGCTACGGACGACGGGGCAGGCTCGATCGTTGCTATGGAGGTGATGCGTATTCTGAATGTGCTCAAGGTTAAGCCGCGGCGGACCATCCGTATTGCCCTGTGGTCTGGCGAAGAGCAGGTGGTGTTGGGCAGCAAGGGATACGTTGACCAACATTTCGGTGGCTTCCCCCGTTCTACCAGTCCAGAGCAAATGGAGTTGCCGGAATTTTTGAGGAAGCCGGCGGGGCCGCTCACGCTCAAACCCGAGCAGAAACTTATCTCCGCTTATTTCAACGTGGACAACGGAACAGGCAGGATTCGCGGCATCTACACTCAGGGCAACGCCGCGGTGGATTCTATCTTTGCCCAATGGATGGCTCCTTTGAAGGATTTGGATGTCATCACGGTAAGCAACCGAAACACGGGCGGCACAGACCATCTATCGTTTGATGCGGTCGGCATCCCTGGTTTCCAGTTCATCCAGGATCCCATGGACTACATGACACGCACCCACCATTCCAACATCGACACCTATGAGCATTTGCAGTCTGCTGACCTGAAGCAGATCGCTGTGGTCGAAGCCATCTTCGTCTATAACACAGCCATGCGGGAACAGATGATCCCACGCAAGCCGTTGCCTCATCCCGAACTCCTTGAGCAACAGACGAAGCCGCTCCCGGGCCTTTATCCCACGGCGGTTCTTCCGGACGCAGGGAAGAGCCCCGAGACAAAATAAACAAGCAAGTCCTGGCCGGCGCCTGGCTGCAATTCCCTGCTGAGGAGCGTCTGGTAAAGCGGGATCACCTCAGTGACGGTTCACCACCAAACTCATTAAAATGGCGAGATGTCCAACCGAGAGAGCTTCTCGCATGCGATCAAGTGTTTTTCAGATCCGCAAAGGCGGAACGAGTACTTTCAACTGTATTCGGACGACATAATCTTGCACGGATATCAGGGTATTGCACCAGGGTTGGAGAGCGTGAAGCAGTTCTATTACGCCTTTTGGAAGCTGTTCCCAGATGCACGAGTGCTCATCCAGGATCTGATTGGAGAGGGCAACCCATTAGTGGCCCGATACACAATCACAGGAAGCATGCACGAGCCCTTCATGGGTGTTCCTGCGACCGGACAACGAATCGAACTTCCAGGAATCAGCATCTTGCATTTCAGAAACGGCCAATGCTTTGAGCGTTGGACCTGCTCAGACTCTCTGGTGCTATTGAATCAGATCGGAGCGTCCGTCGTTGGTGCGCCGCGATAACGCCCGTTTTCGACGGACTGCATACAGTATGTGACCTCAACCTGCAGGGACGGATCATCAGCGAGTCAGAAGTGATCCTCGTAGTGCCCGTGAAGTCGCATTTTCGGTAACTACCCTCTTAGAGCTTTGAAGGCGGCCCCCCGCGTGCTTCGAACTGGCGGCCCCGGAGATCCCTGGCACCCGGCCTTCCAGGTGAGTATGGGAACCCTATTCGTCACAGTGTCCGACGGGCCCCTGGTCTTGTCCGACGAGAACGCGTCGGACCTCAACCGCCCACAAATCTCTCTCTCATGCGGTGGGGATTTCCCTGGTACGCTTTGCGGCTGCGATCTGTCGCAGTGGCTGGTCTTATCCTCGCTCAATGCGTGACGTTGTAATGCCACCTTTGCTGTTCCAGAATGCAAGCCCTCCTTGACAAGCTTGAGTCTCGGCTTGAAGGTCCTTGCACTGAAACTTCCACTCGGATCAAACAAGCCGCATAATCAGTGGCATCGGAGCTTTTATATGGCATTGACACTCTTACAACCTATGCGACTCAACAATAGCTTTGCCGACTTTACCGTGCTTGGCAGCCAATACGAAAATGATGATGGGATACGGGAATGGCATGTTGCCATTTGGTCTGAGAGCTATACCAGGATCCGGACCTATTGGATATCGGACGACCGTAAACCGCAAGAGCTTAGGGGCGCTGCTTTGGAGGCTGTGGACCAAGCGATCTCGAAATGGGAAGCAAAGCCAGTCCGCGTACGATCTTCTGGGGCCTTGAACCTGCCCCACCATGAGTGTGCGCGCTAGCGCCGTCTCCGCCAGGAAGAGTGACGGATGCTTCGGGGCTGTAACAGGGGACCGAACTTCGACAGGGGACGGCTATGGCTATGAGGATGGTCAAGGTAGCTCGGTTTGGCTGGGCCTTGACCGCTCCAGAAACGGCAGAGTGCGGGGCGCTCCTGGCCTCGGCCTGTTCGAAGCATGCTTTCTGGAGGGGAACCAAAACTGTCCGGTCCTGGAGTGCGGGTAAGACGATGCCGGCACGACCATACGGCAAAATGACAAGAAGCGCGTTTTTCGAGGACCTCTGCTGGCGCGCCCAGCTCAGGCTGCCCTCAATCGGCGCGTTGGCCTCTGATTAAGGGGTAAACAGCGAGCCAGGCGCAGTTGTGTGCAGTACGTTCGTTTGGTAGTTTGACGTGCATGCCGCGGAAGGTTCCCGAAGAGCTCAGCAGAACCATAGAGACGCTTTACCGGTCCGAATCGGGCAGGATTCTAGCTACGCTGGCGCGCCTACTCGGAGATCTGGATGTCGCCGAAGAGGCCATGCACGAGGCCTTTGCCGCTGCTTTGGACACGTGGTCTCAGGCCGGCGTACCGGATAAACCGCGGCCCTGGCTCATTTCAACCGCGCGCTTCAAGGCTATCGACGGAATGCGCAGGCGGGCGCGCTTCGACAGCGCACAGAAAGACCTCGCGGTCTACCTCGAGGCGCGCATCCACCAGGCGCCTCACCAAGATGAGGAAATTGAGGACGACCGCCTCCGCCTCATCTTTACCTGCTGCCATCCCGCTCTGCCGGCGGAAGGACAGGTAGCGCTCACACTGCGTGAAGTTTGCGGCCTGACAACCGAGGAGATTGCCCGGGCATTTCTGGTTGCGCCGTCAACCCTCGCGCAGCGCATCGTGCGCGCGAAGGCCGTCATCCGCGATAAGGCTGTTCCTTACCAGGTGCCCGGGTCGCAAGAATTACCGGCAAGGTTGGGAGCCGTACTTCAGGTGGTGTATCTGGTCTTCAACGAGGGCTATTCAGCGAGCGCCACCGGAGCCGAACTGAGCCGCGAGGCGATCCGCTTGGGCAGGCTGCTGGCCGGCTTGCTTCCAGAGCCCGAAGCGATGGGCCTGCTGGGGCTCATGTTGCTGCAGGAGTCGCGCCGCGCCGCCCGCAGCACTGCTGAGGGAGACTTGATCTTGCTGGACCAGCAGGATCGCTCTTTGTGGAACAGAGAGCAGATTGTTGAAGGCATTTCGTTCATCGAAAACGCTCTTGCATCGCACCGTTTCGGTGCTTACACCCTGCAGGGGGCCATTGCGGCAGTTCATGCCGAGGCTTCGTCGCCGGCAGCTACTGACTGGCGGCAGATCACACTGATCTACAACCAGCTGATTCGTATTCATCCGTCTCCGGTTGCGGAGCTCAACCGCGCAGTGGCCATCGCCATGTGCGAGGGGCCTGAGCAGGGTCTTCGTCTCATCGACGCCTTGCTGGCGCGTGAAGAACTGACGAGCTACCATCTCGCGCACTCTGCCCGGGCGGACTTGTGCCGCAGGCTGGGAAGGCTTGCAGAGGCGCGTGATTCGTATGAGAAGGCGCTGGCCCTGGTTCGGTACGAGCCGGAACGCCGATTCCTGGCAGGGCGGCTGAGGGAGTTGCAATAAAAAAATCGGCTCTGCTGTCGATTTTCCCTGTGCCCGGCGACTATAGGCTGAACTGGCATCGTGAAGGCAGGGAAAGCCCGCCTCGCCCCACGGCAGTCACAAAAAAAGGAGAAGTCATGACGCAGTATTTGGTTGCTATTCACCACCCCGACGACTACGACCCGTCCACAGAGACCGAAGCGATGGCCCACGATATCGACGTACTCAACGACGAGATGGTGGCTGCCGGTGTCAGGATTTTCGTTGGCGGCCTTACCCCGGCCAGCATGGCGAGGTCGCTGCGGGCGCAGCCCGATGGTAAGGTGCTCATCACCGACGGGCCGTATCTGGAGACCAAGGAGCACATCGGCGGTTTTTGGGTCCTGGAAGCTGCTGACATGAACGAGGCACTGGCGTGGGGGCGCAAGGCTGCCGTCGCCTGCCGGGCGCCGGTCGAAGTGCGCCCGTTTGGAGTGCCGGCTCTCTGAGTCACTGAAAACAAGGAGGAATTGATGAAATACATCTGTTTGGGATACATCGAGCCAGGAAAATTCGAAGGCATGACCGAGCACGAACGAAACGCAGTGTTCGACGATTGCTTTGAGCACAACGACCATCTGCGCGCCAACGGACATCTTGTTGCCGAAGTACCTCTGCAGCCTCCGGAGACCGCGTTGACCGTGTACTGGAAAAACGGCAAAGTCGTGACCACCGACGGCCCCTATGCGGAAACCAAGGAACAGCTCGGCGGCCTTCAAATCCTTGAGGCACGAGATCTCAATCACGCCATTCAGCTTGTCTCACAGCTTCCAGGCCTTAAGTATGGACTTGGACCGATTGAGATACGGCCGCTTGCGGACTTGAACGAGATCATGAAGCAGAGCGAGCAGCGGCGAGGAAAGAACACCGCGCGTTGAGAGCTATGGGGGCACTTAATTGTTCAGTGAATGCGCTGCCTTCTTCAATTACCTACCATGGCGGCAGTTGTTGTCTTCGTGGAACTTTGATTGGGGGAGAGGTGTTCCTGCAGTACCTCAAGGAACCGGGCGAGCCATGCCGGGTGTGCAGTCCACGCCGGGCCGGTGACGAGCACTCCATCAACGACGGCTTCAGTGAACCCCACGGAGACGAATAGGCCGCCGGCGCTCACTACTTCCGGGGCACAGGCCGGATAGGCACTCACGCGCTTTCCTGTGAGCGCCCCCGCAGTGGCCAATAGTTGCGCCCCGTGGCACAGCGCGGCGATTGGTTTGCCGGAGTTGTGGAAGTATTTCACTAAATCAATGACCTTCGCATTGAGCCGCAGGTACTCTGGCGCCCGGCCGCCAGGGACGATCAGCCCGTCGTATTCGGAGGGCTGGATCTCCGCAAACGTCGCGTTGAGCGTGAAGTTGTGTCCGCGCTTTTCCGAATAGGTTTGGTCGCCTTCAAAATCATGGATGGCAGTGCGCACGAATTCGCCTTCTTTCTTGTCCGGACAAACAGCATGCACCGTGTGCCCCACCATCTGCAATGCCTGAAAAGGAACCATGACTTCATAGTCCTCGACATAGTCGCCGACTATCATGAGTAGCTTCGCTGCTTTCATAAGTATCTCCTTTTCGATTCCAGCCGCTGTGTGGGAGCTCGTCAAGGGACGGCTCTGGGTAACGGGCACTCCCAGGCGATCATATTAACTCGAAACGGCAATTCGCAGGGTATCCTTGAAGCAGATTCCCGCAGAGGAGAAGCGTGATGGAATGGGAACGCTTGATTCGATTTGGGCTGCTGGGCGATGCGAATCTGGAACCATGGGCGATTTTGTTGGTGCGGGTCGCGTTAGGAGTGTTTTTCGCCATCTCCGGGGGAAATAAACTATTCGTCGCTAGCCGGACGGAAGCCATGTATGAGACCTTGGCCGCGGCCAAGATCCCGTTTCCACGGACGATGACCTATTGTGTGTCGGGGGTAGAATTCGTCGGCGGTTGCTTGCTGGTTGTGGGACTTCTGTCAAGCCTGGCTTGTTTTGTGTTGCTGGTCAATATGCTGGTCGCCATCCTGACCACTAAGCTTTCCGGCGACATTAAAGCGATTTCCCCTCTTAATTGGGTGGACGATTTCCTTTATTTTCCTGAGGTTCTTTACGTATTGTTTTTTGTGTGGCTGATCTGTTCCGGTCCTGGAAAATTCAGTCTGGATCGCCTGATGGCGACTCGATTCGTTCCATGAGCCCGCTGTTACCCGAGCGGCAACGCCATGCGGTCAGAGACAATCACAATCACTCATGAAAATTACTGACTACGTTATTCGCGGGGGCGTTGAGGGAAGAGAGCGGCTGCGTATTCTCTCGCGTGTGATGCAGCAGACGACCGACGCCTGCCTGGTACGGGCCGGTATCAAAAAAGGAATGGCTTGCCTGGAGATCGGCTGCGGTAGCGGCGATGTGGCCTTCGACATGGCGCGCATGGCCGGTCCCCTGGGCAGGGTGGTCGGAACGGATATCGATGAAACGGAACTTGAGCTCGGCAGGCGCGAAGCCGCAGAGCTGCAGCTCAACAACGTCGAGTTTCGTGTTGCCGACATTACTCAGAGCACGTTTGCTTCGGAGTTTGACCTGGTGCATGCGCGGTTTGTGCTGACGCACCTGGCTGACCCCGCGAGAGCTTTGGCCAACATGCGCGGAGCTTTGCGGCCCGGCGGCGTGATGTTAGTGGAAGACATCGATTTCCGAGGGCATTTTTCTTATCCAGAGAGCGCGGCTTTGGCGCGCTACGTGGAACTTTACTCCGAGATCGTGCGACGCAAGGGCGCGGACCCGAACATTGGCCCTCGCGTGCCATCCCTGTTGACGGACGCGGGCTTTGAGAATGTGCAGATGCAAGTGGTTCAGCCTGCGGGCATGGTGGGCGAAGTAAAGTTGATGACCCCCATTACGATGCAGAACATCGGGCCCGCCGTGATTGCCGGTGGCCTGGCTTCGGAGGCCGAGGTCGCCGCCCTGGTAGCAGAGCTTTTCGCATATGCTCAGACCCCGGGCACGATTGGCTGCTTTCCACGCGTGATCCAAGCGTGGGGCTACCAACCGTCTCGTGGACAGTAGCAGGCTGGAAGACGGAGGTTGTCCGGGGGTAGAAACAAATCGGCGTAGATTTCCTCAACTGTGGCGATCATAGGTGGCGGTCATGGGAATGACCGTGTCCACGTTCGTGAGCTGGAATAGTTCCAGGACGCGTGGGCTCACTCCGGCGGCAATAAACCGAACGCCTTTGTCCTGGCACCGGACATAATGCCTGACGACCATGCCCAGTCCCGTGGAATCCATGTAGGGCACGTCGGTCAGATCGAAGATGTTAAGGGTCGGTGTCTCGCCAGTGGGCAACATCAATTGCAAATCGAACATCTTGCTCACGGCGTCGGGCGATTGGCATTCAAATACGGTGCGCGCGGTGAAGGGTCCTGAGAAATGGAAGACCACCGTGCCGGGAGCTTCGTCTACTTCGCGTTCGAAGGTGAGAGGAAGTCGATTCGAGATCTCAGCTTGAGTCATGGCATCAAATCCTCCGTATTGAAGTTAGGCGGCTCAACCGAAAACCGACGTGCCCCAATATTCTTAACTTGATTTGCCAGTCTTCGGCTCCGTTATCAAGAACTACCCGGGGTTTCCTATCGGAGCTGAATGCCTCGGATTCTACCACTTGTGAGGTTAATTCGGAGTTTGCGGACGTCCATTCCATGGCCCTTCCATGGCAAGATAGGCGCACTTGTACAAATTAGCCTGTTGGTCGGTGAGTGTGCTGACCGTTGTCGGTCGGTTGGTCCCCATCCCGCTCTATCAGGCCGCCGCCGCCCCGAATTTGTGATCCCGACCGAAGCGTAGAGCGGAGGGATCTGCAGTTTGCGTTGTGGCAGAACCCGGAGGCGATTCGCCCAAGGCAGTTTTGCTGCGCCCGAAAGTGAAACCGCAGAGCCCTCGGCTTCCTCGGGATTTCCAGTCAAGCTTAGTGGTGTCGGTAAACCTCATACTGAAAGCCGCACACGTGGCCGTTGATTAGTGCTGCGTAGTAGGAAATCCGGAGTTCGCTCGGGATGACAAAGGGGAGGGCGATGACTTTTATTAGGAGCTGTTAAATCGGATGGACAGAAAGAAACCGCAGGTCCCCTTCGACTTCGCTCAGGGCAGGCTCTCCACTGCGCTGCGCTCCGGTCGGGATGACGATTCTGTGGGAGAACTAACGGACCGGAGACCTTTGTGCAGGAGCCGGGGCGCACTGCAGGTCCCTCGGCTGCGCTCGGGATGACAAGTGGAGGGTGGTGACTTTTATTTGGGGCCGTTCGATCGGATGGACAGAAAAGAAACAGCAGGTCCCTCCACTACGCTGCGCTCCGGTCGGGATGACGATTCTGTGGGAGAACTAACGGAACGGAGACCTTTGTGCGGGAGCCGGGGCGCACTGCAGGTCCCTCCACTACGCTGCGCTCCGGCCGGGATGACAATTTCGTTTAGAACTCGAAGACTTCGCGCGAAAAATCAATAAAGTCACAGCCTCTCAGGATGACAAAGGGGAGGGGTGCAAAGGTTGACCCCTTCGAGTCCGGACCGAAGTTTGTAGAAGTAGAATAGGATCGCCAGACAGCGGGGGCTTGCCTGGAACAAAGGAGAGAGGAAACGATGCTCACCCAAGCCCAGATCGACGCGTACAACCGCATCGGCGCCATTGTCGTGCCGGATGTGCTGACCGCAGACGAGGTGCAGGAACTGCGCTGGGTGACCGACGAGTTGGTGCAGAAGTCACGCACCGTCAGCACCCACAACGAGATCTACGACCTGGAGGATAGCCACTCGGCAAACGAGCCGCGGGTGCGGCGCATCAAGACGCCGCACGCGCTCCATCCCGCCTACGGCCGGCTGGTGAGGCACCCAGCCATCGTCTCGGTGCTGCGCGATCTGTGGGGGCAGGATATTCGCTTCGACACGGCCAAGCTGAACATGAAATCGGCTGGCTTCGGCGCCCCGGTGGAGTGGCACCAGGATTGGGCGTTCTACCCGCACACCAATGATGACCTGGCGGCGGTCGGCGTGATGATGGATGACATGGCGCTGGAGAACGGGCCGCTGATGATCGTCCCCGGCACCCATCGAGGCCCCGTGTTCGACCATCACGCCAATGGACGATTCTGCGGCGCCATGGACCCCTCGAAAGGCGACGTCGACTTCAATAAGGCCGTGCCGCTGACCGGCCAGGCCGGGTCGATTACCGTACATCATGTGCGAGCCGTACACGGCTCCGCGCCCAACACGTCGCCCAAGGAACGACGGCTCTTGCTGCTGCAGTATCGCGCCGCCGATGCCTGGCCACTGCTCGGTTTCCCCGACACACTGGAGGCGTATGAGAATCTGCTGGTGTCTGGCAGCGGGACAATCGAGCCGCGGCTGGAGGCGGTGCCCGTCCGCCTGCCGCTGCCACCGGCCACTGCACAGGGCTCTATCTACGAGAACCAGAAGGGCATGAAGCAGCGCTATTTCGAGAGTGCCACGGCGAAGCCGGCGTTGCAGCCTGTCAAGTAGGCAGGCCGAATACACGACGCTGGACAACACCGGCACTTAAGACAGGAAATACGACGGAGCCGACGTGAGGGTGACGCGTACGACGCGATGGCAGGTGGTCGGCGCCAGCACGATCGGCACGATTGTCGAGTGGTATGACTTCTATCTCTACGGCACCGCCGCCGCGCTCGTACTGAACCGAGTGTTCTTCCCCAACCTCGATCCGCTGGCCGGCATCCTGGCGTCCTACGCGAGCTTCGCGGCAGGCTTCCTGGCCCGGCCCCTCGGCGGCGTGATCTTCGGCCACTTTGGCGACAAATATGGGCGCAAGCCGATACTGATCGCGACCTTGCTGTTGATGGGCTTCGCAACCGCCGGGATAGGGCTGCTGCCGACTTACCACTCCATCGGAATCGCGGCGCCGATCCTGCTGCTGTTGCTGCGCATGCTGCAGGGCCTGGGCGCCGGGGCCGAATACAGCGGGGCAATCCTGTTCTCCGCCGAATACAACAGCGACCGCCGCGGCTTTTTCGCGAGCTGGCCGCCGGCCGCGTCCGATATCGCGGTGGCGGCGTCCGCTGGCGTGTTTGCGCTGTTTAAGCTGATGCCCGACGATCAGTTCCTCGCCTGGGGCTGGCGCGTTCCGTTCCTGCTCAGCCTGCTTGCCGTGGCGGTGGGGTATTTTGTACGGCGGCACATTCTGGAGACACCCGAGTTCACCGCGGTGCGGGAGGAAGCGCGCCAGACCCGCATCCCCGCGCTCGAACTGATCACCAAACATCCGCGCCGCGTTCTGGTCGCCATGGGCGTCAATGTCGCGCCGAGCATCGGCTATGTGTTCACCGTCTTTGCGCTGGGCTACATGACCAAACAGCTTGGTGTCCCCCAAGGGACGGCCCTGCTCGCCGTGGTCATCGCTGCCTTGTGCGGCGCTGTCGCCAGCATCCTGTACGGAAGCCTGTCGGACTACATAGGCCGCCGCAGGATCATGTTTTGGGGTTCGCTGTTCTCCGCCGTCTATGCGTTCCCGTTCTTCTGGCTGCTGGAGACGCGCCAGCCGCTGCTCATCATCTTCGCGATGGTGGCCGGGTTCTCGATTGGCCTGCGATCTGTGTTCGGGGTGCAGCCCGCTTTCTACACCGAACTGTTCGAGACACGGCTTCGTTTCTCGGGCATCGCGCTGGCGCGGGAGACGACGGGGGCGCTGGTCGGCGGCCCGCTTCCGCTCGTCACCACAGCCGCGGTCGCCGCAGCGGGCGGGGCGTGGTGGCCGGTCGCCATGCTGATGATGGTGCTGGCACTGATTACCACCCTGTCCGTAGTCATGGCGCCGGCGCCGGCCGTCAACACAGCGCCGGAGGAGGGGATGGATTCGCTCGAACCCAGCCCCCGGCGCGTCTGATCAAAAGTCGTGTGGATTCAGATTCACAAATCTCAAAGATCAAGTCGAGTTTGGTGAGGCTTAATATGCTGCGCACGGGCGCGGCGGGTTGCATCAGTTTCAGGCGAATACCGGCGGCCCGAAGCGAAACCAACGCCCCTAATCCTCCGGCGTCGATTCCAGCCACCTTTCTGAGATCAAGAATCACGTTTCGCCCATTCTGCCGAACAGCGGCGCACAAGATGGAAGTCTCCTGGCCGCGAACAATTCTTCCGTGACAATGTAGAATCGCCCAGTCACCCCGCTTCTGAACAGTCACTCTCAGCATGGCTCAATCCTCCTAAAGCTCCATTGTTCAGATGGGAAATTGGCAAAGCATTCGGCCTTCGCGAGACTATCAGCATTGCAATTTCTGCTCTGTACACTAGATAGTCGTTCCGGCAGGCTCAAAATAGACACCGATCTTGAGAAGAACTCATCAAGCCGGCAGCCAAGTGCTCGATGTGACACCGACACTGTCACGGATGCTCACGACGCGGCCGTGGGAGCCGTATTGCGCCGTGGTAGCTGCATATCCCACTCAAGCCCAAAAACAGGGCTTGACCCCGATTTCCTGCCACGCTGTGCCAGAGAGGTCCAAGGTTCGTTGGTCAGGGACATGCAAACACAACGAGCCTGCTCTACAAAGAGCAGGCTCGCTGTTTGGCCAGTGATCAGATCTGTCGAACGCGTCCGCGAGTGACCAGACGAAGTAATAGGGTCAGTATCACAGCCCCTATTACGGCGACGATGATGGTGTAGATGAGACCACCAGACCCCGCAAAGCCCAGGTGCGACATAATGAAGCCACCTGCCAATGCCCCAATGATGCCGACAATGATGTCCATGAAAGGGCCATACCCTCCGCCACTCATGATCTTGCCTGTGAGCCAACCGGCAATGAGACCTACGATGATCCACCAAATTAATCCGAACATAGTTCCTTCCTTTATCCTGCAATGGAATGAAATTCCCGGGGTAGAAGCAAGGACGCGCAGATGTCGCCCTATCCTAGACCTATGAGAGGCATTCTGCACCATCCAAGTTGTAATGCTTTGGACTTATTTCCGGATACCGCCCGAAGATAGACGTTTCTGTATCTCAGGGGCTATACACGATGAAGCTTAGGTACTTCAACCTCTCCGTCTTTAGTCTCGCTATGATCTGCCTGGCAGTTACATCCGCTGGGGCGGAAGTACGACTTACCAGCGTGATTACCGACCATGCGGTGCTGCAGCGCGACGCACCTATCCATCTGTGGGGCGAGGCCCTACCGGCGGAGAAGATTACCATCCATTTTCACGATCAGTCCGTCGCAACCACGGCGAGCGGCCTGGGCCTGTGGGAGGCTTGGCTTATGCCGGAGCCGGCCGGCGGCCCCTTCACCCTCACGGTGCACGGCAGCTCCGAGCTCAGCCGGTCTGACCTGCTGGTGGGCGATGTGTGGTTTGCCTCGGGCCAGTCAAACATGGAAATGCCACTTGGGGGATTTCCTGGGCAAGCTCATATAACGAACGCTGCCCAGGAGATAGCCGGGGCCGACCTGCCCCAGGTCCGTTTGCTGCGCATGGAGGAAAAGTCGTCCGATTCGCCTCTGGCCGGTATCTCCGCGGCCTGGCAGACCTGTACACCAGAGACGGCAAAGGACTTTTCCGCGGTCGCCTACTTTTTCGCCCGTGAGATCAGCAGGCGGGAACATATCCCCATCGGCGTCATCGACTCTTCCTGGGGAGGCACACCGATCGATTCCTGGGTCAGCCTTGACGCACTCTCCGCCGACGCTTCGCTCATGCCCGCCTTTGCCGCGCGGCGAGGTTCTAAAGGGTTTTGAGGTCGCCGGCGCTGATGGCCATTTCGTCCCCGCGAGCGCTTCGGTGCAGGGGATGTCGGTGGTGGTCTCCGCTCCTGAAGGGGTTGAGCCAGTTCAGGTCCGTTATGCTTGGGAATCGTTCACGGACGCCAATCTCTATAACGGGGCAGCACTGCCGGCGTCGACGTTTGTCGCGGAGATTCCTTGAGCGGAATTCCTCTGGACAAGGATCTCCTGAACGAGATGCAAAAGCTTTCGTGGGGCTGCGCCCCGTCGTTTTCGGCCCAGGTACGCTTTGGCGAACGTAGGGCACCCGTCCTGGTCCTAGTGGGTTCTGTTAAGGAGGCAGAATCCTACCGGGTTCAGTTCGTTAACGCTTTCTAGTGTCTTCCCGCCCCTCCGGAAGACCCTCCGCCTGCCGGACCGGCTGCATGGGAGCTCATCCCAGATGCGCCGGAGTAGGACGGGCTGGGGGCCGAACTGACGGACCTGGCTGGGCCGGCGGAATAGGATCCACCGCCGACACCGCCGCGCTCTGCCTCCCCTCGCTGGGGAGCGTTGCTGTAATAGATATTCGTGGTCGACATCCCATGCTGGGTCGCCTGATTGGAGAAACTGTTGAGCTTGCCCAGACTGCCGCGCGGAACACCATATCCGGCAGAATCTTTGCGAAAGACAAAGGTGTCGTGCTCACCGAGAGTCGAAGCTGGGATGGCCTTCAGATTCACCGGCACTAAGCTCGCTTCAGCAGCGGTCGGAGCATGGATGGGTGGACGGGGGCGCCCTATACCTATACCTCCACCCGTAGAGGTGGGGGAAGAGACGAACGAATTGTTTGCCAGGCCCATCCACGTGCCGCCCGGCAACCAACCCCAACCGATGCCCTGACAGAAGGACCAGCTGCCGTAATGGAAGGGTGTCCAGCCCCAGGGATAGGGAGAAACCCAGGAATAGCCTGCGCTCGGATAGTAGGCCCATGCACCGCTCCCGTATGGATCCCAGCTCGCACTGGCAAAATAGGGCCGCCACATGGAGCCGCCGCAGCCGGAGGCGAAGCTTCCGTAGTAATTCAGATCGTTGAGGCCGTAGGAGTAGGGCGAGTTCCCATACGAGCTCGCGTTGGCGAAGGTCTTGTGGTACTGCGTAGCATCCTTGTCCCAGGAGTCTAACGGTTGCTGGGTCACATTCTTGGCGATGACCGGTTGGGTTTGCCCTGCGAGGCTAAAGGTCATGGTCTTGTCTTTGCCAACCGTGCTTGTGCCCGAAGGCTGCTCAACCGTCGCGTCCCCGTGCATGACAGCCAGGCTCGCCTGGTCCGCAGTGAGCTGCAGACGGATGTGCGTGTCCGGCGGCAGGTTGATCTTGTTCTGGCCGGCATTCACGGTGAATTCGTTGCCCTTGGTGTTCACCAGGCTCACATAGACCATGCCCTGCACCACATTGATAGCAGATGCCTTGGAGCCGCCGGGAAGGAGTTCGAGCCGGGGAAATTCGACCAGGGAGTTCTGCGCCACGCGCACGGTGCTGTTGTCTTCGAACTCAACCTCAGCCACACCGTTGCCGGTCTGCAGCCGCTCGCCCTCGATCACCGGCAGGTTCGCCATTGCGCTTTCAAACCCTTTACCGGTTTGCCGGTCGACTTGTACTTCGCCTTTTGCCTCGCTGAGGCGCACAATGCGGATTTTGGAATGGCTGGGAACCGCAGTGGAAGGTTGGGAACTTGGAGTGTCACGCTGGCGCTGGCGTTGTCGCTCGCCGTCGTATTCTCAGATGCGACGGGCTCCTGTGCCGCGGACGATAGTCCGACGAGCATCCATGCCAACAGAGCCGCGGTGCTGATTCCAGAAATGGTTCGCATGTCCGCCTCCTCTTTAATTCCGGCAGGGGACTTTGGTTGTCTTCAGTTAGTTCGGAAAGGGGGCTTTCCCGACTGGCTTCCTGCGCGCCAGCGTAACGACACGGATGTTAGCACCTTCCGCTCAGGGAATGCGAGCACCATGTTTGACGTCACTAAACATTCCCTTTACGGCACTGGCGCCGCTCGCTGGTCTTTGTCTTAACAGGGGCTAAAGCAAAGACAACGCTGGGTTGTTTAGACGCAGATGGCGGATACATTGGAGGAAAGTATCAGCCACGCGGGATCGTCGGCGACGTGTTTCAAGCGGACGATTTCGTCACCGACGAGCAGGTCGTAATCACCCAGGCCAATGTGCTGGCCGACTTCAGCATCAATGGAGTGAACGATGGCTTTCTGTCTCAGGAAGGAGCCGTTGTCATTCGTCGTTTCCACCAGCTGATGGCTGATTTTGTAGCTTACATAAGTGACCGGTCCAACCTTGCCAGCCGGCACTAATCTTGCTTTTCCGTAACCTAAGTCCATAGTCTCCTCAGCCCAGCTCACCGCAAGGCATACCAAGCTATAGACAGTTTTTTGAGCATACGTCATCCCTCGAAAGGGGAACAGCTACCGCGGCGCAGGCGCCACGATAGCCGTTTACCCCCAAAGAGAAGGATTTAGGGTGTTTTCGCCGCCGGGGCCAGGAACTTGTCAACGTTGGTTTGGTCGACCAGGGATACGCCGGTGTCGACGAAGGCGGGGATGGGCGATCGCGCATCCGACCCGTAGTCCCGAGCCAGGGGCTTGAGCGGATAGTGATGAAGGTCGTCCAGAGCCTTGAGGCCAAGGAAGGCCATGGTAAAGGGCTTCTGGGAAATGGTGGCCTTGATGGTGCCGTCCTTGACCAACTCAAGCGTCGACTGGTCGACGTCCATGGCCATTACCATGGCATCTTGCGGCTTGGCGCGTTTGAAGGCTTCGGCTACATCCTTGGCGGACGATGACTCCAGAGATATGTAGGCGTTTATTTTTGCCGGGCCGGTGCGGGCCAGGTATTCCACCGCCTTATCCATAGCCGCGGTCGACTGTCCCTTCATGTCAAAGACCTCGACAATCTTGATTCCGGGAGTGTTGGCAAATACATCTTTGTACCCCTTAAGCCGCTCCTCGAGATTGGGCTGGCCGGGCATGGTGAAGAAGACGACATTCCCTTTGCCGTTGAGCTGGGCGGCTACGAATTGGCCGCCCAACCGCCCCGCCTCCAGGTTGTTGGTGCCAATGAAGTAGAGGCGCTGGCTGTCTGGAGCATCGGAGTCCATGGTGATAACGGGAATCCCGGCTTCCATTGCCTTGTTGATTTCGGGCCCCATCAATTTGGGATCAGAGACGGATACCAGGATGCCCGCGGGCTTCCTGGCGACTGCGGCGCGAAACTCATCGACTTCGATTGCAGGATTGAAGGTATCGGGCCCGCGCATGTCTTCCGTAACGCCATACTGCGCGGCGGCACTGGTAAATCCTTCATGTGCCGATTGCCAGTAAGTCAGGTTGATGTTGGTGGCAATGAGAAAGTAGTGCTCGGATTTCGCATGGCGCTCACAGCCGCCGACAATCATGGAAAGGGCCATGGCCAGTGCCGCCAGGAACATCTGTTTTTCGCGCATCTTCATAGTTCCGCCTCCAGGGCGATCGATCAGGTCTACGATCGCGGTGGACCAGGAGAGGCCCTGGGAAACCGGGCATCCCGGTGAGGCGCCGAATTCTACTCCTAGCGGTTCTAGAATGAAAAGAGGCTTTTCGCAGCCGGCGAAATGGAATGACCCACTATGAAGGTATTGGTTACCGGAAGTGCCGGGCACCTGGGGGAGGCCCTGGTGCGAAGCTTGCAGGATTTGCAATACGAGGTGGTTGGACTCGACATCCTTGCATCGCCCTTTACTACCCACGTGGGATCGATTGCAGATCGCGGCTGTGTTCAGCAGTGCATGAAGGGTGTTCAGGCGGTCTTCCACGCTGCAACGCTGCACAAACCGCACGTTGCTACCCATCGCCGGCAGGAGTTTGTCGATACCAACATCACCGGGACGCTCAATCTATTGGAAGAAGCCGTCGGGGCAAGGGTCGAGTCGTTTGTCTACACCAGCACTACCAGCGTTTTCGGCGACGCCCTGGTACCGCCTCAAGGGGCTCCCGCGGCTTGGATCACGGAAGAGGTCGCGCCCGTTCCCAAGAATATTTACGGTGTCACCAAGGCGGCCGCCGAAGATCTGTGTGATCTATTCCACCGCAATCAGAACCTTGCCTGCATCGTGCTGAGAACCTCGCGATTCTTTCCTGAGGAAGATGACAATGTGCAGGTGCGAAACGCTTACAGCGACGCGAATGCGAAGGTGAATGAACTCCTCTACCGGCGAGTCGATATTGAAGATGTTGTGAGCGCGCATTTGCTAGCCGCACAGCACGCGGCTGCGATCGGGTTCCGGAAGTACATCGTTAGTGCGACCACTCCCTTTCGGCCCAGCGATCTGGCGGAGCTGCGGGTAGATGCAGCGCGAGTCGTGGGGCGGCGAGTTCCAGGGTATGAGGCTGAATATGACCGGCGCCAATGGAAGATGTTCCCGAGTATCGATCGGGTATATGTGAATGAGCGCGCGCGCAAGGAACTAGGCTGGACGCCGCGGTATGACTTCCCCTCCATCATCGATGGGCTGAGGAGAGACGATGAGGCGCGCAGTCCTCTGGCACGGTTGGTGGGATCGAAGGGCTATCATGCCCAGGTTTTCGCCGACGGACCATTTCCGGTGGAAGAATCTGGAATGCCCAGGAGAACTCGGACTAGGGTATAAACACGATTCTGCTTTGTTCCTGGCGAGTCCAGGCTTCTTCCACTTTGCTCAAGGGCACGGGTTCAATGTCTATCGCGAACCGCATCTTGGCCTCGGCGGCAAACATGGTGCTTAGCGACTGCATGATGGCTTGTGCGGAGAGGCTGCCGAGGCCGCTGCCGAGGAGCTCCACTCCGGAGCTACGCAGAAGTCCACCGGGTAACGTAATCGTGTTCCCGCTGATCGACCCTACCTGGACGAAACGGATGCGTGGCTCGCCTTGCGGAGATCCATGGCCGGCCGCGGCGGCTAAAAGCGCTTCCGCCGAAGGTCCCCAGAGAAAGTCGATAACGACCTGTACACCGGGTTCGTGTAGTGCTGAGCGAAAACTTCGCAGCAGATCCTCTTGCGGTTGGCTCAGAGAGATGGTCTCGTCCGCACCCAGAGCAGCCAATCCCGCCAGCTCTTCTTGCGTGCCGCGGCCGGTGGCGATGATCTTCGAGGCACCCAGATATTTCGCGACCTGGATGGCCTGCTTCCCGGCGATCCCGGTGGCTCCGTTGATCAACACCGCTTCGCCGGCCTGGAACTTCGCCCTGCCGAGGAGCGAGCCCCAGGTCGCGAGGCCTGGATTTCCCAGTGCGGCGGCAACGGCGTCTTCGATACTCGGAGATAGCGGAATGGTCGTGGCCCGGGAAACCACGGTGTATTCGGCCATGGAACCGAAGGGCGCGCGGGGAGCGATAAAGTACACGCGCGCACCGTCTTCAGCGACGCCCACCCCATCGTTCCCCGGAGTGAACGGCAGTGTCGTGCCACTGCTGTAGTGCGATCCGTTGGCTTGACCACGTACCAGGTTGCTCAGGGCGGCGGCGCGCACTTTGAGCAGGACTTCTCCCTGGTTCGGCACCGGGGGAGGGATCTCGCGGTAGCGAGGCGGAGATTTGAAATCTTCTACCAGGGCGGCGCGCATATCCAAAATTATAGGTCACCGGGTGACGGATTTCCTGTCGAGCCTGCGGCGGCACTTACGCGGAACGCACTCGCACATTTAAAAAGAGGCATATGAGTACTGCTCGAACCATGCCCGGAGGTTGGGTCGACCGCAAGAATATTCCGCGCGGTCCTAATGGGCGCGGTCTGTGCCGGTGGTGCTCGCTCGAAGTGCCCGCGCGCCGCTTTACCTTTTGCTCAGAGTACTGCGTTCACGAATGGAAGTTGCGCTCTCAGCCAGGGTATTTACGGGAGCAGATCTTGAAGCGCGACGGAGGTGTTTGCGCGCATTGCAGGCTGGACACGGTCAAAGAGCACCGCAGGTTGAAGCGAGCCCGCGGCGATACCCGTGTGGCCCTGATGCGACACTGGGGGCTGAACACGCGGATGCGCAAGAGCCTGTGGGATGCCGATCACATTTTGCCGGTGACGGAAGGCGGCGGGGAGTGCGACCTGGATAATATCCGCACCCTGTGCCTGCGTTGCCATCGATTGGTCACCGCGCAACTGCGGGAGCGAATCCGCCGGGCCAAGGTAGCTGCCATGCTGGCTGCGGAGCAGGGCACAATAAGCCGGGCGTTCCCCCGAACGCCCGGCTTGGAATGAAAGCTTTCATCCATTCCGCTTTGGTTAGATGCAGGCGAACCGGATTTCGTAAACTGAGCTCGGAAGAAATCCTGGACCGTCGCTGGTCGGTGGGCTGGAAAGCGATGGTTCAGGGGCTAAAGTGAGTGTGTGTGATCGAGCGAAACCCAGACCTTTGAGCGGGAGCCGGGGCGCACCGCAGATCCCTCGGCTGCGCTCGGGATGACAAAGGGGAGGGTGGTGACCTTTTTGGGGGGCCGTTAGATCGGATGGGCAGAAGGATCCGCACATTTGAGCGTCGGGCCACGGTCTTGCTATAAGTGACATCTGATGCAATCAAGAAGTCGCTTTGAGGTTTTAGGAGCATGACCCAGACGGTTGCGAGCCAGATCACGGGCGACGACATCATCTCCGAGCTGATCCGAAATGCCGATGCTGGGTGGTTCAAGGTTCGCTATACCATTCTCGTGCCCTGCATTTTCAACGTATATCTCCATCCACGCGACTACGAACTCATCCAGCCCATCGCGGAGCTGATTCGAGAGGAAGCCGTCCGTGCTCTCAAGGAGCACCTCTCCGACCTGAACAAACCCCGCACTGCACGTCGATTCGGCAAGCGCTTCGGCTCAGCCGGCGAACCCCGTCCCGAATACAAAATTCTTGAGAAGCAGTGGGTGGTCCAGTTCCATGGAGACCAGGAGGAGCGGCTCCGGCCGGGGGAGATCGAAATCTACTCGGAATTGGGCAGCGCTCGTCCGAAGGAGTTCGGAGCCGGAGCTATGACGACCTTTATCACCCGAAATCCCGCTGGGGACTCAGTTGCCGGAAACAGCGAGGTTCGCTGCAAGGGCGGTTTTGGCACGGGTTCGCTATCGGGATGCTGGAATGGACAAAACGTTCGTAATGACCAGCGAAGAGATTGTGATTGGCCGCGGCGGAAAAGCTGTCTGGGTGGATCTGAAGCTGGAAGGCCCTGCGGATGTGTCCCGCGAACACTGCCGCATTCGGCGCGATCCCAAAACGGGCACCTTCTTCATCAGGGACCTTAGCCAATTCGGGACGACGGTGAACGGGACTCCCATTCCCAATAGTGTGGATCGAGTCGATGGCGGTGAGAAGGTTGACCGTAACCGCGAGGTGCTTTTGCCGTCCCCCGCGAGGATTACGCTCGCCGATGTGTGCACGTTGGAATTCGAGGCAGAGCCTTGACCTCCACTCTGTTCTGGCTGCGGATTCCGTTTCTTCTTGGATTCGTCACCATCGTTGTTTTCCTGGTGTGGGCGTTCGTGCGCCGCAGCGACTAGACCATGTTTGCCACGTCGCAATTTTTGGTTGGCGGCCATTCCGACGTAGGGCGGAAGCGACCCGAGAACGAAGATCGCTTTTTTATCGATGCGCAACGGGGCATTTTTCTGGTTGTGGATGGGCTGGGTGGACATGCAGCGGGGGAGCGAGCAGCGGAGATTGCGGTGGACATCATCTCCACGCGACTGTCCCGCCGCACGGGCGCAAGCGACAAGCGCATTCAGGAGGCATTCGCACTTGCCAGCACGGAGATCTTCGAGGCCGCATCCCGCCACCCTGAGTGGGCGGGAATGGCATGCGTCGCCACCGTCGCATTGATCGAGGCGGACCAGGTTACGGTCGGGCATGTCGGCGACTCGAGGCTCTATCTCCTCACTCCAGGAAAGATGGAGAAGATCACACGAGACCACTCGCCGGTAGGTGAGTTGGAAGACTCCCAACGGCTCAGCGAAGACGCCGCCATGCACCACCCTCGCAGAAGTGAGATTTATAGAGACCTTGGAAGTACGGCGCACACGCCCAACGATACGGACTTCGTCGAGATCCATTCTTTCGCTCTTCCGCAGCCGGCGGCGCTCCTGCTTTGTTCCGACGGCCTTACCGATCAGTTGACAGCCGCTGATATTCGGCACCTGATCGAGCACCACGCAGGAGACCCCGAGAAGGCAGCCCACGCACTGGTGGAAGCTGCGAATGAAGCCGGGGGTAAGGACAACGTTACGGTCGTATTGGTCGAAACAGAGGACTACGCGAGAACGTCTTCTGCAGCAGAACCTGGTCAGGGCTCTGCTAGTCACTTTTCTCGCTGGAACTGGTTTCTTCTCGGCGTGCTCGCGGCATCTGCCGTGTTCCTGGCAGCGCGGCCGTACTGGGAGCACTCCACAGCCGGACTAAGGCTTCGGTTTGGAGTGGTGCGCTCGCCACGAAGCTGGACGGTCGGCCCGGATGCGATCACCACCATCGGAGCTGCGCTGGACCGGGCGCGGCCTGGAGATACCATTGAAGTAAGTCCGGGCGAATATCACGAGGATCTACATCTGCGGAGCGGTATTTCTGTGGTGAGCACAGCGCTCCACGGCGCCCGGATCCTTTCGCCCAATGTGGCGGTTTTGGCTGAGGACATTCACAACGCACGTTTCGCCGGCTTTGACATTGCGGGTCCAGGGAGAGTGGGCATTCGCATTGCGGACTCCAATCTCCTGGTTACAGACGTGCGAGTGAGTGGTATGCAAAATGCCGGGATCGAGATTACCGGTGCGGGGGAATCTGTCATTCAGGCTTCTGAGATTGCAGATAATCCTGGGGCGGGTGTTTCTGTGCGTGAAAACGCTCGCCCGCGTCTTGAACACAACCTCATCCGACATAACGGACATGGCCCCGCGATGCTCCCCGGTATCCTTATCGAAGGTTCAGCCGCTCCTATTCTCTTCGGGAACATCATCGAAGAGAGCGGAGCAGAGCAGATATGGGTCTCACCGTCTTATGATGCAGGCAGTCTGCTGACTGACAATGTGGTGGCTCCCGAGATGCGGGATAACAGCCATCAGCTGAAGGTAACTTCGCGGTGAATAAAGACGCAGTGGATAGGGAAACAGCAGGCCGCTTCACTCTCTACCGGAAGTTACCGGCCGGCGGCATGGGCCGCGTCTTTGAAGCGGAAGATCCGGTTGGCCCACGGCGGGTCGCGTTGAAACTCATCGATCTCGGGACTGACCCCGATAGCCTTCAGATCGTGAGCGCAGAACGGCTTGGGGCGGAGTTGCAAACGCGGCTCTGCGCAATCGACAAGCGTATCACCACGATCTATGAGTCGGGCGAGATGCCGCGCTACTTCTACATCGTGATGGAGTACGTCGATGGCCGCGACCTGTCGGAGATGTATGCCGGGACGGGCCTGGAACCGATGCTGGCGGCGCGCATCACACAGGACGTTCTCGAGGTTCTGGATCACGCCCATAATTTTTCGACTACCCTGGATGGCCGGTCCATTCGGGGCGTGGTTCATGGTGACCTGAAGCCGCGCAATATCCGCCTGACTCCGGCGGGCGAGGTGAAGGTTCTCGACTTTGGCATTGCCAAGGCGCTCTCGCTGACGCGCAACTTCACGCAGAATGTTTTTGGCAGTGTGCAGTACTCCTCACCCCAGCGGCTGCTCACCGGGGAGGTCGACGCGGGCGCGGATCTGTGGGCTGCCGGCGTGATGCTGTATGAAATGCTTGCGGGTCATCCGTACTTCCAGGCAGAGAACGGCTCGCGGCTCGAGCACACGATCCGCAGCTATGACCGCGTACTGCCTTTGCCGGAAACGTGGCCACAAACCTTGCGCAACATTCTGCGGCGAGCTCTCCATCCCGAAGTGCGGGTGCGCTACCAAACGGCCGCAGAGTTTGCCCGAGACCTGCAGGCATTTCGCAACGGCCAGGCCGTGTCTGCTCCAGTAGATGGGGAAGGCACACGCCGAGTGGCGCTGAATGACGACGCAACGAAACGTACGTCCCGGCCGGAGGGCGCCCTGTATCCACCGCCTGTAGACGCGACACGCAAGACTGTAGCTACTCCATGGACCCCTGTAGTGGTGCCACCGGCGCCACCGCGCCGCAGGCCGAGTGTGATGCGCGTGATCATGCGCACGGTCGGCGCATTGCTCCTGGCGGTCTTGCTTTTCCCTGTCTATCTCCTGGTGAACGAGTACCTGGTCTGGGGGAGCGCACACCAGCTGGCGCGGGACCTCTCTAGCGAGAAGCAGCAGAATCTGGATGCTGCCTGGCACCAATACCAGAAGCTGTCGTCGCGTTCCCACTTCCCAATCAGCCTGTGGGCCGCTCGAGACGAGTTGCAGAAACACCTGGTCGACGATGCCGACAGCACCATCGTGAAGTTCCGGTCTCCGGACGCGCCGCCGGTATCAGAGGCAGATTGGACGCACGCCCGTGACGACCTGTCCCGCGCGATCGAACTCGATCCAGGCGACAAGACGCTCCATGGGAAGATCCGGCTGGTCGATGGTCATCTGGCACGATTGCGCGGTACCGCCGAACGGGACCCTCGAGTGCTGGAAGATGCACGCCAGGATTTTCTGGCAGCGGCGCTGGTGCTGAAAAAATCGCCCGATCCATGGCTTGGCTTAGCTCCGCTGTACATCTACTCCTTGCACGACCTGGCGCATGGCGAGGCAGCGATTCGACAGGCCAGCCGTCTCGGTTATGCGACCGGTAAGCGTGAGACAGCGGAACTCGCAGATCTCTATCGCTACCGCGCTGAGCGCGTGATTGCTGTGGGAGATCAGGCGAGCACAAGGATCCAAGCGGCGCACTACTATCGGATGGCAGCTCCTGACCTTGCACGTGCGCGCCATCTCTATGAGAGCATCCTGCCGTGGGACGGCGCAGCCGACAGTCTCAAACGGGTGAATGATTCGATAAACCGCATCTCAACCCTACAATAGGGCAAAGGCAGGCTGCTCAAAACTCGGTTTCGCGTTAGATCCTAGCCCTCAGCGGCTAAAGCCGTCCTGATTCTAAGTTTGGGTACGTACGGCCTAATGCTCGCTGCGGCGAGGTAGGCCGTACCCTTCAAAAACTTGGGTTTCAGCGGCCTGAAAGGGAAACGCATGGCTGTAACTCGCAGCACGTTGGCTGAGCGGGCCCAGAACCCTCACCATCCTATGGAGGCGCGGGGCCGAGCTTGGGAGCGCGTTCTTTTACTGTTGACGTCGGCCTTGATCCTTGCAGCGGTGAGTCTCACGGCGGCAGCGAAGATGGCCCGAGCCGATGGCTCGGATAGCGAGCGCCTGAACCTTTCTACGTTGGACAGACGCGAACAACTGCTCCCCTTCTTGCAGTGGGTTTCTTCTCCTGCTGAGCGGCAGTACATTGCGGGCAAGATATTCGAGGGGGTGCGCAGCGGCGAGGGTCCGGTGTCGCACGTAGGAGAGATCGGCCAGATCCACGTGGGCATCGGCGATGTGCTGAGGACGCATGGACTCACCGGATTACAGACGCGCGCACAGCAGGTGCAATCAGCACGGCCTGGGGCAGAGACCATCCTGCTGCTCGACTCCGCGGAGCTAGCGCGGCTGAAGCCATTCTTTGTTGTGCGCGACAAGTCAGAGTTTCGCACTCAGCTCATCCTGTGGTCTGCTCTCGTCTTCTGCTGTTTCTGGGCGGTGCACATCTTTTGGTCGGTCCGCGCAATCGGCGGCCCGCAATATGTGCTGCCGTCTGTTCTGCTGCTGAGTGGCGTTGGAATGACGCTGATGATTACGCTGCGCGACCCAGTCCGGGACACGCTTGCCTTTTCAACCTTTGCCCAGGGTGTGGCCGGTGGCTGCCTGGTGTTGGCTCTTGCCAGCACCCTCGACTACCGTCGCATTGGCGGGAAGCTAAGCTACGTTTTTCTCATCGCGAGCTTCGTGCTCTCGGCCGGACTGATCCTCTTCGGTTCCGGACCAACCGGCAGTGACGCCAAGGTCAACCTCCTGGGATTTCAACCTGCCGAGGTGATTCGCGTTCTCATCGTCTTCTTTCTTGCCGGATACTTTGCGGAACGATGGGAATTTCTTCGCACGTTGCGTGACCAACGCAAAGCACTCAAAAACATCTCGCGTTGGGTGGAAGTGCCGAGGCTCGAGTACCTGCTGCCTGTGCTGGGCGGTGTGGTCGTCTCGCTCGCCTTCTTCTTTCTGCAGAAGGACCTTGGACCGGCGCTGTTGATCGCGTGCCTGTTTCTCGCGATGTACGCCGTTGCCCGCGACCGGTACTTGTTTGCGTTCATCGGGCTGATTGTGATCCTCTGCGGGTTTGCCTCCGGCTACTTCCTCGGCTTTCCGCAGAATGTGGCGGGACGAGTCTCGATGTGGCTCTCACCCTGGGACAACTCTGTTCGCGGGGGCGAACAGGTGGCACATTCGCTTTGGGCGTTCGCTACCGGTGGGGCCTTCGGCACGGGCCTCGGACTCGGCGATCCGCAGTGGATGCCCGCGGCTCATACCGATCTCATCCTGGCTGCGCTTGGCGAGGAATGGGGATTCCTTGGCGTCCTCGGAGTGCTTGCACTCTATGCCGCCCTGGTTTGGTTTGGCATTCGCGTCGCGCTCCGGGCACGCTCCGATTACAACTTCTTCCTCGCGCTCGGGCTCACCCTGGCCTTCGTTCTCCAGATCTTACTGATTGCGGGGGGTGTGCTCGATTTAATCCCTCTCTCCGGTGTTGTGGTTCCGTTCCTTAGCTACGGCAGAACAGGTCTTATCACCAACTTCGCGATCATCGGCATTCTGTTCTCTCTCAGCCGGGAAGTTTCGCCTGCGCAGGATACGACGGAGCCTTTTCGCGTGAGCGTGCGGGAGATCTCCTTCGTGATCGCCGGTCTCGGCGCCTGCCTGCTGGTGAAGGCGTTTTACATCCAGGTGATCCATGCAGACGCGACTGCAGGGGCCGGTGCTCTCGCGCTGCAGGCGGATGGAGAGCGCCGGTACGAATACAACCCTCGTCTGCTCGCCGTCGCGCACTCTATTCCCCGGGGCACGATCTACGACCGTAACGGAATTCCGCTCGCGACCAGCAACTGGAATGAGATTGCGCGGAACCGCGAGCGCTATAGCAGCATGGGCGTGCCGGTGAGTGAACAGCCGGCTCCGGGGGCAACTCGCTACTATCCGCTTGGACCAGCGGCGTTCCATCTGCTTGGAGATTTGCGGACGCGCGCCAACTGGGCTGCACGCAATAGCTCCTACGCAGAGCGTGATTTCATGCAGACGTTGCAGGGCTATGACGATCGTGCAACCGTTGTCGTGGTGTTTGACCCGCATACCAGGACTTCGCAGCGCATTCTCCGATATGACCTTCGCGAGTTGCTGCCGCTGCTGCGGCATCGCTGGCAACCCAACAATCCTGAGGTGAGGAAGGTTCTTGAGCGCGATCGCAATCTGCATATGACCATCGACGCTCGACTGCAGTGGAAGACAGCGGAGCTGCTGGAACAGCAACTCCGCCAGCTTGGGCGCACAAAAGGGGCGGTCGTGGTGCTCGACCCGGAGAATGGCGACTTGCTCGCCTCCGTAAGTTATCCGTGGCCAAACCTGTCCCTCTCCGTAGCAGAGCCGGATCAGGATGGCGCCCTGCTCGATCGTGCGCGCTATGGACTGTATCCGCCCGGCTCCTCTTTCAAGATCGTGACAGCCATCGCGGCTCTCCGGAAGGATCCATCGAACGCTGATCAGATTTATGAATGCAAGCGCCTTCCGGATGGCCGCACGGGCGCCTTCATACAGGGATGGAAGCGCCCCATCCATGACGACGTCAAAGATTCCGCGCCTCACGGGAAAATCGCGATGCGTACTGCCATCGTCGTCTCGTGTAATGCGTACTTCGCGCAACTGGGCACTTACAAAGTGGGTCCTGAAGCGCTGCTCGATACGGCCACGCGGCTCGGCATCTCGGTAGCAAACCCGTCGGACGTGAAAACTCTGCGCTCAGAGATGCCACAAACGTCCTACGGCCAAGGTCAGGTGGTGGCCAGTCCCTTTCAAATGGCGCGGGTGGCAGCCACCATTGCCCATGGTGGTTCCATGCCCTTTGGCCGCTGGGTCACCGACCAGACAAATCCTCGGCTGGACCCGCCGCAAGCGATTCTCAATCCGGAGCTCTCCACACAGGTGGGCGAGTACATGCGCGCTGTCGTCACCTCTGGCACTGGCCGTAGCGCCAACCTGCCGGATATCGCCATGGCGGGCAAGACAGGGACGGCGGAGCTGGAGCATGCTCCCTCGCACGCCTGGTTCATTGGATTTGCCCCGTATGACGGAACACACAAACTGGCATTTTCCGTGCTGATAGAGAATGGACAATACGGCGGCACTGCTGCCGCTCCGCTGGCCGCGGAAGTGATGCAGGCAGCCAAGGCACTGGGCTACCTGCAAGGAGGGCCATGAGTCGACTGCACGATCTAGAGCGGCGCATCGATGAAACACTGCGGGGCATGCTGCGCTCCTCGTCCCCAGACCAGAAACGCGAACTGCTGGAGATTCATCGCGCGTTGCTCGACGATGTCACTGCTCATGTAGACACGTTGCGGCGCGGTAAGCAGACGTTCGCTTATACGCGGTTGGAGGTGCGGATTCTTGTGCCGGACCCTTCGCTTCAACGCTCTTATGAAGTCGTCTTTGTTGAGGGCGATGCTCTGGCTCGCGACATCCGTCTTCGCCTTGAAGATCAGCGGGTAGAACTCCCGGTGCATCTGGCGGTGCAGGTAGAACTGGTGCCGGAATTGCCGCCTGATGTGGCGACTCGTGGATTTGATGTGCACTACGGAAGCATTCCCACCCCGCAGCCATCGGAGAAGGTAATGGAGGTCCGGCTTACCGTCATCACCGGATCTGCCGAGGAACAACAGCTCTGCCTGAAGAAGAAGCGCATTCACCTGGGCCGCCTTGCGGAGGTTATTGACGTGGATGGGCGGCTTACGCGAAAAAATGACGTGGCCTTCCGAGACGACGGGCAGGCTCCCAACCCATCTGTTTCGCGGGCTCATGCCCACATTGAGTTCGATCCCGAGAAGGCTGTGTTCCGCCTCTTCGATGATCGGAGCGCCCATGGAACCACAGTCATCCGGGATGGCTCCGTGATTTCAGTCCCTCAGGGCGCGAGCAAAGGCGTCGCCCTGCGGCACGGAGATGAAATCGTGCTTGGACAGGCGCGCCTCCTCTTTGAAGAGGGCGGTTCCGAATTCCCTTCTGGTTAGCGGATTGTTTTCTCTCAGGAAGGAGTATCGAGGCGGAAAAAGCAGGAACCCTGTAACTAACTGATTTGATTGGCCGGAGGGATTCATATTCATGGGGCCACCTAGGTAAAGGGCTGAACCTCACATTCGCCTGCGTTCTCATTTGTCCTTGCAGTAATCGCAAGAAAAAAAACACCCCCGCATACCGTGCGGTGGTTTGGATCACGCGCATTGACTGCATGCCCCGAACAATAGGCTGCAGAGAACTGTGCTAAGATGCTGCTGGATTTTGAACCCGATAATCCCAGTAGCGCCGTATTTTCGTGGTGATCCTAGATACATCGACTTAGGGTGGGAAGAAAGAAGTTAAGGACTATAGGCCCTGGACCCAGCCAGAATCCAATTTGTTTATAGGGGGATCCTTGGTAAAGAAAACTGCGGCGAAGAAAACTGTCGCCAAGAAGAGTGCGGCGACGAAACGCCGGAGGTCTCAAGAAGAGATCGAAGAGATTCGCGAGGAGATTCGCGAGCAGCTCAAGGATTTGCAGCTTGGGTTGAGGAACCTGAAGAAGAACTTAGAGTACATCGGTCACGATCCCCACATTGGTCACGACTTCCACATCGGTCATGACTTCGGCAGTTTGCCCAGGCCGGCTACTCACAAAAAGTGAAAAGAGAACGACTAACCCGCCCCGCGCAGTGGCGTCGTGCCACAAGCATCTTCAGCTATTGGAGTGAGGGGCTATTTGTCGTTGAGAACTATCGCACCAGAGATATTCTTTCTGCAAATCCTGTCACCGCCCGAGTACTTCATCTTTTTAGTGATTGGCGCTCACTTGATGAAATTTGCCGGGAATTACCGGAATACAATTTCCAAAGCATACGTCGAAGCGTCAACCAACTTGTCCGTAACGGTCTCTTGCTGCAAAGAGACTCACCTGAGGCCAAGGAGGACCAGCAGTTCTTTGAAAGTTGGTCATCCTGGACACCGCACGCAGCAATTCTTCATTTCGGAACTAAGGACATGCCGTATTCAAGCTCCAACGAGCGGACAACTGAGCGTTTACAGTCCTACATAAAACAATCGGCCCAACCTAATTTCTTCAAATCTTCGAGCAATAGAATCGCGCTCCAGACCATATCACTCCCCAAGATAACGTCTCCAAACTCCGACTTCTTCGATGCGCTCCTCAAGCGTCGAACTCACAGAGAGTTCTCGCCAGAACCAGTCGATCTAGAACGCCTCGCTATGGTGCTGCAAAACACATGGGGGGTAACAGGATTCTTAAACAGTTGGCTGCTTGGGGATCTGCCGTTGAAGACCAGCCCATCGGCTGGCGCGCGACACCCGTGTGAGGTCTACGTTCTGTCTCCGAGGGTAAGCGGACTGCCGCGCGGACTGTATCACTATTCAGCAGATCGTCATATCCTGGAGTGCATTTCGACTGATATGTCTCGCGAAAAAGCCGTCGAATACTGTGCTGGACAGGCTTGGGTCAAAGATGCCGCCGCATTGTTTCTAATCACCGCGGTGTTTCCAAGATCAATGTGGAAATATCGCTTTTCGCGCGCTTACAGAACGGTATTACTGGACGCAGGGCACCTCTGCCAGACTTTTTGCCTCGTGGCCACACATCTTGGGCTCGCTCCGTTCTGCACCATGGCACTAAAAGATTCAGTGATCGAACGCGACCTTGGGATCGATGGGATCACGGAGTCGATCCTGTATGTCGCTGGTGTTGGTCTGCCACTGCAACAGCCTCCGACCTGAGTTTGTCTAACCTTTTTCTGGCATCTTGATACATAGGACCAGTATGTTGGCCCTCCGCAGCGTAGTTCAGGAGCGAGCTGAATTCTTGTAATGCCAGATCATCGCGGTCAAGTGATTGGTATAGAACTCCGAGATGATACCGGGCATGAGCAACAGCGTGCAGTGCGGGCGAGTCGGCGCTGTCGAATTGGCGTTCGTTACTGCGAGTCAATAACAACTCGTATTGCTGGGCGGCTTCTTTTCGACTGCCAGCGGCTTCGTATGCTATAGCAAGGGTTTCAATCGCTGGTGGCGAATTACGATGTTGGATCGCAAGAGCCGCCGCTTGGATGGCGTCCCGCGGGCGGTTCTGCATCATTGCTATTTCAGATTGCAGCATACTGATATAGGAACTCACCCGCGGTGTCCTGTCTGCTGTTTCCTCGAGCCGGTGAAGCTCCCGTTCTGCACCGCCTATGCGACCGGAGCGGGCGTAGACCCTTCCAAGAAAATAGATCAGTTCGGGGATGGATGGTTCCGACAAGTCATGTAGAGATTTCGTTAGGGCGGTACGATTACCAGAAGCTCGATAAGCATCGGCAAGATGAATCTGCTCCTTGGACAGATCGTAGGTATTGTCTACTTCAGTGTCGGCACCGACGGCATATTCGAGCTGAATAATTGCTTCTTTCAGGTTGTCGCGAGTTTGGGCAGCATCGGCCATGGAAGCGCGGGCCATGCTTGCCGCACTTCCACCCATCGGAAGCATTTTTGCCCATATGCCATCTGCCTGGTGTTCTTTACCAATACCAAGATACGCATTGCCGATCAAATTCAGCGCTTTGACGCTTTCTGGGTTCTCCTTCAAAACCTGCTGAGCTAACACAATGGCCTGTCGAGCATCTCCATTCAGGTAGTAGTAAGTGGCGAGGTTAGTTTTGGGTGAAGGTGAAGGTGTTAATTCGACGGCTTTCTTAGCTTCCGAGATGGCCAGGTCGAAGCGGAAGTCGTCTCTGTAGCATTCGGCCAGATTCAAATGAACAGCAGGATCATCAGGCGATAACGCAGCCAAAATTTGAAAGTGGGGCATGGCTTTTGCGACGTCATATTGGAACAATGCGCTATCGGCCAATATTTTTTCTCTCTCTTTTTCGGTCACTCGGCCCGAAAGCTGTACGGCTCTCGCAAATTCCTTTGTGGCCCGATCATCGTCGCCCAAATGTCCATAGGAAATGGCTAAGTACTCATGGGCCATTGCGAAATTGTCGTCCACTTCCAGGGCGCTCTTGAATAGCGTCGCTGCTCTCGCATGATTTCCCAAGTAAAGTTGTTGCTTTCCAGAGGAATAAAGCTTTAGTGCTTCTAGAGAATTCGAAGTGACGAGAGCCAAAGGTTGTGAGGCTTGTTGAATGGCTGCTTTCGATTCCCCCCACTCATGCCGTATCCTCGCAGCGATTTCGTCGATGGTCGCGGGCAGCTGCTCCGGACCAGAAAATGTCTTTTCAGTGCTGCCGACTGGATCTCCATTGCAATCCAGCACTCGAACCATGGCCAGGTAGCTACTTCCCAGTTTGGAAATCGAGCCAGCTATTACGGACTGCAGACCCTCCCTCGTACAGATCTCGCGACCTACATGCTCATTGACAATATCGGTCTCAGGCAGCTCCATCCTTCTCAGCGCCTCCGGCACCCGGCTCGAAGGAAAAACAAAAACCTGAGACGATTGACCTAACGCCGTCGAGATCAGTTCGCGAGGAGTCTGATCAAAAGCAGCATCTCCCGTGCGGTTGTCGAACTCGGTTACTACCACTGAAACATGCGGAGGTGGATGACCAACCAACCGACGCTGTAGGAAGATTCCCGCTGCTATAGAAAACAACAGCAAGATAAAGATGATTGGCGAAGAGAGCCACCGCCTAAGCGGCGCAGGAACTCGGCTGTCGCTCTTCGAGTCGAGCAAGCGTCGGGCCTGTTCAAAAGCCACGCATCTACACCTCGGATCTTCCGAGAGAAATTCAGTGATCAGACGGATGACGTCGGACGGGGCTCCTTTCGCTTTTAGTTGCGTAGTAACAACATCTTGAGGGCTTGGCTTTTCGCCAGTAAATATCTGGTATATGACAACACCGAGAGCAAAGATATCGCTAGCCTGAGACGGAGGCTGTCCTTTGAGCAGTTCCGGGGCTAGATAGCCCGGGGTTCCGGCTACTGTTCCCATTGAGGCGAGAGACATCTCAGATTCATATAGGCGAGCCAGACCAAAGTCCGTTATCCATATGTGTAGTTCTGGACCGCGGCGATCGAGCATCACATTGTTGGGCTTGATATCACGATGGATGATGCCAGCTTCGTGTATCGCAGCTACACCAGAAAACAGTTGTCGGCAGATTGCCATCGCCTCGTCTCGACGAAGCAAATCCGGTCGCATCAATCTAGCAGCGAGCGTCTCGCCCGGGAGAAGCTTCATCGTCAAAAACGAAAAGGGTGGGGAAGGTTTCTCACAGTGAAAGATATCGTAGATCGGGCAGAGGTTTGCGTGAGTGACTTTTCGTGCCAGTAACACTTCCTGCTCGAATCGGCGCTCCATGGCGGGGTCAGTTACCACCTGAGGCAGTACCATCTTCATGGCGACATGCGCGCCCTGAAGAAAAGTATCTTCTACTTCGTAGACCTCCCCCATCCCCCCGCGGGCGATAAAGCGTATGACGACGAAACGATCACCCAGAATTTCACCCACCTTGAATCGACTCGCCGATGGTTCAATCTCTACTGGTTGGTGATCGCCCGGTGAAAGAGTAGATCCGAGAGCTGTAGAGTCGGTTTCTGTCGTATGTCCAACGAAGTGCAACAAGGGCCTCCCGAGAAAGCTTCCAGCACGTTTATGCTCGAGAAGTAATTCTTCGACCAGCGATTGCAATTCTGGAGTATCGCGACAGGCATGAGCGACAAAAATTGACCTTTTTGCAGGCTCAACATCTAAAGCGGCCCCGAAGATCTGCTCGACACGTTGTTGTTGACTCGCCATAAACTTTGTTCAGCAAAGTTACTCTTTGATTTTTCTAAAGCTCCCTTGAACCACACAATCCGCGCCAGCGCCCAATCGCGCTTTGCGGAGCGTAGAGAGATGGGTGGGAGCGGGCAGTCGAACCGCCCTGTCGCTCTCCTGATGAAGTGGCCCCGCGAATGCACTCGCGCTAACTCTCAGGCGCCTGCCGGATGGATGAGTCCGAAGGTGATCGAGCGGTACAGTCGCATCCGAAACGATGGCGAAGCAAACGGCCGTTTCTGTTCTAGGATAGGCCCCAAAACCTAAAGGGTCCCCCCAGTTTTCCAACAGCCCGGAAGCCCTTACAGGGGAAAAGGTTGCAACTAACTGATTCGAATGGTCGGGGCGGAGGGATTCGAACCCCCGACCCTCTGCTCCCAAAGCAGATGCGCTACCAGGCTACGCTACGCCCCGATTCCCGGATTGTACCGCAATCAGCGTCCTTCAGGCTTGATGGGCGAGCCACTCCAGGAACCAGAGGATGAGGAAGATAGGGGCTAGAAAGATAGCGCTTAGGGTCCCGGCGATCAGCATCAGGAAGACCCAGTCTTTCCAGGTTTGCCGCCGCTGTTGTTCCAGATGGCGAACGATGAGCGCATAGTTTCGCCGGTTCGCCTTCCAGGCGATATCAAAGGCATCGCCGAGCAGGGGAATGGTCCCCAGTAGTACTTCGATGCCAATGTTGACCACCATCCTGACCAGCGTGATATAGGGGACGCCCCGTACCCAGGCCGCTAGAACGAGGATCGTAGAAGCAAGTCCACCGATAATGTCTCCCAGGCCGGGGACGAGGCCGATGATGCCATCCAGTCCGAAGCGGATAGAGGTTCCGGGGACACGAAACCAGTCATCGAGCACGTGGGAAAGAAAGTCGAGATTTTCGTCCGCGAATAAGCCGCTGGCCTTCTGAAAACGAGGGGGCGGCCCAGGCTTGCGGGGAGGCAAAATCTCGGGCTGGCGACTGGTCGGCATAGGCAAAGTAAGGCAGCCTGTTGTAGTGTGGAAGGCCTGTCCGAGCCGCTGGGAGCGCCGAACCCGGATGTTACAATCTAAGTCTATATGGCGGCTATAGTTCAGTGGCAGAACGCCGGACTGTGGCTCCGGATGTCGTGGGTTCGACCCCCACTAGCCGCCCCAGAAGCAGCTCTTTTACCCGTCGCTGCTCTTGGATCCCTCCGGTTGAACGTGTCCAAGGGAACTTGAACGGGCGGAGTTAAGAGGCTGCAAAAAAAGTGCTGTTTGGAGCACGAAGCATCCCTCAGCGGCTAAAGCCGAATTCATTGCAAGGCATTTACGTACGGCCTGATGCTCGCTGCGGCGAGGTAGACCGTACCCTTCAGGAAAGTAAGTCTTTCCGCAGCCTCTTAAGTCCCAGGTGGAAAACGCCGACGTGACCACTCAAGCCTCTCCTTCCACACCCCCAGTCTGGCTCGGCTGCTCCGGTTGGGCTTATCCAACCTGGAAACCGGACTTCTATCCGCCCAAAACGACGGCTAAGAAAATGCTGGAGTTCTACGCGACGCTGCTTAACTCCGTCGAGGTGAACTACACCTTCCGCCACTTGCCCTCTGCAGCCACCGTCGATGCCTGGTTGGCACAGACCGGGACGGACTTTCGCTTCTCATTCAAAGCCCCGCAGCGCATTACACATATCAAGCGGCTGAAGGAGTGCAGCGACGCGCTCAGTGCCTTCTACACTGCTCTGCTGCCGGTCATCCGCGCCGGGCGCATGGGCGTGGTTCTATTCCAGTTGCCTCCAAATCTCAAAGCAGACCCGGCGAGACTTGCGAGCTTTCTCAAGGAAGCCGCGCCTGAGAGCACGGCCACACTGCGCATCGCCTTTGAATTTCGCCACGCTTCCTGGTTTGCCGGCGAGATCTTCGAGTTGCTGCGACAGCATCAAGCCGCACTTTGCGTGGCCGAGAGCGACGAACTGCAAACGCCGGACGTAGTCACCGCGCCGTTCTGCTGTTACCGGCTGCGCAAAAGCGACTACGGGCCGACTGAGTTGGAGCAGATCGAAAAGCAGCTCGCGGAGAAGGCCACGCAGGGAGATGTTTTCGCCTATATCAAGCACGAGGACACCCCCAAGGGCGCGTTGCAGGCGGCTTCTCTGTTGGCGAGGTTGAAATCGCAGTGAGGGATACGAGCGAACTTCTGGCTGAAGCCGTAAGCGCAGAGACGGCGGAGTTCCTTCCCCGGCGATTTTTGCGCAACGGCCACCTGCAAACATTGGCAGGCAACTTTCTGCCTCGGCAATATGTTTTACCTGAGCCCGAGGCGCACATTATTCAAGTGGACGCAGGTGGAGGCGACGCAGCGTATGCATCCGACTCGAGGGCCGCAAGCAGGCTGACACAAGCGCAAGGCGATGTCCGCACACACGGTGCAAGCTATGTGCTTTGCCATTGCCATTGGCAGGCAAACGCCAGCGAGAGGCCCACCGTGCTGCTGATACATGGTCTCGAAGGATCTACGCGCTCGCAATATATGCTGGGAAATTCAGCACGGGCGTGGGCCGCCGGATGCAATGTGATTCGCATGAACATGCGCAACTGCGGGGGAACCGAGGAGTTGTCACCGACGCTGTATCATTCCGGGCTCTCGGGCGATGTCGCAGCCATTATGCGGACACTCTCCGCGGAGAAAGGCCTGCGTGCCTTTGCGCTGATCGGTTACTCCATGGGGGGCAACCTGGTGTTGAAGCTGGCGGGCGAGTTGGGTGCAGCCGCGCCACCCTATCTAAAAGCCGTGGTTGGGGTTTCGCCGGTGATGGATCTGGCCGCCTCAGCGGATGCGCTGCACAACGTCGCCAACCGGGTCTACGAGTGGAAGTTTCTGATCGGTTTGCGGCGGCGCTTTCGTCGCAAGGCAGAACTCTTTCCCGCCATCTATTCGACGGAAGGGCTGGAGAGGATTGGAAGCTTACGCCAGTTTGACGACCAGATCACTGCCCGCTACTCCGGCTTCCGCGGCGCGGACGATTATTATGACCGCGCGTCCAGCTCCCATGGGGCGGCGCGGATTGCCGTGCCGGCACTGATTCTGCATTCGCTGGATGATCCCTTTATCCGGATGTTGCCATCGACCCGCGCCGACTTGCTGGCCAACTCGCGGGTGCGGCTGGTGGAGACGGCGCATGGAGGCCATTGCGCCTTCCTGGCGCCGGCCGTCGGTTACGACGGCTATTGGGCGGAGAAGATGCTGCTGGATTTCGTACTCTCGATGACGAAACCCTGATGGAAGCGGATTGGTCGGTGGAGCTTGCCGCTACGGATCCTGCCATCTCAGTTCCCTGGGCTGCGTCCGGAGATGACGAACCCAAGTGCAGGTTCGTCGATTTGCGCCAGTATCCACACTTAGTCGCTGAAATCGAAGAAACCCAAGAGAACCTGGCTTTGCGGTCTGCATTGCTGCTGCTCAACGGGGTTACTTCGCAGCTATGGACCGCCAAGTGCGACGAGTGGAGCAGCAGCCCCGAGCAGGGCGATGATCCATTCGATCCCTACGAGATGGATGCCGAACCTGGAGAGACAGCTTTTGGCGCCGGCTCGTATATCGACTTGCTCCCGCGCGATTTAGAGATCAGCCAGTGCTTCGACGACCAGGAGCGATGGCTGCGGGCAGTGACCGAAAGGCTGCGCGGAATACCGGCGAGCGCTGCGCGGGTGGAACTTGTACTGCGGCGCGCACTGGTCGACGCCGTTCCGGGTTATGGAGTGACCTGGTTCGTCGAGGGCTGCGGCGCTACTGCGCAACGCGCCGAGCAAGCCTGGGAAAACGCGTTCGATCTCGCCCTGGCCGCGATCATGGAGGTTCCCCTGACGTAGCGCCGACGCGCCACGGGATGACGGTACAATGGCAGAAACGGGCGAGTAGCTCAATTGGATAGAGCACCGGCCTTCTAAGCCGGGGGTTGTGGGTTCAAGCCCCGCCTCGCCCACCATGTGTTACTAGAGATTTACATCGTTTTCGATATTTCGGACCGCTCAGACTGTGGGGGGCTTGTCGCTGGAACTAACCCGCTGCTTCGATTGTCTACCAAGCTTTAAGGCGGTTCCCTATGCCTGCACCAGTTCAACCAGCAGATCCGCCTCGGTCATGAGCCAAGCGATCTCGCGCATCCCAAAGGCCACGGCGGGAACGGGACCGCTCACAAGGAAAGATCCAAGCCCAGTAAGATGCGCGATGGCCTCACGGATATCCGGCACCTGGTAACAAACATGATAGACGCCGCCACCTTTCCTGAGGGTGCGGTCGATGGGAGAGTTAGGCCCAAGAGGAGCCACGAGTTCCATCTCGGGGTCTCCGTTTCCCCGGCCCAAAAAACAAACTGAGACATTCTGGATGGGATCGTCGAATGGGCCCGACGTCAATTCATAGCCGAAAAGATTTCCAAAGACGGGAATTGCCTGCTGCAGATTCCGTACCGCAAGTCCAAAATGATGAAAAGCGAACTCTGATCTGTTGTGAATTCCTGATTCTCCCGGATCATTATAGGAGAATTCAGCCTACCTCCGGCGGGAATCCAGAGCAGCGAGACGCCTCCATTTTCAACTCCTGGGTTCCTGGGGGGCGGTGGGTGGGGAAAGAGAACTGCAGGTCCCTCGGCCACGCTTGAACAGATTCATCCCGTGAAACGGCGCTTGTGGCGCGGAGTCACGCGATGAATCTGTGGGAGAACTAACGGAACGGAGACCTTTGTGCGGAAGCCGGGGCGCACCGCAGATCCCTCGGCTGCGCTCGGGATGACAAAGGGGAGGATCGTTACTTTTATCAAGGGCCGTTAAATGGGATGGACAGAAGGAAACAGCAAGGTCCACTGCGCTTCGCTTCGGTTCCACGCAGGCCGGGACAGGCGGGATGACAATTTCGCTTAAACCTCGAGGACTTCGCGAAAATCAATAAAGTCATAGCCTCTCGGCATGACAAAGGGGAGGGCCGTGACTTCTATTGGGGGCCGTCTGGCCGGATGGACAGAGAGAAACCGCAGACTCTAACCGGGCATCTTTGGGCCCCTTGTCGATCCTGGTCCCCGCGTCATCTTACTTTCATTCGATTGCGCTAGGGTTGCCACGGAGGGTTTGTGTGACGATAGCCATCCTCAAGTGGCTCCTCGGACTCAGCGTATTGCTATTTATCGGGCGCCGGGTGGTGTTGCGCCTGCAGCTGTCTCGCGCCAAGCACCGCTCGCTTGCCGGCCACGCGCGGCTGGGGCGGTTGCTGGCCGGTTTCGTGCCCTACTACGAATATGACGAGGTGCAGTTTTTTCGGGCCGACGACGCGCCAAAACACATCGGCGAACAGCGACAAGTGGCCTTCAGGCGCCTGGCAGCACTCTATGCGCAACGCTTTGCCAATACCGTGCGGCAGACCAATGAAGTCCAGGATGAGATCTCCGATCTGCAATTCACGGCGCGCTATCGCGTACCCTTCCAGTTCAGCCGCTACGTCCGCCAGCACTTGAGCACCGGATCTTTCGTCCTCTCCTCCAGCGGCCCGACCACGACCGATCTGGACGGCAACCGGCGCTACGACCTGACCGGGTCCTACGGCGTGAATGTATTTGGCTACGACTTCTATAAGGAATGCATTGAACGTGGGAGCGCGCGGGTGCGTGACCTGGGACCGGTGCTCGGCGCGTACCACCCGGTGACGGCGACAAACGTGCACCGCCTGCGCGCGATCTCCGGACTGGATGAAATCTCCTTCCACATGTCCGGTACCGAAGCCGTGATGCAGGCGGTGCGGCTGGCCCGCTACCACACCGGGCGCCGCTACCTGGTCCGCTTTTGCGGCGCCTACCACGGTTGGTGGGGCGAGGTGCAACCGGGGGTCGGTAACCCGGTGACCGAGCGGGACACGCTGACGCTCAAGGATATGGACGAGCGGAGCCTGCGCGTGCTGCGCAACCGCCGCGACATCGCATGCGTGCTCGTCAATCCTATCCAGGCACTACACCCTAACGCCGGCGCGGCCGCGGATTCGACGCTGGTGGACAGCGGCCCGCACACCAGCTATGACCGCGCGGGATATACAAAATGGCTGCAACGCCTGCGGCAGGTGTGCTCCGACCGTGGCATCGTGCTGATTTTCGATGAGGTCTTCCTTGGCTTTCGGCTGGCCCGCGGGGGTGCCCAGGAGTATTTCGGGGTCCGCGCCGACATGGTGACCTACGGCAAAACGGTAGCCGGCGGCCTGCCCATCGGCGTGGTGTGCGGGCGGGCCGACCTGATGAAGCGCTTTCGGGAGGATAGGCCCGCGGACGTCTGCTTCGCGCGCGGTACCTTTAATTCCCACCCGTATGTCATGGGGGCGATGTCCGAGTTCCTGGAGCGATTGGAGACGCCGGAAATCCAGGCCTGTTATCGCGAACTCGATGCAGTGTGGGACTTCCGGGCGGCTCAGCTCAATGAGCGTCTGCGCGAAGCCGGGGCCCAAGTCCGGGTGGCAAATCTCTCATCAGTATGGACGGTCTGCTATCTGCAGCCGTCGCGCTACCACTGGATGTTTCAGTACTATCTCCGCGCTGAAGACCTGGCGCTGAGCTGGGTGGGGACGGGCCGGCTCATCTTCAGCCTGAATTACACCGACCAAGACTTCGCCGCGGTCGCCGATCGCTTCGTAGCGGCGGCGCGGCAAATGCAGCAGGATGGCTGGTGGTGGCCGAACGCAACGCTCACCAACAAAGCCATTAAGCGTCGCGTACTGTTAGAAATGTTGCGGGCTCGCCTACATCGTCCGTGGGGTCAATCAGCCGGCCTCCCAGCAACTAAAACGGCGCTCGATAGTAGAGCATGAAGTGACATAGGCAACGATTCCCATCCAGTCATAAGTCGTTGGCTCCAGGTTGGCATTACTCAGCCGTCGTATCGGAATCTGGGATGAGAGTGCAACGGGGCAATCGATGAGGTCCTATTCCTCGTCCCGGTCAAGAAGAAGTGCAAAAGCGAAAAGGTGAGTCGCGCGGAAGCGCCGGGGCCGGAACTCAGTTCTGGTGTATAAGTGTCGCTCTCTGTCGACATGTCGACTGGAACTTCAAACATCCTCAAGCGCCCGGAGAAGAAAATCCCCTGAATTCAGCTATCCGATCGCTGGAAACTGTGGCCGCTCGATTGCTATGTAAATAGCGATTGAGGGGACAAGGTGAGAGCGTTGGCGCAGAAGCGAACGGACATTCATCAGCTTGGAACGCAAGCCTACAGCCTGGGTATTGCCTTTAGGCAAAGCCCTGCGAGTGAACTGTGTATTACGTGTCAGAAGGGAGAAAGCAAATGAGTGCAGTCGACAGCATTAAGGTACTGGGCGTTCGCAAGGAGACCGATAGCCTCGGCGAGGTGGATGTTCCGGCTGAGAAACTCTGGGGCGCCCAGACGCAGCGCTCCCTGGAGCACTTCAATATTGGCAAGGACCTGATCCCGCGCGAGATGATTGCCGCGTACGCCACACTCAAGAAAGCCGCCGCCAACGCAAACCACGCAGGCAAGCGCCTGGACGACGATCGGCACAAACTCATTGTTGAAACCTGTGATGAGATCCTCGCTGGCCGCCATGAGGATATGTTCCCTCTGCATGTATGGATGACGGGAAGCGGCACACAATTCAACATGAACGTGAATGAGGTGATCTCCAACCGGTGCTGCCAACTCGCGGGAACACCACTTGGGAGTAAGAGGCCAGTTCACCCGAACGACCACGTCAACATGTCGCAGTCTTCGAACGATTCCTTTCCCTCCGCCATGAATATAGCAGCGGCGGTAAACGTGAAAGAGAGACTAATACCTGCGGTAACAGCCCTGCGTGATGCGATCGCTGTGAAGGCCAGTGAGTGGAAAGACGTGGTTAAGATCGGACGCACTCACATGCAGGATGCCACCCCACTCACGCTTGGGCAGGAGTGGTCTGGCTACGTGGGCGTGCTTAGCGACAATCTCGAGCGTATCGAGGATGCACTGCAGGGCGTGTATCGCCTCGCACTCGGCGGCACAGCGGTAGGCACGGGCATCAATGCAGCTCCTGAATTCGGCGCCGCAGCTGCTGCGGAAATAGCCCAGCTTACTGGCCTTCCCTTCGTTAGCGCGCCGAACAAGTTCACCGTGCAGGGTGCTCACGATGCTCTCGTTCAGCTCTCCGGCACGCTGCGTACCTTAGCAGTTTCGCTCTACAAGATAGCCAATGACATCCGGCTGATGTCGTGCGGCCCGCGTGCCGGTTTTGCGGAGTTGGTGATCCCAGCCAACGAGCCGGGCTCCTCGATTATGCCCGGCAAGGTGAATCCCACCCAGGCCGAGGCGCTGACCATGATCGCTGTGCAAGTGATGGCCAACGACGTAGCGGTCGGCTTTGGTGGCGCCGGGGGCTATCTGGAGATGAACGTCTACAAACCTCTCATTATCTTCAACGTCACTCACTCCATTACGATCCTGACGGACGGATGCACCAACTTCCGGAAATTCCTGGTCGAAGGGACGAAGCCGAATCTGAAGAAGATCAAAGAATACGTAGACCGCTCCTTGATGTTGGTCACCGCGCTCTCGCCCGTGATCGGCTACGACAAGGCGTCGAAGATTGCGCACTATGCGTTGGACAACGACCTCTCGCTCAAGGCCGCCGCGTTGCAACTAGGCTTCGTGACGGAGGCCGAGTTCGATCGCGTGGTCGATCCGGCGAAGATGGTCAAGCCCTACGTCGCAGCAGCTAATTGACCAACAGGACACGTACTATACCCGGACCGAAACCTATGCCCGGAAAAAGGATAGTGTCCTCCTTGTTCTTATATCCCGGACAAACTTCAGCAGGAACTTCGTCCGGGCTTTATGTGCTCTGCACGAAGCTCTAAAGCAGGATGGAGTTATGGTATCGATACAAAAACAAGACGGCGAAGTGATGAGACGTCCATTGCTAAGCATCCTCCAGGCAGTCGCCACGGGAGGCGCGCTGGCCATCGCCTGCTTCATTAGCTATGCCTTGATCACTCAGCTCCTTACCCATGCATACTTCGTATCAAAAGACGACGGATTCCTTGGTGGCATGTGGGCCGTGGTCGCGACGGTCTTTGTTTATCGCCTGCGTTACGAGCAGAGCCTGAGTGCCGCATTATCACGGATGGCAGCGACGTTGCTAAGCTTCGTCCTCTGTCTGGTATACCTGATGATTTTCCCGTTTTCCGCCTGGGGCATGGCAGCGCTGATCGGGATCGGTGCGATCGTTCTGACCCTGCTCGGCAGGCCGGAAGACATCATCACGACAGGAATCACAACCGCGGTCGTGATGGTCGTGGCCGGCATCAGCCCGGAGCACGCGTGGAAACAGCCGATCCTGCGCTTAGTTGACACCGTTGTTGGTATCGGAGTCGGTATGGTGGCCGCTCGGATAAGCCTGATCGTCACATCGAATATCGCCCTCCCTAAGCAGAAAGGAAACGCGGTTCCATAACCCATGACCCCCGATACCAGACGTGGATGCTCTGATTGGGGCTACCCGGCGATGAGATAGCAAGCGCGATGAAGCCGCAAAAGGAACTGAGATTCGTATGCAAAACGCAAAGAATTTGAATCCGGTGGTGGTCCATCTCGATGGTGGTGCGAAGACGCGAAACGTTCTCGTTATCCATCGTGCGATGGCCCTCTGGCGCACCATGATCGGGAAGAAAGTGGTCATGGCGGTCACAGGCGTCGTTCTTATCGGCTTCGTGATCGCCCACATGCTGGGCAATCTCAAAATATTCTCTGGCCCGGACGAGATCAACGCTTACTCGCGGTTCCTTAGGGAAGTAGGACGTCCCGAGCTCGGCTATGGTCAGCTGCTTTGGATGGTGCGGATCGTTCTGCTCATCTGTGTGGTCCTTCACGTGACTGCCGCGATTCAACTCACTCGCATGAGCTGGGCTGCACGCCCTATCGGGTACACGGCCAAACGAGACATCGAGACGACGTTTGCCGCGCGGACGATGCGCTGGGGCGGAGTGCTATTGGTTGCCTTCATCATTTTTCACCTTCTGCACCTGACCGGAGGTGTCGTCGGATTCAGGGTGGGGCAGTTCAAGCACCTCGCCGCTTACCAAAACGTGGTCGCGGCGTTCGCCGTCTGGCCAGTTGCGCTCTTCTACATCGTGGCGATGGGCACACTATGCCTCCACCTCAGCCACGGCATCTGGAGCATGCTGCAAACGCTTGGCTGGAACACCGCCCGAAACGAGGCCACGCTGAAGATGGTTTCGCGGGTCATAGCCGTCGTGGTGTTTGTGGGATTCACCTCGGTACTCGGGGTCATCACCTGGGTGCGACACCGGTTCATGGACACACCGGTGTTTTCCGCTGCTCTGCAAGTGGGGCTTGGCGGAGCACTCGTATTCATTACGGGCATACTCATCGGAAGATCGTAAAAACTGTCCAATCTCTTTCCTAAAAATCCACCTTTGTTCTGAATCCGAAGACGACGGCACGCCCCGTGCCGCCTCCCACGTTCGCGTAATACTGGACCACAGGCTGGAGAAGGAGCATCGGCAAAACGTCAAGCAGAGAGTTGAACTCAACGCCCTGCTCGGTCTTAAACGCAGGCATGCCAGGTTGAAGAAACTGCGAGCTCAGATTGTTTCGTACATAGCCGAGCGACATGGTGTTGTGAAAGTTCACCGGCAACGGCTCATTGAAGCGCAGCCCTGCGGTGAGCAGGGTGTTGTTGCGGTTGACGTTCGGCGGGCTCCAGTCGTAGGCAAACGTAGCATCCAGACCTTTCCCTTCTTTCGGGTCAACCCGCCAGACAGCCTGGCTCGCCATCCAGTACAAGAGGTAGTTGCCCGACTGCCGCGTCGCACTCGTGGGCGACGTGAACTTTCCGGGATTGTAGGAGGCGCCGAACTGATACAGGCCAGAGTATCCCCGTCGGCCCTCGACGTTGTCAAAGGCACGCACCGACGACGCTTTCCTGCCGGGAGTGAACCCGATTTCCGAAGTACTCACGGGAACTCCATTGAACTGAGGAACCAGGCCGGTTGGGTTTTGTGAAAAGGGCGCGGCGACCGCTGCCATCACCATCGACTTCACATAGAGGTGGTGTATGGGGATGGCGCGGATCTCCATCGCCGGGGTCGAGGGAGGATCGAAGGACTCGAGGTCCGTGAATAGATTGCCCAACGCATAGCCCATCGGCTCGAAGATAAAGGACGCCGCGTCGTGCTGGGCTCCGTAGAAATCCTGACCCGCGAACTGACCGACACGCGCAGTGATTCGTTCATCCAGCCATCGTTTCTCAATCCACCACGAATCGAGACGACATGTATCCTGGCTGGACATGCCGCTGGGACTCGTCAGGAGCCCCAGATATTTTCCGAGGTTGCCGCCGGCCTGCCAAAGCGCGGTCGCATGGAAATACCATCCCTGGTGACCGGTCAACTCGCCAAGATCGATGTCCACCGTTCCGCGGAATCTATTCCAACTCGCGAAGCGCTCTGGCTGCACGCTCTTGAGGTTCCAGAGAGAATCGCTCACATACTGGAAATCGAAGTTCACCCCAAGCGCCGAAAGGCGCGTCCGCTCTCCGCCCCAGTCTCCAAAGAGATGGCCGTGCGGACCCTTACCGGTTTCGTGGCTGTCCGGGCCGGGGAGCGGTTCGTTATGCGTAATCTGGGAATGGGCTGAAAGTGCGAATACAAGAAGACCGCACCATAGCAAAAATAGAAGGCGCAGCTGCCGGCCGTACCGGAGCAAGACCGGAGGCCTCTTCGTCAATCGCGACTGCGCCGACAGGTCATCCCATGGGCAGTTACCAGGGATGCGTTGCGCTGAAATCTGTGGTGGACATCCGCATATTGCTTCGCCCCTCAAGACCTCGCCTGCATCGATCTATCATCCAGGTAATCAATGACCAATTTCGGAACAATAAGGCCGAAGCTCATCGCCAGGATGATTATGATTGCGGTCATGCCGTCGGCGATGGTCGCGCTTAAGAGCTCCCACGTCGTATGCGAGCCGTTGGCAAGTTGCACAAGTCCACTCGTCATCCTGAATAAGTAGACGCCTGGAATCAGTGACACAACGGAGGCGAAACCGATGGCCGCAAACGGCATGTGCCAACGGCGCGCGACGAGCGTGAGGATCAGCCCGACGAGGAAACAAGCGACCATGGCGCCGATTGCGGCGCCAGAGCCAAGTTCAGAAATTAACCACCACCTCAGAGCATGGGCCAGCATGCCCACTGCCACCGGCCAAGGCAGCATGCGCAGCGGCGCGGAGAAGAAGACGCTGTAGGCGAAAACAGCGATGCCGGCAGCCATCGTGTCGAGCAACAAGGGCACAGCTCTTCCGGCCTCATCGATCGGTAAGGAGACGCCGAGAAGGGTGAGTCCAAGCAGCAGTCCGGTCGAAATCGCCATCACTACGAGCCCCGAATAGATCAGGCGGGCGGCGCCGAGATCGATGCGGCCCTTGACGACGTCCAACGCGCCATTCAGGATATGCGGCCCCGGCACCAGGACCATGCATGGGCAGACCGCGACAAGGCGAAGTGTCGAGCTCAAGTCGTAGCGAACCGCCAGCGCCCCGATTATGCCCGCGAGCAACGAGGCACTAAATGGCTGCAGAAAGACGTTTGCGCTGAACTGTGCCAACCCGCGGCGCAGAATGGCGCCGGCCCCCGCACTCACGAATATGAGCGCCGCCGCGGACAGGTGTTGGACACCGAAGATCACCGCTAACGCCACGGCACCGGCCGCCGCCGCGAGCGTGAACAGCCACGTCGGCGCCGGCGGAGCCTGTGAGATTGTGCTGACCGCCTGCCTTGCAGCGGCTGGCGCAAGCCGACCGGCGCCGAAGTCCTCGATTAGACCGATAATCGAAGCCACGCGGCCCATGTTGACGCCGGCGGGATTGGCTGCCACTGCGGAGATGATTCTGGCCTCCCCCTCCTCGGCCTGAAGTTGCAGCCCTCCCCACCGCGGGATGATCTTCGCGCGCAGTCCGAGGCTACGGCCGAACCGCTCGGAATCAGCCAAAGTCTGGTCCGTGGATTGACCGTTGGCGTATAAAACACCCGCAAGGGCGAGAACAAGGTTGGAACGTTCCTCTAAGGTCATATGAGGTCCACACAGTCCGAGTTACATCACGCCCAGATTTTCTGCGACGTAGATCCATATTGCCATCGTGACGACGCCTGCGATGTTGCTCAAAACCACAGCGAGATGGTCACCTATTCTGTTCTGCGTGCCAGTGACGAACGTGAGACTCACGGATTCTGCTCCTACCTTAGACAATGCGATTCATCATACCCATCGCCACGCCGAGTGGCGCGATTTCGGCAGCGGCATTCCACAGGCCATGCCGTTTAAGACGAGCAACGGTCGCAAGCAGGCCTGCAATCACACCGAAGATCAGGCGATGGGAATAACGTAATTTGGACCGAGTAAACAGGCTTCCCTAGAAACTACCAGCGACGAGTGACAGGACAGCTATTGCGGAAGGCAAGCCAGCATGGAACTTGTCCTGTCCACTCCTTAGGCCGGCAATCGTCTTGTTTCCGCACATGAACGAGACATAAGCTAGTAGGCAAAGAAGCCCCTATCCATCCATCGACAAAGCTTGCGCCGTTTGCCTCAGGCTTGTTGAGATATCCAGTCGTAACCGTTGCGCCGCGATCGGTAGCCGACTCGCAACGATGTTGGCGGCCGTGATTGAGACGCCCATCACGACACCAGTTTCGGCGCGAATTCCGCCCGAATAGCCGCACCTCGGTTGTCGAGTGGGGGCGAAGGAATCATCGTACCGACAGAGTTGTAGTAACCGAACTTGAGGGGCGTGCCGGGAACATCACGCCCATCGACGTTCTTGACCATTCCGCGAACCGCGATCTGCTCAAGTTTCCGCGTATCGTCGACGTTGAGGACAATGCCGACTGGCACACCCGCGGCCTCGAATCGCCCGCGCCACATCGCGGCCGTGTTGGTTTTGAGCACGGATTCCATCGCCGTTTTGAGTGCATCGTGGTTTGTGCACCTAGCGGCGTTGGTCGCGAAGCGGGTGTCTGCCGGCAGTGTGGTGAGGCCTAGAACTTCGCAGAGAATGCCGAACAGATGGTCGTTGCCGACAGCGATCGCCAGCGCCTGATCGCTGCAGTTGAAGGTGTCGAAGGGATACGAGAAAGGATGCCGGTTACCGAGTCTGGTGGGACGTTTATGGACGCCAAGCGCGTCCATCAGACCGTGCTCGAGCAGCGCGAAAGTGCTGTCGAGCATCGCAATATCCACGGTTGTCCCTCGTCCGGTGCGCGCCCGAGCGGCTAGAGCTGTCACGATAGCCGCATAGGCGTAGATTCCGGCAACAATATCCGAAATCGCCGTGCCGACACGTGTTGGGGGACCATCGGGCCAGCCCGTAGCGTCCATGATTCCCGAGAGTGCCTGGATGATGGTGTCGTACGCAGCCTGCTGGTGCATCGGCCCGTACTGTCCGAATCCTGAAATCGAGCAAACGATCAGTTTAGGGTGCTGCTCGACAAGTGACGCAGGGGCGAGCCCCAGCCGCGCCATAACACCGGGTCGAAAATTTTCCACGACGATGTCGGCGCGAGCGATCATGTTCTTGACGAGCGCAAGGTCTATGGGATCTTTGAGATTCAGCGCGATGCTCTCTTTACCCAGGTTTGCAAACCTAAAATACTCAGAAGATCCATCATCCAGGAAGGGCCCGTTCTGCCGAGTGTCGTCGCCGACGCTCGGGCGTTCGATCTTGATCACCCGAGCACCGACGTCGGCGAGCATTCGAGTGCAGGTGGGCCCCGCCAGAACCCGTGTGAAGTCGATCACCGTTATGCCCGCAAGAGCGTGCGGCTTCCGGGGATCGAGATGATCTTGAGGATAGGTCATGGTTTTTCTCTTATTTTCCTTTTGTGTGGCCGATCTGACTCTGCGGATTCAAACTCTGCAGATGACCGCTCTCGGTTCCCGCAGTCGGATCAATGACACAGTTGATCATTGCCGGCTTACCTGATGCGAGGGCATCGGTGAGTGCCTTGGTGAGACCTTGCGGATCGGTCACATGATGACCAGTGCCGCCGAAAGCCTCGATGAGTTTGTCGTAGCGCGCGCTCTTCATGAGAACGGTTGGTGAAGGATCTTTTCCTCCGCTGCGGTTCACGTCGTCACCGCGGTAGATACCCCCGTTGTTGAAAATAACGATGACAATGGGCAGCGAATAGCGGCAAATGGTCTCGATTTCCATGCCACTAAAGCCGAAGGCGCTATCGCCTTCGACTGCAACGACAGGCTTACCACTGGTCATAGCCGCGCCAATGGCGTAGCCCATGCCGATACCCATCACGCCCCAAGTTCCACAATCGAGACGTTTGCGGGGCTCTTGCATGTCGAGAATGTTTCGGCCGAAGTCGAGCGTATTGGCCCCTTCATTGACGACGTAGATGTCTGGTTTGCCGGCGAGAACATCGCGGATCGCACGAAGTGCGGTGGAGAAGTTCATGGGGCTGGGGTTGGCGTTGAGCCGGGCCGCCATGCGTTCGATATTGTGCTGCTTGCGCTCCCCGATCTTTTCGATCCAAGCGGTTTGGGGTTTGATCTGTCCGGGCTGGAGCGTGGCCAAGAATGCGGACATGGCTGACCCGATATCCGCAACCACAGGTGCGGCGATGGGGCGGTTACTATCAATCTCCGTGGGCGAGATGTCGACCTGCACATAACGCGTAGTTGGGGACCATTGTGGCGCTTTGCCGTGGCCAAGAAGCCAGTTCAGTCGTGCCCCGATCAGCATGACCACATCGGCCTGAGCCAGAACCAACGAGCGGGCCGCGGCTGCGGATTGAGGATGGTTGTCAGGCAAAAGCCCTTTGGCCATGGACATCGGCAGAAAAGGAATACCGGTCTTCTCAATGAACGAACGAATGTCAGCATCGGCCTGGGCGTAGGCAGCACCTTTGCCGAGAATAATAAGTGGGCGCTGTGCGCTCGCCAGCAGGTCGAGGGCGCGTTTGATCGATTCAGGAGCGGGAATTTGCCGAGGCGTTGGATCGACAACGTGCACCAGCGAATTTTTGCCTACATCGGCGTCGAGTGCCGCGGCAAGAACATCCGCGGTCAAGTCCAGATAGACCCCACCAGGCCGCCCCGATACGGCGGCATGTATGGCACGCGCGATTCCAATGCCTATATCCTCGGGCTTGTTAACCCGGAAGGCTGCCTTGGTGTAAGGTTTCGCCGCATTCATCTGATCAAGTTCTTCGTAGTCGCCCTGTTGTAGATCGATAATTTCCCGCTCGCTCGATCCACTGATCTGGATCATGGGAAAACCGTTGGTGGTAGCATTGGCGAGCGCCACCAGGCCGTTCAAGAAACCTGGTGCGGAGACGGTCAGACAAATCCCCGGCTTCTTGGTGAGATAACCGGCAATCGCAGCTGCATTTCCGGCGGACTGTTCATGCCGAAAGCCGATGTATCTTATTCCCTCTCCCTGGGCCAGGCGGGCTAGATCCGTGATCGGAATTCCGGCAACGCCATAAATCGTGTCGACCCCGTTGAGCTTCAGGGCATCCACGACAAGATGAAACCCGTCGGTCAAAACCGGCGATTTCTGTTCCGCTGATGTTTCCAGTTCGTTTGCTGATTTCAGTCCAGTTGCAAGCATGGAATACCTCTTTTTCTTGATTTGAGATTGATAAAGTTCACAGCGTGAATCTGTTTCGGACATGGCATCAGACTTGGCTGTTGTGCCGGCCAAGAGATGCAGATCGAACCCGTGCAAGCTGGACGGGTTCGACCCTCAAGTCCGCAAATATTTCTAACCGTTGGCGTCTCAACCCCGCGAAGGGTTGAGTGCTACCTGCCCCTCGAGTTCCGCGATGCGCTGGCGCAACTTTCGCTCTTCGGTATAGCGACTGGTTTCGTCCCGAATCACGGCCACGATTCCTGTCACCTCTCGTTGCGGCCCATAAAGCAGTCCGACCGTAAATGCAATCGATAACGCTCGCCCGTCCTTGTGCACGGCTGGAACTCGCAACACGTCGTGAGCGTAGCGCGTCTCCCCGCTCGCCATAGTTCTTCTGTAACCAGCCCAATGACGCTCTCGTAAGCGCTCGGGAACAATGAGATCGAGCGTGTTGCCGAGCGCCTCAACTTGCGTGAATCCGAAGAGGCGCTCGGCAGCGGGATTCCACAAAGTGATCGCGCCGCTTGCGTCCGAGACCACAATTGCGTCGCCTAGCGCCTCCACGACTTGCCCAAGGTCGATGGACATTAGCAAGTACTCTTCATTTGGTTGCCAGCGCGGAGACTTTGAAATCCTGATGCGCTTCCACAGCGTTGTCTGCGCTTTTCACCAAGACGTTAGCGCTACGCAGCTTGGCGATCTGCTCGGAGGTGTATCCCAAGCTTGTCAGCACCTCGTCCGTGTTCTCACCCAACAACGGCGAGCCGGTGATCGTAGGCGCGAAGTCCGAGAATTTGATGGGACTGCCGACGGTAAGATAAGGACCGCGTTGCTTGTGGGGAACCTCCACGATCGTAGCGCTGGCGCGCAGTGCCGGGTCATAGGCAATTTCCTTCATGCTCAATACGGGCGCGCAGGGGATTTTGTATTTCCGGAAATGGTCGATTGCTTCGAACTTGGTCTTGTCGGCAATCAGCTTTTCGATCTCGGCAAAAATTTCGAAAATGTGGGACTGCCGCGCGCGTGCCGTGTTATAGGCTGGATCGTTGACCCACTCCGGCTTACCCAGAGCCTCGCAGGTTGGCCCCCAGTCCTGCTCCTGGATGGTGAAATAGATATACGCGTTTGGATCCGTTTCCCAACCCTTGCACTTAAGCACCCAGCCCGGCTGCCCTCCGCCGCCGGCATTTCCGCCGCGAGGCACCGTGTCACCGAAAGTCCCATTGGGATATTGGGGATACTCTTCCAGATAGCCGAGTCGCTCGAGCCGTAGTTGGTCGCGCAGTTTCACACGACAGAGGTTCAACACGCAATCCTGCATCGATACCGAGACTTTTTGGCCTTTACCAGTCTTCTCACGGCCAATCAGCGCGGTCAGCAGGCCAATCGCCAGGTGCATTCCGCTATTGCTGTCGCCCAGCGCAGCACCGCTGACCGTCGGAGGACCGTCCCAGAAACCGGTAGTCGAGGCAGCGCCGCCGGCGCATTGTGCGACGTTGTCGTAGACCTTAAGGTCCGAATACGGCGACTGCTCATCGAACCCCTTGACCGAGCCATAGATGAGCTTGGGGTTGAGTTCCTGAATATGCTTCCAGGTGAAACCCATCCGGTCCATTGCGCCGGGGCCGAAGTTTTCCACTAACACGTCGGCTCCGCGGATCAGCTTTTCCAGAATCTCTTTACCTTCAGGCGTCTTGGTGTTCAGGGCTAAGGATTTTTTGTTGCTGTTCAGTTGGGTGAAATACAGCGCATCGGCATTGGGAATGTCACGTAGCTGACGGCGCGTAACGTCCCCACCGTCGACACGCTCAACTTTCAGCACGCTGGCGCCGAACCATGCCAATAGCTGCGTGCACGCCGGGCCGGCTTGCACCTGGGTAAAGTCAATTATTTTGATTCCTTCAAGAGGTAAGCTCATGATCAAACTCTCCTTATTCGTTCTTGTGCAGTTTTGGCGTCACAAATCCCAGCAGTTTCGGAACTCCGCACGCCGCACTCTAGTGCAGCCAGGCTGCCAAACTTACAAAATGTTTGAGTTCTTAAGCACTCAATTGCTATCAGCAACTTAGCTTGTCGACCAAACTCTGAGTGGCAAGATCACGTATGATTCCATCCGATTGATGTTGCTACAACGACAGAGAGAGTCGACATGATGTCGATACCTAGACAGGGCGACTCGACGGACCTTTTGCAAATGGTTGTGCCTCTTTTGCCCCCTCAGCGTCAAGATTTCCCAACGCGGACGCTGCGGTTGCGACCGCCACGACGGTGATCATGAATGGTAGGACCGGGGCATAGATGTGCGCATGAACCGAGAGCAGACCTCCGGCGGTGGCGCCAACGAACAACGAGGCGAGCACGCCTGCAAGCCGCCGCCACTCCTTTACTGTCGCTGAGCAGTAGGCGAGGTCGCCCGCAAGGAAAATGATGGTTGCGGTCGCAGCAGTTGTAAACACGCCGTCCACATGAAGCCTTCGAACTGCGGCGCTCTGCATCCCCATCGCGAAACCCCACAAGCCGAGGAGAACGGGGATGACGCCAACCGAAGGCCGGCCGTTACTTGCGAACCAAACGGACAGAAAGGCTGCATGCGCAATCAGGGATACGCAGAGTGCGACCGTCACCCGTTGAGACCAAACTCCAAAGACTTCAGAAGGCTTAACAATTCGCGTCGAGAGGTGCACCCCCACCGCGAAGCCAGACATCGCGGCGAGAATGCTCATCCAGCCGGGCCCAGGGGCGCGTGCGGCCCGCAGCCCGAGAAACGCGATATTCCCTGTCATGAAGGCCGAGAAGACCTTGCCCAGATCAAGGAAGCTGACGGCATCGATGGCTCCCGACGAAACCGTCAGTGCGTTCAGCAGGACGTCGCGAATCCTGATTTGAAGTGTTTGATCGGAGGTACTTGTCATAAGTTCGTTTTGCATCTTCGGATCGCTCCTTCACCATTGGTTATTGCTCAGGCGCTGATCAGCCTGCGGTAAATTGCACAGCCAGGGCACGCCGATCGGTGGAGCCCTTGGCCGTGCGTGGAAAGTCGGCCACTATGTAGATCCGCTGGGGAATTTCGAAGGCACTGAGCCTCGAGCGGCAATAGTCTCGCAGTTCACCTTCGGTCGCTTCCACTCCCTGACGCAGAATGACAGCTGCCTGGACATTTTCTCCGTAGATGGCGTCCGACTCGCCGAATGATGCCGCTTCGAGCACTTTCGGGTTAGACAAGAGGACGGCGTCGATGTCGCCCGGTGAGATCTTCTCTCCACCGCGGTTGATAATTTCCTTGAGTCTTCCTCTCAGAAAGAGGTAGCCGTCCGCGTCTCTGCTACCGAGATCGCCACTTCGGAACCATCCATCGACAAAGCTTGCGCTGTTGGCCTCAGGATTGTTGAGATATCCAGTCGTAACCGTTGCGCCGCGAACCCAGATTTCTCCGATGCTACCGGTTGCAGCGTCCTTCCCATCTTCGGCGACAATTCGGATCTCGACCCCCGTGGGCAGCCCCACCGAGGACGTCTTGTTGGATCCATGGATGGGAAGCGGGTTGGACGATACCTGATGAGAGGCTTCAGTCATCCCATAGGCGGAGATCAGCGGAGCCTGGAATGTAGCGATCATTGCTGCGGCGAGTTTCTCGTCAAGCGGTGCGCTGCAACTGCGGATGAAACGAAGCGCCACCGGAGAGCTTGGGTATTCCTGGGAAGCACGGTTGAGAAGAATGCGGTGAATCGTGGGCACTGCTGTGTACCACGTCACACCGAGGCGGACGACGTCCTGCCAAAACAAGTGAGCCGAAAATCCCCCTGTGCTTGGGAGAAAGGCGCTGCCGCCGCTTGCCAGAGTTGCCAGTAGCCCCGCGATGAGCCCGTGACCATGAAACAACGGCATGACGATCAGCGTCACGTCCTGGGGGGATAAGTCATACCCGGAGGAAATACTCTGGACTGATGCCACAATATTGCCGTGCGTCAAGGGGACAAGCTTGGGGGCGGAGGTCGTGCCGGCGGTGAACATCAGGAGAGCGACATCGTCGCCGTCGATCGGGGTCCTTGTCTCGGCGGCCACGCCAGATGCTGGGCTTTGCCCGTTCCTATTCGCAATTCGCACCTCATGGGCACCGCTGGAACTCTCGATACTTATGATCCAGCGAGCGGCGCTCCCGGCGATGGCGTCCGCAAACTCCAGCTTGCTGGCCAGATGTTTCGGAGCGAGTACGGCATGCGCGGAGAGTTTTGCGAGTCGTGTGCTCAGTTCGGACAATGTGAGCGCCGGGTTCAACGGCGCGACACGAGCGCCCGAAGACACAACTGCGAGAAGACCTACTACAAATTCGACATCATTGTCCGAGACGAGTGCGATCGTGTCGCCGCGGCTCAGTCCTAACCAGGATAGTTGTGCCATGGCCGACCGGACGAGAGCATCAAGTTGGCGGTAGGTGATTACAGTTCGCCGGTCTGAGGTACCGGCGGCGGTTCGCTCGGGCTGCTCCTGAACATGCCTTGTGAGCAACTCAGAGAGATTGTTCAAGCGTGGTGCAGCGGTGTTAGCGACAATGGTCGAGGTGGCCATCATGACGTCACCATTGACACAAACACTGCTTTAAGTGCCGCACCCTGGTGATTGAGTATGGAGAGATGATGCCGTCGAGAGCGTACATCATGGCTGATGACAGTGCAATCGTGTCACCAAAACTTCAGGTTATTGAAAACGCGGACGCAACCGGCGACAAAGCCTTACGGAACCGCAAAAGTCCTCAGTGGGTGTGTCGCGGCATCGACTGTTCGACGCCCCTTAGTCCATTAGTCGACATCATCGACTCACCCTTTGCATCTCGTCCCAGTGTAGTGGGGTATTGGAGCATTCCATAGGCACGCCGAGTGGAACGTCGCGTGCTTCAACACGATCGAGATGTCCTCGACCACAAGCGCGACATCATCGGCGTTGATGACAGGAAGATTCGCAACAGGAGCACCGGCTTCAAGACTCCGGCCATTCGCGCTTGTAATACGGACTGAGGAGAGACTGCCGGTACTTTCTTCGCTCATGGTCCAATGGTCGCCACCTCTTAGTCCTAAGCCAGCCAGTTGCTATGTGGCAGACCTCACGAGAGCATCGAGTTGGCGATAGTTGATTAACGTGCGCAGGTCGGAGGCTGCGACGGCAACTCGCTCCGGCTGTTCACTCAGATACCTGGTGAGCACGCGATGCCCGTGTGACATTGGAGTGCCAACGCCGCCGAACAGCCACGCCGGGGGCGAGCGTTGCTGAAAAGGCTAGTCCACAACAAAGTCCACGTGGGCGGTGCCAAGTGGGGCCAGTCGCAATAGGATCACGCTGTCAATCGGTAGACACTGGTTCCGACAGCGGATACAGCTTTGTCTTGGAATGTTTCGAGCGAAACGACTTTGAAGAGTCCATCTTCAATGTTGCGTTTCCACTTCAAACCGAAAGCCATTTGTCGACAAGCCCGTCCTTTTTGGCAGCCAGATTGCATGCCAACGTTACGTTGCATCATCCAGGTGGAAGATTGGAGCCACACGTTGTTAACAACCATCATCGGTGCGCTGCTGCCGATCGTCGTTATACTTCTCCTCGGCTTTTTCAGCGGGTGGCATAAAGACTTCACTGGCGATCAGGCGACGATATTGAACCGCATGGTGATGCTCTATGCGTTGCCGCTGCTTCTGTTCGGCTCCACTGTCAGCATTTCTCGGACCCGACTGCTGGAGAATGTGCCGCTAGCGCTCGCCGTCGTTGTAGGCATGGTCGGCAGCTTTTTCGTCGTTCTGCTGGCGGCGCGCTTCGTATTTCGGCGCGATCTCGGCACCAGCGCTTTGCAAGCCCTTACGATTGGCGGGCCGGCTGTACCGTTTGTTGGCGTGTCCGTCCTCGGATATGTATTCGGTCCGGGAACGATCCCCGTCATCAGCGCCAGCCTGGCAATGAATCTCGTGCAAGTGCCGGTTTGCCTCATACTTCTATCGGCGGCGGCCCCACGGCACGGCGACGCGAAGGCCGCAAGGCCATCCCTACTTTTTCATGTAATCGCTGCTGTTCGGGAGCCCATTGTCTGGGCTCCGATTCTCGCTATCATTCTGGTCATCAGTGGCATAAATCTGCCCAGGGTCGTCGGTCAGTCGATGATGCTCCTGGGCCACGCAACAGGCGGTGTTGCCCTTTTTGCGTCCGGCATTATGCTGTTCGCGCGACGTGTGTCCTTCAACTGGACAATTCCTCTCAACGCGGTTGCTCGAAATCTGATCGTACCAGCGGTATTTTGGGGTGCATTAGTGGTGCTCAAACTGCCGCCAGCCGCCGTCCGCGAAGCGGTCATTACGCTGGCGATTCCCACAGCCGCAATGGCGGTCATTCTCGCTGTCCAGTTCAAGGTCGCCGAGCAGGAGATGGCGTCTTCACTCCTGTTCAGCACCGTGCTTTCCATTCCGACCATGGGAGCATTTATGTTCCTAACCGCCTGACCTATCGATTTCCATAAGCCTCACAAGGAGGGCACATGAATTCGTCCAGTTTTCCAACGGTAAACCCCGCCACCGGGGAGCAGATTGAAACATTTCCCTTTTTTACTGCCGGCGAAACAGAAGCCGCGCTCGCGCGCGCCGAAAAGAGTTTCCAATCGTATCGGAAGCTGTCCGTGCATCAACGTGCACAACTCCTCTCAAACCTCGCAGCGACATTACGGAAGAACCAGGCACGGCTGGCGAAAGTGATCACAACAGAGATGGGAAAGACTCTTTCGGAGGCTGAAGCAGAGGTCGAGAAATGCGCCAGGGAAGCAGACTGGTACGCCGAGAACGGGCCGCAGATGTTAGCCGACGTCCCCGCTCCGACAGGCAGGGTCGATGCATACGTCTCTTACCTGCCGCTTGGGCCGATACTTGCAATCATGCCGTGGAACTTCCCCATATGGCAGTTGACGCGCATGGGCATTCCGACGTTGCTGGCCGGCAACGTAGTCCTGGTAAAGCACTCGCACAACACACAGAGGAGTTCGCTCGAGTTTGAGCGGGTGATGCAGGAGGCCGGGTTTCCGGAAGGGGTGTTTCAGAATCTGATCCTCAAGACTGAAGACGTCGTCAATGTCATCAATGACGGGCGCGTGCAGGGCGCTTCGGTTACGGGAAGCGTGCGGGCCGGCTCTGCGGTTGCCTCCGAGGCGGGAAAAGTGATCAAGAAGACGGTCATGGAGTTGGGAGGCTCCGATGCTTTCATCGTGCTTGAAGACGCTGATATCTCTAAGGCCGTTGCGGAGGGCATCAAGGGACGCTTTAGCAACGCGGGTCAGGTATGCCTGGCTGCAAAACGGTTCATCCTGGTAGGGAACATCGCCGACGAGTTTGAGGAGCAGTTCGTAAAGGCGGCCAAGGCGATCCGGGTCGGCGATCCGATGGATCCTGCAACACAGATGGGGCCACTGGCACGCGCCGACCTTCGCGATGGGCTGCACAAGCAAGTGGAGGGCAGTATTGCGGCGGGCGCTCGTGTGCTGTGCGGCGGCAAACCCAGCCCGGGAAAGGGCGCCTTCTACATGCCCACGGTGCTGAGCGGTGTGACGCAAGGGATGCCCGCCTTCGACGAAGAGACCTTTGGCCCAGTTGCCGCGATCACCCGCGTCCCCGATGTCAATGCAGCCGTTAACGCGGCGAATGCAAGCGAGTTTGGACTGAGCGGGAATATATGGACAAGCGATGTCGCGCTGGCACGCAAGATTGCGCGCGATTTATATACCGGTGGTGTCTTCATCAACGGGATTACGGCGACGGATCCTCGCGTGCCGGTCGGCGGTGTCAAGAACAGCGGGTATGGCCGGGAGCTCTCGCATTTTGGAGCGCATGCTTTTGTGAATGCCCAAACTGTCTGGATCGAGAACCCTTGAGGGAACTTTCACAGCCTGGATTGACAGAAAGCTGCCGGTGCATCAACGCGCAGAAAAAGGCCGCTGAGCTGCTTAAGAAAATTGTTCAAACACCTGGGGATAAAAACTTGCGAACAGTCCGCGACGTAACCTACCAACTTTTACGCGAGCTTGGCCTGACAACAGTTTTTGGAAATGTCGGCTCGACAGAGGAGACCTTTCTCAAGAACTTTCCTAAAGACTTCCGCTATGTGCTGGCTCCGCAGGAAGCATCTGTCATTGCGATTGCCGACGGCTTTGCCCAAGCTACACGCCGCCCAGCGTTGGTGAACCTGCACACCACTGCGACAGCGAATGGAATGGGGAATCTGGCAACGGCTTTCCAGAACAAGACGCCTCTCATCGTCACAGCCGGCCAGCAAACGCGCGAGATGCTGTTGATGGAGCCGTGGCTCACCGACGTCGAACCCACAATGCTCCCGCGACCATGGGTGAAATGGGCGTATGAACCCGCGCGGGCTGAAGATATACCCGCAGTGTTCATGCGTGCGGTAGCCACGGCGCTACAGCCGCCATCGGGTCCCGTATTTCTCTCGCTTCCTCTCGGCGACTGGGAGGTGCCCTGTGAGGGTCCTGCCGTGGTTCGAACCGTGAGCCAGCGCATTGCGCCGGACCCGTCGCGCCTGGCCGAATTTGCAAAGATCCTCCGCGAGGCACGCTCACCGGTGCTGATTTACGGAGCAGCCATCGCGCGCGGGAGCGGCTGGGATCAGGCGGTGGCATTTGCCGAGGCGCTTGGCGCGCCGGTCTGGGCGGCGCCCGCCTCCGAACGCGCACCTTTTCCCGAGAATCATTCTCTCTATTCCGGTGGCTTACCGTTTGCCATCCAGCCGCTCAGCAAGAAGCTGGAAGGGCACGATGTTGCATTGGTGGTTGGCGCACCGGTTTTTCGCTATTACCCCTATGTGCCGGGCCCTTATCTGCCAGCCGGATTGCGCTTGCTGCATATCTCCGACGATCCCGCAGAAACCGGACGAGCGCCGGTCGGCGACAGCTTGCTCGGAGATGCCGTGTTGTCTCTCGAAGGTCTCAAGCTGTTGCTTGGCGACTGCAGACCCAAAGCCACCCAAGCGCGCGAACGCGTACCGCAGCGCATGGCACCACATGGGGCATCGCATGGATTAGGCGCAGCAAAGGCTTCCGATGATGGCAGACTGACGGCTGCGCAGGTGTTCCGAGCTCTCAACGAAGTTCGGCCCGCAAACGCCATCCTGATCGAGGAAAGCCCGTCGAATCTTCCTGATCTGCATGCGGAATGGCCGATTACCGAACCTGACACGTTCTACACGTTTGCCAGCGGAATCCTGGGCTGGAATCTTCCAGCGGCAGTGGGCATTGCACTTGCCGAGCGTGACTCGGGGCGCAACCGGCCCGTCGTCGCTATCATTGGCGACGGTTCAGTCCAATATTCAGTTCAATCCTTCTGGACGGCGACGCAGCTGCGTCTTCCCATATTGATTATCGTGCCGAGTAATGACGAGTACTGCATTCTCAAATCGTTCGCCGTACTTGAGGCGACGCCGGGAGTCCCGGGTCTCGACATCCCCGGCCTCGACATTGTCTCCATTGCAAAGGGGTACGGGTGCGACGCGGCACGCCTCGACGATCTTGAGGAGATCAAGAAAGCCGCGGTCGAGGCCTGGAGCAAATCGAAGCCGACCGTGCTGGAGATTCCGATATCCCGGCAAGTACCATCTCTGATCTGACGGCGATTCGACGCGCTCATGAACCATTGGAGGATGCAATCGATGAGGTCCTATTCTGCACGTATCGTAGTTTGGATCGTCGTCTATCTGCTGTTCATTCTCGGCCCCCTCTTCGCGCTCATGCTGGGGTCGTGGCCGACTGCACGGGATTTCTGGACCGAGTTCTCGTGCGCGCTCGGTTATGCCGGCCTGGCAATGATGGGGCTTCAATTCGGCCTTACGGCGCGCTTCCGCTACATCACCCAGCCGTGGGGCGATGACGTCATCTATCACGTCCATCGCCAACTCTCCATCATTGCGGTTGCCCTGGTCATCGTGCACCCGCTCATTCTCTTCGTCGACCAACCGGTATTTCTGGCGCTGCTCAACAGTTTTACAGCTCCGTGGCGCGCCCGTTTTGCTGCCTTGTCCGTTTACTCGCTCATTGCGATTTTGGTTATGAGCGTGTGGAGAACGAAGTTGAAGGTGAGCTACGAAACCTGGCACATCAGCCACATGTGGCTCGCGGTTATCGCCGTCGTAGCGGGCGTATTCCACATGGTGGGATGGGGCTATTATCTTGCCTCTCCCTGGAAGCGCGGATTGTGGATAGGCATGTCCGTTTTCTGGGTCGGGCTGCTTTTTTATGTCCGCGTCATCAAGCCGTGGTTTTTGATCCGCCGCCCTTACCGCGTGGCAGAAGTGCGCGAGGAACGAGGCGATACCCATACGCTGGTGATGCAGCCGGAGGGGCATCCTGGCTTCCGCTTCACCCCGGGCCAATTCGGATGGCTCACCGTGTGGGAAAGCCCGTTCAAGGCCCGCGGACACCCCTTCGTCTTCTCCTCCAGCGCCGCCGTTAGCGACGGGCGGGTGGAGATGTCGATCCGCAGCCTGGGCGACTTTACGAGCACGATTCACACCATACCAGTGGGCAAGCGCGTCTATCTCGACGGCCCCTACGGCACATTTACTGTGGGCGACACACCGGCCCTGCATGTACTGATCGCCGGCGGCGAAGGCATCGCGCCGATGATGAGCATCATCCGAACGTTTGCCGATCGCGGGGACGAGCGGCCCATCCTTCTCCTCTACGCCAGCAGAGACTGGGAATCAGTTACCTTCCGTGAGGAACTTGAAGTGCTGAAACCGCGGCTGAATCTCACGATTGTCCACGTGCTGACGGATCCCCCAGACGGCTGGACGGGCGAGAGGGGGTTGATCACCCCGGAGGTGTTCAAGCGTCATCTGCCACCGCCCTACGCCGATCATGAGTACTTCATCTGCGGCCCCGACATGATGATGGACGCAGTGGAAAAGATCCTCGACGAACTGAACGTGCCGATCTCGAGATACCGCTCCGAACCCCCCAGTTTCGTTTAGGAGAAACGACCATGCGCCGCACCTACGCCGACAAATTCATCCTGGCCACAGGGATTATCGTGATCCTGATGTCGGTTGTCTTCGCACTCTGCCGCGTAAGCGGAATCGGACGCTGACCGATAACGACGCCTGGGCGCATCCTCGCCGAATACGCTTTGCGTTTGAGGCATAAACAAAAAGCCCTCTCCCCGGACATCGGAGAGAGGGCCTTTTACAGCCGGAAAGACGATTTAGTCGTCGTCCTTGTCAGCCTTGGTGAGTGCAACCTTCTTCTTAAAGTCGCTCGCCGGGCGAACCGTCTTCTCGCCTGGGAAGGGGACCTTAAACCCAGTGGCCTCGTACCAGTCGAAGTGGCTGACGGTGTCCGGGTCCAAGGAGTCGGGAATGTGATAGTGCGCGGCGAAGACCTGCGCCTTCATGTTGAGCCAGCCAGCCCGCAGAGCTTTGACCTTAGGGCTATCAGGGCTATCCTGCAGGGCCGCGGTTGTTCCGGAGCTGCAAGTGTTGAGGCTGGGGGTGATGTTCGACGGGGGCGTATACCCGGTAACGCCGTAACACAGCGGGACCTGATTGGGTACGTGCGCCCAAGGGAGGAAGTTGTTTAGGGGTGGATTGTCGGTGAAGAGCGTGGTCATCGGCGAGGCCACGAGGTCGTTCTGGTTCATGGGCTTCAGACCGAGGATCTGCTCGATCGTGCGGGTCATGTTGACCTGGGTGTAGAAGGTGCTTTCCGCCTTTACCCCGGCTCCAGTGCCATCAGCGTTCACCTGCTGCGTGACATAGGGGCTGACGACATAGCCTGGGCTGCGGTGGCCGTCCACGTGGTCGACGCCGTTCTGCGCGTCGTCTTCCTCGATGAAGATGGCCGAGTCCTTCCACACGCTGCTGTGGCTGATGATGTCGACAACGCGCCCAACGGCCAGGTCGTTATCGGCCTCTTCGGCGGTCGCGTTCGGCGGCCCGGTGGTGTGGTCGCTCATGATCCAAAGGAAGCTCAACTGGGGTACCGTACCGGCGGCCACGTCCCTGTTGAAGTCCTGCTGCCAGACATCGACTCGGTACTGGTCGGGGATGCCCAGATCGAACTGTGGGTAGTTCTGGACTGTGTACTTCATTACGATTCGGCAATGGGGAGTACGAGCCGATCGTGTTGTAGTACTGGAGCTGCGACTCCTTGCCGCTCTCGTATACTAATGTGTCGTTGTAGAACTGCGTCCAGGTCGGCTCGCAGCTGTTTGAAACAACAAACGGTAATGTAGTGGGTGGAACGGTCCCATTAAAAGTAGTGTCTTGGGTCTGATTATTCGGAGTGCAACCCGGCACGGTGAACGTGTTGTACTCGACGTACTCGCCGTAGTTCTTCATCTTGATGCCGGCTGCAGCGGCGACATCGAACAGGTGGCCCTTCTTCTGGTAGGCAATGCCATCGCCGCCGTTGGAGGGATAGTCGCGGAGCCAGTCGGGCGACTGGATGTCGTCGGAGTAAGGCGCCATGGCCTGGAGGATCCAGTTGTGACCGTCGGCCGATTGACGGCTCGGGTCGTAGAAGTTGTCCAGAAGCGGGAAGCGCTGCACAAGCGTGTGCACGTTGGGGGTTACGACAGGGTATGCGGCGTAGGTTGAGCTGTCGCCAAAGACTGCCAGGGCCGGATCGCCATTGCCACCGACGACGTCGCCCAGCATCTGATCGTAGGTGCGGTTTTCACGGATGATCAGGAAGACGTGCTTGATCTTCGAGGGATCTCCGATCCTATTGGGGATTACGACTGGCTTGGCACGCGGGCTGCCTCCCGCGGCCGACCAGATATTCTCCGCCAGATCCCAGTGGTTATTCTGGAAGACTTGCGTGGTGTAGGTCGCCAGCGTTCCGCTGTTCGGAATAGGGACGAGGCTGACAGTGCCAAGGTCCTGGTGGGTGTTGAAGGAGGTCACGCCGTAGTCTGTTTCGTATGAATTTTGGGCCGTATTCGCCGGAGGGGGAGCGACCCCGAAGCCCGTAGTGCCGATGCCCTTGTCGTTCGCAACGAGCAAGATGTTGTCGGCGGTGTCGAGCACAACCGAGCTGGGCGCGTAGCCAACTGGGATCATGCCGGTGACGGGGCTCCAGCCGGAGGCGTTGAGGTCGACAACCGCGACCGCGTTGGCGTTGTACAGCGCGACGTAGGCGACGTTGCTCTTCGCATCGACGGCGATCGAGTTCGGGCCCGCGCCGTAGGCCGATTTATTTTGGCCGGGCAGGCCGATGGGCAGTCCGAGGCTAATCTTCCGCACTTCCTGGTTGTTGGTGGTGTCGATGACCGATATGTTGTCGCTATAAGTGTTGGCGACCAGCAGGTACTTGCCCCAGAACGCCATGCCGGTCGGGTGATAGCCGGCGGTGATGCTGGCGGTGACCGTAAACGAGGCCAGGTCGACGACGGAAATAGTGCCGGGGGCCGTTGTGCCGGTTGGATATTCAGAGACGATCGGGGTTCCGTTGGAGTATTCCTGGAAGTCGCTCGCGGTAGCAATGCGGCCGGCCTCGTTGGAGACGTAGGCGGTCTTACCATCCGCCGAGATCACGACGCTGAGGGGGACGTTGCCGACGCGGACCTCAGGACCCTCCACCGGTTTCGCCGCGGTCAAGTCGATCTTGGTCAACGTATCGTTGGTGTTCAGGACGGCGTAGGCAGTCTTGCCATCCGGCGAGACCGCGATGCCGGTGGGGTAGGAAGTGAATGTGTCGTCGGAGAAGATCGAAACGGGGAAGCCGCACGGGATCCCGAAGCTGCCCGAGGTCCCCGCAGGACTGCCCGAGGCGGGTTTCGCCGCACCGTTGTACGTGTACGGATTGCAGGTAACGTTGGTCAGTTGGCCCTCACTGGTGACGTCCGGCGGAACATTGACCTGGGCGTAGTTTGAGAGCAAGCCGGTGCTTGGGTTGACGGTGGCAATGGCAACGTAGCTGGATGGGCCGTAGCTACCGTCCTGGCTGAACAGCAGGTACTTGCCATCCGGCGTATAGGTAATGCCGTTCTGGCTGCCGTCTGAATCTTTGCTGGCCACGCCGGTTGAGCTGGTGTAGGGCACGCTGTAGGTCTGCAGGACGGCGCCGGTCTGGGTGTTGAAGATCGTCACGGCCTGTGGGGCGCCCATTTGAAGTACGGCGGCGGTGTGGTTGCCCGTGGGGTTCAGCGCGAGGGCCTTGGCGCGGGTGGTGGTGCCGAGGTAGACCTGGGTGCCGACGGGGGTGATGATTGTGCCGTCGCTGACGACCCAGGGGTTGGCCAAAGGATGCGAGTAGGTCGGGCCGGTGGTCGCGCTCGTGTTTTCGCCGGGTGTGTAGGTCGGGAACGGCACGGACTGACCCAGGAGCGCCGGAGCGCTCAGCCCTATCGCCAGCAGTCCGGCGAATGGGTGCAGGGCGTGAATCCCACGATACTTGGGGGACGTTTTGCGGAACATGTGTCCTTCTCCTTCTTCGGTTTCTTCCAGGACGCGACCGGAATCGGGCGCGAACTGGAAATAGGAAACTGGCTGATGCTTTCTAATGAATTGCAGGAGGGGCGCACCGGGCGAGCAGCGCCTACGAGCTAATGTAGGGCGGCGAAAAGAACGCCAGCATTACGCAAAAATGACAGTTTTGTAATCCGTTGCAATTGCGGGCTTGCGCTTCGAGGCGAGATCGATCTAATTTCCTCAACCCACGCAAACCCTGCACCACGAAACCCCAACCCCTGGACGGGTGCCCCTCGATAAGGTCGAAGGTTTTGTCAAGGGCAGGGATCACCTGCCCGGTGTTTGAGCACCGCGTGAATGGCCAAGGGTGGTAAGGGCGGACCTTTGTCATCACGCGTTGATCAGATTCAATGGTTAGGCTAGGCCTACCACACCCATCGATTCGATCATCCGAAAGGATTGATCATGATTCTTATTGCGAACATCCAGCCGCCGCCGTGGGGTGGGAATGGGGAAACGCGGTTTTGCGTTTTCCATCATTTCCACCCCTCAAGCGTTGGCAATGGGGGAAACGCGGGCTTTGCGTTTTCCATCATTTCCAGCGCTTGCAGCGCGCTGTTGGATGCGAGAGCGCTCAATCAATGTTGCGGTCTGGCTTTCGCTGACCAGGGGCACCCCCGAGCGGCTCTCGTTGTGTACGGCTTTCTGGACTTCTTGTTCGGTGCGTAAGACCCAGTAAAGCCGGACGGCCAACTTGCGTGCCGCAGCCACCTTGGCGACTGCCTTGTGCTTGTTGCGGCACAGATGAACATAGTGTTTATGAAACTGCGGATCAAGCCGACTACGCTCTGGGCCGCCTCCACCAATAGCATCCTGAGAAACTGTGCCCTGCTTGCTGATGCCTCCCAGTCGGCGCTTGTTGGCCGAGGTGTACTCGGCAGGAATCAGTCCCAGATAACTGGCTACCTGGTTGGAATGTTTAAATCGGCTGACATCCCCGATGGTGAGAGAAAAGGCCAGCGCGGTAATGGGCCCCACGCCTTTTTGCCGCAACAGCAAGCAGGCTTGGGGATCGCAGCTGGCTGCCTGCTCTACCGCCTTGTCCAGTTGCTCAATCTGCTGGTCTAACTGCAGCAACAGCGCAAGAGAGTCTTGCCGTCGTATGGCGGTCCAGCCTTCCAGCGGTAACTGTTTCAGCATCTTCTGTCCGGTCTGGCTCCACAACTTGCCTTTTCTCTGCATACCCTGGTTTAACGCCAGGTGCTGCAGGTTGTTCTTGATCCGAGCCCGCAAATAACGGGTGTGCCCCACATCTCGCTGGTTTTTCGCACATATGTCCGGATACTTACTGCTCTCCCGCTCTCACTCTCATCTTGCAGCAAAGCCCCAGCGACATGGGCGATGACGATCTTTTTCGAACGCTTTTACTCGACCCGCAAAGAGCCTTGGATGGGGCTTCCCCCGGATTTCCTGTGGAGTTTGGTAGCTCCGACGCACTTAATGCGGCTTTCCTTAAAGAAAGCCGCATACGCGGTCGCATCCGGTGCAGCGTACAGGAAATCCGGGTCGCCCCGTCATTTTCAACCCATGTACGCTGGGGCGAACATGGGGCACCCGTCCAGGGGTTAGGGTTTGGTGGTGCTGGGTTTGCGTGGGTTATGGGAACGCACTTCTTTGGAACGCGTGGTCGCTTATCGGCTGTAAATCAACGTTTGCTTTTCGCCGCCGCCGGAACGCTCGCGGACACGCTGCAGCGCGGCGCCGTTTTCGATCAGGGTCCAGGTTTCTTTCGAAAGCAGGATGCGCCCATCTTCGTGCTCTTCCACAGCGAAGACCATACTAAGTCCGCTCCAGGTGACGGAAGTGTGGAATTCATCCCCGTCAGCCCCGGTGGACACCGATGTCTTGCCATCGGTGCTGTAGCGTTGCACAGCGTGCCGCGGCGGCCCGGAACTTGGGAGCACAGTCGTCTCCACGATCAAGTCGGGATCGCGGTGGTCGATGCGCAGAGTGACGTCGCCCGTCCGCGTTGGTGTACAGCGTTCGTTGCTCTGTTTCCAGGTTCCGGAGAAATTAGGGTTCGCTGGCGAGCAGACTCCGGCAGAGGCCAGGAGGAGCGCCGGGAGCAAACACAGGAACAATCGTCGTTGCATATTTGCAGGCATTGATTCTCAAAACTCCAGCCGCAACGCGAACTGGATCTCACGCGGCGTTCCCGAGCCCACAGGTGTGATCGGATTGACGATGGCTGTGTTCAAGTTCACCGTAGTGGTAATGGCGCCAAATCCCGACGGACAGCCCGTCGGAATAGAGGATGAAAGATCACACGTAACATTTGGCGGACCTAGCTGCGGGTGATTGAAGATGTTGAAGAATTCCGCGCGGAATTCCAAGCGCGTGCTCTCTGCGATGGGAAACGTTTTGGCGACGCCCATATCGACCTGCCACGTACCCGGGCCGCGAAAGAGGTCACGCGGCGCATTGCCGAATTCTCCAGCCGGGAGAGCAAAGGCCGCGGGATTAACCCACTCTCTGATAGTCCTTCCCCCTGGCGGAGTGAGCGGGACGCCTGGAACCAAGTCGGGACGCTGCGTGCCGGAGGCCCCATCCGGCGCGATGTAGCTGCTGGGTAAAAGCACATTGACGGGAAAACCAGTGCGCGCCAGCGCCGTCGTGGTCAGTTGCCAGTTACCCGCGATGGCACTGGCAAAGTTGCGTTGGTTCAGCATCGGCCTGCCCGGGCCGAAGGGGAGCTCATAGACAGCGTTGCCGTTGACCACATGGGTAGCGTCCCAGGCGCCGCTAGCCCACTCGCAAGGCAGGCAAAGTGGGTTCTGCGGCGATATCTCGTCACCGTCTCCGCTGCCATTGGAGCCGTTGTCGATCTCGTGCGTATACGCGTAATTTGCCGTTAACAGGAGCCCACTCGCGAACGGGCGCCGGACCGACACGGAGAGGCCATTGTATGAGCTGGCGCCGATGGAGCCGCGCCAGCCAATGGCGGGAGCAAAGGCCGGATATTGCACAATCCCCGTAGCCGGATCGATCAGGTTCACCACGTTGGTCTCCAGCAGATGCACGCCATGGCTTGCCAGGTAGGTGACCGTGCCTACAATGTTCTCAGGAAACTCCCGCTGGACAGCGAGGTTCCACTGCTCAACATACGTGTCCTTGCGGTCCCGTTGTTCGGCATTGGGTGAAAGGTTTCCGGGTCCGGTGAAATACGGGGTGACCGGATAGGTCACATTCGTCACCGAGTAGGAGGGAACTTCGTTCTTGGCGGGCAGATTCTGATCGTCCAGTTGACCATCTTCGTGGTACATCCCGAATCCGGCGCGCACAATCGTCTTTCTGTCATGCACAGGCGACCAAGCAAAAGCCAACCGTGGGTCAATGTCGCCTAAATTTTGGTGGCCGAAGCTGGCGCCGACACCGCAAAATCCCTGAGGCCCGCAGGTGTCGAAGTCGAAGGGGTTGGCCTTTCCGTGCGCCTCATGGAATATCTGGAAGACGGTGTACCGCAAGCCAAGGTTGAGGGTGAAATTAGGCCGCACCTTCCATTCGTCCTGGGCGTAGCCGATGAACCAATTCTTGCGCAAATCGTTGACCGGCAAAGCACCCGTCTGAGTTGCTCTTTTCACTGTATTCGCGGCTAGCGCTTGTAACGAGGAAAACGTAACTGCTCCATGTTCCCCGTAATGCTGGTTCAATTGTATGTGGCGGATTTCCACTCCGGCTTTGAAGGTGTGCCGGCCATGGAGCCAGGTCAGGTTGTCGATCCACGCAAATGTGTTGCCAACGTATATGGTGTTGTAATTGTAGTTCTGGACGCCAAATCCAGGCCCCGGCCCAGTAGAAATCTCAATCTCATAGATGGAGCTGGTTGGACTGTAGTTGTAGGTGTTGTCAGTGGAGCGATTGTAACCAAACTTGAACTCATTCGTCAGCGTGGGACTGAAGATATGTAGCAATTCGAGCACGCCATTCACAGGCGAGGCCACCCTCTGCTCCAGGTTCGTCGCAGCCGTTGAAACTGGCTGCGTATCCACCGATCGGTCGTAATTAAAGCGCATGAAGCCGGTGGTCCTGTCGGAAAAATGCTGGTCGAGCCGCAGCATCGCCGAGCTCTCGTTGACCACCTGCGTGCATGAGCAGGTCAGCAGGTCATAGTCCGCGTAGTACGGGTCGCCCGGGTCGTTTGCCGGCGTGTAGGGTGTCAGAAATGTATTGGGCCCTGCTCCCGGGTAGGCGTTTACGATCCCATAGACCGGCGACGAACTTGGGATGGTTGCCTTGAAAGCCGCGCTGGGCACGTCGCCGCTTACTGGATAGCCCCAGACTTGGCGGTAGGCTTCAGAAGCGAGATAGAAGAAGGTTTTGTCGTGCACAATGGGTCCGCCGAGCCCTCCGCCGAACTGATTCAAACGAAGCGGCTGCTGCGCTTCTCCCTGGGAGGCCCATAGGGGCTCGGGCGCGTCGAAATAGTTATTGCGCAAAAACTCAAAGAGGCGGCCGTGGAATTGGTTTGAACCCGAAGGAGAGGTAACGGCCAGTTGCGCGCCGCCCGTCGAGCCTTCTTCGGCGGTTGCCAGCAGCGTATCGACGCGGAACATCGCGATCGCGTCCAGCGGAATGGAGAGCCGCGCCCAGGCGCGCTGGGTCTGATTTATGACGCTGGTTTCGTCAATGCCGTCATAAGTGAAGTTGCTGTCGTCAAGGCCCCGTCCAGCGAACCGGATCGACCGCTGGTTGCTGCCACCAGTGTCGATGGCGCCGGGGATGAACGCCGTCAGCGCCGCCCAGTTGCGGCCATTCAGCGGCAGTTCGTCGGCCTGCTCTCTCTCGATCAGGCCCGTCACTGCGGCGGTGTTGCGGTCTATCAGCTCCGAACTGGCTGAGACTTCCACGCGCTCCTCGCCGCCTGATACCTGCAAGGTTGCATCCAGGCTGCGCGTCCCACCAACTACTTGTTCCACATCGACGAAGGTCAGAGCCTTGAAGCCGGGATGATCGAACGTGATGGTGTATCTCCCCACAGGAAGGTCAGCAATCTCATATCTTCCAGCGTTGTCTGACAGCCCTTCACGCCGTGACTGGGTCGAGTTCTCCGTAACGGTGATGTGGGTTTGCCCCAGCAGCCTACCCGACGGATCAGTCACCGTGCCGCTTATCGCACTGCGATCCACTTGCGCGATGGCGGGGATCGCACAAGAGACAGACAAGATTGTGGAAAGGATCAATACAGACGGGGAGAAAAAAGAGTGGAACCTTTGCATGGTGGCCTCGGAGGGTAATTATCGGCTTTTGCTTTCTCAACGATTCTTGCGTGGGCGCCGTCTGGCCGGCGACGAGAATCCGCTGCTTCGTACTGGCTTTCTGCAGCTATGCATCCGGCGTACAGGTGCGATCTTCGGTCTGCATTCTATGGTTAAGTGATCTTGAACTGTTAGGGCGAAAGTGACGGTGTTCGTTTCCCACTAACAGGGCCGGGACCTCATAAGTCCCCTGTTTGCGCAGCGTGGGCGGCAGAACGCTTGTGCAACCCAACGAATCTCATGGCATGATTACGAAACTGTCATGTGGAAAGCAAATTTTTGTTAAAAGGCGCCCGGGGTTGCGATTTGCCGGGAGGTGAACAATGAGGGCCTTTGAGTTTGATTGCATCGAGGGAAAAATGCGCGCCCCATCAAGGCGATGGGACAGAATTCATCTCCCATAAACACAATCCCGTAGCGGGACGACCACAATATAGGGTGGGAGTCGTGGCTGCTCCGGCTGACACTGAACGCAGTCATTCGCATTCGCGACAGCGATAGATACTAATAGCAGCACGCCGACGTGGGTCACCTATGAGAATTCTGGTCGTAGACGATGAAACCAAGACCGCAAAGTTTCTTAAGAAGGGTCTGAGCGAAGCAGGCTTTGTAGTCGATGTGGCGACAAATGGCGTGGATGGACTTCAGTTGGCGCAGGATTTGGAGTTCGACCTGATCATCCTGGACGTAATGCTGCCCAGCCTGGACGGCTGGCAGGTTCTCACCCGCTTGCGTCAGTCGGGCCGAGCTACCCAGGTCCTTTTGCTGACCGCCCGGGACGCAGTCCACGAGCGGGTAAGAGGATTCGAACTGGGGGCCGACGACTACCTGGTGAAGCCATTCGCATTCTCTGAATTGTTGGCGCGGGTGCGATCGTTGTTGCGCCGGACGCCCGCTCGGCCGCAGGATACGATCCGTAGGGCCGATCTGGAAATCGATCTGTTACGCCATCGTGCGACGCGGGCCGGCCAGCGGCTCGATTTGACTGCGAAGGAATTCCTTCTGCTGTCACTGCTCGCGCGCCGTGCCGGGGAAGTCCTGTCCCGCACTCTGATCGCCGAAGCGGTCTGGGACATGAACTTCGACAGCGACACGAATGTCGTGGACGTCAACGTGAGGAGACTCCGCAGCAAGGTGGATGACCCGTTCTCGCACAAACTTATCCAGACGATTCGTGGCGCCGGCTATGTGTTGGAAGCTGACGCGTAGCCTCACGCCGATATCGCGGTTGTGGCGGACGTTGGCCTTCCGGCTAACCGCCGGATACGCGCTGGCAGGCCTGGTTCTGGTGATTTTGGCCACCGCCAGCCTTTACCTCGTGCTGCTTTCCGAATTAGAGAAGAGTACGGAGTTGTTCCTGGGCGACAAGTTGCACGTGCTCCGCACCATGCTGCGGGAACGGCCTGATGATACGGACGCGCTGCGGGAGGAAGTTGAGCTGGAGACGGCGGCGCGACGATATGAACACTTCTATATTCGGCTGCTTGATGAGCGAAACACGCCATTAATGACAACGCCTGGGATGGCGGATGAAATAGATCTTTCGCAGCTCGCCCAACGGACGCGAGGACATCCGGATGTGGCGATCCCGATGAAGGGCAACCAAGGGCGAGCCTTTCGCGTTACCACCGCGGTAGCGCCGGTCGGCTCGACTCCAGGTCATACCATTACGATTCAGATCGCCATCGATGTCTCGCAGAAAGAAGCTTTCCTGGCGCGCTTTCGATGGGTGTTCTGGGTGATCATACTGGGGGCGCTGGCGATTTTCCCTGTGGTGGGTTATCAGATTGCGCGCCAGGGCATTCGGCCGGTGGAAGAGATGGCAGCAACTGCCAGGCGCATCAGCTCCACCCATCTTGGGGAGCGAATCCTCGCCGAAGGTTATCCCTTTGAGTTGGCATCGCTGGCCGGCACCTTCAACGAGATGTTGGATCGGCTGGAGGATTCCTTCGATCGCATATCGCGGTTCTCTGCCGATATTGCGCATGACCTGCGCACCCCTGTGAACAACATCCGCGGTGAAGCCGAAGTTGCATTGGCGCGTGCTCGTACCATTCACGAATACCGGGATGCGCTGGAGTCGTCTCTGGAAGAAGCGGTGCGCTTATCGGACTTGATTGGCAACCTCCTGTTTCTGGCCCGCGCAGAAAGCCCCTTGGCGCATTTGCGTCGCGAGCGGGTCGACGTAGGCGAGTTGCTGGATGGCGTGCAGGAGTATTACGAGGCTTCTGCCGCTGATGGCGGAATCTCTTTGAGCACCAGGTTCGGCGATGAGCCGGTGATCGCGGAACTGGACAGGACTCTGATGCAGCGGGCGGTAGGAAACCTGGTCTCGAATGCGGTGGCACATACACAATCGGGCGGATCGGTGGTGATGGCGGCTAGCTCCGAAAGCGCCGTGGTTCGGATCGAGGTCACCGATACAGGCATCGGCATTCCGCCGGAAGCACTGCCCCGAGTATTTGATCGGTTCTTCCGTGTGGATCCATCCCGTTCACAAGGCTCGGGCGGCACGGGCCTCGGGCTGGCAATCGTGCAGGGCATCATGCTGCTTCACGGGGGCAAGGTGGAAATTGCCAGCCAGCCAGGGAAAGGTACGCGGGTCATCCTCAGCATGCCCGTTTCCGCACCTACGATGACAAGCGTGTAAGGTCACCCCAGGATTGCATCCTGGGGCATTCTCAGTCGTCCCTTCGGGACTGATCTCGTTGGATAACCCTACCCAGGACTACGTCCTGGGCTATTCTCAGCCGTCCCTACGGGACTGATCGCGATAAGCCCTGAGAGGCGATTTGTTTTCAGCGAGTGCGCTGCAAATGGGGCACATCGAAAAAAATTAATTTGGACAAGATTGATTCTCAGCCGTCCCTACGGGACTGATCGCGATCTGCCCGATAGCTGATTTGTTTTTAACTACTGCTACCCGAATCAGCCGATCAGAAAAGCTAATTGGGACAAGACTGACTTTCAGCCGTCCCGTGGAGTACGTCCGTGGGATCCTGCACTGTTGGCGCATAATCCCGTTTTTCAGACACTTCGCTATGCAGGCCGGCCGATCCGAAGTAAACTCCGATGTGAAACTTTTCGGCATCAGAGGTTTGCGTCGATTCGATGGGGTCGCCGCGTGGGGCACTCGCCAGGGACTAAGAACTCTCTAGTAAGGAGCGCACTCTATGGAGCCTCGTCGCTTTTTTCTTTCCCGCCTAGCCGGTTTACCACTCCTCGCGATGGCCGCGGCGGACGGGGTAAAGGCGCAAGTACAAGGTCAAACCCACAAGCCGCTCAAGATCATGATGAAAAGCGCCTGGGGCTCGGACGACCCAACCAAGGCGGCATTTCCGTTTTCGCACGGCCTTGCCCTCGCCGAGGCGGGACACGAGGTGCAGATCTTTCTCCTTGGAGAAGCGGTCGTTCTGATGCGCAAGGTTGTGGCCGAGGCGGTCACGCCCGTGGGCTGGCCGAAGGTGGCCGAGACATTGGACAAAGTCGCGGCGAGGCACATTCCGATTTATGCCTGCGGCGCCTGCTCCCGGGCTCGTGGCGTAACCGAGGCCGATCTCAGCAACTACGGAGCGAAGTACGGAAGTCCCACAATCTTTGTTTCTCTCGTGGAATGGGCCGACAAAGTGATTACAGAGTAGTGACAAGATCAAGCATAGTGTTAGAGGCTGAGGGGCTGAGTCGGCCAGGCGCCACAACACCTACTGGTTCCGGCGACGATGCCGTTTCCCTTCCAGCCTCCGCGATGGAAGAGAGCGCAGCAAAACAATCTGCGTCCAACTTGCCGGGAACGTCACACTCCATGATCTTCAACGCCTCCACGGGGCTGAACCCGCTGCGATAGGGCCGATCCTCGGTCAAGGCGCCGTATATGTCCGCGGCTCCGAGGATACGTGCTTCGAGTGAAAGACGCCCGGCAGTCAGCCGGTTTGGATAGCCTGTGCCATCGAGCTTTTCGTGGTGAGCGCCGGCCACCTCCGCTAGCTCTTGAAACTCCTTCACCCGAATAAGAATGGCACGCGTCAGCCCAGGATGCTGCCGCATAGTAGACCACTCCGCATCATCGAGTTTACCGGGCTTGTCGAGGATGGAGTTCGGCACACGGAGCTTGCCTAGATCATGCAGGAGAGCCGCGCGGTTCAGCAACTGCATCCGCTCCGGCTTGAGTCCCATGGCGTTGCCGATCTTGCGGGCAACTTCTGTAACACCCATGGAGTGGCGAAAAGTGAAGTGAGACTTAGCGTCCACCACTTCCGCAAATGCTTCACAGATTAGATCTATGTGCGAGGCGCTGAGGCGATTGTTCTCATGGGGTGATAAGGCGATGACCGCAGCCCGCACGGCTTTGGCCGGGTCGGTGGAGGCTTGAACTCCGTTCGGGGAACGCTGTTTCCACAATGCAGACCGCTTGTGCAGCGATTCGGCTGCCTTGACTACCTCAGGATCGAACCAGCGTCCGCTGCGCCGGCGCAGAACGAGCATGCATTGCACCGCGCCCTGCTCCACCGAAAACACGTCCAGATGTTGTGCCACCGCCATCACCCGAGCCAGTGGGGAGATAGCGGCTCCCTTCAACCGCTGCGGATAACCGCTGCCGTCCCAATGCTCATCAAGACTGCGCACGGCAAGGGCTGTTTGTTCGCTCATGCCGATCTTGCGCACGATGCTCGCGCCGCGGTCGCAACGGAGCTGGATCATCTCCTCATTGTTAGCGTGTTGGCTGAACCCGATCTGCAGGATGCGGCCCAGCCTGCGCATGGGATTTTCATTGGGCGACACATTGTTCCACAGGAGCCGCAGGGTGGAGAGTTTAGGTCTATCCGGACGCGTCCAATCTTCAAGCTTCACACCCGATTTGACCGCACGATCATCGCCGCCGCCGAGAATCTGGCACATACGCGCTGCGTTGCTGCTACAACCAACGTCTTTTAGCAGAAGTGCGTGATAGAGGTCTGCGAGCGCGATTGGGGAAAAGCCGAGCTCCATCCCCAGGCGCATGCCAAGCAAACAGCTGCGCAGTGCATGTCCCGGCACGGCACCCTCGGTGAGATCCAAGGCAAAGGACAAGGCAGAAAGTATCTCAGGCAGTGAAGGGGCAGGACTCTCCGTAGATGGCAAATATAATGGCGCACTTTGGTAATAAGTTTTCAGCATCCGATAATTCCTCAGCGACAGGTTGCTTATCGGCAGGATGGGTGAGTAAATCCTGAGTTGACTCGTACCAGCGATACGACTTTCGCGTAAGCCTTGACGGCGTTGCGGAGCCGCAACTTACAGCCAAGTCACGATCCATGGGCTTTTTTGAGGGCTGTCGGCTCGGTCGCTTTCGACCTGTCGAATCGCGATGTTCGGCCTTTGACCCTGCATCCGGCAGCGGTGTTCCGCCGCAGAATGCAGGGTTTGAAGCGCAACAGAAGACCCGCCGTACGATCAATAGAACAACTTGAGCGCCAGTTGAAGCACGCGGGGGCCATTGCGCAGGCTGGTAATGGAGCCAAAGGTGGTGGTGTTGGTATAGTTCACGCTGCTGGGCTGACCAAACTGCACGGTGTTGAAGGTGTTGAAGGCCTCGGCGCGGAATTGCAACCGAAACGCTTCGGAGAGGGCGAAATTCTTGAATAGCGACGAGTCAACATTGTTGAAGCCCGGACCCCGAGCCTGCTGGCCAACGCTGCCCAGCGGCGAGAAGTCGGTTTGTCCAATCTGAGTTGCCGTGGGAGGGGTAGCGAAAGCAGCCGGATTTACCCATTGCGTGCGGTTGTGTGGGCCAGCGTAAACGTCCTGGTTGTTCACGACCAGCGCGTTGCAGCCGAAGTCTGCCGTGGTGGATATGGCGCACGGGATGTTGAACGGCTGGCCGCTCTGGTAGCTGTAGATGAAGTTGACGGACCAGCCACCCAGAAGCGCATCCTCGGCACGGTTCATCCCGCCTCCAAACATGCGCCCTTGTCCGACGGGCAGCTCGTAGCTGCCTGATAGATGAACGACGTTGGCTGCATCGACGTCGCAGAGTGCAGTATCGGCCTTAATGCCAAAGTTCGGGAGCCATGGCGCGCGATAGTTTGGCGACGTCTTGGCCTGGGTTCTCTGGTCGCTCATGCACTTACTCCAGGTGTAGTTAGCCAATGCCGAGAGACCGTAGCTGAACTGGTGCTCATAGGTACTCTGCAATGCGTAGTAAGCGCTTGCGCCATTGGTGGTTTCATAAGTGGTGTTGGCGGCAAACTTGGGCAGCGGAATGTAGTTGGCGAGGGCTGTTCCAGGGGGCAGAATCTCCGAAGGAGAGTTAAGCGTGTTGTAGTAGTTATCCAGGTGACGGCCGAGGGCTCCCACACCGCCGATCTGGAAGGTATCGTGAGGCGCGAACTGATCCTGCAAGGTCAGATTGAAGGTCTGTACATAGGGCGTCTGGTAGTTATATTGGCGTCCGTAAAGGCTAACACCGAGGCCGGTGATCTGCGTGGGATCGCTGAGGTTGATGGTGTCGAAGGTATTTTCAATGGTTGCCGTCTGCCCATTGGACAAAGTGATGGGGGTAACCGGCGTGTTTGTGCCCAGAGCCGCAATGTTGTAGATGAAGGGATAGTTCTGTCCCAGGGTGCCGCCATAGCCGATATTCGCCAGGGCGCCGTAGGCGATACCGTAGCCGCCGCGAAGAACGAGATCGGGCCGCAGCCGCTCGGCAAATCCGACGCGCGGGGCAAAGTTAGTGTTTTGCGCGTGGCCCACCGATTTATTTGACACGCAATCCAACGTAATTCCACTGTCCGCCAGCAGAGTGTTGAACGCAGCCGCCCGTGAAACCTGGCAACCCTGATTGGGCACATAATAAGTGCCGGTCGAACCATTGCCCCCGGCCAGAACCAGATTCGCCTGCCTGCCGTTGGTTTCGGCATAGGGCGAGAAGTAATCCCAGCGAAGACCAAGGTTAAGCGTCAGACGGGGGGTAATTTTCCAGTCGTCCTGGAAGTAAACTCCCCAGTAATAGCGGTGATCGTCGGTGGCAGCGTAGTTCGATCCGTTATAGGTGGACAGACCGCCGGAATAATCCACTCCATTGGGAACGGTGGCGGCCACGGGAGTGAGCAGCATATCGGAGATGCCGTTCAGGCCGCGAGCCTTGTTTACCACATCTGAGTACTGACCGCTGTAGGTGAAGTTGCCGCGGCTGCTGGGAGGCTGGACGATGTCGCCTTCGAGACTGTCCCACTGCAAGCCGGCCTTGAAGGTGTGATTAGCATGGACTTTGGTGACGTTGTCCATGATCTCGAGTGCGTAAATGGTTTCCAGCGTTGGAGTGTAGTTGCCCACGCCCATGTTATGCAGGCCGGTGATGGTGATTGGTGGCAATCCGCCGTTGTTGGCAACTTGCGGGATGCCCTCAATTCCATAGCTCTCAGGAATACCGGGTGTATTACCGTAGATGGACCGTACATTTTCGATGAAGTGATCGTAACCGGCATGGAATTCATTCATCAGCGATGAGCTAAAGACATGGTTGTAACCGCCGGCGATCGCATATGCGGGATAACTCTGCGACTGGCCGTAGGTCTGACCGATTGCACCCGGGATTAGCGGCGGAATATCGTAAATGATGTGGCTATAGTCGCCGGCCACAAAGACTGTGTCCTTAGCACCGAGGGTTTGGTCGAACCGTCCGTCGGCCTGATTCTCGTTGTTGGTCAAGACAGGGTTATAGAAGTAGTTGTTGGCAAAGCCTGACGTGGTCGGCAGGGGATAGAGCTGCAGCAGCCGGATGGCATTGGGATCGAGGCGTCCCGCCGGCAACTGGTTCAGATTTGCCGTATCTCCGACGTAATTGGTCTTGCCCACGATGCTGCCGGCGTAGAACGGATCGCGCACGTACACCGTGCTGGAGGAACTGTTGAGTAGGCCGGTGACCGGATCGGGGGCGTTGGGGGCGACGGAACGTGTCGTGGCGGGATCGAGAATCGTGCCCAGTGGAAATGTACGCCCCAGAGCGTCCACAGTCGGCGAGCCACTGTTGTCAGTGATCAAGTCCTGGAGATTCGTAAAGTGGCTGCTCTGCATGGTGGCGGTTGGCACAGTGCTCAGCAAGCTGGTGCTGGGGCTGAAGACACTGAGAGCCTGCCGGTTGAGTAATCCCTGATAGGCGAGGAAGAAAAATGACTTGTCCTTGCCGTTGTAGACACCTGGAATGGAAATGGGACCTCCCAGGGTTCCGCCGAACTGGTTCTGGCGATATTCGCCGATGGGCTTGCCGTTTAGCTTGGAGAAGTAGTCATTGGCCTGAAGATCATCGTTGCGAAAATATTCCCACAGATCTCCGTTCAGGCGATTTGTTCCGGACTTGGTCACGGCGTTGACGATGCCACCGGTGGAGTGTCCGAATTCTGCGTTGAAATCGCCGGACTGCAGCTTGAACTCTTCAATCGCGTCGGGCGGCGGGGTGATGGTGGCGTTGGTGCCGATCTTGCTGCCGCCGTAGACCTCGATGTTGTCGTTGATGCCGTTGAGGCGAATGTCATTCTGCCAGAGGTTGACGCCATTCACGGAGAAATAGGCGCTCCCGGTCTGCCCGGCGTTGGTACTGGGGTTTGCCGGAGGCGCGGTCGCGACGCCGGCGGAAAGTTGCGCCAGCGAAACCCAGTCGCGCCCGTTGAGCGGCAAATCGTTCACCGCTTTGGTATCGATGGTTTGGCCAACTGCGGCATTTTCCGCCTGCAGGAGCGGGGCGGTCGTGGTCACCGTCACTTCCTGTTTTGCGCTGCCCGGAGCGAGAGTGATATCGATGGTTAAAATTTGTTGAACGTGCACAATTGCGCCCTTGGTGAGGTACGTCTGAAAATTGGGTGCACTGGCTTCAATGGTGTAGGAACCAGGTTTGACCGCGTCGAATACATAGGTGCCGGTTGAGGTGGACAGGGTGGTCGTGTTTACGGCCGTCGCCTCGTTGGTGAGGGTAACCCGCGTTCCGACCATCACCGCTCCGGAGCTGTCATGCACGGTGCCGGTGATTCCGCCACTATCGATCTGCGCGGTCAGCTGACAGGGGAAATACAAAAGAACAAGCAAGCCTAGGATGTGAAGCCATATGCCTGTAGGTCTGGTATGCGTCTGAGCTCTCAAAAAATTTGCCTCCAGTAAAAATTTTCCCTTGTCGAATCTGGGGTCGTTTGCCAGTCGTGGCCAAGAAAAGGGTAGGCCATCCTGGCTTGCGCGTGGAGGTGTTTACCCCGCATGAGCAGGGGTGTATACACTAGTATTTGGGCCGCTTATCGTATTGATTGGAAGGGGTTTGCCGGCTGCGTTAAATATTGGTAAATCAGCTGGGGTAGACCCGTATCGGCAGGCCGATTCATCGTTCGTTTACCGCCAACATCGTACCCTGAGGTAGGGAAATGATCGCACTCGCACGCTCGAGGACGCGACCACCAGGGAGCGTTTCACGACTATGCAGCGCGAGGAGAAATTGCCGTTTTCCCAGGAGGTATTGCCGGATTGGTTGCAGGACGATCCGCGATGGAGTCTCGCCCAGCGAGTGGTTGCGGGAGCTCACTTTGCCCGCTCTCCATTGCTATCGAAGTTCCTGCTGTTTGTCGTCGCTGAAACCCTGGAAGGCCGTGAAGGCGAGATCACCGAGCAGCAGATTGGCGTGCAGGTATTTGACCGGCTGCCCGGCTATCGCACGGCTGAGGACAATATTGTTCGCAACTACGCTCGCCAATTGCGCAAAAGGCTGGCTGAGCACTTCGCGGCCGAGGGCAGCCTGGAACCGCTACGCATCGAGATTCCCGTTGGTGGTTACGTCCCGGTTTTCGTTCAGGTCTCAGAGAGCGGCATCCCTCAGGAATCGGAAGGGTTTCCGGCACCAGTCAGCATTGAAACTCAATCGGTACTGGCTCCTCCGGACGATTCAGAGCACGGATTTGCTCTGCGCAGGAATTGGAAACGCTGGGTACTGCGTGCATCGCTCCTGGCCGCGTACAGTGCACTGCTCATCTTCCTCACTTGGACTGCCCACGCACGATTCCGCCCGTCGCACCGTGCTTTAGGGCCTGCTGATGCACTATGGTCAGAGGTTTTCAATGGCACGGCGGATACTTACATCGTGCCCGCGGACGCGGGGTTCAACCTGCTCGAAGACCTGTCGCGCCGTCCGGTGCCGCTTGCAGACTATATCAAGGGCGGCTATCTCGATCTGCCGCTTGCGGGAGTCGATGCCCATAGTGCCGCTGATATGCGCTCCCAGGAGTTCACCAGCTTTGTCGATCTGCAGATTGTGACCGCTCTTGCCGGACTGCCGGAGTACCATCCACAGCGGACTTTCCTGCGCTTCCCGCGCGATCTTCGGCTCGACGATTTGAAGGATGCTAACGCTGTTCTCATTGGCTCAGTCGATAGCAACCCCTGGGCTGCCATCGCGGAGAACAGCGCGAACTTCCGCATTGTTTATCACCAGGCAATGGAGGGGGCGACGATTATCAACGCGAAGCCACAGCGCGGGGAGGCGGCGTCCTACGCAAGCCACTGGAATGAACCGGCGCATGAGACATTCGCCCTGATCGCATTTCTTCCCAACCTGGACGGCAGCGGCCATCTGCTGCTCTTACAAGGGCTGGATGTAGCGGGAACGCAAGCCGCAGCAGAGACGCTGTTTCATCCGGCTGCCATCGCGCCTATTCTCCGTCAGGCTACCCGGCCCGACGGCTCGCTGCGCTTTTTCGAGATATTGCTGCGCTCTACGAGCATCGATTCGAATTCCATGGGCGGTCAGGTGATTGCCAGCAGGATTTACTGAGCCGCTCGTGTTCGTAGGTCGCCTTCTTGCGAGCGACGAAGTGCAATAGCAGTGAGCTTGCTTGGCCTCATAACCCACATGATTCGATCAATTCCCTGCGTCGAAGCATCAATCGTCGCGAGCGCAGCGGGAACGCCATAGCGTGACAGGAGAACGGATGCCTGGCCATTTGTTTCAACCCAGGTAAGCTCCATGCCCATCCAGAAATGTGACGCGAAGGCAGCGATAAACTTCGCAACGCGCTCACGTCCGGTAACCGGCACACGGGCCGCCGTTCGCACGATGCCGCCACCATCCGAGTATGAAACAACATCCTCTGCGAATAGACCTTCGAGAGCCGCCAGGTCTCCTTTTTGAGCGGCATGAATAAACGCTTCGAGAAGGCGTCTTTGTTCGCCGGCACTTACCGCGGTGTGCCGTTCATCCGTAACATGTTTACGCGCCCGAGCGGCTAGTTGTCTGGCGTTTGCTTCCTCAATCTGTAAAATCTCGGCGATCTGACGGTAGGAATAGTCGAATGCTTCACGCAGAACGTACGCGGCGCGCTCAGTGGGAGGAAGCTTCTCGAGAAGAATAAGCACGGCCAGTTTCAATGCTTCGCCGCGCTCCGCGCCCAATGAGGGATCGCTACTCGTATCGACAGGTTCGGGAAGCCAGGCCCCGATATAGGTCTCTCGCCGCGATTGGGCGCTCTGAGCAAAATTGATACACATTCGTGTCGTTGTCGTCGCCAGGAACGCCGGCGGGTTCTCAACGACACTTCGATCTGTAGCCTGCCACCGCAACCAAACGTCCTGCACGATGTCCTCCGCCTCCGCCGCGCTGCCGAGCACACGATAGGCAATCCCGAACAAACGTGGACGCACTTCGGCAAAAGCTGAAAGACCATCGTCGTGGACGCTGCTTTCTGATTTGCGACGGGCGGGCGAAGCTTTCTCCGATATTGGTTCCTCTGCCATCGTAGTGGTCATAGTCTACCGCCTGGATGATGAATTTCGTAGCAGGGGTCAGCCGTTTCGGATAACAACCAACACAGAAAATCAATTTCTAAATGCATACGCAGAACCCCCCAGTGTCCTGCGGTTCTCTCTCTAAGACCGAGTAGCCCTTCGTTTTGTGACAATGACATTCCGTTTCTCAGTACATGGCGTTCGGTTTGTCTCGTGGAAACGAGCAAGGGTCTCAACATCACGTCACAAAACGGCGGGCCATTCGGTCTTTGCAGGTACGGACGGCACATGAGAAATCGTCGTTCGAATGAAGGAGCAATTATGAAAATTGTAGTGATCGGTGGTAGCGGTCTCATTGGATCAAAGCTCGTCAAAAAGCTTCGTGAACACGGACACGCGGCACTGGCGGCGTCGCCCAATTCAGGGGTTAATACACTCACAGGCGAGGGACTTGCTGAAGCGCTGAAAGGTGCCTCAGTGGTCGTTGATGTATCGAACTCACCGTCCTTCGAAGAGAAGGCGTCGCTTGACTTCTTTACGACTGCCACAGGCAACCTCCTTCGGTACGAGCAAGCCGCGGGCGTGCAACAACACGTCGCGCTCTCCGTCGTGGGGACTGAGCGTCTGGCGCAAAGAAGGCCGTCGGACGGGGAAAAGACGATTCGCGGGTACTTTCGAGCGAAGCTCGTGCAGGAAAAACTGATCGCAGAATCGCCGATCCCTTTTTCGATCGTCCACGCTACTCAGTTCTTTGAGTTTGCCAAAAGTATTGCTGATGCTGCCACGGACGGGTCGACGGTTCGAGTGGCACCCGTGCTCATTCAGCCCATGGCTGCCGACGACGTTGCATCAGCAGTTGGACGAATCGCTGTCGGCGCTCCTGTGAATCGCATCATCGAAGTGGGGGGACCAGAGCAGTTCCGGCTCGACGAATTCATTCTTCAGTGGCTTCGTGCTCAGGACGACGCACGCGCAGTCGTCACGGACACCCGGGCAGGCTACTTTGGAGTCGAAGTCGACGAGGACACTCTTATACCCGGCAAAGACGCACTCCTGGGTGGGACGAATTTCGAGACCTGGCTATCTCAGTCCACGGTGGGTGCCCCCCGCTAAAGCGGGAAGCCGAGTTCTGCTGAACTCGGCTTCCGTCCCCCACAACAAAACGAGAAAACAGTGAGGAGATTGATTTATGAAGATAGCGAAATTGATTTTGTGTCTGGCCTGCCTGCCCCCTGGGTGGCTCATGGCACAGGACGCTAAGGTGACAGAGATCTCATCGAAAGACCTCTCGAATATTCCAGGCAAGGAAGGTTTGATGATCACGGTCGTATACCCACCTGGTGCTGCCGACCCTATACACCGCCACAATGCACATGGGTTTATCTATGTACTGGAGGGCTCGATCGTGATGCAGGTCAAAGGTGGAAAGGAAGTAACCCTGACGCCTGGCCAGAGTTTCTACGAGGGACCCGATGATATACACACCGTGGGCCGAAATGCGAGCCAAACCGAATCGGCTAAATTCCTGGTGTTTCTGGTAAAGGATAGAGGCGCTCCGGTGCTGATACCCGTGAACTAAAACGTGATCCGCAGCATGATCGCTAACGCGACTTATTGCTCGACAAAAGCCATCGCGATCATGACTGCGCTTAACGGCAATCTTGTCGGTGTTCCGGCCAGAAAATCGGCCGCTGCTCATCGATTCGAACTGAGATACGGAACCGCCCAAACGCGGCCGCGATCAACGAGCATAACAATGAGTCTATCGATTTCTCAATCTTGTGTCCTACCTGAAACAGCCAAAGACTCGGATGCGGCAGAGCATCTTGAAGGGCTTCGAGCGACCAACCTCAGGCTCCAGATACTTGTTTGCGAGCTACTTGCGAAGAATCAGCAACTGCGTTTCCAATGTGTAAAAGTGCAAGAGACTATCAGCATCGACACCCCATGAGAGCGCTAGCGGAAGCATCCGATCCGGACCTCGAGGCAAAACAATAAGTTCCCCAACCGGAGAGGCAGGCAGGAGCAAATCATTGGAATTCCGTTATCGGGAAGTTCGTCCCATCAAGAGTCACGATCCGCATATCGAATTCAATCCCAGATAACGGTTCGACTTCACGATGATCCTGAGTTCCTATAAGACGATAGGAATCACTTCCGCACAGGATGTATGTTATCCACATGAGTTTCGCGAGATTCCCGGACGGCTTCCGTCTCATCCCTTTTGCAGCCATCGCTTTGTGTTGCCTGGTCGCGCCGTGCGTCGGGCAGGCGCCAAAGGATGCGCCTCCTACGGGCGATAAGCCTGCGACGGCTGAGAAAGCCGCGGATAAGAGTCCCCTGCCCCCGCTGCCGCCGGACGCTCATGTTTCGCAGAGCATGACGCTAGACGGCAAAACGTTGCGCTACACCGTGACCGTGGGCTCGTTGCCGGTCCGCGATAAGGACGGCAAAGAGAGCGGAGACGTTGTTTTCACTGCATATACGGTAGATGGCGAAAACCGGCCGGTGACCTTTGCTTTCAACGGCGGCCCGGGTGCATCCTCCGTCTACCTCAACTTCGGGGCCATTGGACCCAAGCATCTGCGGGCAGGCAACGAGGGTGACAGCCCCTCTGATCCTACGACCCTGACCGACAATCCGGGCACATGGCTGGACTTCACCGACCTGGTCTTCATTGACCCTATCGGCACGGGTTTCAGCCGCTCTCTGCTCCCCGAGGCTGATACCAAGAAGCTCTTCTACAGCACCACTCCCGATATCGAATATCTGTCCCGCACTGTGTATGACTGGTTGCTCAAGAACAATCGTCTGGCCTCAAAGAAGTACCTTGTCGGCGAGAGCTACGGTGGCTTTCGGGGGCCGCGCATTACCTATTATTTGCAGTCGCAGCTCGGCGTAGCCATGAATGGAGTGGTGCTGGTTTCGCCCTATCTGAACCCGACCATCAATGATAATGGCGATCTCTCTCCAATTCCGTGGATGGTGACTCTTCCCTCCATCGCGGCAGCGCATCTGGAACGCGAACAGAAGCTTACCCCGGAGGCGATGACGGAGGTGATCGGCTATACCCAGGGCCAGTATGTGACCGACCTGCTGAAGGGCCACTCCGATCCCGAAGCCACGCCGCGCATCGTGAAGCGCGTTACCGAGCTAACGGGTCTTGATCCGGAGTTCGTGAAGCGTTCCGGAGGCCGACTCGAGACAGGCGCATATCTGCGCGAAGTGTTTCGCGACCAAGGCAAGATTGGCTCGGTGTACGACTCGAATGTGACCTCGTTCGATCCATTTCCGTATGCGCCCGACCAACGGTCGAACGACCCGATCCTCGCGAGCTTTATTGCTCCGGCAACGACGGCCATGGTGAACTTCGTTACTACCACGGTGGGATGGAAGGTGAACGCCCGGTACAACGCGCTCGACTACGAGGTTAACCGCCTCTGGGATGGCGGAGACGATTTGCGTAAAGGCTCGGTCGACGATCTGCGGCGAGCCGTGGCTGCCGATCCGAAGATACGGGTGCTGATCGTCCACGGCTGGAACGATTTGTCGTGCCCCTTCATGGGATCCTTGCTTACCGTGGACCAGATGCCGATTATGGGTGACGTTAGCCGGGTAGCCGTGCGCGAATATCCCGGCGGACATATGTTCTATACCCGTCCGACCAGCCGCGATGCGCTGCGCAAGGATGTGATGGAGATGTACAGCCTCCACTGATAGGTCAGGCTTTCGCAAATTCGCGGAATTGCCGCCCTCGGCATTTCGACTTGAGGCGGGGAGCGGGAACTGGAGCGCCGTACAGGTCCAGAGGGCAATGTGGGCGGTTCGCTGGTATGCTCGCCTACTTCAGGCGCCCACTGGGTACAAGTCGACACAGCGGCAACTTAAGCAAAAGTAAGGCATCACTCGTAGGTTGGAGCCGTTAGGAATTGGCTTTTGCAGCAATCCGATCATTTCGGGCGGAACAACGCAGTCGAGGGTCGGTTCCAGCGTTGCCTTATTGCATTTCGGGCATATCTTCAGGTCCTCGTTCATATTGAGGATGGTGCCGCAGCAAGCTGGATCGTAACAACAGCGTGTTCTGAGGTGGCCGTATCCGACAGAGGGCCGATGGGAGCGGCAGGAAACCTCACGGCGCCATAGACTTAGAAGTCAAAGAAGATGAGACGGTTGTGCCTCTTCAGTCTACGGAGGGATTCAGCAAGAGCGATCGTGGTGGCTACGCCCCGTCATTTTCGGCCGAGGTACGCTCCCACGGCACGCCGGGGCAGCTTGGCGAACCTGGGGCACCCGTCCCACTCCTTGGGAGATTGCTATAACGCAGACTCCCCCGGGGAACTAGAGATCGATTCGTCTCTAGTTCCCGGGGGCATAGATCGTGCCGGGGCAGAAACTTTAGTCACTGATGGCTGGTGGTGGCCGAACGCGGCCGTCACCAACCAGGCTGTTAGGCGTCGCGTACTGCTAGAAATGTTTCGGACTCGCCTACATCGTCCATGGGGTCAATCAGTTGGCCCCCCAGAAGGTAAAACGGCGCGCGATAGTAGAGCAGGAAGTCGTGAAACGGATCGGTCAGGATTTTCGTCATCCAGACCAGGCCGGTCTGGACGTCGCGGATGAAGAACAGTTGCACGGTGCGGAATAGTAGAGCGCCAAAACCGACAATCAGCCAGATCTGGCCGACGTGCTGAATGAAGATGGCGCGATCGGTGTACTCCGGAAAAATCCCGAACAGGGTCGGACTTAGCCACAAAAGCAGCGGTGATAGCGCCCATATCGCCAGCAGGACAATCTTGCGCCGCAAATTGTAGCCAACCTTGATGTCCTCCTTGTGCTCATGGGTGGCGTGGTTGACCTGGTCGTAACCCTTGGGCTCGAAGAAGAAGTGCCCAGCTTGCCGGCTGACCATCGCTACCAGCCAGCCAATCAAGGCCGAGGCCGCTGGATTCTTGAAGATCAGACCGTACGCGGTAAGAAAGCTGAGCGCGCTCAGCAAGTGGAGCGACTGATTAATGCGACTGTGATGATAGTAACGGTGGTCGTCCCACCGCTGAATTCGCAGAGCTTCGAGAAAACCTCGCATGCTTTTTCCTTCCCGGATTCGCCGTTGCCAGAGGGCTATGAAGAAGGAAATATAGCAATCTGGTTACAGTTATATGACAGTTCGCAACTTAGGGGTCGCAGGCCCTTGGCGAGTCAGGCACTGCCCCCCCTGCGACCAGAACTCTTGTCCGAATTTTAAGGTGTTCGCAAACCTGCCCTAACAATTTCCGGGGCAGGTTGTAACGTTCGGAGTATCGCCACCACTATGTCGATGTTAGAGAGATGGGGCTGGGTTCCGACGGTCAGGAAAGTCTCGGGAATGCTTGTCTGGCGGTCCAGTTTCATCCTGCCGGCCGCGATTCTCCACGAACTCCTTCATAGTTTCTTTCGGGGGGAAGAGATCTGTGAAGGGGTACGAGGAGGATCGCAGTTGGCATAGAGAAAAGCCGAGTTTGACGTATCCGTTATGACGTTGGCCACGGGAAGCCGGGGCTAAAGCCCGATTTATCGAAGTGCGAGTCTTTCCGCGACGCTGAAGCGCCGCTCCCCCTGCTAAAGCAGGGGGCTCCCACCGACCGCCAAAAAGCTAATTTGGACAAGTATGGCTTTCAGCCGGCCCCAAGCGCCGACTGGCTATTGACATTTCTTCAGGAGTGGTTATTGCTCTCCATTGTGAATGGGAGGAGAATGAATCACGCAAGTGTCTGATTGCATCGCCGCGATCAGATAAGTGGCTTATAGGAGGCGAGCGATGGGTGAGATTCCCAGTTTCCCGTTCTTCGGCGTGAAGCTCTGGTGCGCGGTGGCAATTCTTACCTCAGCCAGCGTTCGCCTGTTGGGAGAAGTGCCCCAAAGTCCCTCAGCCCAAACCACGGCTGCGGCCCCGCAACAAGTGTCCGCTTCAGCCCAACAGCGCAAAACCCTGTCTCTCGAACCGATACCCGCTGAGATGAAAGCGGACATTCTGATGGCCCGCGGAGAGTACGCTGCAGCTATCGTCGCCTACCAGGGAGGCAATCTAAAATCCGCGTTGGTCTGGAATAGCATAGGCATGGCCTACCACCATATGTTCGCCCTGGACGAGGCCCGCAAGGCATACGAGACAGCGCTTGCGATCAATCCTCGCTTCGCTCCTGCTTCCAACAACCTTGCTGCCGTGTATTACGGCCAACATGACTTTCATGACGCCGAACACTTTTATAAGCGAGCGCTGAAACATACCCAGGAAAGTGCAGTCATTTTCTGCAATCTTGGGACCGCCTATTTTGCCGAGGGAAAATACAAGCAAGGCATGAAGGCCTATCGCAAAGCGTTCGAAATTGATGAGTCGGTGTTCGCTCCCAATCGGTCGGCGATGATAGAAGCCGGCAGCTCGCGTGAACAAAGGATCGCCATGAACTACTTCGTGGCGGCGACCTTTGCCCGGGCGGGAAAGCAGGAACAGGCGCTCACCTACCTTCGTAAGGCAATGGATGAGGGCTTTAACGACCGCAAACGCCTCATCGAAGACAAGGATTTCGCAACCCTGCGAACGACGCCGGAGTTTCAACATTTGCTAGACCAGGAGAATATGAACTAACCCGGCTATTCTTCCTCCGCCGGAGAGCCGTTCAACGCAGCGACGTTCACCTCTTTTGCAATTTGCGTGAGCTTCTTGTCAGCTGCCTCTTCTTCTTTCAACGTGGCGTCGAGAAGAGCCATGATTTCTTTTTGGCCGAGAAGCTTGGCGTATTCCCGAACGCCTCCGTACCCAGCCATCTCATAGTGCTCCACTCGCTGAGCCGCAGTGATAAGGCCGGAGTCGCGAAGGTCTCCCTTTTTGGTTTCCTGCAAAACCTCGGCGCCTTCGGAGAGGACGCCTTTCATCCCCTCGCAGGTCTTCCCGGTGCCCTTCTTCTTAAGCATTTCGAAGATCGTTTCCAGGCGCTCGATCTGACCGTTGGTTTCGTCCAGGTGGGACTGAAAAGCATCCTTCAATTCAGGTGACGTTGCCGCCCTCACCATCTTTGGCAGTGCCTTGGTAATCTGCTTTTCTGCCGAATAGAGATCCTTTAGTTCATCCAGGAACAGCTCTTCCAAACTCTCTACGCTCATAGGTTGGCCTCCAGGCGATAAATTCTGCCTTCCGTTTCATACGATGCTAGAAGCCACCTCCGAGCCAAGGCTGGTAGTCCATTTTTCTTCCCTAGCTGAGCGTGTAAAAGACATTCAACCGGTTGGCAACACGGCCTGCGGGATTTGCATCTGTTGAACCGGTTCCACCACAATCTTTGATCGTCAGGTGTTCATGACCCGCTCGAACTCATCTCGCGTACTCTCGCAACTGTTGGCTGTCGTGGTTACGGTGCTCCTGGTCACTGTGCTCTACCTGGCGAAAACGGTAGTTTTGCCGCTGGCCCTCGCCATGCTGCTGACTTTCGTGCTGGCTCCCCTAGTCACATGTTTGGAAAGAATCCGGATACCCCGGATAGTGGCCATTCCGGCCGTCTTACTTGCAGCGGGGGCGGTTTTGGGGTCCGCCGGCTGGACCGTTTTCATGCAGTTAGTTGAAGTGACCGAGGCTCTACCGGCGTATACGACAAACATTCAGGACAAGATTCAATCGGTCCAACAGTCGAAGACAACGAACTTCACCCGGGCGCGAGGAGAGCTGGATAACCTAAGCAAGCAGATTAGCGATTTGAGCTTAGGCTTTACCGGCAATCAGGGGCATGGGGCGACGGCCCTGGGATCACCCAGCCAACCTGTTTCTGTGCGGGAGGTTGGGGGCAGTCAAGGGCGGCTAGACGCGCTCAGCGGTGCGTTGGGCGTAACCGTTTCTGTCGTCTTGGTTGTAGTTTTCACCTTCTTCATGCTGTTGAAGAGGGAGGACCTGCGCAACCGTCTTATTCGGCTGAGCGGACAAGGACATCTGCAGCTCATGACGCAGGCGATGGATGATACCAGCCATCGTGTCAGCCGGTATCTCTCGTTACAGTCGCTGGTAAATACGGGCTTTGGCCTGATCATTTTTGTTGCACTGCACTTTATCGAACTGCCTCACGCTCTGTTGTGGGGAGCGCTGGCCGGGCTTCTGCGGTTTATTCCCTATATTGGCGCGCCCATCGGCGCTCTGCTTCCTACCGCGTTGTCCGTGGCAGTTTTCAACGGCTGGACGAAGACGCTGCTCATCATGGCTATCTTCTTTTGCCTGGAATTAGTCACCGCGAATTTGCTCGAACCGTTGGTTTACGGTAAGCACACCGGGCTGTCCTCGCTAGCAATTCTGGTCGCAGCGATTTTCTGGGCGCTCATATGGGGACCGATTGGCCTGATCCTCTCCGTGCCTCTCACGGTCTGCCTGGTGGTCGTGGGCGCATACGTCCCCAGTCTGCAATTTCTAGCTGTTCTTCTCGGAGATCAGCCGGTCATGAAACCGGGAGCGCATTATTATCAGCGCTTGTTGGCTAATGACCAGCGCGAAGCCAGCCAGGTACTTGAAGCCCACCTGAAGGCCAACTCGCTGGAAGACCTTTATGACACGGTGTTGATTCCCGCGCTCAACCTGGCTGAACAAGATCGCCATCGTAACGCACTCGACGATTCGACGGTCGACTTTATCACGCAAACTACAAAAGACCTGGTGGAAGAATTTAGCCTTAGGGAAGACGACCCCAGAACCGCCGGGATCGCGGCTGTACTTTCTAAAAAAGTTGCCTGCCTTCCGGTTCGCGACGACGCGGATGAGATCGTCGGCATCATGCTGGCCCAATTGCTGGATCGAGCTGGTTACTCAACGATAGCGATCCCGATTGGAAGCGTAGATCGAATGCTGGCAGAAGCTATCAACGCCGAACCTGAAGTCGTTTTCCTGTCTGCCCTGCCGCCGTACGCCATTTCGCATGCGCGCGGTATCTACAGAAGGCTGCGCATGCAGCAGCCTAAGCTCAAAATCATTATTGGGTTGTGGAATTACCCGGAAGATCCGGTTAAAGCTGCGACGGAGATCAGCGGCGGCGAAGAGAAACTGGTGTGCACTACGTTGGCTCAAACTCTTCTGCAGGCCAGCCTGGCATCGGGTGCACCTTCGGTGCCCGAAGTAACGCCATCGTTGGAAAATGCGATTTCCCATTAGGTGGGGTGAAGGAATTACCGCGCCGGTTTTCCGGATTCAATCGCTTACGTACGGGCTGAAGAGTGTGTGTGAGAACTAACAAAACCTAGACCTTTGAGCGGGAGCCGGGGCGCACCGCAGATCCCTCGGCTGCGCTCGGGATGACAAAGGGGAGGGCAGCGCTTCCATAGATGACGGCTGCTAAACGGACGCTGGGCAGAGAGGAGGCGCGGCGTCTTCGTCAGCGCCTATTTAGCAACCACCATCTATGGAAGTGTCACCCCACCCTTTGTCATCCCGAGCGCAGCCGAGGGATCTGCGGTGCGCCCCGGCTCCCGCTCAAAGGTCTAGGTTTTGTTAGTTCTCACACACACTCTTGAGCCCGTAGCCTTCGAAGACCAGACTTACCGGGCCCAGTTCGAGCGGCAAGCAAAGAGAAAGGGGAGCGCCTTCCGCTCCCCCTTCTTAAAGTTAATCATTCATTCCACAACAATAGCGTTCTGCCACAATAGCTGTTTCTCTATCGCGACGCCCTGTCAGCCCTGCCTCTGCGGAACATTTCGTTGACTGTGGCAACGAAGTGATGCGCCGAAGCGGGGGTGGGAACCGCGCCACTCAAGATGGTCTTATAGGGAAGGTCTTTGCCGTAATAGGCTTCTGTATCAGCTGTGTTCTGGTGAACCTCGTCGCCGGTCAGGTCGACCCCAGCGAACAGTCCCTGGCTGCGAGAATAGGTGAGGAATTCGGCGTTCGCGAGTTCCGTGGTGGAAGCTTGCGAATCGCGGCCTACGGGGCCTGCCGACGCGGCAATATCGCCACCCAGTTTCACTTTATCCTTCAGCAGATCATCCAGACTTCGACGGTTGACGCCAACCAAAACGAGGTCGGTGGACTGACCACCCGCCTGCAATCCGAAACTGGCTCCGGTCAATTGGATGAAAACCGGCGCGCTCCAACCGGTGGCGGTGCGACAGGTGGCTACGCCCTGACCGTACTGCGCGCCCACGATGAAAGCGCCTTTCTTGTACCCAGGGATAACTGCTATGCAATGGGCCTTAGCCGCAATGTCAAAGGGAATACCCTTGTCCGGCGTGGTCATTAACTCGTGCAAAACGTCATGCGCAGCATCGATTCGTGCGTCCAGCTTGGAAATGTCCGCCCCCTTAGCGGGGTTAACGCAAACAAGAGTGATACCGACCAGCGAAGCAGCCAAAATATTTTTCATGCGGATTCTCGACCTTCTTTCAAGAGGCTTTCTAAGTCAACCTACGCCCCTAGTAAGTACTAGGATGCGAGTTTTTCGAGAGCGGCGAGCCATTTGTTTGATTTTGTCCGCAATCTGGTCACATTGGGCTGCGATTGAGCAGGTAATCGAGACCGCAAACGCGGTACCACCGGTAACCATAGGGTTCGAGTAGAATCCGGTGTTTGTCCCCGGCCACCGGCTGACTGTGGTTTTCCGATAGAAGATTAACTAAGGTACAGGCTTCCTGTTGACCATTAGTAACCGAAAAGCTTACCTCGCGAGGCTTAGAACTAAGGTTATGGACACAAAGCACCGAATTGTTGCGCCAGTCGTAGCGCATGATGAGTACTTCCGCGGCTTGCGCGGAGATGAAGGAAAAGTCGCCCCAGCCTATCTCGGGCACTTCCTTACGCATGCGAATGATGCGCTCCATCCAATCCAGCAATGAATCCGGATCGCGACGCTGCGCAGCGACGTTGACGTGCTCGAAACCGTAAGGGCCGGAGCTGATTAACGGCATGATTGGCTGGTCGCTTTTGGTGAAGCCTGCATGCGGCTCCGTGGACCACTGCATGGGCGTACGGGCGCAGTTGCGCTCCGGCAGTTTGAGGTTGTCACCCATCCCGATTTCGTCTCCGTAGCGGATAACGGGAGTTCCGGGTAACGTCATCATCAGACTATAGGCAAGCTCCAACCGCCTGCGATCTCCCTCTAACATCGGCGCCAGGCGACGGCGAATGCCACGATTGTATAACTGCATATCGGGGTCTGGTCCAAAGGCCGCGAAGACGGCCTTGCGTTGCTCCTCTTCGAGGCGGCCGAGATCGAGCTCGTCGTGATTACGAAGAAACTGGCCCCACTGTGCGGTCGCGGGCCGCCGCTTCGTGGACAGCATGGCCTTCTTCAAGGGCCGGCTATCCGCGGTGGCCATGGCCAGAAATAGATGTTGATTGACGTCGAAGTTGAACATCATCTGCATTCGCTCGCCGGCGGTGCCGAAATAGCGCATATCCGTGTCCGGCAACACGTTGGCTTCGCCAAGGATGATCGCGTCTCCTTCTCGCCAGCTTAGAAACTGGCTGAAGGTGCGCAGCATTTCGTAGTCTTCCTCCGGTTTGGTTACCTTGGCTCCCTTTGAGGAAATGACAAAGGGAACAGCGTCCATCCGGAAGCCGGAAACGCCGAGCTGTATCCAGAACCCCATGATCTTGAGAATCTCTGCCTGGACCTCGGGGTTGGCAGTGTTGAGATCCGGTTGAAAATCATAGAAGCGATGAAAGTAGTAAGCTTTGGCGACTTCGTCATAGGTCCAGGTGCTTTTCTGGACACCCGGAAATACGACCCCTGAAGCAGCGTTCTTTGGTTTCTTCTTCGACCACACATACCAGTCGCGATACTTGGACTTGGGGTCGCGCCTCGCTTCCTGAAACCAGGGATGCTGGTCCGACGTGTGGTTGACTACCAAGTCGATCATGACGCGCAGTCCACGCTGACGGCAGCCCTTGGTGAACTCGACGAAATCTCCCAGCGTACCGAAGCGAGGATTCACTCCGTAGTAATCTGCAACATCGTAACCGTCATCCCTGCCCGGGGACGGCTGAAAGGGCATCAGCCAGAGGGCCGTAACCCCGATGCCCTGCAGGTAATCAAGACGGCTCATGAGGCCCTGAAAATCGCCAATACCATCGCCATTCGCATCCAGGTAGGTGGCGATCGATAGGCAGTAAATAATGGCGTTCTTGTACCAAAGATCGTTGATCATGCGGGTAATCGTCCAGACTCATTTCGGAAGCAGTAGTTAGGATGCCAAAGTTGGCTTGGGGAACAGTTTCTTTCCTTGCCTAGCTGATCGATTTCAAAAAAACTGTGGTGGGCTTCGCCATCTTTTTCGGCCCAGGTACGCGCCCACGGCAAGCCGGGGCAGGTTGGCGAACCTGGGGCACCCGTCCCGTTCCTATTGGGTTCTGTTAGGAGACTGACTCATGCCCAGAAGGCTCGAGGGCTTCACTTAGATCTCAATGGGGTGATCGGGGGTCCAAAAGGGTTCCCGGGTTGGAATGAACTCGATCGGAACTTCAGAAATGAAGGATCGTAACCAGTCAGCGCAATAGATCATGCCGCCTTGCTCCGAGACCACGTGCCCAAGCAGGATCAGCGCCTTCTTATTGCCTGCCGTTATGCTGTCGCGCACGTACTCTACCAGTTCCCACTCACGCGTCTCCCCGGCGATGAATACGTCGACATCCGGACGAGCGAAAAGGGAGATGCCTGGCATCCTGCTCACAAATCCCCAACTCACAAGAACTCGCTTGACCGGCATTCGCGGATCACCAACGACCCTTATCGTGCGATCTTTTAGCTTCTGCTGCATCTCCTTGCAGAAATGCGCCAGAGGCACTCCAGGGAAAGTGAATTGCTTCACGTTATCCGGATCAACATTTTTCTCCCAACCAAGCTGCATCATCATTCCAGTAGCAATGCCGTCGGGCTTGCGAGCATGCCAGTGATCATGGAAATGAAAAATGGCCATGTCGTTCTTGCGTATGAAGTCTAATTTGTAGCGCAAGGTTGGGTCGTCCTTGATGTCTTCGGTGTGATCCTGGTGAAGGTAAAAGGGTGTTTCATGGGTAATAATCATGTTCTTACCGGCGGCGGCAGCCCGTTCTACCACGTCCAGAGTCGCCATCATGGTGGTGGCGATTCCGTGCACCGGCGTGTTCTCACTCCCGGCAACGATTTGATCGACGGTTTGTGCCCGCCAGGGAATTCCTACTTGCTTGCGGATACGGTCCACTACTTCGCCTGCGGTCAATGGCGTAGGTGCTGCTTCTGCCTTTGCCAAGTAGGAAGTCAGTGCGGCGCTGCCTGTGAGAATGAAGTCGCGACGGGAAAGATCGCTCATGTTTGTTCATCACCTCGGTGCGTACCAACCAAAGCTACATCAAGACGAACTTGGCCGTCGTTGATCTGTCCATCACCTCAACTCATGAACGTCGGCCTCCTGGGACGTTCAGCCGTCCCGAAGGGACGGCTAAGAGTCATACTCGTCCAGAAATTAGCTTTCTGCGGTGACCTATCAAGCGACGGGGTCGCCTTTGGTTTGAAATAGCGCGGCCAGGGCGGGCTTCATTACCTTTCCCATCGCATTGCGCGGAAGCGCATCGACTACCAGCAGCCGCGAAGGCAGCTTGTGAGGCGCCAGCAATTCCCTCGCCCAGGTGCGAAGGGATTGCAGATCGAGAACATCGCCATCTTTCAGCACCACCGCCGCGGCGACGCGCTCGCCCCACTCGGCATCGGGTATTCCGACCACTCCACACTCGGCAATCGCGGGATGCCGGCGCAGCGCCTCTTCGATCTCCAGAGCGGATACTTTGTGGCCACCAGTCTTGAGTATGTCGATGTTCGTTCGACCAAGGATGCGGTAGATACCGTTCTCGACAACCGCGGTATCGCCAGTGATAAACCAGCCATCGCGAAAGGCATCGCGGGTCGCGTCTGGTCTGGCCCAGTACTCCGTGAACACCGCTGGACCGCGGACTTCGATCCCACCCGGTATTCCCGGACCAACGGGATTGCCATGCTCTTCGACTAGCCGCAGCTCGACGCCAGGTAGCGGCGTTCCTACACTTCCCGGCACGCGCTCCCCTCGCAACGGGTTCGACAGCGCCATGCCAATCTCGGTCATCCCGTAGCGCTCAAGCAGCGTGTGACCGCTGATTTCCTTCCATCGCGCGAGCGTGCTCACCGGCAGCGCGGCTGAGCCAGAGACCATCAAGCGAAGCCTGCGGACACGCCTGGCTTAGCTCCTTCCGGCGCTCAGGTGAAGCCGCATCCCAGGCGGCGATGAGCTTGGTGTAAACCGTGGGCACCGCCATGAACAAAGTCAGCTCGCCGCCGGCGATGCGGTCCCACACGGCATTGGCCTCGAAGCGCGGCAGCATATCGCAGGTGGCGCCCGACCACAGCGCACAACCAACCACGTTGATGATCCCGTGCACGTGGTGCAGCGGCAAACAAAGCAGGATGCGATCGTTCGCAGACCATTCCCAGGCCTCCACCAGGCTCTTGATTTGCGCAGCAACGTTGGCGTGGGTCGTGACCACGCCCTTGGGCCTGCTGGTCGTGCCGCTGGTGTAGAGAATCATGGCGCGCCGCTCGCTCGAGATCTCCGGCAATGGAGCTAATGGGTAAATGGGAAGCTGGTCATAAGGAAACGCGCGGAGGCCACGGGCTGCGGCAATCGGCTCCACAAGCGGAGCTGCCGGAGTATCGAACACCAGTGCCGATGCCCCGGTATCGTCGACCAGGTATTCCAGCTCAGGGCGTGGGGAGTTAAGCGGTAGTGGGACGGCAATGCCACCCGCTCGCCAGATGCCCCACTGGATCGCCACCCACGGAAAGCCCGGGGTCACCAGAAACCCTACCCGCTCTTGCTCCAGGTCGCCGCGGCCGGCAAGCAGCGCCGTTGCCACCCGTGCGGACGCGTCCAGCAGATCGCCGTAAGTAAAGACCCCCTGCGCATCGACGACAGCTGTGCGTGGCCCAAAGCTTTGCGCGTTAGTGATGAGGGAATAAGATGTGCTCTGATCACAGGCAGACTTTACGGCGTCTCCAGCGGCATTGTCCAACCAACAGAGTCACCGGATGCCAGGATCAATGCCGCGGCCAGCGCCGCCGTTTTATGATCCTTGGTCCAAGGTGGGCCGATGGTCTTTCCAAGGCTTGCGATACCGCCCCGGACCCGGCTGGCTGCATTTCCGAATGCCGCCTTCGATCGCTCGTCGAGCTCTCGCTGCCTGATCGCCGTGACGGGGATCTGCAAATTCTCACAAGCCTGGCTAACGGTGTGGCGGAAGAATTCGCCTTCTGCAGTGTGAATGAGCGGGTGCGATGCGAGAATCTTTTCGAGCGACGGTAGGGAACGGCCTGAGGCCAACAAGACCGCGGTGCCTACGATCTGGAAATGCGCGCGCGTTCAATTCCGTGACCAAATCAGCGATAGCCGCCGCAGCGAGACGGGTCGAGGCCGCCGCGCAGTTGGCAAGGTGTTTGCCGGACTCAGAGAGTTTTAGGTTCATCGCATAGTGGTAGGGCTGGATGGTCCCGGGCATTTCGGGATCCGCGGTAACGATGCGCCGTCGAGCTAGTATTTCGATTGCATGGGGAGCCCCGGAAACAGCCACCAGCACTCCCCAGCCGGAATGCATTTGAACGGCGAAGGCTGCGCGCTTCATGGCGACTCTGGCTACTTGAGGGCGGCTTGGGGTGAACGCTGCATGTATTCGGTCAATTTGTCATGCGGCAGGGCTTCGATGGTGTGGCCATCCACGCCGGTCATGGTTTGGGCAGCAACCATGGCGTTCACAATCGCCTCCTCCGTAGCTTCGACCGTGGCTTGGAACAAGGGACTGATGCGCTCGTTTGAAACCGTGAGCACGGAGTTCGGACCAGGTTCTTTGCCCGCGCCGCGATTGGCGGTAGAGAAGGCAATGAAAATATCGCCTGAGGAATTTCCGGAGCTGGACCCGGTCCGGGCCAGGCCCATGGTTGCGCGGCGCGCGAGCCGCTTCAATTGCGTGGGCAGGAGCGGGGCGTCGGTGGCCACCACAATGATGATGGAGCCGACATCGCCCCTCACTTCGGGGTCCAGCGTCGCTTTGCTTGGGGCTGCGGGAATGAGCTTGCCGACGGGCACGCCGGCGATGGTGAGCTGTGGGCGCCGGCCACAATTGCATTGCACCAGCACGCCGACCGTATAGCCGCCGGCCTCGGCGGAGAGCACACGGGAAGCGGTTCCATCTCCGCCTTTGAACCCGTAGCAGACCATGCCCGTTCCTCCGCCTACGTTGCCCTCAGGAACGGGGCCGGCCTGGGCGGAGTTAAGCGCCGAGAACACGTCCGATTGCTGGACGTGAAACCCGTTGATGTCGTTCAGGTAGCCATCCCAGGTTTCGGCGACCACGGGAAGGGACCAGGGCTGCAGTGCGAGCCGGCCGCTCTGCACCGACCAGGCGATGACGGAATCGCGCACCAGACCAACCGAGTGCGTATTGGTGATGGCGACGGGGCCTTCGAGGAAGCCGGATTCTTCCACCCAGGTGGTGCCCGTCATTTCGCCATTTCCGTTTTGTGAGAACCATCCGGCGTAGACCGGCTCGGCATCGGCCCGCCCCCGAGGGAAGATCACGGTCACACCGGTGCGTACCGGACCCTGGCCAACGACTAACTTGCCTTCGCCGCGGATGAGCGTTGTATCGCCTACTTCCACCCCTTTGACATCGGTGATTGCATCCAGAGGGCCGGGGTTGCCGTCGAATGGCACCCCGAGAGCGCGGGCACGCGGCCCTTGGGCGAAGCCCGTCGCGCAAACCATGAACAGCGGCAGAAGCAGGCGGAAATTCATGCGCGAAGTCTACACCAGCTTCATCGCTTCGGGATCCCAATGGACAACCTTGCCCTGGTCGTAGCTGAGGTTGCTGAGCAGGGCCGCTCCCGCGGCACGGTAGCCGAAGACAGCATCTTCTACGACGGGTTGGCGAGTTCGCACCGCGGAAAAGAAATTTCTGAAGTGGTCATAGCTGTCGCTGTAGCCGGCTGCCGCTACATATTTCTCGTATCCCAGCTGCGGCGCTCCCATGGGATGGGTGCGCGGATATTTTTGGTGGTACTGCTCAAGAATGCGCGCTTGCATCGCATCGGTGAAGGTTCCGATCATGAGGCCCGGCTCCTTTTCCAGCGGCATGCGGCTTACGATGACGCTGTTGCCGGCGATCTCCATCGTGCCTTCTGAGCCGGTGAAGATCAGCCCTTCGTTTTCCTCGCCTCCATCCACGAAGTTCACGCGCAGACTCAGATTGAAGCCCTCGGGATAGTCAAAGAGACCCAGCATGACGTCGGGCACGTCGCGGCCGTCGTTCCAGAAGCGTATGCCTCCGGTTGCCATGGCGCGCGTAGGCCCATGCGAGCCGGTGATGAAGTGGGTTCCGCTGAAGAGGTGGACGAAAAGATCGCCCGCCACACCGCTTCCGTAGGCCTTCCACTTGCGCCACTGGAAAAAGTGTTCCCCGTTATAGGGAATCTTGGGCGCAGTGCCCAGAAAGCGGGCCAGTCACAGGTTTCGGTCGAGGCATCCGGAGGCACGGTGTAATTCCAGGCCCCGATGGACGAGTTGCGATCCCAACGCGCGGTCACCATATTCAGTTTTCCGATGGCGCCGGAGGCGAGCACCTCTTTGGCCTTGGCATAAATCACTGAGCTCACGCGCTGGCTTCCGACCTGGATGATCCGGTTGGTGGCGTGCGCGGTCTCGATCATCTGCGGCCCGTCGGCATACAGATGGATCATCGGCTTCTCGCAATAGACATCCTTACCGGCCTTCATTGCGTCCACGGCGACCTGCTTATGCCAATGGTCGGGCGTGCCGATGATGACGGCGTCGATGTCTTTGCGCTCCAGAACCTCGCTGTAGTCGCGGGTGGTGAAGAGGTCATTGCCCCAGAGTTCCTTGCTGTGCTCGAGCCTGCCGTTGTAGCAATCCGACACGGCTACGAGCTTCACTCCGGGAACTTGTAACGCAACCTTGGTATCTCCCTGGCCCTGGCCACCGGCGCCGATCAGCGCGATCTGAATATGATCGTTGGCCGCAACCGGGGGAGCGGGTTCGGATTGAATTTCGCCCAGCAAATGGGTCCTCGATCCGAGCAACGTCTCCGCCGTTGCCGCCACCCCTGCCACTTTAAGAAAGCTTCTACGATTTAACTCGCGCACAGTAGTCCTCACCTTGGAAGTTAGCCGTCGTCTGTAACCATACAGCCTATAGGGTCCTGAATGAAGGGTACGGGGTTTTGGGTCCTATGTAAGCTTTTGACCGAAGAGTGCGCTCAACGACTTCGAGGAAATTCGTCTTTCTGAAGGGTCCGGCGACAGGCTGCGGATCCAGGAAATGCGTTCGTGGGGGCTTCGCCCCATCGTTTTCGTCCCAGGTACGCTTGGCGAACCTGGGGCACCCGTCCTATCCCTTTGAGGTTGCTGTGACATCAGACTCCGTAGGGTCACTTCGGAGACCTACCTAACAGCGGCTTTTCCGCAGGCTGTTTAGAGGTGATTGTTCTTATATGGGCGGGTGAAGCAGAGAAGGGGAATGAGTAGGAACGGGCGCCGGGGTGAGAGCCGGCGCCGCGCGAGCTACATGACGAAGGCGAGGTTTTCCAGTTCGGCTTGCATGCAATCGAGATTGCAGCCCATCTCTTCCAGGCGGGATACGGCGCTGCGAGCGTCTGGAGCGCTTACGCCGTATCCGCGACCGGTGAGAAAGCCGCTGAGGACTTCAGCTGCCTGCCAGGAATCGATTCCCGATTGCAGGAGCTCGTTGCGCAGATTCAACAGCTCGCGCGCGGAAAATTTTTCGATCTTGGTGGTTTGCGGCATTGTATTGTCCTCTCTCGGTTCTTAGTACTTGAGACCCAGGCACGATCTACAGCATTGCCCTGACCGATGCATACAAAACCAGTGAACCTGGCGGGTGTGCAACCAATCTAAGGCAGAAACTAACCAGTTTCGTGTCTACTAGCTGTATATGGGAACCCGTAACGACACGATCGGTTGCGAGTTTCCACCGTTGCGTCGCCTGAGCAGAGCAAACAACACCACAACCCTGCTCATTTGATGCTGAACTGCTCTGCTGGATGTATCGGACGCGGGAATGATTTGGGCGAGAACGGCCTGGCTAGCAATCGCACATTTCCATGCAACGCATCGTTTCTGGGAAAGCGGTTCCAAAAGTGGCATGTCCAAAGCTAATTGGATTGTGCTGCCCGTCGACCCCTCCCGGATGCCGGGAATCAAGCCGACTCGCTTTCCTCTCCGCACTCTCCTCATCAGGTTCTATGTAGAAATAGACTGGTTTTCTGGCAGGGGGTGAGCAGAGAAAAGTAGTTTTACCCCTTATAAGTGCGGCGGTTGGGGCGTCGCGCGATCTTCGAGCATCACCGGAATGCCGTCCTCCACTGGATAGTAGCGGCCACAGCCAGTGCAATGCAGCCATGCATGCAAGGCGCTGTCGGGACCTGCGGTGAGCGAGTGATGGCAAACGGGGCAAACCAGGATTTCGAGCAGAGTCTTAGAAAGCATGGGCACGACCTGCCAAGAGTTTAGATCAGTCCCTGGCAGGCCGCCTCACGCTCACCAGCCAGCCGGGCCATTTACCATGAGCGCAGCAGCAAGGATGGTGCATGACTAAAGTTCTGGATGGAACCGCGATCGCCGCTGAAATCAAGGCGGAGGTCAGGGCGGAAGTAGAGCGGCTGGCGCTCCAGGGCATACGGCCCGGGCTGGCGGCAGTGCTGGTAGGGCATGTACCTGCCTCGGAGATTTATGTGCGCAGCAAGGTCAAGACCTGCGAGGCGCTGGGACTCTTCAGCGAACTGATTACCCCGCCGGAGACGGTCACTACCGAGGAGATGCTGGCACTGATCGGGGATTTGAATGCTCGTGAGGATATTGACGGCATCCTGATTCAACTGCCGTTGCCGTCCCATGTTCAGGCCAAGACGCTGCTGGAAGCGGTGAGCCCGGACAAGGACGTCGATGGGTTTCATCCGGTCAACGTCGGCCGCTTGCAGACCGGCCAACCGGCACTGCCGCCCTGCACGGCCGCGGGGATCATCGAGATTCTGAAACGCAGCCATTTACAGATTGCGGGCCAGAATGCGGTGGTGGTTGGGCGCAGTGACATCGTGGGAAAACCCACCGCAATCCTTCTGCTGGCGGAAAATGCGACGGTTACCGTGTGCCATTCCAGGACGCGCGACCTGGCCTCGTTCACCCGGCAAGCGGACATTCTGGTGGTCGCCATCGGCAAGCCGGGATTGGTAACGGCCTCCATGGTGAAGCCGGGCGCCACGATACTGGACGCGGGCATTAATCGGGTTATCGATCGGGCGGAGTTTGAGCGATTTTTCGCCGGGGATGCCCGCCGCGAGGAATTGTTCCTGCAGAAGGGCTCCACGATTGTGGGCGATGTGGATCCGCACGCATTCGCATTGGCGGGGGCCTATACGCCGGTGCCGGGCGGCATCGGGCCACTCACCATCGCCATGCTGATGGCCAACACCGTGCGTGCGGCCAAGCTGCGGCGCGGGCTGCCGGTTTAGGACGGGCGGATGCTGCGGGTTGGACTCACAGGCGGTCTGGGCAGCGGTAAGAGCACGGTTGCCGGCATCTTTGCAGGAGCTGGGCGCAGCGGTGATTTCCGCGGATCAGCTTGGGCGCCAGCTTATGCAGCCGGGGGAGCCGGTCTACGCGGCGATCGTCGAGGCATTCGGCCAGGGCGTGGTCCGCGGCGATGGCTCGCTCGATCGCAAGGCACTGGCCGAGTTGGCCTTTCAACATAACCAGGCGGACAGGCTCAACCACATCGTCCATCCGGCTGTGATCGCCGCGGAAGAGGAGTGGATGCGGGGTGTCTTCGCCGCCGATGCGCAGCGTGTCGCCATCGTGGAATCCGCGCTCATCTTCGAAGCGGAAAAGTGGGGCACGGCGCCGGGTTGGGTGCAGCGATTCGACAAACTCATTCTGGTTATTGTGCCCGATGAAGTGAAGATTGCTCGTTTCGTCTCGCGCATGATGGCCAACGATGGGCCTGACGGGCGGCGAGAGGCGCTTACACAGGACGCCCGCGCGCGGATGGCGGTGCAAATTCCCGATCAGGAAAAAGCCGGCCGCTGCGAGTATGTTATCGACAATTCGGGTTCTATTGAGGAGACACGCAGGAGGGTGGAAGAGATCTACCGGGAGCTGGCGCAGTGCGCCCAATATAAGACGGAAATGATCTAATAGAAGTTAGCTGGTTATGAAGATTCGTTCGGTCATTTTAATTGTCTTGCTGGTAGGCGCATTTGTCTATCTCACCTCGTACAGCAACTTCCGGGGGACCGGCAATCTTCCGCTTCCGAAAATCTGGCGCCAATCTCCTCTGCAGCTCACTGTGGCCGATGCGCAGCCCGCCTATACCGCAGAGGAAACCAATCGCATTGCGGTCTATAAGCGGACGCTGCCTTCGGTGGTAAACGTAACTTCCTCCGCACTGGCATTCGACTTTTTTTATGGAGTCGTGCCTCAGTCGGGGCAGGGTTCGGGCTTTATCCTCAGCAAAGACGGCCGCATCCTTACCAACTTCCACGTGATTGAAAATGCGCAGAAGGTGGAGGTAACGCTCAGCGACAAGCATAAATATCCGGCGCAGATCGTTCTGCAGGACAAGGCACATGATCTTGCGCTGCTGCAGATCAATGCCCCCAACCTCACCCCGGCTGTGCTTTCCGAATCAACGGACCTGCAGGTTGGTCAAAATGTCTACGCCATCGGCAATCCCTTTGGCTTGAACGGCACCATGACGACGGGGATCATCAGCTCCATCCGCTCGGTGCGCGAGCCGCAGGGCGCGACCATCGAGAACGCACTGCAGACCGATGCAGCTATCAATCCTGGCAATTCCGGTGGCCCGCTGCTGAACTCGCGCGGTGAGGTCATTGGCATGAATACCTTGATCGCCACTGGCGGCGCGGAACAGAGCTCGGGCATTGGTTTCGCCATCCCGGTGGACACCATCAAGGCGGTGCTGTCGGATTACACCAAGTACGGCCGCGTGCGCCGGCCTTCGCTGGGCATCGCGTCGCTGGCTATCGGGCCTGATCTCGCGGAGCAGATTGGATTGCCGGCTGATTACGGTGTGCTGGTACAGAAGGTCATTCCCGGAGGAGCAGCGGAGCACGCTGGATTGCGGGGCGGCACTCAGCAGGCCTACCTGGGCAATACGCCGATTTATCTGGGGGGCGATCTGATCGTCGCAATTGACGAAGACCGGGTGACCAGTCCGCAGGATATTTCGGAGATCATGGACCACCACCAGGCAGGCGATACAGTTACCGTGACTTTCTTCCGTGGATCGCGAAAGATGACGGCCAAACTCACGCTGGCCGAAGCGCACTCGGTTTCTGTCTGAGTCAGAGCGGCAGATAGCGCCGTCCGGCAATGCGGTACTTGCCGGAGAGCACGCGGGCGATGGCCTCCGTGTAGGCCACATGCTCCTGGGCGAGGATGCGTGCAGACAGTGCGCGCTCGTCGTCTTCCGGCAGGACTGGCACCGTCTTTTGCAGCACGATGACGCCGTGGTCCAACTCTTCGTCAACGAAATGTACCGTGCAACCGGAGACTGTGACTCCGTATTCGAGCGCCTGGCGCTGCGCGTCAAGGCCGGGAAAGGCCGGCAGCAGCGAAGGATGGATGTTGAGGATCCGCTGCGGGAAGGCACGCACGAACTGCGCTGACAGCAAACGCATATACCCGGCGAGACAGACCAGGTCGACCTGATGCTCCTGCAGGCCGGCGATGATCTCGGCATCATGTTCGGCGCGTTGCCGTCCTCGCGCCTCGATCACCTGGGTTGGGAATCCCGCGCTCCGGGCGGCGGCGATTCCGGGCGCGTCGCTGCGGTTCGAAATCACCACCGCGATCTCTGTGTGCTCCACGCGGCCTTGAGCGATGGCCTCAGCGATGGCGAGAAAGTTCGATCCCCGTCCAGAAAGCAGGATCCCCAAGCGGTGGGTCCGCGGTGACTCCTCACTCCCCGGGGTCATGTGTAGATGACCTTGCGGTCCCCCTTGACGGTACGGCCGATGACGCAGAACTTCTCTCCGGCCCGGTCAAGCATCGATTTTGCCCGCCTGAACTTGTCCGCCGGCACGGCGGCGATCAGCCCGATACCCATGTTGAAGGTGCGCAGCATCTCTTCCTGCTCGACGCTGCCTAGTTGTTGCAAGTGGGCGAAGATGGGAGGCGGCGTCCATGCGGTGGTTTCAATGACCGCGGAGATGGTCTTAGGCAATATGCGGGGCAGGTTTTCTGTAATGCCGCCCCCGGTAATGTGGGCCATGCCCACCACCAGGTCGGCGGCGGTAAGCTTTTTAATCACCGCCAGGTAGCTGCGGTGCACCTTCATCAGGGCGGCCCCGGCTTTGTCCTTCAAGTCGTTGACGTATTGGTTGGGCGCGTAGCCGGCAACCTCAAAAAAGAGCTTGCGGGCGAGGGAATAGCCATTGGTGTGCAAGCCGGTGGAAGGGAAGCCGATGAGCACATCGCCCACCTGGATGTTGCTGCCGGTGATCAGTTTTTCCTTGTCCACGGCACCGACGATAAAGCCGGCCAGATCGTACTCGCCATCGGAGTAGAAGCCGGGCATCTGTGCTGTCTCGCCTCCGATGAGAGCGCAGCCGTTGGCGCGGCAGGCTTCGGCTACCCCGCTCACCACGGTTTGCGCCACTTCGCCGTCCAGCTGGCCGATGGCCAGGTAGTCGAGAAAGAAAAGCGGCGTCGCGCCCTGCACAGCGATGTCATTGACGCAGTGGTTGACCAGGTCGGCGCCGACGGTGTGATGCATGCCCAGGGCAAAGGCAACTTTCAGCTTGGTGCCCACGCCATCTGCGCTGGAAACCAGGATCGGGTCAGTGTACTTCGCGATATCCAGCCGGAAGAGGCCGCCGAAGCCGCCGATATCGCCCAGCACCTGCTTGTTGAAGGTCTTTTGCGCAAGGTACTTGATGCGCTGCTTGGTACGGTCTCCTTCGGAAAGATCTACTCCCGCCGAGGCATAGGTGGTGGGGGGTTGGGCGGATTTGCGGGTCGAATCTGGCAAGGCGTTTCCAATTTCGCTGGGATACCGTACCGACCAAGAGGCAGGCGCGTTTGGATTGGATGAAATGTATCCCCGAGAACTGCCAGTTTACCATCGCCCGTGGGGCGCAGGCAGATGTACCTATTCCCCTATACTGGAGCGGAAGGGGATTGGTTTTGCACCGAGAACTGAGTCGATCCAGAGAATTGCAGCGGCGCGCAGAGCGCTACTTGCCCGGGGGCGTAAATTCGCCGGTGCGCGCATTTCGTGCGGTCGGGGGAGATCCACCGTTCCTGGTGCGAGCCGAGGGTGCTTACCTTTGGGATGCCGATGGCAATCGCTATCTCGACTACTTCGGGTCCTGGGGGCCGATGATCCTGGGCCATGCTCACCCGCTGGTGGTGGAGGCGATCCAACGGGCAGCGGAACGGAGCGCAAGCTTCGGAGCGTCGACTGCCGCTGAAGCCGACCTGGCGGAGTTGGTGATCAGCCGCCATGCCCTCGATCGAAAAATTGCGCTTCGTCAGCTCGGGCACGGAAGCGACGATGTCCGCGATCCGCGTGGCGCGGGCGTTTACCAGTCGAAAATATGTGATCAAGTTTGAGGGGTGTTATCACGGGCACTCGGACGGACTGCTGGTTAAGGCTGGATCTGGCTTGGCCACCTTCGGGCTGCCCGGTTCGGCCGGGGTGCCGCAGGAGATTGCCCACTGGACGCTAGCGCTGCCCTTTAACGATTTGGCGGCGGTCGAGGAGGCTTTCGCTAAACATCCGGATGAGATCGCCTGCGTGATCGTGGAACCGGTGGTGGGCAATATGGGCTGCGTGCCTCCCTCATCCCGGATATCTGGAGGGTTTGCGACGAATTACCCGGGAGACAGGAAGCCTGCTGATCTTCGACGAGGTCATGACCGGCTTCCGCCTGGCACTAGGGGGAGCGCAGCAGGTCTTTGGCATCGACCCTGACCTTACCTGCCTGGGAAAGATTATCGGCGGTGGGCTGCCCTGCGCGGCCTTTGGCGGGAAAGCCAGGATGATGGACTTGCTGGCGCCGCTCGGTCCCGTCTACCAGGCGGGGACGTTGAGCGGCAATCCGCTGGCGATGGCGGCCGGGATTGCTACGCTGCGTTACCTGGCCGGCCATGCGGTGGAAGTGTATGCCGGGCTGGAGAAACATACGGCGGCGGTCGCTCAGGGCGTTGCCGGAGCAGCACGGGACGCGGGGATCGCAGTGGAAACCAACCGGGCCGGTTCCATGGTCACGTGGTTCTTCACCGCTGCGCCGGTCAACGACTTTGCTAGTGCGGCAGCATCGGATACGGAAGCTTTTGGGCGGTTCCATCGGGCGATGTTGGATCAGGGGGTATGGCTTCCTCCGTCGCAATTTGAAGCGGCATTCCTCAGTACTGCTCACACCGACGCCGACATTGACTTCACGGTTGAGGCGGCTCGCAAGGCGTTCGCGGCGATGCTTTCGGTCCGCGTTTGACCTACGCGACAGCAATGAGGTGCGCGGTGCCGGGGAAAGAAACCGCAGGTCCCTCCACTACGCTTCGCTCCGGTCGGGATGACAATTCTCTTGCAATGGGCGCAAGCTTTCACGCCTGACTACGGGCAAACAGAATTGTCATCCCGACCGGAGCGAAGCGTAGTGGAGGGACCTGCGGTTTCTTTCCCCGGCGTCCGGTCCCGTGCTTCTGCTATTGCCCAGGCGTCTACGGTGACCGTGCGCAAGCCGCTGCCTGCCCATGCTTCGAGCAGGAGCCAGGTCGCCGTGAGCGTGATGGAGCGGTCGGTTCCCAGCCGCCGGTGGCCGCCGTCGTGCAGCAGGATGTTGCTGCTTCTATTAAGGCGTTGGTTGAGGTGAATGCCGCGTTGGATTCGTGCTGCCAGGGCCTCAAAGTCGGTCGCATCCCAGTCGTGAGCGGTGACGTTCCACATGACCGGAGTGAGGCCAAGCTCTGCGCGCGATGCGCAGCACATCAGGGCGGCGGGCACCGAAAGGCGGTCGAAACCATTTCACTGCTTCGCCGGTCGCATCCTCGATGGCGGTACTGCAACTTACCAGCTCTTCCCGGACCCGCTCGGGCCGCTCCCAGAGCAGTGAGGGATGGGTCATGGTGTGGTTCCCCAGCAGATGGCCGCCCTCGCGTATCGCCCGGGCAATCTCAGGATGCCGGCGTACATAGCTGCCCATCAGAAAGAAGGTCGCACGTACCTGGCGGCGAGCGAGCAAATCAAGCAATTGCTGGGTGTAGGGATCGTTCGGGCCATCATCGAAGGTGAGCGCGACTTCCTGAATATCGGAGCCGGCGACCACGGTGCGTCCGAAGAGCTGCGAGGTAGGCCATTTCGCGGCATAGGCATACCCCCCGGCCGTAAGCCCGGTTAGCAGACCCGCGGAGACCAGCTTGGTAAGCATGCTTCCAGAGTGTAAATGTAGGGTGGCGGCATGCATCGGCTCATGGTATCTTCGGCTTTTCTTCGCTAAGAATACTTTTAAAAGGGCATCGCCATGGCAGAGCTGTTTGAGGCGCCCAGATTCATCGCCATCGAAGGACCGATTCGCGTTGGCAAGTCTACATTGGCCCGGATTCTGGCCGAAAACCTGCAGGCGCTCCACATCGTGGAGCCTGAGAACAACCCCTTTCTCGACCGCTTCTATCAGGAACTGAGCGGCATGGCGCTCGCTACCCAGATGTGGTTCCTGGTGGAGCGGTACGACCAGATGCGCCAGGCGGCGAAAGATCTGGCCGGCAGCGAGCCTCCGCCGATGGTGGCCGACTACCTCTTCGAGAAGGATAAGCTATTCGCTTACATCAACTTAACGGATGCGGAACTGGCCCTCTACAACCGCTTCTACCAGATCTTCCGCAGCGAGGTGCCGACGCCGGACCTGGTGATTTATTTGCACGCTTCCCCCGAGGTGCTGAAGCAGCGCCTCAAGCGCAAGGGCATCAGCCAGGAACAAGCCATCAGTGACGCCTATATCGAGCAGGTGGCGAAGGCCTATGAGCACTTTTTCTTCCACTACACGGCCAGCGATCTGCTGGTGGTCGATACCTCGGAGATCGACTTCGTAAACCGCCCCCAGGATCTGGCGTTGCTGCTCAAGCGGCTCTCCGAACCGATCAAAGGAAAGCAGTACTTCCTGCCCCCGGCGACTTTGCCGGGAGCGTAGCTCGAGGCGTATACTCAGCTGCGGTGGCCCTTCAACCGGGCTACCGATCGGGCAGCATCCCAAATGGGAGTTGCACTGGAGTCGGCCATGAGCCTCACGCATTTCCGCACGCGCGGATCAGTCCGCGCCCGCCACCCGGATCGCACCGGTAACCATTCAATCCCTTCAAGATAAGAAAACTCACGGGAGACCCATCGTCGCCCTCACCGCGTACGACTACGCCACCGCACGGCTGGTGGACGAGGCGGGCGTCGACTTCATCCTGGTGGGAGATTCCCTGGCCATGGTGGTCATGGGCTATGACAACACACTCCCCGTCACCATGGACGAGATGCTGCTGCACACCCGCGCCGTACGGCGGGCGGTCAAACACGCGATGGTGGTCGCCGACATGCCCTTCGGGTCCTACCAGGTGACGACTGCGGAAGGGGTAGCCAACGCGACACGTTTCGTTAAAGAAGCCGGCGCCCAGGCAGTCAAGATCGAAGGCGGAGCAAGCCGCCTTGACCTGGTCAGACGGCTCACCGAGGCTGAGATTCCGGTGGTGGCGCACCTCGGCCTTACGCCCGCAATCCGTCCACCGCATGAGCGGCTACCGGGTCCAGGGCAAGTCAGTCAGCGCCATCCATCACCTGGTGAAAGATGCGCTGGCTCTGGAAGCAGCCGGCGCGTTCGCGGTGGTGCTGGAAGGCATTCCCATGGAAGTGGCGCAGCGCATCACGGCTGCCTTGCACATCCCGGCCATCGGCATCGGCGCCGGGCCGCACTGCGATGGGCAGATACTTGTGCTGCACGACCTCATCAACCTGTCCTTCTCCGCTCCCGCGAAATTCGTACGCCGTTACGGTGACGCCGCGGCCTTGATCACGGATGCGGTCCATCGCTACCGCAGCGATGTGGAAGGGCACCAATTCCCCGGCGAAGAGGAAAGCTACCATCTGGGCAAAGAGGCGCTGGCGGCCCTGCTCCGGGAAGAAGGCACGGCCAGACTCAAGGCCTAGCGCAATGGTGGTGCTGAAGACCATCGCTGAAACCAGGAGTGCGTGCGCCCGCATCCGTGCTGCTGGTAAGACACTGGGGCTGGTGCCCACCATGGGATCCCTGCACCAGGGCCATCTCTCCCTGGTCCGCGCCGCGCAGGCAAGCTGCGATGCGGTCGCGGTTTCCATCTTCGTGAACCCAACCCAGTTCGGACCCAAAGAAGACTTTGCCGCCTATCCGCGAGGCCTGGAGGAGGATTGCCGGATACTCGAGGCCGCGGGTGTTGAGCTGGTCTTTGCGCCTTCGTCCGAGGAGATGTATCCGGAGGGCGCCAGCACCTTCGTCGAAGTCGCAGGATTGAGCGAGCGGCTGGATGGAGCATCGCGCCCGGGTCACTTTCGCGGCGTGGCCACAGTGGTGGCGAAGCTGTTCCACATCTTCTCTCCCGAACGCGCGTTTTTTGGACAGAAAGATGCCGCCCAGGTGGCCGTCCTGCGCAAGATGGTGCGCGATTTGCTTTTTTCCGTCCAGCTGGATGTATGCCCAACGGTGCGGGAGCCGGACGGACTGGCGATGAGTTCACGTAACCGTAATCTGAGCGGCGAACAACGGCGCCAGGCGCTGGTTCTTTCCCGGGCACTGTTGGCTGTCCAGCAGCAGGTTCAGCGCGGCGAACGAGGACTCCAGTAAGCTGCTTGCCACGGCGATGCGTGTGCTCAAGGAGGAACCGGCGGTGGAGGTGGATTATTGCCGCATCGTCGACCCGGACACATTGGAGGATGTGGCCGACGTGGGCCAGGGTGCGCTGGTGGCCGTCGCGGCCGTGGTTGGCGCCACGCGGCTTATCGATAACCTGCTGATTTGATTGGGTACCAAGCGAAACCGCAGGTCCCTCCACTACGCTTCGCTCCGGTCGGGATGACAAAGTGTGGGGTGGTGCTTCCATCGAGAATTGGCTAGTGGCTGGACGAACCTTTTTTGGTTAGCCTCTGCGACCGGAAACAAAGGGGTTGCCGGCTATTATGAAGCGGGCGGCACGCTCCGCGTCCTTGCTGATCCCTATCCGCGGCGTGACCAGCACTTCCTTGGCGACAAAGCCATCGTCCTGAATCTGCAAATCCGATTCTGGGGCGGTCAGATCGACGCCGTTGTCCCGCTCCCGCGTGACGCCGAAGGCTTGGCAGAGACGGCCGGGGCCGGAGGTTAGGGAGATCAGTGCTTTGCTCGTCTGGCCTGGAGCGGCCAAGCCGCGGCCGAGGGCCATGGCCTCCAGGCCGCTGATGGGCTCCAGGGCGCGGAGCAGCACGCCGCCGGCACGGCCCTCCGGTTCACAGGAGACGTTCAGGCAAAAATGCATGCCGTAGATGAAGTAGACATAGGCATGGCCCGGCGGTCCGAAGAGCACGGCGTTTCTTGCTGTCTTGCCGGCGAAAGAGTGCGCCGCCGGGTCCCGCTCGCCAAAGTAGGCCTCCACCTCGACAATGCGGGCCACCATCGGCTTCGCTGGCTCTGACCAGGAGCTTTCCCAGCAGCTTGCGGGCGACCACGTCGGGAGGATCGAGATAAAAGTCCCGGGGGACGAGTGTCGCCTGCGCGCAGGCCGAAGTATCAGCCATTTGCGGCTTTGACGGCGGCAAGCACCTCTTCAGCATGCCCCTCCGGCTTTACTTTGGGGAAGATCTTCAGCAGTTTCTGATCCGGACCGATGAGAAAGGTAGTCCGCTCAATCCCAATCACTTTCTTGCCGTACATATTCTTTTGCTTGAGAACGTCAAACTGTTTGCAGACTACTTCGTCTACATCTGCAAGGAGGGTGTAGGGCAAGTCGTACTTCTCTTTGAATTTCTTCTGCGCCTTGGGCGTGTCGCGCGAGATACCCAGAACAACCGCCCCGGCCTGCTGTATCTTCTTGAAGACGTCACGAAAGCCACAGGCTTCGATCGTGCAGCCGGGGGTGTCGGCCTTGGGATAAAAGAAAAGCACCACTGGTTTGCCGGCGAAATCCTTAAGATGTACGGTCTTGTCTTCTTCGGTCTGCAAGGTGAAGTCAGCAACTTTATCGTTCACTTCCATGAGAAAGATCCTTCCAAAAAACGGGATGCAATGCCGCAACGCAGAAGAGCGTGAGCGCCCTCAACGAGATTATTCCACGATGAGTCGCTCCCTTGCCCTGTGGTTTGCGCTGGCCATACCGACCTGGGCGCAGTACCCCGGACACCTCGAGACCAACAAGAAAGCTGCGCCGACGGTGCGCGCTATCGCTGTGCTGGAGTGGACAGGCGAGATGGGGAAGCCGAAAGCCAGCCGCATCATCCCGATCTCGGTCTTCGATGGCGAACAGTATCAGCCGGGGGGCCTCTACCTGGCCAAGCCGGAGCCGCTGGCGCTTCAACCGGGAACGGAATATGTGCTGCAGGATGCGGGCGTTTCCCGGGGACTTTTTGACATCAACACCGCGCAGGATGTGGACGGTTATTGGTTTGGCTATGGCGCGTGGAAGCCCATGGCGGCGCCGCCCAAGAAGGCCAAACCAAAGCAAGGCAGGAACATACCCCAGGTGGTGGGTGGGGCGGAGGACGGCCACCCGCATTTGGTCAGAAAGGATGGCAGCGGAAGCCAGGACAGTTCCACCTCCGCCGGCTCAACCTCATCTTCCTCGAGCACCCAGACTTCCAGCAATCCACCTGCTGGTGATCCTGACCGCCCCACCCTGCGCAGGCGGTCGGACTCTTCCGATTCGACCCCCAGCGCATCCAGTGCGAGCAGTGGGAACACGCCCGGCTCCGGAGACGGCCATCGGAGGTGCTGACCCGGACCGGCCGCACATGGCTCATGGCCAACAGAGCATGACCGACGACTATCATGCTGCCCAGCTCACCGGAGTTCCGTCGGGCCTGGAGCAGATGATTGCGGTTTCCGATGCCAGCGATCGCGAAACGCATCCTTTCGTGTATCTGTGGAATGACCCGGCGGATGCCACGAACATGCAGACGCAAATGGAGATCGCGGCCAGCAGCGCCGTCGCGGCCAGTGAGCCGCCGGTAAAGCCGACAGCAAAAGCGCACACTGCAACCACGCGCACAGTGCGACCACGACGGCTGCGCAGCGCCGTAAGGCAGCCGCGGCGCCGCCGACCCCCCCGAAGCTGGTTTTTACCAACGAGCGCTTCAAGGCCTATGAGCTGACTTATAGCGGAGGGGCGACGCTGGTCTTCTCCGGAGAAACGCTGGATCACGCGGGCAAGGTCAAATATGTCACCCTGATCGCTCAGCCGGATTTCAACGGGGTGCCCAAGGTGCTGTTCAAGTCGGTCACCGACGACGATCACCTGGACCAGACACCGAAAATGCGGCTGGTCGATGCAGTGGATGCGAGGGCTGATAACCGGGGAGACCTGGTTTTCGAACTACGCAGTAGCCGCGATCGTGAGTTCGTGATCTACCGTGTATCGGCTGGACGGGCTGAGCAGGTTTTCACTACCGGTCCGCTGCCAAATTCAACTTCCCAGTCGTGATGGTTGGCCCTCAGCGGCTAAAGCCAAATTCATTGCAAAGCATTTACGTACGGGCTGAAGCCCGTACCCTTCAAACTCCGCAGCCTGCCAGCTAGGGTGTGGGCAACTTGGTGGTATCCCAACCGCCGCCCAAAGCCTCGACTAGTTGCACACTGGAGACAAACTCGCGGGTGATGATATCAGCAGCGGTGCGCTCGTTGGAGAGCTGGGTCGCCTGCGCCGTAATCACTTCAAGATAAGTGGTGACCCCACCTTTGTAACGGGTGGTCGAAATGAGCAGCGAGCGATTCGCGGAGTCAACCGCGCGTTGCTGGGCCACCGACTCGCTACCCAAGATCCGCAGGCCGGAAAGATTGTCTTCTACCTCCTGGAATGCCTGCAAAACCGTCTGCCGGTAGTTGGCGACGTTCTGCTCGTAAACATCGCGGGCCTGTTCGGTGAGAGAATGACGACGCCCGGCATCGAATAGCAACTCTACCGCCGAGCCCCCCAGCGACCAGAGTGAGCTTGGCCCCTGGATCAAGGTGCCCCCCGACTTGCTCTCAAATCCACCTGTTGCAGTCAGGTTGACAGTTGGGTAATAGGCTGCGATCGCAATCCCTATTTGTGCATTCGCCGCATCGGCACGCCGTTCCGCCCCGGCAACGTCCGGGCGGCGCTCCAGCAGTTGCGAAGGGACGCCCACCGGCACCTGCGGCAATTGCAGATCGAGTGGCGCGAAAGGAAGACCAAAACTCGACGCGGGGACACCGGTGAGGGTCGCGATCGCGTGTTCGAACTGGGCCCGCGCGACGCCGACATCGATGGCCTGCGCCTTTGTCTGGTCCAGCTGCGTCTGCGCCAGGGCCACATCCTCGTCCGTGGCCACACCGCCCTTGAACCGTGCCTGGGTCAGCGCCAGGTACTCCTCATATTGCACCACGGTGTTGTCGAGCAAGCGCTGCTGGGTGTCCAGGCCCCGCATTTCAAAATAATCAGTCGCCAGCTCCGAGCGGATGCTCAAATCGACATTTGCCAGGTCTGCCGCAGTAGCCTGAGCGGTAGCCTTCTGTGATTCCACCGATCTGCGGACGCTGCCCCACAAGTCCGGTTCCCAGCTGACTGCACCGGTAAGAAACAGATCGTTATAGGTGGTCTTGCTTGAGGGTTGATACAAGGGCCGGTTGGTCGACTGCTTCTCCCGCGTGGCCGAGGGCCCGACCGATATCGTGGGAAAGTACTGCGAACGATAGAACTGGACGGCCGCCCGGGCTTGCATGTACTGCTCGTAGGAGACTTTGAGCGTCTGGTTCGCAACCGCGACCTGCTGCTCGAGCTTATCCAGTTGCGGGTCTTGATAAATCTCCCACCAATTGGGCCGGATCGCGCTGTCGTTTGGGCTCACCTGCTTCCATCCCCCACCGGGCGGGTTGGGCGGTGGCACAGGCACTGGCACTGGCGTGGCCGATCCTTTGAAGGCGGGTGCGGTAGGCGCATCGGGGCGATGGTAGTTGGGACCTACCGTGCAACCGGAGAGCAGCAACGCGGCCCCAGAAAGAAGCAGCCATCCCTTGTACGAAGTCCAGCTCAAATGGCTAGTACTCAAATGGGTAGTGCCGGGCCTCATTCCTACGCACCCCCGTCTTTGTCCGGCGTAACGACGTGCACCGGTTCCCCATCGATCAAAGAATCCGGCGGATTCTGGATCACCTGGGAATCAGCGCTGAGCCCGTGAATCACCTGCACGGTGGATCCATCATCCTGACCCAGGGTCACCTGCAGCAGCTTTGCCTGGTCGCCATTGGGTCCCTTCACCACCGTGGCTACCTGCAATCCCTGATTGCGAAAGATTAGCGCGGAGACCGGGATAATCAGCGGCGCAACGCCCTGATGCACATTCATGTGGACCTCGGTGTAAGCGCCGGGCAGAAGCTTGCCATCCCGATTGTCGACATCAAATTCGACCAGCAGGGTGCGGGAAGCAGGATCGATGGCCCGCGCGGTGCGCACCAGCTTGCCGGTAAATGACTGTCCGGGAAATTCGGAGAGGGTAAGCTTGGCGGTGCTGCCGGGGACCGCCGACTGAGAATAAATCTGCGGAACATTGACGTAGACGCGCAAAACATCGATAGCAGAGAGGCGGAACATCAGCGTGCCGGCCCCAGCATTGATCAGCTGCCCCACATCGACGTTACGAGCAGTCACCACTCCGCTAAAGGGGGCATAGATCTTCTCGAAAGATTGCAGCTGCTCCAGCCGCTGAACATTCGCCTGGGCGGAATCCACGGTCGAATTGGTGGATGCTTCCTGGGTGACGAAGGTATCGGTGTCTTGTTTCGAGACGGCGTTTTGCGTCAGCAATCCCTGGTAGCGGCTGGAGTTGATCTTTGCCAGGCCTGCAGTGGCTTTCGCAGTGGCCAAGTCGGCGCGTGCCTGAAGCAGTTGCTTGTCCACTTCGGGGGTGCTGATGACTGCCAGCAACTGCCCCTTTCGGACGTGGGCGCCGATGTCGAAATACCACTTGTCGAGATAACCGTCGGTGCGGGCAAAGAGCGAGGCATCGCTATAGGCATAGACGTTGCCGGGCAGAATCACCTCTTGCCCGATCTGGCCCGCCTGCGGTGGGTTCGCGATCACCGTGGGAGCAGCGAGGGCATTGGTCTGGTCCTTCAGTTCGGTGCGAGCGCGCACCCGGGGCACAATGCCGCCCACCGCCAACAGGACGGCCAGTACCAGGAGAACCACGATCATGATCGCGGCGACGCGGCCCGATAGGGGCGGGGCGTCGGGGGGGCCGCCGTGCCCCTCACCTGCCGGTTGCGGCCGCTCGTCTCTATTTTCCTGATTCATCTGTACGCTCTCTCTCTCGGTGTTGGTTTCTAATCTTCGAGCTCAGTCGCGCTCGCGCGCTCTGCGGCGCTCTGGCTGCGCTTCCCAAGCCAGCCATGGATCACGCTAAAAAATGTCGGGACAAAGAATAGCGTGGCCAAGGTTGCGAACAACAGCCCGCCAATGACCGAACGACCCAGCGGCGCATTTTGTTCGCCACCATCGCCCAGACCCAGCGCCATGGGCACCATGCCGATGATCATGGCCAGCGCGGTCATCAGCACCGGACGGAAGCGGGTGTATCCGGCATTGAGCGCGGCGGCGTGGGCGTCTCCAGCGTTTTCTTCCATCTGCTCGCGGGCAAAGCTGATGACCAGAATGGAATTGGCGGTAGCTACGCCCATGGTCATGATGGAACCGGTCAGCGCCGGGACGCTGATATGAGTGCCGGTGAGAAACAACATCCACACGATGCCGCTCAAGGCGGCCGGCAGCGCGGCGATGATCATAAAAGGATCGAGCCAGGACTGGAAATTCACTACGATGAGCAGGTAAACCAGCAGGATAGAAAAGGCCAGACCGCTGGTCAGCCCAATGAATGAGGAGTTCATCGTCTGCACCTGGCCGCGCAATACGATCTGCGAACCGCGGGGCAGCTCTTTGCGATGCTGTTCAATGATGGCAGAGATTTTGTCGGACACGCTGCGCAGGTCGCTATTGACCACGTTGCCGTAAATATCGAGAACCGGAGCAATGTTGTAGTGGCTGATGGTGGCCGGCTCCTGTCCGCGCACCAGCGTGGCCACATTCCCCAGTATCTGGATCGGCTGGACTCCTTCTGCAGTGGAGGGCGCGGCACCCGTCCCGATGGGGGTAAGGCTCGATGCGCCTACCGAAAGATTAGGACTGGGGATGACGGAGGCTGCCGCGCTGGCGGTGGTCAGCGGGATATTTTCCAGATCGATCAAGGACTGCAAATCGTATTGCGGAGATTGCGCGTTGATGTTGTAACTGACACCGTTTCTTGGATCAAGCCAGAAGGTAGGGCTGGTCTGATAGCTGCCGCTGGTGGCAGCCAGCAGGCTGCCGGTTACATCCCGTTGCGTCAATCCGATGTCTTGCGCCTTGGAACGGTTCACATCGATGAAAAAATGCGGATTATTGAAAGGCTGCTGGATGTGCAGATCCGCCGTGCCGGGCACGTAGATGATATCCCTGAGCAGCCGGTCGATGAACTCGCGGTTGCCTTGCAGGTTCTGGCCGATTACCTGGATATCGATGGGAGCCGGCAATCCAAAATTAAGAATCTGCGTCACCATGTCCACGGGCAAGGTGTAAAAGACAACGCCTGGGAACTCGACGCCCAGCTTGGCACGCAGATCCTGCACATAGTGATCGGTAGGATGGTGTTTTTCGGCCAAGGCCACGGTGATATCCGCGTCCGCAGCGCTCACGACACCGGTGCTGGTGTAGGAGAGATTCAAACCGGAATAGGGGATCCCGATATTGTCGATGATACTGACGAGTTCGCTCTTGGGAATCTCCCGCCGAATGGCCTTGTCGATTCGATCGCACAGGAGTGCCGTGTCCTCGATGCGGGTACCGGTCTGGGCGCGAATGTGAAGCTTGAACTGGCCTGCGTCTACGGAGGGAAAGAAATCCTGGCCCAACCAGGGGTATAGCAGCGCAAAGGAGCCGATGGAAAAGACAAAGAAGAGGATTAGAAAAACCGTGCTGTGGGCGATAGCGAGCTGCAACACGCGGAAATAGAAAACACGCAGCTGCTCAAATCTGTGCTCGAAGGCCAGTTGGGCCCGTACCAGGGGATTGCGGCTCCGCAGCTTCTGCTTTTCGGCGGCCGGATCATGCTCCTGAAGAAGGTATTTGGCCATGGTCGGCACCACGGTGCGGGAAAGAAAATAAGAAGCCAGCATGGCGAAGATCACGGCTTCAGCCAAAGGCACAAACAGGTACTTGGCCACGCCTCCCATGAAGAACATGGGGACAAAGACAATGCAAATCGATAGGGTCGAGACAAAGGCCGGAATGGCAATCTGCGCGGCGCCATCGAGGATGGCCTGCTCCACCTCTTTGCCTTCTTCGAGATTGCGATTGATGTTCTCAATCTCCACCGTGGCGTCGTCGACCAGGATGCCGACGGCCAGTGCCAGGCCACCGAGGGTCATGATGTTGATGGTTTCGCCCAGCGCCCCGAGCACAATCAGGGAGACGAGAATGGAAAGAGGAATAGATACCGCGATGATGAGGGTACTGCGCCAGCTGCCTAGAAAGACCAGGATCATCACACCTGTGAGACAGCCGGCGATAATACCCTCGCGTACCACGCCGCTGATAGCGCCGCGCACAAAGATCGATTGATCCGCTAATGGCGTTATACGCAATTGGGGCGGTAGTGATTGCGCGATCGTCGGCAACATCGCCCGGATCCTGGAAATGACGTCGAGGGTAGAGACATTTCCGTTCTTGAGCACGCTCATCAGGCTGGCGCGCTGGCCATCGACACGCACAATGTTGGTTTGCGGGGGGAATCCGTCGCGCACATGAGCGACGTCGTGCATATAGACGATGGCTCCATTCACGCTCTTGATGGGTAGATCGTTCAGGCCCTGGATTGAGTTCGGGGCGCTGTTGGTGGCCAGCTGGTACTCGAAGCTGCCAACCTTTACGGTTCCGGAAGGCAAAATCAGATTTTGCACGCTAATGGCATTGACTACATCGCTGGGGGAGAGTCCCCGGGCCTGAAGGGCCTTGAGATTGAGATCTACCTGTACCTGGCGCTGCTTGCCGCCATAAGGATAGGGGCTTTCAGCACCTTCGATGGTGGCGAACTGGGTGCGGATGAAATTCAGGCCGTAGTCGTTGAGCTGCTGTTCGGAAAGGCCCTGCCCGGAGAGACCAAGCTGCAGAATGGGCACACTCGATGCCGTGTAAGTGATGATCAAGGGAGGGGTGGTCCCTGCCGGCAGCTGGCGCAACTGGGTTTGCGACACGGCCGTGATCTGCGCAATGGCGGTGGCAATCGTCACCTTGGGCTGAAAATAGACTTTCACCACAGCAACGCCCACCAGCGACTGCGACTCAATATGGTCGATATTGTCAACGGTGGTGGTTAAGGTGCGTTCGGTCAGAGTGACGATGCGGCTGGCCATATCCGGGGCGGAGAGGCCTTGATACTGCCAAACAATGCTGACGACAGGAATATCAATATTCGGAAAGATATCGGTGGGCGTGTTGAGAATAGAGAGCGGGCCGATGATAAGCAGTAAGAGCGCAAAGACGGCGAAGGTATAGGGACGCCGCAGCGCAAGACGAACAATCCACATTTGCTAGCTCACTCCTAGAAACGTTCTTTCCGGAAGTCACAACGACCTCGGAGAGAGGGGGTGAATCTCCGTCAAAGACGAGTCGGCCACACTCGAGCGGAGGAATCGGCTGATAGTTTGCGAGCGTTTCTTACGAAACCGAGGCTCTTGCTGTACCCTCTGCAGGGCACGGGGTTTTTACATTTTCACTTCTACTCTGCACAGGCAAGCGTATCGAAGTGCTGCTTTTCTTGACGAAAACAGCGACAAGAACGTCTCCTCTGTGTAGACCAGAAGTGAAAACGCCAGGGCAAATTGTCAGCCACACTTAAATTATACGTTTTAAGCGATGGAATCGGCACTCAGAGATCCCTTTCGATGCTCTTTGGCAAGGCGGCCGTCTCACTCCGGCCTCTCCACGATGAGTTTTCTGGCGTGCCAAGGTTCTGGATGCTGAGCGCTCGCGATTCGATTCAGAAGCTGATGGTTCGGCGGCTGCAAAGCAAACAACCGGACAAGCATAGCTTGTCCGGTTGAGATGGGCATGGATAAATCACTGGGGATAAATGGAAGACGTTACAACGAGAAGAAAAGCCGCAGGCTTATTTTGCCAGAGCGGACTCCAGCGCGACGCTGGAAATGATCTCTTCCTTGTCCGGGTAGTAGGCGTTCGAGATGTACTCCTGCAACATGCGATGGGTGTTGAAGAATGAGCCGTTGAGTGCGATGGTGGAACGCATGACGGCGCGCCACTGTTCGGGAGCTCCATAGTAGAGCGGAAGAATGGTCGACTCCAGCCGGTCATAAAGACTTGCGACCTCATCGTCCTGGTTGTCGCTGTCAGGAATAGCCCAGCCGGTAACCCCCTCAATCCAGCCCTCGACCCACCAACCATCAAGAACGCTGAGGCTGGGGACGCCGTTGAGCGCCGCCTTCATGCCGCTGGTGCCCGAGGCCTCGAATGGGCGCCGCGGGGTGTTCAGCCACAGATCAACCCCTGCGGTGAGCATCGATGCGAGTTTCCATTCATAGTTTTCCAAGTAGACGATTTTGAGCGCGTCTGATTCCAGCCTGGCGGCGACCTCAAAAATCTGGCGGATGAGCTTCTGGCCTGGTTCGTCGTGGGGATGAGCCTTGCCGCTGAAGAGAATCTGCATGCCGCGGAACTTCTCCGCTAAGCGCACCAGGCGCTCGGGATCCGATAAAAGGAGGTCGGCTCGTTTGTAGGTGGCTACCCGGCGGGCAAACCCGATGGTGAAGACATTGCTGCGCAGCGTAATCCCAGTCCTCTTCTCCACCTCGTCGATGAGGATGCGCTTGGACTGGACGTGCGCCTTCTCGATCTCACGTAGTGGAATGTCGATCACGTAGCGAAACTGGAAATTGTCTTTGCGCCAGCGGGGAACGTTGCGATCGAAGATGGCCTGAATCGGGCCAGCGGTCCAGGTGGCCGCGTGCACCCCGTTGGTGATGGCATCGATCGAATAGTCGGGGAACATCTCCCGGGAAATCTTGCCGTGCTGCATGGCGACGCCGTTCACAAAGCGCGACGAAGCCAGCGCCACATACGTCATGTTGAGCATGCCGTCGTGGCAGCCACCCATGCGCTGCAGCAGGTTGGCGACGTCCCGGCCAAGAATTCTGTAGGTCTGATCCATGGTAAAGCGGTCGTGTCCAGCGGGCACCGGGGTGTGGGTGGTGAATACACAACGGCGGCGCACTGCCTGCGTATCTCGCTCCTCAATGATCCGGCTCATGTCGCCGCCCAACTGCAGTTCCATCAAGCCGACCGTCAGCAGCGCCGCATGACCTTCATTCATGTGGTAGACGTTAACATCGTAGTTCAGGGCTTCGAGAATGCGCACGCCACCGATTCCCAAAACGGCTTCCTGGCGCAGCCGGTAATCCGTATCGCCACCATAGAGATGATCGGTAAGCTTTCGATCGCGGGCGTCATTCTGCGGCAGATCTGTGTCAAGCAGGTAAATCGGGATGGTGTGCCCGCTGACTCCCTCGAGATCGTAGCGCCATGCCCGGACCATTACGGGACGATCCTCAATGGTTACCTCGACCACGGCGTTTTCGAGGACGAGAAATTCTTCCAAAGGCCAAGGTTGGTCCGCCGCGGTCTGAATTCCGTGTGCATCGAGATGTTGCTGGAAGTATCCCTTGCGATGCAGCAAGGTGACGGCGCATAACCCCAGCCCCAGATCGGCTGCGGAGCGCATGGTGTCTCCGGCAAGCACACCCAGTCCCCCACTGTAGGTAGGCATGTCGGGAGCGATGGCGATTTCCATCGAGAAATACGCAACTATGCCCCTTTGCTCGGACAGGGACATCGAAGAAAAATCGCGTTGCTGGTTCGAAAAATGCATCCTGCTTATCTCCTGTTAGCCGGCACCGCCGGTGATGCTCCAGCCACACACCTGGCGTGTGCCCTTCGCGAGCTGTTGCGCCTGAACCTCGACGAATTTTCCTGTTTGACCAGTGCTCTTATTCTAACCATCGACAGCCCGGCTTTTATCACGAATCGGCGTGACACTTCCGTCAAGCGATCTAATGCTTATGTGGGAGCACGTTTCCAACGTTTTCCTGTTCAGGGTGTGAATAACCGCGGGGCTTTTTTTTCATTCAGCCACGGTTGCACCGCTAAGGCCTGTGGTGGGCATCGCCAGCACTTCCGCCGTGACCTGGCTCAATCTGCTCCAGATTGCGTCAAGCCAATCCAGGTGTTCGGGCTTCATGAGCACGGAGCGGAGGCAGGTGATGCTGCTTTGCTGGTCCTGGTCTGCCCACGAACCGGAAGGAAAAAACGTGCTGGGTAGTTGGGCCAGCGCGAGATGAAGATCGTGGCGCGCGGCGGCAGTGAAGATTTGTTGCGCCAGGCGGGACGATGCCTCGACGGTGGCGGCGCGCACCGCCCACACCAGAATGTCGAGCTGGGGTGGGAAGGGCGAAAGGAAACGCCCATCGGCGCAGATTTTCTTATGCAAGAGCACGGCGGCCTCGCGACTACAACGCAGCCCATTTGCAAACTCACCGTCTGTGATGAGGGGCAGCAATTGCTGGGTTGCCCACAAGGCTACGGCGGAAGCGCCGGCGCGCGAACATTCCAGGCTGATCTCGCCCAGATGTAAATCATGCGAAGTGAAATAGGTGTAGGGCGAATCATGTTTATAAAAGCGGCCTACAGCCGGATCACGAAAAAGGATGCAGCCGCAGCCATACGGTTGCAGCCCATGCTTGTGAGGATCAACCACAATGGAGTCGGCTTGGGCCACGCAGTCAAAGGCGCGCGTTGCCTCCTCGCCAAGGGTGGAGACGAGCTTGAAATATCCGCCGTAGGCCGCATCAAGGTGAATGCGGAATGAATGAGCATCGCGCAGCGCGAGCACTTTATGGAGCGGATCGACGGCTCCGGTAGCGGTTGTGCCCAGCGTCACCACCACGGTGCCGACGTCGCCCTCGCGGAGCGTGGACTCCAGCGCCGCCATGTCCATACGGCCAGCTCGGTCGGCAGGCACACTGGTGAAGGGCAAGCCGAGCACGGCACTTATTCTGCCATGCGTGTAATGCGCCTGTTCGGAAGCGACGATGCGCTTGCCGGGTGCAAGCTGGCCGGCAATCCAGAGGCCCTCGAGGTTGGCGAAGGTTCCGCCGCTGGTGAGATGTCCCAGATGATCCGTCCAGCCAAACATGCGGGCGATTTCGCGAACCGCTTCCACCTCCATGCGCGAGCTGGCGCGGCCGCCATCGAGGGCATGGTTGTTGGGATTGATTGCCATGGCGAGCGCATAGGCAGCGCGGGCCAGTGGATGCGGGGGCTTGAGCATCTGCCCGGCATAAAGAGGATGAAAGTAGGGGTAGTTGTCCGCCATTCTCTCAGCCACCTGGCTCATCACCGCGGCCATGGCGTCGATTGCGGGCGCCGGCTCCGCCTGCTGCGGCAGATTGCGAAACGATGCTTCGAGCTGTGGCAGGGCGCGGGCAAGCAGCCGCAGTGCAATATCTTCAGACATCTCTTTTGCAGTTTACCTTCACCACGAGCCGCGTCTTTGTCCTGCTGCTTTAGACAATCTTTTTCGGACGGACGTTAGCCAAGGCTTCGAGCGCATCACACGCAGCCTTCAACCCATCTTCGCGGCGTAACTGCTCTCCGATTCTGGCCGCACGCTGTCGCATTCTAGTCTTCTCCAACAGCAGTGTGATCTTGCGGGCGGCAAGTTCCGCGGTATAGCGCCGGCGGCGAATCACGCGGGCGACACCGAGGCGGCGTACCCGGCGTGCATTGTCCGGCTGATCGTGGCTGTAGGGCATCACCAACATTGGCTTGCCGGAGATCAGAGCCTGCGCCGTGGTGCCCACACCGCCCTGGTGGATAATGACCGAGCCTCGGGGAAAGAGCTTGGAATAGGGCGCATAGTTGGCCACGCATAGGTTCTGCGAAACCTCCGCGGGAATATTGCGCGGGTCGCTTCCCACCAGGAGCACGGAGCGCTGGCCGGTCAATTCGGCAGCCAGCGCGCTCTGCCGGTAAAAATCCCCTGCATCCAGAACGGCTGCCGAGCCCAGGGTAAACACCAGCGGCGGCGGGCCCTGTTGCAGGAAACTCTCAAGCGCCGGGGACAGATCCCGGTGGCCGGCGTCGCCATCGTAAAAGACAAAGCCGGTCACCTTGGTGGAAGCCGGCCAGTCCGGTTGGGGTTCGCCGAGTAAAGGCGAAAACATAGCTAAGACCAGGTAGGGAGAGTGCTTGGCCTCGAAGATGGGATCGGGCCCGCGGCCCAGGCCAAGCTCGGCCCGCAGCTGATAGATGGGCTCAGGCCAGCTGCGCGTTACCCAGCGTGCGAACCGGGCTATCACCCTGCCCATCCCGGGCAAGGCAGGCTGCAGACGCGCCAGCATCGGATAAGGCGGCAGCACGGGCGCATCGTAGCGGGAAAAAAAGGAAAGCGGCGCGAGCACATGCGATGCCCATGGGATCCCGGTAACTTCGGCCACGATCGGGGCCTGGTAGACCAGCTCTCCGGCAAGCAACAGATCGGCCCCGCCCTTGGCCTCGACCACTGCCAGCAGCTCCCGGTAGCTTTGGCGAATGGCGGGAAAGAGGATGTCGCGCAGGGTGCGTTCCGTTCCCTTGCGAATATCCATCAACATCGCAACGAGCTGGTTGTCTTCCGGATCGAGGATAGGGCCGACGGGAGCGAATTCCAGACCCAGCGAAATGATCTTGGCACGGAAGAGCTCGGGAACCGCCAGCACCGGCACGTGGCCCCGCCGCTGCAACTCGAGCGCCAGGGCTATCAGCGGATGGATGTCGCCAAGGGTCCCGAAGCTGGAGAGAACAATGCGCATGCGCTGCCTCTGCAGTGTAAATGCGGCAGATGAAAGAGGCGCCAAGGAGGGCCGCAGATCTTTCCACTTCGGGTGCGGAAAGAGGTCGCTGGTCGCTAACAGAACCCATTGGGAACTGTTGGGTTGAAGTCCGTCAAAACGAATTTTCGAAAGAGTGGAACCGGCGTTCGAGTTCGAACTGCTGCTTTGCCTTCTCACTGGCCTGGAGCAGGGACGCACATGCTCCCGAAGCTTGGTCGCGGCCAAGTTGGGTGCGACATGCGGGGTGCGCGTGGGCGTAGCTTTCCCAGGGGCCAGGCTGCTCCCAAAGGCTGTCGCCGGGCAGGAAGCTGTGTTCCAGCCCGGTCCGTACCATCTGCTTGAGATCACTGTAAGTGAGCGGGTAGGTCATCGCGGCGCGGACATACTCGTGGGTGAGATTGATGCGGGAGACTCCCTCATCATCGGTGGAGAGCGCGACGGGCACGTGATGCAGGCGGTACATGGGTAAAGGGTGATCCGCACCCTTGATGTTGAGAATCACGTCGTTGCTGGTGAGGTTGATCTCGACCATTACGCGCTTGGTAGCCATTTGCTGGAGCAGGTCGTAGGCGTGATCCTCGTACATCACGTCAACCCCGTGGCCGATGCGTTCGGCATCTCCTTCTTCGACCGCGGAGCGGATATGAAAGCGCACCCCATCCGGGGGCACCATCCCGGGCGCCAGTTCGCCGGCATGCAAGGTGATATGAACCCGCGGATAGAGGATGTGGAGAGCATGGACCATGCGCATTTGCATCTGGTAGTTGGCCATGGCAACACGCCCGTCTTCCGGTTGGACCATATTGATGCCCACGATGAGAGGATCAGTGGAGGCCAGCTCAAAACCGCAGACCAGCTGCACGAAGACCGCTTGTGGGGACAGGGCGCGTAATACCTGGTAAAGGAAGCGGACCTGGAGATTGCAGGCCGGCGTTGCTCCAGTTGCGCCGCAATGCTCCAACTCGCGGCGGCGGCGCTCGCCTTCGTCGAACTCCGCACGCTGCGCAGGCAGGTACTTCGATAAGCCGGCATCGAGCAATTGCTGACGCAGGTGCGCGAAGTCCGTCTGCGAGTCGATTGGCCCCAGGCTCTCGGCCAAAGCCGCAGTGGCCGGCCGGAAGTTGGGCGTATTCATGATTTCAAGGTACTGCTCGTTTTGCTGGGCGGCTCGACTGGCCAACTCATCGACCCACTCACCCAAGTGCCTGGGGTCCTCCACCGCTAGAAAGTGATCGAAAGACGCGAAAAAGTGATCGTGCCCCGACTCTTCCGTGGTGGGAACAAAGGTCCGCATGGAGAATACGTCGATCAGCTGGTCGTAGAGCTTTTGGTCGGTGAGTGCGTCGGCTGCCCGCTCGCCCTGATCGCCACAAACAGGCTGCGGCGGCAGACTACGTGTGGTGGCCGCTGTCTTGTAAAGCGTGAGGGTCTTGGACTTGACGCAGAGATTGTCTTCCACGGCCTCGCGGATGAAGCTTTCCGCGTATACGGCGCCCGCCAGGTGGGTGTGAAGATCAGCGCCCTTGGGCATGTCATGAAGAAAGGCATAAAGGGCAAGCGGCCCTTGCTGGCGGGCACGCTCGAAGGCTTGAGCGGCGCGGGCTTCGCTATTTTGCGCTACGGCTTGGGGCTGCGCGATGGCGGCTGGAGCAAGGCAGAGCAACAGCGAGGGAACAGCCACATGGAGCCATGTGACGTTCCATGGATTCATCGATCGGGGCGGCCGGATTGGGGCGCGACAGGGCAAAATAAGGCGCAGAGGAGAATCCATCTTCAAGTTGTGAGACTGCGAGCCGGGTGAGCGTTCAGTGTACGACAGGTGCGTTTTGCTGAAGACAGGTCTCCGCGGCGACTATTTGTGGGCACAGTTTGCGCACAGCGAAGTGATTGCTATACTGACGTTTGTTGCTTGTGCGCAGTTGCTGACCTGGCCGGGCCCTCCGCCTGAAGCTGCAGACTCAGAAACAACCGTAAGCGGAAGCAGCGTCCTTGGATTCTCCGAGGCCAGATAGCTCAGTGGTAGAGCGCGGCCCTGAAAAGGCCGGCGTCGGCGGTTCGATCCCGTCTCTGGCCACCACTTCCGTCTAACGCGAAAATCCAGGGTAGACGAACGCGGATCGAATCGCCGCTACGTCCCGTTGCGAAGCGCCGCTGGCGAGCACGGTCTCTTCCCAGGTCCTGGAAATCTGTGCCTTCATCCCGGTAATGATCTTCCCGGCCTCTTCGCGTTCGAGGAGGAAGCGGGCGTGCTGCGAGAGGATGTTCTCAGCGTTCGCGAACCGTCCCTGGTCTCCGCATTGCATCGCCAGGTCTCTTCGGTCCTGGCTGATCAGAGGCGCAGGAGTCAGATCATAGGCCGGTGAGAGCATCCAGTCTTGGCCGGGAGCGATCAGTGCGTGATTCCGCGGATGGTCGTCGATATTGGAAATGAGTGCATTGAAGACGATGCGGCGAAACAGCTCGCGGGCATCCCCCTTGGGATCGGACACCACGCGGCGCATCTCTTCGACGAGAAGGATGTAGGACCAGCGCTCCCTATCTGACACGGCATCGTCAGCGCGCAGTACGGTCAGGCTGCTGATCATGCGGCTGCGGTGGTACCCGCCGCCGGCGCGCGCGCGGTCAAAGCGCTTGACGAGCAGCACGTCTTTGCCGCCGACTCGCTCGACGCGGCTTTCTGCGGCGCGGATGCCGCACTGCCGCGCCAGCCGCAGCATTGCATCTTCGACGCGTTCCGCATTCCAGCGATCATCGGGCCGTGAAAACTTCGCAATCCAGAGTTCTCCCTGGGCCTCGATGACGGCCTTGGGACGGGCTCCTCCCATCGAGGTACCGAGTAGAAGGAGGTCCTGCACCTGGGGGGCGTTCAGGTCGTCGGGGAGATCGTCCCGAACCAGCGCCTCAGCAGTCTCCTGAAGGTGCACGAGATCGAGCGTCTGGTTGAATTTGCGGCGAGGCGCCGGCGGCTTGACGTTTACACCGAAGCCCAAAGCTCCGGCGCGGTCGTCAGGAGATTCGAGGAGGTAATCGAGCTCGCCGAGTTTGGTGATGCCCGCATGCTTCTCGATGACCCGGCGACCCCAATAGTCCGGTCCTGCATCACGGATTGCTCCAAATAATCCGTTCAGGCGTGCGGTTTCATAGGTTGCACCCGACAGTTTGAGCTCAACCGGGTCGATCTCGACGGCGTCCGGGTTATCGAGATAGGAGCGGCCGTAGACGAAGCGCCCAACGGGATCACCGTTTGGCGTGTGCTCAAGAACGAACCTGCCCGCGGTGACCGCCGCGCGTGTGCCGGGCAGCGTGATGTAGACGAAACACTCCGTGGGCGTGGGGCGCTTAGAAGTCATTGCTCAGTCCTCGTTTACCGTGCGCGCGCGTCGGCTCACGCCGGCTCGCGAGGATCAATCCCTGTTCATCCTCATGGGGATTGGCGAGCTCTTCGAGTGGTCCGAGAAGGTCGTAGAGCCACAGAAGCGCGGCGTACACGGCGATCGCGGTGTTGGGCCGTCCGCGCTCAGCGTCCGCGACCAAGCGCGGGCCAGTACCGATTTTTGCGGCTGCATCCTCAATCGTGATGCCGCGCCGCAGCCGCGCTGTGCGGAGGTTAGCGCCCACTTTGCGGAGTACCTGCTCGACCGGATAGGGCTGGGCTTCGCGTAAAGGATTTGTTTTCATTGTTATCATCCATGTTTAGCCGATAAATGGCTTTAATCTGCTAATGACAGTGTATCAAATTTTGGGCATTTCTTGGGGGTTTACCTGCTGTCATTAGCAGATAAAGGTGGATAATAGTCCAAACACAGCAGAAGAGTCAGGATTCCGAGAAGGCTCACCTCTGCTGACCTGCTTACACATCGAAGGTGAACCCGGCAGGGGCGGTAGCCGGGTTCAGCCTTTCGGGGTGGATGAAAGCAGCGAAGGACGGGGCGCCCGAGCTTCTCTTTGTTGATGAATTTGTGGCGGGGATAGGGTGTGGTACGGGATAGCGGTGAAGCTATCTTTCGCTCGCGCTCAGGCCGAAACTACGGCAACTGCCGGCCGAGCGCGGTCGCGTGAGAAGCCGTCGCCTGCCGATATCGTCTGCTCAGAGAATATAGCTTTCCAGGCTTTCATGTAAGTGACGAGATGCGTTTTTCGGCACGGGAGTACAAGCCCTAAGATCACTCGCTTTCAATACGCTCGCTGTCGCAGACATGCGATCATGCAAGCCCCTGCAAGGAGCACCTTTACGCGAATTGAGATACGCAGACAAAAGGCGGCCTCTCGGGATTGAGAGACCACCTTCGGTCGTAGGTTGCCTGCGAAGTCTTAGAAGCTCGGGGTGCCGAACTCAAAGGTTCCGGGTGTGAGCGAGACGCCGCGGAGAACTTCGCCGAAGCCGGCGCTACGCAACGTGACGAACTGCTCGTGGGCGGGCAGGGTTGTGCTCTTTAGGTTGTCGATAATAGCCACAAGTTTGTTGGGATCGGCGCCGGTGTCACCACCGCCGCTGGTGGTGGAGGTGATGGCCCAGAGGGTCACCGTGCCGCCGAGGTTGACCGTGCCGGTGAGGTTGCGCAGGCCGTCGGTGGTGGGAGCCCAGGGCTCGCTGGTGGCGCTGTTGGTGCCGGTGGGATAGCCGGGAACGGTGTAGGGCGTGCCGATGTTGAGGCCGCTGGTGAGGGTGTAGGCCAGTTCCCACTTGCCGGCGGCGGAGTTGAAGGTCCACTTTTCGAGTCCGGCAAGGGTCTGTCCGGCGGCGTGGGTGTAGATATCGCCGGGGCCAGCGAAGCCGTCACCTTCATCGGCTACATAGAGGGTGTTGGCGTCCGCGAACCAGAGGCCGAAGGGGAAGTTAACGGGGTTGACGGATTTATTGGAGGTGGTGGGAAAACCTTCCAGGACGCACATGTTGTTCGGCAGACCCTGGCTCTGGATATCGGAGCTGGATTCGCCATTCAGGTTGAGGGGCGTGGTGGGCAACTTTGCGCCGGACGCGGGCAGGCCGACGCCGTTGGGGCAGGCGGTGCCGGTGGTGTCGACGAAGTAGACGGTGTTGACGCCGTTGCTGCCGGAGCCCTTGGTGTAGTAGAGAACGTTGTTGAAGACGGTCATGCCGCGAAAGTTGTCGTCCTTGCCCACCTTGTCGGCCTTGTCGCCAAGCTCGGTGACGGAGAAGCTGGCCAGGGGTGTGGGGGCGCCTGGCGCCTGCTCGGCCTCAGGCTGATTCGCCGGGCTGATGAACTGCGCGCCCGCGCCGAGGACGACGCCTGCAGGCTGGGGGTTGCTGCCGTTGCCGGCGTTGCCCGCGGTGTAGTAGACGTCGTTGCCGAAGGTGTCATTCAGGATGGCGGAGCGTCCGTTGTTACCGCTATAGGCGTTGGTCTCAGTGAAGCTGAGATTGCCGAAGGCGTCTATGCGGGTTACGGCGCGTAAGAACGATGACGGCACCGGGTTGGTGGAGTCGAACACGGCGGGGGTGTTGGAGTTGGAAACGTCGACGGCGTTGACCGGGGCGACGTAGCCCATGAAGGTCAGGTACTGGTTGTCGGTGGAGCGGTGCAGAGCGAGCTCGGACTTGGAGCTGAAGCTGGTGACGAGCTGATTGCTCCCGGTGCCAACGCCGCGATCAAGGCTGTTAGGGACTTCGATGCTGTTAATAGGGAGACCAAAGGGTGTGAGCTGGTCGAGGAAGATGCGCGAGGTGATGCCGAAGCTGGCATCGGGGATGGCGTTATTAAAGACAAACGGGTAGGTCCCGTTGTTGGTGGCCTGGGCGCAGCCGTTGGCGATGCAATTGGGGGGAAGAGTTTCGCCGACGGTGATGTTACCGGCGAGGTTGTCGTAGACGCTGCGGCTAACGACGAGATTGCCGGGAAAAAACTGTGGCTGGCCGAAGAAGACGGAATCCTGAGCGGCGAGGCTCGTGGGAATGGCGAGTGCAGCAAACGTGGCCGCCGTGACAAGGCGCGCAGAGACGCTGCAGAGCGAAAAGGTCACAATATACCTCCGTGGGTTGTTGGGGAAAAGCAGATGTATCTAGAAGCGGGAGCAATTGACGCCGCGACTGAAACTAACAGGGCTGTATGAAAAGACCGTGAATGGAAGACGGCCTGCGCATGGAGAGTCCATGCTTTAGAGCAAAACCAGAGTTGCCGTATCCCGAAGCCACAGCGTTTGAGCCGACGCGACGAAAACAGCCGAAGCCGAGTTGGCAGGGCGATTCCGATAGCCGCAAGCGCATACGGGACAGAACGGCCTGCGATGAGATCTCGGCGGCGTTGACAGAAGAGCGGATCCTACTTGGCCATCGTTTGCACTGAAGCACACTCCAGTGCAGCATGACTCACACGCGAGAGAGAGAAAAATAGGAGTCAGTTACGAATTAAAGATGATGAGCGCCCCCCGCGGCCGTGACTCGAATGACAATCATGGCTGCAATTGCAAAGAGCAAGTACGCAGTAGAAAGATCTGGATGGTCTGGCTCCATCTGGTTCGCTCTTATGTCACTCTGGCCATGTTCACAAACTGCAGACGGGGATGAAGCCGCATGAAGATCAAAAAAACGTGCACTTTGCATTTAATCTTAACCAATTAAGACTAAACTGTCAAGTACCACCTTTACGTATCTTAATGTCCTGCTGCAACGTCTAATCTGCATAGTCCATGACCACGGCTTTCCTGAACCGCATTGCCACTGCCGTACCAGAGCACGATGTGCATGACGCCTTCGTCGTGTTCGCTGAGCAGATGCTTGCCGACCCGCGTCTACACCCGGTCTTCCGCCGCATGGTGAGCCGCGCCGGCATCGCGCATCGCTATTCGTCGCTCGATCCGCAGATAGATTTGGGCCAATTCTGGTCGCACGACGCGCATGAGTTCTATCGGCCAGGCAAGTTTCCCAACACGGCGCGGCGGATGGAGCTGTTTGAGCAGAACGCTCCGATGCTGATGCGGAAGGCCGTGGACCGGCTTGCGCTCACTGAGAAAGAACGCCTCGGTGTGACCCACGTGCTGGTGACCTGCTGTACGGGGCTCTATGCGCCAGGGCTGGACTTTGAGATCATCGACCACCTCGGGCTTCACGCCGGCGTGGAGCGTACGATGGTTGGCTTCATGGGTTGCTATGCGGCAGTCAATGCGCTGAAGCTGGCGCGACACATTGTGCGCTCAGAGCCGAAGGCGGGCGTGCTTATGGTCAACCTGGAGCTGTGCACGCTGCACTTCCAGGAGACGCAGGAGCTGGAGCAGGTGCTCTCGTTCCTGGTGTTTGCCGATGGCGCGGCGGCGAGCCTGATTACCGCGCGCGAGCAGGGCTTTGCTCTGGACAGCTTTAAGACGGTGATGGTACCCGAGACGAGGGGCCTGATTACATGGAAGATCCGCGGGCTGGGATTCGACATGCGACTCTCCGGCCAGGTGCCGGCGGAGTTGGGCCGCGCGTTACATGAGGGCGAGCTGATGGCCGAGCGTGATGACATCGACCTGTGGGCTGTGCATCCCGGCGGACGGTCGGTTCTGGATGCGGTGGAGAAGGGACTGGAGCTGCCAGTCGATGCGCTGGCGGCGTCGCGCGAGGTGCTGTCGTGCTTCGGCAACATGTCGTCGGTGACGGTGATGTTTGTGCTGCAGCGGATGATGCAGCAGGCGCGGCGGGGGCAGCGCGGGTGCGCGATGTCGTTTGGCCCGGGGCTGACGGCGGAGACAATGCGCTTCCATGCGGCCTAGTGCGGTGATCGAATTCAGACTGCGTGTCTCTCCGCGCGAGCTGCCGGAGCTTATGGATGGTGATTGTAGCTATGACGATTTCCGTAGCTGCCTGCGCAGCCTGGAGCAGGTCAACCGCTGGCTGCTGGGATACCGGCCGACGATGGCTTGGCTGAAGCGGCTACGGCATGGATTGCCTGATCCGGTGCACATCCTCGATGTGGGCAGTGGCGGCGGCGATCTGCTACGGCAGATTGGAGGCTGGGCACGGAGGCGCGGCATCGCTGTGCAATTAACGGGAATCGACTTGAATCCTTATGCGGCGCGTGTGGCAGCGGAGTTCACGCCGAAGGAGCTCGGAATCGCGTGGGTGACCGGCGATGCTCTGGTGTATCGGCCGGAGAAGCCGGTGGATATAGTCGTGAGTTCGCTGATGGCACATCATCTGGAAAATGAGGAAATCATCGCGCTGCTGCGGTGGATGGAAGCGACTGCGCAGGTAGGTTGGTTTATCAATGATTTGGAGCGGTCGGCGTGGAGTTGCCGGATGTTTGGGTGGGTGGTGGGGATGGTACAGTGGCACCGGTTTGTGCGGCATGATGGGCCGGTGTCTTTCCGGCGCGCCTTCCGGGAGGAGGACTGGGCGCGGTTGTTGGCGGCGGCTGAGGTCCCGCGGGAGACGGCGACGGTGGAGCATTGGCGGCCGGGAAGGTTGTGTGTGGGGCGATGGAAGTGATGCCAGGATTGAACCAAACAATTATGCTTCGCAATAGCTCCATCTGGCCGGACTTGCATCGCATATTTCCCGGTGGACTAAGAAGCATCAAGCCTATCGGGCCCCTCGTAGCGCCCCTCATCACGTCTAGTCATCTGAGAGGGGAATAATGGCGACTTCCACGCAGCTCCCGCCCAGCCCCAGCCGTTCCAGATTCAAAACCGTTCTCTGGATCTCCCTTGGCCTCACCGCACTCTTCGTCTTCATCACCTCAGAAGTTCTCCTGATCACCGACTATCCGATGTACCATGCCTACCGTCTGCAGGTCATCGCCGACCGCCAGCTCCTTATCCCGCATACGCTCTTCGCCACGATGGCTCTCCTCATCGGCCCCATCCAGTTCTCATCACGATTTCGCCAGCGTCACCTCAAGGTCCATCGCGTACTCGGCCGCATCTACGTCCTCTCTGTCATCATCGGCGCCGCAACCGGGGTCGCCCTCGCCAGCGGCCGTCCGGGCTTCCCCGGAACCTCGATGCAGGCTGCCGCCTGGGTCGTGTGCACCACTGCCGCCCTCATCACCGCGCGCAACCGCCAGATCATCCAGCACCGCCAATGGATGGCCCGCTCCTACGCCGTCACCTTCACCTTCGTCTCCAGCCGTGTCCTGAACCTCTGGCCGCGTTACTGGAGCCACCTCGGGGACTCTCTCGCCGCCGTCGGCGTGATCGCCTTTACTCTCGCGTCGCTGCTTATCGTGGACCTCGGACTTAACTGGCGCGAGCTCACTACTCGCCGTGAATGATTCAGGTTGCTGCGCCAGTGCTGTGGCTGCAAACTGCACCAGCGCCCAATCCAGAAAAAGGAGATTCCCGTTACAACGTCCAATCTGAATCCGATTGCTTTGCAAGACGAAGTTCTCGTCCTGGGTGGTGGAGTGGCGGGCTGTGCGGCTTCGATCGCGCTGGCCCGCAAGGGACGAGTGGTTACGCTGATTGAGCGCGAGCCCACCCCGCGCCACAAGGTTTGCGGCGAGTTCCTAAGCGGTGAGGCCCTTGAGGACCTGCATGCGCTCGGCATCGATGTGGCCTCGCTTGGCGCCGTGCCCATCGGCTACGTTCGCCTCGCCGCAGCCAGGCGCGCCGCGGAGGCTCCCTTGCCTTTCCGCGCAGCGTCGCTAACGCGCAAGACGCTTGATACAGCACTGATCGCCGACGCCATCGCCGCAGGGGTCAGGGTAGAGCGCGGCCGCAGTGTGGAGGCGCTCGGCCGCACGACATCCAACGTCTGGCAAGCTACGCTCGACGACGGCACCACCCGTGAGGCCCCAGCGGTCTTTCTGGCCACGGGCAAGCACGATATCCGCGGCCACTTGCGTCCGAAGGACCCACAGCGGTGGGTCTCCTTCAAGATGTATTTTCGCTTATCGTCCAAGCAGGCCTCTGAGCTAGCGGGCGCCTCTGAGCTGATGCTCTACCCTGGAGGCTATGGCGGTATCCAGCCGGTGGAAGGCGGCATTGCTAACCTGTGCTGCGTGGTGCAACAGCGGTATCTTGCACGTGCGGGTAACCGCTGGGAAAGCTTCCTTGCGAAGATGCAGCAGGACTGTCCGCACCTCGCTATGAGGCTTGCCGGTGCGGAGCCGTTGCTCGCCAGGCCGATCGCCATTACCCATATCCCGTATGGATACGTACGCCGCACAACGGAGAATGGGCTTTACTGCATCGGCGATCAGGCAGCCGTTATCCCCTCGTTCACCGGCGATGGCATATCCATCGCGCTGCATACGGCACGTTGTGCCGTCGCTGCATATCTTGCAGAAGAGCCGGCATCGCTCTTTCAGGCTAGACTCCGCTCTGCACTGCTGGCCCAGATGCGCCTTGCCGAGTTCGCCGCCGATGGCTTGAACAACTCACTCGCGCGCGCTGTACTGCCGTTTTTCCTCAGGGTCTGGCCCGGGGTGATGCGCGTGACGGCAAAGCTGACACGCGTTGCCCAGCACGCCGCTGTTGCTACCCCTGCAGTTGCCAGCTGAAATGGAGCCACGCAAAAACAACTCTCATTCGTCAAAACACCATTGGGGAGATGCAATGAAATCCTTCACGGTATTCGCCCTTGCTGTGCTACTCGCTCCGGTCACGCTCGCCCAGCAGCAGACCTTCGTCGCCAACCCCGATGCCAGCGAGGTCAAGATGACGCTGAAAACGACCCGCGAGGTGGTCAACGGCACCTTTCACATCCAATCCGGATCGCTTGAGTTTGACCGTAGCGCCGCTAAGATGTCGGGTTCGGTGGTCGTTCTCGCCGGCAGCGGCAAGACCGGCAACGGCAGTCGCGACAAGAAGATGAACAAGGACATCCTTGAGGTCGAACAACACGCAACTGTCTCGTTTGAGCCCAAGTCCTACGCTGGCGCCATCGCGCCAGCAGGAGACTCGACCATCCAGGTAACAGGTATCTTCACACTCCTCGGCGCGCCTCACGAGATCACCATCCCCATCCTTGTCCATCTTGAAGGCACAACCGCAACGGCCAAGGCTCATTTTGTCGTACCGTACATCCAATGGGGACTGAAGGATCCGAGCTTTTTGTTCTGGAAAGCGGACAAAGACGTCGCGATTGACCTCTTTCTTACTGGCCGGCTTTCACAATAGAGGACGGCCTTCTTTACAAGCAACGATGTCATGCGCCAGCATGAGAGCTGAAGCGAATTGAGCTCCCAGCCACTTTGTCTGAACCTCCAGCCGCAAACTTGACAAGTAAACTCTTAATCGGATAAGACATGTAGGCGATGGCATCTGCCCAAATGGCCGCTGGCTTGAGACCAATAATTGTGGCCAAAGGCGACGTAGTTTGCTCTATCAGATACAGCCCTAGGACTTGCGAGGAGTGACCTGGGCCGGCGACGTGGCTGCAGAGATTTCGGCAGAGCGGCGAGCCCTGCGATCCATGTCCATTACGATTTCCCCCGCAAGCGAGAATGTAGAATCTTCGGGCCTGCCCTCACGCTTGTTCGTCGTCCTTCTGTTGTTGTTTTCGACAAATGTCGCGGGCGCCCAGGTGAAAGTCCCAGTGCAGGAGTGCGGTCTTAAGTCGCTCCAGGTATGCGTGCTGCATGTTGCGCAGGACGAGGTAGGCATCATCACCTCGCCCTTTCATCTCTCCGCGCCGAGCTACTACTGGCTTCTCCCCTTTGGAGCGGCCACCGGCATCGCCCTCGACACGGACAACGAAGCCATGCAAGCGGTGGGATTCGATACGTCCCGCCAGAATGAGTTTCGCCGGATCTCCGACTACGGCGGCCTTTACGGCCCCTCAGCATCCGTTGCCGTCGGATATATTGCCGGTAGCGTTACCCACAACAGCCATCTGCAGGAAACCGCCGTGCTTGCCGGAGAAGCCATGGCCGACTCCATCATTCTCAACACCGGCTTGGGCTACGCCATCGACCGGCAGACACCCATGCAGGGCAACGGCAGGGGGGATTTTTGGCCGCACGGCACCAAGACGTGGCCGGATGGGCAGTCGATGCCCTCCGACCACTCCATCCTGGTATGGTCGTTTGCCCACGTCGTCGCATCGCAATACAGCGGCATCGTCACCCAACTGATCGTCTATTCCCTGGCCACCACCGTCTCTGCTTCGAGAGTGATGGCCCGCGAACATTTTCCTTCAGACGTCTTCGTAGGGGCAGCGCTCGGTTACGTTATCGGCGGGTATGTGATTGAGCGCCGCTCCTCCGACAGCGCCTGGAATCACTTCTCCGTGCAGGCACTTCGGACAGCCAACGGCAACGGCTTGCAGCTCTCTTATGACTTCTCGCGTTGAATCACCAAATAGACACACAGGTAGAGACCGGTGACAGCATTCCACCCAGCGCGAGTTTTTCCGCGCCACAATCGAAGGCCTTATTGAATGGATGCAGCAATAGGATTGGGATGGCTCCTGAAAGGTCGGATTTCGCAATACTGACCTTCAGCTTGGTTCGATCTGCACCTTTCACTTGAATTTGTAAATCAAGCCTGCGCCCAGGCGCAGGTTGTTCTGCACGTTGGTGGTGGCGTTGGGCATCTGTGTGCGCAGCCAATTCGCTTCGATCGCGCGGACCGCAAAACGGTGTTTCAGTTGAAGGTTGACGCCGCCGCCGATATACACCGCCAAGCCGTCCGCGCTGTCGCTGGCGCCGCTCGGGCCAGGAAAGACGCTATGAAAGCCGTTGACCTCTCCGGCCAAAACCTGGCCGAAGACGGCGTAACGGCCACGCGGAGGAGACCAGGTGTAGCGCGGCCCGAAGGTCGCCGTTACCAGGTCAAGTCCTACACTCGAGGAGTTGCCTGCATTTGCCGTATGCAGTCCTGAAACATCCGCCACTACACCCAGCCCGCGCCAGAACTGGCCGTGGACCTGGACGCTGCCTCCCTGCATCCAAAAGCCGCTGCTGCCAACCAGATTGGACATCAGCGGATTGTAGACCAGAGCTACCTCAAGCGAGCTCTTTGTTGGTTTCGGCGGATCCTGAGGCTGTTGCCCCCAGACGATAGGTCCTGCGATCATGCAGACCCCTGCAAGGAGCACCTTTACGCGAATCGAAATACGCATGTCGAGTTTTCCTGGTTATTCCACAATGAGCGTGAGATTGACGGAGCGCGACAGTGTGCCGGAAGTGGCGATTACCGTCACAACATAGGTCTTTTGCTGTTGCCCGAAGAAGCCGTTCGAAGATCCGCAGCCGTTCAGAGCCGCCGTTGCGGTCAGACCTGCGATCATCACCAACAGCACCGAAATCACCCGGTCGAGCCGCTTAGCGGCACGCCGCATTCGGCCGGCAAACGGTAACAACAGAAGTCCCCAAACGACAGGCGGTATATGCCGATTCGGAGCTTGCTTTTTGTCGAGGCTCGCCGTGACCTGCGGCAGCTGGATGCTCAAGGTCACGTTGGTGAGTGAGGAACCAGCCGGCAGCACATTCGGAGTTATGCTTCCGGTTGCTCCGGGAGGCAGGCCGCTCAGCGTCAGAGTGACGGGCGCCGGGAAGGTTGCGCCGTTGGACGGGCCAAGCGCCAGAGTGTACGTAGCTGTCCCTCCAGGAGCCACCGTCCGCGAAGCGCCGCCGCTGCTACTACCACTTCCGCCACTACCGCCGATACTTAAGCTATAGTCCTGCACCACTTCAGCAAGCGCAGAACTGGTGCCCGAAACGGAGTTCGAGCTGCCGCTATAGACCGCCGTGATGCTGTGCGTGGCGGCAGCCAGAGACGAGGTGGTATAAGATGCCGCACCGCTCGATAGTGGGACCGCACCCAAGAGCGTCGTTCCGTCGAAGAAGCTGACCGACCCGGTTGGTGTACCGGCCGCGGAAGCTACTGTGGCTGTAAATGTAACTGCATTGGTGACCAGCACCGGATTTGCGCTGGCGACCAAGCTCACGGACGCAGACGCCTGGGTGACCACGATGGTTTGCGTCACAGACGTGGCCGCAGTGTAGTTAGCGTTGCCGGCCTGGTTGGCGGTTACTCTTACCGTACCTGCGCCTGTAATGGTCAGTGTATTGCCGCTCAGTGTTGCCGGCCCGGTCACGGTGAAGGTCACTGCATTGCCGGAGGATCCTGCCGACACCGCCAGGGTGATCGGCGAAACTCCGTAGGTTACGGGCGAGGCAGGCGGCGTGAAGCTGATGGTTTGAGAAGCTTGATTGACGGTAAGAGTTGCCGTCGCGCTCACGGTTTTATACACCGTCGTGTCCGTCGGCGTAAATGTTGCCGTCAACGTGTAGCTGCCCGCTCCCAGAACGCTTGCGCTGGTCACTGGGACCGCAACGCCTCCAGAGAGAGTCGCCGTGTAAGTGAAGGTTCCCGCAACCGCCGTCGTTCCGTTCAAGGCGGAAGCATTCAGAATTCCGCCTGACGTGGCGCCGTAGGTGATCGCAGTTGTCCCCGGGCTCCAACTGATCGCCGGAGTGATCTGACCGACCGACAATTGAATCGTGGTTGCCGTGGAATTGACACTGTAGTTGCCGTCGCCGCTATAGGTCACGCTGATCGTATAGCTGCCGTTAGCCAGCGTACCCGGAATGGGAATCGTGGCCGACGAACTGGCCGTGCCTGCGGTCAAGGCCGGCGTTCCCGATGCAACGCTGGCGTTGGAAGAATTGAGAATGCTGTAGCTGATGCTGCCCGTAGGCGCAGCGATCGTGTTATATGGTCCGGCGACTGTGATCGTCACTGAACCCGATTGTCCAGAGGACACCCCTACCGGCTGCGTCGTTGGACCGCTCAACATAACCGTGGCTTTGCTTAGCACCACGGTAATGGTTCCGCTGCTTACCGCATAGCTGCCGCTGACGCCGGCGTAGTTTGCCGAGAGCGTGTGCGTGCCGACGCCGTGCAGCACCACACCGCTCAACGTCGCTGCGCCGGAACTCAGGCTCACGCTGCTTAACGTGTTTGTCGTTGTGCCCAGCGTATCGTTGAATGTTACTGAGCCTGTCGGATGGGTGGCGCTGTGAGTTTGATCCGCGACTGTTGCAGTGATGGACACCGCTTGTCCGTTCGCCAAAGAGGTTGGCATTGCTGTCACAGTTGTCGAGGTTGTGTCGGCGCCGCTAAACGCTGTGCCGCTTACGGAGACCTGCTGGGTGCTTCCGGCGACATTCAGAGCATCGTTGGTCAGCGTGATGCCGGCGCTCAGGCTGCCCACCGATTGAGGAGTGAACACCACCGATACATCGCATGCTGTGCCTGCCAACAGCGAAGTAGAGGACGTGCATGGATTCTGGTCACTGGGATTGTTAGAGAAGTTTGGCGTGTAAGTGGGATTGGTGGAAAAAACCAGAGGCAGATTTCCCAGGTTGCTTGTGGTTGCTGTCTTTGCCGCACTTGTCGCCCCTGTAGCGGTGCTGGGAAACGCCAGCGCGCTACCTGAAACGTTGGAGAACAAGACGCGATTGTTACCCGAATCCGGAATATACAGGTTCCCAAACGGGTCCACGGTGATCCCGAAGGGGGAGCCCAACGTAGTCGGACTGGGAACGCCGTTCAATGCCAACACCGAGGCCACGCCTGCCGTGGTGATTTCCACGATGCGGTTGTGGCCTCCATCGGCAATGTAGAGGTTGCCCATGCCATCGGCCGTAGCGCCTTCAGGCCGGCTGAAGGTAATCCCGGCCGGAGTCAGTAGCGAGGCCGCTCCGCCAGCCGTCACCTTAATGACGCGGCTGGGATCGGCGGCGTACCCATCTGGGATATAGATGTTTCCCGTCGAGTCAACCGCCACCCCTGTAATGCCCAGTGAAGTGGTGGTGTAACCTTTCGTAGCAATCACTGTCCCGAAGCCCTGGGAAGTCGTCCCGGCGACTAAGAGGCATGAGACTTCGACGACACGGCCGTTCGAGTAATCGGAGATGTAAAGATTGCCTGCGGCGTCGAAGGCCAGCCCCGTAGGATGGCCCAATGCGGTGGCCAGGCCATTGATGGTCAATGCAGACGCCACACCGCCCGGCGTGATCACGATGATGCGATTATTCAGATGGTCGCTGATGAACAGATTGCCGGCGCCATCGAGAGCGATGCCGTCGACTTCGCTACCGAAGCTCAAACCGCTGGGCGATACCACGGATGCCGTGCCTCCCCCGGGGGGAATCTTGAGCACATTGCCTCCGTCATTGGCCTCATAGATGGTTCCCACACCATCCAGAGCAATTTGGAAAGGAAAAGGCAGGGCCACGCCTCCGGTGCTTACTACGGTTCCGGTATTGGGAGCTAACGCCGCTACCGGAGCATCGCCAAACCCATACAGCGGAACGGTGATGATGGGGTTATTGCTTGCGTCATAAAGCACCACAGCGCCCTGCCGCAGACCGGGAGCCGTGGGCAGAAACTGAACCTCGATGGTGCAGCCGAGGTAATCGCTCGTACTGCTGCAGTTGGTGTTTTCGCCCGTCACCACAGTGAAATCTTTATTCTGCACGCCGGAGGTGAACACCTTGAAAGGCGTCGTCGTACTGAAATTTACCCCTGGGACAAAGGGCAGCGTCAGAGTCACTCCAGTGGAGCGCACCCAGCTGGACATGACCAAACCCGACAGCCGAACCATTCAACGACGATGTATCTGAGGGCCAATAGGTGGCTCGATCGACAATCAAAATTCGGCTATGACCGGCAGTGGCGCCGCTGTCCGCGACATAAACCGTTCCGAAAACGTCGAGTGCAACCCCGAGAGGCCCGCTGGGTTGGAAACCCTCGGTCTCGAGGTAAAGGGAACCATAAAACAGCCAGGTACCGGTGCCTGACGTGTCCACCTCGGCGATGTTGTTACTGCCGGTGGACGCAATATAGATGTTCCCTGCGCGGTCTACGGCTACGCTGCTCGGAGTAATCAGCGCAGGGTCCAACTCGCCGGTGCTGACTACCGAACCGACTGTACCGCCCGCCAAGACCTTGACGACGCGATTGTTCACCGAATCGGCGATGTAGAGATTCCCGGCCGTATCCACCGCCAGGCCCCTGGGAGTATTGAGACTAGCCGGGCTAGTTAGACCTGTAATTGTTAAGACCGCGGCAGATCCACCGGACGGCACTTCCACGATACGATTGTCGCCCGTGTCCGCAATAAAGATGTCCCCGGACTGGTCGAGCGCGACGCCCTTGGGGGAACTAAGCGTCACCGCGCCCGTACTTATTACCGAGCCGGTTCCGGAGGAAGTTACCTTTACCACACGGCTATTGGACGGATCGGCATCCGTAATATAGAGGTTTCCTGAACCGTCGATGGCGATTCCCGTTGGAGATACCAATGCCGGACTCAAACCGTTGATGGTGAGCACCGACGCCGCGCCGTACGCATTCACTTCCACGATCTGGTGGTTGCCCGTGTCCGCGACGAAAACATCGCCTGCCGGATCCACAACCATGGCGGAGGGGGAATTGAGTGTGATGCTGCCCCCGGTGTTAAGTGTTTGCACCAAACCACCAAACATCCAGCTTGGCGATGCGTGTGCATGCTGCATGATACAGAGCAGCAGTGACAAAACAAGCGCAGCCTTCAGTCGACGAGACCGTCCAGCAGAATCCATGAAATTACCTCCGTCGTAGACGAATCAACTTTGAAAGCGGACACACGAGCTCATGTACGCGCATTCATGGCCGCGCATATTTTTCAGATCTCAAATCGAAACGTGAGCAAAGACATCTCGAGCACGATGGGCAGATCCCTCCGCAAAGTGGTAAGAGTCGATCGTCTATCGACAGGGAATTGCATCCACTCGAAGGCTCAGCGTCCGTATTCCACGCCTAGCGAAGACGGAGATGCCCGGTGATCCATCCTCATCGATGAAGGCCATAAATCAACTCCCTATCACAAACGCCTCCGGGTTGAGTTGCTGAAAGACGGAATCAGGCGCGCCCACAAGCAGGGCAAGTACCACGGTACCCCAGCACGAGATAACCGCTTCGGTGCAGCGCCTATGTCCTCCTACTGCCTATCGGCATTTCCGGGCCGCACCTCCAGTGCATATCCCATGAGTTCTGGGGGTACCCGGTGAGTGCTACGAGCGAATGGGATGGCGGCTAATCAACTTGCCGAAATCGCTTGTTCGGACCGAGTTCGTCCAAACGTTGTTCGCCTGATTCGTATGTGGACAGCTTCGGTACCCGAGCGCGCAAAAGTTACCAGCGCTTAGATTGTGCGTTACGAGTGTGCCATTTTCCTGGCGCATTCCATGGAATCAAATTCCGCGTTGGGGTATTTCTCTCGAAGGTACAAGGCGGCTGCCATGGAGTTTCGTGTGATCTGGGAGATTGACATTGACACGGACAACCCAATGGCCGCTGCTCAGGAAGCACGTGCATTGCAACTGAAAATGAACACCTCAGCTACCGTCTTTAATATTTGGGAGCCCGCAACAGGAAAGATGCATCGCATCGATGTGGAAGAGGATAGCGAAAGGTTGGAACAGGCCGAACTAGGTGCGGTTAGGGCAGCCTTACGATTGCTGCAATGCGAGCGGGACGTTCGGCCAAGCATCCGGGAGGTGGCAATGACAATGCTCATCTTCCTGGATAGAGAAGACATGATGTTTCGAAGGTAGAGATCGCTCGGTCAAGGGCACCTGTTTTTCGGTATTACCTAAGGGTAAACCGGGCGGGCCCTAACTGTGATATGTGTGTGAGGGACGTTTGCCCCTTCCGAGCAACTGAAAGGTGAAGGCGCCTGGGATTAAACTGCGAAAACCATGAAACATCCAAGCTCTTCCTTACTGCATCTTCCTTTGGTCTGCTTATTCTTGTGGGCGCTACCCAGTTCTGCACTGGCCGATAGCACGACCATGCATTCAAAGTTTGTGGGCGTCTACCTATCACATGCGGCAGGTCCATCCATGAACCTAAGCCTGGGTGCAGATGGTAGCGCCACGGTTACAGAAGATCCCGGCAACGGCGCCATAACCTTGTTTGGCCATTGGAAAGATAGCGGCGGCCAGGTAGCAGTCACCTTTGATGCCTCGGATGGCGGCCAGGTTGAGGCCCCAATGGCTTTTCAACCAGCTCACGATGGTTTGCAAGCGGTCACCTGGAATCACGCGTCGTGGGGAAAAGTGACTCCACCGCCGATGAAGAAGGGATCCAAGGTAAAGCAATTGTATTGGTTCACCGAAGGGCCTTAGGGGCCGGGCGTGAGAACCCACAATCCCTGATTCCGCAGTGAGTTTTGGAACCTAGGGCGACGACGGGCAGCTCAACACTCGATCACGTTTAACGCGAGGCCGGCCAGCGAAGTCTCCTTGTAGCGCGCCTGCATATCAAGGCCGGTCTGGTACATGGTCTTGATGACCTGATCGAGAGAGACCTTGTGGCCTTCTGACTCATTCATGGCCATACGGCTGGCGTTGACCGCTTTGATGGCCCCTACGGCATTGCGCTCAATGCATGGAACCTGGACCAAACCACCTATGGGATCACAGGTCATGCCAAGATGGTGTTCCATGCCGATCTCCGCGGCGTGCTCGATACGGTCATTGATCTCTGCGGCGGTGAGCGATGTTTCCCCGGGCACGTTGATGGCCGCAACCAGGCCTCCCGCGGCCATGGAGCACGCCACACCTACTTCGCCCTGGCAGCCGACTTCCGCTCCGGAGATTGAGGCGTTTTCCTGGTACAGAATGCCAATCGCCGCCGCGGTCAGGAAATAGCGAAGAATCCCTTCTTCGTTCGCACCGTCGACGAACTCCAGATAGTAGTGGGCCACTGCGGGTACCACCCCGGCGGCTCCATTCGTAGGAGCAGTGACCACACGTCCGCCGGCGGCATTCTCTTCATTGACCGCCATGGCATACACCGTAATCCAATCCAGTTGCGTGAGCGGATCCTTCACGCCAACACGCAAGCGGGCGGCAAGCTTGGCAGCGCGGCGGCGTACTTTGAGGCCCCCGGGAAGGATGCCCTCAGCTTCCATGCCGTGCTGCGTGCACTCCCGCATAACCTGCCAGATGCGCAGGACGCCGCGACGAACTTCTTCCTCCGCCGTGCCGGTCGCGCTCCCTACCAAGGCACACTCGTTGGCCAACATGAGCTGCGCGATGGTAATCCCGGCGGCCGCCGCTCGCTCAAGGAGTTCCTGCGCGCTGTGGAAAGGGTAGGGAACGCTTCTCGCCTTGTCGTCCACTGTAGCCTGGGTACTCTGCGCAGCAGCAAACTCTTCAACAGAGACAATAAAGCCACCGCCAATGGAAAAGAAGATCCGCTCCAGAAGCGAACCTCCATCACTATCGAATGCGGAAAAACGCATGCCGTTGGGATGCGAAACGATACCCGCAACGGGATACATTTGATCGCGATGAAAGAGCAGGTGCCTGGCTTCGTCGAAGGCGATGGTGCGGCCTCCGGGTAATTGCAATGTTCCCGCGGTACGAATCGCGGATAGTTGCGCTTCAATCTCGGCTGGATCGATCCCTTCCGGCGTTTGCCCGGAGAGTCCGAGCAGGATGGCGCGGCCGGTGCCATGGCCATGACCAGTGAGCGCCAGGGAGCCATAAAGATCGACCTGCAGGGATGCAGTCCGGGAAGTCAGTCCAGTCGATTCCAGTTCCCTGGCGAAGCGAAGCGCGGCCCGCATCGGCCCCATGGTGTGCGAACTCGACGGCCCAATGCCGATCTTGAACAGCTCAAAGAGACTATGCTTCACCGCATCGTCCTGGAGGTGTCGCTCTCACTGATTGCATTCTATTCTGTATGCGGGCTCCAGACCCGCTGGCGCGCGAAGCCGACTAAGGAGTAAAAAGCGAATTGGTCTTTTTTTTATTTAACCGCGTCCGCCGTTGTTCTCCATGCACAGGCCTGTTCTGGCTTGGACTTGTATTTTCCGCGATAGCCACCCTGGCCCAGGAATCGTCCTCCCCCATCGCCCTGGACGTGGACGCAACCACCATATCGAGAAAGATCCTTTCCGCACATGAAACGTTTCCCATCACTTCGCCGTTGGCGCACACCGTCGATCTGGTGTACCCCAAATGGATTCCGGGAGACCATTCGCCCAGCGGACCCATCGCCGACTTGGTGAACCTGCGCTTTAGCGCGAACGGCACGACACTTGCCTGGGTTCGCGACCCGGTAGACATGTATCGCTTTCATATCCCGGTGCCCGCCGGAACGAATCTCCTGGTGGCTGATTTCAGCCTGGTAGGGGAGTATGTAGCGGGAAACGATTTCGCCCCCGGGAACACGTCGACTCCGGTTCAGGGCGATGTGAACTGGGACCAACTGGTCCTATATCCGGCCGACACCGCTGCCGACCAGGTCACGATTGCGGCCTCGATCAAGCTTCCGGAAAAATGGTCTTACGCTACTGCGTTGCCGCATCCCTCGCTGCAAGGCACGGCGATTCACTTCGATCCTGTGTCGCTGACCATGCTGATCGATTCCCCGCTGATGTGTGGATCCATCATGCGCGAGTTTGACATTACGCCCAAAGGGGTCGCGCAACGCCATCTGCTCGACCTGTTTGAGAAATCGCCGGAAGGTCTCAATGTGCCGCCGGAGCGCATCGCAGCTTACCGCGATCTCGTATCCGAAGCCAGGGCCTTGTTCCAATCCCACCACTACGCGAGCTATCACTTTCTGGTGGAAGCGCAGAGCGAAAGTAGCGACGGACTGGAGCATCACCAGTCCAGCGATGACCAGGTACCGGAACTGGGCATGGTGAGCCCGTCCTTTTCCGGAGAGGCTGGCAATCTGCTGGCGCACGAGATGATCCACTCCTGGAATGGAAAATTCAGACGCCCCGCCGGCCTGGCGACGCCCGATTACCAACAGCCCATGGTGGGGGACCTGCTGTGGGTCTACGAGGGCCTTACCAGCTACTGGGCGGAGATTCTGGCCACGCGTGCGGGCCTGGAAACGACTGCCCAGATGAAAGACCGGATGGCGATTTACCAGGCAGAGATGGACGCGCGCAGCGGGCGCGGGTGGCGAAACCTGCAGGAGGTCTCGCGCTCGGCACAGTTGCTCTACTCCGCTGGGCAGCAGTGGACGAACCTTCGCCGCTCCACGGACTACTACCGGGAAGGACCCCTGCTGTGGTTACAAGTGGATAGCCTGCTGAGGGAAAAAAGCCACGGAACGCGCAGCCTGGATACCTTTGCCGCCGAGTTCTTTGGACCACCCGATGGAGTGGTGGCAGTTAAGCCGTACACGTACGAGGAACTGGTGGCGGCGTTGAATCACGTGGTTGCCTTTGATTGGAACGGTCTGCTTCAGGGCGATCTGCTGGCCACGCGGCCCACCCAGGTTTCACCAGGTCTGGAAGCGGCAGGATGGACCGTCGTCTATACAGACGAGCCCAACGGGGCCGCTGTGGATACGGAAACCGTATCCCAGCAGATTGACTTATCTACCTCCATTGGCCTGATCATCGATCAGGATGGAACCATCATCGATCTCGTTCCCGACTCGGCCGCGGGGCGCGCCGGGCTGGCTCCAGCCACGAAATTGATGGGGGTAAACCATCGCGTCTACTCGGCTGACTTACTCCGCCAGGCGATTGTGAATGCAGAAACAAACCAGCAACCCATCGATCTGCTTACCCTGACGGATGGTTACTACGCTGAGATCCCGGTGGATTACCACCAGGGCTTGCGCTCGCCGCACCTGGCCAGAATTGGGGGGAAACCGGATCTGCTGACGACCATCCTGCAGCCACGAAGAACCGAGTGATCCTGGTCCGGATGCTAGAATTCGTTGATCCTTCCGCTGGCTGGATCGGGGAAAAACAGGCATGGTCGATTCACCTCGCGGTTCTCGGGCATCCAGGCGGAAGACGCCAACCATTTACGATGTAGCCCGCGAAGCACGGGTCTCCGTCTTCACGGTGTCGGCGGTCATCAACAATAAGAGCCATGTCGGCGCCCCGCTTAAGAAGCGCGTGGATGCAGCCATCCTGAAGCTCAATTACCGGCCCAATTCCCTCGCCCAAAGCCTGGCCAACGAACGTACCCGTACGCTGGGTGTGATCGTCCCCGATATCTCCAACCCTTTTTTCCCTATGCTGGTTCGCGGGGCCGAGGATACGGCGCAGAAACGCGGTTACAGTATTTTGCTCTGTAACAGCGACGGGCTTTTGGAGAAAGAGGAGCTTTACCTGGACCTGCTGGTGGCCAAGCGGGTGGACGGCATTCTGCTTACCAAATCGCCGGGCGACCTGAGCCCGCAAACCATGAGCCTGCTTTCCGGCATGCATGTTCCCACCGTGCTGATGATGCGCACCTACCCCGAACTGACGGGCGACGCGGTGATTACCGACGATCTTCAGGGCAGCTTTGAAGCGGTCTCACACCTGGCCAGGATCGGGCATAAAACCATCGCCATGGTGGGCGGTCCGCTCAGCGTAAGCAACGGAAGAGCCCGGCTTCAAGGGTTCAAGAAGGCGCTTAAAGCCAGTGGCCTGCACTTCAACCCAAAGCTGGTATACGAGGGCGATTACCGTATCGACTCCGGCCACCGCGCTGGTCTGTCTTTGTTACCGCACCGTCCTGACGCTGTATTTGTGGCGAATTTTTTGATGACGGTGGGTTTTATGCAAGCAGCGCAGGAGATGGGTATGCGGTGTCCGGAGGATTTCGGCCTGGTTACCCTGGATGATTATCCCTGGCTCCGCTTGTTCGATCCGCCTTTGACGGCCGTGGAACTGCCCAAGTATGAAGTTGGCAGCATGGCGACCGAACTGCTTCTCGACCGCATCGAGGGCAAGAATACGCCGGCTGTCATTCACCGGATTGCTCCACATCTGTGCGTGCGGGAATCCTGCGGATTCGGTTTGCGGAATGATTCGTCGAGTGTGAATGCTGCTCCTGGTCTGCCTGCGCTGGTGAGCAGGACACGGCGCAGGTCACACTAACGATCCGCGGTCACAATTCAGGTTGAAGTGATCGCCTGAAGGCGTACCTCAGGGGCTAAAAACTTAACCCGGCGGAAGTCAGTCTCCTAGCAGAACCCCTTAGGAACTGGACGGGTGCCCCGTTCCCAGGTTCGCCGAAAGCGTACCTGGGCCGAAGATGAGATGTTTCGATTGCTTTTACTTGCCCGGCCTAGATCTGCTCATGGATATCGTAAAAGCTCTGGTGGGCTTCGCCCCCTTTTTCGGCCCAGGTACGCTTTGGCGAACCTTGGGGCACCCGTCCAGTTCCTAAGGGGTTCTGCTAGGAGGCACACTCCTGCCGGGTTGAGTTCTCACGCTTTCAAAACGCATTAACCCTGCACCAGAGGCAGACGCGGATCGGGTTGCTTCCAGGTGGAACGAAGCCAGACGTGCTCAGGGTCTTCTGTCACCGTCATGGAGCGTGATGTTCCAGCCAAAAAGTTGAGGTAGTAGGTATCGTATCCGGGGCCCGCAACTACCGGGTGGTAGCCATCCCTGACCAGAACCACATCGCCGTCGTGGACTTTTACCAGCGACTCCCGCGAGCGGTCGGAACGATAAAGATTCTGTAGCGCAAACCCCCGCCCATTCCTCATCCGGTAGTAGTAAATCTCATCCAGATCAACTTCTACGGGCGGTTGATCGACGTCGTGCTTGTGGGGCGGATAGCTGGACCAGTTGCCACCCGGGGTGTAAACCTCAAACACCACCAGCTTGTCGGCGGCAAAGGCGGAGGGTATCACTTCGACAATCTGACGAGAGGCGTTCTCACCACCACGCAAGCCGGTCAGCACGTCGTTCGGCGTCACCAGCCGGGGCTCAAGCTTCGCTTTGGAGGGCACACGGCACTGCGCGATTTCACATACGGTTTCCGCCTCCACCGTGACGCGACTCTCCGCAGGCAGGTAAAGGGAATAAGGAAGGCCGTCAAATACATTCTCTCTTGCCCCGACGGATTGTGGGCCCGCTCCCCAGTCGACGATACAGCGCCCACCCAACCACACCAGGACCATCTCCTCGCCTGCGGTGCGTAGCTCCCATGGCTGCCCCGGCAGCAAGCGAGTGACCACAAAACTCATCCATTCCCATCCGGCTTCCTCGCGGGTGAAACCAACCATTTCGCCCGCCTGATCCGGAGGCAGATTGCGCGCCCGTACCACGCTGTCCTGTTGCATTTTTAGTGCTCCTACTTTGCTCTAACCGCTTAGGAAATAATATAAGCAGCTGGTCCTTCCCGCTACGCTTGGGCTAATTTCTTTCGTGCCTGCCCATGGCGCTGCTTGAGAACCGTCATAAGGGCTTAGGAATTCTGCTGGCAGCCTGACGGAATGGTTTAGATTAAGTCTCTACTTCATGCCCACTGTCCACCTGCCCAAGAAGTTCGGCTTGCTCAATGCCGTTTCCATCAACATGTCCAATATGGTGGGCACGGGACCATTCATCACGGTTCCGGCCATTCTGGCCACCATGGGGGGACCACAAGCCCTGATTTGCTGGTTCGTGGGGGCAATCATCGCCATTGCGGATGGACTGGTGTTTGCCGAATTGGGCACTACCTTCCCCAGCTCCGGCGGTTCTTATAACTACCTGCGCGAGTGCTTCGGGCGAGAGGGACTCGGGCGCTTGATGGCGTGGCTCTTCGTATGGCAGTTCCTTTTCAGCGGAACCCTGGAGATCGCCAGCGGCTCGGTGGGTATGGCGCTCTATACGGGTTATGTGTTCAAGGGACTGGTGGGCCGCCCGTGGGCCTTACGGCTGCTCGCCGCAGGCTTTTCCCTGACCGCCATGATCCTGCTCTATCGCAAGATTCGCGATATTGCCCGCATCATGCTGGTGCTGTGGGGCACGCTCCTGTTGACCAGCCTTTGGGTCGCCGCGGAAGGCCTGATGCATTTGCAGACACGGCTGCTTTTCGACTTCCCGCCGGGCGCCTTTCACTTGAATATCGCGTTCCTGCTGGGCTTGGGCAATGGCACCATGCTGGTGATGTACAACTTCCTCGGCTACTACAACATCTGCAACCTGGGAGACGAGGTCCGGGAGCCGGAACGGGTGATTCCCCGGGCCATCATCGGATCGATTCTAATCGTCCTGCTTCTGGATCTGGGAATTTCCGTCGCTTTTGCGGGGGTTTTGCCGTGGCGGGAGATGATCCAGCCCGGCACCGTGATTTATGACGCTGTCGGTTCGGTCTTCATGGAACGGGTAGCCGGCTTCTGGGCTGGGCAGTGGTTGACGATCATGGTGGTGGTTACGGCCTTTGCCTCGGTCTACTCCCTGATGTTGGGCTATTCGCGCATTCCCTTCGCGGCGGCGCTCGACGGCACATTCTTCCGCTTCTTCGCGAAGACCCACCCGACCAAAGATTTTCCTCACCGGTCCTTGCTGCTGGTCGGTATCCTGTCGACCATCGCCAGCTTGTTCGACCTGGTGCAGATCATCACCGCCCTGCTGCTGGCCCGGATCTTGATCATGTTCGTAGGCCAGATCATCGGGCTGCTGCTGCTCAGAAAGCGCCATCCGGAGGCGCCGCGTCCGTTTCGTATGTGGCTATATCCTCTACCGGCATTGGTCGCCATGGCCTCCTGGCTCTATATCTTCCTGGTGCAAGCTTTCGAACCCCAGGGTTGGAGATACATGCTCTACGTTGTGGCGGTCTTCGTTAGCGGGATCGGCCTCTTCCTGATCCTGGCCCGGCGGCAACGGTATTGGCCCTTTGGGTTGGCCGACGGATCCGGGGAGCCCCCCGGCCGCTCAGCCTGATACAGGCTGGGCAGGTGAGGAGAAAGGCTGCCCCGAATTGCGGAATAGTCCACTCGGAGGGAGATACCCCAGGATTTCATCCTGGGTCATTCTCAGCCGTCCCTGCGGGACTGCTCATTGGCACGTTGCTAACCCAGGACTAACGTCCTGGGCTACTCTCAGCCGTCCCTCCGGGACTCAATTTGGACAGGGCAGTTCTCACAGAGACTCTAAAGCCCGTTCCTTTCATGGGCTAAAGGCCGTTCCTTCCATGGGCTGAAGGCCGTACCCTTCATGGGCTGAAAACCGTACCCTTCAAAGACCAGCCTAGTAACCCGTCCAGGTACGGGATCGCCCTTAAGGTCGTATTTTCTATGGCCGCACCGCGTGACAATATCGCACCATTATGCGAGTCAACATTCGAGCCCGTCTGCCCCACCAGCAAGCCAGCGATTTCCGGACGCTACCCGTGGCCGTGACCATCGAAAATTCGCGCGGCATCAAAGCCAACTATCAGCACGCGACTACCGCCGCGGAACTGCTGCACCTGCTGGACAAGCGGACCGACCTCAACGCCGCCGTCCTGGACCGGTTTCGGGAAGAGCTGAAGTTTACCCATGCCGCCAAGCTGAGCGACATCGAGATGAGCGAAGAGGTTCTCGAGCAGATTGGTTTTTTCGTTTAAAAGCGAAGGGCTAGCTAAGTGAAGATGCTCCCACTGTTGCGTCTGATTTAGTTGCCAGGGTTCTCCATTGTTCTCGCCGCCAAGGGCCGCCCCCCTGGCGGCGAGACTCGTTTAAGCAGCCTCCGATTGCTATATCCTTCCTCAGGGGCGGCAAACCGAATGATCAGCACAATCACTGCACGGCGGCTCTTGCGCGGGAACGAAATCGTAGAGTACCCGCTGGTCACCGTAGACGACGGGCACATCACCTCGATTGAAAGCCGCCAGAACGCCGCGGACAACGATTCTGTCTATGGGTTTCCCGGAGCCATACTGGTCCCGGCTTATATCAATATTCATGTCCACGGCTCCCGCGGCCACGACGTCATGGAAGGCACTGCGGAGGCGCTGCAGGTGGTCGGAGAGTCCCTGGCCAGCCACGGGGTGGGAGGGTATTACCCCACAACCGTCACCTCATCCACTGAGGAAACCTTGCGCGCCCTGGATATGATCGCCAGCGTGATTGAGAACGGACCAACAGCCGCCAGCGCGGTGCCATTGGGCATTCATCTCGAAGGGCCTTTCCTTTCCCCAGCCAAGCGGGGGGTCCACACGGCTGCACTGCTCGTGGAGCCATCGATATCGCTGTTCGATCGCTTCTGGCAGGCCGCCCGGGGGCATATCCGCATTATGACCATCGCGCCCGAACTGCCTACCGGGCTCGAGTTGATCCAGCATGCCAGCGCCCTGGGTGTGGTGTGCAGCCTGGGCCACACCAATGCCAGCCTGGGAGAAGCCGAGGCCGGTTTCCTGGCGGGGGCGCGCAGCGCCACCCACACCTTCAATGCCATGCGCAGCCTGGACCATCGCGACCCTGGCGTTGCCGCGTACGTTCTGGACAACGATGCGCTCTTCGCAGAACTCATCTGCGATGGTATTCACGTTGACCCGGCCATGGTCCGCCTGTTTTACAAGGCCAAGGGCGCCGAGAAGGCCATCCTGATCACGGATGGTATGAGCGCCACGGGCATGCCCGATGGAAAGTACAAGCTTGGCGACCTGGATGTAGACGTGTCCAATGGACGCTGCACGTCAGCCGGATCCCCCGGGGTCCTGGCGGGCAGCGTCCTGACCATGGATCTGGCGGTGCGTAACTTCTCTGTGTTTACCGGCGCCAGCTTGGCGGTCAGCGCGCAAATGGCCGGGAGCAATCCCGCGGCGCTCATGGGTCTTGACCGGCATTGGGGTTTACTGGAAGAAGGACGGGAGGCCAATTTCGTGGCCCTGTCGCCGGAAGGTCAAGCTCCTGCAGTCTTTCCGTGCCGGACGGCCGCTTCTATCCCCTCAGGCCTGAGGTTTCTCGCTGTCCCATCCCAGGGCGTCCGCGACCTGGCTAGCCAGGCGCAATGGATCAAAAGGCTTTAGCAGGATGCCGGCAACAGGAAGGTGGGACAGGGAGCCGTTTTGCACGGCTTGCACTTTGGCCGTGAGAAGAACAATGGGGATGTGACTGGTGGCGCGGACGGTGCGGAGCTTGGCCAGCATGGCGGGGCCATCCATGGCCGGCATCATCACGTCGAGCAGGATGGCGTCCGGTTGATGCTGCCTGGCACTTTCGATGGCCTGCGCCCCACAGTAAGCTTCGACCACATCCCAGCCGGTCATGGACCGCAGGCTGCAGGCTGCGGCTTGGCGTGCTGCGTCATCGTCATCCACAACCAGAATGCGCCGTTTCACAGTCACTCTCCGGGTAGGTGGGGCAGTCAAAAGGTAACCCAATTGCCGCGCAATAAGAGCTTCCACTTTCAGGCAATTACTACCGGAGAACGAGGATGTCGAACTATACACGGCCGCACTATGTTGAATTTGGACGGGGGACGGTGAGCGCGGCCGGAACAACATAGTCCGGGCAACTTTCAGCCGTCCCTATTTCGAGACCTTCCCCTGCTACTTGCGGGTGGGGGATGAGCCGGGCAGGTACGAGGACATCTTCAGCGGCTTAACGCCTCCATCCTCATCCTCGTCCTCCTCTTCCTCATCGTCCTCATCTTCATCTTCGTCGTCGTCTTCGTCCTCATCATCGTAGTCTTCATCTAAGTCGTCTTCATCTTCTTCCGTCGTCCAGATCCTCGATCTCGTCGTCGTCCTCGTCTGCTTCCTCATCCAGGTCGTCCAGGGACTTGAGCAATTGAAGTGCCGGGAGCTGGGCCGATTCGTCCCCTGGAGCCGCAAAGAGTATCTCTGGTTCCTGGAGCGTCTGCAGGGCGGCGAGGTAGCTGACATAGCCTTCTACGTGGGGGGGCGGAATAAGGGACATTTGCACGATTTCTCTTCTCCTGTGCCTTTCAATGTACATGGCGCATGCCTGCGCCCGAGTTTATGCACGCTTGGATGCCGCCGCAAGACTGGCGGAGTTAATAGAGTGATAAGAATTTACTGCCCTCCGGACGCGCGTCCTTCGAGCTTAGGCATGTGGTAGTTTTCTTAACATCAGCCCGGTGGCCTTGGCTAGTTCTCAACCAACCTCCGGAGCACGAGCGTACTCACTTCCACGCTGTCCCGGCAAGGATAGCGTAGCGCGGTTTTTTCCGACGGGAAAACCGCGACCGCATTGGCTAATCTGTAAAGACCGGAAGCGGAAACGCTCCCTCTCGAAAGGCACCCTATGGCCGAAACAATACCAGCCACTGCTTTGCTGCTGATCGACGACACCCGGCAGGAAGAGATCAACGTTACGCACACGCCGTTCACCATCGGGCGACTGCAGGACCGCGACCTGGTGCTGGCGCACGCTTTCATCTCCCGCGACCATGCTGCCATTGTCTTTGAGAAGGGGCAGTTCCATGTAGTGGACAAAGGCAGCCGCCACGGCACTTTTCTCAACGCACAGCCCCTGGTCGATCGCCAGGCGCTGAAACCAGGGGATGAGATCCGCCTGGGTTCGCTGAACGGTCCATCGCTGCGCTTTGGCCCAGCAAGAGAAAGCACCTCGACCATTCATAAACTTTTGGACGAGCTGCACGCGATTTCGGCACCTACCTCGGATCTGGAGAAGCTGAGCTGGTTCCTGGCTGCAGCGCAGCGCTTGAATACCCTGGGAGCGGTTAACGAGATTCTGGCCACGCTGGTGGAAGCGACCCTGGAGCTGACCCAGGTGGAGCGCGGCTACGTGTTCCTGAGGGATGAGAAGGGTAAGCTGACCCTGGCAGCAGGGCGCAATCTTAAAGGCGATCGCCTGGAAGACGATTCCACCATCTCCCATAGCGCCATCGCGCAAGCGTGCAAAGCCTCAAAGTTCATTGTCACCGATACCTTGTCAGCGGAAGCCAATTCGCGCACCGAAAGCATGGTGCAGCAGAGCATCCGCATGGTGTATTGCATTCCGCTGCGCAAGCGCGCGGCCAGCCCCGATTGCCATGAGAAGGATATCCTCGGCGTGCTCTACCTGGACAGCCGGCTGCAACCCGGCAAATTGAGCCAGGTGGACAACGATCTTCTGGAGACGATCGCAACCGAGGCCGCCGCGCTGGTGGAAAACGCGTTTCTCGCCCATGCAGAAGAAGCTTCACGGCGCTACCGGGAAGAACTGAACATCGCTGCCGCCATCCAGCAGGGGCTGATGGAGTTTGCCATTCCCAACCTGCCGTATGCCAAGGTTCACGCCCGCAGCGTTGCCTGTAAGGACGTCGGAGGCGACTTTTACGACGTGATTGCTACCCCGGACGGGCTTTATATCGTGATCGCCGATATCTCGGGCAAGGGGGTATCGGCTGCCATCCTTGCCTCCACGCTGCAGGGGCTGCTTTACGGTCTGTTGTTAGCCGGTCAGCCGCTGGCCGAAATCGCGGACGTGGCCAATCGCTACATTTGCGAGAAGAATGTACAGAAATACGCCACCATGATCCTGGTTAAGCTCGATCCGGACGGGAGCTTCGAATACGTCAACTGCGGCCATGTACAGCCGCTCCTGGCCAACAGCCAGGGCGTGAAGCGGCTGGAAAATGCCAACATGGTGGTGGGCTTGATCCCGGAGGCTACCTACGAATCCGAGCGCCTGCAGCTCAAGGCCGGCGACCGCCTTGTGCTGGCCACCGACGGGGTTACCGAGGCGGAAGGCCGGGACGGTGAGTTTTTTGGAGAAGGGCGATTGGAAGCCGCGGTCGAAGGCGCCCCCATCGAAGGCGTGTTGGCCCAGGTCGAGGTTTTCATGGCCGGGACTCCGCCGAACGATGACTTTACGATGCTGGAAGTCCTTTATAGCTCCTGAAGCACACCGAAATGAGAAACCAATGGCCGGGGCCGGGAATCTTAGACGGTATGGAATCTTTACAGACGGAAACTACGACAACGTTCGAGCTGGGTGGAGACCTTAAGGTCAACCGGCTTGGATATGGCGCCATGCGTATTACCGGCCCCGGCATTTGGGGGGAACCCAAGGATCGCAACGAGGCACGCAAGGTGTTGCGGCGCGCGCTGGAACTCGGCGTCAACTTTATTGACACCGCGGATGCGTATGGCCCCGAGGTCAGTGAGGACATCATCGCGGAAGCTCTTCATCCCTATAAGAAGGACCTGGTGATTGCTACCAAGGGCGGTTTTACTCGCTCCGGTCCTAACAAGTGGGCAGAGGATGGACGGCCGGAATACCTTCGGCAGTGCGTGGAAATGAGCCTGCGCCGGCTGAAGCTGGAACGCATCGATCTTTACCAGTTGCATCGAATCGACCCCAAGGTGCCGGTGGAAGAGAGCCTCGGCGCACTGAAAGAGTTCCAGGACGCGGGTAAGATCCGGCATATCGGGTTGTCAGAGGTTTCGCCCGCGGAGATCGAACGAGCTAACAAGACGGTCAAGATCGTCAGTGTGCAGAACCAGTACAACCTGAGCGATCGCCAGCATGAGAAGGCGCTCAAATATTGTGAGGAGCACAAACTGGCCTTCATTCCCTGGTTTCCTGTGGCGGCGGGAAAGCTGGCGCAGCCTGGTGGCCCACTGGATCAGGTAGCCAAGCGACATCAGGCGACGGTTGCTCAACTTTCGCTGGCTTGGCTTTTACATCACTCAGCCGTGATGCTTCCGATCCCGGGCACGTCTTCTGTTAAACACTTGGAAGAGAATATGGCTTCGGCGAAGTTGCATCTTTCTCCGGAGGAGTGGAAGAAGATTGAAAGCGCGGCTGAGAAGGGCTGAGCTAAAGCGGTCGTGGGGCTTCGCCCCGTCTTTTTCGTCCCAGGTACGCTTTGGCGAACCTGGGGCACCCGTCCTGTTTCCGCCAGGCCAATTTAACGGGATAAAGTTGCCGGCATAGAGACGTGGTATCCCACATCTCGCGAAAAACGAGCGAGATGTGGGGCACCCGTCATTTTCCATGAATTCAGAGCTTAGCGTCTTTGCGTTGCGGCCACCCGTAAGAGCGTTTGGGTGATTCTGATTGCGGCTCTTATGGAGCCGCTTAGCGAACCGGCCACTTTGCTTACTCCCCCTGCGCGTTTGCGGTAGCTCACTGGAATTTCGCGGATGCGTAGGCGGGTTTGTGCCGTGCGCATCTGCATCTCCAGATTCCAACCGTAGGTTTCTTCCCGCATATGCAAACTGCTGAGCGCTTCGCGGGTGATGGCGCGAAATGGCCCCATGTCTGTGTATTTCACTCCGTAGAGCAGGCGGAGAAGAACACCGGCCAGCCAGCCGGCAAAGATCTGGGAGATTAACATGCTGCCCGGCTCGCGGTTGCCGCGCATACGGGAGCCGATCACGAAGTCGCACTCTCCCGCCAGGATCGGATCCAGCAATTGCCCCATCTCAGACGGGACATCGCTGCCGTCTCCGTCCATGAAGACCAAAATGCCGGACCCGACATCGGCTGCAGCCACCCCGGCTGCGCACGCACGGCCGTATCCGCGTTGTGGCTGATGCACTACTTTTGCGCCGGCTGACGCTGCCTCGGCAGCGGTCGCGTCGGTGCTGCCGTTGTCCACTACGATGCATTCGCGGATCAGGCCCCAGGGCATTTCCCGAACGACAGAGGCGATGTTTTCCGCCTCGTTCAATGCCGGAATCACTACCGAAACCCCGTGTAGGGCCAAATCAGAGGCTCCAGCGCAACCCACAATTGGCGCACGCGGGGGGCGGTTGCGGGCTCAGCAATGCGCGCCGGAATTCCTGGTACTTTTCGCCGTTCCAGATCTCACGCATGGTCTGCTGCGTGGCGTTGCCCAAGGTGAAGCTGTCGTAGCCGCGCATGGAGAAGGGAGCGATACAACAAGGAAGCGCCTGACCGTTGGCCGTAATGTACATCAGGCTCCAGGGACGGCGGCAGAGCGACCATGGGCTGTCGTCCTTCCGCTTTTTGATGCTGACCTGCGGCTCGGTCGCGCCTGAAGCGCTGAAGATCACGCCCAGCTCCCGGGCGACGGCTTCGGCTCGTTGCAGAACCTCTTCTTCCTGACGGGTGGTGTGTTCAAACAAGGCCTGTTCGGGTCTCGCCAGCCCTTGTCCCTCGGGCAGATATACCATCCGCTGCAGATAGACCTCCATCACGCCCAGACGATGCGCCAGGCGGATGAAGGCCTCTAATTGCGCCAACGTCTCCCGCAGGCCGGTAAGCCAGAGGGAAATCCGCGGTAATTTGGTCTGGCTCTCGCGCTGCATGGCGACGAAAGCGCCTACGTTGGCTACGATGCGGTCGAACATGTCTTTGCCGCGCACCATCTGGAAAACAGAAGACTCCGCGGCATCGAGCGAAACACGCAATTCGTCCAGCCCGGCGTCGATCAGCTTTTGCCCGTTGGCTTTGGTCAACAACGTTCCATTGGTGTTGAAGAGCACATACACTCCGCGCTCTTTCAAATACTGGATCATGCGCGGCAGCTCCTTGACCAGCATCGGCTCCCCCACCCCATGGAGCACGACGCGCGCAATTTTAGGGTACTGATCGATGATGCTGGTAAACAACTCCCACGACATGTCCGCCTCAGGCTCCAGCTCTTCAAAGGTGCGCGGACAAGTGGTGCACAAAAGGTTGCAGCGGTTGGTCGTCTCCAGGTAGAGGCAGACCGGATCCGCTTCCATGATTACGGAGAGCTGGTCTTCCGGCTTCTCAAAGTAGCGCCGCATCTTCTGCTGGTCTTCCGCCAGTTGCGGTAGTACAGAAAGACTTTCGCTCATGAGTTCCTCGCAGTGGTGGTGGGATACATTGCAAGCGCTTCATCTTGCGCCCGGCGATCGCGGGAGAGTCTGGCTTCCAGCCGACGGGCGCCCAAGCACCACAGCGCCAGCAGGCCCGTCGTGGCATATAGCCATTCAAACATGTAGTACATGGCTGGCCCGGGATTAGCAAGCTGCGTGGTGTAAAGGTAAAAGCAGGCGGTAGTGAAATAGAGCATGGGTACGTAAGGGATCAGGCTTAAGAAAGGGAGCAGCCACAGGTAGTACCAGGGGTAGTGAGAGGAAAACAGCAACATGAAAACAGCCACGATGGCGAGGCAACAGCGAATCGCAGCCAGGGGGCTTACCTCACTCCTGACCCAGGCCCATAGCGCTAACCCGAGCAGCAACAACGCGGCAAAGCCATAGAAGGCGGCAGTCGGTAGCGCCTCCCAATGCAAGCCATGGCGGGCCAACGTAAGCAGAAAATAGCGGCTGCCGGATTCCAGCCCCTCCTCCTTGGCGTATTCGGGCAAGAATCCGAGCACTTGCCGGCCTACGCTCAGGTAACACGCGTACGCCGCAGCAACGACGCCGGCCACAGCAGCAGGCATCTTCCAATCACGCCAGTCACTTCGGCGATATAAGACGGGAAAGAGGGCGATGGGGTAAAGCTTGACCAGAGTCGCCACACCCAGCGCGATGCCCGTGGCCGCGGGCTTATGGCGGACGTAGAAGAGTAGTGCGAGGGCGATCAAGGGTAAGGCTGCGGCATCCACATGTCCGCTGCTGGCTACCTCCCAGAGTAGCAGTGGATGCCAGGCATAGATCAACACTTGTTCGCGGCGTAAGCCGACCGCGGTGCAGCAACTTTACCAGGGCCCAGATGGTAATCGCTTCCAGGCCCACCATACTGGTCTTCATCCAGCGCACTGATGTGCTGATTCGGGTGATCAGCAGGAAAAGCATCTGCGCTCCCGGGGGATAAACGGTGTGGGCGTAGTCTCGCCGGTTGATGTGGGGATAGATATCTAGATCGCGAAGAAACGCCAGATGAGGATCAGCAGGGATGTAACGGTAGGGATTGATGCCGGCGGCCTGCACGCGACCGTCCCATACGTAGCGAAAGATATCGGTGGAGAGAAAGGGCGGGGAAAAAAGACAGACCAGCCTGCAGCCGGCGGCGCAGACCAGGATGATCACGAAGGTCCAGCGGTTCAGCGGCCGGTTGAGCACCACCCAGACTGCTACCAGGTAAAGCAGCGCCTGGTACATCGCCACCCAGCCGAAGCCAATTACGAAGTGATGAATCTCGTACACTCCCTGGCGGCAAAGCCCCACCAGCAACAGCCCCAGCAGGGCAAGCGCGCTGTTAGTCAGCCACGCTTGGCTGACGGGAGAACGTGCGCTCAGCATGCGTTACTCGCTGTGCAGGCCATTCTTTGCAGGCTCTCGAGGTATGTCCTGGTGTGCCTGGCATCGTATCCTGCGAGACTCGCGCCGGAGCCACCCAGGAGTTCACGACGAAGGCGTTCGAGCGTGGCGCCATCGTCCACGTCGTACCAGGTGGGAAGCAGTTCGGCTTCCAGGCCGATTTCCCTGGCACGCTCCAGCGTCTGCTTGAACACGCGCTCCGTGCTCCAGTCGATCTGCTCAAAAAGCCGTTGGTGCAAGTGCTTCAAACCGATCAAGTAGTAGCCCCCGTCATCGGAACCGCCCAGCACCACTCGATCTCCCGGGTCGCGAGAGCGACGAGACCGCCTGCAACAGCGCGTCCTGGGGCATGGTGGGGCTGTCGGAATCAATCAGGCACACGGCGCTGAATCCGCAGGCAAATAAATCTTCACAGGCATGGAGAAGGCGTTCTCCGAAGCCGTCGCCTCGTTGCCCCAGGAGCTGAAAGCCGGTGGGCAGAATGCCATCGAAGGCCGCCTCGTCCCCCACCGGGGTGTAGACCACGATCCCTGCGCTGTTGCCGGCTTCTGTTACCTGGTGAATGTTTTCCGTGGTGTCGCGAATGAAGCAGATGTTGAGCGCCGAAGCCTGTTCGGGTATGAGCGGAGGGGATAACCGCGTCTTTACCTTGCCTGGGCGCGGAGCCTTAGCCATCACGGCCAAGGCGCAACAGCCCTCGCCAACGGCTGGCGTTTTCCCTGGTTGAAGTGTCTTGTAAGGCAACGATTTCCCCCGGATCAGCAGCTACGGTCGCATACCGCGTACTGATACCAGTTATCCTGCCACAGGCTGACGGTGCCCCAAGGCTGCGAGGCGATCAGGGACTGGAATTCGTCCTGCTTCATCACTGCTGCCCTCCATGGTTCGTGGAACCGGGTGCTCCAGTCTCCCATGAGGCGGGCAAACAACCACATGCAGGAGAGCGGGAGCATGGCGCGCAAGGCCGACGTGGGCTCGGCGATAAAGCAACGGCCGCCCGGACGCAGAGCCGAGAATATCTCGCGCAGTGCCTGCGGGCGGTCCCCCACCACCATCAAAAGCCGGGAGGCGATGATCGCATCCACCGGCCCCAGGGACTCAGAAAGAGCAAGAACATTCGCTTTGACGAAACGACAGTTCTTCAGGCGGCGGATGTCAGCGCGATCTTTGGCGCGGGAGAGCAAGCGCTCGGAAAGATCTACACCCGTAATTTGCATGTCAGGGTAACGTTGCGCCAGACTGCAAGCGTAGAAGCCGGGACCGCAGGCTATTTCCAGGAGGTGGGTTTCGGGGCCGGGCTGGGCGCCAGGCCAAAGTGCATCAGAGATTGCCGCGGTGTGATCGCGAAACAGATGCTCACGACAGAATGCGTAGAACCATGAACATCGCTCGAATAGGCTCTCCGGGTCTCCCGGGAGGGGGCTTGGATATTTCGGGCCAGGAAAATTGGCTCCCGCGTTTTCAATTCCCATCGTGTGAGTCCAGCTCCCTCGCGACTGCTCGAATGATACTCTGACCTGCTTCGGCACCTGTTCAAAAGCGAATTCCCTGGTTTGATGCAATACAAGCCATTTAGTTACTTCTGTAAATACCAGGGAATATTCAACACCACGATTCCCTGGTTGCCCTTGACCAACAGCAGCAGCTTCAGCAACTGGGCGCGCTGGTTGTGCATCGCGTTGTCCCACCAGTGCCTGACCACCAACTCCGGGACCACCACTGCGATCATGCGGCCCTGGTGCTCCTTCTCCAACTTCCCGAAAAGTGGGAAAAAAAGAGAAGGAGGAAAGAGGAGAGAGGGAAAGGGAAGGGTCCGATTCCCCTTCTCCCATGGGAGGGAAAGAGTTAATTTGCCTATTGTGCTCCCGGCTGGGCAACGGCAATGTGAACAATCCGGTAGAGAACTTAGCTGCCGGGGGTAGGGTTGGTTCGGAAACGATTGGCCAGGTCGAACTCATCGCGCAGTTCAGGCGTCTTGAGGTTTTCCCGTAGGTGGGCTAGCCGCTGCTCCAAGGCCAACAGCGCCTCAGCAACTGCTTCCGTGTTGGTATGGGCAACGTCGCGCCACATGGAGTAGGGGCTTGCTCCCAGGCGGGTCATCTCGCGCAACGCGCGCCCGCCGATGGCGCGTAAATCCGGGGCGTCGCCAAAGCGGTCCTCCAGCATGGCGCTGAGGGCAGTGGAGAGATACTGCGGTAGATGACTGACCCAGGCACAGATCTCGTCATGCCGCCGGGCCTGGATGTCCATGGTGCGGGAGCCAAAGCTCTCCACCCAGGTGCGCCACTCGGCGGTCAGAGGATGAGTGGCAAATTCGGTAAAGAGCCACACGGCATGAGAGAAAAGCTTGGCGTCTGCATTGCCGGCGCCGCTTACTTCTTTGCCGGCCATGGGGTGCCCGGGGAGAAAGCCGGCTTGGCCCGGGGCGCCAAAGAGGGGCAGGGCGCGTTCAGCGATGGCTACTTTGACACTGCCCACGTCGGTGACTAGTTGATGCGGCTGGAGCAGCGGAGCGAGCTTCTCCAGCCAATCCAAAATGGTGAAGACCGGCCCACTCAGCAGCACCAGGTCGCTCGAGACCGCCGCGCTGATTGGATCAGCGGCGGCGAGATCGATCGCTCCTCGATCCAGGGCGATCTGCAGATGGGATGGGTTACGGTCCCAACCGACGATCTCGCCCGGGAACTGGGCGGCGCGCAGAGCTAGCCCGGTGGAAGCCCCGATGAGGCCCGTGCCCACGATGGTGATGCGCTGGATGGTCATCGGAACACTCTAGAGATCATTTAAAGTCCCGTAGGGACGGCTGCGAGTAGCCCAGGACGTAAGTCCTGGGTTGGAATTCAAAAGGGCCAAGTCCCGTAGGAGTCTGTGTCGTAGACATGACTGACAGAGTGACCTTGCGGGACAATGCGATGAATTCTGCTGATTAACTCGGAGCTTTTCGTCATTTCGTAGACCACGTCTCAGACTCCGCAGGGACTACAACGTCCTGGCCTCGCGACCAGCTCGGAGATAGCGTAACGCTCGAGGCTCCAGGCTCACGTCCTGGACTTCTCAGTCGCCCTTACGGGACTTCGCGCTCTCACCTTACCCAGGACTACGTCCTGGGCTACTCTCAGCCGTCCCTACGGGACTTCAATGATCTCTTGCTTCATGCGTTCCCTCAGAGCTTCTCAGCCACGTGCTCCCTGTCAGCCAATTACAGGAACTTCGGCTCTCACGCTCCGGCCTACGACTGGGGCAATCAGGCGCAGTTTGTCCATGAGCTTCTCAAATTGTTCGGGAAACAATGACTGCGCTCCATCGGAAAAGGCCTTGTCCGGATTGGGATGCACTTCCATCAGCAAACCGTCACAGCCGGCAGCGACCGAGGCCAGGGCCATGGGCGGAACTTTGTCGCGCAGACCGGTGCCGTGCGAAGGATCGGCCAGGATGGGCAAGTGGGAAAGCTTCTTGATGACCGGTATGGCGGAGATGTCCATGGTGTTGCGAGTGTACGTTTCGAAGGTGCGAATGCCCCGTTCACAGAGCATCACGTCGTAATTACCACCCGAGAGAATGTACTCCGCCGAGAGCAGCAGCTCTTCAATGGTGGCGGCAATCCCCCGCTTCAACAGCACCGGCTTGCGCACCAGCCCCAGTTCGCGCAGCAGATTGAAGTTCTGCATGTTGCGCGCACCCACCTGAAAGAGATCCACATAGGGAAGCATCAGGTCGATCTGGGAGATCTCCATCACCTCGCTGACAATCAGCAGGCCGGTGCGATCGCCTACTTCTTTCAGCAGCTTGAGACCCTCAAGACCCATTCCCTGGAAGGAATACGGAGAACTTCGTGGCTTGAACGCCCCTCCACGCAGAAAAGAGGCCCCCGCGGATTTCACCTGCTCGGCCACGGTGAAGATTTGCTCGCGCGATTCCACCGAACAGGGGCCGGCCATGACTACGACCTCATCCCCTCCCACGGCGACTCCGTTGGGGAAACGAACAATGGTTCCTTCAGGCCTGAAACCGCGGCCGGCCAGCTTGTACGGCGATGAGATGCGGACCACATCGGCAACGCCGGCCAGTAATTTGAAGTCGTTGTGGTCGAAATGCGATGGCGTTCCTACGCCCGCCAAAACTGTCTGGATAGCTCCTGTGGTGCGGTGAACATTGAAGCCCACCTGAACGAGACGTTCGATCACCCCCTGGATGTCTTCCTCGGTCGCTGTCTCCAGCATAGCTACAATCATGGTTGCTTTCCTGTCTCCCCCGTCGTACCTGGCCCGTTCTTGCGTTGCGATGCCAGCTCATCCTTTTGCAGTGAGCGCATCACATCGATGATGCGTTCGTAGATGTGGGTCAGCTCGATATCCGGGAGCGGCCCGTGATTGGCGGCGCGAACATTCTCGAAGATCACGCGCTCACGGTTCGGCTCATACACCGGCAGCGAGGTGGAACGCTTCAACTTGCCGATCTCCTGCGCAGCTTGCGCCCGGGCGCTGATCAGCGCCACGATTTGAAGATCCAGTTCATCAATTTTCTTTCGCCAGCCGTCAATATCCATGCACTTCCCTTGTTCTGTCCGTACCCTCATCCACATGATACGGTGCCGCGTCCTACCGTACCCAGCACACTCATGACACGGAGGCGGCGGTCTGCTGTATTTGCCTTAGTCCCCGAAGAAAAGCTGCGACTGTGGCCGGCGCCGTTCCCGGGCCCGCCTTCTCAATCAAGGCAACGATGGCACTGCCAATCACTACCGCATCCGCGAACTCACCCACGGCGGCTACGTGTTCCGCATTCGAGATCCCGAAACCGACGGCAATCGGCAACTGGGTGAAGGGCCGCAGGCGCTCGACCAGGCGGCGCGCATCCGCTGCCAGGTTCTGCTGCGTCCCGGTTATACCTACCCGGGAAAGGGCGTAGATAAAGCCCTGGGAAACACCGGCGATCATCTTCAGGCGGTGATCGCTGCTGGTGGGAGCAGCCAGAAAGATCGGCATCAGCCCGTTGTGGCGCATTTCCGACAAATACTCTTCTGCCTCTTCCACGATCACGTCGGTGATCAATACACCGTCCACGCCGCAACGGGCGGCATGGGCGCAAAAGCGCCCCAGCCCAAGACGCAAGATGGGATTGAAGTAGGAGAAGATCACCAGGCCGACAGAGGGCCTCAGGATACGCAGTTCCGCAGCCAGGGCAAGCACGTCATGCAACGTTGTGCCTTGGGCCAGGGCGCGCTCGCTGGCCCGCTGGATGACCGGACCGTCGGCCAGCGGATCGCTGAACGGTACCCCCAACTCGAGCACGTCCGCGCCGGCGTCGATGGCCGCCAGGGCAACCTTGCGCGTGGTCGCCAGATCCGGATCTCCGACGGTGAGGTAAATGACCAGGCCGGGCTTCAACCCCGACTTGTTGAAATCAATCGGCATGCGCTACTCCCGCCAGATGCAACTCGCGCGCCATGATGCCCATATCCTTGTCACCACGGCCCGACAGATTTACCACCAATACGTCATTCTTCGCCAGCTTGGGCGCCAGGCGGATACACTCGGCGACGGCATGCGCGCTCTCGAGGGCGGGCACGATGCCTTCCGTCCGGGCCAATCGCTGGGCGGCCTGCAGGGCTTCTTCGTCGGAAGCGAAAACATATTCGGCCCGGCCCGAGTCGTGCAGGGCAGCATGCTCCGGCCCGACCGAGGCGTAGTCCAGGCCGGCGGAGACGGAGTGGGTCAACGAGACCTGGCCGGCTTCATCCTGCAATACGTAGGAGTAGGTACCTTGGAGCACCCCGGGGCTTCCACCGCTAAAGCGGGCGGCGTGACTGCCCAGCGCCTGCCCGCGCCCGCCTGCCTCGACTCCGATCAGGCGCACATTCGGCTCTTCAATGAAGTCATAAAACGCTCCGATGGCGTTGGAACCACCACCCACACAGGCCAACACAGCGGAAGGCAGCTTGGATTCCTTCTCCAGAATCTGCTGCTTGATCTCCTGCCCGATCACGCGATGGAAGTCGCGCACCATGGTTGGGTAGGGGTGCGCGCCCAGGACACTGCCCAGCAGATAATGCGTGGTGCGGACGTTGGTGACCCAATCGCGCATGGCTTCGTTGATGGCATCCTTCAAGGTGCGGGAGCCGGAACTGACCCCGCGGACCTCTGCCCCGAGCAGGCGCATGCGGTAAACGTTGAGCTCCTGGCGGCGCATGTCCTCCTCGCCCATGTACACGATGCATTCCATGCCGAAGAGGGCGCAGACGGTGGCGGTGGCTACGCCGTGTTGTCCTGCACCGGTTTCGGCAATGACGCGATGCTTGCCCATGCGGCGCGCCAGGAGCCCCTGGCCAAGACAGTTGTTGATCTTGTGGGCGCCGGTGTGCAGCAGATCCTCGCGTTTGAGGTAAATCTTTGCTCCGCCCAGCTGTCCGGTCAGACGCGATGCCAGGTACAGCGGGGTGGGACGGCCGGCGTAGTCTCCCAGCAGCAAATTCAGCTCGGCGTGAAAGACAGGATCAGCCTGCGCCTCGGCATAGGCGAGCTCCAACTCCTCCAGAGCGGCCATAAGAGTCTCCGGGACGTAGCGGCCCCCATAGGCGCCGAAACGGCCGGGTACGGTGTGAATGACTGTGCTCACGGTTTCCTCTTCTCTTCCTTAAGGGGCTTAGCGGGCTGCGGGAAAAGCCGTTCCTGCTTTTAATCACTTACGTACGGGCTGAAGCCCGTACCCTTCAGCCTCTGCTATTTCCGCTGCGGCTTGCTGGGCCGAGCGGATGAAGGCCAACACCCGCGCGGGATCCTTCTTGCCCGGCGCGCTCTCGACGCCGCTCACCACATCTACTCCCCAGGGGCGCAAAACCTCAATCGCCTGCTTCACGTTCTCCGGAGCTAGACCGCCGGCCGCAATTAGCCGTAGATGCGGGGCGGCCTGCAGGAAGCTGCTCCGCGCCCCCAGCCAGTTGAAGCTGGTGCCGGTGCCGCCCACAGCTCGCTGGCTCGAGGAGTCCACCAGCACTCCGTCCAGAGATTCGTCCCGGCTTAACTCGGTCAATTGCCCCGCAAACTCCTGGTCTTTATAGTTCAGCACGCCCAAGATGCCCAAGCGGGCACAATGTTGGCGCAGACGGAGGGGAAGAAGAGCGTCTGACGTGCGATGGATCTGCACTCCGGTCAAACCTGCGGCAGCTACGGTAGCCACAATCTGGTCGAAACCGGCGTCCACGAAAACGCCATATTTCTCCACCTGGGGGGGCAGTTTCTCCGTGATCTGGCGAACCAGTTTAGCCTCGACCTGCCTTGGACTCGGAGCGAAAACGAATCCTACCGCATGGGCTCCGGATTCTGCTGCAAAACGCGCATCTTCAAGGCTGGTGTTGCCGCAAATCTTGATCCACATAGCAGGCTCTCACTTGCTCACGGGCGAGTGTTCCGCCGCGGCCAGAAGCAGCGCCTCGAGCGCCCCGCCGGGATCCTGTTGGCGCATCAGCGACTCGCCGATAAGAAAGGCGTGGAAGCCCGCCGCGCGCAACCGGTTCAGGTCCTCGGCGGTTTCGATGCCGCTTTCGCTCACGCGAACAGCGCCAGAGGGCAAGCGGGAAGCCAGATCGAGCGAGACCTGGAGCCGCACCGCAAACGTGCTGAGATCGCGGTTATTGACCCCGATAGCGTCGCAGCCCAAGTCCAGAACCCGGTCGAGCTCTTCCCCGGTATGCACTTCGCAGAGTACGTCCAATTCCAGGGCGTGGGCCTGCGCTGCCAGCGTGCGGAGCTCCACATCACTCAAGGCGGCGGCGATCAGCAGAATGGCATCAGCCCGATGGGCACGCGCCTCCAGAAGCTGGAACTCATCGAGCAGAAAATCCTTGCGCAGGCAGGGCAGACTACAAGACCGAGAAGCCACTTCCAGATTGCGCAAACTGCCCTGGAAAAAGTGTTCTTCGGTGAGCACGGAGAGGGCAGCGGCGCCTCCTGCGGCGAATCCCGCGGCCAAGGTAGCCACATCGAAGTCCGGGCGAATCAAGCCTCGCGAAGGCGATGCTTTCTTCAGCTCGGCGATCACCGCCGGCTCGCTGGCTGCCTTCTGCCGCAGCGCGCGGGCAAAGCCTCGCGGCTGGTGGGCGGCAGCTGCCTGCTCCAGATCGCGGGTCGACGATGCGGCCTTGCGCTCCTCAACACCGCGCCGCGTGGTGGCCAGGATTTTTGTAAGTTGGCTATCCATGGGCTAGTGTCAGTATATGCTGCTGGGCGGACCGGCCTGCCAGCCGCTTGGACCCACTCCCCCGCCACCAGCATCGAACCACTTGTATATGAACCATTTCCCTCCACTCTGGACGAATTCGGCAGAAGCGGCGGTCCTGGGGCAGCCCCTTCGATCCACGCCCCACTCCCTGCTGATGCTGGATTATGACGGCACCCTCGCGCCCTTTCACGTGGATCGCTTTGCGGCTGCCGCCTATCCCGGGGTGGAGGAACGGCTGGCAACTTTGTCCGGGTTGACGCGGGTTCGCCTGGTGCTGATCTCCGGCCGCCCCGCGCACGAGCTTCGCGGACTTTTGCCGGTCAGCACCAAGGTTGAAATCTGGGGTAGCCACGGGTGGGAGCGGCTGAAGAGCGACGGCTCCTACCTGCTGTTCCCACTTGACCCCGCACAGCGAGCTGCCCTGGACGAGGTGGTGCGGGAGATGGCCGCCCTGGGCTTTTCAGAAGCACTCGAGGCTAAGCCCTCGTCGCTGGCCATCCATTGGCGTAGCGCTGCGCCTGCCACGCAAGAGCAGATCCGCTCCTCAGCTGAGTCGGTCTTTAGCCGCATCGCCCAACCTGGCGGACTGCATTTGCTGCCCTTTGACGGTGGTCTCGAGCTGCGTTCGACCGACCGCACCAAGGGGACCGCGGTAAGGCAGATCCTGGCGCAAGAACCTGCAGCTGTCCCTGTGGCCTACCTGGGCGACGACCTCACCGATGAAGATGCCTTTGCTGCACTCGGTGACCGGGGTTTCTCGATTTTGGTGCGCACCGAGGTGCGCGCGTCGTGTGCCCGATTTTGGCTACGGCCTCCGAAAGAGTTGCTGGAGTTCCTGGACGAATGGATCGCAGCTTCCCAAAACCCGGCCCCAGCAACAGGCACGCCGGTGGAGGCTTCCCGATGAAGTCTCCCCATCTGGTGCTGGTTTCCAATCGCATCCCCATCACCTTCACCACCGAGGATGGTGTACTCAAAGGACAGCCCGCCAGCGGTGGCCTGGTCAGCGCGCTGGAGCCGCTGCTCAAAGATCATGGTGGCATTTGGGTAGGTTCGGGCGGGACCGAAGACTCGCCGCGCATCCGCAAGATTCTTGAGAAGGCGAGTGGGAACAATCCCTACCAGTACGCGCCGCTCTTCCTGACCGAAGAGGAGCAAAGCAATTATTACGAAGGCTTCTCCAACGAAATTGTGTGGCCGCTCTTCCACGACCTGCAATCGCGCTGCAACTTCGATCCCAATTATTGGGAGTTCTATGAGCGCGTCAATCGCAAGTTCGCAGATGCCGTAGAGAAGGCGTCGAAGCCCGGCGACCTGATCTGGATTCACGACTACCAGCTGATGCAGGTGGGCAAGACGCTGCGCTGCCGGCGTCCGGGCGCACGGCTCGCGTTCTTTCTTCACATCCCGTTTCCCTCTCCCGACATCTTTGCCAAGCTGCCCTGGCGGACACAGATTCTCGAGGACCTGCTGGCGCACGACCTGGTTGGCGTGCAGACCGGGCGCGACCAGCGAAACCTGATCGCCTGCCTTCGTCGCTTCGTTCCTTCGGTCAAGATCTCGGGAAAAGGGGAGAGCCGCATGGTGGTCAGCGAGCGCGGGCGCACGCACATCGAGGCCTTCCCGATCAGCATCGACTACCGTAGCTTTGCCGACCAATCCGCGTCCGAACCGGTGCTGGAACGGGTGAAGCAGATCCAAGCCAAAACGCATGGCATTCAGATCACGGTCGGCGTCGACCGCCTCGACTACACTAAAGGCATTCCCGAGCGGATCAAGGCCTACGGCAACTTTCTACGCCGCTACCCGGAGTTCCACCGCAAGGTTCAATTGATTCAGATTGTGGTCCCGAGCCGTGAAGGCATACCTCGTTACGATCAACTCAAGCGCGAGGTGGAGCGCCTGGTGACCCACGTGAATGGTGAATTCAGCGAGCCGGGCTGGGTACCCATCAATTTCATTTACCGGTCGGTGCCGCGAGACGAGTTGATCGCGATCTACCGGGCAGCCGATGTGGCTCTTATTACCTCGCTCAAAGACGGCATGAACCTGGTGGCAAAAGAATACTGCGCGGCCAAGACGGAAGTGAACGGCGTGCTGGTCTTGAGTGAGTTTGCGGGTGCGGCTCCCGAGCTTCGCGTCGGCGCCATCCTGGTCAACCCAAATGATGAAGTGGGCGTCGCTGCGGCGTTAAAGCAGGCTTTGGAAATGAAGCCGGCGGAGCGCCGGCGGCGCATGCTTCGCCTGCGGCAACAGATTCGCCAGGCCGACATCCTTACCTGGCGCGACCGCTTCTTCCATGCTCTGGAAAAAACGGCGACCGCTACGGAAAGGCGAAATGAATTGGGGAAAGATTAGATTGGTGCCGAAGAAGGGATTTACTTCACAAAGCTCTGCAGCCGCTCTTCCCAACTCCAAGCTGTCTCGACGATTTGCCGCAAATCGAACTGCGGCCGCCAGCCCAACACATCCATGGCTTTATCGGCGGCTGCCAACAACACCGGCGGGTCGCCAACTCTTGGCGCTGCGAAACTGTGGGGGACCTCCCGTTGGGAAACCTTTTCAACAACATTGAGCAGCTCTAGAACCGAGGTGCCTCGTCCTGTCCCAAGATTCAGAGCGACGGATGGGCCACCATTGGCGAGATAACTCAGGGCCTGGAGGTGGCCAACTCCCAGGTCAGACACATGAACGAAGTCGCGAATGCAAGTTCCATCCGGTGTGTCCAGGTTCTGCCCGAAGATGGTAAGGGGCGGTGCGGTCCCCAGGGCTGCCTTGAGCGCGAGGGGAAGAAGGTGGGTCTCGGGATTGTGGCATTCCCCGATGGTCCCGCTGATGTGAGCCCCAGCCGCATTGAAGTAGCGCAAGGCAACGTAGCGCAGTCCGTGAGAGCCGCCGTAGGCCGCTAGTACGCGCTCCAGGAACAGTTTGGTCGCGCCGTACGGATTGAGCGGCTCCTTGGGACTGGACTCCACGATCGGCAGCTCCTGCGGAATGCCATAGACCGCGCAGCTGGAGGAGAGGACGAAGAGCCTCACATCGCTCTCGAGTACAGCGTCCAGGAATTGGAGAGTGCACTCCACGTTGTTGCGGAAATACTTCCGCGGATTCATTACGGACTCTCCGACATAGGCAGAAGCGGCAAAATGCATGACGGCATCTACTCGTTTCAGCACATGAGTCAGCTTTTCCTTGTCCGCGATATCGCCTTCGATGAATTGAAAACCGTCGGATAACTTGCGATGCCCGGTGGAGAGATTGTCGTAAACAATGATGTCGTGTCCGGCGGCCGATAACTCGCGAATTGTGTGAGATCCAACGTAACCACTGCCGCCAGTCACCAGAACCCGCATTGCCATCCTCCTGTTAGATTTAGGGTAACAGGGCCAAAATGCCGCGCCGATTAACATCGGGCAGAAGCCAAGTCGTAATGAAGCAAGATCCTCTCTCCGGGTAACACTAGAAGCCCTATGATCTCGATTCTTGTGCTGACACTGAATGAAGAGGACAATCTGCCGGGATGCCTCGATACCGTTCGATGGTCCGACGACATACACGTACTCGACTCGTACAGCTCCGACCGCACGACCGACATCGCCAGAAGCTACGGCGCACAGGTATGGTTCCGGAAGTTTGATAGCTTTTCACAGCATCAGAACTGGGCTCTCCAAAACATCCCATTCAAGTACCCATGGGTCTTCTATTTTGACGCCGACGAGCGTGTCACACCCAAGCTGGCCGACGCCATGCAGCGGGCGGTAGAAAACCCTCTCGATCACGTCGCCTTCAGAATGCAGCGTAGGGACTTTTTCCTCGAAACGTGGCTGAAGCATGTTCAGATGACGGCATTTTATGACCGGCTTTTCCGCCCGGAAAAGATGCACTACGAGAGATTGGGTCACTGCATCTCGAAGCCTGATGGCCCCGTTACCCCAGTCGATGGGTATCTCGACCACTATCCATTCAGCAAAGGCATTGCGGATTGGGTAACCAAGCATAATTTCTACAGCACTCAGGAAGCGCAACAGATCGTCGCTAACCGCGCCACTGGCTCAGAGGTGAACCTCCGCGCTATTTGGGGAAAAGACCGGCAGGAACGCCGCCGGAGCTTGAAAGAGCTCTACTACTTGATGCCCGGCCGGCCGTTGATCAAGTTTCTGATGATGTACTTCGTGAAGCGCGGATTTCTCGATGGGAGAGCGGGATTCATCTATTGCGTCTTGATCTGCTATTACGAATTTCTGATAGCTCTAAAAACATCTGAGATTGAAGGAAGGGCGTAACAGTCCCCGCACACCTACAGGCCAGGATGGGAAATAGGGAGAATGCTGCGAAAGAAGCTTGGTGCCGAAGAAGGGACTCGAACCCCCACACCCTTGCGAGTACATGGACCTGAACCATGCGCGTCTGCCAATTCCGCCACTCCGGCACGATACAATCCAGCGCGATCGGCTGGATAGGCAGCAACTCCTAGTGTACAAAAGCCAGCCCTGATGTCAAACACGCTCAGCTAAAGCTCATATTCAGCTAGTAGGGTTATGTACGGGCTGAAACGGCAGCGCAAAAATGCTGCTCGAAGCGGAAGCTTCCCTCAGCGGCTAAAGCCCGAATTCATGGCAAAGCAATTACGTACGGCCCGATGCTCGCTGCGGCGAGGAAGGCCGTACCCTTCAGGGCAATGAATTTTTCCAGCTTGAGGCTTTCTCACCAGGGCTAAAGCCCGGTCATGGAAAAATCAAGCGTTCTCGCGGGTTTGAAAACCCGCTCCCGGACTGAAGTCCGGGGCTGGCACGGAGCAACTTTTATCCGCAGCGTATGAACTTCGTAGCCTTTAGGACTGAATCAGCCCGCAGATCGCTAACGGCACACTGGTACCTGAACGGCAATCGCTTCCAGTTGCGCCAGATGATTCAGATCATGGCCTGCGATGGTTTCAATGAGCTCACGGAAGGTCATCTCTCCACGCTCGGGATGCAGTATTTGCTTGGATAGGGCTTCGGCCGGCACCGAGCGCAATAGCATCAGGTTCCATTGCCGCACGCAGGAAAAGGTCATCATGGCCGCTTGTGCGTCGTAGCCGGAATAGCTCCGCGCCCACAGCTCCTGGTCGAAGGGCTGGATGATGTAATGATCTACCGCCAGAGCCTGGCGCAGTCGAAAGCCAAAAGCTATTTCGCAATCCGCTAGATGACACAAGATTTCAAGTGGGCTCCATTTTCCTGGAGCCGGCGATTCTTCGATGCGCGCCGGACCAAGCGCAACGGAAAGTTGTTCAAGATGCCTGGCGGTAGTGGCCACCACTTTGAGAGGATCGCGAGTGCCTAGCTGTCGTGCGTATGGGTTCATCCCATTACAATAACGTTACTGGGCGCCTCTGCTCAACTTCCGGAGGTGAGGTTACTAAAGAGCTGCTCAATTAACTTGCCGCATTACGATACAACCAGCATCCCGGGGAACCAACAACCTAAACATCAGCATGAATCTGAGACAGCGATCAGTCCTCGACGAGGTTCGAATGACGCCCAATCCTCACGCCATCCCTGCAGAACAGGCCAAAGAAATCCGCCGTCTGTCTCACGACCTAAGCAATGCGCTGGAAATCATCGTGCAGGCCAATTACCTGCTGGGCGCCATGTCGCATGACGAGTCCGCCAAGCAGTGGATCCAACTGCTCGATAACGGTGTGGTGCAAGCCGCCGACATCAACCGAAGTCTGCGCGAATACATCGTCGCTAATAGTTAAGGGGAAACCGCAGATCCCGCCTGTCCCGGCATGCCGTGGAACCGGAGCGTAGCGCAGTGGAGGGATCTGCGGTTTCTTTATGCGAGCGAAATACGCTAGACGAGCTTGGCGTCCAGCGTGATCTCGGTGTTGTTCTTGAAGAGCCGGGAAATCGGGCAGCCGTTCTTGGCACCCTGCGCCGCCTTGTCGAATGCCGCCTTGTCCGCACCCGGCACCTTGGCCGTGGTGGTCAACAGGATCTTGGTGATCGTCGGCCCGGCGTCGGTCTTGTCGAAAGTTACGGTTGCTTTGGTCTCGAGCGAGTCGGGCCGCAGATTGGCGGTGGTGAGCTCATTGCTCAGCGCCATGGTGAAGCAGCCGGCATGGGCCGCCGCAATCAGCTCTTCGGGGTTGGTGCCGATGCCATTCTCGAATCGAGTGCTAAACGAATACTGGCTGTCTTTCAACACCCCGCTCTGGGTCGAAATCGTGCCTTTGCCATCTTTCAGGCCGCCGTGCCACACTGCGCTTGCTGTGCGCTCCATATGAAACTCCTCTTGAGGCGAATTGGAGCATAGGGAAACTCCAGGGAGCACCCTAGTACCCCGTCCCATTGTATTGATGTCTGCAGCGTCTCCCGGGAAACCGGGGGGCAGAATTCTTGAGAATAAAATCGTTAGCCGGTGGGCCCCTGCCGCGCCAGCGGCAACGAGACCATGCGCGTCTGCTCCGTCCGGCTGGCCACGTCGTGCATCACCAGCCGGCCTTCGAGCAGGTAATATCCCTGCTGGCCGCGGCTACGGGCGGGCCCGCGCACGATGGTTCCCTCAAAGGAAAACCACACCCCGTGAACCTGGCGCGTGGTGAATGCCAATCTCTGCCCCGCCAGCCGGCTGGTGGCGAAAAAGAAGGTGAGGGGCGTGCCCTCGTCGCTCTCGCGATCGCCCAGCCGGCTGATAAAGCCGCTTAGCCGGTCAGGTTGCAACTCCACATCAATCGAGCCAGTGGATCCCAACGCGTAGGCTCCTGAGGCCTCCACGGGGAGCAGGGTGCGGCCGGTCGACCGCGGGCTCATGTCGAGATCATCATCCACCTGGTTGTAGCCACGCCGATGCAGAACTGGATCCTGCGTCGTGGCCTGCGCCACCAGTGGCGCTGCCGCGAGCAGCGCAAAAGCAAGCCCGGCCAAACTAACCGGACGCTCATGCCAACACAAAAATCGCACAGATTCCTCTACTGGGCCGATTGCCCGCCGCTCATACTCTGCTTTCGAGCGGCCTCAAACTCGTCTCCCGGGTTCCAGGTTACGGGCGCCGAAGACAAAGCCTGCCATCCTAGTAAGAACCCGAACTGAGCCAATTTGGCATCGGCGCGGAAGTCCATATTTGGTTCGTATACGTCGGTGGGGCGATGGTAGCGATGGTCGTCGTAATCTTGCTTCTGCCGGTTGCCCCATTCCGCGGTATGGCCGGCAAAGAGCGTACCTTCATCGATGGAGAACGACGGTACCCCGACGCGGGCAAAGCTGAAGTGATCGGAGCGATAGTAGATTCCCGCCATGGGGGCGCGGTCAGGCTGGATCTGAAGACCAAGGGCGGCCGCCGTCTTCTCCACCACGGGATAGAAGCTGGTGCGTTCCGAACCATTCGCCACTACCGAGGTGGGCACGCCAATGGGCAGCAACTCGTCGAAGTTCAGGTCGAGGGTGAAGTCGCGAATAGGCTCCGGAGGATGCATGCCCAGGTATTTGGACCCCAGGAGGTTCTGTTCTTCCGCAGTCACCGAGGCAAAATAAACGTTGCGCGGCGGAGGAGTTTTCGCTGAAGCATAGGCCCGGGCCATCTCCATGAGAATGCCGCAGCCGGTTGCATTGTCCGCCGCTCCGTGGAAGATCTTGTCCCCGGCCGCGGCGGGATCGATGCCCAGGTGATCGTAATGAGCGGTGTAAATGACATTGCCGCCCGGGCTCGAGTCGGCTCCCGGCACCATGGCGATCACATTGGCCGATTCATACTTCCTCACCCGGCTGGTGATGTGCGCCTGAAGACGGAGGGGCAGCTCCACCGACTTGAATCCACGCTTGCCCGCTGCGTCGATCATCTGATCCACGTTCATGCCCACGGCCGCGAAGAGCTTTCGGGCCACGTCGATTTGTATCCAACTGGCCGCCCGGAGAGTTGGAAAGCGGATCACCCCGGAGGTAGGACACCTCGGTCGATTCGGAGTTGAGCAGTACCTCCCAGCCATAGCTTGCGAGGTCGGTGCGGTGAATGATCAGGACACCCAGCGCTCCCCTGCGTGCGGCTTCTTCGTATTTATAGGTCCATCGGCCGTAGTAGGTGAGAGCCTTGCCGTTGAAAAAATGATCGTCATTCGAAGGCGGCTGGTTGACGATGACGAGCAGGATTTTGCCTTTGACGTCGACGCCCGCGTAGTCGTTCCAGTGATACTCAGGGGCATCGATGCCGTAGCCAACGAAGACGATGGGAGCGTCTATGTCGGCAGCCGGGGCGCCGGTCTGGTCCTTGGTCAGGTAGTCGTCGCCGTACTTCAGGTGGATGGGCGCGCCACTGGCCGGAACCAGGGTGAAGCTGGTCTTATCCACCTCGGTGTGCACCGCCATGAGCGGGACCTTCTGAAAATAGGTGCCATTCTCACCCGCGGGCCGGGCGCCGGCAAGCGCGAACTGGGTGGCGATGTATTCCGCCGCCAGTTGGCCTCCGCGTGTACCCGGGCCGCGCCCCTCCAGCAGATCGCTGGCCAGAAAGCGGACGTGAGCCCGAATCTTCTGCGGATCGATGCTTGCGGCAGCCTGACGGGCAGCGGCTGGTACGCCGGGGATCGCCGGCACTTCGGGCATCGCCGTCTCCTGGGCCGGCAGGGTAAGCCCGAGCAGAGCCATTAGCGATAGCACAGGGTAAAGAAAACTCTTCATCTCACCTCACGAATCACGAGCTTTGGGGCATGATCTGCAGCCGTTGAAGGATCTTGCGTGCCAGCCCGGTCAACGGCAAGCTGCCCAGTTGCGAACTCTTTGCCCATTGTTCAGGATACCGCTGGGCGGGCCTGGCTTCGTCCTCGGAGAAGCGAAGCACCTGAACTCGGTAGTTGGTCACAGTGATGGCATGGCGCAGCACGATCTCGACGCGGTGGTGATCGTCTGGCTGCATGGCCACTTCCGGAAGCTCCCACATGCCCGGCATCAGCGAGGCTGACAAGGGACGGCGCTGCAGCAGGACCCGCGTTATGCCCGCTTGCTCGCGACGTAGCAGGGCGTACGCAATCTGCTGGCGTGCGCATTTTTTTCGGCGGCGGCGCCTGGTGCTCGCCGCGGGTTTTACAGAATGACTGCACCGGACATTGCAGGCACAAGGGACGTTGGGGCAGGCAGACGGTGGCTCCCAGTTCCATCATCGACTGGTTGAAGTCTCCCGGGCGGTTCGGATCCACCAGGCCGGCAGCACGCTCGCGAAGCCATTTCGCCTGGGTGGGCGTGGCCGCCTTTTCGTCCCCGGGAAAGACGCGGAGCAGCACGCGCTCGACATTGCCATCGACCACCGCAACCCGCTCGCCAAAGGCAATGCTGGCGATGGCCGAGGAAGTGTACTCGCCTATCCCTGGCAGCTTGCGCAGTTCCGCGGCGGTGGTGGGCAAGGCGCCCTGATGTTGCTCAACAACTACCTGCGCGGCCTTATGCATCATTTTGGCGCGACGGTAGTACCCCAGGCCACTCCATGCCGCCAGCACGGCTGGTTCCTTGGCCTTCGCAAGAGCGGCAATGGTCGGGAACAAGGCCAGAAAGCGGGAGTAGTAGTCGAGGACGGCGGTCACCCTGGTCTGCTGCAGCATGATTTCTGAGATCCAGATGTGGTAGGGGTCCGCAGTACGCCGCCAAGGGAGATCTCGCGCGTGGGAATCGAACCAGGACAATAGCTCTCGCTGAAACTTCCGGATCGCAACCGGACGCGGACCCACCATGGGTCGAATGTATCAGAGGGGAGGATGGGGTTGGTTGGGCGACAAATCTCTCGCTTCCTCACAGGCCTTGCTCCCTGGACGGATGACGGTGCATTAAGCTTTTGGCGTGGATCAGGTGGACCGCAGTTTCTCTACTGATCATCTCGCACCCTGCAGTCAGCTCGGGTCCGTGAATCCCACTCAAGCCAAACCGGCTTGAATGGGGCACCCAGCCTCTGTTGCTGTTGGAGTTTCCTATGGCGATTGTGGCTGCTGGGTGTGGGCGATGAGGATCCAGCCCTGGGCGGCTTGTTGCCAGACGCTGACGGCAGTCAGGGTCTGCAGCGGCCCACTCGCCGAGGAAAGCTGAAGGGTGTAGCTGAGCGACATGTCAACGCCGTTTGGCTTCACCACCATGTTGGTGATGGTGAAATCAGCGATGTTCAGCCCCTGCAGATAGGGCACGACCTGGTCTTTGCTGAGAACCTTGCCGCCGACGTGGTACATGACATTGGCTGCGAGCATCCCCGGGAGCTGTTGCCAGTTTTTTGCCTTCACCGCGGACCAGAAGAGCCGCTCAAACTGCTCCGAGCTGGTCGTGCTCTTGAGCGCGGGTTTCTTCTCCCCATAAATGGTGCAGCCGCTCAGGCCAACGGTTGCCAGGGCGGCCGCTAGTAGACTTGCAATCCAGATCTTGCGCATCGCTCTCATTGGAGCACAAAAAAGGCTGCCATTGGTGGCAGCCTTTCTGCACTGCTCTAGTAAGAAACGCTTAGTCTCCCATGACCGGTTCTTTGCTGTCCGCCGGAGCTGGCTTGGGCGCTGGTGCGATCAGCGTGTCGAGCGGAATGAAACCCTCTTTCGGCTTCTCCCCCAGGACATGCTCGCGATAGAGGCGCGCCATCTTCGCGTTTTCCGCATCCTGCTTGATTTTCGCATCGCGTGCCATGAGCTTTTCCTGGCGCGAATTCTTGGCAATGCCCAGCTTGTCGAGCGTGTCGTTGGCCGAGGCCATCACATGCTCCTGGTTAAGCAGGAGGGTGTGCTGCGCATCGCCCATGCCGACCTTCTTTCCACCGGCAAAGATCTCGTGCCTGCCGTGCTCCTCGTACCACTTGGTGAGGGTGGAGGTCATGTGCATTTTCTCGATGATGTTGCGCCAGCCCACGCCGGTGTTGTAGGCGCAGAAGGAGATTTCGCCTTCCTGCGTGGCGTAAGGGATGATGCACTGCTCGGTGCGCCGGAAGTCGTAATTAAAGAGATCCTGGAACCACATGCCGGCGATGAAGAGGAAGTTCCAGCGATCGGCGCGACGCTTTTCAATGTCGGCCATCGTCCGGTCTGCCTTCACCGAACCATAGTTGCGCTTGGTGGAGCCAGAGAACTTGTCGAACTTCTGCAACAGGTCCATGATGCGCATGTGCGTCGGCGCTTTGAGCGGATTGTAGTTGCGCAAAAGAGCCAACGTGATACCGAAGAGCGAGAGAGTCTTGCCCCGCGCCGCGTCGTTGAGCTTGGCAATATCCTTGGCCAAACGATCAGCATTCAGGAAGGCGGTGACGGGAACAGCTTCCTTGGTTTCCTTGTCGATCATGATCGCCATGCCGATGCCGCAGTTGGGGTGGCATCCGCAGGAGATCTGACCCCATTCGCGATCGGGCCCGTGGACCAGGTCGGCGAAATCGGAGAAGGTGCTCATGAAGCTGATGGGGAACCAGTCGCGGGTGGGCTCGCCGATGCCGGTCTGGTTCTTGACATCGTGGGCCATGTGGCTAAGGGTGTAGCGCTGCGCCAGACGCCGCTCATCGCTCACGGCTTCGTCGCGGCCAGTGAAGGAGACCGGCTGGAAGCTGAGGAAGTTGATCTTCTTGGGGTTATCCAGCGCGAACTGGATAATGTGGCCGACTTGCTCGTTGTTGATGCCATTGATGATGGTGGTGACCGGGACAATGTCTACGCCGGCTTCGTGCAGGTTGTGAATGGCCTGCAGCTTGACGTCAAACAAATTGCCGACCTTGCGGTGCGAGTTGGCCGCGTTGCCGATGCCGTCGAACTGCAGGTAGGCATAGCGCAGACCCGCTTCGGCAGCAGCACGGCAAAGCTCTTTGCTCTTGGCAAATTCGATTCCGTTGGTTGCCGCCTGCACCGACTCATAGCCCACCTTGCGGGAGTAAGCAATGGCGTCCAGGAAATAGGGTGAGAGCGTGGGCTCACCGCCGGAAAACTGCACCGACATCTGGCGGCGGGGCTTGATGCTGACCGCGTTGTCGAGCATGGTCTTGATTTCGTCCCAGGTGAGCTCATGAACAAAGCCAACCTGGTTGGCGTCCATGAAGCAGGGATCGCACATCATGTTGCAGCGGTTGGTCAAATCGATGGTCAATACAGAGCCGCGCCCGTGGGTCACGGTCGAGGTGCCATGGTTGTGCAGCTTCTCATCGTTGTGAGCCTGGATGTCGCGGCCAGGGAACACCTCTTCAAGGTGCTTGAAGAAGGCTGGATCAATGGACATGACATCTTCAAAGTGGCCATGCTTGGGGCAATCCTTGACCATCAGGATCTTGCCGTCGCGCTCGATGATCTGGGCCTTGATCTCGCCCACCTTCTCATTGAGGAGCACCTCGTGGGGCAACTTGCCATCGAGGATCTGCTGGCGAATCTCGGGTACGCACTTGGGGCAAAGAGAATCGGTGGTGCGCGGCCAGCCGAGGGGCGGCTTTTCTTTCTGATAGGACTTCAGCAGCGGCTTATCCGACCACCTGGGCGTGAAAGAGGCATTGGGGCGGATGCGGTTCACCCGTTCAAAAACCGACCACGCGCCTTGGGCGAGAATCGTTACCGCTCTCTCGGAGTATTTGACGGCTTTGGACATGAAGTCTCCTGATCTAATTGACGCTGAAACGCTGGGGCCCGGCGGCATTGAAGAATCTGATAGTTGGACCCGTTGCAGGCTGGTCCGATCCAGTTACAGATTACGAGCTTCCCTCGACAGACCGAAACGAGTCCCGTTGAACTGCGAGAATAGCGAGCCGGACGGCAAAGTATTGATTTGAACGGCTGTGGGGACAAACACCGTGGTGGCGAACTGGATACCGGGTCACCATTTGGGTTATTCCTGGGCGGCGCCGCCCTCCTCGATGGCTACCCGATTGATGACTCTTTGGACGATGACCACCTGGAAGTTCACGTGCCGTGCCAGATCAGGCACAAATTCGGTGATGGCATTGCCTATAGGATCCGTGGCCAGCGAAGTGGAGATGCGGGCGACGCTGGCGCCAAAGCTATGCTTGCGGCCGGGAACATACACATTGCCAAGCGAGTTGGTGCAGATGGTGCCAAAGACGGTGGCGTAGTTGAACATCGGGACTCCCTCATCGCTCTGGGAGATGACCACCTCATCGATGACATGAAGGACGCGCCGGCGCCAGGAAAGATTTGGCATGCGATGGTAGTGCGGATCCTGGTGGGCAAGGGACGGAATGAGAAAGGTACTGAAAAACTCACCCGTCATGTCCTGGGTGAGGGACACGGCGGCATTCTTGCCGAATCCTGTAAATCCAGGGCCATCCGAGTTATGTGAGTCGCTGGCGACGCTGATCGCGGAAACCGCGGCGATGGTCGCCAAGTTGGAGGGATCGCTTACATTCTTGGCGGCCAGGATGAACTTCTGCCTGGGGGTGAGTGGCAAGGGAGCCGCGGAGTCGAGGAAGCGGGCGAACATGGGGATATCGGGCTGGCAACTCATGGTCCTCTCAGCAGGACTGGAGGAATCAGGCTGGCATTCAGGCCGCATGCCGGGAATGTTGCGGCGGGTGCTTTCCGGGACCGGCATTCTTCCCGGGGTGCCTGTGCTTACCGGTGGGAATCCGGGACGGCTGGAGCTTTTTTGGCCGTGCCCGATGGCTCCCTCCGACTGGCCAGCGGACGCGGGATTGCCTACAGACGGCTCCTGAATGGGGAGGGGTGGGGCCGGAAGGGGCGCCTCGGGCAGGTCTTCCGGCCGCGTTGGCTGCTGCGCGGAGAGAATTGGGCGGCCCAGCAAGAGGGTCGCCAGCAGGAAAGCTCCGCTGAGAACGCTTCTGGTCATCAGTCTCTTTACGACCCCACGTCCACTGGAAATCGTATCGCGCATGACGGGGGAGGCCGAGACGGCCACACATGTTTAGATGCCAATCGCTTATTACGAAATAAGCACCAGGCACCGCTCATTGGCGGCCATGCCCAAATCCATTCTTCAATGGGAACCGCCCCGCGTTAATACTCGTGGCGTAGTTTTTCGAGGATGGGGAACTTGCGCGCCACGTTGGGGAAGAACTCCAGGACTAGATTGCCCCCCGCGTCGGTGGCGATCGACGAGAGGAAAGTAAGGCTGACAACCCTGGCGGTAACGCTGGGTTCGGGATAGTAGGTCACGACCAGGGCAGCGGCGACTGCGCGGCCGGCAATGCCGGAATAATTGAATTGATTAACGCCGTCGTCCCCACGACGAATCAGCGCCTGACGTGCGGAGAGGAGGGTGCGACGGATGAAGCTGCCATTGGCGATCCGGTAATAACGTGGATCCTGGTGAAAGGCCCCGGCAAAGATTCCATCGGAGAAGACCCGCACGCTGGCTGAGCGCAGCATGGCTGCGCCCAACTTTTCGCCGAAAGCGCCGGAATCTTTACCGTACTTTGGGTCGGTATTGAAGAGTTGTTCGTAGCTGGCGGAGTAGAGGCCGGGAATCAACGTGATTGGCCGGGCAACCTCAGTGAAAGAGAACACCAGCTTGTCGGGAGCGGTGAACTTGTACTGCGTCTGGCCCGGCTCAATGACTTGCGCGAACCTTCGCGCGGGTGGCAAAGGAGAAAAGGCTGTCTGCTGGGTGCTGGGCGCGAAATTTTGGGAGGGCGGTTGCGATTGCGGCTGTGGGGCCTCGGGCAAAGCTGCCGCCAGCACTGTCCCGGGCGTGCCGGAAATCGTCTGCCCGCGCCCCACGGCGCCGCAGGCGATAGCTAAAAGAATAAAAGCTGCACGACGGCACAATGGCAAAGAATTGGTCAAAATACCCCTTCCGGGTCCCAGGTTGATGGCCCTTCCAATCTTTGTGAGTCAGGGGACAAGGCACAAAGGCTTGGTTCATTACTCCGTCCAGTGCGTTACTCTATGCTGAGATGCATGGGTGAGGAATTATGGTTCACCAGCCTTTCGATGGCCCAGGTAACGGTCGCTTTGAAGGTTTCGGGAAAAAGGTGGACGAGCACTTAAACCAGGCGATGCCGCGGATCGAGGCAGAGCTGAAAAAAGTGATCGCCTATCTCAATGATCAGGTGGTTCCTCAACTACGGCAGGAGTCTGCGCAGGCTCTAAACGCGGCCGCCGAACAATTACGCAAGTTGGCTCAACAGCTTGATGACGGACCTGGCAGCGGAGCGCGTTAAGGTGACGCCGGTGACCGGCGGCCCTCGCCAGGCGCTACCGGCACTCCCGCGACTGATGTTGCTCAGCGCCGCGATGGCTTTGGGCACGGGATGCCACCACAAAACCTCGCCCGTCGCCGTCGCCCCACCCCCAACCTTGGGGGCGCCTCCTTCTGTCAGTTCTGCTCCGCCCTCTGCCCCGTCCTCCGCGCCGGCTTCCAGCCCAACGGTTTTGCCGGCAATCGTGTCCGACAGCCCGGCGGATGCGGAATTCGTCGGTTCACACCCGGTGATCTATAGCGAGGAGGGACTCGCAAGCTGGTACGGGCCTCCCTACGACAAGCGTCGGGGCGCCAATGGGGAGATTTTTGACAAGGATGCACTGACGGCGGCCCATCGAACGCTACCCATGAATTCGCTGATCAAGGTCACGAACCTGTCGAGCGGCCAAGCGGCCATCTTGCGCGTGACCGATCGCGGGCCGTTCGTTCCCGATCGCATGCTCGATCTTTCTCTGGCATCGGCTAAAGCCATCGGAGTGTGGAGGCCTGGCGTGGCCCGGGTGCGGGTCGAGGTATTCGCTGCTCCGGCGCCGCTGGACCACGGCGGGCGTTGGTGCGTGCAGATTGGCGCCTTCAAGGATGAGAAGGGAGCGTTTAAGCTGCGCGACCAGCTCACACGAAAGTACCGTACGGCGAACGTGATCGAGTTCACCGGGCCCACAGGTCATTGGGTGCGCATCCGGCCAGCAGAGGATGACAAGGGACGCGCGGTTGAGATTGCTCGCGAGCTGGAGCCCAGCGAGGGCGAAGCGTACCTGGTTCGGCTTGATTGATGGCTTTAACGCCAAAGCGATGGTGGGGCTTCGTCCCTTCTTTTTCGTCTCAGGTACGCCTTGGCGAACCTGGGGCACCCGTCCGACGGTTAGGGTTCGTATGATTACCGCTGATCCTCAGCTGGTATACACGCTGGCGCCGGGGGTGTTGGAAAAGGCCCGGTCGCTGTACTACTGGCGTACCGGTCTCGACTTCGGTTCGACCTTCTGGAGCATCGTGGTTCTGCTCGCGGTACTTTATTTCCGCTGGGCCGCTGGGCTGGGGGCTTGGGCAGCGTCGGTTACACGCAAGCCTTGGCTGCAGGGGTTTTGCTTCGCTCCGCTGATTTTGCTGCTGCTCTCTGTGGCGCAACTGCCATTGGCCATCCTGGGCCACCACATCTCTCTTAGCTATGGTCAGTCCATCCAGGGTTGGGCCAGCTGGTTTGGGGATTGGGGCAAGGCGCTGCTGCTTGATCTAATCTCCGGAACCTTTGTTCTCTCCGTGCTCTTCGCCCTCATCCGGAAATCGCGCCACTGGTGGCTCTGGTTGTGGGTGCTATCGCTGCCCATGCAGGTGCTGGTCGTCTTCGTGCTGCCACTGGTGATCGATCCGATGTTCAATCACTTTGAACCACTGGCGCAGACTCATCCCGAGCTGGTGCAGCAACTGGAACGAGTGGTATCAAAGACCGGGGTTTCCATTCCGCCTGCACGTATGTTCCTGATGAAGGCCAGCGAAAAGTACACCAGCTCGAATGCCTACGTGACCGGGTTTGGCTCCTCACAACGCGTCGTGGTTTGGGATACCACCATCAAGAGCTCGCCTCCGGATGAGATCCTGATGGTCTTTGGCCATGAGCTTGGACATTACGTATTGCACCATATCGAGCGTGGACTCGTTATTGGAGCGGTGGTGTCTTTGTTCTTTTTATGGATCGGCTCCCACTTTGTGGCTTGGCTGATCGAGCGCTACGGACCGCGCTGGCATATCACTTCGCTCGAAGATTGGGCGGCCACCGGAGTGTTGCTGCTGGCGTTGTCTATTCTTTCGTTTGCCGCCGAGCCCATCGCCAATAGCATCAGCCGGGCTCAGGAGCACCAGGCGGATGTGTTCGGGATCGAGGTGGTTCATGGCATCGTTACCGACCCGCAGAAGGTGGATGCCGAGTCGTTCCAGCGGCTGGGAGAGCAGGCGCTCGAATACCCGTACCCGTCGCCGCTGGTTGTGTTCTGGACCTACACCCACCCGCCGATTGCGGAGCGTGAGGCGTTCGCTGCAAATTACGATCCGTGGAAACCGGGCGGCCGCCCGCGATACTTCAGCAAGTAGGATGATTACGACATGGCCTGTTTATTTTGCAAGATCGTTGCCGGCGAGATTCCATCCAAGAAGGTCTTTGAAGACGACCTGGTTTATGCCTTCCGAGACATCAATCCCCAGGCGCCTACACATGTATTGATCGTTCCGCGCAAACATATTGCATCCTTGGCCGAGGCAGAGGCCGCGGATCGCGACTTGATTGGATATCTTCACCTGGTTGCCGCCAGAATTGCAGCCGGCGAAGGACTCGCAAAAGGCTTCCGCACGGTGATCAACACCGGACCCGATGGCGGGCAGACGGTCGACCATCTGCATGTCCACCTGCTGGGCGGACGGGCCATGACTTGGCCTCCGGGGTAGCAGACTACGGATGGACTCGGGACCAGACAGGAAAGACGTGCCCCAGGGGCTAATGGTCGATTTCTGAGTTGGAGGTACCCCAGGATTGCATCCTGGGGTACTTTCAGCCGTCCCTACGGGACTCAATTTGGAGTTCTCACGCAGGGGCTAAAAGCCCCCATAGCTGTGACTTTTTACGGCACGGCTGAAGCCGTGCCCTGATACAAAACATCAGAGCGGTGACTAATGCCGTGCCCTGTGTGCGTGCCCTGATACCAAACAGGGCTACTCCGCGCGCAGGGCCTGCATCGGTTCGGTTGCGGCGGCGCGCCTCGCCGGCCACCAGGCGGCGAACAGGCCGGTAAGCAATAGCACGCCACACATGTATGCCAGGGTGAGCGGGTCGCGCGGGGCGATGCCAAAGACCATGCTCTGCAGCAAATGCGCTCCGGCGAGCGCGCCGATCACGCCAATCACCAGGCCCAGGAGAATCAGCTTTCCCGCATCGCGCAGCACCATGCGGATGATGTCTCCCCGTTGTGCGCCGACCGCCATGCGCACCCCGATCTCCTTGGTCTGGCGCGCGACAGCGAACGACAGGACGCCGTAGAGGCCAGCGGCTCCCAGTACCAGGGAAATAAGACCAAAGGCGGAAAGCAGGATCATGCTGAAGCGCTGTTGAGCCAGCGACGCGCTGATGACCTGGTCGAGCGGTTCGACGCTCAGCAACGGAGTATGCGCATTGTCCATGAAGATGCGGCGGGCAGCAGTCGCGACATCCACCTGGGCGGACTTGGTGCGCACGATCCAGCTCATGCCCAGCAGACCGTTAAACATCTGTGTTTCCCGGTCTGGAAGCTGGGCCGCAGGCAGATACATGACCCCCGGTGTGGGTTGATCGAGCCCGGTCTGCTTAATATCGCCAGACACGCCAACAATTTCGCGAACGCGATCTTCAAAGTCAGGACCCATCATGGCTCCGATGTGAATGTGCTGCCCGATGGGGTTCTCCCCTTTGAAATAGGTGCGAACAAATTGTTGGTTCACGATCACAACCGGCGCGGAGGCGTGGCTGTCCGATTGGGTGAATGACCGGCCGGACACCATGGGAACGCGGAGTGCGTCGAAATAGTGCGCAGTGATGGCGACGTATTTCTCATCGCCGCCGGCATCTTTGCGGTCCTTGCCGCGGCCAATAATGTCGAAGGACAGATCGGCGACCAACTGCGTGGGGAGATTAGACACCGCGGCCGCTGAGGCAACGCCGGGAATAGCCTCGAGCCGCGCAGTGAGTTCGTCCAGACGCTGGCTGAGCGCGGCGCTGGTCGCGGCCTGCTCATCGCTGAAGGCGTTCTTGAAGGTGATGACATTGCGGGTATCGAAGCCGGGCGCGGTGTGCACCAGCTTCCAAAAGCTGGTGAGCAAGAGAGCCGCAGCCACCATCAGCACCAGTGAAACCGCGACTTCGCTGACCACCAGGGCCTTCTGCGCCAGGTGCCGGCCGCCGGCGATCTGCGTGGTATTTACCCGCAACGACTGGCTCAACTGTGTACTGCGGCTTTCGAATGCCGGAACGAGACTGAAGAGCAGCGCGCAGCCCAGGGTGAGCGCTGCGGCAAATGCCAGGGCCGGGGCGCCCATCTGCATGGAGCTGAAGGCGGGCAATTCCAGCGGGCTAAGGTGCATGAGAACGGGAGCGGCCAACTGCGCCAGGAGGATTCCAGCAACGCCCCCGGCGAGGCAGAGGAGAGCGTTCTCAACCAGCAGTTGGCGCAGAATACGCCAGCCCGATGCGCCCAAGGCGGAGCGCAGGCTCATCTCACGCCGGCGGGCAATGGAACGGGTAAGCAACAGGCTGAGAATGTTTGCAGCGACGATCACCAGGACCAGGGCAACCGCGCCCATAAGAATTTCCAGCGCGGGACGAATATCGCCGACGAGCGAATCATGGAAATCCAGCGCGCGCACTGATTCATTCTGATCCCAAAGGTCGGGATAGGTGCTCTTGAGCTGAAGCAATCCATCTTTGAGATCGGCCTCTGCCTGGGTACGGCTGATACCGGGCCGCAGGCGGGCGACCAGGTTGTATTCGTGACCTGAATCTTTAGGGCTTTCCACGATGGGCAGCGGGATCCAGACGTCCACTTTTCCATCGAGACGGAACTCTGGGCGTGCTACTCCGATGATGGAGTAGCTACGGTTGCCGAGAGTGATGGCCTTGCCGAGGATATTGGGATCGGAGGCGAAGCGTTCGCGCCAGACGGCGATTGCTGATCACTGCTACTCCCGGGCGCGTTTTGAACCATGTCGCCCGCGTTGAAATCGCGGCCAAGCGCAGGTTCCATGGCAAACACATGGAAGAAATCCGAAGTGGTGCGCAGGGCCTTGAGGGGAATCGCCTCTCCCTCCTGGACCAGATTCACATTGCTGGGAATGTAGTCGTAAATGGCAGCCGAATCGAAGCTGTGGCTGGTACGGCGCAGGAACAGCGCAACGGTCCCGGAATAGGCGGGCACAGCGACACCGTTGGCGTAGGACCGCTCCACGCGAACCACTCGCTCGGGATGCGGAAACGGGCAGCGGACGGAGCAGGACGCCGTAGAGGAGGAGAAACACCGTGAGGTTGGCGCCGATGCCCAGGGCCAGCGTAAGCACGGTAGCGAAGGTAAAGCCGGGGGTCTTACGCAACTGCCGCACAGCATAGGCAACGTCCTGATTGAGAAAGCCTGTGGTCATTACGCAGTGCCTCCTCCGCTATGTGTGCAATTGAATGGCCGTCTTTGGGTGGCTTCTAAGCTGTTGCCTTAGCGATGCTTGTACGGGTGTTTGGGGGACAGGAGCTGTCCGCTTTCGGACGCGAATGTTCGTCAACGCACATCTGCGTTGGGCACAAGACGGATTCGCTTTTCTGTTGCCTTCTCTACCGCCTGCCGGGAATACAACAAGGGAAAATACGTTCCTGCGGTCCACATAGGCGCCAGATCGCGGTAGTGCGGGCTGTTTTGATCCCCGGATTCTCCGGGATAATTCACTGCGCGCGAATTGTCCCAATTGCCTACGTCCAGCACCATGCGCACAGAAGGTCCGCTCAATTGCAGAAAATCGCGGGCGCGGTAGGACGACGCGTTCACGGTAAAGGCGCTGCCACCGGTTTCGAGCGGTCCGACATCCAACTGCTTTTGCTCTGCTTCATCCACTACCCGCGAGAAGGGATGTTCACTGAAGTTGTGGTGCAGCTTGCCCCAAGTCCACTGGCTGGAGTCCGGCCCTTGCAGCGTTTTCATCTCCGCGTAGGCTGCGGCGAGAGTGGTGAGCAACAGCTTGTCTCGCTGCTGCGCGGTGGCATGCTCCAGCCACTCCAGTAGCACCTGGGTATTGGGCGCATCGAATAGTCCGGCCGCCTGGCTGCCCAACATCGCGGTTTTGAAGGCGGGCTGCAGATGGCGCGTGAACCACACTTCTTCCAATGCCGCCGCCGCCGAATTGGAATCGAGACTCGCGTTCCACCCCTGCAACAGCTGGAGTGCCGCCTGGGTCTCGGCATCGTCACTGGTCAATGGCCGCAGCAGCGCCAACAGCCTGCGCGCAGGGATGGAGAGCTCGTCATTTTGCAAGCGCATCGAATCTTCGAGCGAGACCTTGGGCTGGTGCGACAAGACCTCGTCAATCCGCTGATGCCGGGAAGGATCGGACCACTCGAACCCCAGCTTCCTCTGTTTGTAGGGATAGCCCGGGGGCAGGTTCATCTCATTCGATGTGGTGAGATAGCCGCTGGGCGGGTTGTAGATCAGGGGTAATTGCGCTCCGCTCCATGTTCCCGACCATTCGTATTTCCCATCTCCGGGCACCGGCAGCAGGCCATCCCAGTTGGGACGGATGGGGGCGTAGCCGCGCGGCGTCCAGGCGATGTTTCCCTTTATGTCGGCGTAGACAAGGTTCAGAGCCGGTTTTCCCCAACGGGCCACGGCCTTCTCGTACTCGGCAAACGTCCGCGCTCGCATTACTGCTACGGATACGAAATACGGCGATGTTCCTGGTTCGGACCAGGCTGTCCTGACGGCGAAGGCTCGGTTGTTTTCTTTGTCCACATAGATGACCGGCCCGTGGCGGGTGAATTTTAATTCCGCCGGGACTGCGGCCTGGCCTTTGACCTTGATCTCTTCATGAACGCTGCGGAAGGCTTCCCATTTTCCCTGGTACTTGTATTCCTCCGGGTTGGCTGGGTTTAACTGGTACACGTACAAATCTTCCTGATCGATCCAGAAGACGGTTCCGGCATAGGCGATCCAGTCGTTGTGGGCGAAGGAAACTCCCGGAGCGAAGGGTTCGCCCATGCCCTCGATGTGCAGTGTCGGGGCGTTGAGGTCCTGCAGATAGCGAACGCTGGGCTGCACATAGTCGCGATGCGGATCACTGGCCAGGATGGCTCGCCCGGTAGCGGATTTTTGCGGGCTGATGACCCAGTTGTTGCTTCCGTAAGTTGGCGCGTTCGGCGCTTCAGGGTCGGCCGCGGCTAAGGTGTAGCTGCCAGGCTGTCCGCCGGGTGAGAGCTTCACGAATGTCGTGGCCAGGGAAAAGACTTTTAGTACATTTTTCGGCAAACACGGATCCAAACCCTGGGGCACGCTGGTTTGCCAGGGCGGCTCCAGACGCTGACGAATTTCCTCTGCCTTCCAGCCGGCCGCGCATACTACCCCGGCGCGTTCCGCTTCCTTGAGGAGGTTTCCCCCTAGCCCGTGAATTCGTATGCGCACCACGTCTTCCGGCGACCATAGACCCGGTTGATAGTGCAGGAGTTTGAATTCGTATGGCATCTGCTGCGGATGGGCCGCGAGCCAGCGGATGTAGGCATTAACCCCGGCAGCAAATTGCGTGGCGATCGATTCTGCGTCCGGACTGTATGCCGCCCATTCTCTCTTCATGTCGCCGCGATAGAGGAAGAGCCGCGCCGCCTTGTCCTGTTCGACGAATGCCGGCCCATAGACTTCCGCCAGCTCTCCCAGGCCACGGCGTCTCCAAAGATCTATCTGAAACAGGCGGTCGCGGGCGACATTGAACCCCTGGGCGAAAAACAGGTCCGCCTCGTTGGCGGCATAGATGTGCGGCACACCCCAGTGGTCTACCAGAATGTCAACCGGTTGCTTCAGGCCGGCGAGTTGCAGAGTTTCTGGCTTTTGTTGGGCCGGCAATGTTGTGGACGCTGCGAAGATTACGATGGCGATCGCCGATCGGGCGCGGCTTAAAATTCGCTGTCTCATGATCGTCTCTCTTGTTCGGACATCCTCAAGCGTATCCCACCCGGGCGCTGACGACTTGATAGCAGCGACTCATAGTGACGGTTGCGTTCGGGAAAGGCGCACCGCAGGTCCCTCGGCTACGCTCGGGATGACAAGGGTGGGGTAGTGCTTCCAGGGGGAGTTAGCTAGTAGCTGAAAGAGTTGCACGTCGAGCACCGGGTGCCGGAGCATTCCGCCCTTTTTGAAAATATCTTTTGGGGAAGTGCAAAATATGCGAACTAAGGGATTGCTCCTTAGGAAAGACCAGCAGTGCTTGCGGCATGCTACTGGCGCTTGATGCGCAGCGCGATATCAATGGCGTAGGTTGGGGTGTCTATCAGGTGAAGACTTCCCGTCTGCTGGAACTCCTCGGTGGCGAGAGTGGAGTACGAAGCTGGGTCGATCCATTCCGCCTTGTAGTTTCCAGGAGGTAGATTCAGGACCAGGTTTTCGCGGTATTCCCCAGGAGTTACGGTGTACGCATGGCCGTCCCCGCCTTCACTGTGATGGATGTAGAGAGCGTATTGCTTGCCATGTTGGCTAAGCCCGCGATAGTGCGTCTGGCGGTCAAATCCACTGACGACAAAGCCCCGATCGGGCACCATGTTGTCGAAGCTGAAGCTCTCAAGGAAGGTCTTAAGGCTGCGGAGTGCACCCAGCAATTTCGCGTTTTCGGGCGTATTACCCGCAGGATCGTCGGGAGTAAAGAGGCCGTTCAGCTGGTTGAAGCCGGCGCCTCCGCCAACCATGAACTCCCATGCTTCTACTCTGGAGGCACCGATTTTGTCTCCCTGATACAGGGGGTAGTAATTGGTCTCGTTTTGCTCAATCGGCTTGTTGTGCCGGTATTCGCGATCGAGGCCCTGCAGACCGCCCATTTCCCAGTGGCCGGTGTGCCATATGTATTGTGTAACTACGATGGAGAGAAATCGATTACCGGAGAAATCAATGGGGCCATCCACCGGTCCCTGGACTTCCTGACCTATCAGGTGCTTCTTGGGGAGATTCGCTTCCGCATCGTGGGTGACCTCGAGCATGCGGCCTACCCAGGGCCCCGCTTCCTCGATAGGGGTAAAGTTCGAAGGCTCGTCGCAGACTTCAAGAATCACGTTGTCGAAGCCGTTGACCTCCTGCACGATCTTGCGCACGTAAGCGGCTTCTCTTTCGACCAGCGCTGGTTCCTTGAGCGTTTGCGCATCCCTGTAGTCATCGGCGCCGATCGCCTGGATGTTGTTCTCATGGTAGAGCGGACTTAGCGGCCAGGTGTCGTCGTACTGGGCGTTAAAAAGGCAGACCTCAACCACAATGCCGCGCTTGGCAGCCTGGGCGATGAAGTCCTTCAGGCGGTCAAAATAGGAGGGATTCCATTGGTCCAGGTCGAACTTGTTCCCGGAAAGCAAGTAGCCGGGTTGGTTGCTGCGCGCCCAGGGAAGGATGAGCTTTGCCGGCTTCACGCCCAGAGTGTTGCCGGGCATGTATTTGCCCATGGGTTCGAAGAGGTACCCGGGATAGATCCGGGTGTAGTTGAGCCCGTAAGCCTGGAGCGCGTCGAAATACTTAACGTAGTCGAACTCTCCGTTGATAACGGCACCGTAGTGTTCGGCCGAGGTCACCAACACGATTGGCTTGCCGTGAAAGAAATAGTAGTGGGGATTCGCAGGATCGATGCTGATGGCCTGCGCATGCACGCGCACCGCTAGCAGCAGGATGAGGACGGCCTTTTTCATGAATCCCTTATTTCGAGGCGTCCAGTAACAACACCCAATCGCTGTCGCCGTCGTGGTTCTTTTCAGGCGGGGTGAATGTCTGGGTACCCCTGTTGGGAAATGGCTGTCCCGAGATAGTTGTGTAGGCTCCGTTGGTGGGGTCAAACCACTTGGCACTTGCGTTTGCCTTGAGACTCGCCATGTTCACCGTGATCGTCCGTGCGGTCGGCATGTAGGCAACTACAAACGCCCCGTCAGGCGTCTTGGAGGCGGTGGCATAATCGCTCGTGCTGACCGGGGTGTCCAGGTCCCCGTAATTTCCAAGTCCCGCAGTGAGTACCGAATGGTCCTGATCCGGAACAAGATCCTGCCATGGTAAGCCGGAAAAGAAGTTTTTCCAGAGAGTGACCTGGGCTGCTCCGGGAGTGTCGATATAGTACTTCCACCCGGACGCAAACGACCACGTATAGAAATTCCCGTAGAACTGTCCCTTGCCTCCGCTCAGCATGGCCCAATACTCCTCGCGTCGAAGGACTGGGAGCGTCCCGTAATCGGACACCCGGCCGACTCTCTCTAACTCATAATGCGCTTCCATGAGGAAGACAGGCATAACAGGCGTCTGATTGTAGTTATGCAACACTTGAATATAGGTCGGTCCGTATATGTAAGCGCCGTTGATCGAGATAATCGCCGCCCATGATACATCGTCGAGAGAGGAGCCAAATGGCGGGTCAAACTCTACGGTTTGAATATGGTCCGGGTCGGCGGACTTGATGCCTTTTGCCACTGCTCTGACCAGTGCGTCGTCCTTCTCGATTTGCCAACCATGAAAATCATTACCACTCAGCCACGCGACATTAGCGTACTTCTTGTAACGGTTCCCGAGGTATTGGCCATAGGCGGTCGCGGCGGCGAGGCCGTTGTTGCGTAGCGTCTGGAGCCATCCTGCCGTCTCGATGGGATCGATAAAGATCAGTATGTTGTGTTTTGCCCCAAGCTCGACGATGTGGTCGAGGCGTTGAAAGTAGGGTTCGTTTGGCTTGGAGAGATCGTAGTACGTGTGATCTGCCCCGCCCGGGAGGAAAGCGGTGAACGGACGAATACCGTCAGGTGTGGTGGCATAGATGTTGGTGATAAAGTCCCGGCCGCCACAGAGTACGTCTACCCACCCCATGGTGTTGAATCCGTGGGCCTGCCGGTCGGCGAAGAAGTCGTCGATTTCCTTTTCGTTCAACCTTGATATCAAGCCTTGCGGCGTATCACCCACGATCAGAAACGGGGTGTTCTTCTGGTCGACCAGATAACGGCCGTTGGCGCTGACCTTGACCGGATAGGCGGGTGAGCTTGCGCTGGCGGTCTTGGGCGATTCCGGCGATGCATCGGATACCTGGGTCTTCTGCTGTTGGCAGGCGTTAAACAAAGGCAGCAATAGAAGCGTGGCGCATAGTTTGGGGATTGGCCTGTTTAGAGTATTGTTTTTCATTTGTTCTTCTAGAATTCCACGCGGAAGGTCGCTTGTCCCTGGCGATTGCTGATTTGGGAGCTCAAATTGGTAATCTGCCCAAACGTCGAATCGGTGGAGTTATCGTCCGGATTTTGAAATTGCGTTCGATTGAAAGCATTGAAATAGTCGACGCGCACGATCGCTCGTACCCGCTCTCCAATGCGGAAGGTTTTGATTGCGTCGAAATTCTCGATTCTCAAAGGAGGATTTCTCAAGGACGCATAAACACGCTTGGCATCACCGACGGCCCAGATTCCGGTATTTTGGAAGGCATTAGTCGTAAATTGTATTGGCTGGTTCGGCGTTTTGCCGGTGAAGTAGGATTTGGATAGTCCGTAGTTGAAGGTTTTAAGGGGAACCCCGGGAACGATGTCCGGACGGTCTTCAAAATTCGTAAGCAGAGGATTGTAACCATTATAGGCACCAAAGGCATAGCCGCCCTGGTAATTCAGGATCGCGCTGATCTGCCAACCGCCAGTCAGTTGCCCCAGCCAGCCACCCGTAGGCAAAAACTTCTTACCAGGCCCGAACGGCAGCTCGTAGGTTCCAACGATCTTGAAGGAGTATTTCTGGTCGAGAAACGAAGGCGCGTATTCGGGTGCCGGGTTATATGCATTGATCCCGTTGGGTGAAAACGGCGCCGACCCGATCGCGGTATTGGCATCGAGTCTCCCTACCGTAAGGTTGGCGAGATAGCTCAAGCCACCCGCAAAACGCTTTTCTCCCTGTATTTGCAGAGCATTGTAAAATGCCGTTCCATCCATCTCATAGACAGGGAAGTAGCCGCCGAATTGAGGGTAGGGAGCAAGCGCCTGTTCCAGAATCGCCGAGCTGCCGAACTGCTGCACGAACTCCGGATAGGGAGGCGTGAAACCAGCGGCCACGACATCCGGGGAAAGAATATTCTCTCCTAAGAGGCTTCCGTACTGCAGCACCGAGGGGTTGGGCTGGTTGGAAAGCTCCAAGGTGTCCGGCAGATGAATCGCGCGGTTGCCAACATAGGCGACCGACAGGAACATATCCCATGGCAGTTCCCTTTGGACCCTGGCACTCCACGCGGTGACGTATGGGGCTGTGCCAACCGGCCCCGAGCTGGGGAGGTTGGGGTGTATGTTCCGCTTGCTGGCATTGAAATCAAAAATGATGCCCGCGTTGCCGATCGAGGAGCTAAAGGGAGTTTGCTGGGGCAAGGGCAGTGTTTGGGTATCCCAACTTCCGTAACCGGGAGTATTGGTAAAGGTTGAGGAGCGAAGGAATGAGCCGTTCAGTAGGTCGGTCATGAAGGAAGCGCTTTCGGCGGTGCCAAATTCGTAGGCGCCGCCATCCAGATAGCTCATGTAGAAACCAGCCTGGAGCACAGTTTTTTGATTGAGCTGGTAGGAGAAGCCCAATCTGGGTTGGAAGTCCTTCATTTGAATGGATGCGCGAGTGATACCAGAGCATCCGGTACAATTGCCGAATTTAGTGGCAGCACCCGGCAAGCCGCCGGCGCCAGGATTGGGTTCTGTCCGATTCACAAAGATGATCGAGTTCTCATCATCGGTGAATGGAACCAGGATGTCCCAACGCAGGCCATAGTTAACGGTCAAGCGATTCGAAATCTTGAAATTATCCTGCGCGTAAAAAGCGAATGCTTTGCTGCGCAGCTTGGTTTCGGCGGAGAGAATTCGTTCGCTGGCATCGACCTGCCCCAAAAGAAAACTTGCGAAGGAGCTGCCGTAGAGCCCGAAATTCGGATCGTTGGAGTTGGGGGTGGAAGTTGTTCGCTGGCTAAAGTTGAAGGTACCGCCGCATTGATCGCAATCGATGATGTTTTGCTTCGGGCGCCGGAGCTGAAAGCCAAAATTGAAGGTATGCGGCCCTTTGTTCCACAGCCAGTTGTTAACCGCCGCAAGACCTAAGGTGCGGTTGTTAATTACAGTGAGTCCGCCGCTACAGCATTGAAGATAAGAGCCCGGCGTGGTGACGCCCCAAGGTGTCGGCGCACTTTGGCCGTCGAAGCTAATATATGGAAATGTGGTGCTTCCACCCACACCGGCAAAACTAGCATCATTATTCGCGTTGTGCTGCCCGTTGACATATCCCATCCCATCCGCCCCTGCTGTGACCACCAGGTTCGGGTTTATGGTTTTCACATAATTCAGCAAGAACCCTGAACCAAGCTGAGTGGTGTTGATCGCTGCTTGCAGAGGATTGCTGAAGGGTACGATCGCGGGCCCCGGGGGAGAACCAAAGGAAGGAAAACTCACGGAATTCCGCCATTGGGTCCAATGGATACTTTGTGACGAGGTCAGATTTTCGTCGATGGTGTAGGCCCACACAATCTGCTTGATAGCAACCGAAGGAACGGCTGGAGACTTATTCTGTTGCAAACCAGAATTTATACCAGTGCGGTCGGGATTAGGAATGTACTGCAGCAAGGAAACAGAGAGTGGACTGAAGAGCGATTGGGGAATGATGTTGCCGGGAAAAGGCTGGCCGGTTTGGGGATTATAGATGGGGATTTGGGTCCCGGTGGAATCAACGAAATTGCTGAAATCACCGCTCTTCATGGCTTGGGTTGGAACGGTTCCGAGGGTGTTTTGCGCCTGATTCTGCCGGAACCAGTCGGAGCTGACATGGAAAAAGGTGCGGTTCTTGCCGTTGTATAGCTTGGGCAAAATGACGGGACCGCCTACCGTAAATCCCCAGTTGTTCTCCTGATTGACCGGGGCCTCCGGTTTTCCGTTGGAACCGAAGCGTACCGGGAAAAAGCCAGCGGAATCGAATAATTGATTGCGGATGATCTCAAAGGCATCCCCATGAAGCTGGTTGGTGCCGGATGCCATGTTGAAGGTAACCGCGCCTTGCCCCAGTCCATACTGCGGTTCAAAAGTAGAGCTGTCTACGCGGAACTCGCTGACGGCTTCATAGGGCGGATTGATGTAGGTTTGGTTGCCCGAGAACTGGACAAACACCACTGGGATGCCATTGAATTGAGTCTCGTTTTCGTAGGTGACACCGCCGTTGATGTTATGCGAGTTCGCGCTCCCCTGCACGCCCGGAGCAAGATACATGAAGGAGTCGATTTGCCGTGCCAAGCCGGTGATTTCGATGGGAGCGTTCTTGACCAATTCGGGCTCCAGAGTTGTGCCTATGCCCGGCGATGTGGTGTTCAACAAAACATCGGCCGCTTTCACCTCCACGGTCTCGGTTGTCGCTCCAGCCAGGAGGTGAAAGTTAGTGGTCGACATCTTCGCAACTTCGACCGCGAGGTCCGTCTTGTCGGTCTTGAATCCCGTTGCTTCCACCGCGACGGAGTAGTCTCCCGGAATTAGTCCGACGATGGTAAACGAGCCTACTGAAGATGTTACGGCCGACGCTACAACACCTGTAGCGGTATTCGTAGCCGTTACCCGCGCCCCGGAAACGACTGCCCCGCTTGGATCCGTGACCGTGCCGTTGATGCCGTTCTGCACCTGGGCGTTCAACGGAATCCCGCAGAAGAGCACGGCAACACAAACTATTAGGACGGGTAGAAGTGCAGCCATGGGCAAACTTAGACAACACATCCGCGAAAAGCCTGATTTCTGTGTCACTGGGTCACCTCTCTCCTAAATTGGCCGGGCAGTCCCGTGAGCGCCACAGCCAAATCCCGGCGTCCAATCAAATTCCGTCGTGCCGAACGCATCGTCTTTTTGGCGCGGTTATATCTAAGCCTGGTGCGGCTGTTCGGTCCACAAACGGGTACTTGGGCACGAAACGAATGGCACGTCGTCTGGTTCTTCTGGCCGGCGAACGGGCTGAGTTGTTGTTAATGTTGAGCCCGTGTGTCAAGTGGGTATAGTGAATTCCCATGATTCTTTATTGGAAAAACTATGAGGAACCAAGAGAGCCGTTGGGGAGGGTGTCAAATTGCGGGACTGCATTCCAGTGGCAGCCACGTGGGGTTACAAAAAGGATCGCGAGTGGAGGTAACCAGGAGTATCTTGGTTCAACTGAGAAGGTCGATGGGGAGCGGGTCCCGTACGAATTCGTTAGCGTTTGGAGTTGAATATGTACAGACCATTCTTCGCAAGCTGCTTTCTGCTCAGCGGCGTGGTGCTGTTACCTGTATGGGCTCAGACCGCGCCGGCGCCATCGAGCGCGTCTGATTCGACGCCTCAAAGGGTACAGGCCGGGTTGCTTAGCACCGTAAAGGCCACCAAGGCAAAGGCGAATGACCCGATTACCGCACAGACCGTGACTCCGCTGACCCTTAAGGATGGGACTGTCATTGCCGCTGGCTCGACCCTGCGGGGTCATGTGGTGAAGGTGGAATCGGATTCCGCCGACCAGCACATCTCCTCGATTGCAATCACATTCGACGCGGTGGAGCTCAAGAAGAAAGCGAAGCTTCCGCTTAACCTCTCCGTTGTGTCAGCCATGGCATCCGCTCCGGGTGGGGAGCCGGGTAACAAGCTGGTGTCTCCTTCCGAAGGCCCTTTACCGAACGACCACGCACTTAATGGCCGTGCCTACAGCATCGACAGTCCGAGCCTGGTTAACGATGCCACCCATGGTCATTCGGGCATATCTGACGGCCAGGCAAGTGGGACGCAGGGAAGCCCTACCGCGGCCCACACCGGATCAGTGATCGGATTGCCCGGCGTGACTCTGCAGATCGGCGACGGACCGGCGGCGGTGTCTACGTTCGTTTCCACGAAGAAGAATCTCCAACTTGACTCCGGACTGCAGCTGATGCTGGTCGTAGTTCAGTAGCGCGCGGTAAGGGTGAAGTCGCATGGGGACATGGCTACACGACTTGGCCTGCAGCAGCAGGGCCAATGGGCTGCAGAAAAGGTCTGCACCGGGCAGGAAAGCAATAGCACCGCCCCGGTCCAAAATCGTGTGGGGGCCGGGGGGCGTCCTTGAGTGCTGCGTGTCCCACTCAAGCCCAAAAACAGGGCATGAATGGGGCACCCAACGTTCGTTGCCGTGAAGCAGGGTGGTGATCCGCTTCCTGACCCAGCGACCTCAGTAGAAGTAGGTCTGGCTGATGATCGGCTTGTCGTGAAGCGCGGCAAGTTGGCGGTTGATGTCCGTCGCAGTCGGTCGCGGCGCACCGGTCAGGGAAGGCTTCGCGGGCCAGATAGGGGGCGCAGGGCTGAGCGACGCACGTCCCGCGCCATTCTTGGTTTTAAAACGCCTGCGATACGCGGCGGGCGTCATACCGACCAGGCGGCGGAAGACGGTTCCGAAATAGCTCTGATCGCAAAATCCCATTTCCTGGCTGATGCTTGCCATCGGCTCATCGGTGTTCACCAGCAATACTTGAGAACGCTCAACCCGGTAGTGGTTGAGATACTTCATAAACGACAGGCCAGTCACACGCTTGAAAAAGCTCATGAAATGCGATTCGCTCATCCCACAAATGCGAGAGGCCTCCCTCACCTGAATCGCACACCCGCAGTTCTCACCCAAAAATTGAAAGAGAGGCAGAAGCCGGTCGAGGTCGCGCTGTTGGCGTTGGAAGGTTTCCACCGTGCCTGCATAAGAGGCATAACGATTTACCAGCAGCATGAGGATCATCTTCAGGTAGGTCTTGACGGCAAGCCTGCCCCGCGGGGACAAAGGCGGAAGCTCAGAACGGATGCGCAGCATCAGCTCCAATACCTGATTGGGAATTCCGGTTTCGGCCGGCACAACGTGCGGGAATTCCGAGTCTTGCAGAAGGAAAGGCGTGAGGTATTCAGCACTGTCGCTGCCTCCCTCACAACGAATAAGGTCGGGTTCGAAGAACAGCGCGGCAATTGTCAACGGAGTCGAAGATTCACACTCGACACGGTGGTAAAGCGTGCTGCCCACGATCGCGAGATCTCCCTCGTTGAAAGGAAGAAGCCGGTCCTGAATATGACAATTGGCCGAGCCAGAACACAGATACAGAATCTCGAAGTAGCCGTGGCGATTCATTCTGACACTGTGCTGGCCGTCTTCGGTCAGAAATAAGACGTCCACGGGACAGGACACATCGAAGGGCCAGACGTGAACCCCTTCAGCATTGATTTGCGGCTCAATGACACTGAATTGGTCTTTGCAGGAGTTCCTGGGAACATGCACGTGACCTCTGCCCAAATGGGCAGGCGGACGCTGCCCCGTAGAATCGTGCTTTGCAATGTGGGTGTTGGATGCGGAAGATCGCTTCGACTTCGCCATGGCGTACTCCCTATAAGAAAGTATGTAAGTTCATGGTTGCCTCCACCTATCTAAGCGTGGTTCGACCTTCTGACCTACTTCGAGCGCCTCTTGTTAGTCCCCGATGTACACCTGATATACCATACGTCCCGTCGCAACCGTAGAAATAATCTTCCGGGGGAGAAGGTCCCTCAGGGGCTGCGTGAGAACCAGAGGAGGAACCGCAGATCCCTCCACTTCGCTTCGCTCCGGTCGGGATGACAATTCTGTTGCATGGAAAAGGCTCCAAGCGATCAGACGAAGGGCCGTTAATGGTCCCACAGAATTGTCATCCCGACCGGAGCGAAGCGAAGTGGAGGGATCTGCGGTTTCTCCTCCGGTTCTCACGCAAACTTTAAGCCCGTGCCTTTCAAAAATTAGAATCAAGTCATCGCCCCCTACGGCAGAATCTCCTGGTACAGCTTGACTTCGAAGTTCTCTACTAACTGGGGCCGCACGTCGTTAAAGTAATGAGTGATGTAGGGCTTCTGGCAGTGCTCATCGAAAGCCTTCTGGTCTTTCCACTTCTCCACAAAGGTTACCCAACGAGGATCATCCACGCGCTGATTCAGCTCGTAGCGGATACAACCGGGTTCCGCAGTGGTTTCCTTGATCAATGAGTGGAGCGCCGCGACGAGGTCGTCCGTCTTGCCTTCCAAGGCGTAAAACTCCGCGACACAGACTACCTGAACTGTATTTTTATTGGTCATCACTCACCTGTTCGCTGGGACCGATTTAAGACTGAGATATAGGTCAAAGGCTTTCTCGGGTGTCTCATCACCGTGGACGACCGCACGCACGGCCTGAATCATCGCCTGCGGAGCGTCACACTGGAAGATGTTGCGGCCCATGTCGACCCCCGCCGCTCCTTCGTTCACCGCTTGCCAGGCAATCTGCAGGGCTTCGAGCTCTGGCAACTTCTTTCCCCCAGCGATTACCAGCGGAACCGGACAACCTGCAGCGACCCGGGAAAAGCCTTTCTCGCAAAAGTAGGTCTTCACGAAGTGCGCTCCCATTTCGGCACATATGCGGGTGGCAAGCCCAAGGTACTTGGCATCCCGCACCAGGTCTTTGCCTACGCCAGTGACGGCCATCGTGGGGACGCCATAACGATTGCCGGAGTCGACCACTTTGACCAGGTTTCCAATCGACTCATGTTCGTGCACGCCGCCGATGTAGACCTGGACCGCCAACGCGGAGGCATTGAGGCGAATGGCATCGTCGATGTCGACAGCGACCAGCTCGTTCGATAGCTCCTTGAGGATGCTTTGGCCACCACTCGAGCGCAGCACGACCGGTCTTGCGATCTCCGGAGGAATAGAGCTGCGTAGAGCACCCCGCGTCACCATGAGCGCGTCGGCGTAGCTGATCAACGGCACGATGGTGACGTCAATGCGCTCCAGCCCGGTGGTTGGGCCCTGGAAGTATCCGTGATCGATGGCCAGCATCACGGTACGCGCATCGTGCGGATCAAAGATGCGCGCCAGCCGGTTTTTCATTCCCCAGTCAAGTGCATTGCTTCCCTTGATCCGGCTCGGGGCACTCTGATGAGGTACGTCGAGATAGTAGTTTTTTCCATCCTGCAAGTTGTCTAGATCAGCCATGGCTAACGCTCCCTTTTCCTAATCCTTCCCTGAATCCTCTGAAGATGAGGGCGATGGTCGTCGCTCCCGCATCCGGATGGCCGCGCGTTCTCTCGCCCAGAGAGCGGGCCCGGCCATAACGGGCAACCAGGTTCCGGGTCGACTCCGCGCCTAACTTTGCAGCCAAGGCAGCATCGTCCAGGGCCTCCGGGATCGTCTTACCGGCGCCGGCGGCTGCGCTGACAGCGTCGACTGCCGGCGTCAATGCATCCATCATCGTCTTGTCCCCAGGGCGAGCCTTGGTTTGCCGGGATACGGCGCGCAGACCCGCCTGAAGCGACTGGGCGAGCTGGCTGCAGTTCATGGTGTCCTGACCAGGCTCGATATCTCCCATCCCGGCAAAGAATGTCCCGAGAAGCCCGCTGGAGGCGCCTCCATCGACACCGAGCACTCGCCAACCGGCGGCCTTGAGAAGATCCGCGAGGCCCTGGTTGCTCGAGGCATCGGGCCAACCTTCCATTTGCTCTGCTGCGCGCAGCATGGTGGTCCCGTGATCGCCATCGCCGCCAATGGAATCCAGTTCCGTCAGCCGCTGATGCTCACTGCGAACGCAGGCCGCGGCCTGGGCGAACATTTGCGCGAACTCCGTCTTTCCGATATTGCCGGTCATGGTCTCGATCATCATTGCTTTACGAAAAAGGGAGTGTCGGCCGGCGCATCCCACAGCGCTATCAACTCCGGATCCATGCGCGCAACCAGCATTTGAAAACCGGCTTGCTCCTGGGTCGTGATGAACTCCCCGATAGCGCTGCGCACCAGCTTGATATTCCTGGCGGCCAAAAGGTGCGCCACGCGGCGGAAGACGATGAGCAACTCCATCAGAGTGGTCGCTCCGGCGCCATTGATGAGCACCAGAATCTCTTCGCCGCTCTTGATGCGCAGATCCTCCAACAACATGTCGAGCATGATCTCGGCCGTCTGGTCGGCAGACTGCAAATCCATTCGTCCAGTTCCGGCTTCGCCGTGCTGGCCCATGCCAATCTCCATCTCGTCATCGCCCAACTCGAAGATGGGCTGGCCGGTGGAGGGATGAGTTGCGGTGTTGACGGCGACCGCCAGGGAACGCATATTCCGTTCCATGCGCAGCGCAACCTCGAGGCATGCCGCGAGCGAAGCGCCTTGTTCGGCGGCAGCTCCTGCGACCTTGAAAACGGGAAAGAAGCCGACCAGGCCACGGCGATCCTCGGGATTTTCACCGCCAGCCATATCCTCGTGAGTGAGGATCATTTCGACCTTGCAGCCTTCGCGCAGAGCCATCTCCATGGCGAGGTTGCCGGAAAGCACATCCCCGGCATGGTTCAACACCACCAACAGGGCGCTCTCGCCCCGGGCGCAGGCACTGCGAATTGCCTCCAGGCAACGCGGTGCTCCAGGGGCGGCGAAGATGTCACCAGCGACGCTCGCATCGAGCATGCCTTTGCCTACAAACCCGCTTAGACCCGGCTCATGTCCGCTTCCACCCAGGGTCAGCAGCCGCACTTTACCGGCCTCTTTGGGCACAGCGCGGGCCAGGATGTTGCGGCTGCTCAGCTGAACCTTGTCGGGGAAGGCCAGGACCATCCCCTCCAGTAATTCTTCGACCAGATTTTTCGGGTCGTTGATGAATTTTTTCATGCGCATGCAGTGACCTTTTCGCTATTCGTAAGAAGAAGGATCCGACATCACAATCGAACGCCGGAACCAGCCTGTGTGCCTGGCCAGGACAAAGAAGCCAACGACAAGCCATGCGGAGCCGGCGATTTTGGCGGGTTTGTTCAGCCCCACCCAAATCGCGGTGCAGAACAGAAAACCGAGTGCCGGCACCACGAGGTCGAGGAAGAACTTTCTGCCCCCCTCGTCGGCCCGGTGTACCCAGAATTTCCAGATGACGGCCAGGTTGACTCCCATGAAGCCGAGAAATGCGCCAAAGTTCAGCAGTTCGGCGGTCAACTCATAACTCATGACCAGGGAGCCCACAAAGGCCACGATGCCGATCAGAATAATGTTGATATGCGGGGTATTCCGGATGGGATGAAGCCGAGAAAAGTATTGGGCCGGAATTACATTCTCCCTACCCATCCCGAAGAGCAATCGTGCCGCGCCTACCTGGCCAGCAAGCATCGCACCTATATTGGCGACCAGCAATAAAACAGCTGTCGCCTTGAACAGCACTACCCCACCGACACGGCCGGTAACGTCGACGAAGGCGGTATCAATATTGGTGAAGGTGGTGTAGTTAGGCCAGACCAGATGGCCGAGATAAACCAGCAACCCACCGAAGAGACCCGTGAAGAGACAAACTGAAACTGCTGCGAGGAGGACGTTCCTGCGCGGATTCTTCACATCCTCCGCCATGGTCGTGACCGCGTCGAAGCCGAGATAAGTCAGGGCCGCGAAGGATGTGGCCGAGGCGATGGTGCGGACATGAAAGGTGCCGGGCCTATAGAACGGCTGGATAGAGAACACTCCCAAAATGCCCTGGCGAATAGCGATGTAGCGAATGGCCAGCACGATGAAACTCACCAGAACAATCCCCATAAGGGCCAACAGCACCTGATTGGCGAGCGCCGTGGAGCGGATTCCACGCAGGTTCAATAGGGTGATGCCTCCGGCAAACACCAGAGCACCGATGGGAAAGGGCATCATAGGCAGTGCCCTTTGCAGGGAAAGCGTGCCGTAGAGAGTACAGAAGACAGGGCTCAGCATGTAATCGAGGAGCATGGCCCATCCGGCTACGAAGCCGAGATAAGGATGCATCCCGCGGCTTACGTAGGCGTAGGCCGAGCCAGCCGAGGGATAAAGCGCCGCCATCCGGCCATAGCTGACAGCGGTCAAAACCATGGCCACCATGGCGGCGAGAATTGTAACCACCACGTATCCGCCGGACTGTGTCTCGGCCAGCCCATACACGGTTGCTGGAGCGCTCGGGGTGACAGCGACGATGCCGTAGAAGATCAGATCCCAAAGGGTCAAGACCCGGCGCAGGCGGGGGACTTCCGCGGCGGCCGTGGGGTTTGCTGTGGGCATAGTCAATGGGACGCCCTCTTCACACCGTTCCACAAGGGAAAACCGTCCGTGCTCATAGGAAAGACTTCCATTTGCCCATATTGAAAGTCGGTCACGTGAAGCCGGCGCTGCCCTGGCAAAGCAAAGGCCACGTTGGTGGGGAGCTGGCCCTGGGTAGAAATACGGTTGACCACTTCACCGGTTGTCCCCAAGACAGTGACGTCTCCCTGGCCAAAGACGGCGACGTACAGCAGGCCATTCGCATCGAAGGCCATCCCGTCGGGTCCCTTCCACCCTGGGGGCGCATCGACAGGGATCACATTGCCAAAGAGAGCGCGCGGAGCATGCAGCTCACCATCCCGCCATGCATAACGGAATACATTGCCGGTAACCGATTCATCCAAATAGAGCATGTCGTCCGGACCAAAGGCGATTCCATTGGTGAAGAGGATTCCGTCATCCATCTTGGTGACGGCTCCGGTATCTGTTTCGACGCGATACAAGCGGCCGTCGTAATGCTGGTCCAGATAATCCGGGCGGATCTGGTTGTTGGGCGCGAAACTTTCGATCTCCACTCCGGAATCGGTTAGATAGAGGGCGCCATCCGGGCCGAAGCAAAGGTCGTTGGGAAAGAGGAAGGGCTCGCCGTCGCAGCCAATGGCCACCACTTCGCATTTACCGTCCAGGGTCAGCCGCAGCAAAGAGGGAAGCTTGGATTCTGCCACCCAAATGACCCCGGCGGCATCGACGGCCAAGCCATTTGGCCGGCCGGTCTTCTTGATCACTCTTTTGTTTCGCCCGTCTGCGCTCAACCAGGTCACGCAACCGCGGTCCGCGGCGGCTTCTACAATCAGCCACGCGCCGTCGGGTAGAGCCACCGGTCCCTCCGGAGCGCCGAGATCACCGGCGAAGATCATAGAATTTCTCCAAAAACTAAATCTCCGCGGTCTGCCCACCGTCGACATACAGCACAGAGCCGGTTACAAATGATGCGTCATCGGAGGCCAGGAACAAGGCGGCGGCGGCAATTTCCTCGGGTAGCCCGAGACGGCCCATGGGATACGTCATGGCAAAGGCTTCCAGCTGCTCAGGGGTCATGGCATTGCGCAACATGGGGGTGTCGGTAGGTCCGGGGCAAATTACATTCACCCGAATACCCTGCTTGGCGTGGTCGATGGCCATGGCACGGCTTAGCATGTTCACGCCTCCCTTGGAGGTCACGTAAGCCACCGCGCGAGCACAGGCATCATGGGCTCCGGTGGTGGAGGCGACGTTGATGATCGATCCGCGACCACGCTCAATCATGCGCGGCAGTACCGCCCGGCAACAAAGAAAGGTCCCGGTCAGGTTGATCGCAAGCATGCGGTTCCATGCCTCTTCCGCCGTATCCAGGACGGTGCCGTAGAAGAGGATGGCGGCACCGTTGAAAAGCACATCGATTTGGCTGTGCTGGGTGAGTATCCCCTCGACCATGCGGTTCACTTGCTCCGCTTGCGAGACGTCCACTTGAGCAAAGCTTGCCGAACCGCCATCGGCCTCGATCAACTTCACGGTTTCAAGCCCACCGGGGACGCTGCCATCGGCCACAATCACCTTCGCGCCTTCGCGGGCAAATCGCTGCGCAGTCGCACGCGCGATGCCGGATGCGGCACCGGTGACCAGCGCTACTCGGTCTTTAAGCTTCATAGGAATCCCCCGGCGTGCAAGGCAGGTTGCAAATTCCTCCGACGTGAGTGCATTCATAGTCTTATGAAGTTAGCGAGCTGGCTATAAGAAAGCTACGAATGAATCTTGTAAAACCCCGGTTGTGGCTGGTGGTCAGGCAATCATGCTGCCGCAACAAAAAGTTTTCCTGAATATCAGAGACGCGGAGAAGGCAATCGAATACTCTGCATTTGGTAAACGGTAACGCTACCCGATAGAACTCATGAGACTTTCAGGAAAAGTGGCGGTCGTGACCGGAGCTGCTGTTGGCCTAGGACGTGCCGTGGCCAAGCGCTACGCGCGTGAAGGTGCGGCGGTGGTGGTGGCGGACATCAATGCTTCCGATGGAACGGCGGTGGTGGAACAAATTCGCGAGGATGGGGGACGCGCGGCCTTCGTCCTCACCGATGTGAGAGAAGAGCGCGATGTGATCACTCTGCTGCAATCCGCATGGGCCCAGTTTGGACGCATCGATGTGCTGTACAACAACGCCGCGGTGCTGTTCCACGACCGCGATGTACGGGCCCATGAACTCAGCCTGGAGCTGTGGGAGCAGGTGATGCGGGTGAATCTGCAGGGCACGTTTCTGTGCTCCAAGCACGTGATTCCGTTCATGCTGAAGCAGGGTGGTGGATCCATTATTAACCTTGGCTCGCCCACGGGAATGATTGGCTGCGCGCCTAATTTAACCGCTTACAGCACCAGCAAGGCCGGGATCCATGGGCTCAGCCGGGTGATGGCGGCGGCGTATGCGCGGGATGGAATTCGGGTAAACATTGTGATCCCGGGCACGATGGATACACCGATGAATGCTTCTCTGCTGAAGGATGAAGCAGCCCGGGAGCAATACAGGGAAGCGGTGCCCATGGGGCGCCTGGGCCAGCCGTGCGATATCGAAGGTATCGCTGTCTTTCTGGCGTCTGAGGAGTCGTCGTATTGCACTGGGGGACTTTATATGTGCGATGGAGGATTGACTGCAGTTTGAGGATTGTTGCTTTGCGGAAGATTTGTTGGGCCGTGAAGTGAAACTGCAGGTCCCTCGGCTGCGCTCCCCCGGATTTCCTGTGGAGGTTGGCGGCGTTGGCGAACTTCATGCGGCTTACTTTACGGAAAGCCGCACACACGGGCGTTGGTGAGGGCAGCGTAGCAGGAAAACCGGGTACGTTCCGGTCGGGATGACAAAGGGGAGGACGGTGACTTTTGTTAGGTACCGTTAGATCGGATAGACAGAAAGAAACGGTCTCTCGGGATAAAAAGTGTTTGCAAAATGAGGAAACCCAGGACTGGCGTCCTGGGACATTTTCAGCCGTCCCTGGCGGGACTGATCGGGTCGTTAACAGATACCCAGGACTACGTCCTGGGCTATTCTCAGCCGTCCCTTCGGAGTCTGTGTCGTAGCTAAGAAATCGACGAAAAGCTATACGAATTAACCAGCAGAATTCATCGTCATTGATACGGAAATGGTCAACTCTAGCTCAGCTCCGATGTGCTACGACACAGACTCCTTCGGGACTCAATTTGGAGAGGCTAGTTCTCGCGCAGACTCTTTGGCCCGTACCATTCAAAGACCAGAGTTTGGCGCAGCTGTGATCTGCGGTTTTAGGCCTCTGCTGCTTCGAGCTCGGCGTCGAGTCCGTGACGGCGCAAGAGGTTTGGCAGGTTTTGGGAGAAGGCAGAACGCGGCATCACCATGTCACAGCCCGCTTCCATGGCCTTCGCCTTCAGGTCACCCTGCAAATGAGAGAGAAAGCCGATCACTGAGGTGCCGCGCTTCAACTTGCTCTTGATGCGGGGAATCAGGGTCAATGGCTTGGCATTTACATTGTTGAGGTCAAAGACAATGAGCGAGGGCCGGCTCCCCTCAGGCACATCCGCCAAGCGGGAGACAATATCCTTATCCGCCTTAACAAAGGCCACTTTTACGCCTACTTTGCGCGCGGCTTCCTGGATCTTGGCCAGGAAGAATAGGTCTTCGATGAAGCAATAAATGCGGATGGGAGCATCTTCCCGTACGGCGACAACCACCGGATCCTTGGGCAAGGATTCCACATAGTGGCCATTATGTCCGTTGCCTCGGAACTCGGCGGAGGAATGAGGTGCATCGGCGGTGTTGCCATTGACCACGCGATAGCTGTGATCCATGGGGCCGACGAATGTCTGTTGCCGGCGCTGCTTGCCTTTGCGCCGGCCACCCCCGCCGCCGCCGTTGTTTACCGCGGCGTGCGCGCTGCCATTGCCATTGTTGTTCCTGGCAATAAAGCGGTTTTGGCCAGGAGACTTGGGCTTGGCCGCCTTCTTGGGCGGATGGGCCTGGCCGGAGACTGCCCCAGGCTCGCCATTGGCATGGCCCTTTGCCTGGTTGTTTGCATATCCTTTACGTCTGCGGCGCCGGCGACGATGCCCTTGCCCTTCACTTTGACCTGCAGGCTGGGCCTGATTCGATGGCTGAGCCTGGGGTTGATTCTGCTCTGTTGTCATGCATGCACATCCCGGTGCGTTGGCAATTCCTGCAATCTGCTCAGGTGCGGCCTACCCCGTTCGGGGGGAGGCAGAGGTCGACTGCAACTCATGTTTCCACTTGGTTGATGGCCAGCGGCCACATCCCACGCACTCAAAAGGAACTGGTCCAAAGATACGGTTTGGGGGTGGAACTTATGGTTTGATCTCTCAAACAAAGTACTGGTGTTGTCTGTACCGCTATTGATTGACCCCGGCGACGAACAGCGCTATTTGGGCCAGCAGGTGCGACGCGGCAGAAAAACCCTATTGACTCTCGAGAATTGCGGCGAGCTTGACTCACTTATGAGATCTGGCTTCAGCCGCTCGATAGGCAAAACCGATAATACACAGAGAGAGTGCTGAAGATCAAGTGCTATTCAGAAATCCAAGTCAGGAAGTTAGCGGAGGAGGGTTACGATTGGGCCATAAGAGGGGAGGAATCAAGGCAGATTTACCGCTAGAAAGAGAAAAGCCACAGCTGAGTGGCTTTTCTTTAATGGCCAGTCACTGGCCTCCCAAGGGTTCTCCGGCAGCGCACGTCTGCGGGATGAAAAAACTCCGGTTGCGGCTGGTCCTGGTAGAACCTAACTCTGCTCGCCGGATTCTTAAGCGCCGGACTCGCATTTATGCGAGTCACGTGCGTCGCTGGCTACACTCCTATATAGCAGTTGACATGCCGTTTACCATGTTACTTGTTATCAATTAGTTAGCTCCAGCCCGCAGTGCGCAGGTTCCGATTTATGGTAGCTGCGACGAGGCCATGATTCTGTAATTCATATAAATATCGTCCCGGGGCGGAGAAAACCTAACGCTGGCAGTGGGGGCAATAGTGCGTGCCGCGGCCAGCCAGGACGATGCGCCGAATCGGTGTTCCGCATACCAGGCATGGCTGGCCGGTGCGGAGATAGACTCGATGCTCGAGCTGGAAGAAGCCGGCTACGCCGGCCGCGTCTACATAATCAGATACAGAAGAGCCACCGAGCGAGATGGCTTCTCTGAGGACGCTCTGCAGGCTGGTATGCAAGCGATCGAGTTCGGCCCGCTTCAAATGGCGAGCCATCCTGCGGGGCCGGATGCCGGCGCGGAAAAGACTCTCATCGGCATAGATATTGCCCACTCCATGCAGCAGTTTTTGGTTCAGCAGGGCAGCCTTAATGGATGTGCGGCGGGGCCGGAAGAGCGCGGCGAACTGGTCGGGTGAGATGTTGAAAGGCTCCTGGCCGGTGCCCACGAAGGGGGCCGTCTTTTGGGTGGGGTTACCGTGCAGTTCCAAACGCCCGAATCGCCTGGGGTCCACGAAGCGGAGCTCCTTCCCTGAAGCCAGATGCAGGATGCCGTGGGTATGCGGGGGAACTGGCGTCGCGGCATCGGCGACCAACAGGCGGCCGGTCATGCCCAGGTGCACGATCCATTGCAAGCCGGGCGCCTTGGCCCGGGCGAGATCGAAGACAATGTGTTTGCCTACGCGGTAGACGCGTTCGATACGACGTCCAGGTAGCTCTTTGGCCATCAGTTGCGGAGAAGACTTGAAGGGCTCAGGCTTTTCGCTGAACCAGGTGGTGTCGATGCGGTCCCCACGCAGACGCTCGTCCACCCCGCGGGCGATGGTTTCAACCTCAGGCAGTTCGGGCATGGCTCATCTCTCTCATTGTCGCAGGTGCTTGGCCGCTACCCTGAGGCGTTATATCATCAAGAGTCGGAACAGGCTGCGCCGCCCCCGGATTTCCTGTACGCGGCTCTAGACAAGTCCGCGTGTGCGGCTTTCTTCACGGAAAGCCGCATGAGGCTTATCGATTCCAACTAGCTCCACAGGAAATCCGGGTACCGCGCCAGTCTGTCAGCAATATTTCCACTCACTCCCTGCGCAGGTTTAAAGAGGTTCGATCGAGAGGCTGAGCCGGCAGGGGAAGAGTGCGCCACACGAACTGATTGGAGTGCATGCGAGCTAAGACTGCGGTAGTGTTGGGCGCCCAATGGGGCGACGAGGGAAAGGGAAAGATCGTCGACGTTCTTTCCGATAGGTTTGCTGTTGTTGCGCGCTATGCCGGCGGTCACAATGCCGGACATACCGTCATCATCCGGGGACAGAAGTTCGTCCTGCAGTTGGTCCCGTGCGGTGTTCTGCGTCCGGACTGCCGGGCGGTCATCGGCAATGGCGTGGTGCTTGACCCGCTGGCTTTCCTTAAGGAGATCGGCAAACTGCGCGACTTGGGGGTCAACGTCGATGAGCAGCTATTTGTTTCCAACCGCGCGCAGGTGATTTTGCCCTACCATCGCATGATCGAACTGGCATCGGAAAATGCTCCCGGACGGCAGAAGATCGGCACCACCAGCCGGGGCATCGGTCCGGCGTATGAAGACAAGATGCATCGCAGCGGCCTGCGGGTGATCGACCTGCTCAATCGCAGTTTGCTGAAGACGCATATTGAAAATGCCTGCAATGAAAAGAATGCCGTCGCCCACGCGCTGTTCGGAACCGACCCGCTGGACCCGATCAAGATGTACGACGAGTATGCCGAGGCGGCGGAGCGCATCCGGCCGTTTGTGACCGACACCGCCGCGCTGCTTAACCGTGCCATCCGCGATGGGCAAAGCGTGATGTTTGAAGGCGCCCAGGGCACCATGCTCGATATCGATCATGGTACCTACCCCTTTGTGACCTCCTCGTCTGCCACTGCCGGGGGTGCGGTGATCGGCACGGGAGTGGGGCCGACCATGATTGGCACCGTGGTCGGGCGTCACCAAGGCCTATGTCACCCGCGTGGGTGAAGGCCCGTTCCCGACTGAGATCCACGGCGAGCCCAGCGATGTGCTGCGCGCCCGCGGACAGGAGTACGGAGCGGTGACTGGGCGGCCTCGCCGTTGCGGCTGGCTCGACCTGCCCCTGCTGCGTTACTCCAGTGAAATCAACGGCACGGAATGGCTGGTGGTTACCAAGCTGGACGTGCTCGATAGCTTCGCCGAGATCCCGATCTGCACGGGCTATCGGGTGGATGGGCAGAACTGTGACACCATCCCGGCGGATGTCAGCGGGTTTGAGAGGATCGAGCCGGTTTACAACAAGTTCCAGGGCTGGCAAACATCCACCGAAGGCATCACCGAGTTCGACCAGCTTCCCCAGGCGGCGCAGAAGTATCTTCGTTTTCTGGAAGCGGAGTCCGGCGCGCGCATCGGAATGGTTTCCACCGGTCCGGACCGGGAGCAAACGATGATTCTTCCTGGCTTCTCCGGGGCGCTCGACTTTATGCACTCAAAGGCCAACGGCTAAGTTTTTTTGACAGAGATTTACGGGTAAATTAGAGGCACAATGGTCAGTTTTATCGTACGTATGCGATTCGCCGCCGAAGACCGTGAAAACGTTAGCGATATTCTGCGCGAGCTGGCTCTCGCTTCGCGCCAGGAACCGGGTTGCGTGAGCTATGTCCCGCATACCGTTGAGGACGACCCAGCCGTGGTCGTTATTTATGAGCAGTATCGTGACCGGGCGGCGAGCGAGTTCCATCGCACCACCCCCCACTTCAAAAAGTTCGCTGTGGGCGGCCTTTATCAGCTTATGCGCGAACGTGAGGTTGAGAATCTGACCGCGGTGGTCTGAGTCTTCCTTTCTAGCATTTTCAGTTCTGCTGTACGATCGGAAGTGCGGCTTTTCTTTGGGAAGAGCCGTCGCCCCCTGAACGCCCGCGATGGCGCGAACGTGGCGGGCTGATTTCGCATCCCATTTAGTTCGATGAGTGATTTGTCCCGGCAGCGGCTCTCCGTCCAAGCCCCGGGGCATTGCGTTCAACCGCGAAAACTGTCACTCTGGAGTTTCAATTTTGACTCATTATTCGGACGCGGACTAACATCCGGTACGGTTATGCGCGCTCATACCGAGCATCGTTGGCTGTTTCCCACGGTCGGCAGACTGTTCCTTGTCCTTATACTGCTGTCAGCGTGCGCAACCCAGGCTCATGCCCTTTTTCCTCATCACGAAAATGCCCACAAGGAAATTGAAGGGCTGGAGCTGGACTGGCGGCAGGCCCAGCTCTCCAATAACGTCTCTGAGGTCGATCGCCTGCTGGCGGATGACTATCTGGGCATTAGCGCCAACGGCATCCTGGAAACCAAGGCGGATGAACTCAGCCGCCGCCGCAGCGGATCACTGCACATCACTCAACTGGATCTCAGCGACATCAAAGTAAGGATCTACGGGGACACTGCGGTCGTTACTTCAAAGGCAGACCTGGTGGGGAAAAATGGTGACCGGGATATTAGCGGACGCTACCGGTATACCCGGGTTTATAGCAATCGGATGGGACAGTGGAGAATCGTTAGTTTTGAAGCCAGCCGCATTTCCCCCAGCCACGAATCGGACGACAAGCACTAGGTAAAGTGGTTCGGTGGGAGCCCCCTGCTTCAGCAGGGGGAGCGACGCTTCAGCGTCGTGGAACGAGTCGCACTTCGATCAATCGGGCTTTAGCCCCGGCTTCAAAAACCCGCAGCTAAAGCCGGAGGAGAATAGTGCCACGCGAGCCACTCGGCTTGAAAGCCGAGCTCCCCCGCATGAATGCGGGGGCTCCCACCTCGCAATTTGGACAAGTCTGAATCTCAGCCGCCCCTGAGGTGCTCGATCCTCGTCCAGCAAGTTCTCGAGAAGCCCTGAGGGCGACGATTTTGACTGCACGAACCGCTTCAGGCGTAGGACGCGGCCGCTAGCAAGACGGCGTCGGCTATGGCTGCCGCTTCGCGGGCCGGACGGACGTCGTGGACCCTCACCAGATGCGCTCCGGCCAGTATGGCGGCGGTGACTGCTGCCAGGGACGCAGTCCCCCGGCGTTCGACCGGCACGTCGACTCCCTGATTGAGGGGAGCCAGGGTCCTGCCTAGAAATGCCTTGCGGGAAACACCCGCAAGTAGCGGCTGCCCCAGGCGGCTGAACTCTTCCAGACCCGCGAGCAAGAGGTAGTTCCGGTCGAAGGCTTTGCCGAAGCCGATGCCGGGGTCGAGGACAATTCTCTCCCTCGCGATTCCTGCCTCCCGGGCTTGCTTCAAGGCGCTGCTGCAACTCCTGCTTGATCAGCAGAAACCAGCGGCTCTGCCATCTGTCACTGGTATTTCCTCCCACTGCTCCGGCGTGCCTCGCAGGTGCATCAGCACGACGCCGCACCCGGCCGCCGCACAGACCCCGGCCATTGCCTCATCCCAGGAGAAACCGCTGACATCGTTGACGATTTGGGCGCCGGCGTGGAGGGCGGCCGCGGCAGTCGCGGATTTATAGGTATCGATGGAGAGAATGGACTCCGGCCGATGGCGTAGTACGCCCTCCAGTACAGGGAGGACACGATCGATCTCCTCCTGGATGCCCAGCGGCTGCCGCTTTCCCGGCCGGGTGGATTCGCCGCCGATATCGACGATGTCAGCCCCGTCCTCAAGCATCGCCAGAGCGTGCTCGATGGCCTTGGCATGGGTGGCAAAGGCGCCGCCATCGGAAAATGAGTCGGGGGTGGTGTTCAGAATCCCCATCACCAGGGTTCGCTTGCCCAGGGGGAGGGATTGTGTACGCAGCTTCCAGTCGTAACAGGACCGCTTGGCAAAGGGCATCTTTGTCTATTCTAGAGACATGCGACTACGCTCCCCCTCTCTCATGCTGCTGCTGGCCCTTCTCTCGGCCGGGAGCATGGCGGGAGCTCCGGCGAAACACCCGGCCAAACGCAAGCTGCCCCTCCCTCTGGCAGTAGCCCGTATTCTTGCCAATCCGGGAGTAAACCAGGCGCACTGGGGCGTCTCCGTGGTTACGCTTAGCGGCCGCCCGGTTTACTCGCTTAACGATGGCCAGTACTTTAACCCAGCGTCCAACGCCAAGCTTTTTACCACAGCGGCGGCGTATGCCCTGTTGCCCAGCGGGCTCACCTTTACTACCCTGGTCTCGAGCAATGCCCCGATCGGCAACACGGGAGAGATTCGCGGCGATATCACGATCTTTGGGGTGGGCGACGCCAATATTTCAGCCCGGTCTATGCCCTTTGGGCTGAAGACCGAACGCACCGGGCCTCCGCTGGCGGCGCTGGAGGACATGGCCGATCAGATCGTGCGCCACGGCGTTCATTCCGTAGTTGGAGATATTGTTGGGGACGATACGTGGTTTGTCTCCGAACCCTACGGCTCGGGCTGGAGCTGGGATGACCTGCAGTGGGGCTATGGCGCGCCGGTTTCCGCCCTCACCGTCAACGATAACGAGGTCTACCTGAACGCCATGCCGGCGGCACAGGTGGGTGAGCCTGCCGTGGCTTCGTGGCTTCCGTCAACGGCTTACTACACGCTGCAAAATTCGCTCACCACCGCACCGCCAGGCGACCCGGGGAAGCCGGGGATCGAGCGCGTCTCCGGGGGGGATGACGGTGCGGATTTTTGGCCGGACTCCCTTGGGACAACAGGGCCTGCATGCCGCCCTGGCCATCGAAGACCCCGCCGATTATGCGGCCAGGGCGCTGCGGGCCATGCTGCTGGCGCGAGGGGTGCAGGTCAGCGGGACGGCGCGAGCGCAGCATCGACTATCTACCGAGACGGGCGATTTTCTCTCCGCACAGCAACAACCGGTGGTGTTTCATCCCATCTCTATCGAGAACGTCCAGAGCGCAAACGCAGGCCAGTTTCTGCTGGCCTCGCATGTGTCGCCACCATTGGGTGACGATCTGGTGGTGACCAACAAGGTCAGCCAGAACCTGCACGCCGAGATCACTCTCCGGACCCTGGGTAAGCTGGAAAGCTCGGATGGATCGCTGCTCGAGGGCACGCGGGTGGTGCGCCAGTTTCTCGTCTCAGCCGGGGTGGCCCCGGGGGACTTTGTCCTTTACGACGGCTGCGGGCTCTCTCCCCAGGACCTTGTCACCCCCAGGGCCTTTACGACTTTGCTCGCTTACGCGGCCCAGCAGAGCTTGGGGCGAAGCATTCCGGACTTCTCTGCCCGTGGGGGGAGTCGATGGCTCCCTTTCCGCCCGCTTCAAACAGCCCTTGCTCGATGGCAAAGTGTTCGCCAAGACCGGTACTCTGGGAGAAGCACGTGCCTTGAGCGGGTACCTGGTTGCCGCCAGTGGGCAGACGGTCGTCTTTTCCATTATGTGCACGGATCACACTCCATCCCTGCCGGCGGATCGCGCGGCGATGGACAATATCGTGGCTGCTATTGCGGAGTCGAATTGAAGAAGATCTTCCTGAACACCCAGCTGTTAATTCTGGCTGCTGGACTGCTTACTATTTGCGGTTGCAAACACGCACCCTCGGAGCCGGCGCGCGCACTGACCCCGCAGGAGGCCGCCGGCAAGCAGGTTTTTTTAAGGCAATGCTCCAGCTGCCACTACGCCGATACGGACAAAGGCCTGTATGGCCCCGGCCTCCAGGGGCTGTTTCGCAAGCCCTATCTGACGAGTGGGATCGCTGCAACGGACACCCGGGTGCGCGCGGTGATTCTGCATGGCTGGGCCATGATGCCGCCCATGGGCAATACAATGTCAGATCAGGAGTTTGAAGAGCTGATGGCCTACCTGCACACGTTATGACCAACCTTCCGCTGCCGGGAATGGCAGCTATTTCCCTCTATATGCTGGCGCTCGCTCTGGTGGGAGTGGCCGGGGTGCTGACTGGCCACTATCCGCGGGGAGCCGCTCGCGTTGGCATCCTGATCCTGTGCAGCGTCTTTGCCATCGCCGGCCTGGGGCTCATCCGCTTGCGGCGATGGGGATGGGCGCTTACCCTGGGCGCGGTCTTCTGCTCCGTTTGCTACTGGAGCTATAGCCTTTTCCGCTTTCATCAGCCCCAGGGGGCGGTCTGGGCGGTGATCAATCTCATCTTCTTTCTTTACCTGGTGCGTCCTGAGGTCACCGGACGCCTTCGCTCGGGTGCGTGACCCGATACAATTGTTGCAGCGTGATTGACCTCGTCCAGATCGACCCAAACCCACGCCGTCCCGTCCCCAAGCCTGCCTGGCTCAAGGCCCGCGCGCCGGTGGGTGAAAACTACCACGAGCTGAAGAGTCTGGCCCGGTCGCTCAACCTGCATACTGTGTGCGAGTCGGCCCACTGCCCCAACATTGGCGAGTGCTGGAACCAGCGCACCGCGACCTTCATGATGCTGGGCAATACCTGCACCCGCCGCTGCGGCTTTTGCGCCGTGCCCAAGGGCCGGCCGGAGCCTATCGACTTCGACGAGCCTCGCCGGGTGGCCGAAGCGGTCGCCATTCTCGACCTTAAGCATGCCGTGATCACCAGCGTGAACCGTGATGACGATGTTCTGGGAGGGGCCCGGGCGTTTGCCATGGTCATCGAGGAGATCCGGCGACAGGCGCCGGGCTGCCAGGTGGAAGTCCTTATCCCCGATTTTCAAGGGCAGGAGGAGGCCATCCGCATTGTGGTGGAGGCCCAGCCCGAGATGCTGAACCACAACACCGAATCGGTGCCGCGGCTCTATCGCGTGGTGCGATCGGGGGCACGCTACCAGCGAACGCTTCGGCTGCTGGAGTACGCCAAGATCGTCGACCCGCGCATGACTACCAAGTCCGGCGTGATGGTCGGCCTGGGCGAAGAGATGCATGAGCTGTTGCAGGTTTATCGCGACCTGGCCGCGGTTGGCACGGATGTGTTGACCATTGGGCAGTATTTGCGTCCATCCAAAGATCATCTGCCGATGGCGCGCTATTACACGCCGGAGGAGTTCGCGTATATGCGCGCAGAGGCTCTCAAGATGGGTTTCCGCCACGTAGAGTCGGGACCGCTGGTGCGGTCGTCCTACCATGCACGCGAGCAGGCGCAGTCTACTGGCGTGACCCTGCTTACATAAATCCTTTTGAAAGATCGAGGAAGAAGACGATGGCAGTCTCAGTAATGGCCAGTATTCCGGCCTTGAAAGATATTCAGCAGCAGCTCAAGACGCGGATGGAAAAAGCGGTGGATGATTTCCGCGCCAACCTTGCGTCCACACGCACCGGGCGGGCCTCGGTACACATGCTCGACCAGATCAAGGTGTCGTACTACGGCAGCGATACGCCGCTCAACCAGGTGGCGCAGGTGACCGCTCCCGAGGCCAACCTGATCCTGGTCCAGCCCTGGGATCCCAGCATCCTGGCGGATATCGAGAAGGCGTTGCGCACGTCTGACCTGGGGTTCAATCCGCAGAACGACGGCAAGATTGTGCGTATTCCCATTCCTCCGATGACGGAGGAGCGCCGGCGCGACGTGGTGAAGCACCTTAACAAGACGCTGGAAGACCATCGCACCGCGGTAAGGAATATTCGCCGCGATGGAAATGACCTCATCAAGAAGTCCGCTAAGGATAAGAAAATCTCCGAGGATGAGGAGAAGCGCTCGCTCGAGGAGATTCAGAAACTCACGGACGATGAGATCCGGCGCATGGAAGAGATGTGCCGCAATAAAGAGAGAGAAGTGCTGCAGATCTGAGCGTCAGCCGATGCCGGCTGGTGTGGTCCAGAATGATTTTCCAGCCTGATGGATCCCGCTTGAAGAGTAGGGAGAAGATGCCGTCGGCATTGCCTCCGCCGGCTGCAGTGCGCTCTAAATGAAAATTTCCGGTGGCTACTGCGTAGTTGGCATCCAGGATCGCGGATTGCGAGGTGGGAAAAGGTTAGTTTTCCCATCGCTGCCGGGTTCGTATAGAGCTTCTTGTAGCGTTCGAGAATCGTGGCGTAACCGTATTGCACGGTCTGGCCGACGAAGGTGGTGGTGGGTGAGTCTTCGTAGCCTTTCATGAAGGCTTCCACGTCGCCACGATTCCAGTCTGCCGTCTGTTGGTCCAGTAGATGGTGAATGGCGGCTTCTGGCTGCGGTCTGCGCTTGCGATGAAGCTGCGAGCGTCAAGGCGAGCGCGAGGAATAGGTGGACACGTACCTTTTCTCATGGATCGAAGATAAAGCAACCTTAGCTTGGGGACTGGCTAAAAGCTTTGGCGAACCTGGGGCACCCAGCCTTTGTTGCCGGTGAAGGAAGCTGGTCATCCCTCTCCCACTCGCTTGCTGGTCGCCTGCTGCGGAGCCTCCTACTACAATGACGTATGCCTGGATCTAGAACTGCCACGTCGTCTGTTCGCACGACTGTCCGGACTCCTGCGCCATTCTGGTGACGATCGATGAATCGGGCGTGGCTACACGGGTGCAGGGTGATCCGGATCATTCGGTGACACGCGGCTTTCTCTGCGGCAAGGTCGCCAAGTACCTGGATCGTGTGTATTCTCCCTCGCGGCTGCTCTACCCCATGCGCCGCCGAGCCGGAGCACCCAAAGGGAGAACGCCCTCCGGCCACGAGGCGGACGCCTTCGAACGCATCAGCTGGGACGAGGCCCTGAACCTGATCACCGAGCGGCTGGGGTGGGTTGCCCAGGAGCACGGTCCTGAGTCCGTCCTGCCCTATTCCTACGCGGGGACGATGGGGGTGCTCGGCTATGGGTCCATGGATCGCCGGTTCTTTCACCGGCTAGGCGCCTCGCAACTCGACCGCACGATCTGTTCGACGACAGGCGGCGATGCCTTCATTTCTGTCTACGGGACAAAGCTGGGCACGGATCCGGAACATTTCCGCCATGCCCGGTACATCATCGCGTGGGCCGCGAATATCCATGGCAATAACATTCACCTGTGGCCCTTCGTCGAAGAAGCACGGCACCAAGGCGCCCGGCTGGTGGTTATCGACCCATTCCTCACTCGTACGGCACGCGTGGCCGACTGGCATATCCCCATCCAGCCGGGCACGGACGCGGCCTTAGCGCTCGGCCTGATGCACGTCATCATCAAGGAAGAGCTCTACGACCGGGAGTATGTTGCGCAACATACCCACGGATTTGAAGCCCTGCGCGAACACGTTGCGCCCTACACGCCAGAACAGGTTTCCTGTTTAACGGGCATCCCCGCAGACGACGTCACGCGCCTGGCACGCGAATATGCGACCAGTGCGCCGGCCGTGATCCGCCTGAACTATGGCGTACAGCGTTCGCAGAACGGCGGGGCGGCGGCGCGCGCAGTTTGCATGCTGCCGGCGCTGATCGGGGCCTGGAAGCAGCTCGGCGGAGGGCTGCAGCTCTCCACCAGCGGAGCCTTCCCGTTCAACACGGCGGCGCTGGAAAGGCCCGATCTGATGCTGGCGAGCCCACTCCAGCGCCCAGCGCGCGTAGTCAACATGTCGCGCCTGGGCCACGCGCTTACCGAGCTCGACGCACCTCCAGTGAAGGCGCTTTTTGTCTACAACTCCAACCCCGCGGCGATTGCTCCCAACCAGAACGCAGTGGTGCGGGGAATGATGCGCAGCGACCTTTTTACGGTGGTGCACGAGCAGTTCTTTACCGACACCACCGACTACGCCGATATCGTGCTGCCGGCGACCACCTTCCTGGAGCACAAAGACTTTCAGGGAGCGTACGGTCACTACTTTCTGCAGCTCTCGGAACAGGCCATCGCGCCGCTGGGCGAGGCCCGGTCGAACGTCTGGCTGTTTAGCCAATTGGGACAGCGCATGGGGTTCTCTGAGCCCTGCTTCCACGACAATGTGGACGACCTGATCGAGCAGGCGCTGAATACACCGGCGATGCAAGGCATTACCCGGCAGGAGCTGGAGGCGAAGAAGAGCATACGGGTGCAGTCCGATGGAAACGCGGGCGTTGCTACCGTTTGCTGATGGCGTCTTTGCCACACCCAGCGGCAAGGCTGAGTTTTATTCGAGTGCGCTGGCTGCGGAGGGGTTCGAACCGCTGCCGACCTTTCACGCGCCGGACGAATCGCGCCGGGGCGCCGATGCGCATACGTTTCCACTCGAGTTTTTGCCGCGCAAGGCCGACCACTATATGAACTCGACCTTCGCCAACCTTCCGGGACACCAGAAGATGGAATCGCCTGGCCTGGTGTTCATGCACGCCAGCGACGCCGCCGCGCGGCAGATCGGCGAAGCAGAATTGGTGGAGATATACAATGCGCGCGGCAAAATGCAGCTGCGCGCGCGCATCGACGGCAGCGTACCGGCGGGCGTGGTCGCTGCCAGCCTCAACTGGAACAAGCTGTCCGAAGGGGGAAACAACGTGAATGCGCTTACCTCCGAACGGCTTACTGACCTGGGCCGCGGGGCCACGTTCTATTCGACCCTGGTGGAAGTTCGAAAGCTGGCCCCAACCAAAAACCTCTTCCCTCCGATAGACTAGGAAGACCTGCTCAAGCGTGAGATTGACGATGCCGTTTCCAGCGGGTTTCCAGTGCGCGGGCTGTGGAGAGTGGAATGAGATCGTGGTGGACGAGTCAGCAGGCGGGCAGCAGCGATATGTGGAAGACTGCCAGGTCTGCTGCAAGCCCAACCTTCTCTCCGTGGCGTGGGATTCCTCACTGGGCGAATACTTCGCCAGCAGTGAGCTGGAGAGCTGAGGGAGTTGTGGTGTCTGTCTTGACTGGGCCTCCTGGATGGTAGGCGGGGTGAGAAACGAGTCGCCGGAGTTGGGGAGTACCCCTTCCGTCACATATAATCGCCTTTTCCTCCAACAGGATCCGATTTCCAGCAGTGAGGGTGTGCCTATTCTTCGCGTCGTGTCAGGGGGCCTCCGCTCCCGGTCTCATAAGAACCAACTTGCGCTGCCGTTTTTTTTTCGGGTGTGCAGGATCGTGGGCTTGCTTCTATTTTGCGGTTCCAGTCTAGTTGCCTGGGCTCAGCAGGACGTCGCTCCCCAGCCGGGTGTGGTGACGCAAATCCGGGTGATCGGGAACCGCCGCATTCCCAGAGAGACGATTCTGGCGCGGCTGTTTACCCATCCGGGAGATACCTACGATCCGGCGACCATCGAGCGCGATTTCAATTCCCTCTGGAACACCGGATACTTCGAGAATCTGCAGATTGCTCGCGAGGATACCCCAAAGGGCCTCGTTCTCGACATCATCGTTAAAGAAAAGCCGACCATTCGCGAGATCAACTACAAGGGCCTGAACTCGGTCTCGACCTCGGATGTTCTGGACCGGTTCAAGAAAGAGCACGTGACCGGCTTCTCGGTGGAAAGCCCCTATGATCCCACCCGTTTGGCTCGCGCTATCGATGTGATCCGCGCCCTGCTGGCCGAACACGGGCATCAGTTCGCCACGGTAAAGCCGGAAATCAAGACCATTCCGCCCTCTTCCGTCTCGGTCAACTTCATCATCAAGGAAGGCCCCACGGTAAAAGTGGGGAACATCACCTTCACCGGCAACCGCACGGTGAGCTCGCGCGAGCTGCGCGCGGCGATGAAGAACCTGCGGCCGGTGGGGATCCCGCACTCGATTTTCCTGGAGAACATCTTCGCCCGAACCTACGATGCGAGCAAACTCGAGGAAGATACGGAGCGGGTTCGCCGAGCGCTGCAGGACCGGGGTTATTTCCGGGCCGGCGTCAGCGATCCCATCACCCATATCCGCAATGAAGGCGGGCTATCGTTATTAACTTTTCGTCCTCGCCAGGGTAAGCGCATCGACATTCGCATCCCGGTCGAGGAGGGGCCGCGCTACCGGCTAGGCGGCGTCACCTTCACCGGCAATACGCACGTGCCGAATGTCAAGGCGCTGCGCTCCCAGTTCCCTACCAAAGACGGTGAATTGTTCAATGCAACCGCGATCGGCAAGGGCCTGGATAATCTACGCAAGGCTTACGGTTCGCTGGGGTACATCAACTTCACAGCCGTGCCGACGCCGCGCATTGACGACGCCAAACACCTGGTTTACCTGGACATCGACATCGACGAGGGCAAAGCGTTTACCGTCTCGCGGATCGAGTTTCAAGGCAACACGATCACCCGCGATCGGGTCATTCGACGGGAGTTGCTGATTGAAGAAGGCCAGCCCTACAACAGCAATTCGTGGGAATCGAGCCTGCTACGCCTGAACCAGTTGGACTATTTCGACCCGCTCAAGGTAGATCAGGACACGGAGATACACCCGGATAACGAGAACGGCACCGTTTCGCTGTTGCTCAAGGTACACGAGAAAGGCAAGAACTCGATCGGCCTGAACGGCGGCGTCAGTGGGCTTTCCGGTACTTTCCTCGGTCTTAACTACTCGACCAATAATTTTCTCGGCTTGGGCGAAACCTTGAGTCTGCAGGGCAACATCGGCAACCTGGCACGCAGCGTGGTCTTTGCCTTCAATGAGCCCTACCTGCGCAACAAGCCGACCAGCGTGGGCTTCCAGGTTTTCTCCAGGAAGTCGGACTACAATTCAGCGCGCAACTACGCCTCCGTTACCGGGAACGCAAACCTGTCGGCCGCCCAGCAGTCCCTCACCCAGAATTACAACCAGTCTTCGACGGGATTGAACTTCTCCGTCAGTTATCCGCTGCGCCGCTCCTTCAAGCGCGTGGGCTTGACGTATAGCTGGGATAAGTCGTCCATCACGACCTTCAGCCAGGCTTCGGCTAACCTCTTCCAAACGCTCGCCTTCCGCAGCGGCCAGATCCAGGGCTCCAATGCTCTGGAAGGCATTTACACCAGCTCGGTTTCGTTGAGTTATACGTACAACAAGGTCGGCCCATCCATCTTCAGGCCGCGCTTCGGAACGGATATTTCCGCGGCTTTTGTGCTCGCTGGACTGTGGGGCAATGTTCGCTATTTCACCCCGGTGGTGCAGTATAAGCACTTCATCGCGATGAAAGGTCTGCGGCCCAACCCGGAAGGGCGGAACGTCCTTGGTTATCGCTTGCAGCTCTCTTACATCCAGGGTTACGGTGGGGATGTGGCTCCGCCGTTCGCCCGCTTCTATTCCGGCGGCGACAACGAGTTGCGCGGTTTTGATGTGCGCGCGGCGACGCCCTATGGGTGGGTCCCGGTGCGGACAAACATCACCCTCACCAACCCGGACGGCACGCCCGTCCCCATCAATCCCAACAACTACACTCTGGGCAACATCACGATTCCGATCCCGATTTACCGACCCGTATCGGTGGGTGGCGACGCCAAGGCCACTTCCACGATTGAGTATCGTATTCCCATTGCCGGCCCGGTCCAGTTCGCCTTCTTTGACGACTTCGACCTGACGTCGGTGATTCGCCAGTCTCAATTACGGCAAAGCGTCGAGGGCGCCGATCAGCTCAATTCGCCTCTCTATGGTTGCACCGCCTACTACAACGGCGCCTGCCAGGGGGGCCAATCGATCCAGTTCATCAACGTGATCAGGCCGATCCAGGGCACCAACGTGGTACCGCGCATGTCAGTCGGCGGGGAACTCTCAGCCATGCTTCCCATTGTGAACGCCCCGATGCGCCTCTATTACGCCTACAACACGAATCGCCTCTACGAGAATGTCCAGGGAGAGAGCCTGATCACACGCAGCATGTTCCCCGCCGGCGGTGCTGGTGACTATACCTACGCCGAGGCCATCACGGCTTATGACTCGCTGTTACATTTCCGCGAGCCGAGGAAGACGTTCCGCTTGAGCGTCAGCACTACCTTCTAATGGGGATGTGGGTCGAAAAGCGTATACCTGGACAGCAGCGCTACCCACTCAAGCCAAACGCAGGCTTGAATGGGGCACCCAGCTTTTGTTGCCGGCGTAAGAGTGGGCCGGGGTCCATGGCTGCGTTGACGCTCTTTCGGCCCACACCTATAATCACTGCTGGCCCCTGTGATTGTCTCGGTCCGTGTCTCTTCTTCGCGTTTGCTGCCAGATGCGCTGGCCAGGTGACTGTAAGGCAAATGCGCATGCGGGAGATCCGCAAGCGAAGGCCCGCTTTCCGCTGAAAGACGCGGGCGATCTGGATTCAAAGATCAAAAGGAGTTCTGTATTCCGATGAAGCGTTCGTTCACCCTTGTTTGCCTGCTTGCGTCCGCCACTGGCGTGGGCACCCTCAGCACACCCAACAGCGCGTTGGCCCAGGCCACATCCGCCCCCTCCGCCCCCGTCCCTGCCGGGTCAACGGCCGGTCTTGCGGCCGCTTCTTCGGTCCCTGCCAGTGCCAAGGTTGCGATCATCAATTTCCAGCAGGCGGTTGCAGCGACCAACGAGGGTCAGCGTAACTTCGCTCAACTGCGGACCAAGTTCGAACCCAAGCAGGCTCAATTGAAGGCCCAAAGCGACGAGATCGATTCGCTCAAGAAGCAGTTGCAGGACGCAGGCGCCACCCTGAGTGAGCCAGAGCGCGACAGCCGCCTCCGGGTCATCGACGAAAAGACCAAATCGCTGCAGCGGTCCGCGGAAGACGCGCAAAACGAGGCCAGCGGCGCGATGAACGATATGTACCAAGCACTGGCACAGAAAGTCTATGCCGTGCTGGACACCTACTCCAACCAGCAAAAATTCACCGTGGTGCTCGACACCAGCGCCCAGCAGACCCCCGTGTTGTGGGCCAATGGATCTACTGACATCACGAAAGCGATCGTAGACGCCTACAATGTCAAGTCCGGCGTTCCGGCGCAACCAGCATCAGGCGCAGCCGCTCCGCGCCCCAGCACTGGCCCCAGCCGCCCTGCAACGACTACCCACCCCAGCACCACCAAGCCACCGCAGTCGCCGCAGTAGAGCATCTCTCCACTCGTCCCTCCCGGCAAGATTCACTTGCCGGGAGGGAAATAATCACCCAATCCGGCTAAAAAATACCTCGTGACGGTGCCCCGCGCGCCTGTGGAAAAAAGTGTGGAAAGCCGGGCGGCGTAATTCTCGGGTTTTCCCCTCTGCTGTCTCGAGAGTGTCGCCGGGCGTGTTTTTTCTGCCCCTTAACCTTTTCCTTGTCAACCGTTTATCCCTTGTGCTAGGGAACAGCTCGTGCCCCGGAGTGAGGGCTCTGTGCGGTCGCGGAAATTTTCGGGTTTCCACAAAACGGTTGCGCAGGCATGACCAACGTAACCCCAGACTACAATTATTTGCTGGAATCCTCGCCCACTTTGAGCACGGCCAAGAACGCCTCCTGAGGAATGTCCACTTTGCCCACGCGCTTCATGCGCTTCTTGCCCTCTTTTTGCTTCTCCAGGAGTTTGCGCTTGCGGCTAATATCTCCCCCGTAACATTTGGCGAGAACATTCTTACGCAAGGCAGCGACGGTTTCGCGAGACACGATCTTGGCTCCGATAGCCGCCTGGATCGCGACCTCAAACATCTGGCGAGGAATGAGCTCGCGCATCTTGGAGACCAGCGCCCGTCCCCGTTCGTAGGCAAAGTCTTTATGCACAATGATGGAGAGCGCATCGACGGGCTCGCCGGAGATGAGAATATCCAGCTTGACCATGGGGGATTCCCACATGCCGGCCAGCTGGTAATCGAGCGAAGCATAACCGCGGGAGACCGATTTCAGCCGGTCGTAGAAATCCAATACGATCTCGTTGAGCGGTAACTCGTAGGTCAGCATGACCCGCGTCGGGGTCACGTATTCGAAGTTTTTCTGACGACCGCGCTTCTCCTCCACCAATTTGAGAATGCCACCGACGTACTCTTCGCTGGTCAGGATGGTGGCGATGATCACCGGCTCTTCGATCTTTTCTATATCGGTGGGGTCGGGCCAACGGGAGGGATTTTCCACTTCGACGATCGATCCGTTGGTGAGGGTAATTTTGTAGCGCACCCCGGGAGCGGTGGTTATGAGATCCAGGTTGAACTCGCGCTCCAGGCGTTCCTGAATGATCTCCATGTGCAGCAGGCCAAGAAAGCCGCAGCGGAAACCGAAGCCCAAGGCGACCGAGCTTTCGGGTTCAAAGAAGAAGGAGGAGTCGTTCAGCCGCAGCTTCTCGAGCGCGTCGCGGAGCAGTGTGTGCTCATGCGAATCCACGGTATAGAGGCCGGCAAAGACCATCGATTGAATGTCTTTGAAGCCGGGAAGCGCCTCCGCGGCGGGGCGTGTGTCCTCGGTGATGGTGTCGCCAATCTTGGTGTCGGCGACGTTCTTGATGGTGGCGGAAAAGAAGCCCACCTCACCCGCCGACAACTGCGCGATCTCGACCGGTTTCGGGGTCAGGACCCCGACGGACTCGACATCGAATACCCGGCCATTGGACATGAGCCGGATCCTGGCACCCTTGCGCAGGATGCCGTTGATCACCCGGGCCAACACGATGACGCCGCGGTAAGGATCGAACCAGCAATCGAAGATCAGGGCTTGCAGGGGCGCCTCCGCGTCTCCTGTAGGCGGCGGCAAACGTTGCACGATGGCTTCCAGTACTTCGGGAACGCCAAGGCCTGTTTTGGCACTCACGGGGAGCGCATCCGTAGCGTCCAGGCCTACGGCGGATTCGATCATCTCCTGGGTGCGCAAGACGTCTGCACTGGGCAGATCGATTTTGTTGATTACGGGAATCATGTCCAGGCCGTTATTGATGGCCAGGAAGGCATTGGCCAGGGTTTGCGCCTCGACGCCCTGGGAGGCGTCCACTACCAGCAGGGCGCCCTCACAGCAGGCCAGGGAGCGGGAGACCTCGTAGGAGAAATCGACGTGCCCTGGCGTATCCAACAGATTTAGCTGGTACATCTCGCCATCCCGGGCAAGGTAATTCATGCGCACCGCGTGGGCTTTGATGGTGATGCCGCGCTCGCGTTCCAGATCCATCGCATCCAACACCTGGGCCTGCATCTCGCGTGCCGTCAAGGAGCCGGTCAACTCCAGCAAGCGGTCCGAGAGGGTGGATTTGCCGTGGTCAATGTGGGCAATGATGGCGAAATTGCGGATGTGCTTGCTATCCATTAAGGGATGCCGATCGGCGGGTGGTGAATCAATTGATGGGCGAGAGGAGTCTCTCACCCGATCTTATCATTCACACTGGGGGGCCCCGGGCAATACAATCAAGCAAGCCAGCAAGAACATGGTCTTTCGTGTGCAGCCAAGGCGGAGGGGTGCCAAGGCGATTTCGCATGGGCTTATCCAGAGGGTCAATTATCGTTCGCAGAGTGGTCATGCCGGTGCTTGCCGCAGCCTCGTTGCTGTTTACGGGGTGTGTGCCGGAAAACCCCGTGACCCCGGGGCCAGCGAAGTCGCCGCAAGCTACCGCCCCCGCACTCAAGCCCTCCAAGCCCTCTGAACCAACCGCGGCCTCGGCTACCCCCTCTGCAACGCCCGCCGCCCGGCCGCAGGTGCAGGCCCTGATCGACGCCGTGGAAGTGGCGTTCCAAAGCGGTGTGACCGACTATCACGCGGGCAAGCTGCAGACCGCCAAGGCAGACTTCGATCGTGCTGTCGATATGATGCTGACCAGCAATTTCGATCTGCGGAACGAACCCCAGCTGCGCGACGAGTTCGATCGCGTTCTCGATGCTGTGAATACGTTGGAGACCGAGGCGCTCAAGCAAGGCAATGGGTTCGCACCCAAGATCGAACCCGCTCCGGTCGATGTTGCCAACGACGTCACCTTCCCGGTGGACCCGACGGTAAAGGCGCAGGCGATCGCAGAACTGAAGACTACGGTCTCCGATTTGCCGCTGGTGATCAACGATCCCGTGGCCGGTTACATCAGCTACTTCTCCTCCAAGGGGCGGGGAACGCTGACGAGGTCGCTGGAGCGGGCCGGCCGCTATCACGCCATGATCGCGGCAGTGCTGGCGGACGAGAAAGTTCCCCAGGATCTTATTTACCAGGCGGTGGCCGAATCCGGCTTTCAACCGCAGGCGGTGAACGGGCGCTCAGGTGCGGGCGGCATGTGGCAGTTTATGCCCTCGGGACCCTATGGCCTGGCCCACAACGGCTGGTACGACGAGCGCTTTGATCCGGAGAAGTCGACCCACGCTTATGCTCGCTACATGAAGGAGCTATACGCTCAACTGGGCGATTGGTATCTGGCGATGGCGGCGTATGACTGGGGACCGGGCAATGTGCAGCGGGCGGTACAACGCACTGGCTACGCCGATTTCTGGGAGCTGTACCGGCGCAACGTGCTGCCGCAGGAAACGAAGAATTATGTACCCATCATCATCGCTGCCGCGATCATGGCGAAGAATCCGCAGCAGTATGGATTGCAGTCGCTGACGCCAGACCCACCGCTGCTCATCGACACGGTGACCACGGACTATAGTGTGGACCTGCACCTGGTCTCGGACCTGGTGGAGGTGCCGGTGCAGGAGATCACGGACCTGAACCCCAGCCTATTGCGGATGAGCACGCCCAGCGACGGTCCGTTTGCGTTGCACCTGCCGGCCGGCAGCAAAGACCTCTATCAAAAGCGCATCGCGGAAATCCCGGTGGACAAGCGCAATCAATGGCGGTTTCACAAAGTGGTTGCCGGAGAATCGTTGCAGACGGTCGCTCGCGATTACCACGTTAGCCCTGCGGAGATCGTCTTTGTCAATCAACTGCAGCCTGGCGACGATCTTTCCGCGACGGACTCGCTCATTATTCCGGTACCGCCGGCGCCATCGAGCAGGTCGCGCCTCACGCTATACAAGGTGGCGCACGGCGATACGCTGGTGACCGTAGCTGATCGCTTCAACGTGACCGTGCAGCAACTTCGGCGCTGGAACCACCTGGGTTCGGCTCATTTGGAACCAGGGCGCCGTCTCTACGTAGCGGAACCGGCCCTGGTCACCAGCTCCAAGCATCGCGTAAGCACATCTACAAAACACACGGCCGGCGCGAAACAGGGAGCCACCCACTCCGCACCCGCGCATACCACCGCGAAGAACAGTCCACCGGACCTCTGAAACGGGCAAGGCGACAGAGAAAAACAATCACGCAGACTGTGTCCGGAGCCATTGCCGGAAAAGAAACTTAATTCACACTTGCGTTCGTTGGCATCCCGTTGCATGCTGTTGCTATAATCCGCGCCGCAGGCAAGTATGATGGAGAGCGGTTCTCTGCGATCCGAATCCGTAGCAAACGAAGCCTTGGAGGCATAAGAATGCAGGACGAACACAAACTGTACGCACACGCAGACAATGAGTTTGAAACTGAGGCGGACGAGTACCCCGATGAGGTGGAAGACGGTTTCGATGACGATGATGAAGAGGAAGAAGAAGTAAGCGTCATCGTCGCCACCGCCGTTCCAATTGCGGAATTGCTTACCCCACCGGTGAGTGTCCCAGCGGTGCCCTCGACCACGAAGGCCCCGGCGAAGAAGAAAGCCGCGGTCAAGAAAGCCTCCGCCAAGCAGACCGTCGCCAAGCCTCCGGCGACCCCAACAGCAGCGAAGAAAGTCCCAGCAAAGAAAGCTTCGGCCAAAAAGGCCGCAACGAAATCTGCCGCGAAGAAGAGCATCAAAGGCGCGAAGAGCGGCAGAAAGGCTGCGAAAGCGGTCGGCAAGAAGAGCGCCAGCAGCAAAAAATCTACCATCAAACGAGGTATTCCTTTGGCAGTGAAGAAAGCAACAACCAAGAAGTCGGCAGCGAAGAAGTCGCCGGCCAAGAAGGCAGCAAAGAAGTCGCCAGCCAAGAAGGCAGCGAAGAAGGCTCCGGCGAAAAAGGCAGCAAAGAAGAAGTCAAAGAAGTAGTTCTTTCATACAAACAGGCAAGCAAAAGCGCCCGGCTGGCAGCCGGGCATTTTTGCGTCTGGGGGTCTGAAGATGTGAGATCGAGGTTCGCGGTCAGTACAGGTCTTCGAGCCGGCTACTTTTTTTCGAAACCATCCAGCGCGGCGAGAACCTGCTGGCTGTGCTCGGAGGGTTTTACGCCTGTCCACACCTGGACGATTTTGCCCTGGGGATCAATCAAAAACGTGTTGCGATTGGCGATCTTTACGCCCATGTGATCGCCCAAGGACCCATACTCCACCACTACTTTCTTTTCCTGATCGCTGAGGAGCTTGAAGCTTAGCCCTTCCTTGGCACAAAACTCCTTGTGGCTGTCCGTCGAGTCGACGCTCACACCGACAACGACGGCATCCAGTTTTTGATACTTGGAGATGTCCTGCTGAAAGTTGTGGGCTTCGATGGTGCAACCGGTGGTCATGTCCTTGGGATAGAAGTAGAGCACCACCCACTTGCCGCGAAAACTATCAAGACTGGTTGGGGTGCCATCCTGCGAGGGTAGGGTAAAGTTGGGGGCGGTTTGGCCCGCTTGCGGCATGGCCGTGTCATCGGCTCTTCCGCGGATACTCAAGGCGGCGCCAGCAAGCAGAACCACCAGGATTGCGACGACTGCTACTCTATTCGTTTTCACCGGAATCTCCAGATTGCTGCGAAAGTGGGCCCAATCGATTAGACCGCTTTCGTCTGCGGCTGTCCAGCCGCATTGCCTCAGGGAGATTGGGGCAGCTTGGCGTTCTCACCAGGGCTTTAGTGTCTGCGTGAGAAACGGAGGAAACCGCAGATCCCTCCACTGCGCTCCGCTCCGGTCGGGATGACAATTCTGTGGGACCATAGGCAGCGATTCGCCTGACCGGTTTTGGGGCCATTTCCATGCAACAGAATTGTCATCCCGACCGGAGCGTAGCGCAGTGGAGGGATCTGCGGTTCTCTTCCGGTTCTCACGCGGACACTAAACGGCAATGATCGCGATGCCGGCGGCGACGGCCAGTTGCTGAAGGGCGTCCTGATCGAAGATCAGGGTGCGGCCAGCTTCAATTGCCAGGCAGGTGGCCCCCGCCTCACGCATCACTACGATGGTCCTGGGACCAATCACCGGTACATCGAAACGCATGTCCTGCGCCGGCTTGGCCACCTTCACTACAGTCAGCCGCCGGGCGAGGGTGGATGCCGGCGAGGATGCCTCATCCTCGGCCGCCAGAGTGCGCAGGATGGCCCCGGCGCGTTCGATGGTGGCGTCGGTACCCTCCATGGCCTCGACCGCTACACAGGCCTGCCCCGCCACCACCACGGTCTGGCCAATGTCATAGGCAGCAAGGGCAAGGGCAACCTGGCGCCCGTAGGCCATGTCCTGCTCCTCTTCCGCGGTCGGCGCGCGCTCGCTGAGCACTCCCGAGCGCGCCAGGAGCGGCTCCAGGTAGGCGGTGGACGAGATCAGCTCGATCCCTTCATCGCTCAGAACCTTGGCCACGGCGCCCAGCAGCATGTCGGTGTTCCGGGTGCGCAGATTCAAGAGCAGCTTGGCCAGCCGCCAGTCGGGTCGAATGCTGCTGAAGATTTGCTTGTGCTTGACCTGCCCGGCCATCACGGCCTGGCTTATGCCTTCCTGGCGGAAGGTCTCGATCAATCGCGATAGCTCCCCCAGAGAGAGCCAATACACGCGGATGCCGGGGTCGGCAGCAGCCCGTGCATCCATCTCCGCGTCAGTCTCTTCCTTGATGGCGGCGACCACTACCTCAGCCCCATGCGCCCGCGCGGCGTCGAGCAGCAGAAACGGAAAGCGTCCATTGCCGGCGATCAGACCCAGCCTGGTGATTAGCTCCGGTTTCACTTGGCCGCTCCTACTTGATCACGCCCCGCTGGGAACGCTCGATAAAGGCCATCAGGTACGCCACGCAGTCTTCCGTCTGACCTTCGCTGCGCAGCCGTTCCAGGGCCTGGGAGGTGTTGAGCTTGGCTGCCAGCAAGACGCGGTAGGCGTGCTGCAGGGCGCGCAACTGCTCCGGGGTGAAGCCGGAGCGCTCTAATCCAATGCGATTGAGGCTGTAGGCATGGGTTTCGCGTTTGGCCGAGGTCAGCGAGTAGGGTAGAACGTCCTGGGTAATGGTGGTGCCCCCGCCGACGTAGGCATGCTTTCCGATACAGCAGAACTGGTGCACGGGGCAGAGCGCCCCCACGCTGGCATGGTCTTCCACGGTGACGTGACCGGCCAGAGTGGCGCCGTTGGCCAGAATGCAGTGATTCCCGATGGTGCTGTCGTGACCGATGTGGGTATAGGCCATGATCAGGCAGTGGCTACCTAAGCGCGTAGTTCCGCCACCGCCCCTGGTGCCCCGCGAGATAGTCACATATTCGCGGATGGTGTTGTCATCGCCGATTTCAAGGCTGGTGGGTTCGCCCCGGTACTTGAGGTCCTGGGGCGCTACGCCCAGACAGGCAAAGGAATAAACGCGGTTTCGGGCGCCTAAGCGGGTCTTGCCATCGAGTACTACGTGGGAAACCAGGTCACAGTCCTCACCCAGGACTACATCAGGACCAATGGTGCAATAGGGGCCAACGTTAGAAGACTCAGGGATAGAAGCCGTGGCAGCCACGATGGCTGTTGGGTGAATACTCACTCGTGACTCACCGTCTCCAAAGCGGGATCCTCCGCGGGCGGAGCAACCGGCGGTTCCGGTTTGTCACTGCCAATGCGGGACGGCCGGGGCACCACCGCGCACATGATGGTGGCTTCGCACGCCAGCTGGCCTTCTACGTAGCACTTGCCCTCCAGCCGCGCGGCCAGGGGCCTCCAGTTCAAAACGTCCACTTCGATGCGCAGCTGATCGCCAGGCGTCACCGGTCTGCGAAAGCGAGCGCGGTCAATACCGGAGAAGACCAACAGCTTGTTTTCATGATCCGGAACCTCAGGGAGCAGCAGCACTCCACCTGCCTGGGCGATTGCTTCCACCATCAGCACTCCCGGCATGATGGCGTACTCAGGAAAATGGCCCTGGAAAAACGGCTCATTGATGGTCACGTTCTTGATTGCCACGATGCGCTTCTTGCGGCTGCTTTCGAGGATGCGGTCAATCAGGAGAAAGGGATAACGGTGGGGCAGAATCGCCATGATCTGGCGTATATCCAGCCCGCTCGCCGCTTCCTGCCTGGGGTTCTCTTCTTCCATGGTCGCAGGGCAGATTATAGAGCATTCAACAGCGTCATTTCTTGATTTTAGCCGCTGCCAGGTCGGGATTGAACAGGTCTGGCGTCAAGGGGATGTTGTAGGCCGCGTGAGAGAGGAAGCGCTGGTTGGTCATGTCGTCGTTGTGATAGCGGGTGATGGTGTAGGCGGTGGGAAAACCCTCGACCAGGTGGTAGTCGTCATACTCTTCCGCATCGGTGTTTTTGTCGTGGTAAAGGGGATCGCGCCACTGGTAGGTGCGCCGCAAGGGCAAGTGCGTTTCGGCATCGGTCTGGATGGTGATGCTGTCATTGTCGGCGTTGATGAGGGTGGTTAGATCGGCCAGATGGCGTTCCACCAGGTTTTGACCGCCATAAATGAGGACCGTCTTGGGGTCCTTCAGCCAGACGCGCATGGCCGTCTGAATGGAATGGTCGCGACGCCGGATGAGTTCCTGGACCTGGTCCTTGGGCAGTTCCCGCTTGCCTTTGTAAGTGATCTCCCAGGCCTGGTCTCCGGAAATAATCTCAAAGACGTCCCGTTTCTTGCCCAGCTCGACGCGGGTCTGATCGGGAAATTGTTGGATTTCGTAGAATTCCGCGGTCATGCCGGTGGGCTTGCCGAGGTAGAAGCCCGAGGTCCGGCCCTGCTGCATGGTGTTGCTGAGCGTGAGCCACCGTTCGCCCCCCAGTGCGGCTACCATGGCATCCAGCGTAGCCCGTGCCTTCTTTTGATTGGCGGCTGCTTCCGGGTCCTGCGCCCGAAGCGAGTGCAGCGTTGCCATGATCAGCAACAGGCAGGCAAGTGTTCTGTTGGCATGTCTGCCAAGCCCTAATCCCATCCAGCTCGATCCTCCTGCTGCCCAATTGTACAAACCGCAGGGGCAGTGTGGAGTCTCACCGGACCTCGAGTTAGCGGGACTTTGCAGAGTGAGGGTACCCTCAGGACTGCGTCCTGGGTATTTTCAGCCCTCCCTGGCGGGACTGGGTCGTCGATTCAGCCGTACCCAGCACTATCGGGTCTGTGTGAGAACCGGAAGACAGTAGGTCCTTCTGATGGCTAAGGCCCGGAGGGCCGACCGCTAAACGTCAGCCCAGCCCGGGAGGGCTGGGAGATCAAATCGTGCGTCTCCGAGCGCCGTAGGCGCGGCACCCGTCACATCCCACCACATATCTAGGATCGTAGGGCATCCATAGTGCCGCGCCTACGGCGCTCATCCTCATCGGAAACCGATACCCCAGCCCTGCCGGGCTGGGCTGACGTTAGCCGTCGGCCCTCCGGGCCTTAGCCATCAGAGAGACCTACTGTGTCTTCTCGTTCTCACACAGGCACTATCGTGCTGGGGTATTTCAGCCGTCCCTACGGAGTCTGTGTCGTAGCTAAGAAATCGACGAAAAGCTATACGAATTAACCAGCAGAATTCATCGTCATTGATACGGAAATGGTCAACTCTAGCTCAGCTCCGATGTGCTACGACACAGACTCCTACGGGACTGTGTCCTAGCAAGGTCAGAAGAGATAGGACGGGTGCCCCAGGTTTAAGAAGCTTCGTTAGAGGACTAGCGGGCCGGGGATCGCGCCGCCAGCAGCTTCTTTCGATCCTTCAGCAGCTTGCGCTGCGCCGCCAGTGGCATGGCCAGCACGTCCCTGGTCTTCTTGGGCAACTTGTCGTGGATCAGACTATGAGCCAGTTTGAGATGCTCTTCCAACTCGCTGCTGCGCAGGACCCCCCAGTGCCGGATGGCCACCCAGTGGGCGCGGGCCAAATAGGGGGCGGGAAATACACCCTCGGTTTCGAGCAGCTCAGCGTATCGTTCCGGTCCGGCGGCAAAAGAGAGCACAGCCCTGTGGTCGTCATCGAGGTTCACCAAGGCAAACATCTTGCCGCCAATCGCCTTGTCACCCACCCAAAAAACCAGGTTGGCTCCCCACTGCATGGTTTCCACCACGTGGGGCAACCGCAGCAGATATTCCCGTGCGCGTTCCGCATCCATGGCCTGAACCTCTCATTCATTTCATAGCGCGCAGCACGTCGCAGAGGCGTTCCAGCTCCGCTTCGGTGTTGTAGTAATGCACTGAGGCCCGCACCAGCTCATCGAGCCCCCGCCGCTCCATGTCGATGCGGGTCGACGAACGCTCAATGACTCGGACCGCGATGCCGTTTGCCTGCAACCATCGCATCACTTCTCCGGCCGGATGAGGCTCGTAAGTGAAGGTCACAATGCCGCAGCGAACACGGCCCAGGTCCTGCACTCTTACGCCCTTCACGTCCGCCAGACGCTCACGCAGCTGGGCGGCCAGAGCTTGAACCCGGCGCTCGATCCATTCCAGCCCCAAAGCCAGCGCATATTCGATGGCTACCCCTAAACCCAGCCGTGGGGCAGGAGCTGCCTCCCAGGTTTCAAATTTCCTGGCATCGTCGCGCACCTCAAACTTACCTGCCGAGACCCAGGTCGCTGCCCGAAGGTCGAGCAGGGGCGGTTCCATCTGCTGCAGCATTGCTCTGCGTACATAGAGGAACCCCGTGCCTCGCGGTCCCCTGAGGTATTTGCGCCCGGTCGCGCATAGCATATCGCACCCCAAAGCATTCACGTCCAGGTTCATCTGCCCGGTCGACTGAGTGGCATCGAGGAGAAAGGGAATGTTGGCTCTGCGGGCCAGGGCGCCCACCTGCGCTGCCGGCTGCACCAGGCCGCCATTGGTGGGCACGTGGGTGAGCGCGATCAACTTGACCCGATCGTCAAGAAGCCTCTGCAGAGCCTCCAGATCGACCTCTCCGGCCTGGTCGCTTTCGACTACGCAGATCTCAGCACCGGTACGCCGCGCCACCTGCAGAAATGCGATGTAGTTGCTCGCGTATTCGTTGGCCGCGGTCACGATGCGGTCGCCCGGGGCGAAACGCAACGAGTAAAAGGCCATTTCCCAGGCCCGGGTTGCGTTTTCCTGCAGTGCGATCTCTTGCGGAGCGCAATGCAACAGGCGCGCCACGCTGCCGTACAGCGCATCCATTTCCGGAGCGACCTGGTCGGCCGCCTCATAGCCGCCTACCCGCTCCTCCAGCCGAAGATGCTCAATCACCCGCGCGACCACGGATCGCGGCTGCAAGCTTGCTCCAGCATTGTTGAAGAAGGTTGTCTGCTCACAGCCCGCGGTATCTGCCCGCAGCCGCATAATGTCTGCTCCCTCAGCTTCCGTGCGCATCATAGAGTAAGCATAATTGGAGGGCCGCCGATGGGAGTGTCCCTCATGCGCCGCGCCAAGAATACCGTCCGGCTTTTGCTCGAAGGACGCGTTGCCTGCTATAAGGCGGTGCTTCCTTTTGTAGTGGGCAAGAAAGGACTGGAGATCGGCGGTCCCAGCGCCGTGTTTCAACGCGGGCTCACTCCGTTGCCAATCTACGACCGTGTCGGGTCGCTGGATAATTGCGACTTTTCGCGCAATACTACCTGGGCTGCTCATGCCGACGCCTACACGTTCAGCCGTGACAAGCCGCCAGGAAAAAATATCTTTGTAGACGCTTCCGACCTCTCCTGTATCGCCGACCAGAGTTACGACTTCATCCTGTCTTCGCACAACCTGGAACATTTCGCGAATCCCGTGAAGGCGCTCCTGGAGTGGAAACGAGTCACGCGACCGAGCGGCGGCCTGATCCTGGTTCTGCCGAACTATGCCCGAACCTTTGACCACCGCCGAACGCCAACAGCGGTAGACCACATGTTTGAGGACTTTAAGCGGAACACTCCTGAAGACGATCTGACCCACCTGCCGGAAATCCTGGATAAACACGACATCAGCCTTGATCCAGGGGCCGGCTCCGCAGAGGAGTTTCACCGCCGTTCCCTTGACAACGTCAACAACCGCTGCCTGCACCATCATGTCTTTGACCAAACGAACAGCCGGGAACTTCTGACCCGGTGCGGAATGGAAGTCCTTGCAGTGGAACTGGCAATACCCTGCCATATTTTTCTGCTCGCGCGGATTACTTAGGCGCCTTGACTGGCGTCGCGGGTGTGGCCGTTGAGGCCAATCTGAGCCCTTATACTACTTGGAAAGCCATGGCTAACCTGGAGGTCCCATCCATCGAATTCCCGCCGGTTGATGAACAGCTCGATTACCTGAAAAAGGGGGCGGCTGAGATCATCCGGCTCTCCGACCTGCGAGAACGTCTGGAGACTTACCGGAAAACCGGTCAACCCCTTCGCGTAAAGGCGGGCTTTGACCCGACTGCGCCCGATTTGCACCTGGGCCACACCGTGCTGATGCGCAAGCTCAAGCACTTTCAGGATCTTGGGCATCAGGTCATTTTTATGATTGGGGACTTCACCTCGCTGATCGGTGACCCCACAGGGCGTTCAGTCACCCGTAAGCCCCTCACCAGCGAAGAAATTACGGAGAATGCGAAAACCTATACCGAACAGGTTTTCAAAATACTCGATCGGGACAAGACTGAGGTTCGCTTCAACTCGGAGTGGCTATCGACGCTCGGATTCGAAGGCATCATTCGCCTGGCCTCGCGGTTCACGGTCTCGCAGATGCTGGAACGCGAGGAATTCCATCGCCGGTTCAACAACGAACAGCCGATCTCTCTGCATGAGATGCTCTATCCGCTAGCGCAAGGCTACGATTCCGTCGCATTACGGGCGGATGTGGAACTGGGCGGCACGGACCAGAAATTCAACCTGCTTATTGGCCGCGAGTTGCAAAGACATTATCAGCAACCTTCGCAAATCGTCTTGATGACGCCCATCATCGAGGGTTTGGATGGAGTGCAGAAGATGTCGAAGTCTCTGGGCAACGCAATCGGCATCCATGAGCCGGCACCGGAGATGTACGGCAAGCTGATGTCCGTCTCCGACGAACTGATGTGGCGGTACTGGTTGCTGCTTACCGATCTAAAGCAGAGCGAAGTCGAACGCATGCAGGCGGAGGTTTCGAGCGGCACGCTGCACCCGATGGAGGCCAAGAAGGCGCTGGCGCGGACCATCGTTGCCGGGTTTTACTCGCAGGAGGTTGCACGGCAGGCGGAGGAAGACTGGAGCAGGCAATTCCAGCAGCGGGACCTCTCTGCCATTGCGGATGAGACGAAGGTCGACCTTAGGCGAGTGATCAGAGCTGATGCCGATGCGACGGAGCGAGCGGTTCGGGACAGCGCCCAGGCCGTGCACATTGACGTCGCCAAGTTGCTGGTTGAACTCGGCCTGAAGAACTCGCGTACGGATGCGGACAGGCAGGTAAGCGCGGGAGTGAGCATCGATGGCGTCACCTCAACCGAAAAGCTCCTACGGGTAGAGCGGCGCCCGGCGCGCATTGCCGTACGAGTTGGTAAGCGCGCCAAAATCGCCCTGATCGATTAAGGCAGTGTTATCGGGATCTTGCCAGCGCCAGGTCCTTTAGCACGCTGGCAAAACCCGATGCGTGAATTTCGTATTGCCGGTAATTTCTGAGGATCGGGACCAGGCGCGCCAGGCGGCTAGCGGGCAGCCCATAGCGGAACGAGAGAAATTGCAAGTGCTGCTGGTAAGCCGGCAACACCCCTCGCGTTTCATCCTGAACCGCTGCGGATAGAAAATCGGTCATCTGCTTCAGTTCTTTCACCGACTCCGCCAGGCGTCCCCAATGCTTTTCCGCGCGTGTCGTTCCCTGGGCGCGCTGCTCCAGCTTGTTTTGAAATCCAACCTGCTGCGAGCCGTGGATGCGATAGCGAATCAGCGGCTGGTCAATTGGCCTTAGATCAGAGAATGCGGCGGCCACTAGAGTGATCCATTCGTCATGAATCCAGCCAACGCCTATGGGCAAAAAACGGTCGCGCAGAGTGGCGCGGAACATCGTCGTGGCTCCGGTTACAAACCTGTGCTTTGCCAAGAGAACAAATTGCCCGGCGATCAGGTCATGCTTGCGTTTTCCGGCAAAGCCAAGCTGCTGCCAAAGCGTCGCACCGAGGGGGCGGTTTTGCTCATCGATGACATCAGCATCAGAGAAGACCAGACCTGCCTGCGGATGAGCCATGAACTCCTGCTCGGAGCGCTCAAGACGATTGGGATACCAGATGTCGTCCTGGTCGCTGAGCGCGATTAGATCCCCAGCACAGAGCCGAATAGCCTTTTCGAAATTCCTTGTGGAACCCAAGGTCTCGGTGTTGCGGATGATTTCGACGGGAAACGAAACCGTGGCGGCAAATTCGCCAAGCATCGCGAGCGTTCGATCCGTCGACCGGTCGTCACACACCACCAACTCATCCGGCAACCTGGTCTGTTGCTGAATGCTGGCTAGCTGCTCGGGGAGATATCGCTCACCATTGTAGGTGCATAGTGCGACTGAAATCCGGTTTGGCCTGGAGAGTGACATCCGATAACCAGCTTCCCTGGAACGGTCATTGCGGCCGGCTGCGCAAAAGATCCTTGACCGCGCTCTTAATGCCCGATTCGTACCGCGCATACGAGGAATGCTGCTGGAGAACAGGGGCCAAGCGGCTAAGGCGACTCTGCGGCAGACTGGACCGGAAGGAGGCAAAACGTAGCCAATCCTGATAGGAGGAGAGGATGCGACCTCCGCGCTCATCCAAAGGCATTCCCGAAAGAGTGCCACAGACTACCTGGGCGAATCTTATATTCCTTGAAAGTTGATTCCAATACTTGTTTGTCTTTTCACCCTTTGCCAGTGTGTTCCAATGATCTTGCAACTTCCATCGAGGCCTTGCCTCCGAAGGTGTTCCTACCTCCTGAGAGGTGTGTTCCCGATACAAGATGAGAGGCTCGTTGATCGGCCTCAACTCCGAGAACACCGCAATGATAGCCGCCAGCCATTCATCATGGATCCAGCCCGGGGGAATTGGTAAGCACTGCTCGCGTAAAGTTGACCGGAGCATAACCGTGGCTCCGGTCACAAAGCGGTATTTCAGAAGCAGATCATAGCACCCAGATAACAATTCACTCCTTCGTTCATCGGTGAATTGAAACGCTTGCCACAGCCTTTTTCCGATGGCTTGATTTCGATCGTCAATGATGTCTCCGTCGGAGAATACAAGTCCAGCTTCCGGATGGTTCCCTAGTTCCTGCTCGGAACGCTGCAGGCGATGGGGATACCACAGGTCGTCCTGGTCGCTTAGCGCGATAAGGCCACCAGCACAAAGGCGCATCGCCCCTTCAAAGTTACTCGCCGGACCAAGATTGCGTTCGTTCCGGACTACTTTGACGGGGAAAGGAGCGGAAACTGCGAATTCGCGAACAATCTCCAGAGTTCGATCCGTCGACCGATCGTCACAGACCACCAGTTCATCCGGCAACCTGGTCTGTTGCAGTATGCCGGCGAGCTGTTGGGGAAGAAATCGCTCACCGTTGTAGGTGCATAGTGCGACCGAGATCTTTTCTTGCACATTAGAATTTCCCACTTAAACCTCTGCCGCGACCTGCGCAGTTTATCAGTAACAACCGGGTAATCACGGGGTTGAGATCTGGTTGCGAACCGGGTCCAACAACTCACCGCGAACGCCCTTGCGGAAGCCGTGGATGGCCACGTAGGAGTGCGCGATCACATAGCAGAAGCTGGAGGCAAAATTGAACAGGACGGCGCTTCTTGTGCTGCGAACCCCGAAGATCAGGAGAAATCCTATCTGGACAACAGCCAGTAAGGAAATCTCAGCGATCGTTCCCCTCCAGAAAATCCACTTTCGAGATCGATTCATAATCCAGATCAACCCGGCTACGTAGTTAATGCAAGCGGTAAGCACGACCCATCCAATCAGACCTCGTAGCTGCGCATACTTGGCGCCAAGGATCCATAAAAAGATCTCCGGGGCGGCAAACGTGATCAAGACGAGCACTGTACCTCCAACACATGCGCCGGCTATAAGCTTGAAGTACGTAGGCAGCAATCTGTGCCTCGGCAAGCGCGCCACAAAGGGCTCAACGATGACAACGTTAAAGGTCATGAGGAGGTAGAAGATTTGTCCCAGGCGGCCCAGGGCCGCGACCTGAGCGATGTTGACTGTGCTGCCGAAAATACTTATGAGAAACAGTGCAATCTGTCCATGGAATGCCCCAAGAAGGATTGCCGGTGAAGCGGGCAGAATGTATCGGACTATTTCTTTGCGAATGGCTGGTTCGTCGCTTTCCGGCCAGTCGATATGTTTGCCACCCTCTTTTTTGAGAAGGAATCCGTTGAGGCTGAAATTGAGGGCGACACAACCGGCTGCGGTGACGGAGTTGAGTGCGCCTACGGAGTTGAGGAGGAGATAGAGCAACAAGCGGCCGACGCTCGAGAGTGTTTGCGGAAGGTAAAACTCTCGCATGCGCCTGTAGAGGAATAGGGGCACGGCGTAATAAGACGCTGCGCTGCTGGAATACAGGGCGAGTAATACTGAGGAAAGCAAGCCTAACTGGATGGGCCATCCCCACCCCTGCCTGTGAGTGATGACTAGAAATGCCACCACAACGCCGGGGGACAAAATAAAAAAGGCGCGATCTCTGAGAGATTTTGCTCCGCGAACGTATCTTCCAATCAATGCGCGATCGGAGGTGCGTTCGCCGACCAAGGGGATGATCGTACTGGCAAACCCCAGGTCCATCAAGGTTGAGGCAGTGGCCTGGAAACCGAGCGCAAGGCCAAACTGGGCATAGGAACTTATGCTGAGCGCACGGACCAGAAACAACCCGATGAGGAAGCTGATCCCCTGCACCATGGCCTGGCCCAAAGCGAAGCTTGCCAGCAAGCGAAACAGCCTACGAATTCGAGTTTTCAGGTGACTGGTTTGCGCTATATCCACGTTTTCAAGGGGCTTCCCTGCAGCAACCGTCTGAGTGTACCGGCATCACACGGAGGACAAATTTCACGCTTCATTCTGGCTGCATCTGGATAACACGAAGATTTGTCGATAAAAGGGGGAACGATCTGCCTTGCGAAGCATCGCCTCGAGCAGTAATGGGGCCCTCCGCATAGCGATCGAAGAAGCCCGCACAAATCTGCCGGACGTCATTTCTTTTGCCATCAACCAGGAATGAAAGCGAATATTCTCATTACCGGTTTGCTGCACGTCCCAACCATCAGCTTGTTGAATTATCTCAGGACCGGGAAACGGCGCCTCCATGTGCTCAGCAAGCCATGGAGGCGGCGGCCGTTTGGCATGGAGATAAGCATTAAACAGAGCCTGGTCTGATTGCCAGGCGAGTTGGCCACAGGGAAATCCAAAGATCACAAGTTTTCGCGCGACCCGGAGAGACTCGGCAACCACCGCCTGGCGAAATTCGGGCGGGACATGCTCGAGGACATCCGACGCGACGACGACATCAAACTGTTTGTCCTTCATGGGCAACCGCGCAGCGGATGCGGTTACAGGAGTCATCGGCCATTCGGGCGGCAACGGAAAAGAGATGTCGCAGCCCACGAATGGTATTTTGCGGAACCGCCCGATACCAACCGATCCTGAACCGATTTCAAGCAGCGATCCATCATGGAATAGACCATGGGTCTTTAAAATTCGGACGATCGGATAATATCTGGCCGCCCAGTTCAGCATCTTGCACCATTTCAACTAAAATTTTTCGCTACCAGTATTCTACGATCATAGAGGCGAACTCGGAGTTCGCATCGCGCGCTACGCGCCCACGTGCGGGAAGGGGAATCAAGACGCTTTGTCAACTAAACCGCTCGGCATTGTCATTCCGACCCACAATCGTGCCGCCGCTCTGCTGGAATGCCTGGCCCACCTGGAAAAACAGACTTATAGCGATTTCGAAGTCGTGGTCGTCGATGATGGAAGCAGCGATACAACGCCACAGCAGCTGGAGGCTTACCAGGCCGGTACACCGCTGTGCATCCGCTACATCCGCCAGCAAAACAGTGGACCGGCCAAGGCGCGGAATCTGGGCATCTCTATGTTGGAGTCACCTATCTGTCTCATGCTGGGCGATGATATTTTTGCCTCGCCTACGCTGGTGCAACGGCATCTGCAATTGCACGAACAGAATCCTGACGTCAGAGTTGCCTGTCTTGGCCTTACCCGCTGGAGCACTTCCGGCCAGGAAGTCACGCCCTTTATGCGCTGGCTGGATGAAGCCAACATCCAGTTCGCCTATCCCATTCTCCTCGCCGGCGCGAAGCCGGACTGGTGCCATTTTTACACCAGCAATCTCTCCGTGAAGACTGAGTTGCTGCGACGATTTGCCTTTAATGAAAGATTTCCGTATGCCGCGATGGAGGACGTGGAACTGGCATACCGCATCAAAACGCGCTTTGGACTAGAGCTCAAGTTTGTTCCAGAAGCGGTGGCCGATCATCTTCATCCCACCACGTTCCTGCAGGCTTGCGCGCGCATGTTCCGTAGCGGCTATTCCTCGGGGCTGTTTTATGACCTGTGGCCTGAGCAAAGGCCAGCGCCCGCGAGAGGATGGCGGCAAGCTGTTGTAACCGCCCTTGCCCGAAGCCCCCATCTGTTGAAGCTGGCGACGGTGGCGGTTGATCTCATCAACACCGCTGTTTGTCCCAATCGGTTCATACTATACATCCTCTATTCCTATTCGGAAGCAGGCCTGCGAACTCAACTCAAGAGTGGTACCAGGCTCGCGCCGGCGGGCGATTGAAGTGGAGACGCGCCCGCGGGGGTAGCGTACCATGCGACGAGGGGGGCCCCGCCAGCCATGTCGCATAAGCGAAAAGTGCTGCAGGGTTCCGCTTCCAACCTGGTGCGGGTCTTGCTGTCGATGCTTGTCTCGCTGGTGCTGCCGCCGTTTCTGGTGCATCGCATGGCACCGGTCGAGTACAGCGCATGGGTCTTGATCCTACAGCTAAGCGCATATGTCAATCTGCTGGATTTTGGATTGCAGACGGCTATTGGAAAATTTGTGGCGGAGTTTCATGCAAGCGGTGATCGTAACGCAAGCCACGGCCTGGTAAGCACGTCGTTTACGATCCTCGCCGGCGCTGCAATGATCGCTTTGGTGGCGGTTATCGTGATGAGCTGGTTTGTGCCTCGGCTGTTCCACCAGATGCCTACAGCGCTTATGCCTGAGGTACGCATCGCGCTGCTGGCGGTTGGCTTTTCCAGTGCCGTGGCATTGCCGTTCAATACATTCGCCTCTACCTTCATCGGCTTGCAGCAGTACCTTTTCCCTACGATCGTAGCAACTGTCGGCCGCGTCGGCTCCGCCGCCGCTCTGATTATTCTTTTACTGATGCATGGCAGCTTTGTGCAGTTGGCCTTGGTGATGGCGGCGTTCAACCTGGCAACGGCGGCAACCCAGTTTCTTGGCTGGCGAAGGTTCGCCAAGGCGCACGTGGCTTTCTCATTCTTATTATTTGATCGCCAATCCGCGATCAAGCTCGCGAGATACGGGAGTGTGCTCTCTGTCTGGACTTTGACTATGTTCCTGATCAGCGGACTGGATATAGTGATCGTCGGACATTACCAGTACAAGGATACCGGCTTCTACGCCATCGCCAGCGGGGCTGCTAATTTCATGATGGCGGTTGTTTCCAGCATATTTGGTCCGCTGGTTCCAGCGATATCCTCCATGCAATCGGGCACCACGCCGGGGCGAATTGGCGACCTCTGCATCAAGGCCACGCGCTATTGTGCCCTTCTCCTTTGCCTGCTTGGACTGCCACTTGTGTTCGGCGCCTTTCCGTTGCTGAGCCTATGGGTCGGAAAGCAATATGCGGTACACAGTGCTCTTTACCTCGAGGTGCTGGTGCTGGGCAACGTGGTTCGTCACCTTGCAATGCCCTACCTGGTTGCGGTGGTGGCCACGGGGAAACAATATCAGGCCACCGCTGCCACGGTCGCCGAGGCTTGCATCAATATCGTTTTGAGTATCTGGCTAGTGCAGACGATTGGAGCGGTGGGCGTTGCCGTCGGCACGTTGGTCGCCGCCTTCGTCAGCTTTACGGTGCATATACTTATAAGCATCCCTCGCACGCAAACTGCCATCCTTATTCGACGCTCACGCTATCTTGTGCAGGGGCTGCTTCGTCCACTTCTGGTCATCGGGCCCTCGTTTTTCCTTTACCCTTTCTGGAGAAGGTTAAACATGCTTCCGGCGAATCCTGCTGTACTCGCGATATGGGCCATGGTTACGGTCGCCGTGGCGTGGTGGGTTGTGTTGACGAGAGACGACCGGCGAGAACTCGGAGCGATCTGGCTCAGGCTGGTATACTGGCGTGTGGAGCGAACCTAGTTTTTCGATCTTTTCTCCTGCACTCCGCTCGATGACATGCCGTCAACTCAAGCTTCTCAATCGCCGGCATCGATACTAGCCGTCATCGTTCTGTACAACTGCCAGCTTTGGCAAAGCCAATGCGTCTCCTCCCTCATCCAGATCCTCAACGGGAACCCTGCATTGGCGAAGCACTTCTCGTTGGTTCTCTATGACAATTCGTCGCAACCGCAGAGTTTCGAAGTGGCTGGCGAGTTCCCCATTCATTATGTCCATGATGCCTCCAACGGGGGGTTGGCGCCGGCCTATAACTTCGCTCTGGCGCGCGCTGAGTCAGAGGGCCGCGAATGGTTGCTACTCTTTGACCAGGACACCTCGCTCACAGTTGATTTTTTGGTCGAGTTGATAACCCTGGCCACCACATTGCAGGGCCAGACTAGCGTGGCGGCCATCGTTCCTAAATTGCTGGTGAAAGGAATCGTGTATTCCCCGGCCACGCACTTTATCGACGTGCTGAGAGGTCAGTTCTCACGTCCGGCCCCGAATACATACGACACCCTTGAGGGAATACCAGCTCATCGGCTCAATGTCTATAATTCCGCGTCGACGCTCAGAGTTTCAGCTCTACGGTCGATCGGCGCATTTCCAAAGGAGTTTTGGCTCGATTACCTGGACCATACCGTCTTCCACACTCTTTTTGTGAAGGGCTACAGCATTTACGTCATGCATGCCTCGCTTGAGCATGAGCAGTCGGACGCGGATCTCGAGCGTGTTTCGTCGTGGCGTCACCACAATGTTCTCAGGGCGCAGACCCTTTTTGTTAAACGCACAGGAAACCCCATCGACCGGCTGCTGTATAGGATCTGGCTCCTGCGCTATAGCAGGAAGCTGCGCAGCTTATGCACAGATAAGCGGGTCTGGAGAGAAACCGCGCTGCAAGCTCTACTGCTGCGGGTGCCAGAGCCCGACCGGCCAAGCAAGAAATACTAGGAAATATAAGCGTTTGTTAACTTGAATTTCCTGACCCGCGCTCCTAAGCTGGTGGCCCATGAGCATGGAACCGGGTTGTTCCTTCATATTGTCCGGACGCAATCACTTCCGCCGGTTGCCGCCATGGGGGAGATGGGACAGGCGCGCCCTCCACATCCTGCTGGCGTTGCTTGGGTGGATGACGCCGCATGCCTTTGCCGCAACCAAGGTGCACACGGTGTTCATTGGCGCGGGGAAAAATGTTCCTTACTCCGTAACCGGCGACCCAGCTGGCGCGCTGCCGGGCGAAAAGCAGTTGCGGGTTCGGCCCCTTCTGGTCGATGACAAGGTTAAGGAATGGACCAGCGGAGAAACCCACGCCATCACGGACCGCAGCTTCGTTGTCCGCCGGGTTCTCCGCCTTAACGACTCACTTCCTGGTGACAAGTCCGAACATTGGATATGGCAACGTGGCCCCTGGTTGATGGTTGATCGGGTAAAAGGCAGCATCACGGCTCTGCATCTGCCGGATTACGATCCCGCCGTTTCCAACGTGATCTGGTTCCGCGACTATGCCGCCTATTGCGGCCTCACCGCCAGCGGTAAGCAGTTGTATGCCGTGGTGGCGCAGATCGCCGCTCGCAAGCCGGTGCTGGCAAAAAAGATATCAGCATGGTCCCCGGGCGAGAACCAATCGCCTGCGTGCGGGGCTGCCCAGTGGCAACGGGAGCCGTTGCGTGTTACTTTCCAACCTTCAGGCGCAACGCCCGTCAGCTACGACCTGGTTGGATTGTCCGCTGTGCTGGTTGAAGACGGCGATGGCAACGATGAATCTTCCTCGGCACCGAGCAACTAAAGCAGCCAGTCCAGGCCGGCCGAGTTCCCTCGGATTAGAACCGGCTGGATATAATCAGCCATGCCATCTGAGGTAACCGGGCAGAATAGCGGAACTCGCCGCATGTTCGAAAACATGCCGGCGCGGCCGGGGATTACCTTGCTCATCCTGTTGACGGTGCTTTTACCGGCCATCGCGGCGTACTGGATTTTGTACCGGCAGGCACTTTTCGTTCCCTTTGAAGATGACTACGCTGTGGTGCTGGCCTTCGCAGATAACTACGATCAACTGCCCACGTTGCGGGCGAAGGTATTGGACATCGCAGCCGAGCAGGTCAACGAGTACAAGCTTGTCTTTGCCCATTCCATCGTGGCCGCCGAGATCGAAGTCGCTCGTCATCTGAACTTCGCGGTCTTAACCACCCTGGGCAATTTATTCCTGCTGCCCATTGGTTATTTTCTCTGGCTAACGTATCAAGAGGACGGAATCGCTCTCAATCGCCGCCTGCTTGAGTTTCTGCCCATCAGCTTCCTCTTTTTCTCGCTCACCTATTGGCCCAATCTCAATTGGGCAACGACAGCGCTGCAAAACATTCCGGTCGTCTTCTTCAGCCTGGCTGCCATTTATTTCCTGTTTCCCGGAAAGATGCTGGAACTGACTGGATCACGTCTGCTGCTGGCGTGTCTGGCGGCTGCAATGGCTGCGTTTGCCTCGGCAAATGGATTTTTGCTGGGCCCCGTGGGGCTGCTGATTTTGCTGCCTCGCCGCGACTATGCCAGGTCTCTGGCGTGGTGCGCCAGCTTCGTTTTGCCGCTCGCCGCTTACCTCTATCACTACAGTCGTGTACCTCGCCCGGCGGATATAGGTTCGTACGTCACCAGGCCGCTTTTCTTTCTTGCCTTCCTGGGCTGCGGTGCGATCCCCTTCCGTTGGCCGGCCGCGGCGCTGGGCCTGGTGATCCTGGGCATCCTTTGGCTGGCGGTTCGCTCCCGCTTCGATGGTGTCAATCCGGTTGCCTTTTACTTCACGATGTGGATTATGGCGACGGCACTCCTGGTCGCGTGGGTGCGGGGAGCGGCCAGTTTCGCGATCGGATCACGCTACAGTATCTATTCCATTTTGCTGCTGGTCTTTTGTTATTCCTTCCTTGCCCACTATCTACCCAACCGCTGGCCCGCTTTCGACCAGAGGCGATTTTACGCGGCTTGTCTCGTGCTCTCTGTCAGCCTCTGCTTGTTAGCCGACGTGCACGCTTACAAAAAGCTCGCTGCGCGGCGGCAGATGATTCTCGCAGGCATTGAGCATTATCGTGCCAACCCTGATAGCAACTCGCCCATGAATGATCCGAACCTGGAGACGGGCTTTGAAGAAGAACAGGTGTTTGAACGGGAGACCTTGACCAAGTCCATCCGGCAGCATCTCTATGCTTTGCCTGCAAAGCAGGAGTCCCGCTAACTGCGAGGCTTGTATCGGCCGTAGGGGCGGAAATGTTCTAGCATCAAAGCATGCTGGAAACCACGCCGACTCTCGATGATCTTCTTGAAGAAGCCAGAATTGCCCACGGACATCTTTGCGCAGGGCAGGTGCTGGGCGTCCGTTTGGCAATGCTTGGATGCAGCCGCCTGGGCATCGAGCAGCCACGAGGCAAGGATCGCAAACGCCTGGTTACCTTCGTCGAAATCGACCGCTGCGCCACCGACGCCATCGGAGTGGTCACCGGTTGCCGGCTAGGCAAGCGTGCGCTTAAATTCCGCGATTGGGGCAAGATGGCGGCCACCTTTGTCGACCTCGAAACCCAGCGCGCTATCCGTATAGCCGCCCGGGAATCGTCCAAGGACCTGGCTCGCCAGTTGCACCCGGAAATAGAAAATAAGAACCTGCAACAAATGGCCGCATACCGCGAGATGAGCGACCACGAACTGTTCTACGAGCAGTGGGTGCAGGTAACACTCGACGCCAGGGAATTTCCCGGATATAAAGGCGCACGCATCGCTTGCGAGGAATGTGGAGAAGGAATCAACTACGACCGGTTCCTGGTGCGCGATGGGCACACACTCTGCCTTTCGTGTGCCGCCCCGGAGCAGCGGTATTACCAGCCGCTGGAGAGTGAGCCGGGCTAAGAAGGCTGGAGTGCCCCTGGTTCCCTCACAAAAGGGACGGGTGAGAACCGGAAGGGAAACCGCAGATCCCTCCACTGCGCTGCGCTCCGGTCGGGATGACAATTCTGTGGGACCATTAGCAGCCATTCGTCTGACCGCTTTTTGGACCATTTCCATCTCACAAAATTGTCATCCCGACCGGAGCGCAGCGCAGTGGAGGGATCTGCGGTTTCTCTTCCAGGGGCACTCCAGCCTATTTAGCCGCGGCTTGCGGCACTCTCCACCGCAAGGGCGGCGCGCAACACAGACGCCTCATCAAAGTGCTTTCCCAGAATCTGCGCCCCGATGGGCAGTCCCTGTGACGATTTCCCGCAGGGTACAGATATGCCGCAAATTCCGGCAAGGCTTGCGGTCACGGTGTAGATGTCTGCCAGGTACATGGAAAGTGGATCATCCGTCTTCTCGCCCAGCTTGAACGCTGGAGTTGGCGCCGTCGGCGTCACCAACACATCAACCTGCTCGAAAGCAGCCAGAAAGTCGCGGGTGAGCAGGGTGCGCACCTGCTGCGCCTTCTTGTAGTAAGCGTCATAATAGCCGGCGCTGAGCGCATAGGTGCCCAGCAGAATGCGCCGCTTCACTTCAGCGCCAAAGCCGATGTCCCGCGACTCGCGGTACATCGCTCCCAAGGTATTCGCATCTTTGGCGCGAAAGCCGTAGCGTACTCCGTCAAACCTGGCCAGGTTTGCACTGGCCTCGGCAGTAGCCACCAGGTAATAGGTCGGAATCGCATACCTGGTATGCGGCAGGGACACGGGGTGGATGGTGCATCCCGCCTCGCGCAGGCGTTCGATCGCGGACTCCACTGCGGTGCGCACCTCGGCATCGAGGCCATCGCCAAAGTACTCAGCCGGAACACCGACACGCAAGCCCTTCACCGGCTGCTCGAGAGCCTGAACGTAGTCGGGCACAGGCAACCTCGCAGAGGTGGCATCCAGCGGATCATGACCCGCGATTACCCCGAGCAGAATGGCCGCGTCCTGCACGGTGCGGGTGAGAGGACCGACGCGGTCCAGGGACGAAGCAAATGCGATCAGGCCATAACGGGATACACGCCCATAGGTTGGGAGCAGGCCAACGACTCCGCAGAAAGATGCCGGCTGACGAATGGATCCGCCGGTATCCGTGCCAAGGGTGGCGACCGCCATGCCCGCGGCAACCGCCGCGGCCGATCCTCCGCTCGAGCCACCGGGCACGCGATCAAGCGCCACAGGGTTCCGCACCGGCCCATAGCCGGAGTTCTCATTCGATGAACCCATGGCAAACTCGTCGCAGTTCAGCTTTCCTACCAGAACGGCGCCCGCAGCCTGCAAACGCTTGACAACGGTCGCGTCATAGGGCGGCCGATACCCCTCAAGGATTCGTGAGCCGGCCGTCGCCGGAGAACCCTGCATCACCAGGACGTCTTTGACGCCTATGGGCACCCCCGCCAGCGGAGGCAGAGGGCCGCCCTGGGCCGCGAGTTGGTCGATGGCCGCCGCTGCACTTAGCGCGCGCTCGCGGCTGACTGCCAGATACGCATTGATGGCCGGATTTTGTGCTTCAATCTCCTCCAGGCAAAGCTCCGCCAACTGGGTGGCGCTGGGCTTGGCATGGCTCACTGCCGATCGAACCTCGGAGATACAAGTCTGCTTAAAATTCATGCTTCTATTATCGTTCCTGATAGCACCATCGGTTGCATCTAGTGAATTTCCTGCTTGGGAGGTAGAGTGTAAACGCCTTTCTGAATGGCTTCGGTCAACAAACCCCGTTCGTAGGCCTTTTCTTTGGGGAACTCTATGTCCCACTGCGGATTGTTGAGGGGAGAATTGATTTGGGGATTGGCGCGGTAAGACTCGATGCCTTGGAGAATCCCCCGGCGTCGCGTCTGGAGAATTTTGTAGGCATATACGTCGGCCAAACCACAGAAACAGACAGCCAGCACTATGGAAGTTACGTAAATGCGCGTTCTGTTGAAAACGGACCAGCGGCCAGGTAGATACTGTGCCAGGAAGGAATAACAGAAGATCAGCATTAAACTGGAGTAGATACTGTATCGGGATGAGATGACAAACGTCGCCCCGCCCCGCACCCAGGCGACCAGGCATCCCGTGACCAAGATCCAGACGGCGAAGTAAAAGGCAACCGGATTGGTTCGGTCGAAGCGGGAGCGAACAGCCAGAACAAAAATGGTCATCAGCACCAGGCCCAACAGGGCTGCCGCCCAACGAAACGGGACCGCACCACCAATAAAGCCTAGAAAGAAGAGCGGCCTCGTCATGTAGCTGAATCTCTGCACCACGTGAACCGAAGATTTGTAGTGGTAGAGGTAGGCAGCGAGCGGCAGGATGAAGCTGGCACACCATGCCACAGATCCGGCATAGGCGCGGCGAGCCAGTAAAATCCATAGACCCACGGGCCCCAACAGAAAACCATTCGCCGAAGTAAACGCCGCCAGCGCAGCCGCCAGACAGCCGAGCAGCAGATGAACCGCAGAGAGTTTCTTCCCGGGGGCTATAAGAAAAATGCTAAGAAGACTGAAGAGAACGACCGGGGTATTTTGCAGCCCGGTTTCCGCGTAGTTGAGGTTTTCCCAATAGGTGAGCGAGAAAAACAAGAGACTGATGGGCAAAAACGCGAGCAAACGGCGGGCAAACTCGCTTTCATCTTGCTGATACGTTCGCCAGAGAAGGTAACCGAAAGGCAACAAGAAGAGATCACCCAAAGCAGTCAAGAACCTGAAGTTCAAATGATGGGTGAGTTCCAACTCGGCGGCCACGATGGAATGTTCAAAACCCAATTTGTATTCGTTGTGCTGTGCGGTTGCGATCTCCAGCAGCTTCGCCTTCAAGGTGGGCAATTGGGGGTAGCGGACGGCGAAGGCTATGATCGCGTCGTAGTCATCCTGGTAAGGAACAGAGAGGGAACGCATGTATAGGATTCCGAAGGCGGCAATGACCGGAATCAGCACGGCAAAAAGGAGCAGAAGAGTAATCGGGCGGACTGTTGAATTTTCTAAGACGCGTCGATCTCCACTGCGCCGGCCAACAGCTTCAAGTGGCATGGCTGATTATAGCTAGAGACCACCAGGCGCTACGCGCCCTAGCGCTCGATGACCTTGGGCACTTTGAAAAAGATACCGTCGGTGTCGGGAGCACTCACGAGAACCCGCTCCCGGTTCAACGATGGAGCAATCTCATCGGCGCGGAGATGTTGAGCCGCTGCTTTGGCCTCTTCGGCCTGGTTGGCTACCTGGGTCATAGGCGGCACGGAGGTTGTGTCCAACTCATTGAGCTGGGCAAAGTAATCGAGGACAGAATTCAGATCGCGCAGCATGGACGCCTTTTCGCCACTCCTCAGTTCGAGGTTGGCCAGTTCGGCGACACGCTCAACGTCCTGTTCGGAAACGCTCATAGACTGGTCTAGGCGGACTTGGAAAAATCAACCGCCCAGGAGTTGGCGCGACTGGAGACACAGCAGAAGGCCGTCTCGTAGAGCAGGGAGAAATCGGTCGCCAGCGTGGCCTCACGCATGTAATCCCAATCGATTTTCGCCTTCAAAGGCTTGATCATGCGGCAGTAGTAGGCCTCAAGTTCTTCATCGGGAATATCTTGCAGCATCTCCTCTTCGCAACGGAAGGCGAGAGTGGCCGCCCCGGTAAGGCCCGGCCGAAACGGCATATGCATCACTTCCAAATGAGGCAGCTTGGGGCGAGGCCCGACCAGGCTCATGTCGCCGCGCAGCACGTTGACAAGTTGGGGCAGCTCATCCAGCTTGTACTTGCGCAGGAAACCGCCAAACCTGGTCACCCGTGGGTCGCCCCGCTTGGTCAGCGAGGGCCCGTCCGCCTGGGCATCAATTGCCATGGTCCTGAACTTGAACACGGTGAAGAGAACCCCATTCCGTCCCACACGCTTCTGGCGGAAGATTACCGGGCCGGGCGACTTGTACCGGACCAAGAGGGCAGCCAGCAGCAGCAAAGGCCAGAAAAGCAGTAGGGCTACCGCAGCAAAGACGAAGTCAATGGAGCGCTTGAGGACCGACACGCTCCATGCGCTCGGCTCGGCGTAGTAGGCAGCGGGATCCTGCGGAATGGCGCAAAATGGTGGAAACAAGGTCGTCGTCGAATGATTGCTAACCTCAGAGACGACATCATTCCAAAGCAGGGCCGCACTGGGCTGCGGAGGAGCAAAGCTTGTGTCCATGCGTTTTTAAAGACCTGTCCTAAAATTTTGGAGCGCTTGCTGAATTCTCGTTCAGGGTCTTGTCAATTAAATTTCTTTGCTGAGTCGAAGGTCCTGATGCAAATTCTTATTTTTGCTAGACACTCGCTGATCGGCTGAGGTGCCGGTAACCTTAGCCTACTACCGAACCACTGCTTTCGGCATCTTCGCGGCCGGAGCCGAAGCTTCCGATTCCCGCTATCTACACGGATGAACCCGTGCCCAAAAAGGATGTTGCGCCGGGGCAGAACTTTTCCCGATTCAACCTTTTAACCAAAATAACAGGATTTCCATTCTTAGGGTATCCCAGGGTTGATGACAGTCAAGATTCCTGACGCGCACTATGCGCAACTGACGCACAATTGGTTCAAAAGGTTGACAGTGTGGGGTATTGAGTCAGCCCTTTGCCGCAACGGAGCAGGTTCGCTCTGCGCCCGCTAATCGGCGCCGGTCCGCAGATCCTCCCGTTGCATCACCGTTCTGTCGATCGCATTCAGCCTGGGCGCTCCCGGTCCCTTGATCACGCGCTTATCGCTACTCAGGTAAAATTCTGCGATTTTTAACAGACAACGAGCAGCCACCGCCGCACGAACCATCAGTTTGAGCAGCCGACTCTTGCCAAAGTAATCGTAATGCTCGTTGAAATCAACCATCGCCCGATGCTGCTCGATGATCTTTTTTCTGGGCATCTGGTTGATGCTTTGGCTCCCGTAATGAATGACCTCGGCGGTCGGCGTGTAGTAGATCTTGCAGCCTTTGCGCTTGAGCATCAGGTTGTAGGCCAAATCGACCTGAAAATGGGGCAGGCGCTCATCGAGCATGCCGAAGGTCTCCCAGGTTTCCCGACGCAACACGTACGCTGTGGTTCCCAGACTTTCCACTTGCTGTTCCCGCGAATAATCGAAGGCACAGGCGTAGTATTCCCGGGAGACTTGGCCGCGGGGAAAGAACTTATGCCAATTGAGTCCCTGGAGAATCATGGTCCCGAGGCCGGCAAAACTACGAACGCACGATTGCGTGGTGCCATCAGGATTGAGCAAGCGCGGACCGCACGCGGCTGCCTCCGGGTGGCTATCCATAAAGTCCACCAGTACCTTGAAGGCGTTGCCCAACAGCTTGGTGTCGCTGTTCAACAAGCAGGCGTAGCGGGCGCGCGACATCTTCATGCCCAGATTGTTGTTTTTGGAGTAAAGCAGCGCAACCTTGTTGCGCACCAGAATGACCTCGGGAAAAGCCGACTCGACCATCTCCGGGCTGCCATCCGACGAACCGTCGTCGATGCAGACTACCTCGAATCGAATTCCCCGGGTGTAGTGGTAAATCGATGCTAAGCACTGCTGCAGCAATGCTTTGGTGTTGTAGTTGGGTATGATAATGGTCAGGTCGAGCAAGAGATTCATCAATCTTTCAAAACCTCAGGCACTTCTTTTCGGATGAATAGACTTCGCGTGCAGGAACACCGGAGACAGTTACATTGGCAGGCACGGATCGCAGCAAGACAGGATTCGCACCCACTCTGCCATTATCGCCTAAAGTGATTCCGCCCAGAACTTTGGCACCAGCTCCAACCAGGGCAAAGTCACCATGTTCCGGCGTGAAAGCCAAGTCGCACTTCATATCAATCTGCCTGGTCCCCAAGGTCACGCCCTGGAAGATGGTGACATCCCTCCCCACTTTTGATGCTCCAATGACGATTCCCGAGGCATGGGGAAAGAATATAACGGGACCGATCGCGCATCTGGGGGAGACCTCTCTTTCCGAAGACAATTTGATTCAAGTAAGACAATAGATGTGCTGGAGCGAGAAAAAGACCCGTTAAGAAGGGCCGAACAGCAGAAGGGCGTCGAGCATTAGGCTGGCCGTTCAACCCTGATTGGCACTCCAACTCTACGCACAGTATGCACTTACGACTTTGTTCAGGCTTTCATCAGGCCACGCTCGATCAACTCCCGGTTGGCGCGGTCCAATCCGTCTTCTGCGCCGTTTTGGATAACGGGTTGGGTCTTCACCCAGCTCACGAAACGGGCCATGCCTTCCTCAAGGGACACCTTAGGGGAAAAACCGAGAGCTTGGCCGGTGGCTGACATATCCGCGTAGTTGTGCCGGATGTCGCCCAAGCGATATTGGCCGGATACGATAACCGGTGCATCGGAATCGTGGAATTGCTGCTTAAGGTGGCGGGCAATGGTTTCCACGCTCACCTGCACTCCAGACCCAACGTTCAGGGTCAGGCCGTCCCCGCCGTCCGATGAAAGGCCGAGCGCCATCACCTCAGCCACGTCGGAGACATGTACAAAATCACGGCTTTCCTGGCCATCCTCAAATAGCGGGATCTCTTTGCCTTGCCGGATCCGGCTGGAAAAGATCGACAGAATCCCGGTGTACGGGTTGTTCAGCGACTGGCCTTCGCCATAAACATTCTGCAGCCGGAAAATCAGGAACGGAATGCCGAGTGCGTTGGCTGCGATGCGGAACAGATCTTCCTGGGCCAGCTTGGTGGCAGCATAGATCGATCCCGGGCTGGTCCGGGCCGTTTCGGGGGTGGCGAGCGGATGAATGGCCCCGCCACAGCAGGGGCAAAGCGGCTCCCATTGAGCCGCCTGGAGACTACCCAGGCTACGCATGGGAGGATACACCGGGCCGCAGCGAGTGCACTGGTAAGCGCCTTCCCCATAAACGGAACGGGAAGAGGCCAGAAGCAATTTCGTCACTCCGTGGCTGTCGTTAGCCAGCACGTCGAGCAAAAGGGCAGTACCCAGGGCATTCGTTCTGGTATAGTCGCCAATCCTGTACATGGATTGGCCGGTTCCGGTTTCCGCGGCCAGATGAACCACCGAACCAACATCCCGCAGGGCCAGGACCCAATCCCGGCGTTGGCAGACGTCACCCCGCATGACCTCTACATTATGTTGCTCGAGCAGAGCACCCAGCTCGGGCTGCGAATCCACCCCATGGATCTGAGGGCTCAGGTTGTCCAACAGGCGCACCGCCATCCCGCGCTGGACCAGTGTCCGGGCCAGCGCCAGCCCGATGAAGCCGAGCCCTCCGGTAATCAGGACCGCTTTGGCCATCCTTTGATCTTAACCTGTTTGGTATCAATACGCCCGCATCGAGAGCTTTTCCAGTTTCAGGCCTTGCCGGCAGGGTGGCGAAGTGCGGTTTTCTTCGAGGAAAAATGCGCGACCGGCGCCCCGATTCGGTAGCGGACTACTTAGCGCTTATTACTTCGCCGGTGGTGTCATCCAGCAGGATGACCGCGCCGTTTTTTGGCGTACTCCCACTGCGGTCGAGCATGTCGTCGATAGAGCCGGCCAAGGCGTCATAAGAGCCTTCACCAATACGCTGCTGATGCAAAAAGTTGTCCTCGATGAAGCGCAAGACTGAGCTCTGGTCGGTGACGGTGTGGGAAACATAATTTGGCTTAGCCCAGGGCGAGATTACCAACAGCGGCAGTCGCGGACCATAGCCGCATCTTCCCTGTGCATGCAGCGTGCCAGGATTTACCCCGGGGAGTGCGCTCTCCGGGTCGCCGCATTTCCCCGCCGACGAGAAAGTATCGTGCGCGGTCGCGCTGCCGTTCACAACATTGTGGACGTGGTCATACCAGCCATCGGAATCATCGTAGGTAATAATAATGACCGTGCTGCTCCACTGCGGCGTTTGCTCAATCGTATTGATTACGTGCACCAGAAAGGCCTGCTCATCCAGCGGGTCCGAGTAGCCCGCATGGCCATCGCGATAGGCTGCTGACTTGAGGTAACTGACGGCTGGAAAATTACCAGCCTTCACCGCGTCAAAAAAGTCGTGGATATCGTATTGGTGGGAACTGCCATCCTTACCTTGACCAATCGTCTTCACGGAAGCGGGCCGCGCGTGATCAGGGTTAGCGGTTGAGGCGTAATACTGGAATGGGTCGAGGAAGGGTGTATAGTCCGGCCGTTGCTGCTTGGTAATGGTCGAGGTGTGGCTTCGGTGACAGCCCGTGGTGCCATTGCTGTTGGTCAGCGTAAGATCGAAACCTTCGGCAAAGAAACCCCAGGACACGCCCGCTGCGTTCAAGAGGTCGCCAACGTTTTTGCCTGTCATATGGACCAGCTCGGTTTTGCTGGCGCAGACTTCGCTGAGCGGATAGGCATTATTGAAAAGCGTGTATCCCCCGTTCCCATCCGAGACCATGGAACCCTCAGCATTGGCGTCGTCTACCACACCGTTCGTCTGCCCGGAAATGAGATTGAGGGCGCCAAGCGACGAGGGGCCAAAGGTAGTGCCGAAGAAGCGATCGCTCATCGCATAGTGCTGGGCATAGTTCCACATCGCGGTTACTGTATTGCCGTCGTAATAGCCCATGGTCAGGCCGGTCGTGGCGGCGATGCCGCTGCCAAGGTTGGGTCCATCGGCCGCACCCACGGAAAGTGGAAACAGGTCCATTGCACCTGCGTGAAAGGCCGTCTGTTCCGCCCTGTAGCCATGGTCCTGGTCAGCGGTGGCGGCGTTGCCCGGTGACAGCCGAAACGGATTCGTTGCCCCAGCACCATTACTTGGATTGCTGGCGTTAGGGTTTTTGTGCAGGAGATCAGGAGAGAGGCCGTCGACCGCCGGCGTCCCCGCAAGTGCCGTAAACGGTGGCTCACCGGGGAGGTTCAGCGCCTGCGGGTAGGTACCGAAATAGTGGTCAAACGAGACATTTTCCTGAAAGATCACCACTACATGCTGGATGGGCGCCGGGGACGCGGCATCCGTCCCCTCAGGTGCGGCCGGCAAATTGCTGCTATAGCCACAACCTGCGAAGTTCACTATAACGACGTAACCAAGCAGTACAAAGAGCAATCGTGCAGTCCGGTAGAGCATCGAACCACCCTGGACCGGGTTTTCAGCAAATTTTCAGCGGTCGGCGTCATTCTAGACACCGAAGATTAAATTGCGCAACGGCATTCTTTTCCGGCTGCGCAGAGGATAAAAACGATCCACCCGGGCGCCGGGCGCATATCTGATCGGATCGGCCCTGTCAGCCCAACAACAGGGCACGGTACACGTTCAGGGTATTGGAAGCGGTTCGGCTCCAGTCGTAGAGCCTCACCTGCTGCTCTCCCAGGAGGCGCCTGATCGCGATGCCCGGGGTATCCCGCAGGGTCGACACCAGGGCACTCGAGAGCTCATCGGCATCGGAGTTTTCGAAGTAAAAAACCGCGTCTCCGCAGACTTCGGGCAAAGACGACGTGCGCAGTACCAGGACCGGGCAGGCCAGGCTCATCGCTTCCAGCGGCGGAAAACCAAAGCCCTCGTAAAGGCTGGGATAGACGAAAAGGGCGGCGTTGCGGTAAGCACGGGCCAGCGTAGCCTCGTCGGCCTTGGGAATGATGGTGACCCAGCCAGATAGACCAAGCAAGGTGATTCTGGCTTCTTCTGCGGCGGAAAAGGCTCCTCCCCCTACAACCAGAAGGCGATAGTCACCAGCCAGGCCGCTGCGTGAGAAGGCCTCCAGCAAGAGTGGGAAATTCTTGTAATCGGTACGCGAGCCGACATAGAGCAGGTAGGGAATGCTCGACTCGCCGGCCAGTTCCGCGAAGGATGGTGCAACGCCCAGGGGGGAGAAGCCATGGTGGACGACGTAAGTTTTCTTTTCCGCTACGTCATAGAAATGCAGGAGATCTCTCCGGCTGGCTTCAGAGACGCAAATAATGGCGTCGGCCCGCGCGAACAATTTGCGTTTTCGCTGCATGATGAAGGACGCATTATGGAACAGCTGCGGGAACCGCTCGTGGGTGCAGTCATGATGGGTCACTACCAGCCCCCTGCGGCGTACGAAGGGTATGGAGCGGTAAAGCATGGCATGGTAGATGTCGAACTTTCCCTGCGCAGGCGTGAGCAGCGAAGACATCAGTTCATTCAATGCATACCGAGGGTAGCCCGGCCTGATCCCTGTCCTCCAACTGAGCACTTTTGTCTGGCCATTATGCAATTTGGAAAAGGGCAACACAGAGGCGTTCAGGCCCATCAGCAGTTCCATCTGAACGTCGCTCGAGCCCTGCAGGTTGCGTTAGCCTGCATTGCTATCAATTCGTACTGGTAGCGGGAGACGCCGCCGGCGTCCTGCAATGAGAAAGCCTGGTGGTCGTAGAAGATACGCATAAAGCCCTGAGCCTACGCCTATCGTAAATGGTGTGTGGCTGAGGACGGCCAACGGAACCTACTCATTGGACGGTGAGAGTCAGAGTAAAGGATTGGGCTGTAGTCCCCGAACTCGCCGCGGCAATGTTTACGGTTGAGGCGCCGGCAGGAAAATTGCAGCGTTCCGGAATAGGCGCCCATGGGGGTAATGGTGATCGTGTCGGTTACAGAGCTCCCAGCCGTGACGCTCAGTGGAGTAGTGCTGGGCGCTACTGTGACCGTTGGCGGCACCTGTGGCATTCCTAAGATCATGATGCGGAAGCACTCGGGTGGCCGACAGAGAGGCGATGACAGGAAAATGAAGAAGGTCGCAACTTTTGGGGCCTGTTGCACGTTACAAACTGCAGGCAGACCCCTCCCCCTAGGAGCTTCGTGAAAGCGACCGTGCTGTTTCCGCCCGCGTTCTGCGGCGCGCCTCTTGGCCCCTGGCGATTACAACCCTACTCGTCTTCTTCGAGCACCGGCTCAAGCTTTCGAGGATTCGGGAAGACATGAGCTCCAAGACGATCATGCAGGGGTTTGGAGCGGCCATAATCATCCTGCTGCTTCGCATGTGGCCATTGCTCTCGCCTCACCATTCCCTGGTCTATCACAACTTTTTGCCGATAGACAGCTTGATTTGGGGCATGCTGATCAGCCTGGGAACCCTCAGCCTGCTGGCTGCGCTACTGTTCGAATATCTAAAAAAAGGCGATACACGCCTGCGCACGTTCATTTGGGCGCTGGTAGCCGCTGAGCTAGCCCCGGCCCTTGCCGGTGACTTTGCGGCCTGGCGGCAAAAGGGGCTTGCTCCCCTCTACGTAGAGCTGCTCTTCTACGGCACGCTCCTGGCTGCGCTGGCGTTGCGCTGGCTGCTGCCCTCGGCCTACCAGCAAGCCGTGCGCGGCATGCTGTTGCTGCTGCTCCTGGCGGGTTGCGGCATGGCGTGGATGGTTCCGGAACTGCTATATCTGGGCCTACGAACGCAGCCGCGGGACGCCCGAATGCCGGTGACGCGGGCTGGACCGTCCAACGTCCAGGGGACCATGCCGGGCGATCGCGGACGGATTGTGTGGCTTGTCTTCGACGAGCTTTCCTATGAACAAGCCTTCGCTCATCGCTTTACCGGGCTGGAGATGCCTGCGTTTGACCGGTTAAAGAGCGAGAGCGTCTCTTTTAGTGACTTGAAGCCCGCGGGCTATGATACCGAGCGAGTGATGCCCTCGTTCTTTCTGGGCCATGTCGTCGATGCTGTCCGGAGCAATCTGAATGGAGATCTTTGGCTCAAACTGGACGGGCAAAAAGACTGGCAAGCCTTCGATGCCCGTGCAACGCTCTTTTCAGATGCCCAGCGCCTGGGCTGGACCACCGGTCTCGTCGGTTGGTACAACCCCTATTGCCGCATTCTTGGGGAAACACTTAACTACTGTTTCTGGAGGATGGGAAACGGTCAGTGGAACGGAACCACCAGGGATCAGTCTGCCCTGAAGAATGCGATGGCGCCGTTTACGGAGGTGACGGGTAGTTGGCGGCGTGACTTCGGACAGGAAGAAAAACACGCGGCCGATCTGGCAGCCATCATGCCACAGGCGGAGGCATTGATCCGTGACCAGAGCATTGGCTTCGTGTTCATCCATCTGCCGGTGCCGCACCCTCCCGGCATTTACGACCGCAGATCGGGACATCAGCGCGCCACCGGCACCTATATCGACAATCTGGCGCTGGCCGACCATGTCTTGGAGCAGTTGATGGCTACCTTAGAAACGACCGCTTCGGCCGCGAAGACGACGGTGATCGTTTGCTCTGACCACTCTTGGCGGGTGGCCTTGTGGCGGCCAACACCGCAATGGAGTCAAGAAGAAGAAACTGCCAGCCATGGCCGTTTTGATCCCCGCCCGGTGCTGATGATTCATTTCCCCGGACAGACAACCGAACATGATATTACCCGGCCCTTCGACGAGATCAGGATCCACGACATCATCGCGCGCATGCTCCGCGGCCAGGAACCCGACTTTGATAAATCACTGCCGGTTGTTGGCACAGCTTTGGCTGTCGCTCCAAAGCAATAGACGCTATGCAACGGCCGAGCTGTCCAAATTAGCGGACAAACGGCCTCCTGGAAGGCGCAACGTGCTGAATGGGTCGAAGAACACGCGGGCAAACGAAATTGGGTTGGTTGCGGTTGTGCTGACTCTGTCCATCCACCTCCACAATGCCAAGGTGGATGGACAGAGTCAACCAAGGAGGGTTCCGGACCTACCCAGACTGCCCTCTCACGCTCTCGATCGATTACCAACCAAAAGCTAATTTGGACAAGTATGATGCAACGGCCCCAATCCGCAGTGGATGGGGCGCCATGGTCTTTTAGGTCCGTTACAATCTTGGATATGACAGCGGGCTCGAACCCACGAACCATGCCGGCCCGAGGGAGATCGCAATGCATCAATATGTGAAGACGTTTGTGGTGCCTCTCTTAGCAGGAAGGAGATGGCGGCGTGTGTGTGAGATCGGCGCTTCCGTAGGAGACGGTACGGATATGCTGGCGGCTGTTCCGGGCGTGAGTGATACGGTCATCGATCCCTGCCTGGACTGCGACCTGGGCGAGAAGTACGCCGGGAAGCCGCATGTAGTCGTAAGGAAGGGGACCAGCCTCGAAGTACTACCCAAACTGAATGATGTATTCGACTGCATTCTCATTGACGGTGATCATAACTGGTACACGGTTCATGAAGAACTCGAGGCAATATCCCGCCGGAATCTTCTGCGACCCGGCGGCGTCCTCTTTTTTCACGACGTTGAATGGCCCTGGGGACGCCGCGACATGTACTACCAACCGGAAGTGATACCTCCAGCCTATGTTCATGATTGGAAGCAAAAGGGTTTGGTACGGGGCAAGAGCGAGTTGACTGAAGACGTCACCCTGCACGACTACTTTAAAAAAGCTACCCATGAAGGTGGTCCGCGCAACGGCGTATTGACCGCCATCGAGGATTTCCTGCAAGAACACAAAGGCGAATACCGGTTTTTTCGGGTACACGCGGGATGCGGACTGGGCGTTATGCAGTACCGTGGTGGACTCCGGGATCGTCTGACGTTTCTGTACCTGAGGGTTAAAGGTTTGGTTTGCAACCTAGGCTTCCGCGCGTTGCAATTTGCCAGGGGACTGGTTCCGTCGGCTTCAGGGAAAGATTCCCGGCTACTGAGGACGCGCTAGCAGAACGACTGCGTTGCTCTGAGCTGAGGGTGGCACTCCCTTGAGCATTTGCAACGTTGGCTCCAAGGCACGGGAGAGTTCAGGTATCTCACACTGAGGACACCCGCAATGAAGTTCCTTGCTTTGGCGCTTATCACCATGTTGTGCCTGATCCACTCTGCGACCGCACAGAATGTGTCCCCTCCTGTCAACACCCTGAACCGGATATATATGGCCGGTGAGAGCGGGTACCCAACGATCCAGTCGGCCATTGATGCGGCAGGCGCTACGGGCCGGGTTGTCATACCGCCGACGTATAAGGGCACCGATACCTGGACTAACCCCAACCATGTCCGCATCCAGGATTTGCGACCATTCAACCCCAACAACACGGCGAGGTTTTCGGGCGGAGTGGTACCGTCCACAACTATCAAGGCGGCCGAGTACGGTGCGCTGTGCAACGGAAACAACGATGACACCTCGGCCATCCAAAACGCGGTGGATGCACTAGCCGCAGTCGCCGGCGGCGTTGAGGTTGTGCCTCCTCTCGCGATGGCTCAAGGTGCGGTGGAACTGCCGCAAGGCAAGTGCCTGGTCAATCATCCCATCATCCTCTACAACTACGGCTCGATCGAGGGAAGCGGAAACGGTACCTGGATTTCGCCCGGCCCTGCCTGGTCTGCGGCAGCGCCCGACAATGCAATCATCGAGATTGTAGAAACGTACGACCAGGCGAAGTATCACAGCCAAAGCACATCTACCATCAACCGCTTTGTCCGAAACCTAAACCTTATGTACGCCGCTGCCGCATCACAGGTCACGGGTATCAAGGTCTATAACCAGACCGGCTCAACGGGTACTTATCCCTATCCCACTCCGGGAACGAATCCCCAGCCCTACCAGATACCCGGCGTCATCCTCGAAGGCAACACTATGTATTCGATGGATACAGCGATCGACGTGGAGGATTGCGGCGAGTGTGTCATTCAAAACAACCAGATTTTCTATGTGCGACAGGGCATCGTAGACTCGGGAAACAACTACTCACTGGTGGTGCAAAATAACGCGATCCAAGCAGGAAGTTTTCGCTACACCAAGCGGCCGGTTGCAGGTCCTGGATCGGAAACAACGAATGGTATTATTTCCTACTCCTCACCTCGCTATGCCTGCAACGGGGGTACTGGCCAAGCCTGCACAGGCGGAAAAATTGCGCAAACCTTGATTACCTCGCCGCAAGGGCTCAACCTGACCAACAACACGTTTGAACAATTTGACGTCAATGCATACATCGTCAACTGCCTGGGATTTGTAGCTACGGCGAACGCCTTCGACAACGGCGGTAATCCCTCTGTCTTTCTTGGACAGCTGAAGTTTGCACAATTGTTTTACAACTTCATGGCGACCAATCGAACGGACGCGAATGCTATTCAGATCATGGGAGCGACGGGTACTCAGGGGCCGGGCATCAACAATCTTGATGGCGTGTGGCTCACGGGCAATTTTATTTACAGCTACAATCCATCTTCCGCGAATGGCATCTTTCTTGATTCAAGCAAGTTCGGTCAGCCCAGACGAAACGTGTACATCACGGAGAACCAGTTCTTTAACTGGAAGACGGGCATCTATGTCCAAACTCCTTTAACGCAATCGGTGATTCGCGGTAATTATGGAGTGACGAACAGCAATACGCTCATTTATCTGGCTGCCTCAGGAACGAGACCCTTCGAAGGTACCCTTATCGAAGACAATACCTCGCCCGACTCAGAAAAGATTCTCACCGTGGCCAGCGGTTCGGGTATGTTGTCGGCTACAACCAATCCTCGAGCCAAGTCACGGGAACATTCGTAGCTTCGGGTCCAGGCTGCACGATCGCCGCGGGGGCAATAGGAAACACCTGCGCGACCGCAGCGACCATGGTAAATCCGATCCCATTTGCGGATGCGAGTTACCACGTAGCAGGCTGCTCGGTCGTGGGTGCTCAAGGCGTCAATGTGGCCACGGTGGTTAGCCCACCTACTGCCGGCGGTGAATTCCGCGTGTCCGAAACGGCGCTCAGCAATACCGCGACCGGCGGGGGAACGATCTACTGCACCGTAGTGCATCCATAAATTCCCACTAATGAGCTGCCCCTACTCGCTGGCTACACCGTAAGATCGCTCTCGCCACGGATGCCATACCCCGAGGTGAGTCTAGGGAGAATACGTATGGGGAGAGATCGTAAGACAATGTAGATGACGGCGAATGCCAGCGAGTCAATGTAAGCGCCAAAGGACGCATACTCGTCGCTGAAAATCACCATGAGAGTCTCAAACAAGGTGATGGCAAAGAAATATATCGCCAGCTTGCTGCCGGAACGGGCTTTGCGATAGACCAATGTTTGCAGCGAACCGATCACTGCCATCACCGTCAGAGCCCCGTACAAGCCAAAATCGTAGATGTAATAGCGGTAGACGGTGAGCACATTCGTCGGAAAAGGGGGACAAAAATAAAGTTGTCTTGAGGTGGTGGCTGGTAGGCGACCAAGCCCAAGTGCGAAAAGATACTCAGGAAGAACTTGAAAGTGTGATTTGAGCCAACGGCGTAGTCCGGACGGTGCTGCAAAATGTAGTCAAGAGCGGCTGTTGGGCCAACGATGTAGCCCACCAGGAACATGAGCAGTATTTCTCCTATCCCAGCGTTGAATACACTTGTGTCCTTGGTCACGAAGATCAAGCCAAAATACAGGCAAAGAAAGATGAAGATAGGGATGCGCGCGAACTTGAAGGCGGCCAGGAACGTGTGCCGGTGCGTGATCATGAGCTGAACGCAGGTGAGCGACGAAATCAGCATGAGCGAGCAGGCGTCCGGTGCTCAGAATGCTGGCGATGAACGCTATGCCTGCCATGATCCGGAAATTCCAGTCGCGCCGCTCAAGCAGGAACAACGGAGCCGCGTATAACGCCCATAAGATGAAATAAGTTTCCAGCGGACTTGCCCCTGAGAGTTGTCCCGCCGCCGCGCCGCCGGTGCGAGCTCGCTGGAAAATCGTGCTACCCCGTTCCCTGAGCAGCCATGGCCAGCAGATTCGACAGCGGCGAGACGAAAGCCCACAAAAGAGGAAGAACGTCACAGCGGGCTTGACGATGTTGTTTCGGGGGGGAAATCGAGTGATGATCATCCGCGCCTGCAACAGATTCCTGGGGGCGAGCATCGCCAGCCCCCCGCCCATAGAGAACAGGACGGCGCCTAAACCGATGATCCCGATGGTTTTCGGAGTGCAGGGGATAGATCGGCGTCAGGTCGAGCCGGTAGAGCGACAAATCAAGGAAACCACATCCCGCAAAACAGCAGCGGAGGATAGAGAACCGAACGGCTGATCCAGTAATTAACCAGAATCAACCCTGTCAATAACGCGATGGCGCCGTCGACACTCATCGACAACTGCCTGCGCTGGGGATGGTCGCCGGTCACCCGATCACCCGCCCATCTTCGATGACCGGGATGTCGCGCTGTGCGAGTTGCTTTCGCCAACCCAGGATTCGTTCCATGCGGTTGTGGAAGAGCCGCCGGCAAAAGTACTCCCAGCATATTTTCGCGAAGGTTTATTGTTTTCGTAGCGCTGGTATTGCCGGATGGTGCGGGACAAGAAGCCGCAGCAGATGGCAGACCTGCTCCAGCGGGGGAAAAGTACAGATCGACATAGGCGCTTTCGGCGGCGAGGAAGTTGCGGTAGCGCTGAGGAAGAAATTTCCTTGTCGAAATCCGAGGGCGGCTATGGAGTGTTGCAGGTGCAGGTCGCCGGCGATGTACATGTATCTGCCTTTCCCGATACATTGCCTGGAAGGCGTATACGTCGGAGAGATAGAACCAGAAACTCTTCACTATAGCCTCCGATTTCTCGCAAGGCAGCGACGCGCATCAACGTTGCGCTGTTGACGCCGTATGCCTTCTGGCCGATAGATGCCGGTAACGGTACGGAGGAATTTGCTTGTTTCTGATTGAATCTGCCCAGCCGCACCGGGCGACACGAGCGTTCCGTGGGAATGGATAAAAGGCACGACGGTGGCGATTTCCAGATCGTTTTGAAAACGCTTGCTGTAGGCCAGCATGCCGGGAAGAAACTCCGGCGAGATGGTCGTATCCTGGTCAAAGAGCAGCAACCAGGCACGCTCCCACTGACTCCGCGAACTCCAGCGCACGGTTGTAAGCGCCAGAGGTTCCCAGGTTGCGTCCCCCATGCCGGTAAATACAGGGAAAGGGAAACTTCGGATCAGCGATCGGGGCCGGGGTGTTATCCCAAACGAACATCACAAACGAATCCAGAAGCTCGGGATTTCGTTCAAACGCCGCCGCCAGACCATTGATCGTCTGGCTTTCGCCGGGGGCTCGCTTGTACAGTACAACCACGGTCACAATCTGCATTGTGCCTTTTCTGCCGGGAGGCGCTTCTGCTGAGCTCACTTCGGGCCCCGGCAAGCGAGCCGCACAACCTCGAATTCCTGCCTCAACAAAGCGAGCCTTCGGCCTTGTGCCTCATCCTCTGCCAGCCGGCGATAGACAAAGCTGCCCAGCACCCACCGGTCGTCAGAATGGTGCCAGAGGCGCGCCGGTCGTAGGCCCGAAGACCACATGGACCTCAGTTTTTTTTCCGGCACCAGCGCCGGGTCCACTCCTGAATCACTGGAGCAGCCTTGGCCTCATCCATCCGGGCGGCTTCGTATTGGCGGGCGAGCAGGTCAAAGAGGAGTTGGTGATACTTTACGTCCCGCTCTTTGCGGATGTATTCAAGCCCGACCTGGGGCACATTCGCAGCGGTGATGGAAATATCCCCCGGCGCATGTTTCGTCGTTCCGCTTTCCAGATCCCGTAATTGTCCGCGCAGGCTGGCGAGTTCTGTATTGAGGCGGATGACATCGGGGTTCTGCTCGGTAGAAGAGGTTCGCAGGGCTTCCAGTTGGACCTCACGCGAAGTGATATCCGCCTGCAACTGCGCCACCTGCCGGATGACCGTTTCCGTTTGCCCGGAAGGCGCGATGACACCCGTCAATTCCTCGGTTTTTTTCAAGGCGACCTCAGCGTCGGCCAACCTGTCTTTCTCCTGCTGCAGCTGTTGCTCGAAAAAAAGTCTTCGCTGGGACGCTCCGCCAATCGCCAGGCGGTTATTGAAGCGGTACAGTTCGTCGACATAGGCGTTGGCCATATCGGCGGCTTTCCGGGGATCGTGGTCGGTCACGGAGATGTCGATCATGCCATCTTTGTTGGCGACGAAATTGGAAGCGCCGCGCACAGCAGTGCGCACATCTGTCCACTTTTTCGTGTTGTAAAACTCCATCAGATGGAAGCGCTTGATGATTTCGTCGGTCACGGTTTGACTTTGAAGAATACCGATGTACAGATCGACGGGATTCTTGATTCCGAGCGAACTGCCCAGCCCAGTCATGGATGCCAGGGCGCCAAATTGCCCCATCATGACATTACCGCTCGACTGATCCTGGGTGGGCGGCAAGATAGACGCCTTGGCGGTGTAGGAGGGTCTGACCAGGAACACCAGCCCAATGCCGAGCGCAAGACCAGCCACGGTCGCCAGGAAAATCGTGCCTTTGCGAGCGGCGAGGATGAGCAATACGTCGAGAATGTCAAATTCCCGAGGCGCGGGACTGTCCTTCTCTGTCGGGATTTCATGGCTAACTTCACTCACCGTAGACATACAGCCGACTCCATTACTGCAGCACAGCGATCGCCGCTGCGCCGAGCGCAAGCTGGGAGAAGATCTGGGTGTAATTGATAAAGTTCCTCAGACCAGAAGGCCGGGGTACCTTTTCAGGAACCACCACAGTATCCCCCGCATTGAGTCGCATCGACGCAAAGGTATTGCCGAACACCCCGCTCTGCAATGCCGGCTCACCACCGAGCCGTCGGCCCGGATGATGAACGAATCGTCCCCATCGGCACTCTTTGTCGGTCCCCCGGCCAACCGGAGGTAAGCCGCCACCGGCTGGGTGTTCTTGAACAGGAATGAATTCTGGTCGTACACCGCACCTACAACATTCACCGTGCTGGGCTTGGAAGGAACCACGAAGCGATCGCCATCTTCCAATTGTATATTTGGCAAACTCGCAATTCCGGTTGCATTCTGCGGTATATCGAGGACCACGCGGCCGGTGGCGCGTATAGTCCGGAACCTGGCTACCAGGCTTCTGGAGGCGGCGGTGGCTGCGGGGTCCACGGTGCCGACGCTGGCGGCAGAGGCGATCGTTGCCCGGTCGATCTCCAATTCCAGATTTTGCAGGTAGTCATTCAGGCGCAGCTGTTGCAGGACGCGCGTCGACTCCCGGGTAAAATCTGAGCCAAAAAGGTAGGCCTGCGGCGTGAAACCTCCCGCTCGGGCCACAAGTTGGGGCAACGTCTCCCCCGGCAGCACGCTGTAGATACCAGAATGCTGAAATTCGCCCTCCAGGCGAACGAACTTGGTCCGCTCCGCTTGCGGAACCTTGATATCCGCCTGGGAGAAAAGTGTAACCACGTCTCCCGGCTGCAAAGGCAAATCTTGCGCCGCATCGTGCCCCATCACCAGCTGGCCGGGATTAAATGGCACCAGGGACGTAGTGAGTGTCTGGGGGTTCATGCGCTCGATGACAGCATAGGACCAATCGATCTCGGGAACCGGGAGCGCGACGGTCAAGGGAGGACGCGGTGAATTGATGGTGGATGCCTGTTCTTCATCGGCCAGCGAACGGGTGCCGGTGCCATTGTCGAGATTGGTGTTGTCGCCGTTGTTGGAGTAGCAGGGTTGCTGATTATTCTGGGGGTTGGACAACCCGCTGGCAGCGCCGAATATCCCCAGATTCTGGGTCGGGTTGGGGTTGCTGGAAGGCACGCAGTTCGGGTTGTAGGCCTGGTTCTGACCGGAGTTCTGATTAGGGTTCTGATTGTTCTGGCCGCTATTCTGTGGACTCTGATTAGGGTTGGGTGCGCCAGGGGTGGTGAAGATGGGAACTCCGCGACTGTCGAACTGGGGAGTTCCTGTCTGGTAGCCACCGGAATTCCTGGGAAAATAGTCGGGGTTGCTGGCGTATTCCGGCTTGAACTCAGGACCCGGGATCCCCAGACGGTTCCTGCGCTGCCAATAATCGCGCACGATGAGTGACTGGGAGTCGGGGATAATGTCGCTCAGCTTCATGCCCGGATGCCAGGCAAACCGTCCCGGTTCCGCGACATTACCGCGCAGCAGTACCGTGTTCTGGAACTGCGGAGAGATGGGCAGCACGCGGAGAAGGTCGGCGCCCTGGAGGGTAGTCGCCAACCCGGCGCCCTGGAGCGTCACATCGATGACGGTGCGGCTGGTATGGGCATCCAGCCTTTCCAGCGACGCTCGCAACAGAGACGCAGTGGACGATAAGCCTCCGGCAAACTGCAGGGCCTGCTCCACGGAAGTGGAACCTTTGAGTTCGTAGATGGCGGGAACGTGGACCTCGCCGGATATCGCCACTTGCGGTCCAACCGGAGGGATGTAAATCACATCGCCGGGAAGCAGGGGAGCATCCTTGGACATGTCGCCGAATATCAAAAGGTCGTACAAGTCAAAGTGGGTGATGGTTTGCCCGTTCCGTCGCAGCTGAATGTCACGCAGAGATCCCTGGACGGAGGGGCCCCCGGTGGCAAACAGCGCGGTCACCAGGGTGCTGAGCGCACCGAGGGTGTAGGTACCGGGGCGGCGGGCCTGGCCCACGACAAACACCTGGACCGACCGCAACTGCCCCATCTCCACCTCGAGATTGAAGCTTTTGTAGATATGGCTGACGGCGTCGCGGATATGTTCCTGAACTTGTGAGTAAGGCAGGCCGGCAACGTGGATCTCGCCTACCTGAGGGAGATAAATCGCACCTGAGCGGTCGACGGTGAGTTGAGCGTTGAAATCGACCTGGCCCCAAATGCGAATGATGAGTTGATCACCCGGTCCGAGGACGTAGTCGGGCGTTACATTCGCGTTGCGGATAGGAGCAAAGGTCGAAGGCACTTGCCGGCGAAAGAGGGAGTCGCCATAAACAGGAAGCAGACGGCCCAGGGAAGCACGAACCATCAGTTGGAAGTCTGTCGGAGGGGGAACGCTCTGATACGCCAGCGACTGAGCCTCTTGCAGCGCGTCCAGTTGGGCGGGGGAACTATTCAACCCACCGAGATCGCGGAATTCCGGAATCCGGCTATTCATGCCCTGGGTTTGCAGTCCCGGATATTGACTCAACAGTGGACTGGTGGAAACACCTGCGCCTCCATAGGCGCCCGATGGATTGGCCTGCTGGCCAGTAGTCTGCCCTGGATTCTCCTCCTCACCCACGCAACTTCCATCGACTGAGGAAATAACACCGGAAGGGCAGTCCAACGTGTCGGAGCTGGTGGACTGCGCAGCAGCAACTGGCATTTTGACCTGCGCCATGCTCAAAATGAGCAGGATTGCCAAGAAAAGACCTGAACGCTTACCCATAATTTCTGGAAGCAGAAAGTCGGCCGGCGCACAGCCGGTGACCCCTGCCAGGTTTGACTCCTTTACCATCGACCCAGCCCCGTCCAACCCCGGGGACGAACTTGTCCAATTCTTAGTTTAGTTTAGGGCCTCGGGAGGGATGTGCAAACTCTTTTACCGCCCTGGGGCCTCTGGGGAGCAACGAAGGAGCAATCTGGCGATGACTTTCGGCAAACGGCGGCCCACCCCTAGTCATTGGATGAATTCCAGGCGGAGAAATGCTCAAAGCTGAAAACAGCGAAGTCGCGATGGGCACCCGGGCTACTTCAGTTTGTTTTCGAGTAGGTGAAACAGGGCTGCCGTGTAAACCTCGGCGCCGGCGCGATTGAGATGGGTCTGATCAGAAAAAAGCCTGTTTGGATACAAGTAGTAGACGGGGCCCAGGACTTTGCACGGAGTGAGCCGTTCCAATGGGGCAGCAAACTGTTGGTCATAATCGGGCGGGGCGGCTGCTTCTCCAATGCGCAAGTAAAACGGCACATAGTAACAGCGAATATGATAGCGGCCTATCAGCTGGTTTAGTTCGGTAAGGTCCGATCCTGGTGGACCCGGGGTACGGGAAACTACGATGTTTGGCTGATCCGTCGGGAGATGAAAATCGTCAGGAAGCCGGCCGCCTGGAAAGCGGTCTTGCTCGGAAATCAAGTAGTATCCCCGGCTGGCGATGACTTCCGTCGCGTCCTTTTCGGCTTCTTTGTAATAGGCCACCGGGCCGCCATTGCGCGGAGCATTCAGCAGAAAGCTGCTCACATCTCTGGCCATGCTGCGGAAGGGAAACAACGCCTGGATGACGGCGTGGTCATCCGTCACGAAGCGAAAGAAGCTTCGCCGGGGTGGATCCGCTCTCCAGGGGAGGGTGAGCAGGAGTATGTTGGGAGCCTGCCCCCGCTCACACATTGCCCGGAGCGGCGGTATGACCAGGTCACTGCCGGGAAAGCCGGAATTGAAAGAAGACACCTTCAGGTTATCCGCCGCAGCCATTTGATCGAACAGGAAGGGCACAAATCCGGCAAGAATTTTGCTGTTGCCGAAAATAGCCAGGCGGAGCACCTGGGGGTCAGCGGGGAAAATCGATCCCCCGCCCTCCCAGTTCAATTTAGCGGTGAAAACCACGTCCGCGCCATTCTTCAAATAGGGAAAGCGCCGGTACAAAATAAAAAAGCTCACCCAGAAAACGACAAAGAGTGAGAGCGTCCACACCATCCCTGATGACCGCCGCGTTCGGGTCATCGGTTCCGGCCTGGCTGCCTGCTCTAACATCTCACAATCTTTTCCGACTGCAGGCCGCGGGTGGCGTTGCGCGAGTCCACCACGAGCTGCGATTCTTTGACGATGCGGGCGTAATCGTAGGAAGTATGATCGGTGACAATCAGCACGCAATCGTAACCGCCAAGGTTCTCAAGCGGCTGCGACTCCATGTTCAGATTGTATTTTCGTCCGCGTCCCACGGTGGGGAAGAAGGGATCGTTGTAGCTGACAGTGGCGCCCTCCTGCTGCAGCATCTCGATGATCGACAGCGAAGGAGATTCGCGCAGATCATCCACGTCTCGCTTGTAAGCCAAACCCAGCACCAGGATGCGCGATCCTTTGAGGGGCTTGCTGCGTTGATTGAGCGCGGAAGAGACCGCAGCCACCACGTGATACGGCATGGCTTCGTTCACTTCACCGGCAAGCTCAATAAAACGCGTGCTAAAGTCGAATTCCTTTGCCTTCCAGCTCAGATAAAAGGGATCGATGGGAATGCAATGGCCGCCCAGCCCCGGGCCGGGATAGAAAGGCTGGAAGCCGAAGGGTTTGGTCGCGGCCGCCGCGATCACTTCCCAGATGTCGATGCCCATGCGCAGGCAGAGCAGTTTCAGCTCGTTCACCAGCGCGATGTTGACGCAGCGATAGATGTTCTCGAGCAGCTTGGTCATCTCCGCCGCGGCCGGCGTGGAGACGCGAATCACGCGGTGAAACGCGGCGTTATACAGGGCGGCGGCGGCCTCCGCTGCCAAGTTCCCTAATCCACCGACTACTTTGGGAATGTCGCGGCGGTCAATGCTGGTGTTACCGGGGTCTTCACGCTCCGGAGAATACGCCACCAGGACGCCATCGGTGAGCATCGCCTCGCGCATGACCCGGACCCTGCCCGCACGCTCAATTGCCGGTGCGATCAACTCCTCTGTCGTGCCGGGATAAGTGGTGCTCTCGAGGACTACCAGTTGGCCGGGACGTAGATGGCCAACGATCGAATCCATGGTCGCCGTAATGTAGCTCATGTCCGGCGTGTGGTGATCGCTGAGCGGCGTCGGCACGCAAATCAGAATTGCATCGACTTCCCCGATCTCGGCGAAGTTGGCGGTCGCACGAAAGCCCTTATCCTGGGCACCCTTGATCTGTTGGGGATCGATACGATGGATGTAAGACTCACCTGCATTCAGGCGCTCCACCTTGGCTGCATCGATATCGAAGCCGGTAACGCGAAATCCCTCATGGCTGAAGAGTAGAACCAGCGGCAGCCCCACATAGCCGAGGCCAATCACTCCCACCCGCAGCTCGCGCTTCTCAACCAGCGACAACCACTGTGTCAGACTTTGCTGGTCGACCAACATGTTTCTCCTGGGATTCAACGGTAGGTGCTGTGCGTTGAGCCAAGCGGCAGTTTCAGCGTATCGCGATACCACTCCACGGTGCGCACTAAACCCTCTTTCACTCCAATCACGGGGCGATATCCAAAGGCCTCCGTGGCGGCGGAAATGTCGGCTTGCGAATGAAGGATGTCTCCCGTTCGTGGCGGAGCGTAAAGCGGCGGGCGGTCAAACCCGGTCAACTCTGCCAATAGCTGGTATATCTCTTTGAGTGTGTGTTGGCCGCCGCAGGCCGTATTGAAGACCTTGCCCGCTACCTTGTCCGCCGGCGCCGCACAGGCCAGCAGGTTGGCGGAAACAATATTTTCGATATAGGTGAAGTCCCGTCCCTGCTCGCCATTTCCGAAGATGGTCGGGCGCGTCCCCACGAGCATCTGCTGGATGAATTTTGCCAACACCCCGCTATACGGCGAATCGGCTCCCTGGCGCGGCCCAAAGACGTTGAAGTAGCGCAAACTCACGGTCTCCAGCCCATACACCTGCCAATAGCTGTTCATGTAGTATTCGCCGGCAAGTTTTTGGACTGCATAGGGTGAAATGGGCATGGGGCGCATCGATTCATTGCTGGGCAGCACCGGTTGATCCCCGTATGCGGAGGAGGATGCGGCGTAGATGATTCGCTTAACGCCCGCTGCCCGCGCACCCTCGAGCACATGGAAGGTTCCATCAACATTGCAACGATGGCTCGGCTCAGGATTCTTCACCGAGAGCGGGACGGAGGGCAGCGCTCCCATATGCAGTATGTAGTCGATTCCTTCACAGGCGGTGCGCATGGCAGCAGCGTCGCGCAGGTCCGCCTCCCGGAAGTCGATCTGTCCCTCGATGCCGGCAAGGTTTGCCGCTTTCCCGGTCAGATAGTTGTCTACACCGCGGACTTGCTCCCCGCGCTCTACCAGGGCTCTTGCCAGGGATGAACCAATGAAGCCCGCGATTCCTGTGATTAGATATTTCGCCATGCCTTCGTTCCCCAAAGCGGTTCCTACACCAAACGAGTACCGCAGCTTAGTGCAATTGCCGCTTGGACTCAGGGGAGAGACGGGCGGTCGGAAACCAATCTTGAAAATAGCATACCGATACAACCTCGCACTATTCCTGGGCCCAAAAGCCAGTTTGCGTAAAATCCCCTGACATCTTCTCTATGTACCTGCTGGAATTGAACTTCTTGCCGGTGGAAGCAGCGGACATATAGCGGATGGTGCCAAAGATCGGGCGCTCAAACCAGGGCCGGTCGAACTTGCCCACAATCGACCATGCAATCCCCGCGTATCCGTTGGGGTCTCTGCCGTCCAGGAAGTAGCGATCATTCAGGGTGACGCAGGTATCGAACGCCTTCGCCGGGTCAGGAGACCACTCCAGGATCTTCTTTGCCCAGTACATGCGCATGCGGTTGTGCATCCAGCCAAACTTCACCATCTGGTTCTGGGCCGCGTTCCACAGCTCGTCGTGGGTCTGGGAGCGTTCCAGCTGCTCGATGGAGTAGAGATGCTCCCGCCGGTCGCGGGCGTGCTCCATTAACGTTTTGCGGGCCCAGGGCTCGGCGCAGTCAAACGAATCGTAGTTTTCGGTAAATTTGACGAAGTTCACCGCCAGCTCCCGCCAGCCAATCAGCTCGCTGATATACGAATCGCGGGCGGCCTGGGGAACTTTGCCTTCCTTGAGTGCCTTATCGACCGCAAGGGCGATGGTAATCGGGCCAATATGGCCAAAATGCAGGTAAGGCGATAGGCGGCTGGTGCCATCCACCTCGGGATGGTCGCGTGCCTGGTCGTAGGCGGCAAGATCTTTATCCACGAAGTCGTGCAGACGCTTCAGTGCTGCATGGGTGCCACCAGTGAAACTTTCGACTGGCTCAACGGAGCGATCCAGCTTCTTCCAGCCTTCCGTGACATCCTCGCGCACGGCAAACGACTCCAAGGGCTGCGATGGCTTCCATTCCCGGTGCGGTTTGACCACGGGCTGGGGGAGCAGAAATTTTGGCAGCTCAGCGTAGAGTTTCGGCTTGAAGATGTGCAGGGCATACATCCCCTTGGCAAATAAGTTGGATGGGACGACCACGTCGGCGTCCACGGTCCAATAGGGAATGCGTAGACGGCCGGCCAATACTCTCCGCCAACGCTCCGGCTCACGGCAGGGATTCTCATCGCCGATAACTATGGCCGCGTTCACTTCTGCCAGCAGTGCTTCCAGGGAGTTTTTCGGCGGACGACGCACGATGAAGCCGATCTGCCGCTGTTGCAGATCCTCTTCTATGTCGGGCAGGCCCTGATTCAAGAAGGCATAGTGGCGCCAGTTGGCATGGGGAAAATTCGAGATGGCGGAGAAGTAGGCCAGGACCGGCAGATTGAGGGCATTGCCAACAGCAACGGCGATGTCGAGGGCGGGATTGTCCAGGGCTCTTTCCGCTCGCTGCATCCAATAGACGACGCATTTCGCGTTCGGCGCCAGGGGGCCGGCGCGGCGTACAAGAACTCGGGGGTTGTCAGCGATCTTGCGCAACGCCTCGGGTAAATCACGGTCTGTTGCCGGGTCGGATGTCATCGGAGGGAACAGGCTAAAAGCGGATGTGAGCTGAGCCGTGTCTGAGTCTGGAGAACAACTCTCCAAATTGACGTCCCGCAGGGACGGCTGAAAATTACCCAGGATGCAATCCTGGGTACTTCTACCTCCGCGATTCGGGGCACCCGACCCAGGACCATGTCCTGGGTAACATTCAGCCGTCCCTGCGGGACTACTCATTGGCTATGCTGACCCAGGACTACGTCCTGGGCTACTCTCAGCCGTCCCTCCGGGACTTAATTTGGCGAGCGTGTTTCTCACCCAGACACCTAAGGCTACCTTATTCGTCCCAGGTACGCGGTGCGAATGACAGTTTGTGCGGCTTTCAGTAAAGAAAGCCGCATGAGTTCGACAACGCCAACAATCTCACAGGAAATCGGGGGAACCTGGGACGCCGTCCGCTACTGACGTCGGATTAGAAGCTACCAGAGACCCCAGTTGCGGCTGATATAGTCCGACAGCGTCATGGTGATCAAGACCAGGAAGGTGAAGAAGCCGGCGCCTACGGTGAGCATCATCACTCTTGAGCTGTAGCGGATATGCATAAAGAACAGAATGACCAGCACTGCCTTGAGGCAGGCGATAGCGAGCGCAATGATTGGGTTGAAGATACCCATATCGAGGTAGGCGACACCGGTTGTGGTCGCCGTCAACACCATAAGCGCACACAGGATAAGCAGGTACACTTTGGGCCCGACGACGTGATGTTCGTGTTCTGCAGGAGCGGACATGACGGCTCTCCTTTACCAGCTATTTCAAAGGATGGCGGCTGATGAGATACAGCAGCGGAAAAAGAAAGATCCAGACAATATCGACGAAGTGCCAATAGAGTCCGAAGTTATCGATGGTCGAGGTATGCCCGTTGACATACGCCCCATGCCACGCCTGGTAGAGCAGAATGAACAAAATGCTGATACCGATGATCATGTGCAGGGCGTGCATGCCGGTCATGGCAAAGTAAAGGAAGAAGAAGAGCTGCGCATGTTGCGCCATATCCGGCGCTAGCGGGACATCCCGCTTGTCGGTGGGATGGACAAAGTCTTCCACGCTAAAACTTGCCCCGGGGATGTGGTGCTCAACGTATTTCTCGTGATACTCCACGCTCTTGATGCCCAGGAAGACCAACCCTAAACAGATGGTGAGGCTGAGCGAAATAAGCAACCCTTTGCGATTGCGTTTCTCCGCCGAGTAGACGCCCATGGCCATGGTGAAGCTGGAGAGGATCAGAACCGCCGTGTTGGTCGTCCCCAGCCCGATGCCCAAGGTATTGCTGCTGGCCACAAAGGCGTCGTAATACCAGTTGCGATACAGCAGGTAGGCCATGAACAGGCCGCCGAAGAACATGATTTCCGTCAGCAGAAAGAGCCACATCCCGAAGCTCGCGGTTTCCCGCTGCTGCCCCACCGTAACGAAATGGTGGCGCAGGTAAGCAGGATGCGCTTCGTCATGGACTTCGTGGGGATCTGCGTGCCCGGTTGCGATCGCTTGACTATCCAACGGCCGTTACCTCGTGTGCAGTCTTGTGCTCCAACCAGTCATAGTCGTACGCCTCGTGATCCATGATTGGTATATCGATAAAGTTTTCTGTCAACGGCGGAGATTGAATCTGCCATTCCAGGCCAGTCGCCTGCCAGGGGTTACTGCCCGCGATCTTACCGTACTTGAGCGACCAGGGCATATAAAGCATAGGTAGCAGATAGCCAATGCCGAGAACCGTGGCGCCCGCTGTCGACAGGACATTCAGCACCTGGAACTCAGGCGGATAAGCATGGTAGCGGCGCGGCATGCCCAGATAGCCGACGATGAACTGGGGGAAGAAGGTCAGGATGAATCCAATGAAGGTTGTGACCGCGCTCAACTGCGACATGGATTCGGGATACATTCTGCCCGTCATCTTGGGCCACCAGAAGTGGACGCCTGCCAGGTAAGCCATCAACATGCCGCCCACCATCACAAAGTGGAAATGGGCGACGATGAAGTAGGTCTCGGTGAGATGGATGTCCATGCCCAGGGACCCTAAAAAGACGCCGGTGAGGCCGCCGATGGTAAACAGCCCCATAAAGCCGAAGGCGTAAAGCATCGGGGTCTCAAAGGTGAGGGATCCCTTATAGAGAGTGGCCGCCCAGTTGAAGATCTTGATCGCGGAAGGTACAGCGACCAGCATGGTCAGCAGGGAGAAAACCAGCGCTGAGTAATTGGATACGCCCATGATGAACATGTGATGGGCCCAGACAAAGAATCCGAAAACCGCGATGGCCACCGAGGAGAAGGCCACCGCGGTGTAGCCGAAGACGCGCTTGCGGGAAAAGGTGCTAATTACCTCGGAGATCACTCCCATGCCGGGCAAAATCATGATGTACACGGCGGGATGGGAATAAAACCAAAATAGATGTTGAAACAACAGCGGGTCGCCGCCTTTGGTCGGATCGAACACGCCGATGCCAACGGTGCGCTCGAGCATGACCAGAACCAGCGTGATGGCAAGTACGGGCGTGCCCAGAACCATCAGGATCGAGGCCGCGTAGTTCGACCAGCAGAACAACGGCAAGCGGAACCAGGTCATTCCTGGGCAGCGCATGCGGTGGATGGTCACAATAAAGTTCAGGCCGGTAAAGATGGAACTGAAACCGGCGATGAAGACCCCCATGGCAGCCGTGATCACATGGGTGTTGACATAGTGGGTGCTGAGCGGAGTGGTAAAGGTCCAGCCGGTGTCGACGCCGCCATTGAGCAGGGCAAAGACCAAAAAGCATGCGCCGGCAACATACAGATACCAGCTCAGCAGGTTGATCTTGGGAAAGGCCAGATCCTTGGCACCGACCATGATGGGGATGACAAAATTTCCCACGGTTGCCGGAACCGACGGCACCAGGAAGAGGAAGATCATGATCACGCCGTGCATGGTAAAGAGCTTGTTGTAGGTGTCGGACGCAACCAGGTCCGGCAGCGGAGTCAACAGCTCCAGACGGATGAGCCCGGCAAAGGCTCCGCCAATAAAGAAGAAGAACGTAATCGAGAAGAGATACAGCATGGCGATGCGCTTGTGATCGCCGGTAAGCAGCCAACTCTTTATCCCGTACTCGCTGTTGAGGTAGCTTAGCTTCGGCAGCTGCGCATCCTGCTGATTTGGAAGCGTAATAATGGTGCTCATTGGTTCACCGTCCCGGGCACTTTAGGTGCCGCCGTGCCCGACTTTGCTGGGCCAGCATGACCGGCGCCCAGCGTCTCCTGGGTGCGGTAGTTCATAGGGGCAGAGGTCGGGCCAGTACTGGACGCGCCGGCTTGCCCGGTGGAGAGTTGACTCGCTGTCAACGTTTGCTGGATTCGATAGTTCGAATTGAGGTTCTTGATGTATTCGACCAGGTCGATAAGGCCCTCTTCGCTCACCTGCCCTTGATAGGTCGGCATGATCGGCGCGTAGCCCGCGGTTACGCGGGTGGACGGGTTGAGAATCGCTTCGCGCAGATAGGCATCGTTGGCCGTGACGTAGGATCCGTCGGTCAGCTGCAGCCTGGAGCCATAAACCTGGGCCAGGTTGGGGCCGCGTGCGCTGGCCTCGCCCGAGTGGCAGGAATTGCAGCCCAGGCTGGCGAAGAGGCGCTCCCCATTTTGCGCCAGCGATGCGCCGCTGGTGCTGCCCGCAGCCCACTTCTGATAATCATCCGGGGTCATGGCGACGATTTCGCCAATCATCGCGGAGTGATCCGTACCGCAGTATTGGGTGCAGAAGAGATGGTAGGTTCCGGTCGCAGTGGCTTCAAACCACACCGTCGAATACCGGCCGGGGATGACTTCGCGCTTCACCCGGAAGGCGGGGATGGAAAAGCTGTGAAAGACGTCCTGCGAGATCATGGTCAGCTGGACTTGCCGGTTGATGGGAATGTGCAGGGAGTCGATCTCGTGCTGTCCGCCTGGGTGCTCGGCCTTCCACATCCACTGCTTGCCCACGATGTAGATATTCATCGCGTTGGTGGGTGGATCGTAGATGCGGAAATAGAGCAGCGCTCCCCAGACAAAGCAGATCATGAATAGGGCCAGCGGAATAATGGTCCAGGTGGCCTCGAGGAGGGTCGAACCTTCGATCTGGGTGGCAACGGGATTCTTCTCCTTGCGATACAGGATGGAGAAGCCGAAGACCAGGATGATGACCGCGATCATGCCCACGGCCGAGATCGCTATCAGAAAGAAGTAGAAAGCGTCCATTTGGGGCGAAATCGCCGAGGCTTCCGGCGGAAATAGGGCAGAGTTCGTCAGCCACCTGATGAGAAACTGCCACAGCACTGGACTTATATGCATCGTTACCCTTTACCTATTCGCGTTGGTAGCGTTTGCTGCTCCGCTGCTTGCTTGAAATCCCGGCGGAAATTCACCACCATGAAGCTGCCCAGGCCCAGGAAGGTAAGCAGGCAGCCCATCTGTACGATCCGGGCGACCACCAGGCTATGCCGGTTCAACTTCGGATCGTAGCGGTAGCAGTAGGTCAGGATATTGTCGACCGGCGTGCCGATGGTGTTGTGTGACGCTTCGACCAGACCTAGCTGCACATCCCTGGGCGAATACTCGACCCCCATGTAGTACTGCGCCATCCGCCCTTCGGGTGTGACCACCTCGATGGAGCTGGCGTGGGCGAACATCGGGGGCTTGCCGGCGGGCTGCGGTAGACGCACGTAGCCAAAGCCGACGCCCTCCGCCAGGACCTTGATCGCCGGTTGTTCGCCGGTCAGGAAATGCCACCCGTCTGCGGTGTCCAGGCGGCCGTAGCGTTTCACGTACTCAGCCTTCTTGGATGCCGCAAGCGCGGGAGTTTCGGTTGGATCGATACTCACGATGACGATCTGGAAATCTTTGCCCGGGGTCAGGTGCACCATTTCGAGCGCGCCCACCAGACCGTTCAAATCTTCGGCACATAGGATCTGGCACTGGTAGTAGACCAGTGAAAGGATCACGGGTTTCTTGCCGAAGTAGTCTCCCAGCTTGACTGCCTTGCCGGTCTCGTCGCGAAACGGAGCATCCAGGGGCAAGGGCTTGCCTAGCCGCTGCTCGATCTTGACCGTGTTGAGAATGTCCGGCAGCCGATCCATGGCCGGATCACCCATGGTCTTCTCGCCGTAGGGAGCTACCTGGGCCAATGCGGGCGTTGCGGTGGCCAAGAGCAATGACGCCGCCAGCACAAAGCAGCCGCTTGCGCCGATCGATCGAATTGTCTCTCTCATCTGCATACCAACACCCAATTGCCCTTCTACCTCTATGGTATCGTCGCCCCGCGGTCCGCTGCGAATGCTGCGGCCTGGCGGTTTACTTTGCCGCGGCGCCCACCGTGAGAGCTGCCTGCTCGCCTGGTTTTTCACCCCGCATCTGCTGTTGCTCTACGGTCTCCCTATATTGCTGCTCGTAGCCTGTCCGGGCGAAGCCATCGGTGAGGGGTACGGGCACCACGGGCGCCTTGTCGCCCGCCAGCAGTGTTTCGGTGTGCTCCGGATCGGCTACGGGAAGGCCATGTTGCGCTATCAACTGCATCGCGCGGGCAATCGGGATGCGCACCTTTCCGCTGGAGCGATCGACCCAACTGTAGTAGTTGAGCAACAGATCTTCCCGGGCGTGCATTTCTGCGATCTCCTCGTTGCCATCATCGGTCTGCAGGCGAGGGGTGGGAAAGCGCTGCACCATCTGGTTAAGCTGCTGCTGCTCCATGACCGCATTCGATGTCAGATCTTCACGCTTACCCCTGGGCTGCGACCCAATCTGATTCCATTTGTTGGGCGGCCCGTCACTCTTAATAATGGCGGTGTTGATTACCTTGCCCATGCCGAAGCAGAAGATGAAGAAGACCCCGACGAAGGCGCCCAGGGACGCAAGAAAAACGACGATGCCGTTGACGTTGACGTCCGTGACTTCATAGCCGGGCGAGTCAGCCAGCGGTGCTTTTGGGTCATCTTGATAATGGGGATCATGCGTGGGCATGGTCAGCCTCCAGAATCTCTTCCAGGTGAGGATCGTTGGTCTGGATCAGCGGCCGCTTCTCCAGTTGGCCGAAATAGAACCACATCCACAGCGAGATCACGACCACCGGTACGGTCGCGTATTCCAGGATCCCAAAGCTGAAGTGCAGGTTCCGCCGGGCATCGGCGAAGTTCGGTTCAATCAACCAGAACATATCCCAGCAGCGGGCGAAGATCATGATCTTGCATACCAGGATCAACCGCTCCTTGTTGCGCTTCAGGTCGCGCGAGAGCAGCAGCGTAAAAGGAATGAACCAGTGGAATACGAAATCGAGCGAAGCAATCACGCCCCAGCCGCCGCGAATACGGTCGAGATACCAGGGAATCTCTTCCGGCAAATTGCCGGACCAGATGATGAGGAACTGGGAGAAGGCCAGATAGATATTCAACATGACGAAGGCGAAAGCCAATTTGCCCAAGTCGTGTTGCTCGGTTTTGCGGAGTAGCGTGTGCATCGGCTCCACCTGGGAAAGCCGAATCACTGTGATGATGGAGAGCGCGAGGACCGCGTAGCCTTGCCCGACCAGGAACATGAGCCCGTAGATGGACGAGTACCAGGTTGGGTCAAGCGACATGACCCAGTCGATGGCGCCCACGCTCATGGTGATGGAATAGACCAGGATGCCGAAGCCGCTGAGATTTTCGAGCCTCACCTGCCAGAAGCGCACGTTGGGATGAAGGTCGGCGTCGCGCTGCAATCCCCACTTGTTGAGCAGGTGCATGAAGACGAACCAGATCGCGAAGCAGACCGCTGACTGTATCCACACGCTGCCCACGTTCAGCATGGGGTGCTTGTAGGCAATGGCATGCGCCTGCTCGTGGGTGATCAGATGCTGGCGATAGGCCTCCGCGGCGTCGCTGTACTTTGCCCACAGGTACAGCTTTTTCATGAAGAAGCCGATGGGCAAAAACAGGACCATGACCAGGGGAAGGCAGCGCGACATCGCCTCCAGCGGACGGCGCAGCAGCAAGCCCCATTTGCCGCCGCTCACGTATTGCACCATAAGCAGAGCGAGACCGCCCACCGTGAAGCCCCAGGTGATTATGTATCCGAGCAAATAGGAGCGCAGCAGGTGATCGATTCCGTCGTGATCGACGATCGCGGCCAGGAGCGCCAGCACGATCGACAGAACAGCGAAGATGGCGCCGACGACCATCGCCCGGCGCCGCCATTGATTGAGCAGCAGCGGAGCATTCAGCTCGGAGGGTAGCGTGTTTGCGTGGTGCTCGTGAGCCATATCTTCTTCCTATTTCCCGCCCTGCGGCGCGGCTGCCTTGCCACTGGTGGCCGGAATGCCTTGCTGGCTCAACCCAGGGACCGGGCTATCTGACGTCGCTGGGGCCATTCCCGGTGTTCCCTGGCTGGGATCGGGCGGTTGGGCGGAGACCGCGGTCGCGGGCAACGACCAGGGCTGAGCAAAGGAGTCGGGAAATCCCTCCCGCTCAGCGATGTCCTTGAGGTTCTGAACCTGAACCCCAGCAGGAACCTCAGACTGGTTGGCGCTTTGGCTAATCTGCAGCGCCCGGATATACGCGGCTACCGACCAGCGGTCGGCCGGTGTGAGCTGGGCGGAGTAATCGGGCATAGCGCCGTATCCATGGGTCATCACGTAGAAGTAGTGGCCCAGCGGCTCGGCCAGAATGCGCGCGGAGTGGAAATTGCCGGCAGGCTTGTAGCCTCGCTGCACAATCATGCCGGCGCCATTGCCCACGCGGGAGTGACAGGGCGTGCAGTAGATGTTGAACCGCTCCTGGCCCCGCGCCAGCACCTGCATGGAAACTGGAAAAGGAAGCGCGTCGGCCTCCTTACCGTCGATCAGGCCGGTCAAGAAAAAGCTGTTTTCGTCTAACTGTCCGCGGGCCACGGTGTGCGCAACCTGGGGCCGAACGGAGCGGCCGTCGGCGAAAAAGGTGGTGCTGCGCTGGGGAACGAATTTGGGCTGGTTCTGCATGTCCTGGCGACAGCCGGCGCTTGCGAGGGCAGCCAGGCTTAGCACAAGTGCTTGCCAGTGGTTGGGCTTCGCCCATCTTTTTCGTCCCAGGTACGCTGGTGAGAACCTGGGGCACCCGTCCAGTGAGACTGGCGTCGGCTGCGAGGTCGAGAATGAAACGATGGGATTAATACTCCACCTCCACCACCGAAGCCGGGCGGAAGCCTTCCAGGAAGCTGCGCGCTTCCACCACCTCGAACTTGGGATCGTTTGCCTCCAGGCAAAGAAAGAATTTGTCCACGGTCGCCCCGGTACGAAAATTGGGCGCATTGAAGAGCGGGTGATAGAGCGTCGGCAGGCCACACATGGCGAGCATGCCGAAGGCGGCGGAGAGACCCGCCCACAGAATGGTCCACTCGTAAGCCGGGATGATGAAGGCCGGCCAGGAAAAGAGCGGACGGCCAGCAATGTTTAGCGGATAGGCGAGGACCGACACCCAGGTCTCCATCAGAAACATGGCAGCCAAGCCCATGAGTCCGCCGACGAGACAGATCAGGGGCACGTAGTTGCGATGGAAACCGATCGCCTCTGCCGCCTCTTCCACCGGGTAAGGGGTATAACAGTCCATTCGCCGCCAGCCTGCGTCATAGGCGGTCTTGGCGGCCGCCACCAATTCGCTCGGAGTATCAAACTCCGCCAACAGCCCGTAGATTCCTTCGCGTATCGGCATCAGTCACCCGCCTCCAACGGTTCTGGCTCCGTCACCTTGGCCTGCGGCAGCATCATGCGGATCTCGGACATGGGGATCATGGGCAGGAAGCGCACGAACAGGAAAAACAGCGCGGTGAACAAGCCCAGCGTGCCCAGGAACGTGCCGTAATCCCAGCGGGTGGCGCGATAGGTTCCCCAGGACGAGGGAAGAAAGTCGCGGTAGAGGCTGGTAACGACGATGACGAAGCGCTCGAACCACATGCCGGTATTAACAATCAGCGACATGATGAACATTTTGGCGGGACTTACCCGTGTGCTGCGCAGCCATAACAATTGCGGGAGGGCGATATTGCAGGTGATCAGTACCCAGTATGACCAGCCCATCGGCCCGAACATGCGGTTCCACATCATGAAGTATTCCCAATGGCTGGCGGAGTACCAGGCCATGAAAACCTCCATCGAGTAGCCATACGCCACGATCAAGCCAGTGGCGAGCATAACCTTGCCCATATTGTCGATGTGACGGATCGTGATCAGGCCTTCCAGGTGGTAGAACTTGCGGATCGGAATTGCAAGCGTGATCACCATGGCAAAGCCGGAGTAGATAGCGCCGGCGACGAAGTAGGGCGGGAAAATGGTGGTGTGCCAGCCCGGCAGGACGGCCACCGCGAAATCGAAGCTGATGACGGTGTGGACGGACAACACCAGCGGAGTCGCCAGCCCGGCCAGCAGCAGGGAGGCTGTCTCATAGCGCATCCAGTGCCGGACGGATCCGCGCCAGCCGAGCGAGAGGATGCCGTAGAAGTATTGGGCAAACTTGCTTTTCGCCCGGTCGCGCATGGTTCCAAAATCAGGAACCATACCGATGTACCAAAAGACCACAGAGATGGTGGCGTAGGTGGAAACCGCAAAGACGTCCCACAGCAGCGGGGAGCGGAACTGCGGCCACACATTCATGGTGTTGGGGTAAGGAAAGAGCCAATACCCAAGCCATGGCCGCCCGACGTGGATGAGCGGGAACATGCCGGCGCAGACCACGGCGAAGATGGTCATCGCCTCGGCGAACCGGTTGATGGAGTTGCGCCACTGTTGCTTGAAGAGCAACAGGATGGCCGAGATCAGTGTTCCGGCGTGGCCGATACCGATCCACCAAACGAAATTGATGATGGCGAAGCCCCAGCCCACGGGAATGTCGAGGCCCCAGATGCCGACACCCTTGAGGAACAGCCAAGTCACTGCGGTGAACAGGATGAGGCAAATGCTCCCCGCCAGGGTAAAGCCGAAGAACCAACCCAGGGGCGTGTGGGGGGTGAGCACGATGCGCGAAATAACATCGGTGACCGATTTGAAGGTGTATCCGGGCGCGATAACCCGAAACTCGCCTGTCTTCGGATCCAACTGGGGATCGGTTATGGGTAACTCTGGTTTGGTCGCCATGCTGCGCTAACCTTTCAGCTCTTCGCAGGCGCGTGCTCAGCGCGCGCCTCGGCCAGTTCCGGGTTGGGGTTAAAGACTTCCGCAATGTACGTCGTGCGCGGACGAGTATTGAGATCCGCGAGCACGCCGTAGTTGCGCTGCTGCAGCTTCAGTTTTCTGACCTTGCTGGCGCGGTCGTTGATATTGCCGAAGACGATGGCGCCCGTGGGGCAAGCCTGCTGGCAAGCGGTGACCACTTCACCATCGCGGATATCGCGATTTTCCTTGTCCGCCGAAATTTTGGCGGCGGAGATGCGCTGAACGCAGTAGCTGCACTTTTCCATGACCCCGCGGCTGCGTACCGTGACATCCGGATTGCGCATCAGCTTGAGGCTCTCGGTCTCGAAATCGGAGAAGAGCAGGAAGTTGAAACGCCGCACCTTGTAGGGGCAGTTGTTGGAGCAATAACGGGTGCCTACGCAGCGGTTGTAAACCATGACGTTCAGACCTTCGGGCGAGTGCACGGTAGCTCCCACCGGGCACACCTGCTCGCAGGGCGCGTTCTCGCATTGCTGGCAGGTCATGGGCTGGAAGTGAGCCCGGGGCGCATCCAAATCGCCTTCGAAGTAAGTATCGATGCGAATCCATTGCATGATGCGGCCGGTTTGGGTGTTGTGCCTGCCCACCACTGCGATGTTGTTCTCCGCGTAACAGCTCACGATGCAGGCGTTGCACCCGACACAGGAGTTCATGTCGATAGCCATGCCCCAGGCGTTTTTGTCGTAGCGCCAGTTGCTGAACATGCTGGTGTCAGGATCCGGATCTTCGGGAGTGTCCTCACCTTCATGGGCGAAGTTGGGGTTCTGCTTGAACTCGTCCAGCGTGGCGTAGCGAATGATGCCGCGAGTCGCAGCCTCGTCGCCTTCGAGTGAATTGTTGCCCGAACCTTCTCCACCGGCTGCGAGCGGAGCGGTGATCCTGATAGTGGCTCTTGGTTACGGCGAACTCGTACGTCTGGCCGGTTTTCTTCATGGTCGCGCCAGAAGCGAACAGCAGGGCGTTGGAGCTGCGAATTGCGTACGCGTTAAAGCCCAACCCACCGGCCACGCGGCCCCCATTGCGGCGCGCATAGCCCAGATACACCGTAACCGAACCATCGGGGTGGCCGGGAACCGCCAGCACCGGAGCCATGACCGTGTTGCCGTTGGACTCGATGGCCACCACGTCCTGCTCCGCCAGGCCAAATTTCGCCAGCGTGGGATAGCTCATCAGCGCCGCATTGTCCCACGACATGCTGGTCACCGGCTTGGGGATTTCCTGCAGCCAGCCGACGTTGGCATAGCGCCCGTCGTAGATGTTGGGGTCAGCACGGAAGATAACCTCGACCGTCCCGTCGGGGAAGTTGGGCGCAGTGACTGAAAGGGCAGCCGTGTTGGCCGAAACTGTCTTGGGCTGAAAGGCCGTTCCTGCCACCAGGCCGTCGTGCAGTATCTTTCGCCAGCCATAGTCCGCATCCGGTCCCAGGTTGGCCTGCCACGTCTTGCGCACGGCATCGTAAGGCGAGGTGTCGGGGTCGTCGAGCATGGACTGGATCACATCATGCGCCGACTTGCCGCCGTACAGAGGATCGATCAGGGGTTGCACTACGGTTGCTGTCCCGTCATAGGCCCGGGTGTCTGACCAGCTCTCCAGATAGTGCGCGCTGTTGATGTGCCATTCCGTAACCACTCCGGTCTCGTTCAAATGAGAGCCGAGGTGAACGGTCGTCTTCACGTTTCCAATGGCCTCTTCAAAATGCAGGTCCACCGGCGCAGTGTAGACCGGATTGGAATTCAGGATCAGCAGCCAGTCGACTTTGCCCGCCTTGATGTCGTTGACCAGGGTGACGATGTCCTGCCCCTGGATCGATGGCATGGGATTTACGGTTTCGGTGTAAACCACCGTCTTGCCCACGTTACCCAGCGCCTGGTTGATAGCAATCGCCGCCAGATGCACCTCGGGCGACTGCTGCTCGCCGGGGATGACCACGCACTTGCCTGCGTTGGCCTTCAGGTCCGCCGCTACGGCCGATAGAAACTTGCCCGCGGGACCGGAGGGCGGTTGCGCACTGGACCCACCCGCACCCACTGCAGCCGCCAACGCCGCCGCAAACGAAGCCACCTCACCGGCCTTGAGGGCCAGCCGGTGTTCGGCTTTGAAGCTGGTGGTGCTGGGAGCACTTTCGACCGCATACAGCCGGTTCATGGGAGCACTTTGATCCAGCAGCTTGCGCCGGCTGGCGTAGTCGGCCGCCAGGCGAAGAAATCCGGGATGGGTGATGCCGGAAAGAAAGTCAGCGTCGAGAGAGACGATGACATCCGCATCCTGCAACCGGTACTGGGCGTCGTAGTAATCGCCGAAAGCGGTCTTCGAGGCGGAGTAGGCGGAATCGCGGTTGATCGGATCCCACTGCAGCCACTTGGCGTTGGGATATTTCTGCTGCGCCGCTTTCCATTGCGCCGCCAGGGTGGGCGAGGTCACGGTGTCGCTCAGAATGTAGATGCCGGCGCCTCCGCTGGCCTTTTTGTCGGCCAGCATGGCGCGGAAGACAGCCAGAAAAGCGGCAAACTCGCGTACCTCTCCGCGGCAGATCACTCTCTGCGAGCGATCAGGATCGTAAAGATCGAGCAAGGAGCCTTGGGTCAATGGATCGGAGGAGCCGCGGTTGACGGGGTGGTCCGGATTGCCGTCCACTTTGATCGGCCGGTAGGCGTCGCTCTTGACCAATACCGGCACCGCGCCGGTGTTGAAGGGCATGGCCGAGGCAAAATACACCGGACGGCCCAGCACCAGGTCTTCCGGTTCCTTGACGTAGGGATAGATCGGTTCGTCGGGTTGCTTGGTACAGCCGGAGAGCCCAGCCAGGGCGAGGGAAGCGCCCATGACCTTGAGGAATCCGCGCCGCGAGACGGGGTCGATCCACTCCGCAGCCTGCGCAGGAAATTCACGCTGCACCATTTCCCGGAAGGCCGGCGTGTCGGCCAACTCGTCCACGCTGCGCCAGTAGGTCTTTCCCGTCTGGCCGGCAAGTTTGGCCCTGGCAGCGTCGAGCGTGAGTGCCTGGTTATTTTGGCCTGCTGGGTCGTCTCGTTTGCCATGTTCGCTTCGCGTCTTCCCTGGTCAAGAGGTTGCGTGTTGTTCAAGTTTTGCTCACTGGATTTGGCAGCGCCTGGGTTGCTCATCGGTGGCACGTCTCGCAGCTGCTCAGTTCCTGGGGTGTGCGGATGTGGTACTGCTGGGTCAGGTATTTACCCAGCGACTGCCTGGTCGGTCAATTTCACATAGTGCAAGCTCGCCGGAATCACCATGGCCGGCGCATCGCTGGCGACTTGCCCATGGAGTCCATCGGGCAGCATGTTGAGTGAGGCCACCTGGGCGCCCGTCCTGGCTGGGATCGACGGTGGTGCAGCTTACCGTCTGCGCTGTCGGCACGCCGTCTTTCAGACCCGTGCTCCCGCACCATACAGGCTTCTGCGATGTGGGGCCCTCCCACGCCATGTTGTAAATCTCGCTGGTGGGGCGAAGGTTCTTGGCCGGGTCGCGATGGCAGTTCAAACACCATTCCATCTGGAGGGTGTTCTGCTGATACATCAACGGCATCATGTCTACGCGTCCGTGGCAGGAGGAACAACCGATCCCTTTGTTCACGTGAATTTCGTGATTGAAGTAAACAAAGTCGGGCAGATCGTGGATCTTGACCCAGGGAATGGATTCGCCCGTTGCCCAGCTGGTCCGCACCGGTTGCAGCAGGGCTGCGTTGGTCCAGATCTGCGCGTGGCAATTCATGCAGGTCTTGGTTGGGGGGATGCCCGCGTAGCTGGACTTCTCCACCGAGGTGTGACAGTACTGGCACTGTAATCCAAGGCCCATGACGTGATGCTTGTGACTGAACGGCACCGGCTGTTCGGCGCGCTGTCCCTGCTTGGTCACCCACGGAGAACCCTGCAATTGATCCAGGGTGACTCCCAGGGCGATGACAATCAACCCTGTCAAGACCAGGCTCGCGCGGGCTAGCGCGTTGGAACTCCGGTCAAAAATCTGCGCCATTGGGTCGGTCCCTGCTTCCTCAGATTGCGTGTTGTTGAGAAGGATCCGCTATGACTCTGTCTGGTGACTGGATCCAAGAACGACGGCGCGGGAACACTCTCCCCGCATCATGCCTGGAAAGTTGAATATAGCAGCAAACCTCGGGGGGTAGGCAACCCCTGGGAGCGGCGTGAAGGGAAATTTATGGCCGTATAGAAAGCACCAATGCGGGAAAGAAGTGCCGGCGCAACTGCGAACTGTTTACATCTTCGGTACTCTTTTCTCGGAATCGGCAGATATGCAGAGGGGGGCTGCGTGGGCACTCGACGTTCAGCAGCTCTCCACCACGGCTAAGAAGGTCCGTGTCGGGATGACAGGATTCTGTGGGACCACGTCTCTGGCGCTCCGTTGACGCTTTGCGGTGACCGGAGTAACCCAGCCCTCCGGACGGCTACTTTGAGCGTCGGCCCTACGGAGGCCGTGGAGGGACCTGCTTTTCTTCCGGTTCACGCAAACTCTAAGCCCTCTTGTCAGCGGCTTCTCCGGCGGACGCGAGGCTCGGTGATTAAGATATTTTCATGGACTACGGCCTGCGCCCGGTTCGTTACGACACAGCGCTTGCACTCGAACAATTGGCCAACGCTGACGCCTAAGCTGGGCGCTCTGATCGCACGTGTCGGTCCCTTTGCGCTGCGGGTGAAAAGCACGCACTCACCCTTCGAAGCGCTGCTCGAGTCCATTCTGTACCAGCAACTGCACGCCAATGCCGCCAAAGCTATCCTGGGACGTTTGCTGGCTGGATTCGGCGATCTGCATCCGCAGCCGGAGCAGCTGCTTGCCGCCCCGGAGGAGATGCTGCGGGCGGCCGGCCTCTCGCGGTCAAAGCTCCTCTCGCTGCGCGATCTCGCGGCCAAGACCCTGGACGGAACAGTGCCCTCGCTGGCCGTTATCCGGCGCCTGTCCGATGAGGAAATCATCGAGCGGCTCGGCCGGGTGCGCGGAATTGGGACCTGGACCGCGGAGATGTTGCTCATCTTTCGCCTGGGGCGGCCCGATGTTTTTCCAGCGACGGATTACGGAGTCCGCAAGGGTTATCTGCTGACCTTCGGCAGGACCAAGGTGGGAAAGCCCATTACCGCCGATATGCTGCCCAAACCGGAACAGATGCAACGCCGGGCGGCGCGCTGGAAACCATGGCGCTCGGTGGCCAGCTGGTACCTGTGGCGGGCCTGCGAGTTGCCGCCCATGCGACCCGCCGGGACAAATCCAGCTATCATAACTGCATGTCAGACCATCCGGCGCCGGCGGAACGCTACATCTGCGTTCATGGACATTTTTATCAGCCGCCGCGAGAAAACCCCTGGCTCGAGACGGTAGAGACCGAGGATTCGGCCGCGCCCTACCACGATTGGAATGAACGGATCACGGCCGAGTGCTATGCGCCCAATGGCGCCTCGCGCATCGTCAACGGCGAGAACCAGATCATTCGCATCATGAATAACTATTCGCGCATCAGCTTCAACTTCGGGCCTACCCTGCTCTCCTGGCTGGAAGAAAATGCGCCCCGCACGTATCGCATGATCCGCGATGCCGACCGGCAAAGCATGCTGCGCTACGATGGCCACGGATCGGCGCTGGCCCAGGTCTACAACCACGTCATTATGCCCCTGGCCATCACCCGGGACCGTATCACCCAGATACGCTGGGGCATCGCCGACTTTCAGCATCGCTTCGGCCGCGCCCCAGAAGGCATGTGGCTTTCGGAAACCGCGGTTGATATCGAAACCCTGGATCTGTTGGCGCAAAATGGCATACTCTTCACCATTCTTGCGCCGCACCAGTGCGCCCGGGTGCGCGAGCGCGCAGAGAGCACCCTGCAACCCGTTCTGCCCAAGCTCGATGGCGCCGGCGCTCGCTGGATAGAGACGCCCAATGCCTCGGTGAATCCTAACCATCCTTACCGGGTGCCGCTCAAAGATGGGCGCAGCATTACCGTCTTCTTCTACAACGGCCCGATATCGCGCGCCATCGCCTTCGAAGGCATGCTGAACAACGGCGAGACGTTTGCCTGGCGACTGGCGCGTGGCCTCGACCCCAGCAATCCCGAACCACAGGTGGTTCATGTGGCCACCGACGGCGAAAGTTATGGCCACCATCATCGCCACGGAGAGATGGCGCTCTCCTACGCCTTGCGCTTCATTGAAGACAAGAAGCTGGCGAAATTGACTAACTACGGGCAGTTCGCGGCCCAGTTTCCGCCCAAGTGGGATGCGGAAATCGTGGAGGATACCTCGTGGAGTTGTGCCCACGGTATCGAACGCTGGCGTGCCGACTGCGGCTGCAATGGCGGCCGCCAGGGATGGAACCAGCGATGGCGCGCACCCCTGCGCGAAGCACTCGACTGGCTGCGGGATACGGTCGCTCCGTTGAGCGAAAATGCGGCCCACGGCCTGCTGAAGGATGTTTGGGCCGCTCGCGATGCTTACATCTCGGTCATACTCGCGGCCAAGACGGCCGGGGCGGAGGAGGCGATCGACCAGTTCTTCGCTGCCCATGCGCAGCGCGCTCTCTCGACCGAGGAACGGACGCTGATCCTCAAGCTGATGGAGATGCAGCGCCACACGCAGTTGATGTACACCAGCTGTGGCTGGTTCTTCGACGATATCTCGGGCATCGAGACGGTTCAGATCATGGCTTATGCGGCGCGCGCCTTGCGCCTGGCCGCCGACATCTTCGGCCTCAATTGCGCTTTATTCGAATGGCAATTTGTGGAGCGCCTGCGCCATGCCAAGAGCAACAGCCCGCCATGGAAAGACGGCGGTGATATTTACCGGCATCTGGTCAAGCCGATGGAGGTCAACCTGGAGCAGGTGGCCGCGCACTATGCCATTTCCTCGGTCTTTCACAGCTATCCCGAAGAGACGGTCCTTTTTTGCTATACCATCCGCCGTCTGGATTACGAAAATGTAACCTCGGGCCGCTCACGCCTCGCCATTGGGCGTTGCCGTATCACCTCCAACCTGACGGAAGAGACGGAGGAGGTTTCCTTTGCGGCGCTGCATTTCGGCGATCATAACGTGACCGCCGCGGTGGAACGCTCCACGCCGCAAGACCTCTCCGCCTTCAACGACCTCAAGCAGAAATGCAGCGTCGCGGTCACGCAGGCGAATCTGCCCGAAGTGGTTCGCCTGATCGATAGCTTCTTTGGCGGTAGCCCGTACTCCCTGGCTTCTCTTTTCAAGGACGACCAGCGGCGCATTCTGAGCGTCATCCTCAATGCCACGCTCAGCGAAGTGGAAGACAGCCTGGTCAAGATCTACGAGGAGCATGCTTCTCTGCTGCACTTTTTGAATGCTTCCGGACTCCCCAAGCCGCCGGCGCTCACCATGGCTGCGGGTTTCGCGATCAATGCCGGACTGCGGCGAGCGCTGGAAGATGAGCCCATCGACCTGGCGCGGGTTCGGTCGCTGATTTCTCTGGCTAAATCCGACGGGGTGGTGCTGGAAACCCACGCGCTGCGTTACCTGACCGATCAACACATGAAGCGGGCCATGGTGCAGCTCCATGCCAAACCGCTGGAGCCCGGGCTCCTCGATCACGCGCTCACCCTGGCTCGCACCCTGCGCGAGCTGCCGTTCGAGCTCAACCTATGGCAGGCGCAAAACATCTGGTACGACACGCTGACCAAGTCCGACCGCTTCCTGCTGGGCTTGGAGTCCTCGGCCGCAGAGGCCTGGAGGGCGAACTTCCTCGAGTTGGGCCGTCAGCTCTCGATCGCGGTGGAGCAACTAGTAGTGGAGGAAGGGTCGCTGGCCGCGCGCGGTGTGCTCCGCCTCAGGGGAACTGGCGCCGTTGGCACTGAAGGCCATGGCTCCTTAAGCGACTAGCTTCGCCAGCGGAGGGTTACCGGGCCATCCATGGGGTGCTGCATCGGACGGCCGGTCTCGTCGGCTTCAAGCCGCGCCCGTTTCAACGCGAAGTACCATTTCGCCGGTCGGTCGGCATCATCGATGAGCATCAGGCCGGGATTGAACTTGAGTCCCTCCGCCTGCTGCACCATGGTGAGCTGGTCCTGGCGGACAAAGCGATCGCCGAAGAATTTGGCGATCGCGGTCACGAAGGGCACCCCGTAGAAAACGTTCCAGGCGCCGTAGACATCGATGCGGGAATTGCCCGGAGTGGTGGGGGTCACGGTGGTGAGACTGGCGAACCACTTGGGCCCACAACGAATCGTCTCATAGCGCCGGTTGGGCAGCACGAAATCGATGGTGGTCTCGATCGGCTCGCCGTAGACGCCGAGCAATTTGTAGGGTGCGCTGTTGGCTGAAGGCGTATGCGCCGACATGCGAAAGCCCTGCGGAATGGGCTCGAAGTGCTTCTCTTTTTCGTGGATGCTGTGCCGGGACCGCCACCACCATGCCTGATGCACAAACGGCCCGTGTGCCGGGTCCATCAGCCCGATGATGCCGTGGTCCACATTGCAGGGTAGTTCCGCGGTCAGATGCGCGCTGCGGTACCGGTCGCTAAAGGTTGGGAGTTGGGGTACGGGTGGAAGCCCCTCCCTGACCTCCTTGCGGACCCGTCCACTGCCCGGCCGGGGCAGGTAGACCCAGGCGTATCCATCCCTTTCCTGACAGGGATAGGCGGTGGCGTAGATGCGCCGCGGATAGGCATCCTGGCTGGTCAGCGAAGGGATCTCCATGCACTGGCCGGACTCCGGCTCGAAGACCCAGCCGTGATACTTGCAGGTGACCGCGCTGCCATCGAACCATCCGCAGGAGAGCGGAATGCCGCGATGGGGACAACTGTCGCGCATGGCAAAGATGCCGCCGTCCTCTTTGCGGCCCAGCACCAGTGGGATCCCCAGAAGCATGGCGGTGGCCATCTTCTTCCCTCGCAGCGCGCCGCTACGCATGGCCGGGTACCAGTCGTTGTAGATGAGGGATGTATCCGGTCCCAGCAAATCGCTGGCCGGAAAAATCGCCGGTCCTCTTCCCGCTGCTGCGTCGAGTGCCATGGGCTCGCGATCCCGAAGAACCTGCCCTTACTATATCGCTACAGGGCGCGGTTTTCTTATTGCGGAGCGGCTGTATTGGGGCGCTAAAGAAATCGAATGTGGGTATCATCCGAGGGTGGCCACACAACTTCAAGCGGTCCCGGCCGCGCTGGCAGAGGAAATACGCGCACCTTCGCGGTTCACACATCGTTCGAGGAAAATAATCCTCACGCTTGCCGGCCTCTGGCTCCTGCTGTACGCAAGCTTTACGCTCTTCAGCCCGCCGCTGCTGGATGATGCCGACTCGGTGCACGCCGAAGTTGCCCGGGAAATGGTCGCGCGCCAGGACTGGATTACCCTCTACGCCAATGGCATCCGCTATCTCGAAAAGGCTCCGCTCATGTACTGGAGCATGGCTGCCAGCTTCACGCTCTTCGGTCCCCAGGATTGGGCCGCTCGGCTGCCGCTGGCTATCGCTGCACTGGCCCTGCTTCTGGTCGTATACGCCACCGGACGCCGGATGTTTGCTTCCGATATTGCCGGTTTCTATGCAGCGCTGATAATGCTGACCTCCGTCGGCATTTTCATTTACACGCGCATCATCATTCCCGATGTCATCGTCTGCATGTGGCTTTCACTCGCCATGCTGCTGTTCTGGATGTCCCTTGAGCAGTTACAACCTTCGCGCGCGACCGCATGGGGCTTTGCCGCAGCGTGTGCCCTCAACGTGCTCACCAAGGGGCTCATTGGTGTTGTTTTCCCCGTCGCCATTGTCGTCATCTTCCTGTTGCTCAATCGGAATCTGGGACACTTGCGACGCTGGCACCCTCTTTCCAGCGTGCTGGTCTTCCTGCTGATTGCGGTGCCTTGGCATCTCGCAGCAGGCATTGCCAATCCATCGCAGGGAAACCCCGGCGGCACCATGCCGGCAGCGGGAAACGTGCATGGGTTCTTCTGGTTCTATTTCATTAACGAACAGGTGCTCCGCTACCTCAACCGGCGGGTTCCGCGGGACTACGACACTGTCCCGCTGACTGCTGTTCTGGGGCTTGCTTGCTGCCTGGCTGATGCCATGGATTGCCTTCGTGTTCAAGGCGATCGGCCCCGTCCGCAAGGATCAAGGATGGAAACTGCTTGGCATTTGGGCCGCGGTCGTGATGGTCTTCTTCAGCTTCTCTACGCGCCAGGAATACTATGCACTGCCCGCGTTGCCGCCCCTTGCCCTAATGATCGGCGGCTGGCTGGCCCGCGAAGAGAAATGCCCTGCCCGCGACCCACTCCGCATCGCCGGACGCCGCATCGCCATTGTTCTTTTTCTGCTGGGAGCGACCGGCGGGTTGGTCGCCGCGTACCTGGCTATACAGGCCCAGCCCCCTAGCCCCGGCGTGGACTTATCCAGCCTACTCACGCAGAACCCTGGAGATTATGCGCTCTCCCTGGGTCATTTTCTCGATCTGAGTACGCGGGCCATGAGCGCCTTCCGGCTGCCGCTGATTCTGACCGCGATTGCGCTGGTGGTGGGAACGGTGGCCAATCTGATTTTGCGGTTTACTAACAGGGTCCGGATGGGAAACTATGCGCTTTTCGCCATGATGGTTGTTTTCCTGGTCGCCGCGCACATGGCTTTGGTCACCTTCTCGCCTGTGCTTTCCTCTAAGGCTCTGGCGGATGCGATTGGACAGAGGTTGCAGGCCGGCGATGTGGTGGAGATCCATGGCGAATACGAGGCCGGATCGACCTTGGGGTTCTATTTGCGCCGTCAGGTCAGGATTCTCGACGGCCGTTCTTCCGATCTCTGGTATGGCTCGTTCTTCAGGGATGCTCCGAAGATCTTCGACGACGATGTATCGTTTCAGCCGCTCTGGAGTGGGCCGCAACGGGTTTTTCTGTGGACCCCGGTGGACCAGGTTCCCGCGCTGCCCGGACCGGCTTTTGTGATCGCTCAGAGCGGGGGGAAGGAAATCCTCAGCAATCGACAGTAGGAAATTTCCTCGCTTGCGAGAGCATTGGTTGGCAATTGAGTGAAACTGCAGGTCCCTCGGCTACGGTAGGGATGACAAAGGGTGGGGTGGCGCTTCCATGGGGAATTGGCTAGCGGCTGAAAGAGTTGCGGGTCACGGGCCGTCGTATCCCACTCAAGCCAAACGCGGCTTGAATGGGGCACCCAGCCTCTTGTTGCACGTGCAGAGGGTGAGGGTGGGCTCCCATGGCTTTTCGTTGCGGGGGCGTTAGATCGCGGTGAGGCGGCTCATCTTGCCGTCTTTCAAGGAGAAATGCTGGCCACGCCAAGCTACGGTGTTTCCTGCGAAGCTCCAGATCCAGATGCCTAACGCCACCACGTCGCGCGGCGGCAGCAGCCATAGGTCGCGTACCACCTGGCGATCGCCCAGCACTCCTACACCGACCGCCAAGGCGAGCGCCACCCGGGCCAATAAGGTCAGACTGAGCAGCGCAATACTGCTTAGGCTGGCGCCCGAGGCGATCAGGTTGCAGAAGGCCCAGGGCAATCCGTAGGTGAAGACCATACCGGTGTAACCCAGCTTTCTTGAAAAACGGGTGCTGCGGCTCCAGCGAATTTGATGGGCCAGAAACTGACGGAAGCGATAGGCCGGCAAGAAGGTCTCGACCACCTCCCCGCTTAAGGCGACTTCAAAGCCAGTGCGCCAAATGCGCGCCCCCAGCTCGTAATCGTCTGCCAGGTAGTCGACCAGCGGTTCCAAACCGCCGATGGCCTCCAACGCCTCACGCGAGACAGCCAGGGTCGAGCCCAGGCCAAAGCGAATTCCGTCCTCAATCTGCCGCGCGGTCAGCACGCCGGCGATAAAATCCGTGGCAATCCCCAGCGCTTCCATGCGGGAGCCGATGGTGCTGTGCGCCTTGCCCCGATAGAGGGCAGTCACCAGGCCGACGCGGCCGTTGCGCTGCTTGGGGAGATGGAAACAGCCCATGATCCGGCGCAGGTAGTGGGGAGAAACCTTTATGTCACTGTCGTTGATTAAAATATAGTCGTACTGCGCGCTGCCCAGCATCTGCACCAGATTACTCACCTTGCCGTTGGCGCCCAGCAATTGCGGGCACAGCACCAGGCGGATGGTCCGCTGGGGAAACTCGGCCGTGAGCTTTTCGATGGCCGACACGGCCGGATCGGCCATGCTGCTCACCCCGAATAGAATTTCATAGGGGCCCTGATACTGCTGCTGACAGTGGCTGGCAAAACTGGCATACATCTCCGGGTCAAGACCCTTCACCGGCTTGAGGATGCTGACTCCCGGCTGGAAATCGGGCAAAGGCCGGCGCAGCTGGCGATGGAAGGTGCGCGCGCTCCACAGCGCAAGCAGGTAATAGCCCAGACCGGCCAAGCTGAGAATGGTCGTAATGGCGGCGACAACGATAGGCACCATAGAGCGACTCTTAGTTTAGCCGAGGCACCCCTTATTCGTAGCGCAGGGCGACAATGGGGTCGAGCGACGCTGCCTTCCACGCGGGATAAATACCGAAGAGAAGCCCAATGGCACAGGAAACGACAAAAGCGGAGGCCGACCAGGCTACCGACATCTCGGCCGGCAGCACAGCGCCCATGATCAGCTTGACCACAAAAGTAAGCAGGCCGCCCACCAGGATGCCGATCACACCGCCCAGAGCACACAGCGTAACCGCTTCCAGCGTGAACTGAAACATGATGTTCTTTCGCGTCGCGCCCAGCGCCTTACGGACGCCGATCTCCCGCGTTCGTTCGGTAACGCTCACTAACATGATGTTCATTACCCCGACGCCACCAACCATCAAGCCTACGCTCGCGACCCCTACCAGAAAGATGAACAGGCCGCCGGTGAGCTGATTCCATAACACCAGCAGGGCGTCGGAGCTGAAGATGGCGAAATTGTCCGGTTGATCGCTCCGGACTTTACGCCGGCGGCGGAGCAGTTCGCGAATCTCGTCTTCAACGGCGATTTTATTTTTGACGTCGTCGTACTTGACACTGATCCAGTGATCGAGGATCTCAGGATGAATTTTGTGGAAGGTTTGCGTGGGAAAATGGGCGGAGTTGTCCATGGGATTTTTGCCCCCGCCGAAGACCTGCTTCTGGGGCGCCAAGACCCCCACCACGGTAAACAAATCCCCCTCGATCTGGACCTCCTTGCCGACGGCAGGGTCGTTGCCAAATAGTTCCTGCGCCGTATCCGAGCCCAGAACGACAACGTTGGCCCCTCGCTGGGCTTCCTGGTGGCTGAAAAAACGTCCCTGGGCGAGGTCGATATCGTAGACGTTCGGTTGATCCTCCGACTCGCCATTCAGGGTGGTGTTCTGTATCTTGTGGCTCCCGTACTTTACGGAGAAACTGCCCTGAGAGCCGGTGGGCGAGCGGTATTGCTGCGATGCGTCGACCGCGACGACGTGAGGCAGCACTCTCATGGCCTCGCCATCCTCAAAGGTCAATTGCTTTCTGGCCAGCATCTCGGACGTGGGCCGTGAACCAAAGACGGGAAAGCGAAAAACCCAGTACACATTGGATCCGAGCGACTTGATCAGGCCATTGACGTTGCCCGAAAGCCCGTTGATGACGGACGAGATGAGTATGACTGTAGTGACCCCGATCATGATGCCAAGCATGGTCAGGCCGGAGCGCAGTTTGTTGGTGCGCAGTGTGTCCATCGCCATCCCGATCGCTTCTTTGGTGTCGGCGATGGTCATGCTATAGCTCCGATCGCAAGGCTACGATGGGGTCGAGCAGCGAGGCCTTGCGTGCAGGATAGACACCGAAAAATATACCAATCGCGGTGGCGACGAAGAGACTCAGCGCTACCGACCATAGCTCAATCTCAGAGGGAAAGCCGATGATCAGGGTGATGGCTTTGGCAAAGACAACCCCGGCAAGCACGCCGATCAGGCCGCCGACCAGGGACATGGTGGCCGATTCGATGAGAAATTGCAGCATGACATCGCCACGACGCGCGCCCAGCGCCTTGCGCACCCCAATCTCCCGGGTCCGCTCGGTCACGCTCACCAGCATGATGTTCATGATGACGATGCCGCCGACTACCAGCGAAATGGCGGCGAGGGAGACAAAGACGGCGAAAAAACTGGAGCTGATACTTTGCCAGATGCCGACGAACGTACTGTTGGTGTCGGTAGAGAAGCTGTCTTCTGCTCCGGGCAGGTCGTGGCGGTGGGAACGGAGAATGGTGCGCACCTCGCCCACGGCCAGTTCCAGCGGATCGCCCACTCCGTTGGCGCGCGCATAGATGGTCAGGCTGCGATTCGATCCATAGGCGTTGAGAAAAGTCGTCAGCGGGATTGCCACCCAGTCATCCTGGCTCTGGCCCAACGTCTTGCCCTTGCGCTCCCCGACGCCGATCACCGTGTACTGGCCGCCGTCGACCCGGATCTCCTTGCCGATGGGATCGACCGATCCCATCTGGTTGTCCACAATGTCCGGTCCGATGATGGCCACCCTGCTGTTGTGCTGCTCGTCGATAGGCACAAAACCGCGACCGCGATCGATGTTCATGTTGTAGATGGGAGGCATGGTCCAGGTCCACCCGCGAACACTGGTGTCGGTGCTGGAATGGCTGTTGTAGACGACCTTGCCGGTAACGCTCGCCATGGCGCCGGTGCTGGCACAGTCCTTACACTTCGCGGCTACTTCGCGGTAGTCATCGATCTTCAGGTCTTTGCGCTTTTGGTATTTGTTCCACTCCGCGTCGGTGAAGACCACAGAAGGCTGTTTGGAGGCAGTAAAGACATCCGCACCGTAGCCGTAGACCTTCGTGGCTACAAATTTGTTGGCGCCGTTGACCAGCGTGATCACCATGATGACCGCAGCCACGCCGATCATTACCCCCAACAAGGTGAGGATCGAGCGCAGCTTGTTCGCCCATAGGGATTGGAGCGCGATTTTGACTGCTTCGATCAGGTTCATGCCAAGTCACGCTTTGAGTTGATACGAGTGTAGACGGTTACCTGGTTCCCGGGGGTGAGCTGTCTAGGGTCCGAGGAGAACTCTCTGGGCATGGATTCGCGGGCGCCACGTTCGGGAGGGGGAGATGCCGTTTCCCTGCGACAGAGTGAGCGCGGCAAGCGAAAGTCGCACTTCGAGAGCAATTTATCCCACTCAAGCCAAAAGACGGCTTGAATGGGGCACCCAACATATTGTTGCCCGTGTGGCAAAAGCGGAGGCCCCGCAGCTCGGTGAGAGCTGCGGGGCCGCGTTTGCAAGTGGCCTGTAAGCCGAATTCTGTCGAGGACGATCATTCCTCTAGGCGACGCATTGCTGCGCCGCTCAAGCGACCTACCCGGAGGTTTCCCACCGTCCCGGCGAGCCGGGATCGGAACCCTGGTTAGCGCGCCGGGCCAGCACGCATCCGCGGCCTGGGTCTGGCCGGCGGATTCCCTCCCTATTTGGTCTTGCTCCGTGTGGGGTTTACCCTGCCACCGCCTTTACAGACGGCGCGGTGCGCTCTTACCGCACCTTTTCACCCTTACCCCGGACGATGAAGCCCGCGGCGGTATCTTCTCTGTGGCACTGGCCGTCTTTGAGCCTTAACGCTCAAATCCCGGACGTTATCCGGCACACTGCCCTACGGAGTTCGGACTTTCCTCTCCCGAAGCGCGCGAGCGCTTCAGCAGCGACCGCCCGGCGCACCTGCAACTCCATGCTAGTCCATATTGCGGAGTTTGTAAGCGTCCAGAGCTAGTTCGTGACGGTGAGCGTTAGCTGCGGCTGAGTCGGAGGCGTGACGGTGAACGAGCCGTTGGAAGACTGCGCATCCACCGTGACCACGTAGCTGCCGGTTGGGGTGCCCGTGTTTCCCGGCGGTCCGTGATTCAGATAGTTATATCGCTGCGAGCAGGCCGTCATGCTCATGGCTCCGGCAAATGCCAGCATGGCCAGCGCCAGATTGCGCCAGGCCCGGCGCTTGCACCCACCCAGACCTACAAGACCAAACAATGCCGGAAAGATAAACGCATAACGTCCCACCCCTGCGTCCCCAGCGTTTGCGATCCTGGGTCCCGGTGAGGGCGCGAGGGTTTGGATCTGCATCGAGCTGGTCCCGGGAGTGCAGGTCTGGACGCCGGCGGCACTCGTGGTGCAACTCGCTTGCACATTTACCGGCGTAAAAGTGCAGGTCGTGTCATAGGGCAGCCCGGAACAGGAAAGGCTGACATAGGCGTTGAAACCATTGACCGGAGTGACGGTCACCACGCTGGTGACAAAGCCCCCCACCGCTGTAGATAGCGTTGTGGGCGTGGCCGCCACCGTGAATCCGGCCACCGTCGATACGTTGGCGTGCACCGGCGCAGGGGTGGAAAGCGAGCGCACATAACCGGACCCGCCTTGATAGATGGCGACGACTTGGTGATCGCCCTCAGGGAGGTTGTCCGTCTCCAGGGTTGCATTGCCCTGGCTATCCAAAAGCGCCGATCCGAGGTCCATTTCCCCGGAGCGAAAGTTCACGGCGCCCGAGGGCGCGCCAGCCGCATCCGCGCTCACGTGGGCGGTCAGTGTCACCCGGGTGCGCGGACCTGCATTGTTAGTTGCAACCGCCAGTGCGGTGCGAGTCGCTGCCGTGTTTTCTGCTGCTGCCGCGGAGCCCGTGAACCCGGCTACCATGCCCAGAAACACCATGCACCAGCCGGCGGTGCGCATCCCTTTTTCTATACTCCACACCCTGCCCACGCTCAACCGCACATTCATCCTTCGGATCTCTGCTCTCTTTACTTTGACTTTGCGCTCTTTGTTTTGTTCCGGATGCTATTGAATTAAGACTCATTGTATCTGGGGAAAGCAGATCGCGTTGCGCTTTCGCCACCCTGGCTCACCTGCGACCTTGCTGGGCAATGAGGGTCTCTGCCTGCGCGCACAGGGAAGGATCGTCACCAAATCCCTTCAGCCAGCAAACCTCGGGCTCGCGGCGGAACCAGCTGAGCTGACGCTTGGCATAGTTGCGGTGGCCCTGGCTGGCGGCGGCAATGGCTTGCTCCAGGGTCAGCGCGCCGTCGAGATGCTGCGCCGCCTGGCGGTAGCCGAGGGAGTCAAGCACGGGCGTGCGGCCATAGCGAGCAATGAGTTGCCCCGTCTCTTCAATCAAGCCCTGAGCAAACATGGCGCGGGCCCGGGCGTTAATACGCTCGTAGAGTTGCGGGCGCACTGGATCCAGGCCGAGACGCAGGATGCGGTAGCCAGTCAGTGCTTCCCTCCCTTCCTTCCAGGCCTCCGACATGGGCCGGGAAGCGGCGAGGGTCACCTCGATGGCTCGGATGACTTTGGCGGTATCGTTGGCGTGGATGCGGGCAGCCGAGACTGGGTCGAGGCGCTTGAGGATGCGGTGTAAGGAAAGCGGGCCGCGCGTTTCCGCCTTGCGCAGCAAGCGATCGCGCAGGGCCGGCGACCGTTGCGGGCCGGGAAACAGGCCCTGCAGCAAGGCACGGAGATACAGCCCGGTGCCTCCGGTGATAATAGGCAGCCTGCCCCGCGCAACGATGCCGGAGAGGGCCTCACGGGCGGCTCGAGAGTAGTCTCCCGCGGTGTAGAAGGCATCGGGATCCACCACGTCGAGCAGGTGATGGGGTATCAGCTCACGCTGTTCGGCTGAGGGCTTGGCGGAGCCGATCTCCAGGCCGCGGTAGACGGCCACGGAATCGCAACTGACAATCTCGCCCTCGAAGCGCTGGGCGAGGGCGACGGAAAGAGAGGTTTTGCCGCTGCCGGTCGGGCCCAGAATGACGACCAGTAAACGCGCTTCCTCTACCAAACTCTCCACCACCCTGGAGGAAAGAGCTCGTGCAAGGATGAACGGCCCAGGCCGGCGAGCAGAAGAATGACCGCTACCACCAACAGGCCGTAAATCTGGCGTTTGCGGAACTCAGGATCAAATGGCACAGCGAGGCTCTTCCCTCAACGAAACTTGTCCGGGTCCAGGTTGTAGTAGAAGCCGAACCGCAGCTCCAGAAATGGCCCTTTGAAGTCTTTGGGTAGGGGCGGATAGGGGGCCGCGCCGGTGATCCCGCCCCAGGCTGCGCGGTCCAGCGAGACGTCGCCGGAGGGGAACTCGAGGGTCATCTCCTTCACGCTGCCGTCGGGATAAATCTTGAAACGGACACCCACGCGGCCCTGCTTGTCGAGGGGCGGCCGCGCGGATTCGGGGATGATGGGGATCCAGCTGCGATAGGTGGCGGCGATCACCCTCTTCATGTAAGGGCCGAAGTCGACCCCCATGGTGTCACTGAGGATGTCCGCGCCGGCTCCCATGGCCGGATGCTGGGAGGGGGCATTCTGTCCGTAGTCACCGGAGGAGCCGCCAGGATTCTGAGCAGCATTCCGTTCCGCCTGGCGGATGGCGTCTCCGGCATTTTGCGGGCCGCTGTCAAAGTTGGGCCGGGCGGGTGGGGTGGGCGCAGGCTTGGGCTCATTGAGCAGCGATTGCTGAGAGGGTGGCGGCGGGGGCGGCGGCGTTGCGGGGCGGGCCTGCGCCTGCTGCTGGGGTGCAGGGGTTGGCGGAGCCGGCTGCGGGGGGGCCGGTTGCGGGGCGACGGGCTGCGGCGGGCCCGCCCGTCGCATGGCCTCCAGCTGTTGCAGGGTCTTGCGATCAAGCGTCGGATGGGGCGCTTTGGCGACGCGGTTCTTATCCGAAAGTGGGGCCTGCGGCTTGGGCTTGACCTGTTTCTCCGCATCGGGCGGAAGGTTGAGGTAAGTCAGGTCTTTCTTGTTGTCATTGGGGTTGACGACGTGAGGCTGATGGCTGCGAAACTTCGGGCCGTAGAAGAGAAACCAGAAGAGAAGCAGGTGAGCGATGACGGAGATCCAAATGCCTTCACGGCGTAAAGCACGGGAACGCTCGTCTTCGAGCCTGTCAATCAGGTGTAGGAGTTCGTCAGGGTCCAACTCCTCGTAGCGCACGCGCTTACGCTTGGAGAACGGCTCCGGCGGTCGACCGGGAGGACTAGTTGGAACTTCGGTTGAAGGCATTGGCCGGCAGTTTGGGCTGCAATCCTGGCCCGAAGCAACGTCTGGCCATGGGTTCCGCAGATCTTATCATTCTCTCATTGTTTCGAATGCCGCCGAGATCAGGGCTTCACAAAGAACCCTTACAATCGTTTCCAGTGCAGCCGCCGAGTTAAAGTGTGCGGTCCCACTGCACAAACGAGGACTCTACTGCTTATGATGCGTGCCGCTGTCATTACCGTGAGCGACTCCAGCTTCCTGGGGCAGCGAGTGGATGTGTCCGGGCGGATAGTGGCCGAGCTGCTTCAGGTGCATGGCTTCCACGTAGTCAGCCGCCTGGTGGTGCCCGACGTGCAAGGAGAAATTGAGGATGCGCTGTGCCAGCAATGCGAGGTGGCAAGCCTGGTGGTGACGACCGGGGGCACAGGTATATCGCCGCGAGACGTAACCCCCGAGGCGACGAGAGCCGTTTGCGACCGGATCCTGGATGGATTCGCGGAGGTGATGCGGGCCGAGGGCAGGAAACAAACGCAGTTTGCTCCCCTGAGCCGCTCGGTTTCGGGTACCCGAGGCCGATCCTTGATTGTGAATCTGCCCGGCAGCCCGGGCGGCGCCAAAGCTTCGCTGGAATCGGTTATTTCGATGATTCCACATGCTTTAAATGTGCTCGAAGGAACAGCGACCCCAGACCACGAAAACCATGGGGCGGAAGAAAAGCTCCCGGGAACTCCGCCTGAATCAGGGCTGGATCATCTCTTCTGAACAGAGCCACAACGATCGGGGTCGATCTTGAAGAAAATCCTCCATTTCCTTGCGAAATACGAGATCTGGCTGCTGGCGGTGTTAAAACCTCTCGGCTTCTGGGGAGCAGGCGCCTTGGCCTTCATCGACGCCGCAGCATTTCCGGTGCCGATGGACCTCATTCTCGCTACGTATGTCTGGGCCGACAAGGCGCACTTTTACCTCTATGTCATCGTCTCGGCGGCTGGATCGGCGCTGGGCGGCTTGGTCTTCTTCCTGGTGGGACGAGCGGGCGGTGAGCTTTTCCTCATGAAGCGGATTAACCGGGTCCGGTTTGAACAGCTGCGGGATCGTTTCGAAAAACAAGAATTTCTGGCCATGACGATCCCTTCGATCCTGCCCCCTCCCACGCCCTGGAAACTCTTTGTGATTGCCGCCGGGGTGTTCGAAATGAGGGTCAGCAATTTTCTGCTGGCAGTCTTCATTGGCCGCGTGATCCGGAACATGATCACCGCGATCCTGACCATCGAGTACGGGCCGGAGATCGTGCATATGACGGAACGATTGGCAACCCAGCATCGAATTGGCCTGGTGGCTGGCCTGACCTTGATCCTTGCCGCGCTGGGTTATTGGGTCTGGCGGACGGTGTGGAAACGGCGGGGACGCGGGGTCGATACGGTGTTGGCGAAGCTTCCCGAGTAGCGGGCGTCCAGTCTCACCCAGGTCAGTCTGGCCATTCTCAGTGTTCCTGTTCGACAAGCTCAGGGCAGGCTCTGCGGGACTGGCCCTGCTGAGAATGACCACCTAGGACTGCGTGCTGGGCTACCCTCAGCCAGTCCCTTCGGAGCTGTGTCGTAACAGCATCAACTTAGCTGAATGAGTTAACCAGCAGAATCACGAGCGATACGAATCGTGGTCAACTACTGCTTTGCGCCGATTCTGTGCTACCACACCGACTCCTTCGGACTGGTTCGTGACTGCCATTCGCCGGGCGCTGAAAGCGCGTGATCTACGACTTGAGACTCTTTCACGGAGTGTCCTACAGCACTCCTACCCCCGCATAAATGCGGGAGGCTCCCCCACCACGTTTGACGCTCGGTCGCGATGCCAAATTGCGAAACGTTGCCCTTGGTTGAGCAGAATGCGATCGTAGGGGCTACGCACCACAGTCGCCACCAGCCAAAGGCTACGCTTTGGCAAGACCTGGGGCACCCAGTCCGTCCCTTCGGGACTGGTGCTCGCCCTCATTTCTGCAGGCGGCCGTTCATGACCATGGCGTCGATGGTCCCGTTCGGGGTGATGTAGTCCCAGGCGGTAAGGGCGCGGGTCGCCTCACTTCTGCCACGGGAGAGAACGGGGTAGGCAAACCTGAGATCGCTGAACTCAACCGCTGTGTCTAGAGGCTCGGGTGCCAGGTCGTTCGAGGCGGCCAGGTTGGCGTGTCCCCGGTCCTCAACCAGGGGAAACCTCGCCCAGTCCAGGTACACGCGGCCTAGCCAGGAGCGCTTTGCGGCCATCACCGCAGGGGTGACCGGCGGCTTGAAGATGACATCGTTCTGATCGCTGGTGTCGACCGTTTCGCTCCAGGTGTTGACCAAGCCGGTCTGGTAGTAGCCGGGGGTTTCGACCAACGCGAACCAGTGGAAGGGCGTGACCGGATAGGGCTCGGCGGCGACGCGAAGCATCGGTTGATCGCCGAATCGAGTATTGGTTATCAAGTTCAGCGCCCGATGATGCTCCACCGCACGCACGCCCAGGTCGATGGCGACCAGTACCAGCGCACCAATGGCCCAAGCGCGGCCACGGAACAAGGGCTTGCCTGCGCCTATCTCCCGGTCCGCCAAGCCGAAGATTGCCGGGATCACCAAGCCGACCACCAAAGCGGCGAAGATGACGGGCTCAATGATGAAGGCGATGTCCAGCGCGTACCAGCGCGGATTGAAGGGAAAGAATGGCCGAACACCGTAGTTATTCGTCCAGTCGAGAAAGATGTGGCTCAAGACCGCCAGGCAGGATAAGAGCCACAGCAGGGCCCAGCGTGGCGGGAGGACAGGCGGCTTGCGCCGGCTGCGATGCCAGAGCCACACCACACCGGTCACCGCGAGGGCGACGAAGGGCGCTCCCACAAAGGTATGGGTAATGCCGCGGTGATGCCCGAAGCCGGCTACCGGGCCGCGGAGACCCCAAAAGATATCCATGTCGGGAGCCTCGGCTGCCATAGTCATGGCCAACGTAGCGTAAGCCGTCCCGCGATTGAAGCCGGAACGACCCAGGCATGCGCCGGTAAGGAAATGCGTGACCGGTTCCATAAGAGAGCGTGATCCTCGATGACATTGGCCCGGGTTTCGGGCAGTTTCTATAATGCACGCTATGCCCGAAACCCGATCCAGCAGCGCAGCAAGCCTGATTGAAGCCGGAAAGCGAATCGACGAGCTGCGCGACGAACTCCGGCACCACGAATATCAATATTACGTGCTGGATTCTCCGGAGATCTCAGACGCGGAGTACGACGTCCTGATGCGGGAACTGCACACGCTCGAATCCCGCCATCCGGAGTTGATCACACCCGACTCACCCAGCCAGCGCGTGGGTGGTAAACCCAAGGAAGGCTTCGCCAAGATAGCGCATTCACGGCCCATGCTCTCGCTGGATAACGTGAACAGCGAACAGGAGCTGGCCGATTGGGAACGGCGCGTGCGGTCGCTCATCGGCAGCGCCGAAGTAAGCTTCGTTTGTGAGTTGAAGATCGATGGGGTTTCGCTGGCGCTGCAATATGAGCCCGGCCCCGCAGGTAGTGCGTTGTTGCAGACGGCTCTGACACGGGGAGACGGGGTGACGGGCGAGGACGTGACCAGCAACGTGCGCACCATACGATCGGTGCCGCTCTCGGTTTCAAAAGAGCGGTTGCAACGCGCCCGGCTGCCGCAAGGCTTTGAGGTGCGGGGCGAAGTGATCCTGCCGGACGATGCTTTTTTGAAGATGAACCGGGAACGTGAAGAGCAGGGGCTCCCACCCGCAGTGAATCCTAGAAATGCCGCTGCGGGAACGATTCGAACGCTGGAACCAAATATCGTGGCTCAGCGGAGATTGGACTTCTACGCTTACTTCGCGCTGGAAAAGGGAGAGAGTGCTTTTGCGGAGCAGTGGACGTCCCTGGAGGCATTAAGCAGCGCAGGCTTTCGCGTCAATACGCACCGTAAACATTTGCGGAGTATGGATGAGCTGCTGGCGTTTGTCGCCTGGGCGGAGGGGCAACGCCACGCTTTGGGTTACGAGATTGACGGCGTCGTCATCAAGGTGAATGAGACGGCGCTGCAGCGGCGTCTCGGCTATACCGGGCGCGCGCCGCGCTGGGCGGTGGCTTACAAGTTCGCCGCCCGCTCCGGCGTTACCCAGATCGATGACATCGCGGTACAGGTGGGGCGCACGGGGAAGCTGACCCCCGTCGCTCTGCTGCATCCTGTATTTATCGGCGGCACAACCGTAAGCCGGGCGACCTTGCATAATGCGGACGAAATCGAGCGACTGGGGGTGAAGATCGGGGACTACGTTACGGTGGAGCGCGGCGGCGATGTGATTCCCAAGATCGTGGCCGTGGTTGACGATGCGCAGCACCCGCGGGGAAAGAAGAGCTTTCGTTTTCCCCGCTGCCTGCCCGGTTTGCGGCAGTGAGGTAGTGCGCGAGGAGGGCGAGGCGGACTACCGGTGCATTAATGTGGATTGCCCTGCCCGCCTGAAGGAGAGCGTCCTGCATTTTGCTTCGCGCAAGGTAATGAATATCGAGGGACTCGGGGATGCGCTGGTTGAGCAACTGTTAGAGCGACAAATGTTGACCAGCGTCGCTGGGATTTATTCGCTGAACGAAGAACAGCTCCTGGGGTTGGAACGAATCGGGAAGAAAAGTGCGCAGTCGCTGCTGGCGGAGATTGAAAATTCGAAGAAATTACCGTTGAACCGGGTGCTGTTCGCCTTGGGCATTCGCTTCGTGGGCGAGCGCACGGCGCAGTTGCTGGCCGAGGCGTTCGGCTCAATGGACGCCCTGATGACGGCAAGTGTGGAAGAACTGGAGTCGGTCAACGAGGTCGGCCCGCGTGTGGCCCAGGCGATCCAGGAATTTTTTGCCGAGGAGAAAAACCGTCAGCTGATAGAAAAGCTGCGCCACTCAGGCCTGACGTTCACGGCAGAGATGAAAAAGAAATCGACAAAGCTTGAGGGCTTAACGTTTGTGCTTACCGGCACTATGGCCGACCTGTCCCGCGAAGAAGCGAAGGCTCGGATTGAAGCGGCCGGGGGCCGCGTATCCGGCTCGGTCAGCAAGAAGACCAACTACCTGGTGGCTGGAGAAGACGCTGGATCGAAGCTCGATAAAGCTAAGGAATTGAAAGTGCCGGTGATTGATCAGGCAGAACTTCTGGGGATGCTGGGATGAGTGTCGAAGAAGCGGCGCATATACTTGCGCGACGGAGAAAACGATGCGATTTGCTTTTTTGCCGGCCGCGCTGCTTCTTTCCTGCTCAAGACGCAGGCGAAGGCCGATCGCGATCAGTTACTGTATGTAATCGTGGATCGAGCGGCGCGCAAGTATGGGACTTGCCCTCGGGTCTCGCGCAACGACATTCTCAAAATGCCGCCTCTATTTAGATACAAGGGATCTGCAGTGCGCCCCGGCTCCCGCACAAACGTCTCCGCTCCGTTAGTTCTCCACAGTAATCGTCATCCTGAGAGGTCTGTGACTTTATTGGTTTCACAAAAAAATCGATACTGAAAACAAAGAGCTTAGGTGGGTCAAAAATCGCTAAAAGTCAATAAAGTCACAGACTCTCAGGATGACGATTCTGTGGGAGAACTAACGGAGCGGAGACGTTTGTGCGGGAGCCGGGGCGCACTGCAGATCCCTCGGCTGCGCTCTCGGGATGACAAATCAAGGGTGGTGACTTTTATTAGGGGCCGTCAGATTGGATGGACAGAAAAGAAACAGCAGGCCCCTCCACTTCGCTTCGGTCCCCCGGCAAGCCGGGGCAGGCGGGATGACAATCACGTGAAAATCAATAAAGTCACAGCCTCTCAGGATGACAATTTTGCGGGAGTTTTGACGAAAAACATCCTAAACGAACTAGCGCTTATGGGACGACGGTCCTGGGATATTCTCGGCCGTGCCTGGCGGGACTATTGAAGTCGTGCCATTCGTAGAGAGCTCTTCCGTGGCCTGTAAAGCCCGGAGCTGCTCAGGCACGGAGTTCAGGACTTAGGCGGCGCGAAGTAGCCTTTTTTGGCACGCACTACGTAGTGGGGATTCAGCGCTACCAGGTAAATGGAGCGAAAGGCCCCGTCGAGCTTGAAATCCGCGGGACGATAGGCCAGCGAATACTGACTGCGCAGCTCTTCTTCGATGTCGTGAAAGCTGCCGGTCATGTCTTCAATCCGCTTGGGGAAGAAGGGGTAGCCTCCAGTGGCTTCGGCCATTTTTCTCAACACGTCATCGCCCCGGTCGCGGCTGGGACTGACGTTGGTGCTGATGGTGTAGATGATGGTCTCGGCGCGCTGGCACATTTTAATCGCGTCGTCAGGATAAGCGCGGCTCTGGTTATCGTCTCCATCAGAGATCAAGACGAGCGCCTTGCGCACCGAACCCTGCTGCGAGGGCGGCACTTTTATCAGCTGGTCCCGGCAGGCAGTGTATACGGCGTCGAAGAGGGCAGTACCGCCGCCCGGGCGCAGCTTGGTGATCCCGGCTTCAAGCTTATCCTGATCACTGGTGTAGTTCTGGGTAACGTAGGGCGTAACGTCGAAGCCCATGACGAAGGCCAGGTCTGTCTGTGGCCGGATTACCTGCTGCAGAAACTGGATCGCGGCGCTCTGCTCAAACTCGAAGCGCTGCCGGATCGAGGTGCTGGCGTCGATCATGATGCCGACCCGCAAGGGCAGGTTGGTCTGCTGGGTGAAATTGAAAACCTGCGCGGGAGCTTTCTGGTTATCCAGCAGGGCAAAGTCTCTCTGCTGCAAATTGGGGATGAAACGGCCGTGCTTGTCAGTGACGGTGAAGATGAGATTCACCTCATTGACGTTGGTTTGAATGGTGAAATTGCCATTGTTCTGCGCATCGCTGCCTTGGCCGCTCGGGGCTTGAGGAACGGCACCGAGCGACCCGGGAACCGGAGGCTGGTTAACCGGCGCCTGGTTAGCTGGGGCTTGGTTATTGGCTGGTGGGGCGGGTGGCGCAGTTTGAGCATGGTCGGCTGGAGTCACCAGCAACACGAATCCAAGCACCGAGGCAGCCAAACGCCAGCAAGCTTTCATTTTGGTCATACAGGCCCTTTTTATTCTAGAGCATTCCGGCCTGCCACCCGCGACCATCATTGGTCGAGGTACATTCCTTCCATACTCTTTGACCCGGCCACCGGGGGCGAGGCGAGCCGCGCCATGAAGTCCTTGAGATCGGGGGGAAGGTTGGAAACCAAAGTAATGCGCTCACTGCTCACCGGGTGGGCGAACTCCAGCTCCGCCGCATGCAGAAAATTTCGCTGTAAGGTGAGCCGCGGGAGCCGGGCGAATTCCGCCTGGGGCACGATCACGGAGGAGGCGCCGTAAAGCGTATCCCCGACAACGGGATGGCCCAGCGAAGCCATGTGGACGCGAATCTGATGGGTGCGCCCGGTCTCAATACGAACGGAGGCCAGGGTGAAGCTGCCGTAAGGACCGTGAATGCGCCGCAGCACCTGCCAGTGAGAGACGGCGGTGCGGCCTCCTTCGCGACGCGTGGTCATGCGCGTCCGGCGAACGGCGTCGCGGCTGATAGGGGCATTCACCGTTCCACTATCCTGCGGCAACTCGCCTTGCACCAGCGTGAGGTAGAGTTTTCGCACCTGGCGGCGGGAGAACATCGATGCCAACCTGGCATGCGCGACGTCATTCTTGGCCACCACGATGAGACCGCTGGTCTGCTTGTCGAGACGGTGCACGATGCCCGGACGCAGCGGACCGCTGGAGGAGGAGAGCTCGCGCATGTGGTGCAACAGGGCATTGACCAGGGTGCCGCGATTGCGTGCATCCTCGGTAGCGCCGGAGCCGGCGTGGACCATCATGCCGGCAGGCTTGTTAACCACCGCAAGGTCGCCGTCTTCATAAACAATCTCCAGCGGAATCGCTTCCGCCATGGCGCGCAAGGGCGGCGGCTGCGGGTCGCCGAGGATGGAAATACTCTCGCCGCTGCGTACTTTGCGCGAGGCTTTGGCCAGCTTGCCGCCGATCAGCACGCTGCCCTGCTCCAGCAGCAGCTGCACCCGGGAGCGGCTGACATCGTCCAGTTGCTGGACGAGAAAGAGATCCAAACGCTGTCCGTCGGCCTCTTCGGGAAACACGTGAGCTGGCGCGAGCCTGGGCTCGTCATTCACCATGGGAGACCTGAGTAGCTTGCGGGCGATGCAACCACAAGAGGCCACCCGCGAGCACCATCGCCGCGGCCACCAGCTGCGTGACCGTGATCAGACCTGAAAGCGACCAGCCGCCGTCGCCGCGCAGGTAGGTAAGCAGGAAGCTGGAGAGGCCGCCCAGGAAGAGCCAGGCGCCGAGGATTTCTCCATCGTGATGAGGGCGATGCAAGAGCCACAGAAGCAGTACAAAAAGCGCGAACTCGACCAGGCTTGCGTAGATCTGGGTGGGGTGCAGTGGCACCCCCAGTGGGGTTCCGGGCATCGCTGCCGGACTGGTGAAGACCACGGCCCAGGGCAGGTGGGTCGGGGTACCGTAATCGCATCCCGCTTCCAGGCAGCCGATCGAGACTACGGAACTACCCAGCGCCAGGCTGGGCGCAATGGCATCGGCTGTTCTGCCGGAGGGGGAGGCCGAGGTGCAAAGCATAGAGCACGCCGGTCGGCGACTGCGATCGCGATGGCTGCCAGTCCGGGGCCGCGGGATCCGTTCAGGCTCATACTCAGGGCGCGGACGCCATACCGGGGCCAGTTCAACAGGATCACGAGAATCCTGCTGCCCACCAGGCCAGTGACAATGGCCACGCAGGGCCAAGCTCCAGACTTTGTCAGTGTCGAGCGAGAGCAGGCGGGCGGTACGCAGGCAGACCAGCAGGGAAAGGATGGTGCCCAGGGCAACCAGAAATCCATAAGTCGGCAGGACAAGGCGGCCGAACTGGAAGAGATGCGGGTGCACGAATTGAAGACGAAACCGACCCACTGGGCCGTGCAGCAGTGCGCCGGTGAACCCGTCCTGAGACGTTGGGACTCTCCGCAGCTCTTTAGGCATTCCGGACTGGCGGACACTGCACACGGAGCCGATTGTTCGAGTCGAGTCCCGGTTCGATGAATGTTGGTTCAACCAGCGTTAACTGACAACACCTGCTTTGCAGGCCGGTCTCTGAATGGATGCTAACGGCAGCGAAGCTGGTTGGCAAGTGACGATACGGTAAGAATGCTACCGTCCGGCAGAGACGGGGACGCGATCGACGTGGTCGTCTTCGAGCACGGAATCCAGCAGACCGGAGAGACTGTTGGCACGGGTACGCAGGACAGTCTGGGTCTCGCTCATGGTGCCGCGGAGCAGCCGGCAATGCTCTTGCAAGCGCATGAGTTCGTCGGCGATGTTCAGGGCAGCGAGCACCGCCACGCGCAACGAGTCGACGGTATTGCCGTTGGCGGAGACGGCGCGCATCTTGGAGTCCACGGTGTTTGCCAGCTTTTGTATGTATTCCGGATCGTGGGCCCGCAGATGATACGTCTGATCGTAGATGTCTACGCTGACTGAGGTGCTGGTACGCCGGACTTCCATGCTATTTTCTGCCATTGGTCACCGATCGTCTGAAAGATCAATCGCCTACTTCGTCAATCTGCTTGAGCAGGCGCTCGATGCGCACACGCACCGCTTCCCGCTCTTTTTGCAGACCGGCGAGTTGCTCCTCTAATTGAGCAACCTGTGCGGCCTGCTCTTCCACTCGCTGCGAAAGACGCTGCGCGTGTTGCTCAACGGAGAATCGAAGTTCGCGCTCGCCCTTAAGCAATTCTACGGTGCGCAGCACACGTTCTTCCAGTGCCTGAAAATCGTCTGCGGTCATGGCTATCTCGGGAGGGTGTTCTGCGACTGAAGACATGAGAACCTCGTGACACAAAAGCGGGATTGCGTGCTAGAGAAAGTATAGCTGCGAAACTCTGCGCGCGATTCACAAGAAAAGAGGAACCCGCATTGTCTTAGCATGTTCCTCCATCTTGCATAGGGTGGAGGATTTACGCGCGTTGCCGGCCGCCGAGCGACTGCAGAGCTGCAGTCACAGCCTGTGAATAACTTTGTAGTTCTTCCTCGCGCAAGGTCCGCTCCAACGCCTGGAAGGTAACGCGAATGAGAACTGGAGTAATGCCCGGCGGGCAAGGCTTGGCCTTTTTGAGAAGGATCGCGAAATATCTCGCGCGGCGAGAAGCGCGTGAGCTCAGCAATGTGCAGATTGCGCAGCCCCTCGGCGATCGATTGCCAGGGCACCGCATCGGCGAAGATGAAAGAGAAGTCGCGCTCCACCGGCTGGTAGCGCGAGAGCTCCTGCGACAATGGGTTGACGCAGGGGCAAGCGGTAGAGCCGATCGAGATAAATCTCTCCTACGTAAACACTTTGCCTGAGTTTGCGCTGTTGCGCTTCAGCGGGATTGAGTTGGCCGAACCAGGCAATGGTCAAGCCATCGGCCACAGCGCGTGCCGCACGCCCGGGGTGAAGCCACGCCGGGATAATTCCTGCTGCCGCAGGAAAGGTATCGAAGTAGAAGGAGCGCGGAGCAAACTTTTCCACAATCTCTTCGATGGCGCCCTTGAGATCATAGAAGTCGATGGCGTGAGCGGACCGCTCTGGACTGCTCCAAACAGAACCGGACGCGCCCAATGCGAGAGCCGGACGCTCGTCGACGCGCTCCGTACTGCCGCTGAAAACAGTACCCTGCTCGAAGAGCTGGACATCGCTGACGTTGCGGTTGAGGTTATGCGCCAGCATGGTAAGCATCCCGGGCAGCAGCGAGGGACGCAACATGCCGGCTTCTTCGTTCAGCGGATTACCCATGGGTACCGCCAGGCCGGGTTGCGGCGCAAAGGTAACCGCTTCAGTAACAGAACAGAAGGTGCTGGATAAAGCCTCGTTCCAACCCAGGGCGAGCAACGTGCGGCGAATGACCGCCTCTTGGCCGGCGTGGGGAAGTTCGCGCACGATGCCGGAGAATGCGGGAAGCGTATTGGCGAAGCGGTTGTAGCCGTAGACGCGGGCGATCTCCTCGATCAGGTCGATCTCGCGTTCAAGATCCAGGCGCCAGCTGGGCAGAGTTACCTGGTAATCGTCGTGTCGCGACTTTCTGCAATGCACAGCCCAGAGCCTGCAATACGGTCTCGGTCGTTTCCTGCACCACGCCCAGGCCATCTTCGGTCGCACCCAGGATGCGGCGAACCTCGCGATGGCTAAGCGAGATGGCGGGGCGACGGGCGGTGCGCGCCTCGGCCGCGGGCACGACAACGTCGATCAACTCCCCGTCTACGCGGCCGCCGGCTTCGAGGATGAGCCGGCTGACCAGCGCGGAGGCAACGGGCGGCGCATTAAAGTCCGCTCCGCGCTCGAAACGATGCGAGGCATCGGTGTGCAGGCCGTGCCGCTTGCTGCTGCGCCGGACCGATGCCTGATCGAACCAGGCAGCTTCCACCAGAATATTTTTGGTTTCCGCGGTGATCATGGTGTCCCAACCACCCATGACGCCGGCTAAGGCGAGGGCCTTCTTTTCATCGGCGACGACCAGGTCTTCGGGGTCGAGCACACGTTCGATTCCATCCAGCGTTCTGAGTTTTTCGCCGCTGCGCGCGCGGCGCAGGATGATGCCGCCTTCCAGCTTGTCACGATCGAAGACGTGGGTGGGCTGACCCATGGCGAGGGTGACGTAGTTGGTCGCGTCCACGGCATTGGAGATGAGCTTCTGCTGCAGCAAGCCGAAGCGCTCGGCGACCACGCCTTGCGAAGGCTGGATACGCACCTGGCTGAGAGCGCGCGCAGTGAAGCGGCCGCAGAGCTCCGGGAGCTTCGATCGAAACCTTGATGGGAACCGTCAGTGACTGCGGCGCAGGCAGCGTCACGTCGAGAGGCGCGAGGCTCATGGCCCACGATCGCAGCCGCCTCGCGCGCGATGCCGTAGTGATTCATGGCATCGACGCGATTGGTGGTGATGTCCATCTCGAAGAGCGAACCCTGGCCCGGACCAAGATCGAAGATGCCTTCGACGGCAATGCCGCGCAGGGTCAGCGCCTCGGCGAGTTCGCGGTCGGCCAAGGTGAGGCCGGGCACGTAGGAACGAATCCACTGAGAAAGAATATTCATAAGGTTTGCGACTTACCTGAATTGCTCGAGAAATCGCATGTCCCCGGAGTAGAGCTGGCCTATTTCTCCGATGCCGTACTTCATCATGGCAATCCGCTCCACGCCCATGCCGAAGGCGAAGCCGCTGATTTTTTTTGCGTCATAGGCGGGCTGGTGACGGGCTGCGAAGGCGAAGACCGCGGGATCGACCATGCCGCAGCCCAGCAATTCGATCCAGCCGGATTGTTTGCACTTGCGGCAGCCCCGGCCGCCACAGAAGATGCAACTGATCTGCACGTCGGCAGAGGGCTCGGTGAAGGGAAAGAACGAGGGGAAAAATCGCGTTTTGACGCTGGATCCGAAAAACGCCTTCATGGCGTGGTCGAGCGTGCCCTTGAGATCGGAGAAGGTGATGTTGGTATCGACACAGAGCCCCTCGACCTGGTGAAAGATGGGCGAGTGGGTGGCGTCGGCGGCATCGTTGCGGTGCACCTTGCCGGGAATGACAATACGCAACGGCGGCGGTTGCTGTTCCATGGTGTGGATCTGTACCGGCGAAGTATGGGTGCGCATCAATAGCCGTTCGCGCAGCGGCTTGCGCTCCTGGTTGGCGACCACCAGCGTGTCCTGGGTGTCGCGCGCGGGATGGCCGGGCGGGAAGTTCAGGGATTCAAAGTTGTAGTAGTCGGTCTCGACTTCGGGCCCCAGTCCAACGGAGTAGCCCATCGCCGCAAAGACGCTGACGATTTCGTTCATGGTCCGGATCAGCGGGTGCTCTGCGCCGAGGGCGCGGCGGGTTCCGGGGAGGGTTATGTCGATGGATTCAGTTGTCGCGCGGCGCCGGTTTGAGCGTCCAGTTCACAACGAGGCTCGATGGTGGATTTGAGCGCGTTGAAGCGTTGCCCGACCTCCCGGCGCGCCTCCGACGGAGCACCCTTCAACACCTCGCCGACCTGTGTCAGCAACCCCTGCTTGCGACCGATCCAGCGGATGCGCAACTGCTCGAGCGCCTCGGCGGTGTCAGCCGCGGCTGCATCCTGATCGAACTGCTCCAGGATGCACGCTGAAGAATTTGTCCAGCGAGGCCGATGAGTAGTCTTTCAGTTCAGGAATTTCTGGGGGCGGCATGGGTTCCTGGCACAAACGCTCCAGCCCGATCACAGTGGGACCAGGCTGGAGCGAAACTCTGTTGACTGTCGGGGTTTAGGCGGCGGTCTTGGTGAGTGCGCTCTTGGCCTGATCGGTGAGCGCGGTAAAGCCGGCCGGATCGTTGACGGCCAGGTCGGCGAGAATCTTGCGATCCAGGTCGATACCCCCCAGCTTAAGACCGTGGATGAGCTGCGAATAGCTGATCCCGTTGAGCTTGGCGGCTGCGCCGATGCGGACGATCCAGAGCCTGCGGAATTGGCGCTTCTTCTGCTTGCGGCCGATGTAGGCGAATTTGAGACCGCGTTCAACGGCTTCCTGCGCTGCCTGGTAAAGCTTGGATTTGGTTAGGAAGTAGCCGCTGGCTCGCTTGAGAATCTTTTTGCGGCGGTCATTGCGTTTTGTGCCACGTTTTACGCGGGGCATGGTGGTTCTCCTTTTAGCTACTACGTTGTGCGGCTGGAGGTAGGAAATACCTCTTCACTCGCTTGTTTAAGCGCTTTCACGATTACTCTGCTCCGGCCAGCCTCAGTGAGGTGGGTCTTTTCTTGAGGAAAAGCCCCGTGCGAAGCATCTTCACCGGCTAGATCTATCGTGAAACCGCTTCAACCGATCGTCTTGTCTTGAAAGACAGGGGCCAAAGGCCCAAACCCGTGAGGGCCGATCAGGCGTAGGGAATCATTCGCGCTACCTTGCGCTTGTCACCATCAGAAACCAGAACTGTGCCACTCAACTTCTTCTTAACCTTTTTGCTCTTGGAGGTCAGAATGTGGCGCTTCTTGGTTTGACCACGGAGGATTTTCCCCGTTCCGGTCTTCTTAAAGCGCTTGGCCGCGCCCTTATGGGTCTTCAATTTGGGCATGGTTTTCCTGCTAACTTAGCGTGTTTCTAACTTTAGAGATTATACGGGAGGGCGGGTGAAGGCGCTACTCTTGGGGCTTGGCTTGAGGGGAAAGGGAACTGCAGGTCCCTCCCCTACGCTGCGCTCCGGTCGGGATGACAAAGGGTGGAGGAGCTCTTCCATGGGGAATTAGCTAGTGGCTGAAAAAGTTGCAGGCCACAGCATTCGTTTGGGATAAGTGGAACCGCAGATTCTTCGGCTTCGCTCCTAACGACAAAGACAGGCGCGTCGAGTGCTGTGGTATCCCACTCAAGCCAAAACCGGGCTTGAATGGGGCACCCAGCATTGGCTTGGGTTTCAGGACTGGGCTGATTGGGGCTGCTGCTGGCCTACCAGGCCGGGAGCTGGCGGCTTGGGCGCGGCAGGCTTCTTGGGGGGCTCGGCTTTCTTGCCCGGGGCGAGAATGGCGTGCAGCGTGGTGCCTTCCATGCGGGGCATGAACTCCACTATGCCTGCGTCACCCATATCCTGAATCAGGCGGTTGATGATGGCGTAACCCAGCTCGCGGTGGGCCATCTGACGGCCCTTGAAACGCAAGGAGGCCTTTACCTTGTCGCCTTCACCCAGGAAGCGGACGGCCTGGTTCTTCTTGGTCTGGTAGTCGTGCTCATCGACAGTCACGGAAAACTTGACTTCTTTGACCACAATTACTTTTTGCTTCTTGCGCGCAGCACGGTCGCTCTTGTCCTTCTCGTAGAGGAACTTCCCATAATCCTGAATGCGGCAGACCGGCGGTTGCGCCGTGGGCGAGACTTCTACCAGATCCAAGCCACGCTCGCGGGCTATCTTCAGAGCTTCGAAGGGAGGCAGAATTCCGAGCTGTTCACCGTTTTCGTCAATGACGCGGATTTCACGCGCGCGAATTCTGTCGTTAATGCGGATGAAAGACTTGGCCGAACGCTTGTCGATGGTTCTCCTCCGGAAACGAGAGACGCAGGGCCCCTCAAATAAAGCATAGCATTTCGGCACACCGACCGGAAGAACTCTTCGGGTCATTTCGCTTATGGCGCTAATTGGCCAGTCAGACCTGTTTCGGTGAGCCCCGTGACCAGCACACGTACACTGCGGTTGGGCGGTTGCCGGGCTTCGAGCCGCACCTCAAGAAAGTTGTCGGCCAGCGCCGGAGTGGCTTCGCCGGGCGCGGTGTGCAAGGTAACCGCCGGCAGCTCGCGGCCCACAAAACTCTGCCGGAAACGCAGATTTTTGGCGCCCACCAGCGCACGCAGCCGTGCCATACGCTGCGCTACCGCCTGCGGCGGCACCGGATGCTCCTGAGCAAGCTGCCAGGCCCTGGTATCGGGGCGGGCGGAAAAAGGAAACAGGTGCAGATACGTGAAGGGCTGGGCCGCAATAAAGGTAAAACTTTCTTCAAAGAGAGCTTCACTCTCGCCCGGAAACCCCACCATCACATCGGCGCCGATCGCGGCGTCGGGCATGCCCTGGCGAATCAGGCGCAGCTTTTCCGCATAGTGCCAGGGGCGATAGCGGCGATGCATGGCGCGCAGAATGGCGTCGGATCCGGATTGCAGCGGGAGATGTGCATGGCGCGCGAGCCGGGCGCCGGAATAGGCACGAAACAGGGCTAGCAGCCCGGGCGTCCAGTCCATCGGCTCGATGGAGCTGAGGCGCAGGCGGGGCAGCGCGGTCTCATGCAAAATGGCGCTCACCAGCTCTTCCAGCGTACGCTGCGGCTTGAGGTCTTTACCCCAACGCCCCAGGTTGATGCCGGAAAGCACCAGCTCGGTACCACCGCTCGCGGCAAAGGACCGCACATTGCGCAGGCAGGTTTCGAGCGAGAGGGAGCGGCTAGGACCGCGTGTTGCAGGAATGATGCAGAAGGAGCAGCGGTTGCCACAACCATCCTGGACCTTGAGATTGGGACGAGTCTGGCTGCCCGCCCACCAGGCCTGATTCCGGCATGGACAGTTCTGAGTGGGCAAAGGTGTGGTCCACGTAGAGGGCCGGGGCCGGCCGTAGATCGGCCAGGGGGACAAAGGCCGCAGCTTGTTGGGCGATCTCGGCTACCAGGGCCTTATGGCTGTTGCCGACCACGGCGTGGACGCCGGGGAGCGCGGCGAGTTCGTGCGGCGCCCGCTGCGCATAGCAGCCGGTGACCAGGATGCGCGCGGTGGGGTTTTCCCGCCGCACGCGGCGCAGAAAGGCGCGGGCGGTGCGGTCCGCCTGGGCGGTCACGCTGCAGGTATTGGCAACGATTACATCGGCCTGGGAAGGGCTCAGAGCCGGGCTGAGGCCACGATGCCGCAGTTCGGCGCCTATCATCTCGCCGTCCGCCCGGCTGGCCCGGCACCCGAAGTTCTCAACGTGGTATTCTGCCACGTTGTCAGTCTAATTAACGCAGCGCCGTTCAGGTAGGATCGAAAGAGGCGGACCACTTTCCCCCACGAGCCTACCGCCACAGTACCCTGGAGTTTTCCCCATGAAGCGTCGCATTCTTTTGGTAGATGACGAACTCGCAATTCTGTTGACCCTCAAGGCGGTCCTCGAAATGAACGACTTCGAGGTAGAAACGGCGGCTTCCGCTCGCGAGGCCCGGTCGAAGCTAAAGGCCGGCACCTTTCACATGGTGATCACAGACATGCGCATGGAAAATGAGTCGGCGGGACTCGAGGTGGTGCGGGCGGCCAAACAGGCCCATTATCAGCCGGCCGTGGCCATGTTGACGGCGTTCCCGGTTCCAGGGTCGGAGTGGCGAGACGAAGGCATGGACGAGATGCTGGTCAAGCCCATGAACATCATGAACCTGTTGCGGCAAATCGAGGCGCTGCTGGTAACGCACGAAGATAAGAAGCAGAAAGCACTGGCCGCAAAGGTCTCCCCGCCCGCCAAGGTGGCTGGACGAACACCCTCACGGAAGCCCGCGGCAGCAAACTAATAACTAGCCTTACGAAGAAACCGGCTTCAAGGCCCGATTGCATGGCAGGGTTTGAGGAGACGTGCAACGTCGCACCTCCCCTCTAGACCGGCTGATAACCGTTTAGTTGCCCACCGCAGCATTTTCTCCCCAGATACGGAGAGAGATACTTCAGGAAGCTGCGCTGGCTGCTACGGTAGACGGAACCGGTGGCCGCCGCTGCTGGAAACAAGACCTGCAGAGGACTGGGCGACCTTGCGTGGGCTTAAAAGGAACGGTGGTTTCGGTGGCGCACTCCGAACAAACAGTCCGGGTTTCGGTGCGCACGCCATTGCCGGTTCCGGCCACACGCTTGATTTTGCATTGTTTGCAACGCTTTGGATCGTTTTTGAACTGCTTATCGTGAAAGAACAGTTGTTCGCCAGCGGTAAAGACAAAGTCGTTACCGCAATCTGAACATTTCAGAATCTTGTCGATGAAATCCATTTACGCGTCCCCCCGAGCATGCCTTAGGAATTTTTTAGTATTCCGTCGACGAAGCGCTTAATTGGCATCGTGTCACCAACCAGCTGGTTCGTCTGTCATATGACAACTGTCCTCGCATTCGCCAAACACGGGAATGGGAGGGGAAATGTTGCTTTAACAACCTCTTTTCGCAAATTCTATGAAGACTACGGGATTGCCGGCCTACCGCATGCCTTAGCAACTCGGTAGGCCGGCATTGCAGGGTTAATCCTGCTCTTTTCTTGCTTTTTTACGATTCCGCTTGCGCGCCAACGCTTCTTTTACTCGACGGCGCTCGCCAGGCTTCAGGTAGAAGGAGTGACGCTTCACTTCCTTGATAATGTCTTCCTGTTGAACCTTGCGCTTAAAACGGCGCAATGCATTTTCAAGCGGCTCGCCTTCCTGCACGCGAACCTCTGCCAAATGAACCACACCTCCAAACAGTCCCAATAGGGTTCTATAAGCTTACGTTACCTTTGAGGTGTGGAGTCAAGCTTAATCAGCATCCAGGACAGCATTTTTCCCTGCCTCACAAGAAGGAATTACACATGATACGTTCCTACCTCGGTCATAACCCGGTGATTCCCAGCTCCTGCTACGTCGATATTTCCGCCCAGATAGTGGGGCAAGTCGAGCTAGGCGAGCACGCCAGCGTGTGGATGAATGCAGTCTTGCGGGGCGATGTGCACTCCATACACCTAGGCGCCTACAGCAATGTGCAGGACTGTGCTGTGTTGCACGGCATGCGCTACAAACATCCGGTCAAGGTCGGCGACTGCGTCACCATCGGACACAATGCGACGGTTCACGGGTGCGTGATCGAAGATGCGTGCCTGATCGGCATGGGCGCGACGATCCTCAACAACGTGAGGATTGGGGAGGGTTCTATTATTGCCGCTGGTGCATTGGTTACAGAGAATACGGTGGTGCCGGCCAACACGCTCTGGGCCGGCGTGCCGGCGAAAGAGCGGCGGCGACTCGACCCCAACGACCGGGAGTCGATCCTGCAGTATGCGCGGAATTATGTGGATTACACGGCGACGTACCTCAAGGAACGGGAGAAGTGGTAGGGGTTAACCGCGGACCTTGGTGGCTTGGGCATTCTCACCAGGGCTTTAGATTGCAAATAGCGGGTTCTCGCGGGTTTAAAGACCGGCTCCCCGGACTAAAGTCCGGGGCTGGCACAGATGGGCACGAGTGGGGCGGAAGGATTCCCTCAGCGGCTGAAGCCGAATTCATCTAAAGCATTTATGCACGGGCTGAAGCCCGTACCCTTCAAAACAATGAGTCTTTCCGCAGCCTGTGAAGTCCGGGGCTGGCACGGATCGCGGTCAAGCTATAGTCTCAGCGCTAAAGCGCGTGATGAGAGTCGAGACGCTTTGAGCCCGAGTGGAACTCAGAGGAGTGCGCCTGTATTCTGGAAAGAGTTGGATACTTCAGCACTTATGAGCATTTTGCAAGCTGTCCGGGGCACCCGGGACCTGCTGCCTCCGGAAACCGAACTCTGGAATCACATCGAGACCACAGCGCGGCGGGTTTTCGAGCGCTATTCCTTCGGCGAGATCCGTACGCCCATTTTTGAGGACACACAGCTCTTCTCCCGCGGGGTGGGAGAGGAAACCGACATCGTCTCCAAGGAAATGTATACCTTCACCCCGGAGGCCCGGATCCAGGGCGAATCGGTGCAATCGCTGACCCTGCGCCCGGAGAATACCGCCGGCGTGGTGCGCGCCTATATTGAGCACCAGATGGGCGAGACCGGCCAACTGCAGAAGCTCTACTACATCGGCCCCCAGTTTCGCCGCGAACGGCCGCAAAGAGGCCGCTACCGGCAGTTCTTCCAGATTGGCGCCGAGGTCATCGGACCGCCCAGCGCAGGCAGCGAGTCGCCGCTGCGCGATGCGGAGGTGCTGGAAATGCTGGCCACCTTGCTCGGGCGAGTTGGGGATTACGGGCTGGAGATTGCTGCTCAACTCCGTCGGCTCGGCGACCGACCGGCCGCGGTACGTGCAGGCCCTGCGTGCGGCCCTGGAACCGGTGGTCTCGCGCATGTGCGAGGATTGCCAGCGACGCGCGGTGACCAACCCTCTGCGCGTGCTCGATTGCAAGCACCCGGAAGACCAACCCATCATCGCCAGGCTGCCCCGTATCTGGGACTCTCTCGATGAGGGTTCCAAGGAGCATTTTGCCGCGGTTTGCACCGCTCTCGATGCCTGTGGGGTGCCCTACGAGCACGAACCATCGCCTGGTGCGGGGCCTCGATTACTACACCCGGACGACTTTTGAGTTCGTTTATGACGAGCCGGGCGAGGGTGGGCTTGGGTCACAGAACGCCCTGCTGGGCGGTGGACGCTACGACGGGCTCTCGGAAGCGATCGGCGGCCCCAAGGCGCCGGGAATTGGATTTGCCATTGGCGAAGACCGCCTGGTGCTGGTGCTCGAGGCACAGGGCAGGCATCACGCCCCAGCTGGCAGCGGCCTATATCGCTCCGCTGGGCGAACCGCATCAATCCCGCCGCTCTGGCCTTGGCCAGCGAACTGCGCGCCGCCGGCTTACGGGCCGAACTGGGCGATGGATCGTTTCGGCTGAAGAAATCGTTCGAGGCGGCAAACAAAGTGGCGCGGACCATCGTGATTGCTCGGCGAGGACGAGATCGCCTCCGGTATCTTGACGGTAAAGCACTTCGCCTCCGGTGAGCAGTCCAAAGTTCCCCGAGCCCAACTGGGCCAGAAGCTGGCCTCGCTTCTCGCCCCTTCAACTGCAAATTAGGACATCCGCATTGCTCGACTTTCTAGGCACTCTTCAACGCACGCACACTTGTGGGCAGCTCCGCGCACAGCACGCCGGGGAACAGGTCATCCTTATGGGGTGGGTTAACCGCCGCCGCGACCATGGCAACCTGATCTTTCTGGATCTGCGCGACCGCTACCGGGATCACGCAAATCGTGCTGGACAAGGACCTGTCCCCGGAAGGCCACGCCAAGGCCGAACAGGTGCGCCCGGAATACGTGGTTGCGGTGGTGGGCAAAGTCCGCCTGCGCGGCCGGGATGTGATCAACCCCAAGATGGCAACCGGCGAAATTGAAGTGGCCGCGGACCAGTTGCTGGTGTTGAACGACTCCAGGGTGCCTCCGTTCTCGCCCGCCGAAGAGGCCATCGCCAACGAAGAGCTGCGGCTCAAATATCGCTATATCGATCTGCGCCGGCATCAGATGCAGCAGAATTTCGAGCTGCGCCACAAGATCACCCGTGCGGTGCGGGAAAGCCTGTCGAGTCAGGGCTTTCTGGAGATCGAGACGCCGTTCATGACGCGCTCGACCCCGGAAGGCGCGCGCGATTACCTGGTGCCCAGCCGGGTGCACGGCGGCCACTTCTACGCGCTTGCCGCAATCGCCCCAGTTATTCAAGCAGATCCTCATGATCTCGGGCTTCGACCGCTATTTTCAGATTGTGCGCTGCTTCCGCGATGAAGATCTGCGCGCCGACCGGCAACCGGAGTTCACCCAGGTCGACCTCGAGATGTCGTTCGTACGCCAGGAAGACGTCTTTCTGGTGGTGGAGAATTTTTTGCGCGAAGCTTTCGCCGCGGTCGGCGTGGTGCTGCCGACTCCCTTTCCCCGCATCACCTACGACGAGGCCATGCGCCGCTACGGCATCGACAAGCCCGACCTGCGGATGCCTGGCCTGATCGACGTTCGCTCCGCGTTCCGCGACGAGGAATTGCAGGCGCTGGCCATCGATCCCACGCTGCCGGTGGTGGTGGTATGCATCCCCCGGGTCGGCGAGCTTTCGCGCAAGGAGCGCGACGACAACCGGCCGCTTTTCGACGGCAGCAAGGGCGCGAAGCTGATCGATGACTGGAAGCGGCTGGAAAAGATCTTTCCCGAAGCGGTGGGGAAGATCCGCGAACTGGCGCCCGCGCGCGTCGAGGGCGAAGCAGAGGATCTGCTGGTCCTGGTGGCTGGCGATGCCAGCCACCCATGTGCAGGCCAGCGACACCAAACACAAGGCCACCTCTCCGAGCGCGAGATCGGCGTGTATTCGGCGGCGGGAAATCTGCGCGTGGAGTTGGCCCGGCGATATGCCGACCGGCATAAGACATCCGCCATCACCGATCAGGTGGTCGAGTCGCCGGAGCGGCTACTGGGCCAGCAGATCGCCGGAGACAAGGCCTTCCGTCCTATCTGGGTGACGGATTTCCCTATGTTTGAATTTGATAAAGAGTCGCAACGCTGGCTGCCGGCGCATCATCCGTTCACTTCGCCGCATGAGGAAGACATGGATAGGCTGGTTTCCGATCCGGCCTCGGTACGCGCGCGCTACTACGACCTGGCGATGAACGGGCTGGAGCTGGGCTCGGGTTCGATTCGTATCCATCGCCAGGATGTGCAGCAGGAGATATTCCGCGCGCTGGGCATGAGCGAAGAAGAAGCGAGGTCGCGCTTTGGGTTCTTCCTGGAAGCGCTCACGTATGGAACGCCTCCCCATGGGGGCATTGCGCTGGGGCTGGATCGCATTGCGATGATTCTGGCCGGGGCGCAAAGCCTGCGCGAGGTCATCGCTTTTCCCAAGACCGCCAAGGCCATCGACTTAATGGTCGATGCGCCCACTCCGGTGAGTGCGCAGCAGCTTAGGGAATTGCATATTCGGACTACGAGCTGAGGGGCGAGGACCGCAGATCCCTCCACTACGCTGCGCTCCGGTCGGGATGACAATTCTGTTGTAGTACTTGGGCTATCTTACGAAGTCGCGGACCAGCAACAGAATTGTCATCCCGACCGGAGCGCAGCGTAATGGAGGGATCTGCGGTCCTCGCCTCGTTAGTTCATCCACTTGCGGTCGTTGGGGTCGCGCTTCTCGTCGGGGTCGATGTAACGGCCTTCGCTGTCGAAGCGGACATCGCGGTTCTGCTTGCGCATGTACACCTCGAACTTGCGCGAGGCGCGACGGCGCTTCCAGCGATAGTAGTTGTTGCGCAGGCCGAAGAGGGCTTCACTTACGCCCGTGCTCATAGCCCTGCGGGGGGCGCGGCGGGCGAAAAGGAACCCGATCAAGGCGCCGCTAAGAATAACGAAGTAAGCGAGCGCAGGCCCTCCGGAGAGCAACAGAGCCACCTCGATGAGCATGTAAACGATGACCAGATATTTGGCTTTGATGGCCACCGGCAACGGAAACATGTACATCTCAAGGTCACCAAAGAGGACGGCGAAGGCGGCAAGCAGGCCGAACAAAGCGCCGTCTGCGCTGCTGGTGCTGGTTAAAGGGCTGGAGTGAAAAACGTGGGTGAAGCTAAGGGCGCTCCCGATCAGGGCCCCGCCTACCGCGCACAGAAAGTAAATCTCCAGCAGCCAGCGGCTTCCCTTGGAGGTTTCCAGGAAGGACCCGATAAACCACAAGGTGAGCATGTTGAATGCGACATGCAGCACGCCGGCATTCAGGAAGCTGTAGGTCAGCAGCTGCCACACCCATCCGTGCAGCAACAGCACCGGCGTGAGCGAAAAGTAGCTGACAAGCACCAGCGCCAGACGCGGCGCCGCGAATTCCAGGATGAGCAATAAAAAGAAGACTACGACGTTGGCGATGACCAGTTGGCTGGTAACGCCACGAAAGCTCGGAAATGAAAGTGCGGAGAAACCGGTGCGCGGGAAGCGTGCCATGACTCGTCTTTTAAGACTAACGCGTTTTCATTACGGACGTGACCACCAAGCACATTCTGTGGTGCACCCTAAGGTTGCCAAAGCTCGAACCTTTCGCGCAGGAAGGCGTATAGGTTAGTAGTGAGCGCGGGACGAGGGGAGCAGGGGCAGAAGGCTCGTATTCTTTTTCAACCCTTGGCCTCCGTTCGCGGTACGATTTGTTGTCTCGGTGGGAGTTCCTTGACGTTCGGGGTGTTCTCCCGGAAACTAGCCAAGCCGCATGTTGGTGGCTGTCATCAACCAAATATCTTAATGCTCCGTGAAAGGAGAGCTGTATGCCAGTCTGTCAGGAATGCGAGAGCGTTCTCGATTTCGACCCCGACGAAGTGGAAGAAGGAGACATCGTGGTCTGCGATGAATGCGGCACTGAGTTCGAAGTCGTCGCCACCGAACCTCTCGAACTCTCCCAAGTGGACGAGGAAGGCTACGAAGATGACGACGAAGAAGTGGCCGACGAGGAAGAGGAATGAGACTTGTGTTTCGTAGCGGGACTCGCCGGCAGTTGCTCTTGCTGCTGCTGTTAGCGTGCGCGGCAAGCTGCTCGCAAGGTTTTGCGCAAAATCTGGCGGTGCGGGTAGTACAAGGGCTGGTGCGGGACTCCAATGACCAGCTGCAGGCGAACGCCATCGTTTACCTGCAGGACCAGAAAAGTCTGGAGGTACGGACGTATATCACCGAGGCAGATGGACACTACCGCTTTGGGCAGCTGAGCTCAGAGGTGGACTATCAGCTTTGGGCGGAGTACAAGGGCCACAAGTCCAAGACCAGATCCATTAGCTCCTTCGACAGCAAGAAGCAATTTAACTTTGATCTGAAAATCGACACGCCCAAGTAGACAAATGGGCAAAGCGCCCGAACACGTTTTACTCGTGTTCGAGGCGCTTCCAGTTGACCAGATCTCCCAGCGTGGTGGTGGAGCTTGAAACCGGCTGCTTGTAGGCTTCCACATCGGCGCGGCTGGCTTCTTCGCCTACCGCGCGCAAGCTGAGGCCGACCTTCTTCTCATCCTGATTCATCTTGATGATCTTGAAGTCGTGCTCCTGCCCAGCTTCCAGCTTGATCGGCTGGCCCATGTTGTCAGCAGCTTCGGAAACATGGCACAGGCCTTCGACGCCCTCGGCGATCTCGATGAATGCTCCGAATTGCGCCGTGCGCAGTACCTTGCCCTTGACTACATCGCCAACACGATGCTGGGCAAAGAACGTCTCCCAGACATCCGGCTGCAATTGCTTGATACCGAGTGACAGGCGGCGGTTTTCCGCCTCTACCCCGAGCACCACGGCGCGAACTTTCTCGCCCTTCTTGAGAATTTCAGAAGGATGCTTCACCCGTTTGGTCCAGCTCAGGTTGCTCACGTGCACCAGGCCGTCAATGCCGTCTTCAATTTCGATGAAGGCGCCAAAGTCGGTAAGATTGCGCACCCGGCCTTCCACAATGGTGCCTGCAGGATAGCGCTCCGAGAGATGCTCCCAGGGGTTCTCAAGCAACTGCTTCATGCCCAACGAAATGCGGCGGTCGTTGGGATTGACGCTGAGCACTACGGTCTCTACCTCGTCTCCAGGCTTGACCAGCTTGGAGGGATGCTTCATGCGCTTGGACCAGGTCATCTCGGAGACATGCACCAGTCCCTCGATGCCCTGCTCCAGCTCGACAAAGGAGCCGTAGTCGGTCACGCTGAGCACCCGGCCGCGTACGCGGGCGCCGATGGGATAACGTTCGACCGCATCGAGCCAGGGATCGGGTGTGAGCTGCTTGAAGCCGAGCGAAACGCGCTGCTTCTCACGATCGAACTTGAGCACCTTGACCTGGATCTCGTCCCCGACGTTTACCAGGTCGCGGGGATGGGTGAGCCGCCCCCAGGACATATCGGTTATATGTAACAGTCCATCGATTCCGCCCAAGATCGACAAAAGCACCGTAGTCGGTCAGGTTCTTCACTGTGCCGGTAAGGATGGCGCCTTCTTCCAGATGTTCGAGGGTCAGGGTGCGCTTGCTGGTCTGCTCTTCTTCCAGCAGTTCCTTGCGTGAGACCACCACGTTGCCGCGTTTCTTGTTCAGCTTGATGACGCGGACTTCAATTTGCTGGCCGATGTAACCATCCAGGTTGCGCACTGGACGAATTTCCAGCTGGGAGCCGGGCAAAAATGCCTTGATACCGATGTCGACGGTAAGACCGCCCTTGACGCGTCCCAATACTGTACCAATCACCGGAGTCTTGTCGTTGGCGGCCCGCTCGATTGCATCCCAAACCCGGTGCCGTTGCGCCTTGTCGTAGCTGAGCAGGAAGCCGCCTTCGGCTTCTTCGCGCTCCACCACCACTTCAACCGTGTCGCCCGCCTTGAGCTTGGGCTGGCCGTTGTGATCCAGCACCTGCTCCAAAGGAATGAGACCTTCGGACTTGAGGCCGACGTCGACCACCACGTGCTTATCCGTCAGCTTGATGACGGTGCCGGTGACGACGTTGTCGTCATAGGCTTGGGCGGCGGCTTCAGCGGCTTGTTCGCGGTCAAACGATTCCAGCGCGGCGGCGAAGTCTTCCATGCCGGTCAGTTCGGAATCTTCCCCAGCAGAGTGGGTGACGACTGGCTTTGGATCGACGACGTGGTGCGGCACGCTGGCGGCTGCAGCTTGCGGGTTGTGGGTTAACTCCTCGGACGGGTCAAAATGATCCGCCGGTGCATCAAGCGTTGGGGTTTGCAATTCGGTGTTCAGGGGTGCGCTCTCGGTTCGTAAAGGATTTAGGACGTCTGCCATGAATGCCAGCTCCGGATTCTCGATCGGTAACTCCCGATCCGTCCACCACTACGGTTCTTCGTCGAATCACGTTGTCCCTGGTCTTAATAGACTTAACCAGGGCTCTCCGAGATTCATTCCCGCAGTTACTTCGCCAGACTATTTTTTCAGGCTTGGTCCGCGAAGCAGGGGCACCGTAGAGCTTATCCCATCCACCCGCAAACGTTCGGAGGGAGACTGTTAGTGTAGCCGGACAGAATGGCTTGGCACTTAAATCAATCTCCGGTAGGAGCATCCGGGAGGGGGGTAAAGCAAGAGCGGCGATGGACGTCTACGCCGAATCCTCTACGTAGACCCTTCATACACAACTATAGCAATCGCCGGGAAAGCATGTCAACGAACTCCTGGCCAATGCAAGCTGTGCGGAAATTGAGGATAAGTGCTGGAAATACTTATTTTTATTGATTTGTAACCCGCTGGTGAAGACCCCGCTCCCTGGCGTGTGCCGTGGCCTCGATGAGCGGCTGCAACGCTCCGTATACTTGAACCGCATGGACTATTTGTGGACGCCCTGGCGGTACCCTTACCTGGTCGATGCTGACGCTGGTGCGCGCAAGGGCGTACCCAAGGCGTTGGCTGCGTGGCCCGGTGACTGTCACTGCGTCTTTTGTAACCTGATCGCGGCCACCCGGTTCGCGGTCGAGCAGGGAGGCTCCGCTGTAGACGCCGATCGCGCGGCCAATATTGTGTTGCGGGCAGAGCATAGCTTCATCGTTCTCAACGCTTTTCCTTATTCGTCCGGGCATGTCATGATTGTGCCCTTTGCCCACCAGGACTCCTTGGCCGGGCTGGACCGGGCTGCGGCGCAGGAGATCATGATGCTGGCACAACGTACCGAAGCTGTTCAGCGCCAGGTTTACAGGCCCGACGGGATCAATATGGGGCTGAACCTGGGCAAGGCCGCGGGCGCCGGGGTGGCCGGACACCTGCACATGCATGTGCTTCCACGCTGGCTGGGGGATTCCAACTTCATGACCGTGATCGCAGAGACGCGTGTGCTGCCGGAAACGCTGGACGCGACGTGGGAACGGCTGCGGGAGGGATTTGCTCGGATTTAGAGGGAAACCGCAGATCCCTCCACGGAGCGCAGCGTAGTGGAGGATCTGCGGTTTCTGCTTGGTTTCAGTGGCACAGGTGGTCAGGGCAGAGTCTCGACCGGGAGATTCTGCTCGGAGTCCTCCAGCTCCAGGTTTTCCTGCTGCGCTAGCTCGACTAGCCCCTGCGGGAGCTGCTTGGTCGGCTTGACGCCGAGAGCCTTCAGCATTTCCGCCTGGCGGATCACATTGCCCTTTCCGGTGTGCAACTTCGCCATGGCGTCCGCGTAGCTTCGCTGCGCGGTGTCGAGCCGGTTCCCTACCTCACTGAAGTCCGCGACAAAGCTGGCTAGCTTGTTGTAGAGATCTGCGCCCTTGCGGGCAATCTCCTCCACATTCTGCTTCTGCTGTTCCTGGCGCCACAGGGAGGCGACCGTGCGCAGGACAAAAAGCAGCGTGCTGGGACTGACCAGCAACACGTTCCGCTGCCAAGCCTGCTCCCACAGCTTGTCATCCCGCGAGATGGCCAGCATGAAGGCGGGCTCGATGGGCAGAAACATGATCACGAAATCGAGCGAATTGAGACCGTATAGGGTCTGATAGTTCTTTTCTGCCAGGCTCCGAATATGCCCCCGCACCGAGCTGGTGTGACTCTCCGCAGCCAGAGACCGTGCGGCATCGCTTTCCGCAATACTGTGAGCCTCATAGTGAATCAGGGAGACCTTGGAGTCGATGATCAGGTGGCGCTCGCCCGGCAGATGGATGACCACATCCGGTTGAGCTCGCTTACCGTTCTCCCCGGCATAATTTTCCTGGGCATGGTATTCGTGTCCCGGACGCAGGCCGGCGGCTTGCAAGATCCGTTCCAGAATTAATTCTCCCCAGGCACCCTGCGCCTTACTGGATCCGCGCAGAGCGCTGGCCAGGTTGTTCGCCTGTTCAGCGAACCGGGTGTTCGACTCGAAGAGCTTGTCGATCTGGGCGCTCAGTTGCACGCCGCCTTTCACCTGCTCCAGGCGCGCGGCTTCTATCTTGTTCTGAAAGTCCTCCAGCCGGGCCTTGAGGGGCGCGAGAACCTGTCCCAGGCCGGCCTGGGATTGCTCCGCAAAACGGGTCGATTTTTCCTCCAGCACCTGGCTGGCGAGCGACTTGAATGTCTCCGGCAGATCAACGCGCATCTGCTCCACGACCCGTTCCGTGGCCGCGTGACGCTCTTCCAGCCGCGCGATGGTGGCCTTCTGGGTCGCGCCTTCAGTGCGTGCCTGGTCCAGATGGGCACGAGTGTCGTTCAACTGGTCGAGCAGGGTTTTGGAGGATTTTTCCAGACTCGCGCGCTCCGCATTGCTGCGGGTGCGCTCAAAATACGTGGCCAACACAATGCCGGCGATAAAGGCGCCGACGGCTGCAAGAACGAGTGTGAGCATACCGGGAAAGATCGCCATCTTCTTTTTCTGACTTTACTCGCCCTGAAGCGAAAGTTCCTGGAGGAAAGCTGTGGAGTGCCGCGCTTTACACCACTTGGAGCGCTCAGTAGACTAAAAACTTTGGGGCCGTGAACTGCGCGGGTTGCGGGTTAGGCCGTTTTTCCTGTTGATGTCTCCTGCCAGGCATTGGCTTCCGGCGCAGCCGGTCTCCGCTCGAGACCTTCTGCGCAGCCAAGTCCTTTTCTGCGCAAGCGGCACCTGGAGGAAAACCGGAACGCCTGCCGCACCGCCTTTTCCGGACCGTTCACCTAACCCTGCAGGGCGTGAGCCCTCTAACTAGTTGTTTCTATATACAGGAGAACGGCATGGCAGCAGCAGTAGAAGAGAAGGTTAAGCAGATTATCGTCGAGCAGCTTCAGGTGGATGAGGCTGAAGTGACTCCAAGTGCATCATTTCAGGAAGATCTGGGCGCGGACTCGCTCGACGTGGTCGAACTCGTGATGCAGTTCGAGGAAGCCTTTGACCTGGAAATACCGGACGAAGACGCGGAAAAAATCAAGACCGTGAAAGACGCTACCGAATACATCGAGAAGAACGCGAAAGGCAGTAAGTGATTTGGCAAGAAGGGTCGTCGTTACAGGCATCGGGCTGCTATGCGGAGTAGGAAATACCGCGCCTGAAGTCTGGGATAACCTGCTCGACGGCAAGAGCGGAATGGCTCCTATCACCAGCTTCGATACGACGGGTTTTCCCGTTACCTTCGCGGCTGAGGTGAAGAACTTCAATCCACTGAATTTTGTGGAAAAGAAGGAAGCGCGCAAAATGGGGCGCTTTATCCATTTCGCGCTTGCCGCGACCCAGGAAGCGCTGCAGCACTCAGGACTGAAGATCGGGCCGGAAAACGCCGAGCGGGTGGGTGTGCACATCGGCTCCGGTATCGGCGGATTCGATGTGATTGAGCGGGAGCACAGCGCCATGCTTCAGGGCGGCCCGCGCAAGATTTCACCATTTTTTATTCCAGGGACCATTGTGAACCTGGCGGCCGGCCAGGTGAGCATCCGCTACGGAGCGTTGGGGCCGAACGAGGCCACATCCACCGCCTGCACCACCAGCGCACATTCCGTAGGCAACGCCTTTCGCACTATTGAGCGAGACGACGCCGACGTGATGATCGCCGGCGGTGCAGAGGCTGCTATTACGCCCATGGGCGTGGGCGGCTTCGCGGCTATGCGCGCCCTCTCCACGCGCAATGAGGATCCGGAGCATGCCTGCCGCCCGTTTGACAAAGACCGCGACGGCTTCGTGGTGGGTGAGGGCGCGGGCATTCTCATCCTCGAGGAGTTGGAGCATGCCCGCGCCCGCGAAGCCAAGATCCTGGCCGAGATTATCGGTTACGGCATGAGCGCGGACGCGTACCACATCACCAGCATGGCGCCCCATGGAGAGGGCTGTTTGCGGGCGATGAAGAATGCCCTGCGCAGCGCCAAGCTCGAACCCTCCGCGGTGGACTATGTAAATGCCCATGCCACTTCTACCCCGCTGGGAGACGCCCTGGAGACCGCGGCCATCAAGTCCCTCTTCGGTGAACATGCGACCAGCGGAAAATTACTGGTCAGCTCGACCAAGTCCATGACCGGCCACCTGCTGGGCGGGGCGGGCGGGTTGGAGGCAGGCATCACCATCATGGCCCTGCAACGCCAGGTGGTCCCTCCAACCACCAATCTCGACGATCCCGATCCGGCCTGCGACCTTAATTACATCGCCCATAAGCCGGAATCCGCCAAGGTCGAAGTGGCTCTGTCCAATTCCTTTGGCTTCGGGGGGACCAATGGAGCCCTTATCTTCCGCCGCTGGCCGGAATAAGGTTCCGGCGCCGTCCGAGGAGCACAAACGCAATCCATGTGGCGACCGTTTTAGAGTCGTGCCCTGATACCGGGCATCACAGCCGTGGGCTAGAAATAAGCGCAGGGGCTGATCGGGTAGCTCGGGGCGTTCTCACGAGGGCTAAAGCCCGGACATTGCAAGATAATGCGTTCTCGCGGGTTTGAAAACCCGCTCCCCCGGACTGAAAGTCCGGGGCTGGCACAGTTCGACTAGAGTTCCGGTCTACCCAACAGCGAGTTTTTCCGCAGCCTGTTAGGCCAAGCACTACCACTTTAGTGGAATGTGGGATGAATCTCTTGGTTCGTGAGCGGCTTATATGGAGGGAATGCCTCTTCAGTCGTGGGATCATTAGCTATCGAGCAGTGAAGCGAGGCATATTGAAGCGAGTCGCCATAGGATTAGCTTGCGTTTTTTTCGCCACAGCTTCGTTCGCGGCGTGCACCAACACCATGCCTGTCTCCGACGAGATGAAGGAATCTCAGGTGGTGGTGATCGGCACCGTGATGTCGTCGCGCCAAGTGCCGCAATCCTGGGACTCCCTGGATGGCACCGACTATGTGGTGCATATCGACCAAAAAGTCAAAGGCAAACAGACGGGCGAGATCACTATCTTCAGCGAGCATAGCGAAGACGGCTTCACCCTGGAGACCGGCAAACAGTACCTGCTTTTTCTCACCAATAACTACCAGCACTGGATGGCAAATAAATGCGGAAACTCCGGCCTGCTGGATGAGAAGAGCAAGGTGATCAAGCAGATGGTCCACGCCGTGGGCAACTAGCCGGCGTTTCTCATTGAATCGATCCCTTTGCGCCTGGTACCCCAGTGCAAACGAACGTACCACCCTGCTCTGCACCGCCCCACCATCCATAGAATCCCCGGGTCCGCAGTATCTGCCACACTCTTAGTAGCAGATATTGCAAACAGGCGGCTTAGACGCGCTGCCTTGCCCCTCCCATTACCATCGGCCCACTTACCCTCCTCCGAAGTAAGGGTGTTTCAAAACAATACAATTGCCATCCCCCGTTGGACACGGCAATCTACCACTTAAGCAGTAGACATACAACTTAAGTCGTAACGCAAAACTTTGATTGTTGACCCTAGGAGGGTTTGTGAAAAAGCTTGCTATTGCATTGTTCCTCTGCCTGAGTGCCGCCAACGGTTTTTCCCAGTGCAAGACAGATCGTGTTAGCGCCCACAAGGAGATGCATATGGCATCTGCCGTGGTGGTGGGTACGGTGACCGCAGCGCAACCTGTTCCGGAGTCGTGGGACTTTCTGGATGGAGTGAACTATACCGTGCGCATCGAGTCCAAGATCCGCGGCAAGGTCCACCCTAACACTGAGGTCACGGTTTTTAGCGAGAACAGCCCTCGCTTCTTCCCTATGTATGTGGGCCAGCAATATGTGCTGTATCTGCAGCCCCAGTACGGCCGGAATGAGGTCGACAACTGTGGCAATTCGCACCAGACCGGCGGAAGCGAGTCTGCATCGACCAAGCAGCCGAAACTGACTGCCAGCAAGGGTTTCTAAATTTTGCTGTTCTGATTAATCTGCCTTGGACGGGGTATCGCGCTCGCGATACCCCTTTCCCTTTGTGCGCCCGGCTATTGCAGCAGAGTGCCATTCTCCGGGTCGGTCTTGGCCTCTTCCGGCGGGATGACGACCGCCGCCGCGACCTTGTCCTGTTCCTCGAGATGCAGCAGCCTGACACCCTGGGTCGACCGGCCCGCGGCGCGGATGGTCTTGGTGTCGATGCGGATGATCTTGCCGTATTGGCTGATGACCATGAGCTCCGAACTGTCATCGACCAGCAGGATGGCGCTCACCTTGCCGTTGCGGGTAGTCGTCTTGACGTTGATAACACCGCGCCCGCCGCGGGTCTGCAGCCGGTACTCGTCCACGTCCGTACGTTTGCCGTAGCCCTGCTCGGTAATGGAGAGAATCAACGAGGGAGAATGTCCTCCATTGCCATTCTTCTTGCGTTCGAGCGGTGTGGCGGCAAGACCTACCAGGTAATCGCCCTTCATCAGATCGATGCCGCGGACGCCATAAGCAGGCCGGCCCATGGAGCGCACATCGTTCTCGCCGAAGCGAATGGCCATGCCTGCGTGGGTCGCCAGGAAGATGATTTGATTGCCATCCGTGCTGCAGGCACCGATCAGTTCGTCATCGTCGTCGATACCGATGGCAATGATGCCCCGCGCCATCACATTGGAAAAGTCTTTGAGCGGAGTCTTTTTGACGGTGCCCTTACGGGTAGCGAAGAAGATGAACTTGCCGTCCTCTTCCAGGTTGCGCACCGGCAGGATGGTGCGGACGCTTTCGCCTGGCTGCAGATTAAGCAGGCTGGCCATCGACTTGCCTTTGCCTGCGGCGCCCACGTCCGGAACCTCATAGACTTTGAGCCAGTAAACGCGGCCGGTGTTGGTGAAGCACAGCAGATACGAGTGGGTCGAGTCGACGATGAGCTGGGAGACGAAATCTTCCTCGCGCGTCTTCATGCCCAACCGGCCCGTGCCCCCGCGCCGCTGTTGGCGGTAAATGGAGATCGGTGTGCGCTTGAGATAACCCGAATGAGAAACAGTGACCGCGACCTGTTCGTCCGCAATCAGATCCTCCAGCTGCAGCTCGGCCGTCTCATCGAGGATCTGGGTGCGCCGTTCATCGCCGAAATCCTTGCGCACCGCTTCGAGTTCCTTGACGATCAGGGCGCGCAACTTTGCTTCGGAGGCCAGGATGGCTTCATACTCCGCAATGCGCTCGCGCACGTCGGTGAGTTCCTTGATGATCTCGTCCGTGGAAAGCTGGGTCAGGCGGTAGAGCTGCAGTTCCAGGATGGCATCGATCTGGCGATAGGTCAGACCCGGCTCGCGCTCCGGCCCGGTGACCACGCCCGTATCGAGCTTGATCACAATATCTTTGGAGAGAGAAAAACGGCGCAGATTCTCGCGTGCTTCGGCGCGCGATCCGGAACCACGGATGATCCGGATCACCTGGTCGATGTTGTCCAGGGCGATTTTGTAACCTTCGAGGATATGTTCCCGTTCGCGCGCTTTCTTGAGCAGGAAGGAGGTGCGGCGGCGGACCACCTCGACACGGTGATTGATAAAGTGGCGGATGGCATCATGCAGCGCGAGCTCGCGCGGCTGGCCATTGACCACTGCCAGAAAGATCATGGAGAAGCTCTCTTGCATCTGGGTGTGCTTGTAGAGCTGGTTGAGGACGATTTGCGCTTCCGCGCCGCGCTTAAGGCCGATGACGATGCGCATTCCGTCGCGGTCACTCTCGTCGCGGAAGTCGTCTTCGGCAATATCGGTAATTACTTTTTCGTTGATCAGCTCGGCAATACGCTCGATCAGTTTGGATTTGTTGACCTGGTAGGGAATCTCGGTCACGATGATCGCCTGCCGGCCGCCCTTTAACTGCTCGATAGCAGCCTTGGCCCGCATGAGAAAGCGTCCACGGCCGGTCTTATAGGCTTGGGCAATCCCTCCGCGGCCATAGATAAAGCCTCCGGTGGGGAAGTCGGGCCCTTGCACGTGTTGCAAAACTTCGGCCAGGCCAGCCTGGGGATTTTTAACTAGTTCAATCGTGGCGCTGATCACTTCGGTCAGGTTGTGAGGCGGGATGTTGGTCGCCATGCCGACTGCAATCCCATTCGAGCCGTTCACGATCAGGTTGGGGATGCGCGTCGGGAGTACGCTGGGTTCGGTCGTGCTTTCGTCGTAGTTGGGCACGAAGTCAACCGTGTCCTGATCGATGTCGGCCAGCATCTGGCCGGCGATGCGGGTCATGCGGCATTCGGTGTAGCGCATGGCCGCCGGAGGATCACCATCCACGGAGCCGAAGTTGCCCTGGCCATCGATCATGGGATAGCGCATGCTGAAGGGCTGCGCCAGGCGCACCATGGTGTCGTAGATAGCGGAGTCGCCGTGGGGGTGATACACACCCATCGCCTGACCGACCACCTTGGCGCACTTGGCGTACTTCTTGTTGAATTCCAGACCCATGCCATGCAGGGTGTAAAGAATTCTGCGATGCACTGGCTTGAAGCCGTCTCGAATGTCGGGCAGCGCACGCCCGATGATGACCGACATGGAGTAGTCGAGATACGACCGCTTCATCTCATCTTCAATGTTGATGGGGATGAGGCGAGTTCCCGGGCCCTCGGGTGGGTTGCCGTCGCTGCCGTTGGGACCTAGAGGGAGGAGAGGATTCTGATCATCTGCCATAAGAGGAGGGCCTTAGACGGGGATTAGCTGTTCGAACGGCGGAATCGCCTGCGGAGAACGTTTGCGGGGTTCGCGCAATCTGCGGCTAAAGGCTACCTTCATGATACGTCTTTCAGAGCCGCCCAGCAAGCCGCAAGGGCCACTCTAAGTCTTTTTATTTTAATAGTTTGTATCTGGGAATCGAGGGGCGTCTTGGGCTTTGCTAAGGGAGCAAAAAAACGCTTAGCGCGACTTCAAGAATCAGCAGCGAAGCGGCCACTCCCAGCAGGACGGGGCGATAACGGGTTTCAAGAAAATCGGCGAAGACCCCGGCGATGAAAGTGAACAGAAAGGGGAGCGCCCAAAGGGTGGGCTCGCTGGCTATGCCGGGAGTGATGAGGGTAAAGAACAGCAGGGCCAGAAGCAGAGGGACGGTATTGCCAAAGTAGCGCGATCTGCGTGTCGGCAGATACAGCAGCAGGGCAGTGGCCGCGGCCAGGGTAACCGCGGAGTTAGGCAGACTAAGGAGCCAGTGGCGGCCAGGCTGCAAGGAAAACCAGATGCGCCCGGCACCGCTGCGAAAGAAGTAACTGAACGCGTCTGGACTGAAATCGTAGGAAGCGAACAGCAGCAGCAAAGTCCCGATAATAGCGGCCATCATGATGGGAACGATATAGGCGCGGCGGCCGACAGCCAGGTAGGCCATGAAGCCAATGGCCAGCAGCAAGGCCAGTAGAAAGGCGGCGACATGCGAAGCCGCCGTGAAAGCGAGGGTTAGCGTGAGCAGTACGATGCGCGAGCGCCACTTTCTGGGCGGGCCCTGCATGGCATGCGCCACGCCCATCGCTGTATAGAGCGAGGCGAACAGTCCAAACGCGGTGAGGATTTCGTTGTTGGGGTAAGTACAGGCGTGAATGATCGCAGGACAAAAGCAATAAAAGGCCAGCGCGATAAAGCCGCCAGGATTGCCAAAGAGCCGCCGCGTTACCCACCATAGCGCGCCCCCGAGCAAGACTCCCGTGAATAGGAAACCGCTGTGCAGCAGCAGCAGAACGTAGCCGAGTTCGTGGCGCATCTCCCAGGTGGACGTGTCCTGGCTCTGGCCGGCCACGATGCGCTGCAGGGTCAGTGGCAGCCCGGCGACGCGGTATCCCAGCGTGCCGTCCTGGATATTGCCGCAGGAGGTGAAGTAGCCCGCCAGGGGATTTGGTTTTTCCCACATCTCGCGTCCGCAGCGGGCGAAGTCGTAATCCCGCGAGGTGAGCGTTTGGCGATGAAATACCCAGAGGCACTGCGCCACCAGCAGCAGTAACAGCAGGGCTGCGAGTTGTTGCGGACGCTTGAACTGGAAGCCGGAGAGCTTGGGCATGAATGGTGGTTTCTTTACAGCTTGGGCCATGTGAACTGAGTGTGGGGCAGATATTTTCCTGCGTTAGGAAAGCCGAAGATACGCCCGTAGCTGGTGTAGCCGGCTTCGCTGCACCAGTACCAGACCAGTTTCCACAGCGGGAGATTGGCTGGCCAGGGCGCGGCATGCATTTGCCAGGCAAGAGGATAGTGGCTGAAGATGAGGCTGGCGCGGCGCAGATGGCTGGGCGAGCTCACCACCAGTGCTGAGTTCCAGCCGTGAGCCTGCATGATCTGGTAGGAGTAATACGCGTTCTGAATGGTGTTCCGGGCTTCGCCTTCGGCAAAAACTGCAGTGTCGGGAACACCCTGGGACCGCGCAAACTGCTGCATCACCTGCGCCTCGACAAACTGGTTCTGCACTGCGCCTCCGGTCATCAGCAGACGCGGTGCAACGCCGGCGTGGTACTGCCGGATCGCTTCCAGAACGCGCGATCGGGCAATCGGTCCGATGGAGCCGTCGTGATTCGCCGGATTGCCCAGCACCAGAATCACGTCGAATTGGCTCTGCTGGGTATCGCTCATGGGAATGGAAAAGTAGATGATGGCTACGCAGGCGATCGCGGTCGCCAGCATGATGCCTAAGATGCGTGCGATCCGAAGACGGTCCTGCCCTGTTGTTGGAACCATAGATGAACTGATTTTAGCGAGTCTGCGGGGAGGCTCTGGTTTTGTGGTGGCTTGATCGACCAATGATATTGATCATAACGTTAACGAGAAATTGAGCCGTGCTTTCACCGGCTTGCTCACTTGCTGCTACTCTGATGCCAATGTCTGTGGGTAGAAGTGATTCTGAGCGGCTGGTCTCCGCCGACCGGGGCGAAGACGATAACTCGTTTGAGCTGAAGCTGCGGCCCAAATGGCTGCGGGAGTTCATTGGCCAGGAGAAGGCCAAGGAGCAACTAGCCATTGCGCTTGCGGCCGCGAAGTCGCGTGGCGAAGCCCTGGACCATGTGCTGCTGTTTGGACCGCCGGGCCTGGGTAAGACGACCCTGGCCACCATCATCGCCAACGAGATGGATGTTGGCTTTCAGCAGACCTCGGGCCCCGCGCTGCAGATCCAGGGGGATCTGACCGCGATCCTGACCAACCTGCGGGATCGCCAGGTGCTCTTCCTGGACGAGATTCACCGGCTGCAGCCGGTGCTCGAAGAAAAGCTGTACACGGCGCTCGAAGATTACAAGCTGGACATCATCATCGGGCAAGGACCGGCGGCGCGGACCCACGTGATGGAGATCAAGCCGTTCACCTTCATTGCCGCCACTACGCGGCCGGGGCTGCTCTCGTCCCCGCTGCGCTCACGCTTTGGCATCCTGCTGCGGCTGGAGTTCTACACCGAAGATGAGTTGCGCTACATCGTCGAGCGTTCGGCGGAGGTGCTGCAAGTGCCCATCGATCGGGACGGAGCCGCGGAGATCGCGATGCGCTCGCGAGGAACACCGCGCATCGCCAACCGTCTGCTGCGCCGGGTGCGCGATTACGCCCAGGTGCGGGGCACGGGCAGCATCGACCGGGCAACGCGCCGAAGCAGCCTTGAAGCTGCACGGAGTCGATGCCCACGGTTTTGACGAGCTTGATCGGCGCCTGCTGTTGACCATTATCGAGAAATACGACGGAGGCCCGGTGGGGCTGAATACGCTGGCAGCCAGCCTGGCGGAGGAAGAGGACGCCTTGGAAGAGGTGTATGAGCCGTTCCTCATCCAGATCGGCTTTCTCGATCGCACGCCGCGGGGCCGCGTGGCCACCCGGCTGGCGTATGAACATTTCGGCCTGCCGTTGCCGCGGAGACAGACTCCGCTTTTCTGATTTGAGTCTGGGACGGCATTGTGGAAAGAGAACAGTGCCGCGCCTAGGTCGCTCAGATCATCTTCGGATTGCCCCCCAGCCCTAACTAGTCCTGGTTTAGCACGTGCCGACGATCAGTCCCGTAGGCATCGCTGAAGATTACCCAGGACATGGCCTGGGTTGGCTGCCCCGAATCGCTAATGGTCCATTTCAGAATTAAGGTACCCCAGGATTACATCCTGGGGGATTTTCAGCCGTCCCTGCGGGACTACTCGCTTGCTCATGCTTACCCAGGACTAACGTCCTGGGCTACTCTCAGCCGTCCCTGCGGGACTTAATTTGGACAGGGTAGTTCTCCGCGGACTCTTCCGGACTGAACTCACGTTTTGAGGGCTGGCCGCTCCTAGTCTTGCATCCATCGCGACTTTTTGCAGTGTTATTTCTTTCTCAACTTGCCACTGGCAACCGAGTGCTCCTAAGGCACGTCGAGTGCTGTGGTATCCCACTCAAGCCAAAACCAGGCTTGAATGGGGCACCCAGCATGCACCACCTACCAGGCCCTGGAGCAAGCCAGTCATCTCTCTCCCTCCATCCAGAACCAGCACACCGTGTTGTAATCTTGGCCCGTGGCCCCACTGCTCGAGGTTGACCATCTCTCCATTTATTTTCGTGACCAGGCGGTGGTCCGCGACCTGAGTTTCTCTGTCGAGCAGGGCGAAGTGCTGGGGCTGGTCGGCGAATCAGGATCGGGCAAGTCGCTGACGTCCTTGTCGATCCTGCGGCTGTTGGATGCCTCAGCGCGGGTGGAAGGCGCGATCCGTTTCGAGGGCACAGACTTGTTGGCCCTGAAACCGGAGCAGATGCGTCACTATCGCGGCTGCAAGATCGCCATGATCTTCCAGGAGCCGATGACGGCGCTCAATCCGGTCATGCCGGTGGGGCGGCAGATTGCTGAAGCCATCGAAACCCATCAGCCGGAATTGGGCCGCAAGCAGGTACGCTGACAGCAGTCGTGGATGCGATGACGGCGGTGGCAATTGCCGAGCCGGAGAAGCGCTTGCGCGATTATCCCCACCAGTTTTCCGGGGGACAACGGCAGCGCCTGCTGATCGCCATGGCGCTGGTGAACCATCCGTCTGTTGCTGATCGCCGATGAACCTACCACCGCTCTCGACGTCACCGTGCAGGCGCAGATTTTACTTCTGCTCAAAGCGCTGCAACAACGGAACGGCTTGGGTATGCTGTTCATTTCCCATGATCTGGCCGTGGTGGCGCAGATTGCCGACCGAGTGGCGGTGATGCGCCGGGGCATGCTGCTCGAAACCGGCACACGCGACCAGGTGTTTCTTGATCCCCGGCATGCCTATACCAAAAGCCTGCTGGGTGCGGTGCCAACCCTCACCACCGATCGGGACCAGCCGCTGGCTACCCTCGCGCCAGCCGTCGACGGCGCGACCGGAACTTTGGTCGAACAGGCCCCCGGCCATTGGGTACGCTGCATCCAACCTGTCTGATATTCTGGTTGTTTGCGGCTGATTTCGGGGAGCGCAAAGCCCCTGAAGCTGCGCCGCGGCACTCCACGACGGTTGGACTCCATGCGCGCTCTACTCATTTCCGATATACACGCCAATATCGATGCCCTGGAGGCAGTACTCGACGCTGCGCCGGAGCATGACGTGGTGTGGAATCTGGGCGATGTCGTGGGCTACGGCGCGGCGCCGAACGAAGTGATTGAGCGCGTGCGCGGCCTGGGCGAGACTTTTGTCCGCGGCAATCACGACCGCGCTTGCAGCGGCCAACTTTCGCTGGAGGATTTCAACCCGGTGGCCAGCCGAGCCGCCCGCTGGACCCGGCAAGTGCTCACTCCGGAACACGTCGACTGGCTACAGCATATGGCTCGCGGACCGATCACACCGGACGGTCCCCAGGTGAGCTGCATGCACGGATCGTATCTCGACGAAGATGAATACCTGCTCTCCGTGCGCGATGCGAGATTGCCGCTGAAGCAGGCGGAGACGCGCATCAACTTCTTTGGCCATACGCACCTGCAGGGCGGCTTTGCCACCAACGGCGAGGATTGGTTCAAGCTCGACCCGGTTTATTCGAATGATGAGGAAGCCGACGTGTCGGAGCTGGTGCTGGTTCCGGGCGCGCGCTATCTGATCAATCCCGGTTCCGTGGGCCAGCCCCGGGACAATGATCGCCGCGCAGCGTACGCGCTCTATGACGATCAGCGCATGATGGTCGAGTTCCGCCGCGTGCCCTATGACTTTCGCTTAGCGCAGATGCGCATTATGCGGGCCGGGCTTCCCGGACCAGTTGGCCATGCGGCTCAGCTACGGACGATAAGAAAGAAACTCACAGATCCAGAAGAACCGTAGGTCGCTAGCGTAGTGCAGGGACCTGCGGTTCTCTCAACCAGAAGCAAACGTCTAAGCTTCGGCGTCTTCTGCTTTGACGGTGACTTTCATGTGGGCCGTTACTTCGCGATGCAACTTGACCGGCACGTGGAACTCGCCCAACTGGCGCAGCGGCTCTTCCAGCTGCAGCTTGCGGCGGTCGATGGTAAAGCCCTTTTGCTCCAGTTGCTGTGCGATCTCGCCTGCAGTGACGGAGCCGAAGAGATGATCGTTCTCGCCCACCTTGCGCTCGAAGACGCAGCTCGACCTGGTTGAGTTGGTTGACCAGTAACTCCGCCTCAGACTTCTCCTTTGCCGAACGGCGCACAGAAGCCTGCTTCATCTGCTCGATCACCGCTTTGTTGCCGGGCGTCGCTTCCATGGCGAGCTTCTTGGGCAGCAGAAAATTCCGGCCGTAGCCTTCAGCCACCTTCACCACATCGCCGCGGTGGCCGAGCTTGTTGACATCTTCTTTCAGTATGACTTCCATGACTCGATCTCCTAGTAGCGGGCGGCAAAGGGCAGCAAAGCGATGTTGCGAGCCTGCTTGATGGCACGCGCCAAGCCCACGCTGATGCGTGGTGCAGACGCCGGTGAGGCGGCGAGGCACGATCTTGCCCCGCTCAGCAACAAACTGCTGCAGCAGACGCACATCGCGATAGTGGATGGCGTCAATCTTCTCTACACAGAATTTGCAGACCTTCTTGCGGCGAAAGAACTTGCGTCCGCCGCCCCCAGGGCCGCTGGGGCGTCCGGCAGGCGGCCGTCCGCCAGGTCCGGAAGATCCAGGTCCTGAACCTTCGGGCCGCGATGTGCTTGGTGCGCTTGGCGTGCTAGTTTCGTCAGCCATAATTTTCCTATTCCTTCTCGGTTAAAAATTTCTTAGGCGCTGGCCACTTCTGCGGCCGGCGCTGGCGCCGGTGCGGCTTCAACGGGAGCCGGAGGCGCTGCCGCGGGCTGAGCGCTGAGCTTCTTGCGCGTGGCGCGGATGGCTTTGATCTTGGCCACTCGCTTCTCTTCTTCATCCATGCGGACGGAGATGAACTTGATCACCGGCTCGGAGACACGCAACCGGCGCTCGATCTCACCCACCAGCGAGCCATCAGCGAGGATGGTCAACAACACATAGTTGCCGTCGTTGAACTTCTTGACCGTGTAGGCAAGCTTGCGCCGGCCAAGCTTCTCCAGCGACTTGATGCTGCCACCACCCTGGGTGATGTTGGCCTCCAGCCCGGCGATCAGCTTGTCGAGATCCTCGTCCAGAATGTCAGGACGAACGATAAACATGACTTCATACGTGCGTTGCATAGCAGTTCTCCAATTCTTCCTACTCGTCGCCTGGTTCGCGGCGATTGAACTCGTTCATTGCCGGGCCGGCCCCCTTGGCCAGCACCATCTCCACCGCCTGCGCCGTACGGTCCAGAACCAGGTCGAGGATCGTCAACTGCGCCTTGCGCATCGGCGTGAGCACATAATCCTTGCGCCCCCGCCGCGCTCTCTCTGCCGCCTCATCCCCCGGGGGAGCGACCCCGATGCGAATCCGCAGCCATTCTTCGCTACCCAGGGCGCCGGAGACCGACTTCACTCCGTTATGCCCTCCCGAACTACCCCGTTCCCGGATGCGCAAGCGAGCCCAGGGGAAGAGCGATCTCGTCGTAAATCACGATCAGATCGCGCGTCATCGGCATCAACTCTTTCACCAACGCCTGAACCGAGATGCCGCTCAGGTTCATGTACGTCTCCGGCTTGGCCAAAACCACTTCTCTGCCGGCGATGCGGGTAGTAGCCGTAAGCGCCCGGCAGCGGCGGTTGGTTACCCCCACGCCACCCTGTTCTGCCAGCCGGTCGATGGCCAGAAAACCCACGTTGTGCGGTGTGAACTGGTACTCGATGCCCGGGTTTCCCGAGTCCAACCACCAGGGCCGGACCCTTCTCCGGACTTTCTCCAGAGCACACTTTCGTCCGCAGTCAAGCTCAGAACGTTACTTCTTGGCGCCCTTTTCGGGGGCCGCCTCCGGAGCGTCCGTCTTGCCCTTCTTGGCCACTTCTGGTTCCGCAGGAGTCGCAGCAACGACCGCATCGACCGTCGGTGCAACCTCCTCCTTGATCGCCACTACGTGAGCTACGGTTGCGCCCTCATCGGTGATGAACTTGAGCTTGCCGTGAGGCAAATCGGCCACGCGGATGGAACTGTTCAACCCGAGACCGCTGACATTCAAGTCAATATGGCTGGGGATATCGCCAGGCAGGCACTCGATCTCAACCTCGCGCAATACCTGGTCGAGAATGCCGCCTTGCATTTTGACGCCAACCGGAATTCCCTCCAGCAATATCGGCACTTTCACCCGCATCGCTTTGTCCATAGCGATCCGCTTGAGGTCGATGTGCATCAGCTTGCCCTTGATGGGCTCGTACTGCCAATCGACGATCATGGCCTTGGTGCTTGGCCGGTGCCGATCTCCAGGTCGAAAATTGTGTTGTGGCCGGAATCCGAATGCAGAATGCGGGTAATCTGCTTGGGGTCGACTTCCACCGCAATCGCGGGTTCCTTGGCGCCATAGAGGACGCCTGGAATCATACCGGCGACGCGTACCCGGCGGGCCGCATTCTTATTGAACTTGCCCTCGCGGGCCTTTGCTGCAACTACTTCCTGCTCAGCCATACTTTTCTCCTGCTTTCCTGCCTGACCTGCGTTCGCTAACTAAACCCTAACTAAAGAGCTGACGCTGGTCTCCATGTGAATACTCTCGATCGTGGCTCCCAACAGGCCGGCGACAGAAAGCACTTTGATCTTTCCCTGCCGTTCCAGCTTTTGCGCCTCTTCGCGCAGCGGGATCGAGTCAGTGACAATTACTTCCTGCAACCGCGAGCTGGATATGCGCTCGATGGCAGGCCCTGAAAGTACCGGATGCGATGCTGCCGCATACACTTTGATTGCTCCCGCCTCGAGCAGCGCCTGCGCCGTCTTGACCAGGGTGCCCGCGGTGTCGATGATGTCGTCGATGATCAGGCAGGTCCTTCCCTGTACATCGCCGATCACGTTCATCACCTCGGTCACGTTCAAGTCCGTGCGCCGCTTGTCCACGATGGCCAACGGAGCCTGCATCTTGGTGGCAAAAAACCGCGCCCGTTCCACACCACCCGCATCCGGCGAAACCACCGTAAGATTGGGCAGGTTCAACTCCCGGAAGTAGCTCACCATCACTGGACTGGCGAACATGTGATCGACCGGGATGTTAAAGAACCCCTGAATCTGCGCCGCATGCAGATCCATAAACAACGCCCGGTTGGCTCCCGCCGTGGTCAACAAATCCGCCACCAACTTGGACGAGATCGCCACCCGCGGCCGGTCTTTGCGGTCCTGCCGGGCATAGCCGTAATACGGCACCACTACCGTGATTCGCCCGGCTGAAGCGCGCTTCAGCGCGTCAATCATGATCAGCAGTTCCACCAGGTGCTGATCCACCGGAAAACAAGTTGGCTGCACGATAAAAACATCCACGCCACGGACGTTCTCGAGCAACTGAAAGTAGATCTCTCCGTCGGCAAAACGCTGCAGCTTGCTCTCTCCCAGCTGCACGCCGACGTGGGTACAAATATCCTCAGCCAATTTGCGGTTGGCTGAACCGGCGAAGATCTTGAAGCGCTTGTCTTCGCTCAAACGCCCGGCACGCTTGCGCTCCGGCTTCACCTTGCCTGGCGCCACTAGCTCCTGGGTCACGCTCCCAACCTCTTGTTGCGGGGTGGGAACCGTCAGCACACTGGATTCTCCCTTCACACGAACCTCCCAAGCTGGTTTGCTTTGGTTGTTCCGCCTGATTGTCGGGCCACGGAATGCTTCGCCGTGACAGTAACTCGCTGCTCTTCAGAAAATCTGGCTGGGCGACTAGGAGTCGAACCTAGACAAAGTGCTCCAAAGGCACTTGACCTACCATTAGTCGATCGCCCAACTGGATGCGACGGGCGATTGCGCGCTACGGCCCGTCTGCCACCATCATAGTGCGCCAGTAATCGCCGCGAGGCAACGTCCTGGTGACCAAGCCGGTTACGGCGTGTCGCTCCAGCCGCTCGAAAGCCGCCTGCGCCGCTCCTGGGGTAGGGTAGAGCCCAAAAAGGGCTGACCCGGACCCGGAAAGGCCTGCATAGAGAGACGCGTCCTCCGTGCTGGAGCCGCCCACAAGAATGCGCTTGATTTCACCGAGAAAGGGATGCTGAGGAAAGACGACCTGTTCGAAGTCGTTTTCGATCCCGGTTCGGACAAGCGCGAGAAGCGGATCCTCGGCCCGGTCTTCTCTCGTGTTCACTACTTCGGAGAAGACACCGGAGGAGTGCGGTTCGCCAAATGCAACAGCGATCGACCGACTCAACTCTCCGATTGTAGCTGAGGGGGACATCGCGGTCAACGAATGCCGGGCGTCCCAGTCGCGGAAGGCCTGGGGGGTGGAAACCCCGGTTGCCGGGAGCGCGATCACGCACGGGAAGGAGGCAATGTCGGGAAGAGGATAGACCTCCTCCCCGCGTCCCACCCCGACTACCGCGCCACCCAGCAGAAAGAGCGGTACGTCCGAGCCGATCTCTGCCGCCACCAGCAGGCGTTGGGGGGGCGATAACCGGCGATCGAGTTCGTGCTGGAGTCCGATGAGCGCGGCCACGGCGTTGGCGGAGCCGGCGCCCAAGCCGCCTTGCAGCGGCAGTTGCTTGTCGATGTGGATGTGCACCTCGGCCCGGACATGGAGCAGGTCGAGGGTGCGCTCGACCATCCGCCAGGCGGTATTGCGGGTATCTGTGGGCACGCGCGGATCGGTGCTGCTGAGGGTGATGCAGGTGGAGGCGGCCATCCGCGCCTCCACCGTTACCCATTCGTGGAGGGCGAGGGTTTGGTACACGGTGGTGAGTTGGTGGAAGCCATCCGGACGCAGAGGGCCGATAGTCAGGCCCAAATTGATCTTGGTATGCGAACGAACGCGGGTGGGCATCGCATGGATTTTAGCCCGCTCAGATAGGGAGGACGCGTTTCGGGGCGGAGGCGCCTGCAGTCCTGGGGTGCCTCTGTCCATCCAACTCCGCTCATGCCGAGGTCGGCCACCGCCCTCCCCTTTGTCATGAGCGGAGTTGGATGGACAGAGGCAACAGCGGTCCTACTAAGAGCCGAACCCTGCGTGACACGGTACTTTTAGTGGCCGCTTACACAATTCGGCTATTGCCAATTGCGGGTAAAGAAGACGACACTCTTCTCAATGCAGCCCTTCCCCGAAAAATTAATTGAAATCGGCATGCTCGTCGCCGGTGCGGTTGGGCTGTTGATTCTGATCGCCCCTAACTTCGGCTTAAAGCCGAAGGCGACGGTGGATGGTTGGCGCTTCCCGGTAAAACCAACCTGCCTCCTCCTTTATTACCTGGCCTTAACCGGGGGAATCGGCGCGGTGGCGTTCGGCGCAGCGCACCTCCTAACTTCCAGCAACTCCAACTGGATCGGCTGGACCTGCTTCGGCATCGGCTTTTTCGTGGTCCCGGTGGTGCTGGCCGACTGGCCCGAACCACTGATCCTGGATGGGCAAGGGCTGATCGAGCGCGGCTGTGCCTCCACCCGCATCCGCTGGCAAGAACTCAAACATGTACGGGAATACCGTATTCGCTGCGACCGCGGGGTCGTGATCCATGGGGCAGACGGCAAGGAAATGGTGGTCGCCGATATCGCCTATGACTCCGAGGCAGTGCTTGATTGTCTCCTGCAATGGCGCCCGGTTCCGTATTATTCGCTGCAAGACGATATGCAGCCAATCTCCATCCTTAGCGACCATTATTCCCAGTAGTAAGTTGACCCTGCACTACCCACTCCACAAATCCAGTATTTCTTCTGATGCGTGAGCCGGCCAACAAAGGGCGGCAGAAAGTTCACGTAATCGCGCGCGGTGAGAAGATAGTAGAGAATACTTGCGCGACAGACCGGGCCCAGCTCCGGCGCTAAGGAAACCAATTTATGCAGTTGATGAGTTCCGTGGAAACGGCGCGATGCTAAGAACGATTTCCACCCATGTATTTCTCCGCCAAAGGCTGCATCCGGGATTGCTGGAGGCCCTGGCCAAAGGAGGCGCGCAGGCGGTTGAGATTTTTGCCGCACGCCAGCATTTCGACTACACCAGCAAGGCTCATGTGAAGGAGATTGCGCTGTGGTTCGCAGCCAATCCCGTGGAACCGTTTTCCATGCACATGCCGCTCTTTGGGGACACCGAGATGGGGCGCAGCGGTGCTCCCGCGGTCAACGTGGTGCATCCGGAAAAGTCCCGGCGCATCGATGCCATGGACGAGATAAAGCGGGCCCTCGAGGCCGCCGAAGAGATGCCGCTGCGCTACCTGGTTCTGCACCTGGGCGAGCGGGAAGACAGTTGGAGCCCGCGATCACTGGAAAATGCCATGACAGCGATCGAGCACCTGCAGGCCTTTTCCCGGCCATTGGGGGTAAAACTTCTGCTGGAAAACCTCACCAACGAGGTGACCGAAGCGGCCCATCTGATGGAGATCTTGCGCATCGGCCACTTCAAGGACGTGGGGATATGTCTGGACACGGGCCACGCACACATCGGTGGGGGCGTGGCCGCGGCCATCGCCGAGTTGAAGCCGCTCATCCGAACCACCCATATCCATGACAATCATGGCCAGAAAGACGAGCATCTTTGGCCCGGAGAGGGAACCATAGCCTGGGCGGAGACGATGCAGGAACTGCGCACGGCGCCGCAGTTGGCCGCCGCTGTGCTGGAAATCAATTACCTACCCGAGGACTCGCCGGAGCACGTCGCCACCAAGGCTGCGGAAACCTTCAAGATGCTCGAGTTGTAGCAGACGAGTTCCCACCTTCGAGATCGAGAAATGGCAGAAGAACCTAGAGACGAACGATTGCCTGTGGCCGCTCCATTGGCCACCATCGCTACCCTGAACCAGCACGAGGGGCAGGCAGTAACCCTACGCGGATGGCTCTACAATCTGCGCGCCAGCGGGAAACTGCTCTTTCCCATCTTTCGCGACGGTACGGGCACAGTGCAGGGCATTGTGCCCAAAGCAGCGGTGCCGCCGGAGGTCTTTGAGCGGGTGCGCGGCCTGACCCACGAGTCCAGCGTCATCGTGACCGGCAGGGTGAGAGCGGATACGCGCGCTCCCGGTGGTTATGAGCTGGATGTGGACAACGTGGAAGTGCTGCAGCGGGTGAGCGAAGAGGAACCCTTCCCCATCACGCTCAAGGAACACGGGGTTGAGTTTCTGATGGAGCACCGCCATCTGTGGATTCGCACTCCGCGGCAGTCGGCCATCTTGCGCATTCGCGCCGAAATCATCAAGGCGGCGCGCGACTATCTCGACGACCACGGCTTTGTCCTGACTGATCCGCCGATTCTCACTCCGGCAGCCTGCGAAGGCACCAGCACGCTGTTTCCTGTCGAGTATTTCGGCGATGAAGCGTATCTCACCCAGAGCGGCCAACTGTATATCGAAAGCACGGCCATGGCGTTGGGCAAGGTCTATTCCTTTGGGCCCACCTTTCGCGCCGAGAAATCCAAGACCCGGCGCCACCTGACGGAGTTCTGGATGGTGGAGCCGGAAATGGCCTTCGCCACGCTGGACGATCTGATGGTGCTGGCGGAGGAGTTCCTCAGCTTTCTGATCGAGCGTGTGCTGAGCCGGCGGGCCCTGGACTTGCAGGTGCTGGGACGCGATATCGCCAAGCTGGAGTCGGTGCGGCCGCCCTTTCCACGGATCAGCTACGACCAGGCCGTCAGCATGCTTGACGATGCCTTTGCCAAGGGCTTGATCGAGTCGAAGTTTGTCTACGGGAACGACTTTGGGTCACCCGACGAGACCTATCTCTCCTCCCAGTTCGATCGCCCGGTGATGGTGCACCGCTACCCCGCGGCGGTGAAGGCGTTCTACATGGAACCTGACCCGCAAAACCCCAGCCTGGCGCTGTGCGTCGACGTACTGGCGCCGGAGGGCTATGGTGAGGTGATCGGCGGCTCGCAGCGTGTCGCCTCCTACGATCTGCTGAAGAAGCGGATCGAGGAGCACCAGCTGCCGCTCGAAGCTTTTTCCTGGTATTTGGATTTGCGCCGCTACGGATCGGTTCCCCACGCCGGCTTCGGCATGGGCATCGAGCGGGTGGTGGCCTGGATCTGCAGCCTGGAGCATGTGCGCGAAACCATCCCATTCGCGCGGACTCTCAACCGGATCTATCCGTAACACCATGGCCAAGGACGGGAATCTGATTTCGACCAACCGGCCGCGCCCTGCAGGCTCTTTGCACGGCGGGGTCCAGTCTCTTCCGCCGCGCCAAATCCGCATTCTCGGGGTGCCTCTCGATCTCGGCCAGTCACGCCGCGGCGTGGACATGGGGCCTTCCGCAGTCCGGGTAGCCGGGCTACAAGCCAGGCTCGAGGCTCTGGGCCACGTGGTCACCGACGGGGGAAATGTACCCGTAGCGATTGCTGAAACCCGGGCGGCCGGCGAACCGAACGCGAAATACATCAGGGAGATCACCGAAACCTGCGAACGAGTGGCCGGCATCGTGCTGCAGACGCTCGAGGAAGGCATCAGCCCTCTGCTCCTCGGAGGCGATCATTCCGTTGCCGCGGGCTCGGTCTCCGGGTTGGCTGAATTTTACCGGCGCCGCAACCAGAAGGTTGGCCTGCTGTGGATTGACGCCCACTCCGACATCAACACTCCTGAGACTTCGCCCAGCGGCAACGTGCATGGCATGCCGCTGGCCGCGCTGCTCGGCCTGGGACCGGAGCCGCTGTCGGGCATCTTCGACTGGCAGCCAAAGATCGACCCGCAGAACGCCGTGTTGATCGGCGTGCGCGACATCGACGCCACGGAGAAGGAAAACATCCGCCGCGCCGGTATCTCCGAGGTGTACACCATGCGCGATATCGATGAGCGGGGCATGCGCACGGTGATGGAAGAGGCCTTGCGCGCAGCCGGCCGGGGCACGGCCGGATACCACGTCTCGCTGGACATGGACTGGATCGACCCGGAAGATGCACCCGGCGTGGGCACGCCGGTACGCGGTGGGGCTACCTATCGCGAAGCGCACCTGGCCATGGAGATCCTGGCCGACCATGGACGATTGCTGAGCTTCGAGGTGGTCGAGGTGAACCCGGTGATTGATGAGCATAATCGAACCGCCGAACTGGCGGTGGAGTTGATCTGCTCCGCATTCGGGAAAAAAATTCTCTGAACTTGAACGCCCTCGATGGGTAGATTCCCTTGCAACCTCACCGCATTGGCAAGCGTCTAGGTAGCCATGGAAATAGAATTGCGCGGGTTCATCGGTCGCCAGGTTATCGTGACGGGTCCCAGTTTTATCGACAACGATAAGCTGGAGAGCGTAAAGCTGCTGGCAGTGGAAGAAGCCGGCATCTGGATCGAGAGTCAGAATGCGGTCGACAGGGTGGTGGGTAAGCTACAAAAGAAGCCTTCGTCGTCGGGGCTTGCATTCTTCATTCCCTACGGGCAGATTGTCACCATCCTGGCCGGCTTTGAACCCAGTGGTGTTGAGTAGTCCCCGCCTTTGTTGATACCACTCACTGCAGGCCTCGGGTGCTTTCAGCGATTTGCTTGAAGCGCTCGACGATGGGGCGCGCATCCCCCGCGTGCCACGCCAGCTCAATATTGCTGACTGCTTTTGCCCCGCGTAGTGGAAGGCAAACCACTTCTGGTGAGGCAATGCGGCGGACACACGCGGGAGCGATCGAAACTCCGAGTCCGGCGCCGATCAGGCTCAGGATGGTGAGCCAGTGCGAAGCTTCCTGAACAACCTGCGGACGAAAGCCGTGCTCCTCACAGAGCGTCAACGGCTTTTCATAGGCCCGGGCACCCGCGCTCCGAGGATAGTAGATAAATGGTTCGTCCCGCAGCGCCGCGGGAGAAATGCTTTTCTGCCTGGCGCAGGAGTGAGTCGCGGGCAGCACGGCGACGAAGGGCTCAGACAGTATGGTGGTCACATGCAAGCCTTCCACCGGGTCCCCGTCGCGCAGAATCCCGGCATCGAGGGTGCCGTTTTCCAGGCCCTCCGTCACCAGAGCAGTGAATGACTCGTGCAGGTACAGACGTACCTGCGGATAAGCCTCGCGGTAGGAGCGGAAGATGCCCGGCAACTTCGAGAGCATGGCTGATCCGATAAAGCCGATATGAAGGGAGCCGACGTCCCCGTGGCCGATGCTGCGGGTCTCGTCAATGTCGCGCTGCACATTGCGCAGCGTCCTCTGCGCTCGCTGCAGTAACGCCTCGCCGGCACTGGTAAGGCTGACGGAGCGGGAAGTGCGGGTAAAGAGCGGGTATCCCAGCAGTTCCTCAAGCTTGCGAATCTGTTGCGAAAGGGGCGGCTGGGCCACGTGCAGGCGCATTGCTGCGCGGCCGAAGTGCAGCTCTTCCGCCACCGCAACAAAGTAACGCAAGTGCCGCAGTTCTATATCGCGATCCATATGCTCGAAATCTTAATACAGCCAAACAAGATATTGGACGTAATCGATCTGGGAAGGCAGACTGCTGATAGGGAGCTACCGATATGGCGATACGCGAGGAAGAGATGCAAACGGTGGGTGGGGAACGCGGAGCTAATCTGCCGGAGATCGAAATTCGGCCGCTCGAAAAAGGAGAAGACGCAACTGCGTTCCGGACCTTGAACGAGGAGTGGATCACGCGCTATTTCACGCTGGAGACGATGGATCGGGAAACACTGGGCGACCCGCAGAACAAGATTCTCGAGAAAGGCGGATACATCTTCATGGCCTATGCCGGCGATCAGGCCGTTGGCTGCGTGGCATTGATTCCCATCGGCAACGGTGTCTATGAACTGTCGAAGATGGCGGTGTCACCCGAGCTGCGCGGTCTGGGGATTGGCCGTAGATTGCTAGAGCACGTGATCGCACAGGCAAAGCGGATTGGGGCCAGGTCTTTGTTCCTGGGCAGCAATGCGAAGCTGACAAACGCTGTGCATCTTTATGAGTCGGTCGGCTTTCGCCATGTGGCCCCGGAGAATATCCCGCCCATGCCATATACACGCGCCAATGTCTTCATGGAGATGCCGCTCTGATTGAAAACGAGAGATGCCTCGGGTTGATTGGCGGCCTTGGGGTGGGCGCCACCATTTACTACTATCGGGAGTTGGTTAAGGCTCACGCGGCACGCGGGTGTGTACCGAATCTGGTCATCGTGCACGCGGACGTGAACCGCGTGCTGCAGTACGCGGCAAGCGGCTACATCCCCAGATGGCGGATTATTTGCTAGTGCTGATCCGCCGCCTGGAAGCAGCAGGCGCGAACGTGGCAGCCATTCCCTCCATCACCCCCCACTCATGTGAGCCGGAACTTAGCCCTCGTTCCCCCATCCCGCTGGTGAGCCTGGTGGACGAGATTGTGGATGAGGTTCGACACCGGGAGCTCCGGCGAGTTGCACTCTTTGGCACTCGATTCACTGTCGAAACAGGACTCTTCGGCCGGCTAAAAGCAGTCGATGTGGTTACCCCTACAACAGCCGAGGTCGAATTCATTCATCAGGCCTATCTGCAAATCGTGAACGCGGGCAGCGGGGGCGAAGAGCAATACCAGGGGCTTCGCAGGTTTGCGCATACGCTCATCGAGCGGGAGCGCGTCGAGGCCATCATTCTGGCCGGGACTGAATTGTCGTTGATTTTTAATGAGGGCAAGCTGGATTTTCCTCACATCGATGGTTCACGTCTTCATCTGGACGCGATTATGCGTCAACTGACGACGCCAGATCGGGGACAATAGAAATGACCTATGCGAAAACCCCTACTTGCACTGGCCGTTTCAGCGTTTGGCATCGGCACCTCGGAATTCATCATCATGGGGCTGCTGCCGGATCTCGCCCACAGTTTCCAGGTCAGCATCCCTAAGACCGGAATTCTGGTCTCCGGCTATGCGCTCAGCGTCACCCTGGGCTCGCCGCTGGTGGCGCTTGCCTTGTCTCACATGGATCGGAAACGGGCGCTGCTGATTTTGATGGGGATGTTCCTGGTTGGCAATGCCCTGTGCGCGTTGGCTCCCACCTTCCTGCTGCTTCTTTGCGCGCGCATTCTCACCGCGCTTTGCCACGGCGCGTTCTTCGGCATCGGCAGCATCGTGGCATCACACCTGGTGCCACGCTCGGAGCGGGCGCAGGCCATTGCGCTGATGTTCAGCGGGCTGACGCTGGCGAATGTGCTTGGGGTTCCTGCGGGAACCGCTTTAGGCCAGGCGTTTGGATGGCGCTTTGCCTTCTGGGCCCTGGTGCCGATCGGCTTGATCGCCGGTTTGGGCCTGCTGCGCATGGTGCCTTCGCAACCGGCAGAAAAGATGCACCTCAAGCATGAGTTCCACGCCGTGGTGCGCCCCCAGGTGCAGCTGGTGCTTGCCCTCAGCACGCTCTCTTCGGTTTCATTGTTTTGTGTCTTCACCTATATCGCCCCGATTCTCGAGCAGGTGACGCACCTTTCGCCGGGCGCGGTAACCAGGGTGCTTGTGGTCTTCGGCGTGGGCATTACGCTCGGGAACCTGCTTGGCGGGAGATTGGCGGACTGGAAACAGATGCCGGTGATCATTGGCGGGATCGTGCTGTTGATCGTGGTCTTCCTGGCCATGCCGTTGCTTGAGCCCACCGTGATATCGGCAGTGATGGCGGTTTTCGTGTGGGGCTGCATCCATTTCGCGGCTGGGGCTCCCTTGCAGGCAAGGATCGTAGACCAGGCAAAGGGTGCTCCGAATCTGGCCTCGACCTTGAATCAGGGTGCGTTCAACTTGGGAAATGCCCTAGGCGCAAGCCTGGGCGGCATCATGCTGACCGAGGGCATCGGATACCGATATCTCTCCCTGGGCAGCGCGGCGGTGGCCAGCGTGGCGCTGCTGGTTGCGCTGATCGCGCTGCGCGTGGAGCGGAGCGAGAATGACTCTGCGGAAAAAAGGCAGATGGCTTCTGTTTGAAAAGGGCTTGGCGTTCACCGCGGCCTATGGTTGCGGACGGGTGCCCCAGGTTCGCACCAGCGTACCTGGGCCGAAGATGGTTTTCTCCCAATGCTTTTTGCTTGGTTCACGGGGATGCGGGACTCAGCGAGCTTCCCTTCGCCCGCGTAGAACGAGCGTTCGAAGGGGCTGCGCCCCGTCTTTTTCGGCCCAGGTACGCTGGTGCGAACCTAGGGCCTCGGGGGGGGACAAGATCCGCTTAAATGCCTCGGTTGAGATATCTCATATCTTGCCAAAAACTTGCGAGCATGGGTACGCGGTCCAGAACCATAGGCCTCGTGCACCAGAAGATGCAACTTAGGTTGTCTTCCGGAGGTATCGAAGACCCATAGAATCAGAACGGCATGAAGAAGAAACTTCGGGTTGGCGTACTCTTTGGCGGCCGTAGCGGCGAACATGAAGTCTCCCTGCTCTCGGCTGCTTCGGTCCTTAAGGCAATCGACAGCAGCCGTTATGAGGTGGTGCCGATTGGCATTACCAAGCAGGGCCGGTGGGTCGTATCCGGGGACGCCGAGCGGCTCCTCGCGGGCGACTTTCCCGATACGGGGACGCTGCGCGCGGGCGATCCACAACATACCGCACCCGCCGCCCTGCTGGCCAAAGGACAAGGCGTGATCGTTCCCCCGATGCCGGCCGCAGGCGGCGGCCGGGGCGGCTCCCTGGTGCCCTTCGAAAGAGAAGCCACCGCGATTTCTCCGGCCCAGGATGTGCTGCAATTAGACGTCGTCTTTCCCGTGCTGCACGGGACGTTTGGCGAAGATGGCACCATGCAGGGACTATTCGAACTCGCTGGGCTGGCCTACGTCGGCTCCGGGGTTCTGGGCTCGGCCACCGGCATGGACAAAGAAGTCATGAAACGCCTTTTCCTCGCGGCCGGGTTGCCCATCACCAAGCACGTTACTTTCCTGCGCCGGGAGTGGGAAAAAAGTCCCAAGAAGATCATTGCCAGGCTTGAGGCCGCACTCAAGTATCCGCTCTTTGTTAAGCCCGCAAACCTGGGCTCTTCCGTCGGGATCAGCAAGGCGCACGATCGCAAGGAACTTGGCCCAGCCATCGAACTGGCGGCCGGCTTCGATCGCAAGATCGTGGTCGAACAAGCCGTCGGTGGCCGCGGCAACCGGGCTAGCATGGGCAAGGCCCGCGAACTCGAAGTCGCCGTGCTGGGCAACGATGAGCCCATCGCTTCCGTCGTCGGTGAGATCGTGCCCGGTAAAGAGTTCTATGACTATGAGGCCAAGTACCTCAGCGAAGGCTCACAGGCCATCATTCCCGCCAAGCTGACGAAACAGCAGAGCAAACAAGTGCAGGCCATGGCGCTCGACGCCTTCCGGGCGTGTGACTGCGCGGGTTTGGCGCGGGTGGACTTTCTCCTCGAGGCGGGCGATTCCGGACGGCTCTACCTCAACGAGATCAACACCATGCCGGGATTTACGTCGATCAGCATGTATCCCAAATTGTGGGAGGCGTCTGGGGTGAAGTATCGCGATCTGATCTCGCGGCTGATTGAACTCGCTCTGGAACGCAAAATGGAACAGGAACAGATCTCTTACTCCCGGTAGGCGGCGGGTTGAGTGCTGTGGTCTCCCACTCAAGCCCCAAAGGCTTGACCCCGGTTTCCTGCCACGCTGCGCTAGTGAGGTCCTCGTGTGCGCCTTTCATTACGGAAAGGCGCATGGAGTGTATCAACGCCACAAGCCTCCGCAGGAAATCAGGGCAATGGGGCACCCAGCTTTTGTTGCCGGTAGGGATCAGAGTAAACTTTGCGGGAGAGGCGAGGAGCGCCCAACGCCATGACCCTGCTCGATGCACCCACCTACGATCCTGCCAAGGCACGCAAGCGCAAGAATATTCTGATCGCGAGTCTCGTCACCGTGCTCGTGCTGGCAGGCTTTGTCTGGTATTTCTGGAACTGGCCGCAAGAGCATCGCGTGAACCAATTCTTTGCCGCCATTGAAGCCAAGGACATGCCGAAGGCCTTCGCCATCTGGAACCACGATCCAGACTGGCAGCAGCACCCGCAACAATATGCGGCATACTCCTATGGGCGCTTCGAAGTGGATTGGGGCCACTCCAGCGACTGGGGCGACATCAAGACGCATAAGATTGTGATGTCGAAAACAGTAGGCTCCGGAGTGGTCGTCGGGGTCGTTAGTCAACGGACAAAAGACGCCCGTCTTCCTTTGGGTCGAACGCAAGACGAAGACGATTGGCTTCTCCCCCGTCCAGCTTTCAACAGACTAGCTGAGGGCCGCCAGCAGTTTTTCAATACTTGCCGGGTCTTCCGCCTGCCCGCACTTCTGGCTGCGGTCGATCTGCCGTAACAGTCCGCTGAGCACCTTGCCCGGACCGACTTCAACAAAGTTGGTTACGCCCTGGGCGATGAGCAGCTGCATGGACTCGGTCCAACGAACGGCGCCCGTGACCTGGCGCACCAGCGCATCGCGCAACAGTTCCGCATCGGTCACCAGCGCGGCATCCACGTTGACCACCACCGGAACCTTGGCGGGCAGGAAGGGAAGGCCCTCCAGCACCGGAGCGAGGGCATCCTGGGCTGGCTGCATCAGGCTGCAATGGAAGGGCGCGGAAACCTGCAGCAGGACGGCCCGCCGGGCCCCCCGCTCCTTGGCCAGCACGATGGCCCGCTCCACCGCGACAGTCGCTCCGGAGATGACTGTTTGTTCGGGACTGTTCATGTTGGCCGGCTCGACTGGCGCTCCCACCTCGCTCGAGGCGTCCTGGCATACGGCGATTACCGATTCCACAGGCATGCCAAGAATGGCGGCCATAGCCCCCTGACCTGCGGGCACGGCCTCTTGCATCAACTGCCCACGGCGGCGCACGGTGCGGGCGGCGGGGGCGAACTCGATCGTCCCGGCAGCAACGTTGGCCGAGTACTCTCCCAGCGAATGTCCGGCAAAATAATCAGCGGTTGCTCCAGCCGCGGCCAGAACGCGTAGCGCCGCCACAGAGACAGTAAAGATCGCCGGCTGGGTGAACTCCGTGAGGCGAAGCTGCTCTTCGGGTCCGCTGAAGCAGAGCTCCGCCAGGTCGAAGCCAAGGGCCTCATTGGCTTCCTCGAAGGTCTGGCGAGCAACGGGGAAGGCGGCGGCGAGGTCGCGGCCCATGCCGACGCTTTGTGAACCTTGACCAGGGAATAGGAAGGCTGTCTTGCTCATTCGTGCAGTGTCTAGTGGAGCGGCTGGATGGGCAGGCCCAAGTCCGGCTCGGGTTCATCATCCGGCGGCTGGCGGCGGGCAAACTCCTGCTCCAGCCGCTGGTTGATACCGGCCTGGGCGAACTCAGCCGTCACCCGGATGCCGTTAAAGATGGCGCGGTCATTGGAAGAGCCATGATTCACGATGCAAACCCCGCGCAGGCCGAGCAGCGGCGCGCCGCCGTACTCGGAATAATCGAGCCGCTTCTTGAAGTCATTGAAAGCTGTACGCGAAAGCAGCGCACCCACCTGCGCGGTGACGGTGGAGTTGAGCGACTGGCGCAGCAGGTCACGCACCAGCCGGGCAAGTCCCTCTGACGTCTTGAGCGCCACGTTGCCGACAAAACCATCGCAGACCACAACATCGGCATTACCGTTGTAAATGTCGCGACCTTCCACGTTGCCGATGAAGTTGATGGAGAGCTGCTTGAGCAGGGGAGATGCCTCGCGGGTGAGATCGTTGCCCTTGCCTTCTTCTTCTCCGATGGAAAGCAGGCCGACGCGGGGACGCGGAATCTTGAGCACGCTGCGCGCGTACATTTCGCCCATCACGGCGAACTGCTCCAGATTATGCGGCTTGCAGTCGACGTTGGCGCCGACATCGAGCAGAACGCAGGGAGATCCGGTCGAGGTCGGCAGCATGGTGGCCAGCGAAGGACGGTCCACCCCGGGTAACGCCCCGAGCACCATCTTGGCCAGGGCCATTGCCGCTCCTGTATTGCCTGCGGTGAGGAACCCCGCCACCTTGTTTTCTTTGACCAGGCGAAGACCGACACGCATGCTGCTACCCGGCTTCTTGCGGATCGCCGTGGCCGCCTTTTCATTCATGGTGATCCATTCCTCTGCAGGAACGATCACGATGGGGAGCTCCCGGCCCCGCGTAGCCTCGTCGAGGGCGGCGCGCAGACGGTCCTCCGGCCCAACCAGGTGAACGCGGATGGGGAGCTGACGGCAGGCTAGGATTGCGCCCTTGATCTCGGGATCAGGAGCCTTGTCCGAGCCCATGGCGTCGAGCGCAATATCCGTTAGCTTGGACACAGATCCGGCTAGGCTTCCTTGGCTTCGAGCACTTCGCGACCCTTGTAGATGCCGCATTTGGGGCAGGCCCTGTGAGGTAGTTTGCGCTCGTGGCAGTTAGGACATTCCGAGACGGTAATGGGGGTGAGCGCGTCGTGCGAACGGCGCTTGGAGGTGCGGGCCTTGGAATGGCGCCGCTTTGGATTCGGCATTGCAGATTCCTTTCAGGCGTTCTCCCAGACTGCCAATCCCAGCATTTGCCGGGATGCCCCGAAACGGCTGCAGCCTGCGATCGCTTTTCAACTTTACGTTTTCATCCTGCTGCGGAGATCGGCTAGCGCTGCCCACCGCGCATCGGTCTGGCCTGCATCGCAAGCACAAACCTCAATATTCCGATTCTGTCCACAGCGAGGGCAGAGTCCTTTGCAGTCTTGCCGGCAGAGCGCTCTCGCGGGCAGGGAGAGCAACACCTGCTCGCGCAATACGTCCTCAACCGCAAGACGGCCTCCTTCATAGTACCCGATTTCCGTATCGGAGGTCGAGATAGCGTGTTCCGCGGCGTCTACGTCGACACCGGTGGGGCGGAAAAGCAGGTCGAAGTGTTCATCCAGGCGATGGGCGACAGGATCGAGACAGCGGGCGCAGGGCATCTCGAAGTTACCCTGGTAGGCGGCGCGCAGACGGATGTCGTGGATCATGCTCGTGGGCCCCGCGATGTTCGGTGAGCAGGTCGGCGCGGCCGCTTACCGGCATGCCGTCCAATTGCCGGATGCCGGAGCCGTAGTCGATGGCGCCGGGCGGAACGGTCTCGCTAAACTCAAGCGGCTGCCGTTCCAGATCGAGCACTGTTATCAGTATGGCCATGGCATTCTCACAGTGACTGAGTGATGATACGCGCGGTCAGGTGCAGCTGTTTGCGGCGGCATCCACCGTGGTTACCTTCGGCTTAAAAGCGATAATTGACGCCGAAGTTTGGCTGCAGGGTGGTTCGCAGCGTATGGGTGTCGATCGAGACCTGGTGAAAATCAGGGGTTTTGTATTTCAAGCCGCGAAGCCCAAAATTCACCCCGAAGCGACTGAACAAAGGGAACTTGAAGCCCAGAGAATAAGTGAACTCCGGCAGCAGCTGAGACGGCAGCGAGCTTGGTACGGTCTGGTTCAAGTCGGTGAGCGTTCCCGATATGGGGGAGAAAACAATAATCCCGCCGCCAATGGTCAAGTATGGCTGAACCCCATAAATGGGAGGCGATTGAAGCAGATAGGAGAAGCTGAGGTCGGTTACGTTGTCCTCTACCTTGACTACGCCCTTGTTGTAAGCCTCGTAGAATTTGGTGTAGCTGAGGTCCGCTGAATATCCCAGCCAGGGGCGGTACGGTTGGCGAAAACTCACCAGGACGCCCCCCGATTCGGTCGTATCCTCCTGAATAGAATTCCCGTTCGATTGGTGGGTCACCTGGTACAACCCGGCCACGCCGACATCGAATCTCTCTTTGGCTTGGGCGCCGCGGGCACGGCTTGCGTGTCCTGGGCCAGGCAGGGGACAGCCCACGGGAGCATGCCCACCGCGATTACCAGTGCGCTTAGGAAGGAGGGAAACTGCCGGGTCCATGATGATCTGGAGGCCAAGCGAGGAAAGGTAAACGACTTTTTCAAACGGACACTCTGCATGTTAAGTCTTATCCCACTATATATCGTTCCCTAGGCTCAGTTTGGCGGCAGCAGCCGCCGCCAATCGTCTGCCGGCGAAGAGTCGAATGCCGGCGACTCCAGCGGCGCCCGCGGTCAGGCAGTCCTGGGCATTGGTGCTGGTCACGCCGCCCAGGGCAAAACGGGTATGCCTTCGGCCGCCGCACAAGCCCGCCGGAGCGCTTCGAGGCCCTGGGGCTCGGCTTGCGGGACCTGCAAGCTTCTCGAAAACCGGCGAGAAGAGCATCAGGTCCACCTGTTCTTTCCGAGCCACATGAATGTCGTCCAGAGTGTGGCAGGGTACGCTGATGATCGCGTTCAGCCGGCGGCGCGGAATATCTGCCGCACGCGCAGGGCCGCACCGGGCGTAGGTTTGCCGGCAAGATGCACTCCGTCGGCGCCGGCGGCCACGGCCAGCGCAGCCGATTCTGCCGCGGAGACATTCACCAGCAGCTTGGAACGGTTGTGGTCGATCTTCTCCACCATCTCTCGGGCGAGCGACTGGAGATCGGCGGCAGCCAGATCTTTCTCCCGCAGTTGGATGAAATGTACGCCCGCGGCTGTCCAGCCCTCCACCAGGCGGAGAAGCTGCCGGCGAAGAACCGCTTCGGATCGAGTTTCCGCCTGAAGGCGCCTGCGGTCCGTTATGGCACAGAGCTGCATGGAGTGGAGTCTATTCTGCATGTCTCTTGAGGACCCCGAGTACGCTAGAAAAAGTTATGCGTGTTTGCCCTGCAGGTTCTTTCGATCGAACTCACAGAAACGGGAAATTAATCTCTTCGATTCGTTCTTCCGGTACCCTTCCAACAAGGCATGATTAGCTACGACCTACTCATCATCGGTTCCGGCCCCGCGGGCCAGCGCGCCGCCATCTACGCCAATAAGCTGGGCAAGCGGGCCGCGGTTGTGGAGCGAATGCGGACGGTCGGCGGGGTCTCGGTAAATACCGGCACCATCCCCAGCAAGACGATGCGCGAAGCCGTTCTGCATCTCTCCGGCTATAACTATCGTTCGATCTACGGCATGAATTACAAGGTCAAGGAAAAGATCACGATGGCGGACCTTGCCTTCCGCGTCCAGCACGTGATCAAGACCGAGATCGATGTGACCGAAGCGCAGCTTTCGCGCAACGGGATCGATGTGCTCCCCGGAGTGGCCAGCTTTGTAGACGCCACCCACGTGAAGGTGACCAATGAGGGTGGCACCCAGACGTACGAGGCGAAGAACATCATCATCGCCACCGGCACCAAGCCGGCCGACTCCCCCAGGGTGCCGATCAATGGGCGCTCGATCGTCAACAGCGATCAGATTCTCGACCTGCCCAACCTGCCCAAGTCGCTGATCGTGGTGGGCGGCGGGGTCATCGGCGTGGAGTACACCTGCATGTTCGCCGCCCTCGGCGTACGCGTCACCCTGATCGAAAAGCGGCCCAAGCTGCTGGAATTTGCCGACCAGGAAATCGTGGAGGCGCTCAGCTACCATTTGCGCGACAGCCGCGTGACCATGCGTCTGGCCGAAGAAGTGGAAAGCGTGGAAGAGCTGCCCGATTGCAGCGTGGTCGCTAACCTGGAAAGCAAGAAGAGAATTTCAGGCGGCGCTTTGCTGTATGCGGTCGGCCGCTCCGGCAATGTCGCCGAACTCGATTTGCCGGCGGTCGGCATCGAGCCGGATTCTCGCGGCCGCATCCCGGTGGACAAGGACTTCCGCACCAAGGTGCCGAATATCTTCGCGGTCGGAGATGTGATCGGCTTTCCCAGCCTGGCCTCGGTGTCGATGGAACAGGGCCGAATCGCGGTTGCGCGGGCCTTTGGCAACGAGAACGTGGTATCCAATCCGAGCTACTACCCGTATGGCATTTATACGATCCCGGAGATCTCGTTTATCGGCAAGACCGAGGAGCAGCTTACCGACGAAGATGTGCCGTACGAAGTAGGCGTGGCCTACTACCGCGAGATCGCCCGAGGACAGATACGAGGCGATACGACGGGACGCCTGAAGATCGTCTTTCATCGCGAAACCCGGCATCTGCTGGGCGTGCACATCATCGGCGAGGGCGCCAGCGAACTGCTGCACATCGGGCAGGCGGTCATGTCGCTCGGCGGCACACTGGACTACTTCATCGATACGGTGTTCAATTACCCCACCCTTGCTGAGTGCTATAAGGCTGCCGCGTTCAACGGCATCAACCGGCTGGCCCGGGCGGCGGACTAAAAGGAAGAGCTGATGAGCAGGACCATTGGCGTTGTCGTGTCCTCGAGGATTGTCGCGGGGCTCATGGAAGATCACAAATTGGTGGGCGAGCTAAGCCGCTATCCGGCCAATCCGGATGACCACGAAGCTCTGCTGGAACATCCCTTTGAAAGTCTTTGCCATTTGATCACCGACCAGGTGATGGCGCTCCACCCTGAGGGGCAGATCGATGCCATCGGTGTTGCCCTTCCGGGGATCATTCGCGACGGTATCGTGGAAGACTCTCCGAACCTTGCCCAACTGAAGGGTGGCAAAATCGGCGAAGTCGCTAGCCGCTATTTTTCAGTCAAAGGGGATTGTCGCCCCGGTGAAGACCATGAATGATGCCGATGCAGTTGCGGCCGGGCTGGCGGTGACCCAAGGGCGGATGGATCGGCTGGTACGGGTTTGGACCATCGGCAACGGGATCGGATTCGGACGCTATCCCTATACGCCGGGGGTGTGGGAGGGCGGTCACATGGTGGTGACGCTCGATCCCAAAGAGACCTACTGCGGATGCGGCGGGCGGGGACACCTGGAAGGAATCATGGGGTATCGCGCGATGCGGCTGCGCTTCCTCGACATGGAACCGGAAGAGGTCTTTGCCGCCGCCAAGAAGGGCGACGCGCGCTGCATGGACTTCGTGCGTCTGTGGCATCGGGGACTGGGCGCTGCCACCGCCACGTCGATCCATTTGGGCGGTCCCGGGCGGTTCTACTTCACCGGCATTAACGTGCGCTTCCTCGACCTGAATCTGCTGAAAGAGTATCTGTGGCAAATGGTCAAGATGAGCCCGCTGCAAAGTTATGCCTTGGAAGTCGTGCCCGAGAACAGCGAGGTCGCGGTGATTGGCGCTGCGGCTTCTGCCCTTCTGGCCCCGGTGACCTAGCAGGCTGCGGAGAAGTCTGGAAAAGCAATACCTCAGCTAAAACCTGGGCGGCCGCCCACGAATCGCAAATAGTCCATTTCAGAGGTTGAGGCACCCCAGGATTGCATCCTGGGGCATTTTCAGCCGTCCCCGATGTCGACAAGCTCAGTGGCTCCAGGCTACTCTGCCGTCTCGGATCTGGTCTAAGAATTGGCGAGCTACACTAACCCAGAATCATCGTCGATCCGGAATGGCTCACTACTCGAGCCGTCCCTCCTCCGGGACTAAATTTGGTTGGAGAGAGTTGTTCTCACGCTGACTCTTTAGCCCAGTCCTCTTTCAGCCCCTTAGGCACGGCTGAAGCCGTGCCGTTCGTTCAGAGGTTTTTTTCGCAAGCCGATTAATGGCTAGGAATAACTGCGCTGGTAGATCCGCGAAAGACGGTCATGCCAGCCCAGGCGATCGGGATCGAACCATGCCCAGACAAACCCCAACCCCAGCGGCGCTGCCGAAAGCAGCATGAATAATACCCGCCTGCACATGGCTTGCCGGGTTGGATTCTCGTCCTCAAAGGTGCACAGCGCAATCTTCGCGTAACGCATTCCAGGAGTGCCCTCCGCATACTTGAAGAAGAGGTATTGGTATAGGAGGAAGAAGCCTCCGAGCACCAAACCAGCGGCGAACAGCGCCGGTTTGCCGCTGGGCGGATGTGCCGTACAGGCCACAAAGACCAGCACGAAGAGAGCAAAGGCGGCCACGATCAGCGCCAGATCGAAGATCCCGGCCATCAGCCGGTCTTCAAAAGACGCGGCCTTCAGCGGGATCTCATGAGTGGACGACTGCCCTCGCCGCTATGCGGGGACGCTGGTTCGGTATCCAGCCGGATGGGAGACCACTCCGCGCCGGCAGGCCCTGACCCTTACGGCCTGGGAAATGCTCTCCGGCGCCACTTCGAAAATCCTCAACTGATCGTGTCCCGTTAGTTGCGAGGTATCACGCAGCGGACCTTCCGCAAGCCGGGGACGGACTTTACGGGCTGCCACCAGCTCTCGCGGAAAATCGATCAGGTTCACCGCCAACGGTTCCACCTCCGCTTCTTCGGGCTCCGTGGCGGATACAAACGCGGGTTCAACATGATCAGTATCTACGGCTGCCCCAAGGCCGGGTTTGCCGCTGATCAGCTCAGTGTCAAGAGAACCGCTCCAGCTCTCTGGAGAGGGTTGCGGCAACAGATCAGCAACATCGCCGGCAGCCAGCTCGGGCGCAGCCGGTGCTGCCTCGGCTCGAGCCTTGGCGGCAAAGACCTCGCTGTAAGATGGCGCATTCGCATACCGCTGCGCTACCTTCGCAGCCAGCCGGGAGGCGCGGGATTCAACTTTGCGCTCCAGATGCTCCAGGCCGGGGAGAGGTACTTGCTTCCCCTGGATGTGTTCCCCCTCGACGCGTAAGCGGCGCGAACGCGTCGCAGCCAGGCGCTCGTTCAGTTCCTGCTTCCACGCCGGCACTACTTCGGTGTCCGCTTGGAAAAGATGTCTCTCCGACATTCGGCGAAGACGGGCTCAATTCTGTTCTCCTCTTGATGGTGCGTGTTTCGTGGCCCCGTGTTACGGAGTAAAGCGGCAGACACACATGGCAGCGTGTGTAGCCGGTGAGTCACCCGGGATTCGCTAATACGCGGCGCCATAATAGCCACGATTTCCGGTCCCGGCGACAAGATCTGAAGTTTGCTGATCCCATCAGGCCTGACAGGAAAATCGGGTTGTGCGGAGGCGACAGAAAACACGCTTCTCTCTTCATTGGCAAGCGCCATGAAGGGAGAGAGAACGGGGCCTGTGATAACCAGAGCGGCAGACCGTCAAATGATAAGAGCGAGAGCCATTTGCTATCCTAGCTTCGCCCCTTGGTAATGAGAGCCCGCACCTTTTTGTTTATCACAGCGTTAATGCTGTGTCATCCTCAGCTTTGGCCGCAGACGTTGACCAGGCAGTTTCCCGCGGCAGTTCCAGGGGGCGCTGCACCTGGTAGGGCGGAGCCAAGCCTTGCGGACAACAGCGCAGCGGCGACGCAAAGTCCACAGCAGGCGCCAGCAGGGTCTCTTCCCGACGCCCCCGGCTACCCGATCGCTGAAGTGGTTGAGACACCGCCGGCAGGTGTTCCCGTAGTCATTCGAGCCGACCAGCAGGAGAAGCATGGAGATGTCTTTACCCTGACCGGCGACGTCCGGATCGACTACAAGGACTACATTCTCACCGCGGACAAAGTTTCCTTCAATCGGTTGACCAGCGACGCCGAAGCGGATGGCCATGTGCGGCTCGAGGGGAAACGGAACAACGAACTCATCCTTGCGGATCATGGCAAGCTCAACTTTGATCTGGAGACCGGCCGTTTCGAAAACGTGACGGGAAGCGTCGGCCGCCAGCCATCCGCGAGCAAGCGCAAGCTGGTTTACACCACCGCGAATCCGTTTCTCTTTACCGGCAAGTTGCTGCTCAAAGAAGGACCAGAGCGCTACCAGATCATCGAGGGCACCATGACCTCGTGCCTGCTGCCTGACCCGGACTGGCGGATCCATTCCTCCGTGATCCGGGTGAATTATGGGCAGGCACGCGCGAAGAACAGTTACTTCACCCTGTTTGGCAAGCCCATTCTCTACCTGCCCTACGTCACCCACCCGGTAAACACTGATGCCCGGGAAAGCGGGGTGCTGATACCCAACTTCGGTACTTCCTCTACCAAGGGGACAGTCATCGGCGACTCGTTTTACCTGGTTCTCAACCGCAGCGCAGATGTCACCTTCGGCACGCAATACTTCTCTCTCCGCGGCTGGTCGCCCAGTGGCGAATTCCGCTATCGCGGCCGCGAAGACGATTTTGCCTCAGTCCGCTTTACCGCTCTCTGGGACCGGGGATTGGCTCCCACTTATATCAACGAGGGCGGCCAGGACATTCTCTTCAACGGCCGGCACGACTTTGACCCGGAGGAGCACAACCGTGCCGTCGCCGCCACCGAGTATCTGAGTTCCTATGTGTATCGCGAGGCGTTCGCTGAATCCTTCGCCCTCGCCGTCGCCTCCCAGGTAACCTCTTCGGCATTCCTCACCCACAATGACGACGGTCTTTCGGCGAGTATTCACTTCGACCGCTATCAAGACTTCTTAGGGATCACGCAGGTTGGTAACACCTACGTGACACCGCAGATCCAAATTCTCCACTTGCCCAGCCTCGATTTGGACACGGTTGAGCAGCGGTTAGAGGGCACGCCCGTGCAATGGAGCTTTGATGGTTCGACCGGCGGACTGAGCCGCAGCGAGCCCGGGTACACGAGCGGGTGGATGGGGCGTTTCGATCTTTACCCTCACCTCTCTCTGCCGCTGCATGTGGACGGTTGGACCCTGCGGCCGGAAGTTGGCGCTCGCGAGACCTTCTATACCGGTAGCCAGATTGCCACCAGCACGACACCGCTACCGGGCAACGGTAGCGTCAATCGCACCGATCTGGAGGCCAGCTTTGAGCTACGGCCGCCGGCACTGGTTCGGGATTTCAAGGCGCCGGCGCTGGAGAAGCTTTTCGGCAGCGATGTGCGGCACACGATTGAGCCGGAGCTGCAGTATCACTACGTTGCCGGAATCAATAACTTCTCATCCATCCCGCGCTTCGACCCGGTCGATATCGCGAGCGATACGAATGAAGTGGAATACTCGTTGACGCAGCGGCTCCTATTCAAGCATCTGCACCCCAAGCCCTGCAAAAGCGGTGATCTGCCGCCTCCCCTCAATGGGGTCATTTATGTGCCGGTAAACTACACCGAGTGCGGGGGGGACACCAGTGAGTGGATTACCTGGAAGTTAGCGGCAAAATATTTCTTCGAGCCCTATTTCGGGGGCGCCGTGACTCCCTACCGGCGCAACGTGCTGACTTCGACGCTCGACCTGACCGGGGTTAGTTTTTTGAGTGGGCCGCGCAATACGTCCCCTCTCATTTCACGCTTCAAGGTCCGCACCAGTGAACATATGGACTTCGAATGGGATGCGGACTACGACTTTAAAAACAAGCGGCTGGACGCCAGCAATATCTTCGCCGACTACCGTCGCGATAGCGTCTTTGGGAGTGTGGGCTATTCCACGTTGCAGACGCTCAACGGTTCTTTCAGCGCCAGCCTTGCCAGCCAGGTAACCAAGTACAACCTGCTGCGTCTATTGCTGGGGTATGGAGCCCCAACCAAGCGTGGGCTGAGCATCGCCGCCAACGCGGGCTACGACTTCATCCAGGATGCCCTGCAGTATGGCGGGGTCGAGACCTCCTATAACCTGGATTGTTGCGGCTTGGTGGTCGAATATCGACGACTGGCCCTGGGCTCGGTTCGGAACGAGAACCAGTACAGCTTCAGCTTTACCCTGGCTGGAGTAGGCGCCGCCGGAAATCTGACTCATTCGGAGCGCATTTTCTGATCCTGGCCCCCCAAAAGCGACAGGGCGAGAGGAGAAATGCTCTAATGGTTCTATGGTATGGAAAGGTGGTTGTCTTGTTTGTACGCCGTACCCTGGTTTGGTGCCTGCTCGTCTCCCTGGCTGCAGGTTGCAAGGCTCAGAGTCCCTCCAGCTCCGCATCGACTAGCGCTTCTCCCGTTTCCACTTCTCAACTCAACCGGAGAATCGAAGTCCTGGTGCGCTCGCAATTTGACGTGCCCCCGAATGTCGAGGTCACGATCGGGGCTACCAGCAAGAGCGATTTTCCCGGATTTGAAAACCTGCCCATCACTTTTTCCAAGAACGGCAAGCAGTCGGTGGTGAATTTCCTGTTGTCCAGCGACGGCAACACGGTAGCGCGGCTGGAAAGGTTTGACATCAGCAAAAACCCGGCAGACACGATTTCCATCCAGAACCGTCCCCTACGGGGAACGCCCGACGCCAAAGTCACCATCGTGAATTTTGACGACCTCGAGTGCCCCTACTGCGCGCGCATGCACCAGCAGCTCTTCCCCGCGATACAGGACCATTACAAGGGCCTGGTCAAGTTTTACTACAAGGATTTCCCCCTGGTGGAAATCCATCCCTGGGCAATGCACGCAGCGGTTGACTCGGGCTGCCTGGCGGAACAGAACGGCGACGCCTACTGGCGGTTTGTCGATTATCTGCATGCGCACTCGGACGAGGTCACCGGCCCAGCGCGCGATGTCCAACAAGCCGGAAAGACGCTGGATAAGATGACGCATGACGAAGGCGAGCGCTCCAAGCTGGATTTGGCAAAACTCGATGCATGTATCGCCAAGCAGGACGAATCCACCGTACGTGCATCGATGAAGCAGGGAGACAGCCTGGGTGTAAACGGCACGCCTACGTTGTTTATCAACGGGGAGCGTATCTCCGGCGTGCTGCCGGTCTCGGAGCTTAGCGTCGCCATCGACCGGGCTCTGCGCGAGGCCGGCGTGCAGCCCCCTGCGCCGATGGCGGAGCCGGCCAAACCGGCAGTGACTCCGCCACCCGCCAAATAAAGATTTCGATCGCGAGGATAAAGAACGTTGGAACCAATCGCAGTATTTTATAAGCCCGCCACTGCCTGCGCCCTGATGAGCATCGTCCTATTGAGTGGCGGATTTGTCGGCTGCAAGAAGAGCTTTGGGCCGGACGTAGTGGCCACCGTGAACGGGCAGCCGATCCAGCGCTCGGAAGTGGAGAAGGATTACCGCGATAACCTGGGCAACAACAAAGAGCAACCAACCAAGGAACAAGCCGACGCCACGCGGCTGGGCATCCTGAAGCAATTGATCGATGACGAGATCCTGCAACAGGCGGCAAAGAAGATGAACCTGGTGGCCAGCGAAGAAGAGGTCGACGCACGACTGGCTGAGATGAAGGCGCCTTATACCCAGGAAGAGTTCGACAAGCGGCTGCAGGCCTCCAGTATGTCGTTGGACGATCTGCGCCGCCAGATCCGGCGCTATCTCACTTCAGAAAAACTGATGAACAAGGAAGTGACCTCGCGCATTAACATCACCGACGCGGATATCTCAAACTTCTACAACGCCAACAAAGCCCAGTTCAACTTCATCGAGCCCAAGTACAACATCGCCGACATCATCGTGACTTCGCAGCCCACCCCGATGCAGCAGGGCGCCAATCTTCAAAACAGCAAGGCGAGCAACGACGTCGAGGCGCGGCGAAAGATCGAAATGATTCATAACCGCCTGGAAAGCGGAGAAGACTTCGCCACCGTAGCCAATAACTACTCGGAAGATACCAGTGACGCCAACAACGGCGGAAACATGGGCTTCATCCCGGAGTCGAGCCTGCGCAGCCAGGCGGCCGTCTTCGCGGCGATCTCCCGGCTGCAGCCGGGGCAAATGACCGATGTCCTTCCCTTGGTGCCGCCGGGCGCCAAGGCTCCCGTGGGTTACGCGATCTATAAGCTCATCGAGAAGGAGCCAGCCGGCCAGCGTGAGTTGAACGACCCCCGGGTGCAGCAGGAAATTCGCCAGCAATTGCGCGACAGCCGCTCCCAGCTGCTGCGCGCGGCCTACTACGAAATCATGCGCAACCAGGCTCACGTCGAGAACCACCTGGCGGAACAGATCTTCAAGAATGGCGCTCAGTGAACCCTTCCCGCAGGAGTCTGTTTCGTAGCAGCGGAGAGATCCGGGTAAATGCTTTTGCTACCCGAAGCCAGATTTGCGCGAATTGAGCAAAATGCGATCGTGGGGCTGCGCCCCGTCGTTTTCGGCCCAGGTATGCTGTGGCGAACCTGGGGCACCCGTCCTGTTCCTTCTGGACTTGCTATGACACAAACCCCGCAGGTACGGCTGAGAGTCAGAGCTGTCCTAACGGCACTCTGGACACGTTAAGCGAAACGGGGTTGGTTGCTGTCGGTGGGAGCCCCCTGCTTCAGCAGGGGGAGCGACGCTTCAGCGTCGCGGAAAAGAGTCGCACTTCGATGAATCGGGCTTTAGCCCCGGCTTCCGGTGGCCGGTGTGACAATGCCGCCGCTAAAGCCGGAGGAGAATAGTCTTGCGCGGGGGCTCCCACCAACTCTCGGCGGGCCTGTGACGGCCACGGTGACAAACAACAAGCCCCTGGCCGAGGCCAGGGGCTTGTTGAGGAGTTCTTAAGCTCTACTACTTGCCGGTGTTGGTGTTGTCCATGGTGATGCCGCCTGGCGTTTGCTGGTTCTTCTTTTCCTCGTTCGCCTTGCGGGTTGCCATGGTCTTGTCACGCCACTGGTCGAACATGGCCATGTCCGCCTTGTGCGCGGCCTCGTCACCGCAATCCAGGTCGGCTTTGCGCCGGTAGAGCAGGCTCAGATACGACATCGCGTCATCGTAGCCGGGACGCAGATTGATCGCCTGCTGCAACTCCTTGATGCCCTCGTCGACGAAGGGGGTGTTTTGTTCGGCCAATTTCTGGCAGGCGGCCTTGTCCTTGATCATGTCGCCATTGTCCTGCATCCCGAGGCTGTTACGAACCGCAATTGCATTCCGGTAGGCGACCCGCCAGTCGACGACTCCGATGGTGTAGTGTGCGACCGGGTCATTGGGATCGACCTCGGTTACCTTCCTCTGCCACTGCTTGGCTTCATCGGTCTTGCCTGTATTCAAGTAGACCGCGGCGATTCCCTTCAAGGCGTTGAGGTCTTTCGGATCCTTGGCCAACACCTGCTGATAAGCATTCACCGCCAGTTGCGCGTTCTTTGTATTCTCAGGAGTGTTTGCGTCCGGGACCACCTGCTGAGCGTAGGCGGTGGCGAGATACAAAGGAGCGTTTTCCAGGGTCGGGTCAAGCCGTTCCGCGTTCTGGAAGTGGTCGATTGCCTCTTCAAACTTGGCATTCTTATATGCCTGAACACCCTTGATCAATTGATCGCGTGCCTGCAGCTTGCTGCACCCGGTAACCATGGTCAGCAGCGACAGGATGGCGACCGCCAGCACCGGAAAATATGCGCTTCGCTTCATTCTGGTTCAAATCTCCTTATGATCGCCAGGCTCCGCCTGATCTTGTAATGAGCTTACGCGGGCCTGCAACTCGAGAGGAAAAAACTCCGCGCTGTGATTGTAATTGGTTTCGGCCTACTGGCAAGTGCTGTACCAAAAACAAGGTCCGCCGGCTGCCGAGGAGGCAACCGCGGACCTTTGATTGCGGGCGCTTGATTCGATCGTGTGCTTGCTTTCGTGGAGCTCATGCAGCAGAGTTCGGGCAACCTTTCCTTCCATGCCAGCGTGCTGATATCAGCAGCTTGCTCACCGTGGCCCGATCTGCAATAACTAAGCAGCTTTACTGCCCCGCTGCTACCTTTGGTGTGATGAGGCCAATGTGATCTACACCTGCCTCATGGCCGATATCGAGTACGTCCGCCACGGCCGAGAAGTCCAGTTCCGGATCTCCCTTGACGAACATAACCTTCTCCGCCCGGGTGGCGAAAATACCTTCCAGCTTATTCAATAGGTCGCCGTGGGAAATGTCCAGCTCATTGATCTTGTAGCCGGGGACGCCCCCACCTGCCCGATGCGTGATCTGGACCACGATGGTGCGGTCATTGTCTTGTTCCTTTTGCGGGTTTTTCGGCGGCTGCGGCACCAGCGCATCGAGCCCCTTCGGAGTCACCGGCGTAATGACCATAAATACGATCAAAAGCACCAGCAAAACATCGATCATCGGGGTCACGTTGATGCTTGCATTAAGCCCGCCACCACCACCTGTATCGAATGCCATTTCGTTCCTCGTTTCACTTGGCTCAGCCCTGGGGACCGGCCTTTAGTTTATTTAGTCGTCGGGATGCGATTAGTCCGCCAGCCTACTGTCCGGCTGGTGGCGTAGCAGGTGGTGTCGCGTTCTGGTCTGTCCGGCGATCGGTCAACAAACCTACCTGGTCTACACCGGCAGTGCGCACATCGTCGATTGCATCCATGACCGTGCCATACTGCGCCCGGGCATCTGCACGCATAAAGATTTGCTTCTCGGTCTTGTTCTGCAGCATATCGGCGACTTTGGCGCCAAGATCCGCCATGGAGACCTGGTTTTGTCCCAAGTAGACCTTGTTATCCCGGGTGATGGCCACGACCACCGAGTCTTCTTTGTCGGCGTCCGGCATCGAGGTCGGGTCGGTTACCTTGGCCAGTTCAATATTCACCTTATTTTGCAGCATCGGGGTGATGACCATGAAAACGATAAGCAACACCAACATCACGTCCACCATGGGCGTAACGTTGATGTTCGAGTTAACTTTGGCGCCTTCGTTTCTAACTGCGATTGCCATTGTCTTTGCTCCGTGGGCCGAGCTGCTATAGCGTTTTCAGAGCGAGTGTAGCTGCCTGCCCGCACCAACTTTGAAAACGCTCCAGGCTGCCCATCTTCAGAATGACTTTCTGTGAGTCCGGTGAAAACCACCAGGTTGGAACGGATTCTACTCTTCCGTTCCAACCGGTGCAGGATTCCCGCTGTGGAGTGATTGCAGCACGTGCCGACTAGCGGCGGTGGCTCTGCTTGATAAAGTAGTCGATCAACTCGCTGGAGGAGTTATCCATCTCCACGTCGAAGGCTTCTACCTTACCGGTGAAGTAGTTGAAGGTCATAACCGCGGGGATGGCCACGAGCAATCCGAAAGCCGTGGTTACCAGGGCCTCAGAGATACCGCCGGCGACTGCGCCGATACCTGAGGTCTTCTGGGTCGCGATCTGTTGGAAGGCATTCAAGATACCGACCACAGTTCCGAACAGCCCGATGAAGGGGGCGGTGGAACCGATGGTTGCCAAGCCTCCCAAGCCCCTCTTGAGCTTGGCGTGGACGATCGCTTCCGAGCGCTCAAGTGCGCGCTTGCTGGATTCGATCTGCTCCTCAGTGATCGCGCCGCCGCTACCGAAGTTGCGGAACTCCTGCAGGCCAGCAGTCACGACTTCGGCCAGATGGGACTTCTTATTGCGGTCAGCAACCTTCACTGCTTCGTCCAGCTTGCCTTCCTTAAGAGCGCCGGCAACACGGGGAGCAAACTCGCGCGACTGCTTGCGAGCCGCGCTGAAGTAGAGTGCGCGGTCGATGATCACAGCCAGCGACCAGATAGACATGATGAAGAGGACCGCGACGACGGCCTTTGCCGCGGCGCCCATATTGTGCCAGAGGTCCATGGGGGAGAAGCCGACGGTCTGTCCTGATTCCTGAAACAGGTACATGCCGAGAGCTGCCTGGTGGGCGGCGAGATGGGAGAGTTGAGCGAGAATCACTGAATCTTTCCTCCTACGGAATTACTTCGTTATAGCTCTGAAACAACCAGATGCTAGCACCGGGCAACTTCGTTACGAAATGACCCGAAGTGGCCACGAGGGGGATTGCCGGCTACCACCTTGGTAAAAGCAGCGCGCCGGCACATCGGACTAACCACCGAGATTGAAGACGACGTTGACCGTAGTCTCAACTTCGACGGGGTCTCCATTCAAGAGATAAGGTTTGTAGCGCCAGGAGCGGACCGCCTCCAGAGCTGCCTGCTGCAACATCGGAGGACCGCTGACGACTCTGAGGTTCTCGATCGAACCGCTTTTAGAAATGGTGGCCTGCAACACGACGGTTCCCTGAATGCGGGCTGCTTTCGCGATTGCCGGATACTGGGGCACTGTCTTCTCGAGCAGGTTGCCTTGCATCACGCCGGAGGAGATGCTCAGCTTCTTGGGAGGAGCAGCCTTGACGATTGCCGGCCCTGATCCAATACCGCCGAGGATACCGCCCATAACGCCACCAGGGGTTCCGCCGCCCATGCCTTCCATGCCGGAAACGCCAGCCATCGAAGGGGGAGCCGCCGACTCCTTGATTTGCTTGATCTCTTTCGGGATCTTGCTTGGCGCCTGCAATTGGTTGTCAAGCATTTCAGACTTGATCTTGACCTGGACCGGCGCCTGAGGTGGTGGTGGCGGTGGAGGAGGCGGGGGAGGAGGTGGGGCAACCAGCAGCGTGGCCATCATCTGCGTGGGTAGGGCCTCTGGATGCAACAGCGGCCAGATAATCAGTGCTGCCAGGATCAGGGCGTTGACAGCGAAAGTAGCAATTGACCAATACTTACTCTTGGTCTTTAGCTTGCCACCAGACTCCATTAAAGAATCTTCAAACATCGCCTTACCTCGGATATTCGAACTTGTACCTACTTAGACACCAGAGTTTGTTTTTTTGATCCCGAAGGGCTATTGGCATGCAGAGGGTGCCTGTGCAAAGGGTGGAAAACTTTTGTTTCTCACTCTGCGGGTGGCCAATGGCCGCGGAAAACCTTGTTGAAACCGGGGGAAAAGCTTTACTCACCTCGTAGGATGGCTTCCGCCGCGGTGTAGATGTCCCAGGGTGAAACAACTTGAGGGCAGGGGGCGCCTTAGTAGGTTGACTCTGTCCATCCCCTCCACCACTGCCAAGGGGAGGGCTTTCATTAGGAGCCGTCAAATCGGATGGACAGAGTTTTTACCGCCAACAGCGGCTTTTTCCGCAGTTAGTTCAGGCCTTGGCTCGTTTACTCGCCGGCAAGGCCGCACCCTTGCCGCCCCGTTTGCCGCGCCACTCCTGGTAGGCCACCAGCATGGGCGCCGCCACGGCAATCGAGGAATAGGTGCCGATGAGGATGCCGATCACCAGGGCGAAGGAAAAGCCGTGCAATACCTCCCCACCGAAGACGTACAGCGACAAAACGGTGAGGAAAGTCAGGCCCGAGGTCAAAACTGTCCGGCTCAGGGTCTGGTTGATGCTGCGATTCACTACCGTGGTCAGGGTTTCACGACGGGAGAGACGCAGATTCTCCCGGATACGGTCGAAAACCACGATGGTGTCGTTCATCGAGTAGCCGATCAGGGTCAGAATGGCGGCGATGACCGTCAGGGTGATTTCCTGGTTGGATAAGCTAAACGCGCCTACCGTGATCAAGGTGTCATGGAAAACCGCTACCACCGCGGCCACACCGTAGATCAGCTCGAAACGGAACCACAGATAGACCAGCATTCCGAGCAGGGAGTAAAGCGTCGCCAGCAAGGCCTGCCGGCGCAACAATGCGCCTACCTGGGGTCCGATGATATCTGCCGCGAAGACATGGAAGCCGGAGAGATAGGCGCCCTGCTTCAGCTGGTTGACCACCGCCGGATCAGCCACCCCGTTCAGCTGGTCCATGCTGCTAATCATGCCCCCAAGGTCGTGGTCGCGGTGATTCAGAATGGCAGCTGCCTGCTGGGCATATTTCTCGGCGGCGCCAGGCGCACCCACCAGATGCTCAGGGTCGGCCTGCTGCAGATATTGGGCCAGGGCTCCCTGGCTGGCGTTGTCTAAATCGAGCTTGCCCTGGTTGGCCGCGCCGGTGCTGGAGTAGTTTGCGTTGAGCGCCTGCACAATGGTCTGCCGCCCGATATCGAGGGCCGACTCCTGGGTTTCCTTTTGTGCCAGCGAAATGGCTACCTGCTTCTGCGAGGCCGTTCCGTAGGTTTGGATGCGGCTATCGTGGATGCCGGCGCGATCGATCGCCTGGCGAATCCGGTCGAGGTTTGGCGCCTGGTCGAATTGCACGTAAACCAGGGTGCCACCGCGAAAGTCGATCCCCAACCTGATGCCATGCCAGAAAAGGATCGACAGCACTCCCGCAACACTGAAGATCAACGAAAAGGCGAGGAAGTACCACTTTTTCCCCAGCCAATCAACGTTAACGCCACGAAATAATTCCACTTGAAAACTCCGCCTTACTGGTACGCAACCACTACCCGATGGAAAGTGCCTCTCCGCGCTGCTTACCCCTGAGGATCTCATCGAAGATGTGGCGCGAGACAAAGACCGCTGTGAACAGGTTGGCGAACAAGCCAAAGCTCAGCGTCACGGCAAAACCCTTGACCGGGCCGGTGCCGAAAAGAAAGAGAATGAGGGCCGAAACGATGGTCGTCACGTGGGTATCGAGAATCGTCGTCCATGCATGCGCAAACCCCTGGTCGACCGCGGCCGCAGGCGCCTTGCCTGCCCGCAGCTCTTCCCGGATGCGCTCAAAGATGAGCACGTTTGAATCGACGCCCATGCCGATGGTGAGGATGACCCCAGCGATCCCGGGCAAAGTCAGCGTGGCATGGGCATAGCCCATGAAGCCCAGCAGGATCACCAGGTTCAGCATCAGCGCCAGGTCAGCGTTGATACCGGCTGCGTGATAGTAGACGAGCATGAAGATCATGACGGCGAGCATGCCAACGACCGAAGCCATCACGCCCTTGTGAATGGAATCGGCGCCCAACGACGGCCCGACCACGCTCTCCTGCAGGTAGTGAATGGAGGCCGGCAGCGCGCCGGTGCGCAGCATCAGGGACAGATTCTGCGCCTTATCTTTGCCCAGGCCGGTGATCCGGCCCTGGTCGCGGATGGCCTGTTGGATGTTGGCTGCTTCCTGAACCCGGTTGTCCAGCACAACCGCCAGCGATTTGCCGATGTTGGTGCTGGTGAACTGGTAGAAGCGGTCACCCGCGTTGCGGGTGAGGATAAACGTCGCATCCGGGCGGCCATTTTCATCCACCGACGGCTGGGCATCGCGGAAGTCGTCGCCGGCCACGATGGGAAGTCTCTGCAGGACGTAGTACTGGCCCAGCAATTCCGGTTCGGTGCCGCCATACGCCATCACGATATCTTCCGGCGGTACAGTCCCGCCCGACGCTCTGCACCGCTGCTTCTTCGGTGGGGAACGGGCCACCGACAACCAGGTGGATCTCCAGCCGAGCCGTCGACTGGATGATGTCGCGCACCCGGCTCAGGTCGTCTACGCCGGGCAACTCCACCAGGATCTGGTTGGTGCCCAGGTTGTATTCCTGGATGGTGGGCTCGGTGACTCCCAGGGCGTTAATGCGGGTGCTGATGGTGTCGATCGACTGCTGCACGGCATGCTGCTCGATCGATTGCGCTTCAGTCTGCTTCAGGGTCAGGGTCCAGCTGTTGTTGGGCTCCGACGCTACGGTGTACTGAGCGCCGTAGCGCGAATCCAGCAGGTTGCGCACATCACTCGACTTTGTCCGGAGGCGTTCCCTGAATCTCAATGAGCTCCGGCCGCTTGGGATCGGGCTTGAGCACCGAGCGGGCGGGGAAACCGCCCTGCTGCAGATCGGCCTGGATGCGGGCGACCGCGTTATCCGTCTCCGCGCTCACGGCTTCATTCACCATCACCTGCAACACCAGGTGGATGCCGCCCTTGAGGTCAAGACCCAGGTGGATGCGGTCGGTCAACGCCGTCTTCCAGGCAGACGGGCCTATGCCCTTCGGAATGCCGAAGATACCAAAGACGAACACGAGAAGAACTGCAACGATCAGGAGGGTTTTACGCATGGGGGTCGCAATCAGGTTTTCCGCCGGGCTTACCGTCTGCCCGCGAAATACGGTTATTTAGCTTCCTCTTGGTTCGTAGTCACGGAAGCGATAGCACTCTTGATGACTTCGATCTTGACGCCGTCTGGTGGGACGCGCAACTGGATCGCGTCCTCCTTGATGGAGATGATGGTTCCGCGCATGCCGCCGGTGGTGGTGACGCGATCCCCCGGCTTCAGGGCTCCCAGCATCTCTTGCCATTGCTTCTGCTTCTTCTGGTTGGGGCGCACCAGCATCAGGTAAAAAACGGCAATGATCAGAACGAAGGGGAGAAAGGTCACCAGGCCGGGTGGAATCACTGGAGCCAGTAACAAAGGGGTGAAGGTCAACGTACCATCCTCTTATTTTCTATCCAGCCTTCTACTACAGCCTATCTGCCCCGGTTTGTCTACTGGATGAGAGGGTTGGAGGCCGGAGGGGCAGCTTCCCGCGGAAATCCGGGCTCAGCCCACGCGTTCGGGGCGCCCGCGCACGCAGGCCAGGAGCGCGGGAAGAGTATCCGTCGCAATAGCATTTCGTACCGATCGCATCGTGTCAAGGTAGAAGGCGAGATTGTGCAGGGTGTTGAGCACGCCGGCGAGGGGTTCCTGGGCCGCCATCAGGTGGCGCAGATAGGCCCGGCTGTAGCGGCCGCAAACCATGCAGCCGCACTGCGGATCGGGCGGTTCCGTGATCCTCGGCAAAGCGGCGGTTTTTTATGTTGAGCCGGCCCCCGGAGGTGAACAGCAGGCCATGCCGGGCGGCGCGGGTGGGTATGGTGCAGTCCATCATGTCCACCCCCAGCGCAGCGTATTCCACGATTTCATCCGGGTAACCGACGCCCATGACGTATCTGGGCTTGTCCGCCGGCAGCAGGGGCAGGGTGCTTTCGATGATCTCCCGGGTCAGCGGCCGCGGCTCGCCCACGCTCAGGCCGCCGATGGCGTAGCCGGGGAAATCCATGGCCACCAGCTGCTCGGCGCAGTCGCGGCGTAGATCCGGATACATACCGCCCTGCACGATGCCAAAGAGCGATTGGGTGGCATTGGCGTGCTGGTTAAAGTGCTGTTGGCTGCGCCTGGCCCAGCGCAGGGTTAGTTCGAGGGACTGCTGGGCACGCGCGCGATCCGCCGGATACTCGGTGCATTCGTCGAAGGCCATGATGATGTCGGCGCCCAGGGCCATTTGCACGTCCATCGAGTGCTCGGGGGAGAAGAAATGGGAAGATCCGTCGAGATGAGAGCGGAATTGCACCCCTTCTTCGCTGATCTTGCGCAGCTGGTTGAGGCTGAAGACCTGAAAGCCCCCGGAATCGGTAAGCATGGGCCGCGGCCAGGCGATGAAACGATGCAGCCCACCCAGCCGGCGGACCAGCTCGTGTCCCGGGCGCAGGTACAGGTGATAGGTATTGGCGAGAATGATCTGCGCGTCCAGCTGTTCGAGCAGATGTTGCGGGATCGCCTTGACTGAGCCGGCGGTGCCGACCGGCATGAATGCCGGAGTCTGGACCTGCCCATGAGGCAGCGTCATGGTCGCCCGCCTCGCCTGCCCACTGGCGGCTTCTATCTGAAAAGCGAGAGACACAGGTGTGATTCTATCTGCAGGCTCTGTTCGACTCATTAAACGGGAACTCATCCGGTGTATCCGCTAGCAGGCTGCGGAAAAAGTGCTTTTGGAGCGGAGGGGATCCCTCTGCGGCTAAAGCCGAATTCATTACAAAGTGACTTTGACCGCAAGTTTGTATTTGTAAAAGGACGTCAGGTGGAGAGCTCCCACGGTGCTCGGTATTCAGATCCTTGGCCAGTCGGGCTCGGCCATTGCGGGCATTCGGCGCACGGCGGAGACTCGATTCTCGCCCTCATCGGGCAGCAGGGCCAGCAGGTCTGCCATGGTTTGGTTGCTTTCCGGGTGGCGAAGCTGCGGGCGCAATCTCGGCCAGCGGCGCCAGCACAAACCTGCGCTGTGGCCAGGGCCGGGTGCGGCAGCGATAGCTCCTCATCCGCGACGATCCAATCCCCCATCAGCAACAGATCGAGATCCAGCGTGCGGGGACCCTTCGAGGGACCTTGGCTGCGATCGCGGCCCAGCTCCCGTTCGATGGCCAGTAATCCGCGCAATAACGGCAGCGGCTCCAACTGCGTCTCCAGCGCCACCACCGCGTTCAAGAAGGCAGGCTGATGGTGGTAGCCAACGGGCTCTGTTTCGTAGAGCGACGACTGCGCCACCACCCGGCCGAGGTTGCTCAGATGACTGACGGCCGAGGATAGCGCATGGGCACGGTTGCCTAGATTGGAGCCGAGCGCAATGTAGGCCGTAGGCATCGAAGTGGCCCTAGAATACAGCTCAAGATTGCCGCTCGCGGTACGATGCCCCTATGCGCATCGCCTTCTTCGGGGGCACCTTCGATCCGCCGCATCGCGGCCACATCGCAATCGCCCGGGCGGCGATCACGCGGCTGGCACTTGACCAGGTGCTGGTCGCGCCTGTCGCCACCCAGCCGCTGAAAGGCGGCTCTGGGCACTCCAGCTTTGAGGACCGGCTGGCCATGGTCCGGCTGGCGGTGGCGGGGGAGCCGGGACTAGTGGCGAGCGATGTGGATGCCCCTCTGCCCGGCGGCCAGCCGAACTACACCTTTGACACTCTGCAGCGGTTACGGAAGCATCTCCAGCCCACAGACGAACTTTTTTTCCTGCTGGGCGCCGATTCTTTCCTTACTTTGAGGCGTTGGCACCAATGCGCCGAGCTGCTGCTCTTTTGTGATTTCATCGTGGCCGGCCGGCCCGGATTCTCCCTGGAACAGATCAATGCGGCCCTCCCCAAAGGGGTGCGGAACACGGGCGAGGCTCGCGCAGCCGGGTTCACTCGCTTTACCCTCGCAGGGCCTTCGGGCCAGAGCACTGAGCTGTTTCTGTTGCCCGACCTGGACCAGGACATCTCCGCCACGGAGATTCGCGCCGCCCTGGCGGAGGGCTCAGAGCTGCAAACCGTGCTCGCGCCCGCAGTGGCGGAGTACATTCGTTCCCACGCGCTCTATCGGTCCGAAACCCGGGATACCATAGAGACTGCTGACAAAGTAGGCAAGAGCAAGGAGATTTGACCCCACCGAATGGCAACGACGGAAACGCGCCGCATGGTTTTGGCCGCCGCGGAGGCTTGCGAAGACAAAAAGGCTGAGGATACCCGTATTCTCGAGCTCGACACCCTGGACTCCGGGTTCACTGACTTCTTTTTGATCTCGAGCGGATCGAACGAACGCCAGACGCAGGCGATCGCAGATGAGATTGAAGCCCGTTTAAAGCGGGATTTTCAGACCTACCCCAACTCCGTAGAGGGACGGCGGCAAGGGGAATGGATCTTGATGGATTATGTGGATTTCGTTGTCCACATCTTTCTCACAGAGAAGCGAGCGTACTACGACATTGAGCGGCTGAGGAAATCGGCGCGCACCGTTGACCTGGAGCAATTGAAGGCCATGCTGGTGGAAAAGACTGTGGAAGCGCGCAACAAGCCGGCGAAGAAAGCGGTTACAGCCAAAAAGACCGTGAAGAAGACGGTGGTCAAGAAGATAGCGACAAAGAAGACCGCCGCAGGCCGCAAATCCGCGGTGAAAAAAGCGGTCAAACGGGGCGAGTAGGGGAGGTCCCTCGGCTTCCTCCTAATGACCAAAGAGACCCGTCGAGTGCTGTGGTATCCCACTCAAGCCAAACCCGGGCTTGAATCGGGCACCCAGCCTTCGTTACTGAAAGCAAAAACCGCAGATCCCTCGGGATGACAATTCTTCTGCACAATAGGAAGGAATTGCACCGCCTGCTTCAGATACGCATGGGCATGATCACGTAACGGTACTTGAAGTCATCCGCTGGATCTTCCGGCCTCATTTGGCCGGCCGATTGAGCGTCTTTGAACTCCAGCCGGACTTCGCCACTCGAACCAACCGCCTTGAGAAAATCAATCAGGTAGGTGGAGTTGAAGCCCACCACAATGGGGTCGAAACTGTAAGGGGTTTCGATGGTGTCTTCCGACTCGCCGGATTCGGTCGAGGAGGAGGAGATCTTCATCTCGTTCTGTTCCAGGCGGATCTTGATGGCGCCCGATCGCTCATCGGCGAACTGCGCGACGCGCTGGATCGAACCCATCAATTCTTCACTGCGCACCACCACGAATTTATTGTTATCCCGGGGCAGCACCGCCTCGTAGTTGGGAAATTGGCCGGTGAGCTTACGGGTGGTGAGCACGCGGTGGCCGAGACGGAAAAATAGCGTATGCTCGTCGTCGAAAAAGTCGAGCGACTCCCCATCGCTATCGGCCAGCAAGCGACTGCAGCTCGGCCAACGCCTTACGCGGAATCAATGTCTTCTTTTCTCCGCTGATATTTTGTAGCGTTTCGCCCGTCTTTTCGATGTGGGCCAGGCGATGACCATCGGTCGCCACCATGGACAAAGACTCCGCCTTCAAAATCAAAAGCGCGCCATTGAGGGTATAGCGCGATTCCTCATTGGAGATGGCGAAGATGGTCTTCGCGATCATGCCTTTGATGGAGGCGGCGGCCAGTTGCGTCAAGCCAGTCTCAGGAAACTCCGGTACCTGGGGAAAATTGGCGCGCGCCATGCCCACCATCTTGGTATTGGATCGGCCGGAGCGAATCTGCACCCAGTGGTTCTCCATCAGCTTGATGGAGATGTCGCCGTCGGGCAGCAGTTTGACGTAATCGAAAAGTTTGCGCGCGGGAATCGTGCATGCGCCGGGCTTCTTTACTTTCGCCGCACAGGATGTCCGGATGCTCTGGTCCAGATCTGTGGCCGTGATGGTGAGGCGGTCGGCGCGGTCGCCCTCCCCCTGCCCAGCCTCAAGGAGAAAATTGGAGAGGATAGGGATCGTCGTCTTCCGTTCGACGACGCTCTGCGTTGCACTTAGCTCACGCAGCAGGTCCTGACGGCTCACGGTGATCTCCATCGTTGCTGCTCCCTGTGCGACCGGTCTCTCCTGCTCAACGCCCGCGCTAAGCATGGTGTTGTTCCCCCTTGTGGTTTGACTCACTCTACACCACCCCGAAGCCGCATGAGAATGCTAAGCGGGTTGTTTCTGTGGATTCCCGGTGCGAAACATCAACACCAGGAGTACAACCATTCCGGCTACTATGAAAAGCTTTAAAAATATATTCCTTGTTAGTAGTAGTAACCGTTGTCACCGGAAAAGTGGAAAGAAGGCTCGAAACCAAGCGGATGGCGTGGATGGCGCATGGCCTCGTTTTAGAAAACCGGGCACGCGCAAAATGAAAAGCAGGAAGACCGGTGAATATGCTCGAGTTGGGTCCCGCCTTCCCCACGGTCTCCACAATCAGCCTGAGAGAGGCTGTGGAAAGCGCCGGCGGCGAGTGCAAAGCGCGGTCCAATGCAAGCCTGACGCGGGTGGCGAAGAATCGAGCTTTCCACATGGCATCCATCCTGGTGCATTAGACGCAAGAGGCAAACCAATCGCTCTAGGGTGTTTTCACCCAGAGTTCCTGATGGCGATCGTCGGAAAAGGTAAGGCCGGTGACGCGGCCGTCGGGACCCTTCTCAAATGTGATGCGCGTACTGCTTCCGCTCGGATAGAAAAACCGGTTTGGAAGCTCAGGTAACAGCTCCGTCTGGTCGCCGGTACGGTTTCGGGCCATCAACTTGTTTCCTTGACGGAAAACGGTCAACTGGGTCACGCCGGCATCGACATATTCCCCCTGGTATGCGTCGTAGACGGCTGGATCGACGTGAATTGGAGAAGGATGGATGGGGATGATCCGCTTTTCGGCATACGGCTTGGTCGTGGGGATGTCGGCTAGCCGATGAGAGAGAAACCACAGGGGCAATTGCGGGTCGGTGTACGCCCTATCCCACGCGTTGTGATGCCAATTGGCGTACTCCCAAAAGCGCACGTTTCCGCCCGCCGCGCTGACGGCAGCGTACATGATCTGCGATTGAGCCGGGGAAACCACGGGATCGTCCGCGCCGTGAAAGATCCACACCGGCGTGCGGCCGACAGCTTTGACATATTCCGGGACCAGCTCAGGCTGGTGCCAGCGGCCGGGGGCGTATGACCAGTAGATGCCTCCGCAGACCGGAGCAATGGCGGCAAAACGGCCGGGATAGTCTTTGGCGATCTCCCACACGCCGTAGCCGCCGAGCGACATGCCGGTGAGGTAGAGACGCTGGGGATCTCCGTGGAACTCCTTTACTTCTGCATTCAGCGCAGCCATGGCCATCGCCATAATGTCGGGGTCGGTCCAATGATGGTGGTTGTATGGGACTTGGGGCATGACCACCACAAAGGGCCAGCGCTCATAGTGGGAACGCAGCGCGTTAGGCAGGCCTACCTGGGTTTCGTCCAGGCCGTCAGCGCCGCGTTCCCCGGAACCGTGCAGAAAGAGGATGACCGGCCATTTCTGTTTGGGGGTCCAGTCCATGGGAACGTAAACCTCGTAATGGTAGACAGTGCCATTGAGGGTAATGGTGCGGTTGAGAAAGCCGGTGTCTTGCTGGCGGGCGTAGGCGGTCGGTCCCAACACCGGGAGCGCGCTGAGGAGGATCCCGGTGAGTAGATGAGCAGCCAAACCAGCCACACGGCGCGGCGAGCCGAAACGAGACATAGACAAGATGAGCATACCGGGAGCGCCCAAACCAGGGAAGGAAACTGCTTGGCGGCTAAAGAGGCTTGACTGGCCAGCTTGGGCAGGTTCTCACCAGGGCTAAAGCCCGGTCACGGCAAGATGAAGCGTTCTCGCGGGTTTGAAAACCCGCTTCCCCGGACTGATGCTCGCTGCGGCGAGGAAGTCCAGGGCTGGCACAGCTCTGATCAGCTCGGCATAGCTTGGTCCGGGGCTGGCGCAGCTTTACACGGATCAAACTGCAGTCTGCTCCCCAATGGGCTGTCTAGGGTCCTGCGGTGCTAGCCGTTGAGGGTTTCCAGCAGCTTGTTGATGGTGCGGTTCAGGTCCTTGTCGGCGCGGCGCTGCTCGTCGATCTTGGCGATGGAATGCATCACCGTGGTGTGATGCTTGCCGCCGAACTGCCGTCCGATTTCGGGGAGGGAGGCCTCCGTCATCTGCTTGGCCAGATACATCGCAATCTGGCGGGGAACGACCACGGAACGGGAATTATTTTTTTGCTTCAGCTCAGCTACCCGCATCCCGAACTGTTCGGAGACGGCACGCTGAATCGCCTCAATCGTGATCTTGCGCACCTGGGTGTCAATGAACTGCTTGAGGCACAACTGGGTGGTGGGTAGGGTGAGCTCGGCGCCATTAAGACGGCACCAGGCCAACAGCCGCACCAGCGCGCCCTCGAGCTCGCGCACATTGGTGCGCACGTTTGAGGCAATGAAGAGGGCGATGTCCGTGGGCAACAGAACGTGCTCACTCTCCGCCTTCTTTTGCAGAATGGCTACCTTGGTTTCCAGGTCGGGGGGCTGAATGTCGGCGATCAAGCCCCATTCAAAGCGGCTGCGCAGCCGGTCCTCAATCTCCGGTAGTTCTTTGGGAGGGCGATCGGAGGCGATGACAATCTGCTTCAAACTCTCATGCAGGGCGTTGAACGTGTGGAAGAACTCTTCCTGGGTTCGCTCCTTTTGCGCCAGGAACTGAATGTCGTCAATCAGCAACAGATCGACGGAGCGAAACTTGTCGCGAAAACTCGTCATTTTGTCATAGCGCAGCGAGTTGATCATTTCGTTGGTGAACTTCTCGCTGGAGACATAGCAGACAGAGCATTGCGGCTGGCGCTTCTTTACCTCGTGGCCGATGGCATGCATCAGGTGGGTCTTGCCCATGCCGACACCGCCATAGATGAAGAGCGGGTTGTAGGCCTTCGACGGGCGCTCGGCGACCGCCTCGGAAGCGGCGCGGGCGAACTGGTTGCCGTTGCCGATGACAAAGGCGTCAAAGGTGTAGCGCGGGTTGAGTTGCGCGGCCGTGGTCCAGTCAAACCTGGCCTGTTGCGGCGCCGGCATCGGTGCGCTGCGATTGCCTGCGCGCTGGGCGCCGGCGGAGTGCGACGGGACCGGCGCAAAGCCTCCATCCTCGCGTACCCGGACGGCGGGTGGATCCTCCTGCGGGATGACGAAGGAGACGTCGTCAAACTCCAGGTGGAAAGCGTCAATGGCTTCCTGAATGAGATCGCCATAGCGGTCGCCTATGTGCTGGAACTCGGGCGTGGGAACCCGCACAAAAAGCATCCGGCCAGTGATGTGGCTGAAGCGCGTGGGCTTGAGCCAGGTATCAAACGATTGCCGGTTGACCTTTTTTTCGAGTGCACCCAGTATCCGTGCCCAAGGATTGGGAACGGCGGGGGCGGTGGCGACAAAAGACATACGCTTCCTTCGTTCAACGCCGACTGCCTGATACCTTCTGCAAAGTGCAAAGGAGCAAATTCGCACCGAAACCAGCCGTGCGTGCTGTTGCTGCTCCTGTGCTTAGGAACTGCTGGGGGATACAAAGCCCCTTCGCGAAAGTATCCAGATCGAAAGATCAGGTAGTGTGGACGTGCAGAAAATCAATCTTGATCGGAGCCGATACTAGCACAGTTACAAGGCAGTGCAACCGCCCATTCCAGGCAAAAAATTTCTTTCTTCCTAGAGTTGCACCATGCGCAGTGAAAGGCGGCGCTCCCTGGACGCTGGAGTATTGTCGTGGTTTGCTCTTTGGCCTGAATCCGTTATACTTAAAGCTTGCCTTCAGGCAGAAATTTCAGTGAGATCAGGAGCGCAGTGTTATGCCCAAGCGCACATTCCAACCGAACCGCCGCCATCGGGCGAAGACACACGGCTTTTTGACGCGCATGAAGACCAAAGCGGGAGCAGCTGTGCTTTCCCGCCGCCGCGCCAAGGGTCGCAAGCGCGTTTCAGTGAGTGCCGGTTACCGCGACTAGCCAGCTCACCATTCGCTGTGAAGTGTAGTACGCGCCATGGCTGAATTCACCCAGAATCTTGTGGCGTGAGGGTAACGATCGGGTGAGCCTTCTAACGCAAAACGACGCTCGGCTGCGCAAGCACGCTGACTATCAACGCGTGTACCAGCGGAGCCGCAAACACTTTTCGCGCTCCATGACCTATTTCTTCGCCGAGCGGATCTCGACTCCGCCCGCCGGTCCGCGCGTTGGCTTGACTGCCGGACGGGTTCTCGGCAAGGCCGTGGAGCGCAACCGCATCAAGCGGCGCATGCGCGAAGCCGTGCGGTTGAACCTGCCCTTGCTGACGCGCGACGTCGACGTTGTGCTGCATCCCCGGCGAACGGTTCTGACGGCGGAGTTTGCCGGCTTGCAAAGCGAAGTATCCATGATCTTTGCCGCCGTCGAGAAGGCTGGGGAGAAGTGCGATGAGCATTGCTGAAGTCTATGGCCGCTGGGTCTCGCCGCTGCTCCACTCCATCAGCGGGGTTTCCGGTGCATGCCGCTTTCAGCCCACGTGCTCTGAATACGCCATGGCCGCTGTCGCCCACCACGGAGTGCTTTGGGGAGCCGCACTGGCACTATGGCGGGTGCTCCGCTGCAACCCTTTGTGCCGGGGAGGCTTTGATCCGGTTCCGGGCACCTATTCCCATGGCCCTGCACCTGCAACCCCAACCCCACCTTCGCTTCCGCACAGATGATCCCCGCCATTTACCATAAGACTGTGGCTCCAGGCGTGTTTGCCGTGGGATGCCGCCAGATCGTCCGATCGACAGGAACTCTCTTTGGCCGAAATACGCAATCCTAATCAGCCGGGCGGCGGTGGGCAGGACTCCCGCACGCTCCTCATCTTCTCCATCGTCTTTGTTCTAATCTTCCTTGGCTTGCAGTACTTTGGACCGAAGAAAAAGACGCAACCGGAGACTCCGGCGGAGGTGGCTTCGAGTTCCGCGTCCAAGGCGTCGATTCCCCCGGCTTCTACCGTGAACCGGACTGCTACGCCTGCCAATGCGACTGCCGACGCAGTGGTTGCTGCCGCCGAAACCACTACGGTGGTGGAGAATGAGCTGTACCGCATTACCTTTTCCAATCGCGGCGGCCAGGCTGTCTCCTGGATTCTGAAGAAGTACAAAGACGACGCGGGTAAGCCTCTGGACCTGGTCAACCCGAAGGCAGCGGCCAAGGTTGGGTATCCGCTCTCGCTCTGGACCTACGATGCCAACCAGCGCAACCAGTTGGTGCAGGCGTTGTATGTGCCGTCGGCTACGGGCGCCTTGAATGCTCCCGCCACGCTTACCTTTACCTATTCCAACAACGGCCTCGATGTAAAGAAGGTCTTCACCTTCGATTCCACGTACGTGCTGCATGTGGACGTGACGGCCACCGATCATGGGAGCCCGGTCACCGCGCTGGTGGCATGGCCCGGCGGATTCGGGGATCAGGAGACGCTGCCGGATTATGCGGCGTCGCAGTTCGATACCATGCAGGGCGGCAAGAACGAGAACCAGGCAGTGAAGAAGATTGCCGGGGGGGCGACCCTACCCGGGCCTTTCGAATGGGCCGGCGTAAGCGACCTGTACTTTGCCGCGATATTTCTCCCCGACACGCCGCAGCAAGCCTTGCTGGTGAGCCTGCATGATTCGATCGACGTACCGCGTCATGGCAAGACTGACCAAAACGACCCAGCGTCCATCATCGGCGCCGCATTGGGCTCGAACACTGGTCACGCTAGCATGCGACTTTTCGCCGGTCCCAAGGTGCTGGACGTGCTGGCTTCCATACGTGCAACGGCCAATGGAGGGCAGACCGGGCCCAGCCTGGAACCGGTGGTGGACTTCGGCTATTCGGGCATCATCGCCAAGCCGTTGTTCCTGGCGCTGCGCTGGGTGCATGAGCACATCGTCTCCAACTGGGGCTGGGCCATCCTGGTGCTCACCCTGGTGATCAATCTGGCCATGCTGCCGACGCGTATCCAGATGATGAAATCCGCGTTGAAGATGCAGCGCATCCAGCCGGAGATGAATGCGATCAAGGAGAAGTTCAAGAAAGTACAAGGCTACCGATCCCGCGCCGCGCGGACATGAACAAGGAGATGTTCGACCTGCAGAAGCGCGAGGGCGTGAACATGTTTGGCGGCTGCCTGCCCATGCTGGTGCAGTGGCCGCTTGCTGTTTGCGTTTTATCGCATGCTGCTGCACACCATCGAACTGCGCCAGGCGCCGTGGTTGTGGCTGCACAATCTGGCGGCTCCCGACCCGCTCCATATTCTGCCGGTGTTCTTCATCGTGACCATGTTCCTGGTGCAGTATCTGACCCCGTCGCCGGGGATGGACCCTGCGCAGCAGAAAATGATGGCCTTTACCATGCCAGTGTTTTTCGGTTTCATGACGTGGAATCTGAGTTCGGGCTTGGCGCTGTATTGGGCATTCGGCAACGTGATCAATGTGATTCAACAGGCCGTCATGAACCGCACCGGTATAGGCAAGCAGATGCGTGAAATCGCCGCCAAGCGGGCGGCTAAGAAGAGCGGCGGTGGCGGTCGGCAGATGGTGCGTCGTTAGAGGGGTAGGATCGGGCATTTTTTTAGCCAGGACGGAAGAGAAACCGCAGCTCCCTCCACTACGCTACGCTCCGTCGGGATGACAATTCTGTCGAGACCATTAACAGCCAACTCGTCTGATCGCTTGGCGTCCATTTCTCTGCACAGAATTGTCATCCCGACGGAGCGTAGCGTAGTGGAGGGAGCTGCGGTTGGTTGGCGCACCGTCCCTTCGGATCGATCGGGTTGATTTGCGGGTTGAGCAAATGCGATCGTGGGGGCTACGCCCCGTCTTTTTCGTCCCAGGTACGCTCCCACGGCACGCCGGGGCAGGTTGGCGAACCTGGGGCACCCGTCCCGATACCTTGAGGTTATGCTGCGAGTTCGGAGTACGCGCGGCGGGCTTGGTTACCTGGCGTAGGGTTCAGGGGCTGCGAGGCTGACTTCCCCGCACGCAAGTGCGATACTAAACCGATGCCGATTGTCGACCACGCGGCTGCAGCTCAGAAGATTGCAGCATTCCTCAAGACCCTTACCACTACCGGCGGCCTGCGATTAAAGTACCGGATCACCGCGGGAGCTGGAGCTCGTGATCCTGACGGGCTCGAAGCGCGCGAGATTTACGTGGAGATGTCCGGGCCCGACGCAGTGCTTGTGACCCAGCGCGGCGGCGAGTTGCTGCGGGCACTGGAACACATCGCGGCCAAGATCGTGCGCCTGGAAGCAGAAGAGCACGACACCATCTCCTTCGACGCCAATTCCTTCAAGGCGTTGCGCGCACGCGAGCTTAAACTGTCCGCGGAGACGGCGGCGGAGAGGGTGCGCAGCACATCCCAGCCCTACAGCTTTGCACCCATGAGTTCGCGGGAGCGGCGCATGCTGCACTTGGCCTTCCGCGATTTTGCCGATCTCGAAACCGAGAGCAGTGGCGAAGGCTTGCGCCGGTTCGTGGTGGTCTATCCCAAGGGTGCGGAGCGTCCCCGTTCCCGGCCACGATCTCCTGAGTTTGGTCACACCGGATCACGTCCTTCGCGGCGCAACTCGCCTGTCTAGAGGATCGTGAGGCTCCATGCAGCCCGATCCGCATGTGGTTTACCAGAACGAGACCATCGTCGCCATCGCGACGCCGCCTGGTCGCGGCGGTATTGGCATCGTACGGCTCTCCGGGCCTGAGGCGACCCGGGTTGCCGAGCCGATGCTGCGCTTGCGCAACCCCCTGGTTCACGCCCAGGCTCGCGTCGCGGATCTGTTGGACCTGGACACCCAGGAGACGCTCGACGAGGCGGTGGTGACATTTTTCGCCGCGCCACATTCCTATACCGGCGAAGATGTGCTCGAAATTGCCGCCCACGGGTCACCGGTGGTTCTGGAGACGCTGGTACGCCAGGCGCTCGAGGCCGGGGCACGCCTGGCGGCTCCAGGCGAGTTTACCCAGCGGGCATTTTTGGGCGGCCGTATCGACCTGACCCAGGCCGAAGCGGTGCACGACTTGATTGAAGCCCAGACGCTCTACCAGGCGCGGGTTGCTGCGCAACAATTGCATGGCGCGCTTTCACGGCGCATTAAGCCGATCAAAGAAGGCCTGGTCGCGCTGATCGCCCTGCTTGAGGCCGGCATCGATTTCGCAGAAGACGATGTGGATGTTCTGCCCAACGTCGAGATCCAGAGCAGAATCGAGGAAATTCGCGGCTTGCTGCAGCCGGTTGCGGACAGCTTCGCGCGCGGGCGCATTGTGCATGCGGGGTTGATGCTGGCGATTGTGGGCCGGCCGAACGCGGGTAAGTCTTCCCTGTTCAACCGCATCGTGCAGCGCGAGCGCGCGATTGTCACGGCGATGCCGGGAACCACGCGCGATCTGGTGACGGAGCGGGTTTCGCTGGGCGGAATCCCGGTTGAGTTGGTCGACACCGCGGGCATGCGTGAGGCCAGCGACGAGGCGGAGCAGATTGGCGTTCGCAAATCGCGCGAGGCGTTAGCGGACGCGGACATGGTGTTGATGGTGCTGGATGCGACGGCGTCGCCGGCCCAGGAAGAGCTGGAGCTTCTGGCCACACTGGCTCAGCGCCGGGCGCTGGTGGTGGTTAACAAGAGCGACCTGGCCCACCCATCGGCCGCCATGGAAGAGGCGCTGGGCGGCCTGGGCTTGCCGGTGGTTCACACCTCCGCTCTCAGTGGGGACGGCGTGGGTGAGCTCAAGCAGCAAATGCTGGCGATGGTGGGCGACCGGACGGTGGAGACGGAAAGCGGAATGCTGACCAGCCTGCGCCAATACCAGGCAGTAACGGGAACACTGGAATCGTTAGGCGCCGCGGCCGCGGCGGCCGGACAAAATATTCCTCACGAGATGGTGCTGCTGGACCTATACAACGGGCTCCGTCACCTGGACTCGCTCACGGGCGAGACCACCAGCGACGATATCCTGAATCTCATCTTCTCCACCTTCTGTATTGGGAAGTAGTTCTTTTCGCACAGTTATCGTTACATAAAGCGGGTCCAGCTCGCTTTTAGCCAGTTGCGGCTGTTAGGAAAAAATCCCACTTGACACATTCCCATATAGGTATGTAATGTTCGCTTATGGCAAGAGCGAGCACTACCTCGGACGCTTTCAACGCGGTTGCTGAGCCCCGCCGGCGGGAGATTTTGAGCTATCTTGCCGGGACTGAGCGGCCCGTCGGAGAAATTGTGGCGGCATTGGGGATGGAGCAGCCCTCCGTCTCAAAGCACCTGCGCGTGCTGCGCAACGTGGGCCTGGTAAGGATGCGCTGCCAGGGACGGCAAAAGCTGTATCAGACCAACGCCGCAGCGATACGCCCGCTGTATGAGTGGGCCGGAACCTTCGAGCGCTACTGGCAGCACCAGTTGAACCGAGTGAAGGAACGCGCCGAAGCCATGGTCCGCCAGGGCCCAACAAATTTGAAATCCCCAAACCCGAATCCGAAGGAGAAATGATGATTGCCACCGACCAGACCCTTGAAAACCTGACGCTTACGATTAACCAGGAAATCCATGTCCAGGCGCCCCTGGATGTAACCTTTGCCGCGCTGCTCGAGCAACTGGGGCCCGGCAACGAGACACCGGACGGCAAGTCACTCAGCATGAGGATCGAACCCTGGCCCGGAGGCAGGTGGTACCGCGACCTGGGCGACGGCAATGGGCATTTCTGGGCCAATGTCCAAGCCATCAAGCGGCCCACGCTGCTGGAATTCTCAGGTCCCCTGTTCGCCTCCTTCCCCATGGTCTCCAACGTGCAATATCGGCTGAGCGAAGTCGATGGCGGAACGCTGATCACCTTCCGGCACAGCGCGCTGGGATTCGTTTCCGAAGAGCACAAGGCAGGGATGAACAAAGGCTGGGGCTCGATGCACGACCGCGTTCGCAAACACGCCGAGGCTAACCGATAACAGTCCGTATCGCGATCAACCGGTCGCAAGTGAGGAGTAGCCCATGTGTCCAGTGTGCATAACAACCGCAATGCTGATTGCCGTCAGTGTCACCTCTACGGGCGGACTAACGGCCATCGCGATCAGGAAATTCGGCGTGAAGAGCGCCGCAAGCAATCATCCCGCTCCAACCCCATCCAAGGAGGATCGCCATCCTGGTTGACTATCAGGACTACCAATAGGAGGAACAATGCGAATGCACAACCCACGCGCACCCTGGAGAGGTTTTGCGGGAGCACATACGCTCTCCCGTCTCCTGAATGGCAACTCCGGCGTCTCCGTGGAAATGGCGCTCAAACTGTCTGAAGCCTTGGGGACTTCACCTGAGCTATGGCTGAACATGTAAACCCAGTTCGATCTGTGGCAGGTCTCCCGGCGCAAGCGGATCATAAGTAACTGCAGTAGATACTTAAGAGTAAGGCGTAACCGTACCCATAAAAAGGGCCACTAGCCGGAAATTATTCTTGCCCAGCCTCCGGCGTCTTTGCCCCTGGCCGGAGCTCACGAAATAGCCAGATCCTGGCTAACGCCCAATCCCGCTTTACGGATCGTGGCGCAATCTGCAGCAAGGCGCCAATCTGCTCCACCGAAAGGCCGCCAAAGTAACGCAACTCGACTACCCGCGCTTGTCGCGGGTTTTCCTTTTCGAGCTTTTTGAGGGCCTCGTCCAGATGCTCCACTTCGTCAAGCTGCTCGGCCGAGATGGCAAGCTCATCCTGCATTTCCACCCGCTGCAAACCCCCGCCCCTTTGTTCCGCGTTATGGGCCCGAGCATAGTCGACCAGTACCCTCCGCATCACGTTGGCCGCTAAACCGATGAAATGCGCCCGACTGTTCCAATCGATGTCCTCGCCTACCAACCGCAGATAGGCTTCGTTGATCAGCGCCGTCGCTTGCAAGGTATGGTCCGGGCGCTCCCGCCGCATGTACCCTTTGGCCAGACGATGCAGTTCCGCGTAGACCAGCGGCAGCAGACTCTCCGCTGCTTGCGTGTCTCCCGCGTGCATCGCCTTCAGGAGCTGTGTTACCTGCCCGCTGTCTTCATCCATGGCTGCCTCCCGCAGACCCTATGGTATATTCTGGCCAACGCGAGACGGCTTGTTGGATAGGGACTATGGCTGATCTGGAGCAATCCGCCGAGCAACTATTTGGAGAAGCCCTCGAATTGCGGCCGGAGCGCCGGTCTGCCTTTCTTGATCACGCATGCCAGGGCGCACCTGAGCTCCGCCGCCTGGTCGAGGAACTGCTTCGCGACAACCAACTCGCCGGCAGCTTTCTTGTGAAGCCTATCCTTACCCCCGACGGTGCCACCCTATCCGCTACTCAATCGGTCGCTAACCGCCACCCGAGCGCTGGGACGAAACTCGGCCGCTACTCGATTGTCGAGCCGCTGGGGGCCGGCGGAATGGGCGTGGTGTACCGAGCGCGCGATGAAAAGCTGGAGCGCATAGTCGCGATCAAGCTTCTGGCACCCGGGATGTTCACTGGGGACGAGGCACGGCGGCGTTTTCACAAGGAAGCTCTCGCCCTGGCAAAGCTGAGCCACGCTCACATCGCGGTCGTGTACGACGTGGGCGAGCAGGACGGGGTCGACTACATCGTTATGGAGTGCGTGCCGGGCGAATCGCTGGCGGCGAAACTCAAATCGGGCCCCCTCACAGTAAAAGATGCGACGTCGATTACTTTGCAAATTGCCGAGGCGCTTGAAGACGCCCACGAACAAGGCGTGATTCACCGTGACCTGAAGCCAGCCAACGTGATGATTACACCGAAGGGACAAGCGAAGGTTCTGGACTTTGGTCTGGCCAAGCTCCTCGCGGGCGCGAGAGACCTGACCGTGTCGGTTACGGAAACCGGCGGACTCATCGGCACTCCGCTCTACATGTCGCCCGAGCAAGCGCGAGAACAGAATCTCGACGCACGAACGGATCTGTGGAACCTGGGCGTAATTTATTACGAATTGCTTACCGGCCGCGCACCATTCCGCGCTGACAGCAGCATGGCTGTTCTACGCGCGATCACTGATGAAGCGCCCGCGCCGCTGCGCCAGCTGCGGCCGGATGTTCCCCCGCTTTGCGAACAGATCGTTTCGCACGCGCTCGAGAAGAATCCCGATCGCCGCTACCAGTCAGCTACGGAGGTCATCCGCGACGCGTCGGACCTTCTGTCCCAGCTGAGCACCACGTCGCTGGACCAAGGAAAGCCGGCGAAACGAGCAAAGCGCCTTCGATCCGTCGCAGTCGCGGTTGCCCTTCTTGTGGCGATCACGGCGGGCCTGTGGCTTTACTATCGTTCATCCCGCAGGCATTGGGCGCGCGAAGAGGCAATTCCACAAGCCGAGAGCCTGCTTGCTCAAAACAAGCCGCTCGCTGCCTTTCTTCTTCTTGGCAAGGCCGCGGAATACTTGCCGTCGGATCCTCAGCTCAAGCAAATCACCGACGAGAACTCTACCGTCACCTCGATCACCTCGTCGCCCTCCGGAGCAACAGTCCAAATTCAGGATTACCTCGCCCCAGACTCTCCATGGCATAGTCTCGGTGCGACGCCCCTGGCAAATCTCCGCATGCCGAAGGGATATTTTCGCTGGAAAGTTTCCAAGCCCAACAGCGGCGAAATAACGGTCGCGCCACCGACCGAAAGCAAAATGGATTTTGGACTCGGCGCGTCACAAACATCACCCAATGGGATGGTGCGGGCGCCAGGCGGCGACGGGGGATGGTTCATCGATTTTGTCGGCCCGTATGGTTTCTACAAGCTGCCCGCGTTTTATATCGATCGGTACGAGGTCACTAACCGCGAATACCAGAAGTTTGTGGATAGCGGTGGTTACGAAAAGAAAGAGTATTGGACGGAAGAATTTACGCGGGATGGCCGTACGCTTTCATGGACCGAAGCCATGGCGCAACTTCGGGACACGACGGGCCGCGCCGGGCCATCGACCTGGGTTGCAGGTCACTATCCCCAGGGCCAGGCCGACTTTCCCGTTGCCGGCGTGAGCTGGTTCGAAGCTGCTGCCTATGCAGCGTTCTCAGGAAAGAGCCTGCCCGTATTGGCGCAGTGGCTCCAGGCAGATCCCGCGGACCTCGCGGCTGTTGCGGTGCAGACCAGCAACATTACCAGCAACGATCTCGCGCCTGTGGGCAAATACCCGGGGCTCGGCCCGTACGGAACCTACGACATGACCGGCAACGTGCGTGAATGGGTCTTCAATGGCGCGGGCGGCGATCTGCGCTTCATTCTGGGCGGTTCATGGAAATCGCAGTCTTACTTGTCCACCACTCCGGAAGCACTGTCGCCATTCGATCGTTCGGAGACAAACGGATTCCGATGTGTGCGAAACATCGAATCTCTGCCGGCAGAGGCCCTGAACCCGGTCAAGCCCATGGTTCGCGATTTCGCGAGATTCAAACCGGTGTCCGACGAGGTGTTTAACGCCTACAAACTTCTTTACGCTTATCCGCATACTCCGCTGAACGCACAAGGCGACGGGGTCGTCGAGGACACGGCTGACTGGCGCGAGGAAAAAGTCACTTTTGACGCCGCCTACGGTGGTCAGCGGATGTCCGCATATTTGTTCCTGCCGAAGAACGTGCGCCCACCGTACCAAACCGTACTGTTCTTTCCCAGCGCCCGGGTGAAGGACCTTCGCGACAGCCGGAAGCTGGGCGATCTGAAGTTTTTTGACTACATTATTCAAAGCGGGCGCGCTGTGATGTATCCAGTCTATTTGGACACCTACGAGCGCCAGGTGAACTTCCATCTTGCCCGGGGCCTGCTGGACAGCGAGCTCAACTTCGACCGCTACAAGGATGCTGCCCGCTCGCTCGATTACCTCGCTACCCGTTCGGATATCGACAGCACCAAACTAGCGTACTTGGGCGTGAGCATGGGCTCGGCAACAGGGGTAATTATTTCGACCTTGATGCAGGATCGTCTTAAGACATCTATTTTTCTTGATGGCGGATACTTCCTTTTTCCGCCTACGCCCGGCAGTGACCAGGCCGACTTTGCGCCCCGGCTAAAATTGCCCGTGCTCATGGTCAATGGTCGTTATGACTACAGCTTCTCTCTCGACAGGGCGCAGAACCCGCTCTTTGCCATGCTGGGCACGCCCGCTGGAGACAAGCGCCACGTGGTTCTCGACACGCCGCACGATGTCACGGAGCAGCGTCCCCAACTGGTAAAGGCGGTGCTCGACTGGCTCGATCACTACCTGGGACGCGTAAATGAATAAAAGGGTGACGGCTCGTCCTGAGACGAGCCGTCTGATCTCCGATGCCCGAGGGGTCTAACGGGTTTCCAACAGAGCCAGTTCGACGTTGGTGGCTGGGGTTTTCTCTGCGGCGACCTGTGCCTGGTACTCTGCCTTCGACTTGGTAAAGGTAACCCGGCGGCTTTTTCCCGCGACTGTGATTTCGCTCAGGAAGTATTGGTTGCCATATTTATGGAAGGTGGCCTTGCCGATCTTTGCCGTCTGGCCGTTGTCCTCTAATGCCGTCATCGTGAGTGCAGAGTCCGAGTCTCCCCGGATAAGGAGAGTGTGAAGGCTCTCCATGTATACGGAGTAGACGCCGGGTGCGAAGTGGTGTCCGGATGCGGTCTCGAAGGCAAACGGCACGTTCACCTTGGCGACCATTCCTACATCTTGACCGTGCAATGCTGGCGACAAGGGAGCGACAGCAAGCACGGCGGCGAAAAGACCTGCGCGGAACTTCGAAATCGAAAGTGTTCTCATGGCGGTTCTCCTTGGAGGGCGTCTCATTCATCGCCTTCACTTACTAAGGCGGAACCGGCCCGGCAAAGGGGCCACGACTTTCACGATTATTTTTTCGCCTTCTCCAAATCCCGGGAAAACCGCATCAGGTAGATTGCTTTTAACAAACCCTGTCTATTGTTGTTTTGAGCGACTAATTCCTTCGGGCAGCATCGTTAAACAGTGAACTCCTGTACCCTGAGGCTCTAGTTCGTTCTCCTGGGCGTTGACTGCCGAGGAAGTATCCATGTCTACCTACCTATTGAGGACCTAATCCATGCCGCTGCCCACAGACGAAAAGATTGTCGCTTTAAGTCAACAATTGCTCGAGAAATTCGACCAGATCTTCGGTATCCATCCCGGCTTTCGACCGGCTCATGCCAAAGGAATCATGCTGCAAGGGACCTTTACGCCGACGGCGGAAGCGGCCGGGCTCAGCAGGGCTCCTCACCTGAATAGGCCATCGACGCCAGCGACGGTACGCTTTTCGAACTCTACCGGCATTCCGGTGATCCCGGACAATGATCCCAACGCCGATCCACGCGGCTGTGCCATTCGGTTTCATCTTGCCGAGCGGGTGCACACCGACATCGTGGCCCACTCGACCAATGCTTTTCCTGCAAGAACGGGCCAGGACTTTCTGGAGTTTCTGAGCGCCATCGCCGCCACGGATCTGGCTCACTTCCCTGGCTCACCGCTGGAAAAATACCTTGGGACGCATCCCGCTGCGCTCGCCTTCGTGCAGGCTCCGAAGCCGCCGGCCTCGAGCTTCGCGCGCGAATCGTATTTCGGTCTGACTGCGATGCGCTTCATCAATAAGGACGGGGCGGGTCGTCACGGACGCTACCGTATTCTCCCCGAGGCCGGCAACGATCATTTGGACGCCGCGGCCGCTGCGGCAAAAGGGCCAAATTATCTTTTCGAGGAAATTGAAGCCCGGGTCGCCAAGGAGCCAGTCAAGCTCAAGGTGGTAGTTCAATTGGCCGAGGATGGGGATTCGGTGAACGATGCGACGTCCCTGTGGCCGGAGAGCCGTAAGTTGCTTGAATTAGGGCAGCTCTCGTTCACCGGGCTGGTGGCCAACGAGGCTCATGAACAGAAGAACATTATCTTCGACCCAATTCCCCGGGTGGACGGCATCGACGCATCCGAGGACCCCCTGCTGGAACTGCGTGCCGCAGTGTATCTGCTGAGCGGCCGCCGGCGCCGGGCCGCGCCCGAATAGACCGTCGGGTCCGGCAAAAATATATCGAACCGGAAGCTGTCAAGGTTCGTATCTAGCCTTGCGGAGGGTTGGATGCAGATTGCGGCAGATGTCCGGTACGCGTTACGTCAATTCGCCAAGGCGCCGGGGTTTACGGCCACAGCGATTCTTACCCTGGCCCTGGGCATCGGCGCCACCACGGCGATTTTCACCCTGGTGTATGCGGTTTTACTGAAGTCGCTGCCGGTGGTGAACCCGGAAGACTTATATCGGGTCGGCAACGAAGAGAATTGCTGCGTCAACGGCGGTATGCAGGACAATTGGACGCTCTTCTCTTACGAGCAATACAAGCAGTTTCGCGATCATTCCAGCGGCTTCGAGGAGCTGGCAGGCTTTCAAGCCGGTCAAACCCTGATCGGGGTGCGCCGCAATGGCAGCAACAAGCCATCCGAGTCGTACAAGAGCGAATATGTCTCCGGCAATTACTTCCAGACCTTCGGCATTCCTCCCTACATGGGACGAACCATCACGCCGAATGACGACCGGAAGGGCGCTCCGGCCGTGGCCATGATGAGCTTCAGGACCTGGCAGGAGAAATTTGGCAAGGACCCGTCGGTAGTGGGAGCGGGGTTCGTGATTAACGGCCAGCCCTTCACGGTGATCGGAATTACGCCGCCAGGGTTTTTCGGTGATCGCGTACAAAGCACTCCGCAATCCTTCTACATTCCGCTGAACGACGAGCCGCTGATTTCGCCAACGAGCTCGGTGCTGGAAGAGGCCTCGCTGGATTGGCTGGATCTGATCGGCCGTATTCGTCCAGGCGCTGACACAAGCGCCATGGAAGCGCAGATGCAGGTGCAGTTGCGGCAATTTCTGTTGAGCCCTTTGAGCAAAGTAGAGGAACGCGACAAGCCCCTGGTGGCCAAGCAGATGCTGCACTTCTCCCATGGAGGCAACGGGGTGCAGATGATGAGAGACCAGTATCAGCAAGGCCTGCACCTGCTGATGTGGGTCTCGGGATTCGTGCTGCTGATCGCCTGCGCCAATCTTGCCAACCTGCTGCTGGTGCGGTCGGCCAACCGGCAGCAGCAGACATCGGTGCGCTCGGCGCTGGGAGCGCCGCGCATGACGCTGGTCCGGCAAACTCTGACGGAGAGCATTGTGCTCGGGGTGCTTGGCGGGATCGCCGGCATTGTGGTGGCGTTTGCCGGCACGCGGGTGATTTTGTATCTTGCCTTCCAACATGACCCGGTGCCTATCCAGGCGACTCCCTCGCTTCCAGTGCTCGGCTTTGCCCTTGCGGTTTCATTGCTGACGGGGATTCTTTTCGGAGTCGCTCCGGCGTGGTTAACGGTGAAGTCGAATCCGGTGGATGCCTTGCGGGGTGCGAATCGCTCCACGGCGAATCATGGTGGATGGGCACAGAAATCCCTGGTCGTGGTGCAGGCAGCTCTCTCCGTGGTCCTGCTTTGCGCCGCTGGATTACTTGCCCGCAGCCTGAGCAATATGCAGCACCAGGACTTCGGCTTTGTGACCACGAATCGCTTCATCGCCCATATCGATCCGCAGATGGCGGGCTACACGCCCGGCCAGCTGGAAGCGCTTTACCGGCAACTGCACACCAACCTGGCACAAATTCCAGGCGTGAAGCAGGTGAGTTTCTCCATGTACAGTCCGATGGAAGGAGATAACTGGGGCGAAGGTGTCTTCATCGAAGGCGAGCCACCGCCGGCTGCGGGAACGCACGATCATGGCGCTTCATGGGTGCGGGCAAGCCCCTATTACTTCGACACCATCGGGACAAAGATTGTCGAGGGCCGCGCCAATAACGAGCAGGACACGCCCGGCACACGCAACATTGCCGTTGTGAACCGGTTCTTTGAGAAGAAATATTTCAAGGACGGCCACGCCATCGGCAAACACTTCAGCGACGATATCAAGCATCCCGGATACTTCGAGATCGTCGGCGTCACCGAAGACACGAATTATTGGGGACCGTCGGATAAGATGCGTCCGATGTACTTCCTGGCCCAGGGGCAGAGGGTTCACAGCGACGATCCGCGCTATGAGAAATTTCAGGATGGATCGCAATATCTCAACGCAATCGAGATAGAAACTGCGGGTAACGTGCCTGGACTCGAGATGCAGGTGCGGCATGCAATTTCGCAGGTCAATGCTGATCTCGCGGTCATCAATTTCGGAAGCTTTGGCGAACAGGTAAGAGCTAACTTCACGCAGCAGGGCATGATTGCCAAGTTGACCTCTTTCTTCGGTATCCTGGCGCTGGTTCTGGCGTCCATCGGGCTCTATGGCGTGACCGCGTACTCGGTGGAACGCCGGACGAGCGAGATTGGTATCCGCATGGCGCTGGGCGCCGATCGCTTGAGTGTGCTGCGGCTGGTGCTGCGCGGCGCTTTTATGCAAGTGGGCATTGGGCTGGCAATCGGCATTCCGGTGGCGATCCTGGGTGGTCACGCGATGGCGAGCCAGTTGTTCGGAGTGAAGCCTTATGACCCCGTCGTATTGTCGATCACGCTATTGGTGCTGTGTACGGCGGCCTTTCTGGCTGCCCTCGTGCCCGCACGGATAGCTGCCGGATTGGAACCGATGCGGGCGCTGCGAACGGAGTGAGGGTGGAAGAGAAACCGCAGATCCCTCTACTGCGCTACGCTCCGGTCGGGATGACAATTCTGTGGAACCATTAGCAGCCGTTCGTCTGACCGCTTTTTGGGGCCTTTGCGATGCAACAGAATTGTCATCCCGACCGAAGCGTAGCGCAGTGGAGGGATCTGCGGTTTCTCTTCCGGTTCGCATGCTGACTCTTCAGGCCCATGCGAGAACGATTGCGCCGGCGGCGATCAACAAGGCCCCAGCCGCCTTGGCCACGGTAATCGTCTCGCCGAGAAGTGGCCACGCCAGCAGTACGACGAAAACCACGCTCAGCTTGTCGATGGGAGCCACCTTCGACGCTTCACCCATGGAGAGTGCGCGAAAGTAGCAGATCCACGACAAGCCGGTGGCCAGGCCTGAAGCGATTAAGAACAGCCAACTGCGGCGGCCGACGTGCGCAACACCGCTATGGCTGCCGAGACTAATAGCTATCGTCCAGGCGAAGACCAGGACCACCGAGGTTCGAATGGCTGTGGCCAGGTTCGGATCGACATGGGCGACACCGACCTTGGCGAGCAAAGCGGTTGCCGCTGCGAAAAGAGCCGAGAGGACGGCCCATACAAGCCAATTCATGAAGCCTGGATAGTTTACTTCCCGGTTATCTGACCCTTCACACAGGAGTCTATAATTCGCGCCGAGGTGTACGTATGGCCACTTACCTTGCCCTAATGCGTTGGACAAAAGAAGGTATCGAAAAGATCAAAGAGAGCCCGTCCCGCCTGGACGCGGCCAAGAAAGCCACCGAGGCTGCCGGCGCAAAGCTGGTGAGCTTCTACCTGTTGATGGGTCAATACGACATGGCGGCTATCATCGAGGCTCCCGACGACGCCACATACGCCCGCGTCAGTCTTTCTCTTGCATCGAAAGGCGGTATTCGCATGGAAACCCTCCGCGCTTTTACCGAGGACGAATACCGGAAGATCATTTCAGGCATCTCCTGATCTCCAAGGAGTTGTGGTCCAACGCTCCGGCTGGGGTGAGGTTGAGGTGTGCCCTGGAGGTGAACGCTTACCATTCGCCCCGATTTCTGATAGGACTACTGCATGAGTTCAGAAGCAACGCTTGTAAAAGCCGGCTATCTTTCAACTCTGCGGCGGGAGTGGCTTCTGGGAGCCGGCTTCGCCACGACGGCGCTGTTTCTGCTTTTTGGCAAAAGCTGGCTCGCCGATCTATCCAATCCGCTGTGGTTCGCCCTGATGCTGGTTTGGCTTTTTGCCATCATCCTGAGCTCCGCCTTTGCCGTTGTGCACCACGCGGAGAGCCTAGCGGTGCGGGTGGGAGAGCCCCTGGGAACGTTGGTGCTGACACTTTCCGTCATCGGCATCGAAGTGATGATGATCTCCGCGGTTATGCTCACAGGCGAGGGCAAGCCCGCGTTGGCCCGCGACACGATGTTCGGCGTCGTGATGATTGTGCTCAACGGCATGATTGGGCTCTCATTGCTGCTGGGTGGTTTACGCCACCACGAGCAGGAGTACAACCTGCAGGGAGCGAACTCCTTTTTGTCCCTCATCGTGCCCTTGACGGTGCTTGGGTTGATACTGCCGAACTTCACCAGCGCTTCTTTGGGTCCTACGCTGTCCGTTCTTCAATCCATCTTTCTCGCCGTTATGTCGGTCGGGATTTATGGTCTCTTTCTGATCATCCAGAACTGGAGACATCGCGAATACTTCGTGAAGCCGGCCAAAGCGATAGAGCGCCCGGGTGAGGCGAGTGCCACGGGACACGCGCATATCGCAACAAATTCAATTACGTATCATGCCCTTTTTCTGGTCATGTATCTGCTGCCTGTAGTGGTTTTGTCAGAGGAGATTGCGCTGCCTATCGATCACGGTATAGAGGTCCTCCATGCGCCGCTGGCGTTGAGCGGTTTCCTGGTGGCCGCTTTGATCTTGTCTCCCGAGGCACTCAGCGCCACACGCGCGGCGTTGGCCAACGATCTCCAGCGTTCTATCAACATTCTGTTGGGCTCGGTGCTGGCTTCGATCGGGTTGACCATCCCGGCTGTGTTGACGATCGGCTTAGTGACCGGCAAGACGATAGTCCTGGGGCTCGGTCCGGCAGATTCGCTCTTGCTGGTTTTAACCCTGGCGGTTTGCGCTCTCACCTTTATCAGCAATCGAACCAACGTTCTCTCAGGGGCGGTGCATCTATTGCTTTTTCTTGCTTATGTGATGCTGATCTTTGAGCACTAACAGGCCGCGGGAAAGGTCGCTGTTGGGGGTCGGTCTTCTAACAGAACCCAATAGGAACTGGACGGGTGCCCCACGTTCGCCAAAGCGTACGTGGGCCGAAAATGATATGTTTCGATTGCTTTTAGCTGGTCGATTCGCAAAAAGCTGTTGTGGGCTTCGCCCGTCGTTTTCAGCCCAGGTACGGTTTCGGCGAACCTGGGGCACCCGTCCAGTTCCTATTGGGTTTGCTGGGGCACTGACTCACGCGGGTTGAATTCTCATACGTTCAGAGAGTTTTCCGCAGCCTGGAAAGCCCAGGACTGGACGTCCTGGGTAATTTTCAGCCGTCCCTTCGGGACTGAATGGTGAGTTGAGTTCTCACACAGACAGTTCAGGCCTTTTGCGCGTGGTAGAGAAGCCGAAGCAGCCGTCTTTCTTCCGTCAGCGCGCGCACGCAGGAGAGGAATCGCTGCAGTCCTTCCCACTTGGCCATGCCCTCGGCGGCGAGCAGCCTTTCTTTGTGTTTTTGCCTGGCATCGTGCCACCTGGCTGCGATCCTGGCCGCGCTCTCTGTTGTATCCAAGACATCGATGTCTGAAAAGCCGGCGTTCCGGATCCAGCGTTCATTCTCTCCAGGCGGACTGAAGATATAGAAGCCGATCGAGCTCCGGGTGGCGATTTCATCGTGCGCGATTAGCCCTCCGATTACCAGGGCGTCACTGAATAGCATCCGCCCTACGCCGGGCTTCAGGACCCGATATATTTCGCAGAGAAGAGACGGCCTGCCGGGTATGTGGCAAAGTACATCGTTGGCAAAGACCGCATCAAAGGTCGCGTCTGGAAATGGCAGTCCTTGCGAGACGTCGCATACTTCAAAGCGCACTTTTTGCGCCATACCTGCGCTTAAGGCCAACTGATTGGCTGTACGAATCCCCAGCTCATTGATGTCGAAGCCAATGATGTGACAACCGAATTCCTGCGCGATGTGCAAACCGTAAGCGCCCGATCCGCAGCCGATCTCCAACACCGACGAATCGCCGGTGAGCGCCAACGATCGTGGAATCTCTTCGGACTCCTCGGTGGTTACCCAGCTGGTCTGGCCGAAATCTTCCCCGTAGGTCTCGATTCTTACTTGTCGATAGACATCTGAATCGTAGCTCCCATAAGCGCCGTCATAGAGATCGACAGTCATTAGAGCGACGACGCCAGCCTTTGCGCCAGCGGTTTGATCGCCTCGATGGTGCAGGGGCAGGTGGAATAGGTAATGCGAATGAGCTGGTTGCCTTTGCGCACCATCATCACAGAACCGGAAGCGTCAAATGCTTCATCACCGATCCCGGTCAGGGGCTTTGCGCCCGGGCCTACCCCATTCAATGCGTTTTCATTCATGCTCATCTGGGTTTTGGCGGCGTTGGGGTCGATGGTAAAAGCCATCACCACGGTACTCACGGGCGGACTGCTTCCGTCCGCCTGATCTTGTGCGCCCCCCAAGAGGCTGTGGGAGAGGCTCTGAAACATTTGCTGCTGCTGGGCAGTGGCGCCTTTGCTCGCCATCATGGCGGCGATATGTTTTGCGGTCATCTCGCCGGCCGTGCCCTGGGCAAGATATTCGCAACCGCCGACGGTCGTCTTCGCGGCCACGATGGCGACGCCGATCGCGTGGCCAACATCCTCCTTGCTCAGGAAGCGGCAGGCGCCCGGCCCGAGTGTGCCGGCGGGGACATTTGATCCACCTGCGTTGCCGCTGTCAGCCGGAAGGGACGAGAGTGCGGAATCCCGCACCTTCCTGGAAAACTCGTGAGCCTTGCGGCTTGCCAGGTGCAGCGCGTAGAACATGCCGGCCACGGAGAGGGTCCCCAAAACTACCAGGAGCAGGACCACCACCAGAACGATCTTGACCACGGGACTCGTTCCCGTTTTTACCGGTGGCAGCGGAGAGACGGGCGGGATCGTAGGGACTGGAGAGAACGGAGGGACGGGTGTGGCCGCGGGCGCAACAGCTGCCTGGGGCACACGGGTGCCGCAAGCGCCGCAAAATGCCGACGTCTCATTCAAGGGGCTTCCGCAAGTGCCGCAAAATCTGGCCATGATCGATGCTCCTGCGCTGTCCGGGGGATTCGGGTTGGCCTGGTTGGTGCTTCGGGGGGTGACCCATTATGCCGAGTTGCAGGCGATCACGCCAGCAACTTCTTCAAATGAGGGGCGGTTCGGCTTGCGGACGCCTGGGATACTTCGGCAGGGGTTCCCGATGCAACCACATGCCCGCCCTCCTCTCCCGCGCCTGGACCAATATCCATCACCCAGTCACTGGCCGCGACCACGCGCATGTCATGCTCCACGACGATGACGGTATTGCCTGATTGAACCAGCGCATCGAGCTGCGCCATCAGCTTATCCACGTCTGCGGCATGCAGGCCGGTGGTGGGTTCATCGAGGATATAGAGAGTGGAGCCGCGCTGGGGCCGCTGCAGCTCGGTCGCCAGCTTGATGCGCTGAGCCTCACCGCCGGAGAGTTCCGTAGCCGGTTGACCGAGCCGCAAATAGCCCAGGCCAACTTCCCGCAGAACTTCAAGCGAGCGGAGCAGCGGCGGCTCCGCGGAAAAGAACTCCCAGGCCGCATCGACCGTTAACCCCAGTACGTCGGCGATGGTTTTATCGCGGTATTTTATTTCCAGCGTCTTGGCGTTATAGCGAGCTCCATGACAGGTTGGACAGGGCGCATAAACACTGGGCAGGAAGAGCAACTCGACGCATACGAAGCCCTCGCCCTGGCAGGTTTCGCACCGGCCTTTGGCGACATTGAAGGAAAAACGGCCGGCGTCATAGCGGCGGGCGCGCGCCATTCCGGTGGCAGCGAACAGTTTGCGAACGTGATCGAACAAGCCGGTGTAAGTAGCGAGATTAGAACGCGGTGTGCGGCCAATGGGAGTCTGGTCAACCCGCACCAGGCGGTGGATGCTTTCCAATCCACCGGCAATCTGGCCACCGGTAGCGACCTGGGGTGCGGCTTCCAGCTCTTCTCCAGCTTCCTCCTCAACGGGGAGGGGATGGCCGAGTTGCTCTGCCACCAACTCGACCAGCGCCTGACTGACCAGACTCGACTTGCCCGAACCGGAAACTCCGGTGACCGACGTAAAGACCCCCAGGGGAAAGGCCACATCGAGATGATTCAGGTTATTGCGCGTGACGCCTTTCAATTTCAGCCATCCTTGAGGCGAGCGCGTGGTGCGTTTGGGGAGTTTCTGGCTGCCGAAAAGATATCGTCGAGTTTGCGATTTCTCGATCCCCTCCAACCCTTTGGGGGGACCGCTGTAGAGGACATAGCCACCTTGCTCTCCAGCGCCTGGTCCGACATCGACCAGCCAATCGGCGTGGCTGATCACATCGAGATCGTGTTCCACCACGAACAAGGAATTTCCCGCCGACCGCAAGCGCTCAAAGGCCACGAGGAGCGCCTGGATATCTACCGGATGCAATCCAGCAGACGGTTCATCGAGCACATAGACCACTCCGAAAAGATTGGAGCGTATCTGGGTGGCCAGGCGTAGACGCTGGAGTTCACCGGGCGAGAGCGTGGGCGTGCTGCGTTCCAAAGTCAGATACCCGAGGCCCAGATCGAGCAGCACCGCAAGCCGCGCGAGCAGATCCTCGGCGATCCGCTGGGTGACGATCAGTTTTTCCGGGTGCTCTGCTTCCGTGGTGGCGTTGCGTGGCGCTGTTCCTTCGGCAAAGGGGCGCACAATGCCTGCCAGACGCTTGAGCGGCAGTCGCGAGATTTCTGCAATATCGAAGCCGGCAAATTTCACCGATAGCGACTCCAGCCGCAACCGCTTGCCATGACACAGCGGACACTCGGTGCTCAGCATGTACTGCGCGACGCGCTTCTTCATCAGCGGGCTCTGGGTGGTGGCGAAGGTATGCAGCACATGCCGTTTCGCGCTGGTAAAGGTGCCCTGGTAGCTGGGCTCCATCTTGCTTCTGAGTGCGGCGCGCGTCTCCTTGGGGGTGAAGCCGGCGTAAACCGGCACCACCGGCTGCTCATCGGTGAAGAGAATCCAGTCTCGATCCTTCTTAGGCAGGTCGCGCCAGGGGCGATCGACGTCATAGCCAAGGGAGGTCAATATGTCGCGTTGATTCTGCCCTTGCCACGCGGTGGGCCACGCGGCAATGGCACGCTCGCGGATGGTGAGTGAATCATCCGGCACCATGGAGCGTTCGGTCACTTCATAGATCCTGCCCAGCCCGTGGCACTTGGGGCACGCTCCCTCGGGCGTGTTGGTGGAAAAGGATTCGGCGTAAAGGAGCGGTTGGTGAGGCGGATACTCTCCAGCCCTTGAATAGAGCATGCGAAAGAGGTTGGATAGCGTGGTGACGCTGCCCACCGAGGAGCGCGTCGTGGGAGATCCCCGTTGTTGCTGAAGCGCGACGGCGGGGGGCAAGCCATCGATGGAGTCCACTTCCGGCACAGCCATCTGATGAAAGAGGCGCCGGGCGTAGGGGGAGACCGATTCGAGATACCGCCGCTGCGCCTCCGCGTAGAGGGTCCCGAAGGCCAGAGACGATTTGCCCGAACCGGAAACTCCGGTAAAGACAACCAGGGCATCGCGAGGGAGGCCAACATCTACATTCTTGAGATTGTGTTCCCGCGCGCCCCGCACCTGAACGAAGCCGTCATTCTTCATCTCACCTAATCCCCATGGCGGAGCATTTTTTTAAAGAAGACCAAACGTGCGCTGATCGAATCTAAGGCCAGATGTTGCTTGACCTAGAAGAACTGTCCATTAGGATGTTGCTCGAAGGTAAAGCGACCAACTTCCCCCGGTGAAGGACGGAAACGCGGATGGTTTCGGCGATTCATCGCGGAGTGATCAAGGGGCTGGTGCTGCCGCCCATGCTCGGCTTGCTGTGCACGCAGGCGTTTGCTCTCGATGGCGATCGCACGATGAGCCAGTTCTATCACACCGCGTGGACGGTGGGAGAGGGTGTCCCTTTCGTCCAGACGGTTTGGTTTATGTTGTTGTGCATCATTGCGGCCGGCGGACTCCTGGGGCTTCTTTTCACGGTTCGGCTGCGGCAACTCACGCGCCAGCTTCAGGCGCGGCTGGCCGAACGGCTGGCAGAGCGGGAAAGAATCGCTCGCGAACTCCATGACACTTTGCTGCAGAGCATGGGGGGCCTGATTTTGCGCTTCCAGACGGCAGCCGAGCGCATCCCGCAAGGTGACCCTACGCGTCAGATGCTGGAAGAGGCACTGAACCAATCCGACAAGGTGCTGGCCGAAGGGCGGGAACTTCTTCTTGAGTTAGGAAGCAGCTCCTCTGAAGCCGAACGACCTGCCCGAGGCCTTTGCCGCTGTGGGCCAGGAGCTCAGACAAGAGCATCCGGCAGACTTTCGCGTGGTGGTAAATGGCGATCCGCGCGAGCTGCATCCCGCCGTCCGGGACGAGGTATACCGGATTGGCCGTGAGGCGATCGCTAACTGTTTTCAGCATGCCCACGCAGAGCGGTGCGAAACGGAGGTCAACTACGATCCCAGCCAGCTGCGCATCGCCATTCGCGATGATGGTTGCGGTGTCGGGGAGACGATTCTTGAGGTTGCCCACGGCTCCGGAGGTTGGGGGATGCCGGGGATGTTTGAGCGGGCGAGTAAGATCGGCGCTCGTCTTGAAGTCTGGAGCCGGCACGGGGTCGGCACGGAAATAGAAGTGCGTGTTCCTGCAGTGATCGCTTATCGTTCCAATGCCAACGCATCGCGCTGGCAATGGCTGCGCCGCGTTGCTACTGGAGGGGGTTGAGGGCGTCGGATGAGATTGGTTCCCTGACCGGAATAGATGGGACGCCAGCAGGCGGAAGAGTCTGTGCGACAACTGTGGTTCTGAACTCAGTCCGGCAGGGACGACTGAAAATCAGAGCTGCCCAAATTAACGAGCAAGTCTCGTTTGGTGTACAGGCAATCCGTGGATTGTGTGCAATCGGTGGTCTCAGAGAGAATCGGGTTGGCCGTGGATGGTTGCCAATAGCATTCACATGCGATCCAGGTTCACCCAGGACTGACATCCTGGGTCATTCTCAGTCGTCCCTACGGAGTCTGTGTCGTAGCACATCGGAGCTGAGCTAGAGTTGACCATTTCCGTATCAATGACGATGAATTCTGCTGGTTAATTCGTATAGCTTTTCGTCGATTTCTTAGCTACGACACAGACTCCTACGGGACTGATCTCGGTGGATAACCTACCCAGGATTACGTCCTGGGCTACTTTCAGCCAGTCCCTTCGGGACTGGTTCTCGATCGAGTTCTCACGCAGACTCCGAAGCTCATTTGCCAAATGATTTTTGGTACTCATTCACCAGACCGGGCTGGCGAATTGTACGCTCCAGATGGGGCCGTCGGTATACAACGCAGAATCCAGCCGAATGACGGCCGGCACCCGGCTTTCGGTTACCCACGCGTAGGAATCCGGAGGCTGCTTACCGATCATAGGAGCCACTGCGCCGGCAACTCCCCCGATATGGACTTTGACGTCGTATTTCGCCGCCTTGTAGGAACGGCCGCCGACCGTGAATTGATCATCCCCATCTTTAGCAATAGCCAGCTTCACCATTCGCGGCTTGGGCGCGAGCGCAACATACGAGACCTCGATGGGAGTGTTGGCTTGCATGTTCTGAATCAGAGGCATTAGAAGGCCGTTGGAAGTATCCGGCGGCAGATCCATGTGCTCCGTCGTTGCCTGGTTCGTGCTTTTTGATAAGTCACGAAAACTCACCTGCTGGTTGGTCACATCGATCATTACGTCGCAAGGGTGCGGAAAGGACTTGCCGCGCTGTATATGCCGATCACTGATCAGGCGAATGGTTTCCTCCCCTTGTGAGTAGAGCGTGGTCTCATCATCGATCGATCCATCGCGAAAATAGAAGACCACGTGAAGTGTGATGCGGTGCTTGGAGGGAACCTGCGTGGCTTCTCCAGAGGCAATGATTGCCCCGGCTGGGTCACGCAAGACGACGAAGCCGTGTTCGGAAGCGGTTCTATATTTAAGCTTCAGGGTTTGGCCTTGCATGGTGCAAGACGAACCGAGCAATGCCATCGCGACTAGCCCGGTGAACCATTCGCCACAGAAACCCTGACTGCGCGCTCTTCTCATTTAGTTCTCCTGCCAGGTCACGCTATTTATCTACTGTACCGGTGGCGCTGCGGCGCCTGATCCTGTAACCGCATGACCCCATCGTTGCTCCTTCTGAGATTGACTGTGTTTCGATGAGCATGATAACTTTCGGGCGGTCTAGCGAAAGCTCCGTTGCATATTGTGAAACGAGGGATCGCTACCATCATGAGGATGGGCCTATGCCACTTCGGGGTTTTCGACTGCGGATGCCTTCGCTTTTTGCCGCCACTGTCTGCCTCATCGCAATTCCCTTCGCCCACAGCCAGGGCTCACAATCGGATGCGGCCCGGGCCAGATCGGCCCCCTCATTAAAGGGAACCTATATCTTCTGGGGAAAGCCTCAAGAGCGAACGAAAACTTCCAAATAATTTCCTGCCGGATGGGGATGGATGAAGAGTACCTTGGGCAAAGTCATGGGAGTCCTTACTTCCGCGGTTACCTTCGCCGCGGTGATTGCTTCCGCCAAAGACGCGAAGAAGTACACCACCTGGAGCGACTATGAAGGCAGCGCCGACTCGGCGCAATACTCTGCCCTGACGCAAATCAACAAGTCGAACGTTACCCAGCTGCAGCAGGTGTGGTTTTATCCCAACGGCAACAACGGCTTTCGCTATGGCTTTAATCCGCTGGTGGTCGACGGCGTGATGTACGTGGTGGGGAAAGATAATGCCACGGTCGCTCTCGACGCCGTGACCGGCAAGGAGATCTGGGTTCACGACAACGGCATTCCCCGGAAGCATCACCAACCGCGGCTTCAACTACTGGGAAAGCAAAGATCGCAGCGACCGGCGCCTCTTCTACGCCACCGCCAACATGCTTCATGCGCTGGATGCGCGCACCGGCAAGACGGTGGATTCGTTCGGCGACCATGGCAGTATCGATTTGCGGGAAGGCCTGGGCCGTGATCCCAAGACCATCCGATCTATCCAGTCCGGCGGCCCGGGACGGGTGTTTGAGAATCTCCTGATTCTGGGTTCTTCTACCGGAGAAGAGTACGGATCGCCTCCGGGTGATATTCGTGCCTATGACGTGCTCAGCGGAAAGATGGTCTGGATCTTTCATACCGTTCCCCACCCCGGCGAATTTGGTTACGATACCTGGCCGAAAGATGCCTGGAAGTATATTGGCGGTACCAACGACTGGGGCGGGATGACGATCGATGAAGAGCGAGGAATCGCGTACTTTCCGCTGGGATCACCTACCTATGACTTCTATGGCGCGGATCGTACGGGCGCCGGTCTTTTCGGCAATTGCCTGTTGGCGCTCGACGCCCGCACAGGCAAATATCTTTGGCACTTCCAGACCGTTCATCATGATCTTTGGGATTACGACCTGACCACCGCACCCAAGCTTCTGACCGTGAAGCACGATGGCAAGATGGTGGACATCGTCGCCCAAGCGGGAAAGAACGGTTTCTTGTATGTTTTCGACCGGGTTACCGGCAAGCCTATCTGGCCGATTGAGGAACGTCCCGTTCCCCAGTCGGATATGCCCGGCGAGCACTCCTGGCCTACGCAGCCTTTTCCCACGGCGCCGCCTCCTTTCGCCCAGCAGTCATTCACCCCTGATGACGTCGATCCGTACATAAGCGATCCCGCGGAGCGCGCCAAGATCAAAGAAGAATTGCAGAACGCCCGCAACCAAGGAATCTATACGCCGCCCGGCTTGAAAAACACGGTCGAGGCTCCGGGAAACAACGGCGGAGGCAACTGGGGTGGTGGGGCGGTGGATCCGGCGACGGGTACCTTGTACGTCCAGACCAAGAACGCGCCCTCGATGCTGAAACTGGAGCCGAATCCGCCCAAGCGGCAGATGACAGGCACACCCGAGACCGAGGGCCGCATACTCTACATACAGAATTGCCAGGCGTGTCACACCGCGGAGTTGACCGGCCAACCACCGTCGATTCCTTCACTGGTCGGCGTGGTGTCGCGGATCGGCGGGGACCGCGTCAAGAGCACGGTGCAGGACGGAGCTTCACCGATGCCGGCCTTTACCAGCCTCTCGGAAAAAGAGGTTGACGCCCTGGTCGCGTATCTTTCTGATCCTTCGAAAGCGCACGTACCGCCCGACATACTTGCCTACATCTCAGCTCCCCGGCCTCCGCTTCCGCCTACGCCGCCTGGTGCTCCTCCTGTCCGTTACTGGACCGGATACGGGTATATGAACTCCAGCGAAGGCCTGCCGGCCAATAAACCGCCCTGGTCGACGCTGACCGCCTACGATTTGAATAAGGGAATCATCAAGTGGCAGATCCCATTGGGTAGCGTGACGGAATTAGTCGCTAAAGGAGTTACAGATACGGGGAGTTACTGGCCGCGGGGCGGTGTGGTGGTCACGGCGGGCGGTCTGATTTTTTCCGGCACCATCTCGGATGCGACCATGCGCGCCTATGACAAAGACACCGGAAAGATACTTTGGGAAAAAGTGATGCCAGCCGGGCCTGAGGGGATTCCGGCGGTCTTCGAGGTAAATGGGCGAGAGTACCTGGCGTTCAGCGCCAGGCCAAGCCTGAAACACCTTGGTCCGGGAGGCGAGCGGACAACCATCGAAGCGGGGCCTAATGCACCGCAAACGCAGGGATTTTATGTGTTCGCCCTGCCGAAGCCAGCGAAGTAGTACGGTGTGGATCGTCTTGAATCGGATGAGCGACCGTGCCTTGACGGGAGTATAGGCAGCTGGTAGGCTTCCTTGGATATTACGCAACAGTCATAGCTTACTGTACAAATTATGGCGACTCAAAAACCTGGACATGTCGATTATTCAAGCTTCGGATTGCTGGACAAGATAGCCGTCGTAACCGGAGCTTCTCAAGGAATTGGCCGCGCGGTTGCGCTCGGGTTGGCGCAAGCCGGAGCGCATCTGGTTTTGGCGAAATACCCTGAGAAGCGGCAGGACGAGATAAAAGCTGTTCAGGCCGAGATCGAGGCATTGGGACGCAAGGCAATCATCGTGCAGACCGATGTGGCCGACGTCCAACAGGTGCGCGTCCTGATGGATAAGACGAAGGAAACCTTCGGACGCATCGACATCCTGGTGAACAACGCCGGCTGGACGGGGACGACGCCGGCTCTCGATGTGACCGAAGAGGAGTACGACCGCACCATGGCGGCGTCCTTGAAAAGCGTGTTCTTTGCCTCGCAAGCCGCTGCCCGCATCATGATTCCGCAAGGCGGAGGCAAGATCATCCATATTGGATCCAACTTCGGCGAGATCGCGTTCAAGTCGCGATCGGTCTATGCCGCGGCCAAGGCGGGTGTCCATCACTTGTCTCGCGCTCTTTCGCTGGAGTGGGCGAAAGATGGCGTGCTGGTGAACGTAGTCGCGCCTTGCATTACGGAAACGGAGTCACGCAAGAACATTCTGGAACGGCCGGGCTACAAAGAATGGGCCACCAAGGAGATGATTCCACGGGGACGATGGAATCAGCCCGAGGACCTGGTGGGTGCGGTCTTGTTTCTCTCCAGCCCTCTCTCCGATATGGTGGTGGGCCACGTGCTGATGGTCGATGGCGGCTGGACGATCCACTAAGACTGACGGGAGAGTCTGCACCGGCCAGGAAAGCAATACTTCAGGAGGCTTTAGAGTCTGCGTGAGAACCAAGAGAACGCAGATCCCTCCACTGCGCTACGCTCCGGTCGGGATGACAATTCTATTGAACGGAGATGGTCCCAAAAGCAGATACTCTAATGGTCCCACAGAATTGTCATCCCGACCGGAGCGTAGCGCAGTGGAGGGATCTGCGGTTTCTCTTCCGGTTCTCACGCAGACTCTAAAGCCGACGTATTCTGGGTAGGTGGAAATGAAACTCCGCAATAAGGTCGCGTTGATTACAGGGGCCAGCCAGGGGATCGGAAAAGGAGTCGCCGAGATATTCGCGGAAGAGGGAGCTGATGTCGCCATCAACCACCTCGGATCAAGCGAGAAAGCTCGCGAAGTTGCGGAGTGGGTCGCGCGCAAGGGCCGGCGTGCCCTGGTGGTCGAGGCAGACGTCAGCCAGCGGAGCCAGGTGGAGTTCATGTTCGACCGGGTGGAGAAAGAGCTTGGGCCGGTCGATGTACTGGTGAACAACGCAGGCATTGAAACCATCGTCCCCTTTCTGGAGCTTACCGATCAGCAGTGGAGCGATGTTGTGAACGTGGATCTGCGCGGAGAATGGATCTGCTGCCAGGTTTTCTGCCGTCTCGCCGTGGCCGCCGGCCGCCCCGGTTCCATCATCAACATTGGCTCTATCCAGGCAGGAAAGGTTTTGCCCGGACGCACCCACTACGCTCCGGCGAAGCTGGCCATCGAGGCGCTGACGCGCAATGTTTCCGCGGAGATGGGCGCTTTGGGAATCCGCGTCAATTGCATTCACCCTGGCTTGATTGAAACGCCGATGGTCGACTGGGTGCTGAAGCATCCTGATCCCACCGTCCTGCCTGGAGTGGTGGCCCAGATCTCCCTGGGACGCACGGGACAACCTCGCGAAATTGGAACCGTGGCTGCGTTTTTTGCCTCCGAGGAGGCCAGGTATGTAACCGGCCAGTCGATTTATGTCGATGGCGGTTGGGTGGGGAAATAAGTGAATGACGAATCCTTCGCATACTCCCGTCTTGCGTGAACGATTGAGCCGCGCGTTCTACCGCAAGGACGATTACGCCTTGCGCCAGGGCATCCTGAAGCTGCTGGCCATCAAGGATTCCGACATCCGTCTGCTCACCCTGGAGCAATGCCGCGACGCGGTCGATAAAGGACTCCACGCGGGCGGCGCCTTCTCTGCCGTCATCCCGCTGGTTGCTCTGTTCTATGGGGGCTTCATTGAACTGGACATCGAAGATCCCACGCGTCGCGGGCAGGATATTTTTACCCTGAGCAAGGGCCATGCGGTGGCTGCGCTGGCCTCTATCTATGCCGAACTTGGCTATTTCGACCGCAAGACGCTTAAGAACTCGCGCTCGTTTGCCAGCATTCTGAATGGACACCCGGGGCCGATCTTGCCCGGGGTGCATATCGCTACGGGACCGATGGGGCAGGGATTTGGTGTGGCCCAGGGTTTTGCCATTGCCGGGCGTACCAGCCCGCGGTTCGATTCCTATTGCATGACCGGTGACGGAGAGCTGCAGGAAGGGCCTATCTGGGAAGCGGTGATGTACGCCGGCCAGAACCACCTCGACAATCTCTGCGTGCTGGTCGATCGCAACAACGGACAGCTGGACCTCCACACGCGCATGGTTTTCCCCATGCCGGAACTGGAGACGGTGTTTCGCTCTTTTGGCTGGCAGGCACACACTGTGGACGCAACCCAACTCGATGGCGTGGTTGCGGCGCTCGAGAGCTTTCGTTTTGGTCCTCGCAATGGCATGCCGACGGCGATTATTTGTAACAGCCGCAAGGGCTTTGGCTCCTTTTCCGATTTTCTTAATAAGCACAAGGTCACACTGCCGGATAGCCTGATTACCCAGGAGCATGCGTTGCAATCGGAGCAGCGGCAAGCGCGGATCGAGGAGTTTGCTGTTTACTGCGAGCGGCTGGAGGGCAGCAGCGAAGGGGAAGCCACACGAGACTCGCTGCTGGAAGCGGCTCATCGCATGCGTCTCGAGATCGACTGGAACTCTCCGGCGCGGCGAACTGTAACTACGGTTGTAGGCCCGGTGCTAACCAGGCGGGTTCCTGTGCGTAATAAGCGCATCTCTTATGACCCCAGGCTGTTGCCACAACTTGACCGCAAGAAAGAATATGCCGCCTCGGATGTCGTGACCGGCGCGATGAAGGTCTTTGCCCAGGACGCAGCTGTGGTCTCTATCGATGCTGACCTTGCATCCACCAGCGGCCTGGAAGCAGGTGTTGCCGCTGTCGATCAGAAGCGGGCGCTGAACGTGGGTGTCGCCGAGGCCAACATGATGCTGATCGGCGAGGCGTTCGCTGCGTTGGGTTATAACGCGTGGGTGAGTACCTTCTGTCCCTTCTTCGATTGGAAGGTGTTGCGCCGCATTGCGGTAGGAGCCCAGGAGCGGCAGGAGGCGATCGATGCGCCCGACGGTTGGTTGAGTGAAGGGCATGGCCTCGATCTGACTTTCCTTGCCACTGCGGCGAACTTCGAAACCCGCACCAACGGGGCCACCCATATGGGCAACGACGACAGCACGACGTTCGATGCGGTTGCGCAGCTGAAGATCATCGATGTCTCCTGCCCGCAGCAAATGCTCTCCATCATGCGATGGATTATGGAAGGGAATCGCGGCCTGGTTTACCTTCGCGTCATGCGGACGGGCTCTGCGGTGCTCTACGGTAGCGACTACGTGTTCGCATTTGGTAGGGGGCATCGTCTGCTTAGCAGTCCGGCGGATCGCGCGACCATCATTAGCAGCGGTCGCGGGGTACATGAGGCGTTGGCTGCGGCCGCACACTGCGCGGCTGCGGGTGTCCCGGTCGGCGTGGTGGATATCCCCTCGATCGACGAGGAGCTTTTGTTGGAGCTTTACAGTTCTGGGCAGCTATTGTTTTTTGCGGAACAGAACAATGGATATATCTGGCAGAATTTGTTGAAGATTCTTTACCGCAATCGCGGGCGCGTGAAACAGGACGGATGGAAACGGATCGTCACCATCAACACGCTCAAGAGCGATGGCCAGCCGCAGTTTATTCACTCGGGAACTTATGAAGAGCTGATCGATGCCTTTCATTTGACCCCGGATGCAATCGCTCACAGTGTTCTGACGTGGAAGGAGAATCGATGACCTTACCTATCGTGGATGAAAATTCGATCGAGGCGCTCGATCTCCCCGGGCGGCGTCTGCGCTGGTTAATGACCCAGGAGAATGTCGACGCACGTCACTGTTCGATGTGCATGATCCTGGTGGCGCCGGGAGAGACGGTAAGGCCCGCGCATTCCCATCCTAACGGTGAAGAGGTTATTTACATCGTGCATGGATCGGGCAAGGTGATGATCGAGGGAGTGGTTGAACCGGTGAAGGAGGGAAGCGCCGTCTTGTTTCCACAAGGGAAAGTGCATATGTTGCGGAATACCGGGCCGGAGGAGATGAAGGTTGTTTGTTTCTTCGCTCCGGCGACCAATCTCGACAACTATAAATTCTTTGACGACGTGGAATTTCCAGAGTAGGGGTGCGCTTCAGCGGCCGAGCTGAGGTGGGGAGTTTTACGGACAATTTGCTTGACCGCAGGTCCCTCCACTCCGCTTCGCTCCGGTCGGGATGACAATTCTGTTGGACCAAGGACAGCCATTCGTTTGATGGCATTTGAGGTCATTTCCTGCAACAGAATTGTCATCCCGACCGGAGCGTAGCGGAGTGGAGGGACCTGCGGTGTCTCTTCCGGTTCGCACGCGAGAGTTACTGGGCCTTCAAATACGCGATCACGTCGCTGATTTGTGCTTCGGTCAGGATGCTGCCAAAGGCGGGCATGGGCGCCTTGCCCTTCTTGATGAAATCCGTGGCTTGCGCCGGCGTGACTGGCGGAGTCACCAGGGGTTTGCTGCTGAAGATGCCATGCAGGTTTGGAGGGCCGAAAGGAGTAGTGTCACCGGGTTGCTTATTATGGCAGCTGACGCAGTTTTGCTGGAAGACGGCAGCACCGCGTTTGGCCTTGGCATTCAGGACGGGGGGGGTAGCCGTGTCGGCAAAACCAATCAGATTGGTAGCAATTATCGCGCCGGCAGTAACCAACGTACATACACCCCACAAAAGCCCACGACCACTCGCCATTTTCCTAATGCCTCCGGTAGGTTTGATTCGCCTTACGGCGCCCCATTAAAAAATCATAAACCATGACCAGCTTCGCCAGGCGGGGGCAGAGGCCCTTCGGGAAAAATCAAGCTTGCGTATTACGCAAATGCTGGACAGTCGCAGCTGGCACGGGTAGTCTCGTTAGCGCATCAAATGTAAGGGTTCGCCGGAGGTCTGGCGCTGTGATGGCAGGGCGAAAAATTCATGGTATCGTTATGCGGGAAGTCGGCAACGACCCAAAAACCCTTCACCCACTTCCCTCCGGTGGGATTGATTAAGACCAGCCGAATTGGCCTGGAGACTTTGCGAGTAACGGTGCGAGTTTAGTACGGACCTTCTTTATGCCCGAGGACAAAGTTCGGCAGATCCCATTCATTCAAAGCCTTGATCGCGGCCTTACGATTCTGCAGGCGGTCGCTCTTTCCAAACAACCCGTCTCTCTCGGAGAGCTTACCGAGTTGTTGGGAATTGATCGGAGCAGCGCCTTCCGGCTTGCGAATACCCTTAGACGACGTGGGTTTCTTGCCTGCCCGGCGGGCAGGAAGGACTACATCCTGGGCTCTTCGATGTGGCGTCTCTCCCACCGTTACGATTGGGGCAATATGTTGATCCGGATCGCCAATAAGCAGCTGAAGCTGCTGGCGACGCAGATCAACGAGACCGCGCACCTCGCCATCCGCGAAGGGAAATATGCGCTCTTTATCGACCACGCGGCGGCCAGCAACGTAATCGCCGTGGCGGGCCAGGTTGGGGAGCTGGTGCCGCTCTACTGCACCGCGCATGGCAAGGCTTTGTTGGCGGATGCGGACGAACGCGAGCTGCGGGCTCTCATCGGATCAGGTCAACTGCGCAGATATACCAAAAACACGATGACCTCGATCCAGGAGCTGAGCAAAGATTGCGCCCTGATCAAGAAGAGAGGCTTTGCCACCGACGAGGCGGAATTTGCCGAAGATCTGCGTTGTGTTGCGGCTCCGATTCGCGTCGATAACGATGTGATTGTTGGGTCGATTGGTGTTTCGGCGCCCATGTCACGCTTCTCCAAAGAGCGCTACCGCGTCGCTGCCGGGCAAGTATGCAAAGTCGCGGAAGCGATTGGGCAGCTGCTGAGCAATGCAGATCAAAGCTCCGATGGAGAGCCGGAAAAGGCAGTGGCTGAATTCGCATAAATTTCGAGATAAAACTTTGACAGAGAATCCGGTCCTGGATTTTGGGGTTGAAAAGTCTGCGATCCAGTACATTGGCAGCGATCTGCAGCGTCCGGAATGTATCCTGGCCGAACCGGACGGCACCCTCTGGTCTGCGGACGCGCGCGGCGGAGTGGTCAGGATCAGCCCTGATGGAAAACAACAGATCATTACCCAACAGCGGTCCGGTCATTTTCAGGGCGTGACCAGCGAAGCCAGCCGGTATTTGGAGGGCACGCTACCCAACGGCCTGGCCTTTGCGCGCAACGGCGATATTTTGATTTCGAACTTTGGCACGGATTGCCTCGAGGTGATGACCCGCGAGGGTGCAACTACGGTTCTTGCCGACTCCATCGACGGCGAGCCCATCGGTAAAGTCAACTTTGTCTTGCGCGATTCGCAGGATCGCATATGGATCACCGTCTCCACGCGCATTAAGAACTGGATGCACGCGCTGCGCAGAGATCTGCCGGATGGCTACATTGCAAGATACATCGATGGGAAATTTCGCATCGTTGCAGATGGCTTTCACTTCACCAATGAAATCCGCATGGATGCGCGGGAAGAATTTATGTATGTGGTGGAAACCACCGGAGGTTGTGTCAGCAGATTGCGGGTTGGTAAGGATGGTAGCTTGAGCAACCGCGAGATCTTTGGACCCTCCAACCTGGGAAAGGGAGCGTGGCCCGACGGCATCGCGTTCGATAGCGTGGGAAATTTGTGGGGCACGATGGTGTACTCCGATAAGCTCTTCGTGCTGACACCCGGAGGGGATTTTCGCCTGCTGCTCGACGAGGGCGATGCGCAGAAGGTTGAGGAACTGGAGCGGGCTTTTTTTGCGAACCAGGTGAATGAGCAAGTGCTGTTTGCCACTGGACAGGGTATCGCTCCGTGGATGGCCAGTGTGACCTTTGGCGGTCCTGATTTGCAGACCATCTACATCGGTTCGCTGAAGGGTAAACGAATTCCCTACTTCCGCGCGCCCGCGCCGGGACTGCCGATGGTGCACTGGCGCGAAGCCTAGCAGGCCTGGAGAAAAGTCTTCTAACAGAACCCATTGGGAACTGGACGGGTGCCCCAGGTTCGCCAAAGCGTACCTGGGCCGAAAATGATATGTTTCGATTGCTTTTAGCTGATTGATTAGCAAAAAGCTGTGGTGGGCTTCGCCCGTCTTATTCGGCCCAGGTACGCTTTGGCGAACCTGGGGCACCCGTCCAGTTCCTATTGGATTCTGTTAGGAGACTGAGTCCTGCCGGGTTGAGTTCTCACACAGCCTGGACGGTTCCCTGCGCAATCAACCAGTCGACTGACTCGCGCACCGCTTGGAGCGAACTGTAGCGCGGCTCATATCCGAGTAGCGTGCGTGCCTTGGCAATGCTGCAGTTCGGCGAGTGCGCTATGTGATCCCAGGTCATCGCGGCGTCTTTGGCCGGCACTCTCTGGCGCCACTCCTCCCAGGGCAGAAACTCCAATTGGGCCGGATGTCCAAACCACGCGGCCGCGCGCTCTGCATATCCCCGCAACGTCACGGCCGCGGGCGATACAACGTGAAAACTCTCTCCCGCGGCAACACTCCTCCGCTCCAGGGCTCGTTGAAAGCACTGCGCCACATCGTCGGCATGAACGTGATGCAGCGTCTCCATTCCTATATTGGGGAGATGGAGCGGGCTTCCCTGCAGAAGCCTGGAGAAGACCTCCGTGTTGAAGTTGCCCGCGGGATTCACCGGAGCCCAACCAGGGCCTACCAGGTGTCCGGGGTGCAGGATGGTCACCGGCAGCGCTGACCGGCGCGCCTCGCGCAGAAGGTAGTCCTCGATCGCCGCTTTTCTCTGCCCATACTCGCCGAAGGCCCTTCGCGGCTCGGCCTCTGTGGTCGGCACTTCGACGCTCGGTCCGTGGACCCAGATGGTGCCGCAGTGCAGAAGGTGTCCTCCAGTCCCGCGGAGCGCCTCAACCAATTGCTGCGCGCTGTGCAACTGGTAGCACGTAAGGTCGATGACCGCATCCGCGTCCAACCTGGCAATGCGCTCGCCAAAGCGTCCGGCGTCCTCCTCCATGGCCCTGTCCATTTCCACCCGCTCGATCAATGACCACGCCGCATCGCGCTGGTAGGGCTCTTTCAAGCCCCGGCTTACACAGATGACCGTGTGACCCGCGGCAAACAACCGAGGGGTGAGATAGCTGCCAATATGGCCGGTTCCGCCAATGATCACTACACGCACATTCCGCCTCCGCTCCTTTCCATAGTTGGAGAGGAAGATTAGATCAAGCCGCGCAGGGTACCACCGATGTCGAGGGTCGCTCCGGTGATGTATTTGGCCAGCGGCGAAGCCAGAAAGGCAATGGCTTGGGCAACGTCTTCCGGCTGGCCAATACCAAGAGGCATATAGCGGTCTTCCAGGAAGCGCTTCAGGGCAGCGTCTTTGTCAACTCCATAGCTTGCGACCAGTTGATCGACGATCCCCCCTGGACGGGTCCACATCTGTGTCCAAATCGGCCCCGGCAATACCGAGTTCACGCGAACCTGGGGAGCGTATTGGATGGCCAGAGCTTTGCTGAAATAAAGTAGTCCCGCTTTGTAGGTTCCGTAGTCCATCAAGGAGGGTTCCGGCTGCTTAGCTATGTCGGAGATGGTGTTCACCACCGAGGCGCCACCCAGTTCCGCCATCTTTGGAAGCAGCGCACGGCAGGTTCGGATACACCCCATCAGGTTGATCTGGAAACTCTGGGCCCAGCGCTCATCAGACAGCTCCTCGAAGACTGCGGAGTTCCCCAAGCCAAGATTGTTGACCAGGATATCGGGCGCTCTGCCAAATTGGGAGAGGACATAAGAGATGGCGTGCCCGGCGCCCTCCGCGGTTGCCAGGTCGGCCGCTACAACGCCAGTCCATCGATGAGCTTTTCCCTTGAGTGCAGCTTCGTCCCTGTCGGCGACAATGACTTGCGCGCCCTCCTGGGTCAGCAGATCGGCCGTAGCTTCGCCTATACCGTGCGCTCCGGCATTGATAAACGCGTACTTTCCTTTTATGTGATAATCCATTCTCGCTCTCGGTCCCACACGTGGTCCATCATGAACGATAGCCTATTGCCGTTCGCATGGCCGGGATACACTGATGAAAAATTTCGTTTGGGCAGGGGTAATGCTGGATACCACACAAAACGTTTTCATCGTCATCATCTCCCTTGCTTGCGCCTTCTTCTTTATGGCGGCTATGAACTATTACTGGCCGCCGGAAAAGCGACGTGCGCACAATGATCTGATTGGCTGGCAGCTTTCGGTTCTCGGCACCACGTATGCGGTCATCATCGGCTTCATGCTGTATACGGTTTGGGTCGAGTTCGGAACAGCCGATTTAAATGCGGATGCGGAGGCTAATTCACTGGTCAATCTCTACCGGTTGTCGGATGGGCTGGCGCCGGAACAAGGGGCAAAGATTAAGGTATTGGCGCGGGCCTATGGCGATGCGGTTGCCGACCATGAATGGCCGGAGATGGCGCGCGCCAGCATGCCTACGGAAACCCGGGAGATCGCGCGGCAGATGTGGCGGACTCTCATGGAATCGAAAGGATCTTCTGCGACTGAGATAACGGCGGAGGATCATGCCCTGTACGAACTGAGCGCGTTAGCCGGATATCGCCGCATTCGCCTGCTGGAGAGCGCAGCACGGCTTCCCGGCGTGCTTTGGTGGGTTCTGCTGGTGGGAGGAACCGTCACGATTGTGTCTACTTGCCTGTTCGGTGCCGCGAACGGCGTCTTGCACGTCATCCAGGTGGGCGCCTTCACCTTACTGATCTCGCTGGTGCTGGTAGCGATCGCGGATATCAACCGGCCCTTCCAGGGGTCGGTTCACGTGAGTGACAACGCTTTTCGACGCGCCCAGATGGATATGAAAGAGCAGTAGGCTAGCTGCAAAGATCCAGATTTCTGCGCAATTTGCGAGCTAGATTCTGCGTGCGAACCCGAAGCAAACCGCAGATCCCTCCACTCCGCTGCGCTCCGGTCGGGATGACAATTCTGTTGCAGGAAATCGGTTCAAAAACGTCCGGGGGAATGGCCATCGATGGTCCCACGAAATTGTCATCCCGACCGGAGCGTAGCGGAGTGGAGGGATCTGCGGTTCGGTTTCGGAGGCTATAGCGAAGCCTTGCGCAGACGCAATGCATTGGCGATGACGGAGACCGAGCTGAAGCTCATAGCAGCGGCGGCGATCATGGGGTTAAGCAGCAGTCCGAAGACGGGGTAGAGGACACCTGCGGCAAGCGGCACGCCAAGCGCGTTGTAGATGAAAGCGAAGAAGAGATTCTGGCGAATGTTGCCCATGGTTCGCTGGCTCAAACGCCGCGCCTTGAGAATGCCGCGCAAGTCCCCCTTGACCAGGACGATGCCACCAGATTCCATGGCCACATCCGTTCCCGTCCCCATAGCGATGCCTACTTGCGCCTGCGCCAGGGCGGGCGCATCGTTGACCCCATCGCCCGCCATGGCCACCACCGCGCCCTGCGACTGCAGTTTCTTGACTGCTTCGGCCTTCTGCGCGGGCAGCACCTCGGCCTCGAAATCAATGCCCAACTTATTTGCCAGGGCGGCCGCTGTGGTGCGGTTATCACCAGTGACCATCACCACCCGGATGCCTTCCTGCTTCAATTCCTGAATGGCCTGGAGCGTCGATTCCCTGATGGGGTCCGCAACCGCAACCAGGCCGGCCAAACGGCCGTCCGAAGCGAGGAACATGACCGTCTGCCCGGCTTGGCGCAAGGTTTCGGCCTGCTGCTCCATGGCCGGCGAAGAAGCTCCGAGGTCGTGCATCAGCGCTGCACTGCCGGCCGCCACTTTCTTGCCCCGCACGGTACCGGACACACCCTTGCCGGTGAGCGAGGCGAAGTTCGTCACCGGCAGCAACTCGATCTTCTTCTCCTGCGCCGCGGCAAGAATGGCTCCGGCCAGGGGATGTTCGCTGGCCTTTTCAAGGCTGGCCATCATTTGCAGAAGCTGGGCTTCGTCTGTGCCTTCGGCAGCGATCACCGCGCTTAGCCGAGGCTTGCCCTCGGTGAGCGTTCCAGTCTTGTCCACGACCAGCGTGTTCACTTTTTCCAGGGTTTCCAGGGCTTGGGCATTGCGCACCAGGATGCCCTCGCCGGCGCCGCGACCCGTGCCCACCATGATGGACATCGGGGTCGCCAGGCCGAGAGCACACGGGCAGGCAATGATGAGCACAGCCACGGCGTTGACCAGGGCATAGCGCATACCGGGGCTGCGGTCCGAAGATTGCCCAGCAGGCAAAGGTGATGACCGCTGCGGCCAGCACTGCGGGCACGAAGTAGGAAGCCACCCGGTCGGCAAGGCGCTGAATCGGAGCCCGGCTTCTTTGTGCCTCACTCACCATCTTTACAATCTGCGCCAGCAGGGTGGACGCCCCAACCCGCTCGGCTTTCACCACGAAGCTGCCGGTGGCGTTCATCGTTCCACCCACCACCTTGGCTCCCACCGCTTTTTCTACCGGGATGGGCTCGCCGGTCACCATCGATTCGTCCACCGAGCTGTGGCCCTCGACCACCGAGCCATCCACCGGCACTTTTTCACCGGGGCGAACGCGCAGCAGGTCACCGATAGCAACCTCGCTGAGAGCGACATCGGCCTCGCTTCCGTCGCGAGAGATGCGGCGCGCGGTTTTAGGGGCCAAACCGAGCAGGGCCTGGATCGCGCCGCTGGTCTGGCTGCGAGCCCTCAACTCCAACACCTGCCCCAGCAGGACCAGAACCGTAATGACGGCAGCTGCTTCGAAGTAAAGACCGATATGCCCGGAGGCGTCGCGAAACGTAGCCGGAAAGAGACCGGGCGCGACCACGGCAACGAGGCTGTAAAGGTAAGCAGCGCCGCTTCCAATCGCGATCAGGGTGAACATATTGAGGCTGCGATGAACAATCGACGCCCAGCCGCGCTCAAAGAAGGGCCATCCGCCCCACAGGACGACCGGCGTTGCCAGGGCAAACTCAGCCCATCCCAACGCCCCACCCAATAATTGCTGCAATGGACGGCCGGGCAGAAGATCCGAGACCATGACTGCCAGCAAAGGAAGCGTCAGCACTGCGCCTACCCATAAGCGTTGCGTCATGCTGACCAGTTCAGGATTGGCGGCGTTCAGGGTAACGGTTCGCGGCTCGAGGGCCATGCCACAAATAGGACAAGCGCCGGGACCATCGCGCACGATTTGCGGATGCATCGGGCAGGTGTATTCGGTGCGCTCGGTCGGGGCAGAGGGTTCGGTAGCTTCAAGCGCCATGCCGCATTTGGGGCAAGGGCCCGGCTTTGCGGAGAGCACTTCGGGGTGCATGGGGCAGGTGTATTGGCCGGGCGCCGATGCTATCTTGCTCGGGCCTATGGACACCAAACCGGCCGGCTGCGAGCCGTCATACCTGGCGGGGCTTGCCTCAAACTTTGTGCGGCATCCGGCGCAACAGAAGTACCAGGTGCGTCCCGCGTGCTCGACCGATGCCGTAGTCTCTTGCGGCTGCACCTTCATTCCGCATACCGGGTCGACTTCGGCCAAATCTACGTTTGCCATGCTCCCACCTGTCCCTTATTTAGACCACTGAGCGGCTCTGAGGATTCAGGCGCGTGCGTGCTGAAGGTTGCTATGCGCTCTTTAACGCCCGGCGCCCTATGTCTCGGCGGTAGTACATGCCCTCGAATTGGATCCGCCCAAGGGCCTCATAGGCGAGCGAAAGCGATTCGTCCAGGGTCGCGGCCGCAGCGGTCACGCCCAGCACCCTTCCGCCTTCGGTCACGTAATGCCCGTCCGCCAGGGCGGTGCCGGAATGAAAGATCTCTACGCCTGGCACGCGGGCTGCCTCTTCCAGCCCACTGATCCTGCGCCCGGTTACGTAGCTACCGGGGTAGCCGGCCGAGGCCGCGATGACGCACGCCGAGGCCCCGGGCTTCCAGTGCAGCTCGGTCTCGCTCAGACGTCCCTCGACGCAGGCTTCGAGTGTCGCTACCAGGTCGCAGTCCAACCGGCAAAGAATGGCCTGCGTCTCGGGATCGCCAAAGCGGGCATTGAACTCCAGCACCATGGGACCCCGTGCCGTCATCATCAACCCGCAGTACAGAACGCCCACGAAAGGGGAGTCTTCGGCGGCCATTCCGCTCACTGCGGGGAGCGCGATGTGGTTAACAATCCATTCCCGCATCTGGTCATCCACCATGCCATCGGTGGAGTAGGCACCCATACCTCCCGTGTTCGGCCCCTTATCTCCCTCCCCAATCCGCTTGTGGTCCTGCGCGGGCGCCAACGGCACGACATGCTTTCCGTCGGTCAGGGTGAGAAACGAGATCTCTTCGCCGGTGAGAAACTCCTCAATCACGATGGAGGACTGCGCCGAGCCCAGCAGCTTTCCCGCCATCAGAGCGGAGATGGCCTCGGTGGCTTCGCGCCGGGTCTCGCACATGAGCACACCCTTGCCCGACGCCAAGCCATCGGCCTTGATCACTACCGGGAGATGGAAGAGGTCGATCGATTCCAGGGCTTGCTGCTCACTGGTGGCCACGACATAGGCCGCCGTCGGAATTTGGTGCCGCTGCATAAAGCGCTTGGCGAAGGCTTTGCTGCTTTCCAGTTGGGCCGCCTTCTGCGTAGGACCAAAGACCGGGATGCTGCGCCGCTGCAACTCGTCGACCAGCCCCAGAGACAAGGGAAGCTCAGGGCCAACCACTACCAGGTCGGGACGCTCGGACGCTGTGACCTGTAACAGGTCATCGAGGTCCTTCTGGTTAGCGGGAATGCAACGCGCTAATTGGGCTATTCCCGCGTTGCCCGGAGCGCATACGACTTCTGAGACCCTTCGGGATTGGCTGATGGACCACACCAACGCGTGTTCCCGGCCACCCGCACCAATTACCAACACTTTCATCCGCTCGAGCCAACCCCTCTTTAGAGAACCCATCCCGTGGTCGGGAACTGTGGCAAGACTATCGCAGCGGAGCCGGACTGCGAAGAGTCGTTAACTACAGTTAACAGTAAAACGGAAATGCAGGCTATACTGAGTTTGCAGCAGCCGAAACCGAGGATCGCTCCATGCCTTCTGCTTCTCCGCCCTCGCTTCCGCTTTCGCCCTCTGCGGCGCTGCTCTCCAATTTGAAGTCCCGGCAGGCGCTGTATTGGTTTGGGCCGGCCTTTGTGGCCAGCATCGCCTATATCGATCCGGGGAATTTCGCCACCAATTTTGCCGGCGGAACAAGTTTCGGCTACAAGCTGCTCTGGGTATTGCTGTGGTCGAATCTCATGGCCATCCTCATTCAATACCTCTCCGCCAAGCTGGGTATCGCGACCGGACGGACGCTGCCGCAGAATTGCCGCGAGCATTTCTCGCGGCGTACGGCGATTGGCCTTTGGGTAGCGGCGGAGTTATCGGCTCTGGCCACGGACCTGGCCGAATTTTTAGGCGCAGCGTTGGGCTTCTACCTGCTTTTTGGCGGGTATTTTCTTCATCTGGGCCTTACCCGGACCACGGTGATGTTTATTGCCGCGATCGTCTCCGCGGTCTGCGTGTTCGCCATCCTGGCGCTGGAACTGCGGGGTTTCCGGAGCCTGGAAATCGGCATCATGGTCTTTGTCCTGGCGATCGGGATTTGCTATCTGATTGAGATCTTTCTGGTGCACCCGGACTGGGGGCAGATCGCCTACCACACCGTGGTACCGATGATGGACCGGAAGAGCATCTACATCGCAGTCGGCATGCTGGGCGCGACGGTGATGCCGCACGTGGTTTACCTGCATTCCGGCCTGGTTCAGCCGCGGCTCGTCCGGGAAGAACGCAGCGAACATACACCGGATGTCCGCTACTTGTCCCGGCTGCGCCACTTAAGGCTGGAGGCGCTGGATGTATTTGCGGCCATGAACGGAGCTTGGCTGGTTAACTCCGCCATGATCATCGTGGCCGCCGCGGCATTTTCCGGGTCCGGACGAACCGACATGTCGATTGAGGAAGCCCATCGTACCCTGGGCCCTTTGCTCGGTCCCGCCTCGGCAACCATTTTCGCGGTGGCGCTTCTGTGCTCCGGCCTCTCCTCCTCCACCGTGGGGACCCTGGCCGGGCAGATGATTCTGGAAGGCTTCCTGAATGTTCGCTTCAGTATCTTTCTTCGCCGGCTGCTGACGCTGCTGCCCGCGATGATCGTGATTGGGCTGGGCCTGGACCCGATCAAGATCCTGGTGCTCTCCCAGGTGGTGCTCAGCTTTACCTTGCCCTTTGCGCTGATTCCGTTGCTGATCCTCTGCAGCCGGCGGGGAGTTATGGGCAGGTTCACCAATGGGTCGACGACTGCGTTTCTCGGCTGGCTGACGGTGACGATTATCATTGCCCTGAATGTGGTGCTTTTGGGGCTAAGCGTTAGTTGAGTGCTGTGGTATCCCACTCAAGCCAAAGTACGGCTTGACCCCGATTTCCTGCCACGCTTTGCTAGAGAGATCCGCGTGTGCGCCTTTCATTAAGGAAAGGCGCATGGAGTGTATCAACACCACAAGCCTCCACAGGAAATCGGGGAAAATGGGGCACCCAAGATTTGCGTCAAAAAATGCTTTAGAATCTTTAGTGGATCATGAACGCCCGGAGCAGACTTCGCGACTTCCTGCACAAGCGTTTCCGCCACGGCAAGCCTGACCGTGGGCGGAGCCACTCCTCCTAACTTCTCGTCAGACCAACCCTGACAACCAAATTTGATCAGGCGCGCACGTGCGCAACCTCGCGCAAAGGTGCGTGCTCTTTAGAGAGGAAATACCAATGAATAGCTTCGGCAGCCAATCCACCCTGAAGGTCGGGAACAAGAGCTACCAGATTTTCCGTCTCCAGGCGCTTGAGGCCAAAGGCCTCTCCCTCCATCGTCTTCCCTACAGCCTGCGCGTTCTGCTGGAAAACCTGTTGCGGCAGGAAGATGGCAAGAGCGTGACCGCGAACGACATCGAATTTCTGGCCAAGTGGCAGGCCAGCGCCGAGCCGGCGAGGGAGATCGCATTTATGCCGGCGCGAGTGCTGATGCAGGACTTTACCGGAGTGCCCGCCATCGTCGATCTGGCCGCCATGCGCGATGCTATGAAGCAGCTCGGGGGCAATCCGGAAAAGATCAATCCGCTGCAACCAGCGGAGCTGGTGATCGACCACTCAGTTCAGGTGGACGAATTCGGCACTTCGAACGCGTACTCCATCAACGCCGCACTTGAGTTTCAACGCAACCGGGAACGCTACGCCTTCCTGAAGTGGGGCCAGACCGCATTTCGCAACTTCTCCGCCGTGCCTCCGGGTATGGGCATCTGCCACCAGGTCAATCTGGAGTACCTGGCCCGCGTCGTGTTTACTACTACGCCCAAGGGTGGAGTTGTCCAGGCTTATCCTGACACGCTGGTGGGCACCGACTCGCATACCACGATGATCAATGGGTTGGGGGTCCTGGGTTGGGGCGTCGGCGGGATCGAAGCCGAGGCCGCTATGTTGGGTCAGCCGGTCTCTATGCTGGTGCCCCAGGTGGTCGGCTTTAAGCTGACGGGCAAGCTGCGCGAGGGCGCAACGGCGACCGACCTGGTGCTGACCGTGACCGAGATGCTGCGCAAGCTCGGCGTGGTGGGCAAGTTCGTTGAGTTTTACGGTTCCGGGGTTAGCGAATTGAGCCTCGCGGACCGGGCTACGATCGGCAACATGGCGCCGGAGTATGGCGCGACCTGCGGAATTTTCCCCATCGACGCGGAGACCCTCCGCTATTTGCGACTGACGGGGCGCAGTTCCGAACTGATCAACCTGGTGGAGGCATATTCCAAGGAGCAGGGATGGTTCCATACTCCTGATTCGCCTGAGGCTGAATACACGCAGACCACCGAGCTCGATCTTTCGACGGTCGAACCCAGTGTGGCCGGCCCCCGGCGTCCACAGGACCGGGTTCTGCTCTCACAGGCCGGCGCCAACTTCGAGCAGCAGTTGCCGGGCTTGCTGGGCCCGAGCGCTGCTGGACGTAAGGAGCGGCAAACTATTCGGTGGGAAGGTGAAGGCGGCCATACCTGGCCCAATGGCAGTGACAAATCCACGCCCGAGAAGGGCCCTGCGACCACGGTCAAGGAGCGCTTCGGGGTGGATGTTGATCCCTACCTGGATCATGGATCCATCGTGATCGCGGCCATCACCAGTTGCACCAACACCTCGAACCCCTCGGTTATGGTTGCTGCCGGATTGCTGGCGAAGAAGGCGGTGGAAAAGGGATTGAGAGTGCCGCCGTGGGTCAAGACTTCTCTGGCGCCCGGTTCGCGCGTGGTGACGGACTACTACAAGCGGGCAGGGTTGCTCGAATTTCTGGATAAGCTGCGCTTTCAGGTGGTCGGCTATGGCTGCACCACCTGCATCGGTAACTCAGGCCCACTGCCGACGGACGTTTCCAAGTCTATCGATGACCATGGCCTGGTCGCGGTTTCCGTGCTGAGCGGCAATCGAAATTTCGAGGGCCGCATCAACTCAGAAGTGCGGGCCAACTACCTGATGTCACCGCCGTTGGTGGTTGCCTATGCGCTGGTGGGCAACATCGAGCACAACTTCGACACCGATCCGATCGGTAAGGATACGCAGGGCGCGCCGGTGTACCTGAAGGACATCTGGCCCACCCAGGACGAGGTAAACAGCACGATCGCGTCAGCAATCGACTCGGAGATCTTCACCAAGGAATATGCAACTGTTACGGATGGCGATAAGAACTGGCAGAACCTCAAGTTCCCCACTGGGGAGACTTACCAGTGGGAGCCGGACTCCACCTACATCCGCAAAGCGCCTTATTTTGACGGCATGCCCGCCAAGCCAGCGCCGGTAGAGGAGATTAAAGGCGCCCGGGTGTTGGCGGTTCTGGGAGACAGCGTTACCACGGACCATATTTCGCCTGCAGGCTCTATCAAGCGGGATGGGCCTGCGGGCAAATACCTGGTTGAGCATGGGGTTAAGCCGGTGGACTTCAATTCCTACGGATCACGGCGGGGCAATCACGAGGTGATGGTGCGCGGCACCTTTGCCAACGTGCGGCTGCGCAACAAACTGGCGCCGGGAACAGAAGGCGGCGTCACTCGCCTGTTGCCTGAGGGCGAGGGGATGAGCATCTTCGACGCCTCAGTGAAATATGCTGAGCGCGGTATACCGTTGGTGATTCTCGCCGGCAAGGAATACGGCTCCGGATCCTCGCGTGACTGGGCAGCTAAGGGGCCGCGCCTGTTGGGCGTGCGGGCGGTGATCGCGCAGAGTTACGAGCGCATCCACCGCTCCAACCTGGTGGGGATGGGCATTCTGCCGTTGCAGTTTGAGAGCGGTCAAAGCGTGGAGTCGCTGGGACTTACTGGCGAAGAGGTCTTCGACCTGGAAGGAATTCGCCGGATGCTGGAACAGAAGTTTGCCCAGGGCCGCACACTGACGGTCAAAACGACGGATGCGGCGGGGAGTGTGCGGCACTTCAAGGCAACGGTGCGCATCGACACGCCGCAGGAAATTCTCTACTACGAGAACGGCGGCATCCTGCAGTACGTGCTGCGGCAACTGGCGGCAAACTGAAGGTCCTTCTAACAGAACCCATTGGGAACTGGACGGGTGCCCCAGGTTCGCCAAAGCGTACCTGGGCCGAAAATGGGTTTTTCCAATGCTTTTGCTCTATGCACCAGGATGCTAGCCTCGGAAACCGCCCTTTTGCCCACATGGCAAAGAGCGTTGAAGGGGCTGCGCCCCGTCGTTTTCGCCCCATGTACGCTGGTGCGAACATGGGGCACCCGTCCAGTTCCTATTGGGGTCTGTTAGAAGACTGACTCCCCGCCTATTGGGTTCTGTTAGGGTACAGGCTCTGCCGGGAATCTACTTCCTATCGCGGCAGTACAAGCACGCCCCAGGGTCCCTTGCCGGCTTTGACTTTCTTGGTCACGGTATTGGTGGCCAGGTCTACTACGGACACATCATTCGAAGGCCCGTTGGCCGAATATAGGGTCTTGGCGTCGAGCGAGAGCGCTATGCCCCAGGGGCGTGCTCCCACTTCGATCGAACTCAGAACCGTATTTGTAGCTGTGTCGACGGTAAATACCTGGTGCCCTCTGCCCGTGCTGACGTAGAGCCTCGTCGCATCCGGAGACAGGACAACATTCATTGGCTTAATCAGCCCCGGCTTGCCAAGCGAAATGGCTTTGATCATCTTGTACTTTTTGGCGTCCACCAGCACGACCGTTCCGTCGTTCTCAGCGTTGACGTAGGCGCGCGAACCGTCGGGCAGAAAAGCGATGTTGCGTGGGCGATGCCCAACCTTGAAGGTCTTGATGATCTTGCCTGCCACAGGATCAAGCACGGAAATGGTTCCTGTCTCTTCGGAAGTAACCCAGACTTGCTTGCCGTTTGGAGTTACTTTGACGCCTTCAGGCTGCGCCCCCAGCGGCAAAGACTTAACCACGTTCCCAGAGGCAATGTCGACAATGCTGACGGCCGACACGTCCTCGTTGGAAATATAAAGTTGCGTGCCATCCTGGCTGACGTCGAAGTTCTCCGGATCAGAGCCGCCATGAATGGTGCGGACAACTTTGTTCTGTGCCACATCGAAGACCCCGATTCCATCGGCGGTCTTGTCGGGCGGGGGAAGGGTGCTCTCATCGACGTCTGGCCCAGCAATGGGCGAGCCACTCAGCGCGACGTAAATTGTCTTATGGTCCGGACTGGAGTGGATGCCGCGCGGACGCTTGCCCAGCGGAACAGTGGCAAGCACGTTGTAGTTGCCGGAGTCGATCACGGTAAGATCTCCGCCGACTTCATTGGTCACGTAAATCCGCGGTGCCGAGGTTTCTACTGGTTTGATTTGTGCAGTTTGCTCCGGAGGTTTGGCAGAGTTGCAGCCCGTTGACAACACCAGACCAACCGCAAGGAGCACATATCCGATATTGCGCATTTTCATTTTTCCTTAAAGGTGAAGTTGGCCTCAGCGTTGCCGTGGGGGGCAACGGTCACTTGCTGCTCTTGCGTTCCAAGCTTTTCCTGCCAGACTGCAATGGTGTAGGTACCCGGGGGAAGATTCTTGATCTCGAACGATCCATCATCTTTCGAAACCGCAAAATAGGGATGATCCAGGACGCCGATAAACGCGTGCATCCAACTATGAATGTTACATTTCACCCGGATCATGATTTCCGGCTTGATGAATCTGCGCGCGATCGGCGGATCTCCCGCGCCTTGACTGTGGTTCCATTCCCGGTTGATTTCTGCCATGGGGTGGATGTTGTGCGTCACCGGGTCTGAGTTGATGACCTGCAGGGTCTGCCCGGTCTGAATGCCCATTACCCGCGGGCGAAACCAGCAGCCACTCTGATCAATGGTGACCGGGGTTGGAGGAATGGCGAATGTCTTTCCTTCCAGCCCGGTTTTTACATAAATGAAAGCATTGGCCAAGGCACCCCTTTTACTTACGACCAGGGATTCGTCATAAGCTTTCCCGTGATGCGCTTCCACGCAGGCGGGCTCCTCGCTCATGTCGATCTGTTTGGGTGCCGGCCTTCTTCCCTTGTAACGGATGGTTCCTGACACCGATCCGGCGGTATTGGGATCTACCTTGAAGAATACGGGCGCCGGTTGGCTCTTGGCGACGTTGGGCTGTTCAGTATTAACCTTTCCCGAGCAACCGGCAATCAGGACGGCCGCGCAAAAGAGATGGAGAAGGTGAACGGGTTTCATTTTTGGCTATTTGCCAATTCTTTCTCTGGCGGTCCAGCGTTGGTGGGCATGTCGCCGGTCAAAGACTCGAGGAATTTGACCAGATCCGCGCGGTCCTGAGCGGAGAGGTTGAGCGGTTTCATCTCCTTATCGAGAAAGGGATTGGAGTTGCCACCTCCGGCATAGAAATCTACCACGTCTTTGAGCGTCTTCAGGCTGCCGTCATGCATGTACGGCGCGCTGAGCGCAACATCGCGCAGCGTCGGCGTCTTGAATTCGCCCTTGGTCGTTTCTATTTTTGTTGAGGCGAACCGCCCCAGGTCAGTGAAGTCGCCCGCTCCATTCACGCCCGCCCCGGTGTTATGGAATTTCCCATCGGTGAAGAGCGCGTAATTTTGATGGATGGTATGGCAAACGGCGCAATTGCCTCTCTGCGGGTCCTGGAAGATGGCAAGACCGCGGATCGCAGCGGGTGAGAGCGCCTGCTTGTTGCCCCCGTACTGATATTGATCAAACGGAGAGTTCCCACTGAGCAGTGTCCGTTCGAAACTGGCCAGCGACTTCTGAATCTTTTCGAGGGTAACGGTTCCTGGCCCAAAGGCCTGGGCAAACTCAGCCTGGTAAGCGCGATCTTTGCCAATCTTCGAGACCGAAACCTCGTGTTTCTGATCCATTTCCACCGGGTTCTCCATCGGAGCGGCGGATTGCTCCTCGAGGCTCTTCGCCCGGCCATCCCAGAATTGCAGCGGTGAATAGGCCGCGTTCAATAAAGTGGGAGCATTGCGAATGCCTAACATTCCGCCCACGCCTCTCGCAAGCGGGCGTCCATCGGTGAAAGCGAGGTTGGGGTTGTGGCAGGAGGCGCAGGACACGGTGTTGTCCTTGGACAGCCTCATGTCGTAGAAGAGCTTGCGGCCCAGAGCAATGGTTTGCGCTGTGGGCGGGTTGTCTGCTGGGATAGGGACCGGAGGCAGCCCCAACGGAGCCCGGATATCGACAACCGCGCCGATCGGTCTGTCACTACCAGACTTTCTACATCCAACGCAAAGGACCGAGGCAAGCAGAACGGTATGTAGAATGAGTACTCTCAATCTCCCCATAATTATAGCTGCGGGCCCCTAAGGGACGATGTCGTAGGGGCGCATCATGTCGTTGGCCTCATGTTCCTGGACGTGGCAATGCCAGAGATAGCGGCCGGGATAGCCGGCAAAAGAAATGTGGATTCGGGTAACCATGTTGGGTGGGCATTGCACCACATCCTTCCAACCACTCTCATTCGGGTCGGGTGGGAGTGCACCGGCGGTGAAGCGAAGAGTGGCGTTTTGCAGGAGGTAGATGTCGCGGTCGAACTGGCGGCGATCGACCACCTGGAAGCGGACGTGATGGAGATGGATGGGATGGGTATCGTCGGTCAAATTGACCAGTGACCAAATCTCGGTGGAGCCTAGCTTCGCACTCTCCGTGACCGGCATGTGCCACGGCGTCCGATTGAGCAGCATGACCATCGCGTTGCCGACAGGGTCTCTAAACTCATTTAGTGTCAGTTCCCGCGTGCGCGCCGCAGAAGCTTCGGGCAGGCGGCCGACAGGCAACAGAACTTCGGGGATGTGGCTGCTATCCTCGGCGGGAGCAGAACCGACGCGAAACTGCATCATCTGGAAGGCCCCATTGGTCAAGATGACGCGCTCTCCGCGCATGGTGGAGAAGTCGACAATGAGATCAGCCCGCTCCGCGGGTGCGAGGAGAAGAGTGGACAGCTTAACTGGGGTGGGAAGCAGTCCCTGATCCGCCCCGATCTGCAGGAAGGCGGCGCCATTGGACAGTTGCAGGCGAAAAAAACGCCCGTTGGCCGCGTTCAGCAGACGCAGCCGATAGCGGCGCGGCTCGACCTCGTGAAAGGGGCGTACCCGGCCGTTCACGACCATGGCATCGCCGACGACCTCGTCCATCCAGGGACGCTTTGGGTTGGGAGAGACGGGATAGAACAACTGACCATCGTGGTCGAAGATGCGGTCGTAGAGGATGAGGGGCAGCTCATAGTTGCCGGCGGGCAGGTTGAGGCGGTCTTCATGGCCATCGCGCAGCAGGTACACGCCCATCAAGCCGGCGTAGAGATTTAGCCGGCTGGTGCCCATGGCGTGGTCGTGATACCAGAGCATGGCTGCGTCCTGCCGGTTGGGGTAATTGGAGACATGTGACTTGCCGGAGGGATACCAGTGGGTCGGGTAGCCGTCGTCTACTGCCGGCGTGCGGCCGCCGTGCAGATGGACCACCGCGCGAGACTCCGGAAGTTCGCGGCCGGAGCCATGCAGGCTGTAGTCGATAGGGAGGAAATGTCGCGAGGGCAGCTGATTATGCCACTCAACAGCCAAGGCCTGGTCTTTGCGGGCTTCGATCAACGGGCCTATGGCCTCTGGACCGTAGCTCCACAACCGCGTCGGCGCCAGGTCGCGATGCATTTTTACCCGAATTTCACCCATGGTGATGTTAAACAGCGGTACGTTGGCATCGGCCCGCTGGGCAGTGCTGGGCAAGGGCTGGGGAAGAAGTAACGGATCGACGAAGGGCTCGAGTTGCAGCGAGTTGATGGCCCGCGTCCTTGGCGAAGAGGGCGTGAGCTGAGCGATGGAGTTGCCGGTTCGTAGAGCCAGCGTGGAGAGCGCCGCTCGCTTGAGAAGATCGCGGCGATTGAGAAGTTTGTACGGCACGCAACGACTCTCGGCTCGACTAGTTCCGGTACTCAGCTCGGCCACTGCGTCATTCTGTGTTGTCGTCCCACTCAAGTCAAGTAAGCCGGCAATTTATACACAAGACTGCTCAGAATTTACCTATTGTTTGAAGGTATGCCTTGATGCCGGTGGAGATAATCTGAACGCCGATGCAGAGTAGGATGAATGAGGAAAGACGCATCACCATAGAAGTTCCGGATCTGCCGAGTAGCTGCTCTGCTTTGCGCGCATAGATATAGCAGAAGTAGATAATCAGGCAGATCAACGTTATACCGGCGACGGCGGCGATCAGAACCCGGAGTGAGAATAAGGAAGGCTCGTGCAGCTCAGGAGGTAGATGTGCTCCGAGGGTGATGGCGACTGAGATAGCGCCCGGCCCCACCGTAATTGGGAGCGTAAAAGGATAGAACGCGTTTTCAAGGATTTGGTCTTCCGGCGTGGCCGTTTCTTTCGCGCGTCCGCTGTCCTGGTTCAGTAGGACCCATCCGGTAGCGGCGACCACCAGGCCTCCGCCAATCTGTACCGCGTAGATCTGAATACCGAAGAATGAGAGTACATGGACGCCCCACAGCAGGGAGCAGAGCAGGAGAAAGAAACTGTAGATGGAGATTTTCTGCGCCAGCAACCGCTGCGTGCTGAACGCGATCGGCCCCACTAAGTTTACGAAAATGGCGGCGCTTCCCAAAGGATTAACAATGGGGAAGAGGGCGGCTACGACCAGGACGGTAGCCTCAATGACCGCAGTTACTTCCTGACGAATATCGATCATCAGCGAGATTCTCCAGGTACACGAGCTGCCTGGAAAATCTTACTACCCTTTCTCTGTAACCATGGGCCGGAAGCCCGGATTTCCTGTAGAGCTAAATGCGTTGTCGCACTTCATTCGCCTTTCTTCACGGAAAGGCGCACACGCGGCTTCTTCCAGTGCAGCGTGGCAGGAAATCCGGGAAGTGGCGGCCTGAGACGAAACTTCGATGAGCAAAACCCTGCCATTTGCGCCGCCGGCGTTGCTAGAATCGAAAGTAATGACGCTCACAGCGAATAGTGTTTCGCGGGAAGTACTGGAACGGTACGAGCCGGTCATCGGACTCGAGGTCCACGTACAGCTGCTAACCAATACCAAAGCCTTTTGCGGCTGCGTAAATAAGTTCGGCGGTGAGCCGAATACGCATATTTGTCCCGCCTGTCTTGGCTTGCCGGGGGCACTGCCAGTATTGAACCAGCGCGCAGTCGAGTACGCGGTGCTGGCCGCGACTGCGATCAACTGCGAAGTGCGCGAGCAGTCGGTCTTCGCGCGCAAGAACTACTTCTATCCTGACTTGCCCAAGGGCTACCAGATTTCTCAGTTCGACAAGCCCCTGGCGGAACACGGATGGATCGATGTGCCCGCGCTCGATGGCTCCGGCCACACGGTCACCAAACGCATTGGGATTACGCGGCTGCATATGGAAGAGGACGCGGGCAAGAGCATGCACGATGGCTTTCCCGACTCTGCGACCAAGACCTATGTAGACCTCAACCGCTGCGGAACGCCCCTGATTGAAATTGTGAGTGAGCCCGATCTGCGCACGCCCGAGGAGGCTTATGAGTATTTGACCCGGCTCAAAGAGATTCTGCTCTACACCGGTGTGAGCGACTGCAATATGGAAGAAGGGTCGCTGCGCTGCGATGCCAATGTAAGTGTAAGGCCGCGCGGGCAGAAGCAATTCGGGACTAAGGCCGAGGTCAAAAACGTCAACAGCTTCCGCTTTATTCGCTCCGCCCTGGAGTATGAGATCGAGCGCCAGGTGGAGGTGATCGAGAGCGGCGGCCGGGTGACTCAGGAGACGCGGCTTTGGAACGCGAACGAAGGGCGCACCTACTCGATGCGGTCGAAGGAGCAGGCGCACGACTACCGCTATTTTCCTGAGCCCGATTTGCCGCCGCTGCTGGTTTCCGGGGAGTGGAAGGAAATCCTGGTAAGCCGCATGCCCGAGCTGCCGGAGGCGCGCCGCAAGCGCATGATCGCGGAATACGAGATCACCATGCAGGACGCCCAGACATTGACCGCTACGCGCGCCTTTGCGGATCAGTTTGAGACTGCGGCGAGGCAGGCGCGGAGCCCACGGCGGGTCGCCAACCTGATCCAGAGCGAGTTGATGGGCCGTCTCAAGGCCAAGGGCCTGGATCTGGAACAGTCTCCGATTAGCATGCGGGGATTGGTGCAGGCGGCGGATCTGGCCGAGGGCGGAGAGCTTTCCAGCAAGCAGCTCAAGGGCCTCTTCGACACGGCGTTTGAAAATGGCGAAGACTTCGGTGCGGTGTACGAACGCGAGAAGCCGCAGCAGATCAGCGACCCCGCGGCGCTGGAAAAGCTGATTCAGGAAGTGATTGCAGCCAATCCCAAGCAATTGGAGCAGTACCGTGGCGGCAAGAAGACGGTTGCTGCTTTCTTTGTGGGCCAGGTGATGCGCTTGTCAAAAGGACAGGCCAATCCGGCGCTGCTGAATGAACTGGTAGTCAAGCAACTCGACGCTTAGGCTGTAACTTCCCCGCATGTTTTGAGTCGAATGTTGTGGTGAACCAATGTTCGACTCAGATCTAAACTACGACTCCGCCGGGCAAAAAGTGACGCGTCGCGCCTTCCTGCTGAGCGGGGGTATGGCCGCCGCCGCCCTTGCCGTGTGGTCTCTGCGTCCTGCGCCTTCACCACCAGAAGCCTCATCGCAAAGTGGTCCTCCCCCGGAGGTCTCGATTGCCGAATTTTCTTCTTCTGGTGTGGCCACGGGTACTGTCCGGGTGCCGAAAATCGTCAAGAGTGACGCGGAGTGGAAACGGCAACTTTCAGGTAACGCCTTCGATATAACCCGCAGGGCCGATACCGAGATGGCCTATACCGGCTCCTACTGGAACCTGCATCAGCGTGGAATTTTTCGCTGCATTTGCTGTGATACGGCACTGTTTTCGTCGGAGACGAAGTTCGATTCCGGTACCGGCTGGCCGAGCTTCTGGCAGCCGATGGCCAAAGAGAACATTGAGGAAACAGAAGACAACAGCTGGGGCGTGCGGACCGCGGTAGCCTGCAAACGGTGCGATGCGCACCTGGGTCACGTCTTTAACGACGGACCACCGCCAACGGGTCTGCGCTACTGCATCAACTCGGCATCGCTGGCGTTCAACGCCACCTAGCCTGGCTTTACCGGTAACAAATGATGGGTGCCCCATTCAAGCCCGGTTTTGGCTTGAGTGGGATTCCACCGCGCTGGACCGGCAGCTTTCTGCACTGCAGGATCCCCAGGTCGAGCCCTGGAATCCCACTCAAGCCAAAACCGGGCTTGAATGGGGCACCCATCATTTGTTACCGGTAAAGCCACGGTCGATGGGTCGTCCTAGAGAATGGAGCGGACGACGCCACCATCCACCCGAAGCGCTGCGCCCGTGGTCGCCGAGGATCGCTCACTCGCTATGTAGACCACCAGCGACGCTACTTCTTCCGTGGTGGCAAAACGCTTGATCAGTGAAGAGGGACGGATGGTCTCAAAGAAGTCCTTCTCCACCTGGGCTTCGCTAACACCTTTCTGCTTAGCCAGATCGCCGACAAAGCCGGAAACGCCCTCGGAGCGAGTTGGCCCCGCCAGGATACTGTTGACGGTAACCCTGCTCCCCGCAACTGACTCGGCCAGACCGCGGGCAATCGCGAGTTGGGCGGTCTTGGTCATGCCGTAGTGGATCATCTCCACCGGGATTTGAACCGCGGACTCGCTGGAGATAAACAAGATGCGGCCCCAATTATTCTTCAGCATCCCAGGCAGGTACTGGCGCGACAGACGCACGCCGCTGAGCACGTTTACCTCGAAGAAACGGCGCCAGTCGTCATCGGAGATCTGGGCAAAAAGTCTCGCTTCGAAGATGCCTAGGTTATTGACCAGGATGTCCACGTTGGGCAGCTGGCTAAAGAGCTCTACACAACCCTCTTCGCTTCCCAGGTCAGCTGCGATCCCCTCGACCGTGCCCCGCGTTTGTTTCACCTGCGCCTTCGCAGCTTCGACCTCCGCCATGGCCTGCTTTACCCTGGCTTCGGTGCGGCCGTTGACATAAACCGTTGCGCCTTCCTGAGCGAGTCCGCTCGCAATAGCGAGGCCGATACCGGCGGTGGATCCGCTGACCAAGGCTGTCTTTCCTACCAGTTGCAAGTCCATGGCAACATCTCTCCGAGCCGCAAACGCAGCTGCTTCTACGATTCGCGGATTCGTTGTCAGGATGCAGATACGGCTACATGTTCATCTTCTTGAAACGAGAATCCGGGATGGCACGGACCAGCAGCATGATCCAAGCCCAAAACCAGGGCACGTAGGCAACATCGCGCCGCTGCTCAACGGCTTTCAGTATGCCGCGGGCGACCTGGTCCGGTGTGGCGAAAAGCGCGTTGTGCTCCACATGCGCGGTCATGGGCGTGGCTACGAAGCCCGGTTTAATGGTCAGCACCTGCACTCCATCACGGTCGATGCGGTTGCGCAGACCTTCCAGAAAGATGTTTAGCGCTCCTTTGGAAGCGCCGTAGACATAATTGCTCTTGCGGCCGCGGTCGCCGGCTACCGAGGACACAACCGCCAACGTGCCCCCTTGCTGGGCTTGAAAATAATTTCCCAGCCAGGTCAGCAGGGAAACAGCGGAGATGAAGTTGGTGTGCAGAACAGCTGCGGCGATCTCGAAATCCGCTTCCGCGGCCTTCTGGTCGCCTAACACCCCGTGGGCGATCAGGGCCATATCGATCTTGCCCAGCCGCTCCGCCGCGATGGCCAGCATCTCCCCGTGGGCCGCGGTGTCATCCAGATCCATGGCCCAGGTATCGACTGTGCTGGCGCCGCGGGTTAGCAGGTCCTGGGCTACCGCTGTCAGCCGATGGCTGTTCCTGGCCACCAGCATTAAACGCGTATTCCGCGCCGCTAGCTGCCGCATGGTCGCGATGGCGATGCTCGAGGTGGCTCCTAACACCAGCACCCTTGAGGGAAAACCCGGATCGCGTTTAGTCAAGGCCGGCTACCCGCTGCCAGAAGCTGGAGCTGAACGAAGGATCGATGTAGAGAGCCCACTGCTCCCACTGGGGATAAAACTGCTGGAAGTGCGCCGCGCTCATGCATGCATCCTTAGCCGGATACATCCGGCCGCCGAAGTCGGCGGTGATGGCGGCTAGCCTATCCAGCAGGTCGAAGCTCACTTCCCGGCGAATGGGAAAATCCAGTGCCAGGGTAATACCGGGCATGGGAAACGACATCATCCCAGGCGAAGCCACATCTCCAAAGACTTTGAGCACAGCCAGAAAAGAAGCCAGCCCGGATGCGGTAATCGCCTTCAATAGCTGAATCATCCCCATGGAGTCGCCGGCCCACGGCAGAACACATTGGAACTGAAGCAGGCCTTGCTGGCCATAGAGCCGATTCCATTGCAGGATGCGGTCCAGGGGGTAGAAGAATGGCTCGTAATCGGTCAGGCCAGAGCGTTGTTTCTTCATCTGCTTGTGGTAGTAGAGCGCATTGAATGCACCCACCGAAGAGCGGTTGAGGGCAAAGGCCGGCAGGTCGAATGGCAGGGCAAATTTCGCCTTGGCCAATGGCGTCAGTGGTCCGGGATTTTCGTCATGCTCGCCCTGGATAAAAACGCCACGGGCAAAGTTACGGCCCTGGGCGACGCAATCGATCCAGGCCACGGAGTATTCCTGCGTACTCTCGCTGGAAAGTGCGACGAACTCTTCCAGCCCCACGAACTGGGTGGACTGATACCGGATGCGGCGGGAAGCGATGGGGCGTAACTGCACTTCAGCCCAACTGATCAGGCCAGTCAACCCCATGCCCCCGATAGTTGCGGCGTACCATTCAGGATTTTCGGTTGGGCTGCAGACTACCTGCGTCCCATCCGAACGTATGAGCTCGAAGCATGGCGTGTGCAGCCCGAACGTGCCCGCGACATGGTGGTTCTTGCCGTGGATGTCGTTGGCAATCGCTCCACCGACGGTTACGTATTTGGTCCCCGGGCTCACCGGCAAGAACCAACCCCGGGGCACAGCGAAGTCAAGAATCTGGGCCAGCGTCACTCCGGCTTCGCAGCGCAACAGACCGGTTTGCTGGTCGAACGAGACCAGGCGGTCAAGATTTGGCGTGCGCAGCAGTGTTCCATTCTGGAGCAGGCAAACGTCGCCGTAACTGCGTCCCATGCCCACGGCCAGCATTTTTTCGCTGGAGATCCGGGGGGGAGGAAAATCCTCTTTCCAGAAGAGGGGGCGAACTTCAGCGGAGAGCCTTGGATAGCGGCCCCAGGATTCAAAGTGCGGCCGATCCGGGTGATTGGACATAAATCAATTATCTTTCGCGGTGAGCTTCGCGAAATAAGCGACTCTCTCTCCGGTATACACCTTGGTTACAGCGCCGAGTAGGCAATGAGCACGACCCCTAAACAGAGCAGGAGACTCATGCGGTCTTCCAGGGCAAAGATCACCGGATCCTCATCCAGCAAGCCGCGCGAGGCGAGCAGCCAAACCCTGCTGATCCAGAGGATCATGAGCGGTGTGATCAACCACATGCGGCTGGGGTGGCGATAGAGTGCGGTAAAGTCACGCCCGTTGATATAGAGGGCAAAGATTACGATCGAAGCATAAGCGCTGGAAGTACCGAAGCTGCGCAATTGCTCAATGTCGCTTAAGAGATAGCCTCTTGCGGAGGTGGGGTTCAGACCCCGCATACGCAGGTTTTGCAATTCGCTGAACCGCTTGACCATGGCCAGGCTGAGAAAAAAGAAAATTGAGAAAGCCGCGAGCCAGGGAGAGATGAGCGTGGACGTGGCCGCAGCCCCGGCCACCATGCGCACGGTGTACAGGCCGGCAAGGATGACGACATCCAACAAAACAATGCGCTTAAGCACCAGGGAATAAGCCACTGTGGTCACAAGATAGAGCAGCAGGAAGAGGAGGAACTTTTGTTCCAGGCGAGCGGCCATGATGAAAGCCAGCGCGGCAAGCAGAAATGAGACGGCGACGCCCGCGGTTACGGAAAGGTCCCCCGCAGCAAAGACCCGCTTGCGCTTGTTCAGGTGTACCCGGTCTGCCTCCAGGTCGAGCAAGTCGTTGAAAATGTAGGTTGCCGAAGCGACAAAACTGAAGCAAAAGAAGGCCGCGACCGCGGTTAACACAAGCCCGAGATGAAGGGTGTGGGCCAAGAGCAGCGGCAGAAAGACAAGTAGATTCTTTACCCATTGGTGCACCCGGAGGGCCTTGGCCAAGGCAACCGGCGCGGGCAAGCGGTCGACGAACTTCCTGCTCACATGAATATTTCGGCTCTTCAGAGCACTGTTCAACCTGAGATCAGGATTGGCCAGCAATGCCCGCTGGGCGTTCTTGAGCAGCGGCAAATCGGGCAGGGCATTGCCGACGTAGTCGAAGCCGTCGGAGGCAAAGCGTTGCTCCAGATGCTGCAGTTTTTGGTTGCCGGTGAGGTTGACCTCGCCATCGCTGGCGATTACGCCGTCGAAGATGCCCAGGTGAGCGGCGACGCTCTGGGCCAGGACGCGATCGGCCCCGGTGGCCAGGTAGAGTTTACGGCCAGCCGCATGCTCGTCCCTTAGATAGTCCAGAAGTGGACGGTTGTACGGCAGATGGGCAACATCGAGAGCGACCAGGGAGGCCACCTGCGACTTGAGATGTGCCTTTCCCTTGAGGGCCCAGAACGGCGTGCGAAAAAAGGGTATAGGGTGGCGACGGGCGAGGACCATCAGCGAGTCGACGAAAGTGTCTGACTTGACCAGCGTCCCGTCCAGGTCGACACAAAGCGGACGCTCCGTCTGCGCTGCGACTGGAGGCTCCATTACCTTTAGGTCGGTCATCTAGAGCATTTCTCCCGTTGCTGATCCCACTGTATCAACAAGTTACATCAGCTGGGCGGAATCCCAAGTAACCATTGCAGTTCCCCTCGAGGATAGCAGAGCGCCATTTGCGAAAGATCATAGGCGGGGAGTTCACTGGGGGAATTCTAGAGCTTTGGTCGAACCTTTCGGACCCCTCTGCCGTCATATAGGAGCATGCTCGGCAGCTTTCAAACATGAGCAGGGCCAGGGTTGGACGATGAAGACAGGTGGTTGCAAGTTCGCGATGGTGGTGGCAGTTGGGCTATTTACGTTGGGCGTCCGGCCGCCCCTATCGGCGCAGGAGACTTCTACCGGTCGTGCCATTGTCACGGTGAACACAAAAGGAGCAGAGGACGTAACGACCGTTCCCAAGCAAACCATCAGCCTTTACGAGAATCGCAAGCTTCAGGAGGTAGCCGGCTGGGTTCCATTGCGCGGCGAGCGCTCGGGCTTGCAACTGGTAGTGCTATTGGATGATTCTTCCCGCGGCAACCTGGGTCTGCAATTGAATGATATTCGTAGCTTTCTAAATGGGCTGCCTCCCACCGCCCAGGTCGCGATTGGGTATATGCGCAATGGGACCCCAAACCTGGTGCAAAACTTTACCAACGACCACGCGCTAGCGGCAAAGTCTCTCCGCCTGCCCTCTGGGAACGCGGGAATTAATGGAAGCCCTTATTTTTGCCTCTCGGATCTGGTGAAGCACTGGCCGGGCGGGGATAGGAACGTTCGCCGCGAGGTGATCATGGTCACCGATGGCGTCGATCGCTACTCCGGCGCACGCTTCGACCCGGAAAACCCATATGTGCAGACGGCTACCAGCGACGCACAAAAAGCGGGGGTGGTTGTCTATTCCATCTACTATCGGGGCCAGGGCCGCCTCGACCGGAGTTTTGTGGCGACGGATGGAGGACAGAACTACTTGACTATGGTTTCGGGCGCGACTGGCGGAAAGGTCTACCTGGAGGGATTTGGCAACCCAGTTTCCTTTGCGCCGTTTCTCTCTGACATCCAGCGCAAGCTGCAAAACCAATATGAGTTGACCTACGTCTCTACAGCGAAGCCCGGGCTGCAGGGGATCCGGGTAAAAACCAGCCAGCCAAACACCAGCCTGGAGTATCCGTCGCGAGTTCCAGTTGGCGGTGCGACCGGGCCCCAGTAAAACTTTGATTCACCCTGAAAGGAACCGCTCGCTCTTCATTGGCAGCGCATAAAATAGCAGCGGGAAAGAGCGTTAGGCGAGGCGAACGATGCCAGGAATGAAAACGCGCAAGCTAAACACCCGGGTGATTCTTGGCGGAGTGATCCTCGCTATTGCGGGCTTGCTGCCAACAGCAGCTCCAGCACAAGATGCCGCCAAGCCGGTAACTTTCCTGGGCACCGTCCAGACGCTGAGCGGTAACACTCTTACCGTCAAGAACGATGCCGGCGCCACCATGCAGGTTACGGTTGAGGAGAACGCCCGGCTACTGCGCATCGAACCGGGACAGAAGACCCTTGCCGGGGCCAGTCCGTTCAGCCTGACCGATCTGCAGACAGGGGATCGAGTCATGGCGCGCGGTTCTGCCAACGCGGATGGCAAGTCCCTGGATGCGAGCATGCTGGTTGCCATTAAGGGCGCTGACATCGCGCAGAAGCAGGAAAAGGAGCGGGAAGACTGGCAGAAGCGTGGCGCGGGAGGTTTAGTTAAGGCAGTTGATCCAGCAGCAGGAACGGTGACCATCTCCAGCGGAGCCGGTGGCGCCCGGACGCTGATCATCCAGGTATCGTCCACCACCATTATTCGCCGCTATGCTCCAGGCTCAGTCCGCTTCGACCAGGCCGTCAAAGGTTCACTTGACCAGATCAAACCTGGCGACCAGCTGCGCGCTCGCGGGTCAAAAAATGACGACGGCACCACGCTGGAGGCGGAGGAGATTGTCAGCGGAAGCTTCCGCAATCTGGCCGGACCTATCCAGTCGGTGAACGCGGCTGCGTCGACAATTACGGTGAATGACACGGCGACCAAGAAGCCGGTGGTCATTTCCGTTACGCCTGACAGTGAAGTGAAAAAGCTGGACCCGGCTGTGGCGCAGCGGCTGGCGGCGCGCATGAGCGGTGGGGGAGCGAGGCGGCCGGACGGATCGGCGGCGCCCGCAGCTGGCGGACCACCACCGGGCGCGTCCGCTGGACCTGCTCCCGGCGCGGATCGGCCGGGCGGCGGTCAATCGGGCGGTCAGGGGGGCGGTCAGGGCCGTGGCGCCGATATTCAGCAGCTGTTGGCGCGTTCGCCATCGGTTGCGTTGAAGGATCTGGCCAAAGGCAACATGGTCATCGTAGTGGCCACCGAGGGCCAGGCTCCTGACACGGCAACCGCTATCACCGTGGTGGCCGGCGTCGAGCCTATGCTGCAGGCCTCCACCAGCGGCAGTCAAGCCATGCTTTCTTCCGCCTGGAATCTGGGCGGAGGAGAGGGCGGCGGTGGTGGGGAGTCCCAGTAGAGCAATAGAGCACTCGATGTAAGTGCCGGGGAAAGAATGCGTGCCACGGGCGCGCTCCATTACCAAGCCATCGCAGCAAAACAACCGAACTGCCAACTCTGCATCTGTCTAAATCTGCACTGGGGAGAACTTTTGAACCGACTGCTCGCTCTCTGCCTGACCACTGTGTTCTTTTTTGCCGGAATAACTGCCGTACAACCTGTCATGGCTCAAACAGCAACAGTGACAGGAACACTACGGGGCCAGGTGGCCGATCCCAGCGGAGCCGTCATTCCCCAGGCCTCGCTCACCGTGACATCGGCTGCTGGGGTGAGCCGCACAGGCACGTCAGACGCTAGTGGGCAATATGCAATTTCCGGCCTGACGCCCGGCCAATATACGGTCACCGTGCAGGCCGCCGGATTCTCCCCGTTCACTTCTCCGCCGGTACGGATTGCGGCCGGGCAAACCCAGCACCTGGATGTTTCGCTTACGATTCAAATGGAGCAACAACAGGTACAGGTTTCCGGCGATACTCCAGGCGTAAGCGTGGATCCAGACAACAACGTGAGCGCCGTGGTGTTGACGGGCAAGGACCTCGACGCCCTTTCCGACGATCCGGACGAATTGTCGAACGAACTCACCGCGCTGGCGGGTCCCGCTGCGGGTCCCAGCGGGGGCCAGATCTACATCGATGGCTTCACCGGCGGACAACTGCCGCCCAAGTCGGCGATCCGCGCCATCATCATCAACCAGAATCCCTTCTCCGCCCAATATGACAGCCCTGGTTACGGCCGGATTGAGATTCTGACTAAGCCTGGCACCGACAAACTGCACGGTCAGTTGTTCATGAATGCCAATGCTTCCGTCTTTAACACCTCTAATCCCTTCGTGCAGAATCAACCGCCTTACCATACCTTGCAATATGACGGCAACGTAAGCGGCGCGTTGGGTAAGAAGGCTTCTTTCTTCTTTAGCTTTGACCGGAGAAATATTCAGGCCAACAACATCGTCAATGCCAATGTGCCTTACGTGCCCGACCCTGCCACCTGCGAGCCAGCGAGCGGCGCCCTGGTAAACACCATCGGCACGCCGTGCAGCCTGGCCGTGCCTTACCCGCAGACCCGCACCGACATCAGTCCCCGCATCGACTATCAGTTGACGCCCAACCAGACCTTAACGGTTCGCTACAGCTACTACCAGGACACGCGGAGCAACAGCGGAGTGGGAAGCTTCGTGCTGCCTAGCCAGGGCTACAACAGCAACGAGGTAGAAAACCGGATTCAGATCAGCGACAGCCAGGTGTACGGGGCGAAGTTCGTCAACAACACTCGTTTCCAATACGTCCGTGATCAAACCGACCAGACCCCGCAGCTGGTTGCTCCGGCCATCAATGTTCTGCAGAATTTTCAAGGCGGTGGCAGCCCCCTGGGCGCCATCCACGATACTGAAACTCGCTACGAGTTTCAGAATTACGCTTCCCTCGCGCTTACCAAGCACTACCTTCGCTTCGGCGGCCGGCTGCGCGATATCCAGGACACGAATTATTCGAATGCTAACTTTGAGGGCACCTATACTTATTCCAATCTCGTTGACTACCAGGTAAATAGGCCCAGCCAGTTTTCCATCACCACTGGGACTCCGACCCAGAGTGTGGGCGTAGTCGATCTAGGTCTTTACGCTGAGGACGACTGGAAGGTGCGGCCCAACTTCACCCTCAGCTACGGACTGCGCTTCGAGACCCAAAACCACATTCCAAACAAATTCAATTTTGGTCCGCGCGTTGCCCTTTCTTATGGCTTTGGACCCAGCGGCAAGCCGCCAAAAACCGTTTTGCGTGCGGGCTATGGGATTTTCTTCAATCGATACACCTATGACTTGCTGCTCAATGTAGACCGCTACAACCTTAACCAAACGGGACAGGTGCAGACCATTCAGCCCAACCCCAATGGAACCCCTCCGAACAGCACCACACAGGAATCTGTTGGGTTGCCGACCTACTATCGCACGCAACCCGGGCTGAATGCGCCTGCCACGATAGAAACCGGAACCGGCATCGAGCATCAGGTGAATAAAAGCGTAAGCGTCTCGGCGACGTATCTCTATTCCCGCGGCTTACATCAATTGCTCTCGCGCAATATCGATGCCCCCATGCCCGATGGGAGCCGGCCGGCGTTGGGTTTATGCCCTGCCAATCCAATCGGGGCGGCGCCGGGTACGCCATGCAACATTTATGAGTACGATTCGCTGGCCGTCTTCAAGGAGAACCAGATTTTCCTTAACCTGAATGTGGCTTACGGCAGGAAGCTTACTTTCACCGGGTTCTACATCTACAGCAAGGCCAACGGCGATACCGGCGGCACCGGCTACCACCCATCCAATCAGTACGACATCATGCAGGATTACGGGCGCCAGTTCTTCGATGTCCGCAACCGGGTCTTTGCCTTCGCTAATTACACCGCGCCCTGGGGCTTCAGGATCAGCCCCTTCCTCAGCGCCTGGTCGGGCGCGCCGTTCAACGTCCAGCTCAGCCAGGACAACAATGGGGATTCGTTCTTCAACGACCGGCCGGTCTTCGCCTCCGCGGCTTCGAATCCCGCCGATGTGGATACAACCAAGTACGGAAACTTCGATATCAGCGCGACTCCTCCTGCTGGGTCGAGGATCATCCCCATCAACTACGGCAATGCTGGTGTTCAATTCGCCATGAATATGCGGGTGGCCAAGACCTTTGGCGTCGGCCCGCGGGTGGAAGAAGGCAAGGGTGCGAGGGTTGGTGGCGGAGGCCCTGGAGGCGGTGGGGGGCACATGCCGGGAATGGGGCTGGGAGGCAATGGACCCAATCCGGGTGGCCAGAACACCCGTGTGGACCGGCGCTACAGCATCACGTTGAGCGCCTTTGCCCATAATATTTTCAACGTGGTCAATCTCGCGCCACCCAACGGAACCCTTGGCGGGCCGCCGGACGGCACCACCGGGTCGCCGTTTTTCGGCGAGTCCACTCAGCTGGCGACCGGCTTTTTCTCCCACGGCTCCGCCGTAAGGGACTTCAATTTTCAGGCGATCTTCAACTTCTAGGGGCGGATTTCTCCAGCGCGTGGGTTAATCCTCATCAGGGCTAAAAGAGTCGACGTGAGAAGTACGGCTGAGGTTAGCCCACGACTGCGTCCTATAAGCGTTAGCTTGTTAAGGATGTTTTTCTTCAAACTGCCACAGAATCGTCATCCTGAGACGCTGTGACGTTATTGACTTCACGTGAAACCAATAACGTCATAGCCTCTCAGGATCGGACCAGCGGACCCCGGGACATCCGAGATCCGTTGGCATGGAAATTAAAAATCCAGTCTCAGAGCCGCCTGTCCAGTGCGGTTTCCCGCATTCTCGGCGGTTTGCGGACCTGTGAGCGCGCCGAAGGTCGAACTGTCGATTGCGGTGACAGGAGGGGCAAAGTTGGTGTGGTTGAGTACATTGGTAAAGGTCGTTTCGAAGCGCGCATGAAGTTTCTCCGTGATGCGAAATTGCTTTGCTACCCCGAGCGAGACCGCAGAGGTTCCAGGTCCCTCCAGAATCCCGACTCCGGAGTTCCCGAAGCGCCCTGCACCGGCGGGCGTGGGGGCAAATGCGGACAGGTTGAAGTACCGCGCACGGGATTGGCCAGCGTAGAAGTTACTGGACACTACGTCGGGACGCGCAATCGCACCGCGATTGACTAAGTTAGTATTTGACTGATCCGCCGAACCGCTGATGGTCGGTGTAAGCCACGGCCCCGTTTCCAGCAACGTCACCGTCGTCAGGTCCCAACCGCCCAGGAATGCATCCTTAAATCCGCCGCCGTTCATAAAGTTCCGGCCGCGGCCAAAGGGAAGCTGATAGATACCGGTCAACAGCATCCGATTCCGGCGCGTGCCTTCCACGTTGCCTAGATCCCGTTCGATGTGGAAGCGATCTGCAATGGGAAGGCCGTAGTTGACTTCGCCCGCGAACGCGGCCGGGGCATCCCCCTGGTTGTCTGCCTTGTTGTAGGCCAACGTATAGTTGGCATCGAAATACAGCCCATGCTGCATGCGATGGGTGGCGTCGACTACAAAGGCGCGATAGTTGCCCTCACCCGCGTTGAATGTACTGTAAAGCTCGGTCCAGTTGGTGTAAGGAGAACGGGGATCGACATAAGGGCTCGCGGCCGTGGTGGTGAAGGGGGTTGTGCTCGCGGGGATCTGGTTGAGGTCCTCGGTGATGTTCAGCCGGTAAGCGTGCATGCCCACATAGCTCACACGCAGTGCCGTGCTGCTGGTGATTTCCCGTTCCACGGTCAAGTTCCACTGGTTGGCCTGCGGATCACGGTAGTTCGGATTCACTCCCTGGTCCAGGCTTCCTCCTCCGATCTGCACGGTACTGCTTTGGGGCGCCGTGTTCGGAAACTGTATCAGTGGCGTGTTTGGTCCGGCAGTGTTGGCGTTCGCGTAGCTGTGCAGGCTCGATGTAGGGTTGCCGCTGTTGTTGAAGGAGAGCGGCCCCAGATTGGTCATAGTGTAGACGCCAAATCCGCCCCGGATAACTGTCCTGGTGTCGTTAAATGGACGGTAGGCGAAGGCCACGCGCGGCTGGAAGTTGCCTTTGTAAGTGTTACGCAGGCTCTGCGGCAGGTGATCCTGACTCGCCGTCACATATTGCGTGCATGGAAGAGCGGTGTAGCCCAGATTGCAGGCATTGAACGACTGCTGGAAGGCAACGTTCGACGCAGTGATGTTTTGGCTCGTGAGATACGCCGCCAGCGCATTCGGAACCACGATGGAGTTGTTTCTCTGATCGAAATTTGCCAGGTTGCCGCCATCCTCCTGGAAGCCGGGAAGTATCTGCCAGCGCAAGCCGTAGCTTAGGGTCAATCGGCTATTGAGCTGGTACTCGTCCTGCGCGAAGAGGCTGAACTGGGTCGCTGTTCCGCCTACGTCCGGGCTGGAGACCGCGAAGTTAAGCGTAGTGGGGGCGCCTTCGAGAAAGTCACCAAAGGCATTGCCCGTGAAGGTGGGCTGAAAGATGAAGTCGCCGAAATCATCCGAAGCGAACTCCGGCGCGAAGCTTTCCAGATCGAAGTAGCGCACGCGGCGGACATCGATGCCACCCTTCATCGTGTGCTTGCCCCGAGTGTAGGTGAGATTGTCACTGAACTGGGTTGTCTTCGACTGCGTGATACCTGCTTTGTCCCGGCCTATGGGCGTTAGACCAGTGCCTGCGCTGAAGTTGAAGGTAGGAAAGGCATGTGTGGTGGGATGCTGACTAATATTCACCCCGGTAAGATCGAGTTCTGACAACGCATCCGACCCTTGAATGGGAAAGTCGACGCTGGTGGTGACGTTAGTAAACCCATAGCGAAACTCGTTCAGTAGTGTGGGAGTGATGGTGTAGGTGTCGGAGACCAGCAAGCTTCGGTTATGAACGGAATCGCTATCGTTAGGAAGAAAGGAATTTGCGTAGTCCTCGGTGATGTTCTTCCGGCTGAAGCGAGCATAGGCGGACTGCTTGGCGCTGATGGTCTGGTCGAGGCGCAAGTCGGCGCCATCCGTGCGCGCCGGCGTGGATTGAAAGTTTCGTAGTTATACCCCGCCTGGCCGCTGACATTGGGCAGCGGAATATAGCTCAACAGTGCCTTCGCGGTAGGGCTGATGCTTGCAGATGGGATGGGGGCCAGCGGCGCTTGACCGGCGGTATTGAATCCGCTGAGGTCGCCGTTCCGCTCCGCAACCGTCGGCACTTCCAATTGCTGCGCCACAGCGGTGGTGCGGCGGTTGCCTTCGTAGTCGGCGAAGAAAAACGTTTTATCATGCCCGTTGTAAAGGTGTGGGATGATGACCGGCCCGCCCAGGGAGAAACCGAAGGTATTGAACTTCTTCGGCGCCTTCCCACTGAAGCCATAAGGGTCGGCGTCGAGCGCCTGATTCTGCAGGTACTCGAACAGGCTCCCGTGAAACTGGTTGGTTCCATTCTTGGTGGTGAAGGTGACGTCGCCGATCTGCGAGAACTCCGCGCTGTTGTTGAAGGAGGTGACCTTGACTGCCGCGATTCCTTCCTGCGACGGATACGCGTCCTGCAATGCACCATTCTGCCGGACGTTTGCGGTCGAGATACCGTCGACGGAAAAGTTCACCATCGACGAGCTCGCTCCACCCAGCGATATGTTGCCTGAACTATCCGTCTGCACATTGGGAGAAAGACCGAGCGCGCCCAGTGGGCTGGTGGTGGTGGCGCGATTATTGAGGGGAAGCTGCGTCATCTCCAGGTTGCTCTTGGAGTCGTCCAGCGTGGCGTTTTCTGTGTTGATCTGGTCGGCGTCCGAAGTCACTTGAACCGTGGTTGATTGTTCCGCTATGTTGAGTGTGACCGTAAGCCGCAAATCCTGGCGTGCTTCGAGGGAAATCCCTGAAATCACCGTGTCGGCGAAGCCACTATGGTGCGCATGCAGGGTGTATTTACCAGCCTTGACGTTCTCCAGAATGAAGTCGCCAGATGCATCAGCGACGGCCGTGCGGTCGGTGTTCTCATCCGTGCTGTGCAGTACGATCTCGGCATCGGAGATAACTGCGCCGGTAGCATCCTGCACCACACCTCGCACGCTGCCGAACGTGGACTGCCCATGTGCGAGCAAAGAGGTGCTCAGAAGCAGAGAGCAGACGAGAACCGTAAAGAAGCGGTGATAGAACGTCCAAGCGAGGAGCTGGCTCTTCTCTTGTCCATGGGCAGCCTTGGGTGAGTTCTGCCGGGTGCAATTCCGCTCGGCGGTGCGCTTTTGCCCGCACTTACATGGAGCTTGGATGTTTGTTGAATCAGATTGCGAAAGCCTCTAAGAAATTTCATTGAATCACCTCGTACGCCGGAAAACGACCGGCATATCCAGTGAATCGCGAAATGCATTGGTAATGCATAAGCGTCTTCTTAACGGTTTCCTTATGCGCTGGGCGATATAGTTAAGTTGCTCAAGGTCAAGCGACGATGACTAGGAGGCTTATCCGCGGGGTTGCCGGCAGGATCGCGGCTGGAGTCGCGGGGTCATTGCTGATCACCTGTGTCGCCTATCGCTTTCATTTCAATCTCTCGGCGGCAACGTCGGTGCACCTTTTCCTGGTGACCGCAATTGCGCTGCGCTGGGGCTTTCTTGAAGCAGGCATCGTCTCATTGTTTTCCGTTGCCTGCCTTGATTACTTCTTCACCGAACCTCTGTTCAAGTTCTACATGGCGGACCCACATGACTGGGTGGCTTTGGGCGCTTTCGAAAGCGTGCGCTCTGGTCGTCAGCAGTCTCTCCAACCAGGTCAGTCGCCATGCTCGTGAGTCGGAGTTGCATCAGTCGCAGCTACAGAAACTGTATGAACTAAGTCAGAGTATCCTGCTTCTCGACCGGCAGAAGCCGCTGGAACCGCAGCTCGCAAGCCTTCTTCACTCCACCCTTCGCGTAGAAGGGGTGGTTCTATGGAACGCTTATGACCTCCATATGTGCAGGAGCGGCCAGTGTGACGTCACGGACGACGAGGTACGCTCCGTCTACTTTATGGACAGCAAGCGGGAACGACTCTCCACCCGCACCTCCAGGCGAATCTTGCGGCTGGGTATACGGCCCATCGGAGCGCTTGTCATCTGCGGGCATTCGCTGGATACCGGCTACGATCAATGCAGCTGCGTCGCTGACCGCTGTGGCGATGGAGAGGGCACGCTCTTTCTCCACAGAAACCAGTGCGGAGGCAGCGCGGCAGAGTGAACAACTTCGTGCCGCCATTCTCGATGGCCTCGCCCACGCATTCAAGAGTCCATTGACGACGATTCGCAGCTCAAGCTCCGGCCTGCTGGCGATGGATACTTTGGCCGGTGCGGAAAAGAGGCTGGTCGTCCTGATCGATCAACATGCCGCCCAACTCAGCGACCTGACTTCGCGCTTGTTTCGCACGGCGAGGCTGGATAGTGGTGACCTCAAACTGAGACGGGAGCAGATCGATCTCTAACGGCTGATCCAATGCAGCGTGGAAGCATCTTCCCGGGAGCTGGGCGGACATCCTATCAATGTTCGCGCTGCAGCACATCGGAGCCTGGTATGGGCTGACAAACAACTGTTACAGATGGCGCTCCTTCAGCTGCTCGACAACGCCGCCAAATATAGCCGGCCTGGCTCTGCCATTGTGGTGGACGTTCAGGAGGAACCGGCAGAGATGCTGATCAGTGTCCGCAACGAAGGGTCTTTCATTCCACCCGAGGAGAGAGACAAGGTGTTTCAGCGCTTTTATCGCAGCCCGGGCTCCGAGCACAGGGCGGCAGGCACCGGGATTGGCCTTTCCGTCGTGCGGCGCATCACAGAGGCGCATCAAGGCCGAACCTGGGTAACGAGCGACCCGGAGAACGGAACAACATTCGTTCTTACGTTGCCCAGAGCGGCAAAGGAGAATTGAGGAGTGGAACAGAAGAGCAAAGTGCTGGTGGTCGAGGACGATGCGGGAATTCGGCAAAGTCTCTTTGAGACTCTGGGCGCATTGGGGTTCGCGATCGGGGAGGCATGCAATGGAGAGGAGGCGCTACTCCGGCTGCGCATGGTCAACTATGATGCCGTGTTACTCGACATCAATATGCCCGGGATAGGCGGCAAGGAAACATGCCGCAGAATCTGCCAGGCCTATCCTCGTCTCCCGATCATCATGCTGACGGTGCGCGACGATGAGAATGACAAAGTGGAAGCACTGGATGCAGGTGCTTATGACTATGTGACCAAGCCATTTCAGATTCACGAGCTGGCGGCGAGGCTGCGCGCGGTCATCCGTCGCTACAACGCCTTCGATGCGATCGAACGCGGTCAGCGCAGTCGGTGACATCACGCTGGACTGCGAACGCCGCCTGGTGAGAAAACGGGGAGAGGATATTCACCTGGCGCCGAAACAATACGAAACGCTGTGCTATTTGATGGAGCATGCGGGTCACCCGGTGCCTCACGAACGCCTGCTGTCCTCGGTATGGGGACCGCTCTATGGCAACGAGCGCGAGTACTTGCGGGTAGTCATTAACCAGCTACGCAAGAAGATCGAAGACGATCCGGCCCATCCAACTTATATTCTGACGGAAACTCATATTGGCTATCGATTTCGCAAGGCATAGCGCGTAGTCGGTGGTTAACGTTGGTGGTGGGACAAATCCCTCGCTTGCTCACCAGCCTTGCCCCCTGGACGGGTGCCCCTCGATAAGGTCGAAGGTTTTGTCAAGGGCAGGGATCACCGGCCCGGTGTTTGAGCACCGCGTGAATGGCCAAGGGGGGTAGAGGGCCGGTACCTTTGTCATCACGCGTTGATCAGATTCAATGGTTAGGCTAGGCCTACCAACACCCATCGATTCGATCGATCCGAAAGGATTGATCATGATTCTTATTGCGAACATCCAGCCGCCGCCGCGGGGTGGGAATGAGGGAAACGCGGGTTTTGCGTTTTCCATCATTTCCACCCTCAAGCGTTGGCATGGGGGAAACGCGTGCTTTGCGTTTTCCATCATTTCCAGCGCTTGCAGCGCGCTGTTGGATGCGAGAGCACTCAATCAATGTTGCGGTCTGGCTTTCGCTGACCAGGGGCACCCCCGAGCGGCTCTCGTTGTGTACGGCTTTCTGGACTTCTTGTTCGGTGCGTAAGACCCAGTAAAGCCGGACGGCCAACTTGCGTGCCGCAGCCACCTTGGCGACTGCCTTGTGCTTGTTGCGGCACAGGTGAACATAGTGTTTATGGAACTGCGGATCAAGCCGGACTACGCTCTGGCCCGCCTCCACCAATAGCATCCTGAGAAAACTGTTGCCCTGCTTGCTGATGCCTCCCAGCCGGCGCTTGTTGGCCGAGGTGTACTCGGCAGGAATCAGTCCCAGATAACTGGCTACCTGGTTGGAATGTTTAAATCGGCTGACATCCCCGATGGTGAGGGAAAAGGCCAGCGCGGTAATGGGCCCCACGCCTTTTGCCGCAATAGCAAGCAGGCTTGGGGATCGCAGCTGGCTGCCTGCTCTACCGCCTTGTCGATCAATCTGCTGGTCTAACTGCAGCAACAGCGCAAGAGAGTCTTGCCGCCGTATGGCGGTCCAGCCTTCCAGCGGTAACTGTTTCAGCATCTTCTGTCCGGTCTGGCTCCACAACTTGCCTTTTCTCTGCATACCCTGGTTTAACGTGGGGAGGCTTGGTGGCAAGTCGGGAAAGCGGTGGATGAATTGACAGCCAACCCCGGAAACCGACAGAGTATACAACGGCATAATTAGCACAGACGTTGTGCTATATAGCGTTGGGAATCGCTTGCCGAGAGCAGCAGCACATCCGTGCCGGCCATTTCGATTTCTGCGCAGGAGGCGCCGAGTACCTCTCCGTCCGCTTCGACCGCGATCGGCTGTTTGTATTCGTGATTGGGGGTGGGGCGGCAGACCACACGCACCACGTCCTGGTAGTAAGCCGCGGCGTCTTCCGCCTGCGCACGATCGCGCGCTCCTCCGGAACGAAAGAGGGCCTCGTAGGTGGCACGCGCCAGGCGGGAGCGCGAATAACCCGCAACCGTGGCCAGCCGGAGGAAGGGAAAGGTCAGCCCGCCGCCTGGGCGCCAACGATTCAACTCCGCCACCCGCAGCGCGATCGCCTCGCTTACCTGTTGGTGGACGACAGACCCGCCTGTAGTGGTGATGGCAATGTCGAAGGGCTGTACCGGATGGTTGAGCAGCAACCTGCCCCCGGCGGCGAAATAAGCCGCCCGCCCTACCCTGCTCTTACCTGAACGACGCGCCTCAGACATCAGGGCCGCATGCATGCCCATACCGGCGGCCATCGCGAACAGCCAGCTTTGCCGGCCTCCAGGGACGCAGCAGGTAATCTTGCCCAAGGGCACCGGGACCGGGCGGCTGCGCAGAATCCAACGCGCCGCGGCAACCGGATCCTTAGGCATCTTGAGATTCTGCGCCATCACGTTGCCGGTGCCAAAGGGATGATGCCCGAGCGGTACGGCGGAGCCGGCGAGCCCCTGAATGACGTCAAAGATGGTGCCATCGCCGCCGCAGACGACGATGGCGTCGTAGCCTTCTGCTACTGCCCGCTCTGCCTTCGGTCCGGCGGCTCGGTTTTCGCCGGTCTCCAGAATATCGACCGCGGCGCCTGCCTCGCGGAAGACACTATGAACGCGAGCGATATCTCTGCGCCTTGCTCCTGTTTGCTGCAGCACCGGGTTGACGAAGAGCAGGATCTTTCTCATGCACTTCAGAATTGCGCCGGCTTCTCCCAGGCGGAGAACACAAATTCCTCAAGAGGCTTCCGCTGGCGCGGAGATACTTCCATCTTGTGCAGGTGCTCGGGCAAGCTGGCCGGATCGCCGAAATATCCGATTGCGGTGACCGCGCCGATTTCATAGTCAGAAGGAATCGCAAAGGATGCTCGCGCCTGTTCGCGATCGAAGCCGGCCATGGAATGGGTGTGCAGTCCGTCCGCGGTCGCCTGCAGAGCGAGAGTTCGCTGATGGCCGCGCCGGTGTCGTGCAGCCGTACGCGTTCGGATTGCCGTTGCTGGTGAAGGTCTTTTTCGCCACCGACAGCACCAATACCGGCGCGCTCTTAGCCCATGACTGGTTGAACTCGACCAGCGTGTTGAATATTTTCTGATAGGTCTCGTCGCCTCGCCGGCCTACCAGAAATCGCCACGGTTGCTCATTGGAAGAGGATGCGGCCCAGCGCGCTGCTTCAAATAGCCTCTTGAGCTCAGCCGTCGGTACTTCCTTGTCGGAATAGGTGCGCGGACTCCAGCGGCGGCGGATCAAATCCTCCACGCCGGCTACTTCGGGCGCATGCTTCAACTTCTCTATCGCTTCGGGGTGGGTCGGGGGCACGGGTCACTCCTGGATGGTTATGGTGTCAGTGTTTAGATGGATTTACGCAGGGTAACGTCGCAATGACGAGATGGCCGACGAGTCAAAGAAAAATCGCCTGCCCCGATGAGGGCAGGCGCTTTGTTTTCTATTCGCGGACGCCTTCGACGAAGGCCTTTAGTTTGCGTGAGCGTGAAGGATGCCGCAACTTGCGCAGCGCCTTGGCTTCGATCTGCCGGATACGTTCCCGAGTTACCTGGAAGCTCTGACCCACTTCTTCCAGCGTGTGCTCGGAGCCATCCTCCAGGCCGAAGCGCATCTTGATCACACGCTCTTCGCGCGGAGTCAAGGTACGCAGCACCTGCGAGGTATATTCCTTCAGGTTGACGCTGATCACCGCTTCGGAAGGCGAGACCGCCTGGCGATCTTCGATGAAGTCGCCAAGATGAGAATCTTCTTCCTCGCCGATCGGAGTTTCGAGCGAGATCGGTTCCTGTGCGATCTTGAGCACCTTGCGGACCTTGGCCACCGGGATGTCCATCCGGCGGGCAATTTCCTCCGAGGTAGGCTCGCGCCCCAGCTCCTGCACCAACTGCCGCGAAGTACGGATCAGCTTGTTGATGGTCTCGATCATGTGCACCGGAATACGGATCGTCCGGGCCTGATCGGCAATGGCGCGGGTAATCGCCTGGCGAATCCACCACGTGGCATAGGTGGAGAATTTATAACCACGACGGTACTCGAATTTATCGACCGCCTTCATCAAACCGATGTTGCCTTCCTGGATCAGATCGAGGAATTGCAGACCGCGGTTGGTGTACTTCTTGGCGATAGAAACCACCAGGCGCAGGTTAGCCTCGATCAGCTCGCGCTTGGCCTGCTCGGCGTCCATATCGCCCTGGATCATCTCGCGCTGGGTGCGCTTGAGTTCGGCGATGGAAACGCCGGCCTCCTGCTCCAGCTTTTCCAGGTCGGTCTTGCAGTTCTTTTGCTGGCGGCGGTATTCCTTGCGCAGCTCTTCGCTCTTCGACTGGTCGTGCTTCTGTTCGAGCGACTTGATCTGCCGCTCGAGCATGCGCATGGCATCGACAGTCTTGTTGACCTTGTCCAGCAGCCGCTTGCGTTCCGCGTTGGTGTACTTCAGTTCGCGGACGATGCGCGAGACTTCTACCCGCTCGCGGTTCATCATCCATCGCGTCTTGCGATGTTCCCTGGCTTTCGCCTTGGGATTGATCGTGTCCAGCTTTTCCAGCAGCAGAGACGCTTTCTTCTGGTGCTTGAGCAGGGTGTCGACGCGGCCGATAGTTACCCGGATGCGCGCCTGCAGAATTTCTTCGGTGATCTCTTCTTCGTCGAAGATCACCACTTCCTTGATGTTGCGCACGCCACGCTTGAGGTCTTCGCCCAGGGCGACGATCTCGCGAATGACGATGGGCGAACGGGAAATGGCCTTGAGTACCCGCAATTGCCCGCGCTCGATGCGCTTGGCGATTTCAACTTCGCCTTCTCTGGTCAGTAGTGGAACAGTGCCCATTTCGCGCAGGTACATGCGAACGGGGTCATTGGTTTTCTCGAGTGTGCCCGGTGTAAGGTCGAGTTCAACATCCTCGCCCTCCTCACCCTCGCTCTCGAACTTATCCGCGCCAAACTTGGGACCGCCTTCGAGCACATCAATGCCCTGGGTCCCGATGGTGGTCAGCAGATCGTCGAGATCGTCCGGTGAATGCAGGTCACCAGGAATCAGGTCGTTGACCTCGTTGTAGGTCAAATAACCTTTTTCCTTACCCGCATCAATCAGTTTCTGAATATCTTCTTCGTACTTGTCTTCGATAGCCAAGCAAATCCTATCCCGTGCCTTATTTTTCGGATCGGTCCGTGCTAAGAAAGGACAGGGTGCTATGCGAGCCGCTAAGGGCATATTCCGGACGGTTGATGAACCGTTTGGGCAAGTAGACGCACGTCCTTCAAAGAGTTATAGAATATCATGGAATGGAGTGTGCTCCCCAGCTGCTCCCAAAACGACACCCCACCCCAGTCCTAATCCGAAGCCCACTAGGTTAGATGGAAATCCGGCCATTTGGTTTCTACAGCGGTTGTGGTACTACGTACATCTTTGGAACTAAGCGTCAGCGTCCCGCATCTGCCGGTCAACCTTGAGTTTTTGCGCCATGAAAACGGCTAATTGAGCCAAATCGCCACGCCGCTCCGCCTCGGCAATGTCAGCGCGAACCCGGCGCTGCAGGGCTTCCAGGTGGCGATACTTCAGCGACTCCAGGGCGGCTTCTACCTGCTCCATTTCCACCTCGCCGGCCTCCCGTAGCAAAACCTGGGCCAGTAGCGTGCGCTGGCCGGGATCAGGCAGCGCTGCCAGGGGCTCCAGTGCACCGCGATCGCGCAACAGACCCAGCATCGTAGCGACCGCAAGCCCTTCGAACGACTGAGGTTGGCTGTCTAAGCCCTGGCAAACGCGGAGGAAGATGCGGCTTGCGGGAGCGGCGGCCATGGCCCGCAGCAGCACCCTCTCCGCCTCGTTGAGGTTGTCCAGACTGGAGGGATTCACCTGGTCGCGGCGTTTGCGCGCCGCCTGGTGCAGTTCCTCCCTTACCAGGGCTGAATCTATGCCCAGCTTCTGGGCGGCGTCGGATGCGAACTCGTCCCGAACGATGCGGTTGGGCATACGCCGGATGTGGGGCAGCAGGTAGTTGAGGGCCTTGGTCTTACCGTCAGCCGTCCGGGAAGGGAAAAGCTGCATCGCACGCTCCAGCAGGTAATCCGAATGGCGTTTAGCCGCCTCAACTGCGCCCACATAGGCTTTGATGCCTCGCTCGCGGATAAAGCGGTCAGGATCGAGCCCACCCTCTAGAGTGACGACCCTAACGTCAAAATCCTCCTCGGTGAGCAAGGCGATCGACTTTTCCGCGGCGTTGGCGCCGGCGGTATCGGGATCGAAGTTGACGATGAGACGCTTGGTGTAGCGGCTGAGCAACCGGACCTGCATCTCGGTAAATGCCGTTCCGCTGGTGGCCAGCACATTGTGAAATCCGGCCATGTAGGCGGTGATGCAATCCATCTGGCCTTCTACCAGCAGGGCAAACGTCCGCTCGCGGATGGCCTGCCGCGCCTTATCGAGATTAAAAAGCACCTGCCCCTTGGAATAGAGCGGGGTCTCGGGCGAATTCATGTACTTGGGCCCGGACTTTTCCTCACTATCGAGCGCTCGTGCGGTAAAGGCAATGACGCGCCCTGACTCGTTGTGGATAGGAAACGTGATCCGTTTGCGAAAGCGGGCATACAGCGGTCCGGCGGAGCCGTCCGGCTGTTCTTTGGACGAAAACAGGCCTGACAGCCGCAGCAGATCGGGAGGCGCGGTTCCCTGCAGGCGGTCGCGTAGCGCGTTGAACGAATCCGGAGCATAGCCGATGCGGAACTTGGCAATGGCCTCCGTCGTCAGACCACGGCTGGTGAGGTATTCGCGCGCCCGGGCGCCTTCTGCCGAACGCAACTGCTCCTCAAACCAGCTTGTGGCCAACTCGTGTAATTCGAGCAGCTTGCCGCGCTGGCGGCTCTCCTGTGCCTCTTCTGGCGAGGAGAATTCCCGTTTGGGCAGTGCGATGCCGCATTTTTGGGCAACGAGTTTTACGGCTTCCGGGAAGCTGACGTTCTCAATCTTCTGTACGAAGGAGAAAACGTCGCCCGACTCGTTGCAACCAAAGCAGTGGTAGAACTGGCGCACCGCGTGCACCGAGAACGATGCCGTCTTTTCCCCGTGAAAGGGGCAAAGACCCTTCATGGTTCCAGCTCCGGATTTTTTCAGCGTGATGTAGTCGCCGATGATCCGAACGATGTCCGCCTGCTGCTTTACGAGTTGGGCGAAGTCTGAAGCCACACTTTATTGTCGTACATCGAGAGCGCTGGAAAATCCCTCGGTTGTGTGGAAGGCGGATACCAGCTCCTGCGGGTGCTTCCCCTGCTCCCGCAGGCTGCGCAGGCTTAGCGCGTCATGGCGCTTGGCGAGCCTCTGCCCTTGTTGATCGACGACCAGGTCGCAGTGATACCAGGCGGGCGAGGAGACGCCCAACGCCTGCGCCAGAAGTATTTGTCGCGCAGTGGACTTTAGCAGGTCAGCGCCGCGAACCACTTCGGTGATCTCCATGGCTGCATCATCGACCACGACGGCGAGTTGATAAGAGGCAAGATCGTCCCGGCGCCAAACCAGGAAGTCGCCAAAGTCCCGCCCGGCGACGAACCGCTGGGGGCCAAAGTGCTTATCCTCGAAGGCCACGGTTTCTCCATCGGGCACGCGAAAGCGCCAGTTGGCGCCGATGGACGATTCGACTCCACCGGACGGCATGGTGGCCGGGCGGCAGGTTCCGGGATAGATGCCTTCGTCATCGTGGGGAGCCTGCATTGCCTGCGCCAGGTCCTTGCGCGAACAACGGCAGGGGTAGAGCCATCCTCCGGCCAGCAGACGTTGCCAGGCGTCGCGATAGAGGCCGTGCCGTTGGCTTTGCGTGTATGGCCCGAAGGGACCGCCCACGTCGGGTCCCTCCTGCCATTCGAGGCCAAGCCAGCGCAGGTCTTCCATCATGGCGCGGCGGAAATGTGGCTGCGAGCGCTCAGGATCAAGATCCTCGTCGCGCAAGATCAGCGTGCCCTGGGCTGCGAGCGCGCGCTGCTGGGCGATCCAGAAGGTGCGGGCATGGCCCAGGTGCAGAAAGCCGGTGGGAGAGGGCGCCAACCGGCCCCGGTAGATGCTGCCGCCAACGATATTCAAGGAGCAAAGCTCAAAACAGATCTGGAATGCTGGAGAAGGCGATGCGCGTAGGCGCCGCCGCACCCGCCAGCAGCATGCTGGCAAAACACAGGGTGTTCGTCCCGTACTTGTAATTCACTTGATCCATGGTGCTCGACAGCCGAGTCCGCTTTCCCTCTTCTTCGAGGCCGGAGAAGAGGGAAAGAGTGTGCAGGTGGTCAGGAACCAGGTTGCCCAGGGAAACGCCCACGAAAAACGGTTTTTGATGGGCCCGGTCTGCCGGGCGTTGACTCCATAGGCGCTGCAATCCTTCCAGGAGTGTCTGGTTATCCTGGCATTCCAGCAGCTGGGTGCTTTGTGCCCACGGCTGCTGGTGAATGCCGGAAGAATGTTTGGAAGAGGCGGCCGAGCTGGCCACCGCGAAACGAATGGTCAAGGTCATATTCGAGGCCCAAAGACGGGCTTTCCTTAGCCGCATCGCGGCTTTGTGCAGCAGCTTGTTGGCCACCGCATACGCGCCCTCCGGGGTGCGCAGTTCCGGCGACAGAACATGCGAGTGGCCGATCGACTTCGCGTGCTCCAGCTCAGCGTCGCCAAAATCCTCCCCGCGCAGCCAGTGCCACAGCTTTTCGCCGCCTATGCCGCCCCAAACCGTGTGCAACTGCTCGCGATCGAGCGCCAGCAGTTGCTCCATGGTGCGGATGCCGGCCTGGTGCAGCCGCTTCTCCATCCGCGCGCCCACGCCGGGCAGGTCGCGCGGCGTCAACGCGGACAAGGCATCATGCAGCAGATCAGGCGTCAAGGCCACCAGGCCATCCGGTTTCTCCATGTCGGAGGCTACTTTGGAAAGGTACCGGTTGGTCGCCAGCCCAACCGAGCAGCGAAGAGTCGACCCGGCCTTGCGGCGAACCGCGGCTTTGACCTCGCGCGCCAGCTCCAGCGCAGCCAGCAAAGGCTGCTCCCTGCCCAAGAGCCGGCAAGCCATCTCGTCGATCGACATCACTGAAGTGACCGGAAGGCAGGATTCGACGGCTTCCACGACCCGATGGTGGTAGTCGACATACAACTCATGCCGGGCCTCCACCAGCACGATGCCAGGGCAGAGCCGCTTGGCTTCGCCAACCTGGGTTCCGGTACGCACCCCATATCCTTTTGCCTCGTAGCTGGCGGCGATGCAGCAGGTTGTGTCCGCCAACAGCGGCACCACGGCCATGGGCCGGCCGCGTAACTCCGGCCGCAGCTCCTGCTCCACCGACGCAAAGTAGGAGTTGAGATCCAGAAACAGCCACCGCAGGCGGGGATCCCCCATTGGGAACGTATTGTTCGACGAAACGGTCACATCACCCCAGTTTTTGCCCATTTCGCATTTTCTATGGCGATGCTAATCTTTGTGCCATCGATAGTTTTTTGGGAGCGTGGACGCGTCTAACATATAAAGGGAAGCCACTTCCGAAAAAATTTCGTATCCCAGAAAACCATTCTCTGGGTTTAGGGTTTCATAAAGCGTGGAGTACTAAGATGCATTCTCTCCATTTACACACATTCGCACGCTGGTTTTTCCAGTTTGAGTCGTACGGTCCGGCAATTCTCGTCACCATCGGGGCGGCCTTGCTCATGGCCTGTGGTATCGGGGCGGCTTGTTCGCCCTGTAAAGAAAAGGACGAAGTCTTTCACCGCCAGGTGTTCTAGAGACGTTGCGTTCTCTCGACTTGCCGTCGAGCGTGTAGGTGTTCGGCGTTCCAGCCTCTTTTTGTGCATTCGAAAGACGGGTACTAAAACTACCCTCTCCAAATTGAGTCCCGTAGGAGTCTGTGTCGTAGCACATCGGAGCTGAGCTAGAGTTGACCATTTCCGTATCAATGACGATGAATTCTGCTGGTTAATTCGTATAGCTTTTCGTCGATTTCTTAGCTACGACACAGACTCCTACGGGACTGCTCGTTGACACATGCGAACCCAGGACTACGTCCTGGGCTACTCTCAGCAACTCTCAGCCGTCCCTACGGGACTCGATTTGAAGTGGGTAGCTTGGGGCACCCGTCGTTCGTGAGAGACCAAGGCATACTCGCCTCACAGACCTGCCGGGGCTCCTTCTCAACCGGCCTGTTTCACGAACTCAGGCTTACCCTTCGCACCCCATTCCACGTATCCCATCGGATGATGGTGATCGTGGGTAAACAGGATCAGCCATCGTTCGGGGATCGCGCGGCTTAGAAAGCGTTTGCGCTGCTCTATGCAAGTAAGCGGGTCGAGGTCATAACCCATCACCCAGGTCACGTCCAGATGCGCGCTGGTGGGCACCAGGTCCGAGATGTAGCAGGCCCTGCTTCCTCCTGAATCCAGCATCACCGCCATCATCTGTGCGGTATGGCCAGGAAACACCTCGACACTCACCCCGGGAACAATCTCCGTACTACCCCCGCCAGGAACATCGAGCAGAGTCATTTGCCCGCTGGCGATGAGGGGATCGTAATTTTCGCTGATATAGCTGACAGCATCGCGCTCCAGCTGTAGATGGCCGTGCTCCACTTCTCCGCGATGCGCGAAATAGCGCGCATTGGGAAACGTCGGCGCGATGCTGCCATCTTCTCTCAGCGTCGTATTCCATCCGCAATGATCGAAGTGCAGATGTGTATTGATCACGATGTCCACTTGCTCGGGTTTAATTTGCGCGGCTTCAAAGCTCTGCAGCAAGAGCTGCCTGGCGGCGAAGATGCCGCGCTGTTTTTCCGTCAGCTTGTTGCCGATGCCGGTCTCAATCACCACCGTATGTTTGCCGGTGCGTACAACGACGGTATTGGTTCCGAGCAGAATCTGGTTTCGCTCATTGGCCGGCGCGCGCTTCTCCCACAACGGTTTCGGCACCACGCCGAACATGGCGCCGCCATCCAGCAGGTAGGTGCCATCGGTCAGGATGGTCAGATCCAGATCGCCGAGCGTCGCGTGGCCGCGCACCAGGTCACGCGTGGTGTCAGTTTCCGCAGGATGCATCACGGCAACTCCGGGGGCATGAGATAACGCTCGAAATGTTCCAGGATGCGGCCATACAACTGCGTGGTGGCAGCAGCGCCACCGACGTCGTGCGTCTTGCGCGGATAAAGCTGCAAATCGTAAGGCAAATCGGCATCGATCAGTTTCTGAATGAACTGGATCGAATTCTCCAGGTGTACGTTGTCATCCCCAGTGCCTTGCATCAGCAGTAGGCGTCCCTTGAGGTTGGGCGCGCTGTTCAGCACTGAGTCGTCGCGATATATATCTTCATTCGTTGCCGGCGTACCAAGGTAGCGCTCGGTGTAGATGCTGTCATAGTTCTGCCAGTCGGTCACCGGAGCTCCGGCAACTCCGGCACGAAAACGGTCGCTATGAGTCATGGCATAAAGGGTGAAGGTACCACCCCAACTCCAACCCCACCAGCCGAGGCGCTTGGGGTCAAGTTGGGGATAGGCCCGAAGGGTTTGATCAAGCGCCGCGATTTGGTCGCCTAGCTGTACCGGTCCAAAGTCATGATAGGCCGCCTGGGCAAAATCACGCCCTCTGCCCCCCATTCCGCGGTTGTCCACGTGCAGGACGGCAAAACCACGCTGCACCAGCACCTGATCAAAGAGACGCTCTTCGGCCGACCATTTTCCGTTGACCATTTGCGCGTGGGGGCCGCCGTAAGGATTCACAATCAGAGGCACACTCGCCGCTTCCGACTTGCCTGCGGGCAACACCAATCGGCCATAGAGGGTGGTAGCGCCATCTGCAGCCTTCGATTCGACGGCGAGCGGCGGTGTTAATACCGTGTCGAGCGCCGGCGCTTTCCAAAGGGTCTGGCAGTCGTGGTCGTGGCGGCACAGATCCAGCACGGGCGGCGTGGTGGAGGAAGAAATCGTATCGGCAAAGAAATTCGTGTTGGGGGAGAAGATCGGCTCGTGCCATTCTCCGTAGCGGCTCACCTGGTGCTTGCCCTGGCCATCCAGTCCGATCACCCAGACTTGCTGCTGGCGCGGGTCCCCCTCGTTGGAGAGATAGTAGACCGTGCGCGTTACCTCATTCACCCCCACGATATCGCCCACTTCCCAATTGCCGCCGGTCAGTTGCTTGACCAGGCTGGCCTGGGCGGCCAGGGGATTCGCTCCATCGAAAGCATAGAGGTAGATATGGTTGTGCCCATCCCGCCAACTGGTAAGCAGGAAGTTTGAGGCGAAAAGGGTCAAGTCATAGGAGTCGTCGAGAAACTTGTCGTCCGTCCGGGTTAGCACTGGCTTTAACTCGTCCGTCGAGAGATCGGCGAAATACAGCGTCAGCGTCTTGTGATCGCGCTTCAAGGTCTCAATCCACAATGTCCTGGCATTGAGCCATCCAAAGCGCGGGATGTAATCGCTCCCGTTGTCGAGGGGCAGGTTGATCCACTTGGTCCGTCCGCCATTGGCGCCTACCACTCCAACACGCACCACGGGGTTCGGATCTCCGGGTTGCGGGTAACGTTGGCGGTCGACAGTGGCATGGATCGGGATCCAGTCTTCGATGGGGTACTCGGGTACCGGGGTTTCGTTCATTTGCAGGTACGCTATCCGCCGCGAGTCTGGCGACCAGAAATAGTTACTGCGTACGTCGAGCTCCTCCTCATAGACCCAGTCCACCTCGCCATCGAGCGTGGTGTCTGCTTGCGAGTCTGTCAGTCTCGAGGCGGGATTGTTGTCTTTCAATTTCTTTACATAGAGATTGTGGCCTCGAACGTACGAGAGGTAGGCCCCATCTGGAGAGAACTTGGGATCATCGCCACTGCCCGCACCGGTCGATGCGATCTGCAGGCCGGTCTTGGTCGCCAGATCGAAGAACCACAGCTGCCCATTGGAATCGAAGAGCAGGTGCTTGGAGTCGGGTACCCAGATATAACTGGCTTGCTTATAGCGAGCGCGATTGTTGAGGTCATGCTCTGAGGTGAGCGGCGGATTCAGGGACTGCATCCTGGCGCGGTCGACCAGCACCTGCGGCGTTCCCGTTCCCCCTTCGACGGCCACCAAATCACCATTGTCGGCGACATAGCTGAGCCGGGTGCCGTCGGGACTCCAGGCGATGCCTTGTGGCGGCTCGGTTGCTTGCTGCTGGGGGTAAATCTGGTCCACCGTGACCAGCTTGGTGTCGGCCGCCAAGGCGGACATGCGACAGCAAAACGCAAGCACCAGGGCGAATCGAATGCGTGTCAAGGAAGGGCTCCGTCAGGGGCTCTGAGCCTGAAGTGTATCGCAGGTCGACGGGCCGGCGGGCCAGAGCATTTCAGCACGGTCGGTCACGTCGGGAGTGGCCGTTTTGTATGCAGCAGTAGTGAAAATGCTGTAGACTCCAGACCACACGCATGGATGTTCAGTTGCAGTCGCTAATCCGTTTACAGCAGGTCGATATCAAGACAGCCCAACTGCTGGAAACCGTCGCTGCCGTTCCCCGGCATTTGCAATCCATCGAAGAAAAATTGCAGCAGCTCAAACTGGCGGTGGAACAGGCCGACAAGGCCGTGCCAGTGGAAGAGGCGCGGCGCCGAAGACTGGAAAGCGATCGCAAGGATCAGCAGCAGAAACTGGTTAAGTACCGCGACCAGTCAAGCAGCGTCAAGACCAACGAGCAGTTCCATGCCTTGCAACATGAGATCGGATTCGTTGAGGCGGAGATACGCCGCATTGAAGACGAGGAACTCGCGAGCATGATCAAGAGCGAGTCGCTGGAAAGCCAACGCTTCGAGGCGCGGAAGACCTTAGCGCAGCAGGCGAAGCTGGTCGAAGAGGAAAAAGAGCAGGCTCGGATTGCTTCGCTGGGGCATCAGCAAGAGCTCGCTTCGATCCAGAAAGAACGGGCCGCTTTACGGAAAAATGTGGCCGAAGCCCTGCTTTCCCAATACGACCGCATCGCTTCTTCTTCTCGTAAAACGGCGCTGGCGCGCGCCGCGGGACAGCGCTGCCTCTCCTGCCAAATGCAATTGCGTCCGCAGTTCTGGAACCAGGTGCGCGAAGGCACGCTGCTGAACTGCGAGAGTTGTGGGCGATTGCTGTACTTCGATCCCGCCCAAGTCACAACGCAGGCCTCGTGATTTGACTGTGTCTGCCATGGATGCACGGCCCGGAGGGCCGTCCGCTAGACGTCAGCCCAGCCCGGAAGGGCTGGGATATCGACCCCGACAGGGATTCCGAGCGCCATAGGCGCGGCACCCGTCTCATGGCAGGACATATCTAGAATTGCAGAGCATGTATGACGCCGCGCCTACGGCGCTTCACATCATCTCAGGATTGATATCCCAGCCCTTCCGGGCTGGGCTGACGTTTAGCGGACGGCCCTCCGGGCCGTGGCTGAATCGAGAAAAGGACCACAGGGCTTAACATTTAGGAATGAAACGAATTGCTGTCGACATGGACGAGGTGCTGGCAGATGCCCTGAGCGAACACCTCGCGCGCTACAACCGTGACCATGGCGAGGCCATCACCAAAGACCAGTTGGAAGGCAAGTGGCTGTGGGATATCGTCTCCGCCGACCGGCACGAGCGATTGGAGGGCTACCTTCGCAGTGAAGACTTTTTCGAGGACCTCCCGGTCCTCGCGGACAGCCAGGAAGTTCTCGCCAAGCTCAGCAAACACTACGAAATCTTTATTGCCACCGCGGCCATGGAGTTCCCTAATTCTTTCGGGCCCAAGTACCGGTGGTTACGGCGTCACTTCCCCTTCATCCCGCCGACCCACTTCGTGTTCTGCGGAGACAAAAGCATCCTGCTCGCCGACTACCTGATTGACGACACCTTCCGGCACTTTGAACGATTCAAAGGCCAGGGCATTCTCTTCTCCGCGCCCCATAACGCAGCCGTGAGCGGTTTCCCCCGGGTTGGCAGCTGGCGCGAGATTGAAGATTTCTTTCTGCCCGTAGGTAGGGCCTAAAGCTAGGGCTCTACCTGGAGGCTCTCCTTGGGGCGGGCGGGGGTGGGAATCGTAGTCGACGCCGGCCTCCCCGCAGGGACGTTCAAGGCAGGGTTCTTCGCCCCCATGGCCGCCCCCAGTGGCCGCAAGTTCATGGCCGGTTGTGGAGACTGCAACTGGTGCATGGTCACGATGATGGCGTGAGCCGCTACCTTGCCTGCACAGCGATATCCGTGCGGCGTGCTGGCGTCGAAATACACTCCGTCACCGGGGGTAAGGACATGCGTCTTCTCCGAATGCCGGATTTCCAGTTCACCCTCCAGGATGTAGAGAAACTCATAACCCGGGTGAACATGCGGCCGGACTTCAATGTTCTTCTTCAGCGGAACGAACTCTGCATAATAGGGATCCAATTGCCGATCCGGAACCATGTATCCCAGGCTCTCGAAGTAGTAGGTAGGATCATCCACACCAGTCTGGGGCAGACGAACGCGTTCTTTTTTCCGGTGAATCCGGAAGAGGGTATGTGGTTCCGTTTCAAAGAAGTAGGAAAGGTCTTTGCTGAAAACCATGGCCACGCGGGCAAGGTTGCGTAGTGTAGGCACCACGCGGCCGGTCTCGAGTTGGGACAGGAAGCTGGCGGATAATCCGGTGTGCCGGCCCAGTTCGACCAGACCCATCGATTTCTTGAGGCGAAGCCGCTTGATGCGTTCACCAATGCGCTTCTCTGCGATAAACGTTTCGGCACTGGCGGTGTCAATCTGGGAATTTAAGGCTGCGTCTTTGCTCTCCACGGCGCGGGCTCCTCATTGCATCTGGATTTCACATTTGAAATGTCATTCACACCTACGATGTTGCTCAAAAGAAAATAGTTTTCTCTTTCATCAACATTATTTCAGAGCTGGCGGCTCGCTACCAGCATCGCAAAGGATGCACAAGTGAGATGACGGCTGATCGGATTTTGTTGACTGGATCATCAGGATTTATCGGTACATCTCTAGGACGCACTCTAAGGGCTAAACGGATCTCAATTATTTCGTTGCATCGGCGGGCGTTGCATGGCGCCCGGGTCCTGAACGAGGGTGTTCCGGGGTTGTGGGACCCCTACGCGGCCACCCCCATAAGCCGTCCCCGGGAGATGGATGGGATAACCGCGGCCGTCCATCTTTCCGGGGCTAATTTGGCTGGCCGGCGGTGGACTTCGTCCTACAAACAGGAAATCCTGGAAAGCCGGGTAAAGCCTACTTACGCGCTGGCCACGCTTCTGGCGGGACTGCGGCCCAAGCCGGAGGTACTGGTGTGTGCGTCGGCGATCGGCATCTACGGCAGCCGTGGAGATGAAGTGCTCACGGAGGCGTCTTTGCCAGGGAATGGATTTCTCCCCGACGTTTGCCTGGCCTGGGAGGGAGCGACGCAGCCCGCCTTGGATGCTGGAATCCGGGTGGTGCATCTTCGCTTTGGAGTCGTGCTCTCGCCGGAAGGGGGCGCGCTGGAGCGGATGCTGCTGGTTTTTCGCACCGGCTTGGGCGGCCGCTTAGGCAGCGGCCGGCAATGGATGAGCTGGGTAGCGTTGCCCGATGTGACGCGTGCGATCGAGTTTGCACTAGAGACAAGTGACCTGGCCGGCCCGGTGAATGTGGTGGCGCCGAACCCGGTGACGAATTTGCAGTTCACCCGCTCCCTTGGGCGTGTCCTTCACCGCCCAACGCTGCTTCCAGTTCCAGCCTTTGCGTTGCGGCTGGCCTTGGGCGAAATGGCGGAGGCGACCATCCTGGAGAGCGAACGGGTCTTGCCGGCTCGCTTGAGTGCCTTGGGATTCAACTTCGAATATCCTGAACTCGAAGCCGGCCTGCGCGGAGTTCTGCGCTCGTCGTGAGGGCCGGCGGCTTCCGCCAGAAGGTGCGGCAAACAAAGAATGATTTACGTTGGGAGAGCATGAATCGCAGGTTCCTGGTTTTGGCTCCCCGCATCAACCACATAGCCATCGCTGTTCTGCTTGCGATTTTGCCTGCCGGCTCGACCATTGGGTGTGGAGCACCGGCAGCGCCCCAGCCCCCCAGCCTCAACCTTCCGACGCCGGTCTTAAATCTCTCGGCGGTTCGGATTGGCAATTCCGTCCACCTGGCCTGGACCATGCCGACGCACACCACAGACCACATCGTCTTGCAGCACCCGGTCAAGGTTCAGGTCTGCCGCGCGCTGGAGAATGGCGACTGCGCCAACCTCGGCAGCCTATCGCTTCCCGCAGGTAAGGAAGGGTCCTACACGGACGAATTGCCTGGCGATCTTGCCCAGGGACCAGACCGCCTGCTGCGCTATGAGGTCCTCTTGAATAACCATGCCGGCAAATCCGCCGGCCCGTCGAATACCGCTTACAGTGCAACCGGCGTGAGCCCACCCGCCCTCACCGGACTGACCGCGCAGGTGCGAGGGGACGGTGTCCTGCTTAGCTGGCAGCCGGTGGCCGAGCCCGGGCGATCGGTGTCCTTCCGCATCGAGCGCCTGCAACTGGACGTCCCAGTCACCCAGGAGACCCCCAAGTCTCCCCTCGCTCCGACCACACCCGCTGCCGCGCAGACGCTCGTGGTCCACGGGAAGGACGGCGTAGACCCAGGTCACGCGATCGACAACTCCGCCCTGTTCAACCAGCGCTATCGCTATGCCCTCGAACGGGTTGCGACCGTGGCTGCCTCCGGACAATCGGTGGAGGTACAGGGTTTGCCGAGCGAGACGATTGTGGTTGCGACCACCGACGTTTTTCCCCCAACGGTTCCCCAGGGGCTGGTGGCCGTGGCCGATGCCGCAGCCGGCGCCATCGATCTCTCCTGGTCCCCGGACACCGAGAGCGATCTGGCGGCTTATCGTGTCTACCGCCGTGATGTGCAAGGAAGCCTGGGCGCCCAGCGCATCGCTTCCGTGGGGGTAGAGACCTCGTATCGGGATACTGCAGTGCAACCCGGACATACGTATGCTTATTCCCTTTCGGCGATTGATCAAAGTGGCAATGAGAGTAAGCGTTCCCAAGAGGTTGAGGAGACTTTACCCAGCCAGTAAGCGACCCAGGAAATCAAACAGAGGAGCCCCATGAAATACTGCCGCCTGCAAACGAAGTATGGAGCGCAATACGGCGAGGTCGTCGATCGCGATGGCCGGATGTGGATCGAGCGCCTGATTCTACCCTTCGAAGAAGGCCCAGCAAGTGATTTCGTTGACCCGAGCGACCCCTTTGATCCGCTGCCGCTCGACGAGGCGCGAACGCTCGCGCCCGTCGCGCCCTCAAAGATCGTCTGCGTTGGACGGAATTATCGCGAGCACGCGGCCGAGCTGGGCAATGAGGTTCCCGCCGAACCGCTGCTGTTCCTCAAGCCGCCCTCCGCGATTCTCTCGCCGGGAGAGGCAATTCGCATCCCGGCGCTCTCCCAGCGGGTTGATTTTGAAGGTGAGATCGCGGTGGTTATCGGCCAGCGCTGCACCAGGATTGGTCCTGATGAGGACCCGAGCGACTATATTCGCGGATACACCGTTGCTAACGACGTAACCGCCAGAGATCTGCAGAAGAAGGACGGCCAATGGTCCCGCGCCAAGGGCTTTGACACTTTCTGTCCCGTTGGGCCGCTGGTTACCGATGAAGTGGATCCCAACCTGGGAATTGGTATCACCACCCGCCTCAACGGCGAGGTGCGCCAGGACGGCAATACGCGCGACCTGATCTTTTCGATCGACCATTTGCTGCGCTATATCACAGCGGCCATGACGCTGTTTCCAGGGGACTTGATCCTTACCGGCACTCCGGCCGGGGTGGCTCCCATGCAGCCCGGCGATCGGGTGGCCATTACCGTAGAGGGGATTGGAACGCTGAGCAATCCCATCGCCTGATGGAAAGCAATTCGGAAGGCGCCGTGAAACCTATCGCGATTTTAAGAATCTCAACAGTGCAAAGCCTTACACTCAAGGTGTACGCAAGGAGAGAAATCAAATGGCCAAGACACTGCTCGAACAGCTTAAGGAAGTGACGGTGGTCGTCGCCGACAGCGGGGATTTTGAATCGATCGAAAAATTCAAACCCCAGGACACCACGACCAATCCCTCTCTTCTCACCGCAGCCGCCGGGATGCCGCAGTATCAGCCCATCGTAGATGGAGTGCTCCTCGAGGCGAGAAAACAGCTCGGTCCCCACGCCAAGGACAGCGACGTAGCCAATCTTGCCTTCCGTCACCTGGCAGTGGCCTTCGGAAAGAAGATTCTGGCTATCGTCCCCGGTCGGGTTTCGACCGAAGTCGACGCGCGGTTATCGTATGACACTGCCGGCACCATGAAGATGGCGCGCGAGATCATCAAGCAGTATGACGAGGCAGGCATTTCGCGGGAGCGTGTGCTGATCAAGATCGCCTCCACCTGGCCGGGCATCAAAGCCGCGGAGCAACTGGAGAAGGAAGGCATCCATTGCAACCTGACGCTGCTCTTTGGTGTGCATCAAGCCATCGCATGCGCAGAGGCTAAGGTAACGTTGATCTCGCCCTTCGTGGGGCGCATCCTCGACTGGTACAAGAAGGACACGGGCAAGGACTTCCAGGGCGCAGACGACCCGGGCGTGCAGTCGGTGACCAGGATTTATAACTACTTCAAGAAGTTTGGCTACAAGACAGTGGTGATGGGGGCAAGCTTCCGCAATATCGGGGAGATTCGCGAACTGGCTGGCTGCGATTTGCTCACCATTGCGCCCAAGCTGCTGGAAGAGCTTCAGACGACCGAGGGTGATCTGCCCCGCAAACTGGATCCCAAAAATGCGCAGGGCTTGCAAATTGAGAAGATCGCAATGGACGAGGCCACCTTCAACAAAATGCATGAGGCCGATCGCATGGCGCATGACAAGCTGAAGGAAGGCATTGAGGGCTTCACCGAGGCGCTGGAGAAGCTGGAAAAGCTATTGGCCGATCGTCTGGCCAAAATGGGCGCAGGCAAGCAGGAAGTAGTCGCTGCACACTAAGCGTTACCCGCAAGAGAGCAACATCCGGTGCGGCTGGCGTTGGTTGCCAGCCGCATCGCCCTCCTGAAAGATCCCGGTTTAAAGCCCCCTTTCGCACTAGCACCAGCTACGCGGTACTGCCCTCAGCAGGCGCAGGCGCTTAGAAAGGTCTAGAATTCTCCCGATCATGGCTTTTACGCCGAGCACCATTGCTGCGCTGGTCATCGCCGCGAGTTTCGCGGCCGGGCTCAATGTGTACGCGACCGTGCTGACGCTTGGCCTGCTGGCTCATGCGCATTGGGTAGCCTTGCCGCCCGGTCTTGAAGGGCTCTCCAACTGGTGGATTATCGGCGTGAGCGGAACCCTCTTTGCGGTCGAGTTCGTGGCCGATAAAATTCCCGGATTCGATTTGCTGTGGAATGGGCTGCACACCTTTATCCGCGTGCCGATTGCCGCGCTGTTGGCTTACCGGGCCACTACTCAGTTGACCCCCGGTATGCAGGTGCTGGCCACCGCGGTGGGCGCGGCGATCGCCCTGGCCGCACATGGCTCGAAGACTGCGGCGCGGGCGTTGGTCACCCCCAGTCCGGAGCCGGTGTCAAACATTGCCCTGAGCAGTACCGAAGATGTCGCAGCGGTGGGCATCACCTGGCTGGCCACACAGCATCCCTGGGCAGCCGCCAGCATCACGCTGGCGCTGCTCCTGGTGACCGTCTTGATGATGCGCTGGGTGGTGAAGGCACTGCGCGGGCTGTGGTGGAAACTGCGACCCGGTGCGGCGCAAGTAAATCAAGCATCCACTGCGCCCTAGAAGGCTGCGGAAAAACTCGCTGGACGAAGGGCACGGCTTCAGCCGAGCCGCTGTGATTATGCGATCGGAGAGGGCTTCCGAGTCTGCGTGAAAGCTACCCTCTCCAAATTAAGTCCCGCAGGGACGGCTGAATATTACCCAGGACATGGTCCTGGGTTGGCTGTCCCGTACCGCGAACGTTGATTTCAGAGGGAGAGTACCCAGGATTGCATCCTGGGGAATTTTCAGCCGTCCCTACGGAGTCTGTGTCGTAGCTAAGAAATCGACGAAAAGCTATACGAATTAACCAGCAGAATTCATCGTCATTGATACGGAAATGGTCAACTCTAGCTCAGCTCCGATGTGCTACGACACAGACTCCTACGGGACTGGTCCGTGCTGTCAAATCCAACCCAGGACTCACGTCCTGGGCTACTCTCAGCCGTCCCTACGGGACTCAATTTGGAGAGAGTAGTTCTCACGCGGACCGGAGGCCGCCGTATTCTGAATCATTTTCGGCACGACTGAAGCCGTGCCCTTCGTTGAGAGAATTTTTCCGCAGACTAACCTTGGGCGGCGCGGCGTTTGTGCGCGGGAATAGGTACCGGTCGAATCACTTCCGTATCTCCCTCCGGGAGCACACAAACGGATCCGGCGACTCCGGCGCGCTTTGCAGCTGCCAACAACCGCTCCACCGGCTCTTCCATTGGCTCCTGAGAAAGCCGGAAGGTTCCGTAGTGCATGGGGATCATTTGCCGCGCGCCCAGGTCGAGAAATGCCTGCAGCGCCTCCTCAGGGCAGGTGTGCACGCCGCGATAGCTGTCCGGACTGTAGGCCCCGATGGGCAACAATGCGATCTCCGGCTTCAGACGTTGCCCGATCTTGGCGAAGCCGTCAAAATACGCGGTGTCGCCGGAGTGGTAAAGGACGTGACCGCCGCCCCGGATCACGTAACCGCCGAACCCCCGATGCGTGTCCTTGAAGAGGCGCGCTCCCCAGTGCTTGCACGGCGTCATGGTGATCTCAAGACCGCTGATCGACTTGGTCTGCCACCACTCGATGGTGACCACACGGGCAAAACCCAGGTCGCTGACCAGGTCTTCCACTCCCCAAGGCACAACGGCAATCGGCGCTCGCCCCGTCAGCTTCCTGGTATGGGCGACGATCCGGCGCAAGGATGGCCGATTGAGGTGATCCATGTGCGCGTGGGAAAGCAACACCATGTCGATGGCAGGCAGTTCCTTGATCTTGACGCCCGGCCGGCGCAAGCGCCGCAACGCGATCAGCCGCTCGGCGAACACGGGATCCATGAGCAACTTACGCCCACCAATCTGGATCAGGAACGATGAGTGGCCAATGAAGGTGATGCCCAACTCATCCGGCGACACCAGGATGGGGTTCTTCGATTCTCCGGTCATCGGCCTGAATGCAGACTCGCCGACCAGTGTTCCCAGCGACTGCATTTTGAGCAGAACCGCACTCTTGCGTTTGACCATGGTCTTCATCCCCACCCCGACTTCTTAATAGATTCGCCCACCCGACTGCGAGATGCCATTTCCGTCGGTACAGCCTCTTTGCTTCTGAAAATGATCCAAGGTACCACATGTCCCCCGCGTCCATAGCCAAACCATGGCCCGTGGCAGGCACGTATGTACCTCTAGTAATAGACGCGAAGTATCCAGGAATGTGGGCGCCAGGTTAAAAAGCGGCAATTTCAGGGTTAGGGTAACCGGGGCGTCACTCCAAGGTTGTACAGGAGAAAGGAATAAATGTCGGCCGCTGTATCCAACGCCTTGCTGGTGTTGCTGGCCCCGTGACCGGATTGTGTATCGATGCGGATCAATACCGGGTTGGCGTGACTCGCCTTCTCCTGCAGCGCAGCAGCGTATTTGAAGGAATGCGCCGGCACCACTCGATCATCGTGATCCGCGGTGGTGATGAGCGTCGCAGGATACCTCACGCCCGGGCGAATATTGTGCAGGGGAGAATACCGATACAGTGTCTGAAACTCTTCCAAGTTGTCGCTTGAGCCGTAGTCCGCAATCCAGTTCCATCCGATGGTGAACTTCTGAAACCGCAGCATGTCCATGACCCCAACCTGGGGCACGGCCGCGCGGAAGAGATCCGGCCGTTGGTTGATCACCGCTCCCACCAGCAGGCCGCCATTCGATCCGCCGGAGATGGCCAGTTTGGCCGGCGAAGTGTACTTGTTGGCGATCAACCACTCTGCCGCGGCAATAAAGTCATCGAAGACATTCTGCTTTTCAGACTTCATCCCCGCCTGGTGCCACTGTTCGCCATACTCGCCGCCGCCCCGTATGTTCGCTGAGGCATAGACAAAACCCTGCTCCAGCAAGGCCAGCCGCAAAGGGTTGAATTCAGGAGCGACCGTGACGTTGAAGCCGCCATAGGCATAGAGCAGTGCCGGGTTGCTGCCGTCCAGCTTCAATCCTCGCTTGAAAACCAGAAACATGGGCACCCTGGTGCCGTCTTTGCTGGTGTAGAAGACCTGCCTGGTCTCATAGTCCTCCGCCTTGAAGCTTTTGATCTCCGATTCGCGAAAGATGGTGGATTTTCCGCTGGCGATGTCGTAACGAAAAGTTGTGCTGGGATAGTTGAACGATGTGTAAGCGTAAAAGGCATCTGTATCCTCGCGCCTTCCTCCAAAGCCGCTCGCGGTTCCCGGTCCAGGCAGCGGGATCGAGTTCTCCATTTTGCCGTTGATTGAGTAGACGTAAGGGTGCGAAGTGACATCCCTGGTGTAAGTAACAAAGAGCTTGCCCCCTTGGGTCGACACACTGCTTAAGGTGTCCGTTGTTTCCGGAACCAGGTCTTTCCAGGCGGATTCAGGGTGTTCTTCGATCTGGCCGGGATCGTAGAGCGCGACGCGTGCATTGGGAGCGTTCTTGTTGGTCAGGATGAGGAAACGGTGGCCAACATTATCGACTACCTGAAAGCGGTCATTGGTCACGTCAGCAACGATGGGAGTGAAAGCCGCTTCATGCCCGGAAGCGAATTTGGAGAGGTCAGAAAAGAAGAGCGCATTGCCGTCCGTACCCTGGCCGCGCTCGGAAACGGTGAGGATGGCGAACCTTTCGTCTTCCGTCGTCTGGACAGTATGGAAACGCTGCGGATGCGCCTTGTCCTCGTAGATGAGCTGATCGTCTGACTGCGGCGTGCCCAGGCGATGGTAAAAGACCTTGTGCCCCTCATTGCGGGAAGAAAGATCATGCCCTCCCTCCGGCGCGTCATAGCGGCTGTAAAAGAAACCATCGCCAAACCAGGCAAGGCCAGTCACTTTCAGCCACCTGAGGTCGTCTTTGAGCACAGTTCCGGTTTCTATTTCCAGAACGTGACCCTCAAGCCAGTCTGAGCCGCCGCTGGAGAGATAGTAGGCAAAGTAGCGCCCATCCCGCGAAGGCTCTCCGGCCATCAGTCGTATGGTGCCATCGGCGGAGAGTTGGTTGGGGTCGATGAGAACGCGAGGCGCCCCGTCCAGCCCCTTCTGCACATAGAGCACGCTCTGATTTTGCAGCCCGTCATTTTTTGACCACAGATAGTAGGCTCCGGTCCGGCTCGGAATGCCGTACTTGGGGTAGTTATAAAGCTCTTCCAGCCGCTGCTTGAGCTGGGACCGGTAAGGGATCTTTTGCAGGTAGTCGAAGGTAACCTGGTTTTCCGCTTTCACCCATGCCAGGGTCTCGGCCGAGTTGTCATCTTCGAGCCAACGATAAGGATCGGCGACCTTGACGCCATGGTAGTCATCGACCTGGTCAGCTTTGCGGGTTTTGGGATAGTCCAAGTTTTGTCCGTTCACCCATCAAAGCTGTAGCGATTTCAGATATTCGCGAAAAACCGGCCCCAGCTCGTTGTGGTTCAGGGCAAACTCCACCGTGGCTTTGAGCATGCCCAGCTTGTCGCCGGCATCGAAGCGCAGCCCGTCGAAACTGTACCCGTAGACTTTCTCGTGTTGCAGCAGCCCGCGGATGCCATCCGTCAATTGCAGTTCCCCGCCTGCGCCGAGCGGCGTCTTCTCCAATATGTCAAAGATTCTGGGGGTGAGGATGTAGCGCCCGATGATCGCGTGCCGTGAGGGAGCCTCTTCTTGCTTCGGTTTTTCCACCAAACCCTTCACGTCGAAGATGCGGTCGCTGCCTTCATGTTCGATGCAATCGAGCACGCCATAGGATGAGATGGAAGGGCCGTCCACGACCTGCGTGGCCAAAATGGTGGACTGCGTCCGCTCGAAGACTTCGATCATCTGCTGCAGGCAAGGCACTTTGGCTTCGATGATGTCATCAGGCAGAATGACCGCAAAGGGCTCGTCGCCCACCAGGTCGCGTGCCATGAGAACGGCGTGACCCAGGCCCATGGCCTCCTTTTGGCGGACATACGCGATGCGCGCCATATGCGATATTTGTCGCGTCATGGCGAGCAGCTCGGTCTTGCCACGCTTCTCCAGCAGTTGCTCCAGCTCAAAACTGATGTCGAAATGGTCTTCGATCTCAGCCTTGTTTCTGCCGGTAACAATGATGATTTGTTCGCAGCCTGCCGCGATGGCCTCCTCGACGCCATATTGAATCAGCGGCTTGTCTACCAGCGCCAACATCTCCTTAGGCAGCGCTTTGGTCGCCGGCAAAAAGCGCGTGCCGAGGCCGGCCGCCGGAAAAACTGCTTTGCGTACTCTGTCTTTCATCTCTTTCGATCCTTCACGCCCGGTAGGCTGTTCTCTGTGAAATGTTCATGAATGGCCGTTGGTGCACCCTTCAGCGTATTTAGGATGCAGAAATCATTAGAGTGTGGGCGACGCGTCCCCGAGAAGCGCCCGGCGGACTATTTTTATAGGGGCGAACCCCTGCTTGAGAAAGTCGTCGTGGAACCGTTGCATCGAAAACTGGCGCGCCCTCCTTTTTCTCCACATCGGCGCGTAACTTCATAATCTGGAGCTTACCCAAGGTGTAATACAGGTAGGTTGCATCGGTGGTTCCGCGTTTGGTTTCGATCAGGCCACCCTCGTGGGTTTGATACCCTTCGGTTAAAAAAAAGTCTACCGCCTGATCGAATGTCATCTGCCCGGTATGCATTTGGATGCCTACTACAAAACGGGCATCGCGCAGCAGCGCATCCTGCAATTGCCCCAGGCGAATCATCTTGGCGTCGCGGGCATCGCGTGCCCCCGTCCCCGGTTGGCCGTAACCCTCGTCCAGCATCATCTGCTCGCAATAATGCGCCCAGCCTTCTGCATTGGTGTTGGCTCCCAAAAGCTTGCGCACGGTGCTTGGCGCCTGTGGCAACCAGAGGAATTGTATGTAGTGTCCTGGATAAGCCTCGTGAATCGCAGTGCTGATGATGGTTCCCCGGTTGAAGGAGGCCATGCGCTCTTCGATTTGCCGGGGCGTATCGTGCGCCCCGGGCAGGGTCACGTTGAAGTAGGCCTGGGTGGCGACTTTCTCAAAGGGGCCGGGGGTATCCATCGATGCCGTGGTAGTGGCGCGCATAAACGGCGGCGACTCTTGCACGATGGGGCGCACCTGGGAGGGGATATCGACGATATGGCGGGCTTGAATGAACTGGATCAAACCCTGGAAGGTGTCGCGAAAACTCTGTAGCAGATGATCGGGCGCGGGATGGTCGCGGCCCAACTCCGCCAGGAGCTCGCGCGGCTGGCGGTTAGGGTCGATTTCTTTGGCGATGCGGTTGAACTCCGCCTGGTTCTTGTGCAGATCCGCATAGCCGATCTCGAGCAGCCTGGGTAGCGGCGTGTCGACCATCTCGTTGTACAGCAGTATTTTCGAAAAGGTATCCGCGCCATATCTGAAGTCGCCATGCGACTGGGGAAGAACATCCTTCTTGAGCCAGGCCTGATAGCTCTGGAGCGCGGCGACGACTGCTCCGTTCGCCTGAGAAAACTCTTGCTTGAGTTGTTCGTTCTGCGCTTGTTTAAAGGCTGCGGGTACGTCCGATTGGAAAAAAGAAATGATGTCGGGGAGCTGTTCCAGGGCAATTTCGGTATAAATGTGCGGCGGGTTTTTGAGATTCTGATGGGCGGCCTGGAGTGCTGCCGGCATCAGCTTTTCCCGGGCAATCAGCGACCGCAAACGATCGTCGGGCGAGGCGAAGGTGCGTTCCATCAGCACGAAGGCGCTATTTGAAATTCCGCTCGAATACTGGTCGGGGTCCTTCTCCCACAAGCGGATGGTGTTGAGCGAGAGCAGCGTGCTGTGGATATTCGCCAGCAGCAGCTCCAGATCGCCCTGGCTGGTCAGATCGAGCTGGGCAGCCGGAACGGCGTTAAATCTGGCTTCGAACCGCTGCAAGTCCGCCGTCTCTCGATCTACACTGTCGCGCGTGTAATCCTCAAGCTGCGTATCGTACTGGTGCAGTCCTGCCTCTGTGCCGGCTGACGGGGCGTAATGGAAATAGACCTGGTCAAAGTATTGATCGGCGAGCTGGCGAAGGGTTGCCGCTGCGGGTGGCTCCGTAGCGGCTGGTTGAGCGGACTTGTTGGAACATCCCGAGCCGGTGCTTACAGCAATTCCCGCGAGTACCAGTGCAATCCGTTTCAAACGCAATCGATGGTTTCTCCGATCACACATCTCGACTCCAAGGCAGCGGCTAGCGGCGCTGATGTGGGGCAGCCACCTCGGCGACTTCATCTGCCGTTAGCTCTTCCAGCAGAGCCCGTATCTCGTTCAGCACATCCACCGGCTCAGTTGCCTTGAGCGGAAAACGAAGCACTCCCTGGGGGGTGAACTGCGCTCCCTTCTTGGCGTTTTGGGCCACCAGCTTCATCAGGCGGCCAGGATCGATGCTGGCCTGGCCGGTGAAGCGGATGTGGATCTGGTCGCGCTTGCGATCCACCTGGGCTACCCCGGTGCGCTCGCATAGCAAACGAAGGCTGGCCGCATCCATCAAATGGAGCACGCTTGCCGGCAGCTCGCCGTAGCGGTCCTCGAGCTCGGCACGGACTTCGCTCAGGCTGCCGTCATCCTGGGCTCCGGCGATTTTCTTGTAGATGCGCAGCCGCTGGTTTTCTTCTGCGATATAGCCTTCATCGATGCGCAGGCTTATGCCGAGGTTGAGCTGCGCGCTGGCCCGTTGCGGGTGCTCCTCACCTTTCAACTCATTGACCGCGTGTTCCAGCATGCTGGTGTACATTTCGAAGCCCACTGCCTCGATATGACCACTCTGCTCACCGCCCAGCATGTTGCCTGCACCGCGCAGCTCGAGATCGAGGGCGGCGATCTTGAAGCCGGCGCCGAGGTCGGAGAATTCCTTGAGCGCGGCCAGCCTGCGGCGAGCGATTTCAGTTAGCTCCTGCTCGGGAGGAATCAGCAAGTAGGCATAGGCGCGGCGATTGGACCGGCCGACCCTGCCCCGTAGCTGGTACAGCTCAGACAGGCCGTGGCGGTCAGCGCGGCTGATCAGGATGGTGTTCGCCAGCGGAATGTCGAGCCCGTTCTCGATGATTGTGGTCGCGACCAGCACGTCGTATTCGCCGTGCATGAAGGCCAGCATTACCCGCTCCAGCTCGGTCTCGCCCATCTGGCCGTGGCCGACAGTAACGCGAGCCTGCGGCACCAGCTCCTGGATCTTGGCGGCGATTTCGTAGATGGTCTCTACCCGGTTGTGCACAAAGTAGATCTGGCCACCTCGCTCCAGTTCGAGTTCCAGGGCAGAGCGAATCAGCTTCTCGTCAAACCTGGCTACGACCGTCTGAATGGCCATGCGATCTTTGGGCGGCGTTTCAATAACGCTCATATCGCGCAAGCCCACCAGGGACATATGCAGAGTGCGCGGAATGGGCGTAGCCGACATGGCCAGCACATCGATTTCGCGGCGCATCTGTTTCAGGCGCTCTTTGTGGCGCACGCCGAAGCGCTGCTCTTCATCCACCACCAGCAAGCCAAGGTTGTGGAAGTGCAGGTCCTTCGACAATAGTCGATGGGTGCCGATAAGGATGTCGACCTTACCCGCCTCCACGCGTTCCAGGATCAGTTTCTGCTCCTTGGGAGAGCGGAAGCGCGAGATCATCTCCACGGTGATGGGGAATTTGCTGAAGCGGCTTTTGAAGGTCTCGAAATGCTGGAAGCTCAGTACTGTGGTCGGCGTCAGCACCGCTACCTGGCGGCCGTCCTGCACTGCCTTGAAGGCGGCGCGCATTGCGACTTCGGTCTTGCCGTAGCCCACGTCGCCGACCAGCAGGCGGTCCATGGGCAGGGTCGATTCCATGTCTCGCTTGATGTCGGCAATGGCGGAAATCTGGTCCTCGGTCTCGTTGTAATCGAAGGCGTCTTCAAACTCGCGTTGAAAATCGTTGTCTGCAGGAAAGGCGTGCCCGTGGGCCGCCTTGCGCTGGGCATAGAGCTTAAGCAGCTCATCGGCCATGTCCTGCATGGCCTTGCGCACCCGCGCCTTGGTCTTGGCCCATTGCTGGCTGCCCAGACGGTTCAGCACGGGGGCCGGACCGGCATCGGTGGAACGATACTTCTGAATCAGGTCGAGCCGGGTGAGCGGGACGTAGAGCCGCGCCTGCTCGGCAAACTCCAGCACCATGAATTCCACTTTGATGCCGTCCTGCTCAATCTCCCTCAGCCCCATGTAGCGGGCGATACCGTGCTCCACGTGCACCACGTAATCGCCTACCGTCAGATCACGAAAGTCGGAGACGAAGGCTGCGGTCTTTGACTTGGCCTTGCGGGGCACAGGGCGAGCCGCCACGTCGGCTTCATCGGAGAAGTCATTGGCGCCGAAGAGCACCAGGTTGCTCTCCGGCAGGCTGACACCGCTCGAAATCGCGCTTTGCACCAGCACAGGGGTGCGGAAATCGCCTGCCAGGTGACTGGATTCGTCGTAGGCCTGCTCGCTGCCCGGGGCCTGGGCGCGGCTGCCCAGCCGGTAGGGCTGGCCGTATTCGCGCAGCAGGCCGGCTAACCGCTCTACCTCTCCGTGATTCGGCGCCACCAGCAGCATGCGGGTTTGCTGTTCCGCCAGGGACTTGATCTGTTGCAGAAACGCCGGAATCGAGCCATGAAAGCGCAAGGTTGGACGGGAAGAGAAAGCGACCTCGTCCATGGGGTTGACGTCTTCGTCCAGAACATCCACGGCGCCCAGCTGATCCATCTCCAGCCCGGGCAAAGCCGAGATTTTGGCCAGCAGTTCGTCCGGGGAGAGATAGATGTCGGTGGGGGTAATGAGCGAACCGATACCGCTGCGCTCATGCCGCTGTTCGACTTTGTTCCACCAGCGGTCCGCCTGGTTGCGGATCATGGCCGGCTCTTCCTGAAAGACATACACCGTGGGAAAGAGGTCGAAGAGGGTCCGATCGGCGCCCGCTACCGGGCAGAAAAACTCCCATCCGGGAAAGACGCTTACCCCGCCGGCGACCAGCGCGCGGCTCAGCAGTTCCTGGTCATCTCCGGCATCGAGACGGCTTCCACTCAGGCGCTGGTGCACCGCGGCCAGCAGGTCCTCAGAGATCGGGGTCTCGGTCAGCGGTAGCAGCCAAGTCTCGTCGATGGCGGTGGACGAGCGTTGCGAGTCCGGCTCGAACTTGCGCAACGATTCGATCTCGTCTCCGAAGAGTTCCATGCGCACCGGGCGGTCGGCTTCCGGGGAGTAAACATCGAAGATGCCGCCGCGGCGGGTGAATTGGCCCGGCATTTCGACAATGTCCATGGGGCTGTAGCCCACACTCGCCAGGTGGGTGGTGAGCTCTTCCATGTCGATCTCTTCTTCACGGCGCAGGACCCGCCCTAGCTGTGCGTAGTAGTCCGCGGAGAAGAAGCGCATGCACGCGGCCTCTACGGGGACGATGACGATCGAAGCAGCGCCGGTCGCGATCTTCCACAGCACCGAGGCGCGCTGTTCCTGCACGTCCGGGTGAGGCGACATATTTTCAAAGGGCAGAACATCGTGTGCTGGAAAGCGAACCACGCGCTCGGCTTCGATCGCCCCGGTAAGTTCGCAAGCAGCGCGCAAGGTGAGCTGGAGCGTGTCGGCGGCCTTGTTGTCGGCGACGATCACCGCCACGGGTGACTGGGCAGCCCGGGCGAAGAGCGGAAGGTAGAGGGCCCGCGCGGTGGCGGTCAGCCCGGAGACACGTTTGCGCCCCGCAGCGAGGGCCAGGTGCCTTCGTACGCGCTCAAACGGTTCACAGTGTTCCAGGTCCGTGAGCAGCTCGCGGACGAAGGGGAGGATCATGCCTGATCCAATTCTAACGGACGCTTTTTATGGAGGACTCAGAGGCCTCTCGTAGCCCCATGAGCGTTAACGTGTTTGGGTTTTTGGGTCAAAACTCCCACAGAATCGTCATCCTGAGAGTCTGTGACTTTATTGGTTTCACAAAAAAATCGATACTGAAAACAAAGAGCTTAGGTGGGTCAAAAATCGCTAAAAGTCAATAAAGTCACAGCCTCTGAGCGAAGCGCCTCACGGCTTGATCGCGTGACACAGCGCTTGTGGCGGGGAGTCGAAGGACCTCGGCGGTGCTTATCTTACCCATGCTGTTCGGAGCTTTTCGACCACCGAGCCCGGGTGGCCCCCCACGGTTCTTCCCAGGTTCCGAGAACCAAGGACTTGCTAGCATCTGCTATCTCCAGCGCCTATATCTACATTCTCGGCAGCCATACAGGCAACGCTTTACACGCAGATCCTGTTGTCGGGCTTCGGTGGTCGAAAAGCTCCGAACAGCACGGGTAAGAAAAGCACCGCCGAGGTCCTTCGACTCCGCGCCGTCAAGCGCTGTGTCACGCGATCAAGCTGTAAGGCGCTTCGCTCAGAGGCTGTGACTTTATTGACTTTTAGCGATTTTTGACCCACCTAAGCTCTTTGTTTTCAGTATCGATTTTTTTGTGAAGTCAATAAAGTCACAGCCTCTCAGGATGACGATTCCGTGGGAGTTTTGGCGAAAAACACCCTAAACGAGTTAGCTCTTATGGGACGTAGTCCTTGGGCTCGCGCTCGAATCGCGAATAGTCCATTTCAGAGGTAGAAGGACCCCAGCATTGCATCCTGGGTAATTTCAGCCGTCCCTACGGAGTCTGTGTCGTAGCTAAGAAATCGACGAAAAGCTATACGAATTAACCAGCAGAATTCATCGTCATTGATACGGAAATGGTCAACTCGTAGCTCAGCTCCGATGTGCTACGACACAGACTCCTACGGGACTCAATTGGGAGAGGGTGGTTCTGACGTCCGGGGCTGGCGCGGCCTCATTACGCCACAATCGCGCTCTTCGGTCAGGCCGGTTTTCTATGGCTCTGGTCGAAATCTGCGGAAATCGGCAGCTAATACGCAGACTTTGACCACGCTTCACGATCATCGCATGCAGCGAAAGCCAGGTTTGGGAATTTGTTCGGGGCACAGGCACAACACGAGCAGCACCAGCGGAGGGCCGGCGTTGCCCGTGAGTGCAAAGGGCGTTGACTAGGCCTGAACGGCGACTGCCTTCTCGCTGTTGGAAACTGAAGCCGCCGGCACGCCTTCTTTTCCTTGGCCAGGCTTGCGGATATCGATGCCGCCCTTGAAGAAGGCTCCATCCTCAATGCTGATGCGTTGTGCAATCACATCACCAGTCAAGGAACCTTCGCTGCGGATGTCCACCCGGTCGCTGGCATTGATGTTGCCGCGCACCTTGCCCAGAACCACTACTTCGCGGGCAGAGATATTCGCGGACACCTGTCCATTGCGGCCAACCGTGACCCGGTTGCCAGGTAGGTTGATGGCGCCCTCGACCTTGCCGTCGATGTACAACGACTCGGAACCGGTGACTTCGCCCTTGACCACCAGGCTCTTGCCAATCGTGGCCTGATCGGCCGCTGCCGGCGATGCGGGGGAGGTGCTGGAGGTGCGGGTGGTGGTTGATTCGTGGCTTGCGGCCGCGGGCACGGAGGGACGCGTCGGCTCTGTGCTAGGGGACATAGAAGGACTTCCCGGCTGGTTCGGTTTCCACATCTCTGTTGTACTTCCTTTCGTTTACTTCTTGAATACAGGCCCCCGAAACAACCCTGCGGATCGCTTCCGCATTTAAGGGCAAAATCAGGTGGATCTGTTGTTTCATGCTCACTCCGCCTGCTCGTCTAAACTCGTGCAAGCCGCGAAATCCTTGCGCTTCTCTGCATCTTAACCACGCTTGGCGCAAAATTGAAATCCCCCATTCCGAATCTTTCAGGGTTCCGTGGGGGCTGACCCATTAGTATCAACAAAGACATGGCCTTCAGCACTCAATTTGCAAACCTGTCCCTGGAATGACCGACCGCGAGCTCCTCCATCGTATCGAACGTTCTGCCGGCCAGCGAGCGGGCTACAAACAACTGGTCCGCGAACTGGGCCTGGGCGGCGGACGAGAGCGTCGTATGTTGGTCGAACAGCTCGACCGCATGACCGCGCGGGGCGAACTGGTTAAATCTGACCGCGATCACTGGGCCCTCCCCCAGGCTGTCTCGCGTAACAACCTCGTCGCCGGCCGTTTGGATGTACATCGGGACGGCTTCGGTTTCGTGCGGCCGGAAACCCGCCAGGCCGGCGGTGATGACGATATCTTCATTCCTCCCAACGAGATGAACGGCGCCATGCAAGGCGACCAGGTACTGGTAGAACTCGCTCCACCGCGGGCTGACGGCCGGTTCAGCGGGCGCATAGCCAGAATACTCAGCCGGCGCAACCCCACCGTGGTGGGCGTCTTCCATTATGCGCTTCACGAGCATGCGCAGGGCAATACAGTAACGCCGCTCGATGAACGGGTAACCCAGCCCATCCTCATCCCCTTTGGCCTGGAGCAGGCTCCGGTAACCGTTGGGAGTACTCCGCATCGCGTAGTTAGCGAGAATATCGGACGTTCAGAGCCGGGGATTACCGCGGAAACCGGGTCTGGGTTGGAGGGCATGGTGGTCGACGTGGAGATCACCGACTGGCCGACGCCCTCCCGTGCCGCCCGCGGCCGGGTGATCGAGGTCCTGGGCCGGGAGGATGACTTCGGTGTCGACGTCGAAATCGTCATCCGCAAGCATCATCTGCCCCATGTTTTCCCTGCCAAGGTTCTGGATGAGGCGCGTGCGGTGGCTCACCTGGACGAAGAGGAAGCCGCCGGGCGCCGGGATTTTCGCGATCTGCCCATCGTTACCATCGACGGTGAGACAGCCAAGGACTTCGACGATGCCGTCTTTGTCCGCCGGCACGGCGGCGCCTGGGAGCTGCAGGTTCACATTGCGGATGTGGCCCAGTATGTGACACCCGGAACCGCACTGGACCTCGAAGCGCGCTTGCGCGGCACTTCTGTTTATTTTCCCGATCGTGCGGTCCCTATGCTTCCGCAGGAGCTTTCCAGCGATATATGCAGCCTGCGTCCGGCGGAGGACCGGCTGGTGCTTTCCTGCATCATGATGATCGATCCGGACGGCGAGATTCTGCAGCTACGAGGTGACCACGGGGGTCATCCGCTCGGTGCGCCGCATGACCTATACCCAGGTGCACGCGGTCATCACCGGAGACCAGCAAACGCGGGAGGAATTCGGTCCTCTGGTTGCGGAATTCGAACGCATGTATGAGTTGGCGCGCCTGCTGCATAAGAAGCGCCAACGCCGCGGTTCCATTGACTTCGATCTGCCCGAGCCGGTCATCGAGTTCGATTCCCAGGGCGCGATGCAGAGCATCGTTCGTTCGGAGCGTAGCTGGGCCAACCGCCTGATCGAAGAATTCATGCTCTCCGCCAACGAATGCGTGGCCTCCTGGCTGCAGAACCTCGACGTACCTTCGCTGTATCGCATTCACGAAAAGCCGGAGGCCCGGCGCGTGGCGGAATTTGAGAGCGTGGCTGCCACGTTCGGTTATTCGCTCGGCCTGGGCCCCTTGCCGGTGAAGCGAATGACTATGAAGTCGGAACGGCGCGAATTGAAAAGCCGTGGAGGAGGCCGCCAGCCTCGCCAGCACGAGGTCGCGGAGGATATTGCCGTCACCCCGCGCATGTATCAGCAGTTGGCGCTCAAGATCGCGGGCAAGCCGGAGGAGCGCATCCTCGCCCATCTCATGCTCCGTTCCCTGCGCCAGGCGCGCTACAGCGAAAAGAATGAAGGCCACTTCGCCCTGGCCGCGCCGTGTTACACCCACTTCACTTCGCCCATCCGCCGCTATCCGGACCTCATTGTTCACCGCATTGCCAAGGCAGTGCTTGCCTCCGGCGCGAGCGGAACGGGCGTGCTGGCGAAGCAGTCCAGCAAGGCCTTGCGGCATCGCGGCGAGATTGTCCATGAACTGGCCCCGATCGGCGAAGTTGAGCTGGCCGGCATTGCCTATGAATCAAGCCAGGCCGAGCGCCGCGCGGAAGATGCCGAGCGTGAGCTGATGGAATGGAAGAAAGTTAAATTCATGCAGGATCGCATCGGCGACGACTTCGACGCCATGATCCTCAGCGTGACCAAGTACGGTTGTTTCGTCGAGCTGGACAACCTGTTCATCGAGGGCCTGGTACCGATCCTTAGCCTGCAGGGCGACCACTACACCTTCCGCGAAAACACGCGCCAGATTATCGGAGAGCACTCCGGCCTGCGCTATTCCATGGGGGACCGGGTTCGGGTGGTTCTGGACCGTGTGGATTCCGTTCAGCGGCGGTTACAGTTCTCCATCCTGGAAGAAGTGGCGCCGATGCGCCTGGGCCGCCCCGCCAAGGCCAAGGCGAAGGTGAAGTCGGGCAAAAGCAAGGCCCATCCCTACATTCCCCCCAAGAGCAAGGTGCTGCGCAAGGGCAAGCAAAAGGCGAAAAACAAGCGCCCGGGCAAGAAGCGCGGCTAGGGTCTGCAATTTACAATGAAGCAAGCTATCTATTTTGGAGAGATCCGATGCCACACATGGTCGTTTGTGCGCGATACAAGCAGGAGATGGAGGGCCTCGACGAGCCCCCATTTGACAGTGATTTTGGCCACAAGATTTACAACCAGGTCTCAAAAAAGGCCTGGGGGGAGTGGATCGAGCGGCAGAAGATGCTGCTGAATGAGTACCGCCTGCAGCCCTGGACGCGGGAAGCACAGGAGTTTTTGGTGGAGCAGATGCAGGAGTACTTTTTTGGAGAAGGATCGGCACTTCCCAAGGAGTACGTTCCGCCGGCTCACTGAGGACGCGGCTGCCCCAGTCGTGTACACTCAAGAGGTTGTTTTTCCTGTCGGGACGTGGCTCAGCCTGGTAGAGCACTCGCTTGGGGTGCGAGGGGTCGGCAGTTCAAATCTGCCCGTCCCGACCATCGAAATCAACCATTTACAGGATTACCCCGCCTGCATCCGCCTGCCGAAAATACGCAAGGATGGATACCCCGGAAGTCCACTTCCATCCTCTTTGCGGGTCTCCTGCTTATTTTTTGCGTTTGGGCCCTTTCGTTACCGATCTTCCCCAGCCAGGACGGGCCCATGCACAAGTATTACGTGCACGTGCTTGCGTCCCTACTCTCCGGCGCGCACTCCTACGACGCCTACGTCATCCGGCACCCTTTTCCACCCTACGCGACGCACTACGCGGTATTGCTTGGCTTGACCAGGCTGGTGTCGTTCGATCTTGCCGAGAAGCTCCTTATTTGCCTCATTTTTGTTTGTACCGCCTATGGCGTTCGGTACTGTGCCCGATCCCTGGGACCGAGTGGAGATTTGCTTTCGCTTTGCATGATCCCCCTGGTTCTTCACTGGTCGTTGGTGATGGGCTTTTTGAATTATTCGCTGGCAGTAGGACTGTTCTTCCTGGCCGCTGGTTTGTGGTGCCGGGCATCAGCGGGGCGATTACGGCTCTGGTTGTTTTTTGCCCTGGTCAGTTTTCTTCTGGCTTTGACTCATCCCATCCCGCTGCTGCTGCTGATCGTTTTCTGTTTGTTAGACCTGCTCATCCGTCTCATCCAGAGTCGCTTCTCGCTCAGGGATTACCGGTGGATGTTCTTCGGGTTGGCGATCGCGTGCCTCAGCTTTCTGTACCCGCTGGCCAGCGTGGATCGGTCCCGCTCGGTGGCAAACCTGCACGGCATATCCCTGCACAAGGATGCTCTGATCAGCAGCCTGGCGCTGTTCGGTATATCTCCGTTTGATACCCGAGCGAGGAATCTCCTTATCAACTGCTATCGCCTGGAGCTCTATGCTTTGTTGCTGGGCTGCCTGGCGCTCGCAGCATCGGGGTTTCTCGGGCGTTGGCGGGCACGCCAGCTGCGGCCGAGCGACAGCATGCTGATTTTGGCGGTTGCCATTTTGGCCGCTATTCCGATTCTTCCTCAATCGATGAATGGCTCCGATTATTTCTCGCAGCGGCTTATGATTCTGCCCTGGTTGGGAGCGATTGCCGCCGCTGGGGGTTATGCGACGCCGCGCCGGTTGGCGCGCAGTGCTCCTCTCTTCGCTGTTGCCTTGACCCTGACCACCCTGTTGCCGGCTGAGATTTTCTTCCGGCCTGTAGCCCATCAACTCTTTGCTCTCGAGCACCAACCGCTGCCGGAACATGCCCGTGGACTCGCGCTCCTGGATCCCGCGATGCTCAAGGCCGTGCGCGTGCAACACCAGTTGGGCTTCAACCCCTACCTGTGGAGCGGAGCCCTTCCATTTCTGCATGCGGATGACGTCATGCTCAATAGTCCGTTCATGGACCAGAAGATTACTCCGCTCATGCCCACGCCCGGAGGAGATCTCCTGATCGACCGAATGAGCTCCCCTGAAGAAGCAGAGCGCCTGATCAACGGGAACGTCGACCTGCGGTCTCTCGCACCTGCGATGCGCTCTACACTGCTCGCTTCCACCGGTCTGGTGGTGTTTGTTGGAACTCCGGCCGAAGTGGAGCAGGGACTGGAACCATTGGCCGGCAAGAGCCTTGCTCCGCACTACGCCTGCACCAGCCACGCCTGGTACTTAGTGTGCTTGAAGGTGTGATCCCGTTGCGCCTGGCGCTCATGAGCGGGTGTGAGAACGGAAGAGAAACCGCAGATCCCTCCACTGCGCTACGCTCCGGTCGGGATGACAATTCTGTTAGAGGGAAATGGCCTAAAAGGTGGTCAGACGAATGGCTGTTAATGATCCCACAGAATTGTCATCCCGACCGGAGGTAGCGCAGTGGAGGGATCTGCGGTTTCTCTTCGGCTCTCACGTCTCCTCTTAAGCCGTAGTTGGTTGATTTTTCCATAGGCTGTGAAGACAGAGCGCCGCGATAAAAAGTTCCACCGGCGCCCCGGAGGGAAACGGCCCCAGTCCGTGAATCGTCATCCCGTGAAACTGGCTGAAGTGGTAAACGAACAAACCCGCGATAAACAGCAAATACGAAGATCTGCCTCGTTCCTTCAGCTCATACAAGCCCGGGATCGCCGCCAGCAACAGTGCGTGATCGTAGAGGCGATGGTAGCTCACCAGCAGTTCGAGCATGACCAGGACCGCGAGAATCGTGAACGGCCGCGTGGCCAAAGTTTTCTTGCGCCAACAGACGAAAACAAGCAGCCCGGCAAGCGCGAGGAATACCGCGTAGGTAAGGCCATTGCAAACATGCGGATTCTGAATCAAGCGAGCGAGAAATGCCTGAAGGTTGAGAAAGCTCGAAGAATTCGCCTCGTTCACACGCGAAAAGTCTGCATCTCTTCCCGGCTGCATCGCCAGCTTGAGGTTGGAAGAGAGATGCCCCAGGTAGGCGAACGAAGATAGCCGGAAGTAGAAAAGCAGTGTGCCGGCCGCGCCGGCGGCCGCAGTGAATAAGCAAGCGGCCAGGGCCGGGATGCGGGTGCTGCTTCTAAGCAGGAAGTAGGCAACGCAGAGATACGCTCCCTGCGGCTTGAGGCAGAGGCTGATCGCCAGGAGCAAGCCACCCACGATGGGCATGGAGCCAGACTCCAGGGCGACGATGGCGAGGGTCAACGAGGAGGCGGCGATCAGCACCGGTTGCCCTAGCTCCACCGCCCACCCGATAGACCCGTCGGCGAGCAGTATCACGAAGGGCAAAGACGAGAGCAGATCGCGATAGGCTTTGCATTTGAGGAAGAGCACAACGAAAGCTGCAGATAGAAACCCAAAAGAAAGAAGCAGCCACACCACGGAAAGTACAGACCAGGGCAAGAGCGAAAAGGGGAAAAGAAGAAGGAAGGTGCTGGGCGGGTAGACAGGCCATTCGGGCTTGAAATGTGAGGTTGGGGTATAACCGCCCATCTTGGGGAATTCGCGCTCCAGGGTGGGCGCGTCATAAGGGTCGCATCCGGCAACCAGGCAATGCGCACCCGTAACCACCGTCACAAAGTCGTGTTCGGCGCCAAAGCCGTTTTTGGAGGGACGGGAGTAGATGTAGAAGATCGAAGCCAGGCAGGAAACGATCACGATGGAGCCAACAAGAGCCTGAACCCTGTTTCGACTCAAAGGCTTCCTCTCCCGGCTTCAGCAGGAAAAAGTTCCTGCGCTTTTACCCGGTGCGGGCTGTAGTGGTCACGCATCCGCATGAATGGCTTTTCGACCAGGCTGTAGGAGGCAACCGCCATCACGGGCACCAGCAGCGCGGAGACGAGCCCGTTATGGCGAAGGTGCAGAAAGTAAGCGATCTGGCTGCCTAGCGGATGATAAAGGTAGAGGGAATAGGAGAGCAGGGCGACAACTCGCACTATCCTGCTGCGGCAGAAGGCCCATGAACGGGCTCCCCAGTACGCGGTTTGCAGTAGCATCGCCGCAATGATCAGCGGCTGCAGCGACCATAAGAACAGAAAGAGCGCGCGATTAGCTGGGGGAAACAGGACTATGCATGCCAAGGCCAGCGGAGGCAGCACACCCAGCCATTGCCGCTGCAGCAGCCTGCAGCAGACCAGGCGGGTCTTGCTATTGCCCACCATAACGGCAAGCAGGCATCCGGCCAAAAGCGCATCCGCACGCATATCGAACGCGCAATACACATAATTCCACCGAACGCCAAGCCCGAGGTAAAGAATTGCACGATAAGTCCACAGGCCGAGGATGATCAGAGCCATCGTGCGCAGCATGGTGGACCGCTTTTTCAATAAAAGGATCAGCAGCAGCGGCCAAAGCAGGTAGAACTTCTCTTCGATGGCGAGCGACCAGCTGATCCACATGTGCAGGTAGGGCAGTTCGCCGGCATGAAATGCCCGGCCGTAATCCATCATGTAGAAGAAAGATGTCAGCGCGCCCCTCCAGTAGAACTCGTGGAAGGCGAGGGCGACCACTGTCGTTAACATCCAGCAGCAATAGAAAGCGGGGAAGATGCGGAAGGCGCGCCTGCGATAGAAGTCCCTAAGGGAAATACTTCCCCTAGCCTCGTGTTCTCTGAGCAGGATCGAGGTGATCAGGAAGCCGCTGAGCACGAAGAAGATCATCACTCCGAGCCAGCCCAGGTTCGGATGCGTGCCGAATAGATGATCCATAATCAGGTAGTGATCTGCCAGCACCAGCGCGACTGCCAGGGCCCGCAGGGCATCGAGTCCGCTGATGACCTTGGCATGCAAAATTTCGGTCAACTCACGGTCGATGACACGCAGAGTCGATTCCGCCTGGACGGGAGTATTAGCCATAAAGACCGTTCAAGTATTTCAGCTCCAATTGAAAGAGCAAGGAGATTCACCTCCCGGTAGTCCCCATTGTTACCGGTTGGGCGGCGATCTTCCATCGCAACCTGTACTCCAGCCGTTCCCTTAGCCGCAGCGAGGGCCGTTCCACCAGCCAGTAGGAGAGTTCTGCGCAGCCGAGGATTGCAGGCAGGCTCCAGGGAAAAAACCGGACACTGTTTACGCCGGTGAACATTTGCTGCCAGAGATAAAGGCTGTAGGAGATGACGCCCAGGTGGCGCAGCACCGCAGAATTGAGCAGCCGGCCCACAGCAGAGCCGGGAACCCGCACAACATAGAGCAGGATGAGCGAGAGACAAATGGCATTGAGCGTAAGTCCGAAAACCAGTTCGTACGAACCTCGAAAACGGGCCCCCAGAAAGACAGGAGCCAAGACGAGCACGAATGCGGCGGAGATGGTTGCTGCCCATCCCCGCACCAGCGGTTGGACGAACTGATTAAACCGTGGGTTGTGCCAAAGGATTGCCAGGAGACAGCCGAACATGATGCTGTCGAGGCCGGTATGCAACATCGCGTTAAGGAATGGACGATGATTGGGCGCCAGGTAATAGGTGATAATCCGTGATAGTGGCGAAAGTAGAATCACCCAGACGGCCAACCTGGTGCTCTTTCTTGTGCCCAGAAAAAGCAGTGCTGCCGGCCATAGGAGGTAGAACTGCTCCTCCAGGCTAAGCGACCACGTATGTTCCAGCAGTTCGCTGCCGCCGCCCAGGTAGTTCCAGGTATAAGTGCCGGCGACCAGGAAGGCGCGCAGGTTACCGGCCGCCCACCCGGCTAGCGTGAGAACGAGGGCGACGGCCATATAAACATAGAAGGGTGGAAAGATCCGAAGAGCCCTACGAAAGTAAAAGTGCTTCAAGCTGATGGTGCCGCTTGCATTCAGTTCTTTCAACAGCAGATGCGTTATGAGAAATCCGCTGATCACAAAGAAGGTTTGTACGCCCAGAGCTCCCCACCCCAGGTACATCCAGAACGGAACGAAGGGGATGAGCCGAGCCAGGGATCCGTTCATATGTGCGGCGATCACCATCAGAACGGATACAGCTCGCAGGCCATCGAGCGACGGAATGTTTCTTGAACCTGCCTGCATGCTCAAGAATGCTTACACGGGGAAAAGCTGACCTCAAGCGTCGAACGGCAATCTGCCAGGTTGCCGAACCCAGGTGAGCTACAGCACGCAACGCTTTCAGTCAGTTGTCTCCTGCCGAGGTGCCCAAGTGGTAAACGTAGATGAGAAGCGGCACGCCAAATCTCTCCGAACGATCGGATGAGCTTCGCCCTATCCTTATAATCAGAGGTGTGCCCAGCCAGGGCAGAGCCGATGCTGAATAACAAAAAAGTCGTCGTGGTGTTGCCCGCCTACAATGCGGCTCGGACGTTGCGCCGCACCGTGGACGAGATTCCCCGCGAGATTGTCGACGAGGTGATCCTGACAGATGATGCCAGCCGTGACAACACCTCCGACCTGGCCCGGGAGATGGGTCTGATCACCATCCGGCACGACCACAACCGGGGATACGGTGGCAACCAGAAGACCTGCTACCGGGCTGCGCTCGCGCAGGGCGCGGATATTGTAGTGATGCTGCACCCCGACTACCAATACACACCCAAGCTGGTGTCTGCCATGGCCTCGATGATCGCCTATGGAGAATACGACGGCGTGTTGGCATCGCGGATTCTCGGCCGGGGTGCGCTCAAGGGCGGAATGCCTCTCTACAAGTACATTGCCAACCGCGGCCTGACGTTTATCGAGAACCTGCTGATTCGGGAGAAGATGTCGGAGTATCACACCGGCTATCGCGCATGGAGCCGAGAGCTGCTTGAGCGTCTGCCGCTGCTCAGTTGCTCCGACGATTTTGTCTTCGATAATCAGATGGTCGTCCAGGCCGTTTACTTCGGCTTTCGCATCGGCGAGATTTCCTGTCCCACTAAGTACTTCGAGGAAGCCTCCTCCATCAACTTCCAGCGCAGCGTGAAATATGGATTTGGCGTGCTTGGCACGGCAATGAGTCTACGGTTGAAGCGCTGGGGCCTGGCCAAGCCCGCGTTCCTCGCAGATGTACCTTATGAGCGGCTGCTGAGCGACACTCCGGCGGCCCATTCGCAGTCGATTAGCCTCGGCTGACGGTTCACCTGCCAGGAGCAATCTTTTGGAAGCTTCCCCCACAATCGCGAGCTCTCCGTTGGATACGAGACTGCGCTCGATTCCAGACCGAGTGCAGTACACGATCTATGGTCTGGCTCTTGCCGTCTCTATCGCTATCTGGTTCATTGCCATCCGCGCACCGCTTTGGCTGGATGAGACGGTCTCCATATACCTGATCCAGGGCGGCTTCGCGGGGATTATGTCACGCCAGGTGTGGCCCGACGCCCCGACGTACTCGTGCCTGCTTTGGCTGTGGACCAAAGCGGTGGGCATGGGCGAGATCGCGCTCAGAATCTCTTCGATTCTTCCCATGCTGGGAGCGGTCTACCTGCTCTATCGCGCGGCTCGCGAACTGTTTGACCGGGACGTTGCCCTGATCGCTGCGATTGTTTTTTGCCTTCACCCCATCATCATTTTCGCCTCGATTGATATTCGGCCCTATGCGTTTGCAGCCCTGGCCGTCAACGCGTCTATTCTTGCCCTGGTTCACTTGCGGCACAACCGCTCCAACTGGCTGGCCGCCCTCTTCGGCCTTTCGGCGGCATGCATCGTTCAGTTCCAATTGCTGTTCGCGGTCATCCTGCCGGCACTTGCTGTTTGCTTTGTGGTGCTCAAAATTAGCGATCGCAAGACCTTATGGCGGCAGCTTGGGATCGCGTTGGTGGTCTTTGCGTTCGCCTTCCTGCCGGTAATTCCCAGGCTGCAGTACATGGCGCACACCAGCGGAACCCATGTTTTCTCTCCAGCTCCCAGTCTGCTGGAGTTGGGCTCCACGCTCACCTTGAAAGGGCTGGGGGCGATCTTCGTCGTGGCTTTTCTTGTTGCGGTGGCATCGCGGAGGCTTGATCTGCGCAGCCATCGAGAGGGCTGGACCATTCTGGTCTGCACTTCTCTGGCGCTGGTCCCGATTTTGCTTCTTTATGGTTTAAGCGTGGGAACATCGATCCACGTTTTTGTGCCCCGCTACCGGCTGGTCGCGGTTCCGGGGATCGCGCTCTGCTGGGCGTTGGTGGCCAGCCGGATTGATTCCCGTGCCCTGCGATTGCTGGTCTGCACGACCATCGTGGTGGCGACAGCCTTCATCCACCTGACTACCCCTTTTTTAAGACAGCATCAGTACTCATGGAAATACGCGCTGGAATTCGTGGAGAAGAATGCTTCTGCGGACGATGCTCCGGTGCTGATGTGCAGCGACATTCCGGAGTCGGACCACGTGGCGATGCCCGTCGGGCCGGCGATCATGGAAAGTGGTATTTTGCCACCACTTAGTTATTACCAACTCAGCGTACCGGTAACGCCGCTACCACGAGCACTGAACGATGAGGCGATGCGCGACGGTTCGCGTTTTCTGCAACAGGCAGTTCAGCGTCATCAGCGCTTTCTGGCCATGGCCTTCACGCAGTCTTACGACACGCTCGATTGGCTGGCAAAGACCGCCGCAGGGAAATACGACGTCCACGAGCTGGGGCAATTCGATGGAGTCAAGGTGCTGGAATTCAAGCCGGCTACTTAAACGAAACGTCGCTGCTGAAGAGCTGCCGGAGAACCATGGTCCCACGTGAAAATTTCGGGGCGGATCGACTCTGTACGAGGACCCTTCAAAAGTTGATTCGTTCCTTTTCAACGACGAGGGGGCGGCCCTGTACCATCGTGTGAATGGATCCGACGTATTCGCCAATCACGCCCAGGGCTACGAGTTGGACGGACCCGAAGAAGAAGAGGCCCACTACTACGGGGGCTATCCCGATGGAGAAGTGATTCCAAAAAAGCAACTTTGCAATCAGGTAACCCGACCCGACCGCGCCGCTGAGCAGGGCGAAAACAAAACCGGTGAAAGTCACCAGGCGCAGCGGCACCTTCGAAAGATTGGTTATCCCCAGCATCGCCAGGTCGTAGAGAGTGTAGAAATTATTCTTCGTAATGCCGCGTTCGCGGCGTTTCTGGTTGTAGAAGAATACCTTGTAGGGGAATCCTATCTCAGCGATCATTCCCCGGAAGTAAGGGTAAGGATCGCGGAAGTCCTTTCGCAGAACGTCCATGACCTTGCGATCGTAAAGGCCAAAGCCTGTGAAATGCTCGAGTACACGCAAGCTGGTGAGGCGGGCAATCGTGCCGTAGTAAAGCGAGCGAATGCGGTACATGAGCCAGTTTTCTTCGCTGGTGTTTTTGATGCCGACTACCACGGGCGTGCCCCGAGCCCATTCTTCGATCATGTCGCCCATCAGTTCAGGTGGATCCTGCAGGTCTGAGAGCAGCATGCCGACAGCATCGCCCTCCGCGTCAAGCATGGCGTGATGTGGCGAGCGCAAATGGCCAAAATTGCGCGCGTTGACGATCACCTTGACATTGGGGTCTGCCTCGGCGAGGCGCCGGAGGATAGCGACCGTATTGTCCGTGGACGAGTTGTCGATGAAGATATGCTCGTAGCGGAATTGAGGAAAGCGAGCGAGCGTGTCTCGAGTACGGAGATAGAGCTGCTCTACGTTGTCCTGCTCGTTGTAGCAGGGGCTCACGATGCTAATGAGTTTCAATGGACTGACCCTTCGCCTTGTAAAGAGCTGCCGTTCCGCCAGCCGTGCCACTCAGCAGTTCGGCGGATGGCGTCACGCAGAAAAATTGTTTGACGTAGACCCAGCTCTTCGGTGGAACGCTTAATAGCCGGGACGTATCGGCTCCCTGCCGCACCCGGCCGGGAACTCGAGGTGATTTGCATCGGCGTACCAGGGCACAGTACAGAGGCGACTTCCTCGGCCAGCGCACCAAGACTGATGGCTTGATCCGAACCAACATTGTAGGGTCTGAGAGGCGCAGCACGAGAAAGGATAGTCCACAGCCAGACTGCCAGTTCCGCGGCATAGAGGTACGATCGTACCGTGTTCGGATCCCCACGAATGGCGATGGGTTGCGAAGCAAGAGCGCAGCGAATGAAGTCTCCCATAGCAAAGCCCTGGTCGAGGGCGATATGAGGGCCGACAAACGCGAAGGGCCGGGCAATGGCGCACTCCAGGCCTCCGGGTGCGGAGTAAGCAGCACATAGGGCCTCGGAGGCCCGCTTGCCCTCGCCATACGCACTCTGGGGCAGGCAAGGGTCAGGCGCTCCCGTGTAGGTTTCGGGAATATGCGAAAGCGATTGGGGCTGCGAGCCGTACACTGCTCCCGAGCTGACCATGAGGAACCTGCGGGTGCCATGCGACGCAGCGAAATCGAGCGTCCGTCGGGTACCGTCGAAAGTTTGCGCGAGAAGAGTGGAGGCATGTCCATGGCCGCGCGCAGCGGAAACATCCGCGGCTGCATGAATAACAAAGGAAAATTCGCCTTGAGGAAAGGGAAAGGTCTGCACGTCGCCCTGCAGCAGGGTGATGGCGGGGTCATTCGCAAGATGCGGACAAGAGTTCCGGAACCTTGCGGGTTCCCGCGTAAGGACAGTAGCCCGGGTGTTGAGCGCGAAACGGTGGTTAGCGGCCAGGAAACTCTCCAGCAGCCAACGCCCAAAGAAGCCGGTGCCCCCGGTAATGAAGAGTTGCTGGTTGCGGAAGGATTGCCAATGGCTTTCCGTCGAGTCACAGATCATTTCCAGGTCGCGCTTGGCTAGCTGTGGCATCGTCGTGGCGGCGTGTGCCTCAGGAGAGCACGGGAAGTGTCGCTCCCTTCGCGGTAAATCGCGAAATGGTGCCGGCAACGTGATCAAGCATAGGTCGCGTAAGGCCCGGGAACACGCCGAGCCACAGCACATTGCGCATAACGTAGTCGGTGTTAGGAAGATCACCGATCTGACGAAATTCAATTTCCTGGTACGCCGGCTGGCGCAGGAGATTACCTGCGAACATGAGCCGGGTGCCAATCTTCTCCGCCTCGAGCGCGCGAACCAGCTGATCGCGGGTGAAGGGAGCGTCTGCGCGTACACCCAAGGGAAAACCGAACCAGCTGGGATCGGCTCCTTCGGTGGCGACAGGGAGCATCAGGACATCTTCCAGCGGCTCAAGGGCCTCCCGCAGATAGCGAAAATTATCGCGCCGCGACTGGATAAAGTGCTCCAGGTGGTCCAACTGAGACAGGCCCAGGGCGGCCTGCATGTCTGTGGCCTTAAGGTTATAGCCAACGTGCGAGTAGGTGTATTTGTGATCGTAGCCACAGGGGAGTGTGCCGAGCTCCCAATCGAAGCGCTTGCCGCAGGTGTTATCGACTCCTGGCTCGCACCAGCAGTCTCGACCCCAGTCGCGAAACGACTCCACCAGGGTCTGGAGCAGAGGGGTGTCGGTGAGAACGGCACCGCCTTCGCCCATGGTGATGTGGTGCGCTGGATAGAAGCTCAGTGTAGCCAGGTCCCCGAAGGTACCCACCTTCCGGCCACGATAGGTCGATCCCAGCGCATCGCAGCAGTCTTCCACCACCCACAGCTTGTGCTTCCTGGCAAAAGCCATCACTGCGTCCAGATCAAAAGTATTGCCCAATGTGTGGGCAATCATGATGGCGCGAGTTCTGGGACCCAGAGCCTTTTCGAGCTGGGAGACGTCAATCTCAAGGGTAGGCAGTGTCACATCGAGAAAGACCGGCACCAGACCGTTCTGGATAATTGGGTTGACGGTAGTGGGAAAGCCAGCCGCAACGGTGATGACTTCGTCGCCCGGCTTCAGCCTGCGGTCGCCAAGCTTGGGCGACGTGAGCGCAGTCAACGCGACAAGATTGGCTGAAGAGCCGGAGTTAACCAGGGAACAGCCTCTTACGCCGATAAAGCGCGCCAGCTTCTTCTCAAATGCCTTTGCAAAACGGCCTGTGGTAAACCAGCAGTCCAGGGCGGAGTCGACCACGGAACGCAGGTCAGCACCATCGATAACCTTGCCGGATACGGGGACAGGAGATTTCCCGGGCTGGTAGTCGCCCGAGGGAAAGGCCTCGCGGTGATACTCAGCGGTCAGTTCGAGGATTTGCTCTCTGAGTTGTTGGGCGCGTTCACTCACCAATCATCTCCAATGCGTCTTGGCAGCGCTTCGCTTCCCTGCTATCGCTTGCTGCTTATCTTAACTCAGCTTGGGGCGGCGCCGGCGCGCAATACCGTTGGCAAGAAAGGCTACAACTGGCCATCGACAAAGCATGATTGTTCTGGGTAAGCCTATGATAAAGCAGGTAAGCTGACACCGGTCATGCGGCGACTGCAACCGGAGCGGCCGCCACAACGTGGGGTGGAAATGAAGGCAGTGATCCTGGCAGGTGGGCTGGGAACTCGTATCAGTGAAGAGACGTCGGTGCGTCCCAAGCCCATGGTTGAAATTGGCGGCCGGCCGATTCTTTGGCACATACTGAAGATGTACTCGCAGCACGGCATCTACGATTTCATCATTTGTCTGGGCTACAGGGGCTACATCATCAAGGAGTATTTTGCCAACTACTTTTTGCACACCGCCGACGTGACCTTTCACATGGCGGACAACCGCATGGAAGTGCACGACAAAACCACCGAGCCATGGAATGTGACGCTCGTAGAAACAGGAGAGCGGACAGGTACGGGCGGCCGGCTCAAGAGGGTGAGTCGTCATCTGAAAGGCGAGAAGACGTTCTGCATGACCTACGGGGACGGTGTGTCGGACGTGAACATCACAGAGCTGATACGCTTTCACGAACGTCATGGCAAGAAAGCAACTTTGACTGCCGTACAGCCCCTCGCTCGCTTCGGTTTACTCGACACGCACGGGACAGAGGTGCAAACATTTCAGGAGAAGCCGACAGGAGACGGCGGCTGGATCAACGGCGGCTTTTTTGTACTTTCAACCAACGTGCTTGCAGCCATCCCCGATGATCCCGCAGTCATGTGGGAGCGCGAGCCGTTAGAGCAACTGGCGCGTGAGCATAGTCTCCAGGCGTACTACCATCATGATTTCTGGCAGCCGATGGATACGCTAAGAGACAAGCAGCAACTGGACGAACTATGGAACTCCGGAAAGGCGCCGTGGAAGACATGGTGAATAGCGTGTTCGCCGGGCGACGAGTATTCCTTACCGGGCATACCGGTTTCAAGGGAGGGTGGCTGGCGCTCTCTCTGGCTTCTGCGGGCGCATCGATACGCGGCTACGCGCTCGATCCGGCCACTGAACCAAGTCTGTTCAAGTCTGCATGTGTCGGCTCCCTGGTTGATGATGTACGTGGAGACATAAGAGACGCCGCCAGGCTTGATAGTGCCATGCGGGAGTTTGCACCAGAGATCGTTTTTCATCTTGCCGCGCAGCCGCTGGTGCGGCGCTCTTATACCGATCCTGTGGGAACTTACGCGACCAATGTGCTCGGAACTGCCCATCTCCTGGAAAGCGTTCGCACCTTGCCCTCCGTTCGTGCCGTCGTAGTGGTGACTACCGACAAGTGTTACCTCAATCGAGAATGGCGGTGGGGGTATCGAGAAACGGATCCGCTGGGGGGACACGACCCATACAGCAGCAGCAAGGCGTGCGCAGAAATTTTGTGTGCTTCCTATCGTAGTTCGTTCTTTTCGCCGGAAAGCGCGGAGCATAAAGTGTTGCTCGCCACAGCGCGGGCGGGGAATGTGATCGGAGGGGGAGATTGGTCAGAGGACCGGTTGATCCCGGATCTGATTCGCGGCTTCATCGCTGGTAAGCCAGTACCCATCCGTCGTCCGCTGTCTGTTCGTCCGTGGCAGCATGTACTGGAGCCGATTGCAGGCTATCTTTTATTGGCAGAGAAGCTGCTGGGGGGAGACGAGAGTTTCGCCGATGCGTGGAACTTCGGCCCCTGGGATGATGACGCATGGCCGGTGGAACGAATCGCTACCACGATGGCGCAGCGCTGGGGTGGTGGGGCAACATGGTTTCGTGATGGGCAGCAAAGTGTCCACGAGGCCGGTCTCCTCAAGCTTGATTCCAGTAAGGCTCGCGCGGAGCTGGGGTGGCAACCTCGACTGCGGCTCGACACCGCCCTGGAATGGCTAGTGGATTGGTATCAGGCATCGCTGGGCGGGACGGACATGCAATCCTTTACCCTCAAGCAGATTGCGGCATATACGCGGACCGGCGAGCCGAGTGTTGCAGAAGAGGCGAACGAAGCGACGCCGAACTCTACTCGCGCCATGACATCATCCTTCGACAAGGTTAGCAAGCTTCAGCGGACATGATGACCAGAACCTCGGGACGAAATCACGCGGTGTCGGTAACAACTACGACTGAATCATGTCTCCAACGCAATCCAAATTACTGACAATGAGAGAGGCCATCATGTCCAACGAAACGATCCGGTCTTCCGAGAACGAGGTAACGAAGGTCGCCGGTGAGCTAACGCGGCAGTCATCCGACGAACGAGCCCGCAATCGACAGCTGCTCGAAATAACCTCATCGCTCTTACCCTCCTACGGTAACCAATGGAACTTGCATAACATCGTGACCCTTAAGCGGCAGAGTTTGAGCCGAATCCTTTACTACAATGAGCTTTACAAGAAGATCGTCGAAATACCTGGTGTGATCTGCGAGTTCGGGGTTCAGTGGGGTGCCACCATGGCGCAGTTGATTAACTTGCGCGGCATTTACGAGCCCTTCAACCATAGCCGCAAGATTTTCGGGTTCGATACGTTTGAAGGCTTTCCTGATGTGGATGAGAAGGATGGCGGTTTCTCGGATGTAGGCGACTATGCGATTACCAAGCACTATGAGGATACGCTCGAAGAAATCCTCTCTTTGCACGAGTCCTTTTCACCCATTCCACACGTGAAGAAATTCGAGCTGGTTAAAGGAGACGCGTCACTAACCATTGGTCCTTGGCTGGACAACAATCCCTACGCCGTTGTAGCGATGGCCATTTTTGATATGGACGTCTACAGGCCTACAAAGACTGTGCTTGAGAAGCTGGTGCCTCGGCTAACCAAAGGTTCAATCCTGGTTTTTGACGAACTTAACTGCCCTCATTTCCCAGGTGAGACGCGGGCTTTAGACGAGGTCCTGGGCATCAACCGGCTTTCACTGCGTCGTTTTCCGCATCAGCCTTTCTGCGCCTGGGCCGTGTTTGGTGAATAATTTGGTTGAAAAAGCGGGATAAACTTTGTGACAGTTGTAAACAGCGGCTGGGGAAAATTCCAAAGCCCCAGCGGACTTCCTGCATTACCGGCATTCGTTCGAGGCTATGTCGGTCGCCGGAACCGGCGCGAACTGCAGAAGAGATGATGTGACCCAGAAAACTCCCATCCAGTCCGCATCAAGCGAAGCACAGGACCTCTGTAACCGCGCCGCCAGACTGCGGGCCCACGCCATCCAGATGGTACATCGCTCCAAGGCATCCCATCTAGGCAGTTGTCTCTCAATAGCCGACCTGATGGCCTGCCTGTATTGGAATTCTCTTAGCGTCGACCCCGCTCGTCCTGATTGGGCGGAGCGCGACCGCTTTCTGCTCAGCAAGGGCCACGGGGCGGCGATCTTATACGCGACTCTCGCGGAGCGCGGATTTTTTCCCGTGGCGGAGCTCGATTCCTACTGCCAACACGGATCGCGGCTCACGGGTCATGCCACCAGCGGGGTTCCGGGCGTGGAACTATCCTCCGGTTCGCTAGGCCATGCCCTGCCGGTGGGTTGCGGCATCGCCTTGGCGGCAAAGCGAGGAGGGCTCCCTTTCCGGACCGTCGTGCTGTTGAGCGACGGAGAGCTGGATGAAGGCTCGAACTGGGAGGCAATTCTATTTGCGCCGCAGCATCAACTGGACAACCTTATAGCGATCGTTGACTACAACAAGATTCAGAGCTTCGGTCTGGTGAAAGATGTGCTGGATCTCGATCCGCTCGCTGATAAGTTCCGAGCGTTTCGTTGGAGTGTGACTGAAGTGGACGGTCACGATATGCACGAACTGATCGGCGTCCTCGGCGCGCTCCCCCGCGAGATTGGCCGTCCTACTGCGATCATCGCGCATACAGTCAAGGGAAAGGGAGTTAGCTTTATGGAGGACAGCCTTGCCTGGCATTACAAGACGCCGACCCAGGAGCAGGTCGACATTGCACTCCGGGAACTAGGTATTCGCTGATGAGAACGGCGTTCCTTGAAGAACTCATTGCACTCGCCGAGCGGGACGATCGCATCTGGCTCGTCTGCGGCGACCTTGGCTACTCAGTTCTCGAAGCATTCAGCAACCGCTTCCCGGATCGTTACCTGAACGCGGGTGTCGCCGAGCAAAACATGACCGGGATCGCTGCCGGGCTTGCGCTTACGGGCAAAGTGGTCTTTACCTATTCGATCGCCAACTTCCCCATCATGCGTTGCCTCGAACAGATTCGCAACGATGTCTGCTATCACAAACTGAATGTGAAAATTGTGGCGGTGGGAGGCGGCCTGGCCTATGGAAGTCACGGCTACACTCACCACGGGGTCGAGGATCTCGCCATCATGAGTGCGCTGCCTGGTATGGCGGTAGTGGCCCCGGGCGATCCGGTCGAGGCAAGGGCGGCAACTGCCGCTCTCGCGGCCACGCCTGGTCCAGCTTATCTGCGACTAGGGAAGGCCGGTGAAGCCACCTGGCACCATCAGGCCATTGACTTCCAGCTCGGCCGTGCAATTCAAATGCGCGACGGTTGCGACCTGACCATCGTCAGCACAGGTGGTGTGCTTGGCATCGCGGTCGAGGCGTCGCGCAGGCTGGAAGCTGCTGGGCATTCTATCCGGTTACTGAGCATGCCAAGCCTGGTACCACTTGACGCCGATGCAATTACCAAGGCCGCCCACGAGACAGCAGCGATTCTCACCATCGAGGAGCATGGCAGGGGTGGCCTCGGTACCATGACTGCCGAAGTGTTGGCGTCTATTCGCGCAGGTATTCCTTTCCACCCTCTGCGCCTCGCGGGTGAACCGATCCGGCTGGCTGGATCGCAGGAAGAGCTCCGGTCAGCCCAAGGCATCAGCGTAGACGGCATACTGGCTGCAGCCGAGAGGTTCCTGGAGCCAATTGTGATGGAGAGTACTGATAGATGAATACTCTGCAGACTACGGTGGGCGCATCTGATCCGAGCGAAACACCACATCGAGCGCTATCGCAAGATGGATGGCTGAACCCAAGGGGTATCATCTGGTTTCCGCCCCCGATGGAGTCAAGGTGCCGCAATTCGTTCCCCGCACCTGGATGGAAACATCGCCTTATCCGATCGCCTTAATGATAACTAGCGGACTACCTGTGCGAAAACGAGCATCATCACCTTGGGGGCTCCGCACCTTTCCGGCGGTTATAATTCGGCGTGGAAGAGACGACAGCAACTGATTGCCTGATTCCGAATGGACAGGCCATTTCCTTATCAGTGGTTGTCCCTGTATTCAATAGTTCGAGTACGCTGGAAATCTTGTTGGGGCGATCGAGACAGCATTAGCCGGTATTGAGAAGGAATTGATCTTGGTCAATGACGGCAGCAAAGACCAGAGCTGGGATGTTATCTGCGAACTCTCAAGCGAGTACAACTGGATTCACGGGATCAACCTCATGCGAAATTACGGCCAACACAACGCTCTGCTCCTGTGGAATCCGCGCCGCCCACAAAGAAATCATCGTTACTTTGGACGATGATCTTCAGAATCCGCCCGATGAAGTACCGAAATTACTAATAAAGCTATCCGAGGGCTTTGACGTCGTCTACGGAACGCCCCTCAAAGAGAACCACGGCATAATGCGCGATGTCGCGTCGCGTATCACCAAAATAGCCCTACAAAATGCGATGGGAGCCGAGACCGCCAAGAATGTCAGCGCGTTCCGCGTATTTCGCTCGAAGTTACGAGCGGCTTTCGAGCGGTATAGCGGTCCATACGTGTCTATCGATGTACTGCTGACGTGGAGCACCCAAAGCTTCTCTGCAATCCCGGTCCAGAACCGCCCTCGGTCTGGAGGCGTGTCAGGATATACAACCAGGAAGCTGATTACACATGCAATGAACATGCTCACTGGTTTCAGCACTCTACCTTTGCAGATTGGCAGTATTGTAGGGTTTATTTTAACGGTATTTGGCGTTGCGATCTTGGCATTTGTCACCGTCCGTTATCTCCTTTACGGCGGAGTCGTTCCGGGCTTCTCTTTCCTGGCTTCTATCATTTCGATCTTCTCGGGAGCGCAACTATTTGCACTCGGAATCTTTGGGGAATACCTGGCCCGTGTGCATACTCGAACCATGGACAAGCCGCCCTATGCCGTGCAGGCGACCACGGATGGAAGATGGATGACCACGACCTAAACCCTTGCCACGTTTTGGCATGGGATTCGGAGTTCTTTGGATTTCGCATCGCACGGGTTAAGGACGCCCACCTAACGGCGAGGAATCTGCGCGACGTCTTGGAATGGTGCGTTCGCGAGGGAATTCGATGTCTCTACTTTCTAGCCCCCAGTGATTCTTCCGAAACGACGGACCTAGCGGGAGCAAACGGGTTCAGAATGGCAGACCTACGTTTTACGCTGGCTCGGGGACTGGAAGGCGATGCCGGGTCGGCTAATTCGGTGCGTGCGTTTAATCAATCAGATCTGCCCCTTCTCCAAGAGATAGCGGCCGTAAGTCATCGTGATTCACGGTTCTACAACGACCCCGGATTCCCCGACCAACGATGTGACGAATTCTATAAAACCTGGATCGAACGTTCCTGTCATGGCTATGCGAATACAGTCTTGGTTGCTGAGCACCTTCGTCAGCCGGCAGGATATGTCTCCTGTCATCTCCAACCGGACGGCATCGGATCTATCGGCCTGCTCGCTGTGGCTGATTGGTCTCGGGGTGTCGGACTCGGGGGACAACTTGTAACTGCTGCGCTCCATTTCTTCGCGGAGGCTTGTTGTACGCACGTAACCGTTGTCACGCAGGGCCGAAACTACTCGGCGCAACGTTTATACCAAAACTGTGGATTCAGAAGTGCTTCCATGGAACTCTGGTACCACCGGTGGTTTGATAGGGTGACCTTGTGAATTCGTTCCGTATTCCTTTTAATAAACCTTCCCTTTCGGGCAACGAATTGCTTCACGTTGCAGAATCCATTCGCGCCGGCCATATCTCCTCAGACGGCCGATTTACCAGGCGTTGCCGGGAATTGCTCGAAACGGAGTTTGCCGTTCCGGGAGCTCTGTTAACGACTTCCTGCACCGATGCACTCGAAATGGCGGCGCTGCTCCTCGACATAGAACCAGGTGACGAGGTCATCGTCCCGTCGTATACCTTCGTCTCTACCGTAAACGCATTCGTACTTCGGGGAGCCGTGCCGAAGTTCGTAGACATTCGTTCTGACACCCTCAACATGGACGAGACCCGAATTGAGCCTTTAATTACTTCACGCACAAAGGCCATCGTGCCGGTTCACTATGCCGGGGTGGGGTGCGAGATGGATGCCATCATCTCACTGGCGCAAAAGTATGAGATCGCACTTGTAGAGGATAACGCCCATGGAGTCTTTGGCCGGTATCGTAGCAAACAACTGGGCACCTTTGGCTCAATGGCGACTTTGAGCTTTCACGAGACCAAGAATTTGACTTGTGGTGAAGGCGGGGCCCTCTTCGTAAATGAAGAGAGTCTTCTTGAACGCGCGGAGATCATTCGGGATAAGGGAACAAACCGCAAGCGTTTTCTTAGAGGGCAGGTCGACAAATACACCTGGAGCGACCTCGGCTCGAGTTATGGCCTATCGGAGATTCTCGCCGCGTACCTATGCGCTCAACTGGAGAAACGCGAGGAAATACAGCTAAGCCGAAAGAAGGTGTGGATCAAATACCGCATTGGTCTCAACGACTGGGCCGCAGCCCACGATGTCCAGCTTCCATTCGTCCCAGCTCATTGCGACCAAGCTTACCATATGTTCTACATCCTTATGCCGTCGTTGGAAATCAGGCAGAGGCTTATCGATCACTTGAAATCTCGTGGCATTCTGAGCGTGTTCCACTATCTGCCGTTGCACCTCTCAGAAATGGGAAAGCGCAATGGGGGCAAACCTGGGCAATGCCCTGTTTGCGAAGATGTCAGCGACCGTCTCTTACGCCTTCCATTCTACAATTCACTTTCCGAGGCAGAGCAGAATGATGTGATTGACGCAATTGAATCGTTCGACTTCACGCGAGGTGAGGATGCGCGACGCTCCCTTCAGACCGCGGAAGCGACGTACCGAGAGTAGGTCTTAAAACTGCTCAAATCTCAATACACATTCCTGCTGGAATATGTATTGCTTGCTGTTATTCCATCTAGAGGTTGGTGAAACGGACCTTTAGCGGCATTTTTAAGTCGCATCTGGATGGGACGGGCAACTATCGGCTGATACCAGTGGGATTGCTCACTCTCGCAACGAAGAAGTCAGTCACGGGATTAATTGAAGTTCTTAACCCAGTCGAGCTGATCTGGTACACGGCGCTCTTATCGAACGCATTCTAAGAGAATATGTGTGTATGGAATCCACAGCAGGTCATGGCGGATCGTATGCCTAACCGTCGAAAAGACCTGCGAGGCCAGTGCCACGTATTGCTCCCCAGTCCGCACAAATTGCCCGCGGTCCCTAGCCAATAGATACTTGGCAATGCCGGACTGATCGCTTGTCCACACACCATCGTGAGTCAGCAATCTGCCGCCAGGTTTAAGCGCGTCGTGAGCGATACGGAATAATTGAACCGCTTCCGCATCATCTAGATGGTGAAGAATACCGAAAGCAAGCACGATGTCAAAGTAATCGCGTTCCGCCAGCGTGTACTGACTCACGCGCTCACATACGAAATGAAGCCGGGGAAAGCGCGTTTGCGCCAGCTTGATGTACTCAGAGCTGGCATCGAATCCCACGTAATTTGTTGTAGGCAAATAAGGGATTATCGTTCCAGGCCCACAGCCGATCTCTAGAATGCGATCGGTGGACTCGGGCCGAATGTGCTCTTTGACGAGAACCTGACTATACCTTCGTACTCCAAGCAACCTTGACCAAGCACGATAAGCCAGCGGTGAGTCTAAGACAGATCGAAATTTTTCAATCATTGCTGTCCATTTGCTGGCCTCCACCTCACCTCAAACTTGCCAGTCGTCGCATGATATGGAAATTCAGCTTCAAGGGCAGTCTGGAGGTCGGTCGGCACGGGACCAGAATAATCAGAAGACTCGGGATGCCGGTTCAAAACCACGAGCTGGACATTGTGTTCGGCGATCGTCCGCAAAATACGCGGTGTTCGGCCTGTGGGATCATCGTTGAAATCGTACAACGTCCGCGTGGGGTTGCGAAAACCGTAAAGGAAGTAAACTTCCGGGCAATCAGGCGTGGCGTAAATGTATTCGCCGCTGCCATGCTGGCTAAGGAGAACGCCCATTTCCTCATAAGTCCTGGCTGATTCGGGAAATACACGTAGACCGCCGGCACGCGGGAGGGTCAACTTTGCGCTTTGCCCTTCGGGCAAATAGTGCCATCCCATTGCGTAAATAAATCCCGGAGTCACCTCCAGCATGCCATACAGAAGATAAAAGCAAAATAGTGCGGACACAAGCAACCGAGGCGGTTCTTCGAGCTGCCCGATCAAGGCGGTTACGGCCAAGATTACGAGTGGGACAACGTAGCACAGGTAGATGGCCACGGTGACCGGGAACTGAATCAGATTGAAAGTTGCTGCAACGCATAGCACGAGGAAAATTCGCTGCTGCCGAATGTCATCCGTCTTGCGGCGCGTTGCCTGCCAAAGTACCAGCACTGCGCCCAGGATTATCACCATAGGCACGAGAACCCAGATCGTATGCCACACCGACCTGTAGATAATGTCCTTCCCACGAGCACTCAGCAGGGTGACAGGTGTTCCAATGAGAATCATGACACCGAGAGCTGTTCTGGTTCGCATTCCGGCTAAGAACACAGCAGCGATCAGCAGAAGGTTAGCTGCGAGCGCCATCATGGTCATGGCGGGCCGTGCCTGCGGCCACACCCTAGTCGTGTAAGTGAACCTCAACCCAGGGAGAACGAACACATCGTGTAAGAACTGAAACACGCTTCCTGTGAGGAAATACGGCGTGAGTAAGACTAGGACCGGGAGCGCGACGCCGGCCGCGAAGGGCGCCAGCTCGCGAAAGAGAAAAGCAAACCGTCGGCTTCGCGCCTCGACCAGGAAGAATTCATTCCAAGCGATTGCTGCACCAATCGCCAGATTCGGGAGCAGGAAATAGAGAAGAGTCTTAGCGGAGTGAGTCCTTCGGAGGAGGTTGACGAGTAAAGCTTCGTACAGGAACAAGAAACCAACAAGAAAGATTCTGTACAAAACCGTCTCAGCGTTGCGGGATGACCGGTTCCTGGGCGCCACCTGCTCACGAAACACGAGAAACAACAAAACTCCCGCGATGAAATAGAGGCCGGTCTGTTTGAACAGAAACGACAGGCCGCCGCATAAGCCAGCGATAAACAGCCAGCGTCGGCTTCCCGTCTCGATATAGCGCAGGATTGAAACTAGCCCGAAGGTGGCGAAAAACAGGTTGTACCAAGAGGGCATGGGAGCCGAATAGTTTGGAATACTCCACGCCACGGCCAGAAACGTAACCGCACTGGCGACGGGTGACGAGACGAAACGCGAGGCCACTAAATAGATGGCCGGAATCCAAGCCAGGAAAAACAAATACAGCACGTACCGGAGGCTAGCCAGATTGGTTCCCAGGACGCGGAAGGCAAGCGCGTGCAGGAAGGTCAATCCCCCGGTATAGCCTTCGTCGAAGTCTTTGTGCGGGAGTTCGCCGTGGAGCACCCGTTCCGCAGATTGCCCGAACGTGCCTTCGTCAGACGGAACCCATCCGCGATTCAGGTTCTTCGCCGCATACAAAGCGCTTAGTAAGAAAACGATGAGAAATAGCAATCGACCGGCAGCCTTTGGATGGCGCAGGAAGTAGTGCTCTTGTGGCTTCTCGGGGCCGGTACTGGCGAGTCGAGGTGGCCTCGCGGTGCGCAGGATCGGCAAGGCGTCCGAATTTGAGGTCACTATGCGCACTCGGGGGATGCAGGTACCCAATTTTATAGCTAAAAAATAGCAGAAAATTCTTTCGGTCCAGCGTTTTGTGGCAATTCTCAAAAAACCGCGAACCTTATTGTGCACCAAAACTGTGCTATCGGCACTTTACGCTTATCCGGTCGAGCCAAGGGAATCCGCATGGCTCACCGCGCATCTGAGCACGAGCCGATGTTGCCGTAAGAGGAACGGGCTTGGAGTGAAACGGCCGTCGCAGTTTACAATTTGACCATCAGCGTTTTCACTTCTGGTCTATACGAAGTAATCGATCTCGTCGCGGCTTTTTCCCAGGAAAAGTCGCTTCGCTGCACTTGCTTGTGCAGAGTAGAAGTGAAATGCTTCAGCGCTCATCCAAAATGAGGCGATCAGGAGTTCATGCAGAAACCGAAAAAGATTGTAATCATTGGCGGGTGTGGCCATGTGGGTCTTCCCCTGGGAATCGTCTTCGCCAATTGCGGCTTGGATGTCGTTCTACTCGATCGGGATCAAGCCAAGATAGAGACGGTTAATGGAGGGCAGATGCCCTTCATGGAAACCAACGCCTTGGAACAGCTGGAACGTGTCGTGGGCAAGAGGTTGATCGCCACCTCGGATCCTGTCCTGTCTGCGCGATTCGGACGCCGCGATTGCGGTTCTCGGCACGCCGGTGGATGAGCATCTCAATCCAACCGTTACCGACCTCTATCAAAGCATCGACGAGGTGATCGCTCACATGCCGGAGAACGCGCTTCTGGTCCTGCGCAGCACCGTCTATCCAGGCGTCACCAAGCTGGTCTACGAGCGCCTGCAGGCCTCCGGGCGCAAAATCCACCTTGCCTTTTGTCCGGAACGCATCGCGGAGGGCAAAGCGATGGAAGAAATCCGGACTTTGCCGCAGATTATCTCCGCGTTTGACCCCGATTCTCTGGCCCGCGTGCGCGAGTTGTTTTCCATCATCAATGACGATCTGATCGAACTAGCGCCGCTGGAGGCAGAACTGGCCAAGCTCTTCACCAATAGCTGGCGCTACATGAATTTCGCCATTTCCAACCAGTTTTACGTGCTCGCCGAGACCTACGGCCTCGACTTCCAGCGCATCTATGGCGCGGTCACCCACCGCTACCCGCGCATGAAGAGCTTTGCCAAGGCAGGCTTTGCGGCCGGACCATGCCTGTTGAAAGATACGTTGCAGCTCTCGGCGTTTTCGGGCAACAATTTTTTTCTGGGACATTCGGCCATGCTGATCAATGAGGGTTTACCCAACTTCATTGTGAATCAGCTTCGACAACAGCAGAAACTTCGCGATAAGGTGGTGGCAGTGCTCGGCATGGCCTTCAAGTCCGAGTCGGACGACAAGCGCGAGAGTCTTTCCTACAAGGTTCGAAAGTTGCTCATGGTTGAAGCCAAGGAAGTGCTCTGCACCGACCCCTATGTCGTCGACCCAAAGCTGGTCCCGCTCGAGGATGCCGTGCGGCGGGCTGACGTTATCATTTTGGGGGCCCCTCATTCCGCTTACCGCGACCTTCATTTTTCAGACGATAAGGTAGTGGTCGATGTCTGGGGCTTCTGGCCGAACCGGCAGTAAACTGCGAACAGGGGGAACTTCCGCATCGTGAAAGTACTGGTGACCGGCGCGTCCGGCTTTATCTGTGGATATCTGATCCAGGAACTACTGGATAACGGCTACGAAGTAGTTGGCCTGGACAACTTCAGCAAGTACGGGCGGCTGCAGAAATCGTACGATTCCCATCCCCGTTACAGGCTGGTCGAAGGAAACGCTAAAGATGTCCCGCTCATGAAGGAGCTGCTCTCCGACTGCGACCACTTCGTTGCCGCGGCCGCCATGATCGGCGGCATCTCCTACTTCCACGAGTTCGCCTACGACCTGCTGGCAGAAAACGAGCGCATCATCGCCTCGTCCTTCGACGCCGCCATCTGGGCCCACAGGGAGCGTAAGCTGCAAAAGATCGTGGTGCTCTCTTCGAGCATGGTGTTCGAGAGCACGACCGAATACCCCACGCCGGAAGGAGCGGAGCGGCGCAGCCCGCCGCCTCGCTCAACCTATGGCTTTCAAAAGCTCGCCGTCGAGTATTTTGTCCAGGGCGCCTACGAACAGTACAAGCTTCCCTATACCATTGTGCGACCCTTCAATTGTGTCGGCATCGGGGAGAAGCGCGCCTTGTCTGACCGCGACATCATGAGCGGCAACGTTCGCTTAGCCATGTCTCACGTGGTTCCTGACCTGGTACAGAAGCTGATCAAGGGCCAGGATCCGCTCCACATTCTGGGTGACGGTAAACAGGTGCGCCACTACACCTACGGCGGGGATCTGGCGCGCGGAATCCGCGTTTGTATCGAGCACCCAGCCGCCCTGAACCAGGATTTCAACCTTTCCACCCCGGTACGCACGACAGTTCTGGAACTGGCAGAGGTGATTTGGAAGAAAATCCACGGCTCCGGCAAGCCATTCCGCTACGTTAGCGATCCCGCTTACGAGTACGATGTCCAGGAGAGGGCGCCTGCGGTTACCAAGGCGCGGGATTTGCTGGGGTTCGAGGCAACAACCCCTCTCTCCGACATTTTGGACGAGGTTATCCCATGGATCGCGGAGCAGGTGGAAATAGGCCAGATGTGAGCGCAGTAGCACCCGCACCAGTTTCGACAGGAGACGTAATGGAAAGGCCGCTAACCATAGTCATTCCGGTCTACAACGAGGGGGCTAATTTCCCGGCACTCTGGTCAGAGATGACGCAGCATCTCGACTTTCCCTTCAACGCCTTGGTCGCCTATGACTTCGATGGAGACGACACGCTGCCGGTGGCGCAGCAGATTATCGCCCAGGGTGAGACCCGATTGAGGTTGATCAAGAACACCTACGGCCGCGGCGTCGTGGGCGCCATCCGAACCGGGTTCGATGCCGCACCTCCCGGGCCCGTGCTGGTGGTGATGGCCGACCTGTCGGATGACCTGGGCCAGGTTCGCAGGATGCTCGAGCTTTATCGGCAGGGCAGCCACATTGTGGTTGGCAGCCGCTATATGAAAGGTGGCCGGCTGATCGGGGGTCCTTGGTTCAAGCAACTGCTCTCGCGTCTTTCCGGACTTACCTTGTGCTGGTTCCGTGGCATACCCACTCATGACGCGACCAACGCCTTCAAAATCTACGATCGCGCCATGTTGAGCTCCATCCGCATTGAAAGCAAAGGCGGATTTGAATTGAGCCTGGAGATCACAGTAAAGGCCTTTCTTGCCGGCTATACGATCACCGAAACGCCCTCCACCTGGCGCGACCGGACTGCGGGAACCTCCCGCTTCAAGCTATGGAAGTGGCTGCCCCACTATCTGAAATGGTATTTCATGGCCTTTCAGCCCAAGGCGAGGAGTCGCGGAGCAAGAGAAGAACTTCGTCCCACGTGAGTCCGTCGAGCGAGGCCGCCAGCAACCTGGATAGCCCTCCCGGGCAAAAGATGGCAGCAGGCGAAATTCTCTTGCTCTGCTGCTCTGTGGTGTCGCTCCTAACTTCCTGCATCCTCTGGTCAGCGCATAAGCAAGCCTGGATGGACGAGATATTCACCTGGAAAGAAGTGAGCGATCGCTCGCTTTGGCACCTGTACTACGCCATTCAGCATGGGGCGGATGGTGGCCAGCCTCTCTTTTATACGACGGCCTGGCTTTGGGCGAAAGCATTTGGGACCGGTGTTCTGACCCTTCGCCTGTATTCCAGCGTTGCTATTTGTGCGGCGTTGCTGATTACCTGGAGAACCATGCGCCGCTTCTACGGAATGTGGGCTACAGCCTTCGGAGTGTTGGCATTCTGGGGCACCTCCAATGTGCTGCTAGATCAGAATGTCGAGGCCCGCTTCTACGGGCTCTACTTGCTTGCCGTCGTGATTACGGTTGATCTTTATACACGCCTGGTAGCTCGTCCGGCGCCGACAAGCGCGCTTCTGGTCTTGGCGTTTTCATCTCAAGCGGCCTTGGTGCTGTCACACGTCTTGGGCCTGATTTATAGCGGTTTGATCTTATCGGCGTTGATCTTATTCGATGCAGCCAAGGGCCGTCTTCGATGGAAGCTTTATCTTGCTTTCGCGGCGGGCTGGTTGGCGCTCCTGATGTGGATCCCGGCGATCCGAGCATCGATGGCAGCGGGCAAACCCCACGGTTGGATGGCAATGCCAACCATCACAGACCTGCGTACCGCTTACCTATTTGCCGATTCCTTGCAGTGGCTCAGGCTATTTAAACGTCATTCCCTGGAAGTGGGATTTCAGATTGTCAGCCGAACGGCGGAGTTCGTGATCTATGTCCCGCTAGCTGTAGTGTTTCTGGTCGGTCTCCGAAGACTTTCAATGTCGGGATGGAGAGCCATCTCCGAACCAAGAGGGGCTCTTCTACTTGTCGCTTACGTTCTGTTGTCGGCGCCCGTGGTGCTATTTGTGCTTTCTCATCTCGTCACGCCCGTCTTCAGTCCGAGGTATTTCCTGCCCAGTGGTATCGGCCTGGCGATTGTGCTGGCAGCTACCGCGGATGCGCTCGGCTCTGACAGCAACGTCGCCTCGCGCACGGTGCCGCGCTTGTTATGGCAACCAGTCGTATTCTTCCTGCTAATCTCGCCAGTGCTTACCGTAAGGGCCTTAGGATCTCAAAGTCTGTACAGGGGCTATCTGGATGTCCAGCGCCTGGAACAGATCGTTCCGCCGAATGTTGCCGTGGTCGCAGGTTGGCAAGAGGACTTTGCAAAACTCATGCGCTATGCGCGAAGTCCGAACCCTCAGTACTATTTCCTGCTGGATTGGCCCGCGGCCTTGGTCGGACCGAGAGCATTCGTGCTCGACTACCACCTAATGCAGGCTTACCGCAATAATGGTTACTACTCGAGGTACATCCAGGATAGCCATGCTTTCCTTTGTTCCCATCCTGATTTCTTAGTGCTGGACGCCCCTAACGCAAATACGCTTGATGCTCGTAATGACAACTCGACCGGACATGCAAAAGCCGAACTGGTTCGATGTTAATATCCGGACGGCGCCTCAATTCGAGTGGAAGGTGATCGATTCTTTCGATGCCAGTGAAGTGACAAGGAAACTCATAGCTGTGCATCGGAGAGCACCCTTGGCCTTTTGTACTCGTCCTTAGCTTTGCCCTCTATGAACCTTACTTCCAACTCGGGCGGGCGCCCAACTGGGCAAAAGATGGCGGCAGGTGATGTTCTGTTGCTCTGCGGCTCTGTGATTTCTCTCGTCACTTCGTGCATCCTGTGGTCAACCCAGAAACAGGCCTGGATGGACGAGATAATGACCTGGAAAGAGGTGAGCGACCGGTCCCTCTGGCATTTGTACTCCGCCATTCAACATGGTGCGGACGGGGGTCAGCCTCTCTTTTATACGACAGCCTGGATCTGGGCAAAAGTATTCGGCACCGGTGTTCTGACGCTTCGCTTGTATTCGAGCGTAGCCATGTGCGCCGCTTTGCTCGTCACCTGGAGAACGGTACGTCGTTTTTACGGACTGTGGGCCACAGCATTCGGAGTTTTGACGATCTGGGGCACCTCAGGTGTGTTGCTGGATCAGAACTCTGAAGCGCGCTTCTACGGGCTTTTCATGCTGGCTGTGGCAGTCACGGTCGATGTCTACGCGCGTTTGGCTGTTCAGCCGGTACCAACAAATCGGCTTTTGGTCTTAGCTCTCTTGTCTCAAGCAGCTTTGGTGCTGACTCACGTGCTGGGGCTTATTTACAGCGCGTGGATCCTCTTGGCACTTGTCCTATTCGATGCCGCACAGAGAAGAGTCAGAACAAAGGTCTATCTCATCTATGCCGCTGGTTGGCTCGCCCTTCTGGTTTGGATACCCGCGGTTCGGGCTTCCATGGCCGCTGGTAAACCGCACGGGTGGATACCGCTGCCGCACCTGGGGACGGTTCTCCTTTCCTACAGCTTCGACGACTACGCCGAATGGGTCGCGCTGCTCCAGCGTCACTCGAATGACTTAATTTCTCGAGTCGCCGAGTACGCGGCGCAACTCGCAATCCTTTGTCCGCTTGCGATTGTGTCCTTAGTGGCAATCAGAAGATTTCTCAAACCAAGGACCCCCGGCTCACGCCTGGATAACCCCCTGTTGCTGGTGGCGTTTGCGCTCCTGGCCATGCCTATCACGCTGTATCTCATCTCGCATTTGCTCACCCCCGTCTTTCTTCCCAGGTATGTCTTGCCCAGCGGAATTGGCGTTGCAATCGTCCTGACGATCTTTGCCGATTGGCTCGGCTCGGACCGCAAACCACGGTCACGCTGGGCTGCCTTGCTTTGGATATCGACAACCGTCTTGCTTCTAGCGTCTCCAGTGGGTTCAGCGTTAGTTCTGCGGCCGCCTCAAGTAAACCCGCGATATCTGGATGTTCAGCGATTGGACAGCTTGATTCCTCCGGGCGTGGCGCTTGTCGCAGGCTGGCAAAACGACTTCGCTATATTGATGCGCTTCTCACGCGCTCCTCAAGATCGGTTCTATTTGTTGGATTGGCCAACTGCTCTCGTCGGGTCCCAAAGAATTAGTTCTCGTTTACCACTTGATGCAGGCCTATCGCGATGCCGGGTACTACGGCCAAAGCATCCAGGACCAAGATGCATTTTTCTGTTCCCATCGCGATTTCTTCGTGCTGGATCCGCACTTTTTCGGAGCGCGTACGGGCGAGCCAAGCTGGTTTGACCTAACCATCGGGAAGACGCCTCAATTCGCATGGAAAGTGGTGGATTCTACAGTCGCTGCTGACTATGAGAGGAAACTGATCCTTGTGCATCGGCAAGCACCCTTGCCGTTTTGCAGCCTTCCGTAAATGCGCGGATCAGCTGCCGCAAAATGGAATGGCTTGGGTCATCACAAACTGGTTGACTTGCTCTCGACCAGCGACCGCGCCCGAGTAACAAAATCTTCGAGCGGCATTGCGCCCTGATCGCCCTGGCCGCGGACGCGCAAGCTGATCCCGCCCGTCTCCGCTTCTTTGTCCCCTACAACGAGAATATAAGGCAGCTTTTGCAAAGTGAAATCACGGATCTTGGCGCCCATCTTCTCATTGCGGTGATCGACCTCCACGCGCAGGCCAGCATTCTGTAACGTCGCTTGTATCTTTTCCGCGTAAGCCAGATGGCGCTCGCTGATGGGCACGATGCCGGCCTGCACCGGCGCCAGCCACAACGGAAAGGCGCCAGCATAGTGCTCGATCAGCACACCGAAAAAGCGCTCTACCGAGCCGAAGAGAGCCCGGTGCACCATCACCGGCTGATGACGCTCGCCGTCTTCGCCGACATACTCCATTTCAAAACGCGCCGGCATGTTGAAGTCGAACTGCACCGTCGACAGTTGCCATAAGCGGCCAAGCACATCCACCAGCTTGATATCGATCTTGGGCCCGTAGAAGGCAGCCTCCCCACGGATGGTTTTGTAAGGAATTGCCTTTCGCCCCAAGGCGTTCTCCAGGGAGTGGATCGCCAGATTCCAGTTCTCGTCGGAGCCGGCATAATTCTTGCGGTCTTTCGGATCCCAGGTGGAAAGCTCCACCTTGAATTCCGTGAAGCCAAAGGTGGTGAGCACGAGCTGCGCAAACTCGATGCAGCCCACGATCTCGTCTTCAATCTGCGATGGTTCGCAGAAGATGTGCGCATCGTCCTGGGTGAAGCCGCGGACGCGCAGCAATCCATGCATGGTCCCCGAGCGCTCGTAGCGATAGACATTCCCCAACTCCGCATAGCGCACAGGCAGATCGCGGTAGCTCTTGGGCGAATTCTTGTAGATCAGAATATGGAATGGGCAGTTCATCGGCTTCATCCGATAATCTGCGTCGTCCAGCTCCATCGGGGTGAACATGTTTTGCGAGTAAAAACCTTCATGGCCGCTGATCTGCCACAGATGCACGCGCGCCACGTGAGGTGTATAGACCAGCGAGTAGCCCCGCTTGAGGCACTCGTCGCGCATCCACTCTTCCATGATCTTGCGCACCATGGCGCCTTTTGGGTGCCAGAAGATCAACCCGGCGCCGGCCACTTCCTGAATGGAAAAAAGGTCCAGCTGCTTGCCCAGCACGCGATGGTCCCGGCGTTGCGCCTCCTCCAGCCGGGCAAAGTGCTGGTCCATTTCCTTGCTGGAAAAAAAGGCCGTGCCGTAAATGCGCTGCAGCTGTGGATTTTCCTCGTCTCCCAGCCAGTAAGCACCGGCCAGGTTCGTCACCTTAAAGGACTTGACACGGCCGGTTGAGGGCACGTGCGGCCCGCGGCAAAAATCCTCAAAGGCGCCATTGCGGTAAAACGAAATCTCCTCGCCCGGCTTGGTGAAGCGTTCGACGAAGTGGGCCTTCATAAAATCGTTGCTGGCCTTGAATCGTTCCAGGCTCTGGTCGCGCGGCTCCCATTCGCGAACGAACGGCTCGTTGCGCGCGACCACTTCCGACATCTTGGCCTCGATGGCCTTAAGGTCCTCAGGGGTAAACGGCGTAGGCCGGTAGAAATCGTAAAAGAATCCGGCATCCGTCGCCGGGCCGTGGCCGAGCTTGGTCTCGGGATACAGCTCAAGCACGGCAGTCGCCATCACGTGTGCGGCGGAGTGGCGTACCACCTTCAGCGCGTCAGCATCCTTTTCGGTAAGCAGCTGCAGCGACACGTCCTCGGTGAGGGGAGTGCTCAGATCCACCAGGCGTTCGGCGCTCGGCTCGTCGGCGCTATACATGTCGGCCTCGGGCGCGGCTTCGGTGCTCTCTGGCGTGCCGTCAGAGGCGGCCTGAAGGCTCTCGGCGGCCACCGGTCGAATGCGCGCCACCACCGCCGCGGCGGCCAGTCGCGGTGAGATACTCTGGGCAACGTCGTGGGGAGTCGTTCCGGCGGAGAATTCTTTGATTGAGCCGTCGGGGAGATGAACCTTTATCGAGTCTGCGATCGCTGTCATTTTCCTGGGGACTAAGAAATTAGGATATGTGTCCGTACCCTGCTTCGTCGAGGGGCGGCTGATGGCGCGTTGAAGTCAGATGGGATCTCCGGGTGGCTAGCTAGTACCCAATCCGCCTAGAAGCAATTGGGGCTCTCACCAGCCCAGACACCGCTGCCCGAAAAGAACGCTCTAAACCAGAGCCGAGTGGGTCATGGCCTCGAGCACCGAGAGAGGCGAGGACTCCGGAGAAACCATGGCCTGGTGCTCCACCAGGAACGTTTGCTCTAGCGCGTACTGGCCCGAGAGCACGGCGTGCGGAACCATGTCCGTGTACACCATCCAACTGGAGCCGGGGGGAAACTGCAGATACTCTTTGTGGCACTCCGCCTGGAAGGAGGCATTCTCCTTAAGGAAATTGTGGAAGCGCATCATGAAATCGTCATAAGGCGATCGCTTAAGACTGGGGACCGCATAACCAAGACCCGCTGCAGTGGCCAGCGAACGCAGCGCCCGGCCGGCCGCGTTGCCGGACGCCGGGAGTGCGATCTGTTGCGGCGCATACCGGGGCGCGAGCGCGGAAAAGGGATCGCTCACCACCCAGTCGCGCGTCCGTGATGGGTGAATATTGTTGAAGAAGCGCAGGATGCGCGCTCCCAGCGTGGGACGGGTAGGGAAAGCGTCGGTGTGTAGCAGGTCGTTGCGACGGCGCAGCGGCAAGTCCCGCCCTTCTTCCTCTTGCGGGCGGAAGCTGGCGTAGTCCAGCTTCCAGCGCGCCTGGTAGGGGGAAAGAAAGCGGGTAAGGAAACCGGTCACATCCTGCGAGTACTGGCGCATGATCGTCTGGAGTTGTTTCAACTCCGCGGCGCCGGTGGTGCCGGCATCGAGGCCGCTCACGCTATCCAGATTCGGCTTGTACGCGATGTTCTTGTGCAGCGTGCTGCCTGTCTGCTGCTGCCCCAGCAGGAAAGAGAGGTCTTGCGGCCGAAACGAAATGGGCGTTTGCGGGAAGTAGAGAATGTCGCCGGCTTCCAGCCGCTCGCACCATGCCCGCGCCTGCTCTGTTGGTGGTGCATTTCCAGAGTTTTCAATCGTGATCAGCGCCATGAAAGCAAATTCCCTAGCCTCTTGAAAACTTGCGGCGCAGCCACAGTGTCCCAAAAAAGATGAGGCTGATGGCCAGAACCACACAGCCGGCCGGGAACGAGATGTACTTGTAGCTATCGGCGTAATTGATCTGGTGGCCCATGCCGTTGTAGATCATGATGCCGACGATAGCCAGGAAGGTGAACAGGAAGAAGCTCAGGAAACCAACCGCAAAGGCCATCAGGAGGCTGGTAAAGAACCCGAAATCGCCCAGGGGAACGCCGAAGAACTTTCCCTCCGCCCTCGCATGGGCGCCCTGGTGCAGGTTTTGCTGCTGCGTATGCATGATTAGCCTCAGAATGAGGAGGGTGCACACCCGTCCACTCAGCTAGAATACTAGGTTATGGCTGAAGTCGCCCAAATGGAGTTGTTACCGGCATCGCTCGTGGCCCAGCAAACCCCTGTGCGCCAGTCCGAAAACCGCTTGTGTTATGCGCTCTTTGCCGATACGCACATCACCGCCCAGGAACTCGAGCCGATCGTGCAGGCAGTGCCGAATGCGGTGGCCGCGGCGCTCACCCGGCATGCCTACTACTTCGTACCTCTCACCATCGGTGAGACTGAGGAGACGATGGTGGCGCCCGGGTACACCATCGACTTGGGCGATCGGGCGATGTGTCACCGCAATGTGCAATTTGATGGCGCCGATTGCATCTTCATCTCCACCCGGCTTATGCAGGACAGGTTTGCCTTGGCCTTCGAATTCTTCATCAATGTCGGCCATCATTTCGTCGAAGCCGCTGGAGTGCCCCAGAGTTTTTGTGACCTGGCCTGGTCGCAAGCCCTGGCGGACGTGCGCGGAGAAACCAGTCAGGATAGCTACGAAAGCCGGCGCCGGGCACTGGACCGAGGCCGCAACGAGGGCCCCGGTGCGCGCATGGCAGAGAGAACTTTCTCACGCGTGGATCAGCCGGCTGCGACTCGTGCCATTGAAAAGGGGCGCATCGACGAGAAGGCAAAGAGCAGCTTTTTCGAATCGGCCTTTTCCGATGCGCTTGCCATTTACATGCTCTCCCTGACCCTGGACTTCAACTACACCGATCTGCGTGAGCGCGAATATCCACTCCTGGCGGCGCCTGCGTTGGCCGAGCGTCTGCGCCATGTGGCCGCGCTCTTTCCTCCCAACCCCGGCTACGACTTTCAAATCTCCTATCGCCACAAGTTCTGAAGCGTCTCTCTGTACAATCAGCGCATGATTGCGCACCTCCGCGGGCGGCTCCTGGCGAAACATCCACAGCAGGCGATCATCGAAGCGGGCGGAGTCGGCTACGACGTCGTGATCAGCGTGCCCACGTTTAGTGCGTTACCGGCTGAGGGCAGCGAGGTGGCTCTCTTTATTCACACCCACGTGCGGGAAGACACGCTGGCCCTGTACGGCTTTCTTAACGGGCAAGAGAAGCGGGTCTTCGAGCGCTTGATCACCGTGAGCGGAGTGGGCCCCAAGCTTGCCGTCACCATCCAGAGCGGTCTCAGCACGGAGCGGTTAGTGGGCGCCATTCGCGGCCAGGACCATGCCACCCTCTCCTCGATACCCGGCATCGGCAAACGCTTGGCGGAGCGCCTGGTGGTCGATCTCAAAGACAAGCTCGAGGATATGGCTGCTGCGCCGCACCAGGTCGAGACCGGCCCTTCGACCGATGACGTGCTTTCCGCCCTGGTCAACCTGGGCTATCAACGGCCGCTGGCACAAAAGGCAATTGCTGCCGCTGTAGCCAAAGACAAGGCCGTGGCAGAGAGCTTCGAGGCTCTTTTCCGCGCCGCTCTAGCCGGAATGCGTAACTAACTTGACTCTCCTATGGTTCACTTGGGCGAGTAGTTTTTTCCCAGCAACGAGTAGATTGAGGCAACTTTGCCCGGCGTTCGTCGAGCCCAGAGAGATAAACCGCTGAATTGACTACCTTATTCCCAACAGGCTGTTTGGCATGCCGCATGCAGTGCTGAACGGTAGGACAACGCTGCCCGAGGACTGCAATTTGCTTCGGACAGCGGTCCCCAGTTTGCGGCTCACTTCGGTGATGCCGCGGAGAAGATGCCCATGCCAGGGAGGTGTGGGCATCTTCTTTTGCGGCCAACCTATTCTGACGCCGGCTTCATCTGGGCCTGATTGGCACAGCCGATCGCTTTGGGCATGTCAGGATCGTCAGCGGCGCCTGCTCCTGTCTTATGCAAGAGGTCTTGCTGGAACTTCTGTAGTTCGGGGAACGAGTAGTGGGTGCAAAGGTTGAGTTCCCAGGTGTCGGCCGTCTTCTTGGAAACGACGTACATGCGAATGGTTTCATCCGGGCGCGCGGGCGAGTCGCTCTCGCGAATGATGGAGAAGCTGTAGTAGCCGGGGATAAAGCCGGCAGCGGTCCGGGTGTCCATCGAGTTCATCACGATCGTGCGATCATCCACCGTGATGTTGTCGAAGCGGGCAACGATGAGCACGACCTGGCGAGCCTGGTCGACCTCCATCTCATGTGCACGCGCACGCGCGCACAGCGTAGTTGCGGCCACAAAAAAGAAAAAAAGGGCAAGTTGTCTCATGTATGTGAGCAGCCGGACAGCCTTGTCAGATTGAGGGAGGCAAGCAAAGTCTATTGCAGATCAATATAAACACGATCAAATGCGGCGTAACACGCCCATTACTTTTGTACTGCAAAACACGATTTCGAGTACCTCCCGCGTTACCATGTCATCCCTTTGATGCGTACTGAGTCCGCAAGAATCGCGGCTTCCGCTTACCATAGCTTTTTTGCCATCCAATTATGACCTCTCCATCCCCACATGTTGCCCGTGAATTGTACTTCCGTGAAGCCGGGCTCAAATTCTTGCGCAGCCTGCGGCGAAATAACCGGCGAGAGTGGTTCGAAGCCCACAAGCCGGAGTTCGAGCGTGAGTTGAAGCAGCCGATGCTGGCGTTGATCGAAACCGTGAACCACGCCATGGAAGACTTTGCACCCGCGCACCTGCGGCCACCGCAAAAGTGCATGATGCGCATCTATCGCGACATTCGATTTTCTTCTGATAAACGGCCGTATAAGAGCCATGTCTCCGCCTGGTGGTCACGTGCCGGTCTGGAAAAGACCTCCGGGGGCGGCTACTACATGCATATCTCCCCGGACGAGGTGCTGATTGCTGCCGGCGTGTACATGCCGGAGCGAGAGCAGCTGCTGGCGATACGGCGTTACCTGGCTGTCCATCACGCGGAGGTGCGGCGGCTGCTCAACGACCGCAAGCTGCGGCGCACCATGGAATCTTTCAGCGGCGCGCCGCTCACCCGGGCCCCAAAGGGCTTTCCTAAAGACCACCCCGCGATGGATCTGCTCTTGTGCCGGCAGTGGGGCGTGGAGGCTACCCTCGCACCCCAGGCGTCTCTGCAAAATGATTTCGCACGCGAAGTGATCCGGTGCTTCCGTCTCGCAGCTCCGCTGGTGGATGCGCTCAACACGCCTCTGCTCGCGAGTCTCGAAAAGAAGCGGCGGCCCTTGTTTGGCTTATAGGAAATAGGTTGGCTTATCGGAAAAACGGATGAAATCAAAGGAAAACCGTGGAAATTTAGGAAAATCTTGGAAAAACAAGCCAAAAACAGAACAAATCTCGGTTTTTCGGTTGACAAACGATGGACAAAGCCGCATCGTAAACGGCGGTGGGTTCGTTTTTACCCGCATAAACACTGGGTTTCCTGACGATCGATGCAAGTTTCGCACGAGCATCCGAAGGTACCGGGTGAAGCGTCAAGCAAGACATGGATTCTCCAGTGGCGACAACAACGCCACCATGGGCCCATGAACTAACAGGAGAAAGAAGGACACAATATGGCAACAGGCATGACCAAGACAGCACTGGTTCGCACCCTGGCAGAAAAGCTTGAGTTGACCAACAAGCAATCGGCAGCATTTCTTGACCTGCTCGCAGAGACGGCGGTCAAGGAAACAAAGAAGAATGGCGTGTTCGTCATCCCCGGTCTTGGCCGGTTGGTGAAGGCCGAGCGCAAGGCACGTTTGGGTCGCAATCCTCAAACTGGCGAAACCATCAAGATCAAAGCCAAGACCGTGGTCAAGTTCCGCGTGGCCAAGGCTGCTAAAGATACCATCGCGCCGCCAAGAAAGTAGCATTAAGCTGATTGGTGGCGGCCATCCCCGGATTTCCTGTTGGTGTTGGTGGTGCCGACTATCTCTATGTGGCTTTCCTCACTGAAAGCTGCACACGCGTCGGCGTCCAGTTTCGCAAGGCAGGAAATCCGGTCTGGACCAGATGATGCCGGCCTAGACGCCAACCTATGGCTGGATGGGCCGCCATCAAACGCAAGTCCCAGGGTGATGGAAGAAGCATGCGAAGAGGGCCAGGCGAAACGCCGCGCCCTCTGGGTTTTGCAGGGCAGCCTGGGCAAAGAGTGCATCAGAAATCCGGTCATCCTATCCCTTGGCGATTCTCGGTCGAGTTCTCGGCAATGGTGGGAGACCCCCAAGTCTCCGCGCCCTTCGTTAATCCCTTCCTGATCGATCTCCCCCGCTGTCCGAAGCAATAGAGGCCTTCGCTATGCGCCTGCGCCCGCCGGCGCTGTGGCCGGCTTTGTAAATGCGCGGATGACCAGGGAAACGCCGTAGCAAATCAGCAGGCACTGGATCAGGATGCGCGCGTTGTAGCGCCAGGCGAAGATCGCAAAGCAAAGCGTAAAGGTGATGGGATAAGTTTCGGCCAGAAGAGCCTGGAGCCAATGGGGACGTGCCGATGAGATGGCATCCGCCGGCGCCGGGACGAGGCCACAAACGGGGAACACGGCGACAGTACTGCTGGTAGACATCGCCCAGCTGGGCGCTGAGGAAGCGCTCTTCCGCGGAGATGAGAAACAGTATGAAGAGGCTGAAGGCAAGCAGAAAGAATACGGCTCCGCTGGGCGGCATGAGAAGTGAGGTAGCAATCGCGAGCAGCCAGGACCCTAGATAGAGTGGATTGCGAAGATAGCGATAAGGTCCCGCGGCGACCAATCGGTCACCCTGCATCACGGCGCCGCGCATGACGCCGGAACCGAGGTAGGCGGTGCCCCACACCCGCAGCATCGCCCCCAGCGCGAGACAGGCCAGGGCAATGAGCGTCACGGTCACGGTTGCAGCGGCTAAGCCAATCCAGCCGCTGCGGGCAGCTAACGTGGATGCGGCGAGCCAAAGCGTGCCCTCACTGCCGCCGCGAACGATAGCTCCCCAGGGCGGTAGAAAGCCAAGTAAGTAGAGCAACAGGAAGATGGCTACCCGGAAGCGAAATGCCAGTGCCGCGGCCTTCATGGGTGGAGCTCGCCGCCCATCGCTGCTGCTGACAGGCAAAATGTAACCGTAATAGTGTCACAATACGTTACTTGCCGGCGATCGTTTCCAGCAGGGCGTCGAAGTCTTCCAGGCGGGAGTATTCGATGATCACCCGTCCGCGGCCGTTCTTGTCTTCAATCGAAACCTTCAGGCCAAGGGCTCGCTGCAGCAGATCCCGTGCCTCACGAACGTTGGGGTCAAGCGGAGCCTTCTCCTTTTGTTCACCCTTCGATTTTTTCTCCGGATTCAGCAATCCCTGCACATAACTTTCTGTTTGGCGGACTGACATGGAGAGCGCGAGCACTTTTTGTGCGGCCTTCAGGATTGCCTCCGGCGACTCCAGCGAAAGGAGCGTGCGCGCATGGCCGAAGCTAAGGTTTCCAGTTTCCACTTTTTGCTGCACTTCAAGCGGCAGCCGAAGCAGCCGGAGGAAATTGGCGACGGAGGCTCTATCTTTGCCTGTGCGCTGCGCCATTTGTTCCTGCGTCATTTTGAATTGGTGGCCCAGGCGATCATAGGCACGGGCCTGTTCCATCGGGTTCAGGTCGGTGCGCTGCAGGTTCTCAACGATCGTCATCTCCATTGCCTGCTCGTCGGAAACGTGGCGCAGGATAGCAGGCACGGTGGTCTTGCCGGCCATTTTGGAGGCGAGCCAGCGGCGTTCGCCGGCGATCAGTTGGAAGCGGCTATCGGCCAGCGGCCGCACCAGGATCGGCTGCACCACGCCGGTCGCCGCAATCGAGGCAGAGAGCTCTTTGAGAGCAACCTCGTCAATGTTCCCGCGTGTCTGGAAGGGATTTCGCTCGATCTGGTCGACTGGAATTTCCTTCGGCTTGCCCTCGTCTGGTGGCGGCGGCGTGGGCGGCGCGGGAGCGGAGGTAAATCCAGAACGACCTGGAAGCAGGGATTCGAGACCCTTGCCAAGTGCGCGGCGTTTGGGTACTTCAACAGCAGCGGTCATTGATCTTCCTAAAGCCTCAGAGGTTTAGACGAACTGCGAAACTAGGCGGCCATGTGCACGGAGTGGCCGGCGATTCCTGAGGAAATCGTCCTCAGCGACGATGGTGCTCAAGCATAGGGCCAGAAACGTACTTTCGTTTCCTGTCGCGACTGCGCCTGTAAAGCAGCTTTCCGCTCCAGGGCCTTGGGACTCTCGATGCGATTGCGGGCCAGGATCTCCTCGGCCAGCTCTCGATAGCTCTCCGCGCCGCGGGATCGGGGATCGTACAGCGCTACGGGTTTGCCATAGCTTGGGGCTTCGGCCAAACGGATGTTACGCGGGATCGCGGTCTTGAGCAGCTTGGCCCCAAAAAATTTGCGCAGGTTTTCCGTGACCTGCTGTGCCAGGTTCGTACGCTCGTCATACATGGTGAGAATCACACCCTCGATGTCGAGCGTCGGGTTGAATGCGGCCTGGATGCGCCCCAGAGTGGTGAGCAGTTCGGAGATGCCCTCCAGGGCGAAATATTCGGCTTGCATGGGGACGAGCAGCCGGTCGGCGGCCACGAGCGCGTTCAACGTGAGCAGATCGAGCGCCGGCGGGCAATCCAGAATAATGAAGTTGTACTGATTGCGTACCGGTTCCAAAGCCTGGCGCAGGCGGTATTCGCGGCGCTCTGCCTGGATCAACTCGACGGTGGCGCCGATGAGGTGATTGCTGCCGGGAACTATCTTTAGGGTATCGATCTCTGTTGGCAGTACGGTTTCGGCGACGGTCGCATTGCCCATAAGAATGTCATAGGTGGAGTTGCGATTTTCGTCCCGCGCTATGCCGAATCCCCCGGAGGAGTTGGCCTGGGGGTCGCAATCGACCAGCAGGCAAGTGAGGCCCTCAAGGGCCAGTGCGGCTGAGAGATTGATTGCGGTAGTGGTTTTGCCCACCCCGCCTTTCTGATTCACGACCGCGATCACTTTACCCATGCGTAATGGAAGAGTATCGAGTGACGGCGATGAGAGCAAGAAACCGGCGATGTGCAGAACTGGGCGTGAATTGTGGAGAACCCCAAAACGGGTCAGCTTGGGGTGTCGCCAACTATCGCATTTGGAAGGGGATAGAGGCATTTGAGGTGGTTTAGGGCGATTGTTAACGCCAAATGACGCCGGTGGAAAACGTGGATGTTCCACGTGGAACAAAGGGGCGGAGGAGGTTGATTCAATTGGCATTGTTCCACGTGGAACACGGCTTCAACGGGCTGCGGAAAGTGCCATTTCTGCCGGGAAGCGCCGTCAGTGAGCGCGCCGCCCGATAGCCAGGATCATCTGATCGGCGTTGGGCAGATGAACGGTATCGGCCCATCTGAGCTCGGGAGTCAGCCCCGTATACGCGGGTGCAGATCGTTCGGTGGTGAGCAGCACCAAATATCGCTCGGCCACACGTAGGGCGATCGGTATGGCCAACTCCATTTTCTCTACCGCCCTCATGGAGACTGCGTGAAAACTATGTCCTGGCGGCATCGTCTCCACCCGTCCGTCGTAGACTTCTGTTCCTGTACCGACCGTTCGCACCACTTCCCGCAGAAAAGACGCCTTCTTGCCCTGTGCCTCGGCCAAAGTCACACGAATCTCCGGACGGCAGATGGCGAAGGGGATTCCTGGGAACCCCGCACCGGAGCCGTAGTCCAGGAGGGTTTCTATGTCCGCGGGAAGATGCTGGGCAGAAAAGGCACACTCCACAAAATGGCGACGGATGATTTGTGCCGGTTCGCGAATGGAAGTCAGGTTCAGACGTGCGTTCCAGCGCGTTAGCAGTTCGAGATAGGCAAAGAACTGCTCGTAGCAGCTTGCCGGCAATTCGCCAATGCCAGCCTCCGAAAAGGCCTGTTCTATCTCCTGAACGCTCACGGGCGGCCAGTGGCGATCGTCCGAGAAGGCTCCCAGCTTCGAGCCGCCTCGAGAAATGCGGCGAAGAGCGAACGCGACGCTTCGCTACTCTCGTAGCTCCGCTCCGGATGCCATTGCACCGCAACCACGAATTGCTGCGGTTCGGAGCCCTCTAATGCTTCGATGACTCCGTCCACGGGACTAACAGCCGCCACTACGAGCTGGTCTCCGGGGCGCTCGATAGCCTGATGGTGGCTCGAGTTCACCGAGAATCTCAGCTCCCCCTGGCCCTCCTTGGCCCCGAGACGGGAGAGGCGAGAGCCGGGAGTCACCCGCACCGGGTGGGCATTCTGCACCTCCCGCCCCGGCTCATGGTTAACGACGGACTCGACCCCGCCCACCACGGCAAACGAAGGGTGAGGCAAGTCCTGGATGAGGCTTCCCCGGCACCAAACGTTCAAGGACTGCAATCCATAGCAAACGCCCAGGATTGGTTTTGCCTGAGCGAACCCATCCGCCAAAAGAAGATTATCCGCAGCCTCGCGCGCTTCATCCTTGGCTGCGGTGGCGGGCAGCGCTTTTTGCCCGTAGCGTGTGGGATCTACATCGGCCGGGCTACCCGGCAGCAGGATCGCTGAGCACGAGGCCAATATGCTGGCCTGCGAGGCTGGAGACTCATGTAGAGGAATAGGAACCGCGATCCCACCCGCCGCCTCGACTGCACGGATGTACTGCGGTAAGCTGCGCTGGTTATAGGCCGCGTCCGTAGACGTAGGCTCAGGGATGGCGATGCGGGGAACAGGGGAACTCATTGCGCCTCTCTAGCTACTGCGGCCACCAGGGTCGGGTCAAGATCTTCCGGCCCAGCGTGCCTCTCGTAAAGCTGCTGGATTTCGCTCTGGAGCCTGGCGGTCAGCTCATCCGCTTGGCGGATGGTATACCCCGACGGGTCGATGGGTTGGCCGATGACCAGCTTCACTGGCCGGGGACGGAAGTGGTGGGTGTGAATGGGCAACAGCTCGTAGGTGCCAATCAGAGCCATCGGTACCAGCGGAACCCGCGACCGTATCGATATAAACGCCGGTCCCCGCATGAAAGGCTGCATTCTGCCGTCATGGGTTCGACCGCCTTCAGGGAAGATGAAGAGCGGCAAGCCCGCTTTCAGCGCCTTGATCGCACGATTGAGCCCGGCAATGGAGCCGCTGCCGCTTTCCTCGTCCACCGGTATTTGGCCGGACCGATTCAAATGCCAACCGATGAACGGCCACTTCCACAAGCTCTGCTTGGCTAGGATCCGAAACTGGAAAGGGAGGCTGCTGAAGACCACAGGCGTATCCATAAACGACGTGTGGTTGGAGGTGTAAATGGCGAGGGGCAAAAAATTCTCACGTCCGATAACGGTGACCGGAGCGCCGGCGCTTCGCAACGACATCCGCGCCCATAGCCGGGCGATGTTGTGTTGCCACCTGCCGTCCTCTTCCACGCAGGAGGCGGCCAGCGAAATGCACCCAAAAAACCCGGTGAAGAAAAAGAATAAGGGACCCCGCACCAGGTTGGAGCTCAATCGTCCTGCTAGCGATAAGGTTGCCGGGGTACCAGGTGTCGTGCTCATACCTCTTGTGTCTCCGCAGGCGCCGGCCGCGCATCCATCAGCATCGGACGCACTTGTCCAACCAGGTAAACCGAACCGGTCACTACCACCAAGCCGTTTGCTGGCGTGATACGGAGCGCGCGCTCCAGTGCACTGACAGCGTCAGGCGCTGCCTCTACCTCACTGCCGGTGGTGTGCGCCGCCGCCAGCAGATCTTCAAGAGAAGCACTGCGCGGCGTGTCAACCGGTGTCACCACCACGCGTCCGAAAAGAGGAAAAAGAATCTGCGCCAGCTCCGCCACCGGCTTGTCTTTGAGACACCCAAAAACCAGTGTCAAAGGTTGGCCTTGATCCAGCTGCGAGACCGCCGCGCGCAGCGCCCAGGCCCCGGCAGGATTGTGGCCCACGTCCAGCAGTACCTCGGCCCGGCTGCCGTTGCCGGCAATATGCTCCAGCCGCGCCGGCCACACCGTATCGCGGATGCCGGCCTGTATATCGACGGGAGTGATATTGTAACTGTGATTGTTTCTTAACTCCACGGCCGCGGCAATGGCCAGCGCCAGGTTACGCTGTTGATGCGCGCCCGCTAAAGGGGAGTCGATCTCGATCAGTTCGCCCATCACGGAAAGCGGATAGCGATTTCGCGTGTACTGCTCGGGATGGTTGTGCACCGGCACGTAGCTGGCCGCATTCACCCCGCGCACCTCCAGCCCGGTTGCGACTTCTCCCAATGCCTGGTTAGCCTCGGGGTGCTGCGGCAGCGTGATCATGACTCCATCGCGGCGCAGGATTCCAGCCTTTTCCCGCGCTATCAGGTCGACCGTCGAGCCCAGCCACTCGGTGTGGTCAAGCGAGATGTCGGTAATCACCGACACCACCGGCTCGACAATATTGGTTGCATCCAGGCGGCCGCCCATGCCCACTTCCACCACCGCCGTATGCACCTTGCTGGAAGCAAAATGCAAAAAAGCCATGGCGGTGACGGTCTCAAAAAAGCTAGGCAGCGCGGGCAGCTCTCCATTGCGTACCAACGTTGCGGAGACATCCTCGACACGGAAGAAGACGGATGCCAAATCATCGTCGCTAATCATGGCGCCATTCACCTGGATGCGTTCATTGACGCTGCTCAGGTGAGGCGAGGTGTACAGCCCTGTCCTATAGCCGGCCCGGGCAAGAATGCTGGCCAAGGTCGAAGAGGTAGACCCTTTACCGTTGGTGCCGGCAACCAGTATTGAGGTGAAGTTGCGCTCGGCGTTGCCCAGCGCCGCCATCAGGGTGCGCATATGCGCCAGCTCAAATTTCCGCCGAGGCGTGCCGGGCGGGGTATGCAATTCCTGACCGAGAGCGCGCAGGCGCTCAAGGGCCGAAGCGTAAGACATACATCTATTTTAGAGGGAATTCACTTTAGATCCTGCGCCAACCAGCGCAACCGCCGATGTACGCCAACTAGCTCGCCACCGGGGACATGAAATCGAGGGCGCGAATCAGGTAGCCCTTGAGATCGCGTCGGGCCACGATCGCGTCCAGCATGCCGTGCTCGAGCAGGAACTCCGACCGCTGGAATCCCTCCGGCAGCTTCTGTCGAATCGTCTGCTCGATGACTCGAGGACCGGCGAAGCCTATCAGGGCGCCCGGTTCGGCAATATTGAGATCGCCCAGCATGCCAAAGCTCGCGGTCACGCCGCCCGTAGTGGGGTTGGTAAGCACCGAAATGTAGGGCAGCCCGGCATCATCCAGCTGCGCCAGGCCGGAGGAAACCTTAGCCAATTGCATCAGGCTGGCGACGCCTTCCATCATGCGCGCGCCGCCTGAAGCGGCAACGATGATGAGCGGCTGCCTAGCGGCTAGCGACCGGTCGATGGCGCGCGCGATGGTTTCCCCTACCACGCACCCCATGCTTCCACCGATAAATGCAAATTCCATGACACTCAGAACGACCTTATGCGGTCCAAGGTTACCGATGGCGTTCATCACCGCGTCATTAAGGCCGGTCTCCCGCCGGGCTTTTTCCAGCCGGTCCTTATAGGGCTTGATGTCGACAAACTCGAGCGGATCGGTGGATACAAGTTCCAGATCGACGAGCTCGTACCCCGGCTCAAGCAGGCTGGCTATGCGGCTGCGCGCATCCAGCCGAAGATGGTGTCCACACTTGGGGCAGACCTGGAGGTTGGCTTCGAGATCGGCTTTAAAGAGTAATTGGCCACAGCCCTCGCACTTCTGCCACAATCCTTCGGTGCGAACGTTCTTCTCCGCCGTGTTTGCTTCAATCTCATTTTCCTGACGCTTAAACCAGGACATGTATTCCCTTTCGCCACGCGCCCACCGTGGTTCCATCTCTGCTCCAGTTCCTGGAGCATTCTTACAGCTGATGCGCTCTTTCTGCCCGTGATTTTGTGCAACCTTTCTTACTGGAGAAGCTGCATCAACACTCTTCTCCAGTTGGCAGTCACTGGAGAAATGCTCTAGCCGAAGTGGCGGCCGGCTGGCATCAGTGCCCGGTGTGGTACGGATGCCCAGCAAGTATTGTAAATGCCCGATAGAGTTGTTCGGCCAGCACCAGCCGGGCGAGTTCGTGGGGTAACGTCATTGGACCCAAAGACAGCACCGTTTGCGCCTGCCGCAGGTCCGACCAGCCGTTTGCCGGCCCAATGGCGAAAACAACCATCTGCTGGCCCGAATCACGGCGCGTTCCTAGCCACTTGGCCAGCTGCTCTGAGGAGAGGGCGTCGCCTCGGCTGTCCAGCAGCACCAGCCATGCCGCGGTGCGGGCTCGCTGCCGGGCCACAAAATCAAACAGCGGTTCTTCGCTCCGGAAAGCGACCGCTTCGATGGCAGCATAGGGGGCTATGCGTTTCAGGTATAGGTCTGTGGCCGGCCCGAGCAGATCGCTCCGCGTCCGTTGGGCGACAAAGGCGAGGGTAAGGTTCAGCGGGGCGCCCCTGAAAATCTACGCATTTTTTTTGTTTGTTACCTGCGGTCCGTTGCCACCTGCTCCCGGATCGATGCCATGCCCGCTCCATCGATCACGGCTTCGATCATGGCGTCACAGCCCATGCAGGAGTTGATCATCATGTGGTAGAGCCGCCGGTCGGTCCAGTCGCGGTCGTAGTAGCGGCGGATGTACTCCTCCCGCCGGCTGTCGGTAGCCTCAAGCTCCGCTCGTGCGCGTCCTGCGTGCTCCGGAAAATGCTGTTCAAACCAACGAATCTTTCTGGTTAGCGACGCGTAGACGAAGATGTTAAAGACTCCAGGCATGCTTGCCAACGCACAGGCCGCGCCGCGGCCAACAATTACGCAGTTTCCGTCGGCCAGGCACTGCTTCAGGTAGTTGCGCACAAACTCGACCATGCGTTCGCTATCAAAAACCTTGTCTTTGGGTGGTGCCGGCAGGCGGTCCACGCTGCCATGCCAGAAGGACTTGCCCATCCGGTAGTACCACGGGTCAAGCCGCTCATCGCATTGTTCGGCCATGCTCTTCGGGACGCCGGCCTTATGGGCGATCTCATCGATCAGGCAACGATCGATAAGTTTCCAGCGCAGCCGGTCGGCCAGGCGGTGCGCGAATTCCGCTCCCTGGCTGCCGTACTCCCGTTCAATGGTGATGACCCGGACCATGGAGTACTCTCGCGAATGTATGCCGGACACGCCGGTGGCGTGATGCTAGCACCGGCGGAGCGAATAATCCAGAGGCAGTACAGCCCTTCCTAATGGCCAAAAACGGGCGTCGAAGGCTGTGGTATCCCACTCAAGCCAAAGTACGGCTTGAATGGGGCACCGAGCCTTCGTTGCCGGTGGGGCAGCAAGCCTGAAAGGAAATCCGGAGAAAGCCGAGGGGCCTGCTGTGCGCCTCTCCCCCACGCAGAGGCTGGGTGCCCCATTCAAGCCGTACCTTGGCTTGAGTGGGATACCACAGCCTTCGACTCGCGCTTCTTTTGTCATTAAGGTTCGGCCAGGACCGGGTTGCGCAAACTGCCGATCCCGGCAATCTCCACCACCACATCGTCCCCTGGCTTTAGCCAGCGCTGCGGAGTGCGGCCCATGCCCACCCCCGCCGGCGTACCGGTGCTAATGATGTCTCCCGCCACCAGGGGCATCATGGTCGAAATATAAGAGATAAGCCGGGGCAGCTTAAAGATGAGCTCGCGCGTGTTGGACTTCTGCAGGGTTTCCCCGTTGATAGAAAGCGAGATGTCCAATTGATGAGGATCGGGCACTTCATCCTTGGAAACAATGCACGGTCCCATCGGTCCAAAGGTAGGGAAGTTCTTGCCCAGGGTCCATTGTGAAGTGGCTAGCTGCACATCGCGAGCGCTTACATCGTTGAGGATGGTATAGCCGAAGACGTGGTTTTCCCACTCCGCCTCCGGGATGTTGCGGCCGCCCTGACCGATCACCACCGCGAGCTCCGCTTCATAGTCAGGTTGCTGGCTGGCGCGCGGCAGCAGAATAGGGTGCCCGGCGCCAATGAGGGTCAGCGGGTACTTGGTGAAAACGGTAGGAAATTTCGGCGGCTCCATTTTTGATTCCACGGCATGGTCGCGGTAATTCAGGCCGATACAAAGAATCTTGGAAGGCCGCAGCACGGGAGCCTCCAGCGTGACGGAGGACAAGGGGGCAAGCAAATTCAAGCCGGTCTCCTCCAATTGCTGGTTGACCCCCTCCCACCTCTTAGGTCCCGCGGCAATGAAGGCCACGGTGTCCTGGTATCCGAGCGGAGTGAGGGGGAAGACATGGCCGTCCTTGACAAGTGCCGGGCCAGTGGCTGCATCGCGACGATAGGTGATAAGGCGCATCCCTCGATTGTCCATCGGCGGGCAAAGGAATGGGTAAAAAATTATGGAATTACCAAGCCGGCAGCCGCCGGCAGGTTCCAGTGGTGATAGACGGCCAACATCCGCAGCACAAAGCAGCCAAGGATGCCGCAACTACTCGCGACCACTCCATTGACCTTCAGCTTGAGGCAGACAATCGTAATTGCAGCCCCGAAAAGCGCGGCCGCCGCATACACATCCGAACGCAGCACCTTGGGCACCTGGCCGATCAGCAGATCGCGAATCGTTCCCCCGCCCACCCCGGTGATGCCGCCCATCATTGTGGCCAAAAGCGGATTCAGTTTGAACTCCAAGGCCTTGGTCGCCCCCGCAATCGCAAAGAAGCTCAGGCCCGCCGCATCCAGACTGGTCACCAGCCAGTGGTTGACTCCAGAGACAGAGGCGCGCAGTAGAAAGACCGTCGCGCCCGTGGCCAGCGCCACCGCAGCATAATTCCAGTTGCGGATGGCGCCCGGCGGGATATCGCCAATCAGCAGATCGCGCACGATGCCGCCGCCCAGCGCGGTAACAAAGGCCAGAACCAGCATCCCCAGCAAATCGAGCCTGGCTTGCGCAGCAGTAGACGCACCCTCCGCAGCGAAGAGAGCGGTTCCCACCAGGTCGATCGCCAGCAGGAGATGAACAGCGCGCGGCCGGACGGCAAATTTCATCTCTCGACTATAGAAGCTAAGCTCCTCACTGTGATCAGCTCAAGGCGGTCAGAACGCGACGGCAGAAATCTGCATCTGCCTACAATGGAGCTTGGAGGTGTAATGGCGAAGCCGAACGAGGGACGAAGCCGGGTTGTCATTCAGAACGTAGAACCTGAACTGGACTGTGGGCGCTTTCCCATCAAGCGGATCGTCGACGACACGGTCATCGTACAAGCGGATGTTTTCGGCGACGGGCATGATGAAGTGCGAGCGCGGCTCCTGTGGAAGCAGGAAGCGGATCCAGACTGGCAGGCGACAGAAATGCTGCCGCTGGGCAACGATCGTTGGCAAGGAGAATTTGCCGTCAAGCAAGTTGGCCGTTATCGCTACACCATCGTGGGTGAAGTGGATCATTTCGGAACCTGGCGCAGTGACCTCAAGAAGCGCATCGCAGCGCAGCAGGATCTCAAACTGCCGTTCGCCACGGGTGCGATCCTTCTCGAAGAGGTGCAGGCGCGGGCCTCGAAGCAAGACAGCGTAAAGCTGGCAGCCTGGGCCAAGGCGCTCAAAAGCGGGAAGGATGACGCTGCAACCGCTGAGCTGGCATTGCAGGACGAGCTAGCGGAGACGGTCAAGCGCTACCCCAATACCGCGCTCGAGACCCGCTACGACCGCGAACTGGAAATTACCGTAGACCGGGAAAGGGCGCGCTTTTCCAGCTGGTATGAGCTCTTTCCGCGATCCTGGTCAACCACCCCCGGCAAACATGGAACCCTACGCGACGTGACCGCCCGAATGGACTACGTGGCGGAAATGGGCTTTGACGTCCTCTACTTGCCGCCCGTCTCGCCCATCGGAAAAAGCTTCCGCAAGGGCAAGAACAACACCGTCGAAGCCGCGCCGGGAGATGAGGGCAGCCCTTGGGCCATCGGTTCGGCGGAGGGGGGCCATACTGCGATCCATCCCGCCCTCGGAACCATCGCCGACTTCAAGGACCTGGTCCAGCGGGCCATCCAATTGAAAATGGAAGTAGCCCTGGATATCGCCTTTCAATGCTCGCCCGATCATCCCTGGGTGACCGAACATCCCGAGTTCTTCAAGAAGCGTCCCGACGGATCGATTCAGTATGCGGAGAATCCACCCAAGAAGTACCAGGACATCTATCCACTGGACTTTGAATCCTCCAACTGGCAGGGGCTGTGGGATGCCCTCAAGGGCGTCTTTACCTTTTGGATGGATCAAGGGGTGCGCATCTTCCGCGTAGACAATCCGCATACCAAGGCTTTCCCCTTCTGGCAGTGGGTCATCCCCGAGCTGAAGGCGAAAGACCCCGGGGTTCTGTTTCTGGCCGAGGCCTTTACCCGGCCCCGCGTGATGGAGCGCCTGGCTAAGCTCGGTTTTTCAGAGTCCTATACCTACTTCACCTGGCGTGACACCAAGGAAGAGCTCACTGAATATTTGCTTGAACTCACTACTACCCCCGTACGGGAATACTTCCGCCCCAATTTCTGGCCCAACACTCCCGATATCCTGGCAAAAAGCCTGCAGAGCGGAGGTTTACCGGCCTTTCGCAGCCGGTTGGTCCTGGCCACCACCTTGACGGCGAATTACGGAATGTACGGACCGGCTTTCGAGTTAGGAGAAAGCACTCCCTTCAAGCCGGGCAGCGAAGAATACCTGGACTCAGAGAAATACGAGGTCAAACGCTGGGATCTAAAGAATCCCGCCAGCTTGAAGCCGCTGATCACCCGGCTGAATCAAATCCGGCGGCAAAACAAGGCGCTGCAGAGCAATGAACGGCTGCATTTCCACCCCACAGACAACCCAACACTCATCTGCTATTCCAAGCGCACAGCAGATGGCGCCAACACGATCCTCGCGGTTGTCAATCTCGATCCTTTTTGGGTACAGAGCGGCTGGGTTTCCCTGGATTTAGGGGTGCTGGGCCTCGCTTCGGGCGATACATTTGAAGTTTACGATCTCCTGGCGGACCGCTCCTATCGTTGGCAGGGGTCAAGAAACTACGTTGCCCTGCGACCGGCGGAAACGCCGGCGCATCTTTTCCGTGTGCTGCCCGCTGGGACGGGAGCTCCGATCATATAACTGTGATGGTTACGATTTACCCAGAAACAAAGCCAGGGAGGCACGATTGAAGCAACCGGGAAGCGCGGCGGACCCGCTCTGGTACAAGGACGCGATCATTTACGAGTTGCATGTCAAGGCATTCATGGACAGCAACAACGATGGCATTGGCGACTTCCAGGGATTACTCAGTAAGCTCGACTACCTGCAGGACCTGGGCGTCACTTGCCTGTGGCTGCTTCCGTTCTTCCCCTCGCCTTTGCGCGACGACGGCTACGATATCGCCGACTACCTCAGCGTGCACCCCAACTACGGCACCATGGAGGACTTCCGGGAGTTCCTGATTCAAGCCCATAACCGCGGTCTGCAAGTGATGATTGAGCTGGTCATCAATCACACTTCCGATCAGCATCCCTGGTTCCAGCGCGCCCGCCATGCCCCTAAGGGTTCACCCGAGCGCGACTTCTACGTGTGGAGTGACACCGATCAAAAATATCCCGGCGCCCGCATCATCTTTACCGACACCGAAAAATCCAACTGGACCTGGGATCCCGAGGCCCAACAGTACTATTGGCATCGCTTTTTCTCCCATCAACCAGACCTGAACTTTGACAATCCAGCGGTGATCGAAGAAGTAGTAAAGATCATGCACTACTGGCTAGACATGGGCGTGGATGGGCTGCGAACCGATGCCATTCCTTACCTGGTGGAGCGTGAAGGCACCAACTGTGAGAATCTTCCCGAAACCCACGCGGTCATGAAGCGCATACGCGCCGAGATTGACAAGGCATACGCGAACAGAACGATTCTCGCGGAAGCGAACCAGTGGCCCGACGATGTGCGTATCTATTACGGCGACGGAGATGAATGCCACATGGCATTTCATTTTCCGCTGATGCCCCGGATGTATATGGCGCTGCGCCAGGAAGATCGCCTGCCGATCACCGACATCATGGCGCAAACGCCGGAGATTCCCCATAACTGCCAGTGGGGCTTGTTTCTGCGCAATCATGATGAGCTGACATTGGAGATGGTCAGCGATGAAGAGCGGGACTATATGTACCTGGCCTATAGCGCGGATCCGCGCATGCGTATCAACGTCGGCATCCGCCGGCGCCTCGCGCCTTTAGTGGATAACAACCGCCGCCGCATCGAGCTGTTGAACAGCCTGCTCTTCTCCTTTCCCGGCACGCCTATCGTTTATTACGGCGATGAGATCGGCATGGGCGATAACATCTACCTCGGCGACCGCAACGGAGTGCGTACCCCGATGCAGTGGAGCGGCGACCGCAACGCCGGCTTTTCCCGCGCCACGCCCGCGAAGCTGTACAGCCCGGTAGTTATGGATCCGGTTTGGGGCTACGAGGCGATCAACGTAGAAGCGCAGCAGGGTGATCCTTCTTCGCTCCTGAGCTGGATGCGCAATATGATCGCCCTGCGCAAGTTGTTCCAGGTTTTTGGCCGCGGCACCCTAAGCTTCCTAAATCCCACCAACCGTAAAATCCTCGCCTACATCCGCGAGTATCAAAACGAAAAAGTGCTCTGCGTGGCCAATCTGTCCCGCTTTGCTCAGCCCGTTGAGCTGGACCTTGCCCAGTATGCCGGCATGGTCCCGGTTGAGATGCTGGGCTATGTTGAGTTTCCCCGCATTCGCACCGCAGCTTACCCCTTGACGGTTGGGCCCTACGGCTTTCTGTGGCTGGAATTGCAGCCCTCGCCGGAGCCGGTGGCGAATCTCGACGAAGCCGGGGAGCCGGAGCTCGAGATCAGCGGAACCACGGACTGGATGAGCGTTCTTGAGGGTAACGGCCGCAGGGAACTGGAGGAGTCGGTGCTGAAGGGTTATCTAACCCGCCAGCGTTGGTTTGGCGCCAAGTCACGCGCCATCACCGGCACCAGAATTGAAGACTGGGCAGTCTTCAACCAGGGCTCGAGCGCGCTGGCGCTGATCGAGGTTCAATACTCTGAAGGGGAGAGCGACACCTACCTGGTCACCCTGGGACTGCTGTTTGGCAAGGCTGCGGATGCGCTGCGGGAAGAGTCGCCCAATGCCCTGTTGGCGCGGGTGGTCACCGCTGCAGAAGAGGGCGTGCTGCATGAGGCGGTCTTTAATGACAGCGCCAGCGAAGCGCTCCTGGCGTTGATCGCAGGCAGCACGCAGATTTCTTCGCGAGAGGGCGTCATCCTGGGGGTCCCCAGCAGTGCGCTGGCTCAATTAAAGGGCCCATCGAGAGAGACGCCGCGGCGCGGTTCGGCGGAGCAAAGCAACACCTCGATTATCTTTGGCGACAAGCTGATCATGAAATTATTCCGTAGACAGCAAGTCGGCCCTAATCCCGATACGGAAATCGGAAGCTATCTTACCGAGCAAACCCACTTCGCCCATATCGCACCCTTTGGTGGCTCTATCCAATACACGCGCAAAGGGCAGGAGCCATCGACTCTGGCCATGTTGCAAGGCCTGGTCACGAACGAAGGCGATGGATGGAGCTGGACCCTGGAAGAATTGGACCGCTACTACGAAGCCAGCGCGGCGCAGAGTTTTGCTCAGGGTGGAGTCATCGAGGGGCAGACCAGCCTGCTCCAGTTGAGTGAAGCCCCGGAGACGAAGTTCGCTCGCGAGCATGTCGGTCCCTACCTCGATGCCGCTGCGCTGTTGGGCAGACGCACTGCGGAATTGCACCTGGCCTTGGCCTCGCCGACCACAGACCCCGCCTTTATGCCCGAGCCGCTCACTTCCCAGGACATCGACCGCTTGCGCGAGGATCTGATCCTGCACGCCGGCAGCGCGTTCGATGCACTCAAGGAAAACGTGGCTCGCTTACCCGATAGCGTTCTGGAAAGGGCCGGCCTGGCGCTCAGCCGCAGGAGCATGGTGCTCGATCGCTTGCGCCAATTGAATGCAAGACAGATCGACGCGCTGCGCACCCGCATCCACGGGGACTATCATCTGGGACAGGTGCTGCGGTCCAAAGGCGACTTCGTCATTTTGGACTTTGAGGGTGAACCGGCGAGGTCGCTTGCCGAGCGCAGAACCAAGCAGTCCCCGCTCAAAGACGTGGCCGGCATGCTGCGTTCCTTCAGCTACGCAGCCTTTTCCGCCCTGATGAAGTATTCCTCGCGACGCCCGGAAGACTTTCATCGGCTGGAGCCGTGGGCGCGCCTGTGGGAGCAATCCGTCTCGTCGGCCTTCCTGCGCGCCTATTGCGAGTTTGCCAAGGGGGTTCCGGTGATTCCGACGGAACCGCGGCTTTTCCAGCAGTTACTGGAAGCCTATGTTATCGACAAAGCGCTCTATGAGCTGGCCTACGAGTTGAATAACCGGCCCAATTGGGTATTGATTCCGTTGACCGGCATATTGGGCTTGCCGGTGTAGCTATCATGCCCGGCGGAACATTGCGACGGAGTTACAGGTAAGATCCGAGAGGGGAGCCGAAGGTACAAGCATGGCGAAGTTAGAGCTTTCGGAAGAGACGAAAACAGGGATCGAAGCGGTAGGGGCGGCCGACCTGCTCATCGCGGTCGCGGTGCAGGTGGATGCCGAGCAGCTCCGTACCGCGGCCACGCAGAGCGTACTGGCCATGAATGCGGCCAATCCTACGTCAGGTTTGCGCACCGTGGTGGCCTTTCCGGGGGTAAGCAAGGTTGAGACCGAGGGCGATCAGGCGGCTGCGGATCAGAACTTGCGCTTCCTGCCCTATACGCTTCCTGCCGGAGATTCCTCGAAGATTCCCTCGCTTGCCTCGCCAAGCACCTATCAGGCGATTTTTGTCATGGCTCGAGAGCTGGGCGTGAGCGCCTGCGCAGTGATAGGCGTCGATCTTGCCGCGCTGGAGACAAATTTTCTTGGACCCATGCTGGCGCCGGTGTTGGAGAAGCGATGCGAACTCGCCATGCCGCTCTATGCGATGGGAAAGTTTGACGGCCTGCTCAACTCCAGCATCCTGTCTCCGCTCACCCGAGCTCTTTATGGTAAGCGGGTACGCTTTCCTTTGGCGCCGGACTTCTGCATTTCAGCCAACATGCTCCCCGAGCTTGAAGTGGCCTTGCAGCGAACCACAGCGCAAGGGCAGGATCTATTTTGGCCGGCGACCGAGGCGGCCATGCGCGACAAAGGCATATGCCAGGTGTATGTGGATACCAGGCATATCCCTACCGCGGATGGCGTCGATCTAAGCACCATATTGGCCCAGACCGTGGGCCCCCTGTTTGCGGAGATGGCCAGCAACGCGGCCCTGTGGCAGCGGATTCGCGGCTCGCACCCGGTGGAGACCGCGGGTGTTGCTGTGGCCCCTCCGGCCGACGGACACCCTGCGGATACAACTCCTATGCTGGAGACATTCCAGCTCGGCTTCCGCAATCTGCAGGAGGTCTGGGGTCTGGTGCTGCCACCGGTCACGCTCCTGGAACTGAAGCGGCTGGCCCGGGTGAGTGTGGACCGCTTCCACATGCCCGACGAACTCTGGGTCCGCATTGTTTATGATTTCGCCTTGGCCTACCGGCTGCGGACGCTTAGCCGCTCCCATTTGTTAGGGGCGCTCACGCCGTTGTACCTGGGGTGGGTCGCATCCTATGCGCTGGAAGTAGGCAGCGCCAGCCCCGCGGAGGCAGAGCAAAGGTTGGAAAAACTAGCTCGCGCCTATGAAGAGGGCAAGCCCTACTTATTATCGCGGTGGCGTTGGCCAGACCGCTTCAACCCATAGGGCAGGAGGAGAAGATTATGTGGACTCAGGTGTCACAGTCACTGCACGAATCGATGGCTCGGGTCATTAGCCGCATTGCCACCTTGCTTCCCGGCATCCTGGCGTTTATCGTCGCCGTCCTGTTTTTTGTTGCCATCGCCTGGCTGCTGGCCTGGGTGGTCCGCGCGTTCTTGACCGCGATCCGCATCGACGAGCGGCTGGCGCGCGGAACCAATACCATCGCCGAATGGTCGCCCACCTATACCCCCACCACTCTGATTACGCGTATCGTTTACTGGTGCATCGTCCTGGTAGGTTTCCTGGTTGGACTGGAAGCCTTTGGCGCGTCCTCAGACAACCTGCTCACCGCGCGGCTACTCGGTTACATTCCCAATGTCGTGGGCGCGGTGGTGCTGCTCATCCTGGGCAACGTGGTTGCGCGGTTTCTTTCCCGCAGTGTGCTCATTGGCGCAGTGAACATGAATCTCCACTATGCGCGGTTATTGAGCCTGGGCGTCAAGTGGCTGGTGTTGGTGCTCACCGCCGCGATGGTGCTCGATCACCTGTCGATCGGGGCTGCGATTGTGGACCTGGCATTTGGCATTCTCTTCGGCGGCATCGTTCTGGCGATGGCGCTGGCCGTGGGTCTGGGTTCGCGCGACCTGGTGAGCCGCTCGCTGGAACGGGAAGCGGTTCGGCCGGCGCCCGAGACCATGCCCGAAGAGCAGTTCCGGCACTTCTAGCTCTGTCCCTATCTGTGAGAAGGTTGTATCAATGGACAGAAAGAGCGTAGGAGCAGGGGCGTCGGTAAAGGTCGCCATTTTGGGCTTTGGCACGGTGGGCACGTCAGCGGCCCGTATCTTGTGTGAGCACCCGCCACAGGGAGTAGTGCTTAGCTGCATCTTCAACCGGGGAATCGATCGCAAACGCGTCCCCGTGGATCCCCTCTTCCGTGCTCTGGACGGAAAACTTCGACCAGGTCCTCGCCTCCAATGCCGACATCGTCGTGGAGTTGGCCGGGGGGCTCAATCCTGCCGGTGACTGGGTGCGGCTTGTCGCTCGCGGCAGGCAAGTCGGTGGTCACGGCCAACAAGAAATTGATTGCCGAGCAGGGTCCCGCGCTGGAAGAGTTGGCCCGGCGGCATGGTTGCCAGCTGCTGTATGGCGCTGCGGTGGCAGGCGGTGTTCCTGTCATTCCCGCAGTGCAGCAGGGCCTTGCCGGCGACCGCATCAGCCGCTTTCACGGCATCTTGAACGGCACCTGCAATTTCATTCTCAGCAACATGGAAGACGGGGCCGAATTTGATCCCACCTTGCGCCAAGCGCAGGAGCGCGGTTATGCCGAGGCCAATCCCACAGAAGATGTCGACGGTTTCGATGCCCGCGCCAAGCTGGTGATCCTCTCCCGCCTTGGACTGCGCGTCGAGGTGCTGCCGGAGGAAGTTGCCTGCCGCACTATCCGCGACGTTTCCGCCGTGGACTTCGCCTATGCCAAGGAACTGAACTGCACCATCCGCCAGATTGCGCGTGCCGAAGTCAGAAATCAGGAGTTGTTAGCCACGGTTGGGCCCATGCTGGTCCCCCGCAGCTCGCCTTTGTCGTGGTCGCGGGGCACAGAGAACATGGTTATTTCGGGTGGCCAGTATGGCGGTGAAACTGTTTTTTCCGGCCACGGGGCCGGAGGCAATCCCACGGCGGTCGCGGTCGTTTCGGATGTGTTGGCCATCGCCCATGGCGGCTGCCCGGTGACCATTCCCAGTACCCGGGCCCGAGTCGACGGCGATTTTGTCGTGCCCCATTACATCCGGTTCGTGGTGGATGACCGGCCAGGCATCATAGCAGCGATCGCGGGCGACCTTGCCGTGCAGCGCATCAACATCAACGCCATCCTGCAAAAACCAGGCTACCCGAAGGATCGTCTGCCCTTTGTGGTGACCGTCGAACCCTGCAAGAGCTCAGCCTTGAAGGCAGCGCTGGCCAAAATCGCCCAAATGGACTGCATGCAGGCGCCGCCCTTCGATCTGCAGATGCTGGAAGAGTAGAAAGGCACACAGCAGGTCCCTCCACTGCGCTTCGCTCCGGTCGGGTTCGCTAGTGGTTGAAGAACCGCGGACCGGTCGCCCGGACAACCTGCGGCTCTGTCCATCCCCGGTAGCAGCTGTTGAGGTGAGCGCTGCCCTCCCCTTTGTCATCCCGAGCGTAGCCGAGGGACCTGCTGTTCCACTCCACCTCGCAGAAAATCAAAACCCTAAAACAGGATGTGGCTCGTAAGGCTCCTCGAGCGCCTTCATCTCGCTCCCCTCCAAACGGATGTTCAGTGCCTCGATAGCCTGATCCAGATGAGCCATCTTGCTCGCCCCGATGATAGGTGCGCTCACCCCAGGCTTGGCCAGGATCCACGCCAAAGCTACCTGTGAATTCTGTACTCCCCGTTTGGTGGCAATTTCGGTCAGCCGGTCCACCACTGTGAAGTCTGAGGGCCGGTAGTAAAGCTTTTGCGCAAAATCGTCAGTCTTTGCGCGAATGGTTTCCCCGCGGCTTTCAGGGTTCCGGTTTCCGGCTAAAAAGCCACGCGCCAGCGGACTCCAGGGAATAAGCCCCACGCCCTCCTCCAGGCAAAGCGGAATCATCTCCCGCTCTTCTTCCCGGTAGACCAGGTTGTAGTGGTTCTGCATGGTCACAAAGCGGGTGAGCCCCATCATGTCTGAAGTCTGGAGCATTTTAAGAAACTGCCACGCATACATAGACGACGCGCCGATGTAGAGCGCCTTGCCCGATCGCACCACCTGGTCCAGTGCCTCGAGCGTCTCCTCAATGGGGGTATGTGGATCGAAACGGTGGATCTGGTAAAGATCGACATAGTCGGTCTGCAGACGGCGCAGACTATCGTCGATGGCGTGCATAATATGCTTGCGCGAAAGGCCCTGTTGGTTCGGATCGCTTCCCATGGCGTTGAAGACTTTGGTCGCGATCACGAGCTTGTCCCGCGACGGCCCATACTCTTTGAGCGCCCGTCCGGTGATCTCTTCGCTGACGCCCAGCGAATACACATCCGCGGTATCAAAGAAATTGATACCGGCTTCAATCGCACGGCGGTAAAACGGCCGTGACTCCGCATCCTCCAGCACCCACTCGCGCCACTTCTTCGAGCCGTAGGTCATGGTACCGAGGCAAATCCGGGAAACCTTTAATCCGGTCGAACCAAGGTTGACGTATTCCATTGCACCTCCTAAGGTGTCAGGCGGGTACGGCCTGCCGTGGAACCGGAGCGCAGCGTAGTGGAGGGATCTGCGGTGTCAGCAAGTGGCGGCAACAATTCGAAACACCAAACTACCCTTTACCCGCACTGGCCAACTTCACCTGCGCTTCATGGATCACTTCATTGGCCTGCGCGTACTTCTCTGCATCCTCGCCCGCTTCGCTCCACATCTTCTGGCCGCTTTCGAGCTGTCGCTGCGCTTCGCCGGCGTCGATCTCTTCCGGTTTAATCGCGTTCTGCGCCAGGATCGTCACTCGGTCCGGCAGCACTTCCACAAAACCCCACACCACGAAATACGTCTGATCGCCGCCGCTGCCGCCGTGCAATCTCACCTCGCCCACACCCAGCTCAGCCAGTAATGGAGCGTGCCCATACAGCACCTCCATATAGCCGGACTTCGACGGAAGCTCGACCGCATCCGCGTCCTGGTCGATTAAAACCTTATCCGGCGTCACCAGCCGGACTTGCAGTTGATTGTCTGAATCTGCCATGGTTACTTACTCTGCATGCTCTTGGCTGCTTCAAGCACTTCCTCGATCGTGCCCTTCATGTAAAAGGCCTGTTCCGGAATATCGTCGTGCTTGCCCTCAATAATCTCCTTGAAACTGCGCACCGTATCTCCCACCTTGACGTACTTTCCGGGCGCCCCGGTAAATACCTCGGCGACATGGAAGGGCTGGGAGAGGAAACGCTGCACTTTTCGCGCCCGGCTTACGGTGAGCTTGTCGTCTTCGGAGAGCTCGTCAATACCCAGAATGGCGATAATATCCTGCAGATCTTTGAACCGCTGCAGGATGCGCTTAACGCCCTGGGCCACCGCGTAATGTTCTTCACCCACCACACGTGGGGTGAGGATGCGCGAAGTGGAGGCCAGCGGATCCACCGCCGGGTAGATACCAATCTCCGTCAACGCGCGCGAAAGCACGGTGGTCGCATCCAGGTGGGCGAAGGTAGTCGCCGGCGCCGGATCGGTAAAGTCATCGGCAGGCACATAAATCGCCTGCACCGAAGTGACAGAACCCTTTTTGGTGGAGGTGATTCTCTCCTGCAGTTCACCCATCTCCGTGGCCAGGTTGGGTTGATAGCCGACGGCCGACGGCATGCGTCCGAGCAAGGTCGAAACCTCGGAGCCCGCCTGCGTGAAACGGAAGATGTTGTCGATGAACAGGAGCGTATCGCCGCCTTGCTCATCGCGAAAATACTCGGCGATGGTCAACGCGGTAAGAGCCACGCGCAAGCGCGCTCCTGGTGGCTCCGTCATCTGGCCGTAAACAAGCGCCGCCTTCGACTTCTCGCGGTCTTTGGAATTGATAACGCCGGATTCTTCAAACTCATTCCAAAGGTCGGTGCCTTCACGGGTGCGTTCGCCGACTCCGGCGAAGACCGAAACCCCGCCGTGGCTGGTGGCAACGTTGTTGATCAATTCCTGAATGATGACCGTCTTGCCCACGCCGGCGCCGCCGAACAATCCGATCTTGCCGCCCTTCAAGAACGGTTGGATCAGATCGATAACCTTGACCCCGGTCTCAAACATCTCTTCCCCGGTGGCTTGCTCTTCGAAAGACGGTGCGGCGCGATGGATGGGCCATCTTTCCTTTGCATTGACTGGTCCCAGCTCGTCCACCGGTTCACCAATGACGTTAAGGATGCGGCCCAGCGTCGCCACCCCCACCGGAACGGAAATCTGCGAGCCCAGGTCGAGGCACTGCATGCCCCGTACCATGCCCTCGGTCGACTCCATCGCCACGCAACGAACGCGGCCTTCACCAATGTGCTGCTCCACTTCCAACACAACGTTGATGGGCAGCGGCACATCGAAGCCTTCGCTGGTCACCCGGAGCGCCTGGTAGATCGGGGGCATCGTCGCCTCTTCGAATTGCACGTCGACCGCCGGCCCGGAAATTTGAATTACTTTACCTATGTTTTCTGTCATAACGTTTGCTTCCCTCAGCGGCTAAAGCCGCACTCATCCTGCGATGGTCCCCTTCAAGGGCTGGACTAATTCCTCTACGAGAGCGCGGCCGCGCCGCTGACAATCTCGATAATCTCTTTGGTGATGGCGGCCTGGCGCACACGGTTCATGGTGAGCGTGAGCGAGTCGATCATCTTGGAGGCGTTACTAGTGGCTGCATCCATGGCGGTCATGCGCGCCGCCTGCTCAGCGGCGCTGGACTCAATCAACGCGTGATAGATCTGCGAGGCGACGTACTGGCGCAGAAGGCCATCCAAAAGTTCCCGCGGCGGCTGGTCATAGATGTAGTCCACTTCGGCAGTGCCAAACTTCTTCGCCTCCCGTTCGGCTTCGCTACTGTCGGCTTCTCGAATGCTTATGCCTGCGTGAGCGGCCGCGAGCGCCATCTCTTCGCGCTCCTCCTGGCTCATCTCTTCGGCCTGCTTGATATCCCGCTGCCCAGGCTCGATGATGGGTAAGATCCGCTCCACCACTACCCGCTGAGACAGCACCGACTTGAACTCGTTATAAACCAGGTAGACCGCGTCCAGCTCTTGTTCGATGTAGCGGTGCACCACTTCGCGCGCCATGAGTGCGACCTGGTCAAAGCTGGGTTTATCCAGCATGCCGGGGTAGTCGCCTGCCACCTCAATCTGGTTTTTTCGCTCGCCCCGGCTCTTCTCTTCGGGCGGCGGCGGGGGCGCTCCAGGATCGCGATCGTCTGTGTCCGCGGCAGGGTCGTTGGCCTTGTCCTGGCTGCCCTGCTTCTCGACAAAGGTGGCCATCCCGTAGCGGCGGCGAAACAGATCCCGGCCTTTGCGCCCGATGGGTGCGATGTCGAGCTGCTCCTCGCTGTGCTCACTGATGAAACGAAAAGCTGCCTTGGTGATGTTTCCATTGAACCCGCCGGCAAATCCCTTATCTCCGGAAACAACAATAAGGAGCGCCTCTTTTTCCTCTCGGGCCAGCAACAATGGATGACGCACATCTCCGGTCTGGGGATCGTACAGATCGATATGGCGCATCAGCGAACCGATGACACTGGCCAGCATATTGGCATAGGGACGCCCCGATATGGCGCGTTCCTGCGCCCGCCGAAGCTTGGCGGCAGCTATCATCTTCATCGCTTTGGTGATCTGGCGCGTGCTTTTCACACTACGAATGCGCCGTCGTAAATCGAGAATGCTTGCCATGTGCGATCAGGCCTTCTTGGTTTCTTCCTGCTTCTTCTTTTCTTCTTCCGTAAGCGGTTTAACCGACGACTCTTTGAGGGCCGCCTCGCGATGCTCGGAGAGGAAGTTTTGTTTGTATTCCGTCAACGCTTGTTTGATCCGGTCTCTCAGGTCATCGTCCAACGCCTTCTTGCTCACGATGTCCTTTAGCAATCCAGACTGTGCCGAATCAAGATAGGGATAAAGCCCGGCCTCAAAGGCGTGGATCTCCTCCACCTTCAGGTCATCGAGAAAGCCATTGGTGCCGGCGAAGATAACGATGATCTGCTTCTCCGTCGAGAGAGGCGAGAACTGCGGCTGTTTGAGAATTTCCGTGAGCCGTTGACCGCGGTTGAGCTGATTGAGTGTGACCTTGTCCAGGTCGCTGCCGAATTGGGCAAACGCAGCCAGTTCACGAAATTGCGCCAGGTCGAGTTTCAAGGTGCCCGCCACCTGGCGCATGGCCTTGATCTGTGCGCTGCCGCCGACGCGGCTTACAGAAAGGCCAACGTTCACCGCCGGCCGAACACCGGAATTGAACAGGTCTCCTTCTAAATAAATCTGCCCGTCGGTGATGGAGATAACGTTGGTCGGAATGTAAGCGGAGACGTCTCCTGCCTGGGTTTCGATGATAGGCAGCGCGGTCAGCGAGCCGCCCCCCTTGGCATCGCTCAGCTTGGCCGAGCGTTCCAACAGGCGCGAGTGAAGGTAGAACACATCGCCCGGATAGGCTTCGCGGCCGGGAGGACGACGCAGCAGCAGGGAAATCTCACGATAGGCGACCGCGTGCTTCGAGAGGTCGTCGTAGATGATGAGTGCATGGCGGCCGCTATCCCGGAAGAACTCACCCATGGCGGTAGCGGCATAGGGGGCCAGGTACTGCATCGGCGCCGGTTCTGACGCGGTGGCCGCAACCACAATGGTGTAGTCCATGGCCCCGTGCTCTGAAAGTGTTTGCACTACCTGGGCTACGGAGGATCGCTTCTGCCCGATGGCGCAATAAATACAGATCAGGTTGTTCTTCGCGCTATTGATGATGGTGTCGAGCGCTATGGCCGTCTTTCCCGTCTGGCGGTCACCGATAATCAGTTCGCGCTGTCCGCGGCCGATGGGGATCATGCTGTCGATAGCCTTGAGCCCGGTCGACATCGGCTCGCGCACGCCCTGGCGGTCCACCACCCCGGGAGCGATGCGCTCGATAGGCGCGAGCTCTGTTCCCTCGATGGGGCCACGGTCATCGATCGGCTGGCCAATCGCGTTGACGACGCGGCCAATCATCCCGTTGCCCACGGGCACACTCATAATCTCGCCGCTGCGCTTGACCTCGTCTCCCTCGCGCAGGACGGTGTAATCGCCCAAAATGACGCAGCCCACCTGATCCTCGTCGAGGTTCATCGCCAGGCCTTCCACGCCATGGGGAAATTTCAGCATCTCTCCTGCCATGGCCTTGTCCAACCCGTGGAGGCGGGCGATTCCGTCGCCCAGGGAAATGATGGTTCCTACCTGGTCGACGCTAATCTCTGCGTCGTAGTTTTGAATCTGCTCCTTCAGGAGCTGCGTAATCTCGTCTGCGTTGATCTGAGCCATTCGTTCTTCCGTCAATTCTCGATTTTGCTTGTGATCGCCCCGTTCTACTTGACCGGCGCGTTTGTGATCGGCGTTAGCTGGAAACCAGCCGCTCTTTCAAGCGTTCTAAGCGTCCCCGCACTGAGCCGTCATAGATGGTGCTGCCAATGCGCACAATCGCGCCGCCGATCAAAGACTTGTCCTCGCGGAAGGTTGCGTTGACCTTATTGTGGCCGGCCAGCATAGAAACCTGCCCTTCCAACTCTGCCCGTTCCCGATCTTCCAGTGGGCGCGCCGTAACCACCTCGGCATCGGAGATCGACAAACGCCGGTTCATCTCCAGCCGGTATTCCTCAAGAATTTCGCCCAGCGCGCCTAGCCGTTCGTGCCTGATCAGAACCGCCAGGAAATTTCTCACCTGGGGTCCGCAGCCGACCCGGCTGTTGATCTTGTCCAGAATCGCCACCCTCTTCTGGGCAGAGATGGAAGGATTCAGCAAAAGCTCTTGAAGGTCCTTGCTGCCGGCGAACGTGGCAGCAAAATCTTCCAGCTGCTGCTCCACCTCGGTGGTGTTCAACTTCGCGTCCAACACTACATCGGCCAGGGCGCGGGCATAACGAGCGGCGAAAACGGCCATCAGCTTTCCCCTCTGCCCTGGGCGTGCTGGCCCAGGCTTTGGGCAAACTCCTGCAGCAGGCCGCGATCATCGTCCTCTGTCAGCACTATTCTCTGGGCCGCACGATCCACAGCTAATCCTGCGGCAAACCGCTTGAGATCCCTCTGGGCGGCGCTGGCCGCTGCGGCAATATCTTTGCTCGCCGCGTCGACGATCCGCCGCCGCTCCTCTTCAATCGAGGCTTTGATGCGGGCTTCGTCCTCCACGCTATCCTTCTCCGCCTGCTTGCTGATGGCCGCGATCTCCTGGTCCAAATGCCCCAATCTCTGTTCAATGGCTGCCAGGCGCTGATGAGCCTGCTCGGTTGCCGTCCGCGCATCCAGTAGCCGCTGCTGAATGCTTTCCCGGTTCGCCCGGAAAGTCTTGGGCAGATATTTCGACAGCGCATAGAGAATGGCGCCGGCCAGGACAGCGAAGTTCAGGTATTCGAACAGGCGCGCTGCAGACTCCTTATCCAGATGCAACCAGCGCGCAAGAAACTTTACCGAGCCCGAATGGCGATAAATATCATCGCCGGATTCCAGTTCGGTGGTTCCCTCACCGGCCTCGCTGGTCGCCTGGTCGCCAGGCTTGGGGGCATGTGCGGCGGCCGGGGCAGTCTCGGCCGCCTGCAAGGCCCACGAAGCCTTACCAGGTAAGCAGAGGGCACCACCTAAGCACAGCAGGAAAACAAAAAAGAAGGGCCAACGGGAAAAGTTCAACGGACTCTCCCTACAGTTGCACGGCTTTTCGGCAGGACAGCGGCAAGGATCTCACTGGCCAGCTGGTCGATCGAGTGTTCGATGGTGCGGTGCCCGGCTTCGGTCTGAGCCTGTAAGGCCAATTTGGCCTCCTCGACCTGGCGCTGGGCCGCCGCGTGGGCTTCCGCAAGCGCACTGTCTCGTTCCCGAGTCCACTGTTGTTGCTTCAGTTGCCGCGCCTGGAAAATCTTCGAGCGTGCAGCCCGCAGTTGCGCCTCGTACTCCTGTGTCTTGGCGGCAGCAGCCGCCATCGCCGCATCAGCCTGCTCGATCGCCCCTTCGGTACGCTGCCGCCGCTCCTCCAGTACCCGCGTCAAGGGACCGTAAACCAGTAACCGGTAAAGGATAACGAGCAAAAGGAATAGAAAGATGGTCGGTATCGAGCCGAGCAGTAGTCCTTCGAGTTGGTGTAAGGTCTCGTCCATGCCAAATGTTCAGTATATGGGTAGATTGTGAGCGGAGAGTCGGTAGTGACAGCCGGGACCTTTGTTTTTAACAGAGGTGAAATTTGGCTGTCAAACCTTGCCCCTTATGGGCGTGCGTCCCCGCTGGCTGGCGAGCCTAGGCAGAGCGAACCAGGTTGCTGGTTTGCGACCGCAGCAGGACGGGCATCTGTCGCCCGGAAATAGGGCTCTTTTGGGCAAAAGGTCAGCGTCTTCCGGCACAATTTACTTTGGTGACTTGTCCCCCGAAAGCGTATACTTTAGTTACTTCCTCGACCCGGATCAGGGTCAGACGGGGCCGGTCTCGTGGGAAATCGCTCCGCTCCCACTTCCCCGGCCCGTCCCTGCTTTAGGCGTTGTTTGCCCGTGGCGGTACTGGCGATAGCGCGCCAGCAACGATGCTGGACCGGCAACCGCCAGATCCACCAGGTCGCCTGAAAATTCCCGCTTGAAAATCAAAGCGCCCGCATCGAGCGCCGCTAACACGGCCCCTTCTTTTTGCGGAACCAGGAACTCTTCTTCGACAATCGGGTCCGCCGTGAGGGCTCGGTCCATAAGCTCGAGCAAGTGAGTAATTCCTTCGCCCGTTTGTGCTGAAACCGCTGCTGTCCACTCTCCGGTCGCATATGCGGAGCGCTCTAACGGCGGCAATCGATCGATCTTGTTCAGAACAGAAATGATGGGCTTGCCCAGCGAGCCCAATTCGGCAAGCACCTTTTCCACTTCCTCTTTCTGCTGTTCGCGCTCCAGGCTTGAACAATCCTGCACATGGAGCAGCACTTCTGCCTTCTCGACCTCTTCCAGGGTGGCTCGGAACGAAGTAATAAGGGTGTGCGGCAGATTACGAATGAAGCCCACCGTGTCCGATAAGAGAACCTTTCGTCGCGAGGGCAACACCAGCGCGCGCAGCTTGGGGTCGAGGGTGGAAAACATACGCGATGAAGCCAGGACTCCGGCATCGGTGAGCCGATTGAAGAGCGTGCTCTTGCCCGCGTTGGTGTAACCCACCAGGGCGATCGTAGGCACTGGCACCGCAGCGCGGCGGTGGCGTTGCTGGGTCCGCACCCGGCGGACATCCTCCAGCTCTCGCTTAAGCTGCAGCAGCCGGCGTTGGATCTTGCGCCGGTCGGTCTCCAGCTGGGTTTCGCCAGGGCCCCGGCTCCCGATCCCGCCGCCCAACTGGGACATGGCAGCCCCCCGTCCAGTGAGCCTGGGTAGCATGTACTCCAGCTGCGCCAGCTCTACCTGCAGCTGGCCTTCCCGGGTGCGCGCGTGACGGGCAAAAATGTCCAGGATTAGCTGCGTACGATCGACCACCCGGACGGGTAGCTCGCGTTCAAGGTTCCTCAGCTGGGTGGGGCTGAGGTCATGATCGAACAGGATCAGCGTAGCCTCGCTCGACTCCGCAACCCCGGCAATCTCTTCCACTTTGCCCTTGCCCACCAGCGTGGCCGGGTCGGGTCTAGGCCTGCGCTGGAGCACTTCTGCAACCACTTCCGCCCCAGCACCGGCGACCAGCTCACGAAATTCTGCGAAGGCCGCACTGCCGTCCGCAGCGGGATGTTCCTGCCCGGTCGCGTCCGCATGGCCAGCGGTGCTGGTAAGCTTGGCTGCTTCCCGCGCCAGGGCGGCGGAGCGCGGAAGTGCTTTAGGCCGGGAGACGAACTCGACCCCGACCAGCAGCGCTCGATCTGCCTGAACGCCCGTATTTTTCAGAAGACCCTCATTGGTAAGACACAGTCCAAAGGGCCGACGCGACATCGCCAGGCGGCGTACGCTTCCCTAAAGCCGCAAATCTCTCAAGCCGCGGCACTGGACCGCAGCTCATGCTCCTACCCGCATTTCCGGACTGGCCGGCCGCTACAGCGGTTTTGCGGCTTAGCCTTCTGCCGCCGCGCTGTCGGGGCGCACGGATAAACCGCCAGGGCCGGGAGCGCTCGCAGGAGGATGGCCTACGCCAGTACTCGGACGATGATCGCTGTGCAGCACAGACCGCGTGCTTACCACCGTTGAGATGGCATGCTTGAAAATCAATTGCTCTTGGCTGTTGTTTTCAAGCAATACGGAGTACTTGTCGAACGAGCGTATTTTGCCTGTGAGTTTGACTCCGCTGACCAGGTATATCGTAATCGGAGTCTTATCTTTACGGACCGTATTGAGAAACGTGTCCTGGATGTTCTGTGCCGGCTTATTGTCCATGTGCCGATCTCCAATTCCTACGATGTCGAACTGCGTTATGGAAAATGCTCAAGCTCTTGCAGCTACTGCAAAATTAGGCTCCGAGCCGGAACGCGCTCAAATCCTGCTGGTAAAAGTTTACACGCCTTAAGGGTTGCGCCCGAACCCAACCAAGGCTGAAACGGTAAAAAGCATCAACGCCGCCATTTGGTCAGCGGTAACCAATGCTTAGATGCAACTTGGCGGCTCTGGGTGTTATGGATCGCGGTGCTAACATTACCAACGTGGGAGACAGGAAAGAAACTGCCCCGTCCGGGACAGCCGGCGACCCAGGTGCGGCCCATCTCCCTGCGGTTCGAGTGCCGATTCTGGATCTTTCGCGGGAATATCGCCTCATCGGTCCGCTGCTCCTCCAGGCGGTGGAAGCCGTCTTCTCCGCACAAAAATTCATCATGGGCCCACAATTGGCGGAATTTGAGCGCGCCGCTCAAGAAAAATGTGGCGTGGGTCACGCCATCGGCTGCTCCTCTGGCACCGACGCTCTGTGGTTGGCGCTCGCCGCGGCGGGCATCGGCCCGGGCGACGCGGTTCTCACTACCTGCTTCAGCTTCTTCGCCACGGTCAGCGCCATCCTGCGTGCCGGAGCCAGGCCACTGCTGGTGGATATTGACCCCGAAACCTTCAACCTGGATCCCGCTGCGGCCAGGGCGTGCCTGGAATCAGCAAGCGGCGCTGCGGTTCGTGCACTCCTGCCGGTTCACCTCTACGGCCAGATCGCCGACTGGGACTGCTTCGCTCGACTGAAGCAGGAATATGGCCTGCTCTTGATTGAAGATGCGGCCCAGGCCTTCGGAGCCTCCTGGGATGGGCGCATGGCCGGTGCATTGGGAGACGCGGCCGCCTTCAGTTTCTACCCCACCAAGAACCTCAGCGCGGCCGGCGACGCTGGCATGGTCACCGCAGCCGAAGAGACAATCGCCCAGCGCGTCCGCCTGTTGCGGATCCACGGCATGCGCCAGCGTTACCTGCACGATGAACTCGGTTGGAACTGCCGTATGGACACACTGCAGGCTGCGGTTTTGCTGGTGAAGCTGGGCTTTATTGACGGCTGGAACGCTGAGCGTCGCGTCTTAGCCGAGAGCTATCGGGTGCTTTTCGAGCGGGCGGGCCTGGTTGAGCCTGGGCCTTATCCGCAAAACGGAGTGGTTCTTCCCAAGACCAGGACCAAGGCTGTACACGTCTTCCACCAGTACGTCATCCGTGTTCGCCGGCGCGACGAACTGAAGGCCTTTCTCCGTACCAGGGGAGTGGAATCAGAGGTTTACTACCCCCTTGCGCTGCATCAGCAGCCTGCCTTGCGCAGCCTGGGATACCCGGCCGGTTCCTTTCCCGAGAGTGAGCGCGCCGCAGCCGAGGTATTGGCGTTGCCCATCTTTCCCCAACTCACCCTCCAGGAACAAGAGATTGTCGTGGCCGCCATCGCTGATTTTTTCAGCTGAATTGAGAGACCTGCTGTTCTCTTTCTGTCCATCCGATCTAACGGCTCCTAACAAAAGTCACCGCCCTAAACTTTGTCATCCCGAGCGTAGCCGAGGGACCTGCTGTGCGCCTCTCCCTCTAACGAAGGCTGGGTGCCCCATTCAAGCTTGGCTTGAGTGGGAGACCACAGCGCTCGACGTGCCTTTTTCATGTTTAAGAGATCTTAATTTCAGGTAAAGCTATCCCCCGCCGCCCTTGCCCTTGCTGTGATGGCGATGAGCCTGTGCCGCGGCGGCCTTCGGTCTGGCGGCTACAGGAGCTGATCCTGGAGGCCCAGCCGGTGTCACCCGCTTCACCATGCCGCCCTCCAATTGATAGTTCAGGGTAGCTGTGGCGACCGGCCGCGCCGCGCCGGTGAGCGGATCCACTTTGACCGCGTCACTGGTGGCGACCGTGATCGAGAACACCGGAACCGGCTGGCCCTGGGCATTCTTGCTCTGGCTGATGGTCACCGGAAGATAGCCTTCGATATTGCGCTGCCGGTAGGCGGTCTCATAGCGGTGCTTTTTCACATTCCAGGTAAAAACCCTCACCTGGTCGAAATCGTAGGGAAGACCGTCTTTGTAGGCATTCGTCACCGAGACATATTCAGGCACCAACTTGTCCGGCAGCGATGAATCGGGGTCGCTCACCTTGGTCAGGATATAGGCGCCCACGATCTTCTGTCCCTCGGAATATCCCGCAATCTCGTCCGGGACATCGATATCCAGCCGGCGCGACAGCAACCAACCGACCTGCCCGCGGCTGTCTCGCACCAACCACCAGTCTTCCATGGGGACAGCGGGTTCTCCCGCCGGGGCAGCCTTAGTGGCCGCCTGCTTCTCTTTACCGGTTGCCGTCTTCTCCTTGGCCGCTGCCGGCGCCCGGGGTGCGGTCAAAAAACCTTGCGGCGGTGCCGGCTTGGGCACGGAAGCACGTATCAACAACTGTAGCTTTTGATTTTCCGGCAACAGGTAAAAACGGTCGGTTTCGCGGCCCGGCTTCACGTGCAGGTAAAGATCGTCCCGCAGAACCGCGGTGGCGACCACCGGATCATGCGCGTGTTGTTGCTGCAGCGCCGCAAATTGATCATAGGTCGCCTGGTCAATGACCATATGATCTTCGATCCAGCCCACCTCACCCTTGCTGGTCTTGGTTCGCAGGAAGCGGCGTCCGTGCTCGACGACTTCAAGTGGCTCTCCATTCGTAACCAGGGCGACCCGATTCGATACAGCCGCAACCCGGTCCCTGAGGTACGTCTGCTTGGCCACCACATAAACCATTTCCGGTTTGGCATGCTGGCGAAAACGATTGCAACCAGCCAGCATGGTCGTGAGAACGACGCATATTGCGGAGCCAAAGAGGAGACGGAGGCCGGCACGGCGGAGGAGCGACAAAGCTGCAAACATATGAGAGGTGAAGTTTCCCTGTCTCCATTAGACCGGATTTCCTATTGCGATGCACACCCGAGTGCACCGGCGAGCGGTTTTTTCCCTATAAAAGAACTGCTTTCCTTGGCCTAAGCGAGGCGGCTCATTCCCATCCTCACTAGTCACGACCTTCACGGGAAATAGCCCTGGGGTTGTATGTTCCCTCAAAGAAACACATCGCAATTCCCAAAAATCCTCTTGCTCTCTGCTCGCGTTGTTCCGTTAGCAGGGAGCCGGGTGATCGAAACGATATGCCACTTCCGTTGTACGGGACGTTCCAAAGGAATCGCAATGCAGCAATCCGATTCGCAATTGGGTGCGTTCCTAAGGTAGCGGGTGATGCGGGTCGGTTGGACTGGTGTCGCTTGATTCTTCAAGCAGGAAAGGTATCTCGTGGATAAAAAATTGACTGAGCTCATCGATAAGGCTCTTACGCGTCGAAGCTTCATGGCCCGTTCGGGAGCAGCTGCTGCGGTCGCGGTGGTTGCCGGATGCGGGGGCAGTTCGACCCCGACTTCAACTCCCACCCCCACCCCAACACCCGCACCCACTTCGGTCGTTCTCGGGGACAGCGATTATTTGAATTTTGCCCTCAACCTCGAGTATCTGGAAGCTGAATTTTATCTTCGTGCCGCGACCGGCATGGGGCTCTCGGCCACCGATACGGGCAACGCCACAACTACCGTTGTTGTTCCTTCGACAACCATGATTCCAAATTTGACCACCGCGCAGCAGAACTATATCTATGAGATCGCGCAAAATGAGCTCGACCACGTCCGCTTCCTTCGCTCAGCCCTTGCCACGGATGCTGTCTCCCGGCCGAATCTCGACTTGATGAACAGCTTCAACGCCGCCGCCTCGGCCGCCGGCATTGGCTCGAGCTTCAATCCGTTCTCCAGCTACGAGGCTTTTCTGGTAGGCGCCTTCGTGTTTGAGGACGTTGGCGTAACCGCGTACCACGGAGCAGCAGGCCTGCTTAGCAACACGACCACGGGAAAAACCTACCTTGCGGCTGCAGCCTCCATCCTTGCGGTCGAAGCCTATCATGCCGCGGAAATCCGTACCCTGTTAATCGCGGACTCAGTCGCGACCGCGACCACAACAGCCACCATGGTCACGCCCAACAACATGTACGTGACCTACGCACAACAAATAAGCAAGCTGCGTGCAATGCTCGGAGGCGGGAATGAAACCACGCTGACCGCCCTTCCACCGTATGCCGTTCCGTTCGTTCCCACCGCTTACATGCCGGCCAGCAGCATCGTGGCCTGTGATGCGACGAACTCGATTGCCTACTCGCGCACCACAGACCAGGTTCTCCATATCGTCTATGCCGCTCCTGCAGGCGCAGGCGTCAAGGGCGGTGGATTCTTCCCCGATGGTATGACCGGCAACATCAGCGCAACCGCTAGCTAAGGATGGAGAACCATGGCAAACCTTGAAACGCAGCAGATAGATGAAGTGATCGTCAACAGTCGCCGGAAGATGCTCGCCCTTGGTGGTGCAGCTCTGGCCGGTCTTGCCTTTGCTGGCGTCAAGCTGGCAAAAGCCCAGTCCTCTCCTTCCTATACCGATTCCGACATCCTCAACTTCGCGCTCAATCTGGAGTATCTCGAGTCACAGTTCTACACCTTGGCAACGACGGGCAAGACGATCGATCAAGTCGGGATCGGAATTGGCGCCGGCACGGCAACCACTGGGGGCGGCACCGTGGTCACCAAGAGCGGGGGGCCAACCAGTTGTCTCGTCCCCTGGACACTTCCTGCGATTCAGGCTTATGCCACCGAAACTGCTCAGGAGGAGCGCAACCACGTAACCTTCCTGCGCGGTGCCCTAGGAAGCGCTGCCGTGGCCCAGCCAAACCTCGACCTCTACAACAGCTTCAACGCCCTCGCAACCGCGGCCGGCATTGCCGCCAGCTTCGATCCCTTCGCCAACGATCTTGATTTCCTGGTGGGCGCATATATCTTCGAGGATGTAGGCGTCACCGCATACAGCGGGGCAGCCCCGTTGCTAACCGTGTCGGCCAACCTGGCGGCAGCAGCAGGCATTCTGGGGGTCGAGGCCTATCACGCCGGCCTGGTACGCACCTCCATCTTTATCGCCGACCCCGACCGGGAAAGCTGGACTGCAGGGTTACACACAGCAGATCTCCGCCACCCGCATGAAGCTCGATGGCAGCTCAACCGTAGATGACATCGGTGTTGGCTTCCAGACCGTCTCCGTGGAGCCGGCTAACACGACCAATGGAGCTGCATCCATCGTTGATGCGCAGACCGGCTCACCAAACTACTCCAAGACGTACAGCCGCAGTACAACGCAAGTTCTCAACATTGTTACCGGTGATGTGAATATGCCCGCATCCGGCGCCAAATACACCGGGGTCTTCTTTCCCAATGGCCTCAACGGACTCTTCAGTTAGAGCGCAGCACCCTATGAACCAACCAGCGTCCCACCCCAGGGTGGGACGCTGGTTTCGTTGCCTGACCAATTACCGCTAGAACGTAGCGACGATGGCGCTAGGATTGGTAGGATCGGTGCCCGTGGTGGCGGTCGAGACCGGGTCCAGCTTTCCGTCGACGGTGGCGTCGAAACTAAAAACCTGCACATCGCATGTTGCCTGAGGAACCGGTGGCGGAGTTATTGATCACGGCCAGATATTTCTTCTGGTTGTCATTCACCATAGCGATTGGGTTTTGCCCACCCGAACTGAAAGGCGACCCTGAAACCACGGCTAGCTTACCCGAGGCCGCGGTGAGCGTGAAAGCGCTGATATTGTTGCTTCCCTTGTTGGCGACGTAAACGTAACTTCCCGTAGGGTCCAGCACGACTCCGATCGGTCCTGTTCCGGTGGCGTAGGGTGAACCGGAGATTTCATTGAGCGTACCGCTGGTGCCAATACTGAAGACCCGCAGTCCGGTATTGAGTTCGGCCACAAATAGAAACTTGGAATTGGGATCACTTGCCAACCCATAATCCGCCGGCGAGCTCGACGTGCTTAGCGGCGGTAGAAACGTGGCTTTGCTGCCGGTGCTGAGAGCGCCCCCCGTGCCCAGTGTCAACACCTGCACGCCCAGCGTCTGGAGCGAGACGTAGACGTACGAGTTGTTGGGGGTGATCAGCATTCCCGTTGGAGTTACCACGGTCGCGGTGCTGGTGTTACCCGTGTAGAGGGGAAGAGGAGAGCCGGTGAGCGCGGTCAACAGGCCAGTGGAGGTATTAATCTGGTAAATGCCAATCGCCTGGGCCGCACGCGAAATCCCAACTCCGGCTGCCAGCAGGTAGCTTCCCGTGCTGTCCACCTGCATCGCTGTGGCAACCACATCCTGGGCCACGGCAGTGCCGCTGTTCTGGACGGTTATCGATCCATCGCTGTTGATCAGGTAGCAGTAGATGCCGTTGGTCGTTGCGACGTACATAAAGGTGTTGGTGGGCGTTATCGCAAGAGCTTGAGCAGCCACACCGTTGTTGTAGGGCGAGCTGTTGAGAATTGAAAGGGCCCCAGTGGTACCGACGCTGAATCCGGCTATGTACGTGTTGCTTCCATTGCCGACGTAAAGATAGTCACCGGTGGTGGTGCAATCGGTGCAATTGTTCTGAGAAACGAAAAAATCACACCCAGTGGTGACGCCAAGGAGCAGCAACAAACAAAACAGAGCCGGTATTCGGCGCATGCAATTTCCCTTACCCGCAAATTGACTTTCGTTCGGGATAGTTTCCAACCACCAGACGATCTGGCGTTGTCATCCGCTCAGCAGGAGTACCCGGAAGAGCTCCATTATACTTTCCCGATGCGATGGTTACCCCGCGCAGTTCTGTGTGCCACCTTGCTCGGCGTGACCGCATGTCATTGCCAGTCGGTCAAGCCGCCCCGCGCCGCGGTCTGCACCCCTTGCATTCGGGGGGACATGAGCTTCCTTGCTTCCGACGAACTTCAGGGACGAGGCAGTGGCACCCGCGACGAGCATTTAGCCGCACTCTATGCCGCGTCGTTGTTCGCTGGTTTTGGATTGGAGCCGGGTGGCGACAACGGCAGCTTCCTGCAAAAGGCGCCCCTCCCCAATCCGCTCCCGCCCAAGGTCGCCGCCCGGCTGGAGGGCTTTGCCCCGGGGCCAAGAACGGAGACCTGGAACGTGATCGGTATCCTCCGCGGCTCCGACCCGGTTGCCGGCAAAGACGCCATCCTGTTGACCGCGCATCTGGATCACCTAGGGATTGGTCCGGGCAAAAACGGCGACCGGATTTATAACGGCGCCGATGACGATGCGTCCGGAACCACCGCGGTGATCGAACTGGCGCGCGTGCTTGCCTCAGGTGGTCGCCCCCCGCGCACCGTGCTGTTCGTCCTCTTCGGTTCAGAAGAGATCGGAGGCTATGGCAATCGATATTTTCTCGATCATCCGCCGGTGCCGCTGGACCGGATTGTTGCCAACCTGGAATTTGAAATGATCGGACGCCGCGACCCTGCTTTACCCAAGGATGGTCTATGGCTCACCGGTTTCCAGCGCAGCGACCTGGGCCCGGAGCTGGTACGTCACGGCGCCCCGTTGGCGCCCGATCCCCATCCCGCGCAGAACTTCTTTCGCCGCTCCGACAACTACAGTCTTGCCCGCCGGGGCGTTATTGCTCAGACTGTATCCAGTTTCGGCCTACATGCCGATTACCATGAACCCAGCGACGAAATCGGCCGCATCGATTTTCCTCATTTGACACGAGCCATCGCATCGATGATAGATCCCATCGAGTGGCTAGCCCAGACGGCATGGAAGCCGAAATGGCTCCCTAATGGAAGACCCTGAAGAGTGAGAGCCGCCGGCTCAAGCAACCAGCACAGCTACAATCTAAGTGTGGTGGGAGCCCCCGCATTTATGCTCGTGAAAGAGCGTTTAGCGCAATGCTAATGCCCTCTGAACCAAAGCACCAGAGGCACCTGGTCGACCTTACTTAGGACGCATTTTGCTCAGGCGGTACAGAATGCCTACGGAGATGGCAAATTCGTTCTGCGACCCTCCCCCAAAACGCGTTAGAAGGTAGTCCGGAGAGAGCCTTAGGGAAAGTTTCGACGAGCGGTTCAAATCCACGGATCCACCCAGCGCCGTGGCGAACGTAAGGCCATTATTGAAAAGCCCCAGGTTTGGACCAGTGAGCCCTGAGTTGATGGCGGAGTTAAACACACCATAGGAACCGCCCGCCAGAGCGTGGAAGGTCAGGGCCGCGTGTTCGTTCTTGGGGCCGCGGAACGAAGCCCCACCCATAAACATGTGCTCATAAATAAACGGACCATGGATGTTGTACGGATTGGGAACCACACCGGTGGTTCCGTAGTAGCCGCGAAGATTGGCAGTCACACCTATGCGCATCTTTGGCCACCAAGTGCCCTGAAGGTCAAAGCCGCCCAGATTTGCGCCCGGGATCAGGGCCGGTCCCGCGTTGAAATGGGACGAGGCAACGCCGCCATAAATATCGTACTTATTGCGATAATCCAGAGGTTTCAGGGTCTCGTTCGAGAGGGAGGGTGCTTCGGGGATCGTTTGTGCAGGAGGAACTACCTGCGCGCCGGCGATCCTGCCCATACTCAACCAACCTACACTCAAAAGGACGGCCGCGGTCCCCCACTTCCGTACAGCAACACCAATTGCCTTCAACCAAACCTCCGCAAATCCCGCATCATGGGCTAATCCCTAAGATACATTGCACTTCGCTTCCTGTCAGACGGCTTGGCTCGTTCCCATCACAGATTTCCTGTTGTTTGGCGCCACGCACCGATCAGTGCACGCAAATCCAGGTATGCGATAGGCTGACGCAATGACAATCAGAACCAAGCTGGCCGAAAGCAACTTCGCATCCCTGGCAGAGATGATGAGTGCCTATGCCGAGGAGGCCGTTCGCGTCGCATGGAATGACCATCGCCAGCGTCTTGATCTGAGCGAGGCTTCGGTAGATCGACTGGAACAGATCCTGAACGGCCAGTCGGCCGAAGACCTGGATTTCCAGACGCGCTTGTGGGGCAGCTACTTTGGAGAGGTGATCCGCAGACGCTATGCCGGCGAATGGGAGCTTTCGCAGTATCCCGGCGGGGGTGTGGCTGTGGTCCCTACCCTGCTGATTCGCGGCTCCAGGCTTTATCCGCTCCTGAAGGTCTACCGCCGCCTGACCCTCGGCGAAGCTGAGAATCTCTCTGCTTTCTATAAGATGGTTGCGGCCCGCCTGGACCAGCCGCCGCCTGCTCCCTGAAAGCCGGCGGCAAGGCCCGGACACCATCCGAAGAGCGACTGGAAGGCGTACTATAAGTGGGCACGCTAAGCGCCGAGGACCTGGCTGCTGTGCGACAATAAATTTAACCGGACGAGATCCGGGGCGTGCTGAGTGAACCAGCAATCTCACACCGCAACGCCAGGAGAAATTCGATGGGCGAACTACTTACACCAACTCACCTCATTGTTGTTTTAGTGGTCGCACTCTTGATCTTCGGCCCGCGCAAGCTTCCTGAGCTGGGCAAGGGCTTGGGCGAGGGCCTGCGGGGTTTCAAGGATGCGATCAAGGGCACGCCAGACCCGGTCAAGCAGGACGCTCCTGCGCCGAAGCCGGAGATCACGTCCGAAGTCAAGTAGGGTCCATCCGCTTCGTCCCCAGGGTCGAGTCTAGATGGAAACCAGCACCACGGCACCTAGCGCCAGCGCCATTCCCAGGGTCTGACTAGAAGTCGCCCGCTCCTTCAAGAACCAAGCCGCCAAAACAATCGTGGCCACTGGGTAAAGTGAGGCCAGCACCGCCGCCACATCCAGGCGGCCTTCGCGGGCGGCGCTCATATACAGCAAGCTCCCGGTGGCTTCCAGCACCCCGGCAGATCCTGCCATCCACACAAAGCGATTCTCCCTGGCCTGTTTTCGCCAGACCGCGCCATTCTCGCCCGCGCGCATCTGCATTGCGATCACGATGCCCACTGCCAGGGTGGCGCTGGCCACGCGGGAATAGATCAGCTGCCATAAAAGGCTATGCGCGCTGCCCACTTTCAAAACCACCAGAAACACCCCAAAGCAAACGCCGGCGATGCTCGCCAGGCCGAGGGCGAGGAGGCGAGGTCGACCTGCCGGCGCGTAGGCGATGAGCGCGATGGCAGCGGCTGCCAGCAAGAAGCCGGCGATCTGGGTGGATTTAGGCGAGCCCTGGGTGATGAACGAATAGACCACCGGAACAAGAGCCGTGAGCAGCCCGGTCAACGCGGTCGTGATCCCCATCTCGCCCAGCGACAAGGCCTGGTAATAGAGAATGAGAGCCACACCGCCGAAGGCTCCGGCACAAAGTCCTAAGAGCGCAAAGCGCTGCGGCGGTAGCGGAGAATGGGTGGCCAACGCGGCCAGCAAAAGTAATCCCAGGCTGAGGCTGTGGGCGATCGCAACCACGCCCACCACATGGGCTTTGCGCGTGGCCAGCCCGCCAAGAAAATCACTGGCGCCCCAAAAAGCCGATGCCGCCAGCCCCAGGCCGATAAAACCCAGGCCCGGGTTCACGGCCGCTCCAGCGGTCATCGCGACATGTTTGTAGCTGTGGGGTAATACCCTTTTTTGGCCACCACAGTCAGATCTGGCCGCAGCACGCGAACGTCGAGGACCCGGTATTTCCCATCCAGGGGCGAAAGGTGACTGTAGTAGCCGAGCGTGTATTGGGTACGCGCCAAGGACGCGAGGTCGGCAAAGCTACGTTGAATGCCATTCTCCGAAAATTCGGAGTAGAGGTGGCCACCGGTCGCATCCGCGTATTTGGGCAGGATGTTATCCGGAGAAAGCGGCAGCAGCGGTATTTTGAACTTGTCCAGGTAACCCAGGCCCCAGGTGGCAGAATCGCCTACCAGGGTTCCGTACACTGCGACCTGGTTGCCTTCGAGGTAGCGCACTACCTCGCGGAAGTTGGCTTTGCTGCGCGATTCCTTGCCGTCGCTGATCACGTAAATGATACGGCGGCTTCCCTGGGGCCGGGTGGAGAGAGCTTTGCCGGCAGCCAGGATGGCATCGTTCAAAGTGTGAATCTCCTTGGGAATGACGCCAAAGCCGGAGTTTCCCCGTTGCGGCTCGAGATTCGGATCCACTGGCGCCCCATTGATGCTGGGTCCGCCGTAGAGGGGACCGCCGTTGATGGGAACCCCCATGTAGTCGCCCGGCTTCTTGGATTGCGCCAGCACGACCGGTAACCGCGCGCCCTGCGCTGCGGTGAAGTCGGTAGGGTTGTTCACTCCATCAGCGTAGGTGAATACGGCGACCTCATCGTACGGCGTGAAGGCGCCCTGGATCGCGGCCAGGCTGTCGTTCACCTTGCTCATGGTGTCCCGCGGCAGGCTCTGGTCGATCACCAGGGCGACGGAGAGGGCCACGGGATCGGCGCTGAACACCGCGATACGCTGGCGCACGTTATTCTCGTAGATCTGAAAATCCCGCCACGTCAGCCCCGCGACCTGTTGATGCTTCTTGTCCAGCACCGTTACCGGCACCGTCACATAGTCGACTCGGGTGCTGAAGGTCGTGATGTCCTTGTTGCGTTGCCCTGCCGGAGGAATAATGGGTGGCTGCTGTTGCACCTGGTCTGGGCTGGATGGCTGGCTGCCTGCCGCAGGTGGAACCTGCGTAGTATTGGTTCCCCCGTCTTGCGGGATCTCTTGCGATCCTTTGCCCGGCGCCACACCCTGTGACAGGGTACCCAAACTGCCAGGCTGCTGTTGCGGTGTCGGAGCATCCGGCACGGTCTGATTCTGAGCGTTTAGCTGCTGCCCGGCGGGCAGACACGACACCAGCAGCACGATTCCCAAGACACCCTGCCTCACCAAAAGATCCCCCAGGCGGACGACTCGGTTCATGGCCATCCTCAGTCGTACCCACTCGTTGTGACTTACTATTAGAAACAGCGCTGTCGGGCAGTCACTAGGCATAAGATTACCAGACACGCTGCCGGCGTTGTAAGGTTTGGTCCTGTCGCGCGGTCCAACTTCCGAGGTGTCGTTCGCCATGTTAATCCGTCTAACCTCCATGAATTTCCGTCGTCCGCGCCGGGCGTCTTGGTTATGGGCTGTCTTGCTTTGCGCCGCCGTCCTGCATGCCGCGGCGCAGGTTGCGCCGTCTCCTGACGCGCCGCCCCAAGGCCCGGCGGGTGACCCCAACCAGGACGATCAGTCGCAGCCGCTTGAGACCCTCAAAGTCAACGTCAACCTGGTAAGTCTTTACTTCACCGTGCACGATAAACACGGCGCGCTCATCCCCCATCTCACCAAGGAAGACTTCAACATCCTTGAAGATAAGACTCCGCAAAAGATCAAAAACTTCACCGCCGAGACCGATCAACCCCTCACTTTGGGAATCCTGCTCGACACCAGCGGAAGCCAGCAGAATGTTCTCCCCTTGGAACAGCAGGCGGGCGCCGCTTTTCTTAGCCGCGTTCTGCGATCGAAAGATGAAGCTTTCTTAATCTCCTTCGATGTGAATCTCGATCTTCTCTCCGACTACACTAGCAACGCACACGCGCTGGCTCGCGCTATGGATCAGGCGCAGATTAATGTGGGAACTGGCGGTATGGGCGGCATGCCTTCGGGCACGCCCAAGGGCACACTGCTCTATGATGCCGTTTACAGTGCCACGCACGAGAAGTTGCAACAGGAGACCGGCCGGAAGGCCATCATCATTCTGACCGATGGCGAAGACCAGGGCAGCGTTCAGAAGCTTGAGGGCGCCATCGAAGCCGCGCAGAAGGCCAATACCATCGTCTACGTCCTGCTCTGTGCCGACCGCGGATTCTACGGACGGGGCATGTATACCATGGGCTACAGCGGCGACATGGCCATGAAGAAACTGGCGGAAGAGACCGGCGGCCGGGTGATTGATGTAGGCAACAACGGCAAAAAGCTGGAAGGTGCTTTTGCCCAGATCGAGGAAGAACTGCGCACCCAGTATGTCGCCAGCTATACGCCCACCAACGCCAAGCTGGACGGGAGTTACCGCAAGATCGACATCGAATGCAAGGGAGATGGCCTGAAGGCCCTGGCGCGCAAGGGGTACTATGCCATCGCACCCTCAGATTGATGTCTTTGATAATGTTCTAAGATCGTCCCGTGTCCTCCATGAGCCCTGAAGCTGCAGAGCTCGCGCTGTTTCGCTACCCCATCGGTGGCCCCAGGCGAGCTGATTCGTTTACCGTGCAGGAGCGAAGCGCCGCCATCGAAGGTATACGGCAGCTGCCCCAGAGCTTGCGCTCCGCAGTCGCGGCTTTCTCCGAAGAACAACTCGAAACCCCCTATCGCCCGGGCGGCTGGACCGTGCGGCAGTTGGTCCACCACGTTGCCGACAGCCACATGAATGCCTATGTCCGGGTGCGCCTCGCGTTGACGGAAGACTGGCCAACGATCATTCCCTATCAGGAGAGCCGCTGGGCGGAACTCGAAGATGCCTCCACGGCGGCAGTGTCGACCTCGCTCGATCTGCTGCAGGCACTCCATACCCGCTGGGTGCAGCTCTTCGCTTCGCTCGATGAGCAGGACTGGAAGCGTGGCTATGTGCATCCTGAAAACGGCCGGGAAACTCTCGAACGAGTGGTCGTCCTCTACGATTGGCACGGCCGTCACCATACCGCACACGTCACCCAGTTGTCGGCGCGCATGGGCTGGTAGCTAGCGGGGCCTGTGGGAATCCGCGAGAAGCCTGAACTCTCCCCGGCAGAGCTGGCCCGTCTCGCTCGAGCAATTCTTCGCGGAACATCCCCGGGCCGCGCTGCTCGAGGATGGCCGTGTGCTCTTCGAGATGGCGGCTGCCCACTACTCGATCTCGGCTGAACATGGCCGCTGTGTTTTGCATCTGTGGTCCGAAGAACGGAATATGGTCCGCACTGTGGTGGGACTGGAAGCGCGCAAAGAGACGCTGCGCATCCGGGTGCGGCGCCTTGGCGCCCAGCGCCCGCAATCGCTCGAAGTGTTAAGAGATCGCGACCAGAGGACGCCCGCAACCCGCGCTCTGAGCAGAACCAAATATTTGCATCTGCTGGAGCGGCTGTTCACCCGTCACTTCAACGACTACAAAGTAGAGAGCCTGCGCTCGGCGATGGACCTGGAGCACAGTTTCGGCCCGGCGTATGCGCGCGGCTTGCTGGTGCGCGGCCAACAATGCTGGGCCCTTATCGGCGTCAATGCCGAGGAGAGCCAGGCGACCATCGACGGTGTGCTCACCCTGGGCATTCTCTGGCTCGCTTATTGCCGCGAACATGGCGCCGGCAAAAGAGTCTGCCACGGGCTCAAGGTCCTATTGCCGGCTGGTTGCGGCACACCACGCGGGCCCGCATGGCCTGGCTCAATCGTGACCTGGCGCAATGGGAGCTCTACGAGGTCGGCGCGGGCGAGGACCTGGAGGCGATCGATACCGCGGACCAGGGCAACCTGAAAATGCGCCTGGTGCATGCATTCAACCCTGAGGCCGCGATCGAGCGAGCCCAGGACGGATTGGCCCGCATCCTGCGCTTGTTACCACCACACATGCGAAGCAGCGTCACCGTCGCGGCACGAAGCGCCCACGAGGTCACGCTTTCCCTCTACGGCCTGGAGTTCGCCCGCGTGCGCCAGGGGTTTGTCTCCGACTCTTTTGTTCGCCAGTGCAACCTGACCTTCGGCGCCGGCGCCAATGAAACCCCGTTGCAGGAGGACACAGAAGGCTTTTTCGCGGATCTGATGCAGCGCCTCTTTGCCAGTCGATATCCGGAGGGCAGCGCGCGCGATCCCTTGTTTCGTTTGCAGCCGGAAGCGTGGCTGGAGTCGACGTTAGGTGGCGACCTTACGCAGATCGATGACCGCCTGGGTGGGCACGCGATTTACCACCAGGTACCGGCCTTTGCCGCAGCCGACCGCGCCATGCTCGATCTGCTCACGGTTACGCGCAACGGACGGCTGGCTATTCTGGAATTGAAAGCTGACGAGGATCTGCATTTTCCGCTCCAGGGATTGGACTACTGGATTCGCGTGCACTGGCTGCAGCAGCAGCGCAACTCCAGCGGAAAGGGAGAGCTCGAACAGAACGGCTATTTTCCCGGTGTCCCGCTGCAGCCGAACGCACCGCTCTTGTATTACATCGTGCCCGCACTACGTGTGCATCCATCCATGGACACCGTTCTGCAACACCTGTCGCCCGCGATTTCCTGGACGTTGGTAGCACTGAACGAAGGCTGGCGCAGCTGAACGAAAAGTCATTTTCCGTAAGCGTGGCGGGTCGCCATAACCGACAGCTTCGCAGTAGAGCCCAGTAGCCGATTCTGCTATGTGGACAGGGATCTGCGGTTTCTTTCTCTCGCCCCGACCTTAGACGCCCGGCGGCGACCAATTGTTCGGTCTCAGCGGCAAAGAACGCATCCACCGCCGTCGAGCACAGCCGCGCCGTTCTTAGCTTCATAGATGCTCTTGCGCAAAATCGCCCCACCCGGCACGCCATGGGTGAACCAGGAAGCAAATTGCTTCATCCTGCCGCTGATCGCGGCTGGCTCATCTTCCTCCATCAGCATGAGGAAGTAATCCCGGATCATGTGGTAGCGGTCCATCGGGGTTGGCTGGTCGTAGCTGCCGAACGCAGTGTATTGCGCGATCTGGCGAAAAATCCACGGATTGGCCGGCGCGGCGCGGCCGATCATCACCGCATCGCATCCCGTCTCCGCGACCATGGTGCAGGCATCTTCCGGTGAGCGGATATCTCCATTGCCGATCACCGGAATACGGACGGCATCCTTCACTGCGGCGATATATTCCCACCGCGCCTGGCCGGAGTAGCCCTGCTCCCGGGTGCGCGCGTGCAGTGCCACCGCATTCAGACCGCTCTCCTGGGCGAGACGAGCCAGCTCGACGCAAACGATGTGCTGGTCGCTCCAACCCATGCGGAACTTTACCGTGAAGGGAATCCGCACTGCGGACCGCACACGCTCAAAAATGATTGCAATGTGGGGAAGGTCGCGCAACAGGCCGCTGCCGCCATTGCAGCTAACTACGCGCTTGGCGGGGCACCCCAGATTAAGGTCCACCATGTCAAAGCCCGCATCCTCAACGATCCTGGCTGCTTCCGCCAGGGTGTTGGGATCGGAGCCGAAGAGCTGGGCGGAGATCGGATGCTCATCCTCATCGTAGGAGAGATACCGCTTGCGCTTCGATTCGCGCATGCGCGAAAGCCCTCCGCCGAAGTGAACTCGGTCATGATCAACCCGCAGCCAGACTGCTGATTGCTGATCGGCGTCTCCACCAGTTGCCTGTGGCGGCCGCATCCCCGCCTTCCCCGGTAAAGACGCTGGCATTGCGGATAAAGCGACGGAACACCGTGTCCGTGACCCCGGCCATCGGCGCCAGCACCGTGGCCGGAGCCACCCGCACCTGGCCGATCACGACCGACGCCGGCACCCGGGCCGAGGCCGGCATGCTGTTCTCCCGCGGGTTATCCCAGCTCTTCTTCATGGACACTTTTCTCATCAAAGCCCTACGCGACAAAGGCCTCCGCGCACGGAGGCCTTTGTCGCAAACCAGCCCTTCTACCTGGCTGCGGGAGCCTTGGCCGCGTCGGACTTACCCGCATCGGACTTGGCGTACTTACGGCGGAACCGCTCCACCCGGCCGGCAGTATCGACCAGCTTCTGCTTGCCGGTAAAGAACGGGTGGCAAGCGGAGCAAATTTCCACGTGGATATCGCCCTTTGTGCGTGGAACGCGTCTCAAAGGCTGAGCCGCACGCGCACTGCACCCGGATTTGCTTATAATTTGGATGTATTCCCTGTTTTGGCATCTGAAAAACCTTTCCTGCAAGCCCACAACCCAAGGCTCGAATCTTCATTTTAAGTCATTTTTCGCTTTCTTTCCACAGAACGCCGTTCCTTCCACACCCACGACCTCTGGCGAGAGGGTCTTGCGTAGAGTATTTTGGGGCATAGTCCCCATGACGCGAAATTTGTCCTATCTGTGAAGACTCCGGCCTGCGTCTGATTATCCAACCTGATGGCGAACGCTATGCCCAGCCATGTGAATGCCGCTTGCAGCAGCAAGCAGCCCGGCTGCTAAAACGGGCTGCGATCCCAAAACGATATGAGCACTGCAGCCTGGAGAGCTTCGATAGTCCCCTCAACGGCTACAGGCAGGCCGATCCATCGCTGGCCGCCGCCCATATGATCGCCCGCAGTTTCGTCGCCGGTTATCCGGTCACCACCGAGGGAAAGGGACTCTTGCTCACCGGGAATGTGGGTGTGGGAAAGACCCACCTTGCCGTGGGCATCCTTCAGGCCTTGATTTTGGAAAAAGGTGTCCGCGGCCTCTTCTGTGATTACCGCGAACTGCTCAAGCGCATTCAGGAGTCCTATAACCCTCTCGTGGCCACTACCGAGCTCGAGATCCTGGCCCCCGTTTTTGAAGCGGAAGTGCTGATTCTGGATGAATTAGGTGCACAAAAGCCAACAGACTGGGTATGGGATACGGTGGCCCTGATTCTGAACACGCGCTACAACGACAAACGGACCACCCTCATCACCACCAACTACCCCAACGCGCCGGCAGCCCTGGCGCGGAATGCCGACCGAACCATCCGGGAAGAGACTCTAGGCGACCGGATCACCGAGCGCATGCGCTCGCGCCTGGCGGAAATGTGCGTGGAAGTTCAGATGCGCGGCAACGATATGCGCCAATCGGTCAAAAAGGCCAGCTTCGGCTGAACAAATGAGCCTGCTCTCAGGCAGGTACAATCTCGGTGATGCCGGCGCCAGAACAAAAAGACGAACACAGCCTGAAACCCGATGGCGAACTGGACTTTCTTGGTTCACAGCAAACCCGCGAAGCCAACCTCGTGGCTCCCCTGGATCATCGCTGCCGCCGCGGTGGTTCGTGGGCCTTGGCATCTGGATCATGGTTGGCACTCGGGCAAACCCGGACCTCCCGTCCACCGGAACCGGCATGGCTCCTGCCGACCCCTACGCAGCCAGCCTGACCATCAGCGGTCTTCAGATGAGCGAAGCAAACACCTTTTCCGGGGCAAAAGTCACTTATATCGACGGCCAGATCGCCAACACGGGTAATCGAACACTCACCGCGATCACCGTTCAGGTCGGCTTCCATAGCGATGTTGGCCAGTATGCTCAAAGGTTGGCCATGCCCCTAAGCCTCATCCGCACCCGCGCAACCCTATGTCGATATCCAGCCGGTCTCCTCCGCTCCGATCGAGCCGGGCCAGCAGCGCGATTTCCGTCTCATTTTTGACACCGTTCCCGCCGGACTGGAACCAGCAGTATCCCGAGATCCGGGTGATTAGTGTGCGCGGCAAGTAGGCTGTTTTCTGGTACCCAGGTAATTTAGCTGCATTGCCGCCGAGCATTTTTTTCGTACCGACTAGAGAAAAGTGCACGTTTTGCGTTGCTAACGGGGGTAGCAGGATATCCACAATCGTGTGCAGGTCGAGCTGTTAATCTCCATCGAATGAATAAGATACAAATTTTATTTAGAAGGCTGACGCGATTTGGCCAGTAGTTGCAATACTCGCAGGCAAGTAAAGAAGCGAGCGGTGTGTGTGATCTTCCAAGCGAGTTTTGGGCCGAAAAAGGGACAAGCGTGATTAAAAGTACGGTAACCCCGGGATCTATCGCAGCGATTTTGCTGGCCGCCAGTTTAGGCGTGCCGGCGATGGCGCAGACTGCCCCGGCGGCGGCGAGCGGCGCTCCGCAGACCAGCGCCCCCACCGCAGCCCCTGCTTCCGCGAGTACTTCTGGTAGTGCCAGCGATTCCTCGACTTACGCTACCGGCCAGCCGTTGCCGACCAAGTCGAACGAAGGCTTCTGGGGCAAGATGAATCCCTTGGCGCGCAAGAAGTGGGTCAATCGTCAGGTTGCCCCGGTTAAAGACAGGCTGAATGAGCTCGACCAGCTCACCGCCAAGAACGCGAACGATATCAAGGATGTAGATGCCCGCGCGCAAGCTGGCATCCACCAGGCTCAGACCACCGCAGACCAGGCAAATCAGCAGGCTCTGCAGGCTTCGACCCAGGCCGGTCAGGCGCAGCAATTGGCCCAACAGGCCAGCACGCAGACCAATCAACTGAATACGACGGTCAGCAATCTCGACCAGTACCAGCAGATTACCGATACAGAACTTCACTTCCGCTCCACTCAGTCCACTCTGAATGAGAAAGCGAAGGAAGCTCTGGATCAGGTTGCTACGCAGTTAGAAGGTCAAAAGGGCTACATCGTTGAAGTGCAGGGCTACTCGCACTCGCGTGGCCAGGCAGGAATACAGAGATCTCAAACCATGGCAGATGCGGTCGTACGCTACCTGGTAGTCGACCACAAAGTGCCGGTATACCGAATTTATCGCTTGGGAATGGGCAATGCCCCGCAGGCGGAAACCACAGAATCGAGCAACAGCGGCACGGTCGTCCACGTAACGCTGATGCACAACAGTCTTGCGGCTTTGAACACGCCAGCTGGCGGTTCACCAATAGGCGCGACGCAGCAGTCGAACCCGCAGCCCTCCCCCCGGAATGCTGCGTCGCAGCCCCAAAACTAAAAGCCGCATAAAAGCTCTCACACAACGAGAGAACCAAGGCAGATTGGCCCCTCACCCGAGGGGCCCTTTTTTTGCTACCGAGAACCCGGCAGAAAAGTTCACCCAGTTTAGGGCCGATTCCGTTTTAGCGATACCGGCCATATTGCGCCATTTTGCGAAAAAAATCGAGTGGCGTCTCCTAAGGGCTCTGGTGCGCCGCCGCGTGGATGGCCAGAAGGCTTTCCAGTAGGGGAGCAAGATTGGCCAGATTCAGCGCATTGGCGCCATCGGATTTGGCATTGGCGGGATCGTTGTGAACCTCGAGGAAGATACCGTCCACCCCAGCCGCGACCGCTGCCCGCGCCAGCACCGGAATGAACTCCGGTTGGCCGCCCGACTTGCCGCCCGCGGAGGATGGGGTCTGCACCGAATGGGTCCCATCGAAGACCACGGGAGCCATCTTGCGCATGATGGCTAAGGAGCGCATGTCCACGACCAGGTTGTTATAGCCGAAGCTGAAACCGCGCTCGGTGAGGAATACACGCGGATTGCCCGCCCCCGTCACCTTTTCGACCGCGTAGCTCATATCCCATGGGGCCACGAACTGCCCCTTCTTTATATTGACTGCGCGTCCTGTTTTGGCTGCCGCCAGCAGCAGGTCGGTCTGGCGGCAAAGAAACGCGGGAATCTGCAACACGTCCACCGCCTCCGCCACCCGGTCGCAATCGGCCGCCTGGTGCACGTCAGTGATCACAGGCAGGCCGGTTGATTCAGCGATCTGGCGCAGGATTCTGACACCCTGCTCCACTCCTGGCCCGCGAAAGCCCGCGGCCGAGGTGCGATTGGCTTTGTCGTACGAGGCTTTGAAGATGTAGGGGACCTTCAGGTCGCTGGTGATTCGCTGGATAGACTCCGCCATGAAGCGCGCGTGCGCCTCGCTTTCGATGACACAGGGTCCCGCGATCAGGAATAGCGAAGGAGAACCAACCCGCACCGTACCGATTTCAAAGTCGCTCATGGCAGAGTCTGCGTCAGATGACCTTCCTGCTTCGCGGACTCGGACGGAATATGCGACTGCAGCCGGTTCTGGTAAGAAGCCGCGATAAAAGCGCGAAACAGGGGATGCGGCTCCAGCGGCTTGGATTTGAACTCAGGGTGGAATTGGCAGCCCAGGAAGAACGGGTGCCCGGGGATCTCGACAATCTCCACGTAGGTCGCGTCCGGCGTGGTGCCGGTAATGCGCAGGCCGGCTCCGGTGAGCAGCGCCTCGTATTCCCGGTTGAACTCGTAACGATGGCGGTGCCGTTCGCTGATCTGGGTGGTCTCATAAGAATTGGCCGCGATCGAACCCTCCGCCAGCACGCACGGCCATGCGCCCAGGCGCATGGTCCCGCCCATCTCTTCCACTCCAGTCAGTTCGCGCAGCTTGAAGATCACCCGGTGGGGAGTGGCCGGATCGAACTCGCTGGAGCTGGCCCCCGCCAGTCCGCAAACGTTGCGGGCAAACTCGATGCAGGCCGTCTGCATCCCCAGGCAGATGCCGAAGTAGGGAACGCCATTTTCCCGCGCGTAGCGGATAGCGTTGAGCATGCCTTCGATGCCCCGTTTCCCGAATCCGCCGGGCACCAGGATGCCGTCAAAACCTGCCAGCTGCTCTTCGTAGTCCCGGTCACCCGGGTGCTTGCTCTCCAGGCCCTCGGCCTCGATCCAGGTAACGCGCAGCTTCAGGTCGAAGGCCAGGGCGCCATGCACCAGCGCCTCTTTCAGTGATTTGTAACTGTCTTCGTACTCGACATATTTGCCCACGATCCCGATCGAGACCTCGTCGCGGGGATGGTAGCAACGATCCACCAGTAGCTTCCACCGCGTCAGGTCGGGTTCCCTGGCCTCGATATGGAGATACTTCAGCGCCAGCTTATCCACGCCCTCCTCGGCAAAGGTCAGGGGTACCTCGTAGATGGACGCAACGTCTCTGGCGGCAATGACGGCCCGCTCTTCCAGATTGCAGAAGAGCGCAATCTTGCTCTTGATTTCGTGGGAGAGGAAGCGATCGGTGCGGCACAACAGGATATCCGGCTGGATACCGATGGAGAGCAGTTCTTTGACCGAATGTTGCGTAGGTTTGGTCTTCAACTCCTGGGCGGCGCCGATCCAGGGCACCAGGGTGACGTGTACAAAGACCGTATTCTCCCGGCCGTACTCCTGGCGCATCTGCCGGATGGCCTCCAGAAACGGAAGGGATTCGATATCGCCGACGGTTCCCCCGATCTCGACAATGGTCACATCGGCGTCGGTGGCCACCTTGCGCATCGCGTTCTTGATCTCATTGGTCACGTGGGGAATGACCTGTACTGTTTTGCCCAGGTAGTCGCCCCGGCGTTCCTTGGTAATGATCTGCTCGTAAATTCGGCCGGTGGTTAGATTGTTATCCCGGCTCAGCCGGGCATGGGTGAAGCGCTCGTAATGACCCAGATCGAGATCGGTTTCCGCCCCATCGTCGGTAACGAAAACCTCGCCGTGCTGGAAAGGCGAGAGCGTACCTGGGTCGACGTTGAGATAGGGGTCGAATTTCATCAGGTTAACGCGTAAGCCGCGGCTTTCGAGGAGGCATCCGATGGAGGCTGCGGATAAGCCCTTGCCCAGGCTGGACACGACTCCGCCCGTCACAAAGATGTACTTTGCTGACATTGCTTCTTCACCTTTTTATTGTGGTTGGAATTGGCGCACCGGGTGGGCACATACAAGTATCGCAGGAACTGAAAACGAAGGGAAGATGGAAATGGAATCTGCGCTGCCTCAGTCACTACCCGTCATCAAGGCCAGAAGGAACAGGGCGGGTTGAAAACGATTGGCGAAGGTCCCCACAACCGCATTTGCAAAAGCACTCAACCGGTTGACTCTGTAAAGGTGGGCTGCCACGCTCGGATTTGTCATCCCGACTGGCTACGAATGCTGGGTGCCCCATTCAAGCCGATTTGGCTTGAGTGGAGCGCTCTGAATCGCGGCGATCGAAAAGCGCCGGAAGAGCTCTTATCCCACTCAAGCCAAATACGGCGTCACCAGCATCCGTAGTCGTCGGGATAATCCGAGCGCAGCCGGCTCAAACATCAGGCAACGCCACCCACCCAATTTCGTCTAAAGTATTGACACGGCCATGTCGCCCGCGCGCATCCTGCTTCTTTTCGTACTTCTGTTCTCCAGCCTGGCCGCCAGCCTACCAGGCATGGCGCAGGCGCAGAACCAGCGCCTGGTTCTCAAGGACGGATCCTACCAGGTAGTAACGAAGTATCAGAAGGTAGGCGACCGGGTGCGCTACTTCAGCGCTGAGCGGGGGCAATGGGAGGAACTGCCGGAAAATCTTGTGGATTGGGCGGCAACCGCAGAAATGGGCCCAGGACCATGCGCCCGGGGCCAAACCCGCGCCCGAGCCGGAGCCCACTGCGCCCGTCTCGCCGGCCAATCCGGAAGCCGCCGCCATCGACAAAGAGGAGCAGCATGCCCGGGCCCGCACTCCGGATGTATCCCCCGGTTTGCGGCTGCCCGACCAGGACGGAATCTGGGCGCTGGATACTTTTCGCGATTCGCCGGAGTTGGTGGCGCTTCCCCAGAATTCAGCCAGCGTGGATCGCCAGACCGGCCACAACGTGTTGCGTTCTGCGCTCAACCCCATCGGTGGTATTCAGCAGAAGGTTCAGATCCCCGGTGCGGTGTCCAAAGTCAAGCTGCACATCAACGACCCCGCGTTCTACGTCAGCATTATCGGGGTGGACGACAACGAGGCTGATTCCTCAGCGGTCACGGTGGACACACACGGAGCCGGCTCGGCTAAGGACAAGAATTCCACAGTTCCGCAAACAGCCAGTACGCCATCGTGCGTGTGCGCAGCAATTTCAAGAAGGATTATCGCGTCGTGAGCGACGTCAAGATTGCAATGGCCGGAAAGGTGACGCAGACGGAGGACGTAATTCCGACTAAGGTTCAAGCGCTGCCGGGAAATCGCTGGATCCGGCTGACCCCGGCCCAGCCGCTGACCATTGGCGACTACGCGCTGATGGAATTGCTGGGTCCTGGGGAAGTAAACCTCTCCGTGTGGGACTTCAGCATCGACCCCACAGGCCCGGACAACAAGAACGCCATCATGCCCCTGCAGCGGTCGGGCGGACCCTAGCTCTACTAGATGCTGACCCAGTATCCCTTGCGCGTGGCTTATGCTATTCTTAATCTGCGCTTAATTGTTTGGTCATCAGCCATTTAGCTGTCACAAGCCAGGCTGCCCTCAATAGACCTCTTCCTTTTCGCCGGTAGGCGGGGAGCAAGCCGGTCGGATATCGCCCAAGCCCTTCAGCGTAGTCGCCACGGAAGTTCGCGGCGACGATAGGAAGCACGCGCTTCCCTGGCATGGTGCGGTGTACGAGCGATGTTTGGCTAGAACGCCAAACCCCCTCCTCTACAGCGCGACGAACCGCATACTGCGTGGTGCAGTCAACAATGTCAGATTCAATTTCTGCAGCCTGAAGGCCGAAGCCGGCGGTGATCTTCGTGTCGGTGCACGGATCGAGTAGTTGAGCGAACCGGGCGAGCCAATCGGGCCATTTATCGTATCGCCGGGCGGACGAAGCCGTGAGGCGATGAACAGCACTCCAGGTCTCACAAGAGACCGGAAGCAAGGGACTTTATTTTGAACGAATTTTCAGCATTACCTATTTCGGCGGCGCTCAAGCAGCGCCTGGCCAAAGCAAATTTTGTTACGCTCACCCCGGTACAGGTGGGAGCGATTCCTCCGGCGCTTGAGGGCCGGGATGTATTGGCAACAGCGCAAACCGGCACCGGCAAGACGCTCAGCTTCCTTATCCCCATCATCGAGCAGCTACAGAAAACCCAAGCCAAAGCTGCCGGTGCGTTGATCCTGCTGCCCACTCGCGAGCTCGCGATGCAGGTGCAGCAGGCATGCGCCCAGCTGGTCGGTCTTCCCACCGCGCTGGTAGTCGGAGGCATGGCCGAGGGTCCGCAACTGGAGAGTATCCGTCGCGGCGCGCGGCTGATCGTGGCCACACCCGGCCGTCTGGAAGATTTCATCGGCCGCAAGCTGGTCAAGCTCAACCAGGTGGAGATCCTGGTGTTGGACGAAGTCGATCGCATGCTCGACATGGGCTTCAAGCCAGCCATTCGCCGCATCGTGTCGGCTATCCCGCCCGTGCATCAGACGCTTTGCTACTCGGCAACCCTCGAGGGTGCGGTTCGTGAAGTGGCCGGCGACTACCTTAAGAACCCGGTACGGATTGAAATCGGCTCCGTGCTCAAGCCGGCAGAAAACGTCAAGCTGCAAACCTTTGAAGTCACCGCGGATCGCAAGCTGCCGCTACTGGAGCACCTGCTCCGTTCTGAGGCGGGAAGCTTTCTGGTCTTTGTCCGCACCAAGCATGGCGCGGAGCGTGTGGCCAAGAAGCTTGCTCATGCCGGTTGGAAGGCAACCAGCATCCATGGCGATCGTAGCCAGTCCCAGCGCAATGCTGCTTTGCGCAGCTTTGCCCAGGGTGGTCATCGGGTCCTGGTGGCTACGGATGTGGCTGCCCGCGGAATCGACGTAGACCACGTAGCGCATGTGGTGAACTACGATATGCCCAAAGTTGCGGAAGACTTTGTGCACCGTGTCGGCCGCACCGGCCGCGCTTCTCGCAGCGGCGTAGCCTCGACCTTTGCCTCTCCGGAAGAGAAGGGCGATCTGCGCAAGATTGAGCGCGCGTTGCGCATCAACATGCAGCGTTTCCGTGTAAAGGAAGCTTTACCGCAAGCCGTCTAACTGAACGCAAAAAGGGGAAGCGCGGAATCCCGCGCTTCCCCCCTTTTTTTAACTCATCTACTTCTTGGGTTGGGTGGCGATGATCTTGTCCCGAATCTTGGAGTAGGTCGCCTGCGGAATAATCTTCTTGTTTACCAGGTCCGTCTTGGTTTTATACGGCCGGCCGTCAATGATCTTCTGCGAATAGACGTCGCCGATCCCCGGCAGCGCACTCAGATCCGCTTTGCTGGCTGAATTGATATCGACCAGGCTGGACGCAGCCGGAGGCGTGGTCTGCGCCATCATGGCGTGGACGCTGGCTGGCTTGGCGCCCAATTGCGCCATGGCCACGCCGCCCAGTAGCCCCAGGGCTAGCAAAATCGTCAGACTCTTGTGTGACCGGCCCCTGAAATTTGTTGTCAGCATCATCTTTCTCCTTCTCCTTATCTCTGATCTTCGCGGCCGCGAAAAATCACAGTGCGCGTTCGCGCCATGCTACACCACGGAATGGTACGTTTGGTGAGACGGCCGTCAGATGTGGGGCTGTGGACTTTAGAGTCTGGGTTTCCTATTCTCTCGCCTGCCACGGCGTGCCGTGGAACGATCTTTCCGCAGCCTGTAAGCCCGTACGTCAAGCAAGCAAAACGGATGGGGCGTTAGCCGCGAAAGGAAATGTTTTTCGACCGAGCGGCGGTTTCTTACTCGGGAAGGTTACATGATTTGCGTCGCCGGGCCCGAGGAGAAAGATCGGGGCGGAGAGATCGCCTTGCGCCGGTCGAGTTCCCCGCGCACCATGTTCAGCCCATAGATGCAAGCTTCGAAGGAACCGGCGAGGCGGCCAAAGAATGGCGCCTCTTGTGCGTACTCAAAGAGATCGAACTGGGAAACGATGTAGTAGCTCTCTTTGCCCGCCTGGACCATTTCGAAAAAGCTGTCGTGCTGTAGTCCGTCCCCAGCGATGGGTCGCCTCCGGATACATGCCGGCGAAGAACAGGGTGTAGTCGCCGATATGTTTCCGCCGTTCCCGTTCTTCTCCGAAGGACGACGCTGTGCCGTGAACAGGATCGGAAGCGAGCAGCATCTCGCCCACTTCGCGCACGGGATTGCCCGCAGCATCGCGGATGCGGTAGATGTTTTCCGCGCGGCAAAATTCGGTAAGCAGGTCGGCGACGTAGCTGGATATCTCCGCGTCCCGCAAACCCAGGCGTGAGTCATAGCACTCGGAGACAACTTCGTGGAACAGCTGGCGTAAGGAATTCTCTAGCGGGATCAAAGTCCACCTCCAGGGAAGGTTGGGGTTTGTTCCTTGCTAGGCTGGGGAGCTGGCTCGCCGGCACGCTCCGCAACCGCGTCTATTACTTACGTATGACACGAAGACTAAGCGATTTGTTGCAGATTACAAATAGATGAATGTGGTGTTACAGAAAATTCTTGGCACTCTCGACGATCAAGTGCGAGGAAGAACCACCTCAGGTAACACCCATTCGTGTTACCTGAGGTGAATCGCGCTCTCCGCAAGCTTCCGTCTGCTCTTCGGTAGGACGCTCAAAAGAATCAGCATTTCGCTGCTTCGCAACTCTCTGCCCAGGGTCTTCCGCAAGCCGCGCGAACAATAGAGTTCACTATGCATCCTCGGTCCCCGTCGTTATGATGCTTTTGGCGAGGCGTTGAGAAAGCCCTTACCGATCTTCTGTGGGAGAAGGGTAATCCTTTAGCGATCTCATTGCGCAAGTGCGCTCGTGCCAGATCGCGGATAAGTCATGAGCCTCAAAAAGCCCGACCTGCACTTGTTGGTCCTTAGTGTCTCCGCGGTCGTATTGTTTGTGCTCGGGGGAGCCAGAGTCTTTCGTTCTTCCAATGACTTTGTTCCTGTCTACACCGGTGCGCGCTGCCTGCTCCATGGCTGCAATCCCTACGACACCTCCCAACTCGAACAGCAGTTCTTTCAAGCGGGCGGCCATGCCGGCGAGCTACCGTCGTGGAATATCGATGTTCCCGTCTATCCCCCTTCGACTTTCCTGGTGCTCTCCCCGCTGGCTCTGCTCCGCTTTCCGGCAGCCCGCTTGCTCTGGTTTCTGCTGAATGGCTGCCTGCTCGTCATTTCTACGTTTCTCGCTCTCTCCTTGTGTCCAGGGTCGCATCGTTGGCTCGCCACCACCCTGGGATCGTTTTTCCTGCTTAGCAGTGGAATCCTGCTGGTGCTGGGTCAACCCGCGATATTAGCTATTTCGCTGGTGGTGATCGGCGGTTATCTCTTTCTGCGTAACCGCTTCCTCCCTCTGGGCAGTCTGCTGTTCATGCTCAGCCTCGCGGTCAAGCCCCAGATCGGTGGCCTGATCGTGCTCTATCTGCTGGTGCAGAAAATCCATTGGCGCTATGCTGCCCTGGCGATGGCGGGCGCTCTCGCGCTTCTTCTCTCCGCGGGTCTGATTCTCAAGCTGCACCCGCGCAGCGCCGATTGGATTTCTACGCTGCGCGCGAATCTAACCGCAACCTTGAACACCGGCGGCAGCGCTGACCCCAGGCCCGCGAATCAACAAGCCATCGGTGATACAAATCTGCAAGCCGTGAGCAGCATCTTCTTTTCCGATGCGGGGAGATTTAATGCCGCGGCCTATATAGCCTTTCTCCTTCTTCTCGCGGCATGGGTCATAACTATCTGGCGGACGCATGCCTCCCCGGAGTTTCACGTGGTTGCGCTCGGGTCGCTGTCCATCCTCTCGCTAACACCGGTCTACCATCGCTTCTACGACACCCGCCTGCTGCTGTTTAGCATTCCGGCGGTGCTGATCGTCTTTCAAAAGCGCCGGTTTTTGGGAGCTGTCATTGCCATGCTCACCGCGCTCTCCATCGTTTCCGTCCAGTACCGGGTGCAGATATTCCTTTTGCAACACGGCAAATGGCAAGACATACTGCAGAACAAATTCCTCTTCATCCTGCTGCTGCGACAACAGAATCTGGAACTGCTGATCCTCTTCTCTCTCTACCTATTTGCCCTTTTCTCGATTCGCTTTACCAGCCCCCTGGCGATCGACTCCGATCTCGCCGATCCAGCAGCAGTAACGGTCCCACGGATGCGATGAGCGAAGTGAGCCCAAGTGATAAGCAGAGCGCGTCTACCGCCACGAGCGTTTTGCCAACCATCGGAGCACAGCAGGGAATAAGCTTCCACTGGCAACTGCTGATTTTTGCCGTATCTCTTTTTGCCATCTTCACCCGTCTCCCTGGCGCTCTGCTGCACGCGCAGTTCTTCGCCGAGGACGGTTGGGTCTGGTACCAGCAGGCTTATAACCTGGGCTGGCTGCGGTCTTTGGGAAATGCCCAGGCGGGTTATATGCAGACCTTCCCCCGCCTGGTTGCAGGCCTGGCATTGCTCTTCCCCATGCAGTGGGCTCCGCTGATCATGAACCTCGCTGGCGCGGTGGTCCAGGCTCTTCCGGTGACCGCGTTGCTCTCCCGCCGCTGTGCCCCATGGGGTCCCCTGCGGGTCCGCATGTGGATGGCGGCCCTGTACATTGCAATTCCCGACGCGCCCGAGATCCACGTGGTACTCACCAATGCCATGTGGCACCTGGCTCTGTTGCAGGCCCTGCTTGCCTTTTCTGTTCCGCCGTTGAGTTGGCGCGGCCGCGTATCCGACGTCGCTCTGTTTGCCATCGGAGGCATCACCGGTCCCTTCTGCATTCTGCTGTGGCCTGCAGTCGCCGTCTACTGGTGGATGCGGCGTCAGCGCTGGACCCTGGTCGTCTTGGGTTTAATGTCGCTGGGCGTCGTAATCCAGGTGCTGACAATTCTGCACACCGTCAAAAGACCTGGAGCGCCACTCGGGGTCACGCCTCTTCGCCTCTTGCGGATCGTCGCAGGCAGCATCTTTATCGACAGCATGGTGGGCAGCGGGGGACCCTATTTGCCTATTCCGTTGCTCGTCCTCGGAGCCATCGGTGCGCTGGCAATTCTGTTTTGGGGCTGGCGCAGTGCATCCTTGGAGCTACGCCTTTACTGCGTCTTCGCAGCCATGGCTCTCGTGGCCTCTCTACGAGATCCTCTTCTGCTGCCGGGCAGCACCCCTCGTTGGGAGGTACTCGCGAGAGCCACCGGAATTCGCTACTGGTTCTTTCCCACGCTGATGTTTCTTTGGTTAGCAGCGTCGTCCGCGTCAAAAGGACGAAGCACTCTGGTGCGGCGTGCTGGAGTGGGTGTTCTGCTTCTCACTACCATTGGGGTGGTGAGGAAATGGATCTATCCGCCCTGGCCCGAGAGTCACTTTAGCGCGGAGGTCGAGCGTTTCAAAGGCCTCAACGCCGGTCAGCAAATGAACTTCTCAATCTACGATCCTGGCGGACGCACTATGGAGCTGGTCAAGAAGTGAAGTCAGCGCAAACCATGCGGGACCTTGTTTGACAACCAGGGCACATCCGGCGGCCGACATAAGCGATCATCCATTGATCTTGGCTGGCCTCAAATTTAGGATGAACCCACCATGAGCAAGTACCAATTTTTGCTGAAGACGTTGGTAAAGTACGCCAAGCTTCAGTCCACCCGCTGCCCGTATTGCAATGGCGATCGAACAACGGTTGTGCAGTGGAAAAACCGAATTCTGCAACTCCGGCGATGTGATGAATGCTCGCTGAACTTTCGCTTCCCCAAAGACGAGCCCGGAGAAAATCTGGGCTTCTACCAGAAAAAGTATCAGCAGGATAACGTAACCGATTTACCGCGGGAGGAGGACCTGCCCTTCCATATTTCCGATCATTTTAAAAGCGTTGGACGGGACCTGACGACGCACCTCAAGACCATTCGAGCGATCGTTCCTGACGGCTCGGTTCTCGATTATGGATGCTCGTGGGGGTACGGTGTCTATCAATTCTCCCAGGCGGGGTATCAGGCGACCGGATTCGAGATCTCCCGGCCTCGTGTCGAGTACGGCACGAGGGCTCTCAAGGTAAATCTGACGAGTGACCTCGCTGCTCTGCCCAGCGAGGGATTCAACATGATTTACTCGGCCCATGTTCTTGAACATATCCCAGACCCACAAGCGTCATTACTAACCTTCCAGAAACTTCTGAAACCGGGCGGCAAACTCTTCTTGTATGTGCCAAACTGCTCTGGGGAGCAAGCCAGGCGGCTAGGGGTCAAGTGGGGCCAGATGATCAACGAGAAGCATGTGCTCGCCCTAACGGCAGAGTTCTTTCATCGAAATCTGCCCAGGCATGGGTTTTCGACGGAGTTCTGCAGCTCTCCCTATCAATACCCACCACGGCCGTATGAGAAGGATTGGGATGCAAGCGGCGAAGAGCTATTGGTAGTGGGAACATTACAGTCTTGAACTGCTTATCTCCCGGCTGAACATTCTGGTTCGCAACCGGGGGATTCATCGAATCGGATACGTCTGCGGTTCCGATTTGCAGGAACCAGCTCTTATAATTTCCTGGGCGGGCCGTCTGAAGGATCCCGCTCGTCGTCGAGATTTCTGACGCTCACGGCTAAACACGAAAAGGAGTGTTGACGGGATGGCGCAGTTGATTGAGGTGCCCGGTAAACTCCCGATTGCTACGGCTCAGAGCCAACGGCGCTTCTATCAGCCTGAACTTGACGGGCTAAGGTTTTACGCTTTTCTAGCCGTGTTTGTCTGTCACACCTTGCCGGTTGAGGACAAGTTCTATAGCGCGCTAGGTGTGCCATTGCGGTGGCTGTGGGTGCCGCTCGTTCGCTCCGGATCGACGGGAGTTGATTTGTTCTTCGTGCTGAGCGCCTTCCTGATCACGTCGCTCCTATTGCGGGAGCGGCAACAGACCGGGGGAATTTCGCTCCGGCTGTTTTATATCAGACGCATCTTGCGCATCTGGCCGCTGTACTTTTTTGTCGTTATCTTGGGCATCCTGTTCGCGCACACAATGCCCCATTTTTGGTATTACACGCAGAGTCTTTCCTGGTATCAAGTTGCGGGCTACCTGCTGTTCCTGAGCAACTGGGTATACGCTATCTTCGGAGCGCCGCAGTCCATCTGCGCTCCCTTGTGGACAGTCTCCATCGAGGAACAGTTTTACCTCATATGGCCCGTGGTCGCCAGGATGCTTACGCGCCGCGGCATGATGATAGCTGGAATTGTTACCTTCCTGCTTGCGACTGCGAGCCCAATCGCTATCGTCCTGAGTGGTTTAAGAGGCGACTTCAGCTATTTCGGCAGCACATCACGCTGTGACTCCTTGGCGCTGGGTATCATTTTGGCGCTTAGTGTGGACCGCCTGCCAAGGCTTACGCGTAGTCTGCGCTTGCTGCTGGTGACGGTTGGGCTGATCGGATTACCATTCTCATCGTGGCTTACCAGTCAGCTCTACCTCCCGATTGTTCGTTTGGCCCTCGGGCGCCTTATTATCTCGCTGTCATCTGCTGCGATTTTGTATGGGTGCATGTATAGCAACAACAAGCTTTTGACGTCTGGCTGGATAGTGCGGCTTGGTAAGATAAGTTACGGTCTCTATGCGCTGCATTTCACAGGCCTTCTTATCGTCCTGAGCTTGCTTCGCCCGGGCCACGGATTTAACCTTCTCGTAGGCAAGGCGCTGGGGCTTGTTATGACCGTATTCCTCGCGTTCGTGTCCTATCGCTGGGTTGAGTCGCCGTTCTTACGGCTGAAGAGCCGCTACGCAACAGTCCCTAGCCGGCCAGTCTGACCACGTCAAGCAGGCCGGTGCTGACCATTGCTCTAAAAGGCTTTGTATACGATCGGAGGAGCGGGCTGGTTGAGCAAGACCGTTATCACCAGTGCCGTCAGCCCCAGCACAGATGTGTAAACCACGCGCGCATAGCGGTTGGCGAGCACCGGACCTTCGGAGGTCCTGATGGACAATAGGGCTGCGCGCAACCATTCCCACAGCGCCAATACCGCCGTAGCCGCCAGCCACGCGGCCATCCAGACCCCTAGCCATTCGGCCGGACGCAACGCAGAGAAGATTGCATCGATCTGCTTCCAGTCGCCCCAGAACCAGAAGAGTGTAAAGGCGAACCAGATGAAATTGAGTCCACGCCCAAACGCGACGTAGATGGGATGATTTGCCAGTTCCTTGTAACCCTTGCGGCCCATCGCGCGCGTCAGGCCCATCTGCCAAAGCTTGTTGATAGACATCCCTCCTCCGGTCACCAGACCAAAGACGATGAACTCCGAGGTACGTCCATGCCACAGACCAATCAGGAAGAAGGTTACAAAGAAACAGAAAACTGCCAGAAACGGCTGTAAGGCTACCGACGAGATGCGCCGCATCAGCGCCATAAGAAGCGGATTGAAAACGTAGGTCTTGAGCCAGTTAGAGAGTGTGATGTGCCACTGGTTCCAGAAATCGATCACCGATGAGGCCGAGAAGGGTCTTTCGAAGTTTTCGGGTAGGCGCACGCGCATGAGGCGCGCTAACGAAATTACGATATCGATGTAGCCAGAGAAATTTGCGTAGAGAAAGAGCGGGTAAATCAGGCAAAGCCGAAAGGCGGCGTAGAGCTTGAGCGAGAGAGGTAGTGGCTGATACATCTGCGCCAGCGCATCGACGCGCACCGTATCGAACAACATGGCGAGCACGTTGACCTTGAAAAATCCTCGAACGATACGTTCCAGTTGAAGACCGACGATGCACGATCCCAGCGGAAGTGGTTCGGCGGCAAATTGGTCGTGCGCGAACTCTTCGTAGCGCTGGATGGGGCCGGAAATGAAGGTGGTGAAGTTGAGGATATAAAGGAGGTACGAAGCAACCTTAATGTGCCGTTTCTCTCGGCTACCTCCCGCTTCAATCAGCAAGTGAAGGACGCGGAAGAAAATATAGGAAAGGCCGAGGGTAAGATAGGCCGAATGAAGAAAGATCGATTGGGGCAGAAACGTGTACTTTTTGAGCCATACGTAGACCAGGACAACGGTGGCCAGAATCCAGGGAAGCGCCCGGGACCAGCCTCGCTCGAGCAGAAGAAGACATCCGTAACCGAATAAAACGAAGCCTATCAAGGGAAGAAAAACTGTCAGGTCATGCGCCAAAAGGCCAAGAAAGACAATGCTTGCTACGAAAAGTACGATTGACCGCCAGGCGCTTGAACGGCTGAAGTTTGAAACGATCGCCGCGGTTAGACCAAAGAGCACGAACTCAAAAGAAGCGTTATCCACGTTATTGTCTTGCTCGCAATCCAACTTGCGGTTGGGCGGCGGCGCTGAATCCCGGAACGATGACACGGGCCAGCTTGCTGGTCAAAAATCTGGCGATCATTGCGTGCCCGTAGGCATTAGGATGTCCATCGATCGCAAAGTAACCGAGTTGTGGATTGGGTACCGTGCGGAACTCGGGAAGAATGTCTATGTAAGTTCCGCCATGGCTCACAATGATATTACGCAGTTCGTTGCCAAGCTTGTAAGGATCGAAACCCTTCGGACATTCATCCATCATGGAAATCATGGCCGCTTGGGTGCGATCCGGCACCAACGTTGCCACGAGAGGAATGCCCGCTTTGCGAGCCTGTCCTTCAATGTTCGCTGCGCTACTGTCGAACTCCCTTAGTTCTCTTTCCCATTCGGCAGTTGACTCACTTCTCAGGAAGTCCTTGTTGTAGTCCGTCCCCATGAGAGAAGACTGCACGTACAGGCTCGGGCTCTCGTATATGAGGTCTTTCAGCCATATTGCGGCCCGGGTGTGGCTAAAGAGTGTAGCCATCGATGCATTGAAGGATTCTTTGGCAAACACGGCCTTTGTGAAGGACCACACTCCCGCCTGCGGCAGAGGTTCGACTTGATTCCCGTGCTCCACCAACGACGGATTGGTTATGTCTAAGGGCGATATAACCCAAAGAATCATGTCAGGATCGGCCGCAAGTACCTCATTGAAATTGTGAGCCAGGGAACTCGAGGGTCGCAGGGGAAGGCCTTCATTATAAATCTCGATCTTGCGCTCGCTGCGCCGCGAGAGTTCCGCGGGCAGCAGCGCAGCCATTGTCTGTTCCTGCGATACCCGAAATCCTGCTGCGATCGATGTCCCCACGATCACGATTCTGTAGGTACCCGGGGGCTTTGGTCCGAGGTCGGCGTTGTTTCGGTAGCCGCTGCCATTGAACCTATATTCGATAAGCTTGCCTTCGGGGATTTTCTCCCACACTACACAATTGGGAATGCCACGAACTCCTTGAGACGGATCGTTTATCGCTAAACAGCTTTCCCCCGCGGTTGGGATCCTGGCAAACCTCCGGCGTGCGTGCAACTCGACAGAGCCAGCAAGAAGACACATCGTCAGAAGACCGAGGATGGGTAACCATATCCAATCTCGCCGTGGCAACTTGGCTTGTACCGCGCACCCGGTATCCGGGGCATTCGGTCGCGTCATGCGGGTGAAGTCTCCCTGCCGGTCGCAAATCCTCGCGAAATGACCCTCATGGGGGCGCTTTCGGGTGCCGCTCCTTCAACCGGCAAAACCCAGCGCGTGAGGCCCGTCGCCTCTTCCAGCACTTTGGAAAAACCGAGTTTAGCGTAGTGGTCAACCACCAGCTGGTTCCGTTCCGTCGCCTTGTAGATACCGCATAGCTTGCTTATGCCCGCCGCTCGCGCATGCTCGAGTATCTCCCGCAAGACCATGTGCTCTACCTTGCGGCCGAGCACACGGCAACTCATCAGCCAGGTGTCGATATCCCAAACTCCGGCCGCCGACGGGCGACAGATGACAACGCTGATCATCCCGTTGTCGCCGAATATATCCGCTAGCCGGACCTGAAGGGTAAAAACCTCCGGATCGTTTTCGGCATCGAGAATTTCGGGATCGGTGTAGCGGCGGGTGGTCAGGTTATATTGGTTCGACTTGTTGATAAGTTGCACGATGCGCGCGCGGCCAACGGCGTCAAAAGGCTGGAAGGTGATCGTCATATCCAGCGAAGCCAGGTAGGCGTCCACACCGCCCACCTTCGTTTGCAGCTGGGCGCGCCTGGCGTTGTCCAGGTAGTAGCCTGCGCGCTTCAAGTCTTCATTGGCGAAGGTGACAGCCTCGAAGTAGCCGGCGGCCGCGAGGGTCCTCGCGTAACCCGACGGCTCCTCCGGCAGCTCGGGCACGGCCACTCGCGGGAGCAGTCTTCGAACCAGCCCACGTTCGACTGGATTGTCGTCGAGAAACACCATCGCTTCCAGGCCCAAGGACAGTTCTTCGGCGATGGCCTGAATATTCGTGGCTTTGTCGTTCCAGTTGGCTTGGAACACCGCGATATGCTCAAGCTTGAGAAGCATTTCGGGATGCTTTTCAAATGGTTCCCGCGCCACAGCATCGGTATTCTTTGACGACACAGCAAGCACAATGCCACGTTGCCGCAAATCGAGCGCCAGGCGCTGCACTGCCAGGTGAGCTTCACCACATGCGTCACCTTGCGCAATCTTTATGCCCTCTAAGCCGTCGTCTCCGATCACTCCGCCCCAGACCGTGTTGTCGAGATCGAGTACAAGAACCTTCTTGCTCTTGCCCCGGATCGCTGCAACGCAGCGGGCAACGTGATCTCCGTACAGAGGGATCCATTCATCGGAGAAGGAGAATTTGCCCAGGTTCCACAATTGCTGGTTGTGCCAGTTCGCTAAACCCACCGTCTCAGCCAATCCCGCAACGTCGAGCAGCACGTCGCCCCAGCCGAGAACGTAGGCGGCCAACTCTCGATTGACGGTATCGATCAGGCTTCTCATCGTTCCTGGCAACGCGCGGTCAAGGCTGCCGAAGAGAGGCTCCGCAGGAGGAGCGAAGGTTTGGAAAATGCATACGGCTTTCGAATTGGCCTTGATGCCGTCCCGAAGCGTCTGCAGGTAGCCGAGCGCCCCTTGCACAGTGGCGGACGTGGCTTCAGCGTCACCAAGCGAGAGCTTCAGCGGTAGGGCGCGGTAATCCAACGCAAACAGTACGGCATCCGGCTTGGAGCTGTTGACCTTGGAATTGGGAGTTAGCACCTCCTGCGTCACCTGGTCGTAGGAAGGCTGGATGATTTCAAGCGCGACGCCATGCCGCGCGGCGCTCGCTATCAGAGCCGGCACAATCATATCGACTGTCGAGTTACTCAGAAGAGCGAGCCGGAAGGGAACCAGCGGATGAAGTGATGTGCCGTCTGAACCTGCCTTGCCGATCACTCTCGCCAACTTGATTAACTGGTTGAGGTCCAGTCCGAAGGATGCCAGGGACTCGATCTCGCTCCCAAGGGATTCACCGGAGCTTGCTGCAGCCTTCAGCAGGGTGGAGAAGTCCTGGGGAGGACGCGGCAGCCATTGCAGCTCCGAATACAGTGAGTTCACTGACCTCCGCCCTCTTGTTCATGGGGAGCGAAATTGCGCTCGCCATCTGGCTTCATACCCGGGCTCTGATGAGAGCAACCAGGTCGCCCACGTTTTCAAGGTTCCCGACCTCAGCAGTGGTAAACCTAATTTTAAACGCTTTCTCGACAGAAAGTATAAGGCGGATGTGCGTGAGGCTGTCCCAGCCATCAACGTCCTTCGCTCTCAATTGCGGGGTAATCTCAATCGTCTCGTCATCGAAGACTTCGTTAAATACACCAGCTAACCGCGAATATATCTGCGCTTCATCCATTTTCAAAGGCCTTCGGGTTTTGAGGAGTGTCCAGTGCGGCGCAGCCTGGTTTAAACCGTTCCGGAGATGCCAAGCCTCGGCGACGATGTGGCTACCGGTGCGGGCCGAGTTGTGAGGGGTCTATAAATCTTCCGCGGCCTGGGACGGAGAACCTTCTCAGTTTTCCCAGAGGGAGTCCTCAATATGAAATAGCTCAGTAAAATAAAGAATGCGGCACGCATCCGATTCACACTTCCAAAAGGTGAATAAAGGATATCCCAAAGAAAATTAACCAGAAGATAAGAATATAGGGGCGCCATGTGCGGCCGCTGCGCACTCAACCGCAGAACGGCTCGGAGAACTAGAACAAAAATATAGATCCAGCAAATACCGCCGAGGATACCCCCTTCCACCCAGGCCAGCGTTAAATGAGAGTGGGTTGGTATGACAGGGAATTCAGTCTCTTCCGGTTCATCAGAGTCGCTGTACCCGTGTTCGTATTGGATATCCTGTTTCAGTTGCAGATATTTCTGTCCAAATGGAAACGAACCATGGCCAATGATGGGGCTGTCGCGGATGGCCTGAATGGCTACGAGAGTTTCGGGCCGTCCGCCCACAAGCACTCCATAGTCTCCTTCGGATTGGGCTTGAAACTTGGCGTTCGTGGCATCGTCGAAAGCGCCTTTTTGGGCCGCATACTTAATGACAGCATTCGACCCATAAGCAACTACGCCAGAAACCGCGAGCAGAATTAAAGCTCTGAATGTGCTTTGCATGCCATGAGCACGCCCGGCCTTCGCTGGTGCATTGTCGAAAATCGGCAAAATCAGTACTGTCGAGATAGCAAGGATCACGAGCTGCGAGCGGAAGCCGTTGCGAAAATTGATCACTGCCATGACAAAAGCGATGGAAAAGCAGATCGCATATCTTTGTCTTCTGTAGTAATAGCAGGCGATCAGCAGCGCCATCATCGTGCAAGCGTGGCTCAACCCGAATTTCCACTGAAGCGCGAAGTCTTCCACGTAGTCGAACGAACCAAGGAACATCAGAGTTGCAAGGCCCATCGCGAAGACGAAGATCCTGCGGCCCTTGTTATTGATTAGAATGGCAAGCGCCATGAAGTCGAGGATGAAAAAAACCACCCTCGCGGTTCCTTTCATCCGGTTATAAGCCGGCATTCCATTGTAGGTATCAGCAATTTGCGTGCCCAGGAACCAGCCTCCCGCCAGGATGTAAAACACTAGATATTGGCGGTCGAAGGCTCGCACGCCCGGAACCACAAGCAGCACTGGGAGCAGCAGCAGGAGAAAGACTTCGCTATAGGGAAGCGCGCCGACAATGTTAAGGCTGTAAGCGCCTGCAGCTGCAAGCAAAAATATTGCAGCCTCGGCAAAAAGGGCCTGTCTGGAACTCCACAGCGGTTCTCGACGGGAGCGGTATCCAAAGGGTCGGGATCGAATTCCGGTCAATCTGGCGGTTGCGATAGCCATCGTCTTTCCTCGGTCGATATGGCTCAGCTATGGGTCTCGCCAGCTGGCACGTTGCTCTATTCGGCCGGCTTCCGCATGGAGCCCGCTGTCTCAAGCGCCTCAGCAGGCCGTAAACGGATCAGCCTCGCGCGCTTGGTAACCACATTTATCCCACGTGATAACTATAGAACGGCGTGCCGATTGCCAACGTTACTTTCAATGCACTGTTCCATCCGGACGCAAGGATGCTTACCGCTGCGTTATGGACCGCAGCTCTTTCGACTCAAAGCGGAAGCTTCTTCGGGCACGAGGGATCGCGAACGCAGATCGTCCGGTCAAAGAATGCATCTTCTGCTAAGTTGATTTACGAAGTTGTTGGATTGCCAGCGGGGTTTTCGGCCGACTGCCCGTCACCCTCCCCGTTACCGGGTGGCCTCATGCTCGCGCCGTTCGCGGCGAACCCGGCCGGCCTGCTTCAGCACCAAAGCCAGGGCAGGCCTGCGTAAGTGCGATGGTGGCAATTGCGGCAGCGCACTGGATACTGCAGCAGTAGCAGCCGCTCCACGTCTTTCGATGCGGAAGCGTGACAAACGGAAACTGGAGGAAGAGCATTCGGGACAAGTCACTGGAATTCACCGGGTTCCTTACCAAAGGCTAAAGCGGTTTCGAAGTGGGTGAAACCGCACTATAATCGATCCGGTCCGTGCTTTAGCTTACTCTAGCACGATTGCAGGCGGGTTAAGGGTTTCTTCTGAACTGGCGCAGCAGAGAAATTCTCCACTCAGTTTTACTTGGGATGAGGTGAACAATGGTTTGGGATGTCTCGTTCACATGCGACATTTGCGGTAGAAAAAAACTGGAATCCAATCACTGGTGGATGCTCGTCCTGGGAGACGTTCCCTGCTTCGATGAAGGGCAGCCGCGTCAGCGCTTTACGCTCATGCCGTGGAACAAGGCGGAGAGCGGTAATCCGGAGTTCTACCACCTTTGCGGACAGGGCTGCGCTATGCAGGCAATGGAACGCTTCATGAATCACGGCAGCATCGTCGCCGATAGCCTGCTTCACGGGACGGCTGAGATCTCTGCCGGCAACTAGGTCTTACGGAAGGTTGGAGCCGGCGCCTTACAGCTCGAAGAGCCCGGGTTTAGCCGCCGCCGTAGGGACGGGCCGCTCTTTGATCTGGATGTGCGCCTGCGGTTCGGGTCCGGAAAGCAATCCCAGAATCTCTCGCAATTCCTTGCGCACCTTGTGCAGCCGCGCTTCCGCCCGTTGCACTGTTTGTTGTTGTTGCGGCAAGGGGAGTTCCGGCTGACCGCCGCCTCGTTTGCTGCGCGTCTCCGCTTGAATTGCCTGGCGGGCGCCGGCGATGGTGTAACCCTCGTCATACAGCAGCCGCTTCACCCGCAACGCCATCTCTACATCGCGCCGCCGATACAGCCGCTGCCCAGTACCGCTCTTGTTCGGCTTGAGCTGGGTAAACTCACTTTCCCAAAAGCGCAGAACATAAGGCGCAACCGAGCACAGGCGCGCCACCTCGCCGATGCGAAAGTAAAGCTTATCGGGGATCTCCGTTTTTTGCGGTGCGCGCTGCTGAGGAAGGTGAGTTGCCATGCTGGTTATCAGGCGGATAACGTTATGCGGACCCATCTGTGCTGCTCAGAAGTATAGGCCAGCTCGCCTTCCCGTCGTAGGTTTTCTTGAGCCTTCGTGCGGATTTTTGGCCGCAACATACCAACTCTGATACGTCCTCAACAGAGTTACTGCCCCATCGGCAGCTCTGTCCAATCCTCGGTAACTGCTGGTTGAGGTTGAGTCATTGTGCGACCACCTTAAAGGTTGGCCGTCTCCGCAATAGCGGAAGCAGCAAGCGGCTCGCGCTCCCGGCTGCCTTGTGGCGCCGCACGCAGGTACTGCGCAGGCCAACGGTGCTGTCCCCCAGTTCTTTGGCTGCCTGCAAGGGCCAGTAAGGCTCGCGCAACAACTCTCGCGCCAGCAGGACCACGTCCGCCTGACCGGTGCGAAGAATGTGTTCCGCCTGCGCCGAGTCAGTGATCATACCGACGGCGCCCGTAGGAATTTGCGCCTCCCGCCGGATGCGCTCCGCAAACGGTGTCTGGTAACCCGGTCCAACCTTCATCACCTGCTGTGGCGTCAAGCCCCCGGACGAGACGTCGATCAAATCCACCTTGTGCTCTTTCAGCACTTTGGCCAAGGCGACGGACTGCTCGATGTCCCAACCTCCCTCGGCCCAATCTGTGGCTGAAATTCTCACCAGCAGCGGCAGTTCGGCGGGCCACACGGCGCGCATCGCGTCCACCACTTCCACCACCAGGCGGATCCGATTCTCGAACGAGCCGCCATATTGATCGCTGCGCCGGTTACTTAAGGGCGAGAGAAATTCGTGCAGCAGGTAACCGTGGGCTGCGTGCAGTTCTACCAGGTCAAACCCCGCCTCCAGCGCCCGCTCGGTGGCCCGGGTGAATGCCCTGGTGATCGTTTGTATGCCCGCCAAATCCAGCGCGATGGGCTGGGCGTAGTTTTCCGCAAAAGGATCGCGCTGGGAGCCATCACATTTTTCCAGCCGCCTTCGCTCGGGCTCAACGACCGCTGCTCCGGCGCCCAGGGACGAGCCATACTGGCTTTGCGCCCGGCATGGGCTAGTTGCACCCCGGCGCGTGCACCCTGTCCATGGAGAAATTCCACGATCCGCTTCAGCCCTGCGATGTGCTCGTCCTTCCACAGGCCCAGGTCCTGAGGGGTAATGCGGCCCTCTGCCAGTACCGCTGCCGCTTCGGTCATAACCAGTCCCGCTCCGCCCACCGCCCGGCTTCCTAAATGGACCAGGTGCCAGTCATTGCTAAATCCATCCTCGCTGGAGTATTGGCACATAGGAGAGACGAATACGCGGTTGGGGAAAGTAACGCCGGCCAACTGAATAGGGGAGAACAAGTGCGATGAATGTGCAGACACAGGAACCCTCATTACCATAGTAAAGTGCCATCGTCGCGCCCGCGAAAGCTCTCCGGGTGCGGTGCTAGTCCCTACAGATGTGCCGGCCGGCAGAAAGTCGCAGCTTCCCGGCGCGGCCCCACGCCCCATGCACTTTTGTGGGAACACCAGGGGCACGCCTCGCGTACCACGCTATGGGAGAACAAACATGAGAGAAACCGCTCTAGGGCTCTCTTTGCTCGCCGTTGTACTTCTGGCGCGACCGGCTGCAAGGTACAGGTGGACAAGTCGAGCAACGGCGAGGGGGACAACGTGAAAATTGCTACCCCGTTTGGGGGTATCTCGGTCAACAAGGACCAGACCTCGCCGGCCGAACTCGGCCTCCCTGCATACCCCGGGTCAGTGCTGGATACCGGCAGGAGACGGAAACCGGTCGGCCAAAGTCGACCTGGGGTTTGGCTCCTGGAAGTTGCGGGTGAAGACGGCCAACTACTCCACTGCCGACAACCGGGACCAGGTACTCAATTTTTACCGCAAGGCGCTGAGCGAATACGGCGGCGTGATCGAGTGCGCGGGTGATAAGCCGGTGGGTCTCCCGGTCACCACCGGGGAAGGCCTTAGCTGCGACCACTCTGACCACTCCGGACACTCCGACCATTCCGACTTTGATCACGGCTTTCCCCACAGCCAGTTCCACTCCGGAGATCTGGAGTTGAAAGCCGGTTCTCCTCGCCACCAGCATATTGTGGTCTTTCACGGTGGGAGCACCTCGGCAACCCACTTCAGCCTGATCGCGCTCGATCTTCCCTCACGGCTTCGACAACGAGCAGCAGGGGACCAACTGAGGGGAGCGGAGATCCCTCGAACACGCAACCGATTGCGCTCTGCTCGCCCCTGAGATAGCTTCAAGAGGAATGAATCCGACCTGCCATCGATGTGGCACGACACTCAGTGCATCCGAGCTGTTCTGTCCCAACTGCGGTTCCCCGCAGCTCAAGTTTGCCCAGCAGGAAGAGGGCGAGACCGCATATGCCGCCGGCCGGCCCGCCGCGAAGCTGGGCCGGGCTCAGGGAATCTCCTGGAGGGACGCCATCCTGGCTGCCCTACTGGTCGCCGTGCCCGCTGGACTGCTCAGTGCCGTATCCGTGCTGTCTTGGGGCTGCTGCCTGTGGGTAGTGGGGGGAGCGGTGCTGGCCATCGTTGTCTACCACCGGCGGGCGCCGGCATTTCTCCTGGAAACGCGCTCCGGCGTGCGCATCGGGGCCGTCGCCGGGCTCATTGCCGCTTACAGCTCCGTCATCGCCACCGCCGTCTGGCGTGTATTTGCCCGCTATGTGCTGCACCAGGGCTCCGCCATCGATCAGTTCTACGACTCGGTCATCAAGCAATCGACGGCGCTGGTGCAAACCAACCCGGACGCCCAGGCGCAGTGGCACGCTTGGGTCCAATTCCTGCTGTCCCCGGATGGCAGGGCGGCTTACACCCTGATGAATGCCGCCACCACTTCGCTGGGCATTATTCTCTTCTCCGCCATTGGGGGCGCCCTGGGCGTCCGCCTGCTCGCTCCCCGCAAGGGCGCTCTGGGCAACGGATAACACCACCGTAATGGCAAAAATGCTTCAACCCTCGTATCATCCGGCCAGAGCATTTATGAGCAAAGCAAAAGTCAGTGCAATGCCGGGGCTGCGGGAGAAGACCCGCCTCATGTCGGCATCCGAAATAGAGCGCACGCTGATTCGGCTGGCGCACCAGATCATCGAGAAAAATAACGGCGGTCACAATCTTGGGCTGGTTGGCATCAAGCGCCGCGGAGTCCCCCTGGCGAACCGTTTAGGCCACCTGATTGCGGGTATCGAGAAAAAGCCCGTCGATACCGGAGTTCTCGATATCAACTTCTACCGTGACGACCTTTCGACCCGCGATATTCGTCCCGTCGTGGTCCCCGGGGCCATCGGCTTCGATGTCGCCGGCCGCGACATCATTCTTATCGACGATGTTCTCTACACCGGCCGAACCATACGGGCAGCGCTGGACGCGCTCTTTGACCACGGCCGCCCGCGGCGGGTACAGCTGCTGGTGCTGATTGACCGCGGCCATCGCGAGCTGCCCATCGAGGCCAGCTTCGTGGGCCGGCACGTGCAGACCACCGAGCGCGAGATTGTCGAAGTCAAACTGCAGGAGATTGACGGCGACGAACAGGTGATCCTGGTCGAACGCACTGATTAACCATCAGCCACTGCGGCAAAATGGCCGAAACCCGGCGCAATTCACGATGACAGCAAAAAAAGCCAGACCGGAGCCACCTTGCGTCGCGCTTCCCAGCGCAGCTCTGCACACCGCGCCCACGTCCTCGCGCTCCTTGCTTTCCGTCACCTCGCTCGAGGTAGAAGACGTCTCCGCCATCCTGCGTCTGGCCACCCTGCTCGAAGCGGAAGAGCCCAGCGCTCGTGCCCAGCGCCTGGCCCATCGCCGGGTCGCGCTGCTTTTTTACGAATCCAGCACCCGCACCCGCACCTCATTCGAGTTGGCGGCCAAAGGTTTGGGGGCGGACACCGCGCTGATCAGCTCCCAATCCTCTTCCATTGAAAAGGGAGAATCGCTCAAAGACACCGGCATCACCCTGCGCGCGCTGGGGGCGGAGTGCATCATCCTGCGCCACCTTTCTTCCGGAGCGCCTTACCTTCTGGCGCAGGCTACGGGGTTGCCGGTGCTGAATGCCGGGGACGGCATGCACGAGCATCCCTCCCAGGCTCTGCTCGACCTGAGAACCATGCTCCTCGCCCTGGGGCGGCCCCAGGACGCACCGGGTGCGACGCTTCTTCACGGGATCACGGTGACCATCGTCGGCGATATACTCCACTCCCGGGTGGCTCGCTCCAATGCGCTGCTGCTCCCGCGGCTGGGCGCTCGTGTCATCCTCTGCGGGCCGCCCGCGCTGCTGCCCGACGTAGCCCAGGAACTTGGTCCCGGCATCACCATCGAGCGCGACTTCGATCGCGCCCTGCAGCAAGCGGAAATTGTCATGATGCTGCGCATCCAGAAGGAACGGTTGACCGGTGTGCACATCGACCTGGAGGAATACATCGTCCGCTATCAGTTACAGCGCGAGCGGCTGCGCGCCAGTGGGCCGCGTGCCATTGTGATGCATCCCGGGCCCATGATCCGCGGCTTGGAGATTACCAGCGACGTGGCCGACGGGCCACAGTCAGTCATTGCCGAGCAGGTGCGGAACGGCGTCGCCATTCGTATGGCGTTGATTCATCGTGCCCTGGCGCCTGCGCAGCTCAAGACCACAAGGCCGCCCAAAAAGCCCATCAGCAGGCAATCCGCGCGCAGCAAGAGAGGCGGCGTTTGAGCGCGATCCTGATTCGCGGTGGTCACGTCGTCGATCCTTCCGCCGGAGTGGATGCGCGCCGCGATCTGTTGCTCAAGGACGGCCGTGTGGCTGCCATGGAGCCTCCCGGCAAATTAGCCGCCGCCGCCAAGCAGGCAGATGCCGAGATTGTGGAGGCCGGGGGCATGGTGGTTGCCCCGGGGCTAGTCGATATACACGTTCATCTGCGCGAGCCGGGCCAGGGCTATAAGGAGACCATCGCCACCGGGACCGCGGCCGCGGCGGCAGGTGGATTCACCACTGTGTGCGCCATGCCCAATACGGTTCCCGTGAACGATTCGGTGGAGACCACGCGCTGGATGCAGAGTGCGGAGCGCAACCCGAGTGCCCGCGTCTTTCCCATCGCTGCCGCTACTCGAGGCAGCATGGGCGAAGCGCTCACCGAATACGGCTCCTTAAAAGCCGCGGGCGCGGTTGGGGTAAGCGACGATGGCAAGCCCATTCTCGGCGAAGCGATCATGCACCAGGCGCTGGCGGCATCTGCGCGAGCCGGGTTGCCGGTGATCCAGCACGCTGAAGACACGCGCCTGACCGGGGGATGCTCCATGAACGCCGGCGCGTTGGCTTTTCGCCTCGGTCTGCGGGGCATGCCGGTAGCCGCGGAGGCTGGTTTGGTGGAGCGCGATCTTCGCCTGCTGGCCGAGTTGAAGGGCGGTCGTGCCCACTTGCACATCGCTCATCTATCTACCGCCGCGGCACTGGATGCAGTTCGCCGCGCCCGGCGCAATGGCCTGCACGTCACTTGCGAAGTAGCTCCCCACCACTTTGTGCTGACCGAGAGCGCGGTGGGCGAATACAACACCAATGCCAAGATGAACCCGCCTTTACGAGCAGAATCCGACCGCCGTGCCATGCTGGAGGGGCTGCTCGATGGCTCCATCGATTGCATCGCCACCGATCACGCTCCCCACGCGGCCCATGAGAAGGAGCAGGAATTCGAGCGTGCGCCTAACGGCATCACCGGCCTCGAGTCGGCGCTGGGCCTGACCCTCGAACTGCTGCATCGCAAACACAAGGTCTCGCTCAGCCGTCTGATCACGCTGCTCAGTACGCAGCCGGCCAATCTACTAAACCTGCGCGGTCGCGGGACCCTGGCTGCGGGAGCCTTCGCCGACGTGGTCATCTTCGATCCTGGGGCGGAATGGATCTTTCGGGCGGCGGCGACCCGCTCCAAATCGAGCAACACCCCCTTCGACGGCTGGACAATGCTGGGCCGTGTGAAATTGACCATCAGCGAAGGCCGCGTAGTCTACCGCGCCGATGAACATGGTGGCGGAAAATCTCTTTGAACGAAGGGCACGGCTTTGCAATGACCGGGGCTAAAGAGTGTGCGTGAGAACTAGCAAAACCCAGACCTTTGAGCGGGGGCCGGGGCGCACCGCAGATCCCTCGACTGCGCTCGAGGATGACAAAGGGGGTAGCGCTTCCATGTATGGCTGCTAAATGGACGCTGGGCAGGGGCGGGCGGCGTTTTCGTCAGCGCCTATTTAGCAACCACCATCTATGGAAATGTCACCCTCCCCTTTGTCATCCGAGCGCAGTCGAGGGATCTGCGGTGCGCCCCGGCCCCCGCTCAAAGGTCTGGGTTTTGCTAGTTCTCACGCACACTCTTTAGCCCTGGTGAGAATGCCTCGCATACCCAATCAGCCCTTGCAGTTATTTCTAGCCACCGCTCTCATGTTTTGAAGAGGCTGCGGAAAAGCTCTCCACAAAGGGCACGGCTAAATGTGGGCTACCACGGCTCTACACCAGTCTTCTCCTTAACTGGATGCCTACTCCTGGGAACCGAGACCCACCCGCGAAACGCTCAGCGGCGAAAGCAGGACCACTCCGGCTCCGACTCCCAGCAGCAGCCCCAAAAAAAAGCGCGCCAGGGGCAGATCGCCATGCCAATGAAGATTCGCGGTGGCCACGTCGAGCAGATTAAGCAGCAGCGCCATCGCCAGTAATCGCCGGGCCGGAGCCTCGACCACGCGAAGCAGGGGAGCGAGCGCTGCCCCGCAGTAGATCCCGAGACAGCGCACGCAAACCGCAGCAGGCGAACCTTCGACCATAAAACTCCGCGTCGGGTCCTGGTGGCACAGGCGAGAGAAGAAACTGCGGATGAGCAACGCGAAAAGAGGATGGCTGGGCGCCAGGAGGGGTGCCGCCAGAGGGGTCAGGGCTATAGCAAGGATGCCAAGGGAAAGCTTTAGTTTCAGCAAGTTACCCCTCCCTGATTGTTCTCGCCCGACGCTCCCAATTCTAATCCTAAGCGGCTGACCGCCTTCCACCAAAGTGGTGCATCGCTGATTGCACGTTCGGGGTACCCTTATGGTTGAGAGGCGCTCCCCCCATGAATGCTTCCCCCAAAGCCTGGCGAGCAATCGCCGCTCTCGCTATCCTGGCCTCCGCATTTTTCACCGGATGCACCAGCAAGACCAGCACCGTTCCGCCCGCCCAGGCCCCCCAGGCTGCGGCAGCACCCGGCTCTCCACAAAATGTACAATCGGCGCCCGCACCTCAGCCCGCACTCACCCTTCCCCGCGGCACCCGGTTGGAGGTGCGCTTGAACCAGACCATCGACGTCAAGCATGCTGAGCCCGGCGAGCGGTTTACCGGAAGTCTGGTCGAGTCGATCATGGACGGCAACAGAGTCGCCGTGCCTGCCGGATCCACCGCTACGGGTGAGGTTCTGGTCGCCCACCGGCGGGGGATATTCAAAGGAAAATCAGTCATGGCTTTGACCCTGACCGGGTTGGACGTGAACGGCACCCAATACCGCATCGATACGGCAACTCTCTCCGAGAGCAAGAAGGGCAAAGGACGGCGCACCGCGGCCTTGATCGGTGGCGGAGCGGGTATGGGCATGTTAATTGGAGGGGTAGCAACCGGTGGGGTGGGCCTGCTGGTCGGCGGCCTGGCCGGCGGCGGAGCGGGAGCCCTGGGAGCAGCATTTACCGGAAATCGCGACCTTTCGATTCCGGCCGAATCCGTAGTCAACTTCCGCCTCCAAAATGAACTCACTCTCACCCCTGAAACCCAGGGAATAGTAGCGCAAGTTCAATAAGCGAATTTGACATCGCTCCGTCGGCGGTCGCCGGCGGCTTCCTTCTCATCTCTCGCCGGTAAAGAGACATCTCTGATTCTCCGGCATCCAACCCCTTGCTTACAGCATTTAAGGTGGTTGGATATGAGCGCAGCAATCGCGGAAAGTTTTGACGCCATCGTCATTGGCTCGGGGCAGGGTGGCAATCCCTTGGCCGGCGCACTGGTCGCAGCAGGCAAGAAGACCGCGCTGATCGAGCGTAAGGATGTGGGCGGCACTTGTATCAATCGTGGTTGCACTCCCACCAAAACCATGGTGGCCAGCGCCCGTGCGGCCTACATAGCGCGCCGGGGCGCCGATTACGGTGTCCGTCTCGGCCCCGTCACCGTCGACATGGGTCGGGTGCGCGAGAGAAAGCGCGCCATCGTCCGCAGCTTTCGCGAGGGCAATGAGAAACGGCTGGAGAATGCGCATGTAGAGCTGATACGAGGCGAAGCCTCCTTTACCGGTCCGGGGCAAATTCGCGTCGCGCTCCACGGGGGCGGGGAGCGGCAATTGAGCGCAACGCAATTCTTTATCAACACCGGCACCCACAGCGGTACGCCGGCGATTGAAGGTCTCAACACTGTTCCCTATCTCGATAACGAAAGCATCATGGAGCTCGACTATGTGCCCCAGCACCTGGTGATCCTGGGTGGGGGCTACATCGGGGTGGAGTTCAGCCAGATGTTTCGCCGCTTCGGCAGTCAAGTAACGGTGATCCAGTCCGGCCCGCAGCTTCTGGGTGAAGAAGACCAGGATGTGGCTGCCGAGGTGCTCAAGATCCTGCGTGAGGATGGCATAGAAATCCTGCTCAACGCGCACACGCAGAGAGTCGCGCGAACCAAGGGTGGAATTAGTTTAACCATCGCACTCGAAGGCAAGGCGCAGACCATCGCAGCGACCGATCTGCTGGTGGCCACCGGCCGGGTGCCCAACACCGAGGCGCTCCAGCCTGCTGCTGCGGGCATTGAGGTCGACCAGCGAGGTTTCATCCGGTCGAACGACCGGCTGGAGACCTCGGCCCCTGGCGTTTATGTCCTTGGTGATGTGAAGGGTGGGCCGCAGTTCACCCACATTTCCTACGATGATTTCCGCATACTCAAAGCCAACCTGCTTGACGGGGGGCACCGTACGGTACGTGACCGGCCGATTCCTTACACCGTCTTCATGGATCCACAGCTGGGGCGGGTGGGGATGACGGAGAGCGCAGCAAAAAAGAGCGGAAGAAAGATCCGCGTAGCCAGGATGCCAATGGCGTGGGTTGCGCGTGCGCTGGAAGTCGACGAATCCCGTGGCCTGATGAAGGCTGTAGTCGATGCCGAAACAGAGGAAATACTAGGCGCCACGGTGTTGGGCATGGAGGGCGGCGAGGTGATGGCGGTTTTCCAGATGGCGATGATGGGCCGGCTAAAATACACTGTGCTCCGCGATGCTGTATTCGCCCACCCCACATTGGCCGAGTCGCTCAACAACCTCTTCTTCCACTTCGTCGACGAGAAGTAGGAAATCGACAATTCTTCTTGTGCAATAGATTTGTCATCCCGACCGGAGCGTAGCGAAGTGGAGGGATCTGCGGTTTCTCTATCGGGCATCCACCTTGTTGGCATCGAAGAACCGCCAGGGGAGCCTTCTGCTGCTACTGTCGCAAGTCGACGACCGTGGCGCCCGCCCCACCTTCGCTGGGGCTGGCCTCTGCGACCAGGGCCACGTGCGGATGCCGCTCCAGTTGCGCCCGCAGCGCCTTGCGTAAGACTCCCATACCCATGCCGTGCACGATGCGGACCCGTGGCAGCCCGGCCAGGAAGGCGCGGTCCAGATACTGCTCCACCTCGCCGGTAGCTTCCTCCACCGTGCGCCCGATGACGTTGAGCTCGGAGCGGACCGTCTCCTCGGGGTGGGCAATCGAGACCGTAACCCCGCGCCCGCGTGCTGCTTCCAGCGGACTCGCCGGCCTGGGCTCCCGGGCGGCGATGACTTCCGCGATATCCTCCCGCGCCACGCGCATTTTCATCGGGCCGATGGCTACCTCGAAGGCGTTGCCGTCCACCTGCCGCTGCACCACGCCGGTCTTGCCCAGCGATTTCAGCTTCACCGTGTCTCCCACGGAGACGTGCCGCACCAGATGGGGCTGCGCATTGCTGTCCCCCCGGTCAGCCCCACTGTGCTGGGCCACCACGGCGGAGTTGAATTGCTCGCTGAACTCCCTGCGCAGTTTCGCCATCCGCCGCTCGGCTTCCTTGGATAGCTTTTGCTGCGCCGCCCGGTCGTCAATCGCGCGCACCGTCTCGCGTATCTGGTAAGTGAAGTCCTTTAGTAACGATTGCAGTTGCGATTCCAGGTCCCGCACCTTGGCCCGCCACTCCTTGAGCCCCTCGCTTTCCAGGCGGCTCTTCTCGCGCGCTACCTCCTGCTCGCGGCGCCGCAACTCCTCGCGCTCCCGTGCGACGGCGTCGAGCTGGCTGTGCAGCTGGTCGAGAAAGTGGGCAATATCCTGCGTCTGGGTGTTTTGTTGGGTCCGGGCGTCGGCGATGATCTTGGCGTCGAGACCCAACCGCTGGGCAATGTTGATGCCGGCCGAAGCCCCTGGAACACCCAGCCGCAGCTCAAAGGTCGGCGTGAGTGTATGCACGTCAAAGCCTACCGAGGCATTGAGCACACCCGGCCTCTTGGCCGCATAGAGCTTGAGCGCGGTGTGGTGGGTGGAGATCAGGCACCAGGCGCGGCGATCGAGGAAATACCCTGCGATAGCCACCGCCAGGGCCGCTCCTTCTTCCGGGTCGGTGGCCGAGCCCAGCTCATCGAGCAGCACCAGGGAGGAGGAATCCGCCAGTTGCGAGATGCGCTGGAGGTTAGCGATGTGAGCGGAGAAGGTAGAGAGGTTCTGCTCAATCGACTGCGCGTCGCCGATGTCGGCCAGAAACGCATTGCACAACGGAAAAACCGCCTCCGCGGCCGGCACCGGGATCCCCGTCTGGGCCATCATGGCCAGCAAGCCGGTGGTCTTGAGCGCGACCGTCTTGCCGCCGGTATTGGGCCCGCTGATGATGAGCTGCCGCTCTCCGTCATTCAGCGCCAGGCTCATCGGCACCACGCTTGCTTGCCGGTTGCGCAAGCGCTTTTCGAGCAAGGGGTGGCGCGCCTGCTTCAACTCCAGCAGCGGCTCGGCAGGGTCGGCGAAGCGCGGGCGGATGCAATCAAACTCGGCCGCGAAGCGTGCCCGCGCCTGCAGCCCATCGAGTTGCGCCAGTATGGCCGCGCCCTGGGCGATGGCGTGACCTTGCAGTCCGATCTCCGCCGTCATGGCCAGGAAAATACGCCGGGTCTCGGCCTGTTCGTCTTCGATCAGCCGCACCAGCTCATTGTTTTGCTCGATAGTCTCGAGCGGCTCCAGGTACACGGTCTGCCCGCTCGAACTGGCGCCATGCACCACTCCGGGAATACGCCGCTTGTGCTCCGACTTCACGGGAATGACAAAACGCTCCCCCCGTATGGTGATCAGGTCTTCCTGCGTGCTGCCGCCTTCCGAGAGACGGCGCAGGGTGCTGCGCAGGCTCTCTTCGATCACCCGTTGCTGCCGTTCGATCTCCCTCCGGATGCGGCGCAGCTCCGGCGAGGCATCGTCGCTGAGCGAGCCATCGGGATTCAGCCGTGAACGGAGAGAACGCGCGAGGCTGGCCAGCTGCGCGCCCTGGGGCAACTGGCTCAGCGCCTGCAATCCAGGCAGTTGTGCAGCTACCGCTTCGGGAGGGCGCTCGATCAGGGCTTGCCAGGTGGTGATGTTGTCCACCAGGAAGAGCAGGTCGCGAATCTCTTCCGGCTCGAGCAAGGCTCCCTGGATGCGTGCCTTATCGGTAAGCCGGATGGGATCGAACAATCCGCCCAGCGCGGGCGAAACCCCCTGCGCCAGCAGCAGCCGCATCTCGCTCGCCAGACCGTGCTGTTGGTCGATCCATGCAGTATCCCGCGAAGGCTTCATCGCCAGTAGCCACTCGCGCGCTACTCTGGAATGGACGAAGGTCGCCACCAGCTCCAGCAGGCGGCTCCATTCGAGCGCCTCACAGCTGCATTCCTCCACCATCGCCGGTACCGGCTCTAATAGGCTCACTTGACCATGCTAGTGCATAGTGGCTGTCCCATTTCGGGTCGCGTCTGTTTGCCTCACCGGGAAAAGAGTTGGTGGCCGGTAGAAAACAAGCCGGTTTTCTGCTCCCATAAGGAAACACCATGCATTTCCTCAGCCTTATCAAGTGGTATCGGATCAAGTGGTACCGTTTCTGGAGTCGCTGCAGCTCGCGCAAAGTATGCCAGGGTGATCCCCTTTTGGCGCTCTACGGGTCGGGCAAGGAGCTTTGGTTCGACGAGCATTCTGACGAATACGTTGGCCGATTACGTGCGGGTTGGGAATAGAAACTCTGTCTCTCGTTACGAATCCTCGGACACTCGCGCGCTCGCCCGCATCACGACTCTGCGCGCACCGCTTAGAATCAAAGAATGGAATTTCCTGTCACCCGCCTCCGGCGTTTACGGCGCACCGAAGCCATGCGTTCGCTGGTCCGCGAAGTTCATCTCCAGCCTGGAGCATTGATCTACCCGCTCTTCATCTGCCCTGGCGAAGGCATCCGGCGGGAAGTCAGCTCCATGCCCGGGGTCTACAACCTCTCCATCGACGAGGCGATGAAAGAAGTGGAAGAGGCGGCGCAGCTAGGTCTGGCCGGGCTTCTGCTCTTTGGGCTTCCCGCAGTCAAGGACGAAGAGGGCAGCGGCGCATGGGCGGAAGATGGCATCGTGCAGCAGGCCCTCCGCGCCTTCCGGCCGGCGGCGAAGAAGCTCCTCCTGGTGGCCGATGTTTGTCTCTGCGAATACACCTCGCACGGGCACTGCGGAATAGTCAGCAAGAACGGCGATGCCTATGAAGTGGAGAACGACTCCAGTCTGAGCCTGATTGCCCGCACCGCAGTTTCGTTAGCTAAGGCCGGAGCCGATATCGTAGCTCCGTCTGACATGATGGACGGCCGGGTAGGCGCCATTCGTGACCATCTGGACGATGACGGCCTGGAGCAGATACCGATTCTCTCTTACGCCGCCAAGTTCGCCTCTGCCTTTTACGGCCCCTTTCGCGAAGCAGCCGACTCGGCGCCGCAGTTCGGCGACCGGCGCACCTATCAAATGGATGGCGCCAACCTGCGCGAGGCCATGCGGGAGATCGACCAGGATATCGCCGAGGGTGCGGACATGATCCTGATGAAGCCGGCCATGCCCTATCTGGATGTGATTCGGGCCGCGCGCGAGCGTCTGGACGTGCCCATCGGGGCCTACCAGGTCTCCGGCGAATACGCCATGCTGCAGGCCGCCTTCGCCAAAGGCTGGCTGGATCGGGAGCGAGCCATCATGGAATCGCTCATTTCCATTCGCCGCGCCGGCGCGGATTTCACCGTGACCTACTTTGCCAAAGACGCCGCGCGCCTTCTGGGGTGACCTTGACGATCTGTCATCTCGATCCAGCGCAACGTTGGGTGCCCCTTGCCCCGATTTCCTGTAAGGCGGTGGCGTTGGTAACCGCATGCGCCTTCCTTATGAAAGTCGCACACGCGGACCTCTCGAGCACGCGTGGCAGGAAATCCGGGTTCCAGCCCGGTCTTAGCATGAGTGGGTTACCACGGCACTGACCGCCTTTTTGTCATCACCGGCGAAGCCGCAGGGATCTGCCTTCGCCTTTCAGGGATGCCCGGTCAGGCACCGCTGCCCGACGCCAGTACTCCCCAACGCAACCACAGCCGCCTCTAACCGTCGAGTGAACGCTTCAGGCTCTTCTCCGGCTGCCATCGTCAAGGCAGCGCCCATCCGGACCGCCACTTGACCCCGTCTCGGCCATCTCTCTCCCTTAAGCCACTTCAGACCCTCCACCAGGATGGGTCGCACCGGCACTTCCGATTCCTCCGCCAGCAAGCCGATCCCCGGCTCGAACGGCTGCAACCGTCCGTCGGTGGAGCGCCGGCCTTCAGGGAAAACCAATACGTGGTAGCCATGGTCCAGCGCCTCCCCGGCGTGGGCGAAGCTTTGCCGCAACCCGGCGCCGCGGGGTAGGGGAAAGACGTTGAAAAGCGCGGTAACCAGCCAATAAGCCAGCGGAGTGAGAATACCGACGATGCGATGGCGTTGGGCCTTACCCCGGCGCCAGCCACTCAGGATCTCGCCCGACATGGCCACCGCCACATGGTCACGATCCGCTGCGCGCAAGGCATACAGAATCACGGGAACATCGAAGGCGGTGAGATGGTTAGCGATCAGCAGTGACGGCTGGGCAAGCTCGACCGGCGGTCCGGTGCGGGGTCCCAGCACCAGCCAGATCAACGGACGAGCGACCAGTTCCAAAAAACCGATCCGGATCCAGCGGACCACCGGCCACCAAGGCCAGCGGGGAAAGACCACAGCCGCTCTCTGCCTGGGAGCAGGAGGCGCTGCCGAGCTGGGAATTCGGAACCACCCCAGTACCAGCCGCCCCGGCTTGATGGGGGAAGAGCAGCCCGCGCAGATCCCCAACCGTCCTCACCTGCTGCCCACGCAGCATCCTCGAGCTCCACCCCAAAGCTGGTCTCGAGTGTGGACTGCAGTTGCACCATGGCGAGGCTGTCCAGGTGCAGATCCTCGATCAAGCGGTCTTTCGCTGATATCTCCTGGTTAGCGGCCCCCAGTTGGCGCAGCACCAGCAGCAGCGGGTCGGAGGGATTCTCCACCGCAGCGCCTCCGGACGCCAGCGACTGCTGCGCCCAGCTCTGCACCACCCGGCGCAGCACCTTGCCGGTCGAAGTGCGGGGAAATTCCGCCTGCGGCCAGCGCAGCCAGTAACGAATCTGCTGGAAGGGAGCAAGCTCGCCATTGGCCTTATTCACAACAAGCTCAAGAAGATCGTCGCCCTGGCCGGCATCAGGAATGAGCACCGCTGCGGGCGTGGGGCCGGCGGTCGAATCGTAAGCGACGATCAGGGAATCCCGCAGCCCAGGCTGCCGGCGCAGCACCGCCTCCAGATCCTGGGGATGGATGTTCAATCCGGCGCTTGTCACGATGACCTCGCTCTTGCGTCCGGCAAAGACCAGTTCTCCGGCATCATTGCGGGTGGCCAAATCACCCGTGGCCAGCCAGTCTTCGCCCCGCGGCTGCAGCTGGCCGTGACGCCATACCTGGGCGGCGATCGAAGCCCCCCGCACCAGGATCTCTCCATCGTCCCCGATCCTGACCTCCCGCCCGGCCAGTGGTTTGCCGATGCTGCCGCGGGCAATCTTGAAGGGGTGATTCAACGTCACCAGGGCCGTCGTCTCAGTCATCCCATACCCCTGGATGAGGGCAAAGCCGGCCGTAGTCCAGAAGCTCTCCAGGTCAGCCGGCAAGGTCGCTCCTCCGGAGACGAAGGCCCAGAATTTAAAGCCCAGGCGGCGATGCACGGCGCGGAAGCGCCACCACCGTTTGGCAATGGACTCGCCCCGGGCTGCGGCCACCCTTTGCCCCAGCCCGGGAAACTCCGACTCCATGTACCCCCGCAGCAGATCGAGCACCCGGGGGACCGCAGCCAGCACCGAGATACGTTCCTCGCGCATCCGCGTCGCCAGCCGGGGCGCCTGCAGCCGGTCTTCGTAATGCACTTCCGCTGCCAACAACGGCGGCACCCACAAACCCATGAACTGGCCAAAGACATGACTCAGCGGCAACGTGTGCAAAATGCGCAAGGGATGAACCAGGCGCTCGTAGCGCAGATACTTACCCATCTCCTTTTCCAGCGGATCGAGCGAGGCCAGAACATTGCCCTGGGTGTGCACGATGCCTTTGGGCTCGGCGGTGGTGCCGGAAGTGAAGATGATCTGGAGCGGCGTATCCCGCGATAGGCCGGGCAGGGGAAGATAATCCGGTGCCGGAAGAGAAGCAGAGAAATCGGCAAAACCAAGCGTGGGGATGCCCGAATGGAGCTGCTGCAACAGCGCCAGGTCGCCCACCAGCAGCCGGGGCTCGACCTCGGCCACCACCCGTCTGGCAAACTCCACGCTTCCGGCGGCATCCAGTGGAACTGCAACGATTCCCCGCAAGATGCATCCAAAGAAAGCCGCCACCCACTCCGCGGAGTTGTTGCCCCAGAGCAAAATTCGCTCTCCAGGCCTGAGACCTGCCTGGTCGTAGGCGCGGGCGCAGCGCGCGCTCAGCTCGCCCAATTGGGCGTAGGTGGAGGAAAAGCGGCGGTTCCCGCGGTGGGTGACGACCGCGATCTGTTCCCCATAACGCCGGAAGTCGGCGACGAGCGTGGCCAGGTGCGGTCGCACCCGTTCAGTGTGGCACAAGACGGCGTTCCGCGCGGAACCCGGGGGAACTGAACCGTCGCGTAAAATAAGTGTTTTGTATTGAGGGAGCTTGCTGTGGCAGAGACAATTTACGACATAGTCATCATCGGGGGCGGTCCGGGCGGATATACCGCCGCTATCCGCGCCGGGCAGTATGGGTTAAAGGTCGCGCTGATCGAGCGGGAAAAAAAGCTGGGAGGCACCTGCCTGAACGTGGGCTGCATTCCCACCAAGTCCCTGCTCTTCGACGCCGAGGTCTATGACCACCTCAAAAACGCCACCGAACACGGCATCGAAGGCGTGGGCACGGTTACGCTCAACTGGAAGACCATTCTGGATCGCAAGAACGGGATCATCACCAAGCATGTGAAGGGTCTCGACTTCCTCATGCGCAAGAACAAGGTCACCGTCATCGAGGGCTATGGCAAGCTCACCGGCGCGGCGAAAGAGGGAATTCACTCCATTGCGGTCGAAGCAGCCAACGGGGAGAAGAAAGTTGTCCAGGCGAAGAACGTGATCATCGCCACCGGCTCCGACGCGCGCCTGTTGCCGGGGGTGGAATCGGACGCGAACCGGATCCTGACCAACATAGAAATCCTCGCCCTGCCCGCTATCCCCAAGTCCCTGGTGGTCATCGGCGCCGGCGCCGTGGGGGTCGAGTTTGGCTCCATCTTCAAGAGCTTTGGCAGCGAGATCACCATCGTCGAGTACCTCCCGCGCCTGGTTCCCAACGAAGACGAGGATGTGAGCAAGGAACTGGCCCGGGTCTTCCGCAAGCGAGGCATCGACACCTACACCGGGGCCAAAGTGGACAAGGTGGAAAAGACCAAAGACGGGGTGAAGGTAAGCTTCACCGGCTCCGATGGCAAGCAGGTGGCCAAGGAAGCGGAGACAGTGCTGGTGGCCGTCGGCCGCGCCCCCCGAACCGGCAATCTCGGCCTGGAGAGCACCAAGGTCGAGCTGGAGCGCGGTTTCATCCGAGTCGACGAGTGGATGCAGACCGGGGAACCCGGCATCTTCGCCATCGGCGACGTGGTGGCCGGCCTGCCCCAGTTGGCCCACGTGGCGGCCATGGCGGGCATGGTGGTCGCGGCGAAGGTAGCCGGCAAGCGAGCCCGGCCGGTGCGCCGTGACCGGATCCCTGCCTGCACCTACTGCGAGCCGCAGATTGGCAGCGTGGGCTTGACCGAGGCGCAAGCCAAGGCCGCGGGCCACCAGGTAAAGGTGGGCAAATTTCCCTTCTCCGCCAACTCCAAGGCCTCCATCGTCGGTTCCCACGAGGGCTTCGTGAAGGTAGTCGCCGACGCCAAGCACGGAGAATTGCTGGGAGTGCACATCATCGGGCCGCAAGCCACGGAGATGATCGCCGAAGCGGTGGTGGCGCTGGAGCTGGAAGCGACCGTCGAAGAGCTGATGTTCACCATCCATGCTCACCCCACTTTGGCGGAGGCCATGCTGGATGGCTTTGGCAGCGTGGAGAACATGGCCATCAATGTTTGAGCTGGCCTCTCTCTAATTATGGTCGTGTCCCTGCTCCATCTCGGGCGCCTGGATTACGCTACGGCGCTGGCTTTGCAGCAGCAGCTTTGTGCCTTGCGGCAGCAGGAGCGCATCGGCGATGTGCTCCTGCTGGTGGAACATCCCCCGGTGCTCACCCTGGGCCGGAATGCTCATCGTGAGCACGTGGTGGCCAGCGACGAGTTGCTGGCCCGCCGCGGCATCTCCCTATTTGAGACCAACCGCGGAGGCGACGTCACCTATCACGGTCCGGGCCAGCTGGTGGGCTATCCCATTCTCCATCTGCGTGGCTTTACCCCGCCGCTGGGCATTGTGGAGTACCTTCGCCGCCTGGAAGAAGTGCTCATTCGCGCCTGTGCAGATTTCGGTGTCCTTACCCAGCGCGCGCCCGGGCGCGCCGGCGTCTGGACCATCCCCGGAGGTACAGTCGCGGAGAAGAAGATTGCTGCCTTGGGCGTGCACGTCGCCCGCGGGGTCACCACCCATGGCTTTGCTCTGAACGTGACCACGGATCTCGATGACTTCGCCTTGATCGTGCCCTGTGGAATCCGCGACCGCGGCGTCACCAGCATCGAAGCAGAAGTAGATCCCGCGCCTTCCTTGGAGCGGGTGGCCAACTCGGTATCCCGCCACTTTGGCCGGGTCTTCGGGCGGCAGGTGGTCTGGGTGGAAACCCTCGACGATCTTGTGCCCGGTGGGGTGCCGGCCGGCCACACAGCAAGTCTTGGATTGCTCTAGAATAGGAAGTTCGCGTTGAAAGGGAGTCCATGCCGACCGATGTAATCATGCCCCAGATGGGCGAGTCCATTTTTGAAGGCACCATCACCAAGTGGTTGAAGAAGCCTGGTGACACGGTGCAGCGCGACGAGCCTCTTTTTGAGATTTCCACCGACAAAGTGGATGCCGAGATACCCTCCCCGGCCAGCGGAGTGCTCAGCGAAGTCAAAATCGCGGAAGGCAACACGGTCCAGATCAACACTGTGGTGGGCGTGATTGCCGACGCGGATGGTCAGGCGGCGCCCCCTCCGGCCCCGGCACCTAAGGAAACGCCCAGCGCCGCGTCCTCGCCTGCCCCGGCTCCTGCGTCTTCTCCATCTCCGGCGGCACCGGCCGGAACGGCTGCGCCAGCCCTTACCGATGTGATCATGCCTCAGATGGGCGAGTCCATTTTTGAAGGCACCATCACCAAGTGGTTGAAGAAGCCGGGCGATGCTGTGCAACAGGATGAGCCCCTGTTCGAGATCTCGACTGACAAGGTAGATGCCGAGATTCCTTCCCCGGCAGCCGGCGTGCTGGCAGAAATCAAAGTGCAAGCCGGCACCACGGTTCAAATCAACACCGTAGTCGCGGTCCTCAGTGCGGCTGGGGCGGCCGCCGCTCCGGCACCCGGCGCGCAGCCCGCGCCTGTAGCGGTTGCGCCCTCCACTACCGAAGCCGACGGCGAAAGCAGCGAGACCGAGACGGAAACTGGCGAGCGGGTCCGTTCCTCGCCTCTGGTGCGCAAGATTGCCAAGGAAAACAACCTGGACCTGAGCAAGGTTCCTGGCACTGGCTCAGCGGGCAGAATTACCAAGGAAGACATTCTCGGCTACCTGGCCAAGGGCGGTGCCGCCGCACCGCCTAAACCCGCAGTACCCGCACCGGCGCCTTCACCTGCCCCGGTATCGGCACCTCCGCCCGTGGCGGCCAAGCCCCCGGCGCCCGCGCCTGCACCGGTGGTCACGGCTGGGGATGAACTCGTGCCCTTGACCCGCATGCGCTCCATCATTGCCCAGCGCATGGTCGACTCCAAGCGCACCAGCGCCCACGTGCATACGGTCTTCAAGATCGACATGAGCCGCATCGTGCGGATTCGCGAGAAAGAGAAATCCAAGTACGAGCAGCGCAACGGGGTCAAGCTGACCTACATGCCATTCATCTCCCGCGCCGTGATCGCCACGTTGCGCAAGATGCCCATCGTGAACGCTTCGATGGAGGGAGAAGCCATTCGTTACCACAAGAACATCAATCTGGGCATTGCGGTTGCCCTGGATTGGGGTTTGATTGTGCCCGTCATTCGCCAGGCGGAGGACAAGAGTTTCCTGGGCATTGCGCGCGCCATCGTAGACCTGGCGGAGAGGGCCCGGGCCAAGAAACTGAAGCCGGAAGAAGTGGCTTCTGGCACTTTCACTATTACCAATCCCGGCATCTTCGGCGAGCAATTTGGAACCCCGGTCATCAACCAGCCGGAATCGGCGATTCTGGGTGTAGGCGGCCTGTTTAAGGAACCCACCGTAGTTACCGATGAGAACGGTTCCGATTCGATCGCGATCCGCAGCATCATCCGTCTGACCCTGGGCTTCGATCACCGCATCATCGACGGGGCAGACGCGGGCAGGTTCATGGCAGAGCTAAAGAAATACCTGGAAAACTGGAACGAGGACATCGGCTAAACCAATATACGAACATAGATTGGTTTAGCCCCTGAGGTACGTCTTCCCCGGCTGAAGGAATGAGTAATCACCCCGGGCCGTTGCCCCCAGCTACAGCCGGCTCCTGGCTTCCATCACCCGAGCCACCGCCTGTTCCGCAGTGTCCGCGGTCGCCGACAGGTGCCCCATCTTTCTCCCCGCGCGGGCGGTGTGCTTCTCGTACAAGTGCAAACTGACCTCAGGAACAGCCAGCGCTTGCGCGAAGTGCGGCTCATCCTGCCGTCCGTTTTTCAGCCACAGATCGCCCAGCAGGTTAGCGATCGCCGCCGGCCGCATAATCCTCACATCCCCCAGGGGCAGGTCGCACACCGCGCGCACCGCTTGTTCGAACTGGCTGGTAACGCAGCAGCGCTGGCTGGCGTGATAGCTGTTGTGCGGGCGTGGCGCCAGCTCATTGACGTACAGTCCGTCTCCGGAGGTGACAAACATCTCCACTGCCAGCAGGCCCTCCAGCTGGAGCTGGCGCGCCATGGTGGTGGCAATTTCCTGGGTCCGCTTTTCCAGAGTGGGCGGTATGGAGGAGGGAAGCGCGCTCCAAACCAGGATCTGCTGTTCATGATGGTTGGTCGCAGCCGGGTAAGCCACCACCTCACCGCTCGGATTGCGCGCCACCATCACCGAGATCTCGGATTGGAGATCAAACGCCTGCTCGGCCACGCAGGGCTCCTCCCCTAACGCCCGCCAGGCGTCGCCTACGCGGGCTGCCTCCGACCCGTCCAGCTTCACCTGGCCCCGTCCGTCGTAACCGCCGTGGGCCCGCTTTAAATAAATCCGCGGCCCCAGTTCCGCCACAGCCTGTAGCAGATCCTCTTCCGAATAAACAGCCCGGTAAGCGCCCACCGGGTAGCCCTGGTCCCGCAACCAGTTTTTTTGCGAGATCCGGTCCTGCACCATAGCCAGGATCTCCTTACCTGGCCGCACCGGAGCATGCCGGGCCGCAGCTTCCAGCGAGGCGATAGAAATCTGTTCGATCTCCAGCGTGATCACATCGCAGCCGCGAGCCAGGTCGGCGGCCGCGCGGGCGTCATCCCAGGACCCCACAAAACAGGCATCCACCACAAAACGCGCCGGGCAGGAAGGATCGGGATCCATCACCTGCACCCGGTAGCCCATGGACCGTGCCGCCATGGCCGTCATGCGGCCCAGCTGACCACCCCCCAGAATGCCGATGGTCGAGCCCTGAACGATTGTGCTCACTCTGGCAACTCCGCTTGCAGCACTTCCTGGCTGCGCGCCTCGCGCCAGGCACGCAGCCGATGACCCAATTCCGCGTCGTGGCTGGCCAGGATAGCCACCGCCAGCAACGCAGCATTCGCGGCGCCCGGTTTGCCGATGGCCAGCGTGGCCACCGGAACCCCCTTAGGCATCTGCACAATGGATAGCAAAGAATCAATGCCCTGCAAGCAGGTGGAAGGCACCGGCACCGCCAGCACGGGGAGGATGGTCTTGGCGGCGAGCATTCCCGGCAGATGCGCCGCCCCGCCGGCGGCGGCGATGATGATCTTCAGTCCCCGTGGCTCGGCCTGCTCGGCATATTGAAAAAGCCAGTCGGGAGTGCGATGCGCAGAAACGATCCGCGCTTCGTGGGGGATGGCGAACTCCCGCAACAGGTCAATGCAAGGAAGAAGGACTTCGTAATCGCTCTTGCTTCCCATGACCACGCCAACGGTAGGAGAGGCGTTCATTTGCTTCGATTATCCCATCCCCGTCCCCGCGCTACACTTTCAGCTCGACGCGCGCGGTCTCGGCGATGTCCGCCAAGCGGTCAGCGGCCAGCACACGGATGCTGTAATGCTCCATGGTCTCCCGCGCATAGTCGTAGCGAAGGCTCCGCTCCTCGTCGGGCTCGTTGTCGCCTTCCGGCCAGCCGATCGACTCCACGATCGCGGTCAACTCGAGTTCTGTTTTATCCACGCGCTTCACCCCGGCCATAAGTCCCGGGGCGGCGAAGGCCAGCAGCTTCGCCTCATCCACCCCGCCCTCCAGCGAGATCGCCTGGAACATCTTCATCTTGCTATTGCGATAGCCGCAGTCGATGCGCAATGGATCGCCGGGCCGGGTGTAGCTGGCGGCAGCGATGTGTTTGCGCATCAGCGTCCACACCCCGGCGGCCTCGAAGTGCGTGCGCATGGCCGCGACCAGCGCTGCGCGTCCGCCGCGGCGCTGCTTCCGTTCCCGCCGTGGGTTATCGACATAGAGGCGCATCAGATCCTCCACCCCGGAAAGAAAGCTCTCCGCCAGATACCCCTTGGTTTCGGTCATCTGGACCCCGTTGGAAAGCGACCTTTCGAGCAGATCGAGGATGGGCTTGGGGTGGTCAGCGGGCTGGGACCGCAAGCGATGTCCGATCTCGATCTCCAGCGCTTCCAGCATGTGGGTGTCCGCATCCGGATCGAGGCAGAGCACGCGGGCCCAGTCCCGGGTAAAGCGCAGCACGGTCTGTTCTCCCGTCGCGGCGCGCAGCAGCACCCCAATATTGACGAACTCATTCTTTACCGGGTCCGGCACATAACGGATTAGTTGAAACTCGCACTGTTTCCGCTCCGCCATGTCCCTCCTTCTATCCCAGCTAAGGCAGTTTCGCAACTACCGTGGTCTGATAACGATCTCGAGCTGTGGTACCTGTTTCGTCAAGTTCCTCCGCACCCTTCACACCAAGCCTCCACTATCTTGCACCGACATTCCCGCCTTCCACCCCTCCCGCACCCTCTCGTCCCCCTCCCCTCCCCAATGCGGAAACGGCTTCCTCGCCGATTCCCTGAACGCCACAATCAACTCCCGCACGCGCGCCCGGCGCGCCAGCAACCGTTCCACCAGTGTCTCCAGGGCGCTCAGGTCGCCCCCATACCATTCCGGTGGGATGATCTCCGCAATGGCAAACGCTGTCTCCGGGGCCAGGTTCTCGATGCGGCTTAGCCAGGGTTCGAAGCTCGGCCAGCCGGTGACGCCGCGGTAGACGGTGTTTTCAGCAAACACCCCGCCCAGGCTGGCATCGATAAACTTCCAGTCCCCGGCATGAAAGCAATACCCCTGGTCGATAAAGGTAGCCTGGTAGCGGCGCTCCCGCCGGCTCTTCTGAAACACCGCCTGCCTGCCGTTGATGTTGCAGGTCCATTTGTCCAGCGCCAGAATGCCCGCGAACTCGCTCAGATTGCGCACTTCGAGCAGCTGCTCCTCAGGCAGATAGTCGACCACCTGCCCGGGCATCAGCCCCCCCACCCAGCGCGAGGCGAAGTGAAGCCCCGGCAGGCAGGGCTGCAGGCCGCCGCGAAACTCCATATGCAGATCGGGAGTGTGGCGAATCAGCCAGTCGGTCACCTCGATCACCTCCGAGTGGGGCATGGAAAGCCCGATCGCGGCGCCCAGCCGGGTGGCCAGCAGCTCATTGGCCAGGACTCGCACATGCTGGGGATTGTTGCGGAATTTGACCACGTACAGATGGTTGTCCGAGGCCAGCATGAGGTGGCTCTGGGCTCCCCCCCGCATGCGCCGAATCTGCTGGATCGCGACCACTGCCACGGAGATCCCCTTTGCCGCCCACTCGCTGCAAGTAGCAGCATACTCGACCGCGCTTCTGGTAGCATCGCCACGGAGGAAGCACATGGAACAGGCTGTAACCACCCCGAATGGCTCGCGCCGCAATGAAGATATCGCCCTGGATCTGTTGAAGTTTGTCGCTGCGTCGGCGGGGCTGGGAAAGGGCACGTCGCCGGCTGCGGGCTTTGTCGCCGCCACCGGTTCTAAACCTGAAGATCACGTCAACCAATTACTCGCCCTCTACTCCAAATGCCTCGGCGCAGTGCAGGGAAAATAGCTGACGGAACTCAACCTTCCCCCACAAGCGCTGGATATAACTCCATAAGCCCATGCTAGATACGGACCGCAGCCGAGCGCATTTTGATTGCTGCAGCGCCACCGTCTCCCGCTCCGGTTGCCGATGACCAGCGAACAGGTGCTGAGTGTAGCTGTCTTCGGCGCCGGGGCCTTTGGCCGCAACCATCTGCGTGTCTATCGCCAGCTGGAGCAGGACGGTTTCGGAGTGCGCCTGGCCGCGGTGGCGGAGACCGACCCGGTCGCGGCCGAGATGCTGCGCCAGCAGGGGGACCTCCCCGTCTTTTCCTCGCCCGAAGCCTGCCTGGAGGCATGCAGCGCGGGAAAACTCCACCTGGACGCGGTCTCTATCTGCGTGCCCACGTCCGCCCATTATTCCGTGGCCACTCAGGCACTGGCCCAGGGGCTCGATGTCCTGCTGGAAAAACCCATCGCTGTGACCCTGGCCGAGGCCGATGCCTTGGTCGGGCAAGCGGCAGCCAGCCGGCGGATCCTGCAGGTGGGCCTGCTGGAGCGTTTCAACCCCGCGGTCGCCGCGGCTGAGCCATTAGTCAATGGGCCCATGTTTTTCGAAGCTCATCGCCTCAGCGTCTTCCATCGCCGCGCTCTGGACGTGGATGTGGTGCTGGACCTGATGATCCACGACCTGGACATCGTACTCAGCTTCGCGCGCTCTCCGGTAAGCCAGCTGCACGCTGTGGGGCTGAGGATTTTGTCCCCCAAGGTCGACATCGCGAACGTTCGCCTGGAGTTTGCTTCCGGCTGTGTCGCCAATTTCACCGCTAGCCGCGTGAGCACGGAAACCGTGCGCAAGCTGCGTTTCTTCCAGCCTCATCAGTACCTGTCCATCGACTATGCCCGTCAGGATCTGCTGATTATCAACGTGGCTCCGGGCGAGAGCGGGGAGCAAAACCTGGCTGCCAGTAAGCCGCCGGTCCAGGGTGGGGAACCGCTGCTGCTCGAAATCCAGTCTTTTCTGGATTCGGTTCGTACCCGCAGGCCGCCGCGGGTAACCCCACAGCAGGCGCGCGATTCTCTGGCGTTGGCGCTCGAAATCAACCGCGAGATCCACGCCCACGCCACCCGCGCCGGTCTGCTCTAGTAGCTGCGCTGGTGGGAGCCCCCGCATTTATGCGGGGGGAGCGCTTTAGCGCTCCGTGAAAGCGCCTCGACTCTCATCACGCGCTTTAGCGCTGGCAGCCTACGGCATCTTCTCCACCTTGTAGCCTGCAGGCACCTTGGTTTCAAATTGGTCATCGGCCAGCGGTTGATTCAGGGTCACCTTCTCCACCGTAAGCGTGATCTTGTATTCGTCGATCACCCGGTTGATGGTGATGGTGCCAGGGAATTGGGTTCCATTGAAGTCTTGATAGGGTCCGTAAATGACCTGGGTCTCCAGATCGCCGTCGGCGTTGTAAATGTCCTGCTCAATGGGCATGAGATTGACGCGGCTGAAGTGTATGACCCGCACCGGCTTGTCCACCTGCGGTAGGGCGGGGGAAGAACTCCGGCTCCCGGGTTTCAATACCGTCAGGTCGTACTGCGGGGTCTCGATGATCTGCTTCGTCTGCGGCTCCAACTTGGTCGAGTGGGTCAGCGACACGATCCAGTCCGGGTTGATGCTGCGAATCAGAATCGCGTCCAGGAAGACATCAGGACGCAGATTTTCGAACGGGTTCTTCGCCCGGGTGGTAACCGCATTGCTCCCAATAATGGCCTTGTTGTAGTGCGGTATCACCATGGTGAAGGTCTGGCCGTTGCTGGCCAAGTCAAACGCATGGGTGCGCACCACCGGCAGCAGTCCAATCACGCGCAGCATTTGCGGCTTGCGGAACAGGATATAACCATGGAAGGAGGTGTAATCCGTCTCCTTGCCGGTATGGGCGCCCCCCACCGAGGCGGCAAAATCCACCGTGGCGGTCAGCGAATTCACTTGGTCGTAGCGGCGGTTGACGGCCTCCACCAACTGCACTGCGTCGGCATTCAGGACGGTGCCGGCTACTATCGGCTTCTGGAGGCTGCGGGTGTGGCTCAGGCATCCGGTCAAGACCGGTACCAGCAGCGCCAAGAACTTCAACCAGTCTCTCCGCATTCATTCAACTCGGGAAATGCGAGTATAGTGCAATCGCAAACTTACGGCGTGGAGGGCAGGCCTCCCCCGCTGTCTCTTCAAGGGGTCCCCTGGGCATCCTTCAGCCCCCGCCGGTAGGCGCTCACATTGCGCTCGTGCTCTTCGAGCGTAGTGGCGAACCGGGAGTGGCCTGCAGCGCCCGCATCCGCAACAAAATAGAGGAACTTGCTGTCTGCGGGATGCATGGCCGCCTGCAGCGAAGCGATGCCCGGGCTGCAGATCGGGCCCGGCGGCAGGCCGGCATGGCGGTAGGTGTTGTAGGCCGAGTCCCGCTTCAGGTCGGACGCATAAATTGCCCCCCGATATTGCTTTTCCAGCAGTGCGGCGTAGATCACCGTGGGGTCGGTCATCAGGGGCATGTCCTTGGCCAGGCGATTCTCCAGCACGCTCGCCACCAGCGGGCGATCCTCTGCCACCGGGGTTTCTTTCTCCACCAGCGATGCCAGGGTCACGATCCGGTGATAGTCGCCGGCCACCCCGATCGAGGCGCTGCTCTGCCGGAAGCGCCTCACCATAGCTGCCAGCAATTGGCTGGGCGGCTGATGCCGCTGAAAACGGTAGGTATCGGGAAAGAGGTATCCTTCCAGGTTTTTGGCCCCTGGGTCGAGATCGGCAATCAGGGCTACGTCCTGGTTGGCGGCGGTCAGAAAGCTCTCTTTCGATCCCAATTGCGCATCCTGGACAGCCTGGGCAATGTCGAAAAGGTTGAAGCCCTCGGGAATGGTCACCGTCCGGGTGTAAACATCCCCCCGCACCAAGCGGGTGTATACCTCGGGCAGTGTCGCCGGCTGCGCAAAGCGGTATTCTCCCGCCTTCAGCGTTCCCCCGCGCAGCACATGCCAAAGATCGAAGGCGTAGGGGCTGCGGATAATTCCCTGGCCCGCGAGCAACGCCGCGATGGTCCGCGAGCCCATGCCCGGAACCACTTCGACAAAGGTCTCCGCCGGCGGGCCGGCAGGCAAAATGAGTTCGCGGGTGCCCAGCCAGACCGCAAGCAGGGTCACCAGCAGAAAAAAAACCACCAGGAAACGTCGCACAGGGAAACCTTGTTGGATTGGATTCTCCTCCTGGATTTTATGATGCGATTCCTCTTACCGCTCTGGCGGTAACCTGTGCTAGGTGGAATCGGTGCCTGGAATCAAGCAAATCGAGCCATCGCCAGAGGAGGTACCCATCGAGAATCGTACTCAGGGCCGGATTTTAGGTCTGGATGTCGGCGACCGCCGCATCGGGGTGGCCGTCTCCGACGAACTGGGGCTCACCGCGCAGCCCGTGCTCACCCTGGTGCGCAAGAACCGTCGCCAGGATCTTGGCTCCCTGGCCCGCCTGGTGCGCAAATATGGCTGCGCCCAGGTGGTGGTAGGCAATCCCCTCTACATGTCCGGTGACATCAGCCCCCAGGCGCTCAAGGCGCAGGCCGTTGCCCAGGCCCTGCAGCAGGAGACCGGGGTCACCGTTACCCTCTGGGATGAACGGCTCTCCACCACCGAGGCGCATCGTCACCTGGATGCTGCCGGCCGCCTGCCGGCAGATCGCCGTGCGGTGATCGATCAGGTAGCCGCGGTGCTCATTCTGCAGAGCTTCCTGGACTCCGGGCGCATGACTCCCGGCGATGATTCCCGGCGTTGACGCCGCCGGAAAAGACTTCCGCGAGCCGGGTGCGAGCAAGAACGGCGGTGCTGGTCCGTCGTATAATCGTGTCTTGCACCTCGTTGGTCGTACCTCCTTTGGGCTCATCGGCCTCGTTGGGAACATCACCAAATGCCAGAACACATAAAGAAAAAGCTGGAAGAACAGATCCGCGAGCTGGAGCACGAGCTCACCCACGATCTGCCCATCGAGATCAAGAAGGCAGCTTCGCTGGGGGATCTGAGCGAAAACGCCGAGTATCACATGGCGAAACAGCGCCAGGTCTTCGTCAACGCCCGCTTGGGGCAGCTCAAGAAGCGTATGGCGGAGCTCTCCCTGGTCAACCTGACCAATATTCCCAAGGACAGGATTGCGTTTGGCTCCACCGTAGTGGTCTTCGATACCACCAAAAACGAGGAGATCACCTACAAACTGGTCACCAGCGAAGAATCCGACGTGAACCAGGGCCTGATCTCCACCACCTCGCCCATCGGCCGGGGACTGGTGGGCAAGCAGGTCGGGGACATTGCGGCCATTGTGACTCCCAACGGCAAGCGTGAGCTGGAGATTCTCAAGCTGACCACTATTCACGACGAGGCGCAATGACCTCGACCGGACGTCGACATGACTTGGACTAGCGCCTTCGGCCGGGGATGCGGCGTCATCCTGCAGTACATCGTCGATGGGCTGGCGCTCACCCGCATCTCGCCCAACGTGCTCACCTTCCTGGGCCTGTTGATCAATACCGTCGCCGCCATTCTCTTCGGTTTCGCCAACGAGCACAATTACATCCGCATGTTCCTCTACGCCGGGCTGGTCATCATCGGGGCCGGTATCTTCGACATGGTGGACGGGCGGGTGGCCCGCCAGACGGACCAGGTCACCATCTTCGGAGCATTCTTCGATTCGGTGATCGATCGCTACAGCGACGTCGTCCTCTTCTTTGGCCTGCTCGTGTTCTACGCCCGCGGCAATCGCTTCTTCTATGTCGTTCTGGCCGCCTTTGTCATGGTTACTTCGCTCATGGTCAGCTACACCCGGGCCCGCGCCGAAGCCCTGATTGGCTCCTGCAAGGTGGGTTTCATGGAGCGCCCGGAGCGTGTGGTTCTCATCATCCTGGGGGCGCTCTTCAATCGCTGGGGAGTGATGGCCCCGGTCCTCTGGGTACTGGCCGTCTTGTCCACCATCACTGTCATCCACCGCATCAGCTATACCTATTCACGAACCAAGACCTCCCCGGCCTTGGTCAGCAACCAGGTCCAGAGTGCCCCGGCCGCCACTGCGGCCCGCAGCAGCGCCCCGGATCTAGGTTCCGATCTTCGCCCCGCGCCCCGTGCCTGATGATGACGGCACGTAATCCCGTTCTGCTGCTTCACGGCGGAGCCTGGGATATCCCCGATGATCAACTGGAAGCTCATCGCCGCGGCGTGATGCGGGCTGTCAAAGCGGGCTTCTCCCTCCTGAAGGAAGGAGGCTCCGCGCTGGACGCAGTAGAGGCGGCCGTCACCTTACTCGAAGACGACGAGACCTTCGATGCCGGCCGGGGCAGCTTTCTTACCCGGGACGGCCGGGTACAGCTCGATGCCCTGCTGATGGACGGCGCCACCCTGCGGGTCGGCGCGGTGGCCTGCGTGGAGCGGTTAAGAAATCCCATCCAGGCGGCCCGCCTGGTGCTGGAACGCAGTCCGCACGTTTATTTTGTCGGCCGGGGCGCGGAAGAGTTCGCCCATGAGCAGGGCATCGAGCTGATCGAGAACCAGGAGCTGGTGCTGGAGCGCGAACGCCTGCGCCTGGCCGAGGCCCAGGAGCGGGAGCGGGCAGGCATTCCAGACCTCACCTTTGAGGGTACACAACCCCCGGCGAACTCCCATGACACCGTGGGCGCCGTTGCGCTCGATGCCGCCGGGAATCTGGCCGCAGCCACCTCTACCGGGGGCACCCTCAACAAGGCCCCCGGCCGGGTAGGGGACTCGTCCCTCATCGGTTGCGGTGGCTATGCTGACAATCGCAGCGCGGCCGCGTCGCTGACCGGGTGGGGTGAACCCATCATGAAGCTGGTGCTGGGCAAGTGGGCGGTCGACCGGGTGCCGCAACTGGGGCCGGAACAGGCTGCCCAGGACGCCATCACGTATCTCTATGCGCGCCTCCAGGGACATGGGGGCATCATCCTGCTGGGGCCTGACGGCCGTTTCGGAATCGCCCACAATACCCCACGCATGGCTTGGGCTGTCTGCGACCGCAAGGGTGTCCGTGCGGGCACCAGCTTGAGCGAACTGTAACAATTCAAGCGGAGAATGGTTTCGTGAACTCCAAGCTCATCCTTGCTTCTGCCTCGCCGCGACGGCGGGAGCTACTGGCCCAGGCGGGCTACGATTTCGATGTCCAGGCCTCCTCCGTGCCCGAGTCGCGCCGGCCAGAAGAGGACGCCATCCGCTTCGCCACCAGGCTCGCCCGGGAGAAGGCCGAAGAAGTCTTTGCCCGGCATCAGCCGGCCATCGTCTTGGGCGCCGATACCGTCGTAGTCTGCGATGGAGAGGTGATGGGCAAGCCGGCTGACCCTGCGGATGCCGAGCGCATGCTGCTCCTGCTCGCCGGGCGCACCCACCAGGTGGTCACCGGGGTGGCAGTCGCCTGGGGATCGAGCTCGCCGCCAACCGTCGAAGTAGCGGCGGAGCTGACCCAGGTCACCATGCGAACCCTCTCGCCGGAGGAAGTCTCCCGCTACGTGGCCACTGGTGAACCCATGGATAAGGCAGGCGCGTACGCCATCCAGGGATATGCGGGGCGGTGGATTCCCCGCATCAGCGGCTGCTATTTCAATGTAGTTGGACTGCCCTTAGCCCTGGTCGCTGCCATGCTGGAAGCAGCAGAGACCCGCCTTTGATATCTGGGATAAGGCCGGGATAAACAACCCTTCGCGCCTGACTCTTACGGACTCCGGTCTTTGCAGGGTACGGGCTTCAGCCCGTACGTAAGTGATTGAAAGCAAGAACGGCTTTAGCCGCTGAGGGGATGGGTTTTCCCTTCCCCCCCGACTTTGGCCGCATCCTCTTTAGCCCCTCAGTGCAACTTTTTTCGAATCAGCAACTCTGTGGAGCACAGAACGAACACGGTCAGCAGGGTGAGATCAACTGCAATCAGCATTTGGGTCCCCCTTTCCGGCCTATTCCAGGGAAAGGCCGCCAATCATCGCTGTTAATAGTGCTGTTCTGGGAACGAGCGTATCAATCAAAATAGATTCCCGGTCGGCATGTGCGCCTTCCCCCACTGCTCCCATTCCATCCAACGTCGGGATACCCAGGGCCGAAGTAAAATTCCCGTCCGAGCCGCCGCCCGTGGATGCTTCCTGCAGTTGAAAACCCAATCCTGCGGCAATGGTTGCGGCGCGGCGGAAAAGCGCGACCGTCCCCGCAGTGCGCTCCATCGGCGGCCGGTTCAAGCCCCCCGCCACCTCCAGCCCGCATCGGCGATCCACCGCGCGCAGCGACCGGAAGCGGCGATCCACGCGTGGCCCATCGGCAGCCCGGGCAATCCGCACGTCGAACTCCGCCCAGGCCTCGGCGGCCACCACATTCGACCGCGTGCCGCCCCCGATCACCCCGGCATTGACGGTGATGCCGCGCTTCGGATCCGTGAAGGCACTGGCGCGCTCGATCTGGCGCCCGAGTTCCAGCACCGCACTGTGTCCCTGGCTGAAATCCACCCCACTATGGGCAGCGACGCCGTGTACCTGCAAGTGATAGTTGGCCACTCCCTTTCTCGCCGTCTTGTAGGCCCCAGCCAAGCCCTGGGCGGGTTCCAGAACAAAGACGGAGCCGCACTTACCTGGCCACTGATTCAATCAGCGCCCGGGAACATTCGCTGCCCGTCTCCTCGTCGCTATTAAGCAGCAGGATGACCGGCCGAGCCAGGCGGTCCGCTTCACTCAACAAGCGCAGCGCGGTCATCGCCATCACCACCCCGGCCTTCATGTCCAGTACACCTGGACCCCAGGCCCGGCCCCCGCGCAGCCGAAAGGGCATCTTCTTGAGCGTGCCCAGCGGCCACACGGTGTCCAGGTGGCCCAGCAGCATCACCGGAGTTCCCCGCGCCGGCCCAAAGCGGCCGATCAACAGGTCCCCCGCCGTCTTCTGCCGGCTGCGCTTGGTCTTGCCCCCGGCGGCCCGGATCCACTTCTCCAGCAAGGCTACGCAGCGGTTGACCGCCGCCCGGTCTTCGGTAGGAGATTCGACTTGAACCAGCTGGGCCATCATTTCCAGCATTTCTGGACGTCGTTTGGCCACGGCGCCACTCAGCTCACGGTATGTTTTCATTGGCTTCCCTAGCACCCTTGTGGTACGCCCTCTACCCCGATCAGTTTGTGGCATTTTTGACACAGTAAACCTTTTTTCATCGTATGTAGTCTATGGTTTTGCAAGCATTTGCAAACAGGAATACTCATTGGTCGAATTAGAGCATTTAGAAAAGACCATCGCGTCGGTGATCGAGTTCTCGGGAGTCGGTCTCCACAGCGGGGCGCCGGTAAACATGCGGCTATTGCCCGCGCCTGCTGGTTCCGGCGTGGTCTTTCGCCGCACGGATCTGGACAACTACGAGATTGCAGCGACAGGCAGAAATGTCGCCAAGGTCAGCTACGCCACCAGCATCATGCGTCAGGGCGTGCTCATCTCTACCACCGAGCATCTTCTTTCCGCCCTCATCGGCGTGGGCGTCGACAACGTCATCATTGAGCTGGACAATCTGGAGTTGCCCATCCTCGACGGGAGCGCCTCGCCCTATGTGGAAGCCTTCGCCCGTGTAGGCATCCGCAGCCAACGGCGCCGGCGGCAATATCTGCGCATCTTGAAGAGTGTAGAAGTCAGGGAGAACGGGAAGTTCATCGCCGTTTATCCCGGCGAAGGCTACAGCATCACTTACGACATCCATTTCCCCGACCCGATCGGCCGCCAGGCATTCACCGTCGACTTGGCCGCTGGATCCTACGGCGCCGAGATTGCGGCCGCCCGCACCTTCGGATTTCGCGAAGACGAGAAGATGCTGCGCGACATGGGTCTGATCCGCGGAGCGTCGGAAGAGAATGCGATTATTCTTTGCGGGGGCGCGGTGCAAAACGGACCGCTGCGCTTTGACGACGAGTTCGTCCGCCATAAAGTACTCGACCTGATTGGTGATCTGGCATTGGTTGGCCATCGCATCCTGGGCCGGGTCGTGGCTCAGCGGGCTGGGCACGCCATGCACACTGCCCTGGTCTCCCGCCTGCTGCGCGATCGATCCGCCTGGGAGCTGGTTCAATTTCCCGCCCCGCGGCGCGCGTTGGTCCCAGTGCCCGCAGCCCGTTTGGTGACCGTCTAAGGATTAATACTCAGCCAGAATCGTAGGCGCTGCCACCGGAGCGATCTCCGCTTCGCGGGATGCGTGCACCCGCTCACCCAGGGCGTATTTCAGCTCCGCGATGCCTGTCCCGCTCACCGCGGAAATGGCAAAGAAGGGTAGCTTGCGCCGCTTGGCCATGGCGCGCAGCTTCTTGAGTTTCTCCGGGTTGGCCACGTCGGTCTTGGAGGCCACCACCAGCATCGGTTTTCCCTCCAGGCCATGGCCGAAGCTCTTCAGCTCGTCCATAATGACGCGGAAATCCTCCACCGGGTCAGGACGGCCGCTGGCATCGGAAACATCGACTAGGTGCACCAGTAGCCGGGTGCGCTCGATATGGCGCAGGAACTGCATTCCCAGGCCCGCCCCCAGGTGGGCGCCTTCGATGAGACCAGGGATGTCAGCCACCACAAAGCTATCTTCATGCGGCGGCTCTCCCACCGAGACCACTCCCAGGTTGGGCTCCAGGGTGGTGAATGGATAATCTGCAATCTTGGGCTTGGCCGCGGAGATCCGGGAGATCAGCGTCGACTTTCCCGCGTTGGGATACCCCACCAGCCCCACGTCGGCCAGCAGTTTCAGCTCCAGCCGGTAGGCGCGTTCTTCTCCCTCCCGCCCGGCTTCCGATTCCCGCGGGGCCTGGTGAACGGCAGTGGCGAAATGCTGATTCCCTCGTCCGCCTCGTCCGCCCTTGGCGGCGATGATGCGCTCATCGGGGCGGGAAAAATCATGCACCACCGCGCCCGTCTCGTCGTCGTAGAGGACGGTCCCGACCGGCACTTTCAAAATCACATCCTCGCCCTCTTTGCCGCTGCAGTTGGAGCCCTCGCCGTGACGTCCGCGCTGCGCCTTATGTTCGGGATTGAAACGGAAGTGAACCAGGGTATTGTGGCGCTCACTCGATTCCATAATGACGTCGCCGCCGCGTCCCCCATCACCACCCGAGGGACCGCCGCGGGGAACAAATTTCTCCCGCCGGAAGGCCACGCAGCCATTGCCGCCGTCCCCTGCCTTCACCCGAATTCGTGCCTCATCGATAAACATAGCTTCTATTAGTCTATTCCACCCAAACCTAGCTCGAGGAGATGGACGGGTGCCCCAGGTTCGCCAAAGCGTACCTGGGCCGAAAAAGATGGTGAGGAATGACACTGCAAAATCGATGCGAGGCCCGGAGGGCCGGCCGCTAAACGTGAGCCCAGCCCGGAAGGGCTGGGAATCAATCCAAAGACGATCTGAGCGCCGTAGGCGCGGCACTAAACCTGAGCCCGCTCCCACCTGTGTCAGTCATAGGACCGTAGCGTAGTGGAGGGATCTGCGGTTTCTTGAACCCGCAACCTACTCCACCAGCACCCGCGGAACCCGCGCGTTGATCGCGCACAGCACTTCCCACGGTATGGTGTCGGTCAGGTCCGCGAGTTCCCACGCGTCGATCGATCCCGTGCCCTGCCTCCCCAGCAGCACCGCCTCATCGCCGATAGCCACCCCGGGAATGCCGGTCACGTCCACCATGGTTTGGTCCATCGAGACGCGGCCGGCGATGGGCGCCTCCTGCCCTCGGATGAGAACGTGCCCGCGATTGGAGAGCAAGCGATTGACCCCGTCGCCATAGCCGGCCGGCAGCAGGGCGAGGCGCGTCTCACCCTCGGCGGTGAAAGTATGACCATAGCCGGCGCTCTCACCGCGCTGCAGAGTGCGCAACGAGGTCACCTGGGTCTTCCAGCTGAGCACCGGGGCAAAGCACGGATCTTCGCCATCCCATGAAATCCCGTCCAGGGTAAGGCGGTCGAGGCAGCCATAGAGGGCAAGTCCAGGGCGCAACATCAGCCGCATCCCCGCGCTCGACGCCATCTCCATTAGGGCCTGCCGGTCGGATCCGGCGACGATGGTGGAGGAGTTGCCTGCATGCAGCCACTGGGGGCGCAAGTCTTGAGCAAAGATGAATTCCAGCGCCGCCGCCAGGCTGCCAACTGAGGATTGGGGCGGTGGGAAGACATCGTTTCCGGGGCGCAAAAGTGAGTCATCACCGCCTCCAGCCGGAGGCAGGAGCCAGGGTGAAAACGCCGTAACACGGCAGCAGCTTCCGCGGAGACATCAGTTCCCACCACTCGCACGCCCTGCCGCGACATGCCGGTGTCGATCTCCAGGTGAACCGCCAGGCTCCCCGCCGGTAGGCCTCGCGCCGTCGCGGCTGTCTCCAGCAGGTCCAGCTGCCAGGGCTCCCAAACCACCGGGGTTAGCCCCTGATCAATCACCAGGTCTGCTTCTCCGCCCAGGATTCCAGACAGCAACAAAATGCGCGGCTGGGGGCAGACGGCGCGCACCGCGGCGCCCTCGTCGGCTCCGGTTACTCCTAACCATTCGGCTCCCACTCCGGCCAGTAATGGGGCGCAGAGCAGCAAGTCATGGCCGTAGGCATTGGCCTTGATTACCGGCATCAGATCAGCTTGGGGACCCGCCGCATGCCGCAGCTTCTCATAGTTGGCGAGCAGGTGGCCGCGGGAGACTTCAGCCCAAACGCGTCGAGTAAACATTGCCCATTTTAGTATTCGCCCGGCGCTTCACCGAAGGCCATGTTTTCAAAGCGCGTGCAGTCGGCCCGGTAAGCGAGATGCACCGAGCCGGTGGGACCATTTCGCTGCTTCGCGATGATGATCTCCGCCTTGTTCTTCGAGTCGGGATCTTCTTCCCCGTTCTCGTCCTTGTTGTAGTAACTGTCGCGATGGATAAAGGCGACCACATCGGCATCCTGCTCGATGGAGCCTGATTCGCGCAGATCGGAGAGCATCGGCTTCTTGTCGCCGCCCCGCTGCTCCGAGGCGCGGCTGAGCTGGGAGAGCGCAACCACTGGAACCCGCAACTCCTTGGCCAACGCCTTCAGGCCGCGTGAGATGGCGGAAACCTCCTGGGTACGGTTTTCGTAACGCTTGGCGCCCGCTCCGAAGGTGGAGGCGGTCATCAGTTGCAGATAGTCGATCACGATCAAGTCCAGCACGCCCTGCTGCCGCTGCAGCCGCCGCGCCTTGGCCCTCATCTCCGAGAGCGCGATGGCCGGCGTGTCATCAATAAATATCTTGGCCTCTGCCAGCCGCTCCAGCGCCTCCATCAACTTGTCCCGGTCTGCCCTGGGAATGAACCCGGTTTGGATCTTCTGCATGGAAACCAAAGCCTGCGACGCCAGCATGCGCCGCAGCAGCGACTCTTTGGACATTTCGAGCGAGAAGACCGCCACCACCTTGCCGTCTCGCACCGCGGCGTTCTCCGCAATGTTGATGGCCCAAGCCGTCTTGCCCATGCTGGGACGGGCGGCGATGATGATCAGGTCCGAAGCCTGCAGGCCGCTGGTCATCTTGTCGAACTGGGTGTAGTGGGTGGCCAGCCCGGTGACTTCTTTCTGTTGCGCGTACAGGTTGTCAATGGTGCCGAAGGAGTCGCGAATGATCTCCGGGATGCCGGCAAAACCACGCGTGATCCCGCGCTCCGAGACTTCCAGCAGACCGGACTCCGCGGAGTCCAGCACCACCAGCGCCTCATCGCTTTGATCCGCCGCCCGGGTGATGGCCGTGTTGCAGATGACGATCAGTTGCCGGGCGAGCGATTTGTCCTTCACAATCCGGACGTACTCTTCAATGCTGGGCCGGCGCGGCAGACCTTCCGTAAGCGATGCCAGGTAGGCGACGCCGCCCACCGCCTCCACCTCCTTGCGCCGCGCCAGTTCCTCCGCCAGGGTCACGATATCGACCGCACGATGGGCGTCGATCAGCTCCGCCATGCGGCTATAGATCCGCCGGTGCGAGTCCAGAAAGAAATCTTCCGAGCTAAGCTTTTCCGCTGCTTCGTTGTAGGAATGATTGTCGAGCAGGATCGCGCCCAGGATCGAACGCTCTGCCTCCACGCTGGCGGGCAGACCGCGGTCTAACGACACATCAGAAAAAGTGGCCAAAGGGGGAAACTCCAGGTTCAGTTTAGGCCACAACCGGCACCCACCGGCCTGAGGGAATCAGGCACCACGCTGAGGGAATCAAGGTAGAAATCGGTATGATGAGACCAGGATGGGTCTTCGAACGAAATCTCTACTCCTTGCCTTCTGCTTGTCGTTGCCGGCAGCGATCTGCGGAGCGCAGCAACCAGCGAAGTCCACCGCCGTGTCCCCCGAGTTCAAGGAAATGCAGCAGGTGGAAGACCGCTGGAACGCAGCGGTAACCAAGCGCGATCAATATGGACTCGAATTGGTCCTCGCGCCGCAGTTCATCGGGATATCCGCCACCGGGGACGTGGCCACCCGCAACCAGCAGATTGCCCAACTCCTCGTCAAGGGTGCTGGACCCGACTCACTGGAGCAAAAAGTAGTGAGCGTGCGTTTCGTGGGAGACATAGCCATTGTGAACGGGACCTACGTGATGAGTTGGAAAACGGACAAGGGGCCGGTGCTTGAAAAGGGCATTTTCTCCCACGTCTTCGAGCATGTACGAACCACATGGCTTTGTCTCAACTCGCAGCGTACGGTTGTGGCCGAAGACACCAAACGAACTGCTGCTGCTCAGGAAAAGCCCAAATCGAAGTCCACCGACGCCCAGCTGCCCTTCCATATCCCGCTGGTCTACAAGGGCCCAAACAGCACCCAGCCCCCGCCTGCGCCGGGCACGAATCAGCCTCCGCAGTAGAAGCCGTCTGTCTCTGGTTCCCTCACAAAGGACGGGTGCCCCATTCAAGCCTTCTGTTGGCTTGAGTGGGTGGCAACCGCCCTCGATGAGCGACCTCGCATGGAAGCAGGCACCCCTGCGATATAGTTCTCCTGCCATGCGTACATGCATCTTTTTGCTGCTCACCCTCCCCCCTCTCTTCAGCCTCGCAGCATTCGCCGCCGACAAGATGACCGCCTCGCAATTGATAAGCCTGGCCCAATCCCACAGCCCTGGCCTCGCGGATGCCATCAACGCCACCTTCAGCCCGAAAGAATTGCAGGAGGGCACAGCATGGGCTGGTCAGGGCCACGACTTCTTCTTTGTCTTGCAATCCTCCACTCCTCCCGTGCTCTTCATCGATGGCGTCGCCGGTCCGCAAATGCAGTCCTTGAACGCCGGCGGGTTATGGTATGCGGTGGCCAGAATCGAAGAGCTGGGCGCCCTGCACGCCTTTTACTATCAAATTGCGGGAGCCAAATTCGGCGGACGTCTGGATCTTCCCGCATTCGGCCCGGACTCTTATCTCCAGGCCGGCGTGCCTTCCGGCAAGCTGTCGGAAAAGCTCATACACACCAGCAAAATCTACGACGGCATGAAGAGCGAGTACTGGATATACGTGCCCGCCGGCTATGACCCTAAAGTTCCCGCGGCCCTCATGGTCTTTCAGGACGGTGGAGGGTATATCCAGCGCGATGGCAACAACCCCGCGCTCAACGTGATCGACAACCTGATCGCGCAGAAGAAAATCCCGGTCATGATCTGCGTCTTCATCAACCCGGGCGACGTAACGGATGCGCCGGGAACGCCGACCTACCGCTTTGTGCAGGCCTACGCCACGCAGTGGCATCGCACCCTCAAAGATTCCATGCGCAGCACGGAATATGACACCGTGAGTGAGCGTTATGCCCGCTTCCTGCGCGATGAGATCCTGGCTGAGGTCTCTGCGCAATACAACATCCGCAAAGACGCCTACAGCCGTGCCATTACTGGCCTGTCCTCGGGCGGCATCTGCTCTTTTAATGCAGCTTGGCAGATGCCCGATCAATTCAGCCGCGTGATCTCCTGGATCGGCAGTTTCACCAGCATCCAGTGGAAGGAAGATCCGGCCATCCCCGACGGAGGCCAGGACTACCCGGAGAAGATTCTGCGCGAGCCCGCGCGCAATCTTCGCGTATGGCTGCAGGATGGGGCCAACGATCAGGAGAATGATCGTTACGGAAGCTGGCCTCTGGCCAACATCCGCATGGCCAACGCCTTGAAATTGAAGAATTACGATTTTCATTTCAGCTTTGGCCAGGGAACGCACAACTCCGGCCATGGCGCAGCCGAGTTTCCCGCGGAGATGATCTGGCTATGGCGCGGCTACGATCCGGCAAAGACCAGCCAGACCTACGAAATAGATCCGGCAGAAAAAACCAAGCCCCTCTTCCGGGTGGCGATCGTTAGCCGGGATGCACGCTGACGTGTCTTTCATCCTGCCAACGCGTTCGACATTAGTCCTTGTGCTCCAGTCCCGGGGCACCGTAGTATTGGGGGCTCGGCCCCCAAAAAATTCACGCGATTACCTCAACTGGAGCGCATATGAAGACACTGATCCGTTCGATGCTGGCGGCTACCGCGCTGGCTGTAACCGCAATGATCGTTTCCCAGGCAGGCGTGGCCCAGGCCCCTGCCGGGGCCCCTGCCGGTGCTACCGGGCTGTGTAATGACGGGTCCTACTGGACCGGCGCGAACAAGAGCGGCGCCTGCCACGGCCACAAGGGGGTAAAGACCTGGTATGCGTCCACCGGTGCTGCGCCCGCGACCGCTGCGGCTCCTGCAACTCCGGCCGCCGCTCCCGCGGCGCCTGCCAATCCCACTCCGCCCGCGGCTCCCTCACCCAAGAGCAAGGCGGCCACACCAACCTCGACCACGCCGGCTCCTGGTGGTGGTCCGGGCCTGGTCTGGTTGAACACCTCCACCAAGGTCTATCACTGCCAGGGAACGAAGTACTACGGTACGACCAAGGCTGGCGCATATATGACCGAAGCCGCGGCCAAGGCCAAAGGCGCCCACCCGGATGCGGGCAAGCCCTGCAGTTAGCGCTCAAATTCTTATCGTCGTCAGGGCAGCGGTCCGTAACCACGGCCGCTGCCCATTTCTTTGCTAGCCCACGTCTGAGGACAAAGAGCACGCTGGCCTTCTCCGGGAACTCCAGACTCCGGGCCGTAACCAATGCGCCGGAGAGGACTTTAGCGTCTGCGTGAGAATTCAATTTACAAACTCAGTCCCGAAGGGACGGCTGAGAGTAGCCCAGGACGTTAGTCCTGGGTGGGATTTGACAGCACGGACCAGTCCCGCAGGGACGGCTGAAAATACCCCAGGATGTAATCCTGGGGAGCCTCTACCTCTGAAATGGACTATTGGCGATTCGAGGCAGCCAACCCAGGACCATCTCTTGGGTAACTTCAGCCGTCCCTCCGGGACTGGATTTGTAAGTTGAGTTCTGACGCAGACAGTAAAGCCCTGAGGTACGAATCTACCTGACTTTTCATCACCGCCCCCACCCCTCACACCACTCCAACTGATCCCCCACCTGCATCCGGCAATTGCTGATCTGGCCCGCCGGCAGTTCCAGCATGCTATGTGTTTTCAGGTTGATACTGGTCATCCTGAACGGAGCCAGGCGATGCCAGAGCCTGAGCACCCGAAGATCTTTGCTCAGCGCAACCACATCGATAGAAAACAACATGCCAAACGTATGGATTCCGGATGAAGGCCGGATAAGCAGCCCACATCCGGAGTCCAGTCCTCTCCTGCCCGCCAGACCAATCAGGCGGGTGAGAGACGTGTTGGCAATCGTGATCCGTGTGCCTACCGCGGTGCCCCTCGTTATATCTCTGAGGGTCATCGTTGCGCCTTTACTTAGCGTGTGGAAGACCATCACACGCAACTAAACCTTCGCATGCTTTCTGCGGTATATCAGGAATGCGAGCACAGCCACCGCCAGAACACCCGCGATGATGCGCACTAATGTTGTCGAATCCATTGTATGTCTCCTCCTTTCTCCCAATCTCGTATAACTCGTAAAACTCCGTGTGCAGTCAAACTACTTGAACGACTGCATATTCTTCGCGATGTTCAGAATCGCGGGCGCCAGCAGCACAATGAAAATGCAGGGGAATATGAACAGCACCAGGGGGAAAAGTATTTTTATCTTGGTCTTCGCCGCCATCTCTTCCGCCCGCTGCCGTCGTTTCATGCGGATCTCGTCACCAAACCTGCTCAGCGCTCTGACAATGGGCGTACCGAACCGGTCCGCTTGCGTTAACATGCTTACGAATAGCGAGAACTCGGGAATCTGTGTACGCTCCGCCGCGCTCTTCCATGCTTCCAGGCGAGGCTTTCCCGCCAGTTGCTCCCGATTGACTTGAATGAACTCCTGGTGGATATCCGGATGGCTGATGATCAACTCCTGTCCTACTCGTAACATCGCCTGATCTAAACCAAGCCCCGCCTCCACGCAGATAACCAGCAGATCGAGGGCATCCGGAAGGCTTTTCCTGATTCTTTCTCTCCGTTTCTTGATCTTCATCCTCAGCCACATGTCCGGGACAAGATAAAAAACCGCGCCCAGGGACAAAGCCCAGAAAACCGTGTTGGCGCGAATCAGGCTTCCGCACGCGATGCCCATCACCGGCCCAATGAAGCGGCTGGCAGCATAGGCGTTCATGCCTCGAGTGCTTCGGATCCCCGCGCCCAACAACTGCTGTTTCACCCTTTCGTCCTCGGTAAACCCCAACCGCGCTTGCAGGCCCGCGGCCAGGGAAAGAATCGTCCCTTGCAACCGCTCTTTGTAGCCAATGCTTCTCTTGTCCGGACGCGTGCTCCGCACCATCTCCAGCATCCGTCTGGCGGCTGGCGAGGGTCTCAGGAGCATTGGCGCGAGCAACATCGCAACCAGAAGAAAGACGGTAAGCGCCAGGGCGATGTAAAAGATCAGGCTCATCGCTATACCTCGATTCCATTCACAATGCGACGAATGATCAAAGACCCAACCACCAGCATGCCGATGCTGAAATAAACCAGCTTGCGGCCAAATGGATCGGTGAGCAGAATTTGCGAGTATCCCGGATTCACCAGGTTGAGCAACACCAGCATCACCACCGGCAGCGAGCTCAAAATCCATCCCGTAAGTCTTCCCTGGGCGGTCTGCACTTGAATCTCGCCCTGAATCCGCAGCCGTTCGCGAATGACGAAAACAGTCCGATCCAGTATCTCGGCAAGGTTGCCGCCCGTGTCCTTCTGCACCAGGATGGCGGTTACCAGAACCCGCAGGTCGGCCGAGGGAACACGATCCAGAAGCTGCATCAGGGCGTCGCGTATCGGCAGGCCGAGGTTCTGCTGTTTGAAAATCTCTCCGAATTCCGAGGCCGCTGGTTCCTGTGCGTTCGCTGCCAGCATCTCCATCCCGCCGACTACCGAGTGGCCCGCGCGCAGAGCCCGGGCCAGCATGTCAATGGACTCCGCCAGCACTGCGTTAAAGGCTTTGATCCTTCGCGTTCTCTTGAACGAAAGAATTCCGTAGGGCAGCAAGCTCAGCCCCACGCCTGCGGCCATGTCGATCAGAACCATGGGCGCGAAGAGCCACGCAATGAAATATCCGCCAAGGAGCAAACCTGCACTGCTCATCATCAAAGTAGCGACGCTGGTCGAGCTCCCCGCCTGTAATATGCGCTTCTGTATCGTTTGCGCGAATCCGTAAGGTTCCACGATTTCATCCAGCCAGCCAAACCTGCCGCGGTTCGTCGCCTTGAACAATTGCTGCGTCTCAGGGCTGGCGCCGCCTTTGCTCTTTGCCTGGTGGATCGACGCCATCCGCTGGTCGATGAGCTTCTCCTGTGGCGACGGGCGCGTCATGGCCACTACCACCCCGAAGGTGGCCAACAGCATCAGGAGAAACACCAGAACGGGGAGAGCCATCTCTAGGTCACACTTCCGCCGAGTAATCGAGCAGGCCGGTTGGCAACGGGATACCCGCTGCTTTCAATTTGTCGCCGAATTTTGGCACGATGCCGGTCGCCCGAAAGCGGCCCTTTACCTTCCCATTGGGTCCCAAACCTTCCTTCTCAAAAAGAAAGATGTCCTGCATGCTGATGACATCGCTGAACGCTCCGGTAAGTTCGGTGATATGCGTAACCCGGCGTGAACCATCGCTCATGCGGGCGATCTGCACGATCAGATGAACGGCCGACGCAATCTGTGCCCGAATTGCCTTCTCCGGCAGGCTCACGCTGCCCATCATGGCCATGGTCTCCATGCGCGCGATCGCGTCCCGCGGCGTGTTGGCGTGGATGGTGGTCAGGGAGCCGTCGTGGCCAGTGTTCATAGCCTGCAACATGTCCAGGCACTCTTCCCCACGCACCTCGCCCAGCACGATCCGATCAGGACGCATACGCAGCGCGTTGATCACCAGTTCTCTCTGTTTCACCGCGCCTTTTCCTTCCACGTTCGGAGGCCGGCATTCCAGGCGCACTACGTGCTCATGTTTCACCTGCAATTCGGCCGAGTCTTCAATGGTGATGATGCGCTCGCGCTCGTCGATACAGCCCGACAGCACGTTCAGCAAAGTGGTTTTTCCTGCGCCCGTACCGCCGGAGACGATGATGTTCAGCCGTGCCTGTACTGCGCCCTTCAGGATCTCGAGCATCGGCTCGGTCAGCGCTTTGTTGCGCAGCAGGTCCTCTGCCCCCAGCGGCTTCGACCCAAACTTACGGATGGAAAGAATAGGGCCGTCCACCGCCAGGGGCGGAATAATCACGTTGACACGTGAACCGTCTTTGAGACGGGCATCCACCATCGGCGACGATTCGTCCACCCGCCTGCCCACCGCGGAAACGATCTTGTCGATCACGTGCATCAAGTGCCGTTCGTCTTTGAAGATGACAGCGGTCTTTTCCAGGACTCCGCGCCGTTCTACATACACCGCGTTGCAAGTGTTCACCAGGATGTCGTTGACGCTTGGATCCTGCAGCAAAGGCTCCAGTGGACCAAGGCCGAAGACCTCGTCCAATACCTCCTGCGTCAACCGGTCGCGTTCGACGGAAGACAGCGGAATATTCTGCTCCCCGATCAATTGCTGTATGGCCGCCACCAGTTGCTGTTGCGAGGCGGGGTTCTCGTGCATCAGGGCGATCTTCTCCAGGTCCAGGCGCTTGATCAGGCCCAGGTGAACCGCGGCCTTGATTTCCTGCTGCATTTTGAAGGCGACAGGCTTCGCGGTTCTCACGATCGCGGGAACCACCCCGGTTTTCCCCGCCGTCCCCCCATTGATCGTCGAGTTAGTCATGCGCAACTCCTTGGTGCTGCAAACCCATACTTACTTCCACAGTGCAAATTTCTTCTTCACCGGCTCCTCCGCCGGAGGAATAGCCACGTTGAGTAACGAGGCCGCCCATTTCCTCATCTGCAAGGAAAAATCCGACTTGCTTTCTGCCGACAGCGGTTCGCCGATATTGATGGATCGAACCAGTTCCCCATAGTTATTAGGAATCTTGAACGCGATGGGCAGGTGCACCGCCTTTTCAATCTGCTCGATGGTGACCGCCTCGTGTGACGAGTAACGGTTGATGATCACCTGCAGCTTCTTGGTCGCCTGCTCATTCTGAATAAGACCGTCCACGTACCGAGACAAATCGCGCACCGCCCCGATCTCCGGAGTTGCGACCAGGTATATCCAGTTGGAGAAAGCAACCACAGCAAGGTTGATGTCCTCGAACGACGCTTCGCAATCCAGCAGCACGAAATCGTATTGGGTGCTCAGGAATTCCAGTGTCCGCTCAACGGAATCAGCGTCGGTTTTCCAGGCACTTCCGTAAACATCGGGAGAGGACAGAACATCCAGGCCACTGGCGTGCGTGGCAATAAATCCGCGAAGCAATTCCTGGTCGAGCCGGCTGACGTTCTGCACCAGGTCATAGAAGTGATGATTGCTTCCATCCATTCCCAGGTAGAGAACCACATGGCCGAGTTGGGCGTGATTATCGATCAGCAGCACCTTCTTGGCGAAGCCCCGGACCAGGAACATGGCCAGATGGACCGCGAGTGTAGTCGTGCCCACGCCGCCTTTGGCGCCAAAGAAGGACAGAATTTTTCCAGAATTGAGCGGGCGGTCCACGCTCGACGACCAGCGATGGTCGAGCCGGGTCAGCATATCTGTGTATTCATCAGGCTCGAGCGGTTTGGAGAGAAATTCACTGTACCCCGCTCGCATGGCCCGCAGCAACAGCTCCGGATCGGTGGTAGACGAGAACGCCAGGATGGCGATCTTATGGTAAAAACTCTGCCGCAAACACTCCGCGGTTTCGAGCGCGAGCGCCGGGTTCCTATCGAAGTCGACCACTGCGATGCAGCCCTGGGCATCAATGGCCCGCTGCGTAAGCGCTGGAAGTTTCGTGCTGGAGAAATAGTTCTCGTAATCCACAGCAACCAGCGTCCAGGGCATATGGGAAGCAATACTACGCATTTGCTCCAGCGCCGCCGGTTCCACATGCACCGTCAGTAGCGCCACCTGTAGACCATCCCCATGGTGTCCGTTCTCCATCACTTTGGGCTCCCCGTCCCTGGTTGTGGTTGCGTCGCTGGTTCTTGCTTGCCGATCTTTTTATCGAACTGTGTGGGGTCGAGCATCGGCACCGGGAGTTTCGGTGGTGTGGGCGCAGTCATGTCGTTCAGCGGATCGACGATGCTCGGAGTAACGATCACCATCAGCTCCTCGGTGGAGTGGTTGACATTTTTTGAGCGGAATAGCTGGCCCAGAATCGGCACGTCGCCTATGCCCGGCATCTTGTTGAAAATGTCTGTGGTGCGATGGTCCAGCAGTCCGGAAATGGCGAAGCTCTGTCCATCGCGCAGTTCTACCTGGGTCTCTGCCCGGCGGGTGGAAATGGCAGGAACGGTGTACCCGGAAATGATGACTGCATTGGTGTAATCGAGCGCGCTTACTTCCGGTGCCACTTTCAGCTGCACCGTCCCATCGTCATTCACGATCGGGGTAAATTCCAACCGCACCCCATACGGCCGGAACTGAATCGTGATGGAGGTAAGCCCGCCCGCTCCACCCTGAACCACCGGAAAGGGAAACTCACCCCCGGCAAGAAACGAGGCCTTCTGTCCGCTCAGCGTAGTAATGGCTGGCTCGGCAAGAATTTGCAAAATATTTCTCGCCTGCAAATCCTGCAGGGCCAATCCGATATTCAGGCCAAAATTGTAAAAGAGCAGGTTAAGAGGATTGCTGCTGGTTAGAGTCGACGGAGTACTGCCACTGGCGGGCGTATAGACTTGCGTCGAAGGAAACTGTCCTGTAGTGACATTGCTTTGATTCTTACCGTAGCTGAAGAGGTTGATACCAAACTGCTCTACCTTCGACCGGTCGATCTCAACAATCTCCACCTGCAGCCGCACCTGCCTGATATGAGGTGCTCTCACCACCACCGAATTGACCACAACTTTCGCATACAGCGCGGCCAGCTTGCCCGCCGCCTCGGCCGAGGCATCGCTCAACACTGTGCCGGAGAGAGAAACGCGATCCAGCTCTGCTTCTACCTGGATGTTGTCGTAAGGCAGCGCCTCGTGAATCTCCCTTTGCAGGCTGGTCACATCCAGGTCGGAGAAGACCAGGTAGCTCGCCGACTGGCCCCCTTCGTCCCACAAGATCAGGCTGCTCAGTCCCGGTGTTTTCGCCGTGACCACGATCTGCGTGGGGCTCGACGGAAACGAATCGACCGCTACCGGATTGCTTACATACACGCGCTTGAGCCGGGTGACGCTCTTGATAAAAATCGACCGCCCCACCAGCACGTGCAGTGTCTGGTTGGCGGATCTTGTCGAGCTGCTTAACTCAGTCGTTACGTCCGGTAATGTGCCCCTGTGCACTGCTCGCACGGCAGTGGCGGCAGGAGCCGTTGCGGCGGGAATCGTTGGCGGCCCCTGGGCATGGGCGGCGGCACACAGCAAAACCGGCAACAACGCGCGATATGTACCTTGCCGGCAATTCATGAATACCAATCTGTGTGCCTCAGCGAAAGCCATTGAACACTTGCTTGTCGCCCAGGATGGTCTCCACCTCGTACTCCCTGGGCTTGGGGTGTAATTGTTTGTTCGCCGGCGTGTCCGATCCGGGGTCAGGGGTAATAGCGGGAGCGCCGGCCAGTTGAGTGAGCCCCACCGGCGGACTCAGTGCCTGCTCCTCGTCCGCGCCGTTTCTCAGCACGAAATAGATCCCTCCCAGGCTGGTCGCCAGCACCAGTTTCTCTGCGTCCTCCGGCTTGAGCAGCAGCGTCACCACGTTCACGCTGATCGGCTTGCCATCGGGCTGGGGTTGAATCTGCTGCCCCGCGGCCAGCACCACCACATCCTGCAATGCAGTCAGCGTCTGTGGCTCCGGCGCGGTCACCGAGTGATAGGTCATCAGCACGTCGACATGCGTGCCAGGCAGCAGGAAGCCTGCCACCCCCACTACCTCGTCGGAACGAACGGAGATCGCTCGCATGCCCGAGGGAATCTTCGCCGTAAGCCCGGCGCCCGCACCCGCCGCCGCCAATTGCCGTTCCAGGATGGGTTCGCCCTTGGGCAACGGATAAAGCACGACTCTGCCCACAATCTCATCGATCTTGCTGAACCCGCCGGTAAGGGGCGTCGCTGCCTGCCATTCCACTAGCTGCAGGCTCCCCGGCTTCAACTGTTCTCCCGCGTCCAATGCCTTGCCTGAGGCAACATACAGTTGCTTCTTCGGCGCCTCGACACGAGTCGCCTTGGCCAGTCGCCGGCTCAGCCAGAACGTGAATAGACCGGAAACCAGCACCGCGAACAGCAAGGCCATTAGAAGGCGCTTCGCCTTCATGGTTTCACCTCTGCACCATCAACCGGCAAAGGCTAAGCCCGCTCCCGGCGGCGATAGCCAGCGCATAGGGCAAGCGAAGCGCTTGCGCGTTGTTGAGGTTGACGTCCGCATGCGGTGCCAGGCCGGCTCTCCCGTGATGAACCACCAGCGCCCACATGTTCAGCAGGGTTTGCTTGAGGCGGCGATGATAGAGCGCCAGGCCGATGGCCATGACTCCGCCGGCCAACGACGTTAAGATAAGCAGTGGACCAACCAGCGAGAGCCCGGCGCTGCAACCCGCCGCGGTGATCAGCTTCACGTCTCCGCCGCCCATTCCACCGGCAAGATGAAACAGCAGAAAGATCAGGCCGCACACCAAGCCGCCGGCAGCTGCCGATCCCAACTGCCGCCATCCGCCAAGGCTGTAATGCAGTAGCAGGCCAAACAAAATCGCGGGAAGGGTAAACGCGTTCGGTATCCTGCGGCTTATTACGTCATACACTGCGCCCACGAGAGCGCAAAAGAGGGAGCAAGCAGCGTACACCAACTCGATATTCAGTCTTCCCACGGGATACTCTCAGATCAGTAATTCAGTTTCGATCAGCATTCGTGCAAGGTCCATACCGGACCAAATCCGAGCTCAGCCGATTAAGTTAGACGGCGTTGGCCAGACTCATCACTTAAAAGCTTCCAGAAAAGCCGGTTGAGAGGTTTCGTTGGTTCCGTCCGATAACCATCTGTCCGGGCTTCGATGAGCCTGCCATCCCTGTCGAGGATTGAGCATGCAGCCAGGCTAGACCGCAGCGGTTAACTTGCTGCCGACGGTGGAGAAGGCGGTGCTGATGTTAGTGGCCAGACTGTTCATTGCAGCCGTGGCTCCCAGGGCGATCAACGCGGCGACGAGCGCATACTCGATAAGATCTTGACCAGACTCATCGCTTAGAACACTAGATAGAATGCGTTTTAAATTCTCCATTGTCATTCTCCTTATAGAGCTGCTGGACAGTGATAACACCGGCTATCTAATGAAATGTTGTATCTAAGCAATCGCCGTGTCAATCAGACCTTCCCGAGGGACCAAAGAGAGGTACTTACATAGGTCATGATTGTGTATGTAGAAGCCAAACATATAGCGGGAACATAAGAAGCCTAAGTAGGTTATCAACGTCGCTCTCTTGTTTATGAAGAGCGCCCTAATGTTGAGCGGACTGCTGCCGATAAACAAACGTGTCGCAGAATCGCAATGGTGGAAGGATCGATGGACGAGAAGAAAGAACTCCGCGAGAGCATGCCTGCTCCCAGCTGGCTGCGATTCCATAGGCCAGGTTGGGCATGCTTGTGCCTGGGGCAGCAAGGTCAGAGCCTGGTTGAGGTCGCAATCATGCTACCGATCTTTACCGTCCTGGTCTGCTACGCCGTGGACTTCGGCTTCTTCTTTCTCGTCGCTACATCCCTCAACTCTGCCGCACGCAACGCGATGGAGTATTCCATCCAAGGCACCTCTTCGCCTGCCCAGGCTACCGAGCCCGCTGCCACAGTAGTCTCGAATCTTGCCATCGCCAGCATCGGGATTTCCGGCGCTTCCACCGCCAACGTCTCCGTTCAGGTATGTTCGAGTTCGGTGGGCGTGAACGCGTCCAACAACACCACTCAATGCACGTCCCCCAGCACAGGGGCCGGCGTCGTCACCGGCACGCCTGATATTGATCCTGAATCCCCCACCTTCCAGTTGAACCGGGTGGACCTGCTCTACACCTTCACTCCGCCACTTCCCATTCCAACCTCCATCTTCCCCATGCCAACCTTCCATCGCATGGTGGAAATGAGGGGCATCCAATGACCCGTCGTGTCCTGGCTGCGGTCCTTGAAAGCTACGGGCTTCAGCCCGCGAAACGCACGGGCTCCAGAGTCTGCGCGGGAGCCACCCTCTTTAGCTTGAGTCCCGCAGGGACGGCTGAGAGTAGCCCAGGACGCAGTCCTGGGTTGGCGTGTGCCAACGAATCCGTCCCGCAGGGGCGGCTGAAAATGCCCCAGGATGCAATCCTGGGGTACCTCCACTTCTGGAAATGGACTATCCGCGATTCGGGGCAGCCAACCCGGGACCATGTCCTGGGTAACTTTCAGCCGTCCCTGCGGGACTGCTCGTTAACACATGCCAACCCAGGACTAACGTCCTGGGCTACTCTCAGCCGTCCCTCCGGGACTCAATTTGGAGAGAGTGGTCCTCACCTACGGGCTTCAAAGCCCGTACATATGCGATTGAAAACAGATCCGGCTTTAGCCGCTGAGGGGCGCCTGCGTTTTTCCCCAGTCTGTAGAACCAGAGGGCGGTGTCGCGAAGATGGACAGGCCACACTCGAGATGGTGGTCTCACTCACTGTAATCTTCTCGCTCGTATTTTGGTTATTTGAGCTTTGCATGTTCGCCTACACCTGTAGCGTACTGAACGATGCAGCCCAGGAAGGGGTAAGATACGCCATTATGCACGGAACCGACAGCTCAGTCTGCAGTGGTCCTGATACGGGGTGCACTAATCAGACGCCCTACTCGAATGTACAGGCAGTCGTCACCGCCGCTGCGTCTGCCTCGCTGCACAACACCTCCGCCATGACGGTTACTGTTAGCTACGCTAACAGCACAGCAGCAACCGGAAATCCGGTCGCGGTCAGAGTAGCCTACACTTACGTTCCCTATCTCAATTTCCCCGGCCTGGCGAATGCACTGACCTTCACCTCTCAGGGCCAAATCGTGTACTAGCGTTGTAAGGATACAGCTATCACGAAAATGAAAGCCGCATCTCGTTTCGCAGGGGTGGAACTGGGTAGCCAATCGGGGCAGGCCTCGGTCTTCCTGCTCTTGATTCTGGGCACATTCCTGCTCGCCTCTGTGGGCTTCGCCGTCGACCTCTCCAGCATGTGGTTTCATCGTCAGACCGCGCAATCGGCCGCCGACGCCGCTTGCGTGGCCGGGGCCATGGACATGCTTTACCTGCAAAAGGGCACCATCACCAGCAGTCCTGGATTTACGGTCGGCACAGCAGGGGACTGCTCTTCATCGTCCACCTCTGCGCTGTGCCAATATGCAGCATTCAATGGCTATACTGCGACCACCTCTGCCGCCGCATGGGGCGCAAGCACACCCGGAGGCGCGGTCGCAGTCAACTGGACTTTCCCCAGTTCGGTGACCGGCGTTACCGCCACTTCCGGCGTCTCCTACCCGTTTCTCAAGGTCGTGGTGCAGGAAAAACCGAATACATGGTTTATGGGCATGCTGGGAGTCAAGTCGTTGCCTCTGGGAGCCTCTTGTACCTGCGGACTACCACCTGGAACTCCATCCGCGCCCCTGGTCATTCTCAACCCCACCATCACTTCATCTCTTACCCTCTCCGGCGGCGCACATATCGTGATTGCGGGAGGCCCGGCAACCAGCATCCAGGTGAATTCCTCGGCCAATGGCTCGCCGTCATCCAATGCTTCGAGCAATGCCGTGTATTGCAATGGCGGCAGCGGCTATCCCATCGATACCAGTACCGCGGGACCTTTAGGGACAGGGGGAAATCTGGCGGTCGTCGGCGGCCCCACCACCAACCAGTTATGTGGCGCGAATTACATCATGAACAACACCACCCATGCGCAATGGAAGAGCCCCTCGGCGGTGGCCTCCGACCCCTACGCCGGCGTTCCCGCTCCCACCCAGCCGTCCGGTAAAGTGGCGGAGGCCACAACTCCCGTAGCTACCGTAGCCCAGGGCTACACGCCCACCTCTGACCCAACCTATGGCTATACCTCGGGAACCTGGGTCGCGAGCGGAACCGATAGTTGCCCCAACACCGCGGCGCAGCAGCATTACCTCACCTACAGTTCGACTTATCCCTATAACAGCGGCAATATCTACGGCAATTGCCTGGAATTTACTCCAGGTTATTATCCGAGCGGGATCAACACCACCAGCCTCGCAGGCTATGCCAACGATGTAGTGATCTTCATGCCCGGCGTTTACTACCTGAATGGAAACCTGACCGTGGGTTCCTCCACCACTATCCGCAATGCTTGGGTCGGGACCCAGCCATCCACCCTGGGGGTCATGTTTTATTTCCTTACCGGGGGGCCGACCTTCGCCGGAGGCTCGGGAGCGGCCAGCAGCTCCATCAACACGGTTCCGTCTTATTACATGAATTGTTCCAGCACCGCCACACCCTCCGGCACGCCGGCTTCGCTTACCGGCAACGTGCTGATATCCCAGTGTGGCGCCGGGGGAACCTACATCGGCGCTCCCAGCTCCGACACCTACTCGGCCACAGGAAGCCGCGGACTCCTCTTCTTTTCAGCTCACGCAAACACCTACAACAACACGCTGATCGGTGCCGGCGCGACCCTCAACTTCAGTGGCGCTTTGTATTTCCACAACAGCAGTTATGCCGATTTAGTCCAATTAAGTGGTGCCGGTGGTTCGACCACCTATGCGGTCGGGAACATCGTAGTGGACCAGTTGACCTTGAGCGGAAGTGGCACCATCTCCATGAATCTGGTCGGCTCCACGACCACGTCCACGCCCGAAGTCAGCATCTTCCAGTAGGCAGAGGATACGGTGTCAGGAACTGTTCGGCTGTCGCAGGATTCCAGGAAGCAGTCCTGTCCGGCGCCGGAAGGAACCCTTCTTCCGGCGGAGTGAGCAACCACGCCTGGCGATCTCTGAACGCGCACAGCAGTGGCAGATTCGACTCTGCGGGTTGAGTATCTCGCGCCCAGATCACATGCTGTGTCGGAATGTCGTAGCCATTATTAATCCAGCTATATCCCCAAAAATGATCAGGACGGTAGCGCACAATCACCAGCTGCCTGCCGGGCTTAGCCTCCATGATCCCAGTGATTGCTTCGTATGCCGGTATCTCGGCTGTGCGCGAGGCCCAGTTAGACGGCAAGGTATTCATTGGAACCACCACCAACCGGACAAAGAACATAACCATAACCGCCGCCAGCGTGCCGCGCAGCAGCTTTAACCAGATCGCGTTATGACGAGCACTCACCCGCATCCAGCGCAGGCCATTCAATAAGATCAGGTACAGAATGCCGGTGGCCACGGCCACGTAGTGGGCCTGGAGCCAGGTCTCGGTGAGAAAACCGGCACTGGCGAAGGCCAGCGTACACATCAGCACCCGCGGCCTTCGGGCGCGCAATGTGGGGATGAAGCCGATACCCGCCAGTGTCAAGGCGGGAAAGAAAAAAAACAGCCACTGATAGATACTCTTCACGATCGCTTCGATAACATGGTCACCCAGCGTAATCGTGCTGACATAAGGGATCATCTCTTCATCGCGAAAATAGCTGAGCTGGTCGAGAAACTGGTAGTGAACCGAGTAGTTCGGTTTGCCAAATAGAAACGGAGGGCAAATGCTCCACTGCTGCCAGTACGCTATCCATGGGAGAGTCAGGCGTCCGGTCACGCGGAAACAGTAGTAGCCAGTCAGGACCGCTCCCGCCAACAGCAGAACGATGCCCGGAAGCCAGGTGCGTACACGCGCGCGCTGGCGAAAGAGAGTCCAAAGGGTGTACAGGCAGATGGGCAAGGAGATGAGGGCGCCTTCAAACGGGCGTGAATTCGCCAGAAGAAGCAAGCCGAGCGCCATCACGAGTCCGTCGCGCGCCCTGCTCTTGCGTGCCAGCCTGGTTGCTGCGCCCAGCAGCAGGCAGCCGCCCAGGATGGCCACTGAGCCTCCCCAGTAGGTATTGCCGAAATAGCTGAACCAACTGATGCGAACCACTGCCAGCAGTCCGCCGAGCAAGGCCCATTCCGCGGGTAGATAGGCTTGGAGCATCCAGCACAAGCTGGCTGCTGCCAGCGCCATACTCAGCAATATGCCGGCTCGTGGTGTGAACAGCCAACGCTGCCCCATCGCCATGAACAGGGGCTGGGCTACGCCATACTTCGAGGCGAAGGTCGGCTGCATGACTACATAAAATTGTTCAAAGTGATGCCACACCGGAGGGGTCGGGTTGGTCACCCTGCCGTGAGCAAACGTGTCGCTCGCCAGTAGATAGCTGAACTCGTCATGAATATTGGGAGCAGGGAACGGCTCTATCGGCAACAACACGACCCGGCCAATCAAGGACAGGAGGAAGATGGCCACGCAAGCCTGCCATCGCCTCTGCGCCAACCGCCGGAAATTCTGGTTGGGAAAGAACGCCAGGCATTTGGCCGGAAGCAAGACGAAGAAAAGCAGCACCAACAGCGTCACCATCGCCTCAATGCCAACAAACCTGAGGTGATATATGCCGATGTGAAAAAAACGTATGTAGTTGGTCATAGGCGGCGGCCCAGCGGGGATGTTCACTACTCCGCCTTTCTCCTGGAGAACACCATGGCCAATCCGTCATCGTAGTCGATACGCCAATCGCGGCTTTCCCTCAACAAGCTCGACAGTGGCGCATCCGTCGGCATAAGCACCCACTTCACTTGATGTCGATCGAGTGGCTCACGCCATTGCCGGGATCCCGCAATGGCTGCGCCGTACTCCTTGAGGAAAACTTCCCCATAAAAATCGTGCCGGTCGTCGAAGTAAACTTTGGTTCCTGGATACAGCCGGTAAATGAGATAGGCGCCCCAGCTATCGGTGCTGAAGAGATGATCGTGAATGCCTGTTTGAGCGATGAACCGGGCTGCTTTTACCGGATAGATCTTTTCATCAAAGTGGGCTGACATGATCTGTTTGGAAAACTCGCGCCCGCCATGTAAGACCAGGACCACGGATGCGGCTATCGTAACCGACGCCAGCACGTGCCCGCGGAACTGGCCTTCGAGGCGCGTCATACCATCCGAGATCTCTTGTCCTGTATGGCGCAGAAAAAGTAACCATTGCGGACCGGAGTGGCCATCGGGTCTGGGAGAGAGCGCCACCGTCAACGGCGGCCCAAGCACCAGGCTCATAAGGATGGCGGATATAGGTATGTTGCGCACCGCATAGAGCCCCGCATGGAGGGAGAAGAACACCAGTAGCAACCCGGTTGCGCTGATCCGATCGCGCACCGCTAACGCTATCGTCAGCAGCAGAAATAGCTCAAAGTACCCATAAACAGCAACGTGGAAATTCGGTGACGTGAATTCGTCGATGCTGTTCATTAGAAAATTGTCCGACAGGTATTGGTACACATGAACGTGCAACTTGTAGCCATACGGTGTCAGCAGCGTGGTCAGCAGACAAAGCGCGAGGATGGCGGCCAGTTGAGCTATCTTTCGCCCATCTCCCGCGCGCGGAGCGCTGAGAGCGGTCCAGGTGCGCCCGATACAAAAAACCCCAAGTAGCCCCAGCCCCAAAACGAACCCCGCGTGAAGATTTACCCACAGCAACATCAGCGGCGGAAGCCAGAGCAGCGCCCAGCCCTCGCCCTCTTCAAAACGGTATAGAGTCTCCACCCAGAGCAGCGTTAGCAGCCAGCTCAGAACGTGTGGCCTCGCGAGCATATGAACCTGGGCAGCCGCTGCCGCCAATAGGGTCAGAAACACCGCCACCGCCAGGTTTCCGCTTCGGCGCAAAATGAATCGAAACAGGAGTGCGAAGGTCACGCTGATGACTGCAGCGGTAAAAAGTACGACTCCATTCAAACCCGAGACGTGGTGGATTGCCGCAATGACAATGTCGTACATCCACTCCCATGCGTACCAGGGCTCTCCCTGCTTGGTGTAGGAAAAGGGGTCGGTGCGTGGCGCCGCATGGGTCGCCAGAATCATTTCGCCACTCCGGATATGCCATCCTGTATCCGCATCGCGCAGCAAGCCTGCGCTCATAGGGCTGAATGCCAGCATGCATAAAAGCACCAGAAAAAACACATCGGCGAACGATGGCAGTGCCCAGCGCAGCCAAACTGGGGTGCTCTCCAGGGTCATCGTTTCTCCGCACAATCCCAAAAACCCGTGAGCGCATACGCGGCCAGGATCGTAAGCAAGGGATCGATAACCAACCGATAACGGAACTCAGCATGGGTGATGTAGTAGGGCAAAGGAAAAACCATCAGAGGCAGCAGGAACAATACGGCCAGACGGAGGCGGCCCTCTCGCACCAGGCGCCAGATGCCCATGAATCCGAGAGAGGTAGTCAATACAGCATGGAGAGCAAAAATTACGGAACCGTCTTTGTTACCCGTTCCCGCCCAGAAGCGAAAGAATCGCACCGCGCTGAGTCGCAGGAACACGCTCGGATGGCTGCGAATGTATGCCTTGGCGAGCGCGGATTTGTCGTGCATATAGGCCACCTCGCCTTTGGCTACATACTGGTCATATTCCCATCGATTGAATATCGGAAATTGCGATTCATCCAGAAAACCGGATGCTCCGGCGCGGTTGCCCAGCCATAATTCGAAGCCGACTGTGCTGCGAAGGGGAATGAAAGCATGCAGCACAAGCGCATTCCGCATCGGCCACGGGGCAAACACCATGGAGAGCGCGAGCAAGGCCAGAGGCAAATAGAAAAGCGTCTTTCGTGTCTGCCAGGCCGCCCAACCCATGACCGTCAGCAGGGCCGGCAGCAGTGACGGATTCACCAACCCAGCCAGCCCCGAATAAGCGCCCATCAGCGCCCACAGCGGCCCACTCGGCTTTTGCTCACAGTACAGGCCCAAAGCCATCATGCCCACCAGCAGCAGGGTGGACAAACAGGTTTCCCAAAAGATCGTCGGCATCCAGATAAGCGGCAACGACACCGCCCAAAACATTCCGCTTGTGTTGGCCGTCCGAATGCCGAAGGACTGTCGCGCCACATGCATGATGAGGAACACGGTCAGCAAGCTGAACACAAGTTGCATCGCCATCACGGCGATCGCCGCGGCAAAGGTAAACGAGCCAAAGATGCGGAAGAAGAGGGCGATGATCGCAGGGTATCCCGGAGCCAGAAGGGCGGTTGGCCCCGTCGAGCCGCCGAATGGCGAGCTAAGGCCTTGCCCAGCGACCAGCGATTGCGCCAGTGTCCCCAGCTCAATCCCGCGGGAATAGAGCCAGTTATGCGGAAACCGCGCAATCACAAACCATAAAATAAGTAACCGTAATAGTAGCGCCGTCGCAAGAATAGCCGGCCTATGCGGGCGCATCCCCGATGCGGTCTTTATTCCTATTCTTGGCAGGGGGGCCATCCTTGTCCGCTTTGCTCGTTATCGGCAGATGCGGGGGAGGCTAGAGGGGCTGATCGGTGCTTTTCTTCCGGCGCGGGAGACACGCCCGCCACAACTTTTCCTGGGTTTTGGCGTCTTACCCTGGAGGAGTGAGCCGCCATGTTTCGTCCCCGCGCTACCCTTGCCCTTCTCGCCCTCCTGCTCGCAGGACCTCTTGCCGTTTCTGGGCAAAATGCGCAGGCCGCGCCAAACCAGCAGCAGCCTCTAAGCTGGATCCCCCAGGGTTTCGAGGCGCTGGGCCAGCGCGCCGCCTTTCACACCGATTTCACCTTTGACCGTTCCATGCTGCAGTTGGCCGGCTACTTTATCGGTGATGCTGATCAGGAGACGCGCAACGCCATCGCCAAGCTGAATGGCATCTCGGTGCACAGTTATCACTTCGCCGCGCCCGGCCTCTACGATCCTGCTGCGCTGGATCTGATCCGCAGGCAATACGAAGCTGCCGGCTGGCGGCATCTGGTGGCCGCCCATGGCAAGGGCGACCCCTTCAACGCCGGGCAGACCGACCTATGGATCAACTTCGCTCACATGGATGTGACGGGAATGATGGTGCTGGTCTCCTCGCCCAAGGATCTCAACCTGATTGCGCTCAACGGGGACATCAGCACGCTTGATCTGCTGCATCTTCGCGGCCATTTCGGTATCCCGCGTTTTTCCGGGGACGGCTTTGTGCCGCCCGGGCCCTCATCGCGTGCGCGTCATCCCTACGTGTCGCCTGCGCCTGATGCCGGCATGCAAAATCAAGCCCCAGAGTCAGCTCCCGAGCAATACCCCGGCGGTGTAGGCGTAGGCGTCGGCGGACCATCAGTAGAGGCCGCCCCCCCGCCCCCAACTCCCCCAGGCTTCTAAGCAGCCACCTAACGTAATGAAAATCGCGGATAAGCTGGGGCTCTGTACATCCCCCGTAACGGCTGCTGAGGTGATCGCAAGCCTCCCCTTTGTCATCCCGCCTGCCCCGGCGTGCCGTGGGAGCGTAGCCGAGGGACCTGCAGTTTCACTTAACCCACAACCAATGCTGGGTGCCCCCATTGCCCCGATTTCCTGCGGAGGCTTGTGGCGTTGATACACTCCATGCGCCTTTCCTTAATGAAAGGCGCACACGCGGGCCTGTCTAGCACAGCGTGGCAGGAAATCGGGGTCAAGCCGTACTTCGGCTTGAGTGGGATACCACAGCACTCGACGCGCGGATCCCTCAACCCACAACCAACGCTTTTCAGGCAGCAGCGCCCTACGTAGCCACCGTCTTGCGTTTCTCGCCCACTTCCAAATAAACATTCAGCAGCGAAAGCGCAGCCGGGGTCACCCCGGGAATCCTGCTCGCCTGGCCCAAAGTCTGCGGCCGCACCCGGGCCAGTGTTTCCTGCATCTCCCGCGACAAGCCGCTAATCCCCGCATACTCAAAATTCGCAGGAATAGCCCGCTGCTCCGCCTTCTTGAGCTTATCGATCGCCTTGCGTTGCTGATCCAGATAGCCCGCGTACTTGATCTCCGTCTCCACCGACTTGAGCTCATTGCGAACCCTGGCATTCACAGCACCCCCAAAGAACCCCAGCACCCCGTCCGCCTGCTCCCATTCCAGCCGCAGCACAGGCAGCAGCGTCTCCAGGCTGATCTCCGGCCGCTTGACCAGTTGAGCGTAGGTTTGCCCAGCCACATTCCCCACCGCCGAAGCCACCTCGGGCAGCACAGCGCCCAGCCGTTCCAGGTTCACCTTGCGCGTGGCCAGCAGCTTTTCCAGCGCCACAGCCCGCGCCTGCTTCTGCTCATAATCCTCCCAGGCCCCGCTGCTAATCAGTCCCAGCTCATGTCCATAAGGAGTCAGACGGCGATCGGCATTATCAATCCGCAGGTGCAAACGGAACTCCGCTCGCGAGGTAAACATGCGATACGGTTCGTTGGTGCCCTTGCTGATCAGGTCGTCAATCAGGATCCCCGTATAAGCCTCGGTGCGGTCAAGCGTGAAAGGAGCCTCTCCGCGCACCAGCAGCGCAGCATTGATGCCGGCCATCAGTCCCTGGCAGGCCGCCTCCTCATATCCCGAGGTGCCATTGATCTGTCCCGCAAGATAAAGCCGGGCAATCTGTTTCACGGCCAGGCTGCGATCCAGCTCGGTAGGGTCGATCGCATCGTATTCAATGGCATATCCAGGCCTTAGCATCTCCGCCTTTTCCAGCCCAGGAATCGAGCGCACCACCTCCCACTGCACTTCCATCGGCAGTGAGGTCGACATGCCGTTGACGTAAACCTCGTTGGTGTCCAGCCCTTCAGGCTCCAGGAAGAACTGATGCTGTTCCTTATCCGGAAACCGCACCACTTTATCTTCAATCGAAGGGCAATACCGCGGCCCCACCCCCGTGATCTGCCCCGAGTACATCGGCGACCGGCCAACATTCTCGCGAATAATGCGCAGGGTCTCGGGTGTGGTGTAGGCGATATGGCAGGAGATCTGCCTCTGCGGCAACTCCACCGTGCGAAAGCTGAACGGAGTCGGGTCCACGTCCCCGGGCTGCTCCGCGAAGCGGCTCCAATCGATGCTGCGCCCGTCCAGCCGCGGCGGCGTGCCCGTCTTGAGCCGGCATCCACGCAGGCCCAGCCTCTTCAGCGCCTCGCCCAGCAGCACGCTGGGTGGTTCTCCGCTACGGCCGGCGGGGTAGTGCTCTTCGCCGCAGTGAATCAAGCCGTTGAGAAAAGTGCCGGTAGTGATCACCACCGCTCCCGCCAGCACGGTGCGCCCGTCGCGCAACCGCACCCCGCGCAGCGTTCGGGGACCATCTGCCTCATCCAGCACCAGGTCCACCACTTCCGCCTGCTTGATATGCAAATTCGCCTGCGACTCCAGCACCTGGCGCATCTTCACCCGATACTGGCGCTTGTCACACTGCGCTCGCGGAGACCACACCGCCGGCCCGCGGGAAGTATTCAGCAAGCGGAATTGGATCCCCACCGCATCGGCCACCTCGCCCATAATGCCGCCCAATGCATCCACTTCGCGCACCAGGTGACCCTTGGCGATACCCCCAATGGCGGGATTGCACGACATTTGCGCGATCAGGTCCAAATTGAAACTGAACAGCGCTGTCCGCAAGCCCATTCTGGCAGCAGCCATCGCCGCCTCGCACCCCGCGTGCCCCGCACCCACGACTACAATGTCGTATTGTTCCGTAAATGCCATAACCCCTCTATTCTAGACTTTGGCAGGAGATCGTATGGGAGAGACAAACATTGCTTTACTCGGGCTTGGACTGATGGGTTCAGGCATGGCGGGCCGCCTGCTCGACGCCGGCTACCCGCTCAGCATCTGGAATCGCACCCCAGACAAGGCAAAAGCGCTGGCGGACCGCGGAGCCAGGATGGCCAAATCCCCTCGTGAGGCGGCGGCAGGTGCGGCCGTGGTCATCAGCATGCTTTCCGACGTCGTCGTCTGCCGGGACGTGTGGTTGGGCCGCGGCGAGGCCCTACTGGGCACCACGCCGGGAACCATCCTGGTGGAGTCCAGCACGGTCACGGTGGAGTGGGTTGAGGAACTGGACCGGGCGGCCAGGGAGCGCGGCTGTGAGATGGTGGATGCCCCAGTTACGGGAAGCAAAGTCCAGGCCGAAACCGGGCAACTGCTCTTCCTGGCCGGAGGTGCAGCCGACCCTGTGAACAAGATCACCCCTATCCTCAAGGCCATGGGCCGCGACGTGGTCCACTTGGGCCCGGTAGGCAGCGGTGCTCGCCTCAAGCTGATCAACAACTTCCTTTCCGGCTCACAAGCAGCCGCCCTGGCGGAGGCCCTCTCCCTGATCGAGCGCAGCGGCCTGGACCGGGAGAAGGCGCTTAGAGTATTGACCGAGGGAGCCCCTGGCAGCCCCCTGGTGAAGCTGCTCAGCGGGCGCATGACGGCCCGCCAATACGAGCCCAATTTCCTGCTCCGGCTCATGGCCAAGGATCTCCGTTATGCGGTCAGCGAGGCCGACCATCAGGCCCTTGATCTTGATATGGGCCGTGCGGCGTTGCGGGTGTTCGAGCACGCCATCGCCGCCGGGCAGGGAGATGAAGATATGTCCGCAGTGGTAGAGCAATTCCGTATCCAGGCCCAAAGCGCGAAATGAAGAAAACCCTCGCTAAGCTCTACGCACGTTGGATGTACCGCTGGGAAACCGCCCTCACCACCCGTGACACCAACCGCATCGTCCGCCCGGTGGAGTGGGGGTTTGACTGGCTCCAGGAATTCGCCGATTCCTACGGATTCAGTGCCCCCCTGCCTCCTCCCGGAGATGACGCCGCGGCCGAGCGGACCATGTTGCAGTTGAACGACTTCATCCTGCGCCATCGCACCGAGTTCTTCGCCTATCAGACGCCACGGGACTTCGTGCTCGAGGAGCGTCATCCCCAGTTGTTTCCCACCAACGTTCGTCCGCGAACCCTGCAGCAGGATGCCAAGTTTCGCCGGCTGGCAGCCGCTGGGCAGTTGCCCAAGGCGCAATTTCTGCGCTTTACTTCGCCCGTGCGCACACCCTATCCGGAGAACGATCGTGTCAACGCCCGCTGGTTTCCGGCTCCCCCGGCAAAGCAGGCAGGCAAGCCCAAACAGGCAATCATCGTCATGCCGCAGTGGAATGCCGACGCGTTCAGCCACAACGCTCTCTGCTCTCTCTTCAACCGTTTTGGCGTATCCGCCCTGCGCCTGAGCAAGCCCTACCACGACATACGCCGCCCGGCGGAGCTGGCGAGAGCCGACTACGCTGTCAGCGCCAACGTCGGCCGCACCATCTCTTCTTGCCGCCAGGCAGTCATCGACATCCGTTGCTGCATCGACTGGCTTCAGCAGCAGGGCTACGAGCAGTTCGGCATCCTGGGCACAAGTCTTGGCTCCTGTTACGCCTTTCTTGCCGCTGCGCTCGACAGCCGCGTGCGTGTGGGCGCCTTCAACCATGCCTCCATGTCCTTTGGCGATGTCGTCTGGACGGGGCAGAGCACTCGTCACATCCGCGCCGCCTTCGAGGACATTTCCATGACTCAGCAGCGGCTGCGGGATGTCTGGGCTGCCGTGAGCCCGTCCTATTACATGGACCAATTTGCCGCCCACCCCAAAAAAGTTCTACTGGTCCACGCCACCTATGACCTCACCTTTCTCCGCGAGTACTCGCTCCAGGTGATCGACAATTTCCGCCGGCGCGGCATTGATTTCGTCTCCAAAGTCTTGCCCTGCGGCCACTACACCACCGGCGAAACCCCATACAAGTTCATGGATGGCTGGTACATCGGCTCCTTCATCCATGGAGCCTTCAAGCACCTGGCCACGATTCCAGCCCTCCCCACGCAGGAGAAAGAACTGATCGCCCGCTAGACCGCCGCAAAAGCATGACGGGAACCGGACGGGTGCCCCAGGTTCACACCAGCGTACCTGGGACGAAAAAGACGGGCAAAGCCCCCCGACTGCTCTCGCTCGGTCGACCAACCGAACGCCACCCGTAAATAGTCTAGAATCGCAACATGTCTGACCGTATGCGCCGTACGCTTGCCGAGGCCGATCCCGAGATCGCCGCGGCTGTCGACCACGAAATCCGCCGCCAGCACGAAGGGCTGGAGATGATCGCCTCGGAGAATTTTGTAAGCCAGGCTGTATTGGAGGCTGTCGGGTCAGTCTTCACCAACAAATACGCCGAGGGCTATCCCGGCAAGCGTTACTACGGCGGCTGCGAGTACGCCGATGTGGTCGAAAACCTGGCCCGCGATCGCGCCCGGCAGCTCTTTGGCGCCGACCATGTCAACGTGCAGCCCCATTCCGGTTCCCAGGCGAATGCCGCCGCCTACATGGCCGTCATCAACCCTGGTGACACCATCCTGGGTCTGGATTTGGCCCATGGTGGCCATCTGACCCACGGGCACAAGCTCAGTTTCTCCGGCAAGCTCTACCGCGTGGTCTTTTACGGTGTAGATAAGCAGACGGAGCGGATCGACTACGACCTCCTCGAAGCCACTGCAGAGCGCGAAAAGCCAAAGCTCATTATCGGAGGGGGCAGCGCCTACCCCAGGATCATCGACTTCGCCCGCATGCGTCAGATTGCGGACAAGGTCGGAGCATTGCTCTTGATCGATATGGCCCATTTCGCCGGCCTGGTGGCTGGCGGCGTCCATCCTTCGCCGGTACCGCACGCGCACCTGGTCACCACCACCACGCACAAGACGTTGCGGGGCCCTCGTGCCGGCATGATTCTCTGCCAGCAGCAATTTGCCGCAGCGGTGGATCGGAGTGTTTTCCCTGGCCAGCAGGGTGGTCCTTTGGTGCACGTCATTGCCGGCAAAGCCGCCGCCTTTCGCGAGGCTCTGGAACCGGAATTCAAGCAATACGCGCAGCAGGTAGTGCTCAATGCGAAGGTATTGTCCGAGACCTTGATCAGCGAAGGTTACCGCGTAATTTCCGGGGGAACCGACACCCACGTAATGCTGGTAGACGTTTTTTCCCGTGGGATCCTGGGCAGCGAAGCCGAGAACGCGCTGCATGAAGCCGGCATCACGGTCAACAAGAACGCAATTCCTTACGACGTCAATCCGCCGCTCAAGCCCAGCGGTATCCGCATCGGCAGCCCGGCCATGACCACGCGTGGCATGCGCGAGCCGGAGATGCGTATCATCGCCAAGTGGATCACCGAGGCGTTAGATCACCGCAACGACCCGCAGGCCCTCCGCCGCATACGAGGGCTAGTGTTGGAGCTGGCCGAGAATTTTCCCCTCTACGGCTGGCTACGAGTACCCGAAACCGTAGCCGCCGAGTACGGTCCCTAAACCAGCAGCTTTTCAGTCAATCCAACGAAGGCTGGGTGCCCCATTCAAGCCGTATTTTGGCTTGAGTGGGATACCAGAGCTGTTTACCCACTCAGCACCGAAGACCGAATCTCAATCAACCGAGGCAGCACATCCCCCAACTCCACCGCCGGGGCGCCCCGCAGACCAAACGCAAAATAAACCTTCCGGTAGAGCTGATAAAGCTCCTCATACACGCCCACAGCCTTAGCCTTCGGCTGATAGGTTTGGTACGGCAGGCACATCTTCTCCTGCGCCTCTTCCACCGACTTGAACGCGCCTGCCGCCAGCAGCGCAAAGATGCCCGAGCCAAGGCTGGTAGGAATTCCATCCGGCACCAATACCGGTTTGCCCAGCACATTGGCATACACCTGGTTAAGCACCGCATTGTTTTGCGGCACTCCGCCCCCGTTGATCACGCGATCCACCGGAACTCCGTATTCAGCCAGGCGCTCCAGAATAATCCGCGTGTGAAAGGCCGTACCTTCGATCGCAGCGAACAATTCATCCTGCGCGGTATGGACCACGTTCCATCCCAGCGTGATGCCTCCCAACTCCGGATTAACCAGGATCGTGCGATCGCCATTGTCCCAGCTCAGCCGCAGCAACCCGGTTTGTCCAGGCAGGTAATTCTCCAGCCCCCGGCTCAGCTCCGCGACCTTGACATTGGCGCGCCGCGCAATCGCTTCGAAAATATCGCCCGTAGCCGAGAGCCCCGCCTCGATCCCGGTATAGCCCGGATCCACACTACCGGGAACCACACCACACACGCCCGGAATCAGCGTGGTCTTCCGCTGCATGGCGATGATGCAAGTCGAGGTCCCGACCACATTGACTACGTCGCCCTCCCTGCACCCCGCGCCGATGGCATCCCAGTGGGCATCGAATGCGCCCACGGGAATGGGAATACCCGCTCGCAATCCCATTTTCTCCGCCCACGCCGGCGCCAGATGACCCGCCAGCGCATCCGAGGTGTGGTATTCGCCACCAAGTTTGTTGCGAATGCCGTCCAGCAACGGATCCACGCTGGAGAGAAACGCCTGCGACGGAAGCCCGTCCCACTTGGGATTCCACATCCACTTGTGACCCATGGCGCAGACGCTGCGTTTCACCAGCTTGGGATCGGTAATACCGCAGAGAGTCGCCGCCACCATGTCACAGTGTTCGAAGGCACTCGCCAGCTGTCCCCGCTTCTCCGGGTTGTGGCGCAGCCAGTGCAGCAGCTTGGCGAATCCCCACTCATGGGAGTAGACCCCCCCGCACCATTCGATCGCTTCCAGATGCTCGGCGTGAGCCAGTTGGGTAATCTGCTGCGCCTCACCCTTAGCGCGATGGTCGCACCACAGATAGTAGTCATCGAGCGGCTGCATGCCGGCGTCGACCGGGCACCACGCTCGAGCCGGTGGTGTCGAGCGCTATCGCCTCGACCTGCTCGCCCGAGATCCCCGCCTTGGCCAGCGCGGCCCGCATAGCGCTGACCAGCCCGTTCATTTGATCATTATGGGATTGGGTAGCGAAATCCGGATCTTCCCGCTTCCGCTTCAGCGGATAGTTGGCCGACGCCGTGGCCAAACCACCCTTCTCTGTCCGGGCGCTGTCAAACAACGTAACCCGGACGCTCAGCGTGCCGAAATCAACTCCTGCGACGATCGCCACCGCTAAGCCTGCTCGGCGTCGTGGTTGTACATGCTCCAGCCCAGATAGCGCGTGGCCGCCTCGTGCACCGCACTGCCCACCTGCGAAAAATTAGCCGCGACATGGTGCTCGAAGCCCTGCTCACAGATCAGTCGCAGCAGCTTCTGCAATCGTGGAATCCTGGCCACGCCGGCGCCCCCAAAGGTTTCCAGCGGATCGTTGGTAAACTCCCCCTGCCCCACGTATCCGCGAATCTTGCCATGGAAGTCATCGGTAGAGAAGCGCACGTAGGTCATCGCGCCCGCCTTGACCCGGCCAACGCAGGTGCCAAAGGTATTCTCCTTGCCCACCGTGCCCGCGATGATCGCCTGAAAGTCCATGACCACGTCCTTGAAGAAGTGCTTGGGCAAATTGGAGCAGTGGAAGCAAACGCACTTGTCGGGATCGGAACCGTAATTGTTATTCCAATCCAGCAGCGCGCTCGGCGTCTCCGAGGCCAGGGCCAGGGCATGCATGCTGATAGTCCCGCAAATATCCACTTCGCAGGCGCTGGGGAAGAGGTTGTCGCTCATCATGCTCATCACCGTGCAGGGCACCACGCCGAAGTATTCTTCAAGCGAAGTCCAGCACTGAATCGCGCTCACCGTGCAATACGTCTGCTGCATCCACTGCTCGATGACCACGCCCAGCTTGCTCATCTTGATCAGTGCGGCGATCGGGAATATTGTTGGTGGACACATACTTTTGAATCGCCGCCAGCTTGGCCTGCACCGCGTCGTCATTGTCCTTGAGCCGCTCGATGCGGCCCAGGACTTCAGAAAGATCGAGCGTATCCACCGATATGCCGCTTCGCTCCAGCAGCTTCTCGCTGTAGCGAACCGTGTTGAACGCCGCCGGACGCGCCCCGATCGCGCCCACGCGAAGATTGGTAAAGCCACGCACCACCCGGCACACCGAGGAGAACCAGGCCAGATCCTTGCGAAAATCATCGGAGTCGGGCTGCACCGTATGCAGCGCAGTGAGCGAGTAGGGAATGCCGTACTGCATCATGTTGTTGCAGGCCGACATCTTGCCGCAAAAGCTGTCGCGCCGGTGGGAAATCTTCATGTCCGCTGCCCGGTCCGGAGTCGCCTGCACCAGCACCGGCACCTTCAGCGTAGACAGGCGCAAGGCATCGACAATCCCCCGCTCTTCGCCGAAGTTGGGAAGTGTAACAATCACACCATCAATTTCATCGCGATGCTTACGGAAGAGATCGCCGCATAGGCGCGCCTCCGTAGGGGTTTCGACCGCGCCGAACTTGGACTCTTCCGGAGTCAGCGCGATGGTGCGGATGCCGTCCGCCGCCAGCACTCTCAGGATCTCTTCGCGGCCCGTCTTCGCCAGGTGATCGGGAAAAAAGCCGCGGTTACCTACAATCACGCCGAATGTCATCTGTTTCGCCATTGTTATTTCCTTCGCTTGTTAACCGTTTGCCGGGGGCGAAAGCCGATGGTATAACCCAGGCCAATGACCGTGAGCAGCCCGCCCCACCAAATCGGTGCATGAAGATTGTTCAGGACTGGAGGATTGGGCAGCGGGTGACCGAGTTCCCACAGGCCGGTGCTCAAAATCACCACCCCATAGGCCAGCAGAAGTACTCCTGCGAACCACCAGATAGAAAAGGACTCGCGCATCGCCTCGGCTCCTTACCAGAAGATGATGTTGAGGATGGTGAAGACCACCGCTACCGTGCCCGCCCATACAATCGGACGCTGGTACCAGTGATCGTCTTGCTCCTTAGGAAGGGGAGAAACCCCGTAGACCAGTCCCTCCAGTTCCGCTACCGGCCGTGGTTTGGTCATGTAGCTGACCACCACCGTAACCAGCACGCAGACCAGCCACGCCCACAGGGCGCGATAGACATTCTCCGCCATATCCTTGGCGTCTGGAGAAAGAGCGACGTAGCGCAAAGCATGCGGATCGTGCTGCACCCACAGCCACAGGCTAATGGACGTGACTGTACCCGCCAGCAACCCCCAAAACCCCGCCTCTTTGGTCGCGCGCTTCCACAGCATGCCCAGGATCACGGTGCCGAAGAGCGGCGCAATGAAGAAGCTGAACAGTTGCTGCACGTAATCCATGATGCTGGCTGCGTGCTGCACCAGGTATGCCGTGCCCACCGAGACCAGTACCCCGATCAGCGTGCTCCAGCGGCCCATGGCAACATAGTGCCGGTCGGTAGCCTTCTTGTTCAGAAAGGCGCCATAGATGTCGTAGGTCCACACAGTCGAAAACGCGCTGACGTTGCCCGCCATTCCCGACATGAAGCCGGCGATCAGTGCCGTGACGCCCAGCCCTAGCAGTCCGGGCCCGCAGTAGCGCACCAGCATCAGGGGCAGGACCTCGTTGAAGCTGTGCTGGCCGGTCTTGACCGCCACATCCTGCGCCACCAGCTTAAAAGGAAGCACGGAAAGGGCGATCAGGCCGGGAAGGATCACAATGAAGGGCACCGCCATTTTGAACGCGGCGCCGATCACCGGAGCCATCCTGGCCGAACGAATGCTGTCCGCCGAAAGAATGCGCTGGACCACCAGAAAATCCGTGGTCCAGTAGCCAAAACTGACCACGAAGCCCAACCCGAACACGATCCCGAACCAGTTCACCCCCATGGGGTTGGTGCTGAAGTGTCCCAGTGTCGACCACAGGTGCACATAATCGGAGCGGCCCAGGTTGGTTGCGATCTGCTGCCGCAGATTGCTCCAGCCACCCACCTCGATCAAACCCAGAATCGGCACCAGCAGGGCGCCCGCCCAGATGAGCAGGAACTGGAGAATCTCGTTATAGATCGCCGACTTCAGCCCGCCCAGCGCAACATAAACCGCTACCGTGACCGACGAAACCCAGATGCTGAAGTTCAGGTCCCAGCCCAGGACCACCTTCATCACAATGGCCATCGAGTACATATTGATGCCGCTCATGAGAATGGTCATGAACGCGAAGCTGACTGCGGAGAGGGCTCGTGCCCCATCTCCGTAACGGAGCTTTAGATATCCCGGTACGGAGTGAGTCTTCGAGATGTAATAGAACGGCATCATGACAATGCCCAGGAAGAGCATCGCCGGAATAGCCCCGATCCAGTACCAGTGCATGGCCAGGATTCCATACTGGTAGGTAGATCCGGCCCAGCCCATCAACTCCAGCGAGCCCAGGTTGGCGGAAACAAAGCTCAGGCCGGCGATCCACGCGGTCATCTCCCGCCCGGCCATAAAGAACTCTTCGCTGGTATTGGAGGATCCCCGGAGATAGAAGCCGATGAAGACCACGATCGCGAAGTAGATGGCGATCACCAGGACGTCGATCCAGTTCAGGCGCGCCAGTTGGGTGGAGACTGCCAGGGCCAGAGTTGTCACCATAGATGAGTGTGTCCTTGTCCCCGCATCATTTCTCCTGTCCGTAGGTTGCGTTGGCGCCGTGCTTGCGGAAATAATGCCGATCCAGCAGCGCCTGGGAAACCCCGCTACAGCTTTGTCGCAGGGTTGCCGTAAAGTAGGCCATGCGCGCCACCGTTTCCAGCACGGCCGCATGGTGGGCCGCCTCGTGCGGCGTTTTCCCCCAGCAGAAAGGCGCGTGGCCGGCCACCAGCACGGCTGGAATTGCATGTGGATCGAGACCTTGAAAACGGCGCGAAATCGCGATGCCGGTGTTGTGCACGTAATCTCCGCCAATCTCCTCCGCGGTTAACTCTTCGGTGACCGGAACCGGGCCGTAAAAATAATCCGCGTGGGTGGTTCCGTAGGCTGGAATCTCGAGCCCTGCCTGGGCCCACGCCGTGGCATATTCCGAGTGCGTATGGACCACCCCGCCGATACCAGGAAACTCTTTGTAAAGTAGAAGATGCGTGGCCAGGTCGGAAGACGGGCGAAGCTTGCCGTCGACCACCTTCCCATCCAGATCGGTGACCACCATGTCCGCCGGAGCCAGTGCCGAGTAGTCGACCCCGCTGGGCTTGATCACCACCAGCCCGCGCTGGCGGTCGATGCCGCTGGCGTTCCCGAAGGTAAAGAGAACCAGCCCTGGCGCACCAGTTCCAGGTTGGCCTCAAGCACCTGCTCTTTCAACGTGTCCAGGGCACTGATGTCGGTGGCTTTCGGCATAGGGAACAAAATAACAGACGATGCAAACGTTTACTCGCGCTCTGACCTTAGGAGAATCAAGCACACCCCGTCAAGCGGAAGCTCTGGGGCTTCTCCTAAGCCCATGAGTCCTGCCTAAGGATGCTCAGTCTTGTCAAACTAGTACGTAATCTTCAGTTCTGGCCGATCGGAGCAGCACTCGCTGAAAAGATTTTATCAGGGCGACGCATCAGTCCCGTCAGGGACGGCTGAGAGTAGCCCAGGACGTTAGTCCTGGGTGTACACGCCCGCCGAGATCAGTTACCGTAGGGACGGCTGAGAATGCCCCAGGACGACAGTCCTGGGTGAACCAGCCGAGGCACGCGAATGCTGATCGGCGATCATCCAAACCCAGCCCATTCTCTTCGATGTTCTGATGGAGGTGGAACAGACCTGTCACTGTGGGATCCGCGGCTCTATCCTAGCCATCTTCGATTGGACTTTAGATCTGCAGGGTTAAGGAGTGGCAGCGGGTGCGGTAGCGCTTGCCCATATCGCCCGGACGGCCTTACCGAAGGCGCTGTATTCCTTGATTCCCTTCGAGCACAGCTCAATCACCACCCAGCGATCATCCAGGATCTTGGTCTTGGAGCGGTACGCGGCCTGCCAGCGTTCGAACTCCGGCCCGGCGTTCTGCCGCAAGTAACGCCACATCTCTCCCGCAGCTTTACCGTCGGACGCGCTGGCCACCAGCACCGGTTCGTGATCAGGCATTCCGTGCTGCACCGCGTGTGCCGCCATAGCTCCTCCACGGATCATGCGAGTGATTTCAAGCTCGGCTTCCAGCAGGGTACGTGCGATCACATTCGCCTGCACATCTTGCCCGACGTATGCCCGGCAAAAGTAGCCGAAATGCTGTTCCATGAATCACCTCTGATAAGCTACGCGATCCAGCCTTCTTAGGAGAAGAAGGAAAGAAACGCAGAGGTTACGTTTGGTCAGGACCTCAGGATCCTGAGCGCGTACTATTGCTGTTGCTGTTGCATTTGCTGTAAATGGAGCAACTGGGCGGCGGGCGCCGGAGGTTCCTGCGCCCGCTCCACCAGGATGGACCAGTCTTCCGGAACAGGCATATCGCGGTCAAGGGGCGGCAAATCCTCGTATTTTGAAACTTTGACTGCCACGTAAAGCTCGCTCTCCTTGCTGCCGCGATAAATACCGCGGGTAGGCGGCACATCCGCGTAATCCCTTCCCAGCGCTGTGCGTATGTATCGGTTATGGGCCAGCAGATTATTAGTTGGATCAAAACCTACCCAGCCCACCTGGGGCAAAAAAGCCTCTACCCACGCGTGCGTGGCGTCCGACGTGGAGCGATCCGTATTCTCCTCGCCGTGATAGAGATAGCCGCTCACGTAGCGGCAGGGAATGCCCACGTGCCGTACCAGTGCAATCATGGTGTGAGCAAAGTCCTGGCATACCCCTTTCCTGGATTCGAGTGCCTCGTCGATGGTTGAGTTGACGTGCGTGCTGCGGGAGTCATAGTCAAACCAGTGATAAAGCGAAGCATTCAACTGACGCAATAGCACCAGGGGATCATCGCGGCGGCGCACATCCAATAGCTTCGCCAGATCGAGCAGGGCGGGCGAGGGTTTGGCGAATTCGCTCGGCAGCAGCATCTCCGAGAAGTCCCCCAGCGCGACTAACGAATCCAGGTCGTCCCAGGCGCCGGGGCGGAGCAAGTGCGGAATCTCCGGCAGCGGCTGCTGCTCCACCAGGGCCTCGGCTACCATCACCAATTGCGAGTGCTCTCCAGGAATATCGAAGTGATGGACGTTGTTGCCCAGGTGATCGCGATACGAGAAAACGCGGCAACGGGGGCTTACCGACAAGGAGAACGAGAGGCAGCGTTGATTGTTATCGCTGCGCGGATGCATGCGCGTCTCCATGAGGCTTTCGCTTACCAGGTCGGGATAAAGGAACTTGGTCAGGTGCCGTATCAGATAAAAATCCATCGCCCGTCGAGCTCCTTGTTGCCCAAATTTCACTACAACGCGAGAGCAGCTTCCACCGAATATTGAATATAGAAACGGTAAATCAGGTCGTGCGTCTGCCGGCATTGCCGCAGGATGCTATGCAGGTACGCTCCAGGGTCCTGCGCAAGAATGTCAGAGACCTCGGCAAAGCTCAGCGAAGCCTGCAGCTTACCGGAAACCCTGGACAGGTCATCCACCGGCATCCTTCCGCTGGAGGCGCGCACGGAGACCAGCGCCTGGCGCAGGCAATCGACCGAATATCTGTAGCGAGTGGGGAAATTGCGGGTTCAACAATAGAAATTCCAGGATCCAGTCGGCGGAAAGGTCCGCCGTGTACACCTTGCAGTAGGCTTCGAACGCCGTGCAGCAACGAAGCAACCCCACCCACTCCTGGTAATGGCTTCCTTCTGCCGCTGCTTCCGGTGTACTGAGCAGTTCCGGCTGATACAGCGCGAGTAGATTCGCAATCGAGGATGCCCGCTCCAGGTAGCGGCCCAATTGAATAAACTGCCACTCCTCGCCATGGCTCATGGTGGTATCGGTGACCCCCTGGAAAAGGTGGACGCCGTCGATCACCGCGGGCAGAAAATCAGCCAGCCTGGTATTCAGCCCGAACTCAGAATATGGTTGGATCACCCAGTGGTACATGCGGTTCAATTGCTGCCACTGCTCGGAGCTGATCTCGTCGCGCACCTGGCGCGCATTTTCCCGCGCTTCGATCAGGCAGGAAGTCACCGATGCGGGAACTTCCGCGTCGAAGGTCAGCGAATGGACCAGTTGGTAATAGTCATTGTTCCAGCTAACGCCCTGCGGGTTGCCCAGGGCGGCCAAAACCCGCTTCCATCTTCCCTCCGCACTGGTGCTGGACTTGTCCAGCATGAGGCCCATATTCACGTCGAGCATGCGCACCGTATGCTCAGCGCGCTCAAGATAGCGGCTCATCCAATAAAGACTGTCTGCTACGCGAGAAAGCATATGTCCCCTAGTCGGTCAAAACCCAGGTATCTTTACTGCCCCCGCCCTGCGACGAGTTCACTACCAGCGAGCCCCGCCGCAACGCTACGCGCGTGAGCCCACCCGGAACAATGCGCACCTTGTCGCCATACAAGATATAAGGCCGCAGGTCCACATGCCGAGGTTCAATGCCGTTCTCCGTCAAGCAGCCGGCGCGGGAGAAATCGAGCGTAGGCTGGGCAATGTAATTGCGCGGGTTGGCCTCGATCAGGCGCTTGAACTCTTCCCGCTGTTCAGCGCTGCTGTGGGGCCCGATCAGCATTCCATAGCCGCCTGACTCCCCCACCGCCTTGACTACCAGCTTGTCCAGATTCTCACAGCAGTACCTGCGTTGTTTAGGGTCGGTCATCAGGTAGGTTTCGACGTTATTTAAAATCGGTTCTTCGCCCAGGTAGTAGCGGATAATCGCAGGCACGTATGCGTAGACCGCCTTGTCGTCGGCGATGCCAGTGCCGAAGGCATTGGCCAGGGTTACGTTGCCGGCCCGGTAGGCATTGAACAACCCAGCCACACCCAGGATGGAGTCGGAGCGAAACGCCAGCGGATCGATGAAGTCGTCATCCACCCGGCGGTAGATCACGTCCACGCGCTTCAGGCCGGCAGTGGTCCGCATGTAAACCACGTTGTCGTGAATGACCAGGTCGCGTCCTTCGACCAGTTCGATGCCCATCTGCCGGGCAAGGTAGGTGTGCTCGAAATATGCCGAGTTATAAACGCCCGGGGTCAGCAGCACGATGGAGGGATCGTGGCGTCCTTCCGGCGCCAGCGAGCGCAGCGTGCTCAGCAGCAGTTGCGTATAGTGTTCGATGGGCTGCACGCCGTAATCACGGAACAGCTGCGGGAACGTCCGCTTCATTACCCGGCGGCTGGTCAGCATATAGGAGACCCCGCTGGGCACTCTGAGGTTGTCTTCCAGCACCACAAATTCACCATTGCTCAGGCGAAGAAGATCTGTACCCGTAACGGTGATATAGACGTTGCGGGGAACCTGCAGGCCGCGCATTTCTCTGCGAAACTGGCGGCAGCTATAGACGATCTCGCGCGGCACATGGCCGTCGTTGAGAATCTTGCCTTCGTTATAGACATCGTGCAGAAAAAGATTGAGGGCGGTGATGCGCTGGGTAAGGCCCTTTTCAATGTGTTGCCATTCCTCGCCGGTGATAATGCGCGGCAACAAGTCATAAGGAAAGATTCTTTCCGTTCCTTCCCCGTGCCCATATACGTTGAAGGTGATGCCCTGGGTGAGGAAAGACAGGTCAACCGAGCGCTTGCGGCGCGCGATCTCCTCCGGAGGAAGGTTGAGAAATGTCTCTAATGCGGCTGCGTAATGCGGTCTTACCAGGCCGTCCTCAGAGAACATCTCGTCGTACGTGGTGTCCAGGACGTAGTCCTTCAGGAGCGGATTGGCAAACGTGCTGGGTCGGGCTATTTCCATTTGGCCATCCTGCCTCACAGCTTGAATCCTGACGCGGCTTCGGTCGCCACCTCGTCGCTGATCACATTGAACTGAGTGAGGTTGGCGATCCCGAACGAGGTGGTGATCGCCACATCGGAGGCATCCCGTCCCACCGCCATCAATACACGGCCAATGCGAGGATGATTATGCCGCGCGTCCACCGTCCACCAGCGATTGGCCAGGTAAACTTCGAACCAGGCGCTGAAATCCATGGGAGTAAAGCTAGGCGGTATACCAATATCTCCCAGGTAACCGGTCACGTAGCGCGCCGGTATGTTCAGGGCTCGGCAGAAGGTCACCGCCAGGTGCTGAAAGTCCCGGCATACTCCAACCCGCTCGGTAAACACATCCAGCGCGGTCTTGGTGGAGCGAGCATGCTGATAGCCAAAAGCTACCTTGGAATAAACCCAATTGCAGATGGCCCGAACCCGGGTCCAGCCTGGAGCCATATCGCCAAACAACTCCACTGCTATGTTGGAGAGGCGATCGACCTCGCAGTAGCGGCTGTTGAGCAAGTAGATGAGGGTTTCGTTGGGTAGATCCGCCACCGGATGCTCGGTCGCATCCAGAGGAGAAGGGTCTTCCATGCCCGAGTCTTCGATCAGGGTGGACCCGGTCAGTTGGATATGTCCCGTGGGCGCCACAAACCTCGAGCAGCGATTGCCAAAGGTGTCGATATAGCTGGTGATGGGGACGCCTGGATCCAGGTGGAGCTCGTCGGGCTCGAGCAGGTCGGGCTCCCGCGAAGGGTGCACGTGGAGCATGGCCACGATTGTAACCGGGGCTGGAATATTGAAACCGATGTCATAACCTAAGCGAATAAGCATTGCACTCCCTCGATCGAGCCCTGAAGAGCGAATCGCCCAGGGTCACCCCCGGGCAAGTTCGACAGGAACGACAAGGTCCTTGTCGCAAAAATTATGATGCTGAAAAGCTATCAGACAATGAGGATCGGTTCCCACCTCTTTTATCGTCATACCGTTTTCCGGGGAAAATGCTCTAGCATTCAGGTTGGAGACCACTCATGACCTATTGTTTGGGCATCATGACTCGCGAAGGATTGGTGATGGCGTCCGATTCGCGAGCCAACGCCGGCTACGACCAGGTGAACGTCTGCCAGAAGATGCATACCTTTCTCCAGCCGGGAGACCGTGCTTTCGTCATTCTGACCAGTGGAAACTTGTCTCTCACCCAGTCGGTTATCACCCTTTTGCGCAACGATTTCGAGTCTGGGGAGGGCCTGGGGAAGGCCGAATCCATGTATGCGGCCGCCCGCATTGTCGGGGACTGCGTTCGCCGGGTCTCGGACATGGATCGCGCCGCCCTCGAGAAGGACGACTTCAAGTTCAACATCCATCTGCTGTTAGGCGGCCAGGTCAAAGGAGAGAAGCCGAACCTCTTCCTCATCTATCCCCAGGGAAACCCGCTGAGTGCGACCGAGGATTCGCCCTATCTGCAAATTGGCGAAGTCAAGTATGGGCGCCCGATCCTCGACCGTGGCATCGAGTTCCGTTCCACCAGCCTGGAGGTTGCGGGTACCTACGCCCTGTTATCGCTCGACGCAGCGATGCGTTCGAACGTCACCGTGGGCCCACCGCTGGAAGTCCTGCTCTATCAGAACGACAAGCTGGAATTCGACCGCTACCGGCGCTTCAAGGCCGATGACCCGGAACTGGACCTGATGCATGCCTGCTGGGAGCAAACCTTACGCCGGGCTGTGGAGGAGCTACCCACCCTTCAGTTCGATGCCCTGAAATCCAATGCTTCCTTTAACTGGTCTCGGCTTTATTGAGCCCGCGCGGAAACTCCCCCGCCGACGGCCATGGTATTAGGTATTCACGTGGCGGAAGCTCCCTCAACGAAAGGCACGGCTCAACAGGTCGCGGAAAAGCTCATGCTTTGTATCAGGCACGACTTTAGTCGGGCCGTAAACGCGCCCTCAAGAGGGCTTTAAGTCTGCGTGAGAACAAAAGACCCGCAGATTCCTCATCGCCAAGGCCCAGAGGGCCGACCGCCAAACGTAGCCCAGCCCGTAAGGGCTGGGATAGTATCCATGCGATGACGAGCACCGTAGGTGCGGCACCCGTCTCGTCCGATCATATTCAGGATCGCTGAGTCACGCATGGTGCCGCGCCGATGGCGCTCAGGAATCTCCTCGGGATCAACCCTGCCCTTACGGGCTGGGCTATCGTTTGGCGGTCGGCCCTCAGGGCCTTGGCGATCGGAGGAATCTCGTTTCTCCTGGCTCTCACGCAGGGCTAAAGTCTGCATGAAAACTGGCGAAAGGATCCGTACGAAGGGCACGGGTTCAGCCGTGCCGAAGAGGCCATGCTTTCTGATCGGCTTCAGCCGCTGGGGTACGGTTTTTCGAACCAATGTAGCCGCCAAGAAGGACTGAAACGTACCCAGACTCCTAAAGCCGTCGCATTCTCAATCGTTTACCGCCCGGCTTAGGCCCTGAGGCACGTCTTTCGGGGACATGCGGGCCATCCTTCACGGATGTAAGGAACGCTGAGGTGCCAGTGCTCACAAACAAATCCGCGGGGAGTCATTGCAAAACCGTAACCCAGGGGCTGAACAACGTGCGGAAAAACCCGGTTCTTGCAGGGTACGGGCTTCAGCCCGTACTAAGTGTTTTTAAGTAGGTTCGGCTTCAGCCGCTGAGGGGACTCCTCTGATCGCCATGCCGACTTTTCCGCAGCCTGTAAACCCGTGCTTCGTTCACGGGTCGCCACCCTAAAGGATGTACCGCGACAAATCCTGATCCTTGACGATCGAGGCCACCATGGCCCGCACGTACTCCGGATCGATCAGCACCACCCGCTCCCGGCCGTCCGGCGTCTCCACGTCGCTAACTGGCAGAGGCACCGTGGCGCCGTTTTCTGCCGCCGAAGCTGCAATCTCGATCAGTGGACCCTCGGCGGAATGGCCTTTCATGATGTCCGGCGCCATGAAGCTGATCTCGTCCAGCACCCGCTCCATGATGGTGTGCAGCCGCCGCGCGCCGATGTTCTCCGTGGTCTCGTTCACCCGGAAGGCGAACCGCGCCATCTCCTCCAACGATTCCTTGGTAAACCTCAGTTTCAGGCCTTCGGTTTCGAGCAGAGCGGTGTACTGCTTGGTCAGCGACGACTTGGGTTCGGTAAGAATGCGGACAAAGTCTTCCACCGTAAGCGACTGCAGCTCCACGCGGATAGGGAAGCGGCCCTGTAGCTCGGGGATCAGGTCGCTCGGCTTCGAAACGTGAAACGCGCCGGCCGCAATAAAGAGGATATGATCCGTCCGCACCATGCCATACCGGGTATTGACGGTCGTCCCTTCGACGATGGGGAGAATGTCTCTCTGCACCCCCTCCCGCGACACATCCGGACCGTGACCACCCTCCCGGCCGGCGATCTTGTCGATCTCATCCAGGAAGATGATGCCCGAGTTCTCCACCCGCTCGACTGCCAGCCGCGTTACCTGGTCCATATCGACCAGCCGCGTCTCTTCTTCCTGCACCAGGTATTCGAAAGCCTCCCCAACCTTCATCTTGCGCTTCTTGGTGCGCTGGCCGAAGAGGTTAGGCAGCACGTCCTTGAGATTGATATCCATCTCCTCGACGCCCTGGTTGGAGATGATCTCAAACGATGGGGTGCTACGTTCGCGTACATCGATCTCTACGGTGCGGTCATCCAGCTTGCTTTCGCGGAACTGTTGCCGCAGCTTCTCCCGGGTGCGGTTGTGGCTTTCCTGGCTTGCCGGAGGAAAGTTAGTGCCATCGATGACCACCGGACCCGGGGCCGGATGGGTACCACCAGCCGGAGTGCCTGCGGTGGCTGGCGAAGGGGGCAAAAGAAGGTCCAGCAACCGCTCTTCGGCATTGAGTTCGGCCCTGTCTTCCACCTCTTCCAGCTTTTCCTCGCGCACCATGTCCACGGCGATTTCCACCAGGTCGCGGATCATCGATTCCACGTCACGCCCGACGTAACCGACCTCGGTGAATTTGGAAGCTTCGACCTTCATGAAGGGGGAATTGGTGAGCTTGGCCAGGCGGCGCGCAATCTCCGTCTTGCCCACGCCGGTGGGCCCGATCATGATGATGTTCTTGGGCATGATCTCTTCCGCGATATCGGGCGGCAGCTTCTGCCGGCGCATGCGGTTTCTTAGCGCAATAGCCACGGCCCGCTTGGCGGCGCGTTGGCCCACGACATGCTTGTCCAACTCAGCCACAATCTCCCGTGGGGTGAGGTCTTCCAGGGAGAGTTCCAACTCCTCCGCTGTTCCGGGTAAAAAGATAGCCATTTGCCTGCTCCTTTTGGGCGGCAGCTTAGAGCGTTACGAAAGCTTAGCCGTGCAGTTCTTCAATCGTGATTTGATCGTTGGTGTAGATACAGATCTGGCCTGCGATACGCAAAGACTTCTCCGCGATGGCACGCGCCGGCAAGTCGGAATTCTCCACCAGGGCCCGGGCCGCTGCCAGGGCGAAACTGCCACCGCTGCCGATGGCTGCAATCCCCTCGTCGGGCTCGATTACGTCGCCTGAGCCGCTGATAAGAAAGGTCTGTTGCAGGTCGGCAACCACCAGCAAGGCCTCCAGGTTGCGCAGCATCTTATCCGTGCGCCAGTCCTTGGCCAACTCGACTGCAGAGCGCCCCAGGTTGCCGGCATACTGTTCCAGCTTGGCCTCGAAGCGGCTAAAGAGCGAGAATGCATCCGCTGTCGATCCGGCAAATCCAGCCAGGATTTTATCCTGATAGAGCCTCCGGATCTTGCGCGCGGTATGTTTGATGACGCTGTCGCCCAGGGTGACCTGGCCATCGGCCGCCATGACCACGCTGGAGTTGCGGCGGACGCACAGAACGGTTGTCGAGCGAATGCGCCGGACTTCGGAGCGAGAATTTGCGGGAGTATCGGCTCTCGAAACGGCGATCGCCGTCGAGCTTCGGACAGCAGACGAACGAATGGACATCTCCCGCCAGTATAGCGCAGCCCCGGCCCGTACAATCAGAGCGGTCCTGCGCTGAGGTAATGTTGCCGAATGCGGTCCAGCGCCCTGATCGCATCTCCCAGGAGTCGCTGGCCTGCGTTATCCTGCATCGTGTACCCCGATTCGAGCTGGAGCTTTCATGAATAGCTTCCCGTTGCGCGACTCCCAGCTCTTCGGCACCTTTGCCGCGGTTGGAGTCTGCCTGGGGGGAGTGGCCGCGTATGCGCTTCTCCGCCGCCGCCCCAGCCCCGATGAGGAAGAGCGCAAGCGCAGGGATCTGCTGGTCCAGCAGGGGCGCATCATTGACGCCACCGTCATCGACATCTCCGACCTTACAGCCGAAGAGAGCGGCCGGCCCAACGGGTTGCAGCTGATTCTTTACAAATATGAAGCCGCGGGGGTGGTCTACGAGTGCTCCCAGGACGTGACCATGCTACGGCACATTGTTAATATCTATGACTGCCGCCTGGGTTTTCCCGCATCCGTGCGCTACGATCCCCACAACCCTGGCAACTCGCTGATTGTGGCTGAAGGCTGGAGCGGGTTGCGCGATACGGCCAATTCCGTCCCTATTCATGGCCGCCCCAAGGCCGCCGCGCGTTCCATACGATAGCTTCCCGGTCTGCTGCGCTCCCCGGATTCCTGTTGGGCTTGGTGGCGTTGGCGAACTCCTTGCGGCTTTCTTTGCGGAAAGCCGCACACGCGGCTGTTACTGAGTGCGGCGTGTAGGAATCCGGGGCCCTTCCCGGTACACTAGATAGGTATGCACGTTCATGGCGCGGCGTCGGAGAAGACGCAACGAATTTTGCGCATATCGCTGCTGGCCACACTGGGCTATGTGGTCCTTACCTTCGTAGCCGGTGTGCATGCCCATTCGCTCGCTCTGATCTCTGAGGCCGGCCATAACGTATCCGACTTTCTGGCCTTGTTGCTGTCGTTCGTCGCCGTCTACTTTCAGACTCGGCCGCCCACCGACCAAAAGACCTTCGGCTACCAACGAGCCGGTGTCCTGGCAGCCTTTCTCAACGCGCTGACGCTGGTTTTGATCGCCGTCTGGATCGCCATTGCGGCCATCCACCGGCTGAGTGAGCCGGTGCAAGTGCAACCCCGGCTGATGATGATCGTCGCCGCGGCGGGTGTCCTGATGAACGGCGTAATCGCCGCCCTGCTTTGGACCACCTCGCGCGACGTGAACATCCGCAGCACCTTCATTCACATGCTGGGCGACACGCTCTCGACTGCCGCGGTCATTGTCGGCGGCGCCGCTATCCTCTTTACCGGGCATAACTGGATCGATCCAGTCCTCTCTATCCTGATCGCTGCGCTGATTCTATGGAGTTCGATCTCCATCGTGCGCGAGACGCTCAACATCCTCCTGGAAGGGACTCCGCGCGGGTGCTCGTTGGCGGAGATCCGGGTTTCGCTTCAGGCCATCGATGGGGTAGAAGATGTGCACGACCTGCACGTGTGGAGTCTCGGATCGCAGACCCATGCCTGTGCCACCCACATCATCATTGCCGACATCCCGCCCTCGGAGAGTGCGCGCATCCTGGAACAGGTGAACGGGGTCCTTCGCCAAAAATTCCGTATCTACCACTCCACGATTCAATTCGAATGTGTCGATTGCGAAGTTGCGCATGGTTGCTCTCCGCCTCCCGAGAGTCGACGAGCACGACCATTCTGGTCACAGCCACTCCCACGCTCACTCCCACTAGAACTCGGTCGCCCACTTTACCGTGGCCAGTAAGCCGGGCAAATTGGAGAACGCTCGGTCGTTGGTGACAAGTATCGCTCCTACAGAAATTGCGTGAGCGGCAATCAACATATCGAGATTGCCAAGTGGCTTGCCCGCCGCCTCCTGCTTCGCCCGAAGGCTGCCGTATCTCTGGGCCTCCTCTCTGCTCCCAGGGAAGAACTTGGATTTTGGCAAAGAAGTCTTCGAGGGCAGAGCGAAGAACCGTCGCATTTGGATTCCTGGCTAACCCGTATTGGATTTCCGCCTCGGTAATCACCGAGATACAAGCGACCTCTCCCTGCTGGAGATTGGCGAGTTTCGCGCGAGAGGCTGGAGACTTACCTTTAACGATGTAACTGACGGTGTTGGTGTCGATCATGTAGAGCTGGCTCACAGCTCGTCTCGCTCCTGCGGGGTGCCCTGGGCGCGATCAGCCAGAAAGTCCTCGGGGAAACCGGCCTTGTCCAGCGCGGCAAAAATCTCATCCCATCCGCCTGGCGCCTCCGACAGAATCAGATCGCCACTTTGCGGGTCACGACGGATGTATACCTCGTCCGTAGCGAAGCGGTACTCGGCTGGAATCCTGACTGCTTGACTCCGGCCGCTCATGAAGACCTTAGCCTTTGCGGGTTTTGCCATCCTTCTATCTCCCGATATATATCATGCTATATATCGGGAGATGCGTTCAAGGTTCTGGCTAAAAATCCTCCGTATTTTGTCCCGGTTTGTCCGGCTGCGACTCATAGACCTCAGCCACCCGCTCCAGGGTGTCGATCTCACTTACAGGCTTGTCATCGCGAATGCGCAGAATGCGGGGGAAGCGCAAAGCGAAACCGCTGTCATGCCGATCCGACCTCATCACGTTGTTAAATGCGACCTCCAGAACCACCAACGGCTCGACCGCCCGGATGCTTCCGAAATCCTCCAGCGTGTGCTCCAGAAAGAACTGGGTGAGCCGGGCAATCTCAGCATCGGTCACGCCGGAGTAGGCCTTGCCAACATTGCGCAGCACCTCGCCATCGCGAACCGCAAAGGTGTAGTCGCTGAGCCAGCCGGCCCGCTTCCCATGGCCATACTCAGCCGCCGTCACCACCACATCGAGGGTAGCCAGCTCGCGCTTCAGCTTGAGCCAGGCCAAGCCGCGCCTTCCCGGCTGGTAGGTGCTATGCCGGGCCTTCAGCATCACCCCTTCATTGCCGCGAGCCCGTGCATCCACGTACGCCTGCTCCAGTTGCGCCACGCTTTCCAGTTGGACGGCAGGTGCGAGCACCAGCCGGGCGAAGCTGTCCTCCGGAGCCGCGGGCTCAAATAACAGCTCTGTTTGCTGCCCACGGCCAGCCAGGCGGCTGCTTACCCTGGTTCTGGGCTGTTCTCGCTCCACCAGCTCCTCGAGCGCCCGCCGGCGTTGGTCCAAGGGCCTGTCCATCCATGGTTCGCCGTGGGCGTAGAGCAGATCAAAAGCCATAAACACCACCGGAGTGGCCTCGCGCATCTCGGCCGTGACCCGCTTGCGCCCCAGCCGCGCTTGCAAAGAAGCAAATGGCAACGCGCGGTCGCGGCTCCAGGCGAGGATCTCGCCGTCCAGCACCAGCGGTTCCTCAAAGCCGGCGAACGCCTCGACAATCTCCGGGAAACTGGCAGTCATATCCTCCCGGGAGCGCGAATAAAGAGCCACCCGTCCGGGATGTTCGGGCGAGCCACAGTGAACCTGCGCCCGGACGCCATCGTACTTATCTTCCAACTGGGCCTCTTTGATGACTGGCCCATCCGGGTGCACCTCACCCGTTTTGGTCTCTTCAGCCACCTCAGTCGTGAAGCGCTGCAGGGCCTCCTCGACCGTCTCGACCGGGCTGGCCAGCATGAACCCGAGGGGATGAAAAAGCTTCATCCGCGCTTCGGCCAGGTGCCCTGTGGCCGCCAGATCCAGTACCTCGGAGAGATTGCCGTTCAGCATCCTGGCCCGTCGCACCTCGCCGATGGGAGCGCTGTAGGCGGCGGCGATCGCCTCTTCCACCAGGCTGACCTGGATACCGGTACGCATATCTCCCAGAATGATCTTGATCAGGTACTTGGCCTCGAGCGGCGTGGCCCTCTTGAGCAGGTCCAGGGTGATTTGCTGCTTCCTGGCCGGCTTGGCGGCATCGGCAATGGCGGCAAAGGCCTCAGCCACTTCGGGCAGCGAAAGGGTCGACGCCCCAGCTCCCCGTCCCTGCAGAAGGTCTTGTGCGGCGCCCCCCAGGTCGCCATGGCGCAGGTAGGCGGCATGCATAGCGGGCTGGCCGGCCCCGGAGAGCTGGGCCAGGACGTGGCTGAGTGCCGCCCCGCCCACCTTTAATTCACGCCCATCGGTTTCCGGGAAGGGCACCCCGGCAAGGTACAGCGCCGCCAGCCCGGCCTCCGGCACGGGAAGTGGGCGCAGGTACTCGGCCATGAGCGCCCGCTTCTCCAGCTTGCTCCCGGTCTCGGCCAGACGCTGGCACAGCTCTGCGAATTGGCTAAATAGGGCATGCATGCTCAGGTTCCCATTGAGATGCAGGGACGGCCAAACCTGATAAAATAAGTCAAATGGTTCATCGCGTCGCCAATGCGGTTCCTGTCCGGCACGCTCTTTCCTAGCGGCGCTCCCCGCCGATTGCGTCTCTCTTGTTTCGCCCCGAAATACAAAAGTTGACCACGCCCCAGGGGCGCGGAAAGGAACCTTACCATGTTGGATCGACTGGAACAGATCGAAACCCGTTATGAAGACCTTGGCCGCCAGCTAGCCGACCCGCAGCTGGTGACCGACCAGCAAAAATATCACAAGACCGCGAAAGCCCATCGCGACCTGGAAGAGCTCGTGGGGAAGTATCGCGAGCTCAAGCAAGCGAACCAGGGAATTGCCGACGCCACCGGCATGTTGAGCGAGAGCGACCCTGAGCTGGCAGCCATGGCGCAGGAGGAGCTGACCCGGCTGCAGAGCCGGGCTGCAGCCCTGGAAGAAGAAATCAAAGTCATGCTGTTGCCCAAGGATCCCAATGACGAGAAGAACGTCATCCTCGAGATCCGCGCCGGCACCGGTGGAGACGAAGCCTCTCTCTTCGTTGCCGAGATCTTCCGCATGTACTCGCGTTTTGCTGAGCAGCATCGCTGGAAGGTGGAGATTCTTTCGCAATCCGAATCCGGCGTTGGCGGCCTCAAGGAAGTGATCGCCATCATTGAGGGCAAGCGGGTGTACTCGCAGATGAAATACGAAAGCGGAGTACACCGGGTGCAACGCGTGCCCGCCACCGAGACTCAGGGCCGGGTCCACACCTCGGCCATCACCGTCGCGGTTTTGCCCGAAGCCGAAGATGTTGACGTGAAGATCGAGGCCAAGGACATTCGCATCGACACTTTCTGCTCCTCCGGACCGGGTGGGCAATCGGTCAACACCACTTATTCTGCGGTGCGCATCACCCACCTGCCCACTAACACAGTGGTGAGCTGCCAGGACGAAAAATCGCAGATCAAGAACCGCGAGAAGGCCATGCGCGTCTTGCGCGCGCGCCTCTACGAAGTGGAGATGGAAAAGCAGCAGGAGGCGCTGGCCAAAGAGCGCAAGCAGCAGGTGGGCAGCGGCGATCGCAGCGAGAAGATCCGCACCTACAATTTTCCTCAGAACCGGCTCACCGACCACCGCATCGGCCTAACCAACCACCAGCTCGCGGAAGTCATGGAAGGCAGGCTCCAGCCAACCGTCGACGCCCTGATCGCGCACTACCAGGCTGAGCGTCTCAAGGCTGAAACAGCCACTGTGGCGTAACGTGCCGGCCAGCGCCGGCGAGGCTCTGCAAGCGGCGCGCGCTCGCTTGGCCGCTACCTCACGCAATCCTCGCCGCGACGCCGAAGTGCTGCTAGCGCATGTGCTGGAATGCGACCAGGCAGCCCTGCTGACTCATCCCGAGCGTCTCCTCTCGCTGGCTGAATCCGATCAACTGGAAAGCTTCCTCAAGCGACGTCTGGCCAGCGAACCCATGCAGTACATCACAGGCTCGCAGGAGTTTTTCGGCCTGCTCTTCGACAGTGACCCCGGATGTCCTCATCCCCCGCCCGGAAACCGAGCACCTGGTGGAAGCAGCACTGGAGCACATTGGCGGCGAAGCGGTACGCATTGTGGACGTGGGCACCGGTTCGGGAGCCATCGCAGTATCGCTGGCCCATGCCCGGCCCCAATCGCACGTGACTGCGGTGGATCTTTCTCCTGCGGCGCTCGAAGTCGCGCGCCGCAATGCTCAGCGCCACAGGGTGCTCGATCGGGTGACCTTCCTGCAATCCAATCTGCTAGCGGAGGTCGATAGTGCTGACTTTGATGTGGTCGTATCGAATCCTCCGTACATCGCAGAAGGAGAGGTCCTGGAGCCCCAAGTGTCTGATTACGAGCCGCACCCCGCGCTTTACGCCGGGCCTACGGGGCTGGAGGTCTATGAACGCCTGATCCCGGAGGCCCGCAAGGTGCTCAAGCCCGGGGGCTGGCTGCTGCTCGAGATCGGCTTCGGACAACAACCGGCCGTCGAAGCCCTGCTCCGCGGCTGGCGATCCGTCAGCGTGGTTCACGATCTGCAGGGAATCCCCCGCGTATTGCGCGCACAAACCCAATAAGCGGAACGCCTTCTTCTCCCTGGACGGGTGCCCCACGTTCGCTCCAGCGTACGTGGGCCGAGCTGGGGCGAAGCCCCCTCGATCGCTTTCCCATCGTTGCTAGGCAGTAGAAGGTCGGGAAGACGCTGTTTTCTTGCGTCTCCAACTCTCCACAAATTCGTCATCCTGAAGCGGAGCGCCTCACAGATTCATCGCGTGACACAGAGCTTGTGGCGCGGAGTCGAAGGACCTCAGGGGCGCTATCTTACGCATGCTGCTCGGAATTTTTGACCACTGAACCCAAGAACAAGGTCTGCTCAGCCCACCGGAAGATCGTGGCCACCTGGCGTAGCTTTCGTGGTTGAAAAGCTCCGAGCAGCATGCGTAGGATAGCGCCCCTGAGGTCCTTCGACTCCGCGCCACAAGCTCTGTGTCACGCGATGAATCTGTGAGGCGCTCCGCTCAGAGGCTGTGACTTTATTGACTTTTAGCGATTTTTGACCCACCTAAGCTCTTTGTTTTCAGTATCGATTTTTTTGTGAAACCAATAAAGTCACAGACTCTCAGGATGACGAATTTGTGGAGAACTAACTGAACGGAAACCTTTGTGCGGGAGACGGGGTGCACTGCAGATCCTCCACTCATGAGGACAATTTTGTGGCGAGTTTTGACGAAAAACACCCTAAACAAGTTAGCGCTTATGGGGCGAAGCCCCTCGATGGCTTTCCCATCGTTGGTTGATAATAGTGATTACGAGGGACGCATGGGCACGATAACGGAGCTTCCAAAAACATCTTTGACGTTTGAACAGAAACTGGATCGCCTGGCCCAGGTAGCAATCAACGCGGGCTTGGGACTCGCGCGCGGCCAGGAACTGGTCATGACGGCATCACTCGATGCTTTGCCGCTGGCCCGGCTGATCACCGAGCAGGCCTACAAGGCGGGTGCCTCGCTCGTGACCACTCTGTTTACCGATGAGCCGTCGACGCTGTTGCGTTATCGCTACGCCGAGGACCCAGGCTTCGATACCGCAGCGGGATGGCTCTACGAGGGAATGGCGGCGGCGTTTCGCAACGGCGCAGCGCGGCTGGCGATTGCCGGTGGAAACCCATCCCTGCTCTCGAAGGAAGACCCGGAGAAAGTTGGACGGGCAAACCGCGCCGTATCCAAGGCCTATCGTCCGGCCATCGAACTCATCACCCGCCACGACATCAATTGGACCATCGTTGCCTCCGCCACGCCGGCATGGGCGGCAGCGGTATTTCCCGATCTTCCTATGGATCAAGCGATGTCCAGGTTGTGGGACGCGATCTTCGCCGCATCCCGGGTAGATGCGGACGATCCCATTGCCCGCTGGAAACAACATGACGCCGGGCTGCATCGCCGGGCCGATCTACTCAATGAGAGACGCTACGCTACGCTTCATTTCCGCGGTCCGGGAACCGATCTGCGGGTGGGACTGGCGGACGATCACCTGTGGATGGGCGGAGGCACGCAGGCCGGCACCGGAGCCTATTGCATTCCAAATATGCCGACAGAGGAGGTCTTTACCACTCCGCACAAAGACCGCGTAGAGGGCACAGTGACCAGCACCAAGCCGCTCTCCCACCAGGGCACGCTGATTGAGAAGATCGCGGTGCGTTTTGAAGGTGGCCGCGTAGTCGACGCCAAGGCATCCGCCGGCCAGGAAGTGCTGCAACGAATGATCGATACCGACGATGGAGCGCGCCGTCTGGGTGAGGTAGCGTTGGTGCCGCACTCCTCGCCAATTGCCAGCAGTGGGCTGCTATTTCTAAACACGCTCTTTGATGAGAATGCGGCCAGCCACATTGCCCTGGGACAGGCCTACAGCACCTGCGTGAAGAATGGAGACCAGCTCAAACCCGAAGAGCTGGCGGCCAGGGGTGCAAACGAAAGCCTGATTCACGTGGACTGGATGATCGGATCGAGCGAGATCGATTTGGACGGCATCACAGCCACCGGCAGCGTGGAGCCGCTGATGCGCAAAGGCGAGTGGGTCTAAAAAGAAAACCCCACTCTTCACGAAACGAAGAGTGGGGTTTCGACTTCCCTGAGATCAGGCCCCTACCGTCCGGCCTTCCACCTCGAAGAGCAGCCGGTTCTTCAACGGATCGGCATCCACCCGTAGGTGATCGCCGTGCAGCACCTCGCCGTCCAGAATCTTGATCGCCAGGGGATCCTGAATCAGGCGCTGGATCGCTCTCTTCAGAGGACGAGCCCCATACTGGCGGTCATATCCAGTCAGCAGCAGTTGGTGACGCGCGCCGTCAGTCAACTCAAGCGTGATCTTGCGCGGTTCCAGCAGCTTGCGCAGATCGGTCAGCCGCAGATCGACAATGTGCGACAACTGCTCCTCTCCCAGAGGACGGAAGATGACTACATCGTCCACCCGATTGAGAAATTCCGGCCGGAAGCTCTGCCTTAGCAGTTGCATCACCTGCTCACGTGCCGCGTCAAACGCTGATTCGCTCTCCAGGTTCTCCGACTGCAAGAAATGCGCCCCCAGGTTCGAGGTCATGATCAGCACCGTGTTCTTGAAGTCCACCGTGCGACCTTTCGAATCCGTAAGCCGTCCGTCGTCGAGCACCTGCAGAAGGACGTTGAAGACATCCGGGTGCGCCTTCTCGATCTCGTCGAAAAGGATCACGGAATAGGGCCGCCTGCGCACCGCCTCGGTCAGTTGACCGCCCTCGTCGTACCCAACATATCCCGGGGGTGCCCCGATCAACCGGGCGACCGCATGCTTCTCCATGTACTCCGACATGTCGATGCGCACCATAGCCTGCTCATCGTCGAAGAGGAACTCCGCCAAGGCGCGCGCAGTCTCGGTCTTGCCCACTCCGGTTGGCCCCAGAAAGAGGAAGGAACCGATCGGCCGCTTGGGGTCGCTTAGCCCGGCCCGTGACCGGCGGATCGCGTTAGCCACAGTCTCCAGCGCCTCATCCTGGCCGACCACCCGCTCGCGCAGGCGGCCTTCCATCTCCACCAGCTTGCGCACCTCACCTTCCAGCATCTTGTCCACGGGAATGCCGGTCCACTTGCTCACGATCCTGGCAATGTCTTCCTCGTCGACCTCTTCCTTCAGCAGGCGTCCGGCCTCCGCGCCGTCCTGCTTATCGTTCAGCCGCTTGAGCTCCGCTTCGAGCTGGGGAAGTTCGCCATACTGTATAGCCGCCGAGCGCTCCAGATTGCCGCGCCGCGTCTGCTCTTCCATCTCAAAGCGCAGCGCTTCGATCTTCTTCTTGACCTCGGTCAGCCGGGTAATGGCTTCCCGCTCTGTTTGCCAGCGCGCGCGCAGCCCCGTAGCCTTTTCCTTCAGAGCGGCAAGATCGCGCACCACAACCTCCAGCCGCTCTTTCGAATTTCTATCGTTCTCCCGCTTGAGCGCCGTACGTTCAATCTCCAGCGAGATCATCTGCCGCTCCAACTGGTCGATCTCCACCGGCACCGATCCGATCTGGATGGCCAGGGATGCCGCTGCCTCATCCACCAAGTCGATGGCCTTGTCAGGCAGGAAACGGTCAGAGATGTAACGGTGCGAAAGCGTGGCCGCGGCCACGATGGCCGAATCCTTGATGCGGACGTTGTGGTGCGCCTCGTACCGCTCTTTGAGACCGCGCAGAATCGCAATCGTGTCTTCCACATTCGGCTCGCCTACGTAGACGATCTGGAAACGACGCTCCAGCGCCGCATCCTTTTCGATGTACTTGCGATATTCGTTCAGCGTGGTCGCGCCGATAGCCCGCAGCTCACCCCGCGCCAGCGGCGGCTTCAACATATTCGAAGCGTCGATGGCGCCTTCCGCCGCGCCTGCCCCAACCAGGGTGTGCAGTTCATCGATGAAGAGGATGACCTGACCGTTGGACTCCTGAATATCCTTGAGCACCGCCTTGAGGCGGTCTTCAAACTCGCCGCGATACTTCGCCCCCGCCAGCATGGAGCCAAGATCGAGCGAGATCACGCGCTTGTCGCGCAGCAATTCGGGCACATCGCCGGAGACGATGCGGCGGGCCAAGCCCTCGACGATGGCGGTCTTGCCCACCCCGGGCTCGCCAATCAGCACCGGGTTGTTCTTGGTGCGGCGCGAGAGCACCTGGATTACGCGGCGAATCTCTTCATCCCGGCCAATGACCGGATCCAATTTCCCCCGCCGCGCCAGTTCCGTAAGGTCCTTCGCGTAACGGTCCAGCGCCTGGTATTTGCCTTCGGGGCTCTGGTCGGTTACCCTTTGGTTGCCGCGCACCGAGGTTAATCCCTGCAGGATCGCGTCCCGTGTGGCGCCCATGGATGCCAAGAGCATCTGCGCCGGATCTTTTTTGAGCTGGGCCAGCGCCAACAGCAAATGCTCGGTCGAAACGTACTCGTCTTTAAAATCTTGCGCTTCTTTCGAAGCGTCATTCAGCACCCGCTGCATGGTATTGGAAAGTCCCGGCTCCGAGGTCGCACCGGAAACTTTGGGCATGCCTGCGATGGCGTGCCGGGCGCTGGCTAACATCTGTTCCGTAGGGATCCCTACTTTCTGCAGCAGGGGAACGATGATGCCTTCCTTGTCTTCCAGCAAGGCCATCAGCAGATGCATGGGCATCACTTCAGGCTGGCCATTCTCATTGGCCAGCGAGCCGGCCTGCTGAATTGCCTCCTGTGATTTCAGTGTGAACTTGTCCCAACGTATTGCCATATTCCTGTTTTCCTGACTGACTAGACCATCCTGAACTTGCGCGCGTTGCGAAAGCAAGGGCACCCCTCGCCCTGGTGTGGATAAGCCCAGTCTTCAATTTCTGTTTTGATTCTTGTATTGCTTGAGCGGATAGGTGGCGCGAGCGTCAGCGCCTAAAATTTGTGAGTTCACCCCGGGCCATGAATGCTGCCGGGGTGAACTCCATTCCAGTGCTTTCGGGTTACGCGGTCTTGGCAGTCTCGGGCGCTGCCTGTTGCGTTCAGCTGCTTGGCTGATCCGACGTTCACCTTGATTTGCTTGGGTTTGCTTTCCGGGCGCTTCTGCAGCTCCAAACGCAGAATGCCGGCGTCATATTCAGCCTTGATGCTCTCCGGGTCGATGGTGTTGGGGACGGTGAAGGCGCGATAGAAGCTGCCGTAACGCCGCTCCACGCGGTGGAAGTTCTCTTCCTTACCTTCCGTCTCGAAACTGCGCTCGCCCCTTACCGACAGGGTCGAGTTTTCCATCCGGACATCCAAATCCTCCTGGCGTATGCCGGGGATTTCGATTTTGAGCACCAGCTTGTGCTCGTCCTCGTAGATGTCGACCGGGGGCACGAAGCCCGCAGCCGTTACCGGCTCGTTCTCTCCCGAACCATTCCGGGAAAAGTCTTGAAAAAGGCTGTTCATCCGATTCTGCAAAGCCACCACATCGCGATAGGCTTCCCAGCGAGTAATTGTCATACGTCTCCTCCGAGTGCGGCTGAGTTCTCAGCCTGCCATATCTTTGATGACAATCATAGCATAAAAGAATCATAAAATATGAGTGTATTTAGATCATATTTTGGTTAATTACGATCAGGGAGCTCCGGCGTCGCCTGCAAAAGCGTCTTGGTATAGGCCTCCTCCGGGGAACCGCAGATCTGCTCACAGGTTCCCGTCTCGACCACCCTTCCGGCCCGCATCACGACGATATTGGTGGAGAGATAGCGCACCAGGGGCATGGAGTGGGAAATGAAGAGGTAAGTCAAATGGAATGTGCGTTGTAGGTCCCGCAGCAGGTTCATGATCTGGGCCCCGACGCTGACGTCCAACGCGGAGACCGGCTCATCGAGCAGTAGCAGTTCCGGACGCAGCGCCAGCGCCCGGGCGATGTTGATCCGCTGCCGCTGGCCGCCAGAAAACTCATGGGGATAGCGCCGCAGGGCGGATTCGTCCAGTCCCACCTCGGCCAGCAGGGCCTTAGGATCTTCGGCTGGATGGCTCCCGTGGCGGTGGATGCGGAAGGGCTCGGCGATGATTTCCGCCACGGTCATCCGTGGGTTAAGGGCCGCGAAGGGGTCCTGAAAGACCGGCTGCATCCTGCGCCGGAGCGCGCGCAACGCGATTCCCGATCCGCCGCCGGCCACTTCCCGGCCGTCGAAGTAAACTGTTCCCGAAGAAGGTGGTATCAGCCCCAGGATCATCCGGGCGACGGTGCTCTTGCCGGAGCCCGATTCCCCGACCAGCCCCAGAGTCTCTCCCCGTGCGATGGAGAACGAGACCCGGTCAACAACGCACTTTTCCTCGCGCGCCCCCCGCCATCCAGAACGCCGGGCATAGTTTTTGGTGAGTTGCTGTACTTCGAGCAGAGCCATGGCCGGATAGTAGACCATGGGAGAGTGAGAATCACAGGCCGAAGAAGAAACCGCAGATCCCTCCGTAGCGGAGGGATCTGCGGTTCTTCTCAGCCCTCGAACGCTAGATGTCCAGGTTCTTCACATCCAACGCATTGTCTTCGATGAACTTACGCCGTGATTCCACGTCTTCGCCCATGAGCGTGGTAAAGATCGAATCAGTTTCCACCAGGTCGTCGAGCTTAACCGAGAGCAAAGTGCGCCGGTCGGGATCCATAGTGGTCTCCCATAGCTGCGCCGATGTCATTTCACCCAGACCCTTGTAGCGCTGTACGTCGTACTCGCGGCGTCCCTGTTCGATCACGTGCTCGAAGACTTCCCGGGCCGATTGCTTGGTCACCGGTTCCGGGATAACCCGCTTCGCCTTCTTGGGTTTGGCAGTCGCCTCTTCCGCCGGTGCATCTGCTTCGCCCTCTTCAACGTCCGCAGCCTTGCCGTACTCGATTACGTACGGTCCCACCAGCTCCTCGCGGATTAGCCCGTACTTAGCCATCATCTGGCGATATTCGGGCGACGAGGCAAGCGTCCAGTCCACCTGGCGTTCAGCGCCCTGGCTATCGGTAAAGCTCACCGACCAGGTGCGGTGCTCTTCCTCATAGCGTGGCTCACCCACGGCCTTGAACTCTGAGCGCTTGGCCATCTTTTGCAGTTCGCTGTGCAGCTTGGCGATCTTGGGGGGCACCTTGCCGTCGCCCTCGAAGTCCGTCCGCTTCAGCAACTCGAACTTGGGAAGCAATTCCGTAACTTCCTGGTTGCGCAAGTGCTTATTTGCCTTGTCGAAGACGCCCAGGTAGTCGTTGAGCTGACCCATGAACTTGGTCAGCGCGCTACCCTCCAGCTTCTTCCCCGCCGTGCCGTACCGCAAACCCATGCCATCCGATGCGCGCTTGATCATCACCTTGACGAACTCGCGGTCATCCTTGATGTACTGCTCGAATTTGCCCTTCTTGATCCGGTAGAGCGGGGGCTGGGCAATATACACGTGCCCGCGGCGGATCAGATCGACCATGTGGCGGAAGAAGAAGGTCAGCAACAGGGTCCGGATGTGGGAGCCGTCCACGTCGGCGTCGGTCATCAGGATGATCTTGCCGTAGCGCAGCTTGGCCGGATCGAAGTCCTCTTTCCCGATACCGCAGCCTAGGGCAGTAATCATGGCCCGGATTTCTTCATGGCCCAACATCTTGTCGTAGCGGGCCTTTTCCACGTTGAGGATCTTGCCCTTGAGCGGCAGCACCGCCTGGAATTTGCGGTCTCGCCCCTGCTTAGCCGTCCCGCCTGCGGACTCGCCCTCGACCAGGTACAGCTCGCAGCGGTCCGGGTTGCGCTCACTGCAGTCGGCCAGCTTGCCCGGCAAACCGCCGCCATCGAGCGCACCTTTGCGCCGCGTCAGGTCTCGTGCTTTCCTGGCCGCCTCACGCGCACGCGCAGCCTCGATCGCCTTGTTGATGATCCGCTTGGCGATGGGCGGATTCTGCTCGAAGAACATCCCCAGGCGCTCGTTGACGAACGCCTGCACCGTCCCGGCAATATCGGAGTTGAGCTTACCCTTGGTCTGCCCTTCGAACTGCGGCTGGGGCAGCTTTACGCTCACCACCGCGACCAACCCCTCGCGCACATCGTCGCCGGAGAGATTCTCCTTCACGTCTTTGAACAGCCCCATCTGCTGCCCCGCGGTATTGATGGTGCGGGTCAGTGCGGTGCGAAACCCGGAAAGGTGGGTGCCCCCGTCGACCGTGTTGATGTTGTTAGCAAAGCTGAATACGGCCTCGGAATAGCTGTCGTTGTACTGCAGAGCGATGTCCAGCTCGATCCCATCGCGGGAAGATTCCATGACGATGGGCTTGTCATGCAGCACCTGCTTACCCCGATTCAGGTGCTTGATGAACTCAGCGATGCCGCCGGCATACTTGAACTCAGAGCGCTTGGCCTCCCCGGTCTTGGGGTCGGTCGTCCGCTCGTCCACCAGCTTGATCTCCAGACCCTTATTCAGGAAGGCGAGTTCGCGCAGCCTCTGGGCCAGGGTATCGAAGTTGTATTCCGTCACCGTGAAGATGGACCGATCGGGGAGGAAGTGAATCTTCGTGCCCCGCTTCTTGGTGGTGCCTGTCTGCTTCAGCTTGGTAACCGGCGCTCCCTTGGCGTACGACTGCTCGTAGGTGTGCTGGTCTTTCCAGACTTCAACATCGAGCTCTTCGCTGAGCGCGTTCACGCAAGAGACACCAACACCATGGAGGCCGCCGGAAACTTTATAGGTGGAGGAATCGAACTTGCCACCGGCATGCAGCTTGGTCAACACCACCTGCAGGGCAGGCATCCGCTCGCCCCCGGGAACATCCATATCGTCGACCGGAATGCCTCGTCCGTCATCCGTCACAGTGATGGAGTTGTCGATATGAATCGTCACGTCTACATGCGAGGCATGCCCGGCCAGAGCCTCATCGACGGAGTTGTCGACCACCTCGTACACCAGGTGATGAAGGCCCTGCTCGCCGGTCGACCCGATGTACATCGCAGGGCGCAGGCGAACGGCCTCTAAGCCTTCCAGGATCTTGATGTTGTCCCCGGTATACGTGCGCTCTAGCGGCGGAGTCTCACGAATGGCAGCGGGGGGAATAGCAGCGGGGAGGCCAACTTCTTTGGTGGACATGCAACTCCGACGGTAAAGCTCTGCGAGCGGCTCTCGGCGCGAAGCAGCCGATTAGAAATAACATCTTGAAAGTGCAGGGGTTGACTGCACTTGACTAGATAAAGTTTACCACGTTTGAGGCCCCATTTCGAGGGTGTAAAGGGGCTCCCGCCGAGCAGAACGGAAAGTTCCTGATTGCGCATTACTTCAATAGTTCGAGGTACCTAAGTTACCTGTTTACATCTTTTAAGGGGTGCTGAAGTAACCCAAATATAGGGTACTCTCAGGTAGTAAAAGATGGGTACTGCGGTAATGCGAAGAGTAGATACCATCTAATATGACCGAAAATACGGAGCTGGCAGGGCGGAGGACTATACACTACGTAAGACATCTCCTCCCACAACGAAACGAAGTCTCACCCCCCAAAGGTAACTAAATCATGAAACTTCTCGTCCATGCCTCGATCTTCTCTGTCGTATTCGCCGGTTTTGTCGCCAGTGCGGTTACCACCAAGCCCACCACTTCTGTGCCTGCAAACCACAGCTTGATGATTTCCCGTGCGATGCCGGTGCCGAGCTGCCCTCCCAGCACAGGTTGCGGCCTTCGCTAGGCGGTCAAACGGTACTAAACGTATCCGCGTCAGTACTCAAACGATGCATGCCTAGCACAAAAGTGCTAGCTTTGTGCGTTTTCTTGGGTTGAGCGGCACCCCGATTCGAGCTATTCTCAAGACTCGGAAGGGGTGTTGTGATGACGAGCGTAGCTCTTACCATGTTGTACGCGGCAGAGCCTATCCTCTTGGCAGTGGCCTTGATTGCTCTGCTCAGGTCTCGGGAACAGAAGCGCTTTCCGGCGCTTTTCGCTTATGTTGCGCTTCGGCTCGGTTCTTCCGTGGTACTGCACTTCTTATTACAGATCCATCGCTTTCTTACCATCGACAACGCAACCGCATACGCGTTGTACTTCTATACCTACTGGGCAAGCTACGTTGCCGGCGCTGTTGTCGTCTTCCTGGTGATTCAAGAGCTGTTCCAGTTCTCCATGGAGCCTTTTCCCGGCTTGAAGTGGCTGGGCACCATATCCTTCCGTTGGGTGGCTTGCATTTCCTTTGTAGCGGCCATGGCAGCCATGCTTACACCGGGTGGTAAGGGAGACAGGTTCCTGCTCGGCCTTGTCGCCCAGGCGATGCGCTGTGAAAGCATGTTCATTCTCAGTCTTCTGCTCTTCCTGCTGATCGCCGCGGGAAAGCTCGGCCTGTCCTACCGTAGCCGGGTCTTTGGCATCAGCTTCGGTTTCGGCATCATGGCGGCAAGCGATCTGATTTTCTCCGCGGCTTTTCTGCGCTTCGGACATGACATGATGAGCTCCACCCTCAGCGTAGTGACCACCTGCACCAGCCTTTTGACGCTGGTTGTCTGGTCTGCCTACTTCCTGCAGCAGGAACCGGCTCGTCAGGCCGCCGTCCTCGATCCTTCATCGCATCTCGGGCGTTGGAACGAAATCGCTACGACCCTCGGTCAGAGCGGAGTCCGGGGCCCGGTGCCTGTTCCTGCTCCGGCCAACACCTTCTTCCTGCAGGATGTCGAGAAGGTGGTTGACCGCATCCTGATCAAGAACTCGCTCCATGTAGCCAGCTAAGAACGTAGTCAAAGTTGAAAAAGCCATAACGGTCTTTCCGTTATGGCTTTTTTATCGGCATGGCCACTGTCGCCACCCGTTTTTACAAGCCTTGATATAGTGCTCACCGAGGTTAACCATGAAGGTTAAAGCGGCAGTCCTGCGTGAGATGGGGCGACCGGCCCCCTATGCCCTGTCACAGCCACTGGTCATTGAGACGGTCGAGCTCGCGCCTCCCGGCCCTGGAGAGCTCTGCGTGCGTGTGCTGGCAGCGGGTTTGTGCCACTCAGATCTGTCCGTCATCAACGGATCGCGCGCCCGGCCGACGCCCATGGTTCTAGGCCACGAAGCCAGTGGCGAAATCGTCGAGTTGGGGGCTGATGTACAGGGCTTCCGCGTCGGTGATCGTGTGGTGTTCTATTTCATTCCAAGCTGCGGACGTTGCGTCCCTTGCGCCAGCGGGCGCCCAGCACTTTGCGAACCGGGGGTTGCGGCCAATCTCGCCGGCACCTTGCTCGGCGGCGAAAAACGCTGGCGCGACGCCGACGGCAATCCGTTGCATCATTTTCTCGGGGTCTCAGGGTTTGCCCAATACACGGTGGTATCGGCGCGCTCGGTGGTGCGCATCGACTACGATCTCGCTCCGGAGATCGCGGCGTTATTCGGCTGCGCGGTAATGACTGGCGTAGGCGCGGTAGTCAATGCGGCGCGGGTCGCCGCTGGGGAGAGTGTCGCCGTATTCGGGCTTGGAGGCGTTGGCCTGGCGGCTCTCCTCGGGGCTCACGCCTCCGGCGCCAACCCGCTCATTGCAGTTGACTTGGCAACGCACAAGTTCGAGCTCGCCCGTTCTCTGGGGGCCACCCACTGCATCGACGCCGCCGATCCGGATGCTATGAAAAGCTTGCGTGAACTCTCGCACGGTGGGGTGCAATTCGCTATCGAATCGGTTGGCGACGAACGCGTTCTCGCCCAGGCTTATGCGGCCACGCGCCGCGGTGGAACCACCGTCACGGTCGGCCTGCCTGCGCCGGATCGCATGCTGACGATTCCGGCATTCAATTTGGTTACCGAGGAGCGCACCCTGAAGGGATCGTTCATGGGCTCGTCCGTGCCGTCCAGAGACGTACCGCGTTTCATCGCCCTTTATCGCGCGGGACTTTTGCCGGTGGACCGCTTGCTCACGCACCGTCTCCAGTTGGACGAGATCAACGCCGGCTTCGATCGCCTGGCGCGGGCGGAAGCGATCCGTCAGGTAGTTCGCTTATCTCCGTGATGGGAGGGTAACGGGGCCCTTACTTGGCGGCGGCTGCCGTCTCAATTGGTTCCACAGAGACGAATCGACCAATCCGGCCGCGGTCGGTGAAGTTCACCTTGCCGGCAATCTCCGCGTAGAGGGTGTCGTCTTTTCCCCGGCCGACATTCAGTCCGGGCTTCAACCGGGTGCCGCGCTGGCGCACGATGATGGAACCACCGGTGACCACCTGGCCGGCAAAGATCTTTACGCCCAGTCGCTGAGCGTTAGAGTCGCGACCGTTTTTGGAACTGCCTAAGCCCTTCTTATGTGCCATTGCCTAATCCTCAATCAGAAATTCGTCTCGTGCCGTGCGACTGCGCAGCGGCCGTCTAGGCCTTATCGCTGCCGTAGGTGAGTCCGTTGACCTCGATGCTGTTGATACGAACCGCGGTGTAGGCCTGGCGATGCCCCTGCAGCTTCTTATATTGCTTCTTGCGCTTGAAGTGGAAGACCAGGACCTTGTCCCCGCGTCCTTCACTGACCACGGTGCCCGACACCTTCCCCTCGGGGGTCCCGACGATAGGCGATGACCCATCGGAAAAGGCCAGCACGTTTCTGAATTCAACCGCATTGCCGATTTCGGCCGCGACCTTTTCAATCTTGACCACGTCGCCTGGAGCAACGCGATACTGCTTACCACCTGTGCGGATCACCGCGTACATAAAACCTCCTAACGCCATACCGGCGTCACAAAACTAGCTGGGCAGATACTGGATTGCCGGATGTGCTCAAACCCAAGGGAACGCGGGTGAGCAAACCGCCCCGAGAGGCCATGTCGGCGCACCGTTACTCTGGGCGCGACGCAGACTTAGTCCCAAACTCTTCAATCTTACGTTTCCCGCCGCTTTTGGTCAATTCAGCGGATTGAAAAAGGTAGACCCCGAGAACCACCATCAACGGCTCCAGCGGGTGACGAAAGCGGGCATGTACGGTGACCAGGTAATAGACCAAGGGCAACAGCAGGAAGGCCCAAGCCATCAGTCCGGCGCCGGGAACCTTGCGCCACAAGGCCAAGGCCAATCCGAGCAGGCCGCAGACGCTGCCGAAGACAAAGTTGAAGCTGCGCGCGTACTCCACCCAGGGAAGCACATTTTCAGGATGGGGAACCCCGGCCCAGAAAAAGTACACTCGCTTGAACGAATTGCGGACAAAGTTGCCGGGATCGGCGCGCATCACTGCCAGGGCTTTCTCTCCGCGCATCTTGGCATAGGCGATTTCACCCATGCGGGCGTATAGGCGGAGTTGGTCTGGCGCCTGGATAGGGTGGTCGTACTCCATCAACAACCCGTTGGCCCCTGGTCCATTGCCCATATAGAGTTCGGCGCCAAAATTTCCCCGCGCGGGGACGAAGTGGTGGAAGACCTGCCAGTTCCTCCATACCCAGGGTCCAAAGAAGGCGGTAAAGAGCAAGGCCGCCAGCAGGACTCCGCCAACCTGGCGGCCCCAATTGGGCGCTCCGGCCAGAACCCAGAGCCCGCAAGCCGGCAACAGGATCAACATCGCCGGATTGCTGAGCCCAGTCAGACCCCAAGCCAGCCCGAAGAGGGCCCAGTTGACGGCGGTCATCCCGGGGGCTGGCTTGGCGCTGCCAGGGCCCCGCATGCGCAGGGCTAGTACCAGCACCCAGGACAGCAGGAACGTGGTCAGCGACGTCTCCCAGACCCAACGAACCGCATATTGCATCGCCGCCGGATAGAGGGCCCAGATCCAGGCCGACCACAGGGCCACCTTCCGGTTGAAGCAGCGCGCCCCGATCTCCCAGACCGTGCGCGCGGTAAGAGCAGAAAAGAGGCTATTGATGGTGAAGATGACCCATGCCGATTGGGCCGTAAAGACCCCGAAAAGCTTGAAGACGCCGCCCAAAAGTAGGGGATAGAGTGGTCCCACCCATGCAGTCGGGCCGGTGTGCCCGCGAAAGGGGTCGGAGAAGCCGTATCCGGTGGCCAGCGCGCGAGCGATCCGGCCCATCTCCTGGCCAAACGGCAGGTGGTCGTCGAAGGTCTTGATACGGTAGGTGTGGGCCAGGGTGATGTAGAGCACGCGCACCACGAAGGCGGCCCAAAAGACCAGCCACGGCGCCTGGAATGGGTCCCTGACAGTTGTCGCCGGCCGCTCGATGCGGCTATACTGTACTTTCGCTGGTATGGTGCGTGTACCTGTCCTGTGATTTAGACGCTGTCGCCCTCTTCGATAGCGCATTTACAGAGTACGACTGCCGCATGTTTCTGCGAAAAGCATAAGTGATGGAGTTTGTCATGGCTCAGATTTGCACCATCTGCGGCAAAGGTCCGCAATTCGGTAACAAGATTTCGCATGCGCACAATGTCTCCAAGCGCCGTTGGAACGTCAATCTCCGCCCGGTAAAGGCTGAGATTGGGGGCGGACACAAGCGCATTCGCGTCTGCACCCGCTGCATCAAGGCCGGCAAGGTCGTCAAAGCCTGACAGCGGTTATTCCTTTTCCCCTGCATCTTTGGGCTCGAAACCAAGCGACAAGGAATTGATGCAATAGCGCAGGCCTGCGGGCCCTGGACCATCTGGGAAGACGTGTCCCAGGTGGGCTCCGCAGCGCGCGCACGTAACTTCTGTTCGCGTCATCCCGTAGCTCTTATCCTCGTGTAAATCCACCGCCGCGGCATTGGACGGCACCGAAAAACTGGGCCAGCCAGTCCCGGATTCGAACTTGGCGTCGGAGCTGAACAGTTCAGCCCCGCAGGCTCCGCAGTGATAGGTACCGTCCGCATGGTTGCGGTAGAGTTTGCCGGAGAATGCCGGCTCTGTCCCCTTTTGCCGCATCACGTAATACTGTTCCGGGGTCAGCTCGGCGCGCCACTCCGCGTCTGTCTTCTCCACCTTCTCGACTTGCTCTTTCTCCATAAGCTTGCTCCTATCGTTGTGCAATCACTTCAATTTCCACCAGGGCGTCTTTGGGCAGTCTCGCCACTTCCACTGTGGACCGCGCCGGCGCCACCACGCCCACAGGCGCCAGGTAGCGGGCATAAATCTCGTTCATGGCCGCAAAATCGCCCATGCTCTTGAGAAAGACGGTGGTCTTGACGACGTGGCGCAGGTCGCTGCCGGCCTCGGCCAGCACCGCCTTCAGGTTCTCCAGCACGCGAATGGTCTGTTCCTTCACTCCGCCTTCGACCAGTTGCCCGGTTTTCGGATCGAGGGCCACCTGACCGGAGGTGTAAACCAGATTCCCGACCAGCACAGCCTGGGAATAAGGGCCGATGGCCGATGGGGCGTCTTCTGTTGAAACCTGTAATTTGTCGAGAATGCTCATGCCGTGATTCTCGCCGCCCCGGGCTTGGGACGCAAATCAGAAGCATCCGCAGGGAGGTACGGGCTAAGGAGTCTAGGTGAGAACTACCCTCTCCAAATTGCGTCCCGAAGGGAGGGCTGAGAATAGCCCAGTGCGTAGTCCCATAAGCACTAACTTGTTTTGGGGTGTTTTTCGTCAAACTCCCACAGGATCGTCATCCTGAGAGTCTGTAACTTTATTGGTTTCACAAAAAAATCAATGCTGAAAATAAAGAGCTTAGGTGGGTCAAAAATCGCCAAAAGTCAATAAAGTCACAAGCTCTGAGCGAAGCGCCTCACAGAGTGATCGTGACACATCTCTTGTGGCGCCGAGTCGAAGGACCTCGGCGGTGCTTAATTTACCCATGCTGCTCGGAGCTTTTCAACCACCGAGGCTGCACCGGGTCGGCCTGTAAAAGCCCGGCCGCCTTCGCTATACCTTGTGCGCGCGCTGCACGTCGCGAACGCCCGGCAGGCGTCGCAGACCACTCACGATCCGTGTGAGGTGCCGCATGTCTTCGGCTTCCAGAACAAATTCGACGATCGCCTCGGAGTCACCGGTCGACTTGGTATCGACCCCGCGGATGTTGGTGCCATCGTCACTGATCACCGCCGTCATTTCCTTCAGCATGCCGGCGCGATCGTCGCAGAACACGGTCAGCTTTACCGGGTAGGTCATCTTGCGGCCGGCATTCTCCTCCACCATCCGTGCCCACTCCACGGAAATCCGCCGGTCGCTCTCGTAGAGCAGATTCTGCACATTTGGGCAGCTCCGCGCGTGGACCGCAACGCCCTTGCCCCGGGTTACATAGCCTACGATCTCTTCGCCACGAATGGGATTGCAACATCGCGCGCGGTAGACCAGCAGATCATCCTGGCCTTCCACCTGCAAGGAGTCGGAGCCGTGCATATGGACGCGCCTGACCGCATCTGACATAGCGCCGCCGGCGGCGTCCTTGCCCGGTTCCACCTCGAGGCCGGTCTGCGCAGTCACCCCCGGAGCGAGCTTATTCAGCACCTGGCGCGAGGAGTACTTACCGAAGCCAATAGCCGCCATCAGGTCGCTGGCCGTTGCCAGGCCGCATTCGCTGGCCGCCCGGGCGTAGTCCGTGTCCGTAAGCTTGCTGAGGGACACCTTGTACTTGCGCGCCTCCCGGTCGAGCAGCTTCTTGCCGATCTCCACCGCGCGCTCGCGTTGGTGCTCATTGAGCCAATGCTTGATCTTGTTACGCGCCCGTGAGCTCTTGGCGAAGGTGAGCCAATCGCGGCTGGGGGTGTGGCCGTTCTGGGTAACCACTTCCACGATGTCGCCGTTGTGCAGCTTGGTGCGCAGCTGCGCCATCCTGCCATTGACCTTGGCCCCCACGCAGGTATTGCCCACCTCGGTATGGATGGAATAGGCGAAGTCAATCGGCGTCGCATCCTTGGGCAGTACGACCACCTTGCCTTTGGGGGTGAAGGTGTAAACCTCTTCCGGGTAGAGATCGATCTTCAGCGTGGAGAGAAACTCGTTGGGATCGGTCATCTCCCGCTGCCACTCGACCAGCTGCCGGACCCAGGCCAGCCGCTGCTCATCGCGCGCGTTGGTGGGCGAGCCGGCCGCTTTATATTTCCAGTGCGCCGCGATCCCCTCTTCCGCGATGCGGTGCATTTCTTCGGTCCTGATCTGGACCTCGAACTGATGTCCCCCCTCGCCCATCACCGTGGTGTGCAGCGATTGATACAGATTCGGCCGGGGCATGGCGATAAAGTCCTTGATGCGGCCAGGCACCGGGCGCCAGATGGAGTGGATCAGGCCAAAGGCCGCATAGCAATCTTGTACCGTGGCGGTGATCACGCGGACGGCCAGCAGGTCGTACACCTGGTCGACGGTGATCTTCTGCTTTTGCAGCTTCTGATAAATGCTGTAAAGCCGCTTGATGCGCCATTCGACGCGCGCCTTGATGTTGTTTTCGCGCAGCCGTTCGTTGAGCAGGGATTCGACCGAGTTGAGAAACTGCTCATCCTCATCGCGCGCCGCATCCACCGCGCTCTTCACCTGCTCATACCCGAAGGGGTCGACGTAGCGGAAGGCCAGATCTTCCAACTCGCCGCGCACCTTGCCCATGCCCAGCCGGTGGGCCAGGGGGGCGTAGATGTCCAGTGTTTCCCGGGCGATCGATTCCTGCCGTTCCGGTGGCAGGTGCTGCAGCGTCCGCATGTTATGCAGCCGGTCCGCCATCTTGATCAAGACCACGCGCACGTCGCTGACCATGGCCAGCAGCATCTTGCGCACATTCTCCGCCTGGCGGTCTTCGCGGTTGGCGAACTGGATTTTGTCGATCTTGGTCACGCCTTCGACGATGTGCGCAACCTGCTCCCCGAATTGTTCGGTGATGTCTTCTGTAGTGACGGGGGTATCTTCGACGGCGTCGTGCAGCAACCCGGCTGCGATGGCGGTCGAGTCCAGCTTCATCTCCGCCAGAACCTGGGCTACCTCGAGGGGATGCAGCACATAGGGCTCGCCGGAAGCGCGCAGCTGCCCGCTGTGGTGCTGCACACAGAACTCCCATGCTCTGCGAATAATGCCGGTGTCGTCGCTCGGCCGATTCTTGCCGATGGTCGCGAGCAGCTCGGCAAACTTCGCCGTCAGGATGTCCGGTTCCGCGGAAGGTTCAAGTGGCGTAGAGTGCACAGTCGCCATACCTGATTATAGGCTGCTGGCTAAGAGCAGGCTACCTGCAGGCTCCCATCCATCTCGTGCGAAGATGATTTGTGGCTCATGAACCAATCTCTGCGCCTGCCGGCAAGGCTGCGGTCACCACGATCTCCCGCCGGGCTGCGGACCGCCTGCGTGCCGGGCACCTCTGGGTCTATCGTTCCGATATTGAGCACTTAGTGGAGACAGAAGCGGGTCTGATCGCGGTGGCGGACCATCGCGGCTTTCCCCTGGGCACCGCGCTATGGAGCCCAAGCTCGCAGATCGCGCTGCGCATGCTAACCTCCGACCCTCATCTGACGCATGAGGGCTGGTTGGCACTGCTCGACCAGCGCCTGCGCTACGCCATTCAGCAACGCGAAGCCATGCTTGAGGAGGGCACCGATGCCTGCCGGCTGGTCTTCAGTGAAGCCGATCAACTTCCAGGCCTGATCGTCGACCGCTACGGGGACCTGATCCTTTTCGAGATCCTCGCTAAGGCGCTTGATCGGGATGAGGTGCGTGCGGTCATCGTCGAGGTCCTCAAGTCCGAGCTGGACCCAGTCACCATCGTGGAGCGGTCCGATGCCCGTATCCGGGAACTGGAGCAGCTCAGCCAGCCGTCGGATGCGCCGCTCTATACCGCCGAGCCGATTGCCCAACTGACCACCATCTTTCACCTCAACGGGCTGGCCTTCCACTACGACGCCAACGCCGGGCAGAAGACGGGAGCCTTTCTCGACCAGCGCCTCAACTATGCCGCCGCGTCGCGCTATGCCCGGGGCGAGGCCCTTGATGTCTGCACCTATCAGGGCGGTTTTGCCTTGCACCTGGCCCGAACCTGTTCCCGGGTGACTGGCGTTGACGCCTCTCGTGCCGCGCTTGAGGTGGCGGAGGAGAATCTGGAGGTCAACCGGCATCGCATCCAGGCCTCGGTGGAGTGGATCGAGGCCAACGCATTCGATCTTCTGCGCGACTGGAGCACGGCGGGCAACACCTTCGACACGGTGGTGCTTGATCCTCCTGCTTTTGCCAAGTCCAAGCGCGCCGTAGCTGGCGCTCTGCGCGGATACAAAGAGCTCAATTTGCGCGCCCTGAAGATGTTGCGCCCGGGGGGCACGCTGGTGACCTGCTCCTGCTCCCACCACGTCTCCTGGGACGAATTTCACGGGGTGGTAGCGGCCGCCGCCGGCGATGCGCAACGCCGCGTTCGTCTTCTGGAGCGCCGCGGAGCTGCTCCTGACCACCCCGTGGTCCTGAATATTCCGGAGACCGAGTATCTGAAGTGCCTGATCCTGCAGGTCGACTACAACGGCGCCGGAATCGTATCGCGATAAGGCGTCTCTTTACTCCCCTAGAATAAGAGTCACATGGCATTCGGACCTCATTGGCAACATGCCTGGCTGGTCATCGCTTCTTTTCTCGCCGGCGCCCTGAATGCCATGGCGGGCGGCGGCTCGTTTCTGTCGTTTCCAGCGCTCCTCGGCGTGGGTGTTCCGCCCATCCAGGCAAATGCAACCAACACGGTTGCCCTCTGGCCCGGCCAGTTCACTTCGATCGCTGCGTATTGGCAAGACCTGAAGGCCAATCTGCGGCTGGTACTCCCCGTCTGTTCCGCCGCCCTGCTAGGCGGCGTAACGGGAGCCATCATCCTGCTGCATACCGGCCAAGCCACGTTTATGGCGTTGGTGCCCTGGCTGTTGTTGCTCGCCTCCGGGCTCTTTGCCGCCAGCGGCCCGGTCTCCAGCTGGCTGCAGCGGCCGGCGTGTCACGCACGCCGGCGTCCGCCCCAGCCTCGTCCCGCTGTGGATTGGGGTTGTGGTGGTCTGCTTTTACATCGGGTATTTCGGCGCCGGCGCGGGCTTTTTGCTGATGTCGGTCCTGGCCATCTTTGGCATCCAGAACATCAACCAGGTCAATGCGTTGAAGGTGATCGCCACGACCACGGCCAACGGCATCGCTGTGGTCACGTTCATCGTGGAGAAGCAGATTCTCTGGAAGTACTGCTTGCTGATGATGCTCGCCGCCGCCATCGGCGGTTATCTGGGAGCCCAGTACGCGCGCCGTATGCATCCCCGGCACATGCGCTTGCTGGTGGTGCTGATCGGCCTGGGAATGGCTGCGTACTTCTTCTGGAAGCAGTATTCTTGAGCTGAGACTGTCATGAGCCACGAAGGCATCCGATTTATCAGCGAGGAAGAAGCGCAGAGGGTGGCGCAGGAGACCTCTCTGATTCCCCGTGAGGCCACTGAGCCCGCCCGGGTTCGGGTGCAGAAGACGACCGGCACGGGCATGGAGATCGACTGGAAAGACGGCCACCAGAGCAGCTGGAACTTCACTTGGCTGCGCGATGCCTGCCCCTGCGCCACCTGCCATGAGGAGCGCGGAGCCACCGGCCGCAAGCCAGGCGAGCCACAGCCCCAGCCGCCCACGTTGTTGCGCATGTACAAAGCGCCCCCACGGCCGGACTCGGTTTCCCCCGTTGGGCGCTATGCCATCAGCTTTCGCTGGAACGATGGCCACCAGAGCGGGATCTACTCCTGGGATTACCTCCGCCGCAGTTGTCAGTGCGACCTGTGCCGGGCAGCCGCGCCCCGCTGAGGAAGAAACGCACACAAGTGACCCCAAATTTCACAGCCACCCTCGTCTAGGCGTGACTGTAGTCTGATGGTGGGAATGAGAGTATCTAGAGCGACCCAAGAGAGTGAGTGAAATTGCCCAGCGACCTGGAAATTCAGAGCATGAAAGAATCCCCATTCGTCGATGATCCGGTCGCGCGACCGAAGAGCGAGACCACCGGGATCTTGCCCTTCCAGGCAATCCAGGGACTGATCGATGGCGGATCGATTATCGCCCCCGGCCTTGATGGCAACCAGATCCAGCCCGCGAGTCTTGACCTGCGGTTGGGGAAAAAAGCCTTCCAGATCGCGGCCAGCTTTTTGCCCGGCCACTCGCCTATCGAAGGCAAGATCAGAGACCTGCTCATTCGCGAGATCGATCTCGAGGATTCGGCAGTTTTGGAACCGCGCTCCGTCTTCCTCGTGCCTCTGATGGAAAGCCTGCGCTTGCCGGCGGATGTGTCAGGAATTGCAAATCCCAAAAGCACAACCGGGCGTCTGGACATCTTCACCAGGCTAATCACGGAACCGGGAATCGAATTCGAGCGTGTCCCCAAGGGCTACCAGGGGGCGCTCTATCTGGAAATCGTCTCCCGCACGTTTCCCATCCGGGTCAGGACCGGGATGAAGTTGAATCAACTGCGCCTGCTGCGCGGAAGGCCGCAGGCCACCGACGGCAAATTAGTGCGGCTGGCGGAAAAAGAACAGCTGACCTTCGACGCGGATAGCAGCCCCATCGACCCAAGAATAGACCGAGGGCTCAGCGTTTCGGTGGATCTGGTAGGAACCGGCTCCAACATCATCGCTTACCGGGCAAAAAAGACCAGGCATGCGATCGATCTAGGCAAAGTCAACGCTTATGACATTGGAGAATTTTGGGAAGTGATCCCGCGATCCAAGTCCAAAGACCTGACCTTGCAGGCCGGAGATTTCTACATCCTGGCCTCCCATGAACGGATCCGTGTGCCCCCGACTCACGCTGCGGAGATGGTTCCCTTCGACCCTTCGATCGGCGAATTCCGCATCCACTACGCCGGGTTCTTCGACCCCGGTTTCGGATATGGCGATCGAGGGGAGATTCCTGGCACCAAAGCCGTTCTGGAAGTAAGGGCGCATGAAGTCCCTATTCTTCTCGAGCATGGCCAACTGGTCGGAAAACTGATTTATCACCAGATGGCGCAACTGCCGGAAAGGGTCTACGGGCGTTCGATCGGCTCCTCGTATCAACAGCAGGGCTTGGCGCTGAGCAAACAATTTAGAGCCGTGCCAGTTGCCGACCAGGAACCGGTTTCTGGCTACGCGCCTATTTTGTCTCCGCAGATGGCCGAGTAAAGCCAACGAAGGGTACGGGAAACCGCAGATCCCTCCACTACGCTGCGCTCCGGTCGGGATGACAATTTCACTTGGGAACACACATCCTTGATTTCGAAGAGAATTGTCATCCCGACCGGAGCGCAGCGTAGTGGAGGGATCTGCGGTTTCCCTCTTCCGCCCGCGGTGAAAGTAGGTCCGGCTTTAGCCGCTGAGGGAGTCCCCTCCGAGTTTTCCAGCAGCATTCCTAGGGAGCTGGTGCTGCAGGAGCGACGTGGCTGACGCGCACAGTCTCCCATAGCTGTTGCATACTTTGCAGTGCTTCTGCGGCGCTGCCGACGACGTGAATGTAAGCGCGGTTTTCCGCCTTGAGGAATCCCTGATCGATCGCGACTTCGAGAAAGCTCAGCAGGTGGTCGTAATAACCAGTAGTGTTCACCAGCAGGCAGGGTTTGGTATGGATCCCGAGTTGGGCCCAGGTGAGGACCTCGAAAAATTCATCGAGGGTTCCGTAACCACCGGGCAGGGCAACGAATGCATCCGCCTCCTGGACCATCAAGGCTTTGCGCTCGTGCATGGTTTCCACCAACACCAGCTGGCTCAGCCCTTGGTGTGCCACTTCCACTCCGGCCAGTGCCCGGGGAATGACACCGATGACCTCGCTTCCGTTAGCCAGTGCGGCGTCGGCCAACGCGCCCATCAGACCCACTTGTGCGCCGCCGTACACCAAGCCCAGCCCGGCCTTTCCCAGCAGGGCGCCCAGGCCCACCGCCTCGGCACGGAACTCTGGCCGTACCCCAGGATTCGATCCACAAAAGACGCAAACCCTGCGCCCGACTTCCCTAGTTTTGCTTTGCATACCAGGATTGCAACACATTTATGAACACGCCGTGGGCGATACACTAGTAACAAAGAACCCAGCCCGTCACCCGACCATCCGCCGAACGAGATTATCAACGCACGCTTCAGAGACCAGCCATTGCAACATCTGCTCGATAAATTAAACCCGCAACAACGCGCCGCCGTCGAAGCCGTAGATGGTCCCTTGCTGATCCTCGCTGGAGCGGGGTCCGGCAAGACCGGGGTCATTACCCACCGCATCGCGTATCTCATTCAGGTACGAAATGTTGCGCCCGACGCCATCCTGGCGGTCACGTTTACCAACAAAGCCGCGGCGGAGATGGCGGAGCGGGTGGACAAACTGCTCGAACATCGCTCCTTGGCCAAACCCCTGCTGGCCACCTTCCACTCGTTTTGTGTGCGCGTTTTGCGTCGCGACATCGAAGCGCTGCGTATCGGCGATGAAGGGCTTACCCGCAACTTTGTGATTTACGACGAGGCCGACCAGCAGGCCATCGTCAAGCAGGCCATGCGCCGCATGGGGCTGGACACCAAGCAGTTGACGCCGCGCACGGTGCTCTCCCGCATCTCCTGGGCCAAGAACCACATGCTTGACCCGCAGGAGATCTACCTGCAGTCCACCGACCCGGTGGCCGAGCGGATCGCGCACATCTACGAGATCTACCGCAAGGAGCTGCGCAAGGCGAATGCGCTCGACTTCGACGACCTGCTGCTCGAAACAGTGCGCCTGCTGCGCTCCTCCGCCGAGGTACGGGAACGCTATAACCGCCGCTTCCGCTACCTGCTGATCGATGAGTATCAAGACACCAACCGGCCGCAGTACGAGCTGATGAAGATGCTGGCCGGCCCCGAGCACAATGTCTGCGTTGTGGGCGATGAGGACCAGAGCATCTATTCCTGGCGCGGAGCCGATATCCGCAACATTCTGGATTTCGAGAAAGACTTCCCCGAGGCCAAGACCATCCGGCTGGAGCAAAACTATCGCTCCACGCAAGTGATCCTTGAGGGAGCCTCCGCAGTCGTAGCCCGCAACCTGCAGCGCAAAGGCAAGAACCTCTGGACCTCGCGCGAGGGCGGAGCGATGATCGGCTACTACGAAGCGCCCGACGGAGAAAACGAGGCGCTCTTTATTGCCGACTACATCGGCAAGTACATGCGCCGTGCGGGCCAGGAGCAGGATCTGCCTCGGGCGGCGGTGCTTTACCGCACCAACTCCCAGTCCCGGCTGGTGGAAGAAGCGCTGCGCCGTTATGGAATCGCCTACACCATGGTGGGCGGCTTCTCGTTCTACGACCGCTCCGAGATCAAAGATCTGCTGAGTTATCTCAAGCTGGTGCAAAACCCTGACGACTCGATCGCGCTGGCGCGCATCATCAACACCCCGCCACGGGGTATCGGCAAGACCACGCTCGAAGTGCTGGAGCGGCTCAGCCTGGAAACCGGCATGAGCACCTGGGCAGCGATCGAGCGCGCGCTGCAGGATCGCCTCTTGCCGCAACGCGCGTTGATGGCGCTGGACACCTTCCGCCGCTTGATACAAGACGCCCGCGCCCTGCTCGATCCGGGGTTCGCGGAAAAGCTGGCGCAAGACATTCTCCCGGCGCCGGAGTCGAGCGTCCCTGAGGCCGCCGGGACTGATTCCGGAGATTGGGAAGACGTCCGCTTCGACTTCGGCGATCTTGAACCCGAATCCGATCCGGAAGACCAGGCTCTCCCGCTGCAAGCGGACTTGCACCCCGTGCCCGCGGTGGATGCTCCTGCGTATGAAGGATTCCGCAAACCTGGGGACGCCGCGACGTTGCCCGAATTGATCCGCTTTCTCATCGACCGTACCGGCTACATCCGTTCGCTTGAGGACGAGGGCACCCCTGAAGCCATCTCCCGCATTGAAAACTTGAAGGAACTCGCCAATGCCGCCCAGGACGCGCAGCAGCGCGGGGAGACGTTGTCCGAATTTCTCGACCACGCGGCGTTGGTGAGTGACACCGACCGTTACAATCCCCAAAGCCGCGTCACCCTGATGAGCCTGCATTCAGCCAAAGGGCTGGAGTTCCCCCTGGTGTTGCTGGCGGGAATGGAAGAGGGCCTCTTTCCCCATTCCCGCACGCTCAATCAACCCAACGAACTCGAAGAGGAGCGGCGGCTCTGCTACGTGGGCATGACGCGCGCCATGGATGCTCTGGTGATGACCCGTGCTCGCTATCGTCGTAGATACGGGAACGACATGCCTGAATCCAGCATTCCCTCCCGCTTTCTGGAAGAGATTCCGCCGCGTTTGCTGGAAGACCTGACCCGCGGCCAGCGGGCATCGATCGGCAGCGCCTATGGTTCACGATCCGCCCGCGGCAGCGACGAATGGGAGTCGCCCGCACACTACAGCTACGAAGACGAGGACCAGCGTCCGCGCACTGTTTCCCGGACGGCAGCGCCTGCCGGCCGGCCGACTGCGGGGCCAGGTTCGCTGGACAACATTGCCCAGTTTTTCTCTTCGCGGAAGGGGAGTGGGAGCCGGCCGAAGTTGGAGATCCCCGTCTCTACGGGAGCGACTGGATTCCGTAGTGGTCAGCGCGTTCGTCATCCCAAATACGGTGAGGGCGTCGTCTTCCGCCGCGAGGGAGACGGTGATGACGCGAAGATTACGGTACAATTTGCAGAATTCGGCGTGAAGAAGCTAGTGGAAAAGTTTGCTCAGCTGGAAAAAGTGTAGACAAGGAAAATAATGGCCAATACCAAGAACGTAGAAGACAAGTTGGAACGGAAGAAGATCAAGCGCACGGCGCGCAAGAAAGCTGCGCCGAAAGCCGCACGTACCCTGCCCCGAGGTTCCAACAAGAAGAAAGCCAAGAAGCTGACCAGAGGTCAAAGCAAACGCTAAGTAGTTTAAGTCGCCAAGGCCCAGCTAAGCTGAGAAATCCAAGCCGGGAAACACCTAGGCCGACAACATGAGAGTCCCGAAGGGACGGCTGAGAGTAGCCCAGGACGCAGTCCTGGGTAGCATGCAGAAATGTGACTAGTCCCTCAGGGACGGCTGAGAATGTCCCAGTACGCAGTGCTGGGCAGGCTCTTTCCCACCGGGAATTTCGAGTTGAGTGCGAGATCCACCCAGGACTGACGTCCTGGGACATTTTCAGTCGTCCCTACGGGACTTTTCTGCGGATGGCGACGAGGTTGCGGTCGGGCTGGATGGCATAGCAAAGGAGCCGAGACGCTGCGAAAGCAACTGTTCGCAACCAAATCGATCGACAAGCTGATCAGCGACTCGGAACTCCCCGAGCACTGCCTGCAGAAAACGCTTGGCCCCTGGTCGCTTACCGCGCTCGGGATAGGCGCGGTGATCGGTTCGGGAATCTTCACCGTGGTCGGCACCGCCATCGCGGGCGAGAAGTTTGATACCTCCTCCATCCTGAACACCCCGTTACTGGATTACCTGGTGAATCACCACGCCTTGTCGGGCCGCCCCGGCGCAGGGCCGGCGCTGGCCTTTTCCATCATGCTGGTGGCCATCGTCTGCGCCTTCACCGGGCTGTGCTATGCCGAACTGGCGTCGATGATTCCCATCGCCGGCAGCGCCTACACCTACACCTACGCCACCATGGGAGAACTGGTCGCCTGGATCATCGGCTGGGACCTCATCCTGGAATACGCGGTCAGCAACATGGCCGTGTGCGTAGGCTTCGCGGCCCACATTGTCGATTTCATGGATTGGTTCGGCCTCCATCCCAGCGCGCGTTGGATTTCGCCCGCCTTTTTGCCCTCCGGACTCACTGACCTGCAAGGCAATACGATCTACCAGCCAGGCTGGCATCTGGGCTTTAATATGCCGGCGTTTTTCATCGTGTTGATCCTCACCATCGTGCTGGTGCGCGGTATCCGCGAATCCGCCGGGACCAACAACGTCATGGTGCTGCTCAAAATCACCGCCATCCTGGTCTTCGTATTGGCCGGGTCACACTTCATCCATCCTGCTCACTGGCATCCGTTTTTTCCCAATGGCTGGTCCGGAGTTCTCACCGGCGGCAGCATCATCTTCTTCACCTATATCGGCTTCGATTCGGTGTCGACTGCGGCGGAAGAGTGCCATCGGCCACAGCGCGACGTTCCCTTCGGCATTCTGGCTACGCTCGTCGTCTGCACCTTGCTCTATGTCGCCGTTGCCGTCGTGCTCACTGGCCTGGTTCCCTGGCAGAGCCTGGTGGATGATGCAGCACCAGTGGTCAACACCCTAAAGAAGCTCCATCATGACACTGGTTCGTCGACCCTCAACTGGGTCCGGCTGATCGTGCTCTGCGGCGCCATGATGGGCATGATCTCCTCTATCCTGGTCTTCCAACTCGGCCAGGCGAGGGTCTGGTTCGCCATGTCGCGCGACCGGCTCTTTCCGCGTTGGTTCGGTAAGGTACACCCGCGTTATCGCACTCCGGCGGTAGCCACCGTGGTAGCAGGTTTTGTGGTGGCCATTCCCAGTGGACTGCTGGACATCGGCACCCTGGCTGACCTCTCGAATATCGGCACCCTCTTTGCCTTTGTGCTGGTATCGATCGGGGTGCTGATCCTGCGCTATCGCGAACCCGAGAGGCGTCGTGGCTTCCGCGCCCCGGGCGGAATTTCCATACCCATCCTGAGCATCTTCTTTTGTGTGCTGCTCATGTCCGGCCTGCCGGTCATCACCTGGTTGCGCTTTTTCGGCTGGCTGGCTATAGGCTTGGGCATCTACTTCCTCTATAGCCGCAAGCACAGCGAGTTCTCCTCACTTTCATGAATCGCCCTGCTCCCTCCCGCCGGATCGCGGCCACGTGGCTGCGATCGCTTCCCAAAACGGAACTCCACCTTCATCTGGAAGGAACCGTCACCCCGGAAACTCTAGTCGAATTGAGCCAGCGGAACGATGATCAGGCCATGACACTGGAGGAGGCCCGGGCCCTGTATCACTACACCGATTTCACCGGATTCCTATTGGCCTTCAAGGCGGTTAGCGAACGGCTTCGCACGCCAGAGGACTACGAATTGATCACCTATCGCATGCTGCAGCGTCTGGCCGCTCAGGGCGTGGTGCATGCCGAGGCCTACGTCTCCGTGGGTGTTGTCTACTACTGGAGGCGAATCGAGTTCGAACCTCTCTTTTACGCGATGGAAACGGCGCGAGTGCGCGCGGAGCAGGAATTCGGGATAACTCTCTATTGGATTTTCGACGCGGTCCGCCACTTCGGCCCGGAGGAGGCGGCGCGCGTCTTCCGCAAGGCCGCGGAACTACGCCAGGAGTGGCCCAGCATCATCGGGATTGGGATTGGCGGCGACGAGCGGCGGACCGGCGCCGAGCCCTTCCGCGAGCTCTTTCACGAGGCCAGGGATGCGGGGCTTCGGCTGACCGCGCATGCCGGTGAAACCATGGGGCCGGAGAGCATCTGGGCCGCACTCAACATCGGGGCGGAGCGCATCGGCCATGCGCTGTCGGCACAATTGGATCCGGATCTGATGGAGGTGTTAGCCGAACGCCAGGTACCGCTCGAAATTTGCGTAACGTCGAATTTGCGCACCGGGGGTTGTCCCACCCTGGAGGAGCATCCGGTACGCCGTTATTTCGATGCCGGCCTCATGGTGACCCTCAATTCCGATGATCCGGCGATGTTCGAAAGCGATCTCCAGGACGAATATCGCCTGGCCCATGACGCGTTTGGCTTTACCCCCGAGCATTTGCGTGAACTGGCGGCAAATTCTATTGAAGCCAGCTTCCTTCCGGCGGTACGAAAGGTCGCCCTTCTGCATCAAATTGAGCAGGTGAAATAGTCCTTTGGTGTCCACCGCCGTAACTACGTGGTTTTCACCAAGCTGCGCTATTATTTCGGCATGATGTACATGGATGGTAACGAATTCAGGGCTCAGGGTTCCGGCGAGATATTGCCGGCAATCTCGCCTACCCAGGAAGAAGGGTCTGCTATGGCGATTGTAGGCTGGACTTCTGTTGCTGTTGGTATTGCTGCTGTGGGTCTCTACGTCGGCCGCGAGTTGCGTGCGCGTTATAAATTCAATCACCGCACACAGTATGATTTTTTCTCGCATGCCGGGGATAGTGTCTGCTCAGCAGACTACGGCACCGGGATTTAGCTCTTCACCCACGGAGCCCCATTCGCCGTCACGGTGATCCCTCTCGGCTGCGCCGGGGGGCTGGCGCTGGATGCCGTGTACTCGTGGACGCCAGTCCGCGAAGCGGCGACTATTTGAAACGGGCTGTGAGCCTCACCTGTCAGCTGAAAATTTGCCTTGATGGGACTGGATCCGTGGCGACCGACGGAAAGAGAAGTTGGATTTTTCCTCAGGTCACCCCGGGTAAGGCTGTTCCTCCTCTTGCAGCAGCGATTCTGCGGTCAACTGCTCGATTCCCCGTAGGGAGGGGAAGAGCACGCTCCAAAGGCCGGTCACGGCCAGCGCCCCGAGACCTCCAATCACCACCGCGCGCACCGCGCCCCACCACTGCGCGGTCACTCCACTTTCAAACTCACCCAATTCGTTTGACGCTCCAACAAAGAGCGAGTTGACGGCGCTCACTCTGCCTCGCATCGACGCCGGGGTAGCCAGCTGCAGCATCGACGACCGGATCACCACACTGACCATGTCCGAGGCTCCCACCACCATCAGCGCAGCCAACGAAAGCAGCAGGCTCCGGGAGAGCCCGAAGACGATCGTGGCGCTCCCATAAACTGCCACTCCGATGAACATAAGAACACCCGGACGTTGCAAAACCGGGCGGAAGGTCATCCAGATAGAAACCGCCAGTGCGCCCAGCGCCGGTGCCGAGCGAAGGGCTCCCAACCCTTGTGGCCCGGTATGCAACAGATCATGGGCAAAGATCGGCAACAGCGCGGTCGCACCGCCCAAAAGAACCACGAAAAGATCGAGCGAAATCGACCCCAGCAGGAGCTTGGATTTCCAGACATAGCGAAACCCCGCCAGGATGACGTCGCTGGAAATGGCCCGATGCTCCATTCGTCCCGGGCGTACATGCAAGGACAGGATCAACAGCACAAAGCTGATTCCGGTTGCCAGCGTAAATAGAAACACAATCGGAGCTCCGTAGAGCCTGCCTGTCAGCGGCAAGGTATAGAGCAGCCCCCCCACTGCCGGTCCGGCAATGTTGGCGATCTGGAAGACCGTTGCTCCCCAGGTGATGGCGTTCACGAAATGTTCGGTAGGCACCAGGTGGGGCAGCAACGCCGAACTGGCGGGGCCGCTGAAGGCGCGTCCGGAACCGATCAGGAAGAGCACAGCGAAGATGGGCTCTACTCTGTGCAGCCCTTGCAAAGCGAAAACAAGGAGGGTAAATGTGCACAGGATCTGCAGCACATAGCAGACCAATATCACCATCCGCCGATCGTAGCGATCCGCGACATGCCCGGCGGGCAGCAGAAATAAAAGCCCGGGCAAAAACAGCACCAGCCCGGTATACCCCAGATCGATCGCCCGATGGGTGATCTCGTATACCTGCCAGGCCACAGCCACCGCCTGCGCTTCCGCGCCCATGATGACCATGACCCGTGCCAGCTGATAGCGGCGAAAATCCCGAAAGGCAAATGCTGCTGTCCCTGTTCCTGGTGGGGCCATATGCCTGCTATTTTAATTTTTCAAAAACTTCAGAAGTGCGGTTTTTCTGTCAGGAAAAACTGCACTTGACCATCCCCGGAAAGAATATCGCAAGCGGGCAAATACAATAGGAAGCAGGCACGTCGTCACGACTTTTTTCAAGAGCGACCTTAGCTGAGAAGGACATACATGGCCGCAGACGTCACAGAAAACGAAGCTGAGAAAAAGCTAAGCCCCGCGCTGGAGGAGTTGCTCGCGGGGAACCGTCGATTTACCAGCGGCCGCACCTCCGCCTACCGGCGTGATCTGGCCATGCTGCAGCAAACTCTGGAGAAGCAGGAACCGTTTGCCGCGGTTCTCTCCTGCTCCGATTCGCGCGTGCCCGTGGAAGTGGTCTTCGATCAAACGATCGGACAGCTTTTTGTTACGCGCGTGGCCGGCAACATGGTCACCCCGGAGATCGTCGCCAGTCTCGAGTATGCTGCCGCTGTGCTGGGCACAAACACCATCCTGATCATGGGCCATAGCAGGTGCGGGGCGGTCACGGCGGCGATCCAGAAACAAGCGCAACCGGAACAATCGTTTCCCGGCCAGATAGCCGTGCTCTTCCCGCACCTCAAGGCGGCCGTGGAAAAAGCTGGCCCCGATATCGAGTCCACCATCCGCGCCAATGCACTGATCCAGTCCGCCCGATTACGGGAATTGTCCCCGCTGCTGGCCGCGATGATCGATGAGGGCAAGCTACAGGTGGCGACCGGCTACTTCGACATCCACAGTGGAGCGGTGACGCTGCTGGAGGGAGCCTGAGGTCTAGTTGCCGTGCACATACGTTGCGTACTGGGTATCCACGATGCCCAGGTTACGCGCCAGCCCGAGCTTGGCCTGGTTGTGCTGGCTGGTGGTGTTCACCAGGGTGGTCTCGGCGTCAGCCAGGGTAGCCTGTGCCTGCACCACCGGCAGGTTATCGTCCACCCCGGCCTGAAAACGTTCCGTGGTTTGTTCCAATTCTGTGCGCGCCAGCTCTACGTTGCTTCGCGCCACCCGCACCAGTTCGGTGGCTGTTTGCACATCCAGGATGCTATCCCTTAGCTGCTGGTTGATCTGCTCTTTCAAAGCGGCCAGTTGCTCGGTCAGGTTGCTGAGGTTGGCGGCTGCGACCCCGCTGTCTCCGCGAAACTTGGCTTCTTCAAAAAGGGGCAGGTTCAGCGTACCCCCAGCCGCGAACGTTCCATGGTAAAAACCCCCGGTCACCCCGGTGACGCCATAATTACCCTGGAAAGCGAGCGTTGGCAGGCGCTCCCATTTGGCCGCTCTTCGCTGCAATTGGGCGGCCCGTACCTGGGCCTGCAGGCCCTGGTAGTCCTGCCGGCTCTGGTAGGCGATTCGCTTGGCCTCGTCGATGTTCATGGTCGCCAGGTCGGCATAGGGCGCTGCATCCGTAAGTTGGATCTCTTGCTCTGCCGGAAGACCGATCTCCCGGTTGAGTGCGATCTTGGCCTTGGCAAAATTGACTTCGGCTGAAACCAAGGCCTGCTGCTGGGTTTGGAACTGCACCCGCGCCCGCAGTTCGTCCAGGTTCGCCGCCGTGCCCGCCTGATGCTCGGCGACGGCTTGGTCGAGCAGCACCTGGTCGGCCTGCAACAGCGCCTTCGCATTGTCCACCTGGGCGCCCAGAGCCAGTGTCTGCAGATACGCGTTGCCCACGGTCAGCACCACCAACCCGCGCGAAGACTGTTTGCTGAAATAGGCGGCCTGCTGGTTCGCCTTTGCCGCCCGGTAGAGATCGATATTCTGCAGGCTGAACAGTGTCTGCGAGTAATTCACCATCGCGTCGGTCGAGTTGACCTCCACCACCGTCCTAACCGACGCCAGGTCCAGGCCAGGAAAAAGGGGAGCGGATTTGGCTAAAAGGTAGCTGGAAAACCCAAAGGCTGCCAAATTGATCTGGTGTGCTCCCGAATCGGCCTGCGCGGTGACGGTCGGGAGAAGCGACTGCAGGCTTACGCTGGTTTCTGCCTTCGCGCTCAATTCCTGCTGCTGCGCCTCGATCAGCGCCAGGTTGTGCTCGATGCCCATCCCAATGGCTTGATCGATGCTCAGGGGCTTGACCCCGTCGGTCGGCTTAACGATGGTTACGCTGCCGTAATAGGGGCTCTGCGCGGAACTCTGATTGGCCGTTTGGGCTGACAGTATTCCAGCGGACAACAACGCCGCCGTACACGCTGCCCTAAGCCGCCGCGCTGGGATCGTCATTATGGGTCGTCGCTTCCTTTCCGTCCAACCCTTTAGATTGGTTCAGGGCCTTGAGGTTGCCTAAATCGTGGCCGCCTCGGGGCGCACTTTCCCCTTGCTCCATCGTACAAGGCATGTCGGGGGGGCTTGTTCCTGACGGGGCACCTAAAAGTAGCACGAGAAGGACAATACTGGTCGCCTGTAACCAAATCGGATAGTCCCGTCAGGGGGCGGGCTGAAAATAGCTGAAAGTGGCCCAGGACTTGCCGAATCTGTGTGAGAACTAGCAAACCTTAAAACTTTCGTGCGGGAGCCGGGGCGCACCGCAGATCCACTCGACTGACAGCTCGGGATGACAAAGGGGAGGGCGATGACTTTTAATTGGAGCCGTCAGATCGGATGGACAAAAAGAAACAGCAGGTCCCTCCACTGAGGCCCGGCTCCCGCACAAAGTTCTAAGTTTTGCTAGTTCTCACACATACTCGCAAGTCCTGGGCTACTTTCCATGCTTGACGTACTCAATCGGAGCACGTGACCTTGTAAGCCCAGCCCCCTACGATTCCTCGTCAGCGTGGACGTGTTTATGGGCGGAGGCGATTACCTTCTCTGCGCAATTTGGTGGAACCACCTCGTAGCGAGCCATCTCCATGTGGAAGCTGCCCATTCCCTGGGTCAGGGAGGTGAGCGTCGCACCGTAGGTGAGCATCTCGGCCATCGGGACTTCGGCCCGGATCACCGTCGTGCCCCGGCCGCTGCCCATCCCTTGAACCCGGCCCCGCCTTCCGGTCAGATCTCCCATCAAAACACCGGTACAAGCTTCCGGCGCCTCAATTTCCACCCGCATCAGGGGCTCCAGTAGTACGGGCCTGGACTGCTCCATGCAGTTGCGGAAGGCAAGCCGCCCGGCCAGCCGGAATGAGAGCTCATTTGAGTCCACGTCATGGTAGCTCCCGTCAAAAAGCACAGCCCGGAAGTCGACCATGGGAAAGCCGGCCAGCCAGCCCCGCGAGGCTGCTTCCTGGATGCCTTTCTCGACCGCTGGAATAAAAGTGCGCGGAATCGCCCCGCCGAAAATCTCGTTGACGAACTGGAACCCACCGCCCAGGGGCAGCGGTTCCAGGCGGATCCAGCAGTCGCCAAACTGCCCGTGGCCCCCGCTCTGCTTCTTGTGCCTGCCTTGGGCGCTGGCGCTGCCGCGGATCGTCTCCCGGTAAGGCACCTTGGGCGCCTTGAGCGTCACTTCGGTGTGGTACCGGCGGCGCAGCCGTTGCACGATGGACTCGATATGGGGTTGGCCCGAACCGGCCAACAGGAATTCATGGGTCGCGGCATCCCGATAAAAGCGGACCATCAGGTCCTCCTCCATCAACTTGTGTACCGCCGGCGCCAGTTTATCTTCGTCAGCCCGCGTTTTGGGCTCAATGGCATAGGTGACAGCGGGCTCGGGCATGGTCACCGGGTCAAAGTAAATCTCATGCCCCGCATCCCCCAGCGTGTCGCCGGTGAAGGTCTCGCGCAGCTTGGCCACGGCGCCCACATCGCCCGCGTGCAACTCCCCGATGGGACTTGCCGTGCGCCCCTGCATCACCGTCAGGTGAGCCAGGCGCTCCGCGCTGCGATGGGTGTAATTGGTGACCGTGGAATCGTTTTTTGCGATTCCGGAAAAGACCTTGAAGAAAGAAATCCTTCCCGCGAAGGGATCGGACATGGTCTTGAAGACGTACAACGACAGCGGCTCCCGATCATCCACCTTGCGCAACACCATCTCGGCTTCGGAATCGGGGCGAACGCCTACGGATTCCACCGCACCCCGGGCTGCCACCGGGACCCGCTCCACCGGCGACGGCGCATACACCTGGAGAAAATCCAGCAGGTGGTCGCTGCCCACGTTCCTCAGGCCGCTGGCAAAGAGCACGGGAAAGATCCGGTCCTCGCGGATGGCCTCATGCAGGGCGATGATCAAGTGCTCTTCCGGGATGGTTCCTTCGCGGAAGTACTCTTCCATCAACTCGTCCTTGCCCTCCGCGACCAGCTCCACCAAGGCCTGGTGGGCCGCAGTGGCCTCTTCCCGCAGGCGTACCGGGATCTCGGAAAGGCGCCCGCAACCGCTGCCGTCCGGCTCGTACACGAAGGCCTGCATGGTCACCAGGTCCACGACACCGCGGAAGGTCGGATTTTGTCCGTTGCCCTCAAGAATGGGTAGCTGCACCGGAACCACCTGGCGGCCAAAACCTTCGCGCAAGGCGTTCATGGTACGTTCACGGTCGGCGCGGGGATGGTCCATTTGGTTGACGACGATCACCCGAGGCAGGTTGAACTCTTCGCCGAACCTCCACACCCGCCGGGTCATGGCTTCCACTCCGCAGGCTGCGTTCACGACCAGCAACGCCGCCTCGACCGGCAGCAGCGCCGCGCGCGCCTCGTGCACAAACATGGGAAATCCAGGGGTGTCCAGGAAATTGATCTTTACGTTATGCCACTCGGCAAAGGCCAACGCATTCTGCATGGTGGTCCGGCGCGCTACATCCTCTTCGTCATAGGCAGTGACCGCGCTGCCGTCATCCACCCGGCCTAACCTTTCGGTCATCTTGGCCGCCTGGAGCAGTGCGGAGATCAGGGTGGTCTTGCCGCTGTGCGCATGACCCACGAGGGCGACGTTACGAATGTCCTGTCCCTGATAGGTTTTCAATGAACGATTCATCCCGGGTATCTCCAGTTCTCAAGATTCGGAGTCTTGGAGCGGTCCGTGCGCGCTGGAGAGCGCGTTGCCATGCACGCGGGCGGCCTGCTTCGTTTGCGGGAACCGAGTGTAGCACAAGAACAGGGTGTATCTACTTCTGGTCCAGCTCTGCACGCTGCCGGCGCAGATTCCAGGCAAAGATTCCTATCCGCAACAGCAGGATAAATAGCAGGGCTATCGCCAGGGCCGCTGACTGGCCGTGTATTCCGCGGCGCAACAGAAACCCTAATGCTCCCAGGACGGCGATCACGAATACGCCGAACGTCAACCACTCCGCGCGATTTTTCATATTATTTCCTTAATCTCTGCCTGCTCCGCGACAGCCGGACGAAGATCACGATAGCAAGCCCGGCAAAGATCCCCATCGCCAACATCGAACTCAACTGAAAGCGAAAGAGCACGGCGCCGGCGTTGGCTCCATGGGTGCGCGACAGCAGCGCTTCCAGCAAGACAAAGACAAAAAAACTGATCGCACCCGCTCCCGCCAGGCTGAGTACGATCTTCAAGGTCGCGTTACCCATCCCCCACCGGAAGCCTGCATCATATCGCATCCAGGCCACCGCCTACCCATTACAATGGACATGACTGAAGGTCTGAAGAGTGAAGGGCAAAGGAACCATGGACGCTATTCCATCAACGCCTACGGCGATAACTCCAAACACGCACCCGTACTGCCCCCGAACCGGGCTCCGCATGGCGGCACTGCTCTTGCTCTGCGCCGTGGTATCTGCGGCTCATTTTGCCTTTGCGCAGTCCACCACCGTGCATGATCCGGCGGCCCTCAAGCCTCCGCCTGGAGCCCGCGTGGCGATCGTCGAGTTTGAGGACATGGAGTGTCCCGACTGTGCCCGCGCCAATCCTCTCTTACGCGACGCCGCGACCCAATACCATATTCCCTGGGTGCGTCACGATTTTCCCTTGCCCTTCCACGCCTGGAGCTTTGACGCGGCGGTGTATGCGCGTTGGTTTGACACCAAATCGAAAAAGCTTGGCGATGATTTTCGTGATGCGGTTTTTGCCAACCAGCAGCTGATTGATGCCGCGGGAGAGACCTCGCCTGAGACTCCGGCAGGTCCAACAACGGCTGCTGCGGCAGCGATTCGTAATTTCGCGGAGAAGTTCGCGCAGCAGCATGGCATCGAGCTTCCGTTTGTGATCGATCCGCAAAAGAAGCTGGCCGCTGAAGTCCAGGCCGACCTGGACCTCGGCAAGCGCATTGGCATTGAGCACACGCCAACTATCTGGGTGGTCACCAACAAGACCAATGGTGTGCCTTTCGTAGAAGTGGTCGACCGGCAGCGCCTCTACCAGATCATTGACCAGGCGCTGGCCGATACCAAAGGCCAGACAACCGCCTCCACGCACAAGGGTACCGGCCAATAGCGCATACCCAGGACATGGTCCTGGGCATGCTGCCCCGAATCGCGAATAGTCCATTTCCGGAAGTGGAGGTTACCCCAGGATTGCATCCTGGGGCATTTTCAGCCGTCCCTGCGCGACTGCTCGGTGGCACATGCTAACCCAGGACTGCGTCCTGGGCTACTCTCAGCCGTCCCCTACGGGACTCAATTTTGAGAGGGTAGTTCTCACGCAGACTCTCAACCCCGTACCCTTCAGAGAGATGAGTTTTGAAGGGTACGGCCTTCAGGCCGTACGTAGGTGCTTTGCAATGAATTCGGCTTTAGCCGCTGAGGGACACAGATCCATCCCCCAGACTTAGGTTTGGATGTTGATCAACTGGCCCGGCGGGGTTTGCCGCGTCTGCGGCGAACGCCAGTGGTCGATGTAAGAAATCTGGTGCACGCAGGACACAGTGCAGTGCGGAGCGCAGCCCTTTTCCGTCAGGTACTCCCGCTTAAGGTCGGCTTTGGTGTATTGCGCCAGCGGAACTCCCGGGTAGCCGCGCTGTTGGGAGCAATAGTGCACCAGCCCATCCTCGCAAACGTACAGAAAACGCGAGCCGGCGCGGCAGCGCCAGTCGTTCGGCTCCGCATTGGCGATCGCTTCCTGAAACTTGTTGAAGCGCGAATAATTCTTCTTTGCCATCCCGGCCATTTGGTAATAAACGCGCCGCTCCTCGTCCTTCAGGGGCTTCAGCTGACCGTCCCCGTCGTGGATGATGCCGATGGTTGAAGTAAACCCCAGCTCCAAAGCCCGGTTACCGATGACCAGTGCATCCTGCGGATTCCTGATGCCGCCGCCCACGACCGAATTGATGTTCACGTGAAACTCGGCATGCTGGGAGAGGAACTCCAGCTTCTTGTCCAGAACCTTGAGGCTCTTCTTCGAGATCTCATCCGGTTCAATGTTGTCGATCGAGATCTGCATGTGGTCGAGGCCGGCACGGTTCAACTCCCGGATCCGCTCCGGCACCAGCAGGTATCCGTTGGTGATCATGCCGGCCACCCGCCCGTGGTGGCGAATTCGGGCGATGATGGCGTCCAGCTCCGGATGCGTGAGCGGCTCCCCGCCGGAGATGGTGATGATGCTTGCGCCCAGGGACGCCAAGTGGTCGATGCGGCGTAACATCTCTGCCTGCGGCACCGGCTTCGAGACCTTGTCGTACTCGTTGCAGTAAGCGCAGGACAGATTGCAGAACCGCATGGGCACAATCTGCGCCATGACTACGTGCCGGGTGGAAGCTAAGGCACGCCCGACCACCATCAGCTCGCGCACTTTGCGCGTCGCTGCCTTGGTCCGGCCTTTCCAGGTCTGTTTTTGCTTCCGCTGCTGCATCTGCTTGTATTCAATCACAGCGCAAGCGGAGGCGCGAGTAACTACAAAGGAATGGGCAGGATAGCGGCCTGAGCGGTATCCCAGGCCATTCGGGTGGTTAATGTTTCTTGGGCTTTCCCGCACTCATGGTCAGGATTTGCTCCTGCTTGTTGCGCATCACCGTCACCTGCACCAGCTGCCCCCGGTGATTGCGAATGGCCTTCAGCCAGTCACTCTTGCTCGTCATCGGCTGCGACTCGACCTTCACCACGACGTCTCCAGCCTTAAGGCCTGCTCGTGAAGCCGGGCTTGGGTCATCCACGCTTTCCACCAGCAATCCGGTGCCGCTTTTTACCCCGAAATAGTCCGCCAACTGCGTCCGCACCGGGTTCACATCCGCGCCCACGTAGAGCGCCCTGGGGATCATGTTATCCAAAAACGCGGGAGCCGAAGGGACGTTTCCCAGGAAGCTCTGCCCGGCGGCGGGGGCGGGCTCTGGAACACTGAAGTGCTGCGACCATACATTTTGCAGCGCTGCCCGGTCGCACAGCTGCGCCGTCACGTGGAGGATGTTGCCGTCGCGGCTGATGAGTAAAGTAACCGTGCGCCCCGAAGGCATCTCCCGCAGCCGGCGGCGCAACTGGTCGGCATTCTCAAAAGCTTGTCCGTCCAGCTGAAGAATAACGTCGTGCTCCTTGAGGCCGGACTTGCCGGCAGGAGCGTCGTGGTCCACCATGACCACCTCGGCCGCGTGCGTGTCTTTCAAGTGCAGCGCGTTGGCGCGCTTTTTATCAACCACCCCTAGATCAACGCCCAAGTAGCCTTGTGCGCTATACAGCAGAAACTCAGGAAGGTTACCGGGCAGATTCAGCGCATCTCCTAACGCCCAGCCGGCGTGACTATAGAGAAGACCGCCCAGAACCGTAGCCACTAAACCCAAAATCGGAAGGTGCTTCATCGCAGGACTCCCAGGGACTCATACCCTTATGATTTGCTGCACACCGAAAAAGGCCACTCCCAAGCTACTGGATCTGCGGCGATTCATCCAGAATTTCGTTGGAGATGGTGCGAATATGCGGATTGTCGTCCTCCGACGCCACCGTGTGCAATACCTCGCGCACACTGCTATCGGCCTCGACCGGCTGCAGGAGTTCGATGGCGCGAGAGCGCACCGTTGCATCCTGGTCGTTCATGAGTGCTTCCAGCACCCCGTCGCGCACCCGCATATCTTCTGCCACGTACGGCTTAAGGCCGTCCAGGGCTTGCAATCGTACGCGGGCGTTCTTGTCGTAGCGCAAGGCCACCAGCAAAGCATTGCGAACCGGGCCGTCGGAGCATTGGTGCCCCGCCTGGCACTCGCTGGCCAGCAGGCTCACGGAATTCTGCGCCACCCCGGGATTCATCTGGCTCTGCGCACCCACCAGCAGCAATTCCCGTATCTGCGGATCATCGAGCGATCCGTGGGTCGTCTCCGGAACCAGGCGATTGAAGTGAACTTCTACATTCTCGGTATTTGGTTCACGGACAATGCTGCTGACGTTGGCGATGGTTCCCGGTCCCGCGATAGCCGATGGCAGTTCAGCCGGTGGGCGGTGGCTGCGCAATGCAGATTGGTAGCCGGCCCAGCCTCCGGAGGCGAGGCCCAGAACCAGCAAGGCAGAGGCGGCAACCGGAGCCCGGCCCAGCATGGCCACCCCTCGGAACATGGACTCCTGGACCCGCATCAGCCAGCCGCTTCGCGGCATGGTGTCCAATGCTTCCTCCAGCCTTAGCCGCGCTTGCGCCAGCAGGTTGGCTGAAGGTTCCAGGGTAGGGGCAAGCGCCATCGCCTGTTGTAGGGCCTGTACTGCTGCAAACTCCTCCTGACAGCGTTTGCAGGTGGCTAGATGGCCTTCCAGCAAATGGCACTGATCGTCAGGAAGTTCTCCGTACGCGAATAGAGCAATCTTTTGTTGCGCCAGCTCGCAATCCATACCAAAAACCTCGCCTCATCTTAGTGTCGCCAAAATAGTTCTTAGTTTTCTAGTAGCCCGGAAGAGCGTGTTCTTGGCGGTCTCTTCCGTGGTGTTCAACATTTCACCGATCGTTCGTAATCTCAAGCCCTGGTAGTGCTTTAGCTCGAAAACCATGCGTTCCCGGGGAGTCAGGCGCCCCAGCGCTTCCTGGATCCGCTCCCCCAGCATCTTGCGCTCCAGCTCACGCTCAGGATTCGCCATCGCTCGCTCGTCGGAGATGTTGCTCAGCAGGTCCATCTCTCCGCCGCTGGAGTCGACCACCACCGATTGCTCTTCACGGCGGGATTTGCGCCGCCGCAGGTGATCGAGGCACAGGTTGGTGACGATGCGGTAGATCCAGGTGTAAAAGGAACATTCAAAGCGAAAATTTGCCAGGTAACGATAGGCCTTGAGAAAGGCTTCCTGGTGGATGTCCTGGGCATCCTGTTCAGACCCTGTGAGGCGGAGCGCAAGCCGCAAAACTGGCTGGTCGTACTGCCGCACCAAGGCCTCGAAGGCGGTGCGCGAGCCTTTTTGTGCTTCGCGGATCAGCTCGGTTTCGGTGGCCCGACCCCATGCTTCGCTAGCCATGCCTGAGGTCGATTGTATCGTTCGTTGCGGAGCCCAGGCAGAGTGGGCAGCCTTGATTGGCCCTTGCGAGGTAAAGCGAAGCGCGTCCGTAGTCATTCGTCGCCCCAGGTACACACAAACCACTGTCCCCTAGACGAAGCGGCGGGGCGTTTGGTAAGCAGCTGAGATTCGATAGACTCAGCCTATGTCTTCTCTATTCGAACACTCCGGCGAAAGCATTGTCGCGTACTGCGACGGCGGGTCGCGCGGCAATCCGGGTCCGGCCGGCTTCGGCGTTTATATCCAGGACTCGGCAGGAAAGGTCTTAGGCGAATTGAGCCAGTTCCTGGGTGTGCACACCAATAACTTCGCCGAGTACTCCGCCCTGCTGGCGTCGTTGGAGTTTGCTATTGCCAACGGCCACAGGAGTTTGCGGGTCGTTTCCGATTCTGAACTGATGGTCAAGCAGATTAAGGGGCAGTATCGCGTAAACAGTCCCGAACTCCGCCCCCTCTACGAAGAGGCCAAGCGCCGTATTGCGCGGCTTGACCATTTCCAGATTCAGCATGTTTTGCGGGAGAAGAACCGCCATGCGGACCGGCTGGCCAACGTGGCCATGGACCGCGGAATGGGGAGGGCTCCGGCTGCTAGTCCGGCCCCCGCCATAGCCCCCACTGCGCCGCCACCCGGCAAGGGGGTCATGCTGCGCGGCTTGGTAAAAAACGGAGTGGTCCACGTCCTGGGCGGCGAGCTGCCGGACGGCATCTTCGTAAAGGTCATCCCGGAGTAGGGTAATGAAACCGCAGATCCCTCCACTACGCTCCCCCGGATTTCCTGTCGAGATTTGTGGCGTTGGCAAACTTCATGCGGCTTTCTCTACGGAAAGCCGCATACGTGGTCGTCGGCGAGCGGCGAGTGGTAGGAAATCCGGGTACGCTCCGGTCGGGATGACAATTTTGTTGGATAACAGGAAAAAGCTTCCACAACAAAGTTGTCATCCCGACCGGAGCGAAGCGTAGTGGAGGGATCTGCGGTTTCTCTCATCCAGCCAGCGCGGCCTTCACCATTTCACTGACCACCCGGCCGTCGGCCCTCAGGCCGCTGGCCTGGATCCGGACCTGAACTGCCTTCATTACCGTGCCCATGTCCTTTGGCCCGGGCTGGGTACCCTGAGCCCGCAACTCCACCAAGGTCGCGGTCACCAGTTGCTGCAACTCTTCATCGCCAGCCGCCTTCGGCATGTACTCTTCGATTACCGTAATCTCCGCTGCTTCCTTCGCCGCTAACTCCGGCCGATTGCCCTTGGTAAATTGCTCGATGGAGTCCTTGCGCTGCTTGATCAGGGTGGTCAGTACCAGTAAAGCCTGTGCATCGGTGACCGGCGTACGCTGCTCTATCTCCTTATTTTTCAATGCTGACACCACCATCCGCAGAGTGGACAACCGCTCCACCGCGCGCTGCTTCATAGCCCCCACCATATCCTGATGAATCTTCTCAACCAGGCTCATACTCCTCCATTCCCATTTAAGGACCCATTATAGAAAGCTTTGTTTATTACAATGGAACCATGATCCGTAAGGTCCGTCTTTTTACTCCCGGCCCCACTCCGCTTCTGCCTGCAGCCCAGTTTGCTATGGCTGCCGCCGATATACACCACCGCACCCCCGAATTTCGTGCCCTGTACCTGAAGGTACTCCGCGACCTTAAAGCTTTTGTTGGGACTAAGAACGACGTCATCCTGCTTGCCTCCTCCGGTACCGGAGCGATGGAAGCATCGGTTTCGAACCTGACCTCTCCGGGAGACCGCGTGCTGGTGCTGACGGCGGGTAAGTTCGGCGAGCGCTGGGTCAGCCTGGCAAAGGCATTTGGGTGTGAGGTCGATGTAGTCAGTGCTCCGTATGGCCAGACCTTCGACCTGGATGAGGTCGCGCAAAGCGCTCAAGGCCGAGACCCGCGCCATCTTCATGCAGGCCACAGAGACCTCGACCGGCGTGCGCCACGACGTTCCGGGTGTTGCCGAAGTGTTGAAGCAGAGCGGTAAGAACGCGCTGCTGGTGGTGGACGCCATCACTGGCCTCGGCACCACGCACATCGACATGGATGGGTGGGGCGTCGATGTGCTCATCGGCGGATCGCAAAAGGCGGTCATGATTCCTCCCGGCCTTTCCTACCTGGCGGTCAGCGATCGTGCCTGGGACGTGATGGAAATCTCCCTCAACCCCCGCTACTACTTCGATCTGCGCAAAGAGAGAAAGAATGCGGCCAAGGGGGAATCCGCCTACACTCCCTCTGTGGCCCTGATTGCGGCCCTGGGAGCAGCCCTCGACTATATTGCCGGTCAGGCAGACGGCGATCTGGCAGCGGGCCGCGCCAAGTTGGTGGAAAACGCCGAAAGCTGCGCTGCCATGACCCGCGCCGCAGTGGAGGCCCTGGGCCTGAAGCTCTTCGCCCCGGATGCTCCGGCTGCTGCGGTGACCGCGGTGCTGCCTCCTCCAGGACTCGATTCCGGCGCCATCGTCAAGGAGTTGAAGAGCCGCTTCGCTGCCGTCATCACCAACGGACAAGGGGAGATGAAGGGGCAAATCTTTCGCATCGCCCACCTGGGATTTTTCGACTACATGGACACCATTGCCCTGATCGGTGCCCTGGAACAAGTGGCCCACACCCTAAAGCTGCCGGGCTTTGCCTTCGGGAAAGCACTGGTGGCTGCCCAGAACATCTTCGTTTCGCGTGCGCCCGATGAGGCCGCGCAGCGGGACCGCGCCGCAGCAGGTGTCTCCCTTTCCGCACACTAGACCCCTATCACTCTCAACCGTCCCTACGCAGCGGCTTCCATCGGAAGCCGCCGCGCAGGGACAACCAACCCTTAGGAGAGCGATGAAGATCGTACTGGCAGAGAAAGTCTCGCCCGCCACCCTGGCTGTGCTTGAAGGCGAGAACGGTTGGCAGATCGTGACCCACGACCAGATCAAGAACGGTCTGGCCGCCGAATTGGCGGATGCGGATGCGCTCGTGGTTCGTTCCGCAGTTCAGGTGGACGAAGCGCTGCTGAATGCGGCTCCCAAGCTGCGGGTGATTGGCCGTGCCGGCGTGGGGGTCGACAACATCGACGCCGATGCCGCGACGCGCCATGGCATCGTGGTCATGAATACGCCTGGCGCCAACGCCATCGCCGTCGCCGAGCTGACCATCGGGTTAATGCTCGCGTTAGGCCGCCAGCTACCCCGCGCCAACACGTTGCTGCACGCCGGCAAGTGGGAAAAGAAGTCGCTGCAGGGAACTGAGCTGCGGGGCAAGCAGCTGGGCATTCTGGGCCTGGGACGGGTGGGTCTGGAGGTGGCGCGACGGGCTAAGGCCTTCGGCATGGAACTACTCGGTCATGATCCGTTTGTCGCCCCTGCCGTGGCGCGGGAGAATGGCGTCCGCCTCTGCACCGTCGATGAGCTATTTCGCGGCGCCGATTACCTGACCCTGCATGTAGGGCTTACCCCCCAAACCGCGGGGATTATCAACGCCCGGACGCTGGCCACCATGAAGAAGAACGCGCGCATCGTCAACTGTGCCCGCGGCGAGTTGATCGACGATGCGGCCCTGGTAGAGGCCCTGCGCTCCGGCCAGGTGGCCGGAGCCGCCCTCGACGTCTTCAGCCAGGAGCCGTTAAAAGATTCGCCTTACTTCGGACTGGACAACGTCATTCTGACTCCGCACATTGCCGGTTCCACCGGCGAGGCGCAGGAGGCCGTCGGGGTCCAGATTGCCCAGCAGGTTAAGGACTACCTCAAATTCGGGGTGGTGCAGAACGCCGTCAACCTACCCTCCATGACCTATGAGGAGTATCAGGAGCTTTCCCCCTACATCCTCATGGCGGAGCGTCTGGGTGCATTCCTCTCTCCCCTGGCTGCGGGAAATCTTGAAAGTATCCATCTTTCCTATAGTGGGCGGCTGGCGCAGGGCAAAACCGAGTTGGTGCGCAATGCCGCCATCCAGGGCGTGCTGGCGCATTCCGACGTGGTCAATCGCATCAACGCCCTATCAGTTGCCACGGAGCGCGGCATCCGGGTACACGAAGACAAGAAAGAAGAAGGATCGGGTGGCGCAGGAACGGTGCTTAAGCTGACCTTGCACACCGACACCGCTGACAGCACCGCAAGCGCCACCGTGCTTCATGGCAGTTCGCCCCGGCTGCTGGCTTGCGACGGCATCGATATCGAAGCTCCGCTGCACGGAACGTTGCTGTTCATCCGCAACCTGGATGTGCCGGGCGTGATCGGCCGCATTGGCACCATCCTGGGCGAGCATAAAATGAATATTGCGAACTTTGCTCTGGGCCGTAACCTGCGCACAGCCCAGCACAACGCGCTCGCGGTGGTCCAGATTGACGGCCGCGTCGCGGGCTCGGTCCTGGCCGCGCTGCAGGCCACGGAAGCCATTACCGAGGTTCGCCTCATCGAGCTGGCCGATCGCCAGCCCGCACCAGCAACCATCGAATGAAGAACCTGCAAAGTTGAAGGAGTGCCCGGATGCCGCTATACGAATACCAGTGCAAAAAGTGCGGACATCGATTTGAACTGATCCAGTCCTTTTCTGCTGAAGATCCAAAGGAGTGCCCGGTCTGCCAGGGCGAGGTGGAACGGCTGATTTCCACCCCCGCCCGCCCCCATTTCAAGGGTTCGGGTTTCTACTCCACCGACTACGCTGCCAAGCCGGCCGCATCCGGCAAGTCGCAGGACGGCGGAAGCAGCTCTGACGGCAGCTCCGCCCCCGCAGATAAGGGTGGAACGTCCGACAAGGCCCCAGCTGCGAAGACGGAAAGCGCACCGAGCCCGGCCCCGTCCACTTCCGCCACCAAATCGGAGTAGCTAGCCATGCCTCTCTCTACCGGTAACAAATGACGGGTCCAAATTGAGTCCCGTAGGGAGGCTGTGTCGTAGCCCATGGAGCAGTGCTAGAGTTGACCATTCGTAACCGATAATCGAATTGAGTCGGATTTCAGCCAGGACTCTGTCCTGAGGCAATTTCACCGTCCATACGGGACTTCTCGTTGATTCGTGGCTAATCCAGGACTACGTCCTGAGCTACGACCGTCCCTACGGGACTCAACTTGGACCCGTCTTTCGTTTCCGGTGAGAGAGGCGAAATCTGTGTGTAATTCAGGCTAGGTGGTTGCAGCCGCCGCGGGCAGAATCTCTGCTACGTCCACCCATTGGGTCGGATAGTCGCCGGTGTAGCAGGCCGTGCAGTAGCGGTTGCCTTCTCCGCCATCGCAAGCCTTCTCCAGCCCTTCCAGCGAAAGATAGCTGAGCGAATCGGCTTCGATGTACTGCCGAATCTCTTCCACCGACGAGTTGGCCGCGATCAGTTCGCTCTTGTTCGGGCGTGTCGACTCCGTAATAGCAAGGCGAGATGGTGGGCGGGCAGCTGATGCGAAGATGCACTTCCCGGGCTCCCGCCGAGCGCACCATGCGCACGATCTTGCGGCTGGTGGTGCCACGGATAATGGAGTCGTCGATCAGGATGATGCGCTTGCCCTCCAGCAGATTGCGCACCGGGTTCAGCTTCAGCTTCACCCCGAAGTCGCGCACCCGCTGCTCCGGCTCAATAAACGTGCGCCCCACGTAGTGGTTGCGTATGAGCCCGAAATTGAAAGGGATCCCGCTCTCCGCCGCGTATCCAAGAGCAGCCGTCACGCCGGAGTCCGGCACCGGCACCACCAGGTCGGCTTCGACCGGCGCCTCGCGCGCCAGGCGCCGTCCCATCTGCTCCCGGCTGGCCTGCACCCAGCGGCCAAAGATTCGGCTGTCGGGCCGCGCAAAGTACACATGCTCGAAGATACAGCTCGCCTGCCGCACGCCGGTTGCATACTCCACCGAGCTGACGCCGTCGCGGGTAACCATCACCACTTCGCCTGGCCGCACGTCGCGCTCGTACTTGGCGCGCAGCAGATCAAAAGCGCAGGTTTCAGAGGCGAAGACCACGGTGTCTGGACCATCGGGATTAGTGATGCGGCCCATGGACAGGGGCCGGAAGCCATAGGGATCGCGGGCGGCAAAGATGCGGTCGCGCGTCATCATGACGATGGAGAAAGCGCCCGAAACCTGGCGCAGCGAGTCGCCGATGGCCTCGATCAGCGTTTTGGCGTTGGAGTGGGCAATCAACTGCACGATGATCTCGGAGTCGCTGGTGGTCTGGAAGTAGGCGCCCTCCCGCTCCAGCCGGGTGCGCAGCGTGCCCAGATTCACCAGGTTGCCGTTGTGCGCGATGGCAATCAGGCCCCGGGTCGAGTCCACCCGGATAGGCTGCGCATTCAGCAGCGCTGAGTCGCCGGTGGTCGAGTAGCGGGTGTGGCCAATGGACAATTCGCCGGGCAGTTTGGACAGCACATCGTCGGTAAAGATATCCGCCACCAACCCCATGCCCTTGATGTTGTAAAGGTTGGTGTAATCGGCGGTGGCAATGCCCGCGGACTCCTGCCCGCGATGCTGCAGCGCATAAAGGGCGAGATATGCCTGGCGCGACGCGTCGGGGTGGCCGTGCACTGCCACCACTCCGCACTCTTCGCGCAACTTATCCAAAGGATTGGAGCCGGATTCCTCGGTTTCGTCGTGATCTGTATGCTGCTTGATGCTGGTACTCTCCATGCCCCTAATTTCCAACCGGTACATCGTTGCGCAGCAGCGCAGCCAGCGCTCCTGACCAGACATTGCGCAAGCCTGAGACCTTCTCCCGGATCAGTACCCGGCTGTCGACCGCCAGCTCAAAGAGATCAGCCACGGTTTCTCCCAGTGTTACCACCATCAGGCCGTTGTACTGCCCAACTAACCTTTCGACCCGCGCCACCGATTCCTTAGCGCAACTGAGGATGCATTGGCTTGCCGTCTCACCAAAAAGATCCCACTCGGCCGGCAGATCGGGCGCCTTGGAGAGGTTAGCGCGCAGCCCGATCTCATGACGCAAAGCATGCTTCCGCCAACGCAACCGCAATGCCACCGTCCGAGATGTCCCGGGCGGAATGGATCAGGCCCTGTTGCGCAAGCTCAGCCAGGCAGCGGTGCAGGTTGGCCTCCACCAGCAGATCCAGGCTGGGCGGCGTGCCCCACAGGGCGGAGAGAACCTTTCTGGCGTACTCCGAGGAACCAAACTCCTGCATGCGCTCCTCAAGCGGGGAAACCGACGCCGGAGCGATCAGCAGAACGGCGTCGCCGGCCCGCTGAAAATCCGCCCCTACTGCCTTGTCGATCTGATCCAGGATGCCCACAATCCCGATCACCGGGGTGGGATAAATGCCTTGGCCGCGGGTTTCGTTATAGAGCGAAACGTTGCCCCCGGTGATGGGGGTTCCAAGGGCCAGGCACGCCGCGGAAATGCCATCGATGGCCGACGAAAGCTGGGCCATGATCTCCGGTTTCTCCGGGATTGCCGAAATTGAGGCAGTTGGTGGCCGCCACCGGGGTCGCGCCGGAGCAGGCGACCTTACGCGCCGCCTCGGCGACGGCGTGCGAAGCACCCAGCTTGGGGTCCAGATAGCACCAGCGTTCGTTGCCGTCGAGCGCCATGGCCAGGCCGCGGTTCGTGCCCTTGATGCGCATCATCCCCGCCTCACCGCCCGGGCCCTGCACCGTATTGGTCTGCACCATCGAATCGTACTGCTCGTGGATCCAGTTCTTGGAACAGATGTTCGAGGACGCGAGCAGGGCGCGCAGTTCGTCCGCATAGTTGGTGGCGGAAGCGGTGGACCCGCTCAGAGTCTCCTCAAAGAAGGTGAGCTGCTCCAGCACCTCGGGCGGCGGATTGAGGCGAACCGGCGCCTTCCACTGCCCCACCGGCCGGTGATACAGTGGCGCATCGTCGGTCAGCGACTGGTTGGGAATGTCAGCGACCAACTGGCCATGGTGCAGGATGCGCAGCCTGGGTTCGGCGATCACCTCGCCCACGATCACCGCGTCCAGCCCCCACTTTTCGAAGACGCGGATGACCTCGGCTTCGCGATCCTTGTCTGCCACCAGCAGCATGCGCTCCTGGCTCTCGCTCAACATGATCTCGTAGGCGGTCATGCCCGATTCCCGCTGCGGCACGTGGTCCAGTTCTACTTCGAGGCCCACGCCGCCACGCGCGCCCATCTCGCAGGTAGAACAGGTAAGGCCGGCAGCGCCCATATCCTGGATGCCCACCACCGCGCCGGTGCGCATGGCCTCGATACAGGCTTCGAGCAGCAGCTTCTCCATGAATGGGTCGCCTACCTGCACGTTGGGCCGTTTCTGTTCTGAGCCCTCTTTGAACTCTTCGCTGGCCATGGTGGCTCCGTGGATGCCGTCGCGGCCTGTCTTTGCGCCCACGTAGATCACCGGGTTGCCGATGCCGGATGCCTTGGCATAAAAGATCTCGTCCCGCCGCACCAAACCCAGGGCAAAGGCATTGACCAGGGGATTGCCTGAATAGCAGGGTTCAAAGCGCGTCTCCCCGCCCAGGTTGGGCACGCCAAAGCAATTTCCGTAGGCTGCGATTCCGCTGACCACGCCTTCCAGCAGGGAATGGTTCTTGTGGATCACGGCGGAAGCCGATGCTTCCGTTGCCCAGTTCTTCTTCGGTGATGGGCCCGAAACGCAGGGAATCCATGACGGCAAGCGGCCGGGCGCCCATGGTAAAGATGTCGCGCAGTATGCCGCCCACCCCGGTTGCGGCGCCCTGAAAAGGCTCGATGAACGAGGGGTGATTATGTGACTCGATCTTGAAGGCGCAGGCCCAGCCATCGCCCACGTCGATAATGCCGGCATTTTCTCCCGGCCCTTGCACCACGCGGGCGCTATGGGTCGGCAGCCGCCTGAGATGGACGCGGGAGGACTTGTAGGAGCAATGTTCGCTCCACATGACGCTATAGATCCCCAGCTCAGTCAACCCGGGAGGCCGCCCCAGGGCAGCCACGATACGTTGATACTCTTCGGGTGTGATGCTGTGTTGAGCCAGAAGCTCAGGCGTCAAAGAGATTGATTCCAGGTCCACGGAGAGCGACTCAGGTTTCATGCAGGTAAGACCATTGTCGCATGTTGCAGGAGTGTGAAGGCGGAGAAAGCGCGCCAGCCGGAGACGATGCGATCCGTGCAGCCCCGGACTTTCAGTCCGGAGATACTTCATCTTCCAACCACAGGGCTAAAGAGGGTGTGTGAGTGCGAGGGAAGAAACCGCAGATCCCTCCACTACGCTTCGCTCCGGTCCCACGCACCCGGGGAGGCGAGTGACAATTCTGTTGGCCGCGAAAGCTTGCGGAAACATTGACCCTGCAACAGATTGTCATCCCGAAGGCTGTGATTTATTGATTTTTCGCGCGGTCTTCAAGTCTTACGAATTGTCATCCCGATCGGAGCGCAGCGTAGTGGAGGGATTTGCGGTGTCTTCCCGCACTCCCACACCCTCTTTAGAAGCCTCTGATGTCTTGCGTCCCCCGGTGCAGACTCTCCGCAGCCCGATAGTCCTGTAAAGGGGCCCTACTTGCCAACACTCGACTCAGCCATGTTGAGGAAAACGCTGGTCATGCTCTCCGCGCCCTCGTCGGAGCGCTGAATCAGCAGGATCGATATCAGGTCGTTGTTCGGGTCGATCCAGCCCTGGGTCCCGAAGGCTCCGCCGTGGCCGTAGGTACCGATCGTGTGTCCCGCCAGTTCACCCAGCGGATCGGTGACGATTTCCCAGGCGAGGCCGTAATCGGAGCCGCGCATCCATCCCACCGGCTGAATTCCCGTAGTCTGCGGCTCAGTCATCACGTGCACGGAGAAGGGCGACAGGTAGCGGTGGCCTTCGTAGACGCCGTCGTTGAGCATCATGCGGTAGAGGTGAAGCAGGTCTTCGGCGGTGGAGTAAAGGCCCCATCCCGGTGCGGGAAAGACAGCTCCCTGGCGGTACTTCGCCGGATCGCCACCAAGAATGCTGGCCGGGGAACGTACCAGCTTTCCGTCTTTCTCCGCGTAGACCATGGCAATGCGCGAGATCTTGTCCGGGGGCGGGAAGAAGAAGCTGTCCTTCATCCCCAACGGCTGCAGGATGTGCTTGGTGATGAAGTCCACATACTTCTCGCCCGAGCAGACTTCGATGATGCGGCCGAGAATCTCGATGCCCGGGCTGGAGTAGCTCCACTGCGTCCCCGGCTGAAAGAGCAGCGGCTGTTTGGCCAGCTGCCTCACCACTTCATCGAGCGGCACGCTCATCGTCTGCGCGTAGTCGGGGATGGTAGGAGGGCCGGGGTAGTCCTGAATCCCCGCGGTGTGGGTAAGCAGGTCACGGATGGTGATGGCGTGGTTGGGAACACCCGCGCGGACGTCATCGGGGCCAACTGTGGTTCTTACCCGCAAGCCCTTGAATTCCGGCAGGTACTGTTCGACCGGGTCGCGCAGAGCCAGTTTGCCTTCTTCGGCCAGCATCATGATGCCGATCGCCGTGACTGGCTTGGTCATGGACATGATCTGGAAAATCGTGTCCTTCTGCATTGCGTGGCCGGCTTCCACATCGGCCATGCCGGTCGCGTCGAACTCCACGATGTCGCTACCGTGGGCCACTAGGGTCACGGCCCCGGCGACGGTCTGCCGGTCGACAAAAGATTTTATCCGCTGCGGGATTTTCGCGAGAACGTCCTGGTCCACACCGGTAGCTTTGCTGTTGGACTGAGCGATGGCCGAAGACAATGCCACGGCTAGAAACGGCAGCAAACAAAATAGTTTTCGCACGCAGAACAGCTTAGAGGACGCGAGCGGATCGGCAAAACTAAATCAGCCTCGCCAAACCCGGGCCACGGCACGGACATGTTCCGGGCCAGTCCGGCAACAGCCCCCAATCCATTGGGCGCCGGCGCTCCGCCAAAGCCTCTGCCAATTCGCCAAATGCTTGTAACTGTCCGTCGCCTTGCCAGCAGCGATGCAAGGCATCCCACTGCTCGCCGGAATTGGGGTAGACGATGATGGGCTTGCTCGTGACCTTTGCCAGCTCGCCAATGAGGCTGCCGATCAGCTCAGGAGCGGTGCAATTGACGCCGATCCCAATGACCTGGGGCTGCGCATCAAGCAACTCTGCGCATGCGCGCAAGCGTCTCTCCATGCGAAACGTGCGTTCCGTCCCGGCAGGTGAAGCTGAGATACGCCGCCAAGTCAGGATAAGGTTGTAGTGCGGCGAGGATAGCCTTGGCCTCTTCGAGCGAGGGAATGCTTTCAAAGGCCAGGAAGTCGGCATTGGTTCGAGCGAGCACTGCGATGCGTCGACTGTGGAACCCCACCAGGTCCTCGAAGGAGCAGTCATAGTTGCCGTGATACTCCGCTCCGTTGTGCAGCATCGCGCCGTAGGGTCCGAGCGAAGCCGCGATCCAAATTGGGCGCGGCGAGCCGGCTTGATACTCGTTCCTCACCTTTTCGGCCAGCGCCACGGATGCGCGTAGCGCATTGGCAGCGGCTTGGGCCGCGTCTTGAGGAGCGAAGCCGATCTCTTGAAAGCCCTCGGCGGAGACCTGGTAGCTGGCGGTCAGCAGGCAATCGGCGCCGGCATCGAGATAATCGCGATGCACGGAGGCGATGGCCTCCGGGGAGCTCTCCAGCACATGTGCGGACCATAGCGGTCCGGCCAGATTAAAGCCTTTGCGCTCAAGTTCGGTGGCCATCCCTCCATCGAGCACGTGCAAGCCGCTGAGGTCGAGTTGCTTCAAGGGCGTCATGGCTATTCACCGCAGTGTATCCTCGACCTTCCCCGGATTTCCCTGTACGCGAAGCTAGGAGAGAGCCACGTGTGCGGCTTTCATTGAGGAAAGCCGCATGAAGTGCATCAACGCCACCAGACCTCACAGGGAATCCGGGTCGCGGGTAGGGGCCTTCTGATACACTCTGTTATAGTTTGCGGGCGTTCATGAGGGGCTCGGCCAGGGACCTTTCAGTTCGTAAACATTCTTTCCAACCGCAAGTTCGGGGAGTGGCTCAGCCTGGTAGAGCACCTGGTTCGGGACCAGGGGGTCGGAGGTTCGAATCCTCTCTCCCCGACCATCTAAAACATCTTAGAATCATTCGTTTACAGCAGGCTGAATCGGCTTGGGATAAGCAAAGATAACGTTTCCTTCCGCCTCGCCACTTTGAATGCTGGAATCAACATCCTGGGGTGGATTCTCAGCCTGCTTTAGTTACGCCAGCCAACGCCTTCGCTTCTTGCACGCTCCCCGCAGGCGGCAGTATCACCACGGTAAACCAGTAATCGGCCAGCGACTGCACCACGCGCAGAAATTGTTCTAAGTCCACCGGCTTGGCGATGTACGAGCTGCAGCGCAGCTTGTACATCTTAATGATTTCCTCGTCGTCCGTCGAAGTGGTCATCACAATTACCGGCAGAGTGCACAGCGCTTCGTCGGCCACGATTTCCGCCAGCACTTCCTGGCCGGTCATGCGCGGCATGTTCAGGTCGAGCAGGATCAAGTCCGGCCGCGGAGCGCCGGCATAAGCACCCTGCCTGCGCAGGAAGTTCATGCACTCCACCCCGTCCTTAGCATGGTGCAGGTTGAGCAGCAGCTTGGACTTCTTGAAACCGATGCGGGTTAGCTCCACATCGTTCTCGTTGTCTTCCACCAGCAGAACCTCAGCTGCCCTTGTATTGGTAAGTTGGTTGATCATTCGTCTCGTCCTCTGTCGCCTGTTTGCCCAAGTTGTGTGCCGCAGGAATGCTGAAACGAAAATTGCTCCCGTGTCCGGGCTCGGACTCCACCCAAATCCTGCCGCCATGGCGTTCCACCACCCGGCGGCACACGGCCAGCCCTATGCCCGTGCCCGGATATTCGTTTTGATCGTGCAGCCGTTTGAAGATTTCAAAGATGCGCCCGAAATACTGCGGGTCGATGCCAATTCCGTTGTCGCGCACGGAAACGATCCATTCATTTTTCTCTACGCCAGGCTCGGCGGACACATGGACAAGCGGTGGTTCGTCACCGTGATATTTGAGCCCGTTGCCAATCAGGTTTTGCATCAGTTGCGCCAATTGCGAACTGTCGCCCAACACCACCGGCAATTCGTCGCAAGTCACTTGCCCCCCGGCATCGCGGATCGACGACTCCAATAACGACACTGAACCACGGAACACGTCCACGAGAGGCACTGGTTCAAACGGCCGAGACCGCGATTCCACGCGCGAATAGGAGAGCAAGTCACGAATCAGGCGTTGCATTTGAGCAATGGATTGCACCGTCCGGCGAATATAATCGCGGGCTTGGTCGTCCAGCTTCTCCTCGTAGTCCATCTTGAGCAATTGCACAAAGCCGCTGATGCTACGCAGCGGCGATTGCAGATCGTGGGATGCAACGTAGGCGAACTGCTGCAATTCGATGTTGCTGCTTTCAAGCGTTTCGTTGGCCTTGGCGAGTTCCTTCGTCCGCATTTTGACGCGTTGCTCCAACTCGTCCCGCATTTGCTGGAGTTCGAGGGTTTGCTCTTCCAATTTCAGATTGCGGGCTTCCAACTCCCGTTGCAGCTTCGCCAGGTCTTCCTCGGCCCGCTTGCGCTCGGTCACGTCGGCGCGGATCGCGACATATTGGCGCGGTTTGCCCTCCGCGTCTAAGGTTGGGACGACGGTTGTGTCGACCCAGTAGATCGACCCGTCCTTGGCGCGGTTCTTGATTTCGCCGCGCCAGACGTTGCCGCGAGCGATGGTGCCGTACATCTTCCGGAAAAATTCCTTGGGGTGATGGCCCGAGTTCAGAATGCGGTGGTTCTGGCCAAGCAATTCCTCCCGGGAATACTTGCTGACGGTGCAGAACTTTTCGTTCACATAGGTGATCGTACCCCGGACGTCGGTCATCGCCACGATGGCGTGCTGATTCAGTGCGAACTGTTGGTCAAACACCTCTGCAGTGGCGGTTTCCAATTGGGCCGTTCGCTCCGCCACCATCCGTTCCAGATCTTCGTTGAGTCTTCTGTTTTTCCGTTCATCTTCTTTTAAGCGCGTGATGTCGCGGAAAGCCGCTACAGCCCCGCAAATTGCGCCAGCGTTGTCGAATTGCGGATTGCTGTAAATTTCAATGTAGGTGCCCTCCGGGATCCGTTCGTTTCGCACAAACATCTCCGTCCTGGTCACCTCCCCGCGAAGGGCTCGCAATACGGGCATCTGGTCGGTGGGAAAAGGGGTCACGGTATCGTTCATGAAAAGGCCGTAATTCCCGGCCCAGGCGTGCCCGGGAAGATCCGTCGCTTCCAGGCCGAGAAGCTTAACCGCCCCGGCATTCCAGATTACGAACTTTCCCTCCGCGTCCACCGCTACCAATCCCTCCGTCATGCTCTCCAGCACAGACTGGAGCTTTCGCGTTTGTACTTCCAAGGACTCCTGCGCACTGATTAGCTCCTGTGTCTTCCTCCCGAGCCGCTCCTCAGTTTGTTTGCGGAGGGTGATATCGGTATTCGATTCCATGACGAGGGAGGATTTGCCGTGGCCAACTCGATGTAATACCCATACGCTGGCGGCTATGACCTGGCGGCCGTCCCGAGTACGGTGTACTAGTTCCCCCTCCCAGGTCCCGTCGCGCTCGAGACGTTCTTCGATTTGTTCCACGGGCTCGGGAAATTGAGTGTGCAGCAATTGATGTGAGATCCGGCCCACCGCCTCTTCCTGCGTGTAGCCAAAAAGCTTCTCCGCTCCGCCGCTCCAGACCGCAATCCGGCCCTTTGTGTCTCGTATCATGATCTGGGCAAGATTGAGGATCTCAGCTTGCTCCCGAAGAGCTTCGTCCGCGGCCACCTTGCGCTCGGTTACGTCTCGCGCGATTTTGGTGAACCCCTTGTGTTTGCCCTGACTGTCATAGATCGGCGAAACCACGACGTTGGCCCAAAACAACGAGCCATCCTTTCGGATCCGTTGTCCCTGCTCCTCGTAACGGCCTTGCGCCAGTGATTGTTGCAGGTTTTCTGAAGGCCTTCCGGAGGCGCGATCCGCTGAAGTGTAAAAACAAGAAAAATGTGTGCCGAGAATCTCTGCCTCGCTATACCCCTTCATCCGGGCAGCTCCCTCATTCCAGGTCATGACGTTTCCGGCCGGATCAATGGTATAGATGGCATAGTCTCTAATGCCGTCCAGCAGCAGGCGCAGCAATTCCTGACTGTCGGCCAGATCCGCCCGGGCTTTTTCCGTACTGACGAGGTTCTCCTGCAACGCGGTCTCCGCTCGCAGCCGGCGGGTCAGGTCCTCCTGCTGGGAGCGCACTAGATTTGGAAGCGACATCGCCATCGGAACCAGCGGTATCAGCATGACCGCCGTGAGGACCGACACTGTCGCCGTGGCGGCCTTGATCAGTCCGGCGACGAAGTAGCTACCGTGCCAGATGTTCCAGATCTCCATCACGTGCGTGGTGCCGCAGGCAAGAATGAAGACGCCGAACATCCAAAAAATGTTGTTTAAGTGCAGAGAACGGTTCTTGCGGATGAAGTAGATGAGAATGATGGGAATGCAGTAATAGGCGACGGCAATCAGGCCGTCGGAGATGACATGTAGCCACACGATGCGGGGGTCCCACATGTAGCAGTAGCCGTGCGGCATGAATTCTGGCGAGAATAATCTCTGAAAAATGTTCATGGCGGAGCTCGCCCTACGCCTTCCCAGAACACGTCGAGTTCAGTTGAATTCGCGCTCCTGCTGTGCGCGATGCACTGCCCTCTAGCCGACCCACACCTGGCTATTCCAAAGTCCTCCCAAGTGAACAAGAGCCGAGTAAACCTCGCGGATCTCATTCATTTGAAACCGGCCCCATTTAGCGCAATGAAATAAATGATTCCCCAGTTCATTGATCAATTCGGGACAGTTAACTGATAGATCGGCAGTTGCGGGCCCACCTTTAAGAGCACGACGGTGAGTCCTTTGCCAGATCACACCACATCCGGGGAAATGTTGGTTTCTGAGGGAGCTAACGGCAGGGCGAAATGAAAGGTTGCCCCGCGCCCGTCGTTGCCGTTAGCCCATATCCGGCCGCCATGCGACTCCACAATCGACTTACAGATGGCCAGGCCCATGCCGCTGCCTTGTGGCTTCGTCGTAAAGAACGCATCAAATATTCGGTCATCCTTATTCTGCGGCAGCCCGGGCCCTGTGTCCTCGACACTGATCTGGATTTGGCCGTCCTCTCTCAATTTCGATTTGACCGTGAGCACGCCACCTGTCTCGCTCATGGCCTCCATGCCATTCAGCATCAGGTTCATGAGAACCTGCTGGATTTGCACCCGGTCTGCAATGACGTTGGGGAGATGGTCAGCAAGATCCGCACGCATGGAAACTGCGTACCGGATGGCTTCAGTTCGAACCAGCACAACCATCTCGCTTATGATTTCGTTCACCGCCAGCGGTTCTCGTTTGGGAGGGGCGTTCTTGTAGAGCGACCGCAGCCGTTCAATGATCTCAGTTGCCCGCCTTCCACTATCGAGGATGCGCCCCAACGCATCGGATGCCATTTCTACATTTGGCTCGTCGCGCTTGAGCCACTTCAGACCCGTGGCTGCGGTGAGCATTGTCGCGGCGATGGGCTGCCTTAACTCGTGCGAGATGGAGGCCGCCAGCTCCCCCAGGGTGCTGATTCGGTTCACATGAGCCAGGTCTGACTGCAGCTGTTCGGCGTGCTTGCGGTCCTCAATGTCGGTCGCCACTGCGCACCACTTCACTATCTTGCCTCGCTTGTCGCGTAGAGGGCGGGCCCGCGTCTGGAACCAGCGATAGTCTCCATCCGATCCGCGCCGTAAGCGAGCTTCATATTCCAGCGGTTGACCGGTGGTCTCGGACATTCGCCATCGATCCAGGACCCGAATGAGATCGTCGGGATGAATCACCTTTTCCCAACCTGAACGTAACGTCTCTTCTGACTTCACGGCCGTGTATTCAAGCCAGCCCCGGTTGAAGAAGGTGCGATTGCCATTGGGCTCGGCGACGAATGCCAGCGCCGGCATGGTTTCCACCGCTTCGCGAAACTTCTGTTCCTCTCGCTGCAGTTCTCGCACACGGTTTTGATACAGTCCCCAGAGCAATGCAAACAAGGCAGCCGCACCAAGCACACGGAACCACCAGGTGCTCCACCAGGGCGGCAGTATCCGGATGTGAAGCGCAACCCCCTGCTCATTCCAGACTCCATCGTTATTGGAGGCCTTGACACGAAACGTGTAGTCGCCGGGGTCAAGATTGGTATAGGTGGCAAAACGGCGCGTGGCATCCGTGTATTGCCAGTCTCGATCGAAGTCATCGAGTTTATAGGCGTACCGGTTTTTCTGCGGGGCGGTGAAATCCAGCGCCGCGAACTGGAAGCGAAAGACCGATTGGTCGTAGCGGAGAGTCATGCTCGAAGCGAGCATTGATGGCTTGCCGGAGCGGCGAATCCTTGCCGCCGATTTTTACCGGCTTGTTGAACAGCTCAAATTCGGTGAGCACCACCGGAGGCGGCGTTGGATTATCAACAAGCTTGTCGGGATAGAAGGCGTTCAGCCCGTTCGGCGCCGCCGAAAAACAGCCGCCCGTCGGGCGCTTTGGCGCGGCAAGTGCAGGAGAACTCATTGCCTTGGAGGCCGTCGAACACATCGTAGTTGCGGAAGGTCTCCGTTTTGGGATCGAATCTGGACAATCCCTTGACCGTGCTGACCCACAGGTTGCCTTGCGTCGTCTCCCAGGATCCCCACAACGGCATTGTTCGCCAAGCCATCTTTCTCGGTGTAGTGACGGGTGAATTTGCCTGTCTCCGGATCGAAACGGAACAGCCCGCTGGTGGGCGACGCCACCCAAATAGCGGTCGCCGTCGGAATAGACGTCCTGCGTCCAGTTCGCGACCGGGTTGCCGGGCTGGGTCGGGTCCATGAGATAGGTGGTGAACTTCCGCGTATGGGTGTCGAACCGCACCAGCCCCCAACTGGACGTTGCCATCCACAGCATGCCGTGTGGATCGAGCAGCAACGGAAGCACCCACCATCGTGAAGGCCGGCGGGGTTCGCCAGGATCCGGAGGGAAATGGGTAAAGTGCCGCCCGTCGAAATAATCCATCCCGTTGCCATGCACCCCAATCCACAGCCCTCCGTGGTCGTCCGGAACAAGACTGCTGATATTGTTGTTCGCCGGACTGTCGGAGTTCTTGGGATCATGGCGAAAATGCTTGACGTGCTGTCCATCCAGCCGGTCCAGGCCGCCACCGTAGGTTCCTGTCCACACCACCCCGTCGGAGTCCAGGGCGACCTCCCGCTCCGGGCCGGGGCTTAGGCTGCGGGGATCACCGGGATCGGCGATGTAGTGGGTGAAGCTGCTGCCCGTCGAAGTGATCCAGGCCCGCTTCCGTTCCAATCCACAGCGCACCCGACGAACCCATCGCGAGTGCGGTGATGACGTTGTTGCCGCGGGCTGTTTGGGATCCTGGGAATTGTGGCGATAGGTGGTGAATCTTTGCCACCCCGCCCGCCAACCGGTCGACTCCGGTCGACCGCATGCCAATCCACAGCGCGCCCGAGGCATCCTCATACAGAGCGCGCCCAGTTGATCACGTTACTGCTCAAGCTGGAAGAATCGTTGGGGTCATGCAGATAGCGGGTAAACGTTCCGCGGTGCGCGATCCATCAGATTCAGGCCATTGTTGGTCGCCACCCAAAAGCGTCCCGCCCGGTCTTCATACGTCATCGTCACATTGTCGTCGCTCAGACTGGCGGGATTCCCGGGGTCATGCAGATAGCGAATAAATGTGTGGGTTTCGGGATCGAAGCGATTCAATCCCCGCAACGTGGAAAACCACAGATTGCCTTTCCGGTCCTGGAAGATGTGGACTACGATCATTGTTGCTCAGACTGCCAGGATCATTGGGATCGTTCTTGTACCGGTGTAAAATGGCCGGTCGCGCGATCGAGTGCGCTCACGCCCTGGTGCCATGTAGTCGACCCAAAGCAAGCCCGTTGTTCCGTCCAGGCAGATGGACCGAATCATCGGTATCGCCGAAGCTGGTGGGGTCGTTTGGATTACGCCTGTAAGTGAAAAACCTGCCGCTGGTCCTGATCGAAACGGCTCAGTCCGCCAGAGGTAGCGACCCATAACGTGCCCGATTCGTCCTCAAAAAGGGAGCGGGCCTGAAAGCCGCGGAGGCTGGTTACATCATTGGCTCGATAGCGATAGTGAACAAAAGAATCCGTGTCCCGATCGTATCGGTCGAGGCCTTCGCTGTGTCCCTACCCACAAAACGCCGGCTCGATCCACATAGAGCGCCCAAATAGCTGTCAGCGGCGAGGCTGCGTTCGTCCTGATCGTCGTGCTTGTAGACCTTGAAGGTGTACCCGTCGTAACGGTTCAAACCGCCGAGCCATGTGCCAAACCACATGAATCCCTGCTGGTCCTGGGCAATCGCCCGCACATCGGAGTGCGAGAGTCCGGCGGCAACGGAAAGGTCGGTGAAGCTTAGCTTCCCGGGCGAGGCCCGTTCGGGAAGAGACGGCTTGGCGGTGGTGTCAAGCGCGTCTGCGGGATCCGCTGGGACCTGGGAAATCGGGGCACGGTCTGTCGCGGGGCGATTCTGTTCCGAACCCAGGACGCTCGGGACCAGAAGAGCCAGGGCTGCGAGCACGACAACGATCCGGATGATGGAAGTCCGTCGCATTCCTCTCCCGTTGCCTTTCTCCCTGTGCCGGCGAGCTTCCTGATCCCCTTCCTAAGCTCCGACATCCTCCGTGGATTTCCCTGTTTTTCACCTTAACCAAGCTTACCGCCTACATTGCAGGAGTGGATTGCATTTCGCTGCGCACCAATGTTAAGGCTAAGCGGAAGCATTGTGCAGACTATCGGCGCCCAAACTCCCTGCACCCACCGGCTCTCCCTTGAATGAGCAGCAGATCATTTCTCGTATTCGTACAAGATGCCGGAGACATCGGCTCTCGCGGATTTCACGCGGTATCCAGCTCTGGCGATGGCCTGTACCGAATCTATGGTCGCGCTTCCACTTTCGTAGAGCAGGAATCGATTGTGAGAAGCGAGAAATGGATCGAACGGCGTTATCTTCAAGTCGATGCGTGCCCCTTTCGCAAGCCTGTCGTACGCCGAATAAAACATATCGCTGGTTGGAGCTCCAAAATACAGATGAGAGACGATGGATGGTGGCGCATATTTGAAGAAATAGAGGTAATCAAGGGCGGAAAGGACCAGGATGTCCTGGCCGTCGTTGTCCGTCGATAGCGTGCCGTACAACTGCATCGGCTCGGAGGGTGTCGTAGTCAACCTAAACCCGGAGCTTGGTTCAAAGAGCACTTTTGTATGCCCGGTTTCGAGAGAGATAGCCGACCGCAGATCCAGCAAGATCATCAAAAACATGCATAGTGCCACGGCCTTTGCGGTCCAGGCACCGGGAAGCCAGCGGGAACTGGCGAAGCCGGCGAAAATCGCGTAGCCCGCGATGCTGGTTAGAAAATACCGGTCGAGGAATGGGCCATGACTGACTATGCATCCGATCAAACCAATCAAAGGGATGCAGACGAAGCCCGCGGCCAACACCATCTCCTGTGGAGGCATGGCTGCTGCCGGGTGCACTTGCTGGTTCTTCCGCAGCGCATTCGCAGCCAGGATCAGGATCAAAAACAAAAGAACCTTCGCAGCCGGCCCGATCGCATTGGTGAGGAAGTTCTGGACCGCATCATAGGACGCAGGGGCCTGGAATGACGCAGGCATATTCGTCCGATAGGCGCGAAATAGCGGTATGTAAACGGCAATGGTTATGGCAACGAAGGCCGAGGCCATAACGGCCAAGTTGCCCCAGTTGGGCCGCTTCCTGTCGATAAGGTTGTAAATTTCGACTACCGCAAATGGAACCAGCAGATACACGGCGTAAACGTGGGTCAGTAGCGCGCCCAGTAAACTCAGCCCGAAGCCAGCCAGCCAAAAATATCTTGCTCGCCCCTCCGCGTTCCTTTGCCAGCACAGGAGCGCTAGTCCGCACCACCCCAGAACGATTCCGTGTGCCCGCGCTTCGTTGGCATAGTATTTGGCCAGGGTGAAGAAGGGAAAGGCTCCGGCGATAAATCCGGAGATTGCGCCTGCGCGCCTTGAGACAAATAGAAAAAGGCACATGCAAAAAAGCCAGAAGCCCACGATCTCCGGCAGTCGAGTGGCAATCAACCCTTCTCCAAACAACCGCTCGGCGGCGCGTGTAAGCAGATAGAAAAGAGGCGGATTGAAATCTGCTCCATGCATGACTGCCGACCAGGTGCTTGTGAATGTGGGCAACCTGCAAAGATAGACGGCGAACAATTCATCAAACCAAAAGCATTTGTGACTCGCCTTGAGAAAGATGTCGCTGAAGTAAACGCTCGAAACCAGGACAATACCAAGAGCTGTGAGCCAGCTCAACTTGAAAGGGGCGGGCTGCTGAAGCTCCTGGGCGATGACTGTCTCCTTCCTGGCGCATTCGCGTAACTTGGCTCGTTGGATCAGGTCTAGTCTTGAAAGACGGATACGTTTGGGGATAATCGGCATGCAATCCAATCGGAAAGTTAAGCAGGATATGTCGGACTGCGCGATTATTTCCGCATCGTCCAGCGCAACTTCAACACGCAACCGACCCTGTGTAAATTGTGAGAACAAATCTAAATAATATGCCAGGACGCGAGCGAGAGGCGGCTGTCGATTTTGTGACCCGGAAACAGTCCCGCAACCCTGGAGTTTAATTGACCATCGTCTTCCTGGGAAAATCACTTTCACGGCTCCTCGATGGATACAAGTGGCGCAACCCGGCGGTGAAGTACGGTGGCATCCAGGTAGTAACCGGCCAGCCGCCGGGACCTGGTACGTCGCATCGCCCCGTGGCCTTCCCAGGTGACTGGGCTAAAGAGTGAACTCGTGGGCCGGCTTTCTTCACCGGCGGCGGCACAATGAACCGGTGGCCATCAGCAGTAAGGGAAGGAGAGATAGTGTATGTCGAAGCCGAAAGTGAACACGAGACCGGTCATACCCGTGGAGGGCCTTGTCCGCCTGTCCCAAGTACTCGGATGCCGGCGCCACGGGATCGTTCCAACTCTGCCAATCTCGCGCAATGGGATCTGCGCCTCGATGGCCCTCGAAGCAGTGAGAGCCATGCTTGTCGGCATGAAGGCGGTGGGCCAGTGAGGCGGCGGCAGGGCGGTGAATGCGGAGGGGCATTCAAGAGCCGTGGCCCTGAGGGTAAGAACCTCGCCATTTTATTGGCTCTGTTGTTATTTTTTGAAGTTGCACCCGGTTACGCTCTGGGGCAATTAGCATCAGCGGCCCTTGGCGGCACCGTGCCGGCCGGCAGCGGTTCACTGCGCGTTGTATACGCTTCAACCATAAGCGGGGCCACCGGCGGGCAAGCGGTAACTCCAGGGAGTTCGGCAACTGGCGATACGGACTCTGCGGCGGCGCTCAATGCGTTATTGGCCGCCGGCAATACCAGGCTCATCTTGGATAGCGGATATGCTCTCTCAAAAAGCCTGGTGCTCTACACCGGTGACACACTGGAGTGCGTTAGCCGGCTGGATGGCGTCATCATGATGGTGGGCTCGAACGCTACGCCGGTCATCAATGCTCATCAGAATGCCCCCACGACCGCGAGCGGGACGGGCGGATATCTTGTATCAAATCAGACTGACCAGCACATAGCGATTCGGCATTGCACGCTGAACGCCAACTCGACCCAGGCGGTCACTGGTAACAACGTTCTCGGGACGCCTCATGCGGTTAACCCCGCCACTGGGCTATTTGTGTATGGCGCGGAGATGGTGGGCGTTGAGGACCTGGTATTTGACGATGACGACGTATACGATACCGGCGCATTTGTAACTCTGTTCGCCAACGATTCCCACGTTTCGCTGACCCGCAATTGCTTTCACCAGCCTACCCCCGTGGTGGCAAAAAAAGAACACGGATGGGCCGCATTTCGTTGGTCCTGATAAATACATCTATGAAGTAGGCAACACCATACTGGCCGGCGATGACAGCTTACCCTTCAACGCCGACGATGGAAACAGAACAGGATCGGGTGATCCGAACGCGCCGCACGTTGCCAATTTCGTCAAATGGGGATGGATCACCGACGTGTTCGTGGATAACAACAGCATCAACGGTAGCAGCTTTGGATTGCGGCTTTACAGTGCAACAGAGTTGCTGGACCGCTTCGAAATTAGTAACACAAGCGGTGTTGTGTGTGGGAACACGGCTGAGCTTACCAAACCAGGGCCCAACAATCTTGGCAACGGCAATATCGGCACCATTCGCATTGACGGCTGGCAGGTAGCCACAACAGGCACTTGCAATAGCTACAGTCAACCTTACAATTTCGTCATCACATCCAATTACACCAGTCTTCAGATCAACGGCCTGCAGATCACCAACCCTGGAGTTTACTGGCCCGTCATAACTCACAATGTTGTCGCGCCCGGCATCCTCAGTTTGCGCAATTGGGACATTAGTACGCCATCATCTTCAGCATTCAGCGTCGTCTCATTCACGGGGGGCTCGGCTCCGCAGATTGCAGCGAGCGGTATGCAGTGGCTCGACAACAGCAGTAATACCGGGACGTTCTTTGCCGGCCGGGTAGTTCCCTCTGCGTTGACATGCTCTAACTATTCGGGGCCCAACCGGCTGCTCGCGTCCGGCTTCACACCAGGTATTGAGAATGGTGACTGTTTCACCAATAGCTATCCCACCCATCCCGGTTCACGTTAACTTGGCTGTTGCGGAGTAGAATCTTGAAACAACAAGACTCTGCACGACGGATGCAAGAAAATCTCATGATGCAAGCGAACCTGGCGCTGGCAGCGCTACCGTTTATGGTCGTGCACTTGTTGCACACGCTTCGCCGGATTAACTCCGATTCAGCCGGTGATTCTCTGCCCCTAACGGGGGGTCGACTGCGACTTCAAGCTATGAGCTGCTTGCTGGCTGTCGCTGTGTGCCCGGTAACCTCCTTGTGCGCGCAAAGCAGAACATTTCACATCACCCAGCGATACTTGAATATCCCAGTGGAACGCGCAAGCGAAATGCGGCTGTTTCAGATCAGCGTCGGTGGCGTGCTAAAGCGTGAATTTCCTGTGCAGCTGGCAGAGCACGCCATTGATTATTGGATATTCCTGGATGTTAGCGAATTCAAGGGCAGCACCATCACCCTGGCTGGCTCGAATGGCGTTGCCAGTCCTTCTGTTCAGGCCGCTCTGGGCCGCATTTATCAAGCGAACCAGATCGAGGGTGCGGCCACCTTATACAAGGAGAGCAATCGGCCGCAGTTTCACTTTACCGTCAAGCGTGGCTGGAGCAATGACGTCAACGGCCCCATCTTTTACAAGGGTCAGTATCATCTCTTCTGGCAGGCCTTCCCCTTCGGAGTCAAGTGGGACACTGGTTTCATGTACTGGGGCCACGCTGTCAGTAAGGACTTGATTCACTGGCAGGAGTTGGCGCCTGCGCTCATGGTCGATAAGCTTGGCGCGGCGTGGTCGGGCACAAGTTTTGTCGACCACGACAATGCCGGAGGTTGGGGGAAAGATGCGCTCGTGTTGGTCTATACGGCTTTCGACCGCACGTCGCACAAGCAGGTGCAGTGCCTCGCATACAGCATAGACAATGGAGCTACGTTTAAACCTGCTGCCGCAAATCCTGTCCTGGACACCGGTCGTGAGGTGGGCTCGAACGACACCAGGGATCCCAAGGTTTTCTGGTATGAACCAGGCAAGCGATGGGTAATGGTTTTGTTTGAGAAGGATGGCATGTCCTTCTTTAACTCGACCGATCTCAAAACGTGGACCCGTCAAAGCCATCACAAAGGCTTTCATGAATGCCCGGATTTTTTCGAGCTTCCCATTGATGGGGATAACAATCGCAAGAAGTGGATTCTTCATGGCGGCTCGTCCAGCTACGAGATCGGCACCTTCGATGGCGGGACATTCACCGCGGAATCGCCTGTCCTGCATTATGCCGAAGGGAAAAATCTACATGGAGACGATGCTTTATATGCGGCGCAGTCCTTCGGCGAAATGCCGGATGGCAGGCGGATTCAAATGGCATGGGGAAGGATCCAGCTTGAGGGCATGCCCTTCACTCAGATGATTTTGTTCCCTACAGAATTCAAGCTGAAAACGACCAAGGATGGTCTGAGAATGGAGGCCGCGCCGATTGACGAAATCGCACAATTGCGGGCCAAAGCACGCACCTGGTCCACATTGACCGCTGCCGGCGCCAACCAGAAGTTAGGTTCAGCCGGATCAGGACCTCTCGACGTAAAACTCCAGGCTTCGCTCGAGAGCGGCGATGGGCTGGCGGTTCGTTACGACGGACATGACCTCACCACCATCGCATCGGAAGATCTCGAGAATGGCCGTGGCCAGGTGGAGGTATTGATAGACAAAGGCATAGCGGAAATCTTTGTAGATGGGGGCGCGCGCTATATCACTCGGGAAATACCCCTGGCCACCGGCGGTCAGGGCCTGGAGTTGAGTGTGAAGCAGAAGGCGAGCGTCATCAATCACCTGGAAATCTACGAAATGAAGTCGATGTGGAAGCCGCGGACCCTCGAAAGCCAGTGAAAATGTAGCGGCATGCGAGTGGGCGGTTCGAACGCTCACGCAGAAATATTTTCCTCTGGCTCCGCCTCAAACACGATGCGGCGCAGTTCTCTAAGTCTTCTATCTTCTGTGGCTTAATATTTACGACAAAAACGGTCGTAGAAATCTGCGCCTAAATAAGTCGCAATTTACGCAAAACAAAAGACATACTACTGTGGTTCTTGAGGGCAGTAAGACACAGGAGGTAAGGATATGGAAACAGTTCAGAATGGACAGTGCGGTCTCTGTACTCACTTCGGGGAACAGCACAAAACAGACGTTCTGGTCCGGATTGTGAGCAGCCATAAAGCGGATCTCAAAATCATCGACGAATGCGGGCACCCCAAAAATGCCGCCCTACACTTGAAGGTCACACCCATCAGCGGTTGCGATGGATTTGTTCCTGCTTCGGCAGCGTAACGAAGATTTCTCTACCAGACAGCGGCCCGATACTTCGGGCCGTTGTCGTTTACTGACTGCGGCCTGCTGAGTTCGGCTCAGCGTCGTGCTTCAGATGTCCGACAGACTCTCCAGGCAATGGTTCATCGACAGTTACTTATCGATCGACATCTTGGCCGCCGCAGGTAGCCAGGCTTGAGAAGCGTGTAGACGGTGGAACTCAGCGTGCTCGTTGGTTAAGCCGACCGGGCTTTCTTGCGTGCAGGGGCCTGTACAGCTTTTTGCGATTTGGCAGCCGAGGCTGTGGCGTTGGATGACGCATTCGTTTTTGGCAGCTTCGCGTCCGGACGGGATGAGCTCGTTTCCGCCAGTTCGTTGTCATCGACACCCTGCACCGGCTTCTTCTGCAGCAGGCTCTTGCGCAATGCTTCCATTAGGTCGATGACCTTGCCCGGCTTCTTCTCAACCGGCTCTTCGGCTATCGGCAGATTGTTGATCTTGGCCTCCACCAGCTCGCGCAGCGCATCCTCGTAGTGATCCTTGAAGGCACTGAGGTCAAACGGCTGTGTGTACGCATCGATCAATTGTTTGGCGAGTTTCAGCTGCGCAGCGTCGGCCTTCACCTCTTCCACGTTGTTTGAGTAATCGCGGGCGTTGCGCAACTCAGTAGCAAAACGAAGGATGTACAACATCATGCCCGGCTGGTTGGGATCGTGGGGCGGCGCCAGCGCCATCAGGTGCTGCCGGCCGCTAAAAACGATCTCGCCCAGGCCCACCATGCCGCTTTCTCGCAGACTCGTGCAGATTACGGCAAAGGCAGTCGCCTGGGGACCCGCCTTGGGCATTACGAAATAAGGCTTCTCAAACAGCGCAGGATCGATCTCGCTCGCCCTGGAGAATTGTGAAATCTCGATCGTCTTCTTGCCGGCCAGGCGCAGGTTCTTGAGCTCAGACGGTTCGATGATGGCATATTTGCCTTTTTCGTACTCGTAGCCTTTGACGATGTCGGCGCGCTCGACCGTGTGTTCCATCTGGGCCGGAGCGCTAAGGCTGCCGGTCAAGCTGCTTTGCAACTGGCGCGCCAGGTGTAAAGACTGGTTGCCCTCGCGTGGTTCCTCAGCTGCCTGCGTCTCTCCCGACGCATCCGCTGCGTCTTCCCCCGGGGCCGGCCCGGGCGAAACACTTTGGCGCTTGACCCTGGTCTTTGTGTTGCGATCAATCTCGTGGAAGGAGAAAGACCGGGTGGTGTTGGTTGCCGGGTAGATTTCGACTGCAAACCCGACCAGAGATATCTGGATGCTTCCTGACCATAATGGTCGCGCCATGGGACAATCCCCTTACTGATAATCGCGAACCCGGGCTTGGTAATTACTCAGCTATTATGCCTCCCGGCCGGTAAGAACGTCTCTCAAAAAGTTGTGCGCAAAGCGATTGGACGGGTTGTACCGCGCTCGTCTTGCCGATCGTGGTAACTACGGTGGATCGGAAAGGTCTGACTTGCGGCGCGCCCGCAAAGAAACTTTCGTCCCTCCCATTTAGTCGCGGTGCGCTTGCATCCAATTGGCTGAGGTTTCTTATGAAAATGTTCCCGTGGATGGTTGCTGGCGCCGGTCTTGGCTTTGCTGCTTACATCGTGTTGACCCGTTCTGCTATGGAGTACGCGACCGGACCTGGGGATGCCAGGGACGCCGGCCGCATGGCATTTGGCTGGGGAACAAAGCAAAGAGCATCTGGAGTCGGCGGCCAGTTGTCCGGCAGACTCAAGGAAGGTGTTGGCCGGATTACTGGCAACGATAATCTCGCTGGAGAGGGTATCGCGGATCAGGCTGCCGGCTTGGCTAAAGATGCGGCCGGGAGTGTCGCTCAAACGGTGGGACAGACTATTCATGAGTTCAACCGGTGATTTGTTCACTCACGAATCTCACAGCCACGCACGTCTTCTGAAAGAGACCCGACAAATGAAAGCCGCGACAATTGTAGGAATCATCCTCATCATCCTTGGTATCGCCGGATTTGCCGTGGGCGGAATTAGCTTTACTCACGAAAAGAAGGATGTGGATCTCGGCCCTGTCCAGGTCTCCCATCAACAGAAGCAGACACTGCCGATATCACCCATTCTGAGCACGCTTTCGTTGATAGCAGGGGTCGGCTTGGTTGTTGTAGGAGCTCGCGCCAGGTAGGCGCATCTGAGGGATTGCCGCCGCCTTTGGTTTACGAAGGCTTACGGCATACGTCGCAATTTGCCACGTGATCTCTCAGATTCAAACTCGCCAGCTCAACGCCCTCCAGAGCGTCTTTGCGTTCCGCAGGTTCAGGAAGCGTACTTTCCTGTTTCTTTTCGAACGCAACTGCCTTGCGAGCGTTCGCTTCCAAGCTCTCTTTTTGTTCACACCTCGGTTGAGTCATATTGCCTCCTGACGCCTGTGTGATGTCTTCAGCTGTCGCGGAGATGCCAGTGACTTGCTAGCATTCAAAACGATGAAAAATACTGGGCATTCTGTTCCAGCCTTTGTGGGCACATAGGAGATATAAGATGAAGGCAGTAGTTCTGCATGAGTATGGCGGTCCTGACAAGCTGAAGTTTGAAGACCACGTTGCTGACCCGCAAGTGAGCGGAGACACCGTATTGGTCGCCGCAGCCGCGGCAAGCGTGAACCCAATCGACTGGAAGGTTCGTTCCGGGGCGCGCCAGAAAGATTTTCCTCTGTCGTTTCCGGCCATCCTGGGGCGCGATGTGAGCGGCATCGTGCATGCTGTAGGCGCGAACGTAAAGCACTTCAAGCCGGGTGACCGCGTACTTGCCTTTTCGAACAAAACCTATGCCGAGTTGGTAGCCGTTGCCGATTCGGATCTAACCCATCTGCCGGATGGTTTAGATCTGGCCGATGCAGCAGCGATTCCGCTGATCGCATTAACCGGAGAGCAATTGGTCAGGCTTGTGACCAGGGTTCAGAAGGGGCAAACGGTGCTGGTAACAGGAGCGCTGGGATGCGTGGGGCGAGCTGCGGTGCATACGGCGAAGAAGATGGGCGCGCAGGTAATTGCAGGCGTCCGCAAAAAGTCGCTCCAAAACGCCGAATCACTCGGCGTCGCGGGCGTGCTCGCGATCGATGATGACGATGCAATCGCATCGCTCGGCCCGGTAGACGCAATTGCCGATACCGTTGGTGGCGAAGTGGCCGCGAAGCTGTTCAAGAAGATAAAGCCTGGAGGCTCCTTTGGGTACGCATCGGTAGTGCCGGAGGGGATGGCCGCACTGAACCCGGCAGTTACCATCACTCGTGTCTTCGCCAAGCCTGATCCATCAAAGGTTCGCGAGTTTGCGGATGACGTCCGCGATGGAAAATTCGTGTTGCCGATTGGTCGCCGTTTGCCGCTGCGCAGCGCGGCCGAAGCCCATGCGCTGGGTGAGAAAGGCGGTGTAGGAAAGATCGTCCTTCTAGTTGCAGGGGAACCGAAGGCCTGAATTCTAAGCCGGCTGGCGCGAGCCAGCCGGCTTTTCGCAAAACACTTACACCTCGACGGTGGCTTTCTTCGCCGCCTTCGCGTTGGCCTTTTCGTGCATGGCGGCCTGCTTCTTTCCAACCCCGTTTGTGTACTCTCCCACGGGAGTCGAGTCCATCGGAGAAGTCTGTTCCGTACCCGGCTTAGGATCGTAGGGAGTCACATCAAGCCCTGGGCCACCCTTTAGCTCCGACTCAACCAGCGTCAAGCCGTGGCTATGGTTCCAGGGGCCGGAGAAGTCGTTCTCGCCGTACTGGCCCTCGCCCGTCGACGCGTTGAAGAACTGATCGACCAGTTGGGGGGTAGGTTGAATAATGCCGACCGCGAACTGCGGCTTCTCCATACTCTCGAGAGCTGCGGTAAATGCGCGCATATGGGTGATCTCGCGGGTCATCAGAAATTGCAGCGCTTGTTTCGAACCCTGGTCCTCGGTGAAGCTGATCAAGCGTTCATAGACGATCTTGGCACGTGCCTCAGCCGCGATATTGCTGCGCAGATCAACTGCCAGATCGCCAGTGATCTTCAGGTAATCAGCCGTCCAGGCGTTGCCCATGGAATCGAACAGGGCAACGCCTCCACCGCCGGCGATGGCCACCAACGGGTCCGCTTCAGCCGCTTCGCGGCCGCTCTTCATGGGTTTCAAGTGCATCCGAATCAACGCCCCTACCACTTCCAAATGGCTGAGTTCTTCGGTGCCAATGTCCATGAGAAGATCCTTCCGCGCGGCGTCTTCGCAGTTGAATCCCTGAATGGAATACTGCATTGCTGCTGCCAACTCCCCGTTGGCGCCGCCGAATTGTTCCAGCAGCATCTTGCCGAATTTGGGATCTGGTTCACCGATAGTTACGGTATACATAAGCTTTTTTACGTGGTGGTACATGAGGCCCCCTCGGGTCAGGTTGGAGGTGCGTTTGATTTGGCGATTTCCGTGGCTGGAACTGAAATAAAGCGCCGACTAGCAAGTGAGAGTCGCTTCCTAGGGCCGAAGTTGCCCAGAGTCTCGAATGCGAGTTCTATTCTCCCCTTAACGGCTAGGGTAGGCGCTCGTGATCTTCGGCATCCTGGCGAGCCTGCGCCGACGGTCGAAGCCTCAAATCTCGACCCGGTCGCGGCGTTGCCCGCTGAGTAATTAAGGAATCCCCGGGGTGAGGGAAGGGTGGCTCTTTGCCCACGCAAGATAATCCTGAACCGTATAAAACGCTCTGTACTTGTCGAGCCTCTCCTCGTCCTCGACCGGGGCCGTCCAATCCAGGCTCCAGGAATCGCCTACGCGGGTCATCCAGTTCCGCAACTGCTTGTCCAGTTCCTGTAAGTCCGCCGCGTGAACAGTGTCGTTGACCAGGTTGTGTAATTCGTAGGGATCTTGCTGCAGGTCGTACAGAAGCCACGGCCCCGACTCCGATCGTGCGTACATAAAGCGCTCTGTTCTCACGCCGCGCCATGCATGTTCCGTGCCATCACCTTGATAGGGACCAAAGATCTGGAAGAGCACCGAGTCCGGGCCTTTCTCCGCTCTTCCGCTAGCGACCCTGGACAAGTCGGTGCCTTGCATATCTGCCGGAACGGCCAAGCCGCAAAGCGAAAGCAGTGTAGGAGCAAAGTCCACATGCGAAAACAAGGCATCCGTTTTGCCCCCAGGGGTAATCACTCCTGGATAGCGCATGATCCCGGGAACTCGAATCGACTCCTCCCATGGCTTACGCTTGAGGATTTTGCCCTGGGAGCCGAGCATATCCCCGTGATCGGAGGAGAAGAGCACAATAGTGTTTTCTTCCAGCTTCAATTCGCGAAGCGTGCTCAGCACTCTCCCCACCTGATCGTCCACCGCAGTGATGGCTGCATAGTACCCTGCAATTTCTTTGCGGCCCGCTCCGCGTGTTCCCTCGACCCAGTTAGGTTCCATCGTCACCTTTTTGGGGTCATACAGATTCATGTATTTCTCAGGCGCCACATAGGGATCATGCGGAGCGCCCGGCGCAAGCATGAGGAAGAAGGGCTTGTCCTGCGCTTCATGAAGAAACTCGATGGCCAGGTCCGTCCAGAACTCAGGTTCATACTTTTCGCTCACGATCGGAACATTCTCGTCGCGAAAGTACCAGTTATAAAAATAGTTATGGTTACATTCGTTAGCGGCCCAATACTGAAAGCCATGCCGTCGCCGCCCGGGAGGGACAAAGCCGGGCACGCGCGGTCCTCCATCAAGATGCCATTTGCCAATGAAGCCGGTGCGGTATCCAGCGTGCCCGTAGATGTCGGCCATCGTGACGACGCTCTCCTTCAGCCGGAGATCGTTGGCCACCATTCCATTGCGGCTGGTATAGGTGCCGGTGAGGATCGTCGCTCTTGCCGGACAGCATACCGGCGTGTTGGCGAATGTTTGCCGGAAGAGAATCCCTTCCGAGGCAAGCTGATCAAGATGCGGCGTCTGAACATCGGGATTGCCCATGCATCGTAGCGCCTGCCCTCTCCACTCGTCCGGCATAATAAACAACACATTGGGTGGACGCTTCCCGCGTTCTGCCGCCTGAGCTGTACCCTGCCGCAACCCTAGCGCAGCCACTGTTCCCGCTGCGACCGTAATAAACCTGCGCCGATCCATATCTACCTTCTGCCCAACTACATCAGATTGTAGAGTTAAGGTTCAATGCGCGGGTAGATCACGGGTTGGTTCCGATCTGATAATTGAGTGCCGCAAGGCTCAACTTGTATTGATACTGGGCGTTGGTGTTGTCAATGGCAGCGCTGGTCTGCTGCAGTTGCGCCTGGCTGAGTTCCACGATCGAACTGAGTCCAAGCTGGTAGCGGGTCTGCGCCAGTTGCAGGGCCAAATTCGCTTGCTTGAGCAATTGTGCGGTTACTCCGATTCTTTGATAGGCGGTGTTCGCCTGGAGCCACGCGGTGCGTACGTCGCGAACGATCTGATCACGCAAGTCCCTGGTGCGCTCGACATCCGCGCGCGACCGGTAGACGGCCTCCTTAGCCTCCGCGGAGTAAAGAAAGCCGTTGAAGATAGGAATGTTCAGGTTGACCCCAACCGCGCCCCACCAGTTCGTGACGTAGTACTCATCCGTGCGAACGGGCACTGATCCGATCGTGCTGAGCGCGCTGATCGAGGGGAGAAGTTGATCCCACTGGGCGCGCGCGAACTTCTGCGCCGATTGTTGTCCTAAAATCCGCGCCTGCAGATCCGGACGTTGGGCCAGCGCAGACTGAACAAGCTGATCATAGTCAGTAGGAGGAGCCTTGGTTTGCGCCGAATCGTCGACCAGCCCGTAGGTGGTTTCGTGGTCCAGACCAAGCACGGCGTCGAGCGTAGCCATGGTGGCATCCGCGTTGTTTTGCGCGTCGAGCTGAAGCAGTTGGGCCTGCGATAGGTTTACATCCGCGAAGCTGAGGTCAAGCGTAGACCTCAGCTTGTTCTGGGTCATTTGGTTGACTTGCGACTCCGTTGCCTGGCGCGTGGCTACGGTCTGTTTGGCGACTTGAAGAACAGCCTGTGCGGTCAGCGCGTCGTAGAAAGCCTGATCCGTAGCCAGAACAATCTCTTCCTCGGTCGCCAGTGTATCGGCGTTGGCTGCCCTCTCCTGCAGCTTCTGCGTCAGCACCAAATTGTGTGTACGCCCGAAGTCCGTGATCAGTTGCGTTACGGTGGCTCCGGTCCCGGCGTGAGTCAAAAGCCTTGAGGCGGTGAGCGAGCCGGCGGAGAGGCGGCTTCCGTCGACTGCCTTCACGGCGGTGATGTTACCGTTCGCCGTGGGGAGTTCGGCCGAGCGCGCTTCGCGCACCACCTGATGTTGCGCCAGAGCCAGCAACCTGCTCACGCTGATGCGCGGGTTGTTCTTGAGGGCCATCTGTTCGGCTTGCGCCCGCGTCAGCTGGTCCTGCGTCGTTGCGGACGCTGCGGCTCCGGTCTGTACATTCTGTGCCGAGAGATTAAGGCTGTTGGCAACCGGAGAGTTGGGCAGTTCGGCCACCAGCGCGGGTGACTGCGCCATGGCGGGCATGCAGAGCAAGAAGGCAGTGAAGACTGCGCCGAGGCCGTTCATGCCTGTGACTCCTGCTGGGGTCCGGTTTTTCGCTCGCGGCGAGTATGGATTACCAGGTACACCGCGGGGACCAGAAACACGGTCACCACGACGGAGACGCCAAGTCCGCCGATGATCGCGCGCGCGAGCGGTGCGTACTGTTCGCTGCCCGCCTCAAAGCCAAGCGCCATGGGAATCATTCCCAACAAGGTCGCCAGAGAGGTCATCAGAATCGGACGCAGCCGCACCTTGCATGCTTGAACCGTGGCTTCCAGCAACGGTAGCCCTTTTTCGTGCAGGATACCGGAGAATTCAACGATGAGAATACTGTTGGAGACAACGATACCTGTCATCATGATGATCCCCATCAGCGACATAATGTTCAAAGTGCTTCCCGTGAACACCAGGATCATCATTACGCCTGCAAGTCCTGGAGGGATCGCCATGAGGATGATGAAGGGATCGATGAAGGAAGTGAATTGCGCCATCAGGATGAGGTAGACAAGCGCAATGGAGATGAGGAGCCCTAGCCCGAACTCTTTGAAGGACTGATTCATGCTTACCGCGGCCCCCCTTACTCTGAGCGTCGTATTCTTGTCGGTCTTTGTATCCGCTACTAATTTGTTGATGTCTTTTCCCACCGTCTGCAGCGCTTCACCGCGCGTAGCGACGTAGATATCGATCACGCGCCGGATCTGGTAATGGTCCACTTCGGTGGGGGTATTGATCTCCTTGATGTCTGCCACCGATCCCAGGGGGGTGTAACCCGTGGCATGTGCACCAACAAGAAGATTGGCCGCATTATCGCCTGCGCCTCTGCCCTCCTCGGAGGGAGAGTAACCTACGGGCCGTACTCCCCGCAGTGGTATGTTCTTGAAGTCCTCCATGCTCATGTGGTTGATAACGCGGTTGGCATACTGGACCGTGACCAAATAGTTGTTGCCGGTCTTGGGGTCAATCCAGTAGCTCGGCGCGACCTGGCCGTCCGAGGTAAGAGCAGTGATTACGTTATCCACAACATTTTGTGCTGAGAGGCCAATCAGGCTGGCCCGTTCGCGATCGATATTCAGCAACAGTCCCGGATAATTGAGATCCTGGGGAACGTAGACGCCGCTCACATTGGGGAGGGCCTTGATCTTGAGGGACAACTGCTTTGCCAGATCGTACGCGCCCTGAAGATTCATGGAGCTGACCTGTACGTCGATCGGAGCCGGGAGGCCCTGATTGATGACCGAGTCGACCAGGCCGCCGGCCTGGAAATAAGTTGCCAGCTCCGGCATCTCCCGCGAAAGCCTTCGTCGTACCCGCGACATGTATTCGTAGCTTCCCACGCTGTGACCTTCCTTCAGGCTGGTCTGTACAAACGCGGTGTCCATGGATGCATTTGTGGTGTAGATGGCGGAGAGATCGGGATAGACGCCGATATTGGAAACGATCATGCCCAGATCGTCCGGCTTGACTGTCTCGCGGATGATCTTCTCTACCCGGGCGATGTACTGATCGCTGACCTCGAGGCGGCTACCGCTGGGCATCCGGACATCAATGACGAATTGTCCCGGATCAGTGCGCGGAAAGTAAGCACGTCCCAGGAAGGGGAAGAGAACTAGAATCACCAGGGCTACTGCGGCGAGGATGCCCACGGCCGTAAACCCTGGCCTTACCAGGACCCGCTTGGCCAACGCCTCATAGCGCTCCAGCATGCGCTGAAATTGCTCATTGAAGCGGTCAACCACCCTACGGAAGAAGGACACCTTCTCATGAACTCCGTCCGATTCTCCATGGGAGATACGGATAAACGTTGCGCAGAAGAGTGGCACCACGGTCATGGCGAAGACATACGACGCAAAGATAGAGAGCACGACACCCAGTGCCAGCGGCGTGAAGATATATCTGCTGACGCCGGAGAGAAAGGTTACGGGGAAAAAGACGATGGAGGTAGTCGAGGTCGCGGCCAATACCGCGAGGGAAACTTCCATGCCCCCCTGTTCCGCCGCCTCCCGGGGCGGCACACCCATCTCCATAAAGCGAAAGATATTTTCCAGCACTACCACGGAGTCATCGATCAAACGCGAGAAGGCCAATGCCAGGCCTCCCAACAGCATGGTGTTGATCGAACCACCCATGGCATTGGTCAACAGCAGACATACCAGGGCGGAGAGCGGGATTGAGAGCAGCACCGCAAAGGTCGCCCGCGGATTGCCCAGGAAGACCAGAATCATCAGCCCCGTCAGAACCAGGCCGATCGAAGCTTCCTTCACCAGATTCTTGATCGCGAGTTTAACGAAGATCGATTGATCGAAAACCACGGCAGTCTTCAGGCTGTCAGGAATATCGACCAGGTGTTTGATCGCCTCCTTCATGCCATTCACGATGGTGATGGTGTTGCTGTCGCCCCCCTGCTTGAAGATTGGAACGTACACCGACCGCTGCCCGTCGATGCGAACGATGTTGTATTGCAGTGCTCCGGAGTCTTCGGCGTGCCCAACATCCGCGACCAGCACGGATGAATTGCCATAGGACTTCAGCGGCATGGAGTTCATGTGTTTTGCATCGGGAAACTGACTATTGGCATAGACGTTGTAGTCTTTGCTGCCAATGCGTACATCGCCCGCAGGCAGGATAAGGTTCGAGCTGTTGACCGACTCGACGACGTCGTTGAGGCTCATATTGTGGGCCTCGAGCTTAAGGGGATCGACATATATCTGAATCTGGCGGTACGTACCCCCGTAAGGCTGCGGCACCGAGGCGCCCTGTACGTTGGATATCTGGTTGCGCACCTGGAACTGCGCGATGTCTTTGAGTTGGGTTTCGTTGAGGCCCTGGCCCTTCAGCGTAACCAGGCAAACCGGCTGGCTCGAAGCATCCATTCCCAGAACGACGGGTGGCAATGTGCCCTGTGGTAACCGGCGCAAGTCAGCCATGGCAAGACTGGCGATGTTGCTGAGCGCGGCATTCGGGTCTGTGCCCGGTTTGAAATAGATTTTGATCAGGCTGACGCCGGTCAGAGAGCGCGATTCGGAGTGATCGATATTCGCTCCGAGCGTGAAGAAGCGCTCAAACGTGTTCGTAATATCCGCTTCGATCTGTTGCGGTGGCATACCGTTATAGAAGGTTGCAACAACAACTACAGGGATATCGATCTTGGGAAAAAGATCGACCGGCATGCTGAACACATTGAAGACGCCGACCAACATGACCATCAGGCACAGCATGATGACGAAATAGGGATATTTGAGGGCAAATTTGGGCATTATTGTTCCCCCTGATCATCGTGCAGATCGATCGTGCTGTTGGGCGCGCGGGTAACGTCATTGGCGGGCGTGGGCGTCAGGACCGGGCGAACCAGCTCCCCTTCCTGATACTTGCCTTGCCCCCCAACGATGACGTGCTGTCCCTCCTCAAGGCCGCTCTTGATCTCAGCCAGTTGCGATCCCTCGAGGCCTAGCTGGACGGTCCGCTCACGGACATGGTTCTCGCTGTCGACGACGTAAACGACTTCCGTAGTGCCGCGCAAGACGAGCGCCTCCACCGGGATGGTAAGCACGTTGTCAACGTGCCCGAGTTGCAATTGGGTGTTCGCGTACATCCCGGGATCAATCGACAGATCTTTATTGGGAACGTCGACCTCGGTTTCCATGGTCCTGGTTTCGAAATTCACGCTGCGCGTGAAGCGAACGATTTTTCCTGTAAAAGAACGACCCAGGGCATCCACGCGAATCTGCAATTCGTCGCCAACCTTGATGTATTTCACCGCGTCTTCCGGCACCGGCATGCGCAAACGCAGCAGACCACTCTCGGAGAGCTTTACGATCGGCAGAGCCTGATCGTTTGAATCCCTGCCCGACTGAATCAGCGCTCCAGTATCCGCATAGCGCCAGGTGATGACTCCATCCAAGGGAGCGACGACTTTCGTATATCCTTGTATCGCTCTGACCCGGTCACTATCCGCGACCGCCACTTGAGAGGCCCCGCGTGCCGCCGCCAGCGCGGCCTTGGCTGCGTCCACCTGGGCGGCTGCGGAAAGATCCTTCGACTGGGTGTCATCCAACTCTTGTTGGGCGATCAGGCCGGGCTGGGCTTTCGCTGCCTCTTGCATGCGAGTGTTGTTCGCGTGGAGGGCAGCATATTCAGCCTCCGCCCTGGCCACATCGTGCTGAGCGCGAACGATTTCGTCCTTCCTCTGGCCCACCTGGGCAACGGTCCCCTCCAACTGAGCCTGCAACTCAGGAACTTCAAGGACGGCAAGCGTTTGTCCTGCCCGGACCTTGTCCCCTATGTCCACGTAGATGTGTTTAATAAATCCAGAGACCTTTGGATGGACGTCGATCACCTGGTAAGCCTGGAATTGCCCGGCTAATGACAGCGCATGGGTGATCGATCCACGCTTGACCGCAGCCACAGTCGCTGAGGCGATTTCTGCGGCGTTAGCGTCGGGGTCGCTGCTCTTGCAGGCGACCGTTGCGTTGGAAGCGATCAGGGACAAGGCCGCTATTAGGATGGAGAGCGTTCGCTTTCGCATAGATGGAATACACTCGTTTCGTCGAGTTTGCAATCGAAGGTCCCCCATCAAGGCAGGGATCTCTCTCGGGCTGAGAGAGCGCACCGGTCGATGACCGATAGCGTAGACCCAGCGCGATTAGGCTACTGATTTCTAGGACTTTGAAACTAAGACGAAAGTGTCGGAGGAGGTCTGAAAAAGAACGCGTTTAGGCTCGCACTTAAAGAGTGCAGCCACGGCCGCAGGCGCTCTTGTTCCGTTTGGGCGGCTCCTGAAATGGGAGGGAGCCCCAGGACAAGTGCAAAAAGCATCAGGGTCAAAACCGCGCCACGCACGATATCGTTCGGAGCATTCGAGCTGCTCATCAGGAGACCGTCGGTCGCCGTAGCCTGCTCATTCTTAGAGAGTAGTTTTGCTTCTGGGAGCTGGTGATAGGTGGAATGTTCTGGATAATACAGAGAGAGCTTATATTGCAGGCCCCAGGTGAAGACAGAAATCGCCAACCCAACGAAAACGAAGCTGAGTCTACAAAGACGGGGGCGAAATGTGTCAGAGACTTTCACGAAGTCTTAGCAAATAAAGTCTAACATTGCGAAGAGGATCCCCCCGCACCCGAATTTGATACACATTCTAGTCGCTTGGTTGCCTGAGCTTCTTTAACAGCCGTGCCGAGACTGTGGCGGGCGATAAGGCAGGCTGTTCAGCTGGCCTTTACCGCGCCGGAGTTGAGCTCGAAGCTAACACCGTACCTGGGTGGGCTACGACAATTCTTGAGAAAAACTGCCGTCCGTCAGGTCCTTACCCGATGCGATGTATTCATCGAGGATGGCCTGAAGTTCGCTCTGCATCTGCGGATGTTGGTCGGCGACACTCTGCAGCTCTTCGGGATCATTCTTCAGGTCGTAGAGCTGAGGCTTGTAGTTTCCCTGGTACTTGTCTTTGTTCCACACAACTGAGTAATTCCATTCCGGGGTGCGCACCGACGCGATGTAGCCGTAGGACGAGATTGCGGCTTTTCGCTGGTTTGTCTTCTCGTTCGTAATGTAAGGCCACAAGTCTTCGCCGGTGGCGCGTGCTGGGGGCTTGATGTTCAGCCGGCCGAGCACCGTGGGCACAACATCGGGGGTTTGCACGAACCCGGAAACTCGTTTGCCGGCGTATTGCTGTCCGGGGACATGCACGATAAGCGGCACATGCGTGACTTGCTTGCGGAGCCGCTCGGGTCCCTTCGCCCACTGGCCTTGCTCGTTGAGGAGCACTCCATGATCGGCCAGAAATACGACCACCGAGTTATCGTACAGGCCGAGACCTTTGATCGTCTTCAGCACTTCCCCATACCAATGATCCACATTCGAAGCTTCTCCCGCGTAGTTGGCGCGCAACCGCTTTACGCCCTCTTCCGGGACTTTGACGTTACCGTAAGGTGGCTCCGGCCAGCTATGAGTGCCGGGATCCTTAAGATATTTTTCCAGGAAGTGGGCAGGCGGATCCCATGGCTCGTGCGGATCAAAGATCTCCACCTGCAAATAGAAGGGGCCCTGATCGTGATTTTCTTTAAGCCAATCGATGGTGCTGGTTGCGGTTGCTTCCGCAATCGAAGGCGCCCGCTTGAGCCAGCGCTTGCGATTGGCGAGGTATTGGTTCAAGAAGTCGGCAAAGCTCTCGCCTCTTCCACCCGGAGTCGCGCCTACAAGTTGCAGGTAGTCTTCGGGATATAAAGCGCTGAAGTCCGCTGTTGTGCGCGGCGCTTGCGCGTAGTAATCGATCTCCTGACCGCGCACCCACTCGAAGTAATGGAAGCCCCGCTGAAAATTGCGGCCCGGCTTGAACAAGTGAGGCAGGTCAGCGATGAGCGCCGTCTGGTAGCCCGCGGCCAGGAGAGTCTCGGCGAGGGTCACGTCCTCGATAAACAGCTCATGCCAGCCCGGCAGCTTGACCGAGTCCTGCTGAAAGTAGAGATGGGTGGGAAAGATGCGCCGCCCAGTGTAAAGCTGGCGCCGCAAAGGTATGGTAGGCAGCCCCTCCGGATAGTAGCTGTCAAAGACGATCGATTCCTTGGCAAAGTCGTTGAGGTTTGGAGTATCTACCCAGGTGCTGCCATAAGCCGCCAGATTATCGGCGCGGAAAGAATCGGAGACCAGCACAATCAGGTTGAGATCGTTTCCCTTTTGGCTCGGAGGAGCTTCCCAGTGCGCCTGGGCCTTTTGCAGGGTAGCGCTGGGCTGGGCGGCAGTGGGGGCCTTGCAGCCCACGACTCCCGCAAGACCAGCCAGGGCTCCGCCCTTCAATAAATCTCTTCGTGTTGGGTTGCTCATCTTCACTTCCCCCCTGAGCCTGTTAGGAAACGGCATATTTCGCGGCAGTCTTCTCGTTCAACTTGATGCCCAGCCCAGGCCGCTTCGAGAGCACGAGAGCACTATCAATGATCTGCTCTGGTGGATCGATGAGTTCTGCACGCCAAGGCACCTCACCATACGAGAATTCCAGGATATTGAAATTCGGGACCGTGGCGATTACATGCGCGGCAGTCACGTTGCCTACAGGGCTTGCCGGCCCGTGAGGGGATGCGATCAACCCTGCGCCCTCGGCGAGGGCGGCTATCTTCTTCATCTCCAGCATGCCACCGCACACCTTTACGTCAGGCATCACGATGTCTACCGCTTCCGCCTTGATGTAAGGATAGAAACCAGTCACGCCATGGATAGATTCGCCGCCCGCCGTCGGCATGGTCGCGGCCTTGTTGATGGCGGCGAGGTCTTCCACCGGCTTGGCGGGAGTCACCTCCTCCAGCCAGAACAGATGCAACGGCTCAAACCGGCGGGCCAGTTCCAGGCCATCGTCGCGAGTGAAATGGCTGTGGCCGTCGATGAGCAAGTCGCGTTGCGGACCGATCGTTTGCCGGACTGCCTGAGCGCAGTCAATGCCGCGTTGCATGAAATGCTCGATTGCTTGTTTATCGGTCAATCCACGCGGCATCTCGTCAAACGGCGCAAGCTTCACCGCGTCGAAGCTTGCAGCCACAGCCTTTTCCGCCATGCTGGCAAAGCCTTCAGGAGTTCTCTCTTCTGTCGAGCGATTAATGTTGGCATAGATGCGAATCCTGTCCTGAATACGGCCTCCAAACAAGTCGTAGACAGGAACAGAAAATACATTCCCTTGAATATCCCAGAGGCATTGGTCGAGTGCGCTCGCTGCGACCGCCGCCGGCGCGCCATACTGGGCGATGACCGGAGCGGTTACTTTCCGCAACCATTCCACGTCAAAAATGCTTCGGCCTTTCAATAGATCAGAAAACTGCTTGAGATAGACCAGCGTCTGGTCGTCTTTGCCGCTTTGCGATGCGTCGCCCAGCCCGCTGATTCCTCCGCTGGTGTTGAGGCGGGCGATGGTCCAATTCCCGCGGCGATTTACTTTCACCTGGAATACTTCGAGACCTTCGACCGTTAGCTTAGGCAGGTTTGTCTGTGACCCAGCGAATTTGTCTGCCAGCGCAAGAGGACTGAAGGCAAGCCCCTGCAATACGGATCTTCGATTCATCATCTAGCCTCTGTAGGGGAGGGGACCTGCAGTTCGCCTTCCGGTTAGCTGAGTTAGGTTACAGTGGCCGCGCAGCGATTGTCGGCTCTTGGGGAGATATCCCGTTGGGATCGTTCGCGACCGCTCCTGGCGGTGCTGCTACTGGTCCCTGCAGTAACGGGTCATTGGTGGAAACCATCCAGGCATGCAGCCGGGCGCGCATATCTCGGGCGACGGCTAAGTGAGCCGGATCGTTCACCAGGTTTGCATGCTCAGTGGGGTCAAAAAGGAGATCGTAAAGGCTCTCCTGGTCCAGAATCTGGGAACCCCATCCAGCCTGCACCCAAAGTTCCTTGCTCGGGCTATCGTCGCAGTTAGGCAGAACTGGTGTTCGCCGGTCTCCGAAACGCCGAATGTACTTCCAGCGTGCTGTTCGTACCGCACGTTTTGGCTCATAGGAGGCGTGATAATTTACCTCGGCGAAAACTTCTTCGTGTATCTCCGGTACCTGGCCGGATAGCACAGGCAGGAAGGACCTGCCTTGTAACCAGGCGGGATGCTGAATTCCTATGTAGTCGCAGATGGTCGGGAAGACGTCTATCTGGGAAATCAGAGCGTCGCAAACAACGGCGTGGGGAAGCTTTGGGCCGCGCATGATCAGCGAGACTCCCCAGCCATCGTCGGTAAGATTGCACTTCATACGCGGAAACGAGATTCCGTGGTCTGTTGTGCTGATGATCAGCGTGTTTTCACGATAGCCATTTCGGTCGATCGCTTCGAGAACTTTTCCGACGCCTTCGTCCATGATCCTGGCGCTCGCCCGATAGCGCGCGAAGTCGCCCCTGGTTGCCACGGTATCCGGGATAGGTCTTGGCAGGGGCGAGTAGTTAGCCTTGTCTTCCGGTGTGGCCTCCGGATACTCACGATGCGTCTCAAAGAATCCGATATCCAGAAAGAAGGGAGAGGTTGGCCGGCTATCCAGGAAACCTACAGCCGCAGGCGCTACATGCACTGCGCTTGTATCCTTGTGCGGAAGTACCTGGTCATACCCGATCGTCTCGGGAACCTTGGCCACGTGCTGCAGTCCAGCCAATACCGAGGTATAGCCGGCAGGTTTGAGAGTATGCACAATGTGCTGCTGGTAGTCATTCAGAGAAAAGCCACGATGCGCGAGTCCCAGCATGCCGCTGCTGTGGGGATAGAGCCCGGTAAGCAGGGCAGCCCGGCTGGGGGAACAAGTGGGCGCGGCACTGAAGGCTTTGCGGAACACGATGCCTTCCTGCGCGAGTCGTTGCAGGTGCGGGGTAGGGACTGACTGGCCGTAAGGCGATAAGTATCGACCGGAATCGTGGGAATGGATGTAAACGATATTTGGCCGGAAGCTGGCGCTCGAATCTATTTCAGCGCCGGCATTTTTTGCTTGCAAGGCAACCCCGGTTGCCACCATGCCGTTGGAGAAACGCACGCCTTGATACGCCGGAACCCTCATTCCCGTCTGCCACCATTGCCGAATCGAACTCCTTAGGGACCTATATACACCAGAAGTGTCCGGGCCAGTCCGCTATGTTTGCTGACTGGCCCGGTGCATGGTTAGAACGCGAGGTGCAGAGCCAGCTGCAGAATTCTGGACTGGTTGCCCGTCTGTAGTCCGGTGACCTGGCCAAATGCGCCGTTGCCAAACAGGGTATTCGGATTTGCCAGGTTGGCGTGATTGAAGACATTCAAGGCTTCGGCCCGAAACTGCAATGTACTAACTTCAGCAATCTTGAAATCCTTCAAGAGGGATGCATCCGTGGTCGCGAGTGCTGGGCCTCTCCCAAACGTACGGGGAGCATTACCGAACGTGTACGCTGGGTTTTCTGCAAATGCAGAAGTGTCAAACCACTCGGCAGTCTTCTGGGCCCTGGGACGTGAGCCAGAAAGATCGTTGGGGTTGCCGACCAGGTTTGGCCGCACTCCATCGGAATACGTACCAGTGTTATTTGTGGAGTCGAGTACCCCAAGAGCAGTTCCAGAGTGTATCTCAGAGATGGCACCGATTGTCCAACCAGAAACGAATTCGTTCACCACCAAGGAATTGGGATGAATCCATTTTCCTGGGCCTATGGGAAGTTCATAGAGCGCGCTTCCAATCACGCGATTGCGAATGTCGTTCCCTGAAAGCCCGAAGCGGTCCCGGGGATTGTAGTAATCAGTGAATGCATCGTTGGTTCCAGAATAGCCGGCGTTATAGTTGGCCAGCTCGTTTCTGGACTCCTGGTTGTCGATGAACTTTGACCAGGTGTAGTTCACCCCGTACTGGAAGCCGCCGGCATACCGTTTTTTGATGCCGACGTTCAGCGCGTTGTAGCCGGACTGCCCCGCATCCGCAGCAATAATACTAACGTTGCCGAATTGAGGATATGGGCGCAGAGTCTGCGTATTCTTCGTTGTCGGCAGCAACGCCATCTGATCTGGTGCGACCTGGTTGGTATTCTCCGCGTTGGTGGCAGACAAATGATGGCCAAATGTCCCCAGGTAGCCAATCGTCAGCAATACCTGGTTGCCCAGCTGCTGCTCTATATCAAGACTTGCTTGATAGAGATATCCGGTTACCCGATCGCGCTGAAAGTATTGCGGGGCCTGCACGACCTTCTGTCCCACTGGGACGGCGCCGTAGGCCGGGGTCAATTGGGCGGGAGTAGGAACGGCCGCTGTTCCTGTGCCATCGGTTCCATTGTTCTTCAATAGAAACGCGGGTGCACCGGTGCCGGCATTGGGAGAGGAGAGGCTGATTTGCCTGGCAAATCCCGTGTAGGCAACGATCGGGGTCGCCTGGTCATACTCGCCGGGAAAAAGAATGGCGCCGCCGCCGCGCACCACCGTGTTGGGATGAGCCGTCCATGCGAAACCAACGTGCGGGCCAATGTTGTGGTAATCCCAGTTGTTGGCATACTTGCTGACGCCATTTATTCCCGAGAAGGTGATAATCCCAGGGCGTACCCGAGACCGGATTAATCGTCGTCGTATTAAAAGAATTCTGCCGGTTGTGTTCTTCCGCGCGGGGCGCGTCGAGATCATACCGTAACCCGATGTTGAGCGTCAGATTGGACCTTACTCGCCAGTCGTCCTGCGCAAAAAACCCCCAGGAATACGTCGTGGTCAGCAATGTCTCCGCCTGCTGCAGGGTAGCCGAATTGACTCTGCCCAATAGAAGATTTGCCAGGCTGCCCAGCGCCGCGTTGGAGCTGACCCCAGTATTGGTAAATGCGAACGAACCGCCCGCCGTTGGATAGTAGTTGTCTGTATTGTTCGACGTCCGCAGTTCCCCGCCGAATTTGAATTGGTGGTTGCCTCGCTGAGAGAAACGTTGTCCACATACTGATTGCTGTTAATCGGTGTTTGCAACCTCTCCTGCTGCGTAGTATTGCCAAAGCCAGCAAGCCCGGAGACCGTGACGGTCGGGAAAAATGCCGCGTTGGTACCTTGAATACCGATCTCGGAGGCCAGCGTAGTATTTGCTCCGGCAGAGATACTTAGAGCCTGCCTGCGTGAATAGGTGAAGCGGAACTCGTTGATCAACGTGGCCGAAAAGTTGTGATACCAGGTGCCGGAAGGATTGTAATAGTAGTTGTGCGCGAGTACGCCAAAATTATCGGTTCCCGGCGTTGGATAGATCGAAGCAGTAGGCTCGTGATCGGTCTGCGCCAGGAAGCGGGCAAACATGCGGTCTTTTTCGCCAAAAACGTGATCGATGCGCGCAACGTAGACATCGTATATGCCCTGCGTTGGATCATTGGCGCGGAAATTCGAGACGTTGGGCGCGGCGCCCGCGACGTTTGGCGCCGGATAGAACTGCACCAGCTTCTGCGCAACCGGGTCCAGCTCACCCGGCGGCAAAACGTTCAACTTCCCGTTGTAGACTGCCTGCTTCCCGGTATTTGGATCTATCACCGGTGTTGAGAAGGCAGAGAAGTCGCCCGTAAGCTCCGCAGGTGTAGGTACGTTGATAATCTGGGTCACAGAAGATGTTTGCCGGCGACCCTCATAGTTGAAGAAAAATTGTGTCTTGTCTTTCTTGATCGGGCCCCCGAGACTCGCGCCGAAGAGGTTGTAACGAAGCTCCGGGTTCGTCTTGGCAAAGTATGGCCTGGCCTGCAAGTCGTCATTGCGGAAGTATTCGTACGCTGCACCGTGGAACTGGTTGGTTCCAGACTTGGTCGTCATCTGGATGACCGCACCGCCGCTCCGTCCTAGTTCCGCCGCATAATCGCTGATGGAGAGGTTGAACTCCTGCACCGACTCGATGGGTGGGTCAAACATGAGCGTGGGCACGCCGAGCAACAGATTCTGCACGTTGCCGCCATCCACCAGGTAATTGGCGTTATTTCCCCGGCCGCCTCCCACCGCGAAGGTTGCGCTTGATCCTGTTCCGTTGCCTACGACAAACCCGCTCAAGCGCTGCAGCTGCGAAGAGCGCCGGTCTATCAGCGGCATGTTTACGATGGTCTGGTTCTCCACCACATCTTCAACTGCTGAGGACTGTGACTGCAGTAGCGGAACCGTGGTGTCGACCTCGACCGTCTGCGCGACCGCGCCGACTGCGAGCACAACATTCACCGTGCTGACCGTGCCCGTTTCGACAATAATCCCCTTTTGGTCCTGGGTTTCATAGCCATCCCTCTCGATCTTAAGGTCATAATGTCCCGGCAAGAGCAGGGGAAATGAATAATAGCCCTCACTGGTCGAGTGCTGTTGCCGGGTATCTCCTGTCTCCACTCGGGTCAGAGTCAAGTCTGCCCCCGCCACTGCCGAATGGCTTGCGTCCACAACCTGCCCTGAGACCTGAGAGGTTTGCGCGAAAGCAGTCAAGGAACCTGCTGCAAATCCGCTGAACAAGAGAGCAAGTTTTATAAATGAGAGCGAATGCTTGTGCAGATAGTGGAGAGACATGGTCGTACCTTTCTTTTCCTCAGCGAGGAGGAGCGACAGCAGAACCTCAGGTTCATGCCTGCGTTGGGTATCTCAGAGTGATAACGGGGTGCGAGCGTGGACCGGGGCCTACCGGTCAGCTAGCAATTTGCCGTAGCGGCTGCGCAGGGCGCGGAGGCCGGACAACAACATCGTGCTACCTGGGAGTACGGTGTTGCGGATTGTATGCTGCGTTCCATGTTGTTTTTATGCCTGTATCGGCACCTTGCCGAGTTAAGCCCGTTATCCGCATAGACAATTCGGCTGCTGCAAAGGCCGGCAAGCGGCGTGAATGCAGTGCTTGCTGAGCGAAGGCAACAATGAGTTAAGACTGGGTTAAAACTGGAGGGTTGGTTCAAAAGAACCTGCCCCAAACAATCCGTCTCGTTACCGGCTAGTCGGGCAACAACAACAAGAAGAGACGAAATGTTCGGCAACCGGGAGGTTTGCATAGGGCTCAGTGTCGCGGTAGAGATACTACCGCTGGTTCAGATCATGCAGTTAGTGTCGCATTTTGTCAAGCGATTTACAGGTCACGTTGACACACTAAGTCCTGCGCTTTATAGTTCGCCCAGACGCGATGACCAGCCATGTTCAACAAGATGTGATCGTTGTGTCGAGCGTGAAGCCCGCTCCGCCCCGCGCCGGTTGTTGTTGACCGCCTAGCCTGCGAACCCTCTATTCCTGGATCATTGCGGTGTTCTGCCGGGGGGAGCTTTTCCGGCGGGTGGACCAACCTGGTCTTTCGCCTATCTTGCTGGTGATTCTTTTACCGCGCAAAGACGAGTTCACTTTAAAAGTTTGTTAGGAGAGTTATGCCAGAGCAGATAGACAGCAGAAGGTCATTCCTCAAGAGTTCCCTGGCAGCCGCTGTAGCAGCTGCGGTTCCGGCCTCGGCCGAAGCGGATGACAAGAGTGGTGCTAAGCCGCCAACACAGCCGAACATCATTCTGTATCTCTCCGATCAGTTTCGTTGGGACTTCATCGGCGCTAATGGCCACAACAGCTCCACCCGCACGCCCAATCTCGATGCGATGGCGTCTCGCGGTAAGAACTTTACTCACGCAGTAACCAACCAGCCTGTCTGTGCTCCTTCGCGATCGGTCTTGCTCACCAGCCGCTACGCAACGGAAACCGGCGTCTGGCGCAACGGCCTTGCCCTGGGCCAAACTCTGCCCGACGCTGGCCGGAGAACTGCGCAAAGCCGGCTACACGGCAAACCTGATCGGCAAGTGGCATCTTGCCCCCAACACTGAAGCCGACGGCGGCGGCCCCGGCGCTGTAAAACCAGAGTTCCGCGGCGGCTTCCTCGATCTGTGGGAAGGATCAAATGTGATCGAGTTCACCACGCATCCTTACGAAGGAACCATCTGGGACCGCGACGGCAAAGAGATCACCTACAAAGACGAATATCGCGTCGACTTCATTACCGATCGCGTGGAGCGCTTCCTTCGCCAGAAGCAGGAAAAACCATTCTTCCTGTTCATCTCGCAGATCGAGCCGCACCAGCAGAACGACATGCATCGCCCCATCGGCCCTCATGGTTCCGTCGAGCGCTTCGCGAACTCCACCGTTCCTGAAGATCTACGGGCGCTTCCCGGCACGTGGCAGGCGCAACTGCCGGACTACTACGGTTGCATTGAAGCGATCGACGCCTCGGTGGGGCGTGTCCGCCGTATTCTCGAAGAGGAACATCTCGCCGACAACACCATCTTCGTCTTCCTCAGCGATCACGGCTGCCACTTCATGACCCGCAACCAGGAGTACAAGCGCAGCACGCACAACAGCTCCCTCCGCGTGCCCCTGCTCTATCGACGGACCAGGCTTTCATGGCGCGCAGCAGATCCCCGAGCTTGTCGGCCTCATCGACCTTGCGCCGACTCTGCTCGAAGCCGCAGGCGTGGCGGTGCCCTCCGGGTGGAAGGGCCGGAGCCTGCTGCCGCTGGTCAACGATCCCGGTGCTCGGCAGGCGTGGCCGAACCAGCAACTGATCCAGATCAGCGAATCGATGACCGGCCGCGCGATCCGGACCAAAGATTGGACCTATTGCGTCGCGGACCCTTCTGGCGCATCGAAAGAACCGGCGGCTGCGACTTATCATGAGTACCAGATCTATGATCAGCGCGCCGATCCACACGAGCTGGTGAACCTGGCTGGGCGCCAGGAATATCGCTCGCAGGCCAGTGAACTGAGCCAGCAGTTGAAGAAACTGCTGGTTGCAGCCGGCGAGCCCGAACCTGAAATAGTGCCGGCTAAGCTTTATCCTTGATCTTGGGACCTGCCCTGTATGAAGAGCGATGAGGTGGCCGCGCGCACGCCAAACGCTCCAGAGAACTCGGCCTCGAACTTCGGCTTTCCTGCGTAGAGCCACGACGAAGCAGTAGCGTCAAAGTTAGCCGCAAAATAAATAAATCCAATATTTTCTTCCAGTGGCCACGCCGATCGATGGTCTATCTGCAGTCTTTTAAACCAGCTTCCGCCCGGTTGGAGCCGGCACCGCAACTTTTTTTACTGTTTACTCTCTAATTAACTAGAGGTATTGAACTACTATGCCAAGGTTGAAGGCGATTCTGCTTTCCCTGGCGACTATGTGCGCGCCTGTAGCTTTAGCACAGACTGCAAACCCAGCCGTTCCAGGGACTATTAACTATGTAGAAGGGTTGGCCTCGATAAACGGCCGGCCATTGAATCAACAATCGGTGGGTAACGCCCAGCTTCAGCCGGGCCAAGTGCTGGAAACAGCAAACGGCAGGGCAGAGGTGCTGCTTACCCCAGGTGTGTTTCTCCGTGTGGGAGACAACAGTGCGGTGCGAATGATTTCACCGAATCTGTTAAATACGCAGATCGAGCTGAACCGTGGCCGTGCCGACGTCGAAGTGGATGAGATCCACCCGCGCAACGATATACAAGTGTCGGTGGGCGGTGCGAACACTCGCCTGCTGAAAGGCGGCCTATACGCTTTCGATGCGGATAAGGGCACTGTCCGGGTTTTCAAGGGAGAGGCTGAGCTGCTGGAAAGAAATGGCAATATCGAGAAGGCACTCAAGATAAAGGGTGACCACCAAGTCGGATTGGCGGAAAACGCAGAGGTGCAGAGCGTCAGTTTCAACCGCAATCAAGCTGAGGACGCACTTTACAACTGGAGCAGCCTCCGTTCTCAATACCTGGCCGAGGCTAATCTCACTCTGGCCTCGCAATATGCGGGGTATGGTGCCATGGATCCAGGTTGGTACTGGGACGCCGGCTTCTGGGGCTATACCTGGCTTCCGGGTGATGGGCTGTGGTGGAGTCCCTTCGGATGGGGCTTCTATTCGCCACGGTACATCTTCTACGGCGGCCCGGTCTTCTATGGCGGTCGCGGCTACGCTGGCCGGAGCTTTGCGCAAGCCAGGGGAGGAGAAGGGTTTTCTGGTGGAGGAGCGCACGCCATGGGTGGTGGGGGGCATGGCGGCCGTTAAGCGAGCCTAAGACCGATCAAAACAAAATTCCCAAGCCCGTCCTTCACGGACGGGCTTTTCTTTGCCCAATCGAGCCGCCTCAAAGGTCCTGCCCAGTACGAGCACCCCTCCGCGAGTGCATTTGACAGATGCTCTCTGCCGGGCTTATCTATCTTCCGGGACGTTCCAGACATTCGATGGCGCGAATCGACTCACGCTTGAGCCGCATAAGCATGCCGAGTCTTTCGGCAGCGCTGGTGTTTATGCTCTTTGCCCAAGCCACGTTGGCACAAAACCTACCGCCGGCGCGCGATTGGACCACGTGGGGCTACGATCAGGAACGGACTGGCTGGAACCGGGGCGAGACCTCGCTAACCATCCACAACGTCTCGGGGCTCAAGTTGCTGTGGAGCGCCCAGCTAAGCACGCCTCCCAATGCCATCGTTCTTTCCACGCTCACCGCGCCGCTGGTGGTAGAAGGCGTGAGCACCTCCCAAGGCGCGAAGAATCTGCTTTTCCTGCTTGGCGCCGACGACACGGTGTTTGCACTGGACGCGGATACGGGCAAAGTTTTCTGGCAGAAAACCTTCGCTAATCCCGCTGCACCCGTCTGGCCTGCTACCTGGCTGTGCTCGAACACGGTGAACGACACTCCAGTGGTCGATAAGCCGAACAACGTTATTTTTCTGATCACCAGTGACGGCAACCTGCGCGGTCTTAATTTGAGTGACGGCGCAGATCGCATGCCACCCGTCGATATGGTCGAACCCTTTGCCCGTGCCTGGAGCCTCAACCTCATCGACAACGTGGTCTACTCCACGAGCGGCCGCGGTTGTGGCCAGTTGCCGGCAGTAGCGGGCGCGAAACCTTCTGTGGTGCCGGGAAGCGTCTCGGCGATGGATGTGAGCGACCTTGCTCATCCGCGGCTAACCCGCTTTTATACCAGCGGCACGAAATATTCCGGTCCCTGGGGACGCGGCGGTGTCACGAAAGGCCCGAGCGGCACCGTGATTGCGCAAACAGCCGATGGCTTCTACGACCCGGCGTCCGGCGATTTTGGCGAGAGCGTGCTCAAGCTGGCTCCCAAAGCGACGCGTCTGCTGGACTCATTCACACCCTCGAATTGGCAGTTTTTAAACGCCAAGGACCTCGATCTCGGTTCGGCGAGCCCAGATGTTTTTTCTTTCCAGAACCGGATGCTCATCGCCGTTGCCGGCAAAGAGGGTTTCCTCTACTTGCTCGATGGCGCCGATCTCGGCGGCCGTGCTGAATCACTCGACTCCACTCTACAAATCACCGCAGCTTGGTAACGATGCCGCAGAAGGCCGCAATCCCGGTCAGGGAGCGTGGGGCTCAATCACCAGCTATGAGACCCCGGACCACAAACGCTTCCTGTATGTGCCGATGTGGGGGCCGCCTTCAAAAAATGTGCCGCAGTTCAAATCGAACGGCGGCGACGCACCTCACGGCAGCATCATGGCATTCCAGGTCGTCGCTGAAGGAGAGAAGGTGTCACTGGCTCCGCAGTGGATATCGCGCGACATGATCGTGCCCGATCCTCCGGTGGTGGCGAACGGGGTGTTGTATGCGATCCAGACCGGAGAGCAGACCGTCCAGAGTCCGGCTTATGTTCACGGCACGCAGGATCAAATAAATCACAATCCGCTATCGGCTAAGTACCGTTCCACTCCGGTCAACAACCTCATCCTCTTCGCATTCAATGCGGAGACGGGAGAGCAACTCTATTCCAGCGAAAACATCATCCCCGATTGGGTGCATTTCAGTGAGCCTGTGGTGGCCCTGGGCAAAGTCTTCGTCGTTACCCATGATGCTCATCTCTATGCGTTCGGACTCAAGCGCTAAAAGCGGCAAACCTAAAGGAAAATACTTTGTCTAAAAACAGCTCTTCACAAGGTCTCAAAAGGCGTGAGTTTATTTCTTCGGCCTTGGCGTTGTCAGGCGCGGCAGTTGCTGTGGGTGTGTTGGGCAACTCGAGTGCGTGGGCGGCAGGCGTCGCTACCAAATCCCTCGACCCGGTCGACCCTTACATCCGTTTTGGCATAACCGGTGCCTTGTGGGGGGATTGGCCCAACGGCAACCTACGGATGTCAACCGATATGCAGCAGACCATCGCAGACACAGCGCGCTTCGGGTTGCAAGGCATCGAGCCCTACTCAGGACAAGTCCTACAGTTTTTGGGCAACCCGCTCGCGCTGAAGCGAATGTGCGATGCGGCGGGGATTCAATTAATCGACGTTGGAGATTTGCCGCGCGCGCCAAGACCAAAGCCAGCTTCGAACCCAAATCCACCATCTAATCCTTGGATCAGTGCGGAGGGGAATGCCGAGCTCATCGCGGACATGGTGAACTTCGCGCACGATTTTCTTGCGCCCTGTGGCTGCGATCATTGGAAGACCAATATGGGCAGCCGGCCCGAAGGTGGACCAAGCAACGATCAACTCAAGAGGCTGGCCAACACCCTGAATGAAATCGGCAGGCAGACGATTACCTTCGGCGTGAGGCTGGCTCCGCATCCCCATATCTGGGGGCCCATGGAACGGGAGCATGAAATGCGTACGGTGATGGCGCACACGGATCCAAGATATGTCTGGCTAACAGCCGACACCGCGCATTTGACCCTGGGTGGCGGCGATGCGGTTCAGATCATCAGCGATTATTTTCCGCGGATCGCGGAAGTGCACATGAAGGACACTTATCCCAAGTATCGCGGCAATACATCGACGCCGACACAGGCGGAGCATCACCAGGCGAGCCTGTACCACAATCTCGGTGTGGGCGGAGTGGACTTCCCGGCCCTCTTCAAAGTGTTACGTGATCGAAAATTCAAGGGATGGGTGGTCTACGATCTCGACGCGCCCCGGCCGGGTGACGGGACCGGCAGCATCGAGGACAACCTGGTGGTCAACATCAACTATTTGAGAAATGTGCTGCACGTGAAACTGCCTGCGCCCCCGCAGGCCTAGCCTCTCTCTACCAGTAATAAATGCTGGGTGCCCCGTTCAAGCCCGGTTTTGGCTTGAGTGGGATTCCGCGGACCTCGACCAGTTACTGCAGTTGCAGTAGAGAAACTGCCGGTCCAGCGCGGTGGAATCCCACTCAAGCCAAAATCGGGCTTGAATGGGGCACCCAGCATTTATTACTGGTAGAGATTACGGGCGCTCTGGCCAGGAGTGTCTTGGATACCGGCGCATGAGTTCGCGCCGTACTTGCGGATAGAGCCGCTCCCAGAAGCCCGCAAGGTCGGTTGTCGTCTGTACCGCTCGCTGATTCGGAGCCAGCAGGTGGACCACCACCGGCGTCCGCTCCCGTCCGATTCGCGGCGTTTCCCGCATCCCGAAAAAATCCTGCAGACGGGATGCGATCCAGGGTGGCTTGCCGGGTTCATAGTGAACCTTGGTCTCCCGGCCGCTGGGCAATCGAATGCGCGGGGGAGCAATCTCATTGAGCTGCCGCGTCCCCATCTTCCGTTCGAGTGCGGGCACGAACTGCGCCGCCGCGCTCTTCAACTCCGTGAAGCTGCGTAGCCCCAGGCTCAATTCGCCGAGCGTCTCGGGAACGTCCGGCGCTTCGACACCGGCGAACTCGGCGCGGGCTAAGAACTCATCGAGCGCATTCCTGTCGACGAAGCGATCGATGCCTGCCTCCAGCGCTTTCTGCGCCAGCAGTTGGGCTGCGGCTTCTGCATCCGGCATTGCGCCGCGGGATTCCTGAATCACCAGCTCGTCGTACAACAGCGCGCTCACCGCCTCCACCCGCTCGGTCTGGCGGTTCCACTCCACGCCCGACTGCTCGCGCACACGATCCGGAAACAGTTCGATCAACCACTCCGGCTCGATGCGAGCGGCCATACGTATCAGTGGAAGAGGCTTATCTTTGCGATCCTCTGCATCCACCGCTACCATGAATTCGTAGTGCGGAGCTTCCCCCGCTACCTCCGCCGAGGAGCCATTCGACAGCAGCACCTGGTTGCCCGCGCGCCGCCGCGCCACTCGATCCGGAAACCCCGCCAGTATCGACATCAGCAAAGCATCGTCGTTGTGCTGCGTCTGCCGGGCCGGCCGAGCAATCCTGCGCAACTGCTCCACCTGCTGCCGCGTGCGGTAATCCTGATCTGCATCGATGGCGGCCAACAGGTCATTTTTCTCGGAGCGGGCACCAGAACCCAGCAGCGCCGCTGCGATGCAGCCGTCCTCGCCCACACCGCGCTCCATGGCCGCGATGAGAATGCGCGACAGCCGGGGGTGCAGCGGATACCGCGCCAACTGCTGCACCATGGCTCCGGTGGCGCCCAGGCGGTCGAGCAGCGACTCCGCTCTTTCCACGGCTGCCGCAGGCGGCGCGTCCAGCCAGTCGATGTCGGCAGTGCGGTCAACAGGGCGCATCGCGCGCAGAGCGAGGCAAAGCTGGGATAGCTCGCTGCGGGCGATCTCTGGCTCGTCGTGCTCCGGCCGGCGCAGGTAGTCCTCCGTGGTGTAGAGGCGCAGCACGCGTCCAGGGCCGGTGCGTCCCGCCCGCCCCGCTCTCTGCTTCGCGGAGGCCTTGCTCACCCGGCCGACGTGGAGTGTCGGCAAGCCGGTCCATTGGGAATACGTCGCGATGCGCGCCAGGCCGCTATCGATGACTGCGGTTACGCCCTCGACCGTCACTGAGCTTTCCGCGACATTCGTTGCCAGGATGACTTTTCGTTGGCTCGCGGGCGCGACCGCGCGATCCTGTTCGGCCGGCGTCAAGTCACCATGCAGCGGCAACACCAGCAACCCGGCCCGGCGCGCGACCGCCTGGCTCTCGCGCATGGCTCGTCGTATCTCCGCCGCCCCAGGCAGGAAAGCCAGAACGTCTCCGGAGGGCTGCTCCGCGATCAGCAGCTCAAGTGCTTCCGCCAACTGGGCTTCCAGGGGCTTTGGAGAATAGGGCAGATGGCTGATGGAGAGGTCGAACTGCCGCCCCTCTGAGCGCAAGACCGGACAATCTTGAAGGTAATGCGCCACAGGAGCGGCATCGAGCGTCGCCGACATGACCACGATGCGCAGCTCCGGCCGCGTCTGCTGCAGGCGTTTCAGCAAGGCCAGCGCCAGGTCGCTGTCCAGGTGGCGCTCATGGAACTCATCCAGCACCACGGCGGCGACACCCTTTAGGTCAGGATCGGAAAGCAGGCGCCGGGTGAGTATGCCCTCGGTGACAAACCGCAGCCGCGTTCGTGGGCCAACGGCTTCCTCAAACCGCACCTGGTAGCCGACGGTCTGGCCAACCTGTTCGCCCGCCTCCCAAGCCACGCGCCGCGCCGCCATCCGTGCCGCAATGCGGCGTGGTTCCAGCACCACCACTTCGCCGCTGACAATCTCCAGCAGCGCGGGCGGCACGCGCGTGGTCTTACCCGCGCCTGGCGGTGCTTCGATCACCAGGTTAGGGCAGCGCCTTAACGAATCGATGATTTCCGGCAGGATCGAGTCCACCGGGAGAGGGGGTCTGGGTTTCACCAATTTTCATCCAAACACGGCCCTTCGTACCCGTCAAACGCTTGCGACACCTACTCCTCTGTGACTAAACTCCTCCCCATGACGTTCACCGTGTCTCAGGCCATCCGATTTGCCGTCGCTGCTTTGCTTCTTTCTCTCGCGACCCCTGCGATGCACGCGCAGGACTGGGCCAAGGCTCGCCTCGAAGCCTCGCCTCGCCATCACGAGTATGTTCCGCTCAAGCATGGCAACCGTACCGTCGAGGCGTTCGTGGTCTACCCCGAGGTCAAAACGAAAGCTCCGGTGGTTGTTCTCATTCACGAGATCTTCGGCCTCAGCGACTGGGCCAAGGAAATGGCGGACGAGCTGGCTGCACAGGGCTTCATCGTCATCGCCCCCGACCTGCTTTCCGGCTTCGGACCGAATGGCGGCGGATCGAGCGAGTTTCCCAGCCAGGACGCAGCCGTGAAGGCCGTCTCCGGCCTTGATCCCGAGGTCGTGATGGCGGATCTGGACGCTGCGGCTGACTATGGAAAGCAGGTTCCCGCAGGCAACGGGAAAATCGCTGTGACTGGCTTCTGCTGGGGTGGAGGCAAATCCTTCGCCTTCGCCGCCCATCGTAACGGCCTTTCCGCGGCCTTTGTGTTCTATGGCACGGCTCCTGCCGACGTCACCACTATTACTGCTCCGGTCTACGGCTTCTACGGCGGCAACGACGCTCGCGTCGACGCCACTATCCCCGCCACCACGGCAGCCATGAAGGCGGCCGGCAAGACATACGAGCCTGTGACCTACGAAGGCGCCGGTCACGGCTTCATGCGTGCCGGCGAAGATCCCACAAACACAGTGCCGGGAAACAAGACGGCGCGTGAACAAGGATTCGCCCGCCTGGTCAAGCTCCTTCACGGAATGTAGAAAGGGAGCCAAATGGCCCAAATGTCTACGATCGTTTCTGTCGAGGCACGCACCGTTCATATTCCGCTCAGTCAGGCGACTGCCTTTGCGCGCCGAAAGGTAACGTCGCGCGACTACAGCCTGGTCAGGATCCGCACCGAGGATGGGGTCGAGGGCATTGGCCATTGCTACGCCGGGCATTCCGGGGGCAATGTGGTCACTACGGCGGTGCGCGAGATGCTGGCGCCCATGCTCATCGGCGCGGATTCGAACGCCACAGAATTGCTTTGGAAAAATATGTATCAGGAAGTGTTGCTGCATGGCCGCGTGGGCTCGGTGATGCGCGCGCTCAGTATTCTCGATAACGCCCTATGGGACCGAAACGCCAGGGCAGCCAACCTGCCGCTTTACAAGTATCTCGGCGCTGCTTATGAAGATACGGTTCCGGCTTATGCAAGCGGCGGCTATTACCTTGAGGGCAAGACGCCTGCAATGCTGGGCGAAGAAATGGCGAGCTACGTGGCGCTTGGCTTCAACGCCGTGAAGATGAAGGTTGGCCGCGGCGACCTGAGGTCAGAAGAAGCGAGGATCGAGGCGGCGCGCAAGGCAATTGGGCCCGACGTGCTGCTCATGCTGGATGCCAACAACGCCTGGTCCGATGTGCCGACGGCCCTGCGTTACGCGGAGCGTTTCGCGCCCTACGATCCGTACTGGATTGAAGAACCGTTCAGCCCCGATCAGATCGATAACCACGCCAAACTGGCGGCCTTGATCAGCATCCCCGTCGCCACCGGCGAAATCGAGGCCGGGCGTTGGCGATTCAAGGAATTGCTGGACAAGCAGGCAGCGTCGATCCTGCAGGCGGACGCCGCGGTCTGTGGTGGGATTACGGAATTCCGCCGCATCGCCGCGCTGGCTGATGCTTACGGCGTGACCATGTGCCCGCACTGGTTTCATGATTTGCACGTGCACCTGGTGGCGGCTTCGCCCAATGGTCAGTTCGTCGAATACTTTCCCGACGGGAAGGTATTCAACTTCTGCGAGATTATCGACCGCCAACTCGAAGTGCGGAATGGCGGCCTGGCGCTGCCGGCCGGGCCCGGCCTCGGGTATCTCTTCGACGAAAAAGCGATTGCGCGCTTCGAGGCTGATGCATGGAAGTAAGGGCATAAAAAAACGCGTCGAGTGCAGTGGTATCCCACTCAAGCCAAAGTACGGCTTGAATGGGGCACCCAGCCTTTGTTGCCGGTGAAGGTTTGGTACCGCGCCTACGGCGCTCCCACGGCACGCCGGGGCAGGCAGATCATCTTCGGGATTGATTCCCAGCCCTGCAGAGTCTGTGTGAGAACTAACAAAACCCAGACCTGAGCGGGAGCCGGGGCGGACAGCAGGTCCCCCCACTACGCTGCGCTCCGGTCGGGATGACAATTTCGTTTAGAACTCGAAGACTTCGCGCGAGAAATCAATAAAGTCACAGCCTCTCGGGATGACAAAGGGGAGGGTGACACTTCCCTAGATGGTGGTTGCTAAATAAGATGGTGGTTGCTAAATAGCCGCTGGCCAAAACGCCGCCCTCCTCTCTGCCCGGCGTCCGTCTTGCAGCCGTACATGGAAGCGATACCCTCCACTTGTCATCCCGACCCGGATTTCCTGCCACGCAGCACTGGACAGGGCCGCGTGTGCGCCTTTCCGTAAAGAAAGGCGCATGAAGTGCATCAACGCCACAAATCGCAACAGGAATTCCGGGGGAGCGCAGCCGAGGGATCTGCGGTGCGCCCAAGGCTCCCGCACAAAGGCCTGGGTTTTGTTAGTTCTCACACAAACTCTGCTGGGCTGGGCTCACGTTTAGCGGCCGGCCCTCCGGGCCTCGCATCGATTTTGCAGTGTCATTTCTTTCTCAACCTGACCGGCAACAAAGGCTTGGTGCCCCATTCAAGCCGTACTTTGGCTTGAGTGGGATACCACAGCACTCGACACGCTTTTTTGTCATTAGGACCGGAGCGGGGGGACCTGCAGTGTTTCCTTGCCCCAAGTAGAATTGACTCATGGACCTCGGCCTGAAAGATAAAACTGCTTTGGTGTTAGCCGGTGGCGGCGGCTTGGGCCGGGCGATCGCCAAAGCGCTGGCGGCCGAAGGCGCAAAAGTAGCTGTGGCCGGGATAGGAGCGAAATCCATCGCAGGCACGGAGGCGGCATTGGCGGCCATCGGCGGTAAATCCATCGGTCTTATCTGGGACCTTTCCGACCTGGCGCAGATCGATGGCCACGTCTCGAGAATTGAACGCGAGCTAGGCCCGGTGGATATCCTCGTGAACAACACCGGTGGGCCGCCGCCAACACCGGCCAGCGGCCAGGACCCCGCAGTGTGGTCCAGGTATTTTCACTCCATGGTGCTTTCGGTCATCGCTATCACCGACCGCGTGCTGCCCAATATGCGAGCCCGGCACTGGGGACGGGTCATCACCAGCGCCTCATCCGGCGTGGAGTCGCCCATTCCCAACCTTGCCATTTCCAACACCCTGCGCATCTCGCTGGTCGGGTGGTCGAAGACACTGGCGCGCGAAGTCGCCAAAGACGGCATTACCGCCAACATCATCCTGCCTGGGCGCATCGCCACCGACCGGCTTAAATTTCTCGACGAAGCGAAAGCCAAGCGGGAAGGGCGCAGCGTAGAGGATGTGTTCACCGAGAGCACGGGCAGTATTCCAGTCGGCCGTTACGGCAAGCCGGAAGAATATGGCGACGTGGTTGCGTTTCTTTCGAGCGAGCGCGCTGCCTACATTACCGGCTCCGTGATCCGCGTCGATGGCGGCATGATCGCCGGCATCTAGAAATAACAGCTGGACCAACATAATGACAGAGCGGACAACAGTGGAATTAGACCAGAAGACGATGGCAACACTCTCCGCCGTAGCCACGGCGACGCTCACCACGGTGTTGCTGAAAAAGGGCCTGCGCAATGTCTGGTTGCGCGGCACCAAGCCGCTGCGTCCGGGCCAGAAGCGGCTTGTGGGCCCGGCCTTCACACTGCGCTTTGTCCCGGCGCGCGAAGATCTAGCCACGCCGGAATCCTGGAGTTCCCCCATCTCGACTCGCGCCGCGATCGAATCCATGGCGCCTGGCTGCATTGCGGTCGTCGGCGCCATGGGTATCACCGACGCCGGCATCTTCGGGGACATTCTCTGTGCCCGCATGAAGGTGCGCGGAGTCGCCGGCCTGGTCACTGACGGCGTAGTACGCGACGTCGCTGGTGTGCTTGCCACCGGTTTGCCTGTGTGGTGCATGGGCGCGGCAGCGCCCCCTTCGGTCGCTGGTCTCACTTTTGTCAATTGGCAGGAACCGATTGGCTGTGGCGGGGTCGCCAGTCTTTCCGAATGATGTGATCGTGGTGGATGAAGATGGCGCGGTCGTCATTCCCCGCGCGCTGCTCAACGAGGTGGTGGAAGCGGCGGTCGAACAGGAGAAACTAGAGGACTGGATTATTGCTGAGGTGCAAGCGGGTGCGTCCTTGCCCGGGTTGTATCCACCCAACGCGGAAAACAAAGCCCGCTACGAGGCTTTCCGCAGCGGACAGGCCAAGACGTCTGCATAAAAGAGTTGGCACAGCGTCCAGAGCAGGTTCGCTGCTGGACGCCGTGCGCCGGGCACGCGCCCGGGAAAAGCTAGTTAGTATTCTTTGAGCTTCTGCATATATTGTTCCAACAGCTCGGCCGGAACCTTGCTTGTGGTCTTCGTCCATAGCGGGTCGGTGATGGCGTAAGCTTCGTCGACGAACTTCTCGAAAAAGGCCCAGGTCATGGTGTAGTACTGTCCCCACGAGATGACCCGCGCTCCGCTGGCGCTGTAGCCCGCCAGGACGACCGCGTGACCGCCGACGATGGTGTTGTCTGCCTTGGGTTCGACATCCCAGATCGCCAGGGGCGGCCCGTTTGGCGGCATGATATATTGCGGCACGTTGAAGCCGATATACGCCACGCCGTGGTCATAAATAGTGCGCTTTATGTTGTCGATGTTCTTGACGTCGACTTCAGCAAAGGCAGTGATCTTGTGCCGTTGCTGCCCTTTGGAGCCGAAGGGCGCGCCCTGCTTCAGAATGTAAGTAAGAACGTGCTGTTCATTGCCGCCCGGACCCTCGCCTCCCTGCTGCGGGTTGTAGCCGCAAGCCTGCTCATACAGATCCACTACGTCCACGTCCGGCTCGGTTTCGATTTTCTTCTCCGAGTTAAAACTCCAGACCTGGATTGCATGATAGAAGGCGGCGCAGGTGCAATCTCCCAGCGTGTTGTTCCTCATTATGCCCAGGTCGGCAGGCATTCCTGCGGTGTAATCTACAGCCGGTTTTACGGGCTCCAGTGGCTGGCCCTCCAGCAGGGTGTGCAGCATGGGAATTTTGTTGTTATGGGAACGGGCAAGCCGGCCCAGCTTGAACGAGGTCTTTTCCGCGGTCGTTGGTGCCATGGGTGCTTCTCCTTATTTGCGAATGGGTTCTACGTATGTAGTTGCCCCGTGCGCATCCCGGGCAGGAGCGATGCGCCCAAGTTTGAAGCCAGTGCTTCCTGAGGAAGCTTCCGGCCTAAGCGATATGCCGCTGTGGATTACGGCCCAGGTCGCGATGACGCTGCCGGCCGTGGTCAGTCCGCCATACTTGGCGTAGATTTGCGCCGCCTGCTGGTCGGCTTGTTCTATGTTGTGGTTCGGGTTCGGTATTTGCGGGTCAGAGGCATTGCGAATCGCGTGCCAGGCAAGACCTGGAATGCCCTGCAACGCGCTCGCGACCATGGCGTCGCCCATCTCGCACACGCGCCCCAGCCCTTCGAGCTTGTAGTAATCGGTGGAGTCGTCGAAAGCGAAGTTATTGGTGGTCACGATTGCATCCCCCGCGGCGCTCCATATTTTCGGTGTGCTTCGCGCTTGGGCACACGCGATGCATTGAGCTGAAGCAACGCGAAGGCAATCGAAGGGTTTGGCAGTTTCCTTACCAGGCTATCTGCGCCCCCGCCGGGTGCGGGAAACGGAACACGAAAAATAGTGCCGGAAGGGAGCTAATCGTTACACGAATTCCTGGCCAAAGAAGCGCAGCCGCCCCGCAGTACCAGTAAGGCTCGTGTTTTAAATTTCCTACGCGCCTTTGCAACGTTTGTTCCTGCTTCGCCACTACTCGGTACGCGCTTCTGTTCTCAGCAATCCGGACCGGCTACGACTGCTGATAGTTTTGCCTTGGTTCTTCAAGCCGGCAGTAGGGGGAGTGTGGATAACCGGACTTCCATCGCGTCAGGTATCGCCGGCAAACGGCCGGGACATCCCGGGCGGTACAGGTGGTCCGGCTACGTGAGATCGAGTCATTGGCGAATAGTGTGCTTAAAGGGTTCTCCGGGCGGTGTAAACTTGGACGCGCCCGCTGTCGCTGTGGAGGAACCGGGGTTGGAATTCTTTGCGTTCGACGCGTCCTACGTCGACAAACTTCGATCAGGGGACACACATATCGAAGGGCATTTTGTGAGCTACTTCAGCGAACTGATCCGGCTCAAGCTACGCTCGCGACTGAATTCCAGAGAAGCCATCGAAGATGTGAGGCAGGAAACCTTCTTGCGCGTGCTGGCACTGTTGCGCGCAGAAGAAGGCCTTAGGCAGCCTGATCGGCTTGGTCCCTTTGTCAATTCGGTTTGCAACCATGTGTTACTGGAGCACTACCGCTCGCAAAAGAAAGCGACCGCCGCCATCGATGACGAAACAGAGGCGACCGTTGCCGCCCGCGAACCAAGCGCCCTCAGCCAGCTTGAGGCCAAGGATACTGAGCGAGTGGTTCGGCAGATTCTTAACGAGCTGACGGAGCGCGACCGCCGCCTGCTGCAAGCGGTGCTGCTGGATGAGCGCGATAAAGATGAGGTTTGTGCCGAGTTTGGCATTAGCCGCGAATATTTGAGAGTGTTGTTGCACCGCGCAAAACAATCGTTCAAGTCGTTCTATATTAGCCGCTTAGGGTAAAAACCAGCGGCGGCGCAGAATGACTATGAGGCCCTAAATTATGGATCATCACCAGGCAATACAGCTCACGGCAGTAGAGAAATATCTTCTGGAAGAACTTCCTCCAGAACTGCGCGACGAGTTTGAGGAACATTTCTTCGATTGCCAGGAGTGCACCACCGATCTTCGTGCAACCGCCGGTTTCATCGATGCCGCCAAGAGGGAATTCAAGGTTAACCCAGTAGAAAAGCCCGCTGCCGTTGCCGGGAGCAAATCGCGCCTGGTTTCCATTTGGCCGTCGGCCGTTGCCTGGGCTGCCCTCGCAGCCTCGCTGCTGGTGATCGCCTATCAGAACGTGGTGGTGTATCCCCGCTTCAAGACCCAAATTGCCGAGTTAAAAGCGCCGGAGATTCTGCCTCAGGTTTCGCTGGTTGGGGGCAACAGCCGCGGGGGGCAGATTCCTGTGGCCGCGGTGGGATCTGGCCAACCGTTTTTGTTGCTGGTGGATATACCAACGGAAGATCGTTTTTCGAGCTATACCTGTCTGCTGAATTCTCCTTCTGGTTCGCTTGCCTGGCGGGTAGAAGTTTCTCCGCAGCAGGCCAAAGACACGGTTTCGATACGCGTGCCATCGGCCGGCCAGGGTGCGGGAGAGTACACCCTCACGGTGCAGGGCATTATGGCCGGAAGTGCTGTCGATCTAGCGCACTATCGCTTTACTCTAAGCAGTCAAAACTAACAAATCTGCCTAACGAGGTGCACCATGGCGTCCAAAGTCAATAAAGTTCACTACTTCCATGCCGAGGCGAGCTCGCTTGGCGGGTTCATTGAGCAACCGATCAAACAAGTAGTTCCGGCCCAGGCATCTGCTTCGCTCCCAGCAGTCGGTGGCCATGTAACCAACCGCACGGAAGCCTTCAATTTCCAGGGAGTCGTGTCCTGCACTGCGGCGTACACCCGGGTTTCCGGCCGCCATCTCGAGAAGGACGGCACGCCCTCCACCCTGGTCACCTCGGTCGTCGAAGGATTAAATCTACTGGAAATCGTGACCGCGGATAGGATCGTGGCTCAAGTCTCCATTGAGCACCCGGCCAATGGCGGAGACCCTGTCGTCACCTTCACCGGTTCTCGTTTCGAGGGGCTTAAGATAGGCGGTCAGGACGCCTCTCTCTCGCTGAATTCCAGCCTGCTGAATGGTGGCACCGGGACCACCCCAATTACCTGGTCGCTTTTTCAGCAGACTGGCAAGCAACAAGCTGACACACTAGTCAAGAGCGCTCAGAGTGGCGGGGCTGCCTACCAATGGGTGGTCGACCGATACGGTTGGATAGGTCCCGCAAAAGCTCCCGGATCTATTTTATGTTCGTTGGTGGATGGTTTAGGTCCGGCGGTCCCCGGCAAGTCGTTCGGCCACGTCATGGATATTCCGAGTTTTGGAAAGGTCATCTTCGGAGAAGTATTTGCCTTCCCGGCATCCGTCCACCTCTCCATGATTCGGGCGGAATTAGGTTCCCCGACGTCCGGAGGACTGAACTTCGCCAGTGCCCACGTCAACGGCGGCACCATGCCGCCAAGTATGCAGTAAGGGTCCTGATGGCAGCCGCCATGCTGGCAGGCTGCCATTCTTCAAAAACCGCTGATCCGGGGGCGACCTGGCAAAGTATCCACGAAGATTTTCTTCATGGAAACCTCAATGTTGCCCGGCAGCGGGCAGATGAGGCTCGTAGGGATTATTCAGTCCGCAACCCCGCTTGGGGCATGAGGTTTCGGCTGCTCGAAGCCGAGATACTGATCTACCAGGGCCGGCGCCCGGATGTGATTAATCTGCTGAACAGCCCCGGCGTCTCTTACCCGGTGTTGGGTGATGACGCGATCAAGAGGAATTTACTTTGCGCTTTGGCACACTCCGGACTCGGCCAGGCGCAGCAAGCCGATCTGGAGTTACAGCAAGCGCGACGCCTGTCCGATGCGAGCCACTCCAAATTGAATGGTGAGGTGCTGCGGACAGAAGCCCTGGTTCAGAACGGTCGCGACCACTTGGCCGAGGCTGCGCGGCTCTTCAGGGAGAGTCTAAAGGTCGCTCGTGAGGACCGGGACTCATTCGTCGAAGCCTCCGATCTCTTAAACCTTGGCTTTTTGGATCTAAGACTGGAGCATGACGACGAGGCGTTGGCCCTTTTGAGCGAGGCCGTGGATTTTGCCAGGCCGATTCAAGCGCAGCAGCTCATACAAGAGGCGTTGGGAAATATGGGCGTAGCCTATGCCGACCTGGGGGATTTTGAGAAGGCTCTCTCGAACTTTCAGCAGGCCGAACAGGCAGCCAGGCAAGCAGGGACCACCAGCGCCCAGATCGACTGGCTGTGGAGTGCCGGGTCGGCTTATTACGATCTCGGTAATTTGGAAGCAGCAAGCAGGTGCTACCAGGAAGCTCTGCAAGGCGCGGTTGCCATTCGTTCCCCCCAGGAGATAGCGGGCGTCCACACACAAATGGCATTCCTGCTCTATCAAGAGCGGCAATTCGATGCGGCCAGGACGCACAGCGACGAAGCGATTCAGACAGCTCGCATGGCCGGACATAAGGACTGGGAGCTGGAACCATTGTTCCTGCAGGCCCTGCTTGCTGAACGACAGGCAAATGGGCAGGATGCAGAACGAATGCTGATGCAGCTGCACGCGCAATCGTTGGAGAGTCCCTTCGCTGCGAGGGCATATCGAGGATGCTCTCGCAAATCTGTATGCCGGCCGGCATCAATCGGCGCAAGCGGATCTCTGGTATCGAAAATCCATCCGTACCTTCGAAGACCAGCGAGCGGCGGTTAAGGATGAAGAACTAAGGCTGCCTTTTTTCGCCAACGGAGACGCGCTCTATCGGGATTACGCAGACTTCCTGATCGCATCGCAAAAGCAGGAAAAAGCTTTGCAGCTTCTCGATATCGGCCGCGCGAAAACGCTGGCAGAAGGCCTCGGCCCAGCAAACCAGAAATCAGACCCGCGACCGGAAAATGCAGTCGACGCGCAGGCGGTTGCTCGCAAGCTCAATGCCACCATTCTGTTCTATTCGCTGGGCCCGGAAAAATCCTAGTTGTGGGCGGTTACAGCACATCGCACGAGTCTGTTCCTGCTGCCTGGGCAATCGGTAATTGAAGCCCAGGTTCAGGGATATCAGAAAACCATCCTGAGATCGGATGACCCGCTGCGAGACGCAAACGAAAACGCGAAGACTCTCTACGACACCCTTGTGAGCCCCGCCGCTGCAATGATTCCCAAGGGCTCCAAAGTATTTATCATTCCGGATGGCGTCTTGAACGGATTGAACTTCGAGACGCTTCTTACGCCGGGAAAAGACAACTCCCACTATTGGATTGAAGACGTAACCGTCACCAATGCAAACTCGATCCGCCTTCTCTCCGGTCTCGACCAGAACCCCCCGGCAGGGGATGAAAAAAAGCTGCTGTTGATTGGTAACCCCATCGCGACCGGGACCGGATATGAAAATCTGATGAATGCGTTCGCCGAAATCCGGGGGATTGAAAAGCACTTTCCGCCGGACAGCCAGGACCGTAGTCACCCAGTCCGGGGCCGTACCCGCGGCGTATGCGGAAAGCACGCCGGAGCAATTCTCATATATCCACTTTGTGGCTCACGGCACGGCAAGCCGATTGGATCCGCTGGATTCGGCGGTGGTGCTCTCGCCTCCGCCCCAGCACCCGGAGAGCTTCAAACTCTACGCTCGTGACATCATGCGTTACCCGCTACATGCCAGGCTGGTAACCATCTCGGCCTGCTATGGCTCAGGTCTTCGCGCTTATGCAGGCGAGGGACTGGTAGGTTTGTCCTGGGCGTTTCTGCGCGCGGGCTCGCACAATGTAATTGGTGCACTGTGGGAGGTAAATGATGCTTCCACTCCGCTGCTGATGGACCGGCTTTATGGCGAGCTTGAGGCTGGGAGCAGTCCGGATGCAGCTCTCCGCACGGCAAAGTTGTCGCTCATTCATTCGCCAGGGGTATATCGCAAACCCCTGTACTGGGGCGGGTTTCAACTCTATGCCGGTTCGTGAGCGGGAATGAGTCCAGAGAGCATCTGTGTTCTTTTCTCCGCCTTCAGTGCATCCAATCAACTAAGGGGCCTATGGAGGCCAAAAAAAATCTGCAATGAAATGAAACGAATGCCGTGTCTGCATCACCACACCGTGTGGATGCAAACGCGCTCATTAAGAGGAGAAAGAACGTGGCAACCCTGGCCAAGTCAAAGCCTGACGCTTCAGCGGATCACGTGCAGCGATTCGAGCGGAAACTCCGCGAGGTGAAGCAGGCGATTGCCAACCTCCCGGGGGATGAATACCACGAGGAGCTGCTCAAAATCGTTCGCCGCGCCGGCTGGACGACGCTCGCGGAAGGGATCTTCTTCGATGCTCTGGTCGAGTCGATGTTGGCCCACACGCGCGACCTCACCCAGCTCCACCAACGGCTCAAGGCTGCCTTCGAGGCCGTCCAGGAGAAATAAACCCAGGAGATTTCCCGCAGTAGCGGCCCGGCGCGCCGTGCACTAGTATTGCGGCATGAATGATCGTGGGGGACGAGACGGGGAACGAGATTCCATTCGAGGTCTGCGCAAGGGGCTGACCAGCTATGGCGATGCCGGTTTCTCGCTTGTTCCTGCGCAAAGCCTTCATCAAGGCCAGCGGATATTCTGACGATGCCCTCGATCGCCCGATCGTCGGTGTGACCAATACCTTCAGCGACTTCAATCCCTGCCACGGCAATGTGCCGGACCTGATCGAGAGCGTCAAGCGCGGCGTCATGCTCGCGGGTGGTCTGCCGATGGTGTTTCCTACCATTTCCATCGGCGAGAGTTTCGCTCATCCCGACCTCGATGTTCCTGCGCAACCTGATGGCCATGGATACGGAGGAAATGATCCGTGCCCAGCCGATGGACGCGGTGGTGCTCATCGGCGGTTGCGACAAGACCCTGCCGGCGCAGGTCATGGCCGCTGCCAGCGCCGATCTGCCGGCCATCGTGGTGCCCACCGGGCCAATGGTGGTGGGCCATCACAGGGGTGAGGTGCTGGGCGCCTGCACCGATTGCCGCCGGTTCTGGGCGCAGCACCGCGCCGGCGCCATCGACGTTGCCGAGATCGAGTTGATCAGCGGCCGCCTCGCCCCTTCTGTCGGCACCTGCATGGTCATGGGCACGGCCAGCACCATGGCCTGCATCGTCGAAGCGCTGGGACTGGCGCTGCCCATGAGCGCCACGGCGCCCGCCACTCACGCGGACCGCCGCCGCATTGCCGAGGCCAGCGGCAAGCGCGCCGCTGAGATGGCCATCTCCGGCGCGCCCAAGCCAGGCGATCTGATCACCGCAGCCTCCGTGCGCAATGCCATGATCGTCTTGCAGGCCATCGGCGGGTCCACCAATGGCTTGATTCATTTGACGGCCATAGCCGGCCGCGCCGGCGTGAATATCGACCTGGAAGTCTTCGATCGGCTGGGCCGCGACGTCCCGGTGTTGCTCAATCTCAAGCCGTCCGGCACCCATTACATGGAGCACTTCCACCATGCCGGCGGCCTGCCCGCCCTCCTCCGCGAGCTCAAGACGTTGCTCCATCTCGATGCGCCCAGCGTATCCGGCGGCACCATCGGCGATGCGATTGCCGGGGCAGAAGAGGTACCAGGGCAGGATGTGATCCGCAGCCTCGCTGCCCCGCTGAAGAAGGAAGGCGCGATGGCCGTGTTGCATGGCAACCTGGCTCCCAACAGCGCCATCATCAAGCAGTCCGCCGCTTCCCCCAACCTGATGCGCCACACCGGGCGCGCGCTGGTATTCGACTCCGTCGAAGACCTGACCAGGCGCATCGACCTGCCGGAACTGGATGTGCAGGCCGGGGACATTCTGGTTTTGCGCAATGCCGGGCCGAAAGGCGCGCCGGGCATGCCGGAGGCAGGCTATCTGCCCATCCCCATGAAATTGGCTCGCCAGGGTGTGAAAGATATGGTGCGCATCTCCGATGCCCGGATGAGCGGCACCGCTTTCGGTACCATCGTGTTGCATATCACGCCGGAATCGGCAGTTGGCGGCCCGCTCGCGATCGTTCAGACCGGCGACCGGATTATGCTCGACGTGGAAGCACGCAGGATTGAACTCTTGATCGACGACCACGAACTCGAAAGCCGCCTCGCCGCCTGGAAAGCGTCGCCCCCGCGACGCAACCTACCCACACGCGGCTATGCCAGGTTATTTGAGGATTGCGTACTGCAGGCCGACCAGGGCTGCGACTTCAATTTTCTTATGCGCGAAGGCGCTGCCGAGACAGGTTCAAAGACATGAAGTTGGATCACACAGCGAAAGGCGTTTACGCCATCGCCGCAACCCCCTTCAAGCCCGATGGCGCGGTCGACACGGAATCGGTCGATCGCATGACAGATTTTTATTTGTCCTGCGGCGTCACCGGCTTAACCATTCTTGGCATTATGGGCGAAGCGCCGAAGCTGGACCCAGCCGAGGCCCTGGCGATTTCGCACCAGGTGGTCCGCCGGGCCAAGGTGCCGGTGATCGTCGGCGTCTCCGCGCCAGGCTTTGCCGCCATGCGCTCGCTGGCCCGCGGAGTGATGGATGGCGGAGCTGCCGGAGTGATGATCGCACCGCCCCCCGCCCTGCGCACGGATGATCAGATCGTCGGCTACTACGCCCAGGCGGTGGCCGCGATCGGCCCGGATATCCCTTTCGTGGTTCAAGACTATCCGTTGCTGTTGACGGTGGTGATGACGCCCAAAGTCATTCGCCAGATTGTGATGGATAACCCCTCCTGCGAGATGCTGAAGCACGAGGATTGGCCCGGCCTGGACAAGATATCCGCCCTGCGCGGCTTTCAACGCGATGGATCTCTTCGCCCGCTTTCGATTCTTACTGGCAATGGCGCCTTGTTCCTGGATTTCGAGATGGAGCGTGGAGCAGATGGCGCGATGACCGGTTACGCTTTTCCCGACATGCTGGTTGATGTGGTGAACTATGCGCAGGCAGGGAAGCGGGATGCCGCTCATGATCTCTTCGACGCGCATCTTCCGCTCATCCGATACGAGCAGCAGCAGGGCATCGGTCTTGCGGTGCGCAAGTATGTCTTGCACAAGCGCGGCGCGATTGCCCATGACACCCAGCGTGTTCCCGGCGCATCGCTGAATGCGGCGGCGCGGGCCGAGGTCGACTACCTGCTGAGCCGTCTCGCGCGTTATGACGCGCGCGCTGCCTTCTAAGCACCGTTCCCGATTTGGTCCGCGTCGACCCTGTGTGTTTCTGGATTCGTCCGGCGAGACATCCGGGTGAGACCTTTAACCACCAATGGGTGGCGGCGGCACCGCTTTGTAGTATTTCGGCCAGCCCCGGCTGGATGCATCATGAAGCTGTGAAACAAATCAACCCCGACTTCGACGCATTACTGGTATTCCTGGCCAACTGGGAGGCGATAGAGCGCTCCGCGCTGGGGAGAATCTTAACCGCCGGCCAACTGGCCGATGTGCAGGAATTGGAACGGCTATACGCGTTGCCCTCAGGAAGCGCCGAAGATTCCTCAAAATAACTCGCTCCTCTGGTTCGAGAGCGCACGGTTAAGAAGTTCTGTTACACATTCTGCTTTGCCTGCCATATAGGCGTCCCGGTCCTGCGAAAATCTCAAGGCTAGTGCCTGTTTCAGATCGCCATACACTTTCGCCTCCTTTGGATGGGAGCGGAGGTAGTCTCGGAACGCCAGGTGTCTGCGAAACTCACGGCTCTGTGGCGGGCATACGTAAAGGTGATGCGGAGAGTCGCCGGCCGGCGTGCGAAAGGCTTCCCGTTCAGGGATACCCAGGTCACCCTGGTGGGCGTAACCCAGAGTCGCCAGCCGCTCGATGGCCGCAGGAAGCGCATCCCCGGATACCAGCAGGACATCCATGTCAATGATGGGCTTGGCAGCCAGCCCGGCCACTGCCGTGCTGCCCACATGCTCGACGGCTGTCGCCAGGCCACCGAGCGCAGTCACGATCCGGGCCCGAAAAAATTCAAACAGCTCGAGCCAACCGGGGTCGTACTCCACCACCACAACGGGTTTCATCATCGATAAAGCCGAAGTTTAACGAGAGATCAATTCCGGGGGCCCTGCTGGCTTGTCGTGGGCCGGCCCCACCTGTACCACCGACATAACGCCGTCGCTGACAATATCATCTCCAGTAGCGTTGGCCGCATTGTGTGGTGCATTCGGGCGGTTTATATCCACATAGCCTGTGGCGCTGCCGATAAAGAGCAGATCGCTTTCCACCCAGTCTCGTTCGCGGTCGATATGAGGGTCGATGCGATGCGTCCACTTGGTCATGGTCTTGGTGTGCTCTACGGCGATGTCGTGCGTGGCCGCGCCCACCCAGGCCTCGCGGCCTTCATACGTAGAAGCCAGCTTCCAGATTCGTATGTGATGCCGCTTGGCAAACGTGTCGAGAGATTTTTGGAATACCAGGTCGGGCGGACGGCCATTGATCATCAACGTTGAGACCGGGGCATTGGAATAGCCGGTTTGCCGCAAGGTGGCCTGCACGACTTTCATGTTCGAGCCGAAACCGGAAGGAACGGCCTCAAACCATCCCGCCTCATTAAAGGCGGACATAATCTCCTCTCGTGTCCCGAGGAACATCAGGTTGGTTACGTCCGAAGCCGTTCCGTTCGCGGTGTGTGTGCGCATCGGCGCCTGCTCGACCAGTGCGCGAAGCTTGGGGGTGACGGGCAGCGTTGGCCACGCCTGCCAAGGCTCCTTCTCCGCTACTATCGAAGGCCGAACAATCTGGACCTGGATATCTGTCCCTGCGGGAAAGAGAATTTCCCGCCGGATCGACAGCCCGTACACGGCCCGGACTCCATTGATGGTGTATCCGGCGATGGGATTGATAGCCCCGAGGGCGGCGAAGGCAATCGAGACCTTGCCCGTTACGTGCGGCTGGATGATGCCGAGAATCTCGTTGTTACGAATTGTTTCGCGTGCATTGTCTACGTCGATGACGCGCGTGTAGAGCGGTGAGGTTTTTCCGTCTTTGTACACTACGTTGGAAAAATCGAGCACCAGGCGCGGGCGCCAGTACTTGTCCGGCGCTTTCTGTGCAAACAGCACCGTGCCGTTCACTTTGGTTCCTGGAGGGAGCAGCAATTGTCCTTGCTTACACGCCAGCCACTCGCCATTCGTACAAAGCGGATAAGTGACCACGCCTTCGATCGGGTCACCGGTGCGCGAGCCATCGCTGGCGGCTGGTGTGGTGAGCCTGATGTCAATGGTCTGCCCCGGGGTAAGATCGGCGTTCATGAACGCATTCACTCGGGTCGACTGGGAGGGTAGTGTCCCAGCGGCGCCAGGCGCAGAGGGTTACGGCTTCAGGGTCCTGCGCTATGGAAACCGCGGCCGGGAAGCTGTGCGCATTCCCCACATGATTCGCCGATGACCGGGGAGAGGGAGGTTGGTCGGTTTTGCACGCGTCCAGCTGATTGATGAAGTTGAACGACGCAGCTAAAAATCCGCTGGTTGCTCCATGTTCGATCAGCAGTGTCTGCATTTCAAAGTTTGGCGAGTAGAGCAGGTAGTCGAGCGCCGTGTCGTTGTAGATGTCCTCGTGATTGATATCCACGCCCCGTTTAATCAGGGCGGCCGCTATCTCTTCGTAAGCAACAATCAGGTCCTGATTGTTGGCGTAGCTCGATCCGAAGATTGCCCAATGGAGCGCGGTGCGCCCCATCGAGTCCGTCGCCTTTACGTCTGCGCCGCCGTCAATTAAGGTCTTCGCTTTGGCCAGATCATCCAGCGTGGGCTGGGTCTTGGTTTCTCGAGTCGCCGCATAGAGCACTTGAATAAGATTTGAGGCCTTTGAGACATCGATTTGAATGGCTGCGGGCGCTAGTTCTCCTTCCGGCATATCTGTGTCGTCCGCAGCCTGAGCCGAAGCGTCCGCTGCCTGTCCTATGGCTGTAGGCGGAGCAGCAGCCTGAGCCAAAACGGGGGGCGCACTCACGCTCAAATAAGCCAGAAGCAGGCATCCTGCCGCTTTGCATCCGGGGTTGACAAGGTTGGAAATTGACAACACACTCACCTCCGCTTCGCGACCTGGAAAATGGTAGGCGTCGTTGCGGGCTAGTGTAATACACGACCGCATACAACCTTATGAGTGAGGAGTTCCATGGTTGCGCTGCGCTCCGGTCGGGATGACAATTCTGTTGCACCAATAACAGTCATTCGTCTGATCGCTTTTTTGGGGCCATTTCCCGTGCCGCGATTCGAGATTGAGGTGCTGGCCACCTCTCCGGCCTCGTTGCCAGCCGAGACCGCCGGCCTGAAAATGGCCCGCGAGACTATCCTCAAGTAGACCCACGAGGGACGGAACCTCCACGGTGTCCTGCGCGTTTACCTTGAATCGCGCCTGAGTGCACTTTCGCAATGATCCAGTAATGTAACCTAATAAGTTACGAATGCGTCCGGCGTGCGCATTTACTAATGTCTGCCTAGATACTCAGCCAGGCGAGCATCCAAAGGGCGCGGCCGGCCAGCTTCTGCGGCCTCATCGATACGCAGAAAAGCACTCTGCATGTAGCGCACCACCAGCCAGCGCAGCGGTTCCATCTCCCAGTTCGGTGAACGTCTCTGTGCCAGCGGAAGCGTCTCCAGTCCGGTTTGACGATTTGTGATCAGACCGGCGAGCAAACGTCCGGACAGATTGCTGGTGGAAACCCCCTGTCCTGTATAGCCCATAATCGAACCGATCCGCGAGCTCGCGTCGAAACGCACAGCGGGCATCCAGTCGCGGGGCATGCCCACCGGCCCACCCCACGCATGCGTAAAAGCGATGCCTGCCAGCGGCGGAAACCACTCCACCAATGAGCGATGGATCATCTTCACGGTCGCTTCATGGGTATCTTGCTGGTCTGTGATCTTCGAGCCGAATGCATAGGGCGCACCACGGCTGCCAAAGAGGATTCGCCCATCCGGAGTTTTGGTCAGATACACGACTGTGTTGCGCGTGGAGGCAACACTCTCTCCGTTCTGCCATCCGATCTGCGACCACTGCCCGGCGGTCAATGGCTCGGTAAGCGAGATCAGGGAATAGACCGGCAGCAGCGCCCGGTGCAGGGCTGGAAGGCGCGTCAGATACGCCTCCCCCGCGAGCACGATTGCGCGCTTTGCGCGCAATTCTCCGCCGGGCGTGATCAGGCTTCCAGCTTTGAACCTAGTCACCGGCGTCTGCTCATAGATGATGCCGCCGCGGGCCTCGACCGCCCGCGCCAAACCGCGCACCAGCCGCGCGGGATGCAGACTTGCGCCGTCCGGAGTAAACAGTCCACCGTGCACGTCGGTCACACGAATGCGTTCTGTGGCTTCTGTGGCGCTAAGCACCTGGTAGCGATCGCCTAGCCCGAGCCGTTCATACGTCGCAAAGCTCGAGCGAATGCCGGGTAGCTGATGCCGCCCGCGCGCCAAGGTCAGGACGCCGCCCTTATGAAACCGCGCATCGATCTTTTCTTCGCTGCAGACGCGTCCCACCTCGTCCACCGCGGCGCGCATGGCCAGCAGCAGATTACGCGCGGCCTCAGCCCCGAAGCGCTTCTCCAAAGCACCAGCCGTCACGGGAAAATTTGGCGAACACCAGCCTCCATTTCGTCCCGAGGCGCCAAAGCCTGCGATCTCCTTATCTACCACGGCAACGCGCAGTGTTGGCTCATGCAGCAGCAGGTAGTAAGCCGTCCACAGGCCGGAGTAGCCGGCGCCCAGGATGGCCACGTCGACGTCGGTCGAACTCTGGAGCGCGGGCCGGGGCGTTAGCGACTCGCCTGAGTCCTCAAGCCAGAAGCTGTAAGTGGAATAATCGCGCATCCAGAGGTCGTATCAACCTGCCAACAGAAAGCCCGCCAGCAACGCACAGGCAACGCCAAGGCCTTCGCGCCGAGTGATCGTCTCGTGCAGAAAGAGGACACTCAGTGCGATGGTGACCACCGGGTAGAGCGACGACATCGCGATCACCGTCGAAACCTTGCCCTTTTCAACTGCCGCAAAGAAGGCCAGAAAGCCGACGAAATTTACGAAGCCGGCCCCGGCCGACCAAGCGAATCCTGGCGGAGACCAATCGATGTGGAAGCGTTCCATCGAGAGCACCACCAATCCAAAAGCCATCACGCCGACTACCTGAAAAAGCAGTGTCTGTCGTGGCCGGGTGTAGTTTGAGGCCAGCTTGCTGAACACACCCCACACGCCCCAGGCCACCACGGTCATGCCTGCATACAGGATCCAAGGCTTCATCCACACCACCTGTTCGAAATTTAGTGATGGCTCATGCTCCAGACATACGCGGCCAGGGCTTTCACCTGGTCGTCGGTGAGTTGTGCTCCGCCCATGGGCGGCATGGGGCTGCGATATTCTTTCGGCTGCGGTACGCCGTCGGTGATGGTTTTTGCGATTCCGGCCCAACTGCCATCGTTCCACAAATACTTGGTGTCGGTTAGGTCTGGGCCCAGCGGAGTGCCTTTACCGTCGGACCCATGGCAACCCGCGCACGAAGCTCCGCCCACTTGTCCGTGGTAGATGCGATCGCCCAGCGCCACCATCTCTTGTGTCGCTCCTGTAGGAACGGAAAGCCCGGCATCCGGGTTTGTGCCTTCGGGCGGTTTGGCATTGGCTGTGTCGATAGGCCCGGGAGAAGCCGAGGCGCTCGGGCATGGAGTAGTCGTAGCACCGCCGCCGGCGGAGCCGCCAACATACTTCACCCGGTAGATGCGCCCGGTATTATCGTCGGCGATGTAGAGCGACCCGTCCGGTCCGACCGCAACGCCACTGGGGCGATGCACGGCTTTTTCAGGTGTCTCGACCGCCCCGGCGAATCCGTCAGCAAATATTTCGCACGGACCCGCTGAACGGGCGCCGGCAAGCGGCTGAAAGACAATGTTGTAGCCCCCCTGGGCAAAGGGTGCCCGATCCCAGGAACCGTGGAAGGCGATGAACACGCCGTTGCGGTAGTGGGCCGGGAACTGTTTCTGGTCGTAGAAGACCGCCCCATTGGGCCCCCAATGTGCGGGAAACGCTGCCACCGGGGCGATCTTGTTGGCGCAGACGCCTACCTTATTGCCGCCGTCTCCGCCGTATTCCGGCGCCAGTACCAGCTTCTGCTGCACTGCGTCGTAGTAGCATTCGGGCCAGCCATAGTCGCCGCCCTGCTTCAAGAGCAGCAACTCTTCTGCCGGTAAAGTGGCTTCCTTCGGCAGCGGGTACAGGTCGGGCCAATTTGCATGCAGCTGGTCTCGTCCATGTTGGGTAACAAATAGGCGCTTGCCGGCTGCGTCGATAGCAAAGCCTTCGCCGTTGCGTATCCCAGTGGCGAAGCGATCTGCCGGGGTAAATGGTTGGTTGGTCTTGTTCGCGTCATAGCGCCAGGTGCCGCCCCGGGTTTCGAGTTCGGTGCAAGGGTCCGCGCCGGGGGACTTGAGCGTTCGATTCTTCAATTGGCAGGAGTTGGTTGCCGTGCCCACGTCGACGTACAAGGACCCGTCAGCGGTGATGGCGAATGGATGCATGGGGTGATCGCCGCCCAGAGGCAGTCCGGTGACGACGGTGGTGGCGGGTCCCTGGGGGACGATTGACCCCGCCGGCAACGCGTAACGCACGATGCGATCGTTGATCTCCGCGTAAAGCGATCCCTTGTAGAGGGCAATGCCGGTGCCACCGGCTCCGCCAGTCTGGATGGTTTCGCCAAAGCGCTCAATCACGTCCGCCTTGCCTGCGCCCGTCTTATCCTGCAGGGCTACCAGAAATCCGCCTGCGGGAGGTTTGTCTCCCGGGGGATAGTAGTCGCCGGACCAGGTATTGACGTAAACCACTCCGTTCGGCGCCACCACCAGGTGACGAGCGTGGCCAATACCGTCGGCGAATATGGTTGCGCAAAAACCAGCGGGCAACTTCAAACCGCTTTCATCGCTCGGGCATCCCTGGCTCTTGGTTTCTGCGCCAGACCGACCCGACGCCAACGAACTGCCAACACACAATGCGCTGAATGCGGCGATGGCAGGAACGAAAGTCTTAAACAGACTGGAAAATCGCATGGACGACCTCCTCAGCATCGAACTAGTTTTCAAGCGTACTCGAATAATTACGCAATCGACAGTCTTTTAGCGTCCAAATATAGGGAGAGGTGGGTGCTGTTCCCTCCTCCTCAGGTCGCCGTGGCGCGCTTACGTCTCTTTCCCCTATGGTTGTTGATTCTCATGGCTGGGCCTCCGGCGCTAGTCCCGAGCCGATTGTTGGCGGAAAATCCTGACGACGCTTGTGCCGGCTGCCATAGGGAAATCTATGACAACTACCAGAGAACTCCCATGGCGCAAGCCAGCGGAGCTGCCATCGATGGCCTGCTGCCGGGTGAGTTCACACATGCTGCTTCCGGCGTTCACTATCGCCTCTTCGTGCGAGACGGCCGGGCGTGGCTGAGTTACGACCGGCCCAACGCGCCGCCGGAACGCGCCTTGAAGGGGGAGCAGGAGTTGACCTACTTTGTCGGCTCCGGCCAGAGAGGCCGCACATACCTTTTCCAGAATCAAGGCTATTGGTTTGAGAGCCCGGTTAACTGGTACAGCAAGCAGCGGGTATGGGACATGAACCCGAAATCGCCCAATGTGCGAGAAATGCCCTTTACCTTGAAGGTGGATACGGGCTGCCTTCACTGCCACACCACCGGCGCGCAGCCATCGCTGCCTGGCGCGCGGAACCATTTCGGGGCGCAGCCCTTTCTTTACGGGGGCATCACCTGCCAGTCCTGTCACGGCGATCCGGCGGCGCACCTGGCGAGCGGGGGAAAAACACCGATCCTGAACCCGGCAAAGCTTTCGCCCAGCAAGCGTGACTCGGTATGCCTGCAATGTCACCTGGAAGGGGAGACCGCGGTCAACATCCAGGGACGTTCGCTATCCAATTTTCTACCGGGCGAGGATCTGTCGGATTATGTAACTCACTTTGTGCACGCTGGCGAATTGGGTCCGGCTGGCAGAGCGACGAGCCAGTGGGAAGCCCTACTGCAGAGCGAGTGCAAGCGGAAGAGCGGAGACCGGCTCACGTGCACCACTTGTCACGATCCACACAACTCGCCTCCAGTGGAGCAGCGGGTAAGCTACTTCAGAAGCCGTTGTCTTACCTGCCATGGAGCGCCCTCATTCGTCAGCAAACACCATCCCGATCAGCCGGACTGTAGCCAGTGTCACATGCCGCGTGAGAAGACAGGAGACGTGGCTCACGAACAAGTGACCGACCACCGCATCCAGCGCCGTCCCACGTTATTGCTCGACCCGGAGGGTCCACATACGGGAGACCTCACGGTGGTGGGTGGCGGACCCGCGAGTGATCGTGAACTTGGACTCGCCTACTTTCAGCTTGCCGAGCGGGGTGATGTGCAGGCCGGGCATCGGTCCATGCAACTGTTGCAGCAGGCTGAGCGCCGTGTCGGGGAACAGGCAGATCCTGATTTGCATACCGCACTTGGCCTCATGGAGCAGCTGTCGGGTGATCGTCAGGCTGCCATGCGGGAGTATCAGGCCGCACTGCGTGCGAACCCGGCCGATTCTGTCGCCGCCGGCGATCTGGCCATACTGGAGGCCCGAGCTGGTGATGCAAAAGATGCGGTCGCCGGATTGCAGTGGGTGAGCGAGCATGATCCCGCGGACACTTCGGCGAGTATCGATTTGGCAATGATTGAATGCTCGATTGGTGATCCTCAGGCTGCAATCACAGCGCTCCGGCACTTACTCCAGTTCTCTCCCGATGATGGAAAGGCGCGCCGGGCGCTGGTTGCAATTGAAAGTGAACGGGAGCGTTGTGGCCGTTAGAAGAGTGCGTTAGAAGTCGAGGCCGATCCCTACAATCGGCCGAACTTCTTTACCGCTTCTTCAATGGATTTAGTGTTTTCGATGTACGCGTACATGCTGTGTTCTTTGAAGTCCAGTTGCTGTGACAGTACCAATACCTTAGGAGCGATCTCCCGGGGTACGACCACGACTCCGTCGCTATCCGCGGCGACAATGTCGCCGGCATTGACCTTGACTCCGTCACACACGACTGGTATCCCTGTGCCCGCAACCCGATAGTGTCCGGCCGAAGTTGACGGGACGATGCCGCTCGCATAGACGGGGAATCCAATTTTGCGCAGATAGGCTACGTCACGCACGCCTCCGTCGATGATCGCGCCTGCGAATTCGCGCGCAGACATGGCCGTGCCCATCAGCCCACCCATCCCTGCAATATCCGCCCCATCTTGCACCGTCATCACATACACCGAGTCCTTGGCTCCCTGGTCGATCGCGGCGAGCATAGGGGTGAGTGCATTGGGATCGTGATTTTCGTCCTTCACCATCTTTACGGTTACGGCGTAGCCGGCGAACTTTGTGGTGAAGATCGGCTGCATGTGGTGCGTCATATACTGGCGCTGTCCGGTGAGCTGCTCAATCGCGTCGGAGACCGAGGAGACTTCAACGTGCCGGTATCCGGCAAGCATGGCCGCGGGATCGTTTGCGTACACCGAGGCATCGGGAAATGTTTGTGCGTGCACGAGCAGTGCAATGAGCAGGCAGGGAACGATAAAAGCCCCGGCCAAAAGGATTTTCTTTCGCGAGTAATTCAACTTCACAGTTCTTCTCCTCAAACTACCAGTCCAAAATTGCGCCGTCTGCCGCGCGTGCTACCGAGGTAGCAAAGGCTTCCTGCTTGAAAGGATGTTTCGCTGCCTCAATCTCATCCACTTCGATTCCCAGGCCTGGAGATTCGCTCTTCGACCAGTAGCCGTTCTCCATCTTCAAGCCATGTTTGACTACGTCCCAACGCCAGGGCACATCTGTAAGCATATCTTCCTGGATCAGAAAATTCGGTGTCGATAGCGCAAAGTGGAGTGCGGCAGCATTGGCAATCGGCCCCAGGGGGTTATGGGGCGCGACGCCCATATAGTAGGTCTCTGCCGCCGCTGCTATTTTTTTTGCCTCGTAAAGGCCGCCGCAATGGCATAAGTCGGGCTGAATCACGTGGCACGCCTGTTGTTCGAAAACCTCGCGAAACTGGTAGCGAGAAACTAATCGTTCGCCGGTCGCGATGGGAACCCTGACCGCTTCACGAACCTGGCGCAAGGCCGGAATATTCTCCGGGGGAACCGGCTCTTCACAGAAGTACGGGCTAAATTCTTCAATCGCGTGGATATATTGGATCGCCATCGCGGGCGAGGTCCGTCCGTGGAAATCGATCATGATGTCGATACTGTCTCCCACGGCGAGCCGCAGTTTCTCGAACATCTGGGAAAACTGGCGTACATACTGCCGCCCCATCAATGGCTCGGAATAGGGAACAAAGACTACTTTCAGCGCGGTATAGCCGCGAGCAACCACCTGGTTGGCAAGATCGATGAGCGGCTGGGGATCGAAGGTCTGGTAGACCGACTTCATATCCCCGCCGCCAAGGTGGGTATACATACGGACTCGGTTACGTACTTCGCCGCCGAGTAGTCGATAGACCGGAAGACCAAGCGACTTGCCGAAGATATCCCAGCACGCTTGCTCCACCCCACTGATCGCGCTCATGCCAATCACCCCCATGCGGAAAAATGAATGGCGATAGAGCTTCTGATAGAGGTGCTCGATATTGCGCGGATCCTCGCCGATCAACATAGGAGCGAAATCTTCGATGGCGCCAGTTACCGCCCGGGTCTTCCACTCCAGCGATGCCTCTCCCCAGCCAAAAAGGCCTGCCTGGTCGGTGATGACCTTTACAAATATCCAATTGCGCATTTCTGCGTTGACGACGACGGTCTTTACATTGGTGATTTTCATAGAGCGTTTTCCAGGAGATTTGAAGAGGACGGCGACTGCTGAGTTCCCTCAAAATGCGGAGTAGCCCCAGATCTGCTCGTTTCTTCGCAGAGATGGCGGATGTCCCCTCGTCAGACGACGTATTGGGCCTGGATGCGGAAAAAGGTATGGCGCCACTCTTTTGTACGTCTGCCCGGAAAACGCCGCTGTTAGGTAGGTCAGCACTTTACAGGCTGCGGAAAGAGTTCTCTGAACGAAGAGCACGGCTTCAGCCGTGCACGAGAAAACCTAGCTATGAGGGCTTTAGCCCCTCAAGACGTCTTTCGAAACATGCCGGACAGGGTCGCTGGCGTTCGATACACTTTGCAGCCTGCCGCAAGAGTTCTCTGAACGAAGGGCACGGCTTCAGCCGTGCCGCAAAAACCTAGCTATGAGGGCTTTAGCCCCTGAGGTACGTCTTTTGAAACATGCCGGACAAAATCGCTATCTTTCGCGGCTTGCATAGGCGCGGAAGTACTGGGTGGTCGCACACAAATTTGTTGCGAATCATTGGAAAACTGTACCTCAGGGGCTGAAGCCCTCTCCGATCGCATACTCTACGGCACGGCTGAAGCCGTGCCCTTCGTCCAGTGAGTTTTTCGCGGCGTTTCTAGCCCGGACAACCACCCTCCAAACCCGATTGGTCCTGAGGTACGCTAGCGGGACCAACCTCAGTGTGCCTTGGCGACCGCATGCTTAGAGTCAACCGCGCTCTGCGGCAGCGCAAACGCAAACAACACACTTCCGCTGCTCGTCAGCAGGTATTGCCGGCCGTCGAGTTCATAGGTAATCGGAGAGCTTCCGACGCGCCCTCCCGAGCCAGAATGCCAAAGAGTCTTGCCGTTGCTGGTATCGAGTGCCAGAAAGTTTCCTTCGGCATCCGCGGTGAAGGTAAGTCCGGAATCCGTGGTCAGCACTCCGGCGCCGGAACCTCCCGGGCCAAGTTCATGGCTCCAGCGGATCTTGCCGGTTTGGTAATCGATCGCCTCCAGCACGCCCTTGCCCCACAGCCCATAATCCGCACCCGCCCAACCATAGGAACCATCCGCCGGCTTGTTGAAATAGACGCTGTAGGCGGGGTGAGCATCGACAATAAACAGACCAGTCTTAGGGTCGAAGCTGGGCGAACGGTAGTTGGTTAATCCACCCTCATCCGGTGCAATCAAGCGCCCGTCGGGCGCCGGTTCCTTAGCGGGATTTGGAATGGGACGGCCTTGCTTGTCTACGCCCGAAGCCCAGTTCACGGGGCCGAAAGGAACCGTGAGCAGGCTCTTGCCGTCGGTCCGATCCAGAACGAAGAAATATCCATTGCGGGAGGCTTGCATCAGCATCTTGCGGGGTTGACCATGAAAAGTCCCGTCGACCAGCACTGGTATTTCAACCGCGTCCCAATCATGCGTGTCATGCGGCGACGGCTGAAACGACCACACTAACTTGCCTGTATCGGGATTCAGAGCCACGATGCTGCAGGTATGCTCGTCGTCGCCCGGCCGGGCGTTGCCGTCCAAGACCGGCGTGGGGTTCCCCGTGCCCCAGTAGATGAGGTTCAGGTCAGGATCATAGGTTCCAGCCATCCACGTCGTGCCGCCCGTGGTGACGTTGGGGCCCGGCGGAGGCGTGACGTTCCACTGCCACTGCGTCTGGCCCGTCTCCGGATCGATCGACTTCAGGAACATGGGTATGTTATCCAGATCGCCGCCCACGCCCACCAGAACGTGGTTACCCACAATGAAAGGCGCCTCGGTCGCCCAATAGCCTTTATTTACGTCGGCGAGTTCAATGATCCACCGCACCTTGCCGTCCTTGGCATTGAGAGAAACCAGGTGCGCATCCGGGGAGACAAAGAACAGCCAATCCTTATACATGCCCACCCCGCGCTGACCGATATGGTCCCCTTTGTTGGGTGGATAAGTGTACTGCCAAAGCTTGTGCCCAGAGCGCGCATCCACCGCCCAGACATTGTCCGGGACGGTAAAGTACAACACGCCATCGACCAATAGCGGAGAGGATTTGATTTCTGCCGGCTGGTTCGTTTGAAAGGCCCAGGCCAGGCTCAGATCGCTCACATTTTGCGGCGTAATCTGCGCCAGCTTGCTGTGCCGTCTTCCGGAGTAGTCGCCATGGTATCCAGGCCAGCTATCGGCCGGCGGGTGCAGGAGCATGGCGGCGTCCACATTCTGTGCCTGTCAGCGGACTTGAAGTGGCAAAGGCCAATACCGCGCCGACGGCAAGAAGCAATGTATTTCTCAAAGCAGTCAAAAAATGCTCCTAGCGCAAAGTCTGTATATACGCCATCAGGTTATGGATATCGTCATCGGTGTATTTGCTGAACAAGGCCACATGAGCCTCCACGGGTGCGTCAACGGAAACCTTCACAGCGCTCGTAGGCCACGACCGGTACGTTCCTGTAGCATCCCGCAGTCCCACCGTGAATTCATCCTGGTACGCCAGGGTCCCTGTGACCTTTTCACCCGAGGCGAGCGTCACCGTTACCTTGCTCTTCACGTCTTTGGGATAGAGCATTCGTTCCTCCAGCTGCAGCCCCTCATAACGTGAGGCGATGCCGGCCAGGTCGCCGGTCGGCGAGTGGCACTTCGAGCAGCCGCCGGCGCCATTGAAATAGGCTTTCCCGGCCTCCACATTCCCTGTCTGCAGATCGGACACATCGACGCCTTTTCTCTTGCCGCTCACCGCCATGGCTTTGGTCTGCTGGGAGTGGATAAAGGCGGCGAGTTCGCTGATCTGGTCGCTGGAGAAGGGGAAGGCAGGCATTCCCTTGTCGGGCCGCCCATGCAGCACGACATCCCCAATCAGGTTTCCGCCCACATCTGTGGTCACCAGCTTGGACCGGGTTAGGTCGGGGCCTGTTTCTCCGCCGCCGGCATCCCGGCCGTGACAGAAGGCGCAATTCTGTTGGAAAAGGGAACCGCCGGCGGCAGCCAGTTGGGCAGATTGGGCCGGCGGCGCATTGCCACTGTGGGTAGGCCCGGCGTTTTGCGTCGCCGGGGCCACCGGCGCCTGGTTTGAAGCTGCATAAATGTGCAATTGCCTGCCTTGGTAGGCAGCCAACCCTGCGATCGCCGCCAGCATGGCAACATCCCGAAATCTCTTCATCCTTGTGATACCACCTTCGTTACCATCGGGTTCTACTTCACTTACCAGGTGCGGAGCCGGCGGGCCGCGGGTGCGATTTTGTGCTTCCCTCGGTCATCCCCAACGACCACTTGATCGCCTCGAAATACATCTTCCGGATGTCCGGATCTTCCCATGCCTCTTCCGTATGGCCGAGTGTGGAATAGAAAACTCTCCCTTTACCGTACATCTTGCTCCAGGCCACTGCGAAATCATGGTCTGTGCGATGAATACGCGGGTTGTTCTCATAGTTGAGTTTGCTTGGGTCCAGGCTGAGCAGCACATTTACGTTGCTTCGGGACCAATCCTTGGGCTGGTAGATCTCGTCATATTTGACGAACGCCTTGGGAAAATGACGCACTGCGGGAAAGTCGGGGTCTTCATTGATAATCGGCGCATTGAACGTCATCCATGGATGCTGATCGAACCATCCCCCGATCATCTCGCCATACTCTGGCCAGGTATAGTTGGTGTCCAGCGCAGCATGGATTCCCACAAACCCTTTCCCGTCTTCCTTGATGAACGACATTAAATCCTGCTTCTGGCCCGTGTCCATGTCCAGTTCGCCGGTGGTGCTGGCGAAGACGACGGCGTCGAAATAGTTCAGGTTTTTTGCGTTGTTCTTCAATTCCTTCTTGGTCAGCAGCTCGGTGTCAGTGCGCAACATGGTGTCCCACAGCCCACTTTCCTTGCCCATGTCGTAAATGGCGGCCATTGCGGGTGAGACCGAGTTGTGTTCGAACCCCTTGGTCTGACCGATCACCAGAACGTGTTTGAGGTAAATTTGCTTGGGGTGTGGCGCAGGAGCCACCGTGTTGTCGGGTGGCTGCTGTGCTTCTACTTTGCCGGTCTGGATCAGGAATCGGGGAATGAGAAAGGCCAGCGAAAGAAAAAGCAAGAGCCGAAAAGCACGCACGTAGTCTCCTTACAAACCTGAAAAAGCCGGATTTTTGCCCGGAGAGCAGTTTATTGAGGATTGCGCGCAGACGCAATCGTTCGGCATTGGGCGAAGGCGGCGTCTTTGACCGGAGCGGCATGCATCCACTAGAGTTCGGTTCATGAGACGAGCCCTATTACTGGCGTTGCTCCTCGCAGCGGTCGCCCCGCTGGGGGCGCAAGCGGTCAAGCGCCCCGCCATTACCGGAATCGCTTTTGCGCGGTTCTACACCACTGACGCCCCCGGAGCCCAAAAATTCTACGGAGACACCCTAGGCTACAAGCGTCTGGAATCGAATGGCGTGTGGATTTATCCCGTGAACTCCTCCCAATGGATTGAAATACTCACTTCGCCGCCCCCGCCCAAGCCGGACGTGCGCATGGCCGCAGTCGGATTCACCACCAGAGATGCGGCTGCGCTCGAGCGTTACCTGGCGGCGCATGGGATCACGGCGGAGTTGCCGTTGAAAGCAGGCGAGTTCGGAGTGCGCGATCCTGAGGGTAACCTGGTGATCTTCGTGCAAGCCGGTTCCAATAAATTGGTTGCGAAGGCGCCGGCTTCCCCCAATGCGGTCAGCAGGCGCATGATCCATGCCGGCTTTATCGTTCGCGACGCCGCGAAAGAGGACGCGTTCTGGCGGGACTTACTCGGCTTTCGGCCCTACTGGCATGGCGGCAGAACTGAGGACCGAGTGGACTGGCAGAGCGCCCAGGTACCCGACGGCACGGATTGGGTGGAATACATGCTGAATGCGTCTCCGGCGCCGACGCTCAAGCAGGCTGGCGTGATGGACCACGTCTCGCTCGGGGTGGCCCACATGACCGATGCGATTGCTCAATTGCAGAAGAATAAATGTGAGGGAACATCTTGCACCGAGTCCAAGGTCGGCCGCGACGGCAAGGTGCAATTGAACCTGTACGACCCGGATATGACCCGGGTGGAGTTCATGGAATTCACTCCGGCCCAGCAGCCCTGCTGCTCTCCCTTTACAGGCAAGAACCCCGGCCCTGACGAAGACAAATAAAAGAGGGGCTTTTCAGCCCCTCCACGCAACGCATAATTTTTCCAAGGAACCACACCTCAGGCCACGGTGACTTGCGAACCTGCGTTAGAAGGCTAGTTTGACCCCAAGTTGCGTGGCCCGCCCGGGTTGCGGATCGGTTGCTTGCCCCCCGTAGGAAACCGGAGTTATTACGGACAAGATTTGTCCAAATTGCGGATCGCTAAAGTTGCCATCCGGCTGACCAAAATTGGGGTGGTTGAAGACGTTGTAGGACTCTAACCTTAACTCCAGGAATCTCGCGCCCTCTTTCCCCAGCGGAAAGTCTTTGTACAGCGACATGTTCGTGTAGTTGTAGCCGGGACCATGAAAGAAGTTGCGCCCGACGTTTCCGAAGGTTCCAATCTGCTCCGGAGAGAAGGTCGAGGTGTCAAACCAGGCGTGACTGCTGCTACGCGGGTTCAGCGTTTTGATCTTAAAGGTGGAAGTGTTGGGAGCGTCAGCGCAGTCGTAGTAGGTGTAGGCATCACACCAGAGCGACGCGAAAATACCTGATTCAGAAATAGTTACAGGAAACCCGGTCTGCAATGCAGTAACGCCGCTCACGTGCCATCCGCCAAGCGCTTCGTTGATGATGGCGTTGTCTTTCATAGACTGGAGCAGGGGAACTTGGTAGTTATAGAGGGCTACGAAACGGTGGCGAGCGTCGTAATCAGAGCTTCCGTAGTTTAGATAATCGAATCCGGGCACAAAGTTGACCGCTCTTCCGTTATTACCATTGCCGTTGGGAGCGCCGAGGTCGTACGAGGATTCGTAGCCGGAAGCGTTATCCAGCGCGTGCGAGTAGGTGTACGCCAAGGTGAAGTAGAGCCCGTGGGAGAGCTGTTTCGCCAGGCTCATCTGCAACGAGTGATAGCTCGATGCCCCGTTCGACAGCTGATTTCCTACGCTGAGATACCAGGGTATGCCGTTCGGCGCAAGGGGCGAGACGGATCCTGGGACAATTGCTGGTTGGGCTTTGTATTGTGGATAGAAAAGAGAGAGTTGGTAGCCGCTAGCCGAGCAAACCGGGTCAGCCAAACAGGCGGCATGACCTGCGGCGGTGATGGGGTCGCCTTCAGAAGTCCGATTGAGTTTGCGGCCAATAGAACCTACGTAGCCAATCTGCATCACCATGTTGCCGGGCAGTTGCCGCTGGATGTTGAGATTGAAGTTGTAGAAATAGGGCACGAGGTAGTTTTTGGCTACATTGCTTATGTCAGCCTCGGCATAGCTCGGCCAGTTGAGCTGGCTGCCAGGAGCTGGACGAGTGTATGGAAACGGATTGGGCTCCGAGCCATTCCCGGCGATGTCGGTAAAGGGATTTTGAAAGCTCGGACTACCACCAAAATCAGCTGCACCGCGGGACTGGAAAAAGTACGGGGGCACTCCAAGATTCTGCAGCGCTTCCTCTTCCTGATCGCGGTCATAGTAGACGCCAAACCCTCCGCGTATCGCAAAATCATGGCTGCCTTGCCTTCCTAGCAGCATCGAGGGGCCTGAACTTGGCGACCACGCAAAACCCAGACGTGGTCCGAAGTGGTTGTACTTGGGAGAGGCCAACCCGTAGTTAGTGCAACCTGGGTCACCCGGGTACAGTAAACCGGGGGCGCCATCAGGATAGATCTTTGAGGTGGCATTACTGTTTTGCCAGCAGCTAATACCTTCCCCATTGAACTGATGATTTGCCCAGGGTGTCTCGACGTCCCAGGAGATTCCGTAATTCACCGTGAGGTCGCTGGTCACTCTCCAGCTGTCTTGTGCGAAGAGGTAGTACTCGTGCGACTTAGCGTCAATCAGGCTTCCCGATGTTTGTACGTAAGTCGAAGGTATACCCACGAGGTAGTCGATGGCCGGATCTCCCGAACTGTAGCTGCCGGTTCCGTTGTACGAGTACTCGCCGTTGTTCTGCGCGTAATAGGGATTCGCCACCCCAAACTGCTCGAAAGTGGCCCCGAACTTCAGGCTGTGAGTGCCGACGATTTTGGTGAAGATATCTGTGCCTAGAAGATTGGTATCCTTACGCGGCTGCGGGCCGTTGGGGCTGAAGCCAAGGTCGAAATATCCGGTGAGCTGCATGAGCGGCAGACTCGTCAGCGGAGATTGCGGATTTATGTTGAAGCCCACACTGCTTGGAGGGAGGATCGTCTGCGGGCTTACAGCAGTGTAATTGAAGCGAAAATAGCCGGCACGCAGCTCGTTGATGGTGGACGCATTGAATGTATGCGTGTAATCACCGTTGAAGATCTTGAAGTGTTGTGCATTCGTTTCCGCGAAGCCAGGGAGAGTCGATCCTACGTACGGCAAAGTAGAGGTAAAGGGCGAGGATTCAAAAACGCTTGACCCCCAGAGAGTGTCGTTCGCGGAAAGATGGTAGTCCGCGCGGATAACGCCCTGGTCTCCGACCTGGGAATCGGAAGTGTTGAAGTTATAGAGATACGACGTTACGCCATTGTTTGTGGTAGTTACGTTGGAAGCCGGCACATATTTCTGGGTCAGCGTCAGGGCCAGCGGATTAAAGGCGCCCTGAGGCAGAACGCCCTTGGCGATCGCAGGGCACTGGTTCCACGGGGTTCCGGCGGCACACCCGCCGATGGCAAAGGGAATCGGGTTACTCGACAATCCAGCAGAGTTTGGGCCTTGGGTGGTGAGATTGTTGTCCGCGGTGAAATCGCCCGAGAGCTGGGCGGGGCTAAACACAGGCGTCTGCTGCGTTGCTCCGGTCGTATTCCTAAAGCCCTGGTAGGCGACAAAGAAGAACAGCTTATTCTTGATAACCGGGCCACCGAGGGTACCGCCGAAGAGATTTTGGTGGAAAGGAGGACGAGTTAGAGAGAAGTAGTTGCCATTATTCAAGAAGGTATCGCGGTAGAACTCGAAGGCATTTCCGTGGAAGGCGTTGGTGCCGGTTTTTAGCGTCTGGTTGATGATCGCCCCTGAATTCCGGCTGTATTCGGGATTCAACGTACTGGTAACAATCACCTCGTCGGCGATAGCGTCAGGGTTAACTACAATGCCAAGGTCCTGCAATGGGCCATCGTTCACATCGGCGCCATCCAGCAGGAAATTGCTTTGCGTCGTTTGCGAACCGTTGGCCGAGAAGGTCCCGAAGCGATCACTCGCCTCCATCACGCCGGGCGCAGTCTTTTCCAGTTGGGAGGCGTCGCGACCCAGGAGAGGCAACTCAGAAATCTGAGATGCGGGAATATCGGTCTTGAGTTGTGTCTCGGAAGTTTCCACCTGCACCGCGCTCGACTCGACCTCCACCGTTTGCGCTGTCTGGCCTATCTGGAGCTTGCCGGTCACCTCGCGATCGTCATTTACGTTGAGGGTGAGGTCGTTCTCCTGATAGTTTCCGAAGCCGGATGACGAAATGGTGACGGTGTACGGGCCGCCCGGCTGCAGCGGCGTCACCGCAAAAGATCCCTTGCTATTGGCAGTGGCGGTGGTCGTGATCCCCGTGCTGGTATTAAAAACAGTAATGGTTGCGTTCGGAATAACCGCACCCGACTGGTCGGTGACTGTGCCATGAATTGCTGCGCTGTTTACCTGTGCCACCGCATGGTGGGAGCCGAGGCAGCGCAATCAAAAGCAGCAGAACGATTCCTGCTATCCACCGGCCGTGCAATTTCATTCATTCCTCCGGAATTCGAACTGATCTGGGGCTAAGGTATACCGCCACTGTTGCACGCACGCTGCCAAAGCTTGCGTCCAGCAGGCTAACGCGGAAAGCTCCCAGGTAATGTACCTTTTGTTTCTTACTTAGTAAACGTTACTTTGGCTATATGAGTGCAGCACCCGAACCGGGAAAGTATCCGGAAACCCGCGTGCGATGTCTTCGAACCGGAATTTCCTACGGAACTTTGGTGAAGCAGGGATCCGGGCTGGGATGCGGCGGTCATTTGGTTCGTCGCGAAGAAAAGGCCGGTAGCCACTGGTTGGCGCGCTACGACCCCACGTAATGAAAGAAAAGCAGCTTTCCGCCGCGTAGTGGGACAGTCAGTGCACTGAAAGTGTCCAATTTGTTGCTATATCGCATAGAAGTTCTATGGAAAATGGTATCCCACGATAGATGTAGTTCCCATTTTGGCGTTCCCGTTTCCTGAGTAGGTCCTTTAGTTGTAAACAAATGTGAACTTTTGTCGCCTTTCTGGTGTTTGGCGATTCGATTGCAATCGTGGCAACTGCCAACGTGAAATGCTCTCTGCCACGACGCAGACAAGGCCCCTGTTCCGGTGATTTATCCGTTTCTGGTTTACCCGGCTGCTAATTGCAAAACACATAGCCAACCTATTCGAGGTAAAAATTTATGAAGAGCTTTTTGCATCACCTTGCTGGCGTCCTCGCCATCATGCTTGCATTCGGGGCAATCGCCTCGGCGCAGGTCGAGAGCGGACAAATCGCAGGAACCGTTACAGATCAGTCAGGCGCGGTGATCACGGGCGCAACCGTGACTTTGAAGAATGTCGCCACCGGTGCCGAGCGTACAACCCAGACCTCTGCGACCGGCGCTTACCTGGTGAGCGGGCTGGAGCCCGCTTCTTATCAGATCACAATAAGTTCGGGGAACTTCAAGCCATTCTCCGCCAACGCTGAGGTGACGGTCGGTGGCCATACTACGGTTGACGCCAAGCTCTCCGTTAGCGCCGAGACCACGGAAGTGCAGGTGGTCGGCGAGGGCGGTGTTGCCGTGAATACGCAATCCCAGGAACTTTCCCAGGTCGTCGACACGCTACAGCTGTCTCATTTGCCGAGCCTCACCCGAAACCCCTATGACTTTGTTGCCTTGTCGGGAAATATCAGCTCCGGCGACAACACGCAGGGTGGTATCTCCGCTAGCGGCGGCAATAGCGGCCAGAATGTTTCCAACCAGGGTGTCGGCGTCTCCATCAATGGCCAGCGCGAAGCGGGCACGGAAATTTTGTTGGATGGCGCAGAGAATGTAGCCGTCTTTAGCGTGAACATCGGCAACATCACTCCCATCGATTCGGTGCAGGAATACAGCGTCGTTACCAATAACTTCTCGGCGGAGTATGGGCGCGCCTCGGGCGGGGTTGTCAACCTGACCACCAAGTCCGGCACCAATGCTATCCACGGCTCTGCATGGGAATTCAACCGTCTTTCTGCCTACACCGCCAATACTTACGCCAACGACGCGGCAAATCAGGCTGCTGGTTCGATTGTCGATCCCAAAGGCGCGTACACTCGGAATGTGTTTGGTTTTGCCGCGGGTGGACCCATCATCAAAAATAAGCTGTTCATTTTTGAGAGCACCGAGTGGACGCGCGTTCGCAGCCAGGCCTCGGAAACCAACGAGATCCTCGACCCGGCATTTCTTTCCATGCTCCCGGCAAATACCCAGTCCTACTTCGCAAACTACGGTACGGGCGCGTCTCCCGCCTCCGGCGCCGTTACCACCGCCGGGCAGCTACGCGGCGAACGTGGACCACGTTGGCCCGGTCAACGGCGTGACACCGGTTCCAGCCGCGACTCCGGTCTTCGATATTGTTAACTTCAAGGTGCCGTTCGATGCCGGCGGCGATGTGCCCCAGAACACCTACAGTCTTGTCGGGCGCATTGACTTTAATTTAAGCGATAAAACTACGATGTATGGCCGGGTGGCCAGGCAGAACCTGGATGAGTTCAAGGGCTCAGACACGTTACAGCGCGTACTCCCAATACGACACCGGGCACTACTGTCGTAAACTCCAGCTATCTATATCTCGTTGAACCACATCTTCAGCCCCAGTCTCTTGAATAGCGCAAAGATCAGCTATACCCGCTTCAACAACAACACCTCCTTCGATACTTCGCTCACCAATACGCCGAACCTGATGATTGTTCCGCCTACGGACCCGGTCACGGGCGGCGTAATTCAACTGCCGGGCCTGCAAAACGAAGGGGAACCCGGCGACGGTGGTTTGCCCTACGGCGGTCCGCAAAACACCATCCAACCGCAGGATGATTTGAGCTGGACCAAGGGCCGGCACGCCATGCGCTTTGGAGGCGGCCTTACCTATATACAGCTCAACGTGGCCTATGGCGCTTACGCGCAAGCTGTAGAGCAGCTTGGCGATACTCTCCAGGACAGCTTTAACGACTTGACCAACACGTCGGGAAATCCAGGTGGAAGCCAGCTGATCGCCTTTCAGGCCAGAGTCAATCCCCAGGGCAAGCTCCCCTGCAGCGTCGATATTTACGGTAATTTACTCTCGGGTCCCTCTTGCGCCGTGACGCCGCCGCTGCAATCTGCCAGCTACGGCCGTAGCTACCGCTATAAAGACTGGGCTGTTTATGCCGAGGACAGCTTCCACGTATTTCCCCGGTTTACCCTGAACTACGGCCTGCGCTACGAGCATTACGGAGTTCAGCACAACAATAAGCCTGAATTGGACTCCAATTTCTACTTTGGTCCGGGCTCGGGCATTGAGCAGCAAACCAGAACCGGCGGTGTCGAGATTGCCGATCAGAGTTCGATCGGTCAGTTCTGGGCTCCGCGGTGGGGCTCAGTTGCCCCCCGCATCGGCTTTGCTTTTGATGTCTTCGGCAATGGTTCGACCAGCATTCGAGGTGGCTACGGCATCAGCTACGAACGCAACTTCGGCAACGTTACCTACAATGCCAGCTTCAATCCACCGGCGAGCGCCGTGTTGAGTTCCAACTGCGCGGCCTCGGATGCCAATTGCTCAACCCTGGTTACGAATAATAACCTTGGCCCGTTGGGCCTTCCCGGTCCTACCAGCTACCTGGCTCCTGTTGAATTGCGTATGCCGGATCCCAACATCCAGGTGGCACAGACCCAGTTCTGGAGTTTGTCTGTTCAGCGATCGATTGCGCGCAACACGGTGGTAGAAGCATCTTATAGCGGCGCGAAGGGAACTCACCTCTACGACATCGAGAACATCAATCACCTGGCATGGGTCAAGTCTCCCTTGGCGACCCGTTAGTCACGGGCGATGCATGTGACAATACCGGGTATGTGAACTCCGACACTGGAGTAGCTACCTGCCTTACGCGTCCCAACGCCCAATACTCGAACATCAACATGCGCGGCAGTTTAGGCTCGAGCTCCTACGCCGCTCTTAACCTCAAGTTCCAGACACAAGACCTCCACCATACGGGGCTTAGTCTGATTACGAATTACACCTGGTCGCACTCGCTGGATGATTTGAGTTCGACCTTTGGCTCAGACTCGCAGGGCGGCTCTGGTTATATTGGATCCCTTGGCTACACTAATTTGCTCGACCCAGGTCTCGATTGGGGAAGCTCCGATTACGATGTGCGCAATCGCGTCGTTGTTTCCCCTATCTGGGAAACGCCTTGGTTAAAGCAAGAAAAGGGCTTTCTCGGCCGGGCTCTGGGTGGGTGGGTGGCTTCGGGCATCTTTACTGCTCGTACCGGCACTCCGTTCTCGGTATTCGACTATAGCAACGTCGAAATCTACTACACGGTCCCTCGCTTGACGCCGGCCACTCCCATCAGCCAGTAAAAGGTCGCCTCCTCGCCGCAGGCAGTCGGTCCAAACAACTTCAATGGCCTAACCCTTCCCCTTCCGGCTAGCTTCGCTTCCCTTAACCCTGAATTGGGCATCTCTGATCTTGGGCCGTTTCCCGGCAACATGACCCGGCGCAACGCGTTCAGGGGCCCGGGCGCGTGGAACAGCGATGTCGCCGTCAGCAAGAGATTTGCTATCACCGAGCGATTTGGCTTGGAATTCCGCGCTGAGGGATTTGACATTTTCAACCACCACAACTACTACGTAAATGAAACCAATCTGGAATATGATGGCTCGTTAGCCAGCCCTGAAACGACCCCGTTGACGGTCGGTATGCTTAAGGGTGGGCTTGGATCCCTCGCTCTGGGCGGCAACCACGACGAGCGCCGCTTTGGCCAGTTCGCGCTGAGAGCAACCTTCTAGCTCGGACGCAAACCGAACATCGCAGAGATCAGGGGCATCTGTTTGCCCCTGGTTTCTTTCTCGTAGAAGGCGAACTTACCTCGAAGTGCTACTGACCTCCTCCTGGAGACGGCTGAAAACCCGGTCCATGGCGGAGATGGTTCGTGCCGCATCCTCCTCGGTATGTACCGTGGACACATACATGCGGCCATCGGGCACCAGGACGAGCCCTTCCCGCAGGCTCTCAAGCAGGCACCGCTGCAACAACGCCGGATCATCTTCCAGCACGTCGCGATAGTCGCGCAATTCCGAACGCTGGGTGAAGTGCAGGGCAAAGGCGGTTCCAAAACCGGTGACCAGCAGCGGAAGATCATGCTTGTAGGCCGCGGCCTGGATTCCTCGCATGATCTCCTCTCCTCTCTGATTCGCCTGCTTCAATGGCTCTCCCCCAGCTTGTGCCAGCTCGGTAAGCGTCGCCAGCGCCGCAGCCAGGGAGAGTGGATTGCCGTTGAACGTCCCGCCAAAGGCCACTCCCTCTTTGAACATCATCTCCAGGATCTCGCCGCGGCCCACAACCGCGCTCAAAGGCAGCCCACCACCGATGGCCTTGCCCAGCGTCGCCAGATCGGGGATCACGTTGTAGTAGCTCTGCGCGCCTCGGATGTCTCTGCGGAAGCCGGTGATGACCTCGTCAAAGATCAGCAGCGCTCCGTGCCGCTTAGCCAACTCTGCCACTTGCTCTAGATAATGGTCGCCCGGTTCAATGCATCCGCTGTTGCAGAGAACAGGCTCCATGATGATGGCGGCAACTTCAGACCCATGCTCCCGAAGCAGCGCCTCTAGTCTTTCCGCATCGTTCCACGGCAAAACAAGGGTATTGTCGACGGCGTTGGCTACTTGCCCAGCCGATCCGAGGACGCCGTCGAAAGGCTCAGCGTGTCGCAGCTGGTCGGCACTTGGCTTATAGCTCAATAAAACCGAGTCCATCCACCCGTGATAGTGCCCCTCGAACTTTACGATGAGCTTGCGCCGGGTGAAGGCCCGTGCGAGCCGCAACACGATCTGCACTGCCTCGCTCCCACTACTGGTGAACGCGACCCGCTCCGCGCAGGGAACCAGCTCCTGAATCATTTCCGCTACCTGATATTCCAGCTCATGCTGGGCGCCATAGATGTGCGGCCGGTCGGCCTGCTCCCGGATCGCTGCAACCAGCTTCGGATGGCGGTGGCCCAGAATCAGCGGACCCCAGGCGAGCGCGTAGTCGATGTACCGGTTGCCATCCACGTCCGTGACCATGCTTCCCGAGGCATCCGCAAGAAAGAGTGGAACCGGGGCCTTGGCGCGAAATGGGCTGCTCACGCCGCCGGCCAGAGACCGGCGAGAGCGCTCAAGCAGGGAACGCGAGGTGCTCCACGGATCGCTGGGCGGTTGCGCGTATATAAGTGCTTGCAGTGGTTCGGCCATAACACCGACAATTCTACCCGTCAGCCAAACCAGGGAGAGCGCAGGATATGGGCAAGCAAGGGAAGGGCCTTTCAAGACGAGACTTTCTTATTCAGGGGAGCGCATCGCTGGGAGCGATGGCTACCGCGCCGGCATGGGCGCAGCACGCAGCGGATGGACAGTTGGGGAACAAGAAAGTCATCCACATCATCGGCTACTCCCATATCGACGCCGCCTGGCTATGGCCGTGGCGCGACGGCTCGGATACCGTGCTCACCACCTTTCGCAGTGCTCTGAATCGCATAAACGAGACTCCTGGATTCTGCTACAGCCACTCGTCGTCGGCCCACTACCGTTGGGTCGAACGCGCCGATCCAGAGATGCTGAGTGAAATCAAACAGCGAATTCGCGAGGGGCGCTGGGAGGTAGTTGGCGGTTGGCCAGTGGAGCCCGACTGCAATATTCCCGCGACCGAGAGCTTTGTCCGCCACGCGCTCTACGGCAAGGCTTATTGCCAGTCCGTTCTGGGGGCGGAAGTCAAAATCGGCTTCAATCCAGATTCCTTCGGCCACGCCGCCGGCCTGCCCACCATCCTGAAACGTGCGGGATACGGCTATTACGTCTTCATGCGCCCCCAGGAGCACGAAATGGATTTGCCTCTTCTGTTCTGGTGGGAGGGCGCCGACGGATCGCGCGTTCTTACCCTGAGAATCTGGCACAGCTATGACGCGGGCCCCAAACTGATTCAACCCGCGGCTACCGGAGCATTCGCGCCGGGCTTTGATCATGCAGCGTTCTTCCTCGGAGTGGGCGATCATGGCGGGGCCGTCACCAAAGAACAGATACAGCAGATTCTCGCTTTGCAGCAGGATGCAAGCCTGCCCCAACTGCGCTTCAGCACCCTGCGCGATTTCTTCCTGGCGGTGGAAAGCTCCTCCGCATTTTCTGCGTTGCCCGTGGTCCGAACCGAGTTGCAGCACCACTCTCGCGGATGTTATTCGGCCTATGGAGAAGGAAAGTTCCTTAACCGGCGCGCCGAGCGCTGGCTAGGCGAGGCCGAGACCATCTCTCTTGTAGCCAATCTAAGCGCGGGCTGCGCATACCCGGCAGATCAGTATGCCGAAGCGTGGTGGAAGGTTCTGTTTTGCCAGTTCCACGACATGATGGCTGGAACCTCGCTCTACTCCGATTATCAGGATGTACGTGACAGTGTCGGTTACGCTTGCGAGGTCGCGCAAACCTCAAAGGTGGAAACACTGGAACTGATGGCCAAGCGGGTCGATCTGAGCACAGTGGAAGAGGGCGCGGTCTTCCTCTTCAATCCGCTTCCCTGGAGGCGAAAGGCTCTGGTCGAGTACTACACCGAGCAGGATCCATCACGTAAATCCCCCATCACCTGTCTCTCTTCCAAGGACGGCAAAAGGATACCCGTGCAGTGGAGACCATCCGCGAGCATGACCAACTTTTTTCCCCGGCTGTCGGCGTGGGTGGAACTGCCTCCCTGTGGATACAAGGTTTTCACCCTGGCGCATGGCGACCCGCCGGCTCCTGAGGCCTATCGAGACTTCGTCTCTGTCTCGAACTCCGGCTTTGGTATTTCTTCTTTGAAGGCCGAGGATGGCAGTGAGCTGCTGGCTGGTCCCATAGGCCTGGTGGCCATCAGCGATACCAGCGACACCTGGGCGCACGGCATCAATGAGTTCCGGCAGGAGATGGGGCGCCCCACGCTGGTCTCGTCCACAGTGATTGAGAACGGGCCGGTCACCCGGGTCACGCGTCAGCGGGCCTCGTGGCAAAATTCGGAAATCGTTCTCGACATAGCAGAATTTGCCGGACTCGATTTTGTCGAGCTTCGCTTCGTAATCGACTGGCGGGAGCATGAGCAGATACTCAAGCTCGAAATCCCCACGGCGCTCACGCAGCCGAAAATCTACGCAAGAGTGCCAGGGCAGGTGGTGGAGCGCACCACCAATGGGCAAGAAGAGCCTTATCAGGATTGGGGAGCAGTGCAGGGGAGAATTGGAAATGCCGACTACACCGTGGCGTTGCTCAACAACCAGACCTACAGCTATGACTGCCTGCATTCGCTTTTTCGCACTGTGTTAATCCGCTCGGCGCCCTTTGCTCGTCATAACCCGAACCAGGTACCGCACGATGACAATAACGCCTGGCAGGACCAGGGAAGGCAGGAGCGCAGGTTCTGGCTGCTGGGTGGCCGTGGTGGTTACGCAGAATTAGCCCTCGATCGCCGTGCCGAAGAGCTACAAACGCCTGCTGAGTATGTGATGGACTCTGCACATCACGGCACCGAACCATGGGAGCAGTCCTTTCTCGAGATCATGCCTGGCAATGTGTGGGTGTTGGCGATCAAGCGCGCCGAACGGGTGCCGGACGGAACCATTGTGCGTCTGCAGGAGCGATCGGGAAAGCCCACTCAGGCAACTCTTAAGAGCTCCCCCTTGGGCCTGGAGCACACCATTGATCTTGCCCCTTGGGAGCTAAAGACGTTATTGGTCACGCCGATGAAGACCGGGCGCAGCCAAGTCAAGGAAGTAACGCTGCTCGAGGTGTAGTGCTACCCCGCTGGGTGTCAGTTCTGAAGTTGCGCAATTGTTCGCACGAACAGTGATGCTGATTTAGCTTCGCTGTGCCTTCGATCAGCGCTCTCGGGCACCTATGGATAGAGAGCCTTCCATCCTCACCTCTCAAAGAAGTTAGTGTCTGGTTGACCTCAACTAAATCCTAAAGCAAAGATTTCCGTCCTCGCATTGCACTTGTGCAGGAGTGCGGATCTGTTTTTTTAGTTTCAGAAAAATCTGGGACGTGTCTACCGAATCTAACCATACAAGCGGACCCTACGCGCTCCGGATCCGCGTTCACTCATTGTTACGCGCTGTTCCATCCCGTGCCGGTCAGAACGACTAAGAAAGGACGGCATTGCACTTGGAGGAGGTCCTGTGAATCGATTTCTGTCAAAGCCAGCACGCCCAGCCATCTTAGTCTTCGCCCTTTCCTCAATCATATGGTCCGCGGCACTTGCACTTGCCCCCGCACCCCTCAAAGCGCAGACGATCATTTCCGGCGATATCGCTGGCACGGTAGTGGACCCTGCGGGCGCTGCGGTGCCCGGTGCATCTATAACCGTCACCAACACCGGAACCGGAGCCGTGAACCAGGTCAAGACCGGTGGAGCGGGCGATTATCGCGTATCCCTGCTGCCACCCGGCGCCTACCAGGTATCCGTGAGTGCAGGGGGCTTTCAGACCACGCAACTCAATGTCACTGTCCGTGTCGGTCAGATAACAAACGGAAACCTGAAGCTCGCTCTGGCCCAGGCCTCACAATCCGTTCAGGTCGAGGGTGATGAGGAGCCCTTGCTGCAAACCGAGAATTCTGATCTATCGACTACGTTTACGATGGAGCAGGTACAAAACCTCCCCAACCCTGGTGGGGACATTACCTATCCTGTCCAGACGACCCAGGGTGTAGTCATGAATTCCCAGGGCGGTTATGGTAACTCCTCCGCTTTCGGTTTGCCTGCGTCCTCAAACAACTTCACAGTGAACGGCGCGGGAGACAACGATCCTTTCCTGAACCTGAACAATTCCGGTCCCAGCAATTTGCTTCTGGGCCTCAATGATGTCGGCGAGGTTAGCGTAGTAGCCAACGCCTACAGCGCGCAATACGGATCCCTGGGAGGCATTCAGGAAAACATCGTCAGCCGCTCCGGAAGCAACAGTTTTCATGGCAACGCGATTTACTACTGGACCAACAGTGACATGAATGCGAACGACTGGTTCAATGACCACTCACATGCTCCCCAGCCATTCTCCAATGCCAGCCAGTGGGGAGCTTCCCTGGGTGGCCCCATCATCAAAGACAAGACGTTTTTCTTCGTCAACTATGAAGGTTTGCGCTTCGTGACCGCGCCGGCGGATTTTGTACTGATCCCCAGTGCCTACTACCAATCCTCCGTTCTCGCCAATCTGGCAGCGAAAAACCCGGCGGAAATCCCTTTTTACCAACGCATCTTTAATCTTTACAACACCGCGCCAGGCGCCACGCGGGCTACTCCCTACGCCGGAACAAGCTACGCAAACTCTTTTGAGGCGAATCCCAAGAACTTCCTTCCTGAGGATTTGGTAACCGCGCGGTTGGACCACAAACTCGGCCCAAATGACAACATGTTCGTCCATTTCAGGTGGGACTACGGCGTCCAACCGACGTTTGTCGACCCTATCAATCCGGCATTCAATGCGCTGAGTTCTCAGCCTGACTACGAAGGCCAGTTAGAGGAGACGCACACCTTCGGGGCCAGCATAGTGAACCAGTTTCTCTTCGCAGCGTCATGGTATGGAGATCTCTTTGTCAGCGCCAATCCAGCTCTCGCCGCCGCCACCTTCCCTTATGCGATGACATTTGGCGACGGATCCTTTACCGCTCTGGGTGGTGAGGATTATGAATGGCCGCAAGGAAGAAATGTAACTCAATACCAGTTCAACGATGACGTAAGTTGGAACAAGGGCAAGCACACGGTGAAATTCGGTTTTACTTTCAAGCGGAACGATGTGACCGACTTTGACCTCGGCATCAATACCACCCCGAATGGAACCGAACTCGGGCCGGCGTCGAATGGCCCGTTGGGACCCCAGGACTATTTTGGGAACGGCTATCTGTACGAGGCCACGCAGAACTTTCCCCTGCGTCTCTCAGAACCAATCGCACTCTACAACATGGGCTTCTACGTCCAGGATCAGTGGAAATTCACTCCCAACTTCCAGTTCACCGCCGGCATTCGCGTGGAGCATAACTCAAACGCGGTGTGCCAGACTAATTGCTTCGGCCGTTTTGGAAACAACTACACCAGCATCACCGCCGGCCTCGATACTCCCTATGACAGCGTCATCTTGACCGGTTTGCGTCAGGCTTTCAATGGCTTGCAGGGCGTCACAGTCGATCCCCGCATCGGCTTTACCTGGTCACCGCCGAACCATCCCACCATGGTTGTGCGCGGCGGCTACGGCATGTTTACCGATATTTTCCCCGCAACTTTCGCTGATGATTTGCTCAACAATCCCCCGCTGAACCCGCAGTTTACTGTTGTCGGAGGACTGGCAGACCCTGCCCTAACCGGTAGCTATGCCACACTTCTTGCCGGCACCAATCAATCCTTCAAGACCGGATTTGCCTCCGGCGGCAGTTACAGTTCCATCTATGCGACAAACCCCAATTTCACGCTACCCTCGGTTTATAACACCGATAAGAACATCCACTACCCTACTTACCAAGAGTACAGCCTGCAAATCCAGCAGCAGATCGGCAGATCCACAAGCGTCCAGATCGGGTATGTTGGCAATCACGGATATCACGAGCCGGTCGTCAACAATGGAGTGAATACTTATGGATTTGGCGGAGCGCCAGCGACACCGGCGCTTCCCTCGTTCGCCACCGTTACTGAGATTCAGAGCAAGGCCAGCTCCAACTACAACGGCTTGCTGGTATCGGTCAAAAATCAATCGAAGTATGTGACCTTGGGCTTTAACTATACTTACAGTCACGCCCTCGATGAGATCTCGAACGGCGGTTTTGTGCCCTTCGGCATTAACTCCTTGGGCCAATACAGCCCTGGAAACTCTATTGATCCCTTCAATCTGGCTTTGCAGAACTACGGGAATGCTGACTACGACGTTCGGCACAGCTTGAACGGAAGCTACCTGGTCACAGTTCCTCACTTCGGCGGTCCTCGGCTGCTAACCGACAACTGGCAAATCGGGGGCACACTCTTCTGGCACAGGGGCTTTCCCTTCAGCGTGACCGACGGCACCGTCACAGATGCTCTGGAGCCGAATTATGGGAACACCGCATCCGACTGGATGCTGGCCAATGTGGTCAACCCTGCGGTTTCCCACCACTGCGGAAAAGCGGCTACGGTCACTCCCTGCTTCGGGGGCCCTGCAAGCACTTATTTCGCCAACCCCACCTCGTTCGGTGGACAGCGAAGAAACCAATTCACCGGCCCCGGATACTTCAACACCGACCTATCGGTGATGAAGGGCTTCAAAGTGCCTGGTTTGGAATCCGGGAAAGTTCAGGTTGGCGCTCAAGGCTTTAACGTCCTCAACCACCCGAACTTCCAGAATCCCGATTTCGACTTTTCGTCTCCAACCTTCGGATCCGTTGTCAGCACGGCGAGTCCTCCCACCAGCGTCTACGGCTCGTTCCTGGGGGGCGACGCCTCCCCGCGAATTGTCCAACTGAAAGCCGTTTTCCAGTTCTGATTTAAGCGGAGAGGGCCTTCACGGCTTGCAGCCTCTTCATGCCGTGCTGGCTCTCTCTGCTGAGTTGTTATGCTACTTCACGCCGCTGGCGCTCATGGCTTTGCGCATCTGCGCTTCCGCGTCATCGCTCCAATACTTGCAATTGAGCTGCAGAAAGACAGAGGTGTACGGAACCGTCATGGTGGTCTTAAGAACGACGATGTGAAAGGTCTTTCCCACCTCGTCCACCTTGGCGATGATCTGTTCGTGTGGCAGTGACGTGATTGCGCGGCCCTTGAGGGCGGTCTTCACTGCTTGACGGTAGGCCGTCACTCCGGGAGCATCTTTCTCGGGCACGAAGGGTAACTCTGCATCCATGTAGACAATCGGCCGCACATGGATCGATTTGTCGATTGTGCCCAGCACCGTGCGGATCACTTCCAACTGGTCAGTGTTTGTCTCCAGCGTTTCCACTCCGGCGGAACTCTGCAGCGGATACGCTGAGTCCACGATCATGATCCAGTTGCGGTGTCCGAGCAAGGGCAGTATTTGCCCCAGCCTGGTTTGCCAATCCGGCGCGGGCTGCGCTGCGGCCGTTAGGCCAGTCATCATCATCAGCAATGTGAACAGCGAGAAGACGGCCTTGGCGGTGCGCATCATAAGCTCCCTCCTGCGAGAGGCTCTCTCCGTTTCATGCGCACCCCGACAAAGGAATAAAGCGCGATGCCGCAGTAGCAAAAGAGCGGGACCATGTAGGCCGCGGCGATACTGTGCTGCGTCTGTGAAATCCAGCCCATAAGCGGGGTGAGCACAGCGCCCCCTACGATCGCCATGACGATCAGCGATCCACCAATCTTCGTATTCTGATCCAGCCCATCGATGCCAAGGGCGAAGATCGTCGGGAACATGACTGACATGAAAAAGCTGGTAACGAAGATCGCCCATAGTCCAACCCAGCCGGGAAAAGCAACGCCAATCGCCACCAGGACAATATTCACCAGGCTGTAAACGCCCATTAGATAGGCGGGCTTTACGTACCGCATCAGCGCCGCGGAGCTGAATCGGCCCACGCCGAAGGCCACCAGCGTGCCGGTGAGGAAATATCCGGCGATCTTTTCCGGCTCATGGGTGCCATCCTGAACATACTGGATAAAGTAGCTCCAGGTGCCCACCTGCGCGCCTACATACAGGAATTGGGCGACGATGGCGAAGAGAAAATTTGGGTAACGCAGCAGTTCCTTGAAACTGCCATGGTCCTGGCTATCCTCGTGCTCCCGGGCGATGGTGGGGAACTTGGTCCGGGCGATCAGGAAAGCCCAGATGAGTGTAATCACTCCCAGCACCAGGTAGGGAACCACCACGCGCATCGTCTCATGCTTCAGGTAGGTATCATAGGTGTTGGCCGCTTGCATGGCGGAGGTCTGAGACGGTGTCAATTCGATGCCGGAGAAGATGAACACCGTGCCCCCGAGCACGCCGGTAATAGCGCCCAAAGGATTGAATGCCTGGGAAAAATTGAGACGGCGGGCAGCACTTTCCGGCGAGCCCAACTGGGCGACAAAAGGATTGGAAGCGGTCTCCAGGAAGGAGAGTCCGCTGGCGATGACGAATAGCGCCAGGAGAAAGAAACCGTAGCGTCCGATAAGAGCGGCTGGCCAGAAGAGGAAGCTCCCGGTGGCAAATAGCAGCAGCCCCACCACGATGCCGAATTTATAGCCCATCTTGCGCATCAGCAGCGCAGCGGGAATGGCCAAAAGAAAATAACCCATATAAAAGGCGGACTGCACCAGGCCGGCCTGGAAACGGGAAATGGCGAACGACTTCATGAACTGACGGATAAGAACATCGTTCAGATTGCTGGGAACTCCCCAAAGAAAAAAAAGCGCGGTCACCAGGAAGAAGGGCACAGCCAGGCCCTTAGGGATTAGTGGCTGTTTCGTATAGCCAGCTTCCTTTGAGTCTGTAGACAGAGGCACGAGCATCGGGGCGGTGTCCTTTCCTGGTTATAACCTCTTAATCCCCACAAAGGTGAACGTGGATGCCCAGTTCCGCCATCATTGCCGCCTTGGCGGCCATTGCCTGGTCGGCTACCTGGCTGGTCGGAGCGTAGGCCACATTGAGATGGTTCGCTCGATGCCGGGCCATGAACTGGTCGCGGGTAACGCCGTGCAGCAGCGTATGCATAATGGGCCACTGCGGGGTGACCGACTTCAATCGCCTCTCCGTCTCTTGGGCGGGTAACTCGATCGCGGTTGCCCGGCCCAGGTCAACATGCAGCGCGCCGCCTTCAACAAAGACGCGGCTCCAAACCACGTGTCCAGGCTTGCAGATTCCGTTCAGCGTACCCCCGCCCAGCCGGAAGTACATCGGAACCTGGCGCTCACTGCGCGCCTTGGCATAGCCGCCCGCGATATGCGAAGCGGGCACTGCGCCGGAGATCTGAAAAACCCAGACGAATTCGTCGATATCGCCGCCGCTGTAATACTCACCCCAGCGAACGTCGTGCAGCGTCGTGGCCGGGTCAAGTTGCATCGCACTCCAGACCCGGTTGGTGGTGAGCGCGTCCAAGCCCGCGCATTCATCCACTTCGTTGAAGTGCGGCAGGGGCTTGCCGCCATACAGCTCGCGGCCGTTGGCATCGAAGACCGGCGGACGGTCCACGTTGTTGAGCAGGCCTTCGACCAGATCGGAAGCCGGGGCCAGGTCCGTCAGGCCTAGCTGGTATTGGATTCCGATGGCATCACAGCCGAACTCATCGGCAATCCGCATCGCCGCGATATACATCTTGCACTGCCCCAGGATCTGCCGGTCGGTGAGTTCAGTTTCTTCGTTCGTGCCCACAACGAAGGTCAGTCCGCGGCCGTCCAGCCAGCGGCGAATCGCTTGTGCCTCGGCGTCGGTCACCTTGGCCATGCCGGCCACCAGGGCCGACTGGCTGAGCCGTTCCTTATAGACGCCCGTGGGATTCAGGAGATAGTCCTCGATGATGGCGTTATACATGCCCATGCAGCCCTCATCGAAGACGCCGAGGATTGCCTTGCGCGTCTTGAGATCACGGGCCAGTAACGCGCCCAACTCTCTCTCCGCTTTCGGCAGAAGGGAAACGTCCAGGTCGTGCACGTGGCTCAAATCCTGTTCGATCGCGTGTCCCTTAAGCCACTGCCGCAGACCATTGCGGAAGAACTCGTCCTTGAAATCTTTGCTCCACAGGGTGCTGAAGTTCACTCCGCCCTTATGCAGGCAGCCATTCAGGTTCAGCATGCCCACCAGCCCGGGCCACTGCCCTGACCAGTTAGCTACCGTGAGAATGGGGCCGCGATGATGCTGAAGCCCGGAGAAGACGTTGTGGCTGTACTGCCACACGGCTTCGGCGACAATTACCGGCGCGTCAGGATGGATCTTCATGAAAACATCCATGCCCATGCGCTGGCTGTTGATAAAGCCGTGCCCCAAATCCTCGCGATAGGGGTGTGCGCGGCGCAGGGTAAAGCCCTCGGCCTTCAGGGCTTCGGTGAGTTGCTTTTCCATCTCCGACTGGGTTGGCCAGCAGACCTTATTGGCGGATTGGCGCAAATCGCCGCTGGCGATCAGCAGCACTTCGCCGGGGGCGACCGGTGTCGGCGATTCCAGGACCGGGACAGCATAAGATGACATCTACAATTCACCTCAACCTTTTCATCTTTGAGCAGACGGCCGCGAAGTTGCTTCCGCCACAACTACGGGGGATCCGGGGAATCCAGGCCAGGAGACTGGCGACTCACGAAGTCCTCAGAAACCGCGCGGCGGACGGTGGCGGAAACGAGAACCAGACCGGGTATCTGCATGGGATTCGGGCAAGCGCTAACGATAACAGTTGCTCCTGACTTGTGGCAAAATGGGGGTCCTGTTTGTCGGTCGACCGAAGGTGGACGTGCATGAGTGGCCATTTCGCCAAGCCATGGGTGGTATTGGTAGGCGGGTTTCTGGGATCCGGCAAGACCACGCTGATTCTGGCCGCCGCGCGCCAGTTGCAGCAAAGTGGCCTGCGCAGCGCCATGGTTTGGAACGACCAGGGGATGGACCTGGTGGACAGCCGCTATGCGGCTTTGTCAGGCATGCACTCGGGCGAGGTCACCGGGGGGTGCTTCTGTTGTCGACTTTCCCAGTTGATCGATGCCATCAGCGATCTCCGCGCGTACGCACCAGACGTGATTTTTGCCGAGCCGGTGGGTAGCTGTACCGATCTCTCCGCCACCGTGCTTCGTCCGCTGCTCGAGTACAGCGAGACCTATCAGCTCTCACCGCTCACGGTGCTGGTGGATCCCCTCCGCGCCCGCGCCATGCTTGAAGAGGATGCCAATCCCGATATGCGTTTCCTCTTTGACAAGCAACTGCAGGAAGCGGATCTGATCTGTTTTACCAAGTCTGACCTCTATCCAGACTATCCAAAGATCGGCATCCCAAATGCCCGGCAGGTAAGTGCCAAGTCAGGCCAGGGCGTTGCAGCCTGGTTGAATGAAGTCCTCTCCGGGGCCATCGCTAGCGGCGATCAGATACTGGAGATTGATTATTCAGAATATGCGCGGGCAGAAGCAGCACTTGCCTGGTTGAACCTGCGAGCGGTCTTCGAACCCAAAGGCTTGCTGTCTCCAGTGATGCTGCTGGGGCCTTTGCTCGATCATCTCGATACCGCCCTCAGCGCGGAGAAAATCTCCATCGCTCACTTGAAAGCGATTGTCACCTCGCCGGCCGGATTCCTCAAGGCGGCGATCTGCGGCAATGGGCAGGAACCAATCGTTGAGGGAGACCTTGACGCCTCGCCTGCCGGCCGGCTCGAGCTGCTACTAAATTTACGGGCGGTGGGAGAGCCGGGGCGCGTACGTGAAATCGTAGAACGGGAGATCCATGAGCTGGACGCCGGCCTGACACAATCTACCGTCGACTGTTTTAGTCCCGCGGCGCCTGTACCGGAACGGCGCATTCCGATAGCCGGCTGAAGAGGTTGCGGAAGAGTCTGTCTTTGAAGGGTACGGGCTACACAGATCGCCGAAAAAGTCAGGACGAAGGGCACGGCTTTAGCCGTGCCGTCAGATGTGGGGCTGATGCCCCTTTAGAGCAGTGTGACAACTACTCTCAGCCGTCCCTCCGGGACTCAATTTCGAAAGGGTAGTTCTCACGCAGGCTCTTTAGGCCCGGAAGTACGCTTTTCCGAAGTTTAAAGGGCTCAACCGTACGTAAGCGATGAAAGCGTCAAACGCGCTTGGCGTTGACTTTAGTGGCGAGGCCCACTTTTTCCAGCATCCAGATTCCCCAGTAATTGACATCGAGTTCGTACCAGGCCATCCCGTGGCGAGCCGAAACCGGGTGGGCGTGGTGGTTGTTGTGCCAACCCTCGCCGCCGGTCAGCAGGGCGACCCACCAGTTATTGCGGGAGTCGTCCCGGGTCTCGAACCGCCTTGAACCCCAAATGTGGGTCGCGGAGTTCACCAGCCAGGTGACGTGCAAGCCGACCGTAACCCGCAAAAAGATGCCCCATAGCGCCCACGGCCAGCCGCCCACCGCCAGCAGGGCGAAACCCAGCACCGTCACCGGCAACCAATGGAATCGATTCAGCCAGCGGTAGAAGCCCTGCTTCATCAGGTCCGGGGCATAGCGCTTGAGAACTCCGCTGTCGTTATGGAGCGAACCATTCAAAATCCAGCCCATATGCGACCACCATTTGCCGTCGCGCGGGGAATGTGGATCGCCCGGTTTGTCGGTAAATTGATGATGCAGACGGTGCACGGCGACCCAGTAAACCGGGCTGCCTTGCAGGGCCATGGTGCCCAGGATCGCCATCGTGTATTCCAGCCACCTGGGGACGACGTAGCCGCGGTGCGTCAGCAGGCGATGGTAAGACAAACCGATACCCACGTTCTGGGTAAGCACCCAGGTCACCGCAAATACCGCCAGGGCAGACCAGCGAAACTCAAATAACGCCAATACTGCTCCCAGGTGGAAGATGCCAATAACCAATGCAAATTTCCAATGGAACTTGCCCCGGTTCGGTTCCAGGGCCCTTTGAAGCTCGGCTGCTTCTGTGGTTGCGCTTGCCGCGGCGGTCGCCATCATTACTGCTCCGTTTCCTCTTCAGTAGGCTAGTGGCCGCAAGCCCCAAGCGGTGTAAGAGTTGCGTAATACCTGCTGGCCTGCCAGATGCTCCGTTATTCCCCCTTGCCCACCAGGAGGCGACCGGTTGTGGTTGTTTGGAAATAGGTCGTATACTGAATATGCGACCAGCACGGTCGGAATTGCATCTCTAGGTATAGCGAGAATGCTGAGGCTCACCAAGAAGGCGGATTACGGTTTGATGGCGCTGAAGTTCCTCGCTGAGCGCCCCGACATGCCTTCCCTGAGTGCTAAGGACATCGCTGAAGCTTACGGCATTCCGCCGCAATTGCTGGCCAAGATTCTGCAGCGGCTTACCAAGGCGGGGCTGCTTCGCTCCCATGCCGGTACCAATGGTGGGTATGCACTTTCCCGCTCGCCTGAGGACATTACGGCCTTTGAGGTGATCGGCGCTATTGACGGGCCACTGTTTATTACCTCTTGCGAGACCGGTCCGCATGGATGTGACCTGACGGATAGCTGTACCGTCCGGGAGCCATTGCGCAAGGTAAACGAGAGCATCTCGGATGTGTTGAAGGCGATTCGCGTATCCGATCTGTGTGAGCACGAACCCGGCCGGAAATACCATGGCAAGCCGGTGGAGTCCATGCTGGTGAGTTTGGGCAGCTGAGTCATAGTTCGCAAAATTGAAGTGCAACAATGTTGAAAGCAGGAGAGAGCGCAATGAGCACCGTTGAGACTGCAGTGACGGCCCCCGCAAACGTAAAGCTGCCAATCTACATGGATGACCACGCCACCACGCCGATGGATCCGCGCGTGCTTGATGCGATGATTCCTTTTTTCACCGCCAAGTTCGGCAATGCAGCCAGCCGCAACCACTCCTTTGGATGGGAAGCCGAGCAGGCCGTAGAGCACGCTCGTGAGCAGGTAGCCAAGCTGATTGGCGCTACCGCCAAGGAAATCATCTTTACCTCGGGCGCGACCGAGAGTAATAACCTGGCCATCAAGGGCATCGCCGAGATGTATCGCGAGCGCGGCAACCACATCATTACCCAGGTCACCGAGCACAAAGCGGTGCTCGATTCCTGTAAGCGTCTCGAAAAGTACGGCTACCGCATCACCTACCTGCCCGTTAAGGCGGATGGGCTGATAGACCTGGAAGACCTGAAGCGGGCCATCGACGACAAGACCATTCTGGTTACTATCATGTTTGCTAACAACGAGATAGGCGTGGTGCAACCGGTCGCAGAGATTGGCAAAATCTGCCGCCAGCACAACGTTATCTTCCATACGGATGCGGTCCAGGCGGTAGGTAAGATCCCGGTCGACGTGAACGCCATGAACATCGACTGCCTTTCGCTGACCGGTCACAAGATTTACGGCCCCAAGGGCTGTGGCGCGCTGTATGTCCGGCGCCGCAACCCCCGCGTACAGATTTCAGCACAGATCGACGGTGGCGGCCACGAACGCGGCATGCGCTCGGGAACCCTCAACGTGCCCGGCATCGTTGGCTTGGGCAAGGCTTGCGAGATTGCCGGGGAGGAAATGGCGTCCGAGGCAGAGCGGCTGGGTAAGCTTCGCGACAAGCTGAAGGATAAGCTGTTGGCCAACCTGGACTACGTCCACGTCAACGGCTCCATGGAGCACCGTCTGCCGGCCAACCTGAACGTCAGCTTCGTCTACGTCGAAGGTGAGTCGCTGCTGATGGGCATTAACGATGTTGCAGTTTCCAGCGGTTCGGCCTGCACCTCTGCGTCGCTTGAGCCATCCTATGTGTTGAAGGCTCTGGGCTTGGGCGACGACGTGGCGCACAGTTCGATTCGTTTTGGTTTGGGCCGCTTCAACACCGAAGCCGAAGTTGATTACGTTGCGGACAAGGTCATCGATGTAGTGCAGAAGCTGCGCGAACTTTCGCCGCTGTACGAAATGGTGAAAGAAGGCATCGATATTTCAAAGATCGAGTGGCAAGCGCACTAAAAGCATTCACTTTTTGGTGTTAGACACGCAAACGCTGGATACGAAGTCACGGAGAAGAAAATGGCATATAGCGATAAGGTAATTGATCACTACAACAATCCGCGGAACGTGGGCCAACTGGATAAGAGCCAGTCTGAAGTAGGTACGGGTCTGGTCGGCGCCCCGGAGTGCGGCGACGTCATGCGTTTGCAGATCCGCGTCAATCCCGAGACCCAGGTGATTGAAGAAGCAAAGTTCAAAACCTTTGGTTGCGGTTCCGCCATCGCCTCTTCCTCGCTCGCCACCGAGTGGGTTAAGGGCAAGACGGTTGCGGAAGCGATGCAGATCAAGAACACCGACATTGTGAAAGAGCTGGCCTTGCCGCCGGTCAAGATTCACTGCTCGGTGCTCGCGGAAGATGCGATCCGCGCTGCCATTGGCGATTGGAAGAAGAAGAACGGCGTAGCCGAAACGGCGGAAGCCACTGCTGCGGTAGCTCATTAATTCAGAGGCAAGATGGATCTAGCTGTCCTCAATGCGGAAAATGCAGCGCCGAATCAAAAGGGCATCCAGGTGACGGAGCGTGCCCTGAAGCGGATTCGCATAGCCATGGCCAAAGAAGGAGTTTCCCCTACAGAGGGGGGACTCCGCTTGGGCATTCAGGGCGGGGGCTGCTCCGGTCTTTCCTATAACATTCGCTTCGACTCGCAGCCGCGAGAACGCGATCGCGTGTACAACTTTGAAGATGTGCGCGTCTTCGTCGACCCCAAGTCGTTTATCTACCTCCACGGCATGATTCTCGACTACGAAGAGACGTTGATGCGCCAGGGCTTTAACTTCATCAATCCCCACTCGACCAAGTCTTGCGGTTGCGGTTCATCGTTTTCGGCGTAGACGCACCGCAGTCTGCTCACCCGGATTTCCTGTGGAGCTTGTTGGCGTTGTCGAAGTTCATGCGGCTTTCCTTAATGAAAGCCGCACACGCGGTTGTATCCTGCGCAGCGTACAGTAAATTCGGGTCGGCCCTATGCAAACTATTGACAGAGTCAGTGCGCCGGCGAATTGCTGGTCCTGCGGCCAGGAAGTCGCGGACGGGCAGCCCTTCTGCGCCTCGTGCGGCAAAGTCCAGCCGCCGCAGCAGGCCGGCTACTTCGGCATGTTTGGTTTGCCGCCAAAGCTGGATTTAGATGTTCAAGCGCTGGAAAAGCAGTTTTACCGCTACAGCCGCAAACTGCACCCCGATGTCTATGCGCGCGCCACGCAGCAGGAGCAGGAATGGAGCCTCTCCCAGGCCTCGCTGCTGAACGATGCTTATCGCACTTTGAAGAATCCGCTCGAGCGGACGAAGTACCTGCTGAAACTTGAAGGCGTGCAGTTCGAAGAGGATCGCGGAGCAGGGAATGTGAATCCCTCCAAGGTGCCCGCCGATCTACTGGAGGAGGTCTTCGAGCTGAACATGCAGCTCGAGGAATTGCGCCAGAACCAGAAGATGGGCGAGGACGATCCGCAACTGTGCCGCGATCTCGAGGCCGCAAAAAACCAGTTTGCCGCCCAGCTCAGCGCGCTCGACGAGCAAGTGCGTTCCCGGTGGTCGGCTTGGGATGCAGCGTGGGAACAAAACGACGAAGCGAAGAAAACAGAGGCCAAAGAAGCCATGACCTCATTGTTGCAACGCCGAAGTTATTTGCAGAACCTGGTTCGTGATGTGGAACAGACTCTGGGAGAGTCTTAAGGATGGCGGAAGAGCGCGTAGTCGGTATTGACCTGGGTACGACCAACTCGTTAGTCGCCTTCATGCAGGGCGATAAGCCTGTCGTCATCCCCGGGGAAGATGGCCTGAACCTGGTGCCCTCCGTGGTGGCATTGGCGCCTGCTCGCGATGGCGGCCGCCCAGCCATGCTGGTTGGCAATGGAGCGCGACACACGTTACTGCATGCGCCGGAACAGGCCATCTACTCTGTTAAACGGCTGATGGGCCGCGGGGTTGAGGACGTTGTCGAGGAACTAAAATTCTTCCCCTTTCGGCTGGCTGAAGAAATCCAGCCGGGCGAGGTACTGCGCATTCGCCTCGGGGATACGGAATTCACGCCGCCGGAAATTTCCGCGCACATCCTGCGTCAACTCAAGAGGAACGCGGAGCGGTACTTCGGCGCGCCGGTGACCCAGGCGGTGATCACGGTGCCCGCTTATTTCAACGATGCCCAACGGCAGGCGACCAAGGATGCGGGACGCATGGCCGGGCTCGAGGTCTTGCGCCTGGTCAACGAACCGACCGCCGCTGCCTTGGCCTATGGCCTCGATCGCGAAAAAGAGGGAATCATCGCGGTTTATGATCTGGGCGGCGGAACCTTCGACATTTCCATCCTCAAGCTGCATGAAGGCATCTTCGAGGTGATCGCCACCAATGGTGATACCCACCTGGGCGGCGATGACATTGACAACCTCTTGATTGCCATCGCGCTCGACGACATCGCCGGCGATACAGGAACCGATGTGCGCCAGCAACCCGAGGTCATTCAAGCGATACGCAAGGCTGTGATCGAAGCCAAGATTGCGCTTTCATCGCAGTCCATCGCGCAAATGGATATCGAGCTTCCGCAAGGTGGGCGCTACCGTCGTGAAATCACTCGCGAGCAATTCGAACAGCTGATTCAACCGGTCATCTCCCGTACCATCGCCCCCTGTCGCGACGCGCTGCGCGATGCGCACCTTGGTCCCGATCAGATCGACGAGGTGGTCCTGGTCGGCGGTTCAACCCGCATACCCGCGGTGCAAAAGCTGGTCAGTGATGTCTTTGAGCTCCCGCGTCGCGGCAAGCAACCCCGCACGGAGCTCAATCCGGATGAAGTGGTTGCCCTCGGCGCTGCTGTTCAGGCCAATATCCTGGGTGGCGGATCGAAAGCTACCGAGGATATGCTGCTGCTCGACGTCACCCCGCTATCGTCTGGGCATCGAGGCGCTCGGTGGCGTGGTCGCCAAGATCATTCAGCGTAATTCAACCATACCTGCCTCTGCCTCAGAATCATTTACCACTGGGGTAGATGGGCAGACCAATGTCGCCATCCATGTGCTGCAGGGCGAGCGTGAGATGGCTAAGGATTGCCGGTCGCTGGCCCGCTTCGATCTCAAGGGAATTCCGCCTATGAGTGCGGGAATGCCGCGCATCGAGGTCAAATTTCTCATCGACGCCAACGGCATCCTGCATGTGTCCGCACTGGAGCAGCGCAGTGGCAAGCAGGCGGAGGTTTCGGTGAAGCCGGCCTATGGCCTGACGGACGAACAAGTAGAGTCTATGATTCTGGAATCGTTCGATCATGCCGAAGAGGATATTCATCTCCGTCAATTGGTCGAGGCCAGGAACGAAGCGGATACCATCCTCAGCGCAGTAGAAAAGGCTCCTTCCAGTCCCGCCTGGCAGCTGCTTGACCCGGATGAGCGGGCAGAGATTGGTGTCCTCAGTGCAGAGTTAACCGTCCTCAAGCAGGGCGATGATCTGCAGGCGCTGCGTGCCGGGACCGAAGCGTTGGATAAAGCTACTCACCGCTTTGCCGAGCTCATGATGGATGCGGCGGTATCGAGTGCAATTAAGGGCCAGACGATGCAATCGGCGGATGACAAGTTGGGCCAGGGTCCGACAGCTCCGCACCCCATCGCCCAGGCCGAGTTCATGGAAAGAAAGTAAACCGATGACTGACAATATGGTTCGCGTCACATTTCTGCCCGAAGGCCGTACAGTGGAGTTTGAGTACGGCACATTACCTTACGGGCATCATGGAAAGCCAATGTCGTTCCTCGACGTGGCTGAGCACTTCGACATTTTTCTCGATCACGCCTGCGGCGGTTCCTGCGCCTGCACCACCTGTCACCTTTGGACAAAAGATGGCAGCGATGCGCTCTCCCCGGCCGATGACGATGAGCTGGACCGGCTGGACATGGCGGCGGATTTGCAGCTTAATTCACGACTTGGCTGCCAGGCTGTGATCACCGGGCCGGGAAACTATGTGGTCGAGATTCCCAAGTGGAATCGCAACTATGTTTCCGAGGGCAAGCCGCTGACGCTGGCAGAAGAGAAGTGAGGGATTGACGATGGCGCGTGAAATTACCTGGAATGACGCAGAAGAGATAGGTATCCAGTTACAGGAAAAGTTTCCCGACGTGGATCCCTTCACAGTGCGCTTCACCGATCTGCACAAATATGTAACCGAGCTTGAAGGTTTTGCCGACGACCCTGCAAAGTCAAACGAGCCCAAGCTGGAAGCCATTCAGATGGCCTGGCACGAAGAATACAAAGACGCCCAGTAGGTCCGAGTGCTATCGCGGATAACCGTGGCTCTACCCATCCCTCGGTAGTGGCAGCTGGGGTGATCGCTGCGAAATGACACTGCAAATATCGCGATGGATGCGCGGCCCGGAGGGCCGGTCGTCAAAACGTGAGCCCAGCCCGGAAGAATCTGTGTGAGAACAAGCGAAACTCAGACCTTTGTGCGGGAGCCGGGGCGCACCGCAGATCCCTCGGCTGCGCTCGGGATGACAAAGGGGAGGGTTAGCGCTTCCATGTGCGGCTGCTAAACGGACGCTGGGCAGAGAGGGCTACCATCCCGTCGAGAGCCGGCGACCGACCTAAATTCTTTCAGCCACTAGCCAATTCTCCATGGATGCACCACCCCACCCTTTGTCATCCCGAGCGCAGCCGAGGGATCTGCGGTGCGCCCCGGCTCCCGCACAAAGGTCTGAGTTTCGCTTGTTCTCACACAGATTCGGAAGGGCTGGGGATCAATCCCCAAGATGATCTGAGCGCCGTAGGCGCGGCACCAAAGCTGGGCCCACTCCAACCTGTGTCATTAGGAGCTTCAACGCCAATTGAAAGCGCCGCGGATGAGCTCAAAAGACTCCTGCGCTTCGTAATAGATCGACAAGACATCGAACCGAACCTGATCCGGAACAGCGGGCATTGCCTGAAGGTATTGGCGCGCCATCCGGCGGAGCATCCGGATTTTATCCTCGTCGACCGCCGCCTCAGCAGTGGCAAAGCTTCGGCTGGTGCGTGTTTTCACTTCGATAAAGCAGAGAGTCGTATCGTCCCAGGCCACCAGGTCAAGATCGCCACGAACCTTCCCGCTACGCCACCCGCGCGCTACGACGATATAACCATGGCGACGCAGGTAGAAAAAGGCTGCCTCTTCGCCACGGCGTCCCACCTCCAGATGTGCCGGGCGGGTCGAGCCTCTTCTTAAACGGACGGCCAGAGAGTCAGCTGACGTGAACAAATCCCTCGAGCAGCCTTAACATGGGCTCCATTGTCGCTGGAGCGCGCCTCTTTGCCAACTATTCCCGGTACCATCCCTCCACCACCTCGGCGAATCGATCCCCATCCCAGTCCATAGGCTGGAAGCGTGGCAGAGTAAAGCGATTGGAAGACCGGGTCACAAGTCCGCCGAAGTTAGAGCAGGCACAGGCAAATCCATTGGCTTCTACGGTTGTGACTGCCGGGTGTAATGGTTCTTCCTGCCATAGGGATAGGCGAAGCTGCTGATCTTCCTACCTGTCAGTGCCTCCAGCCGTCGTTTGCTGCCGCCGATTTCGTGCTGTTGCTGATCCGGTGCGAGGTCCGCAAGCACAGGATGAGTTAGGGTATGCGCACCGATCTCCACTAACTCTCCCCCACCCAGTTCGCGGAGCATGCTTCGCGGCGTTTCTTCGAGGAAGCCGGCCCCGTTGTAACAGGGAACAATGACGGATACCAAAGGATTGCTCACTCCCGGAGCGGAGACGCTGGCGCTAGCGGGTGTACTGACGGTCTTATTCACATATCCCACCGGCAAGGTTTAATCTCCGGGACTTCTCCTGGTCCTATCGGACACTTGCCCAGGAAAGTGAAGTGCCGTCATGATTCACGGCATCGAGCCAGATTGCGACACCGGCCATGTGCCCGGCGGACGGGCTACACTACTGGGAGCGTGCGCCGTGAAAACTCCCATCACCATTTCGAAGGAAGATTATCTGAAGGCCGTCCTCGAAGCCGAAAGCGAGGGGCAGGCAGTCATACCCGCGACACTCGCCCACTGGCTTTCCGTGTCGCCGCCTGCGGTCACCATGGCGCTCAAGCGTTTGCGGCGGGATGGCTACCTTGAGGTCAAGCCCGACGGAATTGTGCGGCTCACGCCCAAAGGCAAAGAGACAGCCTACCGAACCGCACTGAGGCACCATCTAATCGAACGCATGCTGGCTGAGATGTTCGGCATGGAATGGTATGAAGTACACGACGAAGCGGAACGTCTGGAGCACGCAGTGTCCCCCGCTTTTGAAGCCAAGCTGCTGGAAAGGCTGGGTTCCAAGGGGACCTGTCCTCATGGCAATTGGGTCTTGCCGGAAACCCCGGAGCAGCGCGGTAAGCGCGGAATGGTGCTGCTTTCTGAAGCCAGGGAAGATACCGGCTATACCGTGGTAAGCCTGTATGAGCGGGATCCCAAATTATTGCTTTTCCTGCACCAGGCGGGTATCGCCCCCGGGGGCCGCGTGAGTGTCCTGGCGAAGAACTACGACCGGACGATCTCGATCGAGACCCCCGCCGGGCGCTCCACCCTGGGGCACCCCGCAGCGGAGAAGGTTTGGGTCAAACGGCGAAACTCGGGCAAAGCATAAGTACAAATTAGTTTTAGAATTATTGCAGGTAGTTAGAACGTAGGTTTCAGTCGCGATTCCCAAAGTAATGGATTGTCGCAGAGTTGTCGCATTGTGAACTAGTGTCGTTGAGGTAGCCTCGATGCGAATGAGGAATCTTTCCTTTATCTGGTTCGTCGGTGCAGTGGTCTGGTGGATTGATGCCGCTGTCGCCGTCCACTATGGCAACAAGCCGCACGCGATCCTGGCCCTCGCCGTGGCCTGCGTCTTCTTCGCCGCCGGCATCATGTGGGTGAAGAGCACCGAAAAGCGCTAACAGGCCGCATTTTCCTGAAGGCTAATGGCTCTGGAACCGCGCCTCGCTGAGGTCCAATTCGCGCTCGATGGTTCTCAGCAACTCGTCGTTGATCTTGTCTTCATTGCGCAAGCTGACCGCTGTGGAACGTTCCAGTGCACGGAGTTCCTGGGTAAGATTGCGTTCATAGCGGGCCAGGGCGATCTCTTCTTCCGGCTTTGGCCCTTCGCTGCCGCCCTCGATAAGAGTGGCACGCGCGCGGTAGTGGCGGATCAAGTCTTCGTAAATGGTCGCATGCTCTGACTTGGCTTGCCGCGACAGATCCTTGAGGTAGTCGAGCACGGCGTTCAGTATGAGCAGCCGGGCCTGTTGTTCTTCCAGGTTGCGCTTGCTGCCGGCTGAGAGTCCCAGCTTCCTGATCAACGCCGGCAGCGTCAGCCCCTGCAGGACCAGGGTGACGAAGATCACGCAAAAGGTAAGAAAAATGATGAAGTCCCGCTGTGGGAAAGGGTCACCATTCTGCAGCACCGTGGGCAATGAGATGGCGGCGGCCAAGGCCAGAACTCCGCGCATTCCTGTCCAGGCCACAATAAAGACCGGTTTGTTGCCGGGGTAGGGCTCCATCTGGCCCAGTAGATGGTTTCGGATCCAGTACCCAATCACGGCGCCGGGATATACCCAGATAATCCTCAGCGCTACCACCAGGATCGCGAACGTGGCCCCATACCGCGCGAGTTGGCCCATGGAAAGTTCGTGGATACCGCTCAGAATCAATCGCAGCTGCAGGCCCATGAGGATAAAAACGATGCCGTTGAGACCGAACTCCAGCGTCTTCCACACCGCGGTACCTTCGATACGTGCATTGATGGACAAAACCTCGGAGTTCTTGCGGCCGAGATACAGACCGCAGACCACGGCCGAGAGCACGCCGGATGCATGAATCCCTTCGGCCGCCAGGTAGGCCAGGTAAGGGGTGGCAAGGGAGAGGGTTATCTCCACCGGAGAGTCAGTGATCTCGAGTGAGACCCTGTGGATGACGAAGGCGGCAAAGAGCCCAATCGCTACCCCTCCGGCTATCAACCACAAAAGTTCCAGCATCGCCAAACCCGGGCCGGGCCGCCGCCCGGCGACGACCAGGGCAACGGCAAACTGCAGGGCCAGCAGCCCGCTGGCGTCGTTGACCAGACTTTCGCCTTCCAGTATGTCGACGATCCGGCGGGGGAGGCCGAGACGCTTGGCAATTGAGGTAGCGGCGATCGCATCCGTCGTCGAGACCACTGCTCCCAGAACGGCGCCCAGCCGATAGTCGAAGCCTGGAATCAGCCACGACGAGCCCAGCGCAATGCCGAACACCGTAAATCCAACCAGGCCAAAGGCCAGCATAAGAATGCTGACAATATTGTGGTGAAAGTCGCGCCATGAAGTGTTGAACCCGCCGATGTATAGCAACGGCGGCAGAACAACCAGAAAGACAACATCAGGGTCCAGCGCGATTTGGGGCAGATGAGGTAGGAGGGAGAGAACGACACCCCCGATGAAGAGCACGATGGGATAAGGAATTTTGAAACGTTGCGCCAGCGTGGTCAGCCCAGCGACCAGGAGCACCAGAAAGAGAAGTGTCAGCTCAAGGTGGTGGATGCCTGCGGCCTGCACGGGGCGGTCTCCAGAGATTCCAGATTAGACCCCAGAATAGCGCATGCCCCAGCTCGCAAAAGAGAGCATGGGGCATGCGTTCACGCCCTACAGCGTTGCTGCTGCAAAGCTGGCCGCTTGTGCGTGTTCCTGCTCCACCTGGGCCAGGCATTGCTCGAAGATATCGAGGCCAATGGTGGCTTCATGCTGGTTAATGATCAGCGGAGGAGCCAAGCGGATGGAGGTTTCTCCGCAGCCCAGCAGCAGAAGGCCTTGTTCAAAGGCCAGGGAGACGATACGGTCGCGCAGCGCCGGCGCGGGCTCGCGGGTGAGCTGGCTCTTGACGATCTCAATGCCAATCATCAGCCCTCTGCCGCGCACTTCGCCCACAATCGGATGCTTCGCCGGCCAGTCCTGCAACCGGGAAAAGAAAGCTTCTCCCATGGTGGCCGCATTGGCGATGCCTTCACGCTCCAGCACGTCGATGGTGGCGAGAGCCGCTGCGATCGCCACCGGGTTGCCACCGAAGGTTGAGGCGTGGGAGCCCGGTACCCAGTTCATGAGCTCCGCCCGCGTCATGCAGATGCCCAGCGGCATCCCCGAGGCAATGCCTTTGGCGATACAAACCATATCCGGCTGTACACCGGAGTGCTCGACTGCCCACCATTTGCCGGTCCGGCCCGCTCCCGATTGCACCTCGTCGACTACCAGCAGGATGCCGTGCCGGTCGCAGATGCGCCGCAGCTCCTGCATGAAGATGTCCGGCGCCACCACGTAACCGCCTTCGCCCTGGATGGGCTCGACGAAAATCGCCGCGACCTCTTCGGGAGGAAGTGTGGTCTTGAACAGCTTCTCTTCGATGTACCGTGCGCAACCCAGGGCAAAGCGCTCTTCCTCCTGCGGGCCTCCGCTACAGCCGCGATAGGCGTAGGGATAGCGCACGTGCGTGACTCCGGGAACCAGGGGAGCAAAGCGGCGCCGCTGCTGCGGTTTGGAAGCGGTGAGCGAAAGAGCACCCATGGTGCGCCCGTGGAATGCCCCGAAAAAGGAGATGATGTTCTGCCGCCCGGTGTGATAACGGGCCAGCTTCAGCGCGCACTCAACGGCCTCCGCCCCGGAATTGCCGTAATAGAAGCGATGCGGTCCGGGCATCGGCGCAATGGCCGAGAGGCGTTCGGCGAGCGTCACCATCTGTTCGTAATAGAAATCGGTGCCCGAGATGTGGATCAGTTCGGCGGCCTGTTGTTGGATGGCAGCGACCACTTCGGGATGGCAATGTCCGGTCGAAACCACGGCGATGCCGGCGGCAAAGTCCAGAAACTCGTTTCCGTCCACATCTTCCACGCGCAGCCCGCGGCCGCGCTTGGCCACCATGGGATAGGAACGGGTGTAGCTGGGCGAGACGTAGCGGTCGTCGCCGGCGACGATCGCGCGGGCTTTCGGCCCCGGCACCGGACCCAGGAGTTTCGGACCATACTGGGCAAGAATCGTGCTGTTCATATGACCATTATTCTGCATAATGCTTCTCTGCTTTCTCGGCGTCTTCATGGACGCGTGGCCTAAAGGCAAAAAAAGGACCGCCGCCGATCGAATATAAGGCGGACAGAGGCAGGGCAGAGCTTCGGCGGAGTAAAGCTAGTCGCCGCCGAAGAGACTAGGTCGGGTGCAGGCGGGTGGCACGCTCAGGAGCTTGCGTGGCGCGGTGGGACGCGCTGACCAGCGGAAGCAAGAAACGGGCATGGGTGAGGCACCGGCATCCGTACTGCACCGTCTTTGGCTTCTCACGCGCACCTTATGCATCCTCTTGCACTCTAAGGTTAGCACGGCCCTTGTACCCGGCGACACGGACCTAGTGGATATGGGATCTGCGGTTTCTTTCCCAGGTCATCGAACTCGACGGAGCCTCCGCGGACTATTTCCTTTTCCATCGGGCGCCGTCTTTGGAATCCTCGATCAGGATTCCGAGCGCCGCCAGTTCTTTGCGGATACTGTCGCTGCGGGCGAAATTGCGGGTCCGGCGAGCCTGCTCCCGCTCCGCCAGCAGGGCATCGATTTGTTGGTCGCTAAGCGAATACGCGGCCACAAGTTCGGGGGCCGCCTCGCCGCCTCGTCCTTCCTCTTGCGCCCATTGCAGTGCGCCCCGGGCAATCTCAGCATCGCGATCTTCGAGAATGGCGAATACCTCATCGAAGCGGCGCAGAGCCTCCAGGATGGCCGTGACGTTGCTGGAATAGAGCTTACCGGCGTCGGCAGCCACATTCCCTGCCCGCACCAGGTCGAAGATGGCTGCCCGGGCCTCGGAGGTGTTCAGGTCGTCTGCCAGCGCCTCACCGAAGTGCTGCTCCGCCTTCGCTGTCTGGAGCTCCAGCTCCGCATTTTGCCCCACGGGCCAGCCGCCGCCACGGATCCGCTGGTAGAAGGTCCGTACCCGATCCACCGCGCTGGCTGATTCCGTCAACCCCTCCGTGGTGAAGTTCAAGGGATGTCGATAGGGAACCGAGATAAGTAGAAAGCGAATCGCCGATGCCTTGTACCCTTTGAGCAACAAGTCACGCAAAGTGAAGAAGTTACCCTCCGACTTCGACATCTTGCGTCCATCCACGAGCAGGAAACGCACGTGCATCCAGTGGTAGGCCAGGGTCTTTCCGGTGGCCGACTCGGACTGCGCGATTTCGTTCTCATGGTGGGGGAACATCAGGTCCTCTCCACCGGCGTGTAAGTCGAAGCTCTCGCCCAGGTACCTGAGCGCCATGGCGGAACACTCAATGTGCCAGCCGGGCCGGCCGGGGCCTAACCTGGTGTCCCAGTGTTCCCCAGGTTTGGCGGCCTTCCATAGGGCAAAATCACGCGCTGAATCCTTGTCGTACTCGTCCAAATCCACCCGGGCGCCGTCGTTGATCGCGGTGAAGTCCTTCTTGGACAGCTTGCCGTACTCGGGAAACCCAGCGATGCGAAAATACCAGGAGCCATCCGGGGCCTGATAGGCGAGGTCCTTAGCCGCCAGCCGCTCAATCAGAGCAACCATCTGTTCGATGTTCTCCGTGGCCCGGGCAATAATCTCCGGCCGTTCGCAGCCGAGTGCGTCCAGGTCCTGGAAAAAGGCGCGCTCATATTTCTCGGTGTATGTCTTTATCGGCAAATGTGCGGCTGCGGCATTGCGGATGATCTTGTCATCCACATCCGTGATGTTCATGACCTGGCGTAACTTGCGGCCCTGTTGCTTGAGGAAGCGGCGTAATACATCCAGTTGCAGGAAGGTGCGAAAGTTACCGATATGTCCGTAGTCGTAAACCGTGGGCCCGCAAACGTAGATGCGCAGCGTCTCTCCGTCGATCGGCTCGAGAACTTGGACGGTGTTGGAGAGGGTGTTGAAGAGCCGAATGGTCATCCGGGCCGGAGTCTTCTGCGGCGCAATTTTGTCGCCAACCGACCCCATCGTTGCTGGCATGATCCTCATCCTAACGTTTTCAATGATCGAACGTCCACCGGGGTGGTCTTGGTGGTACCCAAATTGGCAGGGGATCCAGGGTAGCGTTTTCCACTACTGCAGCAACCGCTTGACCTCGGCAATGGTCTTTCCCTTCCAATGGCGGGCAAAGTTATCGAGCGAACATAGGCTTACGCTGCGCATGCGATCGACGTAAAGCGCTCCGGATAGATGATCGATCTCGTGCTGTAAGATGCGCGCGTACCAGCCCGAGGCCCGAATCACCTTCGGTTGGCCATGCTCGTCCAGGCACTCGACCTTTACCTTGCGCGCCCGGGGAACCAGGGCTACCAGACCGGGTAGGCTAAGGCAGCCTTCAAAAAACTCAACTTCCGCTGGTGACTCCAGGGTGAGCACCGGGTTGATGATGACGTGAAAAGGCACCACCTTGCGCTCCCGCTCGGCCAACACCTCGCGGGTGAGGTCTTTCATGTTTTCTTCCCGGTCTTCGATCACGGCGAGCTGCAATGGAACCCCCACCTGCGGCGCAGCCAGGCCGACCCCTGGGGCATCGTGCATGGTCTCGCGCATCGCGGCGATCAGATCCCCGGTGCTGGGCAGCAGGATCTCCTCCGGCCGCAATGCCTTTGCGCGGGAACGTAGAACGGGCTCACCGACGGATCTGACTTTCAGGATCATGGGTACCCCAGCGCGAGCGATGCGTGTGCGGTCAGATCCAGCGGTGCGAACCCGCCGGCCAGGAGCCTGGGCCAGGCAGCGGCGGCGATCATGGCTGCGTTGTCGGTAGAGAGAGCCACCGACGGGAAAGCAATGGGCAGTCCGCGCTTGGCCGCTTCTGCGGTGAACCGCTCCCGCAGTTCGCGGTTGGCAGCGACGCCGCCCGAAACCAGGATACTTTCCGCACCCAACGCCTCAGCAGCCTGGAAGGTCTTTCTCTTCAGGTCGTCAACCACAGCGCGCTGGAACGACGCGATCAGACCGAGCGTCCTGGCGTCGCACAGCGGAAGTGCCGACGCGGGTCCAGCGAGGGGTAGGGTAGCCAGGGCTTCGCGCCGCCGCTCGATCGAAGGGTAGAGGTCGTGAATCTGGACGTAACGAAGCACTGCGGTTTTAATGCCGCTGAAGGAGAAGGGAAATCGAAGCGTGTCCTTGGGGGCATCGGGGCGATGCGCTTTTTGCTTCACCTGGGTGAGGGTAAAGGCGACCGATGAGGGATCCCCATGCGGTGCGAGCGCATCAATCCAAGGGCCACCCGGGTAGCCCAGTCCCAGCAGCTTGGCGACCTTGTCAAAGGCTTCTCCCGCTGCATCGTCGAGCGTGGCGCCCACGTTGCGATAAGTGAAGCTCTTTCCCTCATGCCGGGTCAGGTAAAGATGGGTGTGGCCGCCGGAAACCACCAGGGCTAAGGATCGGCGATCGCCATCGTCGAGCATTTCCTGCTGCGCCATCAGAACGGCGTGAATATGACCCTCGAGGTGGTTAACGGCAATCAGCGGCTTGCCCAGGGCAAAGGCCAGCGACTTGGCGTAGGCGACGCCCACCAGGAGCGCTCCCGCCAGGCCCGGGCCCTCGGTCACCGCGATGGCGTCGAGATCCGCGAAGCCGACGCCGGCTTTCTGCAATGCGGCGCGGACCACGGGAACAATATTGCGCAGGTGTTCGCGCGAGGCGAGTTCCGGAACCACACCGCCATAGGGGGCATGGATCGCTATCTGCGAGGCCACGATGCTCGACAGGATGTGGCGCCCGCGCTGCACCACTGCGGCCGCAGTCTCGTCACAGGAGCTTTCGATGGCAAGAATCAGGCCGTCCCCCGGGGCGTAGGCAGCTTGAGCACCAGAGAGCAGCTGGCTGGGTTGACTCACGTTTCTATAGTAGTAGACATGGCAGTATCGGCACTCGGCGGAGCCCGGCATGCAGCAGCGGAGATCGTTGCCCGGCTGCGCGCCGCCGGCCACCAGGCCTATTTTGTTGGCGGTTGCGTACGCGACTTGCTGCTGGGCCGCGAACCTGAGGATTTCGACGTCGCCACCAGCGCGACTCCGGACCAGGTGCTCCCTATGTTCGAGAAAACCTTCGCTGTAGGCGCTCATTTCGGCGTCATTTTGGTCTCCAGTCCAGGGCCTGGAGGCCAGGAGGTGGTGACGGAAGTCGCTACCTTTCGCAGCGATGGCGCCTACACGGATGGCCGGCACCCGGATGCGGTGCGCTTCTCCACCAGTCCGCAAGAGGATGTAAAGCGCCGGGACTTCACCATCAACGGCATGATGTTGGACCCAGCCAACGACACTGTCTTGGACTTGGTGGGTGGCATGCAGGACCTGAGCGCCGGCTTGATCCGTGCCATCGGGGGCCCCGGCGACCGATTTACAGAAGACAAACTGCGCATGTTGCGGGGGGTGCGGTTTGCGGCGCGCTTCGCTTTTGAGCTGGAAGCGGGCAACCGCGAGCGCCATAAAACGGCTGGCGCCTGCCGTGAACCAGGTGAGCCACGAACGGGTGCGGGATGAGCTGACCCGGATGCTCACCGAAGGCCACGCAAGGCGCGCCTTCGAACTGCTGGATGCGACCGGTTTGCTAGTCCAGGTGCTGCCTGAAGTGGTCAAGATGAAAGGTGTGGCGCAGCCTCCGCAGTACCATCCTGAAGGCGATGTGTGGGTACACACGCTGTTGTTGCTGGAGGGGTTGCCCGTCGGCTGTCCCGCGACCCTGGCATGGGCTGCCTTGCTGCACGATGTGGGCAAACCGGCCACATTTCGTATTGCGCCGGACCGCATACGTTTCGACGGGCATGTGGAGGTGGGGGAGCGGATCGCCGAAGAAATCTGTCGCCGTCTCCGATTTGCCAATCATCAGACGGAGCAGATCCTATCGCTTATTGCCAACCACATGCGTTTTGCCGATACGCCCAGAATGAAGGAGTCGACTTTGAAGCGGTTCTTCCGGCTGGCGGACTTTGACCAACATCTGGCGCTGCATCGGCTCGACTGCCTTGCCAGCCACGGGTCTCTTGAGTTGTACGATTTTGTCCGGCAGCGTTTTGAGACCTTGCCGCAAGAGCAAGTTCGGCCCCAGTTACTGGTGAGCGGTAAGGATCTGATCGAAGCCGGATATCGTCCCGGGCCGCAGTTTGCCGAGATGCTCGCCATTGCAGAGGATGCGCAATTGGAAGGGGCCGTACACACCCGAGAGCAGGCCCTAACGCTTATTAGGGAACGCTGGCCGCAGCCCTGAGCAGATGCAGAACCGCAGATCCCTCCACTGCGCTACCCCGGATTTCCTGTTGAGGTTGGTGGCGTTGGCGAAGTTCATGTGGCTTTCCTTACTGAAAGCCGCATACGTGGGTGCTGGTGAACGCAACGTAGCAGGAAATCCGGGTACGCTCCGGTCGGGATGATAATTCTGTTGCATGGAAATGGTCCCAAAAGTGATCAGACGAATGGATGCTAATAGTCTCGCAGAATTGTCATCCCGACCGGAGCGTAGCGCAGTGGAGGGATCTGCGGTTTTTCTTCGGTCCAACACACCCTCTTTGGCTGCTCTGGAGTCCCATTCTTCGCGAAGGATGGGACTCCAGAGTTGTGCCGAGCTAGGCCCAGACTAACTACTTCTGTGCGCGTTCGAAGCGTTTGTTGACTTCATCCCAGTTCACCGTTCCCCACCATGCAGCGAGGTAGTCCGGTCGCTTGTTCTGGTACTTGAGGTAGTAGGCGTGTTCCCAGACATCGTTGCCCAGAATCGGAAACAGCCCTTGGGAAATCGGATTGTCCTGGTTCGGCGAGGTCACAACTTTTAGCTTCCCGCCTTCAAAAACCAGCCAGCCCCAGCCGGAGCCAAACTGCTTGGCGGTGGTTTCATTGAACAGCTTCTTGAAATCCGCGAAGCTGCCGAAGTCCTTCTTGATCTGGTCGGCGATCTTGCCCGTGGGCTCACCGCCCCCATTGGGCTTCATGATCGCCCAGAACATGCTGTGGTTCACATGCCCGCCGCCGTTGTTACGCACAACCCCGCGGATATCCTCCGGAATCGTGGCCAGGTTGCGTAGCAGATCTTCGGGCGAGTGTTTGCCAAGTTCGGGATGCTTCTCGATAGCGCCGTTGAGGTTGTTGACGTAGGTGGCGTGATGCTTGTCGTGATGAAGCTTCATCGTCTCAGTGTCGATGTGCGGTTCAAGCGCGGCGTAGTCGTAGGGAAGTGGTGGCAGTTCGTAAGCCAAAATATCCTCCTGGGGACCAGTTCGCCCGGATCAGGGCGCGGTGCGGGTTAAAGCATTTCAGAAGTGAAAATGCTGTCGGGAAACCATTTGCGGGCAAAAGCGATGGACGCAACGGCTGCGCCGGATTGCCCACACTAATATTGCGTCTCCCAGCTATGGGATGCAAATCGGGTGGATCAGGTTCCGGTCAGTACATGGCAGTACCCGGGCGGTTCCCCTCACCCCTTATGGTGATATCGATCAGGGACCGCGCGTTTACACTCAGAATAGTTAGCCGTGCTGCCCCATCAGCTCGGATTATTTTGGATTTTGAGAACACATTTGCGTTGACCCGTACACGAATAACCCGCAGGCAGCTTTTGCGCCAGGCGGGCGCTAGCGGAGCGCTCGCCTTCGGCGTGCCTGGGCTGGCAGCCGCTGATGGACCACAAAGCCAGCCTTCCCCCGCCGCTGGAAATACTCCCAAGACCGAGAGCCAGGCAGCGGAAAAATACGCCCATCCGCCAGGCGTCTTCATCAATCGCCCTCTCACCCAGGTCTCCAGGATTGCGGAAGCCCTTCTGGACGACATGATGGGCAGAAACTCTGATTTCTTCTTCAACGAGGCCAGCCCCAGGAGTGGCCTGGTGCGTGACCGGGCTCCGGTTGTCGGACGGTCTCTCAGCCGGGTGGCCAGCATCGCCGCCACCGGCTTTGGCTTGAGCGCTTTGTGCATTGCCGCCAAATATAACTACCTCCGACCCCTCGATTGTGAGCAGCGGGTAGAGAAGACCCTCGCCTTTCTGTTGGAAGAATGTCCCCACGAGCACGGTTTCCTCTACCACTTCATCGACATCGATAGCGGACAGCGGCTCTTCGGCAGTGAGTTGTCGTCCATTGATACCGCGCTCCTGCTTTGCGGCGTGCTTCACTGCCGCCAGTACTTCACCGGCAATACCCGTATTGAAGCGCTGGCCACTACGTTTTATCGCCGCATCAACTGGCAGTGGATGATGAACGGCGGCGCCACTCTCTCCATGGGCTGGTTGCCTGACCAGGGCTTCCTCAAGAACAGATGGGATATCTACTCCGAGCTGACCACCATGTACCTGCTGGCCATCGGCTCGCCCACCCATCCCGTTCCCCCGGAGGCTTGGGACGCGGTGCAGCGGCCGGTCGTGTCCTATGGGGGCATCGACTACATCAGCGGCAATGCGCCGCTCTTCATCCACCAGTACCCACAGGCCTGGTGCGACTATCGCAACCAGCGGGACCGGCACGCCAACTACTTCACCAATTCCATTGCCGCCACCCGCGCGCATCAGCTCTGGTGCCTTGTACAGGGGCAGAAATTTCCCTGGATCGATCAGGACATGTGGGGCATCTCAGCCTCCGATTCCCGCCAGGGGTATCGTGTCTGGGGTGGGCCGCCTTCCATCGGGCCCCTCGACGGAACCCTGGTGCCCTGCGCCGCCGCAGGCTCCCTCGCCTTTCTCCCGGCTGAGTGTTCTCACGTGTTATTAACCATGCGGGAGAGATTTGGCGATAAGCTTTACGGGCGCTACGGATTCGCCGATGCCTTCCAGCCCAAAGCCGGCTGGTACGGCGATGATGTGATTGGCATCGATGTGGGTATTGGGATGTTGATGGCAGAGAATCTGCGCAGCGGTTTTGTGTGGGAGTGCTTTATGAAGAATCGAGAGATTGTCCACGCAATGCGTGAAGTTGCCTTTCATCCTGATCCAGACGCAAACACTCAAGTCCTTTAAGTACCTGATTTCTTCTCCACCTTTCGCGTAGCCGGCCTGTGGAAATCCCCCGCTCGGTTATTTTCAAGACCTTTCGAGCTTCGACGGCATCAATCCGTCAGGTAATTTGCAATCCCGGTTTGCTTTATGGTCGCGAGGAACACAATTTGATGACGGATCAGGCTTCCAGCTATCGCTGGATCGATGGAAACGGGCCGGCCTTTGGATGGCCCGGAGTGGAACCACGTTGGAGTTCCGCCAAAAAAGACGCAGTGGGTATGGCGTACTCCGCTTCCAGCCGCATCTGGTACACCCTCTCGCACGGCATCCTGAACGAGATTTACTATCCCACCATCGACCGGCCGCAGACCCGGGATATGGAGTTCCTGCTGACCGACGGCCAGACGTTTGTCCATGAAGAGAAGCGCGATCTGGAACGGATCTTTGAATATATCGACGGCTATTCATCGGCCGTGCGGCTTACCAATTACGATCCTCTGGGCCGCTACAAGGTCGTCAAGGAGGTCATCGCCGATCCGCACCACCCAGTGGTGCTGATGCGGGTGCGGCTGGAAGGAGACGAGAGCCTGCTTTCGCGCATGAAAGCCTACGCGCTGCTGGCGCCCCACCTGGATGTCGGCGGAGCAGACAACTCCGGTTTTGTTCTGGACCTGTCAGGGAAACAGGTGCTGCTGGCGACCAAAAATGGTATCTCGCTGGTGATGGCGTCCAGTTGCGGATTCTCCCGCGCCAGTTGCGGCTACGTGGGCAGAAGCGACGGCTGGCAAGACCTGATGGACAATCTTCAAATGGATTGGCAGTTCGGCTCGGCTGCCAATGGCAACATTGCCCTCACCGGCGAGATCGACATTGCCCGGCACCGCGAATTTGTCGTGGCCATCGCTCTCGGAGAGGGACACCACTCCGCCTTAACCACCGCTTTGGCCGCGGTAACCACGCCATTCTCACAAAATCTGAAACGCTTCAATGAGCAATGGCATCGGGCCGCCATCCCGGAAGCATTGAAGGGTGCTGCCCTGGATGCTGGCCGGCTGCTGCAGATTAGTCAAAACGTAATCCTCTCCCACGAGGACAAGTATTTCTCCGGCGCCTTCATCGCCTCCGCCTCTATTCCATGGGGTCAGCACAAGGGGGATGACGATGTCGGCGGGTACCACCTTGTCTGGACCCGCGATATGGTGCAAAGCGCTACCGCGCTGCTGGCCTGCGGTCGCGTAGACACTGCTCGCAGGGCCTTGGTGTACCTGGCCTGCACGCAAAAGCAGGACGGCAGTTTTGCGCAGAACTTTTGGATCAACGGAACTCCCTACTGGAATGGCATTCAGCTCGACGAGGTCGCCTTCCCTCTCATCCTGGCGTGGCGCCTTTGGAAGCTAGAGGGCTTGGGGGACTTTGACGTCTTCCCGTTCGTGGAGCGCGCCGCCGGATTCCTGGTGCGTCACGCTCCAGTCACCCAGCAGGAGCGCTGGGAAGAAGCCGCCGGTTACTCCCCCTCCACGCTGGCCGCGGTCATCTGCAGTTTGATCTGCGCCGCCGATATCGTGCGTGCCAACGGATCTGCGGTGCTGGCCCACTTCCTCGAACAGCATGCCGACTGGATTGAATCGCACCTCGAAGACTGGACGGTGACCAACAACGGCACCCTCTTGCCCGGCGTGCCGCGGCACTACGTGCGGATTCGTCCTCCTCAGTGCGGAGATCCCTATGCGAGCGAAGGCTGCGCTCACGAAACCGTGCGCATCAACAACCGCGGCCCAGGGGAACAGGCCGACTTCGAAGCCCGCAATGTGGTCGATGGCGGCTTTCTGGAACTGGTCCGGTATGGCGTGCGCTGCGCGCAAGATCCGCTCGTCGTCGACACGTTGAAGGTGATCGATCACGTGCTAAAGGTAGAAACCCCCGTGGGACCATGCTGGAGGCGCTATAACCATGATGGCTATGGACAGCGGCACGATGGTGGTCCCTTCCTCGGGTGGGGGCAGGGTCGTGCGTGGCCCTTGTTGACTGGCGAGCGCGCACACTACGAGCTGGCGGCAGGCCACGATGTAAAACCCTACATTCTGGCCATCGAAGGGTTCAGTTCGCAGGGCGGTATGCTGCCCGAACAAATCTGGGATGCGCCCGACATGCCGGAGAGGGGGCTGCGGTTGGGCAGGCCTACCGGCGCCGCCATGCCCCTGGTGTGGGCACACGCCGAATATGTCAAACTGCTACGGTCGGTGACCGATGGCCAAGTATTTGATCGAATCTCCGCCGTTGCCGAGCGCTATGGCCAGGATAAACGGTCATGCTTGATTGAGGTCTTCCGCCTCGACCGGCAAGTACAGAGCATGGTCGCGGGAAAGAAGCTGCGCATGCTGGCGGATGACAAATTCTTCCTGGTGTGGACGCTGGATGATTGGAAGACACAGCGGAACGCGGAAAGCCATAACTTAGGTTGTGCAGGGCATTTCGCAGATATTGAAACCGAGCCGGGCAGGGCCGGCCGGGTGATCTTCACTTTGAAATGGGGACGTGAGAATCGCTGGGAGGGCCGCAATTTCGAAGTCCGGCTCGATCCGGCTAAACAGGAGACCACTAGCGCGCCCGCTTCATCTTAGGACGAAATGGATCTAAGGCGAAAAGGGACCGGGCCCGCAAGACGTGAACCGCAAACCGAAGTATTCTCGAGAGGAAGGGTGAGGTTGTTATGAGCGAACTGGATCAATTGTCGATCAATGCGCTGCGGTTTCTTGCCGTAGACGCCGTAGAGAAGGCTAACAGCGGGCACCCGGGAGCGCCGCTGGGCGATTCTCCCATGACGTACCTGCTCTTTCATCAGTTCATGCGCCATAATCCGGCGAACTCCAAGTGGACCAACCGCGATCGCTTCGTGCTTTCTAACGGGCATGCGTCCGCTTTGCTTTACTCGGTGCTTCACCTTACCGGTTACAAGGTCAGCATTGAAGACTTGCAGCAGTTCCGCCAGTGGGGATCGATCACGCCCGGCCATCCGGAGTACGGCCATACCGACGGCGTGGAAGTGACCACCGGCCCGCTGGGTCAGGGTTTCGCCATGGGTGTGGGCATGGCGATCGCCGAAAAGCATCTGGCGGCGCGCTATAACCGGCCCGGCTTCAACATCGTGGATCACTACACCTACGTCATGTGCGGCGATGGCGACTTGATGGAGGGAGTGTCGCACGAGGCAGGTTCGCTCGCCGGTACTCTCCGTCTGGGCAAAATGATTTATCTCTACGACGACAACCTGGTCTCGCTCGACGGGCCCACGGATCTCTCTTTTACCGAAGATGTGACCGAGCGCTTCGAGGCCTATCACTGGCATGTGCAGTTGGTCGACGACGGCAACGATCTTGAGGCCATTTCCCAGGCCATCAAGATCGCCCAGAGCATCACGGATAAGCCTTCGCTGATTCGTGTGCGGACGATCATCGGCTACGGCAGTCCTAAAGCGGGCACCAACAAGGCCCACGGTGAGGCCCTTGGCGCCGAAGCAGTGAAGGCCACCAAGAAGAAATTGAACTGGCCCGAAGACAAAACTTTCTATGTCCCGGACGAGGCCAAGCAGAACTGGCTGCAGGCCGTCGAGAAGGGCAAGAAGTACGAGCAGGAGTGGAATGACCTGTTTGCCGCATACAAGAAGGCATTCCCCGATGTGGCTGCGGAGTTCGAACGCGTGCAGTCAGGCGTGTTGGCCACCGGTTGGGAGAAGAGTCTGCCAGTATTCAAGGCGGATGCCAAGCCCATCGCTACCCGCAATGCCGGCGGCGAAGTCATGGATGCCATTGCCCAGGCGGTGCCGGAGCTGATTGGCGGTGCAGCCGATCTCACCACTTCGACCAAGACGATCTTGAAAACCGGCGGCAACTTCCATCTCGACCCTGCCGGGCGCAATATCTGGTTCGGTGTGCGCGAGTTCGGCATGTGTGCGGCGGTCAATGGGATGGCAGTTCACGGCGGCTTGATTCCCTACGGATCGACCTTCTTCAACTTCAGCGACTACGCCAAGCCTGCCATTCGTCTGGCTGCGTTGATGGAGTCGCACTCACTTTTTGTCTTCACTCACGATTCGATCGCGCTGGGTGAAGATGGACCCACCCACCAGCCCGTCGAACAACTCTCCATGCTGCGAGCCACGCCCCATCTGACCGATTTTCGGCCGGCGGACGCCAACGAAACCGTCGCCGCGTGGCGCCTGGCCCTGGAACGAAAGCTGCCGGCCTTCATGGCTCTTTCGCGCCAGAACCTGCCCATTCTGGACCCTGAGAAATATAAAGTGGCCGAGGGCGTGCGCAAGGGCGCCTACATCCTTCAGGACGGCGGGGCTTCGCCGGATGTGCTGCTGGTCGCAGCCGGTGCAGAGGTTTGGCCGGTTCTGCAGGCTGCTGCTGATCTGAAGAAGGAAGGCATTTCCGCTCGTGTAGTTTCCATGCCCAGCTTCCGCATCTTCGAAGAGCAGCCCGAAGCCTACAAGCAGCAAATCTTCCCCGATCATCTGCCCGCGCTCGCGGTCGAAGCCGCCGCTCCCATGCCCTGGTGGAAGTATGTCGGGCGACACGGAGATGTAATCGGTCTGGAGCGCTTCGGCGCCTCCTCCGTGGGCGCCAAGGCGCTGGAAGAGCTCGGCTTCAGTCCGGCCAACATCACCAAGCGAGCCAAGCAACTTTTGGAGCGCGTACGGCCCGCGGTAGCGGCGGGCAAATCCTAGCCACCATCGCGGACGGACCAACACTCTGGCAGGACCCTGAAGTATTCAGGGATTCTGTAGGTTTTCAGGACTCATTAGGTATTCGGGACCCTGGAGGTAAAGGACGGGTGCCCCATGTTCGCCCCAGCGTACATGGGTTGAACAAGATGGGGTAAAGCCCCCACGATCGCTTTTACTGGGCCGCTGAGCAAAAGCATTGGAAAAACATCATTTTCGGCCCACGTACGCTTTGGCGAACGTGGGGCACCCGTCCATTTCTGAGCATTTACCTGAGCATTTGTCGGTCACCCGGAGGCGCAATCATGGTCGAGATCAGCACAATTCTTTGGGATGTGGGCGGCGTTCTGCTGACCAATGGATGGGATCATAACGAACGCGCTGCCGTCCTGAGGCAGTTCGACCTGGACAGTGCCGCCTTCGAACAGCGGCATGAGCTAGCCAACGATCCCTGGGAGAAAGGCTTGATGACGGCCGAGCAGTATCTTCTGCAAACGGTCTTTTACGAGCCGCGCCCCTTCACCCCCGCGGCTTTTCTGCAAGCCATGAAGGAGCGTTCCGTCTTGCTGCCGAACAGTGCCATGCGAATCCTTCAGGAGCTTGCCGCATCAGAGGAAGTGGAACTGGCAATGCTCAATAACGAAGCCCGGGAGCTCAACGACTACCGGATCGAGCGTTTCGAACTGGGCCGGTACTTCGACGTTTTCCTCAGTTCCTGCTATCTGGGACTGCGTAAGCCGGACGCCAAAATCTTCGAGCTGGCGCTTGACGTCCTGCAGCGCGATGCGGAGGAAGTGGCCTTCATCGACGACCGGGCCACAGAACTGCGAGGCGGCGGAAGCGCTGGGAATTCACGCAATCCGCTATCAGAATGAAGCACAATGCGTGCAGGCGCTGGAGCGGTTGGGACTTGATGCCGGCGTAAGGACCTAAACCACCACTTTGCGAGCAAGGAGCAAGATCCCATGGCAACCACAGAAGTGCAGTTTTCTCCCGAAGACTTGAAAGCGGCGCAGAGTGCCGAGCGCATTCCGGAGCCTACGGCCGTGGTCATTTTCGGCGCGTCCGGCGACCTGACCAAGCGCAAGCTATTGCCTGCGCTCTTTCATCTCGAGCAATCCAATCTCTTGCCGGCAGAGTTCTCGGTGGTCGGCGTTGCTCGCCGTCCATTGCAGGACGAATTTCAAAAAGACATGCGCGAAGGCATTCTGCAATTTGGCGGCGTCAAAGAAGGCGAGCAGAAGCTGGACGAGTTCATGAAGAAGGTCACCTACCACGCCATGAACTTCGATGATCCCGAAGGCTATGGAAAATTGAAGACCCTGCTCGAGGGTATCGACCAGAAGCAAGGTACCAAGGGGAACCGGCTTTTCTACCTGGCGACGGCGCCGGAGTACTTCGCTGACATCATCGAGCAATTGGGCGCGCATGGAATGGCAAAGCCCGAGCGGGGCAAGGTGCACACCATTATCGAGAAGCCCTTCGGCCATGACCTGGCTTCGGCGCGGGAGTTGCTCAACGACGTGAACCGGGTCTTTGCCGAGGACCAGATCTTCCGCATCGATCATTACCTGGGCAAGGAGACCGTGCAGAACATCCTGGTCTTTCGTTTTGCCAACGGGATCTTCGAGCCGGTCTGGAATCGTAACTACGTCGATCACGTACAGATCACGGCGGCCGAAGATATCGGTATTGAAGGCCGCGGGCCCTTCTACGAGAAAGCCGGCGCACTTCGTGATGTGGTGCAAAACCATGTGATGGAGCTGCTTTCCTTCGTCGCCATGGAGCCTCCGGTGTCCTTCGAAGCCGAGGCGATGCGCCGGGAAAAGATCAAAGTATGGCGTTCGATCACGCCCATCCATCTCATGGACGCGGTGCGCGGCCAATACGGTCCCGGCAAGGTGGATGGTAAAGATGTGAAGGGCTACCGGCAGGAAGACCGGGTCGATCCAAACTCCGCCACCGAGACCTACGCCGCGCTGAAAATCGGCATTGAGAACTGGCGCTGGGCGGGCGTTCCGTTCTACCTGCGGGCAGGCAAGCGGCTGGCCAAAAGGTCAACCGAGATTACCATTCAATTCAAGCAACCACCGCAGTTGCTATTTAAACAGCAGTCCGGGGCATGCAAGGAGCTGCAGCCGAATCTGATCGCCATGCGCATTCAGCCGGATGAAGGCATTTCCCTGCGCTTCGGCGCCAAGGTGCCCAGCCCGAATATGGAAGTTTGTCCGGTGAACATGAACTTCAGCTATGCTGAGGCATTCGGCAAATCGTCCGCCAACGGCTACGAGCGTTTGCTGCTGGATGCGATGCTGGGCGATGCCACCCTGTTCGCTCACCGGGATGGCGTGGAGGCCACCTGGTCGCTGCTGACGCCGATCCTCGAGCAATGGGCAGCCAGCAAGCCCAAAGGCTTTCCCAACTATGCCGCCGGCACCTGGGGACCGGAATCCGCCGATGAACTGCTGTCGCGGGATGGACGCGCCTGGCAGAAGCTCTAAAATACGAGTTGCATGGCTGAAACGATCGAAGTTCTCTATTACGTCGATGCGAGTGCGGAAGCGGTAACCCGGCGCACGGCGCAATACTTTGTGGACGGTATTCGTGCTGCCGCCGGGGCGCGAGGCAAGGCGCGCATCGCCATCTCCGGCGGTCACACTCCCAAGAATGCGTTTGCGCTCCTCGCCGACCCCAGCGCCCAATACCGGGAGCAGATTCCCTGGGAAAACCTCGAGCTCTATTGGGTTGACGAACGCTGTGTTCCGCCCGATCACCCGGACAGCAATTACCGCATGACCCGCGAGGCCTTGCTGGACCAGGTGCCCCTGGGCAAGACCCAGATCTTTCGCATCCAGGGCGAGCTCGATCCCGAAGAAGCCGCGGCCAAATATGAATTTGATATCCGGCAAAGCTTTCGCCTGGAAGGCGCGGAAATCCCCATTTTTGATATGGTTGCGTTGGGGATGGGCCCCGATGGCCACACCGCGTCCCTTTTCCCCCACACGGCTGGTTTGCACGAAATCATGCGCATTGCAATTGCCAATCACGTTCCGCAGCAAAAGGAAACGTGGCGGGTCACGCTCACCTGGCCGGTCATCAACCGCGGACGGGATGTCTTCTTTCTCATCGAAGGCGCCGACAAAGTTGCTGCGCTGAAGCAGGTCTTCACGGGGCCGTATGATCCGGAATCGTTTCCATCGCAATTGATCAAGCCGGCCAGCCGCCGCATCACCCTTCTGCTCGACGCCGCTGCCGCCGCCGCATTGCCCCCGCCCGGGGCCAATGGCGTGGGCAGACTGGAGATCGCGCGATGATTCTGGCAGGGGACGTGGGCGGCACCAAGGTCGACCTCGCCTTGTGCAAGTTTGAAAACGGACAGCTGCTGACCGTGCACGACCACAAGTTTCACGCCAGGGAGTTCCCTGGCTTGGTGCAGGTGGTGGAAGCATTCCTGGAGGAATGCAAGCAGACCCTCGGGCAGCCAGTCGACGTGCTGGCGGCCTGTTTTGGCGTGCCCGGTCCGGTGCGCCACGGCCGTCTGAAGCTGACCAATCTTCCCTGGGTGCTCGACTCCAGTCAGCTTAGGGTCGATCTCAAGATCGAACATGTTTTTCTGATCAACGATCTTGAAGCCAACGGATATGGTATTGCCGAGCTAACGCCGGATCAGATTCTTGTTCTCAGCAAGGGCGACCCGGCGGCGGAAGGAAATCGCGGCTTGATTGCCGCGGGCACGGGGCTGGGAGAGGCCATTCTGGTGTGGAATGGTCACACCTATCTGCCCATGGCCTCCGAAGGCGGCCACAGCGACTTTGCGGCACGCAATGAAGAGGAGATCGGGCTGCTGCGCTATCTGCAAAAAACCCTGGGTGGGCGCGTCAGCTCGGAGCGTGTCATCTCCGGCATCGGACTGGCCAATGTCTACGCTTATTGTCGCGATGTGAAAGGCATGGAAGAACCGCCCTGGCTGAAAGATCGTATGCGCACGGAAGATCCCAACGCGGTGATCGGCGAGTTGGGCGAGTCGGGCGCCAGTGAGCTTTGTGTGGAAGCCTTGAATATCTTCGTCTCTGCCTACGGGGCAGAAGCCGGCAATCTGGCGCTGAAGATCCTGGCCGTCGGCGGCATGTATGTGGGGGGTGGCATTGCTCCCAAGCTGCTGAAAAAGATGCAGGATGGTACATTCATGAAGGCGTTCACCGACAAAGGCCGGCTGAGTGATCTGCTGGTGCAAACGCCGGTGCGCCTGATTCTGGAAAGCCGTGCTGCGTTAATGGGCGCCGCCGCCTACGCTGAAGCCCGTGCGGCAGAGATAAGCGGGCACTCCGAGCGCGCGCAGTCCGTGCAATTGGCGCCATCGTAGCCGACGTCGCTGTTCCCTGGAGAGTGTGGTTATGCATAGCAAGTCGCGGCAACATTTTGCCGCTGTAATTTTATTTTTCGTCGCGGTGTTGATGGCCGCGAGCCCGCGTATGGCGCTGGCTCATGCCGTGTTGTTGAGTTCCAGCCCCCAGAAAAATGCCGCGGTGAACGGCCCCGAATTACCATCAGTCTCAAGTACAATTCGCGCGTCGATGGGGCGCGACTCATCCCTTAGCCTGGTTAAGCCGGATGGTTCGGTGGAAAAAATCGGCGCCCTGACACAGCCTCTTCCCGATACCTTGTCGGCTACCGGGCATAAGCTCGCCAAAGGAGCCTATGTGCTTCGCTGGCAAGTGCTGTCCAGCGATGGTCACATCACGCGGGGTGAAGTTCCTTTCCAGGTGGAGTAAGCCGCCCAGGCCTGTTCCAAACCCCGGTCTAACTCCAGCCAGGCAGAGGGCCTTTTTTCTAACTTGAGATGAACGTTTGATCTGGCTCCTGCGCGATATTGATCTTCTGAGCACGTTACTGCGCGCGGCAAATCTCTCCTTCGAGGCGTTGCTGCTGGGTGGCATCGCTTATTTGCTGGTCGTTGCGCGTCCCGCAAAAGCGAGTTCAGTCGTCGAGTCCACCTGCCTCCGTGGCATTGGCTGGGCCGCTCTGGCCCTGGCGCTCTCTGAGGTAGTGACGGTCATTCTCTCCGCCGCATCGTTAATGGGCGATAGCGATCTGCGTCTGGGCGATCTGCTCAGCGCTAAATTTTTTCAAGCCGGGCTGAGCGCCGCTGTGCTCGCATTGCTTTTATGGGCTTGTACTCGTTTGAAAGGTGGCAAAGGGGCCGCGGGCATGATTCCATTGAGCCTGCTGCTATTGGCCGCCGCGGTTTCAACCAGCCACGCTGCGGCACGCATGGATGACCGCTGGTCGTTGGCGGTGGCCACCGCTATCCACCATCTGGGAACGGCGGCATGGATCGGAGCCATGCCCTTCCTGTTGGTTTCTTTGCCCCGCGCCGAGAGTGTAGAGGAGGCGCGCACGATGGCCAGGCGCTACTCCTCAATGGCGTTAGTCAGCGTCCCTGTCCTGGTGCTGGCCGGTGTCTATCTGGCATGGACCTACGTAGGAACGTGGAATGGGCTTTATGGCACCAACTACGGTGTCCTGCTGCTGGCCAAAATCTACCTGCTGCTGGTCATACTACTGATGGGTGGGGGAAACTGGCTGATGGTGCGGCGGTTGAATACCGATCCCCAGCCGCTGCTGGTTAAGCTCAGGCGCTTTGCCGAGGCAGAGATTGGGTTGGGTTTTACCGTCATTCTGGCTGCCGCGTCGATGTCCTCCCAACCGCCGGCGGTCGACGTCACCGATCAGGTTTCGCGACAGGTAATTGTGGCCCGCATGCACCCGCAAGCCCCGCGCCTCAAAAGCCCATCCGTTTCGCAGCTTACCCCGCCCACTTCGATTGAAACGGAAGTGCAGGTCGCGGAGTTTCATCCCACCGCTAGTAGCGACGCGACGGACAAGGAGTGGTCGGAATATAACCATCATTGGGCGGGTTTGATCGTATTGGCCGCGGGTCTGCTGGCTTTTGCCAGCCGCTTTCCCGGCATGCGCTGGGCGCGCTTCTGGCCCCTCTCCTTCGCGGGTCTATCCGTTTTCATTCTGCTGCGTGCCGACCCCGAGAACTGGCCCTTAGGCCCACGTCCGTTCTGGGCAAGCTTTTCTTCCCCCGATGTACTGCAACACCGTGCAGCCGCGGTGCTCATCCTGTGCTTTGCCGCGTTCGAGTGCGCGGTGCAAGCGGGCAAGTTACGGGTCCGATGGGCGTCCATGATTTTCCCCGCCATGTGCGCCTTGGGAGCTGCGGTCCTGCTCACTCACAACCACGCCCCGAGTAATGTACAAGAGGACTTGCTGGCTTCGCTGAGCCATACCCCCATTGCCTTACTCGGCGCCACGGCGGGCTGGGGCCGTTGGCTGGAACTGCGGCTGCCGCCTGGCCGCACATCCAGAATCGCGGGCTTCGTCTGGCCACTCTTCCTGGCCGCCGCCGGCCTGGTGCTGCTGAACTATCGCGAGACCTGACCGCACTGGCTGTGGTTGCTTGCTGTTGCCCTGGATCTGTCCATCCCCATGCACCTTGGCATGGGTGCAGGGGGATGGACAGATCCAACCAACTGGGGTCTCCATACCTGACTTGCAGCCGTCCCTCCGGGACTCAACTGGAGAGACTCATGCAGACTCTTTTGGCCCATCCCCCCGCCAGGGTGCCATCGGTCACCGTGACGCGAGACCGGCCCTGAAAGCATCTACCAGTCAGAATGCTTATTGGAGACCTCGCTTGCTGCGCCTAATGACCCGGCTTGCCCGTTGTTTTAAACCCAAGCCGTTACCGCAGTTTCACTCCTCATGTGTACGAGGACACAAAAAGATAGCTCTGATCCGCGGGATACGATTCGTTGTGGCGTCGCTTCTGGTTTCGGCTGGTTGCGCAGGCCCGGTGGAAGCCCAACAGGCCCCTCTGTCGCCGCCAAGACAGCCGCTACCCGCTCAGCCCGCAAGCGGCCTGCATGCAGTCGATGTGCTCATGAGCCTGAGTAACGACATGCAAACGCTAGCCCACGCGATCGAGCCGGCCGTGGTCAAGATTTATTCCACCGGTCTGGCGCCGGTCGAGAGTGGGGACACGAACCGGACCGCCTTCCTCGCCCAGCAGAGATCGGTCGGTTCTGGCGTCATCATGGACGAGCAAGGCTACATCCTAACCAATGCCCATGTGGTGCAGCATGCACGCACTCTCAGTGTGCTGGTGTCTGATACGAGTGGAGTGGCGGCCGGTGGGGAGGATCGCGCTGAGCCGCCGGCAACCGCGGTGCCGGCTCGTATCGTAGGCATAGATACGGTGACCGACCTGGCCGTGATCAAGGTAGAAAGGCCGGGCATGCGGGCGTTGAAGTTCGGCGACTCCGATCGTGTCCATCCAGGCGAGTTGGTGCTGGCCTTTGGCAGTCCGATGGGCTTGCAGGATAGCGTGAGCCTGGGCGTGATCAGCGCCATCAACCAACAGCTTGACCAGGACAGTCCAATGGTCTATCTGCAGACCGATGCGGCCATCAACCCGGGCAATTCAGGCGGACCGCTGATCAACATGCAAGGGGAAGTGGTCGGCATCAATTCCATGATTGAGACTCAATCCGGAGGCAATGAGGGGGTTGGCTTTTCGATCCCCAGCAACACGGCTCGTATTGTTTACGAACAGCTGGTGAAATATGGGCATCCCCGCCGGGGAACGATCGGTGTGTACCCGACCAACCTGACCCCGGTGCTCGCGCAGGGCCTGGGACTGTCGAGGAACGCCGGAGTGTTGATTGAAGATGTAGTGCCCAGTTCGCCTGCAGACAAGGCCGGAATCAAAATTGATGACATCGTGCTTTCCGCCGACGGCCGGCCGATACGGGATACGAAAGAGTTCGCGCTCATCATGTTTCGCAAGCGGCCGGGAGAGACCGTTCACCTTTCTATCCTGAACGGCACGCTCACCAGGCTGGTAGACGTTCCGGTTATGCAGCCACCCCGTGACACAACCGCTTTGCTTGATCCCGCCGACACCGATCAATACATGATCCCAAGGCTGGGCGCGTTAGTGTTGCCAATGACTCCGGAACTCGCCAGTAGGTTTGGCGGCCAACGGGAATCGGGAGGATTGCTGGTGGTCGCCCGCACCTTTGGCGCGGCGGCCGACGAGGTGAATCTGAAGACGGGAGATATCCTCTACTATGCCAACGCCACCAAGCTCGACTCGATTGCAGACCTCAAAAACTTTGTCAAGGAGCTGAAGTCGGGCGATGCTGTGGTGTTGCAGGTCGAGCGGAGTGGCCTGCTCAACTTTCTCGCCTTTCGTTACCAGGAATAGTCTCGGCCCCGAGGAGTGGCCATCCATTGTTGAAAAGAGGAACGAGTCTATGCGCGGCCGTTTTGATGTCAGCCGCGGTCCACGCCCAGCGGCTTCCTGATGTGGCACTTCCCCAGCACTACATCTTGCAACTGGCGCCAAACTTGCAGACCGCTACCTTTACCGGCAAGGAGACGATCGATCTCACGTTGGCGCGGGCCGCGGATGCGATCGTGTTGAACGCGTGGCAGCTGAAATTTGACACGGTCACGGCGGAGGTCGACGGGAAGTCTTTGATCGCGACCGTTTCGCTGGATAACAACATGCAGCAAGCAACGTTTCATTTTCCACGCCAGCTGCCTGCCGGGCCGGTCGCCTTGAAGATTGCCTACAGCGGCACGTTGAATGGAGACCTGCGCGGTTTCTATCTTTCCAAAACGGCCACGCGGAACTACGCCGTGACTCAGTTTGAGCCGACCGACGCGCGCCGGGCCTTTCCCTCTTTCGATGAACCGGCGCTCAAGGCAACCTTCGACGTAAGCCTCATCGTGGCCCAGGGAGACACGGCGATCGGCAACACCAATATCGTCTCCGACACGCCCGGACCCGGGCCAGGAGAACACACCATCCGCTTTGCCCGGACCCCGAAGATGTCAACCTACCTGGTGGCATTTTTGGTGGGCGATTTCAAGTGTCTCGCCGGCCAGAGTGACGGCGTGCCAATTCGTGCGTGTGCCACTCCGGACAAGGTGCAGTTCGCGCAATTCGCGCTCTCCGGCGCCGAATTCTTCCTGCACTATTACGACACTTACTTCGGCATCAAGTACCCCATGCCCAAGCTGGATATGATCGCCATCCCCGACTTTGAAGCCGGTGCCATGGAGAACTTCGGGGCTATCACCTATCGCGAAACCGCTATGCTGATCGACGAAAAAACCGCCTCTGTGGACGCCCAAAAGGTCGTCGCCGTCGATGTGGCTCACGAGATGGCTCATCAATGGTTCGGCGACATGGTGACCATGGAGTGGTGGAACAACATCTGGCTGAATGAGGGCTTCGCGACCTGGATGTCGTACAAGCCGTTGGCCGCCTGGAAGCCGGAATGGGATATTCCCCAGGATCAGGCTTCGGACCTCAACAAGACTTTGGACCTGGATGGCGGTCGTGTTACCAGGACTATCCGCGCCCGGGCCGAGACGCCGGCCGAGATCAACGAGATGTTCGATGGCATCACCTACGGCAAGGCTGCAGCCGTGCTTCTGATGACCGAGAACTATCTCGGCGACGAAGCCTTTCGCGCCGGCGTTCATCGCTACCTGCAGGCGCACATGTATGGCAATGCCACGGCTGAGGACTTCTGGAATACGTTGCAGCAATCCAGTGGCAAGCCCGTGGAGAAGATCATGGAGAGCCTGGTAACGCAGCCGGGAGAGCCGCTCCTGACTTTTGGCCGTGTGCGCGACGGCAGCGTGGAAGTGACCCAGAAGCGCTTCTTCCTCAACCCCAACAAAACGGAAGACCGCCAACAAAGCTGGACCTTGCCGGTTTGTCTGAAGAGCAGCGCCGGTCAACCCGATTGTCCCATCCTCAGCGCCGGCGCGCAGCGCCTGCAGGTGCCGCCCGCGGAGGTTTTCTACGGTAACGCCGGAGGCAAGGGCTATTATCGCAGCCGTTATGACAGCGCCGACTATCAACAACTGCTGCGCCGTGTAGAGAGCAGCCTTACGCCATCAGAGCGGATCACTTTCCTAGGTAGTCAATGGGCGCAGGCCCACGCCGGCATCGCCACTGTCGGCGATTTTCTCAATCTTGCCGCCGCAGTGCGTGACGATACCAGCCCGTCCGTCATCGACACCGTCTCCACCGCTGTGCGCAGTATCGATCAGCAGATCGCCTCTACGCCTCAGGAGCACGCGCAGATCGCAGCCTGGGTGCGGAAGAACTTCGCGCCGGCGCTCTCTCGCCTGGGTGTGCCTGCCCTTGGGGACGCTCCCGACAAGAATCTGTTGCGGGCGACGCTCTTCGGACTCCTGGGCGACATCGGCGCTGATCCGAAGATCATTCTCGAGGCGCGGCAGATTTCGCAGCAATATCTTCGCGAACCGGCTTCCGTCGACCCCACATTGGCGATCAGGGCACTCAGGGTCGCTGCGCAAAACGGAGACGCAGCATTCTTCGATCAGTTGCGTGGGGTAACTGAGACCACCGGCGATCCACAGCTTCGCAATCAGGCGTTGCAAGCCCTGGCACAGTTCCGCGACCCGGTGCTGGTCATTCGCACTCTGAATTATGCAGTGTCTGCCAAAGTAAGGAATCAGGATGCCGTGCGATTAATCCGGATCGAGATGAGCGATCGCCGGACGAGGGATATAGCGTGGCCGTGGGTGCAGCAGAACTGGCCCCGGGTACAGGCCCAGATCACCACCTGGGGAGGCGGCTACTTGGTCGAATCCACGGGCAACTTCTGCAGCGCGGAGCAGAGCAGCCAGGTCACGGAATTTTTTCGCGACCATACGGTACTGGCGGCTTCGCACGCGCTCGACTTGGCCCGTGACAACATTACGGATTGCGTGAATCTACGCGCCGCACAAGGGACGGATCTGAAGCGGTGGCTGGGAACGGAAGCTCCAGATGCCCTGCATTCGGATTCAGGTAAGTCCGGGCTTTAGCATTTGATGATTCTCGCGAAGTCCTCGAGTCAAAACGAAATTGTCATCCCGACCGGAGCGTACCCGGATCTCCTACCACTCGCCGCTCGCCGACGACCACGTGTGCGGCTTTCCGTAGAGAAAGCCGCATGAAGTTTGCCAACGCCACCAATCTCGACAGGAAATCCGGGGGAGCGCAGTGGAGGGATCTGCGGTTCTCTCGAGCGGAGCGTCTCACAGATTTATCGTGTGAGACAGCGAATGAAAAAGAAAGTCGCGTCGAGTGCTGTGGTGCCCCACTCAAGCCAACACCAGGCTTGAATGGGGCACCCAGCACCCAGCTTTTGTCGCACATGGAGAGAACTGCAGGTCCCTCGCCTTCGCTCGGGATGACAAATTGGAGGCGGTGACTCTTATTAGAGGCCGCTAGATCGGAGGGACAGAGACGCAGGCCTTCCGCCCCTGAGGCAGTCCCATTCGCTCCATGCTTAGGTCTGGCGAGCGCCTCGCCAAAAATCCTCGTGCAGGCGGGCGCGATCGGCGCCATGCAAGTCCAGCAGTCGTTGCGCTGCCTGTTCACTGGACAGACTCTCCACCGACACTTCGATGGTCTGCACCTGGTGCCATGGATAAACGTATCTCTCCCAGATCAAAAATCCTGAAGCCGCCCAGCCTTCGAGCAGCCCGGTCAGTTCTTTTTTGACGTCCGTCTCATGCCGCACCGGCAGCAGGTCCACGGTTTCGCCGGTTACAAGGTGCGCTTTGACGTGAGCTATGAGCATTAAAAATTCTCCTCCCGAGTTGGATGCATGACGATGCATATACAAATGGCCCAGTATTGACACAAAGGTTGTACAACTAAACGTGATCTGTCACTTGAGCGGATACATTACTTCTGCTTCAATCGTGAAGTGAACCCCGAGCCTCATTCCCCAATTTCCACTTCCCACCAGCCGGTCCCGGCCAAGGTGATTGAGTTTGCCGATCTTCGCCTATCCACACCCATGACGGGCCAGCCGTTTGTACTGTTTGAATACGAAGACCGGCAAGGCGTCCGGTCGATTCACCAGGTGGCGTTAACCTGCACCGGACAGGGGCGCGGCGGTCTCATCTACTTCGGCGGTTATGACAAAGGCAAGTTCAGCATTTTCCGCGCTGATTGTATTCACCGCGTAGTAACACTCTAGGAAACCGTAAGCTATCGTCCCGCCTGCCCCCGGCTTGCCATGTGGCTCGCCTTGGGGGCCTCGGCCTCTGCATGATGCCTATTGCCGGCACGGCGGACGAGCAACATTCTCAACAATCCTAAGTACTCCTTAAAAAATCTAAAGAGTAAACTTTCGTGCCTTCGCCGCGAATGTCCGCAAGTCTATGATTGCAAAGAGAAAATCAGCCGTCACGGGTTCTTCTGACGGCCTTCTCTCCCTTACCGCTGGCCCGCACCCGAAAGCTTTCTTCCCTGAGTTTTCAAAAACGTTCCATTCTGCAACAGCAAACGTGTAGCCTAGGTCTCGCTCCCCGTTAGACTGCAACTTTTGTGTTAACGGGCGATGCATAGCCTGTCGAGCACCCTCTTTGCGCTTGCGGTTCAAAAGGGGTTGCAACTTACTAACGTCCCCGTAGACTAGGGAGGACCGAACCAAAGTTGTACAGGAGTGCTGTTGCCATGTGCTTTATGCCGTCGAGGTTTCTCGCAATGTGTTCCCCTTCGAAGTGGTTCCGCATTTCCATCCTGGCAGTCGTTTTCAGCGCTTCCGGCGCATGGGCGCAAGCCCCTTCAGTCGTGATCGATGCCCAGCAGAACGTAGGGTCTGGCTTCAACACCCCACAATCCATCGCCGTGTCCAAGAACGGCACAATCTATGTAGCGGATACCAACAACAATCAGATTGTCGCCGTCGTGAATGGTGTCAGCAGCCCGGTTCCCACCGGAACGTTCGTCCTGACCACCCCGCAAGCGCTCACGCTGGACGCTAATGGAGATCTCTTCGTCGGCGACACGCCCACCAGTGGTAGTACAAGTATCGGACGCATCATCGAGTTGGCTGGGGACGGAAAAGGCAATCTGACCGGAGCTGCGACGCTGGTCTTCTCCGGGGCTCCGCTGACCAATCCGATCGCGCTCGCGATTGACAGTGCAGGCACGCTGTTCATCGGTGACTACCCGCCTTCCGAGGATGGAGCCATCTATTCGCTGGTTTTGGGTGGTGGCACACCGCAGTTGCTGAATGTCACAGGCCTCAACACTCCGTTCACTCCCGCGTCTCTGTTGAGAGACGCTTCGAACAACCTCTACATCGCGGATAATGGCAACTTTTCAGGAAGCAACGGTGGCGTATACGTAGTGACCGACACCGGCGGTGCCGCCCAACCGGTGCCCACGGGCTCTTTCATCATCAATCAGCCTTCGGGTCTGTTGTTTGATTCGGCGGGCGATCTCTTCATCCAGTCGCTGCTGGGAACGGGTACTGGTGTCAACGCCGGCCAGCAGGTGGTCATTGTCCCCGCTGCTTCGCCAACCACGCCTTATATCCTGCCCAATACGGGTCTCGGACTCAGCAGCGGTATGGCATTCGATCCGCAGAATAACCTCGATGTACTCGATTTCGTCAACGGAGTGGTGACCCAACTGGACTACCTCTCCCCTGTCAACATGGGCAGCATAGCGGTCGGTAACATCGGATCGAAGATTCTCTTCAACTTCGAATACAACCAGCCCGTGAACCTTCGCGGTTTTCAAATTGTCTCCCAGGGTGACATCAGCACCGAGGTCGCTCAGGCCGCCGGCGGAACCTGCACCAACGGCAACCACACGCGTTTGCCCCGCGGACCCGCTATTTCTCCCTACTCCCCCTACACCTGCAACGAAAACTTCGTCGGCAACCCTATGTACCCGGGAATTCGCTTCTCGGCCATTCAGGTGAAAGGTCCCGGCAGGACGATTCATGGCTCCACAAGCGTCTATCAGACCGGCATGGCTGGAGCAGAAGTCACCTATCCGGTGACTGAAACTACGACCGCGACCGGACTGCAGCAGCCCCAGGCGCTGGCGATATCGGGTCTGGACGATAAGGTCTATGTCGCCGACACCCAGGCGGGCAAGGTCTATTCGATTGGCGGGCTGGGGAACAAGGCGTTGACTCCCGTTTCCACCGGAACTATCGCCATTCAGGCGCCGAGCGCGCTGGCCCTGGATGGAGCCGGAAACCTGTTTATTGCTGACTTCAACCTGGGCGAAGTCATCGAGGTACCGACCACCACGGGTCAGGCGCCATCGGTGGTCATCCAACCGGGAGGATTGCTGCAGCACCCGATTGCCCTGGCCTTCGATTTCTGGGGAAATCTTTATATCGGCGATGCGGGTCCCGGAGGCATCTTTGCCGGTACCGGCGAGCCTGGATATGTGGTGAAGCTGCCGATAGGGGGTGCGCCGTTTAAGATGACGATTCCCACGGTTTCCATCATCTTCCCGCAGTCGCTGGCAACGGATCCTAAAACTGCCGTTCTGTGGATCGGCGATGGCGGAGACCCGTCCGGTACCGGGCAGGTGGTTCAGGTTTCCGCAGACGGCACCACCGCCACCACCACTCCCATCAACGGGGTCACCAATCCGACTGGGCTCGCCTTTGACCCGGCCGATGATCTGTACGTCCTCGATGGCAACGCCAATACCATCACCGTTGTTCCCCCCTCGACGACCGGGGTAGAGCCACACTTGTTGGAATTCAACAACACTACGCTCGCCGCTGCCAGTAATCTGGCCATCTCCGCAGGCGGGCAGAGCTTTGTTATCTCCAATATCGGAACGGGCAGCAGCAACAACCTGGTCTATCTGAACGGCAACGCGTCCACACTGGCGTTCGGGAGCGTCAACGCAGGAAGTCAAAGTCAGCCCATGACGGCCACGGAATATAACATTGGGAATCTGGGTTTGACACTGCCGTCGCCGTTTTACACCACCGGGCCGCCGAATGCTGCATTCAGCGTCCTGGGGAGTTCAACGTGCTCTAACTTCACCACCGAGCCGCTGACCCCCTCAAACTCCTGCACCATCAACGTCCAGTTCGCGCCGCTGTTTGTCGGCCCGACCACTCAGCAACTCAAGATCATTAGCAGTGGTTACAACAGCGGCGGACCGATCCTCACCCTGACCGGAACTGGAGCCAACGGCGACGTCGCCAGGCGCCATGAGCCGAGACGGGATGATCGGCGTTAAACCAGACGCCGGAACGCAGACCATCGCGTTCCGGCGTTTTCACTTCTGATGTAATTGCCAGCTTAGTTTGGGAAAGTACGTGAGCTGGATCTGACCCGTGAAGTCGTGCTGTGGCCCGGGATACCATGCAGGAACCTTCCAGAACTCTGCCTGGCCAAAGGCATTGAGCTCCAGGTTGGGTTTGAGGCGAAGTACTGCTCTTACATTGAAGTCGTTCTGCGTTGTGCCCCCGGGGACAAAGTTCTTGGAGACCTTTGCGTTGCGGTAGCCCAGCTGGAGGTACTCCTTTGGGCTCAGCCAGTCCGTCAGCCACGCCTCGCCTCCTTTGCCCTCGCGGCCCATCCAACTCCCAAGCATGTTGCCCTCGTTCGTATAGCCGTCCTTATAAACAAATTCGTAGTAGAGGAATTGGCCTCCCTGGTCGGATGCAGTTGGGTCCGTCGATACCGCCTCGGCGCGCAAATCGACATGCGGGAGCCGGGGAAAATGCGAGAGGTAGAGACCGGGATTGAAGGCGGCGCGACGCGGAGCGGCCAAAGGGCTCACGTCATCGTGCACGATGGAGTCGGAGTAGAGAGTCAGCCATTTCTCCATCCAGGGAAGCCTCCACGTAAAGTCAAAGCTGGAACTGCGGAAGCCAGGGTCGTTTCGGCTCTCTTTTTCTGCCAGACTCACATTGCTGAAGCTGGTGAAACTGTGCCAGAACGTGCCGAAAGTGAGCGGAACGTGATCTTTGCCGGCGAAGATCACCACCCGGGAAAAGCCGAATTCCAGGTTTCTGGTCGGCTTGAAGCTGAATTTTTGCGCCTGAATCCAAGGTGCATTGGGATAACGATGCCCCTTCAGCGAGCCGAATATTCCTTCATAGCGAACCGGCCCTAAGACGTCAGAGATCAGCGGAATGCGCAGAGGCACTACCCGGTTGATGCGCAGGGCATAGATGGGCTCTGCATTGTTGCTCAGCGCCATGCTTCCGGTTTGTGTCGGGCCCCAGTAGTCATCCGCCTTGCCAACCGAGAACTCGTTGTTGAACACCGAAGTGGCAAAGTTGGCATTGATGAGACGAAAGACGTTGGTCTGTGGCACCGGCTCGGGCGCCACAAAGGGAGTGCTGTCAATCTGGGCAGAAGATCTCTGCTACGGATTCGGGATAGGCAGCGCGCCCGGGCGCGTGCTGATACTCGCCCCGCACGTCGAGCGAAAAGTGGTAACCCTCGGCCCTGGTTGTGAAACCGTCCAGAGCACTGAAGCCCTGCTGATAGGGCCGTCCGTAATCGTTGATGAGGGTCTGCCCAAAGTGGAAGGAGTCATTGATGGGCGGACCCTTGATGTACATATTCCGGGTGTAGACGTTCGCCACCTCGGCGCGGGGCACGGCCGGTCCAGCATTGGCTCCGAATTCCACCGCCAGGGCCTGGAAGATGGTCCAGGCCTCTGTGTCCTGGGGCGCGCCCTGGAGCTTGGGGTACGTCTCCTGAAGAATCCGCAGGCAGGCGTTGCGCGTCCACGGCCGCATACCCAGGTACGCGGAGTCGGCATACCCCAGCCCAAACAGGCGTTCGAAGGCCGGATAGATCCAGCTATCCAGTGGCTGTAGACCAAACCATAGTCGCTGCTCGCGTCAGGTTCCCGGCCGGAAAAGACCGGATCGAGGTTTGCCGGCAGGGTTGGTAGGGGGGCAGTTTGCTGGCATAGCGCAGGCAGCCAGGGTGCCGAAGTTATGGCAAAAATCAGAACAATTCGACCCCAGTTCCTCGGCATCAACGTATGCTGCCGGATGCACCGGCCCCACTTCTTTGCAGATTCAAACACCCTCCAAACCACGAGCCCATGTACATCGAGCATAGCGCAGAGGAGGCATCCGCAGTTTTCCCTCAGCCCCGTCAGGAACCTCCTAAGTCTCCCGTGTGGCCGACCAATCGGCGTGGCCGTATTCCCCCAGCGCGACCGTCCCGCTCATGGAATCGCCATTCACCGTACCGCTGAATGAGTAGTGAATCTCGTTTCCGCCAACCGGCATGACGCTATGAAAACTTACCTGCTGCGCGTGCACCTTCCCGGTCAGATTTCCGTTGTAAATCTCGCCTTGATGAACGCCGGTGATTCCGATTTCCTGCTGTTCCAGCAGGAACCGTTGCCGGCCCTCGCCGCACAGGTATTTCATTTGCACCTTCCAGATGCCGGCTACATTGGCTGGGGTGCCTTGCGGAATTTCAGGATCAGAGAACTTCGGCGGGTGAGAGAGCGCGGCAAAAATCGCGTCCGCCACGATCTTGTCATCGCCCGGCATCATCATGTAGGGCATGATGGTGATCGAGCTTTCCATGTGGTCGGGACGACTGCCGCTCCATTCATCGAACTGAATGCGCGGTGTACCCGCATCGAGTGTCTGTACCAGCTCGATCGCCGCTAATCTTCAATGCATTGCCATCCCACTTGATCCGCAGCCGCGGCGAATGATTCGACAGATCCTCGGGCATGAGATATTCGGTGGTCACTGAGGGCAGTGGCTTGACCTTGGCTTCGATGTTGCCCAGCCACTCCTTCCACGTGTTCCATTCGGCCTTGTGGTCGCGCTTGGTCCACATCTCCACCGCGGTGAGCATGCCCATGATCTCTTCCTTGCCCACCTTCATGGAGCGCCCGACGTTATGGTGCGGCGCAGCCTGGAACCACGCTGCCTGGACCAGTTCCTTGTTGCCGAGTAAAAGTCCGGCGCACTGCGGCCCGCGCAGACATTTGCCACCGCTATAGCCGACCAGCGTCGCGCCGGCAGCGAGATGAATGTTGGGGATGGTGAGCTCTTCCGCTGCCGCGTCCACGAAGACAGGAATGTTCCTGGCTTTAGCGGCCCGGCAAATATTAGGCAATGCTGAGCGGGCCGCTGGCCGCGTCGGGCGAAGATAGTATGTAGATCATCGCAGTCTGCGGGCCCATCGCGGCCTGCAGTTGCTCCGGCGTTTCCACCTCCACCACCTCTACGCCAAGCAAGCGGGCGCCTACGTCATAAGGATTGCGCGAATGTGTAGGGATGATCACCTGGTTCTTGAGACCACCCTTCACCAGGTAAGGCATCTTTTGCGACTTTTCCGGATCGGTTCCGGCGATGCAAGCTGCGGTTGCGTTGGCGATCGCGGCGGCGCAGCCCCCGGTCACGATCCCCCAATCCGCACCGGTGATCTTTGCCAGGCGTGCGCCCACCGCAGCCATGAGCTCATCCATGTTCACGTAGTGCCGTCCGGCTTCTTCCATCGCCTGCTTCACTTCGGGTAAAGAGAGTGAACCGCTGATGATGGTGTAAGTGCCCTTGGCGTTGATGAGGGGGCGCACACCAATCTCCTCGTAGAGATTAGGACCAACGGGCACAGACACAGGAGGGGTTGCGGCCTGACCGGCCGTTGGCAAAAGAGAAGTGGCGGCTCCAGCCATCAACGAGCGTTGTACGAATGTGCGCCGGCTTAACTTTGACTTGGACAGATTTTCCATTTGTTTCTTTGACCTCTCAACACAATGAAACGAAAGCGATGCAACTAACTAGGACATATGTCCTACTACTTAGGGCGGATGCTAGACAGAGTGTCCGCTATGCTCCCTTTGCGCGTCAAACCCGGTATCTCCAGCAAGATACAGCTCGCCCATGTGTCGAGAATTCTTGACACCATGCAGGATCGCCAGTACGCTTTTTACTATCGTTTACCTTTTTTTAACATCGTTTGGTTTCGAGTACCCTGCACGACTGATTCTTATTTTGAGAGAGGTCATCCTGTGAATCGATTCCTGAGACTAGTGTCTCTTCTTGGCGTACCCTCGTGTTTACTCCTGGGAACGCTTGCCGCATGGGCAGCCATAACCGGTTCCATCTCTGGAGTGGTCACTGACCCCAGCGGTGCCGTGGTGCCAGGCGTGACTGTCGTCGCCACCAGCCTCTCGACCAACGTGGAGAGTAGGGCGGTCACCGATGCGAAGGGCTTTTACAGATTTCCCACTCTCAGTGTTGACACCTATAACGTCACCGCCAACCAACAAGGCTTCCGGGATTATGCGCAGACCGGGGTAAAGATTGACGCTAACTCTGACGTCCGCATCGACATCACGATGCAGCTCGGGACCGTTACCAATACGGTGAGCGTCAAGAGCGACGCGCTACAGGTGGAAACGCAGAGCACGCAGAATGGCGTCGTCATCCCGGATACCAAGATCACCTCCGTGCCGCTCAACGGACGTTCCTACATCGACCTCTTGAAGTTGCAACCAGGCGTGTCGCCTTATTCCCACAGCAGTGACAGTTCCACATCGGGTGTCGGTGCGACGCAGGTGTCGGGTGACCTGGACAACGGCCAGCAATCCGTCAACGGCGGCCGCACGGGATCTAACGCGTTTATGGTAAATGGGGCCAATGCAGAAGAAGGTGTGCACAACGGCGCCGCCATGATCCCCAACCTCGACTCCATCGCGCAGTTCCGCATCATCACCAACAACTTCGATGCGGAGTATGGAAACTACAGTGGTGGCCAGATCAATGTAGTCACCAAGTCAGGAAGCAATCAGTATCACGGGACAGTCTTCGATTTCCTGCGCAACACGGATCTCGATGCCAGGAATTACTACTCTCCGACACGTGGCGTTTACATCCAAAATCAATTCGGTGGAACGGCCGGTGGACCGATCCGCAAGAACAAAATTTTCTGGTTTGCCGACTATCAGGGAACACGCCAGATTCTGGGAGCAACCCAGAGCTATCCCGTGCCTTCAGGTACCGACCGCACCGGAGACCTGACAGACCAGGCAAGCGCACTCACCGGCACAGTCGTGGGCGCCGGCTGGGCGAACACTCTTTCCCAGACATTGGGATATCAAGTAGCGCAGGGCGAAAACTATTACACGCCGGGCTGCACCAGCAACGCAAACTGCGTCTTTCCGAATGCGCTCATTCCCCAGAGCGCGTGGTCGCCAGTTGCGCTGAACACGCTGAAGTACGTCCCTACGGCTAACGGAAATGTGAATAATACCCCTAACTACTCCACCTCTGCCTTCAACGAGACGTTGAGCGACGATAAGGGGAGTGGCCGGATAGATCTTCCTACGCGATTCGGCGCTGTGTTTGGCTATTACTTCTTTGACCAATACAACACTGTGAATCCGTATAGCCAGGTGACCGTCCCGGGCTTTGCCGCAACCAACAAAGGTCGAACCCAGATGGTCAATTTAGGGTTGACCACGACATTTAACGCGTCCACCGTCAACGACCTCCGTCTCGCCTATCTGCGCGATGCAAACCAGACCGGCCAACCCACTGCGGGACAAGGTTTGGGCGTTACCCTTGCCTCGCAGGGTTTTGTGACTCCCTGGGGCCCCGAGGGCGGTATCTCTCCCACCACCCCCGCGTACGAGGGTGTTACGAATTTGATGTTCAATAACTTCAGCCTTGGCGTCCCACCTGACGCATTGAGGCAATACAACAACACCTTTCAGATCATCGATAATGTCACCAAAGTTTTAGGAACGCACACTCTCCAGTTTGGTACCAATCTTCACTACAACCAGATCAACGAGCGGAACTACGACTGCTATGACGGTTGCTTTGGTTTCAATGGGTCAGAGACGGGCTTGGATTTTGCCGATTTCCTGATCGGCGCGCCGGACAGCTTTGTGCAGGCCAGCCAACAGCTCCTCGACTCGCGCAGCAAATACTACGGATTCTATGGTCAGGATAGCTGGCGTGCATCTCGCAACCTCACCCTGAATTACGGCCTGCGTTGGGAAGTCGCTACCCCCTGGTACGACACTCAAAACAAGCTGGAAACGGTCGTTCCCGGTGAGCAGTCACTGGCTTTCCCCGGTGCTCCCCTCGGCTTGGTCGTCCCCGGAGATCCTGGCATCCCTCGCACCCTCGGACCAACCAAGTACACGAACTTCGGTCCCAGGATCGGCTTTGCCTATGCGCCGGATGTGAGCGACGGTTTTCTCGGCAAGTTGTTGGGCGGTTCCGGAAAAACCAGCATACGTGCCGGTTACGGTATCTTTTATAGCTCTATCGAGGACGCCACTGGATTCGTCGAGGTAGGCGATGCTCCTTATGGCAACTACTACTCGGTGTCATCGACTGAGCTGGCCACCCCGTTTGTCGATCGGCCGTCGGGAATTGGGGCGGGACAAAAGTTCCCCTTCGTCTTTCCTCCAACCAACGTGTCTCCGAAAAATCCCGATACAACCTTCGATTGGGGAGCAGCGACACCCATCGGCGGATCAGACTATTACTACTATAAGAACAAGATGCCCTATGTGCAGGAATGGGAACTATCCGTCCAGCGGCAATTGGGAACCGCAACTGTGCTGAGTGTGAACTATGTGGGCACCGTCGGCCGCCAGTTGCTGACGTTTGAGGAATCGAATCCAGGGGACCAGAACCTCTGCCTGCAATTAAGCAATCCAGCCAATGTCGCGCCCGGTACCACGACTTGCGGCCCGTACGGTGAAGATACGGTTTACACCACGGCGAGCGGCCAGACAGTGAACGGAACCAGGCCGACCTTCGGGATTAACTTCAATAGCAATCCGTACATGAAGACCGCGGTCAGCTCCAGCTTCAACTCCCTGCAGGTTACCCTGGAGCACACTGAGAAATACCTCAACTTTTTGATTGGATACACCTTTGAGAAGTCGCTGGACAATGGCTCCGATTCCTTTGACGCGACCAATCCGATCAATCCTGCCCAAACCCGCGCATTATCGAGCTTCGATGTCCCGCATAACCTGGTCGCCAGCTACACCGTGCAGTTGCCCTTCGATCACTTCATCGGCGGAGGGGATCTTGCGAAGCGGTTTACTGCGGGCTGGGAGCTCTCCGGGGTATCTACATTTGCCAAGGGAGAGCCGATCACTCTTAATGAGAATGACGATAATTCGCTGCTTGGCGCCTTTAATGCAAACGTAGATGTGCCAAACTACGCCAACAACGGCAGCCCTCTCTATGGAAATAAGAATCCGCGAAAGGGGCTGCCCTATTTCAACCCGAACTACTTCGTCCCGGAAACGATCGGGCAAGTAGGCAACGCAATGCGGCGATCCTTCTCCGGTCCTGGCATCGACAATTACGATATGGCCCTGCTAAAGAGCACCACCATCACCGAGACCACTAAGCTGCAGTTTCGGGCAGAAGCATTCAATGTCTTCAACCATGCGCAGTTTGCGAATCCGAATGGGCTCGTCAACAACACTGGCCAGGGTGGTTTCGGTTATGTAACCAGTACTGGTGGCAACAATCCTCGTATCATGCAAGTAGCATTGAAGTTCCTGTTCTAACGTGAGAAGAGGATCATTGGCGAAGGTGGTCTGGGGGCGGGGCGTCTTCGTCCGGGCTGCAATTCTTGCACTCCTGTCGACGGGCGCGCTGCATGCGCAGCAGCCCGGCGCCCCCATATTTGCTACTAATTGCGCCGCCTGCCACGGCGCCGATGGCCGCGGCGGAGAGCACGCACCAAACATCGCCACCGCCCCCGAAGTGCAACACCTCTTGGATCGAGAGCTGGCCGGCATCATCCGCTACGGAATTTCCGGTGCGGGCATGCCGGCCTTCTCATCCCTAAAACAGCAGGAAGTAGCGGATGTCGTCCGTTATTTGAGGACACTGCAGGGCAGAGGAGATATCGTTAAACTTCCCGGAGATCCGAATCAAGGGAAAGTGCTCTTCTTCGGGAAAGCGCACTGCTCTGACTGTCACATGGTCAACGGTCAGGGAGGTTTTATCGGCAGCGACCTCTCCTTCTACGGAGCCGACGCCAAGCCGGATCTAATGCGCGCCATCATCCTCGACCCGGAAAAGAATCTGCCCGCAGACAAGAAAGCCACCACGGTGGTGACACTTGCAGGACAGAAAATTACCGGGATGCTCAAGGTCAACGACAACTTTTCCCTCTCCCTGCAAACTCCGGATGGGACGTTTCATTTCCTGCCCAAGGCTCAACTCGCACAGGTGGATATCGGCTCTCGTTCCCTGATGCCAGCCGGATCGACATTGAGTGGCAAGGACGTGGATGACCTGGTCAGTTATCTGCTCAAGACCGGGGATGAAAACAGCAAACAGTCTCCCACGCACTCCGCAAAATCTGACGATGACGACAATTAGACACTTCACGCGCACCATCGCGGTCGCTTCTCTCACCTTTGCGGCGATCCTCGGACTCCGTGCCGACAATCGTAAGTTCTCCCTCGAAGCCGTCGAGCCCGGCTTTTGGCATCTATTCGACCGCAAGGCCCAACTGACCACGGTGGCCTCCGGCTTCGGCTTCACGGAGGGACCTGTCTGGGACCCCTCGGGCTATTTGTGGGTAAGCGACGAGGGGCTCAACAAGATCTTCAAGGTAAATACTGTTACTGGCCAAAAGCAGGAGATCCTCTCCCTGGGAGATCCCGACGGTAACACCTACGATCGCCAACACCGGTTGTTGGATTGCGCCAGTGTTCTGCGCGCGATCATTCGCCTCTCGCCCGACGGCAAGAGCTACACCACGGTCGTCGATCGATACCAAGGGAAGCGTCTCAACAGCCCCAACGATGTAGTGTTGGGCCCTGATGGATCTATCTACTTTACCGACCCCACCTCTGACCTGCCCAAAGATCAGAAGCAGGAAATCCCTTTCAAGGGCGTCTACCGATTTGCCGATGGCCAGCTTCAACTGCTGACTAAAGATCTCGAGGATCCCAACGGACTCGCCTTTTCCCCCGACGGCACGAAGTTCTATGTAGACGACTCAACTCAACGCAACATCCGCGTCTACGATTTCAAAAATGGCCAACTGAGCAACGGACGCGTCTTCGGCGTGGAGTCGGGCGGCAAGGACGACGGTGTGCCGGATGGCATGAGGGTCGATCGCCAGGGGAACCTATATGTCGTTGGTCCAAAGGGCATATGGGTTTGGGATCCAGGCGGTCATCATCTAGGGACGATTGTGGTACCGGAACAGCCTGCGAATCTTGCCTGGGGTGATTCTGATTACTCAACGCTCTACATCACTGCGACTACTTCTGTGTACAAGATACCGACCCGTGCGCATGGATTTATCCCCTACTTGTAATCTCATTGATCGCGGTAAAAAAAATGAAACGTAGAGCATTTGTGAAATGGGCTGCTGCTTTTCCTCTGCTGGCACAGGTTGGCCTGCAGGAGGCATTGGGGTCCGGCTGGGCAGAAGTTGCCCGCAACTCGACCGACAATATCTACACCCGTCTCGGGGTGAAACCACTGATCAATGGGCGCGGCCCCTGGACCTATCTCAGCGCCAGCCTCGAACTGCCCGAAGTAAGAACCGCACAAGTCGAGGCCTCACAGCACTTCGTAAACATCTTCGATCTGCAGCGCGCCGTAGGTAGGCGTCTCGCAGAGCTCACCGGCGCGGAGTCCGGCATGATCACCTCGGGCGCAGCCGGCGCTATCGCGGTTGCCACCGCAGGATGCATTGCCGGCACTGATCCGGACAAGATTTGGCAACTGCCCAATACCGATGGGCTGAAAAATGAAGTGGTCATGGTCGGCGGCCGGAGCGTCTTTGATAGCGCCATCCGCCTGGCCGGAGGCAAACTCGTCCTTGCCGAATCTGCGGAACAGATTCCCAACGCGATTACATCCAACACGGTGATGGTCTACACCACCTCGTCTCCCGAGCAGTTGGCGAAGGAGATCGCGATTGCCAAGGCTCATCACGTGCCCATCTTCATGGATGCGGCCGACGGCTTCCCTCCAGTTGACAAGCTTCAGTTATTCGCCAAGATGGGCTGTGACCTCTACACCTTCAGTGGGGGCAAAGGTTTGTGCGGACCACAATCGAGCGGTCTGCTGCTTGGCCGCAAGGATCTCATCGAAGCCGCTCTGGCCAACACCAGTCCATGGGAGGGTGCTGTGTGCCGCCCGATGAAGGTCGGCAAGGAGGAGATCATGGGATGCCTGGCGGCGGTCGAGACCTGGTTGAAGATGGATATGCCCGGGCTCAACAAGGAATGGGGAGCGCGTGCCCAGCGCATTGCCACCCTGGTGGAAACCGTCCCGGGAGTTGAAACGAAAGTCTTGATGCCTGAAGAAAACCAATGCCCGACGCTTAGCATTTCCTGGGATCAGAAAGCCTGGCGCTACAGCACGGCTGACTGCGCCAAGCAATTGCTTGAGGGCACTCCGAGCATTGCCGTCCTGACTGAAGACAATCCGAGCGATGTCCTATCCCGGAAGCCAACTGCTGCGAAAGCCCCGGGGACAGACGATACGCTCCAGATCGTTTCCATGACACTGAGGCCAGGCGAAGAAATTATCGTGGGCAAGCGGCTAAGGGAGTTGCTCTCGCAAGCCCGGCGCCAGGCGGTTTAATGGTGCTGATCGCAAGACGCTGGGAGAGGTATTGGTTACCATCAATGATGAAGGGCGCTGATCGCATGAAATGTCACCGCGTGTGGATGCTGATTATTTTCGCGTGCGGCTTCGCTGCCAATGCTTCGGCGCAGCTGATTACCGATACCATCAAAGACGACTGGCCTACTTACAACGGAGACTACACCGGCCGCCGCTTCAGCAGTCTCACCCAGATCACTCCACAGAACGCCGCACATCTTGAGGCCCAATGGGTCTTTCACACCAGGACCCCCGGGATCCTGGAAGGGACGCCGGTGGTGGTGAATGGCATCATGTACTTCACCGGCTCTAACGATGTCTTTGCACTCAATGCGCAAACCGGAGAGGTGCTGTGGCACTATGCGCGACCGGTTTCGAGCGGCCTCATCGATGATGCCTCCGGTCACATCAATCGCGGTGTGGCCATATCAGGTACCCGGCTGTATATGGAAACCGACAATGCTCACCTGGTCTGTCTCGATTCCCGGTCGGGCAACCTGATTTGGGACATTCCTTACGCCGATTGGAATAAGAACTATGGGGCCACCGGTGCTCCGCTGATTCTCAAAGACAAGGTATTGGTGGCTACTTCTGGCGGAGACGACGGCGTGCGCGGATTTCTCGCCGCCTTCGATGCTACCACCGGAAAACTGGCGTGGCGCCTGTGGACGATTCCAGCCCCGGGAGAATTCGGCTCTTCCAGCTGGCCGGGCGATACCTATCTTCACGGCGGCGGCACCGCATGGATGCCCGGCACCTACGATAAGGAGTTAAACACCCTCTACTGGGGCACCGGAAATGCTTCACCGGATTATGATGGAACCGTTCGCCCCGGCGACGATCTCTACACCGCCAGCCTGCTGGCGATTGATCCCGACACCGGTAAGCTGAAGTGGTACTTCCAATTCACTCCCCATGATCTCTATGACTACGATAGTGTGGAGACCCCTGTTCTGGTAGACACCCAATACGAGGGACAGCCGAGAAAGCTGATTGTGCAGGCCAATCGTAACGGTTACGTTTACGTGCTTGATCGCACCAACGGAAAATTTCTATCCGCCACGCAATTCGTCAAGACCTTGAATTGGGCCAAGGGAATGGATGCCAATGGCCGGCCGATGCCCAGTGATTTGCTGCCAACCGCGGAGGGAACTCTCATTTGTCCGGGAGTCGAAGGGGCTACCAACTGGCATTCCCCCTCGTATAGTCTGACTACGCATCTGTTCTACTTTATGGCTCTTGAGAGTTGCTCAGTTTACTTTCGTAAGCCGGCGCCATTCGAAGAGGGCAAGGAGTATTACTCCACAGGAACCAAGCGCGACCCGAATGCGAAGAGTACGCAAGCGCTTGTTGCCTTCGACCCGCGCACTAAGGAATTTGTATGGCGCTATCCGCAGGCGGGTGATTCTCATGGCTATGGTGGCGTCATGACTACCGCGGGCGGCTTGGTATTTTTCGCCGACAATCAAGGGTTCTTTGAGGCTGTGGATGCGAAGACGGGAAAATCGTTGTGGCACTTTAACACCGGGCAAACCCTGCATGCATCCCCGATGAGCTATGCGGTGGGCGGTAAGCAGTACGTCGCTGTCGCGTCCGGCAGTGACTTATTCAGCTTTGCCTTGCCTCAGTAGAAGCGTCTCTTATACAAGCACCAAATCAATCTTCTTGGCATCCGGCTCCAGCGGCTTAACCCGGAAGTTGCGAATCTGACCCACGTTAATGCCCTCGGGCTTAGCTGGGCCGCTGCTGGGGCCGCCCTTCCAGCGCGCCTTCAACATGGAGCTCAGCGATGACAGGTCCACCCGGCCTTCACCCGATGGCGCTTCCGTCACAGAGCTCTCCGTGGCTGTCCGCCATGTGCCCTCGATGCCTTCTCCCAATTCCACCCGGGCCAGTCCTTGCGCAACCTCGACAATGCGGCCGGTAACCACGCTACCCGGCGGGTGTTCGGCAAGATATTCGTCCACGCTGACAGTCACCGGTTGCTTCATGCTCAGCCGCAGCTGCCGCTTCGCCTTGTCCACCTCGAGCACCTGGGCCTTGACGATCTGGCCTAGGCGGAGCACGTCCTGCGGGTGATGAATGCGTTTCTCCGCGCTGATCTCGCTCACGTGGATCATGCCTTCCACCCCATCCGCAAGCTGCACGAACGCGCCGAATTTGGTGAAGCTGGTCACCGGTCCTTCGATTGCGGAGCCCGCCGGAAACTTTTGCTCGATCTCGGCCCAGGGGTCCCCCAGCGTCTGCTTAAGCCCCAGCGAGAGACGGCGTTCGCCCATATTCACGCCCAGGACCACCGCTTCCACGGCGTCCCCTACCTTGAGCACATCGCTCGGCTTCCTCACCTTCTTAGCCCAGGACATCTCTGACAAGTGAATCAATCCCTCAACCCCGGGCTCTATCTCAACGAAAGCCCCAAAGTCCGCGACGCGTGTCACGGCGCCGTGTACGCGATCCCCGGCTTTCAGTTTTGCTGCTACCCCATCCCAAGGGTGGGGTAGCAGTTGCTTCATACCGATCCCGATGCGTTTTTTCTCGGAATCAATTTTGAGCACCTTGGCTTCGATCTGCTGCCCCACCGAGAGCACGTCCTCGGGATTGCTCACGCGGCTCCAGGAGATATCACCGACGTGAAGCAACGCGTCCACCCCGCCTATATCGACAAACGCGCCATAGCCGGTAAGGCTGCGCACCTCGCCATGCACCGTATCGCCTTCTTTGAGCTCAGAGTAAAGCCGCTCCTTGTTGGAGCGATCTTCTTCTTCCGTGACCGCGCGGCGATCGACCACTACATCTTCTTCGGTCACTTCAAGCTTGATGATGCGGCAGCGGATCTGCTGTCCGACGAGACGCTCCAGGTCGGCTGCGTCGCGCGTTCCGCTGCGTGAGGCAGGCATGAATGCCCGCACACCCACATCCACGCTTACTCCGCCTTTCACCACGCCCGTCACCGTCCCGGCGATGATCGCCTTGCTGGTGAACGCGTGCTCCAGCGCAGACCAATCCTTCGGCTGTTCCACCTTGAAGCGTGAAAGCTCGTAGTACCCTTCGAGATTGCGGCCTTTGACCGATACCAGCAACTGGTCGCCTGGTTTTACCGCTTCGTTCGCATTTTGAAATAGGGTCAGCGGCAGCACGCCTTCGGTCTTGTAGCCGATGTCTACGAAGACCGAGTCGGCGGAGACGGCGATGACTGTTCCTTCAATCTGTGTGCTGCCGCCTTCGCCTTTGCGTGCATGGCTCTGCTCGTACTCTGAAAAAATCGAGCCAAAGGATTCGCCGCCTTCTGAAGCGGTTTCTAATTCCGGATTGTCAGGGTGTGGACTAGACATGGGGACCCCAAGCTCATGAGCAGCTGATTTCGCTCAGGATAACATTTCTGAAACCTTGCCCCGGCTGCGACCCAAGATCCGTGGCCAGAATAACTCGCTCAAACGGGTTGCGAAAAGCTCATTTCCTGTGCTGACTCTGTCCATCCCCCTCCGTAAATGCCAAGGTGGGCACCGCCCTCCAATTTGTCATCCCGACCGAAGCGTAGCGTAGGGGAGGGACCTGCAGTTTCATTTGATGGAGAAACGGAACCCGGAGGCGATTCGCCCACGACACTCTCGCTGTATCCGAATGCGCAACTGCAGGTCCCTCCCCTACGCTACCCCGGATTTCCTGTCGAACCTGGTGGCGTTGGCGAACTTCATGGCCGCTGGTGAGTGCCGCGTAGCAGGAAATCCGGGTACGCTTCGGTCGGGATGACAAAGTGGAGGGTGGTGGCCCACCTTGGCATTTGTGGAGGTGGATGGACAGAGTCCCCTCAACCGGGATCCCCACACCTATCCAGACTGGCCACTTAAGCTCTTGGTCGATTACAACCAAAAAACCAATTCGGAAAAGCATGGCTGAGAGTAGTCCAGGAAACGCTGGGTGCCACATTCAAGCCTTCTTTTGGCTTGAGTGGGATAGCGGCTCTTGATGCGCCTCTTCTCGTTTGCCGCGCGTGCTCCCTCGAAGCGACGCAGCGAATTTACCCCGCACCCACCTCATCTTCTTCGCGCTCTTGGGGCACTATCATCAAGTGTTTGAGCGCGGCCCCACGGAGCAGGCTAACGTTCTGCGGTTTGCCCGCGCGCTCCGTGGTCAGCAGACGATGCAGATCGTCAATCCCCCCGACCGGTTGCGCTGCAAAGCCAACAATCACGTCGCCCTCCACCATCCCCGCAATCGAAGCAGCGCCATTCGCCGCCACCGCTGTGGCCATCACGCCTGAAGAGAGGGGGAGCTTGTACTCATAGACCAGACGCCGTGGAATCGGCACATTTTGCGCCGCGATCCCAATCGAGCTGCGGCGCACCCGGCCATGCTGCAGGATCTGGGCCACCACGTACTTCGCCGTATCAATACCAACAGCGAAAGAGAGGCCCTGGGCGCCCTGGATTGTTGCCGTGTTCACCCCGATAACGAAACCCGCGGAGTCCAGCAGCGGGCCGCCGGAATTGCCCGGATTGAGCGGCGCATCGGTCTGGATAATCTCTTCCATCGTGCGTCCAGAGGCCGACCGCATAGTGCGGCCGAGCGCGCTCACCACCCCCGCGGTCACCGAAAACTGAAAGCCGAACGGATTCCCCACAGCAATCGCGATCTGCCCGATGCGCAACTGTTTGGAAATGCCCAGAGGGGCAGGGGAGAAGACAGCGTGCTCGGTTCTGAGCACAGCGATATCCGTATCCCGATCCTCTCCGATCAGCACCGCGCCACTGCGCGCGCCATCGGTAAAGGTGAGCGAAATCTTCGCCGCACGGTGAACCACGTGGCTGTTGGTCAAAATCAACCCATCGGGAGTAAAGACGAAGCCGGAGCCCGAGCCCTCGTGTCCCGGCCGATTACCCCGCCGCGCGCTCTCAACGTCGATCTTCACCAGCGATCCGCTCACCCGCTCGACCGCCTGCGTTACCGCGCGAGAGTAGTTATCCAGCAGATCGGAATCGTCGAGCCTGCCTGAGACCGCACCGGCAGTGCTGGAGACCAAAGATTCGTGTTCCATTCGCTTTCCCCTTTAAATTGCAACCAGGCCGCGTGTCACGCCAATTGTCACTGCTTCTGTACGCGTACGCGCGCCGAGTTTAGCCATAACAGAGCTCACGTGGAACTTCGCGGTATGCTCTGAAATGTTGAGCGCAGCGGCCAACTGCTTGTTCCTATAGCCCCGCGCCATCCATCGCAAAACTTCCACCTCTCTTGCCGTTAGATGTTCGCTGCCTGGAATCGATTCTTCCGGTCCGGAAGGCACGCGCGGCAGAGTGACGGCAAAACCAGCCACTGTGGCAGAGATGGCGGCGACCAGTTGCGCTGTAGTGACTTCCATCGGAAGCACAGAATAAATCTTCATGCGCGCCGCACTGCGCACGGTGGCCGTCCCCGGTCCAGCCGCGAGCAGCACCGTTGGTGTCTCCGCAAATACTTCCTCAAACGCGCTGCGATGACGCACGCTGGTCAGGAAAGCCTCGCCGGAAGCAATCAATATCGCGTCCGGGGTTTCACTCTGCGTGCGAAACAGCAGCGTCGACGGAAGCGCGACTGGCAGCATCTCCAGCTCCGGCGTAGCGCGAAGGGCCGCGAAGCGGCTGGCGTGAATCATCGAATCCACGCCAGGCAAAACTACCAGTCGCTCGTGTTTGCGATCTTCAGCCACGATCCGCAAGGATTACCGTCAGATCTATTTTTACGCCTCCGCGTATCACTATCACGGCAACCGGGTCTCCAACCTTCAGGCCCGCGAGTCGATGCTGAACATCGTGTACGTTGTGAACCAGGTGGCTGTCGACCGACAGCACCAGGTCACCCACCAGCATCCCCGCTGCAGCGGCAGGCGCATTGGCTTCCACGTGCAGCACCAGCAACGCCTCGTCGATGCCTGCGGCGAAGTGCGTCCGCAGGGCCTCGGGGACAGGAACGGCTTGCATGGCAGCGCCAAGGAAAGGGCGCGGCACATGGCCCCGTTCCAGAATTGCATCCACTACTCGATCGATGGTTGTTGCCGGTATCGTGATGACTGCACTTCGTGCCAGCGCCGAGCTGTTGATCCCCAACACGCGACGGCCTTCGTTCACCAGCGCGCTGCCCGATTGGCCTACGTAGAGCTGCACATCCGCGCGGATAAGCCGATCCATCTGACCACCGCGCCAGGTACGCCAACCGCCGCCCAGGCGCGCGATGATTCCCGCGCTGGCCGAAATGTCGCCTAGCGTGGAACGGCCTACGGCCAGCACCACCTCGCCCACGCGCGTTGGCTGGGAACCGATGGCTTCCGCGGGCTTGCCTACGCTGCTATCTACGCGAAGTACCGCGAGGTCGGTTCCCGCGTCCGTGCCCACAAGCGAGGCCGGCAACGGATCACCGTGCTGAGCGACTTGGAGCGAGTCGCTGCGGCGCAGTCCCTGACGCACGGTCACGATGACTCCAGGCCGCCACACCACACCGCTCGAAGTCGAGCGGCCGCCGCCACGGACCGTCACGATGCTGTCTTGAACGGCTTCAATTGTTTCTGCTATTGACTTGGAGAGCCCGCTCCAAACCCCTGAATCCTGCACTGCTGTCGCCATGATTTTCTCCATTAAAGGACAAAATCATGGTGACACTTCAGGGGAGTGAGCACATCGCCCAGATGACTAGGTAGCTAGTCTTGTTGATGGAAGAGCGTGTTGTTGATGTCCGGCCAGACTTCCTTGAAAGCAAAGGTACAGCCATCAATGGCTAGATTTGTGACCCATCGCTGGTATGTTTTAGTGAGCGTGCGTTCCTGGCTCGGGTAGTAGAAATTAGCCACGCCCGAGAATGCGCCGGCTCCCAGAATCTCGCTGAAATTGAAAGTCTCGTGGCCCTCGTCGGTACGTGTGACCACGATGCGCGTGAATGCGTAGCCCAGCCGTTTGGCAAAATCTCCCTTCCCCAGGGTGTAATACCTCGTATCCTGATGCAAGGCTGACGGGACAATGAATTCTACCCAGTAATTTTCGTTAATGGCATCGGCCAGTGTATGCCAGTAGTACCTGCCATAACCTTTCGCTCCCTGGCCGAACTCAGGGTAAGAGCTGTTTGCCTGTGCCACAGCGGCCTGACCAGCAACGAAAATGAACGATGAGTAGTCCACGCTGTCGAGCGTGGCCGTTTTGAACTTCTCCTTGACCGTTTGCGGTGGTAGCTGTTCATCTGCGCTCACGGCGCGAAAATTTGGGATCATGTAAAGAATGCGTTTGGTTTGTCTTCCCTCAGCGAGCGGATCGACAGCAGCACCGGTGCCCAATGTGGATCCCGATCCCTCTGGAGGAGGCTCACCAGAAGCTGTCTGCTGCTGCACCCCGCTACCCGGGTCATCGGGTAGGTCTGCATCCGCAACATCGAAAGATACAGCTGTTAGATAAGCCACCGCTCCATGCTGGCTCGGCGCCTGTCCCTCGAGAGTCGAGCCCTCAGGAAGAAGTTCATCCGTGCTCGCCTTCGCTGCCGGAGCACAGATGCTCCCCAACAGGAGTCCAAAAACAAGAACAGATGATCTCTTGAAAAACTTCATACGGGCCCTTTGAATACCGTGGTGTGAGTTTGGCTGTAAGCTACTCGTGCTTTAGGATCTCCCGCCGCAGTACCCAAGCGATATCCCTCGCTTGTTGGATACTGATTGGTCGGTTCTGCTAGTCCTTACTGGTTCTTTTGTTTCACGCGATGGAAGCTCTCGCCGGCCATCGCCAAGCGCAACACAATTGCGCTCACTCACGATCACGTTCTCACAAATGACGGTCTCATATTTTGACGAGAGAATCGAGCAGAAGTGGGCTGGGGGAGGGGAAAAGTTCCTTGGAAGAAACTGTTGGTCTACAACCTTTAGGGTATGAGGTACTTTTTCAGCGCTACCAGACCCTCTTCGATCGCCTTCGGATCGATGGCGTAGCCAAAGCGAACATGCCCTTCGCCTTGTCCTCCGAAGACCACCCCGGGAATAGTGGCCACATGCGCTTTGGTTAGCAGCAGCCTGGCTGCGGTGCGGCTGTCTTTGCTGATCTTCGTCACTCGCGGAAAAGCGTAGAAAGCCCCCTGGGGTATCTCGCAGGGCAGCCCGGCCTCGTTCAATCCGTTGACCAGCAGATCGCGTCTGTGGCGGTATTCCTCGCGCCGCGCATCGATCTCGCTGCGCGGAATGCGCAGCGCTTCCAGGGCGGCCCACTGTGTCATGGTGGAGACGCCATTCGCGGAATAAAGAACCAGCTTGCGCAACCCGCTCATAAATGGCTCCTGGGCCACGGCGTACCCTACCCGCCATCCAGTCATGCCGTAGGTTTTCGAAAAGGTGTAGGTCGAAATAGTGCGTTGCGCCATCCCCGGCAGGGATGCGATCGAGAAATGTTCCCCATCGTAGACCAAGTCTTCATAGGCCTCGTCTGCGATCACCAGCAGGTCATGTTTCCTGGCGAACGCCGCTACTTCCTCCGCTTCCCAGCGAGAGAAGACTGTGCCACTGGGATTCTGCGGTGTGTTGTAGTAGATCGCGCGCGTATGCGGCGTGGTGAAATCCTCCAGTGTCCGCGTCAGGCCTGCGCTGCGCGCCGTTGCTGTCGGCACCAGTAAGGCCCGCGCCTGGCAGCCCGTGATCATCTCCCGGATGGGGGTCCAGTAGGGAGAAAAAAGCAACACGTCGTCGCCCGGATCAAGCACCGCCTGGAAAGCGACATATAACGCGTGCGCCCCGCCTGCGGTCACGATTACATTTTCCGCGGAGACCTCGAGCCCATTCCGCTGGATCAGCTTGGCGGCGATTGCCTGGCGCAAAGGCTCTATGCCTGAGGAGGGTGCATAGCGGGTCTTGTTCTCGACCGCGGCGCCGATCAACGCATACTTGATGGAAGCGGGCGTTTCGAAGAAGGGTTCGCCACCGTGGAACGCATGCACCTTTTGCCCGGCTGCGCGCAGCTCCATCACTTTGTTCCGCACCTGGACGATGTCGGAAAAACCTACTTCATCCAGTCGCTTGGCCAATCGCATTGCGTCTGCCGCCATATTGCCCTCATCCCTCCACATTGCTAGTGTTGAGCAAATGAAGTCCAGATATCTCTACCTTGCGGCGGCCGCCGGCTTCCTGGCGGGGGCGGTCGTCGAACTCTTGCCCCCGCACAACATCACGGCCGCTGTTCTTGATGCGGTCGCGGGAGCCATCTTCCTCTTTCTCGGAGCGGGTGCGCAGAAGAAGAGCTAGATCTTAATAAATATTTTCTTCCGGTACATCAATAGAACCGGTATGAAACAGACCAGCACGAAGGCAATCGCGTAGAGCAGCGATCCGAAGGACGGATTGATCACCGGAAAGAAAAAATGCTGGTAGATGAATGGCTGCAGGCTGGTGTGCCGGGCGCCGTCGCGCACGCTTATGGAATCAATTCCGCCGGCCAGCAGTTCCGAGAAAACATATGCGGTGATGGCGTTGGAGCCGAACACCAGCCACGGATATGTCCAGCCGCGCGTCCACTTTTTGATCTCCACTGCGTAAAAACAAATAGCCAGCAGCAACAGCGTGCAGCCTGCGGCAAATAGCACATAGGAACTGGTCCAGAGTTTCTTGTTGATTGGGAACCAGACGTTCCATATCTCTCCCAGGACCAATCCGCTGATCGCGGCGCCAAGTAGTCCGGCCGCTTTGGTGGATAGCGATTTTGGGCGTCGCAGCCAGATACCGGTGAGTACACCGAAGAGAATGGTGCCCATCGCGGGGATATCGCTCAGTAGACCTTCGGGATCGCGAACCCCTTCGTAGAGGCGGCCGGGAAGGAGCTTGCGGTCTAGATACGCTACCCAGTTCTGATTGGGATCGAGCAGGGGAACGCTGTGGGTGGGAACGCCGATTCCCGGGATAGGAACCCAGCGCATCAGGATCCAGTACCCCAACAAGGCCACGACCGCAGTGGCGGCGGCTACCCATGCCCGGCTATTCCACAAGTAGAGCAGGCTGGCTATCAAGAAGCAGATAGCAATACGCTGCAGCACGCCGTAGATGCGCAGCGTCTCCAGGTGAAACAAGGGAAAGCCATTGACCACCAGGCCCAGCAGGAACAGGATCACCGCACGCCGCAGCACATGCAGGCGCAGCGTGGTTTTCGATTCTCCGCGCGCGAGCCGCGTTTCGGTCGAGAGCACGATGGATATGCCGGCGATGAACAGGAACGACGGGAACACCAGGTCGGTGAGCGTCCAGCCGTTCCACGCGCTATGCTCCAACTGGTGGTAGCTGTACTTGCCGCTGCCGCCGTTGTTCACCAGGATCATGAACGCGATGGTGATCCCGCGCGCCACGTCGAGCGAGACCAGCCGGCGCATGGTATTTACTATGCTCTGCGGAGCCGTGACAGTTGCAGCCGCACTCTTGGTAGCTGAGGTAGCCATGCTGGGAAGTGTATCTGCTGCATCGAAGCAGTGTCGACTGGTAATCTCCTAAGGATGCGGGGCTCTGTAATCTGGTTCGTGCTAGCCGTCGCCTGGGGGGTTGACTGCCTGCTGGCCTTCTTCCATCACAACCGGGTGCAGGCCGGCCTCACTGCTTTGTTCGCCTGCTGTTTCTTCGCGGTCGGCTTGTTCTTCCGCAACAGAGAACAGAGAATGATGCGCCGCCAAACCGGCTGCGGAAAAACTCCCTGAACGAAGGGCACGGGTTTAGCCGTGCCACACGTAGTATGCGATTGGCGAGGGCTTTAGCCCCTGAGGTACGGTTTTCCAATGATTCGGTGGCTATTTCTTGTGACTACTGAGCTTCAGCACAAGGCAGCCTGCGAAAAATGGGCGATCTCGTCTGGAAGGGCGGGGAAGGCGTACCGCAGGGGCTAAAGCCCTCCAAGGCTGCGGCTCTGTATGGCACGGCTAAACCCGTGCCCTTCGTTAAGGCGTGTTTTTCCGCAGCCTGTACAGACGCTAATTAAATAACTTCAACCCTTGCTGGGCCCTCATGTCGCGAGAATGCCTGAGTACACCGCCATGCCGGCGACTGCATCCACTCCGATCGCGTCCAGGGCATCAATCTCCGCTTGCTCACGGATCCCGCCGGCCACGATCAACTGCCGTTTCGTAATCTGTCTCAAGCGCTGCGCCACCTCGATGGGAAAGCCCTGCATAGTCCCTTCCCGGTCGATATGGGTGTAGAGAAACGCGCCACAATAAGGCTCCAACTGGGGAATAGCCTCGTCAGCAGTAAGCTGCCACCTGGTCCTTCCAGCCCTTTACCGCCACACGCCCTTGCTTTGTATCCACGCTGAAAACCAGCTGCTCCACCCCTACCTCAGCAGCCAGGGTCCGCGCAAAGCCGGTGTTCACCAACTCCGCGCCGCCAAAGAGCGCCGACCCAACAATCACCCGCCGCGCCCCCGCGCCCAGCACTGCGGCCGCTTTTTCAGTCGAACCGATGCCGCCGCCCACCTGGCAAGGCAACTGCTTGGCGATTCTGCCGATCAGTTCGCCGTTATCGCCCTGCCGCATGGCTGCGTCGAGGTCGATCAACTGCACCAGCGGATAGTGCTGAAACCGGCCAATCCAATATTCGAAATCGTCGAAGGCCAGCTTGAGCTTCTCGCCCCCCACCAGTTGCACAATCCGGCCGCCCATCAGGTCAATCGATGGAATCAGCATGGCAGCCTCACCGGGACGCCCCGCAGCGCCAGCTCCTGCTTCAGCGCCCGGACGTCGGCGATGCCGAAGTGGAAGATGCTGGCCGCCAGTGCCGCATGCGCCTTGCCCGCCTGGAATACCTCGGCAAAATGCTCCGCAGTCCCGGCGCCCCCGGAGGCAATCACAGGAATCTCGACTGCTTCGCTGACCCGAGCGGTCAGCTCACAATCAAAGCCCGCCCGGGTGCCATCAGCAGTCCATCGAGGTCAACAGGATCTCACCCGCTCCGCGCGCTTCCGCTTCCCGCGCCCATTCGATCACCTGGCGCCCGGTACGTTTACGCCCGCCGCTCACAAACACCTCCGCCTGGCCCACCGGGTCGGCACTATCCGCGGCCCGCCTGGCATCAATGGCCACAATCACCGCCTGGGCGCCAAAGCTCCGCCCTATCGCGTCAATCAGGCGCGGGATCAGCGATTGCCGCCGAGTTGACACTCACCTTGTCCGCCCCGGCATCGAACACTGCGGATGCCTCATCCGCCGAGCGTATGCCGCCGCCCACCGTGAACGGGATGAACAACTCCTTCGCCGTGCGTCGCACCGTATCCAATAAAGTCCCCCGCCCCTCGTGTGTGGCCGTGATGTCCAGCAAAACAATCTCATCCGCGCCCGCAGCCGCATGCCGTTTGGCCAATTCCGCCGGATCTCCTGCATCCACCAGGTCCACGAACTGCACCCCCTTCACCACCCGTCCGCTGCGTACGTCCAGGCAGGCGATGATCCGCTTGGTCAGCATGCCAGCTCCACAAAGTTGCGCAGCACCCGCATGCCCGCGGTCCCGGACTTCTCCGGATGAAACTGCACCCCCATCACGTTACCCCGCTCCACTGCCCCGGAGAACGGGCCGCCGTAAGCGGTGACAGCGACGGTTTCGCTGACCACGGGAGCCCGATACGAGTGGGTGTAATAGACAAAAGCGCGGTCCTCCACGCCATGCATCAAGCGCGATTGCGGATCGACGCGGACTTCATTCCATCCCACGTGGGGGACCTTTACCCCTGGGGCAAACCGCTCGCACTCGCCCGGAAAAGGCTCAGCCCTTTCACCGCCGGTGCCTCCGTGCTGCCCTCGAATAACCATTGCAGCCCCACGCAGATTCCCAGGAAGGGCACGCCCTGCGCAATGGCCTCGCTAACCGAGGCGGTGAGGCCAGTCTCCTTCAGCAATTGGGTAGCTTGAAAATGGCCCACGCCGGGTAGGATGACCTTCGTCGCCCCGCGCACTACCTCAGGATCAGCAGTGACCGTCGCCTGGCAACCCAGGGCATCCAGAGCCTTCATCACCGAGGTCAGGTTGCCGGCCTTGTAGTCAATTACAGCGATCACAGCAATCCTTTGGTGCTGGGCAGCATCTTGCCTAGTTGCTTATCCCGCGAGCAGGCCACGCGCAGCGCCCGGGCGAAGGCTTTGAACAGGGCTTCAATCTTGTGGTGGTTGGAGCGGCCGTACATGGTGGCGATATGCACGTTGGCCCGCGCGCCGCGCGCGAAGCCTTCAAAGAAGTCCTCTACCAGCTCACTTTGCAAATCGCCTACCAGGCGCTTCTTCACCTTGGTCTTGACCACGCAGGCCACTCGCCCGCTCAGGTCGACGGCGGCGACGCCCAGGGTCTCATCCATCGGCATCAGGAAGTATCCCGCGCGCAGGATACCCTTCTTGTCGCCCAGCGCCTGATCGAAAGCCTCGCCCAGCGCAATGCCCACGTCCTCCACTGTGTGGTGCTGGTCTACGTCCAGATCGCCATCGCACTTGAGCTCCAGATCGAAGGCCCCGTGGCGGGTAAACAGCTCCAGCATGTGGTCGAAGAAGCGAATGCCCGTCTTCACCTTGTAGTGTCCGGTACCCTCCAGCGTAAGCTTCAGCGAAATTTTGGTTTCAGTTGTCTTGCGCTCAATAGCGCCCCGGCGCACTGTCTGCTTTGCCATCATGCTTTCTCCCACCCGATCTCGTTCAGCGCCTCCGCCATGGCGGCGACTGCCTGCTTCATCTGCGCCCGCGTGCCTACCGTCAGGCGGACACACCCATCGCAGCCCTGGTCCTTCGAGCGGTCGCGTGTGAGCACCCCGCGGCGCTGCATGGCCTGTACGAACTCGGCGTGCCGGGGTCCAATCTTTACCAGGATGAAGTTGGCCTGGGAAGGCCACTGGGGCACACCCAGCTGCCGCAGCCCCTCCACCATCTCCGCCCGCGCTGCCTTTACTTCCTCCACATACCACTGCAAGTACTCTTCGTCATCCAGCGCCGCCGGAAGGCAGGCCAGCGCCAGCGAGTTCACGCTGTAGGGTGAGATGACCGTTCGCAACCACTGCTGAACCTCCACCGGCGCGGCCAGCATCCCCAGCCGTAGTCCGGCCAGTCCATAGGCCTTGGAAAAGGTGCGTGCCACGATCAGGTTCGGCACCTGCCCCACCAGGTCGATGACCGTTTGGCCGCAGAAGTGGTAGTACGCTTCATCCACCAAAACAGCAGCATGCGGCGCACGGTGGAGAACCTCAAGAATCTGCTCCCGGCTGGCTGCGGTGCCGGTGGGGCTGTTGGGGCTGGCGATGGCGATCAAGCGGGTCTTCGGCGTGATCGCCGCCAACAGAGGCTTGAGCGGGAAGGCAAAATCCTCTCCCGACGGGACCGTCTTGACGGTCGCATCGGTGCAGGAACCGTAGACCTCATACATCGAGTAGGTCGGGGTAGGGAAGAGAAACTCGTCTCCGCGATCCAGATACGTCTGGCAAAGCACATGGATTGCCTCGTCCACCCCGTTGGTAAGCAGCACCTGTTCGGCATCAAGCAGCAGGTGTTGAGCAACCCTGGCTTCCACCTGGCCTCGTTCTGGGTACTTCGCCAAGTCTGCAGCGGCGATCTTCGCCAGCGCCTCGAGCACCCGTGGGGAGCAAGCGACGGTGTTCTCGTTAAAATCCAGCCGTAGCCCCTGCCGCCCACCCAGAGGAGGATGGTACGCGTGCATTCGCCTCACCGCGGCCCGTGGCTCTGGCGTTTGTTGCAACACAATCTCAGCCATCGATCCCCCTTGCCCGCACTGCTTCCGCATGGCCATGCAATCCTTCTGCATTGGCCAGCGTGATCGCCGCCGGTCCCAGCTTCTGCAACCCGGCCAGCGTGTATTCCTGCACCGTGATCAGCTTCAGAAAATCCATCACACTCAACCCGCCCCGCACCTGGGCCACCCCGCCAGTCGGCAAGGTGTGGTTAGGGCCGGAGACATAGTCCCCCATTGGCTGCGGCGAGTAGCGGCCAATAAACACCGAGCCCGCATTGCGCACCCAGTCGAGGTCCTCGTTGGCGTCGACGCTCAGATGTTCGGGAGCCAGCCGGTTGGTAATTTCGCGTGCCTCTTCCACCGAACTCGCGACCACTGCCAGGCCGTTCCGTTCGATCGCCTGTTTGGCGATGGAATTCGTTTTGACCCGTTGCGCCACTTCCTTGACCACTGCGCGTGCGAGGGAATCGTTGGTGGTGATCAGGATGGCCAGCGCTTCGGGATCATGCTCAGCCTGGGCGACCAGGTCCGCGGCGATCCCGACCGGATCGCCGCTTTCGCTCGTCACGACGATCTCCGTCGGGCCGGCCAGCATGTCGATCGCGCAATCGAAGGCCACCATTTTCTTGGCCGCGGTCACATACCAGTTGCCAGGGCCTACGATCTTGTCCACGCGGCGGATGGTTTCGGTGCCAAAAGCGAGAGCCGCAATCGCCTGGGCGCCCCCGATGCGGTAGAACTCGCCTATGCCGAGCAGAGCCGCGGCTGCCAGGGTCTCCTTAGCCGGTTTTGCGGAGACCGCCACGATGCGTTGCACCCCGGCCACCTGCGCCGGGATCACTGTCATCAGCAGGGTCGAGGGCAATGGGTAGCGTCCGCTGGGCACATAACACCCCACCGCGCCGAGGGGCCGCACCCGCTGTCCGGTGGTCAGCCCGTTGCTTGCCGTGGTCCAATCCTTCGGCATCTGCCGGCCCGCGAAACGCCGGATATTTCCAGCCGCGGTCTCCATCGCGGCTTGCAGCGGTTTGGGCGTTGCTTCCCAAGCCTGTTCCATCTCCCCACGGCTTATTTCGAACGGCTGTTGGGGCGCCAGTCCGTCCAGCTTAGCCGCGTAGCGGCGCAGCGCCCGGTCGCCGCCCTTGCGCACATCGGCCACGATGCGTTGCACCACCGGCATCGTGCGCGCCGTGTTCCGGGCGCCTCGCAACTCCAGCTCGCTCAGCATCTGACGGGTCTGCTTTGCGCCCCGGCCCCCTGTCCTCACCAGCCTCATGCAGATGCTCCTTGTGCGGTTCTTTCAGCCACTAACCAATTCCCCATGGAAGCGCCACCCCAACCTTTGTCATCCCGCCTGCCCCGGCTTGCCGTGGGACCGAAGCGAAGCGGAGGGGAGGGACCTGCAGTTCTCTTCAACAGCAACTAAGGCTGCCCCAACCTCCGCCCGCACCTAGAAAACAATCTTATTAAGCGGATACTCCACGATCCCCGTTGCCCCTGCACTCTTGAGCTTGGGAATTACATCGCGCAGCACGCTCTCCTCGAGCACCGTATTCAACGCCGCCCACCCGGCATCGCTAAGCGTGGAGATGGTGGGTGAATCCAGCGCCGGCAGTATTGCCAATACCTGGTCCAGTTGCTTCTTCTGCACGTTCATCATCAATCCCACCCGGCCTTGCGCCGCAATCGCTCCATTCAACATCAGCGAGATATTGTCGATCTTTTGCTTCTTCCACGGATCGCCATATGCCGTTCGATTGGCAATCAAATGGGTTTCGCTTTCCATCACCGTATCGATAATGCGCAGGCGGTTTGCCCGCAGAGAGCTGCCCGTCTCGGTTACCTCCACGATGGCGTCGGCCAACGTGGGCGGCTTCACTTCGGTCGCGCCCCAACTGAATTCCACTTTCACGGGAACCTTCTTGCCCGCGAAATAGTTCTTAGTTACCTCGACCAGTTCGGTCGCGATCACTTTCCCGCTCAGATCTTCGGCCTTCTGAAAGTGAGAATCCTCAGGCACCGCGAGCACCCAACGCACCTTGGTCCGGGTCGCTTTGGAATAAGTCAGCCCCGTAACGCTGGCCACGTCGAGTCCGCTTTCCACCACCCAATCGATGCCGGTGAGTCCTGCATCCAGAACCCCTTTCTCCACGTACCGCGCCATCTCCTGCGCACGAATGAGCATGCACTCGATCTCGCTATCGTCGATCCCTGGAAAATACGATCGGCCGTTGGCATAGATGTGCCACCCAGCTTGTTCAAATAGCGCGATGGTTGCATCCTGCAGGCTTCCCTTGGGAATGCCGAGCTTCAACTTACCTGCCATTCCGGGCCTCCATCTGCGCCGTCGTGGGCAGTGCGATGTCATTCGTAAAACAGCTCACTGTACCCTCGTGGCAGACCAGCCCGTCGCCTTCGACGACTACGCGAAACAGGACTGTATCCTGGTCGCAATCGGCTGCAGCGGAGACCACGCGCAGCCGGTTTCCGCTGGTCTCACCCTTCATCCACAGCTTTTGCCGCGTGCGGCTCCAAAATGTCACAAACCCCGTCTCCAGCGTCTTGATGTAGCTTGTCTCGTTGAGAAAACCTACCATCAGCACCTGTCCGCTCTCCGCATCCTGCACGATTGCAGGCAGCAGCCCGTCCATCTTCGCAAAATCGAGTTTCACTGCTTCGATCATCGCCGCCCTCTCTTTTCACAACTCCCTAAACACAAAAAAGCCCGCGTGCGCTTCTCGCGCCGGCGGGCTTTTCCTGATCCTGGTTTCCTGGCCTTTATCGCTGGCCGGAACCGTCCGCCGACACGCTCGTCACGTGATGATGGTGATGACGATGATGGTGGGTGCGGACCTGCATAGCTAATAAAAAGCTAACCGTCTCTTCCCCCGATGTCAACCTTCGCGGCCGATGCTGCCTTTCCATCGGTCTGCTACCATGCCGCCGGAAGCGATTTTAATATTGGAGTAACCGAGGAGACTGCTCTCCACGCGGCCAGCCGCCAAAGCAGGGAAAGAATGGTCACACCTGGCGAATCCAGCCAGATCACAGTAAGTAATAGTAAGAATGCCTTAAAGTCTTCATGCAAACCAACCCCACCAAAGTTCCGTACTTGTTGCTGGCCATCTTGGCTGTTGGTTCTACGCTCTTTTATGTCGCCAGCACGGCTGCGACCTTTGACAGTTTTTTCAATGCCGACCGTGCCCGGCTGCCGCTCGATTACTCCCACAGCGCCCATTTCCTGGTCCAGCCGCTGCCCGAGTCGCTCCGCGCCGGCATGCAAGCCGAGGACCAGGTTCTCTCTGTGAACGGAGTCCCGTTTACCGGCATGGCCGGGCTCATTCGCCAGACCTTTCATGCTCGCCCGGGGCATTTCGCTGCCATCGTTTATCGCAATACAGCGGGGGGAATTCGCACCGCGCAGGTTGGGCTAATGCCGCAGCAACGGGCTCGCCCTACCTTTACCGGCTGGCTGGTCAACATCGTGCTCGTTCTGCTCTTCCCCGCATTCTGTCTCTTGCTGGGATATTGGGTGGTTTTGGCAAAGCCGTTCGACAGGAATGCCTGGTTTCTGCTCGGGATCATGAATGTGGTTCCCGCCTTTATCGGCCGGGTGGGATACTTTCCCGGCTTCCTTGCGCCCTTTACCATCTTCTGGCAAATCTTCGCCTTCCAATGGATGTTCATCTCCCTCATCCTGTTCAGCATTTACTTCCCCGTCCGTTCGCGCACCGACCTGCGTTACCCGTGGTTGAAGTGGCTGATCATTATTCCGCAAATTCCCATCGTCCCTGCCACCTGCGCGCTGCAGTACGGCTTGCTTTATCACATCCGCTTCATCCAACCCTATCTCTCCGCCTTCGATCCGCTGTTGCAGGCGGGCAATGTCTTCGAAGCAATTTCTCTCTGCATCTTCATCACTGCGATCATCAGTAAGCTCTTCCACGTCCCGGAGCCGGATGCCCGGCGTCGCCTGGCGGTGGTAGCTGCTGGGTCGCTGCTCGGCCTTGGGCCGGTGCTCGCTCTCCTGCTGACTTCCACCTTCTCGCAAAAGCCGGTCATGGAAATGGCGCCTTCCTGGGCCCTATTCACAGTGGCTGTTCTCTTTACCTTCTTTCCCCTCTCGCTCGCCTACACCGTTATCGTGCAGCGTGCGCTTGACCTGCGTATCATCCTCCGCCAGGGCACGCGTTATGCCTTTGCCCGCGGCACGCTATGGGTCTTGCAGGCGATTGTCTTTGTCTTCCTGGCCTTCCGCATCTACCACTTTGCTCATGCCTCCGGCCGCGCCGCCCAGCTCATCGCTCCCGTGGTCTTCGTGGTTATCGTGCTCTTTCTGCGCCTGCGTATTGCCCGGCCTCTTTCCCTGTGGCTTGACCGGCGCTTCTTCCGCGAGGCCTACTCCGTCGAACAGGTGTTGATGGACCTCTCCGAGCAAGCACGCACCTTCACCGAAACCGAGCCCTTATTGCGCACCATCGTTGAGCGCATCGGCCAGACACTGCACGTGGAGCGGATCGCGTTCCTGTTGCGCCGGGGAAATCTCTTCAGCCTGCAGTATGCGCAAGGAATTCCCACTACGATCGACGTTTCCCTGGCCGACAATTCCTCCACCATCCGCGCGCTCGCCATCGGCCGCAGCCCCAAACAGGTCTACCTCGAACGTCCCGACCCCTGGCTGGCGTTAGCGCCCGCCAATGAACTCTATGTGCTCAACCAGCTGGAGGCGGAGCTGCTGCTGCCTTTGCCTGGCCGCTCCGGTTTGATCGGAGTGATGGCTCTGGGGCCCAAGCTGAGCGAAGAACCATACTCCCGTTCCGACCGCCAGTTGCTATCCTCCGTTGCCCTGCAAACCGGGCTGGCCATCGAAAACAGCGCCCTGGTTCACCGCCTGGCGGAGGAGTCAGCTCAACGCCAGCGCATCGATCGCGAAATTGAAATCGCCCGTGAAGTGCAGGAGCGCCTCCTGCCCCAGACCTATCCCGTTGTAGCGGGACTTGATTTTGCCGCCCACAGCCGCGCTGCGCGCGACGTAGGCGGGGACTATTACGACTTTATCTCCCTCGAAAACGGCAGCCTCGGTATCGCCATCGGCGATGTCTCCGGCAAGGGCATCTCTGCCGCCCTGTTGATGGCTTCCATTCGCGCCGCGTTGCATGGGCTAACCTTCAGCGGCGATCTCGATCTGGCCCGGGTCATCGAGGGCCTTAACCGCATCATCTACGATTCCTCCACCAGTAATCGCTTCGTCACCTTTTTCTTTGGTGAATACGATCCCGTCGCGCGCACACTGGACTACGTTAATGCCGGGCACAACGCCCCCATGCTCTTGCGTCCTTCGACGCACGATGGTTTTTGCAATCCCGAGGCGGAGTGCATGGTACAGCGCCTGGAAACCGGCGGACCGGTGCTTGGCATTTTTACTGAAGTTCACTATGAGCAGGGCAGAATCCAGTTGCGGCCTTACGACTCCCTCATTGCCTTCACCGACGGAATCAGTGAAGCCATGAACGCCGGTCTTGAGGAATGGGGAGAAGAACGCCTGATCTCGGCTGCCAAGCTGAGCACCCACCTTTCCGCGCAGGATATTGTCACCGCGGTGATTGCGAGCGCCGACCGGTTCACCGCAGGCGCGCCCCAGAACGACGACCTGTCGCTGGTCGTGCTCAAGGTGCTCTGAGATGCTTCTTCGCCGGCTGGTAGTCTTCGTTCTGTTCGGGTTGGCCGCCGCCTTGCGCGCACAAACGCTCCCCGTCGAGTATGAAACCTTCGTGAGTCAGGGCAAAGCCGTTTCGTGCGCGGTTTACGGCTCCCATGAGGCCAACGCGACTATTATCTTCCTGCGTGGAGCGAGCCCTTCCGATGTGTCTCAAGGCCGGGTAGAGGCGCGGTTCTTTGCCGAGCACGGCTTTCGCGTCTTGCTGCCCGACTATTTCAGCGCCACGCCCACCGCTGAAGCAACCACCGCAAACTATCGCCGTTGGGCCCAGGTGGTGGAAGATATCGTTGCCGATCTGCGCGCGCGTCCACTTCTCCGCAACAAAAAGATAGCCCTCGCCGGACAGGATCAAGGAGCTTCTGTCGCCCTCATTGCCGGCACCCAGAGGTTAGAGGTCGAAGCCATCGCGGAATGGTCTGGCCTTCTCCCCAATCAATTCTTCTCCCAGGTACAAAGCATGCCTCCGCTCCTCATCCTTCACGGCGAGCTGGATAAGCAGGTCCCGATCGTCAACGCCCGCCAGTTAGTCCGTCTCTGCCAGCTTCGAGACTTCACCTGCGAAATCCAAATTTATGCCGGGGAAGGCCACGTCTTTGCTCCTCACGTCATGGACTCTGCCAATCAACGTGCCCTTGCCTTCTTCCGCGTCTATCTGCACTGAAAATGCTCTGAAATATCCAACAAACCACCGGGGCCCATCAAGACAAGACGGAGGTTAAAAACAAGACGGCGCCTCTCGCACCAGCGCACGTGGGCGGAAAAAGACGTGGCGAAGCCCTATAAGCGCTACCTTGTTTTGGCTGTTTTTGATCAAAACTCCCCCAGAATCGTCATCGTGAGAGTCTATGACTTTATTGATTTCTCGCGCGAAGTCCTCGACTTTTAAACGAAATTGTCATCCCGCCTGCCCCGGCATGCCGTGGGACCGGAGCGCAACGTAGGGACCTGTTTCCTTCTGCCCATCCGATTTAACGGCCCCTAATAAAAGTCACCACCCTCCACTTGTCATCCCGAGCGCAGCCGAGGGACCTGCAGTGCGCCCCGGCTCCCGCACAAAGATCTCCGTTCCGTTAGTTCTCCCACAGAATCGTCATCCTGAGCGGAACGCCTCGCTGATTGATCACGTGACACAGCGCTTGGGGCGCGGAGTCGAAGGACCCCGGCGGTGCTTATCTTACCCATGCTGTTCGGAGCTTTTCAACAACGGAAGCCGCACCAGGCGGCCCCGCCACGGAATGATTACAGTGCATGAAAAGATGTACTGTAACCATCAAGTGCGTATCGCAGCACATCTTGTTGTCGGGCTTCGGTGGCCGAAAAGCTACGAGCAGCAAGGGTAAGATAAGCACCGCCGGGGTCCTTCGACTCCGCGCCCCAAGCGCTGTGTCACGCGATCAATCGGTGAGGCGCTCCGCTCAGAGGCTGTGACTTTATTGACTTTCAGCGATTTTTGACCCACCTAAGCTCTTTGTTTTCAGTATCGATTTTTTTGTGAAACCAATAAAGTCACAGACTCTCAGGATGACGATTCTGTGGGAGTTTTGACGAAAAACAGCCAAAACAAGTTAGCCCTTTTTCCAGCTTGGGCCACGGACGAACAACACTAAAGCAAACCAGCAATATCCTCAGCCGGGTCCTTAAGTCCCAACCCGGTCATCTGCCGCCGGGACGCTTCAAGCATGTAGTGGTGCAACCTACCCGCCGCTTGCGCATATCCCAATCCCTCTTCCCGGACATTTGAGATGCAATTCCGTTCTGCGTCTTTCCTGCCCCGCCGCGGTCCCCAGGTAATGTACACGCCAAGAGAATCAGGCGAGCTCAATCCCGGGCGCTCTCCAATGAGCACCACGGCCAAGCTTGCCTGCAGCGCTTCCCCAATCGCATCCCCAACGGCGACGCGGCCTTGCTCCACCACGCATACGGGCGCTAGCCGCCAACCGGCAATCAAAGGCAGGACCTCTTGTAATAAACGCAGCGCATGCCGCTCCACGGCCAACGCCGAGAGCCCATCCGCGATCACGAAGACCACGTCGTATTCCCCCGCAGTAAGCAGCGCCGCGGAATCATTGCTCAATGTCCGCCCCAGGTCCGGCCGCCTCAGGTAGGTCGCACGGTCCGTAGCCTGACTTTCCAGGGCAAGCGCCGGAAGTCCCGACCTGCGCAGCTCATCGCACAGCATGCGCACATCGATAGCCCCATGGACCGCATCGCGTGCTCGCGCATGTGCCAGTTGAAAGTCGAGCAGAGGACGAGTGGCCAGGCTCACCCCGGTTCGCTGCAGAGCGACCCGTGCCGGCGTGTAACTGCGCAATGCCTCGCGTGCTGCGTACGTCATCTCTGGCGGGGTCAGATCCAGATCAGGTTCGGAACGCTGCGTCTCGGGATTTCGCTTACCAAGCATCGGCGGTTACGTGAGAAAGGCCGGTACACTCAGGCGCAAACGAGCATCGCTGTTGAGCCACGCCTCAAACTCCGGCGCCGGCCGCAAGCCCAACACCCGCCGCAGGTACAGTGCATCGTGGAACGATGTGCTTTGATAATGCAGCATCACGTCGTCGGCCCCGGGCACGCCCATGATGTAGTTCACCCCCGCCGCGCCGAGCAGGGTCAGCAGCACATCCATATCGTCCTGGTCGGCCTCGGCGTGATTGGTGTAGCAAACATCACATCCCATGGGCAGCCCCAGCAGCTTGCCGCAGAAGTGGTCCTCGAGCCCGGCGCGGATGATTTGCTTGCCATCGTACAGATACTCCGGACCGATAAATCCCACCACCGTATTGACCAGCATCGGCCGGTAGCGGCGGGCAACCGCGTAGGCCCGCGCTTCACAGGTTTGCTGGTCAACCCCATGGTGGGCATCCGCGGAAAGCGCGCTGCCCTGTCCGGTTTCGAAATACATCACGTTATCGCCCAGCGTAAGTTTGTGGCCATTCTCGGCAACGAAGGAAGCCCCGCGCTTGAGCTCCCGTGCCGCCGCGCAGGCCTCATCCAACAGCGCCAGGTTCACTCCGAACGATTGGTTGGCGGCTTCGGTCCCGGCAATCGATTGAAATACCAGGTCCACCGGGGCATTCCGTTCGAGCGCCGCCATGAGCGTCGAGACATGCGCCAGCACGCAGCTCTGCACTGGAATGCCATACTTCAGGCGCACGTGGTCGACCAACTGCAGCAGGGTCTTCACGCTGTTCACATTGTCTGACGCTGGATTAATCCCGATCACCGCATCCCCGGAGCCAAGCAGCAGCCCATCGACCATCGCCGCCGCGATGCCCGCCGGGTCGTCCACAGGATGGTTTGGCTGCAGCCGCGTGGAGAGCCTGCCGGGCAAGCCTACCGTGGTCCTGAACCGCGTCACCACGCGTATCTTGCGGGCCACCAGGATGAGATCCTGCACCCGCATCAACTTGCTGGCCGCCGCCGCCATCTCCGGAGTTAAACCCGGTGCGACCGCCGTCAGCGCCTCGCCCGTCGTGGCTGTCGGAGAGCAGCCAGTCGCGAAGTTCGCCCACGGTAAGCATTGCTATCGGAGCAAAGGCAGCGGGATCGTGAGTATCGATGATCAGCCGCGTGACCTCGTCTTTCTCGTAGGGCACCAGGGCTTGCTGCAGAAAGGCCTGTAGCGGAAGGTCGGCCAAGCGTCATTTGCGCCGCTGCCCGCTGCTCGCCGCTCTCCGCGGCAATTCCCGCCAGGGCGTCCCCCGAGCGGTAAGGGCTGGCCTTGGCTAAAAGGTCGCGAAGATCTTCGAAGTGATAAGTGACTTCGCGGATCTTTCGGCGCAGGCGCATAGTTGGACCATAGTAATACGCTCTTCCGCGCGCGGATCTGCGTGCCTGATATTCTGCAAACCATCTTGGCCATCCATCACAGATGCAACCGAGGTACTGCGCTGATGTTGGCGTTCGCCGCCGGCATTGCGTTCGCGTCGCGCGCGCTGGCCCAGGTTCCGGCAGTCTCTCACCCGCTCGTTCTCCATGCCGCGCGCCTCCTGGATATCGAAAGCGGCCGCCTGCTGACCCCCGGAGAGATTCTGGTCGAAGGAGAGAAGATCGTTGCCGCCGGCTCCTCCGTTGCCCATCCCGCCGGAGCCGAGACCATCGATCTGGGCGACACCACCCTGATGCCCGGCCTGATCGACGCCCATGTGCATCTTTTCCTCCATCCCGGAGCTGAGGACCTACAGACCGTGACTGAGTCCGTACCTCAGCGAGTGATCCTGGCCACCTTGGCTGCCAAGGCCGACCTGCTGGCCGGCTTCACCGCCGAGCGCGACATGGGCACCGAAGGCGCCGGGCCGGCCGACTCCGCCGTCCGCGACGCGATTGACAAGGGCCTTATCCCCGGACCCCGCCTGCGCGTCAGTGGCAACGCCATCAGCGTGCTCGGGGGCCACGAAGACGCACTCCACTACAACCCCGAACAGCACGTGCTTCCCAACGCCACCTACGCCAACACCGGCGATGAGTTGGTAACCGTCATCCGCCAGCAGATCAAGGACGGGGCGGACTTCATCAAGATTTACGAAACTGGCCGCGACTTCTTTAAGGACGGCCAGTTTCACAGCATTGTCCAGTACTCTGAGCCGCAGCTGACGCAGGCCGTCGCCGAGGCTGCACGCCTGCAGACACGCATCGCCGTGCACTGTGAAGGTGAGCCGGGTGCCCTGTACGCCGCCCAGGCTGGGGTAGCCTCGATTGACCACGCGGATCAGCTGGGCGACGAGACCATGCGCCTGATGCGCGAACGGCAGATCTACGCCGTCCCGACTTTTACCATCCAGGAATACTTTGCCGCGCACGCCGGCTCGCCAGAGGAGGCGGCGCAAGAACATCGACTTCTCGACTATCACGTGCAGGAGTTTCACCGCCAACTGGAGCACGGCGTCCCGATGGCAGTGGGTTCCGATGTAGGCCCTTTTCCCCACGGGACACAGGCGCGCGAGTTGGAGCTCATGGTGGAATACGGCATGAAGCCGCTCGAGGTTCTCAAGGCGGATTTGCTGAACGGCGCCCGGTTACTCGACTGGGAGCACGAGATCGGCGTGCTCAAGCCTGGCTACAACGCCGACGTCATTGCCGTCCCTGGCAATCCACTGGAAGACATCCGCGTGCTCGAGCGCGTCTCCTTCGTCATGAAGGCGGGCGTTATCTACCGCCGCTAGCGCCTGCGGGGGAATTTTGCCGGAGTACCTTTGCATCACCCCGGGGTTTGCATCCAAGCAGATGGTATTGTCCTGGCGGCTGGCCAGAATGGGCCAAAATGTGAACCTTCGTTCATCCTGCGGAGAAAAGAAACTTGTATAGTATCCTCAACGGTCACCACAGTAGTTACTCCCGACGCATTTAGGGCCCAGTCGTGTGCTATGGCGGTCTTTTGCTGCAGATGGTCGATATGAGTCTTAAGGAGAGAGCATGAGAAGAACAGTAGTGGCGCTAAGCCTGATGGGCCTTATGGTTCTGCCCGCTTTTGGACAGGACAAGGAAATTGATCGAGTGAAGGCCGCGGGAACCGTAATTTCCGAGATCATGAATGTTCCTGACGATATTCCGCAGGGCGTGATTGATAAGGCGGATTGTGTCGTGGTATTGCCGTCCGTCCTCAAGGCCGCATTCGTTGTGGGCGGCAGCTATGGCCGGGGCGTGATGACTTGCCGTAGTGGTGCACACTTTCGCGGTCCCTGGAGCGCGCCAACCATGATGGCTCTCGAGGGTGCGAGCTTCGGACTCCAGTTGGGCGGTCAGGCCACGGATTTCGTCCTCCTGCTCATGAGCCCCAAATCCGCGGATAACATTCTCACCAGCAAGGTCAAGATCGGTGGGGACGCCTCCGCGGCGGCCGGGCCGGTCGGCCGTAATGCTTCCGCTGAAACAGATATAACCATGCGGGCAGAGATCCTCTCCTACTCTCGCGCGCGCGGTCTCTTCGCCGGCGTCTCCCTGGCCGGTTCCACTTTGCGTCCTGACAATGACGCCAACAAGAACCTTTACGGAAAAGAAGTCGATGCTAAGGCGATTGTCTTCGACAAGGCAGTACCCGCGCCACCCTCGGCGGCACTGTTGTTGCGCACGTTGAACAAGCACTCGCCCAAGAACTTGTCTAAGTAGACAGGTTTCTAAAACCGGAAACGCCGCCAAGCCGCGCGCCGGACCATCGCGCGCGGCAGTGCCGGCAAAACTAGCAAGGGCCCGCTTATCGTCTTCCAAGCCAGGAGGAATCATGTTCAGCCTGTTGTGGGAAGCCATTATCGGCCTTATCGTCGGAGCGCTGGCGAAGTTCATCATGCCGGGAAAAGATCCCGGCGGCATCTTCATCACCATGCTGATCGGAGTCGCCGGCGCACTACTGGCGACTTTTGTCGGAAGCCACGTTGGGCTGTACCAGGAAGGCCAGCGCGCCGGCTTCCTCATGTCGCTCCTGGGCGCAATCGTCTTGCTCGCCCTCTATCGCTTGATCAAGGGCAAAACGGCGACCACCTAGCCGCCGGGCCACCGCGCCCGTGGGCTAATCGTTCCGATATCATCCCCAGCCGACGCTTCGTCGTTACGGCAATGCTCCCGCTTATCCACCAGTTCCACAGTTCCAGCCCCCAAACACCCGTTTACCGCCTTGTTCGCCCCTCCCGCCGGGCGTAGCCTGATCCCAGAGGCGACATGCAGTCTCTCCTCACCGAATTCGCCCGGCTCGGCTAGCCTCTACCGATCCGTCCGGTAGAGCCTTAAGGGCTGAAGCCGCGCCTGCAGCGGCCTTGCGGCGTTCTCCACAGCCGTTTGTTCGGCTTTGGGAATCGAATAGGGAGAATATGCATATAAACTACTAGATGTAGTGGTTCTGGCTTGACACACGCCATGGAGAGCGGTACTTTCGCATCTCACGGTCTTGCTCTTTCAATCTTCGGTTCCACCGTTTGCGGGTGTTTCGTCCACCAAAGCCTGGGTTTGTTATGTGTTTCCAGTAAGGCCGGTTTGACCCCTGGTTTTTAAGGCGCCAGCTACGAGCGCCCGGGGCGGCTTTTCTGTCAATTCTTTAAAATAAGTGAGGAGATCTATGGCCGAGGCCACCAATTCCGTAACTTCCGCCGCTCAAAACGGCTGGGCCGCCCACTACAGCCAATCGGTGTCGAAGCCCCAAACCACCGGCGTGCGCTGCACCCGCCTCTTCTCCAAGCCCGGCGTCTCCCCCTATAGCGAGGTCGCCTGGGAGCGCCGCACGGCCTCCATCACCGATGCCACCGGAGGGTCGATCTTCGAGCAGAAAGACGTCGAGGTCCCCGCCGACTGGTCGATGACCGCCACCAACATCGTCGCTTCCAAGTACCTCCACGGCCACATTGGCACTCCCCAGGGAGAGTTTGGCGCTCGCGAAACCGGGGTCCGCCAGCTCGTCGCCCGGGTCGCAGAGACTATCCGTGACTGGGGTATAGCGGGAGGGTATTTTGCCACCCCGGAAGACGCGGCTATTTTCCACGACGAGCTGGTCCACCTGCTGCTTACCCAGAAAGCGGCCTTCAACTCGCCCGTCTGGTTCAACGTCGGCTGCGAGCGGCTGGAGCCCAATTCGGATGCCCAGAACTGGCATTGGAATTCCCATAGCTGCGCGGTCGAGTTCTCCGTGACCGGCTACCGCAGCCCGCAGTGCTCCGCTTGCTTCATCAACTCGGTCGACGATTCGCTCGATTCCATCCTGACCCTGGCCAAGACCGAAGGCATGCTCTTCAAGTGGGGATCGGGCACCGGGACCAACCTTTCCAGCATCCGCGGGTCGATGGAAACCCTCTCCGGCGGTGGCACCGCTAGCGGGCCGTTGAGCTTTATGCGCGGCTTCGATGCCTTCGCGGGTGTCATCAAGTCCGGCGGCAAAACCCGCCGGGCGGCCAAGATGGTCATTCTGAACGTCGACCATCCGGATATTGCTGAGTTCATCGAGTGCAAGGCCAAAGAAGAAGTCAAAGCCTGGACGTCTGATGCAGGCCGGCTATGACGGTTCCGGCCCGGACTCGGAAGCCTACAGCTCCATCTTCTTCCAGAATGCCAACAACTCCGTTCGTGTGACCGACGAGTTCATGCGCGCTGTGGAGCGGGACCAGGACTTCACCACCCGCAAGGTAAAGGGCGGCGAACCGGCCAAGGTTTACAAAGCTCGCGACCTCATGCGCAAGATTGCCGAGGCGACCTGGCAGTGCGGCGATCCCGGCATGCAGTACGACACCACCATCAACAAGTGGCATACCTCCAAGAACTCGGGCCGCATCAACGCCTCCAACCCTTGCTCCGAGTACATGTTCCTGGATGACTCGGCCTGCAACCTGGCCAGCTTCAACCTGCTCAAGTTCGTTACCCCCGCAGGCGCCTTTGACGTGGACGCGTATCGCCATGCCATCGACATCATGATTACCGCCATGGACATCCTGGTGGACAATTCCGGCTACCCGACTGAATCGATTGTGCGCAACTCCCACGACTATCGGCCGTTGGGCTTGGGTTACGCCAATCTCGGCGCGCTGCTCATGGCCATGGGGCTGCCTTATGACAGCGACGCGGGCCGGGACTTCGCCGCTGCCCTTACCGCCATCATGTGCGGCCAGGCTTATCTGCAGTCCTCGGTTCTGGCGGAAAAGGCGCCGGCATTGGTCTCCGCCACCGCCCTTTGCCAGCAGGCGCAGTATGCCGATGGCGCCAACGGCCTATCTCAGCGGGGCGGTGCGTGCCCCGGCTTCTATGTCAACCGCGAGCCCTTCCTCGACGTCATCCGCATGCACCGTGCGGAAGTAAACAAGATCGGCCATGCCAACTCCAACGAGCCCTTCACCACGCCCCAACTCGCTTCGCTCATCGAGGCCAGCAAGGACTGCTGGGATCAGGCCCTGGCCCACGGCGAGCAGCATGGCTACCGCAATTCGCAGGTCACGGTGCTTGCCCCCACCGGCACCATCGGCTTCATGATGGATTGCGACACCACCGGCATCGAACCCGATCTCGCGCTGATCAAATACAAGAAGCTGGTCGGCGGGGGAATGATCAAAATCGTCAATAACACCGTTCCCGTAGCCCTCTTCAAGCTTGGCTACACCAATCCGCAGGTGGACTCCATCGTTAGCTACATCGATTCCACCGGCACCATTGAAGGCGCGCCCGGCATCAAGCCGGAGCACCTCGCGGTCTTTGATTGCAGCTTCAAGCCCAGCAAAGGGACGCGCTCCATCCACTCCTCCGGCCACATCAAGATGATGGCTGCTGCCCAGCCGTTCCTCTCCGGAGCCATCTCCAAAACTGTCAACCTGCCGCATGACGCGACCCTGGACGATATTATCCAGGCCTATACGGAAGCCTGGCGCCTGGGCCTCAAAGCGGTTGCCATTTACCGTGACGGATCCAAAGGCGCTCAGCCGCTCAACGTCTCCGACGGTAACAAGGCCAAGGTCATCAAGAATGCGCTGGGCGCGGAAAGCAACGTGGATGTAGCCGTCAGCGCTGCCGCCGACCGTGTGCTCGCTGCCATGGCGCAAGGCGACACCACCTCGATTGGCGACGATCTGAAAGTGCTGGAGGAGAAGGTCTCGGCCCGGCTCGAAGTCACGGCCAACGCGGTTGTGACTGCAGCCAATGCCTTTTCCGCGTCGATCGCCAACGCTGTCAACCTGGGTCAGGCTGCTGCGCTGCGCGAAGATCCTGAGGCGACGCAAGGACCGCCTCGTGCCGTTCGCCATCGCCTGCCGGAGGAGCGTCCGTCACTGACGCATAAGTTCTCCATCGCCGGCCACGAAGGCTACATCACCGTCGGCCTTTACCCCAACGGGCAACCGGGCGAGATCTTCATCAAGATGGCCAAGGAAGGTTCCACCGTCTCCGGGCTCATGGACTCTTTTGCCACTGCGGTGTCGCTCTCCCTGCAGCACGGGGTTCCGCTCAAGGTTCTGTGTGAGAAATTTGCCCACACTCGCTTTGAGCCCTCCGGCTGGACTGGCAGCGAACAGATCGGCTTTGCCAAATCCATCATGGATTACATCTTCCGTTGGCTACAGTTGCGGTTCCTTTCCGGACATCAATTGAGCCTCTTTACCGGCTTGGCAGCAGGCGCGCAATACCCTGCGGCGCCCGCCTTGGCGGCTGACTTGAGCGCTGAGCCGGCGAGCTCCAGCGGGTTCGAAACTGGAAGATATGAAACCAGGCCGCCGGCCAGCGGTATTGTGCCCGAAGCTGGCGCTCTCGGTCAGGGCCGGGCATCCTCATCCAGCTTCAACATGGAAGACCGGGGAATCTTCGGGGCGCCTGAAACTCGAGGTGGTGGGTCAGTCTTTCACGCGGCCGACGCCATGAAGGAGTATCTCGACATGGGCGATGCGCCCAGCTGCCACACTTGCGGCGCCATCATGGTACGCAACGGCAGCTGTTACCGGTGCATGAGCTGTGGCTCAACCAGCGGCTGCAGCTAGAGGAATCTGCTCTAGAGGAACCATCGGGTGCCCCATCCTTCGCGTGCTTTGCGAACGATGGGGCACCCGTTTTTTGTTCTCCAAGCGGCAGCACATCTACAGCGTTGGTGCATACAGCTCTTTCAGATCGCGCATGCGGCTGCGCGTCAAAGTGATCAGGCAGCGCGTCCTTGCGCTTGGCTCGTCCGACCCCGGATGCTTGATCGTGCCTATGTCGTAAACCTTCACCAATGCGTCGCACGCCGTCACCCGGTATTTCTCCCAAACCACCTCTGTTCCGTCCAGCGTCAGGGCATTGGCATCGTTTGGCGAACTCTGGATCAGAGCCTCACGCAGCGCGTCGAAAAACTGGGTGTAGTTCTTGTAGGTCTCGACGCGAGCGTCGTTCAGGCATACGTCGCGATCGGTCACCGTCTCCGCCTCGGGGCAAGCGCCAACGTCATGCTTCATTTCGGCTTCATAGGCCATATCAGCAATACGCTGCTGCTTGCCGTCCTGGGCGGCGGCGCTGCGGGGATAGCCGAGAGCGAAGCAGCAAAAGAAGGATCGCGGCTGGTGCGCGTGTGATCATCGCTTCACACCTCCGCCACAATCTTATAGCTGTCCCAGCCCGGACTTTTAGTCCGGGGGAGCGCGATGTTTCAAACTGGATTTGCCGTCAGGAGGGATCACAGAAGGGAGGAGCCTGGGGAAATGCCACCCGGAAGCAACATTTCCCCAGCGGGGGAGACTGATAAGGGCAAATTCGCTCTAGTAGCCGAGGAATTTCCCCATGGTGCCGTAGGTCGGCTCGCGCCGCTCCTGCACCTCGATCGGTACCGGCGAGTCCTGCCAACGTCCCGACGTTTCTGACTGAACGGGTTTCTTCGCGGACAGTGGCTGTCCCTTTTGCGCCCAGTTTCCGATTGCCGTTACGATCCGGGCTGCGGCTAACCGCCGGGATGCCGCATCACCCTTGGTGCCGCCTTGGAACTCTCCGAGGGGTTGTGGAGCTCGCCCATCTTCCAGGGCATTCAAGGTCCAAATATTGTTGGGTTGCGGCGACATGACAAAAATCGCCCTTAAACTCCGCACAATAAATTCCACTGTGGGTTTGCCGTCTTGCAGGTCCAACCGGGGATCGAGTTCCAGCTTTTCCTTGCTGGTGAAGTCGAATGCTGTCTCGATCAGATGAGACAGCTCCAAAAGCTTGGCTTCCCGTTCCTTTTCGCGAATTCGGTCGTTCTCTTCCGCCAGCCTGCGGTCGTTCTCGACCACCAGCTTCCGTGCCTGCTCAAACATCTCCAGCAAAACCGGCTCCATACTCACACCCTCGGGAGCAGTATGCTGGCTAGAGATGTAGGCAGCCATACAACTAATGGCACATTCCTGCGTGACTGGCGAACTCTTCAGTATCGCCGGCGATCCCGGTCCCGGTTGCCCCCGCCTCCGCCGCCACCGCTTCCGCCGCGGCTTTGCCGTCCGCCGCCGCCCCCACCGCCCCCTTGTTTGGGCCGATAGCAGCTCTTGCAGTAAACCGGACGGTCCCCACGAGGTTCAAATGGTACCGTCGTGGTTTGTCCGCAACTGGCACAGACCACGGTTGTGCCCGTGCTCATCCCAGCGCCCGCGCCCGCGCCGCCGCCGTAACCACCACCCTCGTGTTGGGAATGGGAGGGTGCGTGGCCTCCACCACCGGAGTTCTGCTTGGCTTGGCGGCATGGTTTACAGCGCCGGGGCGAGGAGTAGCCGCGCTCCTGGAAGAACTGCTGTTCACCTGCGGTGAAGGTAAACTCTTGACCGCAATCGCTACAGGTAAGTAACAGGTCGCTGCCGCTCATGGCTACGCCCCCTTCAGCGAGTGTACTGAGAACGCCGCACGCGCAATGGAATGGTACACGCAAACATCGCTGCGTCCCACTTGTCTTTGTATAACCCCGCTCGGTTGCACAAGCAGGTGGGCAGGAAAACCATTTAAACTGAGAATTCGTTGCTGGAAGAGGACCAAGGGGAAGGGAATCGATGAGGAGAGGACCGATACTGGCGCTGTTGATCCTGGTGTGTGCCACAACCCTGGCGCCGGCCAAGCAGCTTGGTTGGCAGCCGCTTTTCGACGGCCATGATCTGCGCGGCTGGAAGCACGTAGGACCGGGTAGCTTCATGGTGGAGCACGGCCTGCTGAAGACGCAGGGGGGAATGGGTCTCCTGTATTGGGCTGATCACGCCTTCGGTGATTGCGAGATCAAAGTTGTCTATCGCATGGAGCACGAGAACGATAACTCCGGGGTCTTCATCCGTATCCCCAGCGAACCCACGGAACCCTGGATGCCGGTCAACCGCGGATACGAAGTGCAAATCGACAACCACCCGGAGCTTGGCGGCGAAGACGAGTATCACGTAACCGGCACGCTTTATTCCTTGACCAAACCGCTGGCCAAGCCGGGCAAGCCGGGACCGGAGTGGAACACCATGTTGATTCGCCTGGAAGGACCGCGCACCCAGGTGTTTGTGAATGACGTCAAGGTGACGGACTACACCGAAGGTCAGCCGGTGCCGGACAAAAAATTTCCCTACGAACCGGACCGCGGGCTGCGCCCCGACAAGGGCTGGATCGGCCTGCAAAATCACAGCGATAAGGACATCGTCTACTTTAAGTCCGTCGCCGTCCTACCCTTAGGCACAGAACAGGATTTGGGCTTCTAGTCATGCCGCACGAAGTACGCGATCGGAGAGGTTGCGTGGGCACTCCACTGACAAACTAAGTCCCGCATGGACGGCTGAGAGTCAGACTTGTCCAAATTGGTGGTGGGAGCCCCCGCATTTATGCGGGGGGAGGAGCGCTTTAGCGCTCTGTGAAAGAGTCTCGACTCTCATCACGCGCTTTAGCGCTGGCAATGCCAATACCACACCAGTCCCTGCGCGAGAGAACTGCAGAAGAGAACGCATCCGCTCCCTAGGCCCGGAGGGCCGCCCGCCAAACGTAAGCCTAGCCCGTCCGGGCTGGGAATCAATCTTTTTTGTCGACCGGCGGCCCCTTTCACGGGGCCACTCACATCCCGTCATAATTCGGGCCGCCGCCGCCTTCCGGCGGTACCCAGGTAATGACCTGGTACGGGTCCATGATGTCGCAGGTCTTGCAATGAACGCAGTTGGCGAAGTTGATATGCAGCTGTTTGCCTTCCGCACCGTCCACCATTTCGTACACCGCTGCAGGGCAGAAATGCTGGCACGGATTGCCAAATTCCTGCACGCAACGGTGGTTACAAATATCCATATCCCGGATCACCAGGTGCACCGGTTGGTCATCCTCATGACGCGTGCCTGAGTAGTAGACGTCGGTCAGCTTGTCGAAGGAGAGTTTTCCGTCGTTCTTCGCCGGCCCCAACGTCGCTTCGCGGCCGTAGGTGGAGCGCCCGATGGCATCCAGGTGGTGCAAATTGCGGTAGCCGGCATGGTTTTTGAAGTCGGGGCCAAGGTTTCCGCCTCCCAACACTTGTTGTACGGCGCTGTGCGCCAGCCCGGGCAACAACCCGTGCTCGAAACCCTGATGAAAGTTACGTACCGGGTACAGCTCTTCTTTGATCCAGCTGCCCTCCACCCGGCTCTGGTAGGCGGCGAGAGCCATGCTCGAATTGTCCCCTACCCGCATGGATTCGAAGGCGGTTTCCGCCGCCAGCATCCCGCTCTTGATGGCCAGGTGGATACCCTTGAGCCGTTGCGAGTTAAGCAAGCTCGCCGAATCCCCCAGGATCATCCAACCCTTCCCCGCCAACTTCGGCATCGTGAGCCAGCCGCCATAAGGCAGGCTCTTGGCGCCGTAGCGAATCATCTTGCCCCCTTCCAGCAGAGGCCGAACCAGGGAATGTTCTTTGAACGACTGAAAGACGTGCTGTGGGTCTAGCCGCGGATCCTGGTAATCGAGGCCAACTACGTAGCCCACCGAAAGCAGGGTGTCGGAGATGCCATAGATCCAGGCCCCTCCATACTCTTGCGAGGTCAGCGGATAACCCAGGGTGTAGATCACTTCCCCTTTGCCCACCCGCCCGGCGGGGATCTCCCATAGCTCCTTGATCCCCACACCGTAGGTCTGCGCGTGCTCCGGATCTTCCAGTTGGAAGCGCTCGATCAACTGCTTGGTGCAGGACCCGCGCGCTCCCTCCGCCAGGATGGTTATCTTCGAGTGAAGATCGTAGCCCGGCTCAAAATTAGCCTTGGTGTTCCCCTGCTTATCAACCCCTTTGTCATCCGTGCGCACCCCGGTGACCCCGTCCTGATCGAAAAGCAACTCGCTGCCCGCAAAGCCGGTGAATATCGTGATTCCGGCCGCCTCCACCTTGGCGGCCATCCACTTGACGAACTTGTTGATGGAGATCACGTACATGCCGTGGTCGCGCAAGGGCGGCGGGACTACGGGGAACTTGTGATGGCCCTTCTCGGTAAGGTAGTAGACGGATTCCTTGATGACTTCCGCATCAATCGGGGCTTCCGCCTCAAAACCGGGCAACAGCTCCCGCATGGAACGCGGGTCCAGGAGCGCACCAGAAAGGCAGTGTTGGCCCGCCTCGCGCGCCTTTTCCAGAACGTAAATGTTCTCCTTGGAAAGGGGCGGGGCCGTTGAGCCCTTCAGTGCGAGCTGATCGTTGTAAGCGTCGATCAGTTGCGCCAGGCGCAGTGCACAGGCCATACCGGCCGGGCCGCCGCCGATGATGACCACATCCGCTTCCATCTGCGGCCGTTCGATGCCCTCGATTGGTTTACGGAAGTGAATCATGGTCTTTGGCGGGGGTCGTTTGGAGACTTAGGCTTTCGCTTTCTTGATCTCTTCGGTGAGCGCCGGGACCACGTCGAAGAGGTTGCCCACAATACCATAATCGGCGATCTCGAAGATGGGAGCCTCTACGTCTTTGTTAATCGCAACAATAGTGCGCGCGCCCTTCATGCCGACGATATGCTGGATGGCGCCGCTGATGCCGAGCGCAATGTAGAGCTTGGGCGCCACGGTCTGCCCCGAACTGCCAATCTGGCGCTCCAGGGGTAGCCAGCCGTTGTCGCAGATAGGGCGTGAGGCGGCCACCTCGCCCCCTAATGCCTTGGCTAGATCTTCGGCGATGGCGACATTCTTCTGTTCCTTAATGCCCCGGCCAATGGCCACGATGACTTCAGCCTGCGAAAGGTCCACGGCCTGCTTGGCTTCCTGAAAGACCTCGTGTGGGGTGATGCGCAGCGTTGGCGGCTGGGCTGCCTCGACTTTTTCCACTGGCGCCGACCCGGTCTCCGCCTGGTCCGCGCGATAGGTCCCGATCTGTAAGGTCGCGAGCCAAGGAGCATCGCCCGAAAAAGCCACGTCGGCAACGAATTTCCCTTGAAACATCTGCCGGGTGAACAGCAGCTTGCTGTTTTCGTACTTGTAGCCGATGGCGTCGGAGATCAGGGTCCGGTCCAGTGCAAGGGCCAGCCTGGGGGCAAAATCGCGCACCTGGTAGGTGTGGGGAAAGAGCACCAGCTTAGGTTGTTGGCTCGAGATAAATTGCTTCAGGGCATGGACATAAGCGTCCGAGGTATAGGTCTCGAGAGAAGCTGCCTCCAAGTCGTATACCTTGTCGACCTGGTAGCCCGCCAACACCTGCGCCAGGGCAGCGGTCTGGCTACCCGGCAACACCACTTCGACCGTCCACCCGGTGTCTTTGCTGATCGCCTGAGCAGCAGCGAGGATTTCCAGCGAGACGCGGTTGAGCGTACCTTCCCGCTGCTCCGCGACCACCATGATCCGATCTGCCATGAAGAGCTTAAAACTCCGGGGCGCCGCGCCGCAGGTATGCTCCACTAAGCCCGGAGATTCCCGAAATGCCCAGCGCGATTACGAAATAGTAGAAGACAGGATGCGCCCATCCCGGCGCGTAGGTCAGATCCTGCACGATCCAGAGCAGCAGCACAGTGGCGATGATGCCAAACTGGCCGGCAATGACCATGAGCATGAAGCCACGGTTTCTCCGTTTATCGAGTTGCTCCACCTGGTTGGGGGTAAGATTCTGTTCATCAATGGGAAGCAGTAAATTGGCCATGCCGTATTCCTCAAGCGCAACACTGAATTGTACGAGATCACAAGTCTGCGGCGAAAGAGCCGCCTTTCAAATCACGCGTGCTTCGTTCTTCAATTGATCAACCAGCTTCCTGGCCACTTCGGCGGGAGGACCATCGAGCATCTGGGTCTTCTTTTGCTTCACCGGCACATACAGCCGTTCAATCTGCTGCTGGTTTTTGCCCAGTTTGGGCTCAACCTCGGCCCAGGTGACCTTGCGCAGGGGCTTGAGCCTTGCCTGTTTGATACCGATCAGCGTGGCGTAGCGCAGCTTGTTGATACCGCTCTGGATGGTCAGCACGGCGGGCAGAGGAACATCCACGTGTTGATACCGCCCGGCTTCGAGTTCGCGTTTCAGGCGGAGGCCCGCGTCGGTCTTTTCGATCCCAATGATGATGGTGGCGTGCGGCCATCCCAGCACCTCGGCCAGCAAGACACCAGTCTGGGCGAACCCAAAATCATCGGACTGCAGCCCGGTCACAATCAGGTCGAATGCTTCTCCGGCGATCGAGGCGGCCAGGGCGCGCGCGACATTCGCTGCATCCAGGGTGGCGAAGCGATCGTCCTCTAGATGAATGGCACGGTCCGCGCCCTTCGCGAGAGCTTCCCGCAACACTTGCTGCGAGCGCGCCGGGCCGGCGGTCACCACCACCACCTCGCCCCCGTGCTTTTCCTTTTGCCGCAGCGCTTCTTCCAGCGCGTAGGCGTCCGGTTCGTTCACTTCATAGGAGACGTCTTCGCGAATCCAGGTGCCAGCCTCGTTCAGCTTGAGCGGTGCATCTTTCTGCGGTACCTGCTTGATGCATACCAGTATTTTCATGATTAGAGGAACGCCACCGACTGCAGGCTTGATACCTCGAACCGCTTCCGGCAGCGGATGTTCTTGCACCCCACGGTGTCATCCTTGCGCACCATGTAGGACTGCGCCTTGGCGAAGCGGGCGCGGTCGCGCTCGTCGGGTCTGCCGTGCAGTTGTGCTTTCTTGCGCCGTACCAGCCATCCCACTTCATATTCTTCGGACTTGCCACAATGTGGGCAGGTCAGCGTGTGTTTCCGCTGTTCAGCTTTTTCCTCGAAGAAGTCCCGTTCTTCCATTAGCCTGAGCCCCACTTTCTCGGCGGTAAGGAAACTCCTAACGCCGAAAGTATAAGAAGTATTCCATACTTGGACAGGGATTCCATAACCGCGGTCCGGGACCAGCAAAAAATGACGGCGGCAGCCGGCAGGAGAGTCGTTTTATGGCGAAAAGAAAGCGGCGGCCGGAAAAATTCTCCGTCGTCAAAGCGGTTAAGGCCAACGCCCGGGAACGGGTGGGGCAGCCCCGGCCGGAGCGTGTGATCGTCGACGACCAGAAGCGGGAAATCAGCCGCAAGCCCAAGCACCGGCAAACTTTGCCGCAGCTATTGATCGGAGAATGAGGGGGAACGATGACACGAGCCACGGGTGTGGGTGGAGTCTTTCTGCGAGCTGCCGATCCAGAGAAGCTCCACGCCTGGTATGAGGAGCATCTGGGTATCAAACGCACCGAAGACGGCGCCTTTGCCTTCTTCAGTGAAGGCCCCAGGGAGATGACTGTATTCGCCTTCTTCCCCAAAGACACGGACTACTTTGGTCCCTCGAAGCAGCAGGCCATGTTCAATCTACGCGTGGACGACCTGGACGCGGTCCTCGAAAAGCTGCGTAGGGCCGGTGCGGACATTGATCCCAAGCGCGAGGACCACGATTACGGGCGATTCGCCTGGTTTAACGACCCGGAGGGCAACCGAGTGGAACTCTGGCAGCCCCCCGGCATTCCAGAACTTAGCTAGTTATGTGCGTGTGCTGCTTCGCTGGACGCCTTCTGCGCGGCGATGGAGTGGTCGTGGGCCTTGATCGAGTGCTCGTGAGCTTGGGTCGCGTGGTCATGGGCTTTCTTGTGATCGCCCTTGATGTGGTGCTCGGCTGCCAGGTGATGATGCTTGGCAGCTTCTTCGTGGTGCTCTGCGGATTTGTGATGTGCTTCGTGTGCCATTTTGATTGTCCTGTGGGAAATCTCCCGGCGCGATCCTACTCGCCCGTCTGTGAAATCGTCGTTGCCTGTAGCCGAAGATTCACATGGATAACAGGAAATTCACGAAGCACAAAAAAGGCCCCCCACTTCGAGTGGGAGGCCTTTTCTTTCCGCGCGGGTTAATTAAGCAGCGGAGACAACGAAGGGATCTACGATCAACGGCTCCATCGCGGCCTGGGGCAAAATCTCTGGCATGTGCACGTCGGTGTACCGGCCGGCGGCGACGTCGACAAACACCACATTCGCGGTATCTTCCGTACGGGTGGTGCTGATGTGCAGTTTACGAACTGCTTTGATTGCCACGGTCGCCAGAAGGAACCGGTTCGCAATCTTAATGCCTGCCGAGTAGACCAGTTCAGAACGCATAGAGCCTCACATTTTTCAGGTTGAATATCCTCTAAGGGGACTAAGGCTCATTAAGACAGGACGTAAGCCGAAGCTTTATAAGCACTCCTTCCAGCATACAGCCGGGCTGCCATTGTTCCTATCTAATTCGTGACCCGGGACGGCACACCTACCACATTGGTAACCAGGTTGTGTCACCGCCGTATCTAAGTCGCCTACCCTCTTTACCCCTGGACGGGTGCCCCAGGTTCGCCAAAGCGTACCTGGGTCGAAAAAGACGGGGGCACAGCCCCCTACCGTTGTTTTGCCAATCAACACCGCCCAGCCAGAACCTCTGCCAAATGAAGGGCATGGCGTGGCGAGTTCTGCCGTATCTGCTCCCGGCAACTGAAACCATCCGAGACCAGGATCGTTTCCGGACTAGCCGAGCGTACTGCGGGCAGAAGCACCCGTTCCCCCAGCGCCTGCGATACCTCGTACTTATCCTTCTCAAATCCGAATGGCCCAGCCATGCCGCAGCAGCCGGAATCCAGCATGTTCACTTGGGCGCTTGTCGCTTGCAGCAGCGCAAGTTCATCCTGCATGCCCATGAGGGCCTTATGGTGACAATGCCCATGGAGGACCATCTTCCGGTTGTGCAACTGCGGAGGCCGGTAATCCGGCGCGTGGCGGGCAAGAAATTCGCTAAGCAGAAAGGTCTGCTTCGCCAGCCGCAGAGCGCGCTCGTTGGTGGGAAAAAAGTTCGTCAGCTCATCTCGGAAGACGCTGGCGCAACTGGGCTCGAGGATCACGAACGGCATTCCCGCGTCGATCTGCGGCCCAAGGCGCTCAAGAATCTTCTGCAAGTAGGTCCGAGCCTGATCGAGAAAACCGAAATCGTAGAGTGGCCGCCCGCAACAGATATGCTCTGCCGGGAACTGCACCTGGAATCCGGCCGAGGCCAGCACCTCATGGGCTGCGCCCAGCACCTGGGGATGAAAGTAGTTGTTCCACGTGTCGGGCCATAGCACCAGTGGTGTTGCGGTTGCCGTGGCGCCACTTCCCTCAGCGTGCTTTCTGTACTGCGATTGAAAGCTGCGTCGGGCGAACTGCGGCAAAGTGCGCTGTGGCGCCACGCCGGCGATGGCTTTCACCAGGCTGCGCACTCCAGGGGTGTTCATGGGCAGGTTCGCCAAGCCCGGTGCGGTAGCAGCCAGCTGGGCCCAGCGGTCCATAAACCCGAACAGGTAATGCTGCAGCGGGTGTACCCGCCCCTTATAGTGGTGTCCTAGAAATTCGGCCTTCCATGTCGCCATGTCGACGTTGACCGGGCATTCCGTTTTACACGCCTTGCACGAGAGGCAGAGATCGAGTGCCTCCTTGACCTCCGCATTGCGGAATCCGTCCGTGATGACCTGGCCCTGCAACATCTCCCACAGTAGGTGAGCTCGTCCCCGGGTGGAGTGCATTTCCTCCCGCGTGGCCATATAGCTGGGGCACATGGTGCCGTGGTCCTGTTTGCGGCAGGCGCCCACACCCACGCAGCGCAGAGTGCTTTCGCCAAACCCACCCGGGTCCGGATATTGGAACCAGGTCTCCACCTTCTTTGCCTGGTAACCAACCCCAAGCCGAAGATTCTCCACTGGTTCGTACACCGCGACCGGATCAATCATCTTGCCCGGGTTCATCCCGTTATCCGGGTCCCAGAGCGCCTTGAATTCCTGAAACGCCTTCATCAGCTCCGGGCCGTACATCTTCGGCAGCAAGGCCCCGCGCGCCTGACCATCGCCGTGTTCGCCCGACAAGGATCCGCCGTGAGCGAGAACGATGTCCGCGGCCTGCTCGATGAACTCACGATATTTGGCGATTCCCGGGGCGGTTTCCAGATCGAAGGTAATGCGCATGTGAACGCAGCCTTGGCCGAAGTGTCCGTACATGGGCGTCGTATACCCATAGTTTTCCAGCAGCTGGTAGATGTCGCGCAGATAGCTGCCCAGCTCTTCCGGCGGCACCGCGGAATCCTCCCACCCTTCCCATCCATGCTTTTCCCCGGGAACAAAGACAGTGGCGCCCAAGGCAGATTCGCGCACTTTCCAGACCCGCCGCGCCTCGGTATCGGAGTAGCGCCGCACCGTGCACGTCTTGCCGAATGCCTGGGCCGCCCGCGTAAACACTTCCGCGATGGTGTCAGCGTCTTCAGCGGAGTCGGCGCCAAACTCGCAAAGTAGAAAGCCGCGGCCTTCGGGCAGCAACAATACATCATCGACCGCCAGGTGCTTGCGCAGCATATAGTCGACCATCAGGCCATCGAAGCCTTCCAGTCCGATAGGCTTGTACTTCAGCACTGCGGGCACGTGATCGGCGGCGATGAAGGGATCGGCAAAGCCGAGCACCACCAGCCTGCGATGTTGCGGGCTATGCTTGAGCGCGCAGCGCGACTGGAGCACGGTAACGCACGTGCCTTCGGATCCCACCAGGGCGCGGGCTACGTTGAATCCGTTTTCCGGCAGCAGCTCGTCCAGGTTGTAGCCCGAGACGCGGCGCGGGATCTTGGGAAAGCGCTGGCGGATCAGGTCGCTGTAGGTATCCCGAATGCGCGCCAGGCCGGAGTAGATTTCGCCCCGCCGGCCGCCGCCGGCGATGATGGCTTGCAGTTCAGCTTCCGAAGTAGCGCCAACCGTGAACCGGGTGCCGTCGTAGAGAAGGATGTCGAGTGATTCGATATTGTCGACGGTCTTGCCGCCCATGAGCGCGTGTACGCCGCAGGAGTTGTTGCCGATCATGCCTCCCAGCGTGCACCGGCTATGCGTGGCCGGATCCGGGGCGAAGGTTAGATCGTGTTCTTCCGCGGCATCGCGCAGCCGGTCGAGCACGATGCCGGGCTGGACGCGGGCAAATTTCTGCGCCGGGTCGAGTTCCAGAATCGCGTGCATATATTTTGAGAAGTCCATGATCACGGCCACATTGCAGCACTGGCCGGCCAGGCTGGTGCCGCCTCCGCGCGAGAGAACGGGCGCGCCCATCTCCCGGCATACGGACACAGTCGCCACCACGTCAGCCTCATCCAGAGGCAGCACCAGGCCGATGGGCACCTGGCGGTAGTTGGAAGCGTCGGTAGCGTAGAGAGCGCGTGAAGCCTGGTCGAACCGGACCTCGCCGCGCACCACCTGACGCAGCTTCGCCTCCAACTCGCGGGAAGCGGAAAAGCTTTCGTGGGCATGCGCTGCGCGGGGCGTCTGCTGCAGAATGGGAAATGTGGTAGGCACTGCCATAGTGAACAAGATGTTATCAAGACGGCAGGCGATAGGGCACTGGACGGCCGGTCTGCCAGAATATTGGTGAACTCAAGCTTCGCCCTTATCGCTCAGGTCAATGGATAAAAGCTAAGTTCTGGCAGCGGAAAGTCTTTGCGGTTGTCCGTCATCAACGAGAGTCCATGTTCGATGGCGGTCGCGGCGACCATCATGTCTGCTAAAGAGAGGGTCCGGCCTTTGTGGGCCCATGTACTCTTCAGGGAACCGGCTCGGCGTGCAATAGCGGCCGTTATCGGGTAACAATCCAGGCTGGAAAGAAAGGCCTCCGTCCTGTTCTCTTCTCCACGCCGCATACCGGCGTAGACCTCGCCGATGTTGATGGCGGCTGTAGCAAGGACGTGGCCGGCGGCGATCAGCTCCGCTAACAGAGATCGCCGGTTGTGACGAGCGCAAAGCACGTCGACCAGAACGGTGGTATCGAGCAGGAGGATCATTTTGCCCGTCTTCCAGGCTCCTTTGCTTTGGGAACACGCTTCTCACCTTCCGACCGAATTCGCTTCACCCACGCGCCGGTTCCCGCAGACAATTCGGGATGGTCCCCCTCGCTCCATGCCGGCTGATCATCGCGCAAGAAGGTGAGCAACCGGCGCCGGCGCAGCTCGGCGCGCGCCGTTTCTACCAGAAAGGCGCTCCGGCCACGAGGACCGACGACTGCATCGATCTCTGCAATCAGCTCCTGAGGCAAAATGATGTGTGCTCTCTGCGATCCCATAGCCTATCCCCACTTATAGTGTGCCATAGGTATGCACACATGAACAGTTTATAGCCCTTTCGGCAGGTCGATTCCAGGGAATATCTTGATCACCGCCGAATCGTCTTCCCGTCCATAACCGGAACTCGCCGCCTGCAGAAACATCTGATGTGCGGTGCTGGCCAGCGGCAAAGGAAACTTGCTGGCCCGCGCAGCATCAAGTACCAGACCGAGGTCCTTGACAAAGATATCCACCGCCGAGAGCGGGGTGTAATCCGCGGCCAGCACGTGAGCCATCCGGTTTTCAAACATCCAGCTGTTGCCGGCGCTATGCGTAATCACATCGTAGAGCGCCACAGGGTCAACGCCTTGACGCAGGCCCAGGGCCATCGCTTCTGCCGCGGCCGCGATATGCACCCCGGCCAGAAGCTGGTTGATAATTTTGACTTTGCTGCCAATCCCGGCAAAGGCGCCCAGGCGGTACACCTTCGCCGCCATCGCATCCAGCGCATCACCCACCCGGGTATACGCATCCGGGTGGCCTGACGTCATCATGGTGATCTCACCCTTAGCCGCCTTGGCGGCTCCTCCTGAGATTGGCGCATCGAGATAAAGGATTCCCTTCTCTGCCAGACGCTGTTCGAGCGCGATCGACCAGCCAGGGTCGACAGTTGAGCACATCACGAAGACGCTCCCGGCCTTCATGACCGCAGCGGCGCCTCCCTCGCCAAACAAGACCGCTTCCGTCTGCGCTGCGTTCACCACGACGCTTACCACTACTGCGCAGGCCGCGGCCATCTCAGCCGGGCTATTGGAGGCCACGCCCCCCTCCGCGGCAAAGGCCTGCGCCACTTCGCGGCGAACGTCGAAGACATGGACGCCGTAACCTGCTCGCCGTAAAGACTTGGCCATGCCCATCCCCATGGCGCCCAGCCCGATCAATCCAATGCGCTGTTCACTCATTCGCTTTTCCTCTTCGGTGCCTAGGCTTGAATAGCTGTCAAATCCTCTGCCGGAGCTCTGCCTGAAATTTTCAACACCGACGAGACGATGCCCGCAACCAAAAGATTGAGCCCCAGCGCAGGCAAAGCCGCATACACGTTATAGACGTGTCCTGCTAAGTGAAGAGGATAGATCGAGCTCCTCAGTCCGAGAGACCCAACCATGGCCGTGCCCGCAGCCATGCCCGCGAGCCACCCGCAAAGCAGCGCCGGCCCATGAAAGAAGCGCGTGAATAGACCACCCACCACTGCCGGCAGCACCTGCAGAATCCAGACCCCGCCCAGCAACTGCAGTTCGATGGCGAACTGCGCGCGCACCAGCAGAACAAACGCGAGCGCTCCTAATTTGATCGCCAGGGAGATGAGTTTTGCCATCGCCGCCTCCTGCCCACCCGTCATGGCGCTGGAAAAAAATGAGCGATGAAGCAGCTCGCCATACAGGTTGCGAGTGAAAAGATTGGCCGTGGCAATCGACATAATCGCAGCCGGTACCAAGGCTCCAATTCCAATCGCGGCCAGGCAGAAGCCGGCAAACCAGGAAGGAAACATGCTGGTCAGCAGCAACGGAACGGTGCTGGACGAGTTCGCCGTGTGAACACCCGCGGCAATGGCCACGTAGCCCAGGAGCGCGATCAAGCCCAGCAACAGGTTGTAGGCCGGCATCAGGGCTGCATTGCGGCGAATCACACGGTCGCTGCCTGCGCTGAGCGTGCCGGTGATGGTGTGCGGATAAAGCATAAGCGCCATGGCCGATCCCAGCGCGAGCGTGGAGTAGCTCATGAACTGTGCCGGACGCAGGATGATCGAAGCCGGCGGCGAGTGCTGGGCCAGTGTGGAGGAAGCAACCGCGAAGACATGTCCATACCCGCCCAGGCGAGCAGGGATAATGAGCACCGCCGCGAGCACCATGATGTAGAGCATCACATCTTTCACGATGGCGATCAGCGCCGGCGCCCGCAGGCCGCTCGAGTAGGTGTAGCCCGCAAGAATGACAAAAGCTGCAATCAGCGGCCACTCCCCGCGAACACCCAGGGCAGCAATGACCTCGCGCATCCCAATCAGCTGCAGCGCGATGTAGGGCATGGTGGCGAGAATGCCGGTAACCGCTACAGCGACAGAAAGCCAGCGGCTTTGAAAGCGCCCGCGCACATAGTCGGCCAGGGTTATGTATCCGTTACTGCGGCATATACGCCATAGCGGGGGCAGCACCAGCATCATCATCGGATAACTGATGATGCAGTAGGGAATGGCGAAGAACCCGATGGCGCCGGCGCCGAAGAGCGCGGCGGGGACGGCAATGACTGTGTAGGCCGTATAGAGGTCGCCGCCGATCAGGAACCAGGTGACCAGGGTGCCGAACTTGCGTCCCGCCAAGCCCCACTCGTCCAGGTCGGTCAGCTCCGACCGCCTCCAGCGTACAGCCCAGAAACCGGCACCGGTCACCAGCAGAAAGCAAACGCAGAAGACAGCAAGCGCGTACGGGTTGGATGGTGGAGGTCATGTGGCTCAGGCAGCGCGTAGGTTAAACAGCAATGCTAGCGCAGCAGTGCGCCATTGGAGCCCGTCCATTCATCCACCACCACCCCAAGGTCGTTGAGAATCTGGATGGTCGCCTCTACGTTACGCCGGATAGCGACCCGCTCGGCTCTGGGAGCCGTGGGCGACTCCTCGATCGCAACCACCCGGCCATAGGGCCATACGTCAGGCGAAAGGGAGGCCAGCGCCTGGGGCAGATCAGCTGGTCGGACGTCGATCTCCTGTTTGCGGGCTTTGGCCGGACGCAGGACACCTCCCGCGCTGAAGGCATTCGGGTCCTGGTCACGAAAAATGATGGTCAGGGTGATGGTCTGCGGATGGACGACAAGAAATGGATTCGCATACGCTTCTTTGGTGCGCACGCTCAGATAGCGATTCTTCGATGGCGGCGGAATCTGCTCCAATTCCTGCCGGGCCGTGTCCATCTTGCTCTGTTCAGCCCGGCGCTCCTGTCGCACCTCGGCCCGCGATGGCGCAGAGTTCGGTGCGGCTCCCTTGCAGCCGGTGGCGACGGTCCCCGCGGCGCATAGCAAAGCGATCTGGAGAGACAAGGCTTTCCAGCGCCATTGCCGGCCAGTCGGGGAAGAAGCAGTGAGGGATTGCGGCCGAGCCACGAAATCAAGCATAGCAAGGGGAGTGCGAGGCGGACGCAAGAGTCTGCGTTCGCCGGTTAGTCACCATGGTTCATTTTCCGCTCCATTTTGCGGCGCGCTTTTCCAGGAAAGCCTGCGTGCCTTCCGTCTTGTCGCTGGTGGAGCAAATCAGGCCAAAGAGCGAGGCCTCCAGTTCCAGACCGCTGGCCAGCGGCAGATCGTAGCCGGAGTTCACGGCGCGGATGGAGTCCCGGATGGCAAGCGGCGCCATCCCAGCTATCGTTTGCGCAATCTGCTCCGCCCGGGCCAGCAGTTGGTCCGGCTCCACCACTTCATCCACCAGTCCCAGGCGCAGGGCCTCGGCGGCGCTGATCATCTCGCCGGTAAGAATCATTTTCAGCGCAGCGCCCTTGCCGATCAGCCGCGGCAGCCGCTGGGTCCCGCCATAGCCAGGGATAATGCCAATTTTGACCTCGGGCTGTCCCAGCTTCGCGTTCGAGCTGGCGATGCGCAGGGTACAGGCGAGCGCAAGCTCACAGCCGCCGCCCAGGGCAAAGCCGTTGATGCAGGCGATGACCGGCTTGCCGCAGTTCTCGATCAGGCTGAAGATACGCTGCCCGCGGCTAGTGACCTGCTCCCCTTCCAGTGCAGAGAGCGTGGCCAGTTCCCGGATGTCGGCGCCGGCGACGAAGGCCTTCTCCCCCGCTCCCGTAAGCAGAACTGCGCGGATGGCAGCGTTCTGCCGAATGTCGAGAAAGACCTCTTCCAGCTCCGTCATGCTGCGATGATTGAGCGCATTCAGCACCTTGGGCCGGTCGAGGGTGACCACCGCAATCGGCGGCCGCAATTCGTAGCGCAGGTTCTCTAAATCCATGTCAGATCGACTCCGTGGGCGAATCTGTGAGTCTAGAGCATTTTCTATCGTGTTGCGAGAACAAACTGACGCGGCCATTCGACAAAATGGCCGCACCTGGCTACCCATCACCGAATAGCAAAATGCTCTCCACAACCGTAACAGTAGGAGAGATGATTAAGGGAATCACCATTGTCCGGCCGGCCGGCACACCCGAGGCTTATGCCAGGCTGGCCAGTTTTTTCTCCGCGCTCGGCTTTGAAGCTGGCCGGGGATGGGAAGAGGAGCTAAGCCGCGGTGTCTCCTTCCTGGCGCCGCTGGGGAATCTGGAATTCGCGGATGGCATCGAGCCCAGCCCCGCGGAGATCATGGTGGAAGTCACCGGGCTCGAGGCTGTTCACACCGTTGCCCGGGAGTGGATGACCCGCACTTGGGGGGAGCAGGAAGTTGCCCGCAGGCTGAACCCTGTGACCGAGACCAACTGGAAGACGCGCCTCTTTACGGTGGAACCTGCGCCTGGCCATTCCATCGCCTTCTGGGAATGGGACGACCCCCACAAGGGCCGGCCGGTGGCCGTGGAAGGCGATTTGAGCGCCCACGGAATGCGTTTTGCAGTGGTGGTGGCGCGCTGGAACGCCGTGATTACCGACCGCTTGTTGCAGGGAGCGCTGGACGGCCTCTATCGCAGCGGCGCTGTCCGGCGCGATGTGCAGGTGATCCGCGTGCCCGGAGCCTGGGAAATACCGTTGGCGGCGCGCAAAGCTGCCGCGAGCGGCAAGGTGGACGCCGTGATCACCCTGGGGGTTCTGCTGCGTGGCGAAACCGCACACTACGAGGCCATTTACAACGAGGTCTCGCGCGGCATTGGCCAGTCACAGCAGGAGACGGGTATTCCTCACGCCTTCGGAGTGTTGACCTGCGAGAACCTGGAGCAGGCGCTGAATCGTGCCGGCATTAAGGCCGGCAATAAGGGATTTGAAGCCGCCGTGGCCGCCATTGAGATGGTCTCGCTGGAGCGCAAGATGAGCCTTCCATGAGCGCTACCGGTAAGCGGCGCAAGTCACGCGAACTGGCCATGCAGATGCTTTTTCAGGCAGATGTAGGCAAGCACACTCCCGATCAGGTGCGCAAAACCTTCTGGGGATCCCGGGAGGAAGTAGATGCCGAGACGCGCGGCTTTTCTGAGGATATTTTCCGCGTAGCCACTGCCCGCAACGAAGAGATCGACGAGCTGATCCAAGCTCATTCCGCCAACTGGCGCCTGAGCCGGATGCCCGCCGTCGACCGCAACGTTCTCCGGGCGGCGATCGCCGAACTTCTGGGCTTTCCTGACACCCCGGTCCCCGTAGTCATCAACGAGTCGCTCGAGATTGCCCGCCGCTACTCCGCCCCGGAGTCGCTGAACTTCCTGAACGGTGTGCTGGATGCGATCGCCGAGGCAGAGGAAATCGTCAGCCCAGTTATCCCCGGCCACCCGGGAAGAAGAGGAATAAACTCTAGAGCCAGCTTCCATATCCAGAAAAAAGACATAGAGACACATTGGGCACTGCACATGCAGGGCGTCTACTTCGATCAATGCAGCCGATGGCCGAGGGCGACCTGCAATCCCTGCAAACGACGGTTGGGCGCTCAGGCGCCTCATCGGGGACGTTGGTTAGCGATTCCTCAATTTGCGACACATAAGTTGTACGTCTCAGGGGCGGTCTTTGGATTTGCCTTTACGCTTTGTAGACCGGACCGGCCTTTTGCCTGGCAATCGGTACGGCAAACGGCCGGGCTCAATGTAAACTTACCCCAGTCTCACGACCTTCAATTCTAGAAAGCTGCCATGAGGGCGAACGCTAATCATCCGCGAAGTGTGTCCCGCGAACGCGGCAACGGCGCGACAACCTGGAGAACAGAGCAATGGGCCCCTTTCTGCAACAAGGACATGCGTGCTAATTTCCCCTTCGGTGAGCTCTTCCCGGCTGGGAGCAATATTTTTGACCGCGTGCCTGGTGGGCGCCGCACAGGCGCAGGCTGTTTCTTCGGCGACCGGCACAGCCGCAACTGACGTCGCTGAAACGACACCCCAGACTCAGACCACTTCCGCCTCCGGACCACCCTCAACCTCCGTGCCCGACGCACCCGTGCCTGCGGCCCAGGACGACATTGCGCCCGGGGCAACCCCGCGCCCTTTAACCCAAGCAGGAAAAAGCAGAACAGCAACTCCGCCAACAAGAGAAGCAGCGGATCGCCGGGGTCGTGCCCAACTTTAACGTCTCTTACAACGCAGATGCGGCCCCGCTGTCGCGCAAGCAGAAGTTGCACCTTGCTTTCCGCACCGCCACGGATCCAGTTTCCTTTGCGTGTCGCCGCCTTTGATGCGGGTCTCAGCCAGGCGGAAGACGACTTTCCCGGGTACGGTCAAGGGATGCAGGGATACGCCAAGCGTTTCGGTGCTTCCTATGCGGATAACTTCGACGGCACCATGCTGGGGAACGCAATTTTCCCCATCCTCTTGAAGCAGGATCCGCGCTACTTCCGGCGCGGCGAGGGAAGTTTCACCAGCCGTTTTTTGTATTCGATTTCAACCACAGTCTGGTGCAAAAACGATAGCGGATCGCACGGCCCGAACTACTCCAACATCCTGGGAAACCTGGCTGCCGGGGGAATTTCGAACCTCTACTATCCTGCTTCCGACCGCGGAGCGGGGCTGACCTTTGAGCGCGGCTTTACGGTTACCGCCTACGGTGCGTTTGGCGGCGTCTTCAATGAATTCTGGCCGGACATCGCCAAGAAGCTTTTCAAAGACAAGATGACCAAGCTACAGCCCAATGTTGCGCCGAAGCTCTAGCGCTCTCCTACTTCAGATCCATCACCACAATCCGGCCATCCGATTGAAAGGTGCCGCCGGTCGCCGTTTTGGCTGTAGTCAGAGGATTACTCGGCAGCACATAAGCCGCGCCGGCCAGAACCCCTGCTCCAGAGAAGCTCTGCTCCAGGAAGTCACGCTCCTGGTCGACATTGGGATCGATGTGATGCGTGACTCCGCCATTTCGCTGGTCTTTCTCGAAGCCATTGTCGTGGGTGGCGGAGCCCACCCAAAACGGCTCGCCGCCTACCGTTTCCGTCGTCTTCCATACCCGCAGATGGTGACGGATCGCGGCCACCTCCAGCGGCGCAGCGCGCGCAAACGACAGGTCCTGCGATCTGCCGAATAGATAAAGAATGCTCATCGGCATCTCGGTGTAGGCCTCGTGGGAGAGGGTTGAAATCAGGCCGTGCACCACGGCATCCTGCGTCGTCTTATCCACCTGCACCCATCCCGCCGCTGCAAATGCCTTTGTCACCTGGTCCTGGGTGCCTATCAAAGAGAAGTTCACCATGTCTCCCGGATTGCCTTGCAGATCCCCCACCCGCCGGGGAATGTTGGCGAACAGTTGTGGTGACAGAAGGTGAGCCAGGTCTGGTGCGGAGACGGTCTTTTGCGCCTGCTGGGTGGTGAGCTTCATTTTTACCGTGATGCTTCCGGATCCGGTGAGGTCGGAGCTGAGGTTCAGCCGCAAAAAGAGATGGCCGGTGGCGGAAACATTCACATCCTTGCTGGCGCCGATGAGAAAGGGAACTGCCGCGGCGTCATTGCCGATGCGCCCGATCAAGGCGCCGCTGTTGGCTGAATTCAGCGGGTAAATGCGGATCAGATCTTTCCATCCGCGTGTAAGCCCATCGGGGGGAGCGGTCCTTCCGTCGGCCAGGGTCAGACTGCCGGTGGCGGTAAAGCTGAGCTGATCCGCTGGCGTGACTTCGACCCCGGTGTCGTTCCAATCGCCGCTATCGATTGTGAAGGAATAGGATCCCTTGCGCGCCTTAAGCACCGCTGAATCGGGAGCAGTTGCCTGAATGACCTCCACCGGCGGATGGGTGGTGCTGGATGCGGGTGTCTGGGCCCATGCCCCGGTGAAAGAGACACCGAGGAAACAACTGATGATCGCGGCCACAGCTTTCATGCTCATAAGACGTTGAAAATTGTAAAAGAGACACTGCACGCGGGGGCCGGAAAAAAGAGAGCCCCGGCCGTCAAGACTGGGGCTCTTTCGATTATATGCAAGTTAATTAGTAGCGATAGGTTTCAGGCTTGTACGGGCCTTCCGGCGCCACACCCAGGTAGTTAGCCTGGGCAGCGCTGAGCGTCGTCAGCTTCACGCCGATCTTCTCCAGGTGCAGCCGCGCAACTTCCTCGTCCAGCTTCTTGGGCAGCGTGTACACATCCACCTTGTACACATCCTTGTTCTTCCACAGGTCGATCTGCGCCAGGGTCTGGTTGGCGAAGCTGTTGCTCATCACGAAGCTGGGATGCCCGGTAGCGCAACCCAGGTTCACCAGGCGGCCTTCGGCCAGAACGTAGATGGTGTGTGCCGGCTTTCCGTTGGCTGCGGCAAAGTTGTACTGGTCCACCTGGGGCTTGACGTTGATCTTCTCCACTCCCTTGGCGCTGTTCAGGCGATCGATCTGGATTTCGTTATCGAAGTGGCCGATGTTGCAAACGATAGCCTGATCCTTCATCTGTGACAGGTGTTCCAGCGTCAGCACATCCACATTGCCGGTGCAGGTAACGTAGATGTCGCCGCGTCCCAGGGTCTCTTCGACGGTGGTGACTTCAAAGCCTTCCATCGCCGCCTGCAGAGGCATTGATGGGGTCGATCTCCGTGACCACCACCCGCGCACCCATTCCGCGCAGGGAGTGAGCCGAACCCTTGCCCACATCGCCGTAGCCGCAGATCACGGCCACCTTGCCGGCCACCATGACGTCCGTCGCCCGCTTGATGCCATCCGCCAGTGATTCGCGGCAGCCATAAAGATTGTCAAACTTCGACTTGGTGACGGAATCGTTGACGTTGATCGCCGGAACCAGCAGCTTGCCCTGTTCCTTCATCTTGTACAGCCGGTGAACGCCGGTCGTGGTCTCTTCCGAGACGCCGCGCCAGTCCTTCGCGACCTTGTGCCAATGCTTGGCATCTTCCCCGTGGATCTTCTTCAGCAGGTCCTTGATCACTTGCTCTTCATGATTCGAAGAGGCCGTGTTGACCCAGTTGTCGCCTTCTTCCAGTTCGTAGCCTTTGTGGATCAGCAGGGTCACATCCCCGCCATCGTCCACCACCAACTCCGGCCCCTTGCCCTCTCCATGATCCAGGGCCTGGGCGGTGCACCACCAGTATTCTTCCAGCGATTCGCCTTTCCAGGCGAAGACCGGAACGCCCGCGGCCGCGATCGCTGCCGCCGCATGGTCCTGGGTGGAAAATATGTTGCAGCTTGCCCAGCGCACCTTGGCGCCCAGCTCCACCAGGGTCTCAATCAGCACCGCGGTCTGAATGGTCATGTGCAGCGAGCCGGTAATGCGCACGCCGGCGAGGGGCTTCTCCGCGGCATACTTGCGCCGGATGGACATAAGGCCGGGCATCTCGTGCTCGGCAATCGAAATCTCTTTGCGGCCCCAGTCGGCCAGGGTGAGGTCAGCAACCTTGAAAGCGGGGGAGGCGGCGGTGCGGTCAATCGTAGCTGGTGTCATGTTTCAAGATCCTCATATCGATACATCAGAATATATTGATACAATAGTGTGAAAGAGCCATGGCGTCAATCGTAAAATCGCTGCGCATCCTGGGTGACACAAATCGCCTGCGCATGGTGTTACTTCTGGCACGGGAAGAGCTCTCCGTGGCCGAACTTCAGGAAATCCTGGGCATGGGGCAGAGCACCATCTCGACGCACTTGGCGCAATTGAAGCATGCCGGTCTGGTGGAAGACCGGCGCACGGGCAAGAATATCTGGTACCGGTTCAAAACGGAGTCTGGGGTGTCCGGGCTCCTCGACCTGTTGCAGCAGGCCACGCAGGAGATTCCGGAAGGAAAGCACGACCAGGCGGCCCTGGAGCTTATCCTGCGCAAGCGGCAGGACAAGACCCGGGCCTTTTTCGATGACATGGCCGGGCGGTTGGGGCGGGAGTATGTTCCGGGGCGTTCCTGGCAGAGTATCGCTGAGGCCCTGCTACAGTTGGTGCCGCCCCTGGTGATCGCCGATCTGGGCGCGGGCGAGGGAGCCTTCTCCATGCTGCTGGCCCAGCGTGCGCAACAGGTGATCGCAGTCGACAACTCCGACAAGATGGTCGAGCTGGGGAGCGCGTTGGCGCGCAAGCAGGGAGTTACGGCGCTCGAGTATCGCAAGGGAGACCTGGAGGCCGTCCCGATTGCCGATGGCGCGGTGGACTTGGCGCTATTCAGCCAGTCCCTGCACCATGCGATCCATCCCGAGCGCGCGGTTGCGGAAGCGTGGCGAATCCTGAAGCCGGGTGGACGCATCACGGTGCTTGATCTGCTGCAACATCGCTTCGCCGAGGCGCGGGAGTTATATGCCGATGTGTGGCTAGGCTTCAATGAAGTGGAGCTGGAAAGCTTGCTGGGCAACGCCGGCTTCGGGAATGTGCACACCGCCGTCGTCCACAAAGAAACAGAAGCACCCTTCTTCCAAACCGTGCTGGCTACCGGCCTCAAGCCGCCTATCTAACAAGCTGCGAAGAGTCTGCGTGAGAACCTCGGTTCAAAATTGATTCTCCGCGGAGTCTGTGGCTAAGACGACCCATTAAGAACTGGACGGGTGCCCCAGGTTCGCTAAAGCGTACCTGGGCCGAATAAGACGGGGGAAGCCCCTCGATCGACTCTTAATGGTCCGTCAAGCTGAATCCATTCGGTGCTGCTCAGCCGTCCAGCTAAAAGCAATCGAAGCATATCATTCGGCCCAGGTACGCTTTGGCGAACCTGGGGCACCCGTCCAGTTCCTAAGGGTTCTGTTAGGAGGCGGACTCCTGCCGGCAGCTCGCTAAGGTTCGTTTTGCAGGTTCATTCTCTCCATGCTCAGCAGCTTCTTCTTGCGCTCGGTGCCCCAGCGATAGCCGGTAAGCGAGCCGTCGCTGCCGATCACACGGTGGCAGGGAATGGCGATGGCTACCGGGTTGGTGGCGCAAGCCCGTGCCACAGCCCGGACCGCACTCGGTTGACCGACGGCCCGAGCTATGTCTGCATAGCTGCGCGTCTGGCCCCGAGGAATCTGGCGCAAGGCCTGCCATACCCGCGCCTGAAATGCGGTTGCGCGCAGATCGAGCGGCAGATCGCCTGCCGCGGGATGCTCGGTCATAGCGGCGAGAACAGCCGCCATGTGCTCTGCCATTCCGGAGGCATCCGGCGACCACCTGTTGCCGCGCTAAACTGCTGCCGCAGCAATTGCTCCAGCTCCTCCGGCTTTGTCGCCCAACATGACACTGCATACACCGCGTTCGGTGGCCGCGACCAGGAGCAGTCCCAACTCGCAGGGCGTCGTAGCAAATCGGATGGTCTCGTTTAAGCCTCGCTCCCGAAAACGTGTAGGGCTCATGCCGAGATCAGTTGCCGCCTGCTCGTAAAAGCGGCTTGAAGATCCGTAGCCGGCCTCATAGATGGCGCCGGTGACGCTGGCCCCAGGCGTCGAGAGACTGCGGCGCATATGAGGTGGACCGCAATTGCGCCTGATAGGCACGCGGACTGATGCCCAGCACGCGGGTAAACTTTCGCTGAACGGTGAACGGGCTGCTCCGGGCCACTTTAGCGAGATCGGCCAGCGTCACGGCGCGGTCGCGGTGGGCGGCAAGATAACGGCACAGCCGGGCCACGGTCGCCGCCTCGTCTCGCTCACCGATCGGAGCGCATCGCTTGCAGGCGCGATAGCCTGCCGCCAGCGCTCCGGCGGGATCGGAGAAAAAACATACATTGGCTTGGAGCGGGACGCCGGCTGGGACAGGTAGGACGGCAAAATATCCCGGTGCTGGCTACGGCATAAACGAAACTGGCGCTCGGGTCCCGTGACAGTACCTGTTGCCAGGCCTGGATTGGATTGAGTTCGGTTTGCTGATTGCTTGCCATGCCAAGATCATGAACCCAGGCCAAGCGTGATGATATCCGTATCTTGCCGGCAAAAAAATCTTTGCCGGCAAGATACGCTAGCTACTTAGCCGCGCCCGCGAGCTGAGCTTTTCCCTTGAGTCCAGCCGCCTCGCGCAGTGCTTGCGCTTTATCGGTGGCCTCCCAGGTGAAGTCCGCATCGGCCCGTCCGAAGTGACCGTAAGCAGCCGTCTTGCGGTAGATCGGCCGGCGCAGGTTGAGGCTCTCGATAATGCCCTTCGGAGTCAGCTTGAAGTTTTCCCGGACCAACTGCTGCAGGGTGGCGGAATCGACCGCTCCCGTGCCAAAGGTTTCAACCAGCACACTGACCGGTTCGGCTACGCCGATGGCATAAGCCAATTGCACTTCGCAACGCTTCGCCAAGCCTGCCGCCACGATGTTCTTGGCGATGTAGCGGGCCATATAGGCTGCCGACCGGTCGACCTTTGTCGGATCCTTGCCGCTGAATGCGCCGCCGCCGTGACGTCCCATGCCCCCGTACGTATCGACGATGATTTTTCGCCCCGTAAGACCGGTGTCGCCCATAGGGCCGCCGATCACGAAACGTCCGGTCGGGTTGATGTGGTATTTGGTGTCGGCATCGAGCAGGCCGGAAGGCAACGTAGCCTGGATTACGTGCTTAAGGATGTCGGACCGCAGCTCCTCCGTAGAAATGGTCTCGGAGTGCTGGGTAGAGATCACGACGGCGTCCACCCGGACCGGGTTCATATCCTTGTCGTATTCCACCGTCACCTGGCTCTTACCATCCGGCCGCAGATAGGAAAGCAGTCCGCTCTTCCGCACTTGCGTCAGCTTCTGGCTGAGCTTATGGGCCAGAGAGATCGGAGTGGGCATCAGGTCTTCATTCTCGTTCGTCGCATAGCCGAACATCATGCCCTGGTCGCCGGCGCCACCAGTGTCCACGCCCATGGCAATATCGCCAGACTGTTTATTGATGCTGGAGATGACGGCGCAAGTATTGGAGTCAAAGCCATAGAGCGCGTTATCGTACCCGATCGAAGCCACCACCCCGCGCACCAGGGATTGGAAGTCAACGTACGCCTTGGTCGTGATCTCGCCGGCAATGACCACCAGGCCAGTGGCGGTAAGGGTTTCGGCGGCTACGCGGCTGAAGGGGTCTTGCGCCAGACAGGCGTCGAGGATCGCATCGGAGATCTGGTCGGCGATCTTGTCCGGATGTCCTTCGGTTACCGACTCGGACGTGAATAGAAATCTATCGTGTTGTGACAAGTAGCTTCCTCCTGTTTTCATACCCGGGGAGAATTTCAGCGGTCTTTTCCTGATTTGCAGGATCGAGCGCACTCCAGCCGTGATCTCATCCGGCGCTCATGAGAAGGAGCGGCCGGCCCGGTCGCTCTTTAGGTCTCTTTAAGACGGTATCAGAGGGGGGTCAGCGAGGCAAAGGCACCTGTAGTACCCGACCCGACGCGAGGGTTACCTGCGGGGTAGAGCTGTGTCACGGCTGCCGTATGGGTAATCTGCGCCGGCGTGACCATCGAGACCTTCTTGTGGACATAACTCCATACAAACCAGCTCAGTCCGGCTACCAGCAGCAATAGCACCCCAATGCCCGTCCAGCGCAGCCGCTGGTCGGGACGGTTCCCAGGTCCGACCTCGCTCCGCGCTTTGCTGGCATTTTCCGCAAACCGCATCCAGCCATCTTCATCCGTTTGCATCCCGGTCGATTGGTGCGCCGAGAGGTAGCGTCCGACCCACTCCTCCTGATCGAGGCCTACGACCCGGGCGTACTCGCGCACCATGCTCTTGTTGAATACCCCGCCCGGGAGAACATCGAAGTGCTCCTGTTCGAGGGCTACCAGGTGACGGTTGCTGATCTTCGTAACCCGGGTAATGGCGTCCAGCGTAATCCCGCGGAACTCCCTCTCCTGCCGTAATGTGTCACCGAAATTCCCCATACATTACACCCATCGGTTCAAAGCGATGGCTCCATCAAAGAAGGATGCAGGTCGGACGCGGGTGAGAGAACGTCAGCTCCGGACTGCCAGCTGTCCCATAGCATGACCCTATACTGATATTCTTAACCATACGGCCGCACTCCTGCCAGGTCAAAAGCAACTCCCTATAGCCCTTTAGTTTGTGCGCGCTACAGCATCTTTTGAGTTACTGGACCGAGATTCTCCGGGGAGCGGATTAAGCTACCTCCGCAATTTTGCTACACTCGGCTCTGTCAGGCGAATAGCATGAATAGGTTAGTCCTCGGCAATCTGCTCCACCGTCCCTTGCGTTCGTCGATCAGCATACTCGCGGTGGCCATTGAGGTCACCATGATCCTCTCCATCGTGGGCATCATGGTGGGCATGATCCAGGGATCCCGCACCCAGACAAACGGTATTGGCGCCGACCTGATCGTTCGTCCCCCCAATCAGACTTTCCTCGTCGGAGTCAGCGGAGCGCCGGCTCCGGCAAAGATCGCTGACGTGCTGCGCAAGCTCCCCCACGTCGCCGTCGCGTCCCCGGTCATTCAACAGATCTCCACGCAGACCGCCGTTGAGACCATTTGGGGCATCGACTACGAGAGCTTCAACGCCTTGCGGCCCTTTGTCTTTCTCTCCGGAAGTCCATTCCAGGGCCCAAATGATGTGATCGTGGATGATTTCTTTGCCCGCAGCGGCAAGGGCTACCGCGTGGGCGACAGCATTCCCATCCTCAATCACACCTTCCGCATCTGCGGTATCGTCGAGCACGGCAAGGGCGGTCGCAAGTTCCTGCCCATCAAGACGCTGGGGGCGTTGCTGGGCGCGGAAAACAACGCCACGCTCTTTTACGTAAAGACCGACAATCCGGACAATGAAGCCCTGGTGAAGCAGGAAATACAGGCTGTTCCGGGTCTTTCCGCTTATCAGGTGCAAACCGTCCAGGAGGTGCTCTCCATGTTGACGCCGGAACACCTGCCCGGTTTCAACATCGCATTGCATATCGTGATCAGTATCGCCGTGGTGGTTGGTTTTCTCGTCATTTTCCAGGCCATGTACACGGCTGTCCTCGAGCGAACCCGTGAGATTGGAATTCTCAAGTCGCTCGGCGCGTCCCAGATCTACATCATCAATCTTGTCTTGCGTGAAACCGCGTTCCTCTCCCTGGTCGGCATAATTCTGGGCATCGGCGCGGCCTTCCTGATAAAGGCTGGGATGAGCGCCCGCTTACCCACTCAACCGTTTCCTATCAGTAGTGGATGGATCGTTGCAACCACCCTCATTGCCTTCGGCGGGGCGCTGGTGGGTGCCATTTACCCCGCGCTGAAGGCCGCCCGAAAAGATCCGATCGAAGCCCTGGCATACGAATAGGCCAGCATCCGATGCTGGTTGAAGCTGTTCTCTGCATCCGGCAACGAACGTTGGGTGCCCCATTCAAGCCCTGTCTTTGGGCTTGAGTGGGATATCGCAGCCCTCAACGACCCGCCAGTCTCCGCTCGGAGGGATCTGCAGTTTTTCTTTCCCTACCGCGAAAGCACCTGCAAAACCCCATCATGGCTGCGCTCCCGGGCATAGTCAGCCGGAGTTTTACCCTGGTCGCATCGCAAATCCGGTTTGGCCCCGGCTTCCAGCAGAATCGTAGTCACCTCTACCAACCCCGCAGCCGCTGCCTGGTGCAAGGGGGTGTAGCCTCCGGCCTGCGCCATGTTTACGTCCGCTCCCTGGGCAATCAGGACGCGCGCTGTCTCCGGGTCGCGGCTCAAGGCAATACAAGCGTGCAGTGGCTGATTGCGCATCGGGTTATGCGAGAAACGGTGTACGTGCGCGCCATGGGCAAGCAGCAGAGCCGTTGCCTGCGTGTCCGCCAAACGCCGCTGCCAGGTGGAGAGGAGCCCAGCCGTCGGCTGAGGTCGCATGAACCAGCATGGGATCCTGTCGCAGCAGAGGCTCCAGGCGGGTGCAGTCTCCCAGGGCGGAGGCCTCGAATATATCCAGCGCCGGCAGATGAGTGAGCAGGTAGTCCCTGATCAGAGGCTGCTGGTTATAAATGCTCCACAAAAAAGCAGAGACGCCCTGGGCGTCTCTGCAAGTAAGAAGCGATCGATCTTCCTCCGCGGCAGCGGCGACTTCCGCCGTTTGCCCACCCCGGATGAGGTTAAGAAAACGTTGGCTCACCGCACCAGATTAGCATCGCCACCCGTGTCGCCTGCAGAAGCGGCCAAAACCGGCTCCTGTCGATCCCTTCGTTACCGAACCAGGCTTGGTCCGGTTGGAGTAGATCCGGAAGGTGACGACCATGTCGATCACCACCGGTACCGCCTGCCCGTTAAGCATCGCCGGCTGGAAGTGCGACTTCTTGACCGCGTCCACTGCCTTCTCGTCCAGCCCGAAACCGATGGGGCGGGCGATCGCGATCTGTCGCGGAGTTCCCGAGGCATCGACCACCGTGCGCAACAGTTCCATACCCGCAATCCCGTACTTCTGGGCAAATTCATTCGAGCTGGGATCGATGCTGTTTAAAACCTTGGGCGGCGTCATGCCTTCGCTGACCACCTTAATGCTGGCGTCGGCTGGCATGTACTGCCGGTGCTGGCTCTTGCTATGGAAGTATTCCTGCCAGTAGTCAGGCAAATGGGAGAGCATGCTTTGATCGATGTCGCTGGCAAAGATGTTGTCCAGGGCCTTGTTCATCAGCATGGCGCTGTGCGCCGGAGAAACAGCTGCCAGGGCCTGATAGGTCTCGACCGCGGCCCCGCTGGTGGCCGGTGTTGGCGATGCCGTGGCCGCTGCGGCGTCATCCCTGGTCTTTAAGGTCTGGGCCGCGGCGATCTCCTGCGGCGTAGGCTCACTCTTCTTCTTCTCCTTCTTCACCTTGGGGACGACGATGAGCTCGCGGTCAATGGAGATGTGAACTGGCTTCTTGGAGATCTTGACCTTATCGAACGACTTGCTTTCATCTTCTTCATAGGGCAGCGCGCCGAAGTAATGCAATCCATAGCGATCTGCCTCGATATCCAGCTTGTGCTTGGAGAGCTTCACTTTCCTGACTTCGAAAGCGGAAAGGGTGAACGAGGCGACGGTGGGCGCGCCGTTCACCTTGCCATCCTGGTCGAAGTTCAGATCGTCGCCAAGGTAGGACCCCCGGAGAAAGACCAGCTTACCGACATAACGGGCGCGCAAAGCATCCTCGGTCAAAGGGGGAGTTGACTTGATCAGAGCCGCATCCGCCGCCGAAATCACCGGAACAGGAGACGCTACAGTCGTTGGGGTTGCCGCCGGCGCAGGAGCCACCACCTCGCTCCCAGCAGTCTGCTGGGCGTTCGAAAGTGTGGTAAATGTACCGCACAGTAGGGCCGCGGTCATAAGCGGCCACAGTTGCTTTTCAAACTTCATGAGGTCTCCTTGCCCGTACTTCCCGGCTCCGAGCTACGGGGTCCGGTCAGTTCGAGCACCGGCAGCCTGGATTTGCAGCTGCGAGCTGGTGGGACTGCCGGCCCGGGCTGGTTGCGACCGGGCCAAAACAGGAAGCGATTGGGCCTGGGCATTTTCGGCCATCAGCATGATGGCCAGGGCCAGCAACAATCCGATGCGGATGAGCGCAGCTACCAGGGATTCAGAGGCACGTTGTGTCATACGAGGGGAGGGACCTCCGCTATATTCCAAGGAGAGCGTATGATCTTTGCAATGAAGGGGAAATGCCTCTTTTGTGCGTAATGAGTAACCCCACCCCCGTTGACGCCCTTGCCTGAATGCGTTACTCTGAAGTTCTTGCGCAGTGCCGCGTCCGGCCCTCTGTAGTCGCCGTCTGATCCGACGAGGTGAAGTCCCAGTCAAGTTCGGGGAGCCACTTCACAGCCAACCGATCCGAAGATTGAGCGAGCCCAGGTAGCCTGCCAGGAAAGCGAACGAAGAAGCGCTTTGAGCGATTCCCCGTGAAACCGCTCTAAATCTAATCTTCGCCACTCAAGCGATCTGAACCTTTCGTTTGCGGGAGAGCAGTTGCCGGCCGCAATTTTTGCGTCGGTGTGGAATGCTTGCCCAAACGAGGGTTCCCTGGGAGAACTGGTAACGATGTCTACGTATTTTCCGAGCTCGCACGATATCACCCGCAAATGGTTCGTGGTCGACGCCAGCGGCAAGACCCTGGGACGTTTGGCCACCGAAGCCGCCAGCATGCTGGCCGGCAAGAAAAATCCTAAGTACACCCCTTTTATCGACATGGGTGATCACGTGATCGTGGTCAACGCGGAAAAGATCGTGCTCACCGGGCTGAAGACTCAACAGAAGGTCTATCGCCGGTACACCGGTTTTCCTGGCGGTCTGCGGGAAGAGTCGTTTGTGCGCCTCATGGCGCGCCGCCCAGAGAAAATTGTCGAAGACGCCATCAAAGGCATGCTGCCCAAGAGCAAGATGGGCCGCCAGATGGCCACCAAGCTCAAGGTCTACCGGGGCGACAAGCACCCTCACCAGGCACAGCAGCCTGAGGTTTTGGAGTTGGCGGCTAGGTAAGCCGTCGGACTCCGCAGGACACAGCAAAGAATAGGACGGACATGGCAGATTTGGTTCAGTACTACGGAACGGGGCGTCGCAAGGCAAGCGTAGCGCGCATCTTCTTGCGCCCCGGCAGCGGCAACTTTGTCGTCAATCAGAAACCTTTCGAGACGTATTTCGTTACCCATCAGCAACGGGTTTCCGCCAAGCGGCCGCTGGAGCTGACCGAGCATTCCGCCAATTTCGATGTTTTGGCCACCGTCAAGGGTGGAGGCGTGAGCGCCCAGGCCGATGCGGTAAAGATGGGTATCGCCCGCGCTCTGCTCGAGTTCAACCTGGAGCTGCGCAAGACATTAAAGGCTGATGGCCTGCTGTCCCGCGACGCGCGCATTAAAGAGCGCAAGAAGTACGGACAGAAGGGCGCCCGCAAGCGCTTCCAGTTCAGCAAGCGTTAAAAGCTTGCCGGTGACAGGCATCGTTGCCGGGCATGCATGCAGTGAGTCGATGCCATTTTGTCAAAAATCTTCCCCGCCCCGGCTTATTGGAGCGGGCGAGGGAAATCAATTCCGGCCACGCCGGAATGCAATTCAAGAGGAGGTAGTTTGGCCACCATCACGATGAAGGAGTTGCTCGAAGCAGGTGTTCACTTCGGGCATCAAACGAAGCGTTGGAATCCTCGCATGAAGGAATATATCTTCGGCGAGCGTAACGGGATCTACATCATCGATCTGCAAAAAACCTTGAAGATGTTCAAGGAAGCAAGCAAGTTTGTTACCGACCTCACCGGGCAGGGCAAGGTCATCCTCTTTGTCGGCACCAAGAGACAGGCCCAGGACGCGATTGCCGAAGAGGCCAACCGCTGCGGCATGTTCTACATCAACCAGCGCTGGCTGGGTGGATTGCTGACCAATTGGATCACCGTACAAAAATCAGTTAAGCGCCTCCAGGAACTGGATGAAATGGCCACCGATGGCCGTTACGAGCTGCTGACCAAGAAAGAAGTCATTCGACTGGAGCGCGAACGCAAGCATCTGCAGGCGAACCTGGCAGGCATTAAGAATATGCGCCGGTTGCCCGACGCTCTCTTTGTGGTCGATTCAAACAACGAAGCCATTGCGGTCAAGGAAGCGCGCAAGCTGGGCATCCCGGTGGTCGCAGTGGTCGATACCAATTGCGATCCGACCGTGGTCGACTACGTAATTCCCGGCAATGATGACGCCCTGCGCGCCATCCGCTTGTTTACCTCCAAGATCTCCGACTCCGTCGTGGAAGGCGTGCAGATGGCCGGCGACAAGCGGGCCGCCGATGCGGGCGTAACCGCCGATGCGCAGCTTGAGGCCGCCCCGCTCGAGCTTTCCGGCCTTGAAGCCGGCGCCGATGAGCCATCCGGTGAAGGTGAAGTCGTCGATCTGGAAGCTGCACTTGGGGGAGGGATTCGCAAGGCCCCCGGGGTGATAGCCGTTGACGAGCCGGAAGTTGTCGAGCGGACCATCTAGAGCTGCTTTTTCACTTTTAGCCGTACTAAATCTTTCCCCACCCATTTGTAACCGGGGATTTAAGGCCTGTTCACAGGCCAGCAAAGGAATCGCAAGAGGATGTCAACCGTGACTGAAAATATCTCCGCTGCACAGGTCAAGGAGCTTCGCGAGAAGACTGGCGCGCCGATGATGGACTGCCGCAACGCGCTCCAGGAAGCCAAGGGCGACCTCGACCAGGCGGTTGTTGTTTTACGCAAAAAGGGCATGGCGTCCGCCGCCAAGAAGGCATCCCGCACCACTTCCGAAGGGGCTGTCGGCACCTACATTCATGCCGGAGGCAAGATCGGTGTGCTGATCGAAATCAACTGCGAGAGCGATTTTGTTGCTCGGACAGAGGATTTTCAGGAGCTGTTGAAGGACATCTCAATGCACATCGCGGCCACTGACCCGCGCTATATTCGCCGCGAAGATGTCACCGCCGAGGATCTGGCCCGGGAGAAGGACATTTACCGCTCTCAGGCTGCGGCTACGGGTAAGCCGGAGAAAGTAATCGAGCAGATCGTGGAAGGCAAGATGAGCAAGTTTTACGAAGAAGTTTGCTTGCTCGACCAGCCCTTCATCAAGGATCAGTCCTTCGCCATCAAGGATCTGATTGCGCAGAAGATCGGCAAGCTGGGTGAGAACCTCAGCGTGCGCCGCTTTGCCCGCTTCAAGGTCGGCGATCCCGTCTGGACGGTAGCCCAAATCAAGCCAAACGCTACCGAATAGCATCTGCACCAAAACGGAATGACGAGGGCCGGGAACTTCCGGCCCTCGTTCCTTTTTGGCGATTCATTTCTCGCCCGTGAATGCGCCTGCGCGAGAACCTGAAAAGAAACCGCAGATCCCTCCACTGCGCTGCGCTCCGGTCGGGATGACAATTCTGTGGGACCATTAGCAGTCATCTGCCTGAGCGCTTTTGTTCCTTGCCACAGAATTGTCATCCCGACCGGAGCGCAGCGCAGTGGAGGGATCTGCGGTTTCTCTTCAAGTTCTCGCGCGGACTCTTTAGAAGTCCCTGAGGCTAAACAGAATGCGGAAAACTCTCATTCATTTAGCCGCTGAGGGGACCTCGGACCGCAAGCCACTGCCGACAACGAGGTTTCCTTGCAACCACGCAGGTTCCATACCATCAAAGACTATGTGGACCAACCGTGGTTATTGATCTAGTGGTTTAAATTCGTCCCAAAACCGGCCGCAAATCCCCTCCCAACCAAGGGATAGCGGTCGGTCGTAATGTGCGATACTTTTCCTTGAATGTACAAAAGAGTCCTGCTCAAACTGTCGGGCGAAGCGTTGGCGGCGGACCGCGGCTTCGGCGTGGATGTTGCCAAGCTACATGAAATCTCACTCGAGATCCTGGCAGTTCGGGAACTCGGCGTGGAAGTCGCTATTGTCGTGGGCGGGGGCAATTTTTTTCGTGGTGTGGCCGAACAGGCGCGCATGATGGACCGCGTTTCCGCCGACCATATGGGGATGTTGGCCACGGTGATCAATTCGCTCGCGCTCCAGGATGCTCTGGAGAAGTCCGGAGTCCAGACCCGCGTCATGTCCGCGATCGAGATGAACCAGGTGGCCGAACCGTACATCCGGCGTCGCGCCATCCGGCATCTAGAGAAGGGTCGAGTGGTCATCTTTGCGGCAGGGCTGGGAAATCCGTATTTTTCCACAGATACCGCTGCCTCCTTACGAGCGATGGAGATCAAGGCGGACGTCCTATTAAAAGCCACTAAAGTGGAAGGGATTTACGACGCGGATCCTGTTATTACCAAGGATGCAGTGAAATTCGAGCAGATTACCTATATGGAAATCCTCCGGCTCGGTCTAAAGGTAATGGACAGCACTGCAGTGAGCCTGTGCAAGGACAATAATTTGCCCATGATCATTTTCAATATGAACCGCCCTGGGAACATCCTGCGTGTGGTGAGCGGAGAAAAGGTCGGCTCCCTGGTGACCGCCTGACTCCCCAAACCACACTCGCGGAACCACCCCCGGCTCCCGCACTTAAGGCCACAGAACGATCGGCCCAGGCGAACCAGGCGCAAACTCCAGCAGGTCCAGTGTTGGTGCGTCCGGCCGCGGCTTCGCGCCGCTCCCAATTGCCGGCCCTCACGGGTATCCGCTGTTTTGCCGCCCTCAATCTCGTCTTCTTCCATTTTGCCGATCCCCATTCGTTTGGACCGTTGAGCCCGGTGGTCAATGGCGGATACATTTCCGTTAGCTTCTTCCTGCTGCTATCCGGCTTCATCCTCACCTATAACTATGCCGATCGCGCCCAACGTGGGGCGCTCACCGCGCGCAGCTTCTGGTCCGCTCGCTTCTCCCGCCTCTATCCCGTCTATGCCTTCAGTCTGCTGCTCTCAATAGGCATGCTGGCGCAGGAAGTGCACGCCCACACCCGGCTGGATTTTGGCCTGGGAGTGCTTCTCACCCCGTTGCTGCTGCAGGGATGGCATCCTGCCCTGTCGACCTTTTGGAACACGCCCGCGTGGACCATGTCTACCGAGGCGTTCTTCTATGTGCTGTTTCCTTGGCTGATCACCCGTCGCCGTCCGCGCCAGACGCGGACAATGCTGCTGATCCTGGTGTCCATATGGCTCTGCAGTTTGGTCCTTCCCGGACTCTATATGTACCTAAATCCGGATGGCGATACTCACCCCGACCGCTATTCCGTTGGCATCTGGATGCGGGCGTTGAAATTCATGCCCTTGCAACACCTGTTCTCCTTTCTGTTCGGCATGACGTTAGGATTTTTGAATGAAAAAATTCGGCCTGAGAGCCGCAAACGCCTGGCGCTAGGGATTTTTGCCTTCGCGGCCCTCTATGTGCTTCTTTGCGTGGGCGACCACCTGCCCTACGCGATGATGCACGATGGTTTGCTTATGCCGCTGTTTGCTGGTGTCATCCTCTGCCTGGCCGGCCGCAATTTCATTGCAGGTTTCTTTGGGCTGCTTCCCTTTATTGCCATCGGCGAGGCGAGCTACTGCCTTTACCTGCTGCACTTCAATCTGTGGACGCTGCTGCACGACTCCCATTTACTGGAGAAAAGCGGCCTGATCGTCTTCGATCCCTGGATTTCTTACCTGCTATTGATCATTGCTGCGCTGTTGACCAAGCGGTTCATCGAGCGGCCGGGAAGAAGCTGGATCAGCCGGCGTCTTGAGCCCAGCCCAGCCCGCGGAGTCTAGCTGGCCGCAGAAAAACTCAGCCGCATCAATAATGCAAGATCAGATCGCACGCGAACGTAAACTGGCTCTGGCGTGTTCGCAGGTCATATGACTTCCGGTCCCATGCGCGATCGAAGCGGATCTCCGGGCGTATCTGCACCGTCGTTCCGATCCAATGGCTCAGCATCAGTGTGTTCTCCGTGTACTTGGTATTCACCCCCGTGCGCTGGCCCTTCTTGTCGTTGAGCAGGTCGCTGCGGAAGCCAACAAAGTCGTGCTCGGATAATTGTTTCAGGACGTAGTTTTGGGCCGCGTACTCCGGTGCGAAACAAGTCTCGAGGCCGGGGCGGCAGGTGGCTCCATAGGTGTTCGGCTGCGGCGTGATCGAACCGGTGGTGCTGGGCACATCGCGCTGATACATCACGTAAGCTTCCGTCGCGGTATGCCACGTCTTGGAAAATTTGTGATACCAGGTGCCGTCGTATTGTTGAACGTTGTTGTACGAGTACTTACCGTTGTTGATTCCATTGGCACAAAGATAGATATTGTTGTTCACCGAGGATGTCGTGTGACTGACGCAAACGGTTGCTGAGGGTTTGGCGTCGCCCGTCCACAGCGCCACGTCGTGGCTTCCGGTGATACCTGCTTGCACTAGCCACTGATTATTAACCTGCACCGTGGCAAGAATTCCGGTGTCGGTGAACGGATCGACCGCGTACAGCAGGGAATGGCTGAACATGTAGTTATTCGGCGTCAGTTGCGCCTCGATTCCAGGAACAGAGATAAAGCGGCCGATCCGGAGGTTCATCCCGTTGGCCACCTTGGGCACATAAATGTCGATGTATTCAAGAACCGGGTCGAAGCCGTATTGGTGGTGGTCCGATATCCACTGGAAGCCCAGATAGCCTTTGTCTATGGTGTATCTGTAGTCCGTGCCGTAAAAAGCAGTCAGGTGGTATCCGACATCCACATGCTCCCTTTGCACTGAGTCGGGCAACCGTTCGACATAAAGGACGAGCTGATTCATCTCGAATCGATTGCTGTAGACATCATTCGCTTCGGGTGCGTTGCTGTTTGTCGAAGTGCTGAAGTTCACCGTAGGCTCAACCCACCCATACACCTTGGTGCGGCTGCGCGCTTGATTCCAGGCGGTCATCAGAGGATAGCTATTCGTATCCGCTTCGCCTATCACGGGAGATCCGCCATACGACCAGTCGGAGTTGGGGAAGGGCGGTGACTCAAGCGGTGACGGCAGTCCCCGGCGAGGCGGGGCCGGGCCTTGACTCGCAGTTCCATGCCAGTCCTGGCGGTAGAAGTCTGCCCACCTGGCGAAGAAGCCTGGAGGCTTAGGCGGTGGCTGTGGAGATGGGCTCTCCGGCAACTTCGCGCCGGGTTCGTTCTGTGCCGAACACCCGCTCGATACCATCCAGACGAAGACTAATAACAGAATCCGGGGAGCTGAAAGAGCCAGGCGCAAGTTGAATTCACTCGAGAGAGCAGGCTGCAAGCGAAGAATGGAACAGGATGGTGCCGGTAAACATCTGGGCCCCGCCTCACCATCGGAAGGCGATCATAGCATAGGAATATTTATCTTCACGCGCCCTCACGGCATGCATAGCTCCTGCTTTTTAATCTGTGCCAGTCCGGGCCTCTGTGCCAGCCCGGGACTTCAGAGGCCGCGGAAAAACTCATTGGGCGCGGGGCACAAGTTCAGCCGTGGCGTAAAGTATGCGATTGGAGAGGGCTTCAGCCCCTGAGGTACGGTTCAATCTCTGGCGAATTTCCTTGTGACCCCCAAAGACACACCCCCTAAATCCCTCATAGCTGTGGCTTTGTACGGCACGGCTAAAGCCTCTAAAGTCCAGGGAATGCCGCGATCACAACCACAGCCGGATGGGCCGCTGACTCATGTTTTGAGCGAACGGGGATGTCGGTCTAGGGTTGCGCGAGGGTATGGTGGTTATGCGTAATCGCAGCGCTGCAGGTAGGCTGCTGGCCGGAACTGAAGGGCGTATTCTGCACGGCCGAGAGTGCTCCGGTCGCGGGGTTCAGGGCCAAGCCGGAGACCGTGTTGCTGAGAAAGTTGGCGGTGTAGATATAGCGGCCTTCCGATGGCTCGATCAGGATACAGAGCGGCCCGCTACCAACCGCGTAAGTGACCGAACCGGGGATCGGTGTGGCGTTGCCGGTAGACTGGTCGATGGTATAAGCGCTTACGTCGTTACCATTGTAGTTGGCGACATAAACATAGAGGCCGAGGGGGTCGACGGCGACGGCATCGGGCAGGTTATCGGTCTTGAATGGTGCCGGCATCATCACCAACGATCCACCGGCCTGCACCTGGAAACCATACATCTGATTGGAGGCGCCGTCGGTGACATACAGGAATTTACCGGTCGGATCGCTGGCGAGTGCATTGGGCGCCGTTCCAACCTTGAAAAGGCCGACGGAACTAAGCACGCCGTCCGATCCAACTTGTAACGCGGAGACAGTGGCATCGCTTTCATTCACCGCGTAAACGAAGTTTCCGCCAGCCAACACGTTAACGGCAACCGGATTATTCCCCAATGCGAAGAATGCGTTTGTGCCATTTGATACCGGCTGGCACAGGCTGCTGGTCGCGCCCAGCTGACCATTTGCATTGACGGGGAAAACTACGAGCGCGCCGGGCCCGGGTATGTTAATGCTGAAGTTCGGCTGGTATGTCTCCACCACGTAGAGATAGGTACCTGTCTCGTTGATGGCCAACTGGGTGGGGTAGCTGCCTGGCATGTTGCAGGTCTGCTGCGGATAGAGTTTGCCATCGGTGCCAATGGCAAATTCCACAATCGTATTGTCGTCATGATTGATGACGTAGAGATTCTTACCGTTGGCTGACGCCACATCAGCGACAGGATTCCGCCCGCCCGAGGGGTAGGGTGAATCGGTGATCTGGTACAGAATGCCCGCTTCGCTATCTACTTTGTATACGCTGACCTGTCCCGGGTTTTGTTTGGACGCGGTGACGTAAAGAAAATCGATTGTATTGCTGGGTCCGCATGCAGTAACTCCGGCCCCGAGACCAAGGGATACTACCGAAGCCAGGGCAACCCGGCCGAATTTACTCAACTTCATGCGCATCAGGGCTGTACGACCTCAATGGCATGGTTGCCGTGGGTAATGGCAGCGCTGCAGGTAGGCTGCCCGGCGGCCTTGAAGGGTGTGTTCTGCACCGGCGCTAGCGCCCCAGTCGCAGGGTTCAGAGACAAGCCGGACATCGTCTCGCCAAGGAAGTTTGACGTGTAGACAAAGCGCGCCTCTGCGGGTTCGATCAAGATGCAGGTTGGCCCGGCATCCACCGCATACGTGGTCGACCCGGCAATCTGCGTGGCGTTTCCGGTACCGCGATCGATCGTATAGGCGCTCACGTCGTTGGCATTGTAGTTGGCCACGTACACATAAATCCCGCGCGGGTCGACCTTCACGGAAACGGGAAGAATGTCCGTCTTGAAGGGGGTCTGCATGTTGATCAAGGTTCCGTTGGTCTGGATCGTGTAACCAATCATCTGATTGGCCGCGCCATCGGTGACGTAGAGGAATTTACTGGTCGGATCGCTGGCAATCGCATTGGGAGCCACGCCGACGGGGTAGGTAGCAATCAGTGTGAGAGCGCCACTCGTGCCCACCTGAAAGTCAGAGATGGTGGCGTCATTTTCGTTCACCGCATAAACGTAGTTCTCGCTCGGCAGCACGGTCACGGCTGCCGGATTATTCCCCACCGGGAAGAAGGCATTGGCGCCATTAGCGACCGGCGTGCAGAGACTTCCCGTGGCCCCCAGTTGCCCGGTGGCATTGACGGGGTAGACCACCAGCGCCCCGGGTCCGGGATTGGTGGCGCTGAAGCCCGGCTGGTAAGTCTCCACCACATAGAGGTAGGTACCGGCTGCGTTGATCGCCAACTGAGTAGGGATAGTGCCCGGTGTAGTGCAGGACTGCTGCTGGGAGAGGCTGCCGTCCGTGGCGATGGCGAACACCACGACCGCATTGCTGGCCTGATTGATCACGTAGAGGTTCTTGCCACTGGCCGAAGCTACGTCGGCCACGGGATTATTTCCGCCCGAAGAATAGGGCGAGTTAGGGATTGGTATCAACGCTCCCGCTTGACTATCCACCTTGTAGACGTTGATTTGCCCTGGGCTGGTCTTGTTGGACGATGTGACATATAGAAAATCAATCGTATTCGGGGGGCCGCACGCAGTAACACCGAATCCCAGACCAAGGGTTACAACCGAGGCCAGTGCGATCCGGCCGAATTTACTCAACTTCATGCGCTTCCTTCATCCTGGCCCAACGAATCAGTGGAGCAGGGCTGCAGTTTGCAGCAGAGCTATGGATAGAGTGTCTTTTGAGTCCCACTTGCATTGTAAAAGCTCAGGTCGCTTTCAGCCACCTGAGCCCTGAAGTCTGAAAGCTTTAGAACAGCGTGCCGCTGACGACGCACCAGGTCGGGTTGCCGGGACCAGTGAAGGAGGTGGCCTTCCGCAGCGTGGTCAGGGTTCCCGTCGAGGAGTTGATCACCGCGCCGGTGATCGTGCTGTCGGCATAATTGGCCGTGTAGAGATACTGGTTCGAGGGGTCCTCAAGAATGCACTGCGGAGCCGAGCCTGCGCCAAAGAGAGTGCTGGTCCCGCTGGCTCCACTGGACAGCGTCGTCAAAAATCCGTTAGTCGGGTCGATGAAGTATGCGCTTACGGAACTTGCCGGGCCGGTTGGGTTAAGGTTGGCTCCCTGGTTTGCCAGATAGAGGAACTTGCCCGAATGGTCGACAAGCATGGGTCCAGGATTTGCCACCGTACCTGAGTTGTCCACCGCTCCCCCAACCAGCGATTGAGGTGCACCGTTGACGCCGATCGTATAAGGCAAGATCTGCCCAGCTGGACTGACGGCTTGCCCCGCATCAATCAGATATATGTACTTGGGGCTGGCATAGATAAAGCTTAGATCCGTAGCAGGAGTAGGAATGGGAGTATTCTGCGTCAGGGTCAACTGGCCACTGCTGTTCCCATACACGAAGATCGCTTGAGAGGGATCCAGGGCGCTTCCACTGCCCTTCTCGATGGTGTAGATATACGAGTTGCTCGGAACCACTACGAAGTTGATGGGTGAGCTGCCTACCGGGAAGTAAGTAAGGTTGGCGCCCGTCGTAGGGTTCTTAACCTGCTGGTTGGTGATCAACGAGAGCCGGCCGGTATTGGGGTCGATGTTGAAGGATGTGATGTCTCCGCAGACGGTGGCAGGATTTCCACTTACATAGCCCACGCAATCTGATGCGGGATTGGGATCCTGGGTATCGAGCACGAATAGATGACTGCCGGACGAGTCGGTCTGGATCGAGATCGGAAAGTTGCCTTGGCTGTTATAAGTTGTCTGGAAGCTCAGTGAACCTTTTCCGCCGATCGTGAAGAGCGAGATGTTTGGGCCGGTGTTAGCCGAACTTGTCGCGGAGGAACAAGCCGCCTGCCCGGTTCCGCCGCAGCCTGCGTTGAGCACATAGAGAAACCTCCCCGCATTCGCCACCAGTTCCTTGATGGGATTGGCGCCCCCAGAACTGTAAGGAGAATTTTGCGTGGGCGTCAGCTGGCCAAGGTTGCTATCGATCGTGTAGCCGGAAACCTGATTATATTGCTGGCCGGTGACATACATATAACCGACTGTGTGGTCTGTGCTGCAGGAGTTTACTCCCAACCCCGTTCCCAGGGACACCGCCAAGGCCAGACTGATCCGGCCGAATTTCCTGAACTTCATGCGTTTCCTTCATCCCCGTCGCTATTGCGGTCTAGGGCTGCCTTTGCAGCTGAAACTGTATTAAAAATTGATCCTAGCGCTAATTGTAAAAGCTAGAACCACTTTCGGCTAGCATCTCCCCTGTAGAGGTACCCCGGAGAGAGGCCGCCCACGCAGCTTTTCCGTCAAGAAAAGCTGCACATGACCCACCCTCGAAAGCATATCGCAACAGGGGAGATGCTCTAGCACCGGTCGCTTCTAGGTGCGTGGATTACCATACCCGGCAGGAGTTCTCCGGGTACATGGGCGCGCCTTTCTTGCAGCTAAAAGCCTTGCCGAACTCGTCGAAGTTTTGTACTGCGCCGTTCACTCGCCATTGGCCCGGAGAGTGCGGATCCGTGAGGGCTCGACTCCGCGCGGCTTGCTCGCGCACGTTCTCACACCAAACCTGGCCATAGGCGAGAAAGAACCGCTGGGCCGGCGTATAGCCGTCGATCTCCTTCGACGCCGCGGCGGGCTCTTGGGCTAAAGTAGCCATCAATGCCGAGTAGGCCAAGCGAAGCCCGCCATTATCCGCCGTATTCTCGCCCAGCGTCAGGCTGCCATTGAGCTTCTGCCCGGGCGCAGCTTCGAAGCTGCCATACTCCTTCACTTCGCAATCGGTGCGCTCGGTAAATGCCGTGCGGTCGGCCGGGCTCTGCCACTCGCGCACGTTGCCATGGCCGTCGTATTTGCTCCCCTGATCGTCGAAGCCATGTGTCATCTCGTGGCCGATCACCACTCCGATGCCTCCGAAATTGACAGCCGGATCTTTGGCGAAGTCGTAAAACGGCGGCTGCAGAATGCCCGCGGGAAAGTTGATGTCGTTCATGCCTTGACTGTAGTAAGCGTTCACCGTCGGCGGAGTCATGCCCCACTCCGTCTCGTCCACCGGTTTCCCCAGCTTGTCCAGGTTGCGGCGGTCCTCATACACGGTAGCGCGGGCCACATTTCCCAGCAGATCATCCCGCTTGATCTCCAGGGTCGAGTAGTCGCGCCAATGCTCCGGATAGCCGATCTTGTTGCGGATCAGCGCCAGCTTTTCCTCAGCATTTTTCTTGGTGGCTTCCGACATCCAGGGCAACTGCTGAATGTCCTGTGCCAGCGCTGCTTCCAGCGCCGTAACCAGTTTGAGCATGTTCTCTTTCTTTTCCGGGCTGAAGTACTGCTTCACCCAATCCTGCCCCACAGCTTCCCCAAGCGCGTTGTCGGTGGCCCGGGTGCAGCGTTTCCAGCGGGGTGCGATCTCTTTCTGTCCCAACAAGTCACTGGAGAAAAAAGCGAAGTTCTCGTCTACAAATGCTTGCGACATCCAGGGGGCGGCATCGTGCAAAGCACGCCACCGGAGGTAGCTCTTCCAAGCGTCCAGGCTCTGAGCATCGATCAGCGCGTTCATGGCAGTAAAGAAACCAGGGTTTATCACGTTCAGGGTCTCGAATGAACCCATGCGGATGCCGTGTAAATAAGACGGCCAATCGAAGTCCGGGGTTAGCGTTCCCAGATCCGTGAGCGTCATCATGTGATAGCGTTTCGCCGGGTCTCTCAGGTCTGTCCGGCTCAGGGAGCTTTGCGCCAGAGCAGTTTCAATGGCCATAACGCTCTGCGCTTCGCTGGCGGCTTTCTCGGGTGTATCGCCGGCCAACTGGAACATCCTGGTCATGTGCGCCACGTATTCTTCGCGTATCTTCTGCTGCCGCGGGTTCTGCACCAGGTAGTAATCGCGGTCCGGCAGGCCGAGGCCGGCCTGGCCGGCTTGCGCAATTTGCCGGGTAGAGTCCTTCTGATCCTGGCCCACGCCGAAGCTGAAGAGTCCGCTGATGCCGTGCGGTATCTCTAGAGTACCCAGCAGCGCTGCCAGTTGCTTCTTGTCGCTGAGGGTGTTGATGGCGTCCAGAGCGGGCTTGAGCGCCGTCACGCCCTTTTGGTCGGCGAGTTGGGTATTCATGCAGGACGCATAGAAGTCCCCATATTTCTGTTCCAGTGCGGTCCGCTTCCCGTTGGGGACCGCCGCCGTTTCCAGCTCGCGATAGAGAAGCCAGTCGTTTCGCTCCCTGAGCTTATCGAACTCGCCCCACCGGACCTGATCGGGAGGAATCGGATTATTCTTCTTCCAGTTGCCACAGGCGTACTGATAGAAGTCGGTGCACGGATCGGCGGTTTTGTCGATGGCGGTCAGGTCAAAGCTTTGCGGCGCCTGCGGCTCGGGTGGGGCCTGCGCCGGTTTGTTTTGCGCATGAGCCAGACAACTGCAAAGCAATACAGCAACCACGATGGGGAGAGACTTCATAGGCTGCCTTGTGGGTAGAAATGGGGGGCCCGTCAGAAAATCTTCACGTGGAAGGTCAGATACTTCTTGGGATTTTCCCGGATGGCCGCAATGAGCCCCCGGGTTTCTGTCAGGGACTGATCGAGGTTGTTGTAAAGAGAAGGGTTGACCACCAGCTGGCCGATGGTTCCTTGACCGCTGTCAACCTTGTTCAAGACCGAATCGAGCTTGTCCACTGTGTCTCGCAGCTTGGCTGCGAACTGGGGATCCTTGGCGATCATGCCCAGGCCGCCCTTGCCGGCATTGATGTCGGCCAGCAGCTGATTCGCGCTGGATACGGATTGGTTCAGGTTATTGGCCAGCGTCTCGTCTTTCAGCAGCTTGCCGATCGTACCCTTCCCCTCGTCCAGTTGGGTCGCCATCGCGTCCAGCTTGGCCACGGTGTCGTTGATGTGGTTGTACAGGGTGTCGTCAGCCACCAGCTTGCCGATCGAGCCCTTGCCGTTGGCCACCGTATCCACCAGTTGCGACAACTGGTTCAGGGTCACGACTGCCTTGTTGTACAGGTCTGGATTGTTGATCAACTCGCCGATCGAGCCCTTGGTCGAGTTGAGCGAGTCTGCGAGATGGTCGACCTTGGCCAAAATGGTATTCAACTGCTCGATCGTTCCCTGGCTCGATTTGATGACGTCGGAGAGGTTGGGCGTTTCGTTGGTTTTGAGCTCCGCGCCATTCTGCACCGGCGGACCGGTCGCCGTCTTGCTGTTGATGTCCACGACCGTATCGCCCAGAACGCCAATGGTTTCCAGGCTGGACGTGGAATCGGTGCGCACAGCGTCTCTATATTTGGCTCCTACCTTGAACGTCACCTCGACCGGGGTGAGCTTGCGCGCGGGTACTATGCCAATTTTGGTTACCGTGCCCACCGTGTAGCCTTCGAGGTTAACCGGTGCGCCCTCCTTGAGGCCGGCGGCATTCTCAAAATAGGAACGCAGGACGATCTTTCCTGTGAATAGTCCACCCGTGCTCCCTGTCATGAGGAAGATGAGAGCAGTCAGGGCCGCCAATGCCACGATGACCAGAACGCCAACCTTCAGTTGTGACCATTGGACTTCTTGCTGGCTTGGCACAGACCCCCTCGGGTTGAAGCGAGTGCAGCGGGCATTTCCCGCTGCGACTGAGCATATCAAATGCGCTTTTGCCGGGCCCTCCCTTTCGGGGGCGGCTTTCGCGAGCGGACAGGAAAGCCGGGAGCTGGCCGGCTCTAGCCTTCCATGACCACGGTCGCCATCGCCAGACTACTGGTGTGGGTGAGGGAAAGCGAGATTGCGCGCACCCCGAGTTCCTTGGCCAGCAATGCAGCCCGTCCCCGCAGTTCCAGAACCGGACGCTCGCCCGGGTTGCGGGCGACCTGAAACTCACTCCACGTAACCCCCCGGCTGATGCCGGTACCCAGCGCCTTTGCTGCCGCCTCTTTGGCCGCGAAACGGGCCGCGAAGCTCTCCGCGCTGATCCGCTTGCGGCTGCAATAGGCGATCTCCTGATCTGTATAAACGCGCCGCAGAAACCGTTCGCCGAAGCGATCGATCGAATGCGCGATGCGCTCCACCTCGATCAAGTCCACGCCTGTACCGATCAGCATGCTGACCACATTACCATGGGGTCCTTTTCGGTCATCTTTCTCCACCCGAAATGTAACCGTAACGGCTAACCGACGTACCTGTCCTGCTGTTCAAGATTGCGCATACGGGGCCGATCAACTTAACAGGCAAGGTATATTCAAGGTTCGCGCTGGATTGCCTAAACCCTTATGTCCGATACGCTTTTAGATGACGTTCTCTATTTGACCGCGCTCTTGCCGGAAGGCCAATCCATGGTTGTACCCCGGCTCAGCGGGATCATTCCTGATTGTGGAGCCTGGATTCGTAGCCGCTCTTACGTGGAGCCGGGTACGGCTCGCTTTGTCTTTGAGTTTCCCCGCGACATTTGTGTTGAGATCTACAGTGCGCTGGTCTCGGTTGGCCTGCAACTGACTGCGACGTCTCATCTGCTGCTGACGGAGCTTTGCCGCTGCACCCCCCACCTCTTCGATCCGTCTTCGCGGAATATACCGGCGGTGGATGGAGCGACCCTGGACGCCGCCACGCGCTACATCTGTTCGCTCGAAATCATCAAGGTGCAATTACAGATCTGGATGGTCAAGGACGAGGAACTGGAAACCCATCTTGCCGGCAACCAGTGCTTCGCCGCCTAAGACAAAGTCCAGACCGGCTGCGCAAACCCTATCTCTGAAGGGTACGGCCTTCAGGCCGTACGTAAATGCTTTGCAATGAATTCGGCTTTAGCCACTGAGGACGATTTCCCTCGAAGTATGCGGGGCGTTCTCACCAGGGCTAAAGCCCGGTCATTGGAAGATAAAGCGTTCTCGCGGGTTTGAAAACCCGCTCCTCCAGACTAAAGTCCGGGGCTGGCACAGTTCGACTAAAGTCGGGGTCTACCCAACAGCGAGTTTTTCCGCAATCTGTAAAGCCGTGCCCTTCGTTCAGAGAGTTTTTTCGCAGCTTGTTGAGCCCGGACATTAACACGGCAAGTTCTTTGGGCCCTGAGGTGTCTCATCCGGCGTCCACCAGCCCGTAGCGTCGTTGCCAGGCCTCTCGCAGCCGGTTCCACACTTTGCTCTTTTCCTCTTCTGTGACCTCGCCGGCATTCGATACGAACGATGCCGACTCCGCCTTCGCCAGTTCCAGAAGAGCGCGGTCCCGTACCAGGTTGGCCACACGAAAGTCCGGGATCCCCGCTTGTCGCGTGCCAAAAAACTCTCCTGGCCCGCGCAGCTGCAGGTCGAGTTCGGCCAGCTCGAATCCGTTCTGCGTGCGCACCATGGCTCCCAGGCGCTCCACCGCCTGGGGCGAGATCTTGCCCCCGGTCATGAGGATGCAGTATGACTTGGCGCTTCCGCGCCCCACCCGTCCCCGTAGCTGATGCATTTGCGCCAGCCCAAACCGCTCCGCATGTTCAATCACCATCATGGTTGCGTTTGGCACATCGACGCCGACCTCGATGACCGTGGTAGCGATCAGCACATCCAGCTCCCGCCGCTGAAACCGGCGCATGATGATCTCTTTCTCGTCCGCATCCATTCGTCCGTGCAGCAGACCCAGGCGCAGGCCTTTAAGAGCCCCGGCCTTCAATTCCTGATACATGTCGGTCGCGGCCTTCAGCGATGGCGCTGAAGGGGACGAAACCGGCTTGAACAACAAACCGGGGGCTTTGCCCTTTTTCCCCGGTGGGGCGGGTGCTGCGTCCGGTTCGCCAGCAGCGAAATCCAATTCCGGCTGATCTTCTTTCGCGCCTTCGATGACCGGGTAAACCACGTATGCCTGGTGTCCCAGCCGCACTTGTTCCCGCACCAGCTCCCATACTTCGCTAGCCACCTCGTCGGAGACCTGACGGGTGAGAATGGGCGTGCGGCCGGGCGGCAATTCATCCAACACGCTGAGATCGAGGTCGCCGTAGAGAGAAAGAGCGAGTGTCCTGGGGATGGGCGTTGCGGTCATGACCAGGACATCCGGTTCGCCGGCGTTGGGCTTCTTCATCAACCGGAAGCGCTGCAAAACCCCGAAACGATGCTGTTCATCGACCACTACCAGCCCAAGCTTGGCGAAATCCACGCGCTCCTCGATCAGGGCATGGGTACCGATCACTAATTGCGCTTCGCCGCGCGCGATCATCCCCCGGTGGGCACGTTTGCGATCCTCGTCGAGCGAGCCGGTCAACAGAACCACTTTGTAGCGCTGCTGCGACCGTTCCAGCAGCTTGCGCGCTCCCAGGAAGTGCTGGGTAGCCAGGATCTCCGTGGGCGCCATCAGGGCTGCCTGGTAGCCGTTCTCGATGGCCACCAGCATTGCCTGCAGGGCCACGATGGTCTTTCCCGATCCCACATCGCCCTGCAGCAGCCGCCGCATCGGCTCCGGCGCCCGCATGTCAGCCACAATCTCGCCCAGGGCGGTCTTTTGCGCCTTGGTGGGGTGGAAGGGAAGCACCTGTCGTAACGCTGACCGCACGGCTTCATTGGTTTCAAAGGGAATGCCTTGCCGCTGGCGAAATTTCTTCCGCTTCAACTCCAGGCCCAGTTCGAGGTAGAAGAGTTCTTCGAATATCAATCTCTTCTGCGCCGGAGTGGCCCAGGACTGGAGCTGGCTCATGGGTGTCCCCGGCTCGGGGAAGTGCGCCCGGCGCAGTGCATCTTCGCGGCTGGGCAACTCCAATCGGCGGCAAAGTGCTTGGGGGAGGGTCTCCGGGATTCGACCTTTCATATCCTCCAGCACCCTCCAGAGGATGCGCCGCTGCCAACGCGAAGCCAGCTTGTTGCCGAGGGACTCATAGACCGGGGTAATCCGGCCGACTTCCAGCAGCTTGGATTCCTCGTCGTCGTGGTCGTCGGGCAACACTTCCACCTGCGGCTGGATCATTTTGAAACTACTGCTGCTGCGCGAAGCCTCCACTTTTCCGTACAGGGCCACCCATTGTCCGGCTTTGAAACGGTCTTTCAGGTAGGTTCCGTGAAACCACATGCATTTGACCCTGCCCAGGCCCTGGCTCACGGTCATTTCAAAGATGGGCATGCGCCGCGTCCGCAGCAGGTTCATGCCGCGCACTTCGCCGATCAGGCTGGCCATCTCACCTGGGACTAATTCCTCGATGGCTTGCGGACGCAGGCGGTCCTCATAGCGGAAGGGCAGGTGGTAGAGCAGGTCTTCGATGGTGGCTATGCGCTTGTCCTGCAGCGTCTGGGCGATGCGCGGACCGATGCCCTTGACGAATTGCAGGGACGTTTCCAGAGTCAGTAGCACATCAGAGATGCTATCAGCGGGGCGGTGGAGGGACGGCTGAGAGTCAGACTTGTCCGAATAGGGTGGTGGGAGCCCCCGCATTCATGCGGGGGAGCTCGGCTTTCAAGCCGAGCGGTTCGCAATAGGACTATTCTCCTCCGGCTTTAGCCGCGGGGTTTTGGTCGGAGTTGCTGCGGGGTTGGATTGAGGTGAAGAACGTGCGATTTCCTTGCGGTACAAGCAACAATCCAGAGCCGACGCTATCACACCGGCCAACGAAGCCGGGGCTAAAGCCCGATTGATCCAGGTGCGACTCTTTCCGCGACGCTGAAGCGTCGCTCCCCCTGCTAAAGCAGGGGGCTCCCACCGCGTTCTCTTCAACGCATTCAGCAAGCTGGGCCGCCCAAAAGGCCGTTCGTCGGCTAGCTCTGGTTGAAAGTAGCCCAGAAAGCAGGCCGGTGTGGGCCTCAAGTTTCTTAGGGACGGCTGAGACGTACCCAGGACACAGTCCTGGGTCACCGGCGGTCCCAAAGAAGGAAAGCGTGCTACCGGGCGGAAACAACGTGCCGCCGCTTGTGGCTGGCAGCGTCCAGCATGTAGACACATCTGGCGTCCATATGCTCGGCCATTTGGAAGACCTTATCGAGTTTGTCGTCCAGGGACGGTTTGCTTCCAGATCGGGGCAGAGAATATTCACGCGAAGTCAGAGCAAATTTGTGTGTACTCATAATGAGTATTGGTATACGTCAGTCCGGACGTAGCGGAAATGCGCCAATCTCACCATTACCTGTCCACAAAGGGGGCAGCGAGCATCCCCCCTCGATCACACCCTTGGTTACCTCAAGGGAGAGCACCCCCTCCACCTTTCGCCAGAAGACGGCTATCTGCAACAAAACAGGTGGTCGAAACGGCCCCGGTCGCGGATGACCAAAGTGGCGCCTGGTTCCCCTGCCTGTAAAATCGCCCGGTGACCGACTCCGCCCAGAGCTTTAGTTTCAGCCAGCGGATCACCCTTGCGATTGTTCCCCGTCTGGTGGCGTTGCTCTTGCGGGCACTCCATCGCACCTTGCGTTACGAGGTGGTGGTAGAGCCGGGGGCCGAGCCGGCCACACCGCCGGGTCAACAAGTGTGGTGCTTTTGGCACCGCTGCCTGATTCCGTGCATTTGTTATTTCCACGTTCGATTTAAGCCGGCGGTCCTGATCAGCCTCAGCTTCGACGGCGAACTGATCGCGCGATCCATTGAACGGCTCGGTTATCTAACCGCGCGCGGATCCAGCACGCGATCCGGAGGCAGCGGCCTGTGGGCGCTGGCCAAGGCCGTCGAGCGCGGGCATCCCGCGGTCTTTACTGCGGACGGCCCTCGCGGCCCGGTCTACAAGGTCAAGCCCGGCGCAGTGAAACTAGCCCAACTCACCGGCTACGCCATCGGCATCTTTTACGCGCACCCAGAAAAGGCCTGGATGCTGCGTTCATGGGATCGCTTCCTCATTCCCAAGCCATTTTCTCGCGTGGCGATCAGCTACGCGAGGCAGATCGAGGTGCCCCAGAGCGAAGACCCGCAGGTGATCGAAGCCAAGAGGCTCGAGGTGGAGGCAGCACTGGAACGCGCCCGCCTGAATGCCGAGCGGCACTTCGGTCAGGCGATGAACATGCAGTCGCCGTAGGAGAAGAAGCGATAGCCCGCTTCGACCGCGTGGCGATAGGCGGCCAGCGTCCGATCTTTCCCGGCAAAGGCGCTCACCAGCATCAGCAGCGTCGACTGGGGCAGGTGAAAGTTGGTCAGCAGAGCCCTGACCACGTTTAGGCGGGAGCCCGGAGACAGGAAGATATTGGTTGTGCCGCTATGCGGCTCCATTCTGCCGATCTGCGCGCAGTGCTCCAGCGCCCGCACCGTCGTCGTGCCCGCGGCAACGACCCGCCGGCCCTCAAGCAGCGCCCGGCTGACCTCCTGGGCCGTTTCTGCGGGCAGGGAATACCTTTCCGTGTGGAGATGAATCTCTGACACATCCGGCACCCGGACGGGCTGGAACGTCCCCAGCCCGACATGGAGGGTCAAGTAGTTAATGACGACACCCCGGGCCCGGATCCGCTCCAGAATTTCAGGCGTGAAGTGCAGACCGGCGGTGGGCGCGGCGACCGAGCCGCGTTGACGCGCAAAGACCGTCTGGTATCGCTCACGGTCGAGCGCCTGGTCCTGACGGCGAATGTATGGGGGAAGTGGAACATGGCCAAGCAGTTCCAGCCGGGCGAAGAAATCATCCACCGGCGTGAAGCGAAGCAGACGTTCGCCGAACTCGCCAGCGGCCATGACCGTAGCCCGCAGCCCTACGTCCCCACCCGGCGCTACGAAGGCCAGCTCCTGACCCACCGTCATCCTGCGCGCCGGGCGGGTCAGCGCCCGCCATTCCCAGTCGCTTATCTGTTCAGTCAGCAGCACTTCCACCTTGGCGGCACCTCCTGGACGCAGGCCAAACAACCGTGCGGGAATCACCCGGCTGTCGTTCAACACCAGCACATCCCCGGCGCGCAGCAACTCAGGCAGCTGGTTAAACCACGAGTCCTGCCATGCTCCGCTCTCCCGGTCTAGGAGGAGCATGCGGCTTTCCCCGCGTTCGGCTGGGGGTTCTTGCGCGATCAGTTCTGGCGGAAGCTCGAAGTCGAAGTCGGAGACCAGCACAGGCCTGATTGTATGAAAGACTTGAGCATTCGGAGGTATCCTCAAGGGAGCGGAGGCAGACATCATGGCGACAACGACACATGTTCCGGTTGAGGTCTATCTGCGCTCCTCCTACGAGCCTGATGCTGAGTACGTGGATGGAAAGATTGAGGAACGCCCGATGGGTGAGTTAGACCACGCATCCTGGCAAGAGGCGATTTCAGCTTGGTTTCGGCAGCATTGGACTGAATGGGGTGTGCGCGCCCTGCCTGAATTGCGGATTAAAGTGGCAGCCAACCGCTATCGTGTTCCCGACGTCACCGTGCTTGATCCCAGTCAGCCGAGAGAACAGGTCATTACCCACCCGCCGCTCGCCGTCTTCGAGATTCTGTCCCCTGAAGATACTGTGCAGCGGCTAATGCGGCGCCTTGAAGACTACCGTGTCATGGGTATCGCGGAGATCCGCGTCATCGACCCCCATAACGATACCTTCTATCGTTATGAGGATGGGCAGCTCCTACGCAACGACACCTTCTCCCACGCCGGCAGGGGAATCGTTTTTGAAATAAAGCAAATCAAAGATCTGTTCGACAAGTAATGGCTTCACTTACCCAGCTAAAAAATCCCGAACCAAAGAAGCCCGTCTTCCTGCTTGACGCGATGTCGTTTATCTTTCGCGCCTATCACGCGATGCAGCGCCAGCGCCCCATGTCCACGCGCACCGGGGTGCCCACCGCGGCCACCTTTGTCTTCGTCAACATGATCAACAAGCTCCGCCGCGATTTTCAGCCGGAGTTCTTTGCCGCCGTTTTCGACGTGAGCGGGGCCGTCTTTCGCGATGAGCGTGCGCGCAGCATGGCCACGGTGCGCAAATGGAATATCAAGACCCAGACCTTTGACGAGATCGATTACGCCGGCTACAAAGCCAACCGCACCGAGATGCCTGCTGACCTGGCGCAGCAATTGCCGTTCATCCGGCGGGCGCTGGAAGCCTTCCGCATCCCCATTCTGCAATCCGAGGGCTTCGAAGCCGACGATGTAATCGGCACCCTGGCCCGTCAGGCCGCTGAGCAGGATCACGATGTCTTTGTGGTTTCGAATGACAAAGACATGCTGCAACTGGTCACCGGTCGCGTCAAGGTGCTCAACCCGGTCAAAGACAATCTCATCCTCGATCGCGACAAAGTGGTGGAAGTACTCGGAGTAGCGCCGGAGCAAGTCATCGACGTGATGGCTCTGCGCGGAGACTCCATCGACAACATTCCAGGCGCTCCGGGAATTGGAGATAAAGGCTCGGTCGAACTGATCCAGCAATTCGGCAGCGTCGAAAACGTGCTCGAGCATGCTGCGGAGGTGAAACGCAAGACCTACCGTGAATCGCTGCAGAACAACCGCGAGTCAGTCTTGCTTAGTAAGGAGCTGGTGACCATCCACTGTGAAGTGCCGGTCGAACTCGACCTGGAACAGATGCGCACCCAGGCCCCGGATGTGAGCGCATGCCGCGCTTTATTCAACGAGCTTGAATTCACCACCATGCTCAAAGAGCTGGCACCCGACGAGCAGGCAGCGCCGCTCACCATCATCCACGATCCGCCGCCCGAAGAGATTAGCCGTTTCGTCGAGCAAGCACGCGGCAACGGCTTCGCGCTGGCCTTCGACACCACGCTGCTTGAGGTCGCATCGGAACAGGTGGCTGAGGAGGAAAGCGAGGCGATCGAAGAGGAAGAGCCGCAGCTCAAGACCATGTCGCTGCTCGGCCTCTTCGATGCTCCGGCGCAGCAAGCAGAACCCACTCCCCAGACACTGAAGATTGCCATCTCCGCGGAGCCGGCCCGCGTACTCGTCTTTTCCTTGGATCCGGCCGTCGATCGCCGCGCCCCTGAATTCCTGTGCAGCCTGCTGTCCGATGAGCAAACGCCAAAGTCGGTGCACGACCTTAAGGCAGCGTTACGCATTCTTGATCGGCATGGAGCGAGCCATGGTCTGCATCTGGCTGGGCCCATCGATGATGTGATGCTCTACTCCTACCTCATCAATCCCACCCATGCCACGCATCGCCTGGGCGATGTGGCCGCACGCTTCACCACCCGGGCGTTGCCCGGAGCCGGGCGATGAGCTATTGCCTGCATCGGCGCACGCCATCCACACCCTCGCTCCGCTGCTCAAGGAGGACGTGGAATCGTTGGGCACCGGCCAGGTGTATCGTGACATCGATCTTCCTCTGGTCCCTGTTCTGCTGGGCATGGAAGAGGCCGGCGTGCGCATCGACCGCGCGGTTCTCTCCGCCATGGCCGACCGGCTGACGGTGGAGATGCACCGGGTCAGCGAGCAGATCTTCGAAGGTTCCGGCCACCGCTTCAACATCAATTCACCCAAGCAGCTGGGCGATGTGTTGTTCAACAAAATGCACCTGCCCAAGCCACTCAAATACGGCAAGGGCAAGGTGGTCTCCACCGCCGTGGATGTGCTCGAAGAGCTGGCGGAGCACAACGAAGTTCCGCGCCAGGTGCTGCAATACCGGCAGCTGGCCAAGCTCAAGTCCAACTACATTGATTCCTTGCCTTTGCTGGCTGATGCCGAGGCGCGTGTTCACACCACGTTCAACCAGGTAGGCACCGCGACTGGGCGGCTCTCTTCCACCAATCCGAATCTGCAGAATATTCCCATCAAGACAGAACTGGGCCGGGAGATCCGTGCGGCCTTTATCGCGGCGCCGGGAAATCTGCTCATCTCCGCGGATTATTCGCAGATCGAGCTGCGCCTGATGGCGCATTTTTCCGAAGATCCCTTATTGGTGCGCGCCTTTGCCGAAGGACAGGACATTCATACCCTTACCGCCGCGGAAGTATTCGGCGTGGCCGCGGAGGGGATGGATAAGCAGACCCGTGATCGCGCCAAGGCGGTTAATTTCGGAATCGTCTACGGGATCTCTCCCTTTGGATTGGCGGCGCAACTCGGCATTGAGCAAAACGTAGCCAGGCTATACATCGAAACCTACTTTGCGCGTTACAGCGGCGTGCGCAGGTATATCGATCGGCTGCTTGAGGAAACGCGCCGGGAGCAGCGGGTGCGCACCCTCTTTGGCCGTGTTCGCCCTATCCCCGATATGCAGAGCCGCAACGCCAACCTGCGCGGCTTTGCGGAACGCACAGCGGTGAACACGCCGCTGCAGGGAACAGCAGCGGATCTGATCAAAATTGCGATGATCCGTATCGATCGCCGGCTTAAGGCAGAAAAGTTTCAAGCGAAAATGACGCTTCAGGTGCACGACGAACTCCTCTTCGATGTGCCGGAGAAAGAAGTCGAGCAAGTGAAGAAATTGGTGCGGCACGAAATGGAAACAGTGATCGAACTAAAAGTGCCGGTCGTAGTCGACTGCGGAGCCGGCCCCAACTGGCGCGACATGAAGTGAGGAAAAGAAACCGCAGATCCCTCCACTACGCTACCGCTCCGGTCGGGATGACTTGTTGGCAGTGGTCTCAAACAAATTGCTCCACCCGCGTAGTGAACCAGCGGTTTCCACTTCACGCGTCTACGGCGTCGTCTTATTGCTAAGACTCCCCGGCGCCTCGTGGATGTGGTGGATGATAATCGTGTCCCCTTTGAACTCCACCTTGTCGTAATCGCGTCCCGTGCTCTCGAGATAGCAACCGCAGTCGGTGTTCGCGTGATGAGCCTGCTCGATACCCTCAGTCGTACCCTGCAGGGCGGCCTTGGCATGAATCAGCTTGTCTTGGGCGTCGGCAACGGCCTGGTTGGCGTCCGCCAGCGCTTTCACTTCGGCTGGCGTAAGCTTCTCCGTCCGTACCGCAGGCACAGCTGTATCCGTCGCAGCAGTGGACAGCCCTGGATCCTGCGGCTGCATGAGGGCGAGCAAAAGAATGGCGGTAATCATGGCTCTCTCCTCCCTTGATGATAACGGTTCTTCAAACCCCTATTTCCACCCGGATGGCCTGGGCGATGCGTTCCGCATGCTCGCGCATCTGCTGCTCCGATTCGGCTTCGATCATCACCCGCGCCAGAGCCTCAGTGCCGGAATAGCGCACCACCACCCGCCCATTGCCATGCAGGTCCGTCTCTGCCCGCTGAATGCTCTCCACCACCCCAGGAATCTGCTCCAGCGGCCGTTTTTCGCGTACCCGCACATTGACAATCACCTGGGGAAAAACGCGCAGATCGCTCAATAGCTCGTGCAGCGGCTTGCCAGTGCGCGCCAGCGTGTCGAGCAACACCAGAGCCGTGAGCAATCCATCGCCGGTCGTGCTGCGCCGGAGAAAAAGAATATGCCCCGACTGCTCCCCGCCCAGGCTGGCCTGATTCTTTTGCATCATCTCCAGAACGTACTTATCCCCCACAGGAGCGCGCAACATGCCAATGCCGCTGCTGCGCAAGGCGGCTTCCAGGCCCATGTTCGACATGGTCGTCGCCACCACCAGGTCACCGGCAAGTTCGCCCTTGGCCTGCATATCGCGGGCGGCCACCAGCATCACCCCGTCCCCATTGACCACCCGGCCGTGGGCGTCGGCGAACAGCGCGCGGTCGGCGTCCCCATCGAAGGTAATCCCCAGCTCGGCGCCCAGCGCCTTGGTCTCCCGGGCCACCACTTCAGGGTGCAGGGCCCCGCAGTTTTCGTTGATATTGCGTCCGTTGGGGGTTACGTGGGTCAGGTGTATCTCACCCCCAAGCGAGCTAAAGAGCTCCGACGCGATCACCGCAGCCGCCCCATTGGCGCAATCGATCACAATCTTCCTGCCGGCCAGGTTCAGCTGAGGGACCACATTGCGCAGAAACTCCTCATATTCTTCGCGGAATTTCTTGTTTGCCGGGGGTGCCTCGAGCCCCTTCAGGCTGGGCGCAGGCGAGTCCTCCAGGCGGCGAAAAATCTCCCCCTCGATGGCCATCTCGGTAGCGTCAGGCAGCTTGTAGCCATCCCCGCCGAATACCTTGATCCCGTTGTCCTGCCAGGGATTATGCGAGGCGGAAATAACCACTCCCGCGGCCAACCGATGTTTGCGTGTCAGGTAGGCCACGCCGGGCGTCGTGATCACGCCGGCGTTCAATACTTCCGCGCCCCCCCGGCACAACCCAGCGGAGATGACCGCGGAGATCCAGGGGCTGGATTCGCGTGTATCTGCCCCCAACAGCACCCGAGGCTGCGGATAAAGACTCTTCAGGGAGGATGCCAGCGCAAGTCCGGTGGCGAATATGGTGGCTGGGTCCAGGGGGGCCTCCCCGGCCACGGCGCGGATACCGTCCGTTCCAAAAAGTTTTCTCATGATTTGCTTGGGGATAACTTCCTTTCCAGCACCCGGCTGGTGAGCGTGCTGTGGGCGAATCGTGTGCTAATGACGCTGCCGTCGGGAGCGGCCTGTGCCTCCCGGATCAGGGCACCGGTCTCGTCGAAGACCAGGGCATAGCCGCGATTCAGGACCGCCAGGGGAGAAAGAGTCTGCAACCGCCCCTCCGCACTCGCGAGCCTGGCCCGCTCACGCTGCAGCCGGGACTCCTGTGCGCGCCCGATCCGCCCGTCCAGCGCCCCCAGCCGCTCCCGCACCATACGCATACGGTGGCTTACATCCTGACGCAGCAGCCTGGCCTCGAGCTTCTGTAAACTTTCCGTCATGCTGCGGCTTTGCCGGTGCCAGGCGGCGTCCAACTGGTACTGCAACTCATCCACCCGTTGCTGTCGCCGTGCCAATGCATTGCGCATGCGCGCAAAGGCCGCCGAAGCAGAGAGCCGGGCAAAGCGTTCCTGAGCCTGCATCACCACGTAGCGGCAGGCGTGGGTCAGGCGCCGGTGCAGCTGCTCCAGCCGCTCCTCCACTTTATGTTGTGCCTCGGTCAGCAGTTCCGCCGCGGCAGAGGGAGTGGGCGCACGTAAGTCGGCGACAAAATCCGCGATGGTGAAGTCGGTTTCGTGGCCCACCGCGGAGACCACCGGCAACTTGGAATTGGCAATGGCCCTGGCCAGAAACTCGCTGTTGAAAGGAGCCAGATCTTCGAGCGAACCGCCGCCGCGGGCCACAACAATCACGTCCACTGTCCGCGACTGGTTGAAAAACTCGATGCCCGCCGCAATTTCCAGCGCGGCCGTCTCGCCCTGCACTGCCGAAGGATAAAGCTGCACATGGAGCGTCAGGTGCCGGCGTCCCGCCACGTTGAGAAAATCGCGAATCACCGCGCCCGTAGGCGACGTAATGATGCCAATGCAGTGAGGAAAGGCGGGCAGAGCCTGTTTGCGGTCCGCCGCGAAGAGGCCCTCTTTCTGCAGCCTGGCTTTCAACTGTTCGAAGGCGATCTGCAACGAGCCTGCGCCTACCGGCTCGATAAACTCGGCCACCAGTTGCATCTGGCCACGTTGCTCGTAGACCGAAACCCGCCCCCGCACCAGGATTTGCAGGCCATCTTCCAGCCGGAAGCGCAGCAGCATCGCCTGCCGCCGAAACAGCACCACCGGCAGTTGGGCGTCTCCATCTTTCAGGGTGAAGTAAACATGGCCGGAGGGAGCAGGGCGATAGTTGGAAATCTCGCCTTCTACCCACACATCCGCGTACTCGCTCTCAATGTGGCTTCTTACTTCGCCGACCAGCTGGCCGACCCGCCACACCCGCCGGAGTTTGGCTGGTGCTTCCGGGAAAACCAGCCCCAGTTGGCTCACTGATTCCTCCGGATTGGGCACAGATGCCTCCACCAAACGTCGAGTCTACACGCGGTCCACCTTATAGCAGTTCGCAATTACTGTTGTCTGATGAGGATCGCGAGGTGCGGTTTTCCCTGGCGGAAAACCACGAAAAGACCTACCTCTTCGGTCTACACCAATTGCGAAACTGCTCTACCGGCGAAAGCGGGAGAGCAAATAAAAGACCAGGGACAGCACCACACTCAGCAAAATCGACGTCCCCAGCGGAAAATAAACGGAAACATTCCGGCCCCGGTAGGAGATATCACCGGGAAGCCTGCCCAGCGGGAAACCGGCACGTCCTAATAGCAGCAATAAGCCACCGGCGATGACCAGCACCAGTCCCACACCGATGAGCAGTCGGCCCAGGTCGTTCATGCTTCTATTCTAGACAGTTGGATTGGGTCCGCGGTCGATCAGCCGGGTCAGCTCTGCCAGCAGGACTTGCAGCCGTTCGATCTCCGCTTTGTCTGGCGGCATCGCCTGGCCAAAGAGCCCTTCCGCCTCCCGCGCCAAATCGGTACCTCGGGGCAGGCCGAAGGTGCCCAGCACGCCCGCCAGCTTATGAGCAGAATCCACCGCGCGCAGCTTGGTCGCCGCATCCAGCCGGTTGTCGTTCCATAGCTCTCCCGCGCTCTGCAGCAACTGGGCGCGCTCCGCCACAGTATGCCTGCTCCGCTCCCACAGGGCAGAGATCATGCTCTGCATCTTCTGCTCCTGACTCTGTTCATCCGGAGGCAAGCTGGCGGCGGTGTGCTTGGTTTTGTCCGGGGGCATGCGCTCTCCGTTGGTCAAAATCAATCGCCTTCTTTCCAGCCTAACGCCGCCGAAATCTGTCGCGCCAGCGTCAGTGGATCAAAGGGTTTGAATAGCGTGGCCGCCACTCCCATTTCGGCAAATCTGCGCTGATCTGGACCCTGCACTTTGGCCGTCAGCAACAAGACTGGAATATGGGAAGTCGAACCGCTGGCCTTGAGTCTCAGCAGTGTGGTGGGCCCATCCATCTCCGGCATCATCACGTCCAGAAGGATAGCGTCCGGCTGCTCGGCGCTGGCGCGTTCGATTCCCTGTTTCCCGGAATTCGCCAGCACCACGTCCCACCCCGCCACCGTCTCCAGGCTCATCGCGGCCACCTGGCGGATATCGTCTTCGTCGTCAATGATTAAGATGCGGCGTGTCATAAGTGTGCGGGTGCGTAGAGGTTGTTAAGCACTGGGAGAAGCGGTCCCATCCCATCCCAGCGGTACTTCGGTATCGATACCATCGTTTGGTTGCCGCAGCATGGACAGCACCAACGTCTCCACATCCTGCGGCTGGACGCGCGCCTTGGTAAGGAACTCTGTATTCCCCAGCCGCAGCTTCTTGCGTTCGCTCTCGCTCAGATCCTGGGCGGAATAGACAACCAGCGGCAGATTTTTCATCTCCTGTTGCTGGCGCAGCCAGTCAACCAGCCCAAAGCCATCGCCATCGGGCAGCCCAATGTCGAGGATGACCAGATCTGGGCGCGAAGAAACACACAACTCCATCGCCTTGCGCTGCGTGGAGGCGTGATGTATCTGTATGCCGGCCCGTTCGAACGTGGCCAGGATCACCTTGGCCAGGTCAGCATCATCTTCAACCAGTAAGACACGCGACGGATCCCGTTCCACCCGCAACACCCGGGAGAGAGCGGCCAACATCGATTCCGTCTCCAGTGGCTGCTCCAGCCAGGCGTCCGCGGCCTTTTCCACTTCGGGATCGTTCATGGCGCCAAAGGCGCTCAGCACCACCACGGGGATCGACGCCGTGCGCAGATCGTCGCGCAGTAGATGCAGAGTCTCCCAACCGTGCAGGCTGGGAAGGCTCATATCGAGCAGGATGGCCTGGATAGGGGTTTGCCGGGCGACCACGACTGCTTCATCCCCAGTGCCCGCTTCGAGCACAGAATAGCCATGCTGCCGTAGGCTTTCCACCAGCACCGCCCGCGTCTCCGGGTTCTCATCACAGACCAGGACCGAGGTAGGGTTCGTTACTCGAGACTCCGAGCTGCCATCCTGGCGTGACAACTCAGCGTCCCGCGTGACCGAGGGCAGGAACATGCGGAAAGTGGAACCGCGATCGGGATTACGCTCCGCCCAGATGCGGCCACCATGTTGCATGACAATGGTGCGGCAGATGGCGAGGCCTAGCCCGGTTCCACCCTTCTGCCTGGCATCCGAGGCGTCGACCTGCTGGAAGCGGTCAAAGATCGATTCCAGCTTGTCTTTGGGGATTCCACGGCCGTTATCTCGTACGCTGATGGTCACCCCATCGAGCAGCCGTTCGATGGAAACCGTAACCTGCGACTGGGGCGGGGAGAACTTGATCGCATTGCTCAACAGGTTGGTCATCACTTGTTGCAGCCGGTCCGGATCCACTTCCACCTGCGCCGGCCCGGAATCCAGCAGCATTTGTACCTTGGCCGCTTCCGCCATAGGCGTCATGGCGTCGATGGCCTGCTTCGCCAGCTCCTCCAGGTCGCAACTGCGATAGGTGAGGGGTGCGCGGCCCGACTGCATGCGCTCCAGGTCGAGGATGTCGTTGATCAGCCGTACTAGCCGGTCGGAGTTGGTCACCGCGATGCGCAGCAGGTTTGACGCCTTCTCCCCCATCTCGCCCAATAGGCCCGTCGCCAGCAGGCCCAAGGAGCCCCGAATGGACGTGAGGGGAGTGCGCAGTTCGTGGCTCACCGTGGAGACGAACTCATCTTTCATGCGGTCCAGCGCGTAACGCTGGCTGATATCCCGGAAGCTGAGCACGCTGCCCACGGCCACGTTGTGCTCGACCATAGGTGTTACCGAGAACTCCACCGGAAAGGAAGCGCCATTCTTGCGGTAGAACACATCTTGCCCGCTGGTGCCTTCGCGCACCAGGAAGGCGCGGCCTGTCCGGCACTGATCGGAACACTTTTCCCGCCCCTTGCGCTCCTCATGCACCACCGAGTGCACGGTGCGGCCAATGAGATCGAAGGCGTGCGCGCCCAGCATATTGGCCGCGGCTGGGTTGACAAAGACAATCCGGCCGGAGGAGTCGGTTCCGAAGATACCGTCCGCCACCGAGTTGAGAATCGACTCCTTCTGCCGGTTCAACTCTTCCAGGCGGCTTTCTTGCGCCGAGCGCGCCATAAATTGGCCGATGGATGCGCACACCGTTTCCACCGTAGCCATCATTTCGCTATCTTCCCGCTGCTTCTGACGGCTGAAGAACTCGACCACCGCGATTACCTGGTTGCCGACCCGGACAGGCACACCCCAGCCGGTCACCAGGCCGTCCGCCTTGGCGGACGCGGCCCGCAGAAAGTTGCTGTCCTCCTGCAGGTCTTCAATCCAGCAGGGGCTCTCGGCCGCCCAAATCTGGCCGGGCAGATCCTTGCCTTTTTGCAGCACCCGTCCAATGCTGTCGCGGTGAAATTCACCACAAGCCCGATCGGGAGCGTACCAGCCCGCCAGGTAGCGGGTGTGATGGTCACTGCTGACGAACCACAATCCCGCCATATCGAAGCCCAGGTTGGTTCCCAGAGATTCGAGCATTGCCGGTAGGGCTTCGTCGGATGTCGTGGACTCACCCACCACCTGGCTCACAGCCAGCTGCATTGCCAATCTCCGTTCGCGCTGGTACTGGGCGGTAACGTCGCGGAAGATGCAGCGCACCGAGACCGGCTCCCCGCGGTCCTGGCGGCAGCTCAGGCTGGCTTCCAGCTCGCGATACATCCCGGTTGCGTCCTGTACGCGTAGATTGGCGCGGTCGATACGCTCGCCGCGCAAGGCACGGTCAAACAGGGCGGCAGCATCGTTTTGCATCTCCGGCGGGAAGGCAGCCTCGAAACTGATCAGGCTCTCGAAGGCGGCTGCACTCTTGCCGAAGCAGGTCTGCCATGCCGGGTTGACGTACAAATACTTGGCTCGCGGGCTCAGGGTGGCAATCATTTCCTGCGAGTTGTCGAACAGGTCGCGGTATCGTTCTTCACTCTCGCGCAAGGCATGCTCAGCGCGCTTGGTGGCTGTCAGATCGGTGGCGATGGCCAGCAATCCGGTCAGCGCACCCTCGGTGTTCCTGACCGCGGAGAGATAAACCATGGCGGGAAAGGTGGTCGCATCCTTGCGCCGGCAGAGGATCTCAAAGCCGCGGACACGGCTCACAGGAAAGCTGGTGACGTACTGTACGTAGTGCTTCAGCTCCGCGGAGACACTGTCCAGGTCGATGGCCGGGGAGCGATCCAGGCGCGAAACCAGCAGCTGTCCTACGCGCTCCAGTTCGCCTTCAGGGAAGAGATCGTGCGCATTGAGCTGGCCCACGACTTCGTGGAAACGGTAGCCGAGCATTCGTTCGGCGGCGGGATTGAAGATGAGCAGGTTGCCTTCGAGGTCGGTGGCCAGAATCATCGGGCCGGCGGAGTCCAGGATGCTCCGCTGCAGCTGGGCTACCTGTTGCACCTGCCATTCCGCTTCATCCTGGCGGGACGCATCGAGAAAGCTGTGCACGCACAGAGCGATCAGCAGCACCTGGGCACAGGCCCAAGTGATCACGGCGCCGGAGAGGGTGCCGCCTCGGCCCAGCAACAGGACCAGTCCGCCATAGGCGGAGAGCAGCAGCGCAACCGCGAAAAGTATGGTGGACGGAAGCCTATCTCGAAGCCAGGTCACTCGTGCTCGATCGGTGCGGGTCTAATTAATGAACTCTCGCCGAGTCAGTCGTCCAACCTATAAGAGACGATACTGGCCCATACTAAACGCTAACAGTCCGCAGTATAGGCAACTCCAGTTGGCCTATACAGTGACTAAGAGTAGTCGTCATAGCATGGAGGAAGAGTCCACGCACCTCCAACGGATCGGATCGGGGGAAAACCGCAGTGGCTGAGCAGTGCGTTCCATAGTGTAGGGTCGCGGACGCACTTACTCTTCTTCTAACAAACTAACCGCGATGGAACGGAATTACCTTGGCACGGCTCGCTACAAATTTATCTGACAGGGCCGACATACGGCCGAGGGACCAGAACCCTAAAAACAGCACGAAATAAGTAACGCCTACAACCCCAATTAGAAGAGACACCGAGGACCCCCAAAAAGTTGACAGACAACGTCTTAGGGGATGCCTCGAAGTATACCGATTTTGGAGCGCGAGCCTTAGAAAAAGAGTGCAATCGGCTGCCACTTTAGTACCAGGAAAGCAGTTCCATTAGTGCAGACACAAGTTGTGTCGCTCTGGGGCAATGATCCCTGAATGGCAATCCCTGAGCTATGCCGTAACCGGCTCCAGCAGGCGTGACCAGCGGCGCTGCTTGCGCTCAGCATGTGCTTTCTTATGAAAGGCATAGCCGGTGATTAACGGCAGTGCGAGGGTGGCCTCGCTGTACACCATCTGTTCGAACGTGGTGTCCACCTTACCCCAGGAGCTGGCTTCTTTGAGTGTGCTGGAGGAAAGGGCCCCGTCGCGCACGTCGGCCACCGTGACCTGGATGGCGTATTTGTGCATCGGCGCATCGACTCCCAGGATCTCCGCCGAAACCACAATGTCCTGGGCGAAATTCTTGGGCACCCCGCCCCCAATCATGAGCAGGCCGGTGGTCGGGTTGGCGATCTTTAACTGGGTTAACTCGTAGAAATCCTTCACCGAATCGATCGAGACCTTGGGCTTGTCTCCACGGCCATGCTGGTGGGCGACCAGTCCAAAGCCGGCCGAGCAGTCGCTGAAGGCGGGCACAAAGATCGGCACATCCATCTGGTAGGCGGCCAGGATGATGCTGTCGACTCCGCCTTCCGTTGGGGTCTTGCCCTGCTTCTCCAGGTAAGCTCCCATCTCGCGGATAAACTCACGCGAGCTATAGGGCTTGGGATTCAGGGAATCGGCGATCACCTTGCAGGTCTCGTCACAAGCCCGCAGTTCTTCTTCATCGATCAGCGTGTCGTATATGCGATCGATCATCAATTCGCGCAAGGTAGCGTCTTCCGTGCCTTGGCGGTAAAGGTCGTCGGCGATCCAGTGCTTGTATCCCAGCGCCTCGAAGAAATCCTGGTCCACCATGTTGGCGCCGGTCGAAACCACGGCATCGACCATGTTATTGCGCAGCAGGTCGACAAAAATCTGCTTCAAGCCGGCGCTGATCAGCGATCCGGCGAGGCAGAGAATCACTCCACAATCCTGGTCGCGCAGCATGCGCTCGTAGATGGAAGCGGCCCGGGCAAGGTCACGGGAGCTATAGGCCATGGACTGCATGGCATCCACCAGCGGCACGACATTGTGCTGCTTGATGTCGATGTGCTGGATGGGAGAGGTCAAGAGTTCTTTTTTCGTAGGCATAGCAATACTTAAGGATAGCAAAGCGGAGTGGCTTTCGAAGCCGGTTCGGAGGTTAAATTCGGCCATCCAGAGCCGGCAGCAGCGTCCCTAGCAGGGAAGTCAATTGCGCCTGTACGCGCGCTCCTGTGTCCATCACTTCCTGGTGATGGATCGGCTGGTCGAGAATGCCGGCGGCCATGTTGGTGACACAGGAAATGCCGAGAACCTCGATGCCCATATGGCGGGCAACGATGACCTCATGCACCGTGGACATGCCAACTAGATCTGCTCCCAGGCTGCGGAAGGCCCTGATCTCCGCCGGCGTTTCAAAGTTGGGTCCGGAGAGCCCCAGGTAGACGCCCTCGGCGAGTTCCGCAGCCGAGTGGGCCAGCAGGCGCAACCGCTTCGAATAGGCGTTCGTCATGTCAAAGAAGCGTGGTCCGAGGCGTTCGTCGTTGGGGCCGGCAACGGGATTACGGCCGGTAAGGTTGATGTGGTCCGACAGCAGGACCAGTTGGCCCTGCTGTAGATCCAGGCGAACGCCGCCGGCGGCATTGGTGACCACCAGGGTCGTTATGCCCAAACGCCCCAGCACGCGCACCGGAAAGGTGACTTCCTCCGGCGAGTATCCCTCGTAACCGTGCACGCGGCCCTGCATCACCGCGACGGGTGTTCTGGCGACGGTGCCCACAACCAACCGGCCGCTGTGGCCCTCCACCGTCGGGCGCGGGAAATGCGGAATTTCAGGGTAGGGAATCGACACCGGCTGCTCGATCCGCTCCGCGAAGGAACCCAGCCCGGAGCCGAGCACGATAGCGACTCGCGGCCTGATCGCAACGCGCTCGCGGATTGCACCAGCCGCCTCCTCCGCCCTTTCAAAAATGCCGCGTGCCAAATTCTTTCCCCTTAAAAGCAGTACGAGGAACAGGACGGGTGCCCCAGGTTCGCCAAAGCGTACCTGGGCCGAAAAAGATGGGGCGAAGCCCCTCAAAAGTTTTTACAAAGCTAGAAGATCACTGTCCCCACATCATCGCAGCAAAACACTCACAATCGCGGCCGACATCAGGTTGGCCATGGTCCCGGCCAGCATCGCTCGCAATCCCAACCGAGCCAGATCATTGCGCCGGTTCGGCGCCAAGGCTCCAATGCCGCCAATCTGCATCCCGATGGAGCTAAAGTTGGCAAATCCGCACAGGGCAAAGGTGGCGATAGTAAAGGAGCGGAAGTCGAGCGACGACTTCTGCGCGCCCAGAAGCGCATAGGCCACAAGTTCATTGGTCACCGTGCGCGTGCCGAGAAGGTTGCCGACTTGGTGCGCGCTGTGCCAGGGGATGCCGATAAGCCACGCTACCGGAGCGAAGATAAACCCGAGGATCACATTCAGACTCGAAGGGAAGGGAACATGGTGCCCACCCAGCCAATTGTGGATGCCTCCCAGCATCCCATTCAGCAGCCCGATGAGCGCCAGAAACGAAATCAGCATGATGCCCACATTGAAGGCCAGGCGGCCCCCGTCGATCGTTCCGCGAGCAATTGCGCCCAGCAGATTCTCGTTGCGGTGTTCTTCGTTGATGGGCATCGTTACCCGGCCCAGGGTCGCAGGGGTGTGGGTCTCGGGCAGCAGCATCTTGGCGATCAGCACCGTGCCCGGGGCCGTCATGATCACGGCGGCCAGCAGATGCTTGGCCTCTATCCCGTAGAGAATGTAAGCCGCCATGATGCCGCCGGACACGTGGGCCATGCCGCTGGTCATGATGGTCATCAGTTCCGACTGCGTTGCTCCGGGCAAGAACGGCCGAATGCTCAGCGGAGCTTCTGTCTGCCCCATGAAGATACTGGCGGCCACGTTCAGTGACTCGGCGCCGCTTATCCGCATGGTCAGCTGCATCAATCGGGCCATGGCCTTGATCACAATCTGCATGATCCCCAGGTGATAGAGCACAGCGAAAAAGGCAGAGATAAAGATGATGGTGGGCAACACCTGGAAGGCAATGATGAGCCCATACGAGGAGTGCTGCTTGCCTAGTTCACCAAAGACAAATCCGGAGCCCACAAAGGCATAGGCCAACATCCTGTTGACCGCGTCTCCAGCCGCAGCCAGGGCCCGCTCCCCGGCGTCAAAGCGCAATACCAGCACGGCGAAGATCCACTGCAGCCCAAGTCCCCATGCTGCCGTCTGCCAGCGGATGGCCTTCCGATTGGTTGAGAGCAGCCACGCCAGCGATAGGATTGCCACTAACCCCAGCAAACCCGTGAATCGTCCCAAAGCGGATCCTCTTATTTGCCGGTTTGCAGTTTGAAACGGTGAGGAAAGACCTCTTCGAAGCGATAGTCTTCCCAATCCGACTGGCCGCGAAAAATGACCCGTGATGCAGGCAGCATGAACTCGCTGAGCACCTGCAAACACGCTCCGCACGGCGGACTTGCCGCCCGGTTCAGGTTGGTGATGGCGCAGGCGAGCACGCGCATCTCCGGCCCGTGTTCGGCGACGGCGCGAACCACAGCGGACCGTTCGGCGCAAATGGTCAAACCATAAGACGCATTCTCTACATTGGCGCCTGTAACGATGGCGCCGTTCTGTAGCAGCAATGCGGCGCCCACGCGAAATTTGGAATAGGGCGCGTACGCGTGGTCAGCCGCATCCGCCGCCTGGGTGGTCAACTGGCGTAGCAGCTCCGGGGTAAATCCACTCTCGCCTGCTTGCATGTCCCCTGAGCCTAATGGCACCCGGGCGCAGACGCAACCGGATGTTTTGGGCCCGGTCGGGGACGGGTGCCCCAGTTTCGCCCACCTGCCCCGGCTTGCCGTGGGAGCGTACCTGGGCCGAGTAAGACGGGCGAAGCCCACGATCGCTCTCTTTTAACCCTCCAAAGAAACCCCGGAGCAACCCGATCTCCCCTAACAGCTATCCTTGAAGCAGCACTTATGGCGACCAAGAAGCCAACTCGAACGGAAGACGTCCTGGCCCTCTTCCATCCCGTGACGGCGGCCTGGTTTCGCGCCGTTTTCGAGCAGCCGACCGCCCCCCAGCGGCTAGGCTGGCCGGCGATCGCACGTGGTGAAAACACCCTGATTCTCGCCCCTACGGGCACCGGCAAGACCCTGACCGCATTTCTCTGGTGTCTGGACCGTCTCATGTTGCACCGCAAGGCCACGGATACCGAAGGCTGCCGGGTCATTTATCTCAGCCCCCTCAAAGCTCTAGCCGTGGATGTGGAACGCAATCTCCGTTCGCCCCTCGCTGGGATCGCAAATATGGCCCGCCAGGCCGGTGTCGATTTCCACCAGCCCGAGATCAGTATCCGTACCGGTGACACATCGCAAAAGGAGCGAAGCCATTTCCGCCGCCATCCAGCTGAGATTCTCATCACCACCCCGGAGTCTCTATACCTGCTGCTCACCTCGGACGCCTCCGCCAGCCTGCGCCAAGTGGATACGGTGATCATCGATGAGATCCATGCTGTCGTTCCCACCAAGCGCGGCGCGCACCTGGCCCTCTCGCTGGAGCGGCTCGAGGCCATCACCGAGGGTCGCGTGCAGCGCATCGGCCTCTCCGCCACCCAGCGCCCGCTGGAAGAAGTAGCGCACTTCCTTGGCGGAGTGTCAGCAGGCGCCGAAACAACCACTGAGCTCGATGAGCAGGCCGTGATCCCGTATCGCCCGGTCACCATCGTCGACGCCAGCGAGCCCAAGAAGCTCGACCTGCGCATCGAAGTTCCCGTAGAAGATATGGCGCGCATGGGCCAGCGGGAAGAACTGCCCAGCGGTCCGGCCTCCCAGGGCCCCAAGCGGACTTCAATTTGGGCCGCCATTCATCCCCGCCTGGTGGAGATCATTCGCCAACGCCATTCCACCATCATCTTCGTCAACAGCCGCCGCATCGCCGAGCGGTTGGCCGGCGCGATCAATGAACTGGCCGGCGAGCAGCTGGCCCGCGCTCACCATGGCTCCCTCGCGGCCGCGCAGCGTTCGGAGATCGAAGATCAGTTGAAGGCCGGACGCCTGCGCGCCCTGGTCGCCACCTCTTCGCTCGAGCTCGGCATTGATATGGGCGCGGTCGACCTGGTGATCCAGATTGAAGCTCCGCCTTCCGTAGCCAGCGCCATGCAGCGCATCGGCCGGGCCGGGCACCATGTGGGCGCAGCCAGCGAAGGCGTTATTTTTCCCAAATATCGCGCCGACCTGGTCGCCTGCGCCGCGGTGACGCGCGCCATGCACGAAGGGCTTGTGGAATCCACCCGCTTTCTACGTAACCCGCTGGATGTGCTGGCGCAGCAGATCGTCGCCATAGTGGCTCAACCCCCCGCCCTGGCTTGGGTGGACCGCAAGCAGCAACCGGCGGCCCCCGTCGAAATCAGCGTCGAAGAGGTCTTTCGTCTGATTCGCGGTGCAGCTCCCTTCAGCAGCCTTACCCGCGCCGCTTTCACCGGGGTGCTCGATCTGCTCGCCGGGCGTTATCCCTCGGATGAATTCGCCGACCTGAGGCCGCGCATCACCTGGGACCGCGGCCGCGACACGCTTGCCCCGCGCGAGGGAGTCAAGATGCTGGCCATACTGAATGGCGGCACCATTCCAGATCGCGGTCTCTATGGGGTATTTCTCGCTGGAACTGAAGGCAAGTCTGTCCGCGTGGGAGAACTCGATGAAGAGATGGTCTTCGAAAGCCGGACGGGAGACACCTTCATTCTGGGCGCCTCGACCTGGCGCATCGATGAGATCACGCACGACCGGGTACTGGTTTCACCGGCGCCCGGCCAGCCGGGCAAGATGCCCTTCTGGCACGGAGACAACGCCGGACGCCCGCTGGAGTTTGGCCGCCGCATCGGCCAACTGGTGCGGGAACTTCGCGAGATGCCCCGCAACGCCGCGCTGAGCCGCCTCACGCGCGAGCACGATCTCGATGCCCTGGCAGCGGAAAACCTGATCCGCTTTCTCGCTGACCAGGAAATTGCCACCACTGCGGTTCCAGATGATCGCACCATCGTGATCGAGCGCACACGCGACGAAATGGGCGATTGGCGGGTCTGCGTGCTCACCCCGTTCGGCAGCCGCATTCACGCTCCCTGGTCCATGGCGATCACGGGCCGTATTCGTGCCAGTGGCGGTGCGGATGTCGAAGCCATGTGGGGTGACGATGGGTTCGTGCTGCGCTTTCCCGACAGCGATGCCGCGCCCGATCCCGAGCTGATTCTGCTGGATGCCGAAGAGGCCACGGATCTGGTGCTGCGCCAGCTGAGCGGCACAGCGCTCTTTGCGGCGAAATTCCGTGAGAGTGCGGCGCGCGCGCTGCTCTTGCCGCGCCGTCGTGCCCAGGGCCGTGCGCCGTTGTGGCAGCAACGCAAGCGAGCCTACGACTTGCTCGCCGTCGCCTCCCGTTACCCCTCGTTTCCCATACTGCTGGAGGCGTACCGCGAGTGCATGCGCGACGTCTTCGATATGCCAGCGCTGCTGGAAACGCTCCGAGCCATTCGCCAGCGAAATGTGCGCGTGCATGTTGCTGATACCCGCACCCCTTCGCCCTTTGCCTCGTCGCTGCTTTTCAGCTATGTCGCCAATTACATCTACGATGGCGATGCACCACTGGCTGAGCGGCGGGCGCAGGCTCTTTCGATCGATCAGGAGCAGTTGCGCGATCTGCTGGGCGATGCCGACCTGCGCGAGCTGCTCGATGCCGACGCCATCAGCGAAGTGGAAGAGCAGCTGCAAGGCCTGCTCGAAACCCAGCGCGTTCGCTCCGCCGACGGCATCCACGACCTGCTGCTGCGCATCGGCGATCTCTCGCGCGGCGAGCTAGAGCGCCGTCTTGCCGAACCCGAGCTCATCCATCAATTGGACCGGTTGCTGCGTTCCCGCCGCCTCTTGGAGATCAAGATCGCTGGAGAAAAGCGGCTCATCGCGGTCGAAGATGCGGCTCGCTATCGTGATGCGCTGGGCATTCCACTTCCCCCCGGCATCGCGCCCGCGCTGTTGCAGCCGGTAGCAGCTCCGGTGTTGGAACTGGTTCGCCGCTTCGCCCGAACTCACGGGCCCTTCGCCCTGCGTGAAGTCACCACCCGCTTCGCCTTGGACGCGCCGCAGGTGGAGAGTGCTTTGCAAGCATTGCTGCTCGATGGCCGCATCCTGGAAGGGGGATTCCGTCCCGGAGGCGTCTATCGCGAGTGGTGCGATGCCGAGGTGCTGCGTCTGATCCGCCGCAAGTCGCTGGCCAAGCTGCGCCGCGAGGTGGAGCCCATCGAGCAGCAGACACTGGCGCGTCTGGAGACCCATTGGCAAGGGGTGCTGCAGCGCCGGCGGGGCCTCGATGCCTTGCTCGACACCATTGAGCATCTGCAAGGCGCTCCGCTGGCCGCCTCGCTGATCGAAACATCCATTCTGCCCGCGCGCCTGGTCAATTACTCGCCTGGCAGCCTGGACACGTTGATTGCGGCCGGCGAAGTCGTCTGGTGCGGTTTCGATTCGCTGGGCGAGCGTGACGGGCGCATTGGCTTGTTCCTGGCCGATAAGCTGAGAACCCTGTTGCCCCCGCGCGCCGCGCAGACGGCCGAAAACCCGATGAGTCCACGCGAAACAGCACTGCTGGAGCAACTAGCGCGTAGCGGCGCTGCTTTCTTTGCTCAACTGCACGAGGCCGTCGGTGGCGGATACCCGGGCGAGACACTCGATGCGTTGTGGAACCTGGTCTGGCGCGGACTGGTGACCAATGACACCTTCCACGCCTTGCGCGCGTATGTCGCGCGGCCGGCGGCTTCTTCACGGCAGCCCAAGCGGCAGCACAATTTGCCCTCCTTCCGTTCCCGCCGCACAACGCCGCCCAGCGCGCAGGGCCGCTGGACCCTGGTCCCTGCATCGCTCGCCTCAGCGACGGAATGGAGCCACGCCTTCGCGCAACAACTGCTCAATCGCTATGGTGTTCTTACCCGGGAATCGGCTGCGAATGAGAATCTGCCCGGAGGTTTCAGCGCTATTTACGATGTGCTCAAGGCGCTAGAAGAAAGCGGCCGCATACGCCGCGGTTATTTTGTCGCGGGTCTTGGGAGCGACCCAGTTTGCTCTTCCCGCGGCGGTCGATTTGCTGCGTTCGCTGCGCAATGGGCCGCCGCTCGAGAAGCCGGAGATGGTGATACTTGCGGCCACCGATCCCGCGAATCTATACGGTTCTGTCCTTCGCTGGCCTGCGCAGGACGAGGAAGCAGTGGAGAGCGCCCCGCGCCAACTCACGCGCAGTGTCGGCGCCAGCGTCGTGCTGCGCAACGGGGAGCTGGTGGCCTATCTGCGTCGCAATCAGCCCAACCTGCAAGTCTTCTTGCCCGCCGACGAACCGGAGCGCTCCTCAACCGCGCGCGACCTGAGCGTTTTTCTCGCTGGGCTGGCTCAAGAGGATATGGAGCGCAGGGAAGACCAGCGGGGCGGCATGCTGATCTCGACCATCAACGGCCAGCCCGCGGCGCATCACTTCCTGGCTTCCTTCCTGCAGGATGCTGGTTTCCATCTCGCGCCGCTTGGCCTCAACTTTCGCCGTGTGTTGCTGGCGGCGCAGCCCTCGGGCATTTCCTCTAACGTGCAGTAGGAGAGCGGTTCGTGCCTGAAGGCGACACCATTTTCCGCACCGCTCGTGCTCTGCAGCAGGGATTTGCCGGCCGTAGAGTCACGGGTTTTGAGACTGCCTATGCGCCGCTGGCCAGCGTGCACGATCAGAGCCCGGTGACCGGCCGCATCATCGAGCGAGTGGAGTCGCGCGGCAAATGGCTGCTCATCCATTTTTCCGGCGATCTCATCCTGGCCACGCACATGCTGATGAGTGGCAGCTGGCACATCTACCGGGTGGGGGAGCGGTGGCAGCGTGCTCGCAGCCACATGCGCGTAGTCCTGGGCACGGATGATTTGCTGGCAGTCGCTTTCGATGTGCCCGTTGCCCGCTTTTACACGGCGCGCACTCTGGAGAGGTTTGCTGGAGTCGCCGGACTGGGACCCGATCTGCTGGGCGGCTCCTTTGCCGCCGATGAAGCCGTGGCGCGACTGCGTCGAGCATGGCGACGAAGAGGTAGGGAATGTCCTGCTGAACCAGCGGGTGATGGCCGGCATCGGGAACGTCTTCAAATCCGAGATTTGCTTTGCCTGCGGAATAAATCCATTCCGTAAGATCGCGAGCTTTGCGCGCGCAAGAGATCGAGTGCCTGGTCGAGACTGCGCGCCGCTTTCTCGCCGCCAACGTCGCCGACGGAGCCGGGGACGCCATCGTGACCTACACCGGAGGCCGCCGTACCACAGACTCGGGCGATCCTGCCGCCAGGCTCTGGGTCTACCATCGCAAAGGCTCCGCCTGCCGCCGCTGCGGAACAACGATTCTCATGCGTAAACAAGGGCCCAGGCGCCCGCTCCACCTTCTGGTGTCCCGAATGTCAGAAGGAATAAAGCTCGCTAAAAGCTAATTTCTTCTCTGCTTTTCCGGTTTGCCAGCAAGCCTAGCCCACGGGGCCCCAGGTTCGAAAGCGTACCTGCCGAATGATTTTTCGATTGCTTTCAGTTGACGCAGCAGCACCGATTGGATTCAGCTTGACGGCAGTTTAAAACGGTTGTGGGGGTACGCCCCACCGTTTTCGGCCCAGGTACGCTTTGGCAACCTGGGGCACCCTTCCAGTTCCTGGTGGGTTCTGTTGGGAAACTGACTTCTGCCGGGTCGAGTTCTCACGGACATTAAATCTCATTCACGGTTACACTCACGGGCTCAGCTACTGGGGTTGCACCGCGGAGTCCGGTTGTGCCGGCTGCTTGTTGTCGTCATCCCCTTTACCGCCGAATAGCCTTCCGAAGAAGCCCCGCTTCTTCTTTTTCTGCCCATCAGGAGGAGGCGGAGCCGGGCCCGGCTGGGTGGGAGCAGCTGCCGCCTGCGAGCCCACCTGTGGCGGCGGCAAGGCTGGCGCTCCGTTCGCCGGCGCGGGTGCTACAGCAGCCTCTTTTCCAATCCCGAAAAGCTTTTGGAAGACATTGCGCTGATCCCCTGCGCTTTGGTCGCAGGTCTGCGTGGGCGCTGTACCGTCGAGGAAAACCGCATCGTAGTCCGATGGGCAGCTGGCATCGGCGAGCAGGTTGGTCACTTTATCCAGCCGCACCGTGGAGACTCCAGGTAGGAGGGGTGAACTGACGGGTATCGGAATACTCCGGCAGTTGCACCGCGTGCTTCATGAAATCGGCCCAGATCGGCGCCGCTACTTTGCCGCCCTCCAGCTTGATATCCGTGTAATCGTCATTTCCTATCCACACCACGCACAGCAGGTTGCTGGTAAAGCCCGCGAACCACGCATCGTGCGAGGTGCCGGTTTTGCCCGCGGCAGGGGCGGTGAAGCCGTCAGCCCGCACCACGGCAGCTGTTCCCGAGTTGATCACGTTCTGCATAAGGGCCAGGGTCAGATACGCGACCCGCGGATCGAGGATCGGCTTGGAGTTGGGCGGGTAGTCATTGAGCACATCGCCGTTCGCGGAGCGGATCGAAGCCAGCAGCCAGGGATCTATCTTGACTCCGCCATTGGCAAAGACCGTATAGGCTCCGGCTATCTCGAGCGGGCTTGAGCCATAAGCGCCCAAGGCAACCGACGGCGTTCCGCGGGCGGATTTGATCCCGGCATCCCGGGCCAGGGCAGCTACGTTGTTGTAACCAACCATGTCGGCCAAAGTTACCGTCGCGTTATTTTCCGAAAACTGCAGCGCTGTGCGCGCCGTGATCTGTCCCGTGAAACGCTTGTCATTATGGTAGTTGCTCGGGGTATACCCCCCCTCATAGGTCGAGGGGTCATTGTTAAGCAAGGTGACGGCGGTAAAGACCCCGCTTAGTCTGCCTGGATCAGGAGGCGCAGGATCGGCGGATGCCGCGTTCACCGATACAGGTGTCGTGGACACGGCCTCTTCGCTGGCCGGCGGCACAACTGCCGGTTGGGTGAGCACGGTGCCCGCCAAGCTGGTGTTGAAGGCCGCGGCATAAACAAAAGGCTTGAAAACAGAGCCGGTCGGCCGGTTCTGTACCGCATGATCGAACTGGCTGGCGCCGTAATTCCGCCCTCCCACCAATGCCAACACCTGGCCGGTATGCGGGTTCAACGCAACTAACGCGACCTGGGGATAGTTGATGGGCGAATCGTCTCCGGCTTTCACGCGGCGCGCATGCAGCTTTTCCACCTGCAGGTCGACGCCCTTCATGCCCTCTGTCACCGCCTCCGACGCTAGCCGCTGCAGATCCGGATCGAGCGAGGTGTAAATGCGCAGCCCGGAATGGTTGAAGTCCGCATCGCCCATGTGCTGCGCCAGCCGGTCGCGCACCAGGTCAACGAAGTACGGCGCTTCGCCCGCGTCGACGTTCATGGGCCTCAGGTTCAGCGGCTCGGCCTTCGCTTGTATCGACTCTTCCTTGGTGATCTTCCCGTCTCCACCATGGCGTCGAGCACCATATTGCGGCGGAGAATCACCCGGTCCGGATGCCGATAGGGGTTGAGAAAACTAGGATGCTGGATCATGCCGGCCAGCATCGCGCATTGCGCCAGGTCCAGATCCTTCACGTCTTTGCCGAAGTAGGTCTGCGCCGCCTGGCCAAAGCCGTTGATGGCGAAGCTTCCCTGCTGACCCAGCGGAATCTCATTGGCATAGATCTGAAAGATCTGTTGCTTGTTGAAGCGATTCTCCAGCTGGAAAGTGATGGCAATTTCGATGATCTTGCGCTTCAGTTTCTTCTCCGGCGTCAGGAAGAAGCCGCGCGCCAACTGCATGGTGAGCGTGGATCCGCCCTCCCGCCGCCGGCCCAGCCGCAGATCGTCGCGCAGCGCCCCCAGCAGGCGGAAGTAGTCGACCCCGCCATGTTCAAAGAATCGGCGGTCCTCGATCGAGGTTACGGCATTGACCAGGTTGGGCGGCAGTTCGTTAAAGTTGACCAGGCGGCGCTTGGTGCGGTTCTGCCCTTCGGAGAGCGCGGTGATTAGCTGTGGTTCCAGCTCGTAAGCGTCCAGCGCCTGGCCTCCGTCGCCGGAAATCGACTTGACCATACCTTTGTCGAAGGTGACAGTGGCGCCCTGTTCAGAGTGATACGATTGCGGCCCGGGTTGGATGGTAATGCTTGCATCGTTGAGCGAGTAGGTGCCCATCCGCGACTTCTCGCGATCGTCGTCTCCGCTGTAACCAGCTCTGCGCAATTCCTGCGCAACCGCTTGCGGAGTCAGCTTCTGCCCGACGCGTAACTCCTTAGGCGCGGCATAGATCTTCGCTGTCTGTTCAAAGAGTGGCTTCTGCAGCCACTCATCCACTTTGTGCCGGTAGCTGAAGTAGTAGTAGCCGAAGATCGATTCACACACCACCAAGCCCAGCAGGAACGTGCCTACCAGTGCGATCAGGATGATGTTGCGCACCGGGTGCTCAAGTAAGCTTGCGCGTACGACCTTGATTTTGACGGTCAATGGATGAACTCCTACATCCCCCTGGACGATATCTCTTAGACGGTACCGGCAATCTCCCGCAGCCGCGGCGCGATCTCTGTGATGCCCACGTCCTGGCTGCTCGCCGTGGAGCGCGTTACCAGCTCCACCCGTCCTTCTGCGACCTTCTTACCTATATTGATGCGGAAAGGTATGCCGATCAGGTCCGCATCTTTAAATTTGACACCCGCCCGCTCATCCCTGTCATCCAGTAAAACCTCGAATCCGGCTTCCTCGAGCTTCAGGGCTACCTGCTCGGCGGTAGCGGCCAGGTTCGCATCGCCCATATTGGTCACGGTCACCACGACATCGAAAGGCGCAATCGAGCGCCCCAGCCAGAAGCCGTTCGCGTCATGGTTTTGCTCCACAGCCGCGGTCAGGATGCGCTCGATCCCAATCCCGTAGCAGCCCATGATGGGCGTTACTTCCTTGCCTCCGGGGTCTAATACGCGGACCCCCATGCCGTCGGAATACCGGTAACCCAGCTTGAAGATGTGTCCCACCTCAATGGCTTTTGCTACTCTCAGCGGGCTGCCCGGCGAGGCTGGACATTGGGGGCAATTTTCCCCTTCCATGACGTTGCGCACGTCGGCGATCCGGGTAGGAGTGAAGTCCCGGCCCCGGGTTACGTTGCGCAGATGATATTCCTCCCGGTTGGCGCCGGTGACCAGATTGTGACGGTCCTCGAGAGCCAAATCCAGAATGACGGTCACTTTGCCCGCCTCCGCCTGCTCGCCCGCCGCCAGAACATCGAGACCGATAGGGCCCAGATAACCAGCCGGGGAATGAAACGTATTCAGGATCTCCTCGGCCAGCATCGGCCGCAATTCCCGGGTGCCGGGAAAGAGGGCGGCGAGTTTGGCTGGGTTGATGGTGTGGTCCCCGCGCAGCAGGACCACTACCGGGCTGGCAATCTCCGGCGCCCCCACCTTCGCCTGCGGGGTTAAGGCCATATAGGCCATGGTCTTGATCTGGTATACCGCATCCAGATCCAGGAGGGCGCCCACCTCTTCGATGGTGCGACGGCCCGGGGTATGCACTAGCTCTGGTGCACCGTCTCCAGTCGGAGGCAGATCTTCCACCGCGGGCAGCCGCGAGGTGGCTTTCTCCAGGTTGGCCGCATAGTTGCACGCGGGGCAACTGGCGATCAGGTCTTCTCCCGCCTCCGCGTAGACCATGAACTCCTGCGACTGGGAGCCGCCCATGGCGCCCGAGTCGGCCTCCACTGCGACGAAGTTCAGCCCGCTGCGGGTAAAAATCGCGCGATAGGCCGCGTCGTGCTTCTTGTAGCTGAGGTCGAGACCGGCCGCATCCAGGTCGAAGGAATAGCTGTCTTTCATGATGAACTGGCGCACTCGCAACAGGCCCGCCCTGGGGCGCGGTTCATCGCGGAATTTGGTCTGAATCTGATACCAGATCTGGGGCAACTGCTTGTAACTGCGCAGCTCCTTGCGGGCTATGTCGGTCATCACCTCTTCTTCCGTCATGCCCAGGACCAGCCAGGCGCCCTTGCGATCCTGCAGCTTGAACAGGTTTGATCCCATGACCGTCCATCGTCCGCTCTCTTCCCACAACTCGCGCGGATGGAGCGCCGGCAAGAGGAACTCCTGCCCGATGCGGTCCATCTCCTGCCGGACGATGGCCTGAATCTTGTTGATGGAGCGTTGGCCGAGGAAGAGGTAGGAGTAGATTCCCGCCCCCACTTGACGAATGTATCCGGCGCGCAATAGAAATTTGTGACTGGCTACCTCGGCATCGGCCGGGGCTTCACGTAGAGTAGGGATGAACAGCTTCGACCAACGGTGCATTCTTGGGGATACTTTCTCGAGTAGCGTCCGTCAATTCTAAATGGTTCAAGGACGGTTCACATGACCGGGAGCGCGAAGCCGGCGCACTCGCGGCAAAGATGGTGGTATTCACCGGACTGTCATCAAACCGGGCAGCGCACTTTCTACAATCACGGATGCTATGTATAACGAACCTTTGACCTTTGAAGTCGTTCCCGGCAGCACGGCAGATACCCGCATATTTCGCCTGCACGGCCCGATTACCCTGAGCAACTTGTTCGAGTTTCAGAAGGCTCTCCAGGGCGGCGCGGAGAAGCTGACCATCCTTGACTTTACCGAGTCGGAATACATTGACTCCGCCGGGCTGGGTGTCATCCTCAACTACTACGTCTCCGGCAAACGCCACGGTCGTACCGTCCGGCTGGTGGCGGTCAACTACCGGGTTGCCGAGCTGCTGAAGATTACCAGTGCCAACACCCTGATCAAAAGTTACGATAGTGTCGAGTCGGCAGAAGCCGCTGCCACGTAGGCGCCCCCGGCATTTAGTCCCGTAGGGACGGCTGAGAGTAGCCCAGGACGCTAGTCCTGGGTAGGCTTTGAGCAAGAACCAGTCCCGCAGGGACGGCTGAGAATAGCCCAGGACGCAGTCCTGGGTAGGCTTTGAGAGCAAGAACCAGTCCCGCAGGGACGGCTGAGAATAGCCCAGGACGCAGTCCTGGGTATGGTTATCCACCGCGATCAGTCCCGAAGGAGTCTGTGTCGTAGCACATCGGAGCTGAGCTAGAGTCGACCATTTCCGTATCAATGACGATGAATTCTGCTGGTCAATTCGTATAGCTTTTCGTCGATTTCTTAGCTACGACACAGACTCCGAAGGGACGACTGAGAATGACCCAGGATGTCAGTCCTGGGTGAACTCGACCGCAACATGAATGCTATTTGGCGATCACCTAAGACCAACCCGATTCTCGTTATTTGGACAGCTCTGGCTGAGAATAGCCCAGGACGCAAGTCCTGGGTTAGCAAGTGCCAACGAGCAGTCCCGCAGGGACGGCTGAAAGTTACCCAGGACATGGTCCTGTTTGCCTGCCCCGAATCGCGAATAGTCCACTTCAACGGCTGAAAATAGCCAGGACTCAGATCAGCTCAAGTCCCCACAAATCGTGAAGATGGAGAACTCCGGCCACGGCACGCGCGGGGTCGACGACCACCAGCGAGGTGATCTTTTTTTCTTCCATGATGCTCAGGGCGCGGGCGGCAAACTCCTCTGGGGCAACGGTCCTGGGCGCGGCGTTCATGGCGTCGCCTGCGGTCATCGCCAGCGCCTCCGGCCCCTTCCGTTCCAGCAGGCGGCGCAGGTCGCCGTCGCTCATGATGCCAAGCAGAGTTTCCCCTTCGGTCACGGTGGTCATGCCCAGGCCTTTGCGGCTCATCTCGTAGATCACCGCCGGCATCGGCGTGGCAGCGGACACCCTGGGAATAGCATCGCCGGCGTGCATCACTTCTCTCACCCGGGCTAATTTTCTGCCCAGCTTCCCCCCCGGATGCAGGTCCGCGAAGTCCTCCGCACGGAAGCCCTTCTTGAGCGACGCCGCGATGGCTAAGGCGTCGCCCAGTGCCAGCATCACCGTGGTGGAAGCGGTCGGCGCCAAGCCCATTCCGCACGCCTCCTGCTCCACGCTGACGTCGAGGACCACGTCGCTGGCCAGCGCCAGCGTTGAACTCATGGCGCAGCAGAAGCTGATCAGGGCATCGCCCATTCGCTTAAGCGTAGGCACCAGGCGCACGATCTCCTCCGTCTCGCCGCTATAGGAGAGGGCGAGCACCAGGTCGCCTTTGGCCAGCATGCCCAGGTCGCCGTGCAGCGCCTCCGCCGGGTGCAGAAACAGGGCCGGGGTTCCCGTTGAATTAAAGGTGGCCACCAGCTTCTGCGCGATGATGCCGCTCTTGCCTATTCCGGTAACGACGACCCGCCCGCGCCGCCGCCCACACTCCACCACCAGCTCCAAGGCCTGGCTGAAGCTGGCCGACATGCCATCCTCAAGACGGTCTGCAAGTCGAAGCAGCGCCTCGGCTTCGATGCGTATCAGCTGGGCTGGAGTCGGTATGTTCATCAATTCGCAATCCCCAAAACAATTGATCGTAACAGCAGGCGCGGGCGCCGTTTAAAGCGCTCTGCCGGGGTGTCCTTTAGAATGGGTCGAGGCGCAAATGTCTGCAACCGAAGGTTGCAACCTCGCCCGAAGAAGGTCACTCGACGTGAAGCGCAATCGATGGGTTATTGTTGTGGTGCTGGCCGCGTTCGCTCTTATGGTGTGGTCCGGTTATGCCAATTACAAGCGCCGCAAGCAATATGCGCAGCGCCAGGCGCAGGGGGCTGCCGCTCCTGAAACCACCAATAACCAGTCTGTGCAGCAAGATGTAGCCGCCGACGAGGGCCTTCCTGATCTGCGTGGAAAGCGCGCCCCCGAATTCAGCCTGCGAACGGTCGAAGGCAAGAAGCTCTCCCTCTCTGATTACAGGGGTAAGGCCGTATTGATCAACTTCTGGGCCACCTGGTGTGCGCCGTGCAAGATTGAAATGCCTTGGCTGGTGGCCTTGCACAGCCAGTATGCTCCCCAAGGCTTTGAAATTCTGGGCGTTTCCGAGGATGATGCCGATACCCCGCGGGCCAAGCTGGCAAAATTCGGCCAGGAACAGGGCCTCAACTACCCATTGCTGGTGGGGGACGACGCCGTGTCGCGCAAGTATGGCGGTGTCGAGTTCCTCCCTACCTCTTACTTTGTCGGGCGGGACGGAAAGATTGTCGCCGAGACCGCCGGGTTGGTCTCAAAGGACGAAGTCGAGGCCAGCATAAAGAAGGCATTGGCCGCCGGAGGCAAATAGGATGCTCCGCTTCACTGCCATATTTGGGATTGTTTGCCTGGCCTCTTCCGGACAGGTAATAAAGGACCAGCCCTTACCGCTGCCCGAGGGGGCCAATCAGCGAGGCGATGCGGCTGCGGCGGTGCAGTTCCTTTACCCCGACAAGATAAACATTCCCGCGCGCCACGCAGCCCAGATCGATCTTCACTTTCACGTGGCCGATGGCCTGCACATCAACTCCCACGAACCAGCGGACAAGACTTTGATCCCGACGCGGCTCGCAGTGGTCGAGGTGGAGGGTCTCAACGTCAGGGCGGTTGACTTCCCGGCAGGCACTCAATATTCGCCGCAGTTTGCCCCGCGGGAAAAGCTTAGTGTGTATACCGGCGAGTTCATCTTGCATGCTCACGTGACGGCCCAGCCGGGCGAGCATCTTTTGGAGGGAGGACTTCGCTACCAGGCCTGCGACGCGAACGCCTGCTTGCCGCCGCACACCATTCCTGTCTCGGTCACCGTAGTCGCCCAGTAGCGCGAAGACTTAGGGCGCTTGTTGCACGCCCAACTGCTCTTGCACAGAGGGAATCTCGCCTGCTGCCTTCAACCTCTTTACCACCCGCTCCCTGCCCAAAGCGGCCATCACCGCGAAGAGGCTCGGGGCTACGCCCTGCCCGGTCAACGCGACCCTCGATCCATTGATTAGGGTGCCGGCCTTGACGCCTTTTTCCTCGGCAAACGCCCGCAGCAACTGCTCCGCCGCCGTCTCGGTAAACTCGTCCAGGGATTGGTAGCGGTCGCCAAGTTCCATCAGCAGCCCGCGGCTCCGCTCGTCGGAGAGGAATTTAGTCACTGCGGCTGTATCGTACTCATAGGCGTCGCTGAAGTAGCCGCGAAATGCTCCGGCAAAATCCTTCAGGCTGCGCGCCCTGGGCTGGAGTAAAGCAATCGCTGCCAGGATCTCTTCCCTGTTACGGCCGGAGGAGACTCCGGCCTTTGCCCACTCCGCTTCGATCAGAGGCAATAGCTGCGCCGGCGAGTAGCGTCGTATCCATTCGGTATTGAACCAGGCCAGCTTCTCATTGTCGAAAACGGCATTCGACCGCGAAATGCCATCCAGTGAGAAAAGGGCGATCAGCTCTTCGGAGGAGAAGATCTCCCGATCCTTTTCTGCATTGCCTGGCGTCCAGCCCAGCAGAGCCAGAAAATTGCGGAAGGCCTCCGGCACAATTCCCATGTCCTGGTAGGCCAGAACGCTGGTGGCGCCGTGGCGCTTGGAGAGCCGGCTTTTATCGGGTCCGAGAATCAGGGGAAGGTGAGCAAAAGCCGGCAGAGGCTGTCCCAGGGCCTGGTACTGCAATACTTGCTTGGGTGTATTGGAGATGTGGTCCGCGCCGCGAATGATGTGCGTGAGTTGCATATCCAGGTCGTCGGCGACCACGCTCAGGTGATAGGTGGGCACGCCGTCGGAGCGCAGCAGCACAAAGTCTTCCAGTTCCGCGTTGGCGAATTCCACCCGGCCGAAGACCGCGTCCTCGAATGCAGTCGCTCCTCCCTCGGGCACGGCGAAGCGCAGGGCGCCGGGCTCGCCGCCCAGAAACCTCTCGTGGGCCACGGCTGGATCGATGGCCCGGCAGCGCCGGTCGTACATCGGAGGTCTGCCCGCGGCCACGGCCTGACGCCGCCGTTCCTCCAGTTCCTCCTTAGTGCAAAAGCAGTAGTAGGCGTGCCCGCTTGCGCGCAGCTTCTCGGCCGTAGATTGGTAGAGAGGCAGCCGCTGGGATTGAAAGAACGGCCCTTCATCCCATTCCATGCCGAGCCAGCGCATGCCATCGAGGATGCCCTGCACCATGTCCTCGGAGGACCGCTCGAAATCGGTATCTTCGATACGCAAAATGAGGGTGCCGCCGGTGTGACGGGCAAAGAGCCAATTGAAGAGGGCAGTGCGCGCGCCACCTACATGGAGGTAGCCGGTAGGTGAGGGCGCGAAACGAACGCGAGGATTTTGGAGGATTTCTGGCATCGCTTTTCCGATGCTATTTCATTTCCACGGCCGGTGTATCGACCAACCAGTGTCTCCTAATTTGGACTGTTTAGCCCTGAGGAGGGTGCGCGTTAGGTGATATCTTCCGTATCGAAGACTGGCAGCGGCACCATGCGTCTGCTCTTACTGCTGCCAAGGCCTTCGCTCAACCCGATGTGGGTCAGCACCTCGTCCACTGTGGCGGGGTCATCGACCTCGGCTTCCAGCAACCCAATCCCGGTCTTGTCTTCGGATTTCTCCAACAGAACCACGGCGTGCGCCTGGGCTACGTGATCCTGATTCAGACCTTCCGGAGTCTTGGCCTTGATGCCCACCGCGTTCGGCTCAATGTCCAACAGCTCCGCCACCCGTTGCCGCATATCACCCGAGATGGGCCCTATCTTGGGTGCGGCCAGTACCAGCGTGGTGTCGACGTTGACGATGCGATATCCGGCGGTCTGCAGCTCTTCCAGGGCCAGGTTGAGAAAAATCGCAGAATCGGCATCTTTCCAGCGCGGATCGCCGGGAGGAAAAAAGCTGCCGATATCACCCACGGCAAGCGCGCCCAGCAGGGCATCGGTAATGGCGTGCAAGAGCACGTCGCCATCCGAGTGCCCGGCCAGGCCCTCTGGATGATCGATTGCAATGCCCCCAATTTTCAGCGGCACCCCGGCCTGGAATGCGTGCGAATCCCAGCCGTAGCCTATTCTCATGCTCATTTCAAGACCTGTCTTGCAAGTAGAACTCTGCCAGCTTCAGATCACCAGGATGGGTAATTTTTAAGTTCGCCGGGGATCCCATGACCACCGCCACCTGTGCCCCCGATCGCTCGACCACACTGGCTTCATCGGTACCCACAAATCCATCCGCCTCTGCGTCCGCGAAGGCCTGACGCAGGACGCTCCAGCGAAAACCCTGCGGTGTCTGCGCCTGCACAATGTATTCCCGGGGAATGGTGGCCGTCACAATGGCCCCGCGGGCAGTGCGCTCCACCTGTTTGATAGTATCCACTGCCGGAAGGCCTACGATGGCCGCACCATAAATTTCTACTGCTTCGATGGTTCGCTCGATGGTCGCGGGGTCGATGAGCGGCCGCACCGCATCGTGAACCAGGACAATGTCATCGTCCTCGGCCGAGAGAACTTTAAGCGCTTGGCTCACCGACTCTTGCCGGGTATCCCCGCCCTCCACCACCTGCACCCGCGCGGTCAAGGCATGTTCGGCAATCAGCGTCTCCATGCGGGTGATCTCCGGCTTACGAACGGCTACATAAATGGAACTCACCCGCGGCACGGCCGCGAACGCTCGCAAGCTGTGGACCAGAATCGGCGTCCCATGCAAGGCAAGAAATTGCTTGGGCGCATTGGGGGTCGCGTGGCCGGGCGCCATGCGCGTTCCCATTCCGGCGGCCGGGAGAATGACGAAGACCCGCATAAACCTCGGAGTATAGCAGGAAGGGCTCAGCCCTCTACCGATTCCACATAGAACATCTCATTGGTTCGACGGAAGCCGTTGCTCTCATAGAGCGGCTTGCCAGCATCGGTCGAATGCAGGGCGACCACACGAATTTTCTGTTTGCGCGCCTCAGCCAGTGCTTGATCGATCAAGTGGCTGGCCAGTTTCTTGCGGCGATGTTCCGGCTCCACGTAAACATTCAACAGGTAGCCGCGCTTATCCTGACGAGGATCAAGCGGATGCGGTGGCCAGTCGAGGACGATCAAGCCTGCGCCGGCAATCACCTTGCCACCTTCGGTGGTCAGCCAGCCGAGATACCGTCCGTCCGCTAGCCGGATTTCGACCCACGGTTTGAAGTGCTCCGACATCACATCCAGGATCCTGTTGTCCTGGCGCCCAGCGTCCACAAACATTCGCCGCCTGTGGTGGGTGATGATAGCCGCGTCTGCGGGCGTCGCTGCTCTTATCTGGTACATGCCCGCAGTATAGCTATCTAACTCCCTTCATGCTCGATAGCGGTTCCACGATAAATCTAAATCGGTAAAGATGCTTCACACGGGGCTTTTCCCCAAGAAAAGCCCCACCTCTCTAAGGCCGGTTGAGAGACGGTAATCGTGGAATCCGCTTAACATAGCCGCAGCGATGCAGCCGCCCACTCTGCGACACCGCCTCTTTCGTCCCGGCCAGCGGGTTGCTGTCGCAGTCTCCGGTGGGGCCGACTCCGTGGCACTGCTCCGCCGCCTGCTCGAGGAGCGCGACGCGCTGGGCATCGTGCTTTCCGTTGCCCACGTTCACCACGGGATTCGTGGAGTCGCTGCCGAGGAAGACGCGGCATTCGTTGCCGGCATCGCCACAGGTTATGGCCTGCCGTTCCACCTGCATCGCGCGAATGCCCCGGCTGCCGCCGCCACACTTCATGAAACCCTGGAGGAGGCCGCCCGTAACCTTCGCTATGCCTTTTTTCGGGAACTGATCGCGGCTGGTGAAGCGGACGCCGTCGCCACCGCGCACACCCTCGATGACCAGGCGGAGACGGTTCTGCACAAACTGCTGCGGGGTGCCTGGACGGAGGGGCTGAGCGGTATCCATCCAGTCTTGGTTGCTGAGCCAGGGAGCATCCTCCGGCCCTTCCTGGAGAACAGCCGTTCCACTATCGAGGCTTGGCTTCTCGAGCTTCAGCAGCCATGGCGTGAAGACGCCAGCAACCAGGACACGGCGTATACCCGCAACCGCATCCGCTGGCAGCTGCTGCCGTTGTTGCGCACCTTCAATCCCCAGATTGCCGCCCAATTGGCCCGGCTGGCTACGATTTCTGCCGACGAGGAGGCCTACTGGCAGGGAGAATTGCAGCGCCTTCTCCCCTCGTTGCTGTTGCCCGGACGGCCCACTCGCGGGGGCGGCCGGGCAGCCAGCACCCACCCTGAGGAAGAAACCGTGGCACTGGAACAGCTACGCTTGCGCGAACTCCATCCAGCCGTGGCTCGCCGGGTGGTGCGTGCGGCAGCGCGGCGAGTGGGGGCCAGGCTCAGCTTTGAGCAGACGGAGCAGCTGCTGGCTATAGGTGAGTCCCGCCCCGGCAAATTCCAGCTTCCAGGCGGCATCACGGTGGAGCGCAGCCTGCGGGAAATCCGTTTGACTCGGAGTTCGGCTCCCCCGATTCCCGGGCCGATCTACGCCTTTCCTGTCCCGGGCGAGATTCGCGCCCCCGAATACGGCATGTGTTTGCGCGGCGAGCGCGCGCAGGAGGGCTTATCGAGTGCGTCCGCCGTCTTGCGGCCCTGGAAAGCCGGGGACCGGGTAACCCTGTTGCACAGCCGGCGTCCCAGGAAAGTTGCAGAAGTTCTCGACCGGCTCCACGTGCTTGGCGGAGAACGAAAAAACTGGCCGGTCGTGGAGTGGGAAGGAAGAATTATCTGGATGCGTGGGGTCGAGGTGGACGCCCCCGAATTTATCTTTACCGCCCAATTCCTGGCCTGAAGACCGAAAAGTCGAGGTAACTGGGGGGCAGTACCCTCTCCGTATAACTTCGGACACGCTTTCCCGCGCTTTCGGAGACGTTTCCGGCCTACGCGGAGTAGAATAAATTTGGCGCAAAGGGTAAGGGTGGGGCGCGTACGGTTAGTGCCGTATCGGAAATCCACCAGTCTTCGAATCCGCGGCAGATTACCGTCGTCTAATAGATGTCAAAGGCTGCAAGAACGTTCCCGGTGTAGCGATTGGCTCCGCCCTGAATGGTCCCTTCTCTTTATCGAGGCGCAGTAGAAAGAGGGTTTTTCGTGAATTCGACGGTCAAGACAATTATTTTCTGGGTATTTATCCTGGCTTGCCTGGTTTTACTTTGGCAGATCGTCCAAAAAAGCACGGGCATGAGTCATGACCGGGAGATCTCCTTCTCTCAATTCATGCAGGACGGACAGCAGGGGAAAATTAGTGATGTAACCGTGATCAACAGTGAAGTCCACGGCCACTATGCCAGCGACAGAGAAGCCTTCCACACCACAGTCCCGGCCAACTACCCTGACATGTTCAAGATCCTTCAAGACAACCATGTCAGCATCACGGTTAAGGACACGCAGGGCAATTCCTGGCTACCGATTCTTCTCAACTTCGCTCCCATCATCGTAATCGCAGCCCTCTGGTTCTTCATGCTGCGGCAGATGCAGAGCGGTGGTAATAAGGCCTTGTCCTTCGGCAAGAGCCGTGCGCGTCTGCTCTCCATGCAACAAAAGAAGATCACCTTCAAGGACGTGGCTGGCGTCGACGAGGCCAAAGAAGAGCTGAAGGAGATTATCGAGTTTTTGCGCGAAGCCCAGAAGTTCCAGAAGTTGGGCGGCCGCATCCCTAAGGGAGTGCTCCTGGTAGGACCTCCGGGCACCGGTAAGACGCTCTTGGCCCGGGCTGTTGCCGGCGAGGCCAATGTGCCGTTCTTCTCCATCTCCGGTTCCGACTTCGTGGAGATGTTTGTTGGCGTCGGCGCAAGCCGTGTGCGCGACCTTTTTGAGCAGGGCAAGAAGAATGCCCCCTGCATCATCTTCATCGACGAAATCGACGCTGTCGGACGTCACCGCGGCGCTGGTCTGGGCGGCGGACACGATGAGCGCGAGCAGACACTGAATCAGTTGCTGGTTGAGATGGACGGCTTCGAGTCCAATGACGGTGTGATTTTGATCGCCGCGACCAACCGTCCCGATGTGCTCGATCCCGCTCTACTGCGTCCCGGCCGTTTTGACCGCCGTGTCGTGGTGGGCAGGCCGGACGTACGCGGACGCGAGGAAGTGCTCCGTGTCCACGCCAAGAAAGTTCCTTTGGCGGAAGATGTCGACCTTCGCATTCTGGCTCGTGGAACCCCTGGTTTTTCCGGCGCCGACTTGGCGAACATGGTGAATGAGGCAGCGCTCAATGCAGCCCGCGCCAACCGCAAGGCGGTGCACCAGTTTGATTTTGAACTGGCCAAGGATAAGGTCATGATGGGTGCCGAGCGCAAGTCCATGCTCCTTTCCGAGGATGACAAGCGCGATACGGCGTACCACGAAGCGGGCCACGTTCTGGTGGCTGCCATGCGTGATCATGCTGACCCGTTGCATAAGGTCACCATCATTCCGCGCGGCATGGCTCTGGGCGTAACCATGCAGTTGCCCGAAGAGGACAAGCACACCGTCACCAAGGATTACCTCGAAACCCAGCTCGCCATTTTGATGGGCGGCCGCTGTGCCGAGGAGATCTTTATGAATCGCAAGACCACCGGCGCCGGCAATGACATCGAACGGGCGACGGATCTGGCGCGCAAGATGGTTTGCGAGTACGGCATGAGCCGCATGGGTCCGTTGACGTTCGGCAAGAAAGAAGAGCAGATCTTCCTCGGCCGCGAGATTGCCCAGCACCGCGACTTCTCCGAGGAGACGGCGCGTCAGATCGATGCCGAAGTCCGGAGTTTGGTGGACGAAGCCTACAAGTCTGCCTATTCCATCCTTGGCGACCATAAGGACACGATGCACCGCATGGCGCAAGCCCTGCTGGATCGTGAGACCCTGGATGCGAATGACATTCGCATGATCATCGAAGGCAAGGAACTGCCCCCGCTGCCGCCGCTTGGGCCGCCGCCGGGCAATTCTACCGGCGACGTGCAGCATGTGATCAAGCCGGAGCCTGGTCGAGCGCCCGGGTTCGGCGGTGAAAGCCAGCCCTCACCCGCATAGCCCCATTCAGCTTCCACAAGCAAGAGCCCCATTTCTCCGGAAATGGGGCTCTTGCTTTTTCTGCCATCCTGCCGGTTCAGGATCGAGTCCCGAACGGACCGCGCATGAGTTGTTCCTCAAGATGTTTAGCCGTGTAATGCGGGCTGAATTGTCTGCGTAAGAACTCCACTCGGCAGGAGCCGGTCTCCTAGCAGAACCCAGTAGGAACTGGACGGGTGCCCCAGGTTCGCCAAAGCGTACCTGGGCCGAAAACGATGGGCGTAGCCCCACGAACGCTTTTAACTGTCCGTCAAGCTGAATCCAATCGGTGCGGCTGAGCCGTCCAACCGAAAGCAATCGAAAAATATCATTTTCGGCCCAGGTACGCTTTGGCGAACCTGGGGCACCCGTCCAGTTCCTACTGCCGAGTGGACTCTTTAGCCGCGGCGCTTTTTTCCTGCGATCAGAAGAGCCTCCCCCGGATGCGACAATACACACAGCATGCGCGGTTTCTTGGTGTTGTTGGTGGCTCTTGCTTTGCCTGGCGTCTCCGGTTGCGGATACCACACGCTCGGATCTGCCGCTCATCTGCCGGACACCGTCCATACCCTGGCTGTTCCCGTCTTCAAGAACAAGACGCAGTCCTACCACACGGAAATTGCTATGACGCAGGCGGTCATCCGCGAATTTACCGATCGCACCCGTCTTACCATCGCGACCGAAGCGAGGCGATGGAGCCGACGCCACCGTCGACGGAACCATCATCTCCGAATCGGTGCAGCCCTTAACCTACCGCACCGAGACCACTACTGTGACGGGGCAAACCACCAGCGTCACCTCCAGCTTCCTGGTGACTATCAACGTCAACGTGCTGGTGACCGACCGCGACCACCGTGTTCTCTACCAGCACACCAACTATGTGTTTCATGAGCAGTTCGAAACCACCGCTGATGTGACCAGCTTTATCGAAGAAGATACTCCCGCGGTCCAGCGCCTCTCGCGGGACTTTGCCCAAGCTCTGGTGAGCGATATTCTGGAATCCTTCTAAATGCCTACGGATGACACCAGCAAGCTTCGCAGTTTCTCCTCTTCCGATCGCTTCGTAGCCGAGATAAAAACCGCAGCCGCATCAAGAGCTCCCTTGCGCGCGGGATACGTCTTCGCCGGCGATGAAGTCTTTCTCTACGAGCGCTGCCGCCGCGCTGTCGTGGACTCGCTCATAGACCCTACGCTTCGCGAGTTCTCGCTCAGCGATCTCGATCTGGCCGAGACCAGTATTTTTCATGTGCTCGACCTCGCCCGCACACCTTCTCTGATGGCTCCCTTCCAGGTCATCTTCGTCAGAAACCTGAAAACCCTCTATACCCGTGGTGCGAAGAAAGAGGAGTTCGCGGCTCTCAAAGATTACTTCCGTTCCCCCAATCCCCAGGCGGTGCTCATCTTCGTCGCCGATCACCTGCGCCTCCCCGCCGACCTGAGACGAATGGACATGCAAGACAAGGAGCGCTATGAACGAATCCGGGAAACGCTGGGCGATGATTGTGGTTTGGTGGAGCTGGCCCGGGTGGACGAAGCAGATGCTGTGCGCTGGCTGATCGCAACCGCCGATAGCCGCGGGATGAAGTTTGATGCCGACGCGGCCCGCGAGCTAGCCGATGCCCTGGGCGCCGATATGATGCTCATTTCGAGTGAGCTCGAGAAGCTGATGTTGTATGCCTTTGACCGGCGGCGCATCACGCTGGGTGACGTGGAGACCATGGTGCTGGCGGCCAAGCAGCGGTCACTCTACGAGCTGACGGACGCGATCACCGCGCGGGACAAACCCAGGGCCCTTGCCCTGCTGCATGGCCTGCTGAATGCCTCCGACGGCGGTGAGGACTCTGCCATTGGGCATCTCTACATGCTGGCGCGGACCTTTCGCCAGATGGTCGTCATCCTGGAGAAAAACGTGCGCGATTCGCGCGCTATCTGGCAGGCGCTTTGGCAGGGTTTCCGCATGCCTCCCTTTGCCGCCGAGGACCTCATTCGCCAGGCCCGCCGCTACGGCTCGCGGCGGGAGCTCACACAAATGCTTCGCCTGATTGCCCATGCCGATCTCGAACTGCGCTCCTCACCGCCCGATAAACGCCTGGTCCTGGAACGGCTGGTGATGGAGCTGGCCAGCGAACCACGTCCCCGCGCCACAACTTTAGCGAACGCGCAATATGGTATGGATCTGTAGAGCCTTGGGTGGGCGGTTGAGCAAACGAATCACCGCCCACTTATTGCGCAGGATTGCCAGGCAGGATATGGCACGCGATCACCTTCACATCACTCGGCGAACCTGCCATGGTATTGAGCGCTAGCAAGAGTTGGAAATGCCTGATCGGGCCGGAAGGCGAAATTCCGCAACTCTTCAATTCGCTGGACAGCCTCTTCCCATCGGCTACCAACTCGCCTGTTGCTGCTGTACCCTCTGCGTTTGCGCCTGCCAGTAGCAAAACCTGTCCACCCCGGCCTGGATTGCCAATGAAGCTGATCGTGGCAAACGATTGGCCCGTCGCGTAACCTCCCGCGGTGGGCACGTAAAGCGGCTTCTCCGTGGAACGGGGATGGACGTTGCGAATGACCTCTCGCTGGTTGTCCAAAACAAACTGGAAGTCCAATTGGTCGTTGAAGAGGCCGGCCCAACGATTAGAGCGCGGGCTTCCCAGAAAAATGAAATTATCGTCCGTATACACGTCGGAGAGACGGATCTCCCGGGCCCCTCGCACATCGATCTTGCTGGAGCTAGTCTGAGCCAATGCAGCGATCCTTGCGACCACCCCTACATCGACCGTAGGGGCCAGGTCTCCGCGAAGGAAATCCTTACAGAAAAGGAGTATTTCCGGCGGGAGAGCGCTGGGATTGGGAATATATTGCTGGTTCGCATAGTCCGAGAGCGATATCGGTTGACCGCTCAGCCGTTCGATCTTCTCGATATTAGAGTCGCTGGTAATTACCTTGGTCGAGCCCGAGGAGCGGAAAAGCCCTGACCACGGCAAGATGGAGCTTGGCCGCGGCTCAATTCGAGAAGAACGGTTCCAGAACACAACCCAGGCGCCAAGATTCAATCCTGCCAACAGAATTCCAAGGACTACCCATTTACTTGCAACGCGGAGGCTCCCGACCGGTTGAGGAAGGGGGGCGAGCTGCGGCGTTTCGGCCGATGCCTGGTCAGCTGCATTCGGCAAAACGGCATCGGGCGGAGCCGCGGCCGGCGCGGCGGGGGGCTCAATCGGCTGAGAATCCCGGCGGACCTCCGGAATGTAAGAGCCTGAGGGAAGGCTCAGGCGGATCTCCGATGCGGTTCCATACTTGCCGTAGTGCTGAAGCAGACGTTTGCGCACGTCGCTGGCCGTCACCCGGACAATGGCGTCCTCGCTCGTGTCATAGGAAGGAGATCGCCCGAAAAGCTCGATTCCGATGGCCCGCTCCTTTAGGGAATCGAAGTTGCCGGCGATCGCTTGCTCGACGATGTGCTTGAGAAATTGCCCACTGCGATGACTTCCCCTGAATGCGGTTCCCTCGATGATTTCCTGGAGGTGCCGGCGGAGAATGGCTGCTTCGTGTTCTGTTGCTGCGATTTTTCCCGCACGAGAGTGACTTTGGGTGATTGAGTCCATAGGAACAAATTCGGTACTTCGACGGACCAGAACAGTTTAGCCCCTGGGAATCCTTACAAAGCCTCCATTCCCCGCCAGGTAGCTACCGTTAACTCGTGAAGGTTAGCGTAACTATTTATTTAACAGGAGGATAGCGCAATGTTAGAGCTCCTCTCTAACGTTGCGGAAACCGCGATTGCACCTTCTATTATTCCCGGCGTTCAAGAGTCGGTCAGGTAACGGTCTTGCAATCCCGCAGATGTTGCGGCGATCCGGAGGGAATACCAGGGTGAATCGTAGGGAACTCATCAAGTCAGCCGTCGCTTCGCTGCCGCTGCTCTCGGTCGCGAACGCTCAAGAAGCTTCCTCCAGCCGAACCAACGGACTTCCACCACTCACCATTAAGGATTGCAAGGTCATTACCACCAATGGCGGCAGCCGCTATCGCTGGGTCTTCCTCAAGATCATTACCAGCGAGCCGGGTCTTTACGGCATCGGTTCGGCCAACAACCACTACGAAACCATGCCCGTGGTCACCGCGCTGGAAGAAAATCTCAAACCCTGGCTGATCGGCAAAGACCCCGACCGGATCGAAGACCTGTGGCAGTCGGCGCAGATGCGGACCTACTGGCGCAACGGCCCGGTGAACAACAATGCGCTCTCCGCCATGGACATGGCCCTATGGGACATCAAGGGCAAGCGGGCCGGTATGCCGGTCTACGAGATGCTGGGCGGAAAAGCCCGGGACGGTGTCCCAGTCTATGACCATCAGGGCGGCAAGACGAAAGAGGAGTGCCTGGACACCTTGCAGAAGTCCCTCGCCAACGGATTCACGCACGTGCGCATCCAGCTCGGCGGCTATGGCGGGGGCGGCTTTACCCCGGCCGGGCAGGGCAACCGTCCCGAGGGAGGCTACCAGGGGACTGCCTTTGATGAGCAGCAACTGGTCGACACCATCCCTCCTCTTTTCGAGTATCTGCGCGACAAGGCTGGCTTTGGACCCAAGCTTATTCACGACGTGCATTCCCACCTGAGCGGCATGAATGCGGTCGAGCTGGCGCGGCGGCTGCAACCCTATCAGATGTTCTACGTCGAAGACATCCTGCCTCCGGAACAGGTTGCGTACTACCGCAACATCCGCGAGATCTGCACCACGCCGCAAGCAGTAGGCGAAGTGTTTTCCCACCCTTTTGAAGTGATCCCGCTGGTGCAGGATCGGCTGATCGATTTCATCCGCTGCCGCGTGGCCGCGACGGGGGGAATCACGCCGATCAAGAAGCTCACCACCCTGTGTGAACTCTTCGGCGTGAGGACAGCCTTTCAGGAGGGCGGTGAAAACGATCCCATCAACCAGATCGCGAGCTACCACGTTGACATTTCAAGCACCGCGTTCGGGGTTCAGGAAGAGAATCATTTTCCGCCCATTGTGCACGAGATGTTTCCCGGCACGGGAGAAATTCGCAAAGGCTACCTCTACGGTAGCGGAAAGCCGGGTCTTGGAGTCGACATCAACGAAGAGCTGGTGGCAAAGAATCCACTGGGGCCAATTCCAAACGGCGGCGCTTATTCCACCGATAGGACGATTGATGGAACGGTGGTCAAGCCCTGAGTGTGTGAGTTTGTTTTAGGAAGAGATCGGAACACAAATGGATCAAAGTAATCTTCTCAGTCTGGTGGGTAACTTATGAATAGCCGGAGACATTTTCTTAAGCAGAGTGCCTCATTAGCTGCCGCTCTGTCTATGGGCGAAGTAAGTCTAGGGGCGGAGACTAAGCCGGTAAGTAACGGCACGAAAAAAGTTAAGTGGCCGGTTCTCGAAGGACCGGACACGCCGAAGCTGGCGCTGAATTGTCCCAGTAATGCCAGCCAGGCCAGAATGCGCATGCACAAGCAGTTTGGTGACGACTACATCTTGATGGGCGGACCCCCGTTACCTTGGACGGTAAGTGGGCTACGCGAGATTATGGACCGCTTCCAGGCGGAAGGTCTGACCGTGATCAACATGATGCTTCCGCCGCTAACTACCATCATCTACGCGCGTGAAGGCAGGGATAACGAGATTCAGAAAGTGCAGGACTCTTTGCGTGCTGCGGGCACCGCGGGACTGCCGATCGTCGAATACAACTTCTATGGGCATCGCCTTACGGAGGGTTATTACAACGTTCCCGGCCGCGGCGGCTCAGGCTATCTGGGTTATGACTACAACCGCAAGATGGAAAACGCTGCGGAGGATCAATGGACTTACCCCACCACGCGTTCCCCCGAGGAAGCTGGGTTGGCTCCCAGGGAATTGCCTCCCCTGGTAAATGAGGGGCCTCATACCAGCGAGGAGCTGTGGAGTAATATCACCTACTTTCTGCAAGCGGTGATTCCGGTAGCAGAGAAGGCAAACGTCAGGATGGCTCTGCATCCCAATGATCCGCCGGCGCCTGTGAGCCGAGGATCACATCAGATCATGAACAGCTTCAGCGGCTGGAAACGGCTGGTCAACATAGTCGACAGCCCACACAACGGAATGACTTATGAGTGCGGTGTTTCCAACGAACTGGGTGAGGATCCGCTGGAGGTCCTGAAGTATCTCGCAGACCGGGATCGTATCAACCACGTTCATTATCGCAATGACATCGTAGACACGCCTTCTACCAAGTATGTGGAGGTATTTCCTGACAATGGCACGGTCAACATGTTCGCCGTGATGCAGGAACTTGTCCGCAGGAAATATAAGTACGCTATCTTTCCCGAGCACCCACGAAGGAATGATATTGACGATCGGCTGGGGGGCGATTTCGTCTCATACCTCTATAACCTGGCGTACGCGCGCGCAATGTTGCAAGCGGCGTTAACCCTGCAACAACAGAATTCGTAGAGTCTTGGTGGCCAACTTGACGCAGTACGTGAAAACCAATCCATAACAACAATAGTTTTTAAAAGGAGTCCGAAATGTATTTAAGCCAAGTGTTCGCTGCGAAGTTTTCGAGAAAGGTGATCTGCTGGTTAGCCGGCGCATTTTGTTTCCTGTTGCTGTCGCATGGAACACTCCATGCCCAACAGTCTTCCGGCTCCATCGTTGGGACCGTTAGCGATAACGCTGGAGCTGTGGTTCCAAATGCAACCGTGACTTTGGTGAATGTCGACACTGGCGATACCCGCACAGCCACCACCAGCGGAAGCGGCGAATATCAATTCATCAATCTCGTGCCCGGCAATTACAAAGTTGACATTGCGCTCACCGGTTTCAAACGCTTCACCCGTCTCAACGTGGTCGTACAGGTGCAGGGTTCCACCCGCGTCGACGCTGCGCTCCAGGTTGGCGACGTGAGCCAGACGGTGGAAGTCTCGTCGGCCCCTCCGCTTCTCGAAACACAGCAAGCGACCGTAGGCCAGGTTGTCGCAGGCAGGGCGGTCACCGAACTGCCATTGAATGGCCGCAATGTATTTAACCTGCTTGAGCTTTCCGCCGGCGTCGTACCCCAGGGTACTACCCAGGCAGCAAACGCTGTAGCGGGCATGCAAGGCAATACTTTTCCGGAATATGCAATCTCTGGTGGAGTTCCCAATACCGGCGCCACCTTCATCGATGGCGCTCCAGTCAACAATGGCTATATCAACGCGATTAGTTATGTCCCTTCGCAAGACTCTATCCAGGAGTTCCGCGTCGAGGGCAACAACATCGGACCGGAATTCGGCGGCACCACCGACGGTATCGTGACCATGGTGACCAAGAGCGGCACGAATCTGCTCCATGGCACACTATTCGACTACCTGCGCAACACGGACTTGAACGCCAACACATTTTTCTCGGATCGGGCACATCTTGCACGGCCGGCATTTATACAAAACCAGTTTGGGGGAACTGTCGGCGGTCCCATCAAGAAAGACAAGCTCTTCTTCTTTGGAAGCTACGAAGGTATTCGCGCTGCGATCGGCTCAACTTCCACCTACACCGTGCCCACCGCCACCGAGGAGGAAGGCTATATATCCAGCTCCACTCCGGTCATGGATCCGGGGCAATTCAACGCCAGTGGCGTATTCGTGCCCAGCGCGCCGGGAACAACTTTCGCCAACAACATGATTCCTTCCGACCGGATCAATCCCACCTCGCGCGCCATGTTTGCCTGGTGGGCGCTCCCGAACCAGCCGGGAACCGTCAACAACTACATCGTGAATCTCACGACTCATCCAGTTTTGAACCAATACATCGCGCGGTTGGACTGGAACGTAAGCGAAAAGCAGCGCATCTTCGGTCGCTATACGTATCACAACGCGCAGAGTCCCGGCGCGTTGCCGTATGGTTACCTGGACAATCCAACGACCAGCCGGAATGCCGTTCAGCATTTCGTGCTCGGAGATAGCTACACTGTCAGCCCAACCACGATTCTGGATCTTCGTCTCTCGTATTTGCGCTCCAGCGGTTTCAGTGGAAATACGGGTGTTCCCGCTGACATCGGTTTCACCGGCTGGCCTGCGCAAACGATCAGCCAACTGTCAGCACATTGCTGCGGACCCGTCATCCCCAACGTTTCTGTATCGGGGTTCTCCGGCAATGGCGGCGGCGGCCAGCAGATTTTCATCACTGAAGAAAACTACGCGATCTCAGGAAGCGAGACCAAGGTTATGGGACGTCATACGCTCCGCTTCGGTGGCGAAGTCCGTCGTGCGCCCAATAACTACGGGCAATCCGTAGGCGCGAATACCGAAGCGTTCGGATTTACCAGCGCCTTTACCGGCAACCCGTTCGCATCCTACTTGCTCGGCCTTCCCCAAAGTACCGAAACGGAGTTGGTGCTGATCCCGGCTTCTGTCACGTACTATGCCGGCGCTTATTTTGGCGATACTTTCCAGGTCAACAGTAAATTAGCGCTCGACTTAGGGATCCGCTGGGAGTTTCCCGGGTACTGGACCGAACGACATAATCGCCAGACTGTCTTCTTACCCAATGAAACGAGTCCGCTGGCTGCGCTGACGGGTTTGCCGCTCACGGGCAATGTGGAGCTGGTGGATACTCCCGCGTACCCTCACAGGACCAACATACTGCCTCACTACGACCTGTTTTCCCCGCGTCTCGGCTTGGCGTATCAGGCGAACAATAGCCTGGTGATCCACACCGGCTTTGCCATCCTCTATCCTGCGACAGCTAATCTGCAGCAAAGCTCGCAGCCCTACAACTCCGCCATCAACACGGCGATCACCATTCTCAACGCCAACAGCGGAGCCGGCAGCGTGCCGGTAAACTCCTTCAGCAATCCCTTCCCCGGCGGGGTCCTGGAGCCCACCGGCAGGAGCGCTAATTACCAGAGCGTGATCGAAGGGCAATCCATACTTATCAATCAGCCGCATGAGCCTGCGACCTACGTCGAGCAATGGAATCTTGACATGCAGCAGGACCTCGGACATCAAACACTGATGGAAATCGCCTACGTTGGTGATCATGGACTCCATCAGCAACTCGCGGCTACGTCTTACGCAGCGGCCCTGGATCAGATCCCCGATCAATACCTTTCCATGGGCCAAGCGTTGCTCGATCCTGTCCCGAATCCGTTCCATGGCTTGATCGCCACCGGCAATTTGTCTGGCACTACCATTCCTGCAGGCCAGCTTCTGCGTCCCTATCCGCAGTACTACAACGTGTTGAATGCGGCCGATGTTGCGGGTATGTCCAACTACAATGCGTTGCAGGCAAAATTGGAAAAGCGCTTTTCCCAGGGCGGCACATTGTTGGCCTCTTACACCTGGGGCAGGAACATGGGCACGGCGGAAACCCAGCATGGCTCGACCGAAGCGCACGCGCCCGGCTTTGTCCAGGACTGGTATAACCTTCGCGCGGAGTATTCCCAGCTTAGCTACAACCTCCCACAGCACTTTGTCGCCGGTTACGTCATGGACTTGCCCGTCGGCAAGGGCAAGCGTTATCTGGCGAGCGAGAGTGGCATCGTGGATAAGGTCGTTTCCGGCTGGGGTGTCGACGGAATCACCACCTACGCCATGGGCTTCCCTCTGATCTTTACCGCACAGCCTACCTCGATAAGCCAGTCCCTGGGCGCCGGCACTCCGCGGCCGAACGTAGTTGCAGGTTGCAACAAGGCAGTGTCGGGGGGAGCGGCCAGTAAACTCACCGGTTGGTTTAACGCCAGTTGCTTCACCCAACCATCCAATTTCGGTTTTGGCGATGAGCCTCGTGTCGATTCCATGCGCTCGCAAGGAATAGCCAACTGGGACGCTGCTCTCTTTAAGGGAACCGCGCTGACGGAGAGATTCAACTTGCAATTCCGCGCGGAGGTCTTCAACCTCTTCAATCGGGTTCAGTTTGGCCAACCGAACACAACCTGCTGCAGCACCAGCAACGCCTCTTTCGGGCTGGTAAGCAGCCAGCTCAACGCTCCACGGCAAATTCAATTTGCTCTGAAGCTCTCCTATTAGGAGGGGCCACGGGCTCTGAAAGGACACAGGATGAGACGAAGGGATTTTGGCAAGACGCTTCTGGGCGGCGCGGTCGGCGCCGGCCTGGAAGCGTCAGGGATAGCGAACCTCGCTTCCGCCCAGACCAGCAAGCCACGTCTGGCGAGAAAAAACACGCTGATGCACGTCGGCGCGGACTATCACGTCATTGAGGGTGATGGCGTCACGTCGCGGGAGAATCTCGAGTACAACCTGCGTTGCGGCGTCAAGCATATCAGTCCAGATCCCGACACCGCGGTGATCGATGGAGTGCGCCCAATCGGCGGCTCTCCGCAAGCCAAGGGTGGGGATTTTATTCCTGCGGACGGTCCGTCCGGCGGGGCTTTCGATCTCGACAAGCTGAAGCGTATGCGGGATGACTGCGATAAGGCCGGCATGACCCTCGAGGGCTTTCGTATGGACTCCGGCTACATTGTGATGAAGCCCGGTCCGGAACGCGATCGCAAGCTCGACCAGACGATCGAGAACATCCGCAAAACTTCGCTGGTTGGCGTCGGGCTCATCAGTCAGCACTGGACGATGATCCCCATTCAACGCAACGGGACCGAGCCAGGACGCGGAGACTCGACTTACCAAACTTTCACGCTGGCAAGTGACTGGAAATCGCTGCCGGTGGGAATCGCCGGACGGGTAAGTTCCGAGGAGTATTGGGAGCGCATTACCACCTTCCTCGAACGCGTGATCCCGGCTTGCAAGGAATACAACGTTAAAATGGCTAACCATCTCTACGACCCTCCAGGTCTCCCTTATGGCTATGAGGGCGTAGAGAATTTCGACTCACCATCCATCTTTGCTGCCTATAAGCGCTACGAAAAGATCGTAGATAGCCCTTACAACGGCTTTCAGATGGATCTCGGAGTACTGGCCGAAGGGTCTACCGACGCCAATAAGCAAATTCCTCCGCTGGTCGAGTACTTAGCGGAGCGGGGAAAGATCCACCAGATCCACATGCGCGCTCTCCAGGGAGGATTGAACCATTTTGCCGAAGTCTATCCGGATGAGGGCGTGCTGGACCTCTTCCGCATCGTTCGGATTCTCCGAGACAACGGATTTCCCGGTGGAATCCTGCCGGATCACATGCCATCGAGCCCTGGGGACCCCAAAAAACTTCAGGCCTTTGCTTTCGGCTATGGGTATCTTCACGCACTGATAAATGCCGCGAACTCCGAGGTATCTTGATCGATCGGAACGCAACCTGATCCCGCTGAGAAGTTCCTCATGTGGGGGAGGCGCCCCGCACACCCTGCAGGGCGCCCCGCTGAACGCTATTCCTCCCGGCTCTCCCGCGGACACTTTTCCGCACGGTCGAACTCTCCGCAGACTTATCCAGAACTCCCCAAACAGCTTCGCCGAAATCTTCTACACTCAGGGAAGCGTGCTAAGATCGCCGCCTTACGGCCGCCCACTCGATCCTTGCCGCACGGATAGGCCTCAGGGACACCACGATGATGTCGAAGTATCTATTTCCGCCCGCCACGATCGCGCTCGTGTTGTGGCTGGGTTGGGCGCCGTGGACGGTTGTGGGGTCATCTCATCGTAAGGATCCACCCGCCGCCGGGCCCGAGGAACGCATCGAGGTTGGGCCACTGGGCTATCGTCCACCTGGGCCGCTCTACATGCTGTCGGGAAGAGCGTTCAGCTCCCTGGACTTTATCGATGACAATCACCTGTTGTTCACCTTCCATCAGCCGCGGCTGATGCGGCGCGAGCAGAATGCAGACCGGTTCGACGACGACCAGACAATTCAGGCCGTGACCCTCAGCCTGTCCGGCGGAGCTGTCCTGGCCTCCTCGGAATGGCGGATGCATGATCGCTGGAGATATCTGTGGCCACTCGGCGGCGGCAAATTTCTGGTGCGCCAGAGGAATTCTTATTCGCTCACCGATGCATCGTTAAAGCTGCATCCGTACCTCGACGTCCCCTCGCCAGTACTCTCAACCGAAGTTTCGCCGGATGGCCGCATCCTGGTGATCGAGCACCAATACGAGCGGCACACTCCGGAGCAACACCGCAAGCTGGAGGCCCAGGCGCAACAATACGGGGAGCCGCCTCCAACTGAGGACACCCAGATTACGGTGGTGAATATCGCTTCAGGACGAGTGCTGGCCGCACTGCGCACGGAGTCACCGACCCACGTGCCTATCAGCTCCACCGGATACGTGGGCGTGGCCAGAGATAAGGGGCAAGACCAGTTCCTGATCCGTTTCATTCCCTTTGAGGGCGAGTCGTCGGTATTGGGCAGGGTGGCATCCACCTGCACGCCCCACGAGAATTTCCTCAACCAGAAGGACCTGGTCATCGAGAGTTGCGGGCCCAAGTCGCCGGATATCCTTCTGGATGCGTGGACCACAGATGGGAAAAAACTGTGGAACGGCCATCGCGACGGCCATCTGGTATGGCCTACCTACGCTTACTCGCGAAAAGGAGATCGCTTTGCCTTGGGCTTGCTGCACGTCTCCCACACCATCGACCTGGTGGACTCACTGGACGACGAGGACGTGCGCGAGCAGGTAGTACAAGTCTTCGATTCGGCCACGGGTGCTCTGCTGATGGCGACCAATGCCTCGCCCATCCTGACCGCGGGCCAGAACTTCGCGCTCTCTGAGGATGGAGAGCGGCTGGCGGTCCTGCACAACGGCGCTATCGAGATATACAACGTGCCTTCGCCTGTGCCAGCGCCAGAAAAAGCCGAAAATCCGGCGCCGCCACAGAAGAACTGATCCCCTTTAGGCAGCCTTGTGGGTAAGCGCCTTCACCCGCGCATGCAAGCGGGCTTTGTAGCGGGAGGCGGTATTCTTGTGCAGCACGCCCTTTTGCACGCTCTTGTCGAGTGCGGAAACGGTCTTGCCATACTGCTCGGCAACCGCCGGGGAATCGCCTTTGGTAATGGCCTCGCGGAGGGCGCGAAGTGACCTGCGAACGTGACTCTTATTGGCGCGGTTAACTGCGGTGCGCTTGACTGTCTGACGGGCGCGCTTCAGCGCCGACACATGATTTGCCATGGTAAACCCTTAACTTTCTTGAAACTGGGAGCAGGCAGCAAAGAAGCGTCAAGGCGCCTGCAAACCCTAATTTTACGGGCTTCGACGCTCCCGGTCAATCGAATGCCCCAATCTCTTGCCAGGGAGAAAGGCGTCCCGGCGGCACCTCGGTGCATCCAACGAAAAGAATTCACGGATTAGGCGTTGACGCCATCACCGGCAAACGCTACTCTGTGCCCATCCACGGGAAATATCTGGTGATTATCGCCAACCCGGCTAAGCATCCGATGCACGTGAAGTTTCCTGTGCCATTCCACAGATTGTGCTCTCAAACCACCCCACCAATCATGTCAGTCCTTAGGGATCTGACAGGAGGTCATTTCTCCGCTTGATGAAAAAAGCGCTGGAAATCACGCCCAACCTGGAGCCCCTCTTTGGGACTCGCGATGAGAATCTGAGGCTACTCGAGCAAAACCTGCACGTCCGCATCGATTTGCGTTCCGATGCTCTGCACGTGGAGGGCTCTCCGGAGGCAATTGCCCGTTTCGAAAGGGTTTTTGCCGACTATGAGCATTTGCGGCGCAACGGTACGCTGCTGTGCAACGGCGAGTTGCATGGCATGCTCAAGTTGGTGACCGCCGACCCGGCGGTGACCCTGCGCGGGTTGGTGGAGAGCGGCAAGCAGCGCTCCGCCGGCATCAAGCGCATGGTGCAGCCCCGTTCCATCAACCAGAGGCGCTACTTCGAAGCCATCGAGGAATGCGATATGGTCTTTGGCGTTGGCCCGGCGGGCACCGGCAAGACCTACCTGGCGGTCGCCATGGCAGCTTCCGCGCTGTTGGCCAAAAAGGTGAGCCGCATCATCCTGGTGAGACCCGCAGTCGAAGCCGGCGAACGCCTGGGCTTTCTGCCCGGAACGCTGCAGGAAAAAGTAGATCCCTATCTCCGTCCGCTTTACGACGCACTCTATGATCTGCTGGAGCAGGACCGCGTCGATAAGATGCTGGAGCGCAACGTGATCGAAGTGGCGCCGTTGGCGTTTATGCGCGGGCGGACGCTCAACGATGCTTTCATCATCATGGACGAGGCGCAGAACACGACCAGCGAACAGATGAAGATGTTCCTCACCCGTCTGGGCAGTAATTCCAAAGCCGTCATCACGGGCGATGTAACCCAGATCGATTTGCCCAACCCCAAGAAGAGCGGGCTGGTGGAGGCCATCGAGATTCTCCGCGGTGTGGATGGCATTCGTTTCTGCCATTTTGAAGATGGCGATGTGGTTCGTCATCACCTCGTTCAACGGGTCATCCGGGCGTACGACAGTTTTGGCCGGGCGCAGAGGGAACTCCCGCTCAACCTGCGAGAAGGTGCGCCAGCCAAATCGGCGCCCAAACCGCAGTAGGCTTCTGGACCTTTCGGGAAAATAGCCGGCTGCACGCCGATATTTTTCCTCAAAGTCTGGCGGCCACGTAGTCTCATGGCAAGATGATCGTTATCGAAGCTGCCCCAGGAAAGACGTTGCCGGCAGCCTCTGCACTTGTTAAGCGTGACCTAAACCGGTTTCTGGCCGAGGCTAGGGCAGCACTTGGTCTGGCCGGGGACGTCTCCGTCCTTCTGACTGGAGATGAACAACTACGCGCGATGAATCTTCAGTTTCGGGGCGTGGACAAGCCTACCGATGTGCTCTCGTTCCCGGCATTACCAGAGGCCGCGAACGGCGGCCAGGGTGGCGACCTGGCCATCTCTCTGGAGACCGCCGCCATCCAGGCGGCGGACCAAGGGCACCCTTTACAGATGGAAGTTAAAGTATTGATTCTGCACGGTCTATTGCATCTGGCTGGTTATGATCATGAGCGCGATCGAGGGCAGATGCGGCGCCGTGAAACCCTGTTGCGCAAGCAGTTCGCGTTGTCCTCCGGCTTGGTCGAACGGACCTTAGACCGGCGCAGGCCAAGGGGCGGCAAGCCATGAGCCTCATTTCCGCACTCGCGATCGCCATTCTGCTCGTCATCCTGACGATCTCCTCCTATATCGCTCGGCTGTACGCTGAGACGGGCAAGTTCCTTTCCGGCGAATTCCAGGAGAACATCGATGTCTGGGAGCTGAAGGTTGAGCCCCGGCTGGGTCTCACCCGTGAGCGGATCGCGCTTTCCGCAGCCGTACTGAGCCAATTCTGCCTGGCCTCGCTCGCTCTCTTCTTCGGTGTGTTGCTCTTTGCGGGGAACCCGCCTGGCGCTCGTCCCAGCCTGGCCGAGGCGGCGCAGGCGGTGCTTGGCGCGGTCCTGGTCATTGTGATCTTCAATCAATTCCTGCCCTTTGTCTTCTTCACCCGCACCACTGGACTCTGGATCGTGCGTCTGACGCCGGCTATCCGTGTGCTCCTGTACATCATCCTGCCGGTCACCCTGTTGCTGGCATTTCTGCTTTCCATTGCAGCGCTGGCGGAGCCCCTTCCCGGCAACCCGGAGGAGGATCCAAGCGAGGCAGCAGTGGAGGCCCTGATCGAAGCCGGAGAGGAAGAGGGAATCATCGAGGAGGGCGACCGCGACCTGGTCCGCTCCGCGGTCGAGTTTGGCGACAAGGTGGTGCGGGAAGTCATGACTCCGCGCCCGCATGTCTTTGCGGTTCCCGCAGAGATGACACTGGAAGACTTTATCTCCGGATTGCAGGAGCACCCCTATTCTCGGGTCCCGGTATTTCGCGGTTCGCTCGATCACATTACCGGGATTGCCTTCGCCCACGATCTGCTCCATATTGCCGATGCCGCCGCCAGCACACAGACGGTAGCCAGCATCCAGCGGCCCGCTGCCCTGGTCCCTGAAACCAAGCGGGTGAATGAACTTTTGCGCGAGATGCAGCGCGAGAAACAGCACATGCGCATTGTGATCGATGAGTATGGCGGCGTGGCCGGCCTGGTGACCATCGAAGATCTGCTGGAGGAGATCGTCGGGCGCATCAGCGATGAGCACGAATACGACAGTGAGCAGGATGCGCCGTTGCACGAGGCGGGTGGAACCTGGCTGGTCCCAGGGACCCTGGAGGTAGCCCGGCTTGAAGATCTGCTCAGTGGCGGCTACCAGGTTGCGCAGGAATATCAGGCCGCGACAGTCGCCGGCCTGGTGAGCGAGATAGCCGGACGGATCCCGCTGCCAGGCGAGGTGATTGTTGCAGACGCCCTGCGTTTTGAAGTGGTGGCGTCGACCGACCGCCGGGTGGAACGGGTTCGTGTATCGGCCATTGAGAGCGATGATCGTTAGAGCCGGGGACTACACTAAGGTGTGCGCTCTGGTTTCGTTTCCATCCTCGGCCGTCCCAATGCTGGCAAGTCGACGCTGTTGAATGCCCTCATCGGCGAAAAAATCGCGATTGTCAGCAACAAGCCGCAGACCACACGGAACCGAATCCAGGGCATCGTGGAAGTGCCCGCGCGCAAGGGGAAGAGTGCCGCGCAGATAGTGTTTGTCGACACTCCCGGGGTCCACCGGCCCGGCTCTCAGCTCGACCGGCGCATGATGCAGGAAGTGTACGAGGCCCTGGAGAGCCGGGACATCGTCATTCTGATGGTGGACGCATCCCGCCACAGCGACGTGCCCGAAGCGGGGAAAAGCCAATCGCGCCGGGCGGAACGCGAGAGCAGCGAAGACGCGTTCGTGATGCAGCTTATCCAGAAGCTCGACTGCCCGGTCTTCCTGGTAATCAACAAGATTGATCTGGTGCTGCGTTCTACGCTTCTGCCGCTCATCGAGCGATTGAGCGCTTTGCATCCGTTTGCGGAAGTGATCCCCATTTCCGCGCGCAAAAAAGACGGCCTGGACGTCTTGCTGACGAAGCTGGTCGAGTATCTGCCTACAGGCCAACGATATTTCCCCAAGGATCAATTCACCGATCAGCCCGAGCGCTTCCTGGTCGCGGAGCTTATCCGCGAGCGCATACTGCTGGAGACCGGGGAGGAAGTTCCCTACGCCTCTGCGGTGGTGGTGGAGCGCTTTGAAGAGCCTGAGCCAGTCACCGGCCCAAAGTTGCCTCTGACACGCATCTCGGCGGTGATCTATTGCGAGCGCGCGGGGCAGAAGGCGATCCTGATCGGCAAAGGCGGCAGCAAGCTCAAGAGCATTGGCGCCGCTGCGCGCAAAGAGATCGAGTCCCTGTTGGGCACGAGGGTCTATCTTGAGCTGCACGTGATCGTCGAAGAGAACTGGCGGGAATCAAGGTACTTTGTCGACTCTCTCGATTGGCGCAAACAACTGGAAGACCTGGCGCAAGCCAAGCCTGACTCGACGAGTCCCTCAGAAGTCAAGAAGAAGCCCGTCAAAACTGGACGGGTACCTGGGCCGAAAAAGAAGGGTGAAGCCCCACCACTGCCTTTGCCCTGACGAACCGAAAGCAAGGCACGTCGAGTGCTGTGGTAGCCCACTCAAGCCAAAACCGGGCTTGAATGGGGCACCTAGGCTTAGTTGCCGGTTGACAGCTCCTAATAAAAGTCACCGCCCTCCGCCTTGTCATCCCGATCGGAGCGAAGCGTAGTGGAGGGACCTGCGGTTACTCCCGGACGCTGATGCCCAAGCTCTTCATCTTGCGGTACAAGTGGCTGCGTTCCAATCCCAACGCTTCCGCCGCACGACTTACATTCCCATGGCATTCGTCAATCTTTTTCAGGATGTAATCCCGTTCGTAGGCTTCTCGAGCCTGGTGCAGGGTGCTGAATTCTTCCCCCTTGCGGCTATTTCCCGCGGAAGACCAACATGGGCAGGTGCTTGCGTTCGATGTGTACCGTATGTGGGTTGAGGATCATCACCCGCTCGATCACGTTTCTCAGCTCACGCACATTGCCCGGCCAATGATATTGCTTCAACACCGCAACCGCCTCATCGCTCATCTCAATCCGCGGACGGCCATACTGGCGCCCAAACTCCAGCAGAAATTCGCGCACCAGTAGCGGAATATCCTCTTTTCTGTCGCGCAACGGTGGCACGTAAAAAGGAATGACATTCAATCGGTAGAAAAAATCTTCGCGGAAGTTTCCCTTGGCGATCTCCTCTTCGAGGTCCTTGTTGGTGGCCGCAATCACCCGGACATCGACCTGGATAGCCTGCGTGGCGCCCACCGGGGTGAAGCGCTGCTCGTCCAGTGCGCGCAAAACCTTGGCCTGCATCTTGAGGCTCATGTCGCCCACTTCATCGAGAAAGAGGGTGCCGTTATCGGCGCGTTCAAAGGTGCCGCGCTTCTCGACCGGCCCATTGGGGATTGCGCTGTGGCGATACCCGAAGATCTCGCTTTCGATGTAATCCTCGGGGATGGCGGCACAGTTCAGCTCGACAAACACCCGGTCGCTGCGCAGGCTTTCGCTGTGGATGGCGCGAGCGATCAGTTCCTTGCCGGAACCGGATTCGCCATAGATGAGCACTCGTCCGTTGGTAGGCGCCATAAGCTTGATCTGCTGGCGCAGCGCCTTGATGGAGACGCTCTCCCCGGTAATAGGCACGCGCATCAGCAGCTGGCGCTTGAACTCCTGGTTCTCGCTGCGCAGCCGCTTCGCTTCCACCGCATTCTTAAGCAGAATCAGGGTGCGATCGATGGAGAGCGGCTTCTCCAGAAAGTCGAATGCGCCCAGCTTGGTAGCACGGACCGCGGTTTCAATGGTGCCGTGACCGGAGATGATGATCACTTCGGGCAGGCTCTCGATCTCCAGCGAACGGATCTCGGTCAGCACTTCCAGGCCGTCCCGGTCGGGCAGCCAGATGTCCAGCAGCAACACGTCATAAGACGCGTCCCGCAGCAGAACCATAGCCTCGGATGCGCTGGCGGTGCTGGTGACGGCGTACCCATCTTCCTTGAGGATCTCGCCCAGAGATTCGCGGATCTCCGCTTCGTCGTCGACGATCAGGATGTGGTTCATGCCGGCGTCCTGCCGTTAACCCCTACCAGAGCTGCTTCGTGCGCGCTCTTGGCATCGGCCAGCGGCAGTTCGATGATGAATCGCGCTCCGGTAGGGCTGTTCTGTTCCGCGCGAATGGCCCCACTGTGTTCCTGGATGATTTTCGAGGCAATCGCCAGCCCCAGCCCGGTGCCGCGTTGTTTGGTCGAGAAGTAGGGAAGGAAGAGCCGCTCGCGCATCTCGTCGTTCAGACCATGACCGGTATCAGCGACTACGATCTCCGCTGTGGTATGCCCCTCGATCACCCCGGTTTCGATAGTCAATTCACGCAAAAGGCTGCTTTGCATCGCTTCGGCCGCATTGTCGATGAGATTGGCCAAGGCCCGCTTCAACGCCTCAGGATCCGCCAGCACCGGGGGAATGCCGTGACCCAGACGCTGCACAATGCGAATGTGATGCAGCCTTCCGGCGAACAGGGCAAGCGCGCTTTCTACGATTGAATTGAGCTCGCAGACCTTGGGCCGCGAGGTAGGAAATTGCGCCAACGAGGCGAACTGATCGACCAGCCGGCGCATGGTTTGCACAGAGCCCAGAATCACTTCGCTGCACTTGCGAATTACCAGGTCTGAGTCCGGCAAGGGACGGTCGACATGCCTGCGGATGCGCTCCGCTGAAAGCGCAATCGGGGTCAACGGATTTTTTATTTCGTGGGCCACCCGTTGGGCTACTTCCTTCCACGCCACTTGGCGCTGGGCGTGCAAGAAGTCGGTGACGTCCTCCAGCACCAGGATGCATCCTTCGCGATCTTTGCCCAGCTCCAACCGGGCGATGGTGGCGGTTACGTTCAGGGCACCACGGGGGCCGGGCAGCTCGATTTCCGTGGCCGCCACGCCCATACGTTTGCTACGCCGCAAGAGCACGATCAGCTCATCAGCGATCTCGCGCGGCAAAATCGACTCCAGCGGCTTGCCTGCAAGGTCGCGGTGCTCACGGGGGCTAAGCAGATTGCGCGAGGCCCGATTCGCCTGCAGGACGCACATCTGGGGGTCGAGGGTGACCACCGCGCTCGGGATGGTCTCCAGAACCGTCTCCAGCTCGCTGCGCCGCTCCTCCAGCGCCCGATTGGCAGCAGAAAGCTGGGTAGTGGAGGTCTCCGCCAGGGCGCGGCTTTCTTCCAGGTCCTCCGCCATGCGATTGAAGGAGCGCACCAGTTCTCCCAACTCCTCTGTTGCCGCCACCCTCACCCGGTGGGCGTAGTGGCCGGCGGCTACGGCATCCATGGCATCCGCCAAAGCCTCAACCGGCCGGGTCACCTGCTTGGAAAGAAAGAGCGCCAGCCAGCTGCTGGCGAAGAAGACCAGCGTCGTCAACAGGAACAGCAAAAGCAGGTAGGTGCTGCGGATGGTTTTGCGCGCGCGATAAAGGACCTGGTAATCCCGGGCGCCGGAGCGAATATCCTGCACGGTCGCGCTGAGGCCCGTCGGGAGAGGCAAACCAGCGACTACGATGCACCCGTCTACAGTGCTTGCCGCCCCCAGCACGTATTCATTTTTTCCGCTCACCAGCATGGGCACGTCGCTGCGCTGGGCGGCGTGCAAAACGGTCGTGGCTAATGGGTCGTGCCCCTGAGCGACATCAGTTTCCGTGTCATTCATCCAAGATCGAACGACCGCCTTGCCGTCATCCTCGGGCAGCTGATATTGCCCTACAACATCGCGGTTGCGGAAGACGGCTGCAAACCCGCCCTCCAGGGTTATGCGGTGGGTGCCGATCTCCCGCAGCAAAGCCTCAGAATTCCCGGTCTGCAGCGAGTGAGTCAGGCTGGGGGAGCTGGCCAAAGATTCCGCCTCGGCCCTGGCATTCGCGGCAGCGTACTGAGAGAGTTCCATGGCTACCAGGGTCGAATCCTGGCGCATCTGTGAGGCAGGCTGCGAGAACCAGCGCTCCATGGAGCGATTAAGCAACCCAAAGCTGAACAGGAACATGAAGACGGCGGGCGCGAACGACAGCAGTAGAGCACCCACCAGCATGCGGCTGCGAATTCTGGAGCCCAGCACCCGGCTGCGCTGGTCGGCCAGCAGCTTCACAATGTTCCGGAAGAGCAGGATGAGCAACGTAAGCAACAGCAAAAACGCGATCACGGAAAGGGAAGTGAACAGCAGGATCTGGCCCGTTCCGTGAGGGCGCAGAAATGGCGGAAGGGGGTTAAAGGCGTTCAGCGCGGCCAGGGCGAGCACCAGCAGAAACATGCCGCCCCCGAGCGCAGCGACCGCATTGCGACGGTGCTGGGACTCTGTCCCCATGCGACTCCCCCTGTGTATCTAACAGATTACAGCTCTGGGCATAATCCCGCATATGGCCAGGGGGAACCGCGCTACTTTCTCGGAAGGGAAGGTTACAGGGAGTTCATCTTGAGCAGAAACTCGGCGTTATTGCGGGTCTTGCCCAGGCGGTCGACCAGCAACTCCATGGCTTCGACTGGCGAAAGCGGATTGAGGACTTTACGCAGGACCCAAATACGCTGCAGGTCTTCCTTGGGGATGAGCAACTCTTCCTTACGCGTGCCGGAACGCTGGATGTCGATGGCAGGGAAGACACGCTTGTCGACCAGCTTGCGGTCCAGAATGACTTCCATATTGCCGGTGCCTTTGAACTCTTCGAAGATGACCTCATCCATGCGCGAGCCGGTGTCTACCAGGGCGGTGGCGATGATGGTGAGCGAGCCGCCTTCTTCAATGTTGCGTGCGGCGCCAAAGAAACGCTTGGGGCGTTGCAGGGCATTGGAATCGACACCGCCTGAAAGCACCTTGCCAGAGGGCGGAACGATGGTGTTGTAGGCACGCGCGAGGCGCGTGATGGAATCCAGAAGAATGACCACATCCCTCTTGTGTTCCACCAGCCGCTTGGCTTTTTCGATGACCATCTCGGCCACCTGCACATGGCGCGCTGCAGGCTCGTCAAAGGTAGAACTGATGACTTCACCCTTGACCGACCGTTGCATATCGGTCACTTCCTCAGGGCGCTCGTCGATCAGCAACACGATCAGCGCGACCTCAGGATGATTGGTGGTCACTGAATTGGCAATTGACTGCAGCAGCATCGTTTTGCCGGTCCGCGGGGGAGCGACGATGAGCCCACGCTGGCCTTTACCCACCGGGGTCAGCAGATCGGTGACCCGCCCACTGGTATTTTCGTGCACCGTCTCCATCTTGATTCGTTCCTGCGGATAGAGAGGGGTCAGATTGTCGAAAAGGATCTTGTTCCGGGTCTCTTCGGGCGACTCAAAGTTGATCGCCTCGATTTTCACCAGAGCAAAATATTTTTCCCCTTCGTGGGGAGGACGCACGTTGCCACTGATGGTGTCACCGGTTTTCAGGTCGAATTTCCGGATCTGTGAGGGGGAGACATAGATGTCATCCGGGCCGGGAAGGTAATTGTAATCAGGGGAACGAAGAAAGCCGTACCCGTCGGGAAGGATTTCCAGCACCCCTTCGGCAAAGATGTGGCCTTCTTTTTCACTCTGGGCCTGAAGAATCTTGAAGATAAGATCCTGTTTGCGGAGGCCGCTGGCGCCCGGGATTTCCAGGGTGCGCGCGATGCGGCTGAGCTCCGTTATATTTTTTTCTTTCAACTCGGAAATGGTCATTTTCACCTACGGGGGGACTTGTGGAGGGGTTTACCGGGCAGGAATCTTGCTGGCGTTAAGCAGGTTCTAATGTCTGGGGAAAAGGGTTTGCAGAGGCCCAGAACAGGGCCGCGCGTTAGGCTGCGCGGCGCTGCTGGAGCTGGGTTGCTTCCGGTGTAGCGACGGACGTTGCCGCCGGGCTTTCATGGTGGAAGCGGACTAAAACCTCATTCGTAGTGTCCTGAAGACGGGTATTGGGCTTGTGCAGCTTACGCGTGGCCTTTGAAGCCAGCTGACACAGTGTATAGCGATTCGTAACGTGGGCAAGTGCCCCAAAGATAAGATCAGAGCGCATCTCTATTCTCCTTCATCCTTTGACCGTCCATATGCGCATTTTGAGACGACAAAGAATCTGCCTCGCGCGGCGTCGGTCGATTTTCTATTTGTTAGACGCGAATGCTCTCTTGCGGGAACAATTTTTTCGTCTGGGTTGCTGGTTGTCCAACCGGAGTTACTGGAATGATTCCCTGCGCCCCAAAAACGGCGCTTCCGGTGGAATTTCCCTCGCGCGGAACCTTTATGCAGAGACGCTTTTCAAAGGCGTGGCCCCTGTCTGAGGTTGCGCATGCTCTCAACTACCTGCATGTCGCGCTGCTATGACCTCGTGCCTAAAGAGTTGTGTTTTTCGGGCGCTCGATGCACTTCACTGAAGCTGGATAACCGCAGGAACGTGCCAGGTAGCTGTGATTCATGCCCGAAAGGCGCGTTCTCATCAAGCCATGTAGAAGTTAACTCGATCGAAACGGAGGGTCAACACTTTTTTTCATAGGAATTACTCGATTGGTTCCCAAAAATGGAATATGCATCACTATAGGCAAGTTTTGGGCAAACTGCGTACCATAGCGCAGGCAGCGCCGCAACCCTGCCGGCTTTCCATGACGAAGAATCGCACTCCTGACGATCCCGTCGCCGAAGCTGCACTTCCCCCACTCTCGCTGGAAAAAGCGGAGAAAGGCTCGCACCGCTCTATGTGGGAACTCTTACTTCAACTGCGCGTACTGGTGCCCTATCTGGTCCGGCTCGTGCCCTTGCTCGACCGAGGCCTGCTCAAGGGTTCCCCGGATATGACCGAACTTACCAAGGGAATTGCCGAGATGCAGAACGGCAGCCGGGATTTAGAGGTCCAGGCCAGGAACCAGGCACTCCAGCTGGAACGAATCGAGCAGCAGTTGGCCCGCCTGCGTGTAGTTCAAGAAAACGAGATGGAAGACAGCCGCAGATTGTCTTCCGAGATCCGATCGCTGCGCAGCATATTGTTCGCCATGGCGATCCTGTTGGTCGTGCTACTCCTGGTTGTTGTCGGGCTGCTTATCTTCCTGGTGATCCATACCTAGTGCAATCCAACGTAAACGGGTACTTTTCCTCAGTTGTTGATGGCATAGAAAATTATTTTTATTACACAAATCCGACTTCGCGACAGGGCTAATTTCTTGCATCCCCCTTACGGCTTCCTGTTGCCAGTTGTTCTAATGCGGGACTAGGATACGCGATAGTTCGGTGCAGTCCTCTTCCTTGGACGTGCCAGATCTCCCCTACGAAGTCGTTCCAGGCCTCACGATAGCAAAGAAAAGCTGGCGACTTTTATTCGCCAGCGTGTGTGGAGTGACTCTCTATGGCATGGTATGCCTATTGTATTAGTGAAAAGCAGGCGTTTCCTGAACTTAGCCGCCACCGAAAACCCATTCCAATGGAATCGGTGATGGGAATCTCAGGAAATCAGATCTTCCTCTATCCAGCCAGCGACTTAGCAGTTATCGTCAGTGAACACCATCCCTCAGAAAATTTAGACCAAAAGGCAGCCGTCGAACACGCACGTGTGATCAGCGACTGTTTCAAACTATCCACAGTTCTTCCTTTCCGCTTTGGCACGGTGTTTGCGGATGACGAGGCCCTGAGGAAATCGATTCGCTCCAATCAACGGCAGTTTCTTGCCAATGTCGACCGTTTGCGCGGTAAGGCCGAAATGCACCTCAAGGTGCTTTTGGATGACTGCTGCCGCGAACAGGGCGCACCAGTTCCCATGGACAGGGTAGGGAAAGAATACCTGTCGAGCCTGCGGGAGAGTGCTACTCGGCAACGCGAACGACAGACCAAGGCGCGGGCAGTTTCGGTGCAGATGCACCGCATGTTCAGCCCGCTCGATGAAGAGATCAGTTGCCGCAGGATGGATTCCGGCAAGATGCTGCTCGACATCGCTCACCTGATTGATCACAAGGGTATAGAGCGCTATCAAAATAAGTATTCAAGCGCCAGCCAGCAGTTGAAGGATTGCCATATGCAACTCTCCGGACCCTGGCCACCCTATCACTTCGTGCAGCGGCTGACTCGCCCGGTGCATGTACATGCGGTACCTGCATAAGACGGTTGTTATCGGAAAACAAAGACCCCGGCTATCCGCCGGGGTTTTTGTTTGTGTGCCTAACCGTGAGGATCTACCTCAGAGGCTAAAGTGTGTGTGAACTGGCGAAAAGAACCGTACGAAGGGCACGGCTTCAGCCGTGCCACAACGGTTCAAACTAATGAGGGCTTTAGCCCAAGAGGTACGCTTGTCAATTTTTCAAATCGTACCTCAGCGGCTAAAGCCGTCCAGCGAGCAATGGCTTTTTCGGCACGGCTGAACCCGTGCCCTTCGTTCGCAGCCTAACTAACTTTATTTGCAGCTGGGATATTTTTTCTGCGACTGAGCACGAAGCTGGCCTGGGAACGCCGGTCGGCAGAGGCGTGATCGATCTTGCGCCAGAAGGCGACGAAGTAATCCACTGCGGAGATGATTGAAACCACCACCATGAAGTAGATAGCGGCGATGGCAATCCACTCGACGGGCAAAATAAACCAGCCAAAATGCCAGGCATACCAGCCGTGAGCCAGGATAACTGCCACGACCGAGACAATCTGGATCACCGTCTTGAGCTTGGCCAGATCGCTGGCCTCAATCGTGAAACCTTCGGAACTGGCTATGGAACGCAGGCCACTGACCAGAAACTCGCGGCCTATCACCAGTACCGCGACCCAAGCCTTCATGAGGTGGGGATTGAACTGCACCAGGCAGACATAGGCTGCCGTGATCATCAGCTTGTCGGCCAAGGGATCGAGCAGCATGCCCATGGTCGTGATCTGGCCGCGCTTGCGCGCCAGGTATCCGTCGACCCCATCGGTGATGGAGGCCAGGATGAATAGCAGGGAGGCGGCAATTTCCTGCTCTCCGTGGACGCTACGAAAAGGGTAGTAGCTGGAGAGCATCCAGATGAGCAGGGGAATGCAACAGATGCGGCTCATCGTGATGGAGTTTGGCAGGTTCACGATAGACTCGGCTGGTTGAAGAGAAGGACCGCGTTCGCCCCTGTCATCATTATGCACCAGTCAGGGCGTGTTACTTCCGTACTGCCAGTGGTGGGCCCCGCAGCCGGCAGCCCACCATAGGCCCTGAACTTAGGCGTAAATGCCGCGTTGCTTGATGGTGAAGGCAACCCGGTCGATGGCCAGCATATAGGCAGCGATGCGATTGTTCACCGCATGGGCCTCCGCGTAACGAACGACATCGCCGAAGCTCTCCGCCAGGATGCTTTCCAATTGCTCGTTCACCACGGCTTCCTTCCAGAAATAGCCCTGGCGGTCCTGCACCCACTCGAAGTAGGAAGCGGTCACCCCGCCGGCATTGGCCAGAATGTCAGGAATGATGAAGATCTTCTTGTCGGCCAGGATCTCGTCGGCCACGGCAGTAGTGGGGCCGTTCGCGCCTTCGCAAACGATGCGTGCCTTGATGCGGTCCGCATTGCGGCTGGTGATGACGTTTTCGGTGGCGGCGGGGATGAGAATTTCACAATCGGAGACCAGCAGGCCGGAGGAATCCACCGCTTCCGCACCCTTGAAGCCCAATACCGTGCCGTTGCGCTGGCGATACTCGAGCAGCAGGTGGATGTCGATGCCGTTGCTGTTGTAAAGGCCGCCGTCATATTCGGCGACGCCAATGATTTTGTACCCCTTTTCCATCATCAGCTTGGCGGCGTTCGAACCCACGTTGCCGAAGCCTTGAATGATCACCCGGCACCCTTCGCGCTGCATATTCAAATAACGCAGGGCCTCGTCACAGACCACGGCAATGCCGCGGCCGGTGGCTTCGCGGCGTCCCCGCGAGCCGCCGATGTTGAGCGGTTTTCCCGTAACCACCGCAGTCACCGTCTGCCGCATATGCATGGAGTAGGTGTCCATGATCCAGGCCATGGTCTGCTCGTTGGTGTTGATGTCCGGGGCGGGCACGTCCTTCTCCGGGCCGATAAACTCGATCAGTTCTGAGGTATAGCGGCGGGTCATGCGCTCCAGTTCGCCGATAGACATCTTCTTGGGGTCGCAGATCACGCCCCCTTTGGCGCCTCCGAAGGGAATGTTGACCACGGCGCACTTCCAGGTCATCCAACTGGCCAAGGCGCGAACCTCATCCAGGGTTACGTCGGGGGAATAGCGAATTCCGCCTTTGCCTGGCCCACGGGCAATCGAGTGTTGCACCCGGAAGCCGGTGAAAACCTCAATGCTTCCGTTGTCCATCATCACCGGGATGTGCACGATCACCTCGCGTGCAGGGTAGCGCAATACCTTCCATAGGCCTTCATCCAGGTTGAGTCTTCGTGCGGCAAAGTCAAATCGGGCAGCCTGGGCTTCCCAGGGATTAATCTCCTGCTCGAGCGATACGGTTTGCATAACCAATCTCCAAATATGGACTGCATTCGGCAGTCCTCCACGTCCCACCGCGGTTGAGCCGTTCGCGCCCGGGCGGGACGGCTCAGGCACATCGACGGGGCGAAATCGAGCGTCACATCAGCAAGATTTCGGCATCCGGCGAGCCCTACGCGCGTTTGCGCCCACTTGGCCGGGACCTGTTTCTCGCACTACCCCAAACCCACCGAGTATAGGCGTCCCAAGAGCCTCGGGCAAGCCGCCTACGGGCACCTCAAATGCTTGAGTGGCCTTTGCTTAAGATGCATTCGGGCATCCATGTTGTTCAGGAGAAATCCTCTACTCTTGACGTGCTCGCGGCTATGGCCATTTAGTATGAGCAGAAATGGCGGCAGACACTCACATTTCCCCCTCACGTGCGGAATTCCTGGAACTGGCAGCCAAGCATAGCCTGGTTCCGGTCTACAGCACGCTCACGGCCGACCTCGAAACCCCGGTATCCGCCTTTTTGCGCCTCGCCTCCGATGAACCCCGATCCTTTCTTCTTGAATCCGTGGAAGGCGGCGAAAAAGTGGGTCGTTATACCTTTATCGGCATACGGCCCTATCGCACCATCCTGTCCCGGGGTAGTTCGATTTCCATCAACGAGCGAGGCAAGACAAGAAACCTTCAGGGGGACGTCTTCGCGCTCCTGAAGGAGTTGCTGGCCGGGCAGAATCCGGCGCATATCGCCGGCCTACCGCCGTTTACCTCGGGCGCGGTCGGCTTCTTTGCCTATGACATCGTGCGCCAGATCGAACGGTTGCCCCAGCTGGCGAAGGATGACCTGGGCGTCCCGGATGCCTGCCTGATGTTCTTCGATGAGGTATTGGCGTTCGACCATGTGCGCAAGCAGATCCAGCTCATTGTGACCGCGGACCTCTCCCGCCAGAAACCTGCGGCTGCGTACGCGGACGCGAAGCAGCGGTTAGGGCGCCTGGAGAAGCGCCTGGCCCGGCCCCTCCCAAAAACCAAGCAAGCTGCGCCCAAGGGCAAACTCTCGGTTACCAGCCATACGAAAAAAGAGGATTTTCTGGCTTCCGTCGCCAGGATCAAGGAGTACATCGCGGCCGGCGATATCTTCCAGGCCGTGCTCTCGCAGCGCTTTGAAGTGAAGCCAGGCGTCGACCCGTTCTCCATCTACCGGGCTTTGCGTATCGTCAATCCCTCCCCCTACCTATATTTTCTGCGCTTCGGTTTAGAAAATCAGGGCAAGCCGGACAAGTCGCCCACCTGCCTGGTTGGTTCGTCTCCTGAGTTGCTGGTGCGGGTGCAGAAGCGGCACGTTGAGTACCGTCCGATTGCAGGCACGCGTCCGCGCTCGGCCAACGAGGAAGAGGATCTCCGCATCGAGCAGGAGTTGCTGGCCAATGAGAAGGAGCGGGCCGAGCACGTTATGTTGGTCGACCTGGGACGCAACGATATTGGCAGGGTATGCGAGTTCGGCACTGTCCGGGTCAAGAGCCTGATGCATGTGGAGCGCTATTCCCACGTGATGCACCTGGTGAGCGCGCTGGAAGGACAACTGAAAGAGGGCCTCTCCGCGGTCGATGCCTTCTGCGCCTGCTTTCCCGCCGGCACCCTGAGTGGTGCGCCCAAGATACGCGCGATGGAGATCATCGAAGAACTCGAGCCGACGCGGCGCGGCATTTACGGCGGCAGCGTCTTCTACGCCGACTTCTCAGGCAATTTCGACTCCTGCATCGCCATCCGCAGCATGCTGCTCAAAGGAGAGCAGGGCTACATTCAAGCGGGCGGCGGCATCGTGGCCGATTCAGTGCCGGAAGAAGAGTATGAAGAGTCGGTAAACAAGGCGAAAGCAGTGGTCAGGGCCGTCGAAAGAGCGAGGGCTGTGGCTGGTCGGGGCAGCAAGTAGATTCGTTGCCGGCGGAGTGGAACTGCAGGTCCCTCGGCTGCGCTCCCGGCAGGCCGGGGCAGGCGGATGACAGGGCGGACGGCCCGGTAGTGCGCGCCTACGGCGCTGATCCGATTGACCAGCTCCTGATGGTACCGGCCCTCCGGCCTCGCATCCAGCGATTTTCCGGAGTGCAGGTCCCTACGCTGTTCGGTTTTCTGTAACGAAAACTGCATGGAGGCCGCGGCGCTACCAACCGTGACCAGTGAAATCCGGCGCCGCAGCCGAGGGACCTGCAGTTCCACTCCACCGGCAACAAAATCGGACCCGGGCTACACTAAAGAGAGTGGCGCCTATGGTCTTCGTCCTCGACAACTACGACTCGTTTACCTACAACCTGGTGCAGTACATGGGTGAGTTGGGGGCCGAGATGGTCATCCGCCGGAACGACGAATTAACCGTCGAGCAGATTGAGGATCTCAAGCCGGAGCGCATCGTCCTTTCTCCTGGACCGTGCACCCCGCAGGAAGCCGGTATCAGCATTCCTCTCATCCAGCATTTTGCCGGCAAAGTGCCCATACTGGGTGTTTGCCTGGGCCATCAAGCCATCGGAGCCGCCTTCGGAGGAAACGTAGTGCGCGCACCGCAATTGATGCATGGCAAAACCAGCCCGGTGGAGCACGATGGCCGCAAACTCTTCGCCGGCCTTTCCAGCCCCATGACCTGCACACGCTATCACTCTTTGATCGTTGCCGAGGAAGGTCTGCCGGACGAGCTCGAAGTCACCGCGCGCGTGCAAAACGGCAAAAACGATGGGACCATCATGGGCTTGCGGCATCGTCGCTTTCCCATTGAGGGCGTCCAGTTTCACCCCGAGAGCGTGCTCACAGCAGACGGCAAGAGCCTGATCCGGAACTTCCTCTCTCTCTGATCATGCGGGTCGAAAAGTTAAAATTCGCGCCAGGCTGGTTTCTCCTGATCGGCTTGCTCGGCGCCCCGCTGTTCGCGGCCCAACAGCCCATCGGCCGAACGTCGGCCACCGAGGTGCAAGTCTCCGGTGCGGTTGACATCTCTCATGGCGAGACGCTGCTGGGCAATGGCAGCGAAATCACGGCTGGAGACCAGGCGGTCAAGATTGCGCTCGAGAGGGGTGGCTCACTCCGGCTGTGCTCAACCAGCAGCGTGCACCTGGCCAAGGACCGCTCCATCGCCGACCCGGCCAGCAGTGCGCTCATGATGGCACTGGACCGAGGGGCGATCGAGGCCAACTACGCGGTGGGCACGTATTCCGATGTGCTGCTCACTCCCGACCTGCGCATTCTCATTTCCGGCCCGGGAGAGGCTGATTTGCGCATCCGGGTCAATCTCAAGGGAGACACCTGCGTGGACAATCACGGTGCAAACGCGCCGTATGTCACGGTGACCAGCCAACTGGAGGGCGGAGCCTACCGGGTACTGCCAGACCAGCGGGTCAATTTCCAGCACGGAAGCCTGCGGGAGGTGGTGGATCACGAACCGGAGCCCTGCGGTTGCCCAGCGGTGCCGGTCACTTCTGTGGCCAGCGTTGGGGGTACGACAGCCAACCCCGCGCCGCCAGGCCGGCCGGTCGGTGGCCCTTCCTCTACGGCCTCGGATACGGCTTTCCCCATTGCGGAAAGTGAAGGACTGGCCGCGCCTCCCACCCCACACGCCGCCCCGGTGGTTCCTCCCGGAGAAACCCATGCCGAGGTGACCGTGCCGCTCACCTACAACGGAGAAAATCCGGCTCCGGCGCCGCCTGCCCCTCCTGCTCCGGTTGCGGCAGCCCCATCGCCCCCCAGTCCTCCTGCGGCGCAACCGGAGGTAGCACCTGCGCCCGCGACCCCGTCCACCAACCAGGGGGGCCTCTTCCACCGCATCGGCCATTTCTTTTCCAAGATCTTCGGCAAATAGGGTAGAAGTGCCAAGGCCTCCGTTCCTCTCATGCAGGAGCTACAATCGACCTTGAGGCGATCCCCGGATTCCTTTTGGTATTGGTGGCGCTGGCGAGCTCCACGCGGCGGCGTCCAGTGTAACGAAGCAGGAATCGGGTTCACGCCCATTTCAGTGAAAGATTAAGGAGTTTTTCCTTTATGGCGATTCCCGCCACACAGATGCGCCCGGGCATGATCATCAAGCACAATAACGAGCTGCACACGGTCTTCAGCGTTGAGCATCGAACCCCCGGAAACCTGCGCGCATTCATTCAGGCCAAGCTCCGCAACCTGCGGACCGGCGCCATGTTCGAGCACCGCTTCCGTTCCCCGGACCCGATTGAACGGGTCATCGTGGACGAAGTTCCGATGGATTTCCTTTACTCCGACGGCGATGACTACTACTTCATGAACACCGAGAATTACGAGCAAACCAACCTGAAGGGCGCGACCCTGGGTGATGCCATCGAGTACCTGATTCCCAATCTTCAGATCAAGGTCTCCTTTTTCGATGGCGTGCCGGTGGGCATTGAACTGCCAGGGACAGTGGAGATGACTGTCGTCGAAACCGAACCCGGTCTGAAATCCGCGACTGCATCTTCGGTCACCAAACCGGCCAAGCTCGAGACTGGCCTGGTGGTGCAAGTGCCCCCGTTCATCAACGAAGGGGAAAAGATTCGTGTTGACACTGCAGAGGGTGCTTATTTGTCTCGGGCATGAAAATACGAACCTGAGCGTTTTTCCCATCACACTCAATCACAGGCGCAAATCTATGGTCCGCCATTACCTCGTCAAAGGCCGTGTGCAAGGAGTAGGCTTTCGCTGGCTCGTCCATCAGGAAGCAGGAGCTCGCGGATTGAAGGGGTGGGTTCGCAACACTGAAGGAGGCGAAGTGGAGATCATGGTGGCGGGCAGTGAGGAGAAACTGGCCGAGCTTCGCTCCGTGCTGCAACGCGGCTCGCGCGGCAGCCGTGTGGATGCCGTGCACGAGCGTGACATAGACGAAGCTATGGCCGATGGTCTCGAATCGTTTCGCATTGAAGGAGCCTGGTAAGTACGCATGCCTCATCCCCCAATTAACTGTGAGCCCCTGAAATCTCTTATCCGGACCATCCCGGATTTTCCCAAGCCGGGAATTTTGTTCTACGACATCACCACCCTGCTCAAGGACAAGAAGGGTTACGCGACCCTGGTCGACGCACTGGCAGCGCACTACATAGGCGTAGAGGATGTGGATTTAGTTCTGGGCATCGAGGCGCGGGGATTTATCTTCGGTCCCGCTCTCGCCTACCGTCTGAATGCCGGCTTCGTGCCCGTGCGCAAGCCGGACAAACTGCCCGGGGAAACAGCGCGCGTGACCTATGACCTGGAGTATGGAACAGACGCGTTGGAAATCCACCTCGACGCCATCGAACCGGGGCAGAACGTGCTGATCGTGGATGATCTGCTGGCTACCGGAGGAACGATGGAAGCAACTGTAAAACTGGTTCGCCAATTGGGGGCCAGGATTGTCGGACTAGCTTTTGCCATCGAGCTTGATTTTCTCAATGGACGGGACCGGTTCAAAGAATACGACGTCTTCAGCCTGTTGCATTACAGCGAGTAGCTATACCACTCTGCGGCCGCCACCCAGTAGGTGAATGACCAGTGCCACCGCCGCAACGATGAGCAAGAGATGCAGGGCAAATGCGGCGATGTGGAACAGCAGGAAGCCGCCTACCCAGAGCAGGATCAGGATGATCGCCAGCGCTAGCCACATTTTCCGGTGCACCTCGCGGAGAGAGTATCTCACCCTAACGAGCCAGTGACTAGGGATAACCCGGATTTCCTGTACGCTGCTCTGGACAGGTCCGCGTATGCGGCTTTCTTGACGGAAAGCCGCCAGCAGGATCATTGGTTCCAACATGCCCCACAGGAAATCCGGGATAAGCGTCTCCCTCGGAACACACGGTGACTTCCAAACGTAAGATGTCAAGACAGCGGACTGCGCCTGTCCGCTGCTAGGAGCGACTCGCAACCATGCTTCTGCATGCATCATTACCGACGTTGTTCGCAACCGCGTTCTTCGCGTTGGGGCCGATAGCGCTCGCCGCGGCTCCCGCGCAGTCCTTGGGAATCACCGCTCTGACCCACGTGCGGGTGATCGATGGCACAGGCCACCCTCCTCTGGAAGATGCGACGGTCGTGATTCAGGGTGATCACATCCTGGCTATTCATACGGGGGCTGGCGCGGTCCCTTCGGGTGCGCGAGTAATCGATTTACATGGGGATACGGTGATGCCGGGGCTGATCAACGCCCACGGTCATCTGGCTTTGGTCCAGGACGGCCAGAACTCGGCTACGGCTTACACCCCTGAAAACGTGATCGCAGAACTACGGCAATACGAGAGCTACGGTGTGACCACGATGTTATCGCTAGGGGTGAACCGCGATCTGCTGTACTCCATTCGCCAGCAGCAACGGCAAGGCAAGCTGGATGGTGCTACGGTCTTTACCGCAGACCGCGGTATAGGCGTTCCGGACGCCGCTCCTCCCTTGCCCGCCGCCCCTGATCAGATCTCCCGCCCAGCAACAGTAGAAGAAGCTCGCGCCACGGTGGACGCGATGGCCAAGCGGCATGCAGACATCGTGAAGATCTGGGTCGACAACCTGGGAGGGACCAAACCCGCAATGTCCCCTGAGATCTACCGCGCGGTGATTCAGCAAGCGCACAAACACCATCTGCGGGTGGCCGCGCATGTCTACTACCTGGCGGACGCCAAGTCCCTGGTCAACGATGGAGTGGACGTGCTGGCCCACAGCGTGCGTGACAAACCGGTCGACCAGGAGCTTATTTCGGCCATGAAGCGCCGGGGGGTCTGGTACATCCCCACCTTCACGGTCGATGAATCGTTCTACATCTACGCCGAGCATCCCGGGTTCATGCAGATTGATTTTTTCAAGGAAGCGATCTCGCCGGTGCTGCTGACCATGCTGACCAGTGACGCGTATAGCAAGAAGGTGAATGAGGATCCGAAGACCGCACAGCACAAAGCGGACTTTGCCATGGACCAGCAGAACCTGAAGACTCTCTACGACGCTGGTGTTCTTGTTGGCTTTGGAACAGACTCAGGCGCTATGCCCACCCGCATTCCAGGATTCTCTGAGCATCGGGAACTGGAAGACATGGTGCAGGCGGGGCTCACGCCGATGCAGGCCATTGTCTGCGCTACCGGCAGCAACGCTACGTTACTGGGCATTGAAGCGACGCGGGGAACGCTGCGCCCGGGTAAGCGCGCGGATCTGATCGTACTCGCGGCCAATCCTCTGGACGACATCACCAACACGCGATCGATTGTGACCATCTTCCACGATGGGCGTACGGTTGCGCCGCGGGTCCCCGTGGTAATGGCGAGTAGCCACGAGTGCCCCGGCACGGGAGTTTCGATGTCGGTGCATGAGAACCTAAGGAGGGACCTGCTGTTTGCTCCTTAGCGTGCGCAATCCGGGCTATGAAAGAGCTCACCGGTGCGAGGCTTCTCTAGTTCTTTGGTTTTCTAGCGGCAGGACCCGCCTCGCGCACTCCAGCGGGCGCATCGAATTTAGCGAAATTCTTGGCGAATTTCTCCGCCAGCATGACCGCCTGCAGATCATAGGCGTGCGGGTCTTTCCAGGCGTTGCGCGGATTCAACAACTCCGCCGGCACGTCCGGGCAACTGAGAGGGATGCTCAAGCCAAACGCCGGCTCAGTTACGAATTCGACGTTATCCAGGCGGCCCTCCAATGCAGCATTGACCATGGCGCGGGTGTGCTTCAAGCTCATGCGCTCACCGGTGCCGAAAGCGCCGCCGGTCCAGCCAGTATTTACCAGCCAGCATTGTGCATTGTGCTGCTGCAGCCGCTCACCCAGCATCTTTGCGTACACCGCTGGAGCAAGGGGGATGAAGGGCGAGGCAAAGCAGGTGGAAAACTCCGGCACCGGCTCGCTGCCCAACCCTGCTTCCGTTCCCGCCAGCTTTGCGGTGTATCCCGAAAGAAAGTGGTACATGGCCTGCGCCGGGTTAAGCCTGGCGATCGGCGGTAGCACGCCGAAGGCATCGGCAGTGAGGAACAGAACATGATTGGGATGACCACCCACCCCGGGGATGACCGCCTTGGCGATAAACTCTACTGGATAGGCAGCCCGGGTATTTTCCGTGTAGCGGATATCGCTGTAATCCGGAGCCCCGGTTCTGCTGTCGATCACTACATTCTCGAGCACCGCACCAAAGCGGATCGCATGGTAGATCTGCGGTTCCTTCTCCGGGGAGAGATCGACGCACTTGGCGTAGCAGCCACCTTCAATGTTGAAGACGCCATCCGCACTCCAGCCGTGCTCATCATCTCCGATAAGGCGTCGCTGCGGATCGGCGGATAGCGTGGTTTTTCCGGTGCCGGAAAGTCCGAAGAACAGCGCAGTGTCTCCGCCCTTCCCCAGGTTCGCCGAGCAGTGCATAGGGAACACGTCGCGCGCGGGCAAAAGAAAATTCATCACCCCGAAGATCGACTTTTTCATCTCGCCGGCATACTTCGTGCCTCCGATGAGAATGATGCGGCGGGTGAAATCCGTAATGATGAATGTGCTCGAATGGGTGCCGTCGCGCTCCGGCACCCCCTCGAATTCGGGAGCGGCAATGACCGTGAATTCCGGCTTATGGCCGGCCAGTTCCTCGGCCGGCAAGCGCACGAACAACTGCTTCACGAACAGGGCATGCCAGGCATATTCGGCAATGATTTGCACGGGAAGACGGTAGTCCTTGTCAGCGCCGGCATGCAAATCGAGAACGTAAAGGTCGCGCTCCCGCATGTGACCTGCGACCCGCTCCAGCAACGCTTCGAATCTTGCCGGATCGAAGGGCTGGTTCACCTTGCCCCAATCCACCGTTTCGCTGGTGATGGCATCCTGCACGATGAACTTGTCTCGCGGGGAACGCCCCGTGCGCGCGCCGGTCAGCGCCACCAGGGCGCCATTATCGGCCAGACTGGCCTCGCCCCGGGCAATGGCCGCTTCTACCAGTTGCGGGGTCGACAGGTTCCGGTGGACGTGGGCGCCTTCCACCAGCTTTGCTGTCAATGTCGTTGCCTTGACTGAATCCACGCAGGCACCTCCCTGGCGACTGCTCAGGTAAGTGAGTTTACCCGTGCGCAACCGTTGCGGCAACGGCTTTGCAGCGCCTTACCCAATGGCTGTTGCCTTTCAACCAATGACCCGGAGGGGGACTTGACAAGCCGCCTGTGTGCTGCCCGCCCGACGATTACGAGCGTGGCATCACCGGCAATTCGGGCAACAGGGTGGAGTGCCCAACTTCCGCCATGACGGCGGCCACCTGCTCGAGTACCTCGGCCACGCTCATGGTGTACATTTCACGCCCGTTGTCGTACCCGCTCTCCGCCGCCTGCTTCAAGTAGCGGCCCGCTACCTGGGCCGCCAGCCGATCGGTGATGACGTGGCCAGAGCGTTCCTTCTGCACCACCCAGGCGTCTGCCGGCATAGCGATCCAGACCGGCCGCCCATTGACCTCGAACCGGATGTCGACCGCATCCGCGTGGCGGGTGGCGATGGCGACGACGTTCGCTGTCCACCGGCAGTGCAGGTCTTCGCGCGTCCAGTGATCGGTTACATGGAAGTCTTCATACATGGCTAATAGCCTAGCATTTTAAGCCTAATCCTCTGCTCCCATCTGCCGAGGCTGGTTCCAGCGGGGGTGTTCCTTGCTTGGTACAGCAAACAAATGAGAAAAAATTAAAAAAAAGAAAGATAATTTCCCCTCAATTCTGCGTCCAATTAGGCGACACTAGAACGAACTTTTGACCCGTGTTGAGGAGCAACTAAAAAAGTGGTACATAATCCCGAAATCATACAACGATTCGAACAGACGCTTCGTCGGCAGGAAAAGCAGTTGGAGCAGTCCATGATCTCAGCGGTGGAGCAGGGCCGCGAAGTGGCAGCAGACAGTGCCCTGGATGCTGCCGACCAGGCTGTGCAGTCTTACCAGAAAGAGATGCTTTTCAGCCAGAGCACCAGTGGACACGAGCAGCTTGCCCTTGTCCGCCTGGCCCTTAAGAGAATCGATGAGGGTAGCTTCGGAGAGTGCATGCACTGTGGCAAGACCATCGGTCTGAAACGGCTGGAAGCTCTTCCCTGGACCCCTTATTGCATCGATTGCCGGGAGAAGATCGAAAACGGCGAGATCGAAGATCCGGTGGCTGCTGCTTAAGTGGGCCGGCTGCTCTGAGCCCGGGCTGGGGTTTGCCGGTTTGACCCGCAAACTCCGGCGCTGCTAAACTTTAGGAGCCCTCGCAGACGGCAAAAGTCACCGCTGCTGAACTGCGACCCGCCTAAGCCGGCTTCTGAAGGAACTCAGTGGACACCCAGACACGTCACGCGCTCAAACAAGATCGTTTAGTCGAAGCCACCAAGACCAGTTTCGACTGGTTTCAAGAAAATCGATCGAGGATAATCACCGCCAGCATTGCCGCGGTCATCTGCCTTGCAATCGTCGTGGCAGGATTGGTGCTTTACGGTAAGCGCTCGGCAGCGGCCGAGCTGGCTTTCGGCGAGGCGATGGACACCTACAATACCCCCCTGGCCCAGCCCGGACAGCCCCCGACCCCGGGGCAAAAGACTTTTGCCACCGCCGCGGATCGGGCGAAGTCGGCCAACCAGCAGTTTGTGCAAATCGCCGGCCAATACGGCTTATTTGACACCGGCAAGACCGCCCGGTACTTCGCCGGAATAACGGCGATAGACCTGGGCCAGAACGGCCCGGCGGAAGGCTACCTGAAGCAGGTCGCGGATGGGCACGATGCCGCATTAGCGTCGTTGGCCAAACTGGCCCTGGCCAACCTGTACCAGCAGACCAACCGCAGTAGTCAAGCCGTGGATCTTCTGCAACAGCTGATCGCGAAACCAACCAACACTGTGCCCGCCGATGCGGCCAAGTTGCAACTGGCGGCCCTCTACGAAAAGACCAATCCCGCCGAAGCCAACCGAATGTACGCCCAGCTAAAGAGTTCAAAATCGGCTGCAGGCCAGATCGCGGCGCAAAAGCTACAGCAGAAGTAGCAAAAGCCCTTCAGTGGGCCGGAGGCGTAGTGGCCGTAGCTCCCGGCTGCTGTACGGCGTCGGTTTGAAACTTTTTATATTCGTCGAAGCGAATATCGACGTCGGCCCGGATGCCCGCCACCAGAAAGGCCCTCGCCTGTAGATGCAACGTGATTGCCGTCGGCAACCACGCCTCGTTGCGAATCAACGCCTGATCGAAAACTACGTTGCTGCCCTTGGCGACTGACGCCAATAGGCCGAAGCCGACGTGGTAATTTTCGTCCAGGGTCGCGCTCATGCGCGTAACCTCGCGGTCCGCTTCATCGATCCACACCGTGCCGCTCACTTTCTTGAGTGCATCTTCGTCCCGGCCGTGGGTTTTGGCATGTTCATCCCCAGCGAAGTCGAAGGCGATGGTGTCGCGTCCTTTCAGGCTGACCCGGCGCGGCCTGGAAAAGGCAACGATCTGCAGCAGGCGTGCGACCGTGATGTCATCTTTTTCTTCAGGGCTTTTATAGCCCGGTTGAGAGATTTTCAGCACTTCTTTGTTGACCCGGTCTTGTTCCTTGCGCGCCTGGTCGGGGGTGAGATCCTTGCCATCCTTGCGCACCAGCTTTTCCACCCGATGGCCGTTTACAAAGAAGACCTCGTGCTCTTCGGTTTCGATCTTTTTGGTGTTCCCGCTGCTGTCCAGTTGCCGGGTCGTCTGGACAGCGCGGAAAGTATAGTTCTCCCGTATCTTGTCCAGTTGCTTCTGGTGTGCCTCCACCTCGCGCAGCATGGTCGCGGCATCGGGTATCGCCGTCTGCCCGCCTGCGGCCGAGACCCCGGGAGACAGCATAAACCCTCCCGTTCCGAACCCCGCCAGCACGGCTACGAAGGCACTCGTTGCGAGCCACGGACTGGAGCGCATATCCTGCACCATACCGCTCATCTTAGCGTAGGCTGTTACCACGAAAAGCCTCCCTGAATCCTTCGCTTCACTCGACAGGATCGCGGGTTTCTGGTGCGAAAGGAAATGAAGACGATGGTGCATTTGCTTTTGAAGTGGGTTTTAGGCGCCTTGGCCCTGCTAGCCGTAACGTATATAGTCCCCGGCTTCCGGGTGGTGAGCCTGCCCTCAGCCCTGGTAGCAGTCCTGGTGATCGGCTTTCTGAATATGACCTTGGGTCTGCTGCTCAAGGTGATCACCTTTCCCTTCGCCATTCTCACCCTGGGTTTGCTCTTTCTAGTGATCAATGCGTTCATGCTCATCCTGGCCAGCAAGATCACTCCGGGACTGCAGATCGCAAGCTTCGGCGCAGCCTTCATCGGAGCTGTAGTCCTGGCGGTGGTTCACGTTGTCATCGAAGCGGTGCTGTAAGTGTTTTACGAGCGGTTTTCTTGGTTCCCTAACCGATGACGGGTGCCCCACATCTCGCTCGTTTTTCGCGAGATGTGGGAGACCACGCGAAAAACAAGCGAGATATGTGGCCCACCCGTCATTTGTTAGGGAACCAGAGAGCCTAGTCTGCTAGCGACTCGAGTCGGGTGTTGAAGAGACGCCCGTATTGGGGAGGGGAGTGTTGGGCGCTGCGACACCGCGCGGCAGGGGAGTTTGGGTCCCGTTTGGGAGGACGCCCCGGCCCGATCTGGATCGCCCGCGGCCCTGGTTAACTGGCGTGGGTTGCACCGGAACTGGCTCTACAGGCACGTGCACTGCCGAAGCAGTCCCGAACCCCCCGGCCGCTGGGGCGACCACGCGAGGCGGGCCGGCCATTGGCACGCTCTGGGCGGTGGGATGGTGATGGAGCACCAGGTTGCGCAGAGCAGGGTTCAGCGCTATGGCGGATAGGGCAACGCCCGCCGCCACGGCGCAGGCGGAGATGGCCTGGATCACCGAGATGGAAAACTTCTTGCGTGGAATTTGTAGCCGGCGGTTGACGCGCGTCTCCAAACCGGATGGAGGCTCAACACTGCCTAGCCGGCGCAGGGTCTCGTCGATTTCTGAATGTATGCTCATTGCAATGTCCCTTCCTGCTCCAGCAAGGCCGCGAGTGCGTGTCGCGCACGGTAGAGCCGGGAGCGGATGGTCGATTCGGTTGTATTAAGTACCAGCGCTATCTCTACGGTCGAGAGCTCCTTCACCGCAGAAAGCAGCAACACTTCGCGCTCTCGTGCTGGCAAAGTGTCGATCAGACCAAGAATCCGTGCATGACGCTGGGCGGTGATCACCATCTTTTCCGCGCTCAGATCGCCCGCCGGCAAAACCCTTGCCAGGTCTTCAAAATCGTCCGCCTGGGGCCGTGTTTTGGCGCGCCGCTTGCGGTCGAGGACAAGATTCCATGCGATGCGAACCAGCCAGACGCGATAGTCGCGCACCTCCGCCAGCTTACTGCGGTGGCGCAGAACGCGCAGGAAGGTCTCCTGCACCACATCTTCCGCATCGGCTGCATTGCGCGTGACCGAATAGGCCACGCGGTAAAGCGTGGTCGAATACTCCTCTACCAGCGCGGTCACCTGGGCGTGCGTTTCCTGCTCTGGTTTGGCCTCTGGTTTGGCCACTGCCTCGGCCTCCAGCCATCCGACGAATTGTCCTTCAACGGTTCCCATAGCGGTGGTTACTGCCGTTTCTTGAACGGAGAGACTGTCGCATATAGAGACGCATCATACGCTCTTTCCGCTCGCCAACCTTCCATTCGCCTGATTGGCGTCTCTCGCAAGATTTCTTGCTGACCGGAGTGCAAACGCCATCTATGATCATTCGTCATGCTCGCCGTTAGACTGCTTCGCGCCCGCCCGGCAATTCCTGGTTCCTTGCTGGCGCTTTGCTGGCTCATTCCAGCCGTTTGCGCCGGATCCCAGCTGCAGACCTCAGCCCGGACCGCCTCGATCGGCTTTGTCTGGCGGCAGGATGCTGATCTTACTGGTACTTACCAGGGCCACGCGCCGCCGGCCGATGCCGCGAAACGGGTCTTCACCCTCGACCTTGCTTCGGATGGCACAGCCGTTTTCGACACTCTTTACATCGGCAAAAACAGGGTGACCCAGCATGGCCGCTGGATGCAAAGCGGTAGCCAAATCGTGCTTACATTTGACCCCATGGGACCCCACCAACCGCCTCGTCCAATAACCTTTCGCCATCGCGACCACGAGCTGAGCCCGATTCACTGGGACCCAAGCGAGTGGGGCCGGGCTGGTCCGCCAGTCCTGCACCGTGAGCGGCCAAAAGCAAACGTGCAAGGCGGACTCTGACGGATGTCTGCTTTTTACAACATCATGTTGGGGTATTTCTTCGGCTTCGCGCTGGGCGTTGGGTGCGCGCTCGCGGTCTTTTACGCCATCTATTCCGGCGGATACAGGAAGGCCATCGAGCATTCGCTGCTGCAGCAAAAGCCAAAGCGCTACCTGGAGGCTATGGCTGCAGCGATGCGCCGCCTCGAAAAGGAAAAGGCGCCCGAACCACCAGGTGGTGTGAGCTAACCCGGAGAACTCCACCCGGCAGGAGTCGGTCTCCTCACGGAACCCATTAGGAACTGGACGGGTGCCCCAGGTTCGCCAAAGCGTACCTGGGACGAATAAGACGGGCGAAGCCCCACGATCGCTTTGAACTGTCCGTCAAGCTGAATCCATTCGGCGTTGCTGAGCCATCCAACTGAAAGCAATCGAAAAATATCATTTTCGGCCCACGTACGCTGAGGCGAACGTGGGGCACCCGTCCAGTTCCTACGGGGTTCTGTGAGGTGCCCTTCGTTGATTGGCCGCCAGTTGAAATGACTCAGGAATAATTGATCTTTAATCCCTTCAGCGAGGGCAAAAAGGCGGGGTGCACCTCCACCCTCAATCGTCCTGCCTGTACGCCAGGGTCGGCGCTGGCGATGGCCAGCGCCTCTGCGGGCGATCCGGCGGCGATGATCGAAATCCCTACCAGGGGTCCGTCATCGGTAATCGGGCCTGCCAGCAGGTAGCGCCCGGCTTCCACCTGTTCGCGTAGGAATGCCAGCTGGCGCGGCACCAGGTCAGCCACATCCGCGCCCTGGGTATCGTTCCACCGCTCGCCCTTAAGTAGTAATGCAATGAAGTAGGGCTCTACATCACGAGGAATGTTTTTCATCCGCGGCTTTTCTTTGGGAGATGCTTCTTCGGTCATTCCGCCTACTTTGCCGCCTCTTCCAGCAACCGTTGCGCCGCTTCGGTCTTACCTTCCTTCTGCAAGAGTGCCGCATGCTGGCGCAGAATAGCGCGCCGCTTCTTCTCCGCCGTTGCTTCCCCCGAGTTAAACGACGCCTTGCGGAAGTTCGCTTCCGCGGCTCGATAATCGCGGTCGGCCTTGTCATTTTCGCCCAGCTGGGCGTAAAGCATCGCCCGGTGCCAGTAGGCGGTGCTCCACTCCGATGATCCGGGCTTCACCGCTTTGGGCACCAGCGCGACCTCCTGATCGAACTCCTCCAGCGCCTCTTTCTTGTGGTCGAAGGCCGCCAAGGCAATCCCGTATTCGTCGTGCGCCAACATCTTGTCTACCATGCGTTCCCGGGGAGGATATTGGTCGGCCAGATCGCGCTGCTGCTTGCAATAATCCAGGGAGAGAGGGTCCTGTGCGGTGAGCAAGTTCACGCACTTGACCATTAGCTTGCCCACCTGGTCGCTCAACTCATTCGCTTTGTCGTCGCTGCTCAGCGGCGAGGGAGGCGGGGCATTCGGTTCCCCCGCTTTTTGTTGGCCCGACGCCTGTGCACAGAGCAATTGACTTCCGATCACGAGCAGGGCCACGCAGCAGCAGATGCAAACGCGCATAATAACCTTCATCCCGGGCATAAGCCTAAAGATTGATTATGCCGGATGAGCAACCAGGAGTGGCGCTCTATAGCCCCCCGGTTAATAGCACTATTGTGTAGCTCGCAGGGCTTGCGCCTCGCTGTGCTTGCCCAGTCGATCGAGCACATCCGCGCGCTGCGTCCGTACCCGCTGGCGTAATTCCGTGAGATGCTGCGCCAGCGGCGCGTTGCCGATAGCAGCCGCAATGCCCTTAGTCAACGTATCCTCCGCGGTCCCCAGATCGCCGGCCGCTCGCTCCCATTGGCTGAGTTGTTGATAGGCAGTGGCGCGGTGCCAGAAGGCGACCGCCCACTGCAAACTGTCGGGCTTTACGGTGCTCGCCGGCAGCAGCGCGATCCCACGGTTAAAAGCATCCAGCGCCTGTTTTGGCTGGTGCGCAATCGCCAGCAAGGCGACGCCATATTCGTCGTCGGCCACGATGCGCGCCATACGCTCGGTAGCCGGGGCACTTTCGGCTTCATCAACCTGCGCCTTGCAAGCTGCGACGGCTTTTGCGTCCTGTGCCTGCAACAACTCGGTACAGGTCGGGCTGGTTCCCTGGGCAGCCGCAGACCAGAGGGCCCACAAAGGAACGCATGAGAAAAATACTCCCGCTTTGCTACGTGACAACATAAAACTCCCCCTGGAGCGCTCGCTGCGGGAACCCAGATTTCCTGTACGCTGTGCTGGACACGACCGCGTGTCCGGCTTTCATTAAGGAAAGCCGCATGAAGTGCATCAACGCCAACCGGCTCCACAGGAATCTGGAGCGCGCGATGCTCCCGGATAGAATAACGTGCAGCATGTCTGACCGGCTCTACTACGCTGACCCATCGCTGGCCTCCTTCGAAGCTCATGTTTCCGACATTCGCGAAGTTTCCCGGAACCAGGGGCGGTCGCTGTGGCAAATCGCCCTCGACCGCAGCGCTTTTTACCCCACCAGCGGCGGGCAACCGCACGACACCGGCCTGCTCACGGCTACCTCCGCGGGCGGCGCTCTGCTCGAAGCGCCCATTCTCGCGGTAGAGGAGGACGAGCAGGGAGAGGTGTGGCATACCACGCCGAAGCCGCTGCTGGCCGGAACCCCGGTGCGCGGTTTCGTCGATTGGGCCCGTCGCCGCGACCACATGCAGCAGCATTCGGGTCAGCATCTACTATCCGCAGTGGTCTATCGTCAACTGGGCGCAGCAACTGTCTCTTTCCATCTGGGTGAGATGACATCGACCATCGACCTGGCCCGCGAAGCCATTTCGCAGGAGGAATTGGAGCGGGTCGAAGACGCGGCCAACGAGATCATCGCCCAGGATCGCGCCATCACCATCCGCACCATCTCGCGCAATGAAGCGGAGATGCTGCTGGCCGCCGGCACTCTCCATAAATTGCCAGAAAGGGCAGGGGACATTCGCCTGATTGAGATCGAGGGGATAGATCTCAACGCCTGCGGTGGCACCCATGTGCGGGCGACAGGCCAGATAGGTGGTCTCCTGGTCCGCGGAACCGAACGCGTGCGCCAGGGGATCCGGGTCGAATTTGTCTGTGGCATGCGTGCGGCGCTGACAGCCCGGCGTGACCTGGCAACGCTCACACGAGCCGGGGCCGCGCTCTCGGTGGGTCGTCTTGAGGTTGCGGACGCGGTGGAGCGGCTATTGGCCGAGGGCAAGGCGGCTCACAAGACGCGCCAAAAGCTCACAGAGGAGATGGCCGGTTACCATGCCTCGATGCTGCTGCTTGAGTATCCCCCCGGGCAGGGCCGTAAAGTGCTGCGGAGAACCTTTGCCGACCGGGATGCCAACTATCTCAAGCTGCTGGCGTCACGGCTGGTGGCATCGGCTGGAGAGACCTGCGTGCTGCTGGCCTCCACCCAGGAAGAACCTGCCCGAGTGGTGTTCGCGGCCAGCGCTGATTCAAAGATCGACTGCGGCAGCCTGTTGCGTGAGGCACTTGCGGCTTATGGTCTGCGGGGAGGCGGAGCCCCTGGAATGGCGCAGGGCCAGATTCCCAATGCCCAGCTGGATGCGCTCTTCAGCGGCCTCGAAGGCCGTCTCACATCACATTAATCGGCAAAATGCTTTAAACTGATGCAGGTTGTTCCCATCTTGTGGGGCTATAGCTCAGCTGGGAGAGCGCCTCGTTCGCAACGAGGAGGTCAGCGGTTCGATCCCGCTTAGCTCCACCAAAGAATCAACAATTTGCGAAATGTCAGGTAGATCAGAGGGCACTCTTGTGTCGTTGTTTGTGTCGTAACCCTCCGATGTGCCCTCTAATTCGGTCTTTTTTCCCATTCGCATCGTCAGCGCGTCCAGCGCGTTTCTCTTGGCGTCCAACCGGACATGCGAGTAGTGGGCGAGCATCTTGGGTGATACGTGTCCCGCAATCGACATGATCGTGCTATCGCTCGCCTTGGACTCGGCAAGCTCCGTAATGGCCTGATGCCTCAGATCGTGGAAGCGGAAGCTCTCGAAGGGACTTTTCACGTTGGCGATGCTCGCCTTGCAACCGACACACACCTCAGCGGAGTTCTGGAGCAATCCACACTCCGCGCACTGAACCGCCCGTGTGAGTCGTCGCCATGCGGTGCGCCAGCTCTTGATGGCGCGTGTGGGGTCGAAATGGGCTGTCTCGCAAGAGGGGAAGAGGAAATGGCTCGGCTCTATACCGGCAAGCGCCTGTGATCGCCCGTAAAGCTCAAGAATCACCGCCCAGGCGTCCGCATTTAGGGGGATCACTCGCTCCCCAGCCTCGGTCTTGCTCTTCCGAATCGTCAGCGAGCGTTCGATCATGTCCACATCACGCCAGCGCATTTGCTTAATCTCGCAGCCGCGCATGGTTGTGTTCAGGGCAAGCCGCGCGGCACAGGCGACCGTCTGCCACTCAGGACGGGCTCCCGCTCTCCGTAGCAGCTTTACCTTTTCTTCATAGGTCAGCGCCCGCCCGATATTCTGGCGAACGGGTAGTGGATGAATCTCCTCTGAGAAGTGGTGCCAACGCTTCGCTCTCTTGAGAACGCCACGGATGACGTCCAACTCTCGATTGATCGTCGCATTCGACCTTCCCGCCGTCTTGCGTTCGCGGATATAGCCGACAACCTGCGTAGGAGTCATACGCCACACGGCGACCTCGCCCAAACTCTTATTGATTGGCTTCACTCGCTCGCGCTCCGTCTGTATGCTGCGAGGCGCAAGGTGTGGGACACGGTCCAGGAGAAAACGCTCCGCAGCTTCGGCGAAGGGAAGCCGGGAGAAGTCGTCCTTGGTAGCCGCGAGTTTGCCCGCTCTAGCATCGGCCATGAGATCCCGTTCTTTGCGCTGCGCCTCACGCCAGTCGCTCGTTTCCAACGACTGACGGAACCTCTGACCATCCACGAAGAAATGCGTGTGCCATGTTTTACCGCGCTTTGTTAGAGACATTCCTCTTTCCCTTCTTTTTCGCTTTGGAATCCTTCTGGTTCTGTCGCCACGCATCGCCGTGCTTGTTCCACGATGCGAGCTTCGATTGACGCGTGGCAACCTCGCTGCAATCGGTCGAGTGATATTTCTGTCTAGGACGTTTCGCTACAAACGCTGATCCACATCCGGCACAGATTCGTGCTCTCCAGCTCTCTCGGAAGAGAAGGTACAGGGCTCTTTGAAAATCGCAGCCGCCTTCATAGCGAACAGTGCCTTCCTTCCAATCCAGGGAGTAGTGGGCCGGTGGGCTCGAGCTCATTCCGACGGCGGCTGATTCCTCCGGAATGTCCACCTCATCGGGCCCAGGTGTAGGCCGAATGCCGAACATGATGTCAAGGTAAGGCTGGCTCTCCCCACCCATCCAAATCTGATTGAGGTAGAAGGGGTAATCCGAGATGCTGGCGGGCCCTCCATCTACCGCCGCCCTATCGAAATAGGCGGGTCGGTAAAGGCTCGGTGCATTCTCTTTCCCCTAGGACTCTGTCGTATTCCCATTCAGGAAAGAATTTTGGCCAGCGGCGTCTGAACTGCACCCAGGCGTCTTTATCGCCACGCATATTAGCGAGTTCCTCCAGAGCTTCAAAGAGCTTCGGGCGGATCCCTTCTCAGTTCCCGCTGAGCCTTGCGGAGAGACTGATCATGCCATCGCCGGATCTCTGGGGGCTCGGGCTGCATGCTAGAAAGTTCTCTTTCAGGAATTGCTAGACCAATTATCTTTATTACATTCTAGCTCGCTGGCGACTATTCTTCAATAAGCAGGATGCTGCTGCAAAGGAGGTTTGATGAGTACTCAGCTGGTGGCTCTCTCGGAGGCTGCGCGAATGGTCGGAGTTTCGGTTTATACGATCCGGCGGCTCATTGCGGGTGGCGACGTTCTCGCCGTGAATGTGGGCGCGCGCCGGTTGGTCCCGATGAGCGAGATTGACCGAATAGTGCAACGGGGCGCCGGGCAGGCTCGAGTGAAAAAAGGAAGCCCGGAAGCGAGCTAGGGATGACGGAAACCGTGCCTCAACTCCTGCCACTCGATGACGTTGCCAAGGCCCTCGCCGTGAGTCCGCACACAGTGCGAGCTTGGGTGCGGGCCGGTCGGCTTAGACCAGTACGACTATGCAGAAAACTTTTGTTTCATCCCGACGAGGTGCTACGTCTGTTAGCGGGCGCCAAGTGACCGCAATTCCTAGTGGTAGTCTTCCCGCCGACTTTTTCGATCGGAACACTCACGATCGTGCCGAAGTAATTGAGGGCCTCCTGTGTGAAGGCCAACTTGCGGCCTTCGCCGGTCCTTTTGGCATGGGGAAATCTCCAATGCTTGCTGATCTCACTATCCACCTGGTCAATGGTTTGGAATGGTGTGGTCGCAAGCTCGCGCAACGGCCTGTCATTGTTTTTGATTGCGAGACTGGAGGCCCGGAATATAGACGTCAGATTAAAGCCATCGCCGCGCGCGTTGGAGTACCGGTTCCAGATGTACCAAGCCAGCTCGACGTGTATCTCGAACGCGACCATCCAAGTGAGCCTCGACGAAGGAACTCCTTAGGGTCGTGTCTGAGTCGGGGCACGTCGCAAAGTTGGACCTGATAAAAGAAGCTCTGGGCAAGAAACCGAATGCCGTCGTTCTCATCGATCCGTTGGAAATGCTTTTCAGGTTGGACACGGGAAAGAAATCGGAAGTACTCCAACTGTACCGAGACCTCAGAATGCTCCTGGCGGAATATCCCAGAGCTACCATCCTGATGACCTTCAACTTGCGCAAGAAAGACCGACGAGATGGTCGAGCAGGTCTGTTGGCCGCTCCCAGGGATTGGCTCGAAGAGGTCTGTGGGTCGTTGGACATCCTCAATCGATCTGACGTCCGACTAGGGATCGATCTTCATGCGGACGAGGTCCGAGTCGTGAACGGCATTGTTCGCGGTCGCGAGATGCATCCTCTGTTGATCCGTCCTGTCGCCGGCGCCGATGACCAGCTCGCGGGCTTCGAGCGAGTAACTCCAGGGCGGCTAGACTTGGTGGCCACTCTCACACTGACTCAAATTACGCATTGGTACAAGCTGCCCTCTGAGTTCAAATTCGAATCGGTTGCGGACTCCGCCGTCCCGCGTTCTACACTGTCTCGCCTGATTAAAGCGACGACGAGCATAGGAGCGCTGAAAAAAGACGCGGACGGGTTCTTTAGGAAGGTTGAGGGTGAAGGCGCAGGAACCTAGTAGTTCTAACGCCCCCAGGGATCGAAGATTCAGAGACTTGGAAGGTTTCAATGCTGTTGGAACCTCACTAGAACCCAATGGAACTCGGTTCAAAGTTCCATTGGGTTCCAAATCCCTTGGAACGGAGTCGCGTTGCTAATAAAAGATTTAAATCTTAGTTCCAAAGGTTCCTCGTTTGGAGGGGGCCGACGCTTTTGTCGAGTGTGACGACGGCTTAATTTTCGCAGATCTGACAATAATCCAATCGAAGATTATATACTTGACACAAGGTACTACCCCTTGTTATGCTTTCCTTGTTAGCCGCTTCTTTGGTTTATCTTTCTCATTCTTAAGGTGTTCTACAACCTTAGGATGGAAGAGGTGGTTAACAGCTTCCTGGTCGTCATCTCACGAGGGTGTTTAGTAGTTTTAGGGGGTTTAGACATGACAGACTCCGTTAACCTTTGCAGCTTGATTGAGCAATTCGGAAGTGAAGATCGCTGCCGCTCTTATCTTGAGGCGCTTCGTTGGCCCGATGAGTTGCCTGCCCCCGCTGCAATTCTCCGAAGATTTCCCAGATAGTGAAGCGCAATCAGTTTGATGCGACGAATGCCGCTACCAGTTCTCTGTCACTGCTGGCACGATCTTCAATGACTCTCATCTGCCCCTGTGGAAGTGGTTCCTGTGCGTTTACCTTCTCTGTGAGTCTCGCAAGAGTATGAGCGCCAACCAACTCAAGCGACGCTTGGAATCAGCTATAAGACGGCTTAGTACCTCTGCCATCGAGTCCGGCTGCCATGAAAGATGCCAGCCCCGAACCTCTTACCGGCACGTTGAGTAGACGAAACTTACGTGGAGGCAAGCATGGCAAGAGCGCTCAGAGACGCTCCTCGAAGAGCAAGGAGATCGTAATTGGAATCAAGCAGCGGAGCGGACAACTGCAGTTCTTTCATGCTGCGACGTGAAGTCCGGCACGCTCGCGAGTACATCAAGGAGAACGTTAGCGAAGATGTTCATGTAATTGTGACCGATGACTTTCCGAGTTACCCGAAGGCGATGATTGAAGCCGGAATTCATAGCAAGAAGCACGAGACCATTAAGCACTCCGAGAGAGTCTATGTTGACGGCGATATCACAACGAACGGAATCGATCCACATTATCCCTTCTCAAGCGCGGAATTATTGTTTCTTAGCATAAGGTCTCCGCTAAACATATACAGGCTTACCTCGATGAAATGACGTGCGTTTTGACAATCGCAATAATCCCTATCTTTTCCGCGACACCATGCTTAAACTGATCGCCGCAGATACTTTGGAGTACAAGAAGCTTACTGCTGCATAACAGCTATCGCAGGTATCTCATCAATCACGAATGCCGCTGTATCTTTGGCGTCATCCCATGACATTTGTAGTTGATGAAAACCGTTCAACCGTGTACCAAGAGAGCCGACGAAAAGAAGAGATTTACCAGACGGAAATTTGATGGCAAAAGATGCTGTTCAGTTGACGGGTTGAAATTGATAGTTCTAACTTGTTTCCGCCATTTACGATGTTTGGTTTGCCGTCAGGTCACTTCATTGAGCGTCATGTGTAACAAAACAGCTCGTGCTGCTGAAGCGCGCTGCTAGATGTCGCCTCCTCCCTGCATTGATTCCGTGATCTTTATGGCCCTTCGACACTCTCGGTGAAAGGTGACCCCCGTAGCATTTGCCATCACAAAGAAATGAAAAGTTGTGCCGAACTGATCTGTTGTATAGCCAGGTAGAACATAGGTCAAAGTAACATTGAGGTGGTTGTAGGCGTTCGGTCGCAACAGAGGAGGACCTAGCAGCGATAGTTTTTCGCCTGACGCGAGTGAGCGCGGAAAGGGCGGTTCTCTTTCATCTTCTGTGCCCCCAGTAGCAACATAGCGAACGCGAATGTTCTCGACTGTATGATCTGTTTCTAAATCAAGATGCCAAGTCACCTCTTTTTCGGTTATGGAATCTAGGATTAAGCCAAGCTTGAAGCGAGGCTGAGGAAGAGATGCTGCTACGGGAACCGTCGAGATAGTGCTCTTTCGTATATACCACCAAGCCGCCGCCCCCAAGCTAGCGCCAATGACCACCAGAACCACTAGAGACATCCGGGGTCTCCCGCGTATTTGATCTTTCACCCAAGGGTAAATCTCCCAAACGAGGTAGGCGATCCCCACGATCATCACGCCTATACCCCAAATAGGTTTTACCCAGCCCATTAGCGTGACCCCCAGGCCAATAGGTCCGCACAGATTGAGAACGACGCGAAGCCAGGGGGGTAGTTTTCTTTCCGCCATGCCCACGATCGTTTCATTGTGGGCCACCTTGCGTCAAGGTGATAATCTTCATCCAATCGTTCGGATCTAGGATCCCTGAGCAACGGCTCAGAAATTGGCATCTAGCGGGCGGCTGTCACAGAATGACCGCCTCGCCCCGCAATCTTTGAGGACCTGCTAACTCCGCGTTCGAAGTAACCGTTCACTCCCCTCAACTAATGTCACCGTTTGGTTACTTTAAGAATTATGTAACCGAGCACTCTCTTTACAGATTGTCACCATTCGGTTACTCTGGTGAGGGGTTTGAGATGCGTGTACGGACGATAACGGATTTGGGAGCGTACCTGCGAGCGCGTCGTATCGAATTGGGGATGGATCAGGCAGAGTTGGCGAAAAAGGCAGGAACTAGCCGCAAGTGGTTGGTCGAGGTAGAACACGGAAAGCCCGGTGCTGAAATCGGCCTAGTTTTGCGGACGCTCAGAGCCCTCGGCGTAGCGATCGACCTCACAGAAGGCGGCCGAAAGACAGGTGAGGCACCTCGATCCAGGGACATTCCGTCGTCCGAATCAGAAACAGAATCGCTCGACGACGTTCTCCGCCCCTATGAGAAAGCAAGAATTGATTGGTCAAAGCTGGCGACCCTGGCAAAGCCGAGAAAGGCGAAGCGGGAGAAGCCGCGCCCGTGACCAATCAAACCAACCAACTCTTGGTACTGCTCGATGGCCACGAAGTCGGAATCGTCATGTACCAAAGTGGCCGACTCTCCTTTACTTATAGCGAACGGTGGATCGGTGACCCCAATGCTTACCCGCTCTCCCTTTCAATGCCACTCAGCTCTGACCGTCACCCCCATTCTGTCATTGAGCCCTTCCTGTGGGGCCTCTTGCCTGACAACGACCGGGTACTTGAGAGTTGGGGCCAGCGCTTTCACGTCTCTCCAAAAAACGTCTTCCGTCTGATTGCGAATGTAGGCGAAGACTGCGCGGGTGCTGTCCAGCTGGTCACCCCGGAACGGTTGGACCGCGTGCTGGACTCGACCGCCCGAAGAGACGTCAAATGGTTACTGGAAAGCGACGTTGCAGAGCGGCTCAGAGACGTCCGTCTTGATCCTTCCGCCGGGAGGCTCGCACGCGATGCGGGCCAGTTCAGCTTAGCCGCAGCACAGCCGAAGACTGCCCTGCTTTTCGAGCATAACCGGTGGGGCGTTCCCTCTGGTCGCGTGCCGACCACGCATATCCTGAAGCCGCCAACGGGGCAGTTCGACGGCCATGCCGAGAATGAGCACTTCTCTCTGCAATTAGCGCGAGCTGTCGGACTCGTTGTCCCCGACTCCAGCATTGAGCACTTCGGCGACGAAATCGCGATCGTGGTTAAACGGTACGATCGCGTTTGCAGGAAGCGTGTCTGGTCTCGCATTCACCAAGAGGATATATGTCAGGCTCTTGGCCTCCATCCGGCCCGCAAGTATGAAGCCGACGGAGGGCCACGGGCGAGTCGAATTGCCGAACTCCTACGCAACCAATCGCGCGCGTCGCAGGAAGATGTTGAATCGTTTGCGGAGGCTCTGGCCTTCAACTGGCTCATCGCGGGAACGGATGCCCATGCCAAGAATTACTCGCTGCTTCTAGGCCCTGAGGGCGAGGTTCGGCTGGCGCCGTTTTACGATTTGGCGAGTGCGCTACCTTATCACGCTCTCGACTTCAGAAAACTCAAACTTGCCATGAAGATCGGTGGGGAATATCGCGTCTGGAAAATCAGGGCCTTCCCAATGGGAGAAGTGTGCAGGCGAGCTGCGGGTAGATCGAGACGCGCTCCTCGGTCGCGTTGTGATCATGGCGCTAGAGCTGCCGGACCAGGCAACTACCGTCCTCGATCAGATGAAAGCGAGTGGGGTGGCACATGCGACGGTCACGAAATTGGCGGAGCAATTGAAGACCAGGGCTATCACATGCCAAAAACTTCTTGGTGCTTCCGGCGATTGAGCCGGACATCTTCGACCAACTTCTCGATAGCGAGTTGGCTGTTCTTGGCAGGCCAAGGGGCTTAGCGAGAGGACACTTCCTATCCCAGTGTGTCTGGCGTCAACTAATCTTTCCGGTAACATTTCCAATTGAGGCAACACGGCCGGGAGTTCTAATTGTCGCCCGTCACCCAGTGACTTGTTTTACGCTGCTTGTGAGGCTTTTACCGCGCGGCGCGCCGGACGAAGACTCACTTGAAGCGAAGCAGAGTCGTCTTGGCTTGGCTGATGCGGATCTTGGGAGTCCACACCCCGCTCGACTTAATTCGTTGGCTTGATCGTCTGCCCCGGCTTCACATCAATGTAATATTCGCCTCGCGCGAGCCGATAAGAATTGGTCTCGGTAATCGCCTCGCACCCCTTTTCGTGATTTGGGATGTCCGTCAGCGTCACTGTCTTAGACTGAAAATTCATCGCCAAGATGCTTTCGTGGCAGTGTTCCGTTGAAATAGGAATTGTAATGCTGTAGGACGCCAGCAAAGATCGTTCATCCCAAGACTTCACCGCGTAGTCCTCGTTATCGGGAGGATAGATTGTGATGCGGCCGCTAGTACCGTTCTCGACCTGGATTAGTTGCACGGTGGATACGTGGCAGATCTGCTCCTCGCGCACGCATCGGATGCTTACCTCCTCCGGAAAGGCAAGAGCCTTTCCCGGATCTTGAGAATCTGATACCCAAATGCCTGATGCGATCCGATAGGAGTCACTGCCGCCGATCCCGGCATCATTGGGTGCCCCGCTTGTTTGCCTCTTATCGGCAGTGGAGGGCGCGACGGCCGCAGCCGTGAGGTGCCGTGTTTCGTCCGTGCGAGACGTGGCCGCAGCCGGCCTATTTTCCTGATCAGTCTGGTCTGGCTTGCTCAACGTTGCTGAAGGACGGCTCTTGGCTTGGTCACCGCAGCCGGAAGACAGCATTAGTGCCATTGCGAGAGAACAAAATAAGGTGAATAGCTTTCCGGCCTTCGCAATATGGATCGCAACGGGTTGCAATCACTCCTCCGTTCAGGTGCTAACCTTGAACCCCCTCGGCTCTAATCGCTTTGCTCTCTGATGCCCCTGCGAAGAGCGCCAAGCTCGACCGGATTCCCGTGTAGCCGATAGGCAATGTTGTAGCCCATCATATACAAGCCATGCTGACGTGTGCAGAGCAACGTCCGCCAGCGTTTCGGGACCCGGATAAAGGAGCTACGCCAGGAGCGCGGCTGGACTCAGGAGGATCTGAGCGATAAGGCCGGTATCGGACGGGTTTTCATTTCGCAGTTGGAGAACGGTCACAAGGATGTGTGCCTGGGCGTGATTGAGACCCTTGCTGACAGCTTCAAGGTCAAGATCGCGGAGCTGATGCAGCGGGTGTAGTGGTGATGTTGTCTAGTGCGGCAACTCGGCAGTCCCAAGCCCCATGCCGAGCTTTCCACACCTGGGATGAGAAGGTTCAGATTGCCCGATAGTATCCGATAGTGTCGAAAAGTAGTCAGCCTGCACGAACTGGAAGCGACCGGTTGAAGCACTCGATCGGTTACCTCCTTCGGCACGCTGCGGTTTTGAATTCGTTCCGTGCCTTCTTTGATCAACGGGTGTGCATTGCCTACTCACTAAGCAGCACTCTTCGAAAGTCGGTCCGTCAACCGTCCCTTGCGCGCCCAGGTGAGCTGGAGTGTTGAGGCACGGATACCGAGGAGCCTTTTCCCTACCTTTTCGCTCTCAAGAGCGGCCAGCAGCGCAACAGGATCTCGGGCCAGCTCGTACACCCGTTGGTCATGATGCTGAGCGCTTCGGTGGATCAGGTTGTAACATCGCCGGCACCGGAAAACCACCTCGCCAGGCGGTAGGTAAAGCTTTCCAACCTGTCGCCAGCAGCCGCAGTAAAACCAAAACCTCTCGCCGCCAAGATGCGGTGCGGTGGTCGTAAGCTCGATCCGCTGTTCTGGGATATCGCTCAACTGCGAACGTAATCTGGCGTACTGCTCAGGGATGCGGAACGTCGTCGTTCCCTCGCAGTCGGTCAGGGTCACGTACCGAAGCCACCCGAGCACGGCGCCCGAAGGAAGCGTCCAGGTTAATTCGTCTGCCATTCCTAAAGGACCGGTGGGGATCATGCCGGCGCGGCGGAAGACTTCAACGTCGAGGGGGAGACAGGATTCAACCGTCAGCCGATTTGTCCAGCGTTCCCTGCCCATGCGTGAAATGGTCTCAGAATTTTTCCTAAATCATATTGTTTCGGCGATTCTTTTGCGCCATGGCCCCGGGGGGTAAACTAGCGTGGCTTGAGGGATTCTTTAAGAGTCCACGCTCAATCATTGCTGGAGAGGCGATGAAATTCGGTATTGTCCTAATCTGCCCTACCTCCCGCTTCGAGTTTGGCGAGATAATTGCCCCGCCCGGAAAGTGGGAGGCAAACGCCCGTGGCACAGAATAGCAAGAGCGGCGAAAGTTGGGTGTCGTCTCTTTTCCTGCTGTTCGTCGCATTGGGCGGCTTCTGGTGGGTCGCTGACTACGCATGGGACAAGGTGACTAAACTTGTGGCTAAGCCAGGAGTGACCAGCACCGCCGCTGCCACCGGTTCGGCTTCGACCGCTGCGGCGAATGTCGCCCCGAAGCCCCCTCAATTGCTGGAGTATCCGGCGGCTCAGTTGGACCTCTCCGACCTGACGATGTCAAAATCCCGAGCCTTCATTGTGACCAGAGGCGATCTGCGGCCTCTGTGGACCGTGCGCGGGAGGATTAAAAACCGTACGGTACCGGCGCGTTCAATCAAGGAAGTCCAGTTGCACATTCGCATCTACGACGCTTTGGGAGAGGAAGCCGATTCTGCCCAGCTCACCGTGACCACGCTGATTCCGCCGCAGGATACTGTCTCGTTTGAGGAGAATATCCAAGTGCTGCCACCGGCTGGGAAATGGTCGTGGATGTGTGACTTGGTGCAGGCGATTGTAGCGCTAGAGCAGTAGCAATGGTACTGAGGAAGGCGGCATAACCCTGGTGGACTTGATCGGGCAGATCCTCATGGCGTACAGCCGGAACCACCCTTGGAGGAAATTCTTCCTACTCAATCTCGAAAGCGCTGTCAATTTCACCCTCCCGACCTCGATCTTCAGTCTCTGGTGGACCGGGGAGGATCGACGTGCACCCAACCTGCTACAAATTGACGACGATCAATGTGACTGTCTCACCGTGAGGGATGCCTCCGTAACCTACGAGAAAACGGCGCGTTCGACGTTGTATGATCGGGTCCGCCGCTGGATAAGATGGGGAACATAAGTTAGGGAATTCGTGACTGTCGTTGCCACGACCCACAAATTTCAAAGCCGTTCGCTCTTTATCAACTCGTGCAAGAGGAGATGCACAGCGGGGCCGGCGGATGTAAGCGCAACTATTGAGCGCACACGACGCGAAATACCAGGCGACGCGGAACCCTACAGCACTGGCGTATGTGCTCTTATGGCGACACAAATTTGAGATTTGTAAAGTGAACAGAGCTTTTCCTGGCATGACGGCGTGCCGTTTCCCTGCGCGGGTCGAATGGATTGGGCGAAGACCCCGTGATGGATCGTCATGCTACTGCAGCGCGACGTATTCCTGGTGGTACTCTCTCAATCTGCAAAGACCCCTATTTCTGGCAAAGTTTGTCAATGTGATTCACCTCGCTCTTTGCTCAGTTGAGCATTCAAACTTGAAAGTGCTTTCTGAAATGCCTGCGTCATCACCTGCCCGCCGGCCGTGTTTGGATCCACACCGTCCGCAGTATCCGCCGAAATGTACGTATCGGTTGCAGGATCCAACCCATGTTCACTGCCTAGCGCATTCACCGCCAGCAGAGAATACATATCGACCGCCGCGCCTTTAGAGTACTGCGCAGAGGTAATGCTCTGGTTTAAGTACCCTATGTCCGCTCCGTGCTGCAGATCCTCCTCGGCGCTGTCACCGGAATCATAACTAGCAGCAAGCGGGCCACCACCCCAGGGAGGGATCGTACACACTAGGACGTAGATCCCAGCTTGCTCGGCATCCTCCGCCATCTGCTGGATATTCTGACAGGAGTTGGGCGCCCCGGCGTCACACGGATCCAAGCCTATATTTTCAAGCGTGTCGAACTCTTCTATATCCCAGACGCCGGCTTCGATTGCGATTACCTTAGGCTGGAGCGCAATGGCTGCATGGAAGCGCGCCAGCACTTCGGCGGTGGTTTCCTCTCTTACGCCCGCAGGAGAGCCTTGGCAGGCCCATGTGGGGTTTTGTGCAAGCAATGCGGCCGAGCACCATGCATTCACGACGCTGTCGCCAATGATGACGACTGCGGGGTTTGCGACTGCAGCGGGCCGGCGTGCGTAGTTGGGTTGCTGGCTGGTGGAAGTTGGCGGTGCAGACATCATTCCGCCGCATCCAGTGAGCAAAAGTAGAGAAACAGGCAGTAAGAGTTTCATTGAAACCTCCCAAAATTGGTTATTCCGGGGCCCCTTATTGCGGATAGCACTCAGGACGGCTCATACTCCGCGAGATCGTTCGCGTGCCCATGGCCTCCAGGACGCACTAAAACAATACCTTCGCCAGAGCACAAAGCGCAGTCCCTTTGACCGGCGGAATTTGAGATGTTCTTGGGCCAGGTAGGCATATATGGGTCGCCCTCGATCACGAAATCCTGATAGACCCAATACACCGCGCGGTTTCCGATGAACTGCTGTCAGAAGATAGCGAACCACGGTGGTAGTTGGGAGCGAGTTGAGCGTTGGCAACGAGAGGCACCAAGGCACAGAACAGCAACCATAGTTTGTTCATTTAACGTCGCCTCCTGGGGCAACTTTTATGGGGCCAAGGATCGCGCCTGTCGTGTGTACCACCGGGCTTTAAGACGGGCAACCTATCTTTTGATAAATGGAACGTGTCGAAAAAGTCTTTACCCGGATAGCGTCTCGGTCGTTTGTTGCAGCAGTATCGTATTCGGGCCGCGCGGGATTACCCCTGCGGCCTTTTCTGTTTGCTGCGCGCCTGACTCCCGGTTTTCGCTTCTCGTCGCGCTATCTGATGGGTTAGCGTTACCCATGCAGAGAAAGACTCAGAGGACGAGAGGTTGGTTGAGGGTGACTTGGACATCACGACACTCTCGCATGCTTGCCTCTCAGCACGGATTTCGGATTGATCTTTTGCGTTGGTCTGAGAGTCTCTCTCTTCCAACGGGGATCCCGCGCAAAAAAGGGATTTCCGGTAAATTGCTCTGGCTCGCCACCTCCGGGTGCAATTTTGTCAATCGCGAACCGAGACAGGCATACTCCTTACGGAGATGGCTCGCCGAACACACTTCGTCTGGTTCTAACACCCAGGGCTACCCTCCGGGGCGCGATTCAGGTCGACCCGAACTCGACGCGTGGTCGATTTCGCCGGGACCGGCAAAGGCAAGATCTCGTACTTCCCGCCGTGTTTGGTTCCAGAAGGAGCGGGCTATGAAAAATAGAATGCGGCAACCTCTTCGAGTCTGGTTAGCGAAACTGGTAGTTTCCGGGTCTGAAATCCGGAGGTGCTTGCCTGTGGGCCACCTCCTTGAATCGCTCGACATCTACCAAGGAAGGGCGAACAAAAGGCGCAATCTTCGCATTTTCCCGTAGATCCCGAAAATCAAAAATCAATAAAAAGTCGCCGTGTGGGGGCACGATTTTGGCAGGGCGGGTTTCGAGGTACCCCCTCCCCCTTATCAGCTCCCTGGGTCTGGTCGCGCAGGCAACTGAAGATTTGTGTCGTTCTTTGTGTCGTAACTAGGGCATCCCTGCCGGTATCGATGGGTGTCGCTCAGGGTCGCTGGGGGTGGAGTGCCAAACCGAAAACCGCGCCAAACACTCGTGAATGCAGGTCCTCGGTGTCACTCCCGCTTCCTCGGTATCACTCGGGCTTGCTTCGATCCTTGAATTCGCAACGAGGAGGTCAGCGGTTCGATCCCGCTTAGCTCCACCAAAATTCAACAATTTACGCAACGTCTGTTCACGCAGGCGTTTTTCCCGAAGAAGGCTCGTGAGAGCCACTTTTAGCCGATGGCAGATCATCTGCGTAGGCCCATTTCAGGTAGCGGCCGGTCAACTCCATTCCGCCCTGAAAATCGAAGTTCGGTTTATAGCCCAGCTTCAACTTCGCTTTTTCCGAGCCAACGGTAGTCTTCGAGCTATACAGAGGTTGCGGCAAGAAGATCCCGCCACGCGGGCGATTGCCGCTCGACCCAAATTTACTCGCCATCTTCTTTCGTAATGGCGCCGGCATGACATCAAAGCCAGCCTCCATCGCCTTGCGCGCAGGGCCCCAACCCGCGATCGCTTTGAGGACGCTTTTCGGACTAACCACGGTCTTTTGGGATTTCCTGGCTTGTTCCTTGTGCTCTTGAATCCGTTCGCTCGACCAGAACTGTGGCGGTTTCGTTCCTAGAACGCGCGCCATCTCGGTGAAAAACGTTGCCCAGGTGACCGGCGGTCCCGACATAAGAAATCTCTCGCCCACGGCCGCAGGAGATACCGCTGCGAGGATGAGGCCGTCTACGAGATCATCTATGTAGACAGCGTTGCATATGCCCACTTCTCCATCCGTTAGAATTACGTCGCCGAAAATCAGACTTTCAGCGGGCGCATTGGTCCACGGAACACAATACGGACCATAGACGATAGTTGGCTGCACGATTGTGGCGGCGACACGACGGTTCCGAACCGCCTCAAAAATGATCTTTTCAAGATCGAGCTTGGTGTCGACGTATACGCTCGCGCGATCGCCATCTGGAGATTCTTCTGTAAGAGGGCCATCGGGGAACGGATCGTAGACCGAGAACGTGCTGACGTGAACGAGACGCTTGACTGAATGAGACGCACAAGCCTCGACAATATTACGCAGGCCATTGATATTCTGGCTTCGTGATCGCCAGTCATATGCGCAATGGAAAACATAATCTATACCCTTCACGGCGCGATACATTTCATTTCCATTGCGGAGATCCATGGGGAGCAGTTCGACGGGAAGACGGCCGAGCCGGGCCGTGCTGCTGACATCCCGAACAATGCAGCGGACCTGCACGTTACCTTGCTGGATCAGCCGTTCAACCAGCCGGCCGCCGATAAATCCGGTCGCGCCAGTAACAAGTACCGTGCTCCCGGGCTGCAATCGTGGAAGCGTTTCATCTGGGGTCGGTGCAGCCTCGTCCCAAGGCTGTTGCAACGAAATGCTCCCGCCGTGAATGGGGGCAATGTTCTCCGAGCTATTTAGAGTCATCGCATATAATCTCACGCGCTGTAAGTCTGGAACTCCGAAAAAAGTGCAATCACGAAATCATGCAGGGGAGTGCAATAATCTCAAAATGAATTTTGCTAATCGTCATACCAAAGTAATGTCAATGGCGGCCGCGATCTTCGCGGCCGCCATCGCAGTTGTGCCTGCAGCAATAGCGCAGTCCAGCCCGTTGCCCGCGCGAGTTCGTCAACCGACTCCGGCCAAAGTCGTGGCTGAGCACATGGCAGCGTTCAGTGCCTGCGACTGGAAGCGTCTCATGGCTCAATTTCCCGACGATGTAGAGTTCTTTGCCCCTAACGGTGTGACGGTGCGCGGCCGCAAAGCCGTAGGCGAGATGTTTGCCAAGATCGTGAAGCCGCCGGCCCAGGGAGGAACCTGTGGATTGGTCGTCACCACCGAGCACACATTCGTTGTCGGGGATGTGATCAATGTTCAGTGGCGGGCGGATGCTCCCTTTCTTGCGGAACCCTATCGCGGAGCGGATGCCTACGAGACCAAGGATGGCCTGATGGCCGCACAAGTCACAACCTTCGATGCTGCTGCCCTGAAAATGAAACACTAGCGCGATCGCGTTTCCCGTTGATTGACATCCCGGTGCAAGCGGGGGCACCATTATCGGCAACACATCGCCACTGCCAGGAGCTGATCCATGCCCATAACCGATGAAGCCACGACCACCATACACAAGCCTGCGCTCGGTGCCGCCGCGGCTGCATTCATGGCCAAGAAACATCAAATGCTGATCGACGGCAAATGGGTTGACGCGCGCAGCGGCCAGACCTTTGCGGTCGAGGATCCCGCGACCGAAGAAATCATCGCCCACGTCCCGGCCGGGGATAAGGCGGATATCGATCTTGCCGTCGCTGCCGCGCGCCGCGCCTTCGAGACCGGTCCGTGGTCGAGGATCTCGCCTGCTGACAGACAGCGGCTCGTCTGGAGGCTGGCCGACCTGCTCGAACTTCATGCCGAGGAGTTCGCCGAACTGGAAGCGCTCGACAATGGCAAACCGGTGACCAACGCACTACGCGACGATGTCGGCGGCTCGATCGGGGTAATCCGCTACATGGCGGGATGGGCAACGCGGCTCAACGGCGAGCAGATTCCCGTCTCTTCGGCAGGCAATTGGCACGTCTACACCATGCGCGAACCGGTCGGTGTGGTCGGCCAAATCATCCCCTGGAATTTCCCCCTGATGATGGCGGCCTGGAAGGTGGCGCCGGCGTTGGCCGCGGGATGCACCATCGTGCTCAAGCCTGCGGAGCAGACTCCACTCTCCGCCATCCGGCTGGGCGAACTGATTACCGAAGCCGGTTTCCCCGATGGCGTAGTGAATATCGTCACCGGATTTGGGGAGACGGCCGGTGCCTCCCTGGCCGAACATCCCGATGTCGACAAGGTCGCCTTCACCGGCTCGACCGAGGTCGGCAAGCTGATCGTCAAGGCAGCGGCCGGCAACCTGAAGCGGGTCTCCCTCGAACTGGGCGGCAAATCGCCGGCCATCGTCTTTCCCGACGCGGATCTCGAACTGGCCATCGCCGGCACCGCGAGCGCCATCTTCTACAACCAGGGCCAGTGCTGCACCGCGGGCTCGCGCCTGTTCGCCCACAAATCGATCTTCGACAAGATCGTCGAAGGCGTCACCAAGGAGGCGGGCAAGCTCAAAATCGGGCATGGCCTCGATCCGACAGTAAACCTCGGGCCGTTGGTCTCCAAGGAGCAGCACAACCGGGTGACCGGCTTCCTGGAGTCTGGACGACAGCAGGGCGCCGAAGTCGTAACCGGCGGCAAGGCCAAGGGCAACCAGGGTTATTTTGTTGAGCCGACGGTGCTCGCCCGGACGGATCGCAACATGAAGGTGGTGCGTGAAGAGATCTTTGGCCCGGTGGTATGCGTTCAGTCCTTCGACGATGCCGACCTGGACGCAGTCGCCAAATTCGCCAATGACACCGAGTATGGCCTCTCCTCAAGCGTCTGGACGCAGAATCTGAAGGCTGCCCATATGATGGCGCGCAAGATCAGGGCAGGCACCGTCTGCATCAACACCCATAACTACGGCGATCCTGCGTGGCCGTTTGGCGGTTACAAGCAATCCGGTTGGGGTCGCGAAATGGGCAAGGAAGTCATGGAGCATTACACCGAAACCAAGGCTGTCGCCGCCCGTTTGTGACCACAGCTAAGGCTTATTGCTCAGCGGAAAAGGTATTACAAGCACTCACTTGGCCGCTGTTGAGCCCCCGGTTGAACCATCCCACACGCTGCTGGGACGAACCGTGGGTAAACGAGTCCGGAGTGACATAGCCCCGGGCCATCTTCTGCATCCGGTCGTCGCCCACCGCGGCGGCGGCTTGTAAGGCGGCCGGCACATCCCCTTGTTCGAGGATTTGCCGGTCCGCCGTGGAGCGCGCCCACACTCCGGCAAAACAGTCCGCCTGTAACTCCATCGCGACGGATAACTGGTTGCGCGCCCGCGGGTTCTGCTGTTGCATGGCCCGCACCTTGCGCTCGATGCCCAGCACGTTCTGCACATGATGCCCAATTTCATGTGCAATTACGTATGCTTGGGCAAACTCGCCCGAAGCGCCGTACTGCTTCAGCTGATCCCAGAACCCCAGGTCGAGGTACACCTTCTGATCCGCCGGGCAATAAAACGGCCCGGTCGCCGATTGCGCTGCACCGCACCCGGATTGGGTATAGTCGCGGAAAAGCACTAGCTTGGCCCGTGGGTAGCGGATGTTCTCCCGGGCAAGAATCCGGGTCCAGGTGTCCTGCGTGTCGCCCAGCACAAACGAGGCTAGCTGGGCGGAGCGGTCTTCCTGAGGCGAGACGGCCCGCGACGGGCCTTGCTGCACATGGGTTGCACCACCGCTGGAAAAGTAGGCGCCAATGTAATTGCGCCCGGTAGCCAGGCTGACCACCAGCAGGATAAGGAATCCCACAATCCCAAGCCCGCCGCCGCCGAAGCCGCCGCCGCCCGACTGGCCTCGCCGATCCTCAACGTCGCTGCTAAGACCACCAGGAGTCCAACGCATAAAGTGCTAAGAGTGTAGAACGAGTCAGCCGGGCTGCAGGTGAAATACGCCAAAATTCGTTTTCCGGGCTTTAAGGTTTGTTCGTCATCTGCAAACATTACAGGTAGGTCCTGCGTCCAATCTTGTAATTCCAGTCTTCCAATGGGTCCGACACAACAACACGTTGAGGAGGAAGTAGCCCGTGACAGCATCGATCTTGATCGTGGGAGACGACCCGGTTCTTTTGCATACGCGCGCCGAGCTGCTGCGGGATTGGCAGATCGTGACCACCAGCTCAGGGGAAGCAGAAAAAGCCATTCTGGCGCGAACGTACGATTTATTGATCTTCAGTCAAACTGTGCAGGAGAAGGTAGTAAGAGGCTTGATCGACCGGGCTCGGCAGCTGCATCCTGAATCGAGGCTGTTGGCGATTCGGTCGGGTGAGGAGCGGCAACTGGAATTACCGACCTACCAGGTGGAACTGAACAACCCGGGTGGATTGCGGTCCGCAGTTGCCAGGATACTGGACTCCTGCCCGGCACCCGCTGAACGGTGAAGCCTTTCCTACATAAAGGCCAGCGCGATGCCCAGGAGCACGGCAAGCACTTGAAAACCGAAGGTGCGCACGACACGGCTGGTAGTTCGCGCGCCGAGGAGTAAAACCGCTGACGATCCCTTGGGACGCTGCTCGACTTGCTGTTTGACAGGGGCGGGGGGGACCATCCAAACCTCTTTCCGTTCCTGAGATTATCGACTGATTCAGCGGAAAGTGACCCCTCTTCTATCTACAACCTTTAGTGCAGGTACCGTTCTTGCGCCGGGTAGAGAATACCGTTCACGCCTCGCTAGAGGCTGACGAAGCGAAGCCATTTCTCAATTTACAGTCGTCGCGGGAGCAGGTCGGCGAGAACGTTTACTGACCAGGGGCGGGAGCAAACACCACGTAATTCCGGTTGATGTAGAGCCGGTACTGACCGGGCGTAGTATCGGCGAGAACCTGCAGGGGCGTGGGCCGCTTCAATGCGGCATCGCGATTGCCGGCTGCGGTGAAGAGGTCGTGGGCCCCAAGGTCCATCACAATAAACTTTGTGCCCTCGATAAAGCCCACCCCATAGGCTCCCGGCTTCAGCGTCTGCCCATTGATATCGAGAGGCACTTCGGTGATGAAATAAGCTTGATATTTCTGCTGCACCGCGGTCGAGTAGCCCGAAGTATCCACCAGCGCGCAGAGCACCAACATGCCACCGGGCAGCTTCACTCCGCCGGAGTTGCGCGCCTGCACGCTTGCTGCCTGGCCGCGGAAGAAGACCGTGGCCGGCATTATCTTTCCGGCGTCTGCCGCATTCAGTACGCTTGCGCCAGACGAAGGATCAGCGGCGGCGTTCGTCTTCGCGGGAAGAGAAAGGGATAAGGCTGCCAGCGCGAGGAGCATCCACTGCACGATGGGCAGGCGAGTGAAGTTGGCAGGGGCAGATGTTCTGGGCAGCAAGGACCCTCCTTACAGGTCACTTTAGCGGTGGAATCCGGCAAAGATGAATGTACCATCGGACCCGGCTCGCCGATGGCGAGTTAAAAGAGAAACGGGGTTGTCTGTCCTTTCGTCCACCGCTTTCCCTGCTTCCCACCAAGCCTTGCCCCTGGACGGGTGCCCCTCGATAAGGTCGAAGGTTTTGTCAAGGGCAGGGATCACCGGCCCGGTGTTTGAGCACCGCGTGAATGGCCAAGGGGGGGTAGAGGGCCGGTACCTTTGTCATCACGCGTTGATCAGATTCAATGGTTAGGCTAGGCCTACCAACACCCATCGATTCGATCGATCCGAAAGGATTGATCATGATTCTTATTGCGAACATCCAGCCGCCGCCGTGGGGTGGGAATGTGGGAAACGCGGGTTTTGCGTTTTCCATCATTTCCACCCCTCAAGCGTTGGCAATGGGGGAAACGCGGGCTTTGCGTTTTCCATCATTTCCAGCGCTTGCAGCGGGCTGTTGGATGCGAGAGCGCTCAATCAATGTTGCGGTCTGGCTTTCGCTGACCAGGGGCACCCCCGAGCGGCTCTCGTTGTGTACGGCTTTCTGGACTTCTTGTTCGGTGCGTAAGACCCAGTAAAGCCGGACGGCCAACTTGCGTGCCGCAGCCACCTTGGCGACTGCCTTGTGCTTGTTGCGGCACAGATGAACATAGTGTTTACGAAACTGCGGATCAAGCCGGACTACGCTCTGGGCCGCCTCCACCAATAGCATCCTGAGAAAACTGTTGCCCTGCTTGCTGATGCCTCCCAGTCGGCGTTTGTTGGCCGAGGTGTACTCGGCAGGAATCAGTCCCAGATAACTGGCTACCTGGTTGGAATGTTTAAATCGGCTGACATCCCCGATGGTGAGAGAAAAGGCCAGCGCGGTAATGGGCCCCACGCCTTTTTGCCGCAACAGCAAGCAGGCTTGGGGATCGCAGCTGGCTGCCTGCTCTACCGCCTTGTCCAGTTGCTCAATCTGCTGGTCTAACTGCAGCAACAGCGCAAGAGAGTCTTGCCGCCGTATGGCGGTCCAGCCTTCCAGCGGTAACTGTTTCAGCATCTTCTGCCCCGCCTGGCTCCACAACTTGCCTTTTCTCTGCATACCCTGGTTTAACGCCAGGTGCTGCAGGTTGTTCTTGATCCGAGCCCGCATCTGCACCAGCTTGTGGCGATGGATCAGCAGCTGCCGTTGGTCCCGCTGCTGCCGGCTAGGGGTCCACAGAGAGGGGAAACGGTTTTCCAATAACAAGGTCAAGATGTGCCCCGCATCGCGCTTGTCGGTCTTCTGTTTGCGCACATAACTGGCCCGGATCTTGGCCGCGTCTCCCACCCGCACTTCATGGCCGAAACTTTGCAGCAAATCGACAAACCAATGGCTGTTGCCACAGGCCTCGATCCCGATCAAGCACGGCTCAGACAAGGAGCGGTAAAAGCGCTCTGCTTGTCCGTCTCCGTTACTCAACCTGTGCTCACTGTACTCACCCGTTTCGCTGTCAAAAACAGCAATCTGTTGCACAGCAGGATGAAAATCACACCCTATAATCTTCATCGAAGGCTTCTCCTTGTTCCTGACCAGTACCAGTCCTCTACCGGCACCCACAGGATCATCGCTGAAGCCTTCGACCTTATTCAATCAATGTTCGCGGACTTTCGCGTACATGGGTTGAATACGAGCTTTTTCCAATGCTTTCACCAACGGTCGACACCTACTTGCAGGAAAAGCAAAGGAGGGGCTTCCCCCGGATTTCCTGTGGAGTTTGGTGGCGTTGGCGAACCTCATGCGGCTTTCCTTACTGAAAGCCGCACACGCGGTCATGTCCAGTGCAGCGTACAGGAAATCCGGGTCGCCCATCTTCTTCAACCCATGTACGCGAAAGTCCGCGAGGGGCACCCGTCCAGGGGGCACGGCTTGTGAGCAAGCGAGAGATTTGTCGCCCAACCAACGTATGACGCCCATCTCCCTTGGGTCGCCAAGCCGGTTTCATTAGGAGCAGGCGGCTCGCGTTCGCGAGCTGGGATAGGGATGACCAGCTTGCTTCACCGGCAACTAAGGATGGGTGCCCCATTGCCCCGATTTCCTGTGAAGGCTTATGGCGTTGATACACTCCATGCGCCTTTCCTTAATGAAAGGCGCACACGCGAATCCCTCTAGCGCAACGTGGCAGGAAATCGGGGTCCAGCCCGCTTTTGGCTTGAGTGGGATGCCACAGCACTCGACCCGCCTTTTTTGTCATTGGAGCTTACCCGGAAACTGATCATGCGGCGCTTTGCGCGGGTGGCCGCATCAAATCCCCGGTGCCCGTGCATGGAGTCGTGTTCAGGAAATCCGGGCCGATGATTCCCCAAGCTTTTAGATTGGAGCTTTCGTGCCCCTGCGCAAGTTAAGAAAAAATCCGCACCCCGAACCACAGGCCGCCGCAGGTGGATCGCAAGCCCAAACCGATCTGGACCGGCCAACCGCGGATGCGATCTACGAGCAGGTTTCGCGCAACGCGCGCCACGAGCTCAATCGCTCGGCGATCGGCCTTTTCATTTCCGGAGTGGCCGGTGGAATCACCATGGGCTTGACCGCCCTGAGCACGTCGATTGTCATCGCCCAGTTAGGGCAAAGCCCAACCGCCAAGTTCGTTGCCGACCTCTTGTATCCCATCGGCTTCATCGCCGTCATTCTCGGCCGGGCGCAACTGTTTACGGAAAATACCCTTTACCCCGTCGCCTTGATGCTCGCGGAGCGCCGTCACGGCTGGAGAACCCTTCGCTTATGGGCTATCGTTCTTCCCAGCAATGTTCTCGGAGCGTTTCTCTTCGCGCTGCTGGCGGTGCAGACCGGCGCCCTTCGTCCGGAATTTGTAGCTGCGATGACGCGTCTGGGGGTGCAGGCTGCCGGTGTCACGACCAGCCACATCTTCTGGAGCGGGGTGATCGGCGGCTGGATCATCGCGCTGGTCGCCTGGTTGGTGAGTGGCAGCCACTCCATCACCGGCTCCGTGATGCTGATCTGGCTATTGACGTTTGTAGTGGGCCTGGGCGGCTTTGCGCACTGCATTGCGACCAGCGGCGAAATTTTAGCGGCCATTCTCGATCATCAGCTTGCTGTGTCGAGGTACTTCGCCTGGCTTGCTCCGGCGACGCTGGGTAACATCTGCGGCGGCGTGCTGCTGGTCACTCTGCTCGAGTATGGCCAGGTGAAGGGCGGAGAAGAAGCGGGCTATTACCATTAAAGTTGGGCCTGCTGGCAGTTTCGCAATTGGTGTGGACCGAAGCGATGGACTGTTACGTGGTTTTCTCCCAAGGAAAACCACACCTCGCGATCTTTGTCAGTCCAGAGTAATTGCGAACTGCCATACGATGAGTTCCGAGGATATCGAGAGCCGTGATAGATACCAAAAAGAAGACCTTTGCTCCCATTGAAAGCTATGCCCTGATCGGCGACTGCGAGACCGCCGCGCTTGTCGGCCTGGATGGTTCGATCGATTGGCTTTGCTGGCCGGAGTTTTCCTCCGACGCATGTTTTGCCCGCCTGTTGGGGGCGGAAGAAAACGGACGCTGGTTGCTGACGCCCGCTGTTGAAGTGACGAAGACGACGCGCAAGTACCGCGATCACACGCTCATTCTGGAGACCACCTTCGAAACCCCTGATTTCGAAGTGATGCTGATCGACTTCATGCCGATTCGCGCCGCCAACAACACCTCCGACATCGTACGCATCGTGAAGGGAATTCGCGGAAGCGCGCCGATACAGATGGAGCTGTCCATACGTTTCGACTACGGAGCGACCGTGCCCTGGGTCACGCGCAGCGGCGGCGGAATCCGCGCCATCGCCGGCCCTGACCTTGTGGTTCTTCGCACCAAGGCGCCGCTCGCCGGCGAAGATCTCACCACGGTCAGTGAATTCACGGTGAACGAAGGGGAGAGCGTCGACTTCGTGATGACCTATGGCCGTTCGCACCTGCATGCACCGCGTGCGATCGATGTAGACAAAGCCCTCGCAGAGACGCAGAGATTCTGGGAGGAATGGGCCGCCGTTTGCAGCTACCAGGGACCGTACCGGGACATAGTGGAGCGTTCGCTGATAACGCTGAAAGCTCTCACCTACCGGCCGACGGGCGGCATCGTCGCCGCCGTAACCACCTCGCTACCGGAGCAGCTGGGTGGTCCCCGCAATTGGGATTATCGCTATTGCTGGTTGCGCGACGCGACCTTCACCTTGCAGGCCTTAATGCATGGCGGGTATTACGACGAGGCAAAGGCCTGGCAGGAGTGGCTGCTGCGCGCCATCGCCGGCAGTCCAGACCAGGTTCAGATCATGTATGGCATTGCCGGCGAGCGCTATCTGCCGGAACGCGAATTGACCTGGCTTTCCGGATATGAAGACTCCAAACCCGTACGCATCGGGAATGCAGCTTCAGAACAGTTGCAGCTCGACATCTATGGCGAGGTGCTGGGGGCTTTTCATCAGGCGCTGGGCCGGCTGGGCAAAGACGGAGAGATATCGTTTTCCTTGCTGCGCCACCTGGTCGAGCATCTCGAAACCATCTGGCAGCAGCCCGATGAGGGCATTTGGGAGACGCGCGGCGGAAGACAACATTTCACCTATTCCAAGATGATGGCCTGGGTTGCCTTTGACCGGGCCATCAAGGCAGCAGGGCTTTTGCATGCCGGTGCCCCCGTGGAACGGTGGCAGAAGGTGCGGACGAAGATTCACGATGAGATCTGCAGCCAGGGGTACAACGAGAAGCTGGGTAGCTTTGTGCAGAGCTACGGCTCCGACCAGCTGGATGCATCTCTGTTGCTTATGCCTATGACGGGCTTTCTTCCTGCTACGGATCCGCGGGTTATCGGCACTCTGAAGGCGATCGAACAACAGTTGATGTCCGGCGGCTTGGTGTTGCGCTATAACACCGCCACGTCTTCGGATGGGCTTCCGCCTGGAGAGGGAGTCTTTCTCGCCTGCAGTTTCTGGATGGTGCGTGCTCTCCAGCTGCAAGGGCGTGACGAAGATGCAAGAAAGCTCTTTGAGCGGGTGTTGTCGCTGGCCAACGACGTCGGTTTGCTGGCGGAAGAATACGATCCCGGGGCCAGGCGCCTGGTTGGAAACTTCCCCCAGGCTCTTTCTCACATCGCGCTGGTGAATGCCGCCTTCAACCTGGGCGGTCCTGGCTCCAGCGGGGCATCGCCGACGAAGTAAGGCTCCTTCCTGCATCCAACTGGAATATCGCATTCTTCTCTTACCAGGGTGGCCGGCACTGTTTCGCGCGCCACTACGCCAAAAAGAAAAGATCTGACCGCCGGAGGAATGGCATGCACGTATTTGAAGTTTGGGCTCCTTACGCCCGTACCATGGAAGTCAAAATTGGCAACCAGAGATTTGCCATGGCCGGCAAGAGAAGGGGTTGGTGGTCCGCGGAGGTGTCCTCCGCGGGGCCTGGCACCGACTATGGATTCGTGATCGATGGTCTGGAGCCGGCACTTCCCGATCCGCGCTCACGCTGGCAGCCGAACGGCGTGCATGGCGAATCGCGAGTGGTCGATGACGCCGCGTTCGCCTGGAGCGACAGCGGCTGGCAGGCGCCGCCTCTCTCCAGCGCGCTCATCTATGAGCTGCATCTCGGCACCTTTACTCCGGAAGGAACGCTGAAAGCAGCGGAGGGCCACCTGGACTATTTGAAAGACCTGGGCGTAACCCACGTGGAGCTGATGCCGATTGCAAACTTTCCCGGCAAGCGTGGATGGGGCTATGACGGGGTGGATTTGTATGCGCCGTTCAATGCCTACGGAGAGCCCGACGACCTCAAGTGGTTTGTGAATGCATGCCATGGCAAGGGGCTCGCCGTGCTGCTCGATGTGGTCTACAACCATCTCGGCCCGGTGGGCAATTACCTGAGCAAATTTGGACCCTACTTCACCAATCACCATTCCACACCCTGGGGTGACGCGGTCAACTTCGATGAAGCCGGCTCGACCGAGGTGCGCCGCTTCCTGATCGACAACGCGCTGATGTGGCTGGCCCAATACCACATGGATGGATTGCGCCTGGATGCGGTGCATGCATTCAATGACCGCTCTGCGATTCACTTTCTGGAGCAGCTTGCGGGCGAAACAAGAAGGCTCGAAGCGGCCATGGGAAAGCATTTCGTTCTGATTGCCGAAAGCGATCTAAACGATCCCAGGATCGTAAAAGCAGAGGAGGCGGGCGGGTACGGTCTCGATGCGCAATGGAGTGACGATTTCCACCATGCCCTGTTCGCTGTCATCTCCGGCGAGCGTGAAGGATATTACGCTGACTTCGGCTCGCTCGCCGCTTTAGCCAAGTCTCTGCACTGCGTTTTCGTTTATGACGGCAAATACTCTGAATATCGCGGGCGCATCCATGGACGCGAGGTGGTTGGCCTCTCCGGGCATCGGTTTGTCGGATTCGTTCAGAACCATGACCAGGTAGGCAATCGCGCCCAAGGCGAACGCGTTAGCCATGAAGCAGGCGTGGGGCGCGCGAAGATAGCCGCCGCGCTTGTGCTCACCGCGCCCTTCGTGCCCATGCTCTTTCAAGGGGAAGAGTTCGGAACCTCTGCGCCTTTTCTATACTTCACCGATTACGATGATCCTGAGCTGGGGCGCGCGATCTCCGAGGGACGCAAGAAGGAATTTGTCGCCTTCGGCTGGAGTCCCGATCAGATTCCAGATCCTCAGGCGGAGCAGACGTTTACTGACTCCAGGTTGCAGTGGTCTGAGTTGAATGAGGAGCCTCATGCCTCTCTGTTGCAGTGGCACAAAGACCTGATTAACTTGCGCCGAAGCAGCCGCGACTTGTCCGATGGAAACCTTAACGCCGTCCAGGTGCGATTCGACGAGGCTGCGCAGTGGTTGGTGTTGGAACGCGGCAGTTTCCGCATTGCCTGCAATCTGGGCAAAGCGCCAGTGGAGGTGGAAGTCGCCAGCGGCGGCCAGTTGCTGCTGGCTTCCGATGAGTCCATCGCCCTAAGCGGCACGAAGATCAAGCTGGGGCCTGATAGCGTGGCCGTGGTGTCTGGGCTCAAGTGACCAATCAGTGCAATAATCTTAGCGAAGCACTGAGGAAAGTTGCCTGTGAGCCGATGCATCTTGCTCGTATATCTGGCTGCGAGCTTGCCGCTCATGGCGCTGGGTCAAAGCGCATCCTGGCAACCGGATCTTACCCGTCAACAGACCTATACTGCGCATCGGGCTTCGAGCGCCGATCCCACTGGAGCCAATGCCGACCGGCGCAAAGTTGCACCCGGTGAAACCCTCACCCTGCTGGACACGGATGGCCCCGGCCTGGTCTCGCACTTGTGGTTTACGATTGCCAGCTCAGAGCCCTACCATCTGAAACGGATTGTGTTGCGCATTTATTGGGATGGTGAGGAGACTCCAAGCGTCGAAGCTCCGATCGGAGATTTCTTTGGTCTCGGTCTCGGCTACTACAACCCGTGGCAGTCTGAAATGCTGTCGGTGGGCAGCGTAAAAGATTTGAACTGCTTTTTCCCCATGCCCTTTCAGCGGCATGCGCGGATCACCGTGACCAATGAGGGCAAGCTGCTCATCAAGGCCCTCTACTACAACATCGATTACCGCACTGACACCACGCCCCTGGCGCCGGGCACATTGTATTTCCACGCCCAGTATCGCCAGGCGCAACCCAATCATGGCTGGACAAATAAGTGGACGCGTAACGCCGAACCGCTAGTGAATAAGAAAGCCAACCTCACCGGCCAGGATAACTATGTGTGGTTCGAGGCCAAGGGAAGCGGTCAATATGCAGGAGTGACCATGTCCATCTTGCAGAACCAGAACGACTGGTGGGGCGAGGGCGACGACATGTTTTTTGTCGACGGGGTAAAGAAGCCAAACATCGCCGGCACCGGCGCGGAGGATTATTTTCTTGGCGCCTGGGGTTTTAAAGATCACCCGTTTTCCTATCAGTTGTACGGCGCGCCGATCGTAGGTAAGGGACGGGCGGGGTCGAGATCGAGCGTGTATCGTTTTCATCTCGATTCACCCATCGTCTTCAATACATCGTTCAAAGCGACCATTGAGCACGGCAACGCCAACCATCGCTCGGACAACTACTATTCGGTGGCCTATTGGTACCAGACCGAGCCGCACGCGCCCTTTCCTCCCCTGCCGCCGGTGGATCAGAGGCTCCCCATGCTGGAGCCGGTCGGAGGACCCGGAAGCACGATGCCGGCCCCGGCCGCAGTGAAGCGGTGAGGAGAACCGCAGATCCCTCCACTACGCTGCGCTCCGGTGGTCCTTTCGTTCACCGCTTTCCCGGCTTGCCACCAAGCCTTTCTCCCTGGATGGGGCACCCGTCCAGGGGGCAAGGCTGGTGAGGAAACGAGAGATTTGTCACACAACCAACGCATGACGCTCGAGAATACGATACAGTTAATGTGTCAAATAACCGCGGCCAATCCTAGTGTGAACAGCAGGGCGATGACTGCGATCAGGGTTTCGCTGGTGGACCAGGTCTTCATTGTATCGGCGACGCTTAGGTTGAAGTACTCCTTGACCAGCCAAAAGCCGCCGTCGTTGACGTGGGAGAAGATGAGCGATCCTGCGCCCGTAGCAATGGCCAACAACTCCGGTCGAACTCCGGGGCTATGCAAGAGGATGGGGCCGACAATGCCCGCTGACGTAGTCATTGCGACCGTGGACGATCCTGTGGCCAGACGGATGAGTGCAGCGATCAACCATCCCAGCAAGAGCAGCGACACGTGGGCGTGCAGTGCAACCGCGACGATCGCCTGCGAGACGCCGCTATCCTGAAGGATACGTCCGAATCCGCCGCCCGCTCCGATCACCAGAGTGGCGTTGGCGGTGGGCGCCAGGCATTCATTGGTGAATTTCAGAATGGTCTCCCGGTTGAAGCCGCGCATTTTACCCAGCGTTACAAAGCTGACCAGGACCGCGACCAGCAACGCAATATCGGCACTGCCCAGCAAGTGCAGCGCACGGTTGGCCACGCTGCCTGGCGCCGTTACCAAGCCGGCCCAGCTTCCGGTTAACATCAGCACCACCGGCAGCAGAATGGTGGTAACGGCCACGCCAAAGCTGGGCAAACTGCGATTGGTCGCGTGCTCGAGAAACTCGTCCGCCATGGGATTGTGCTCGCTGAGGACAAGCCTGGGTGCGATCCAGCGCGCATAAATGGGGCCCGCGATGGCCGCTGTGGGAATGCCGATCAGCAGGGCAAACAAGATCGTCTGCCCAACATCGGCGTGGAAGATGGTGACTGCGAGCATGGCTGCAGGGTGGGGTGGCACCAGGGCATGGTCCACGGAAAGGCCGGCAAGCATAGGCAGTCCGACCATCACCACGGATGTGCGAGTGCGGTGGGCCACAGTAAACACAATCGGCACCAGCAGAACGAAGCCCACCTCAAAGAACACGGGCAAGCCCACGATCAGCGATGCGCACAGCATGGACCAGGGGACATACCGCTCGCCGAAAAGCTGTATCAGGGTCTCCGCGATGCGTTCCGAAGCTCCTGACTCCGCCATCATCTTGCCCAGCATGGTGCCCAGGCCAACCACGATCGCGATATGCCCCAGCGTATTGCCTGTCCCGGTTTCGAAGGAGCCAACGATGGTCTCGAGCCGCATCCCGGTGGCAACGGCCAGCGCCAGCGAAACTGTCAGCAGAGAGAGGAAGGGGTTGAGCTTGACCACCGCGATAAGCAGAATCAGCACTACCACAGAAGAGGCGGCTGCGATCAGCAGGTAAAGGCCGTGGCTGTCGATCATGGGCGGAAGGGATCCGGGTTGGCTTGGTTCATTGTCTCCTGTGCGGGCGAGGTAGAAAGCGTCCGCCTCGCATCCCGGTGGCATCCCCGTCCTGATAGGACAGTACGCCGTTGACCCAAACCGCCGCGATGCCCTCGGCGCAGCAGATCGGGTTGGTGAAAGTAGCCGTATCCTTGATTGTCTCCGGATCGAAGAGCACCAGGTCGGCGTGCGCGCCTTCGCGGATGCTTCCCCGCCCCTCCAGCCCGAAGCGCTGGGCGGGCATGCCGGTCATCTTGTGCACCGCATTTGCCAGCGGGAAGAGACCTTGTTCCCGGCAGTAATAGCCCAGGACGCGGGGAAACGTCCCCCACAAACGGGGATGGGGCAGCGGGTCGTGTGGTAAGCCATCCGACCCGATCATGGTCGCCGGATGTTGCAGGATGCGGCGCACATCCTCTTCCGACATGCTGTGGTAGATGGCCCCGGCGGGTTGCAAACGCTCCGCCGCCTGGCGTTGGGTAGCTCCCCAGGCAAGAGCAATCTGCTCCAGCGTCTGGCCGGCAATTTCCGGATGAGGTTTCGACCAGGTGATGACGATACGAACGCGCTCGTCTACCTGGCGAATGTCGAGTGTGCTCGACGAGGCCGCATAGGGATAGCAGTCGCACTGCACCGGCTGTTCCGCCCGCGCCGTATCCAATGTGTTGAGGACCTCTGCGCTCCTGCCCCAGTTTGCGATGCCCGCGCATTTCAGATGGGAGATAACCACCGGCACCTGGCATTGGCGGCCGACCTGGAATACTTCGCGCATGGCTTCGACGATCGCTTCAGCCTCCGTGCGCATGTGCGAGACGTACACCGCGCCGGCGGCCGCGAGCGGTTCCGCCAGCGACAGGACCTCTTGCGGGGGAGCGGCGTTGGCCGACAAGTAGGCGAGGCCCGTGCTCAACCCCAACGCACCGGCGTCCAGGGCCTCGATGAGCTGCTCGCGCATGGCCTGGATCTCCGTCGCGGTGGCGGCGCGGTCGAGCCGATCCATATGGTTGTTGCGCAGGGCCGTATGGCCGGCCAGCGCGGCCACATTGACCGCCGGCTTGGCCGCATCGACCGCCGCGACATACTCCGCGAAGGTGGGGTAGCGAAAGGCGTCCGCGTCTCCCAGTAAATTCATAGGATCGGGTGGTTCCCCGGCCAACTTCACTGGCGCCGCGCTAATGCCGCAGTTGCCGACGATCACCGTGGTGACGCCCTGCGATAGTTTGGCCAGCATCTGTGGAGTGCGTATCACGCTGGTATCGTCATGCGTGTGCACATCGATGAAGCCCGGGGCGAGCACCCGTCCGTCTCCCTCCGTAACCTGCCGGGCGCTGTACGCAGAGAGTTCCCCGACCGCGCGGATGAGGCCGCCTTCGATAGCCACGTCGGCTGGGTAAGGCTCGCCGCCGCTGCCGTCGCCGCTGCCGTCAACGATGCGCACATTTCGGATTATGCTGTCACAATCAGGCATAGGGCACCATTCCTATTCCGGTATACACCATCCTTCTCACCTTCTCAGCAGGAGAGAAATCAGTCTAGACTGATGCAGACGTGTTTCACCTGAGGAGGTCGCACCATGTCCGAGGAAGATCTTAGGGCAGAGATTGAGAAGCTGCGCGCGGAAAACGATCAGCTCAAAACCAAGGGTGTCCGTGGACTGAGTTTGAAAGTGAGTGAAAAGGGAGCTGTATCGCTTTACGGCGTTGGCCGGTTCCCCGTGACCCTTTACAAAGAACAGTGGATAAAAATCCTGGGCATGAAGGACGAAATCGAAGCCTTCCTGCACCACAATGCCCATTTGCTGAAAACCAAGGAGTGAGTCCAGCTCTACGTTTCCACGTTGCCGTGGAGTTTGACTGCCTGGGGAATCCCGGCTTGGGCCGCCCCGTAGATAGCTTCGATGATCGCCATGTCGACATAACCATCTGTCCCGCAGGAGGGCGGAATAGGTCCGCCCCGAATGGCCTGGGAAAACGCCTCGATCTGCGGCCCGAACTCATCGACTACCGGGAACTCCTTATGCACCGGCTCATTTCCCAGGCGGGCGTTGAGCACGCGTACGTGTTCATAAGGGAACGCTGGAGTGAGCGAGACTGAGCCCAGTGTTCCCTCCAGATAAAGCATGGAGCTGAGGGCAGCGCTGTAGCAGGTGCTCGCCTGGGCGACCAGTCCGCTGGGAAAATACATGGAGAAAGCAATGCCCTCTTCCACCTCGCGAAAGAGGGACCGGTCGTGGGTCCACTGGAAAGCCGAGACGCTCGAAGGGATTTCTCCAGCCAGCCAGCGCGCGGCGTGGACGCAATAGATGCCCAGATCCATCAGGGGGCCGCCGCCGGCAAGCTGCCGGTCAAGAATCCATGGGGGCGAGGTCTGGGGACCAGCGTGACGCTCGCTGAACGAGGTATGCAGTATCTTGAGCGCGCCCAGGCGGCCGGAGAGAATCAAATCGCGAATAAAGACCGTCGAGGGCTCAAAACACTTGCGGTAGGCGGTCATCAACAGGACCGATTGCCGGGCGCAGATAGCGGCCATCTCCGCCGCCTCCGCTGCCGTCACTGCCAGCGGCTTCTCACAGAGGACGTGCCGCCCAGCACGTGCAACGGCTTTCACTTCCTGCAGGTGGGTCCCTGGAGGAGTGGCGATGTACACCGCCTCCACCTCCGGATTGGCAAGGCATTCATCCAGGCTGTCGTAGGAGAAAGCTGCTCCGTGTACTTCGCCCAAGCGGCGGGCTTTTTCGAGATCGCGGCTGACCAAAGCCACGAGTTTGGCCGTTTGCACATTGCGGAAGGCAGGCAGTATCGCCGTCTGTGCAAGGGCGCCCAGGCCGAGCACGGCAAAACCTACTGGAGGCATTAACTCTCGCGGTCGGCGCGCGACAGCCGCTGGTTGCGGATTGCTTTGTGATCCAGGTCGCGCAGGCTCTCGATATTCTTGAGTACCTTGTGTATCGCCTCCACGATGGCGTCGATGTCAGCCCGCGGACCGAGGAAGATCTGGTGCGGAAACCAGATCGCCTCACGGTATGCTGCCTTCTCTGATTCCGGGCAGGAATACATGGTCTTCAGATTAAGCGGCTCCGGGCGGCCCCAGCTCAACGCAGGGAAGTCGGCGGGATCCAGCGGGAACAGCGAGCTGCGATAGACCGGCTCATAGAACAGGCCATCGCAAGGTATACCTTCCAGTTGCAGAGCGGCCACGAATGCGGCGCGCGGAATATCGTTCACCTGTTCGGAAAAATACTTGAGCACAAAGCCATAGGGAGCCAGGGTCGTAATTCTGGGTTCCTTCTTTAAGAAGCCGATGCCGGTGGTTTTTGCCAGTTGCTCTTCGAAGTAAGCCATATTGGCCATGCGAATCACGGCCTGGTCGGGAAGGCTCTCCAACTGCGCAGTCAGCACTGCTGCTTGAAACTCGCCCAGCCGGTAATTAAAACCAATGGTCCGATGGTGGAACTTATCGGTCACGCTCGCCCGGCCGGCATTGATGTAGGTTTGCACCCGCTCGTGATATTCCAGGTTGTTGGTCAGCACCACACCACCTTCACCGGCGGTGATGAGCTTGCTCGATTGAAAGCTGAAGGCGCCCAGGTCGCCCATTGAGCCCGCACCCTTACCGCGCCACTTGCCGCCGTGCGCGTGGGCGCAGTCTTCAACAATCTTCAGCGAATGTTTGCGCGCAATCTCGGGCAGGGCATCCATATCGGCAAAACGCATGCCCAGATGCACCGGCAGAATGGCGCGGGTTTTAGGCGTGATGGCAGCTTCGGCCGCCCCGGCATCCATGCAGTAGGTGTCCGGATCCACATCCACAAACACCGGCACTGCATTCACCAGCAGCACCGGGCCCACGGTGCCCTCCCAGGTATAGGCAGGCACCAGAACCTCATCGCCTGGGCGGATGTCGATGGCCTTGAGCGCCGCTTGAATGGCCACCGTACCGGTGTTGACGCACTGGCCGTAGGCCGTATCGTGCAGCTTGGCGAAACCGGCTGCGAATTGGGTTGCGTACTTGCCGGGAAAGGGCTGCCCGCCCCAGGCGCGGCCGCGCAACACTTCCAAAATCCGCGTCTCTTCTTTATCTGAGAAGAGTGGCCAGGGTGTAAATGGGGTGGTCCGCACTGCGTGGCCGCCCAGAATTGCCAGACTTTCCATCGCTGCTCCGCCTATTAAGCAGCCCAACAATAACCCATCGTCCTCCCGCTTGCAAGCCGGATAGGAGCCAAATTCAAAGCGATTAGATCACTGCCCGCGCTCTAGCGCGCCGAAATTCAGGGTGCGCTCCTAAGCGGTTTGCTCTTAGGATTCAAGACCGTCTTTTAAGCTTCGCCTAGTACCTTACGGGCGGAAAGAGAGATCACCGTGCCGGCCATAACAACCAGCACTAAAGCCACCCGCAAGCCGACAATGCTGGCGAGTGACCCTACCACCGGCGGTCCCACCAGGAACCCCAGATATCCGACACTGGAGGCTGCAGCGATCGCTGCTCCGACGCTTCCTGGACTTCTCCGCGCCGCTGCCCCAAATATGAGGGCAATCATATTGGAGGTACCAAAGCCTGCAATCAGCAAGCCGATCATCGCTCCGGCGTATGTTGTACCAATGAGGGCAAACCCAAAGCCAATGGCAACCAGAGCCCCTGATATTCGCAGTAAGCTCGTCGGCCCAATTTTCATGTTTAGATAATCGCCGACAAAGCAGCCGGTCATCATCGACAGCGCAAAAGCGGCAAAACCAGTAGCCGCTGTAGCTGCGGAGACGTGAAGCGTCGAGCGAAGATAGACAGTGCCCCAGTCGCCAATCGAGCCTTCGATGAAGAGGGAAAGAAAAGCGATGCCGGCTAAAGCCCACAAGGACCGCGGAATCAGGGTCCATCCACTGGCCGGATCCACGGGTGCATCGTCGGCCACCAGATAGCGCCGGCTGACCACAGCCGTCACCATCATGGCGATGGCGGCAGCCGCCAAATCCTGTCTCGCGCTTGCATGTTGGCGCAGAAGTAAACTCGAGAAGCCCGCGCCAATCACGCCTCCCAAACTCCAGAACCCTTGCAACGAACTCATCACGGCTGAACCGTACGCACGTTCGGTGACGATTGCCTGCGTATTTGTCGACACGTCCACCGTGCCCCGGCAGAGACCGAAGATAAACGTGCCCAGAGCCAGGTAGGTCAGAGAACTGGTCCAGGGCAGTAGAGACAGCATCATGGCGTAACAAATCTGGCCTTTCCAGGCGATGGAGGAGCTATCAAAACGATGGAAGACACGCCCAACGACGGGCATGGCAAGGATGGCTCCCAGCGCCAGGGTAAAGAGCGGAAGAGTCAGTTGTGCATTGCTAAGTTGATAATTCTGTTTGAATACCGCGATGTGCGCCGACCAAACGCCGAAGGCGAAGCCATTTCCGACGAAGAGCGCAGAAACAGCTCTGCGCGCGGATGCTGCCGATCGAGGTTTCAAAAGGAGTGGTTTAGCGACTGTCTCTCTTTTTACGTAACAGTGCGCTGCCTGTCAACCTGCTGCGACAGAACCTCTCTCGGCATCTTTCCCGATCGATTCCCAGGCTGTACCATTCGAAGCATTCCGTGCACCATAGTGGTAGCCGAGGCAACAGATGCGAACCACAGATCGCAAATTGGTTCTCAAGATCATGCTGGTCGGCTCGGTCAGTCTATTCATGCTGCTGTCATCTTGCAGGAAGCAGGGAGCTCGCAACGAAACCCCCGCAGCGAGCCCGGCAGGACCCCAGGACCCGGACTTGAACGTAAGCGCGTCCGGGTATCACGGCAAGCACTTCACCGGACCGGTTTACATTCCACGGTCTTCTCCGATGGAAGATGGCACCACCGCTTATAACGTGACTTATCAGGATGGCGTCACAGTAGTCAGCAAAGACGATACGATGCGTCACCTGGTCAGCATCGATCGCGATGGGGACTATTTGTTTGACTCCTCCGCTAGCCAGATCGCCAAGCTGAGAACCGGGAGCGTGGTCCTGCTCTCCGGCCTGGCGCTGCGCACGGTGGTCGACATGCAGAGGACCGCCAACGGTTACTTGCTCAAGACGGACCCAGCCATGATCACCGATGCCATCAAAAACGGCCGGCTGGAAGGCACTTATAAGATCGACTTCAGCCGGATGCAGACCAGGAGATCCTCCTCTGTGCAGGAGTGGCTTCCATCCAGATTTTCTCCTTTCGGCACTGTGTATGCCGCAGGTCCCCAGACAACGCTGGGCGTGGCTGATTTTGATGTGGACTTCTCCGGTTACAACTACCATGTCAAATTCACGCCGGGGAATGATCGCATCGACGTGCGGGCGACGATTAAATTCGGGGGTAGCCAGGGCAAGCTGGCCTATGAAGGCGTCGGTTACCTTAGCAACTTCGTTTCCACCATCAGGATGCAGATCAAAGATGGCACGCTAACCAACCTGAATTTCTCAAACTCCAACCTTACCGGCCAGGTCGAGCTAAAGTGGTATGCGGTTGCGACCGATGACATGAAAGCGGGGGCCGTGGCCAAAATTACTTCCTGGCCGGCTGAGCTGGTTAAGAGTGCCTTGCTTTCCAAGGCGGCTTATCACGTCCCCATTGTGGTAGGTGCCGTGCCCTTCGACCTGAAGATATCGCTTGGCTTTAGCTTCATTCCTGCTTTTACGTCGAAGAATAGCGTGGTTGAGGGTAGCAAGCTCATCAAGTACAGTGGCAGCGGCGGCTTCAATTTTTCCAACGGTAAGACGAGCCCATCCGGTTCCCTCAACGTTGAGGGCAACGTCGCCCAACACGATACCCGGGTGTTGGCCGTGGGGCCGGTGGGATTTACGGCTGCTACGGAAGCGCCGCGGTTGGAACTGACCTTGGGGTGGCCACCGATGACCGCGCTCGTTGCCGGCTATCTCAACTTTGTCGCCTCCTATGGCATTGTCACCAACGGCATCGCCAGTTCCGTTCCTTGTCAAACCAACATCATGGCCTTCAGCGTAACCGCGGGATCTACCTACAACTCACCCAACACTTTCGCCACCTGGCAGGCAACGGGAGCATCTTCTTCTGTCTCTCTCTGGTCGAAGACCCTAAAGTCCGCGGGCGCCGCTGGTCTCATGTGTCCCAGCTGAGACTGGCTATCGCAACGGTAATAGTCGCATATACCATCTGCTTCTCTATTGCATCTCTCAGCGGTCATGGCGAGCCCGCCGTTGGGTATGTCCGGGATTTAGATTCTGCGTGAGAGCCGGAAGAGACACAGCAGGTCCCTCCACTGCGCTACGCTCCGGTCGGGATGACAATTCTGTGGGACCGTTAAATAGTCATTCACTGACTGCTCTTTGGGCCATTTCTGTGCAACAGAATTGTCATCCCGACCGGAGCGTAGCGCAGTGGAGGGACCTGCTGTGTCTCTTCCGGCTCTCACGCAGAATCTAAATCCCGGACATACCCAACAGCGAGTTTCTTTTGAGGTGAGGTGCTCATGCCGCACCATGTGTTCTGTCGCGTTGCCCATCCGACGTTGCAACGGCAGAGCTCGGGAAAGCATCCTATTGCCTGCTTGCTTTTAAGCCTGCATAGGCAGTCGAAAGGATTTTAGATGAAAAGAAACAAACGTTACCAAATGGCATTACTCTGCGGTGTTACCCTTTTTTTCGCAGGTTGTAACAAGCAGGACAACTCCAAGGCGAACTATCAAGCGGCGATCAACAACTACTACAAGGCTCACCCTCTCTGCATCTGGCAGGACACAAAAAAGCTTCCGGTGCAAGCAGCGACCTCTGACGACGCCAAGACACAAGGCTTTGACGCCCTGACTGATGCCGGCCTTCTTACCCGCACTACTGCTGAAAAGAAGGTATTCATCGTGGCCTCCAAGCAGGTGAACAATTACGACCTCTCAGCGCAAGGGCGTTCGTCCTGGACGCCGGACACGACCCAGCCGGGATACGGTAATTTCTGTTATGGCCATCGTGCTGTGGATTCGATTGACAGCTTCACCAACGGCGTCAATGGTTCTGGCTTGAAGACGGCAGAGGTGAATTACCACTACAGCATCGCCGACGTCCCAGGATGGGCACAGTCCGAGGAGGTAAAAACAGCATTCCCCTCCCTGGGCGCTTCGCTTGCGCAAAGCCAGCCCGGTCAGGATTCGCTGGTAATGAACGGCAGCAATTGGCAAGTGGCCAAGTAAACCAGCCGAAAGACACTGCAAGCGGCGTTCGTAGCAAGCTACAGCCTCATCCGTGCGCCCCGGAGCTCAGTCCGGGGCGCACGGTTTTCAAACCGCAAAGCGCTAACTTGTTTAGGGTGTTTTTCGTCAAAACTCCCACAGAATCGTCATCCTGAGCGAAGCGCCTCACAGATTGATCGCGTGATACAGCGTTTGGTGGCGCGGAGTCGAAGGACCCCGGCGGTGCTTATTTTATCCATGCTGTTTGGAGCTTTTCAACCACCGAGCCCGCACCGGGCGGCCAGCTACGGTTTTCACAGGGGCCGAGAACCAAGGACCTGATCTCATCTTGGCTATCCGGCCGCTGTACCCGTGACCATCAAGTGCGTATCGCAGCAGATCCTATTGTCGGGCTTCGGCGGTCGAAAAGCTCCAAGCAGCATGGGTCAGATAAGCACCGCCGAGGTCCTTCGACTCCGCGCCACAAGCGCTGTGTCACGCGATCAATGTGTGAGGCGCTTCGCTCAGGATGACGATTCTGCGGGAGTTTTGACGAAAAACAGCCTGAACGAGTTAGCACTTATGGGATGTAGTCCTGGGTCCTCGTCGTTATGGCTTCTCCGCCTTCAAGACAAAGACAAGCAAAGAGCGTGCGGTGACGCCGTAGGCTTCACCGACCTTGAAGCTCCCCCGCTCGCTGTTATCGATGATGTTGGTGTCGATTAGTAACCACCATGTATCGCCGCCGGGGCACTCAGGCAAAGTAAATTCGACCAGGTCGTGATGGTCGTTGATCACGATCAATATCGTCGCTTCCCGTCCTCGTTGCTTTATTCCGGAAACCTGTGCCCGCCCATCCAGCAGCATGCCAAAGCAGCGCATGCCGGTATCGCTCCAGTTCTCCTGCTGCATCTCCGATCCGTTGGCATTGATCCAGGTCAGATCCTTCACCCCCAACTCCTCGTCGTACTTGCCGGTGAGAAAGAGGTTGCGGCGCAATATAGGATAGCGGTGACGCAGGTTCGTCAGTCGACGGGTAAAAGCAATCAACGACTCGCCTTTTTCTTGCAGATCCCAGTCGAGCCAGCTGATCTCGTCGTCCTGGCAATAAGCGTTGTTATTGCCGCTCTGTGTGCGGCCGAACTCGTCGCCGGCCAGCAACATCGGCGTTCCCTGCGCCAGGAGCAGGGTGGCCAGTGCATTCCGTATCATGCGCTTGCGCAGGGCAATGATGTCAGGGTCGTCGGTAGGGCCCTCTACTCCGCAGTTCCAGGAGTTATTGTTGGAACTGCCGTCCCTGTTATCTTCGCCGTTTGCCTCGTTATGCTTCTCGTTGTAGGTATAGACATCATTCAGGGTGAACCCATCATGGGCAGTGACAAAGTTGATCGATGCCCAGGGTCTGCGTCCTTGATGATTGAAGATAGAAGCGGATGCACACAGGTTCTCAGTGAGCGCTGCCGCTGGGGCGTTGCCGGTCCAGAACTTGCGCGTCGTGTCGCGGAATTTGTCATTCCATTCAGCCCAACCAGGAGGAAAGGCGCCCACCTGGTATCCGCCTGGACCGCAATCCCAGGGTTCTGCGATGAGCTTGATCCTTGACAGGCATGGATCCTGGCTGCAGGCCTTGAGAAATCCGCTCTGGTTATCGAATCCGTTCGGCTCCCGCGCCAGGATGGTTCCCAGATCAAACCGGAAGCCGTCGACACGGGTCTGCTCTGCCCAATAGCGCAGGCTGTCGGTCACCATCTGGATCACGCGCGCGTGACTCAGGTTTAGCGTGTTCCCGGTGCCCGTATCATTGATGTAATAGCGCGGCTTATCGGGGAGCAGGCGGTAGTAACTTGCGTTGTCGATTCCCTTGAACGATAGGGTGGGGCCGAGTTCATTTCCTTCCGCGGTGTGGTTGTATACCACGTCCATAATGACTTCGATCCCGGCATCGTGGAAGCGGGCGACCATCTCCTTGTACTCGCGCAAGGCATGGCGGCGGTCGTTGGCATAGCGCGCATCGGGGGCAAAAAAACCGATCGTGTTATACCCCCAGTAATTGGTCAGCCCCTTTTCCAGCAGGTTGCTGTCATTGATGAAGAAATGGACCGGTAGCAGCTCTACCGAAGTGACACCCAGATCCTTGATGTACTTGACCACCGGCTCGGCGCCGAGGCCCGCATAGGTGCCGCGCAGCTTCTCGTCTAGCCCCGGAAACCGCTTGGTGAAGCCCTTGACGTGGAGCTCATAGATGATCGTGTCGTCAAAGGGTATGCGAACTTCGCTCGGCACAGCTTGACCATGCCAATCGAAATTGGGATCGACCACTACGCACTTGGGCATGAAAGGTGCGCTGTCCCGCTCGTCGAAGGTGGTGTCGTCCCCCGACTCCATCTTGTATCCAAATACTGCCGGGTCCCATTTGAGCTCGCCGATGTGAGCTACCGCATAGGGATCGAGCAGTAGCTTGTTGGGGTTGAAACGGTGCCCGGCCTCAGGCTCATAGGGCCCGTGAACCCGGAGCCCGTACACCGCTCGGGGGTGCACACCCGGGAGATAGCCATGCCAGATCTGGTTGGTGTACTCGGGCAGCTCAATCCGCTCCAGCTCCTTTTCGCCGTTTTCGTCGAACAGGCACACCTCTACCTTCGTCGCGTGGGCGGAGAAGATAGCAAAGTTCGTGCCCTTTCCATCCCAGCAGGCGCCGCGTGGGTGGGGAAGACCTTCTGCGAGTGGGCCGGTGAGCGTTTCCGGCATGACCATTTCAGACATGATGGTGTGATTCCTTTAAGGTAGCTGGCAAAACTGGTAATAACGACAAGAGTCGTTTCAGATAGATGCGGATTCATGCGTTTTAGCTGGTTGGGCTCTGCGCGTGCGCCGAAGTCAGCGAAGTTCTTTCAGCTCATCAAATCTAGAGTCCGCTGACCGCTACGGTTTGCGAACCGGGGTAAGCAAACCCTGATCGCGCAGCCATTGCGCCAGCAGGACCGGCCACTGATCCAGCGCTGCGATCCCCGCTCCCATACCGCTGCCGTGATCTCCGTGGCGGAAAATATGCATCTCTGCGGGCACGCCGGCGGCAATCAGGGCGTTATAGAAATCCACGCTGGCGCTGATCGGCACCGTACGATCGTCCGAGGTGCTGTAAATGAAGGTGGTTGGCGTCTGGGAGGTAACGTGCAGGCTCGGCGTGTATTTTTGCTCATCCAGCTTGCAGGTTTCCGGCGGAACGGTCTTGATCACCGAGCAGTAGGTGATGTAGTGGCCGCTGGGCTGCATAGCGTTTAACCACGGATAGCCAAGCACCAGAAAATCAGGCCGGCTGCTGAGCCGCTCCAGCGGGTCGCTCGCGTCGGGCTTGCCCGCGTCGAAGAGCGTACCCGTGGCCGCTGCCAAATGGCCCCCGGCCGAGAAGCCAACGAAGCCAATACGGTCAGGGAGGAAGCCGTAGGTCGCGGCGGAAGACCGCACCAGCCGGACCGCGCGCTGCGCATCCTGTAAGGGAATCGGATAAAGATATTTCGCCCCCAGCCGGTACTTGAGCACAAAAGCGGTCACGCCCTGGGAGGTGAACCAATCGGCTACCTGGCGGCCTTCCAGGTTGCTGGAAAGGTGTAGATAGGCTCCCCCAGGGGCGACGATCACTGCCGACCCCGTGCCTTTTCCTTGCTGAGGAAGGAAGACGGTGAGGGTGGGCAAATCGGCTGCAGGGGTGCCCTGTACCTCGGGTGCTCCACTCGGCCAGAGCTGCAGAGTGGAGATGCCGAGCGCGGGGTCGAGTGGCTGATCAACCTGGCCCGGGGAACTGGCTGTCTGCGCATTTACCAGACTGGCCCCAAGCAGGCAGAGAACCACGGCAAATAGGGTCTTATTCATTTTTGTCTCCTTGGTGCCATCAAAAATCGTGTTCGGTACCCCCGCGCCACACCCGATGTCACGCAACTTTAACAACCAGGTCGCCCTTAAGATAATTCTTCGAAGGGGTGTTCAGCCCCCTCGAAAGGATCAGTCTCCAACCCTTAATTGCTCCTGCTTTTGGCCGCGCCTCACGGCGGAGGCGATGGTTTCACAGTGTTCATGCGCCTTTTGCCGCGTGAAACGGTTTCATGATCGTGTTCTGTATGTAACTTGCTCGATCCCAAATGGTTGCTTGAGATTGGCCCGAATGAGGGTTTCGTGGAGACGACATCAAACTTTAACTTGGAACCATCGTTGCACGCTTCCTTCACTGTTTGCTCGAAAGGTGGTCCACCGATGCTGAGTGCTAACCTTGCTGTCGATTCCGTCAGCCCGTTCCCCGGGGTCATTGCCCGTAAAATGCCCCTCGGCAAGATTGCCCCTTGCCCGGCAGCAGCACTCAGTTTGGTTGAAGTGGGAACCTACGGAAATCGCATGGCCAAGCACCTGCACCTGGCGAGCGCTCCCATGATCAGCGTAAGAACCCGGCGCAAGGCGCACGTTGCCGTCACCCGGCTGCGTTCGGAAACGGGCCTGGTTGACCGGACCACACCCTTCGCCTGCGAGCAGGCGTTCACGGTCCAGTTGCACCTGCGGCCTGTCTCGCCGGTCAACATCTGGCTCCGTGGCCGGTCGGTCTCTGCCGAACCCGCACAAGAAGGAAGCGTCAACATCATGCATTTGGAGCATGATCCTTCCATGTACCTGGGAAGTGCCTTTGATATGGTGCAGTTTTATGTGCCTCGCGCCGCCCTGGATGAGTTCGCGGACGAGAACGATGGCTGCAGGTGCGATACGCTCACCTGGCCCGCGGGCAAGGTGGACGCTCGGCTGAAGAGCCTGGCATTATGCCTCCTGCCGGTGCTCGAGAGACCAGAACTTTCGAGCGAGTTGTACGTCGACCACCTGGTCTTCGCCGCGCAGGCGTACATAGCCCGCACCTACGGTGGGATCAAAATTGTTCCATCTATTGTGCGTGGAGGATTGGCGCCCTGGCAGCTGCACCGCGCTACCGAGATGCTGAAGGCAAACCTGGATGGACAGATTGCGCTGTCTCAGGTCGCGCGTGAATGCAAGCTATCTGTCAGTCACTTTGTTCGTGCCTTCAAACAGACGGTTGGAGAGCCGCCCTATCGCTGGCTGCTGCAGCAGCGCATCGATGCTGCCAAAGAGCTTCTTCTGCATTCCGAGCTGCCTATGGTAGAGATCGCGCTGAAATGTGGCTTCGCTGACCAGGCATGTTTCATCCGGGCGTTCCGGAAATTGCTCGACACCACCCCCGGAGAGTGGCGGCGGATACGCATGCAATAGCCTGCGTATCCCGCCGTCACGGGCTTGAAGGTGCGGACGAATCAGTCGATGCTGTCGATAATTTCACCCAAGAACCAGCACCTGCGTTCCGTCTCGTCGATCCAGACTTCGATCAGGCTGGCGGTCGCTACATCGTTGTGGCGATCGCACAATTCATGGGTGGAACGCATCGATGCTGTCAGTTGCCGATTGTCAGCGTAAAGCTCGCTGAGCATCGTTTTGGGGGGGATGTGGTGGCCGTTATTATCCTTAAGCCGTTGATGGCTCGCGACCTCGCCGATGGAGTGAAGGGTGATACCGCCCAGCTTCCGGGCTCGCTCCGCAACCGGGTCGGTCATGGCGAAGATTTGATCCGCGTGCTCATCGAGCAATAAGTGATAGTCGCGGAAGTGCTTACCCGTCATATGCCAATGGAAGTTTTTCGTCTTGAGGTAGAGAGCGAAGAGATCCGCCAGCAAAAGACGGAGCTCGCCCGATATTTCTTCGACCGCAGTGTGATCCAGCAGTCCAACGCTCTTGATCGTCGTCGCTTTCTCGTTTTTTGCTTCAACCTTTTCTGCCGTTGCCATCATCATCTCCTTTTGCCGCCTGGGAGAGGGATTCAGCCCTTGCCGCAGACGCTAAGTGGATTGATGCTCGCGGCACAGGAAACGTTCTAGTTTTCTCGTGGATTCTTGCGTTTGCCGGGGCACACCCAAGGCAGCAATAAGAGCAAATTATGAGCAAGCAGGAACAAGATGTCAAACCATGCCCCGCCTACTCTTGGGGTGGACGAGAAAATCGTTTCGGGCGCCACCGCGCAAAGGGTAATCCTATGGTAGGCAAGTGCGCCAACCCAACCTGTCTGGTGGAACCGCATTACCTCAGAGGCGGAAAAGTCTACCTCTTCGAAATTGATACTGCCACTGGTGCAAAACGGCCTGAGCCCCGTGACCCTGATAGTGCCAAGGCTTTCTTGACGCAAGCCGCGGGGTAAGCCCGGCGATCCCACTCTTTCAGTGCGAAGGATGGGGCGCCGGCATGAGGAAGAGGAATTGCATGTCCGAGATCGAGCGTTACGATGCCGTTGTGCTGGGCACCGGAGAAGCCGGAAAGTACATGGCCTGGCATTTGGGTTCGAGCGGGAAACGCACCGCGGCCATTGAGCGCAAATACATCGGAGGTAACTGCCCCAACATCGCGTGCCTGCCCAGCAAAAACGTGATTCAGTCAGCCAAAGTCGCCTCCTACTTTCAGCGGGGTAAAGAGTTCGGCGTATTGACGGATAAGTGGACCGTTTCCATGCCGGGTGTGCGGGCGCGCAAGCGGCAGATGGTAGACGGTCTTCACCAGATGCACATGGATAACTTTGCCCGCAGCAAGGCGGAGATTGTCATGGGGGAAGGCCGCTTCATCGGCGACAGAACCCTGAAGGTCTTGTTAAACGGGGGAGGAGAACGCATTCTCCGTGGCGATCAGGTTTTTATCAACACTGGGACCAGGGCTTTCATTGGCAACACACCCGGTCTAGCCGAGGCCTCTCCACTCACTCATATCGAGGCGCTGGAACTCGACATCGTCCCGGAACATTTGCTGATTCTCGGTGGCGGCTTTGTCGGGCTGGAATTTGCCCAGGCGATGCGTCGTCTAGGCAGCCGCGTGACCATCGTGGAGCGGAATGACCGGCTGCTCCACACCGAGGATCAGGATGTTTCCGAGGCCATCACCCAACTCTTCCAGGACGAGGGCATCGTCACTGTGGCAAATACCAGTTTGGGGCGCGTAGAAGGTAAATCGGGTCAGGGGGTGAGGTTGTACGGTTCCAGGCGTCAGTCTCAGATCATCGTGGAAGGCTCCCACCTGCTGGTAGCGACGGGACGCGTACCCAACACAGACGGTATCGGACTTGACCTGGCCGGAGTGAAGACTACGAAAAAAGGTTATGTTGAGGTGAATGAGCGGCTGGAGACCACCGCTCCGGGTGTTTGGGCGCTCGGCGACTGCGCTGGTAGTCCCTTGTTCACGCACATATCGTTCGACGATTTCCGCATCGTTCGAGACAACTTGGGGGGCGGTCAGCGCACGACTACGGGAAGACAGGTGCCCTCCTGCCTCTTTACCGATCCGGAGCTTGCCCATGTGGGGCTCGACGAATCGCAGGCAAAGCAGCAGGGCATTGCTTATCGTCTGGCCAAGATCCCAATGACAGCCGTGCTGAGAACCCGGGCGATGTCTGAGACCAGGGGATTTCTTAAAGTGCTGGTCGCCGCGAAGGGTGATCAGATCCTGGGATTTACAGGCTTTGGTGAGGGTGCCGGCGAAACCATGGCTACTGTGCAGCTCGCCATGAAAGCGGGTATCCCGTACACCGTCTTGCGCGACATGACGATCACTCATCCCACTCTTGCAGAAGGAATCGTTGCGCTCTTTTCCAGGGTGCCCGCCATCAAATAGATCGGCGTCTTCCTCACATTGCCAATCCGCCGAGCGCCATGAGCAAAAGCAGCCCAATAATTAAGAAGTCTGCAAAGCGCTTGTTCGCTTCCACCGGCTGGGTGACATCGAGCTTGACGACGGATTCATTTGCCGTTCTGTCTCGCATCACGTCACCCCTTCCGGGAGCGGCAAGCTTTGTATTTCGCTGAGGGGTCTATACCATCGACTTGCGCAGAGCCACTTTGGCGCGCGCCAGGCGGGACTTGGTCGCCGGGATCGAAATCCCCATATTGTGAGCGATCTGCTTCATCGAATGGCCTTCCATCTGTCCCAGCTCGACGACCGATCGGAGAGTGCTGGGCAGGCGGCAGATGGCCCGCTTCAGACGCACGGACTTCTCGTGTCCCACGTAATGTTCCTCGGGGTTTGCTGAGTAGTCGGCAATTTGCCACGTCTGCCAGGTCTCTCCTTCAGCGGTCGCATCCATGGAAGTCTCCAGGCGAATACGCTTCTTACGCAGAATCATGAGAGCAGAGTTGATGCCGATACGAGTAAACCAGGTGGCGAAGCTGGACCTTCCGTCAAACTGTTTCAAGTGCAGGAAGGCCCTCATCATGGAATCCTGCAGTGCATCTTCCGCATCTTCACGATTCTTGGTTACGCCATAAATCGTGTTAAAGACACGTTTAGAGTTACGTGTGCACAGTTCGACGAAGGCCCATTCCTGGCCGCCCTGCGCCGCCGCAATCAACTGATCTTCACTCAATGCGTTGGACTCAAGCCGATGGGAAATGTTGCTACTTACCACGCTGCATGCACTCATAAAGGCAACCTCTGGGGCAGAATTGGAGTTAGCTACTCAGGGCCTAGTAAAAAGTAGCGTAGGGATCCGGAGATAGCTTGATCGAAATTGCTTTTAGTTTGCTGATCTTGCGGAGACAAGCGGCATCGTGTCGATTGGGTAAGAACTATCGCGAAAAGACGGGATGTATCAGATTGGCTCATTGCGCGTACCGTGTGATAGCAAGAAACGTTCAGTCAGCCTTAAGCCTCGCCGCCACCCAGCGTCGTGGCCATCTCGGATGAATGCGGTGGCGGACGCATCGGTTGCTGGTCGAGGAGAATGCGCCAATAACCGTTCGTCGTAACCGTCAACGATGGCGCGCGATTCTGTGGTCCTTGGCCGCGTCATGCATGGAATTATGCGCGGTCTACGTCAAACCGCGTGCTTTGCCCGCTGAACTCAGGAAAAACTCATTTCTGCGGGATGGGAAGGGGATTGTTGTCATTGCGCCCGAGTGGCGTAATTTGTCGTTCCGTCGTACTGAGATGGGAAGCGCAGGTCTCTCCACTGCGTTCTTTCGAGAAACACTTCCACGAGGCCGTGCGGCCGGCTGTCCGATCCCAGCAACCACCGCTGAGGTGAGCGCAGCCCTTCCCTTTGTCATCCCGAGAGGCTGTGACTTTGTTGATTTTTCGCGTGAAGTCTTCGAGTTCTAAACGAAATTGTCATCCCGCCTGTTCCGGGCTGCCGTGGAACCGGAGCGCAGCGTAGTGGAGGGACCTGCTGTTTCTCTTCTGTCCATCCGATCTAACGGCCCCTAATAAAAGCCACCACCCTCCACTTGTCATCCCGAGCGCAGCCGAGGGATCTGCAGTTCTCTTTCCCCACCCACTGCCCCCTGGAGGGGTTTTCGACAGAGCGTAGCGCAGTAGAGAAACCAAGTCGTTAGTTCGCCACCTTCTCCATCGCATCTGTCATTCCGGCGATGACCTCTGCCATCTCTTCTTCTTTGATCGCGGTGGTCAGCGCGATCATTCCCCCGGGTCCCATGTGGATGCCGTTATTTATGCAGGCCAGAAGAAAGGCCTGTGCCAACTCCCCGTTGGGCAGAGTCATTCCGGCGCGCAGCGCCTTATCCGTAAAGTAAATTCCCATGACCGAACCGGTTTGCTGCAGCCTCAGAGGCAAGCCGACCTGGGCCGCCTTTCCTTCAAGCGCTGTCCGCAGCTTCAACATCAATGCATCCATCATTGCGATTTCCTGCCGCGTCAGATGTTCAAGAGTGATTCGTCCCGCCAGGCAGCCTAGTACATTTCCGTTGTAGGAGCCACCGTGATACATAACGTCGGGACGTCGCGGATTGGCCAATTCGATGATGTCGGCGCGGCCGCCAGTGGCTCCCAGGGGGGTACCACCGCCCAGGAACTTGCCCAGAAACGTGATGTCCGGCGCAAGGTTCCACTTTTCCGCGGAACCACCGAAGGCCAATCGCAGCATGAGACAGTCGTCCAGTATGAACAAGGCCCCGTGCCGATGAGCCAATGCCTGCAAGCGGCTAAGGAAATCGGGCTCCGGCACCATAACGATCCCGGTGAACATGACGGGCTCTACCAGGACGGCAGCGACCTGGCCACGATTCTGCTCGAGTTTCTCCTCGAACGAGGCCAGATCATTGAATTCCGCCAGCAGCGTATGCCCGGCGATTTCCCCTTTGCCTTCCAGGCCTGCCTCCAAATCGCTGTAGGAGCCGTGGTAGCCTCCGCTCAGTTTCAAAATCAACGGTCGCCCGGTAAACCTGCGTGCGAGTTTCACCGCCAGCATGCCACTCTCTGTGCCCGAGTTGGTGAAGAGCACTCGTTCGAAGTTTGCCAGCCGGCGGCAAAGCGCCTCGGCGAATTCCATCTGTGGAAGTGAAGTACCCAGCCAAGCCCAGGAATGGGGTAATTGAGCAGCTAGCGCATCGATCACCGGGCGGAATGCATGACCATGGATTAGCGCCAGACCGTTGCTCGCCAGATCGATATACCGGTTGCCATCAACGTCCCACAGATAGCAGTCTTGCCCTCTCTCCATCACCGGGGGATATGGCCAATGAAACCCGAAACCGCGGGTGAGCCCGCCAGGCATCGAATGAGCCGACCGCTGCATAAGCTCAGCAGATTTGGGAGTCCGTTTGCGGAACTCCTTCTCCATAGCAACCTGATTGTCAACTTTGATCGTCACTCCAGTCTTCTCCTTGCGGTCTTGCGCTAACCTGGTTGAGAGCTGTTCTCAGCATAAAGTCTTCCCGCTCACCGGCAACTGAGTTGTGTGTGAGTTTCTCCGACGGTGGCCCGTCAAAACTCAGCGAGAACTCACAAATGGGACTGCAGCAGGAGCCTATTCTTTCCTTTTGACAACGGGAGATCTATGCCACTGATCCAACGAATTCCCAATAACTTCTCGACCAGCTTTAGCAACGCCGTGGTGGTGACGATGGGCGAATACTCCACCATTTACATTTCCGGCCAGGTGGGATACGTCCTCGGCGGCCCGGTGAACGTGACCGCGGAGAACTTCGAGGAAGAAGCAATGGTCTGTTACTTCAATATCGATAAGTCGCTCCAGGAGGTCGGAGCCACGCTCAAGGACATCGTCCGTATTACGGCCTATCTCACCGACGCGAAGGACTATCCGGTCTATGACAAGGTCCGCCAGGAGACTTTTGCGGGCGCTCCGCCCTCCAGTTCCACCGTGATCGTCGCCGGCCTGCTGGCCAACGCCAGGCTGGAGGTCGACGCCATCGCCGTAATCAAGAAGCGACGCCCACGCTTCACCAAAGCCGGTTTCCCCCTTGGCTCGCTGGAAGATCTAGATCCGTCTCCTTCGCCCAGAGCGAGGTAAGCATCAACCACGGTCCGGGGGATAGCCAGTGCCTGGCGTTGCTGCGGTTGGCGTAAGCGCCGCAGCCGCCAGCTGGGCATCTTTTTCGAGCCGCGATCTGCGTCCAAAGCCTAAGTAAAGGGGAATGCCCAGCAGCGCCAAGCCCAACCCGGTCAGCGATTGCCCAGGCCGCGACAATAAAGTGGAAATAGCGAGTCCGAGAGCAACCAGCAGGTAAGCGGCTGGCAACCAGGGAAACCAGGGACATCGGTAGGGTCGCGGCCGATCCGGCTGGGTGCGGCGCAAGACGAACACAGCGCCCACCGTGGCCACGTAGGTGAGCGTGATGATGAATGCGAAACGAGCGTAGAGCTCGTCATAGCTGCCGCTGACGATCAACATCACCACCCACGCACACTGCGCCAACAGGCTGACCGTGGGAGTATTCCAACGGGGATGCAGGCGGCCCATGGAGCGGAAAAAGACTCCATCGCGCGACATGCAGTAGTAGATGCGCGCTCCGGCCAGCGTCACCACCGACGCGGCCCCGAAACAGAGCATGGCAATGAAGAGCGAAACCCACTTTCCTTGAGTGGCAGAGAACATGGCGGTGATCGCCCCTTCGGCCACCGTCGTTTGCAGCACCATACGCTCCGGGGTGAGCGCGTACATGAAGAGCACATTGACCAGCAGGTAGGTTCCTACCACGAGCAGGATGCCGATGATCAGCGCCAGCGGCAGATTGCGGCGCGCGTTTTCGATCTCTCCCGCGGCCCAAGTCACATATTCCCACCCGTCATAGGTGAAGATCAACGCGATGAGAGCAACACCGATGCCGTGGAATGAGGCGGAGGAGGCATGGACCGCCGGTTGGGATACGAAATGGGACCAGGATCCCCGTCCCAGGGCGAAACCGAGGGCAGCGATGATCCCCACCACGCCCAGGTAAAAGGCCGCAGTCAAGCTCTGTAACCGCGCTGCCAGCTTGACGCTGCGCACATTCACGGCAGTGACCAGGAGGACGCTGAGAATCGCCACCAGGGAACCACGCGCGAACTCGAAGTGGATACCAAAGATCGTTCTGGCATATAACACGTGTTCGGCCGACAACGAAGGAATCGCCCGGCCCAGGAAGAGCGCGAAGACAATCACCATGGCCGCGAGTGCGGCACTGTTGGCGACGCTGAAGAACACCCAGCCAAAGAGGAACGCCGAGAACCCGCCAAAGGCCTCGCGGATGTAGACGTACTGGCCTCCGGCCTCGGGAAACATGGCGCCGAGTTCCGCGCAGACCAGGCCGACGATCAGCGTAATTGCGCCCGCAACTACCCAGAGCAGCAAGGCCGTCAGGGGAGTGCCCACGCCGCGAAGCACATCCGCGGGAACAATGAAGATCGAAAACCCGACGATCCCACTCACCACCAGCGCCACGGCGTCAAACAGCGAGAGCGAGCGGGTAAGCTTGCCTGAGGCTGGGGCGTCGATTCTCATCTCGGGGAGCCGATCTCTCGCAAAAACAAGTAGAAGAACTGAAGCCCCTCATCGAGCGAGGAGACGCGCAACCGCTCATCTTTGCCGTGGGCCCGAATATCGTCTTCATCGATGCCCACGCCGGAGATCCCGTAGGAAGGGATGCCGGCGTGCATGGTGTAGACGGAATCGCTGGCTCCCGTCTCCATCTCCGGGACCAGGGGGACTCCGGGATATACCTTTGCGGATGCGCTCTTGAGCGCGTCAAGAACCTGGGGAATCGGCGCGCCTGCCGGCAAACCGGCGGTGGAGGGTGCCGGGCCGCACACCCCGCCTGAGGAACAGTACTGAATCGCTACCTGGCTGTCGTTGACTGCGCTCGTTATTTGCTGTTCGACCTCGAGCGGTGAGTGTCCGGGCAGGATGCGGCAGTTTACGTTCGCCTTGGCCAACTCGGGGAGCGCGTTATTCGCTTGCCCGCCGTCGAAGCGGGTGGGGGTGCAGGTGGTCCGGAGCAACGCATTCATGAAGGGACTGCTGGCGGCCAACTGCGCCAAGGCGTGGGGGTCGGCTGGAGTCACTAATGCAGCGTGCACCAGGGTTTGCATGTTGGGGCTATAGGCGGCCACTTCCGTGGTGAGAAACCCGCGCACTACTGGGTTGAGCTCCAGAGGAAAGGGAGAGGCTTGCAAACGAACCAGGGCGTTCGAAATGCGCAGGATGGGATCTTCTACACGCGGCTGGGAGCTATGGCCGCCGGCGTCGTGCGCGCTCAGCTTGAAATCCGCGTAGGTCTTTTCCGCCGCCTCGTAGGTCACGCTCAACGGCTTGCCTGCCTGCAGATTCACTCCGCCCGCGTCCAGATTGACGACAAACTCGACGTTCTGAAATAACTCCGGCCGGTGCTCAACCAGCCACTTGGCCCCGTTATCCGGGCCGGCTTCCTCGTCCGCGGTGAGCAGAAGGATCAGGTCTCGATCAGGCTGATAGCCCTCACCACGCAGCCGGATGAAGGTTTCGACCGCGATGGCATCGTTATCTTTAACGTCCTGCGTGCCGCGACCGTAATAGTAGCCATCCTTCTCGACCAGGCGAAAGGGGTCCGTGGTCCACTCCGATGGCTGGGCTTCCACCACGTCCAGGTGAGACAAAATCACTACCGGCCGTTGCTTTCCTGAGCCGCGATAGCGGGCGATCAGGTTCTGTTTGCTTTCCGTGGGGCCGGCCAGAAGCAGGTCGGCGGCGGGAAACCCCGCGTCCAGCAATCGTTGACGCATGGCTTCCGCCGCCTTGGTTACCGAACCCACGGAATGCGTGGTGTTGATCTCAATCAGCTGCTGGAAGATTTGATGTAGGAGTTCACGATCCTTCGCGGGCAGCGACCCATCGGCCGCCGCGCCACTGACAGCACCTATCGTCAGGGCAGCCACACAGAGCTTAAAGAATTTGTGCATCGGCAACCGTTTGCGTGATTCGATTATTGCTTGCTCTTCTCAGGCAAAGCGGCTCGATGAGGGGAACTCAGAGAAAACTCATCCTGCGGAGGCCGTTTGCCAAAAATGAGATAAGATCCGCTAGAAGTCTCCTTCTCATGTGCGTATCATCTGGGGACGGCTTCATAGGCTCGTAGGGCCCCCATTACTAACGGAATTGTAACAATCCACTGCTACCCTCAAGGTTGGGTGGCAGTTATCACCCCGCCGGTATCTTGAGTACGTTTTGACGCCAGATCCGTGGGTTCCCGGTTGCAAGCCTGTATTAGCTCCGTCTGGCACACCGACATAACATAATGCTCACATTTCCCAATAAAGTCTTGCTTCTCGGTTTTGGTGCGGTGGCGCGTTGCACGCTGCCCGTTCTGCTGAAACATCTCAGCATCGACCCCAAGCACATCACCATCCTTGACTTTGAGCCAAACGAGGCAGCCCTAAAGCCCTGGATTGAGCAGGGTGTGACCTTCGTCCGGGATCGCGTGGCGCCGGAAAACCTGGGGAGCCTGTTGGGCCGGTTTCTCCCGCCCGGAGGACTGCTCATCGATCTGGCGTGGAATATTGATTGCTGCGAAATCGTGCAGTGGTGCCACGACCGGGGGGTCCTTTACATCAACACCTCGGTGGAAGTTTGGGATCCTTACGCCGGAGCCGAAAACAAGCACCCTACCGAGCGCACCCTCCACTGGCGCCACGTGAGGCTGCGGCGGATGATCGAAACCTGGAGCGAGCCGGGGCCGACAGCGGTGGTTGAACACGGAGCGAACCCAGGACTGATCAGCCATTTCACCAAGCACGCTCTGCTGGAGATTGCGGACCGGGCGCTGGCGGAGAAAAAATTCTCCGAGCCCCAGTCAGAGAAGATCGCCATGCACGCGAAGGCGCGAGAATTCAACCACCTCGCGCACCAGCTGGGCGTCAAAGTGATTCACTGCAGCGAGCGCGACACGCAGATCACCAATCAGCCCAAAGAGGTGAACGAGTTCGTCAATACCTGGAGCGTTGAGGGGTTCCGCGAGGAGGGAACGACCACGGCCGAACTGGGTTGGGGCACTCATGAAAAAGAGCTGCCGGCGTTCGCCTACGAGCATTCCGAGGGCCCGAAGGCCCAGATAGCCCTGGCGCGCATGGGGATCAATACCTACGTCGCAAGCTGGGTGCCCCCGAATCACAACATTGTCGGTATGATCGTGCGCCACGGCGAGGCGTTTACCATCACCGAAAAACTCACCGTTTGGGAAGATGGCAAGGCGATCTACCGGCCCACAGCCCACTATGCTTATTGCCCGTGTGACGCCGCCATTGCTTCGCTCTACGAGCTGCGTGGCCGCGACTACGAGTTGCAAGAGCGCGTGCGCATCATGACCGACGAAATCACCAGTGGAGCCGACATTCTGGGGGCACTGGTGATGGGACACCCTTACAATTCGTGGTGGTGCGGAACCGATCTCGATATTGAGGAGTCGCGCCGCCTGGTCCCGCACCAGAACGCTACGACCATGCAGGTTGCCATTTCGGTGGTTGCCGCTTGCATGTGGATGATCGAGAATCCACGCCGCGGCCTCTCGGTGCCTGACGATTTGCCCCATGAATATGTGTTGGGTATCAGCAAACCCTACCTGGGCAAGTTCGTTTCCGTAGCTTCGGATTGGACCCCGCTGAAACACTACGTCAACCCGTTCAGCGGATATAACAAGCCACAGCTCGACCTCTCTGATCCCTGGCAGTTCAAAAATTTTCTGATCACGGAAGGCGACTGAAGCCCAGCGCCGCACAATCAACCATGGATCAAAGAACACTCCACCAACTGGCCAAAACGCACGGCACTCCGCTCATCGTGGTGGACCACAAGGTGCTGCGGGAAAACCTGGCGCAATTCCGAAAGTACCTGCCGCGCGTGCAGGCCTACTATGCGGTTAAGGCAAACGCCGATCCTGAGATCGTGAAGACTTTCTACGACGCCGGAGCCAGTTTCGACGTCGCCAGCATGGCGGAGTTTTTGACCGTTCACAAGAACATTGAGCATCTTCCGGAGAAAGAGCGGCAGGACTATATCTGGGATCGCATTATTTACGCGAACCCGATCAAAGCCATTGAGACGCTCCAACTGCTGGAGCCCTACAAACCGTTAGTGACCTACGACAACTACGAAGAGGTAATGAAAATCGCCCGCCATGCGCCGCACGCGGGGCTGGTGCTGCGGGTGCGCGTTCCTAATACCGGATCGGTGGTCGAGCTTTCGAGCAAATTCGGCGCGCTTCCCGGCGAGTCGGTCGACCTGATCGCCTTCGCTCACAATAACAAGCTCGAGGTGGAAGGGCTGAGTTTCCACGTCGGCAGCCAGTGCACCAATCCGCAGAACTACAGCCAGGCGCTGCAGATGGCTGCCGGCGTCTTCGAGGAAGCCAAGACACGTGGGTTCGATCTCAAGCTTCTCGATATCGGCGGCGGTTTCCCGGCCCACTACGACGCCACGGTCCCTCCCTTCACCAGGGTCGCCAAAATGATCAACGCCGAACTGGACCGTCTTTTTCCCGAGCCGATTGAGATCCTGGCTGAGCCGGGTCGTTTCCTGGTCGCTTCCGCCGCTACAGCGGTGGCTAAGATCATCGGTAAGGCCGTCCGCGGCGGCAAGCTTTCCTATTACCTGGATGATGGTGTCTATCAAACATTCAGCGGCATTATCTTTGACCACACCCAGTACCCGTTGAAGAGTTTCAAAAAGGCTCCCACGCAGATTTGCTCCGTCTTTGGCCCCACCTGCGACGCGCTCGATACCATCAGCATGACCGAGGAGCTGCCGGACCTGGAGATCGGCGAGCTGGTTTACGCGGAAAACATAGGCGCCTATGCCGGCGCCAGCAGCACGTATTTCAACGGATTCCCCCCGGCGAAGGTGGTGCATGTGAATCAGGAGGCGGCGGTCACAGGGTGAGGGCCTCCCGTTTGGCCACCGCCGGGACGATCAGCTTCTTGATCAGAACCCTGGAGTTCCGCCCGCTTTGGTCGTACTTGTCACGACGCACCGGCGGAAGATCATCCGGAGTGCCCTCCACAAAGCCGCCCTTCAACTCGAAATAAGTAAACGCCTGAGTCGAGAGCGCGATCAATTCCGAGAGGCCAATTTCGCGGGCTTTGTCTTCAATGAAGCGCATCAGCTTTCGACCGATGCCCTGGTGTCCGTGCGAGGGATCGACATAAAGGCTGGCGAGTTCGCCCTTTTGTTGCCCGGGATAGACGTGCAGCGCCACGCACGCGACCGGATTGTTGTCAATTTCGAAGATGTAGTATTCGGACACGTTCTTTTCCATCTCCGAGCGTGTTCGCCGGACGAGTTCCTCGGCTTCCACCGCCTTTTTGGTCAACTGCTGGATCGCCCGGATATCTTTTTTCCTGGCTTGGCGAATCTGTTCGTATTCGTTGGCGTAAATCAACGTGCCGATGCCTTCGTTGGAGAAGACTTCGGCCAGCAGCGCTTCGTCCTCGTGCCCGTTGACAATGTGGACGCGTGGCACGCCTGCGGCACAAGCAGCGGCCGCCTGGCTCGCTTTGGAAACCATTTCCGGCGCAAATCCGCCGCTTCCCGACTGGAGAAGTCTTTGCAGGTCCGTCACCACCATGTGACGAATCAGTCGGCCGTTGTAAAGCAGACCGTCCTGCGGGGTAATGAAAATCAGCTTTGCCGCCTTCAACGCGATTGCCACCGCAACAGCGACGTTATCGGAGTTGACCCGGTACGCCTTGCCCTCGGTGCTGAAGCCGATGGGGGAAACAACCGGAACAATGCCCTGGCTCAGCAAGGGTTCGAGGAGCGTGGGGTCAATCCGTTCCACCTTTCCCGTGAACAGATGGTCGACGCCGTGGATGATCCCGAGCGGGACCGTGATGACGGCATTGGTGGTCGCCGCGCCGAGATCGTTGGCCGAAAGGCCGCCCAGGATCTCGTGCGTGACGCGGTTGGCGGCTTCAATAGCGAGTTGCAATGTCGCGGCCTCGGTCACGCCAGTGCCGTCGAGGTTCGAGGGCTGGACATTCTGCTTCTGGGCGAGCGCCTCAATCTGTTCGGCAGCGCCGTGCACAACCACCACTCGGATGTTCAAGGAACGCAGGAGGGCGATATCGAGGAGAATGTTGGCGAAGTTGTCGTCGGTAACGATACCTGCATCCACAGCGATAATGAACGTCTTCTCGCGAAATTGCGGGACGTATTGGAGGATCGCGCGCAGGTCTGTGAGCTTCACCGTAACTCCGGTTGAGATTTGGCCATGGGCGGGATCGAAGCCCGCATTGCCCGACGCCCGCAAGCGCCCCTGGATGCTAATCAGGTTCTATTCTAACCGGCAATGGATGATTGGTGGGGGCAGCATAGGCAGTCCAACCGCGAACGCCTTGCCGAACCTGCTACTGCCAGGCCAGCACCACGGTCATGATAATGACGGTTAGGCCGACTCCCAGTTGGAGTGCGTGCTTGAGACCTGATACGTCCTGATTTGCGGTAGATGTTGTCATAAGTGGGGCATCCCGACATTGGTGTTGGTGCGAAGGAGTGTTGGTGCGAAGGGCCATACGCCTTTAACAGCGAGAGATGAGATCGATTTCCGGAGCCTTCCCTCGCGGCGGATTGTGAAAGAGTTTATTAACCGTCGCGTGGCTACCTTTTGAGCTGCGCTCATTGCTTTGGGGCCAGCGGCCAGTTCGCTGCCGGCGTCCGTCGTCGATTCGGAGGGATCTTTCTGCACCTTTAACCATGTCCGAAGATTGAATGCGTTTATGCAAATGCAAAACACATTCGCAGGGATAAAGCCATATTGCGACGTGTGCAACCCGATCACACAGACGACGAGACTGTTGACGCCCGAAACAATTAGACCGGTCCACATCTTTCTTCCGACCAGGATGGTCGCAAGGACGGTGAGAAAACAAGATAGATAGTCCAACCGGAACATCGCCACAGCACGCCTCGGGTCTTTATTGCTACCCGCCATGTTTAAAGCAATTTGCGTGCCAAAGGCGAGGTGCTTGGTCGAGAAGTGGTTAACGGCTGACGATAAAGAGGTTATCTAAAGACCAAGCAGGATTTGCGAATGTCACATAAGAATTGAGTGACAGCGTGACGATGACGAGATGCTGTCGTTGTGTCATCACCCTGACAGGCGCGCACCCGGATCCGAACCTCAGAATCCTTCCCGTTCCCAGATTTAAAAAGCCGACTACCCTTGTACTTCTACAGGAGATGGATGCGTGGCTGAAGCTGACAGCTGCCGTCACCCAGGTTTTGCAAGGGGCGTGAGATTACGCCATGCTGAGTGATCTACGTTTCCGTCTTCGTGCCCTGTTCCGTCGCCGTGTCGTGGAAACGGAGTTGGATCAGGAGCTTCGCTTCCATTTCGAAAATGAGGTTGAGAAATACAAAAGCCGGGGGATGGCCCCGGAGGAGGCGCTGCGTCTCGCGCGCTTATCATTTGGCGGCCACGACCAGATCAAGGAGGACTGCCGCGAAGCGCGCGGCACAAACCTGCTTGAATCATGCCTGGATGATATCCGCTACGGTCTTCGCGTTCTGTGCAAGAACCCCGGTGTCGCTATCGTTGCGGTGCTGACACTTTCCCTTGGTGTTGGAGCGAGCGCGATTATCTATAGTCTCGTGGATACGATCCTGTTGCGGCCGCTGCCCTATCCAAACGCCGGCCGGGTTGCGATGCTCTTGCAGGTTGCGCCGGCTGGCTCGTTCTTCGGGACGCAAAGTATACCGTGGGAGCCGCAGGAGTTTCGCCTGCTGGGCAAACATCGACGGCCTTTCAGAACCTGGGTGCGTTCTCCCCCCACTTTCAGCGTGGATGGTAAGAACCTCTACTATCTTCTGCGGCGTCGCTCCTCCGGTTTGGGAGCAGAACTATGGCGCATGACGATCGACACGGGCAAGAGCGAGGCAGTTTTCCCTGAGTCTGCCATCCTGGCCTACGATGTATCCCCGGATGGCAGACAGGTGGTCTATTCCACTGGAGATTCTGCAGGAAAGTCCCGGCTGTGGATAGCTCCCATCGATCGAGCCAATCCTCCGAAGCAGATTGGTGATTCTGGTGAAACCCTGCCGCACTTCGGCCCACGCGGAGAGATCCTGTTTCAGATGACAGCGGGCGCTTCGAACTACGTCGAACAGATGAATCAGGACGGCTCGCATCGTTCCAGGGCGACCATTGAGCCTCTTGCAGAAGCTGCGGTTGTGCCTGGCGCCCAATCCATCCCTCGCGATGACCTTGTTCCTGGCGCAGACCTTTCTCATTTTGCCTACGTGAAGACTACCGTGCACCGCAACCTGTACCGCGTTTCCTTGCCCTAGACACGGCACACGCGGCCTGACCTGGAGCACACGTTTTTCACGGATTCTGCTCTATACCCACCGTACCGGATGCCCTCGTCAGGTAAGAGTCTCCGAGGGTCTCACCCTGATGGGTTGGTCTATATGCTTCAGTGATATAGTTGTTGATGGGATGCCTTCTATATTGATCCAGTTGGACGAACCGCTCTTGCGATCACTGAATAAGGTCGCGCCGGCCGCCAAGCGGCAGCGCGCTGAATTCATCCGCCAGGCCGTGAGGGACGCGATTCGGAAACGCGAGTACGAAGCCATTCGCGAAGCGTATTTGCGGCAGCCCGATTCGGCGGATGATGCCGATGACTGGTCCAACGCGGACGAGTGGAAGCCGTGAAGCAGTACGAAATCTGGTGGGCGGACCTGCCGAAACCAGCCGGACGCCGCCCCGTGCTTCTGCTGAGCCGTGATGACGCTTATGCGGTTCTCAACAAGTTTGTTGCGGCTGAAATCACGGCGACCGTCCGCCAGATTCCGATCGAAGTTCCTCTCGGCTCGATTGAGGGAATGTCCAAGCCCTGCGTTGTTAACTGCGATAATTTGCGAACGATTTCGAAAGTTCACTTGGTGAAGAAGATTTCGAAACTCTCGCAAAAACGAATCCACGAGGTGAAGCGCGCGGTTGGCTACGCTTTGGCATGGGAAGAACTGATCGCTGCCGGAGAGTAGCGGCGTGACTCTTCCCCTTCATCTTCATCGGCCTGCTCCATTATGACTGATCAATGTCCCCTGTTTTTCGCTCATCCCGTGCCTCACTTCCGGGCACACTGATTTGCCATCCGGCTCAGACGGCGGCCTTCGGACGTTGTGGTGGATGATCTGCTCTACCGTCTCTCTCGCGCGGCCTCGATCGCGGCTATGTCAATCTTTCGCATCGTCATCATCGCGTTCATCGCGCGCTTGGCTGCGGCGCGATCCGGGTCTTGCGTTGCCGCCAGCAGCGCGCGCGGGGTGATCTGCCACGAAAAACCCCAGCGATCCTTGCACCAACCGCACATGCTTTCCTGGCCGCCGTTGCTGACGATGGCCTTCCACAGGCGGTCGGTCTCGGCCTGGTCCTCTGTGAGGATGATGAAGCTGACCGATTCGTTGGGGAGGAACTTCGGACCGCCATTGAGGCCCAGGAAATTGCGCCCGCAGACGGTGAATTCAACTACCAATTCCTGGCCTTCAGGCCCCGATGGCGTGTCCGTGGGTGAGGCGGTGGTTTTCCCGACGTGGCTGTCGGGAAACGTGGCTGCATAGAATTCAGCCGCCTCGCGGGCTTTCCCATGGTCGAACCACAGGCAGGTCATCATCTTCTCGGACATCTCACTCCCTCCTCTTAGCTTTTCAAACTCCAGGGTAAGTTCGGCAGCCGTTCTCCGGTGAACGAAGAACGGCTGCACTGAACATACATCGCGGTTACGATTTTGGTCCCTGCATCAGAGCAAAGTGGCCGCCCTGATCGTCTGTGGCCTGCAGGATGCGCGACCCTCCAGGGACGTCCATGGGAGGCAGCACTATTTTGCCGCCCGCATCCATCACACGTTTCTGCGCCGCTTCGATGTCGTCGACGGTGAAGTAGAACTGCCAGTGCGGCGGAATACCTTCGGGCATGCCGGGGCCTTTACGAGCCATCATTCCGCCGGTATAAAGGGGCTTGTCGGTCCGGAAAGTTTGGTAAATGCCCATGGCTCCCATGTCATGCGCATGATCTTTCTCCCAGCCGTAGTGCTTGGAGTAATAATCGAAGGCCTTTGCCGGATCATCGGTAAGCAGTTCGTGCCACCCCACATTACCTACCGCCATCTGATCCAAACGTGGCTGAGCACCTTGCTTGCCGGGTTCGAAGAGCAGGTATTTTACCTTTTGCGGGTCCAGGACAACAGCGAAACGACCGACGCCAGGGATGTCCTGAGCCGGCTTCACAATCGTCCCGCCGTCGGCTGTCACAGCCTTCAGCTCTTCGTCCAGCTTTGCGGTGTGGATGTGGCCCATCCACTGAGTGGGAAGCTCCGGCGCGCCTGCGCCCGCCCAGGTCATCATGCCACCGACATCCTTGCCGTCTTTACCAAAGAGCATGTACGTGAAGCCGGGCATACCGGCGTCCTTGACGTCCCACCCGACTACCTTGTTGTAGAAGCTGACTGCCTTGTCCATGTCATTGGTTACGAGTTCATACCAGATGAATCCGTCTGCCATGTTGTACCCTCCCTAGCGAGGCATCGCTATCAAGTAAACACTGTCCACATAAACTATCAGAAAGTGGATGCCGTCCACAAGCGACCATTTCCGCGGTACACTCTTCTTTGAACAGGCGATGAAAAAGACCATCACCCTTGAGAAACGCATTCTTGAGAAACGCAAGACCTTTCGTCATGGCGATCTGCGCAACGCGCTCTTGGCTGCCGGCATTGAAATGGCGCGGATCGGGGGACCCAATACAGTCATCCTGCGAAAGGCAACCCGGCAGGCGGGTGTCTCTCCCAATGCGGCATACAGGCACTTTGCCAACCAGGCTGAACTGCTGGACGCGGTACGATCGGCATGTTTTTCCCAGCTCGCCGCGGCCATTGAAGATGAAATGAAAACGTGCCGTCCAGGACGCGATCTGCAAGCGTTCGCGCGAAAGAGTCTACGCGCGGTGGGGATGGGCTATCTGGGATTTGCGATGAGAGAGCCGGGGATGTTTCGTACAGCTTTCTCGATTCCACCGGCTGTATACGAGCAAAACCCGGCGAACACGGCGTCCATGGGCCTGAATCCGTTTCAACTGCTTTCGCTGGCGCTGGACCGCATGCAGGAATCGGGCTTGCTCAGCAAAAAGAATCGCAAAGACGCAGAGTATCTTGCTTGGTCGACAGTCCACGGGCTGGCACTTCTGGTGCTTGAAGGACCGCTGCGCCAGATGCCGCAAGCGATGGTGCTTGCGCTGGGTGAGCGCCTGGTGCTTATGGTCGAACGAGGGCTCGAGTAGACTTACTTTTTCTTCTCGCGTAGGGTTGAATTTTCTTCAGCGGAATCATCACCGTTTCCGTTCGAAACAGAGGTCCTTGAAAACTAACAGGCACCCACTATTCCACGTGGCGTTCGACGGCATAGCATTATCCCCCGATGGAAGAACGCAGAAATTTTCATGAGTCACATCCACGCCAGCCGGAATCTGATAACAGCATGACCAATTCTGAGCTGCTGCGAAAACAACAGAGAGGACGATTGGCTGTGGATGAGGGTCACCCTTAGACTTCGGAGCTTTTGCTTTGCAGCGGCCGTATGTATGGCTGCGACTTTGTTGTCCTGGGTTTCACGCGCCCCTTCGTCCTGCTTCCACCTTGCCATTGTCATATGCAGTCTCTACGGTGGACGTGGCGCGGGCCTGCTCTCGATCGGCCTGGCGGCCCTGAGTTTCGACTACTTCTTTCTTTCTCCTCATTTTCGATTCTCGCCTGAGCTCTCTACATATCCCCGCTTTGCCGCCTTTATTGCCACGGCCTTGTGTATCAACCTGGCGATAGCCGCGAAACAACGGGTAGAACGTGCCCGCCGCGAAGCCATCGAAGATCGTCAGGCCGCACGCCAAGCCTTACAAGAAATCGAACAGAGACTTGCGCGGGCAGCTCAGATTGCGACCCTGGGAGAAGCTTCGGCCTCTATCGCTCACGAAATCAACCAGCCGCTCACCGCAATCATCGCCAACGCGCATATGTGTTTCGAGTCGCTCTCCAACGATCCCACCCACGTGAACGAGGCGCGCTGTCTGGTTCAGGACATTCTTGACTCCGGCTATCATGCGGCCGATGTCGTGCAACGCATGCGCGCCCTTTTCAAGAGCGGTCCCTTCCAAAAGGCGCCGCTCTGCATCAATGAGGTGGTCAACGAGGTATGTCGCCTCATGCGCAGGGAGGCGGAGAAGCGGCGAGTCAACCTCGAAATTGATTTAGAAGCGGGGCTCCCGGCGATATTGGGAGACCGGGTACAAATTCAACAGGTTCTGGTCAATTTGTGTATCAACGGCATGGACGCGATGGATTCGGTCGCCGAACGCAGGCGAACCTTGACCCTACGCACCAAGCTGCATGATTCCAGCGCGATCCGCATCGAAGTGCAGGATAGCGGCATCGGCCTGCAAGAGCCTGATCGCGTCTTCGAAACCTTTTTCACCACCAAGCAACACGGAATGGGTATGGGCCTGCCCATCAGCCGTTCCATCATCGAATTGCATCATGGGCATCTTTGGCCACAAAGCGGCGATGCTCCCGGAACCACGTTTTGCTTCACTCTGCCCATGCCAACATCGGGAGCCCGCTGTGAAAATGACCCACCACCTTCGGAAGAAAGCTCGTCTCTTGGCTTGGCGACCTTCAGCATAGGTTAGGACTTGGCCTACCCCCTTCAGCTGGGAAGGCGGGGTTTATTTCATCATTTCGCTGGATGCGCCATGCGTAGCGCCGACGCGTAGAAGTCTCCATGCCGTTGACGCTTATGATGCAAGAAGGAGAATGAAACATTGGACCAGAAAGATTGGGCTGGAGTATTTCCAGCCATCACAACCCCGTTCACGTCTGATTTGTCGGTCGACTACGAAACATTTGCAGCCCAGGCTCGATGGCTGGTCGAGTGCGGCTGCAACGGAATGGTCGCTCTGGGGTCTCTGGGCGAAGCGCCGGCGCTGACCAGGGATGAGAAACTTGAGCTCCTGAAAAGGGCCCGGCAGTCATTGGACGGAAAAGCACCAGTGATTGCCGGCATCTCCGCGTTCAGCACTGCGGAAGCGGTCTGGCTGGCGAAGGAGGCACATCGGGTGGGAGTGGATGGCCTGATGGTTTTGCCGCCCCTGGTGTATCGGGGTGACTGGCGCGAAACGCAGGCTCACCTGAGCGCTATCTTTCAGGCGACGCCGCTCACTGCCATGCTCTATAACAATCCCGTTGCCTATGGAACGGATATCCTTCCGGAGCAAATCATCGAACTGCGTGCGCAGCATCAGAACTTCCACGCGGTGAAGGAATCGAGCGGCGACATCCGGCGCATCACAGCGCTCAAACATCTGGCCGGCGACTCACTGGAGATCTTCGTAGGCATGGACGATGTGGTGGTTGAAAGTGTAGCCGCGGGAGCGACCGGCTGGATTGCCGGGCTGGTGAATGCCTTTCCCGAAGAGTCGGTGCGTCTGTTCAAGCTCGCGCGAAGCGGTCCATCGCCGGAATTGGACTCACTGTATGCCTGGTTCCTGCCTTTACTGCGCCTGGATACCGTGCCCAAGTTTGTGCAACTGATCAAGCAGGTTCAGGAAGAGTGCGGGGGCCCTTCCTCGCGCGTAAGGCCTCCCAGGCTTGAACTTGTAGGAGCAGAGCGTGAGCAAGTCGCGGCGCTTACACGCAAGAGCCTCGCCACTTGCCCGCGGTAGCTTGAGCCAAATCCTCAAGTTTTGCCGGTGATCGTGGGCTGGAGGATGGATTCCTGCTGAGCATCTGTCGTTTGCGTTTCCTGATTGGTTCGGCGCCAGGTGATCAAGGCCATCGTCAGCAGGGCAGCGGCGCCGGGCACCATGAGGCCGATCCGCAGCGAGCCGGTGCTGGTGGAAACAGTCCCCGTTAACCAGGAGAGCACGGCTCCCCCCAGGCCGGCGACCGCGAAAACCCAGCCGGCGTTGCGCGACTCGCCTATTTCCTTGAGAAATAGGGAGAGGATGAGCGGGAATAACGGCGCCAGGGCCAGCCCGGTAAGAGCCGATCCTGCCAGCAGTACGGGTGGGTTGTGCGCCGCGAGCAGCAATGCGATTCCCGCTATGGTGGCGATGACGGAGGCCCGGTAGAGCCGCCGTTCCGTCAAGAAGGCCAACATCGCCGGTGTGATCGCCCGGCCCAGCAACAAGGCCGCCCAAAAGACGGTGAGCGCCAAGCTGCCCCCGGCGAAGCTCCAGGCGGTGGCCCGAGTTGCGTAGGTGCTCATCCAGTTGCCGACGGAAGCTTCCATGCCCACATAGAGAAAGGCCAGGAGCGCAAAATAAACGATGGTTGCCGCCTCTTTGTTCCCGGCCTGAGCCGGACCGAAGGCCGGCGATGCAGCAAAATCACGTCGATCTGCGAGGAGAGGCAAAAGGGCGAAGGGGATTACCAGGAGTCCGAGCACGCCGAAGGCGGAGCCGCTCGCGGCATGGCGGAGAAATTGCGCGACCAGGAGTGGGCAAGCCACTGCGCCAGCGCTCCATGCAAAATTTTGGATGGCCAGGGCTGATCCCATGCGGTTTGGATGACGCCGTCCGGCGAGCATGTTATTGGCGGTCATGGCCAATCCCAGGCCCAGCCCATAGACGGCAAAGACGGGCAAGGATCTTTGTTGCAGTAGGAAAATACCGATGCCCCCTGCCCCAAAAAGCCCGAAGCCGCAGGCCAAAGCCTTCCACAAATTGCGCCGGACCAGCAGGGCTCCTGAGGCGGCGGCTGCAAACTGCACCATCAGCAGTAGGCCCGCGTCCTTATCCCGCAGGTGCCATTGCGCAGAGAGCTGCGGCAGAATCGAGCCCAGCAGCACCGTACCGACGCCAGTGACGGCAACTCCGAGATGGAGCAGAGGCTCCAGCAAGAGATGGCGAAGGGCCTTGGCCGTAGTGTGATTTGCGCGAGACATCCAGAGAAGGAGCGTTTATCGAGTGCCACCACGCGGCACTCGCCCTATCCACTGTACGCGCTGTGCCGCCAAATCACGACCCATCCGCTGTCGAGGAAAAAGTTCCCATGGTCGTGGCCGCAAAGGGCTGCGCCCCTGGTTTGACCCTGTGCTCTGTGGTTGTTACTATCAAGGTGCGGGGTGGAGCAGTCCGGTAGCTCGTTGGGCTCATAACCCAAAGGTCGCTGGTTCAAATCCAGCCCCCGCAACCAATAAGATCAATAACTTACGAAGATTGGTCGCTTCCGGTAAGTCCCCGTTATCCCCCAATAGGAACAGACTGCTATTTACTGGAGCGTCGCAGTGGCCGCATCTGCGGGCAAATCCTGCGAGTTTGGGCCGAACACCAGTCCAACAACCTGACTGTTTGCGCGGCGTTTGGTTTCCGCCATGGCCCGTCCATAGACGTTCATTGTCGTCTGGATCGAAGCGTGACGCATCAGTTCCTGCTGCACCTTCATTGGAGCACCCGTCTCATCGAGCCAGGAACGATAGCTGTGGCGAAATGTGTGCCACCCGACCTCCTCTCCCAACCCGGCGAGCTTCGCAGCCCGTTTGATCTGAGACTTCTGCAAGCTTTCCTGGTGGTACGGCCTCCCTGTGACCGGATTGGCAAAAAGCCAATCCTCGTCTCTGGGAAAGATCGAAACGGAGCGCCAGTGCAACAGCACCTCCGCCAGACGAGCATCGAGCGGAACATCGTCTCTCGAATATTCCGTCTTCACATCGTCCACCCTGCCGCCCACCACGCTTCTCTGAACCAGCACAGAGCGATTCTCGAAATTGAAATCGCCCCATTGCAGGCCCAGAATCTCGCTCACGCGAAGGCCCAGGCATTGTGCGACCAACACCATCGTCCGGTATGGTTCGCCCAGATGCTTGAGCAGCTCAAAAAATTGGCCCACGTCAAGGACCCGTGGCCGCTTGAGCCGCTTGCTTCCATCTTTCACGCGTACCAGAGAAACAGGGTTCTTGCCGAGTTCGACAATGCCCCACCGCTCCGCACACTTGAAGACCAGGTGCATAATTCCCCGTACATGAGTCTTTGACTTTGGGGCCAGCGGCAAATCACGCAACCACTGTTCCATCGCCATCGGCTTCAGCTTATCCACGGGGTGCTCTCCCCAGCGTGGACGGATGTGGACTCGGATATTTGACAGATGCGACTTCCGAGTCGAGTAGCGCTCCGAGAGTTCCTGCTCGATATAGCGGTCGAGCAAGGCTCCAAAAGACGCCGCCTCTACTTCAGCACGTGGAGATTCTTCGTTGAGCCGAAGAAGAAGAGCTTGCGTGGCCTTCCGTGCAAGGGTCTCCGTCGTGAGCAGATTGCGATCCCCAAGGATCACACTTTGCCGTTTACGCTTTCCCTGAGAATCCGTTTCGTAATAGCGGAACTCCCACACATCCGGTCCGCGTTCGCGCTTCCTCAACCGCAGACTTCCATATTGATACCGTGTCCGAACTAGCAAGGCTTGATCTCCTCTCTGGTTACGGGCACGAGTGGCTGATTCCAGCCTACTGTGCCTGGTCGTCGACGTCGAGGCCTACGTAATCCTCTCCAGGGCGGCGAGCCATAAGTTCGGAAGCGCGGAAGCGCCAGAGTTTGCCTACACGCAAGCCTGAGACGATGCCCTTTCGCGCATACCGTTGGAGGGTTTTGGGGTGAACCTGAATCAGAGCCGCAGCGTGCTCACTGTCGATAAGCGGCTCGAAAAATGCGGGAGGATGAGAGGAATCGAACATTGTTCGCACGCTCCTGAAACCACAATGGACGGTGTCCGAACGTGCGTCAACCCCACGGGTAGAGGCCGCTTTCCAGTTCATCGATACGGAAAGTGAAAATAAAGCGAAGTTTCGGAAACAGCAGTTGCACCTAGTCGCTACAGCTACTTTTAAGGAACAATCGGGAGTCTTACTTTTTCAGTTTTATGAAAGTAAAATTCGATTTTTACCCGCTTATCCACTAGACAAATCCCTGACGACATTCCCCGGATGGCTGAGACTAGCCGAGGCGCGGTCCGTGTCAAGGCCGGGCAAAGCCCGCCGCTACGCGGTCAAGAGCCTTGACACGGACCTCTATCGCTTCGGCACATGATTCCATCTATCCGGGGAATGTCATTCTCAAATGTCTCCCAAGAAATGATGGTCACAAACTCATCCCGAGGTCGTGCCCGTGGCTATTCTCATGCTGCGGTGCTGGTGGTTCCATGTTCTGTACAGGTAGGTGAGCAAGGCTATGCTCAAGCGCGGGACGAGTCCGCGCCTGCTCTCTGGCCAGCTCAGTTGCCGACGGACGCGCCGCGGAAATGGCTAGCGATTCGCGCAGCTGGTTCACATCGGATGTGATTACTGTAATTCCGTCGCGGCCACGGGAGGCGGCGACGTAGAATTGTTCCTGCTTCATTATGTCGCCGGAAAGAACCACTACGTCAACGGTCTTGCCTTGGCTACGATGTGCGGTAATGGCATAGCCATGGTCGAACTCCCGATAATTCGCCGGCAGAGTCCGGCCATCTTCAAGCTGAATGCGGCTTCCATCGACCCAGCGCACTTTAGCCAACTCTCCGTTCGTGGCGCGGAAATCAGCCTCCCGGCGATTTCCAGTCAACAGCAGCCGGTCTCCAGGAGATATTTCAATCTGGCTGCGCTCTTGCACGGAGAATGAGCGCGCCTGTGTCGGACTCACCATGCGCTCGACCCCGTTCAGATCCCTGGCGATGATTTGCGACCTGTCTGAACGCTCAACAACGAGCGCCTCGTTTCGAGCGATTCCTTGAGACGAGCGATGGAACAACAAGACTTGACCTTGCTGGTAATTCGACAGGTCCTTCTTCTGCGCTTCAGTCCATTGGAGTGGCGCATGACGCTCGAAAACTGTACCGGCTCCTAACTCGCCGCTTATCTTCATGCCCTCTCTGATGGCGTGGGTAATCCTCGCAATCTCTTCATGTGTGCCGGCAACGACAAGGACTTTGCGGTTTGGATCAGTTGTCAGTTCTCGATAGGCCGATGCCACCAACTGCGGACGCTCCAGGTATGGAACCTCACGTATGGATCCGAGCTGCTCAAGTTTTTGAAACCCTTGTTCGGGCGCCTGCCGCAATGTCTGAATCGCATCTCGGTATTCAGCCTGTGTCTGCCGTTGTACGGCCGTAAGCGAGACGCTTTTCATCTGCGATTCCCGCTCCAGAATGCGCAAGGCGTCCGATGCTTCGACGCTCTGGATTTGCCGTGTATCGCCGGAAAAGAGAATGCGCGCACCCTCGCGCTCTGCCAACTTGAGCAGTCCTTCCATCTGCCTGCCTGAAACCATGCCCGCCTCGTCCACGACCAGCACCCTTCCGAGGAGAGAAGGTTGTTCGGTGTTGGCCTCTAGGAGGCGTGAGATGGTCATCGCATCATGAAACCCGACCTTCCGCAATTCTTCGACCGCGCTTCGAGTCGGGGCGACGGCCACAATCTCACGGCCTGCATCGCGGAAGCCGCGGTCGATTTCATGCAGAGTGGCGGTCTTACCGGTTCCCGCAGCCCCGCGCAAATTGACTGCGAAATCTCTGGAGTCTAGGACGTGATGTACGGCCCGCTGCTGCTCTTCTCGCAGCCGCTCAGACGGATGGAATTCTCGGTCGCCCCCCAACCGTTCAAATCGCCCGATGCCTCGGTCCACCACAGCAATCATGCGCTGCTCGCGTTCAAGGCTCTCACGGGTAGCCAGATTATTTCCGGCCCGGATTAGACCACCCTGCGCCTGTTCCACTTCCAGTACACCGCGCAATTCACCACGATCAATCAGCCCACGGCCATGGCGCAGTGCTTCGGCCATCAAGTCGTGATCGCGCACAACGGAATTGCGTTCAAAGAGATGCTCTTTTGCATACTGAAGTGATTCTGCCGCGCGAGAGGGTTCTTGAAGGACGCGGGGAGTCTGCTCCTGGGAGTCCGCGCGGAGATGTTGCAGCGTGTGCCGTTCGTTTGGAGCAAGTCGGGCTTGTTGCTGTTCTCTCACCTTCTCCGTGGCGATTTCCGCCAACTTGTCCGCGCGGGATTCCCGGACGAGGACAGCAACTTCGTTATCGGTTGGCTTGCGGCCATGCTCTACGGTGAATCGCTCGATTGCGGCGTCCCGCTGCGCGCTCCGCACGCTGTACTTTTCGAGCAATTCATTCGAGACACCACGAATCTCGAATCCATGATCTTTCCCCTTGGAATCGCGGCGCGACTCTATCTCGTATCCCAGACCGCGCACCTCACGAGCGAGCGCATTCCGGTAAACCTCTGTCAGGTATGCACGCCGTTCATAAAGCCCAGATGCTTGGAGCGCCTTCCAGCGGCCCTCCACTCCGTCATAGGTCAGGTTGGCAGCAACGGCATGTGTGTGCAGTTGTGGGTCGAGTTCACGGCTAGTGTCATGGCGGTACGTGGCGACAATCCAGTTGGCGGTCGTGCGATCTTCATTTGCCCCGTTCAGGCGAACACGAGATGCAGCGTGGCTCTCGGCTTCTGCAAGCGTTTCCCGGACCGCTTTATCGTGAGCCGCGACCAGGCGCTCATCCGCTCCGACCAGTGCCTGAATCGAAACCGACTTTGGCGCAGAGAATGTCAGATCGTACAACGACCGCCCTTTGCTCTGCTCGCTTCCGTCCTCGCCCATGCGATCCGCACTATGCCGAGGCCGAAGGAAATCTCCGGTCTCAGGGTGCAGTCCCTCGCGCACCGCTTCAAATTGCTCCCGAGTCACCTCTCCGCGCAGGCCGAGCAACTCTGCCCCGCGTCCATGCCATTCACCTTGAACACGGCGGTGCTCGTCGTAGTAGTCGCTGTGTTCGAGGTGCCGCTGAGCATACCCGGCACCGCCCGACATCGCTCGGATCGTTAGCACAAGCCGACGGTAACTCTGTTCGAAATTCGAATGCAACGGCTTGCGTCAGACAAATGGCAGACTCACCGTCGCGCCGGATGCTATGTCGCATGGCATCGTGGTCTGCGCGGCCCGATCCTGCAAGCGTCAAGTGGGCACTTCAGGCCAAGGAGACTTCTCGCTGCGCTCGTTCTGAAGATAGACACCATCCCTAAGCCTGACGGCTTAGGCTTGAGAAACGCGTAACCACAATGTGAATGCTCATCGAACAATCTCGAATAGCGTTCCAGCCTGTTCGATATCTGTCAGAGTTGCATTCGGGTGTTATTGGCTGAGACCAAATTGTATCCATCGAGAATTTTGAGTTTACGGCAACGCCTTCCTGACCCCATGCAGCAGCCACTTGACCGGACAGACGTTTATCGGCCAAGTGGACTGGATTTGTAACACTGGCCGACATGGGGGTAACCCTGGAAAGTCTGAAACAGGCAGAAAACAGCGCCGTTGTTCGGATTCTTGTTCCACTAGATATATTGGCTGCTGGATTCTTCCGGAGTGGGATTCTGCCGCCCAATCTTATACATTACTGCTACCAAAACTGTCGTGGCACCCAGCACGAACTCCGCGCCGCAGGCGTGTTAGGTAGTGCACAAGTGGTAATTGACGGGTAGG
>CAWGDP010000001.1:0-676424 GCA_963821315.1 uncultured Acidobacteriaceae bacterium | reverse complement strand
CGAAATCGCTTACCAGCAGCATTTCGTGCTTCCCGGTTGTTTGTTCGTTTGTCATGTGACCTCCAGTTCCCCCGGATCGCTGTCCGAGGACAGTTCTTCGGTTCCGTACGGTCTGAATGCTGTATCAGGTTGGACAGGTGGTCAACATAGTATCTAATCAATTTCGAGGAGCCGTTCTTGAGTATAAGTCTTGATTCGTTCGTGAAAGGTTATCATCACAGCTTTGTTCACCTTTAGAATCAACAGCTAGAGGACAGGAATGTTCGCACCGGAAGAGCAGCGGGTACATCTTTATTACCTGGATTTTTCCTGCATCTTCGAATGGCTCGGCCGCGGTTGCTTTTAATGACGCCCCACATTCCTTTATTTGTCATAGACCAACAGCAACGCTGGCTGGGGGCCGCGCAGTAGGAAATCCGATCTTTCCTCACGTCTTGAGCGCATTCTTCAAGCTCGCGTATTCACGGCGCAACCTCCAGATATTGGTGACAACAAAGAGGACAGCATGCTTCTCCGACAGATGTTCGAGGAGCCAAGGAGTAACGGCAAGGTAGTAGCGGTCTGTGTGGAGGCACTGGAGTTGGCGCTGTGGTAGACCAACAAGTCTGGAAGTGGCATCAGGGTCTTGACACGTTGATTACTGCTCCGGAGTATCACCTTCCGCTCTTTGAGAATGAGGCGGTTCGCGCACTTAGTTGGAGTGATTTCGCACGCCGCGATGGTGAAGGAAGAATCATAGTGGACAGCTCTGCGATTTCCCCGCGGAGAGTGCGATGTGGTCAGGGCCGCTTTCGCCGCACTCACTTGAGAATGTGAGTGAATCGGAACTTCGTGTGATGAGCGTTGAGCTGAAGAATTCTTAATGGCTGATCAGTTCCTCGGAAGTGCCCCCTGCGCACAGCCCCCGTTTTACGTATTCCGGGCGTGTTGTGGCCTACTCGGCAGTAACGGAAAGGAACTTCCGAGTAGGCGGTCACTCAGACATCAAGGCGCTGCTCGGGAAATATTTGTTGGAACGAATATCCCGACGACACATCTAAGGACTGGATCGAGATCTTTGAAGAGGGACACGAAGCCGAGAGGAGACACACCATGGCATACAGCATATCCACCTTGCTGACCCGCAATCTTCAGGAAGTTTTCGGTGAAAACGACTCCGCGCGCCGGCGCGCAGCTATCGACGAACTCTACACCGAAGATGGCGTGTTCTACGATCCCAGCAAGGGTGTCTACCGTGGCCGCGACGAGATCGATCGCATTGCGGACGCGATCAGGGCGACTCACCCTGACTTTCGATATCAGCCCATTGCCGAGCCTGAGGAGTCGGGCAATGGCGGGCGGCTCAAATGGGTATCGGGCCGCCCTGGCGAAGCGCCAGATTACGCCGGGACTGATTTCATCATCGCCCGGGACGGCCGTATTGCCGCTCTTTATCTCTTTTTCGACAAACTGAACTGAAAGATCCCACCGAGATTGACCAGTGCCGAGGCCCCTATGCGCGGGGTTTTGGTGTTCCGGGGCAATCCGGGTTAGGAAAGAGTAGGCGGTCAACCACCAACAACTCGAAATTCGGTTCGGTGATCTGTGCTCTTATTTGGAGCGGATCGCCGGAACTCTCCACATCAGATAAAAATCCAGCGAGCACACAGTAATGGGCAGACCGCGTTCTATCGAGTGTAGATATAGGGCGAAGAAGCGCTTTACGTAGTCGTTGTATTCCGAATCACTCACACCATCGACGTCGAAGTCGATATTGAGAACGGACCGGAGCGGTACGATCCGCCGAATCTCCCCAGAGGCAACACTGTCATAAATTGGAAAAACTGGGTTGTGAAAATGCAGGTATTTCGACACGAATGAGCGCGGCCGGTATCCGTACTGGGTGATGCCCGTCAATAGCTGGACCAATCTTCCATGCGCAATCAGTATCCCGACTATTCCTTTCCAGGTCAGCGGCTCCATCAATGCCGAGATGTGCTCGATTAGTGAGTCTATTTCTGCGCGGTGTTTGAAGAAGTAGTCAGCCAGCTTAAGCATGGAACTGCCCTGGGTGCCTTCGCTTTTGATCCTCCGCTCAATCCCGGTCGAGTACGTGCGGCCGATAATGTTCAGCTTTGCGTTGATACCATCGATTCTGTCATGTCCAGGGTAGTCTCGGCAGAGTGTGTAGAGTACTCCGTCGAGCGTCCGCCATTGGTCCTTATAGTTCGTGACAGATCCCTCGTAATCGCGTTCTGGAATTTCGTACATGCGCGCACTCCGCTTGGAAAGGTTGATTGCACCCCGCTAAAGAGCCGAGTTTCGTTTCAACTCGCCCCACCCAAGATGCGAAAAGGATTCTCTGAAGTATAGGCTGATCTTAGTTCGGAGCGGGTTGTGGCCAACCCTTCAGTAACCACTTCGGCGACAGAGTGTATCGCCTGTTGATCGAGTAGTAATTTCAGGATCGGCGGTTATCCGGACAAGGAGCCTCGATCGACACAACCAAGCCCACGGCAAACTGGTCTTCGGCATCTTGGTCGCCTGGCTGAGTTCGAACGTGAACTCAGCTCCGAACGCACCAAGGTTGGACTTATCTTCGTGCGGGCACGCAGTAGAAAAGCTGGCGACCGGTACAAAATGACCGCAGCCAAGTTGCGGCTCGCCATGGCATCCATGGGAAAAACCGCGGACCACGGTCGGCAGCCTATGCCGTGAGATAGGGGTGACTCGTCAAACTCTAGCGGCACGTCGCCCCAAACGGTTCACGGCTGAGCATGGCGGTGCGACGCCACCCAATGAATGGGCACATGCGTTAGACTGCGAGCATGCTTCGTTCTGCAGGTATCGTCGCTCTTACTCTGTCTCTGTTACCCGTTCTGCAAGCACAGACAAGCCCGTTCGTCGGCCGTTGGGATTTCAACATTACTCAATCGAATGGCAAACAAGCTGCCGTCTGGCTCGGCATTAAGGAGAAAGGAAGCGGCCTCGATATCTGGTATCAGCCTACCGGTGGCCACGTCCTCCACGTTCCGGACTATAACGTGAGTGGTTCTCATCTCACGCTCACTATGGAGCACGACACATCTATCGAGCTGGACGCGAAGGATGGCAAGCTCGTTGGAACGCAAAAACACGCCGGTCACAGCATAGAACTCACCGGTCTGCCGGCTCCTGCGTTGAAAGGCCACGAACCGAAGGCTTGGACCAAGCCGGTCAAGCTCTTCGATGGCAAGGATCTAAGCGGTTGGACTCCCATCGGCGACACAGCTAATAGTCACTGGGTCGTTCAGGACGGCGATCTCCTCAATGAAAATCATGGTGCCAACCTGAAGAGCAACGAAAAATTCACCGACTTTAAGGTTCACTTCGAAGTAAACTGCCCTGATGATGCCAACAGCGGCTTCTATCTTCGCGGACGGTATGAAGTCCAGCTCGAATATGAACAGACAGGAACCGAGCCGCCAGAGCGCTCTATGGGAGCAATCTACGGACGCCTTGCGCCAAGCTCCATGCTGCCCCGCAAACCTGGCGAATGGGAATCATTTGACGTCATCCTGGTGGGAAGAACGGTAACGGTTGTTCGTGACGGCACGTTAACCATCGACCACAAAGAAATTGACGGTATCACCGGCGGTGCGCTCGATGCCAACGAAGGCGAGCCCGGATCTTTCTACATCCAGGGCGACCACACCGGCGGCCTCAAATTTCGCAACATCACCGTTTCCGTACCAAAGCGATAACCGTTTAACCGATGTATCGGCATAGGATCCATAATGCCGATCCCCGGATTATGCCGCGCCGGTTCTCGACTCTACACGTTTGCTGTAGCGCCCCCTTGCTCCGCAGGACCTATCGCAACTGTCGCACCCGCGCATCGTCGTTGGTTTGTCGCCTAACCGTAAGTTAGACGTTCGTCAATACTCGACCAGTAATTGCCGGTTGGGCGGTGATCGTGCGCCATGAGCACGCGAAGCTTGCAAGAGCGGAAACGTGCGTAACTGTTTAACCGATGAGGGCGGGCCCCTCGGAACCGGCTTGCAGGAGCGGGTTCCAAACCACCTTCGACGGCTGTGGTTAAATGCCATGGTCGTGAGCGCAGAAGGAAAAGGCTCGGCTAGACCGGGTCAGGTATCAGGCAAGAAGAGGACCGTAAGGAAACCACTGTTGAAGTGTCGAAACCTATTAGATGATGTCAAAACCGCGGCGTGATTACTACTGCGGGACAAGCTTCGACGGAACCTGTTTACGGGCGAAGCGGCATCCGGCACGAGAGGTGGCCTGAGCTTGCCAAGGAGGCGGTTAGGCGGAACATGGGAAGTCTTCAAGTGATGCTAAGAGAAAACCTATAAGTGCGACCCACGAAAGGGAAATATCGATGCACTGGAAGATGGCGGATCATCCTGTAGTAGCGTCGAAGCGTCTGTAATGGACGGGGAGCGGTGCGCCGTGACAAGCCGGTGCTTTTCAGTGGGAGATAACCCCACCCGGGAACTGGTTCGTTTCACCCGGTAACAACCGAAGCAGCGGCAGAGGTAACAAAGCCGTTGGAGCCTTCGGTGCAAAGGGTCGTTATAGCGACTCTGTGAGCATGTAGGTTGCAATTTGAGTGAACGTCGAGCAGGCCTCGAAACACATAACGCAGGAGCCGACCCGCCCGCTCCACGGGGAAGGCCGCCGCTGATGGAGGGGTATGAGCGAACAGCTTCCATCGGACCTGCCGGGGTATTGACGGCGACATGCATGCATAGGAAAGCACTAGGAACACGGGAAACCCCAACAGTGGTATTGGAAGTCCAAGACCAACCGGTAACTCGTGAGAGCCAGACTGGGCTGTTTGGGGCTGCGGTGAGGTTCGTAGTACCGATGAAGCCGGGTAATGCCGGGGGAGGGAAGGAGCCTTAGTTGGAAATCAACGCAAGAAGTGACAAAGACGGAGGGATTGACGATGAGTCTAACAACCCCAGAAAGCGTTCAGAAGTTACAGGCAGCGTTACACGACAAAGCGAAGAAATCGCCTGATTTTCGCTTCTATGCGCTGTACGACAAGGTGTACCGGAAGGACGTTTTGACGTTTGCCTACGAATGCTGCAAAGCCAATGGTGGAGCGGCGGGAGTAGATGACCAGACGTTCGAGGGCATCGAAGCGTACGGAACAGAGCGATGGTTGGACGAACTGACGCAAGAGCTGAAAAGTCGAACGTATCGACCACTTCCCGTGCGGCGGGTATTCATACCGAAGCCCGGGGGGCAACAGCGCCCGTTAGGAGTGCCCGCAATCCGTGACCGTGCGGTCATGATGGCGGCGGTTTTGGTACTCGACCCCATCCTTGAGGCCGATCTACAACCAGAACAGTACGCCTATCGGCGGGGCCGCAGCGCATTGGACGCAGTAAGGCACGTCCATAAGCTGATCAACACTGGACATGCAGAGATCGTAGATGCAGATATTGCCTCCTATTTTGATCTTCTCCCGCATTCGGAGCTTCTAAAGTCGGTAGCTCGCCGTGTCGTTGACGGCGCCATGCTCCATCTGATCACGATGTGGCTGAAAGCACCGGTAGAGGAAAAAGACGATCGTGGAAAGAAGCATCGGAATACACGCAATCGGGATGAAGGTCGAGGAACGCCTCAGGGTTCCCCGATCAGTCCGCTGCTCAGTAATCTTTACATGCGCCGGTTCGTGCTGGGATGGAAGCAATTGGGGCACGAAAAGCGTCTTGGAGCGTACATCGTCAACTACGCCGATGACCTCGTGATTTGCTGTCGGGGCAGAGCGGAAGAAGCTCTGGCCACGATGCGGGTCATGATGACGAAGCTGAAGCTGACAGTGAATGAAAACAAGACGCGGGTCTCGAAGCTGCCGGAAGAGAAGTTCGATTTCCTGGGATATACGTTTGGTCGCTGCTACTCGCCAAAGACTGGACGCGCCTATCTGGGCACGGTACCGGCCAAGAAGCGAGTGATCCGCATCTGTCAGGCGATCAGCGGTGAAACCGGGCGAAATAGAACCCAACTGGACCAGAAGACCGTGGTAACGAAACTCAATCAAATGATGAATGGTTGGGCCAATTACTTCTGTCTCGGGCCGGTCAGCAAAGCCTATCAGGCAGTGGACCAACACACCTGTAAGCGGCTGCGTCAGTGGTTGAGCGCTAAACACAAAGAGGCAGGGTCGGCGCCCCGGAAATATTCCGACGCCGTCCTGCACGATCGGTTTGGTCTGGTCCGGCTTACTGAGCGGACGCGCAATTTTTCGTGGGCAAAATCGTGATGTTTCCTCCGAGAGCTGGATGCGTTAAACGCGCCTGTCCAGTTCGACGAGCGGGATGTGGAAACGGAGCATGGCTTGGATAGTGAGGCACCGGCAAACGAAAGAGCCGGTAACAGATAGGCCAAGCCTAAACCACCGCGCCACATCTCGACTCTACAAGGGATCGGGTAAGACAATCATAGGCTCGACACAACTGGCGACAGGATGACGTTGTGAGCGGTACTGAGCGACCAACCGTTCACGTTGAACGGTTGGTTTGTCTGATGGGAGCCGTGTGAGGCGAGAGTCTCACGCACGGTTCTGCGAGAGGCCAGGGTGAAATCCCCTGGCCTACTCACCACCTATCCCCCTGATGAGGCGTTCACCTTGATGAAGGCGGAGGTTATCGGGGGAGATCCGGACGGGCGGAGGACGGGGATGATTGGGAACGGAATGGACCCCGTTCTCACACTCCCCTTAAAGCCGCTCCAACCGCGTCTGCGAATCGCCGAACTGCTCCAACTTCACGTCGAAGCGATCCATCAGCGACAGATACAAACTGCACATCTTGCGATTATCTTCGCTGTCCTTCAGATAATTCAGCGTACGCCCCGTTTGTAACGTCCCGCCCAGGCCGCCGGCCAGCACCACCGGCAGGCGGAAGTTGTCGTGTTTGCGGCCGATCCACATGTTGGATAGGAACATCAGGCAGGTGTTGTCGAGCACCGTGCCGTTTCCTTCTTTCATGCTGTCCAGCTTCGACGCCAGGTAGGCGTACTGCTCGACATGGAAACGAGAGATGCGCTCGTAGTCATCGGAATTGTTGTTGTGCGAAGCGGAATGGTGCCCGTCCTTCACATTCAGGAAGGGATAATACATGGCCGATAGATCATGAGAGATGATCAACGAGGCGACGCGCGTCTTGTTGGTTTGATACGCAATGGCAATGATGTCGCACATCAGGCGGGCGTGATCGCGTAAGTCTTCGGGCAGTCCGTTGGCCGGCCGTTCCATGGTGGCGGCGACGGTGTTCCTGGCTTTCGCTGCGTCGTCGGCATCGCTCTTGTCTTTGCGCATGCTCTCTACGCGCTTTTCCACTTCGCGCACGCTGGTCAAATATTCATCGAGCTTGCCTTGGTCGCTGGCACTGATGCACTTGGAAAGATCCTGGGCGCGTTCCTGTACGCGGTCGAGAATGCTGAGGTTCTGCAGGCTGCCACGGTTGTCAAACAGGTTGTCCCAGGCGAGCGATGGGTAGACTTCTACCGGGACCGGCGAGTCCGGACTTTGCCAGGAGAGGTGGGAACTGTAGGCCAGGGAAAAGTTCGATTCGTGGTAACCGGTCATGGGCTGCTCGCAGGCCAGCACGATGCTGGATTGCGGCGTGGTGTCGCCCACGTGGTTGGCAATCATCTGGTCGATGCTGATGCCGGAGTGGATGATGGCGCCCTTCGAAATATGCGCGCCGGATAATAGACTGCCCGTCTGGGCGGGATGAATGCCCTGGCCGGTGAGCGCCTTGACGTATAGACCGTCAATGACGTTGATCTTCTGTTTGAGCGGTTCCAGGGGCGATAGCGTCTTGCTCAATTTCATGTCGGCGCCCTGGCCCTCGGCGCTCCAGTGATCCTCGTTTACGCCACAACCCAGGAAGACGATGCCAAAACGCTTGGGGAAGGCGGAGGGCGGGGGGACATCCGCTAAGGCGTGGAGCGACTCAAGCCAAGGTAAGGCAACGGTACAACCGGCTCCGCGGAGTACGGCGCGGCGGGAAACGGGAAATGCGAATTTCTTGGCCATGTTAAGTCACCCTTCTCACAAGAACGCAAAAGCCGCAGGGGCTAAAGCCCTCGTCATTTGCGGGTTTTACGGCACGACTAAAGTCGTGCCCTGATACAAAACATCGTTTTTCCGTAGCCTGTAAAGTCGCGTTCAATTTTCACGATCTATGTACGCTTAAAACCCTTCAAAAGTTGCCCGGTTGACGCCACCAGGGCTTTTAGCCCCTGAGGTACGCTTTTCCACGCTTGTACCTGCACGGAAATTACCGTGAAAAACCGTACCTCAGCGGCTAAAGCCGCCCCCGCGCAGTACATTTACGGCACGGCTGAAGCCGTGCCCTTCGTATAAAGCATTTTTCCGCAGCCTGTAAAGCCCTGACTTTATTTATGAGGACCGCTCCCCCGGACTAATGCTCGCTGCGGCGAGGTAGTCCGGGGCCGGCACAACTGCGAGTTTCCCCGCAGCCTGTAAAGCCGTGCCCTGAACATAAACGTCCACTAGTTTACCTTTCTGGAGGCTATCTGCGTCTCAGGTTTGTGCGGCGTTGGTATTCGTTTATTCCGGAATTGGGGGCTCATGACGATGGTTTCTACCAGCGAATCAAAGCCGTAGCCTTGCGCGGCTAGATTGGTCTGCATGGTGTCTACCAGCGCTTCGTCGGATAGTTGCAGCGTCCGGTTAAGCGAGTAACTGAGCAGCTTGCGGCAAAGGTTGTTAACAAATTGGTCTTGCCGATGATCGTGGATAAAACTCCGCAAACCTTCAAAGCCTACGCCGTTCACGCCGCCAGGATATGTCACGGCCGTATCGACCGGCCGCCCGGCCAGGTCTTTCGTGCGCACATCGCCGATGGGTCCGTAGCCTTCATAGGCCAGGCCAAACGAATCAAAGCGTTGGTGGCAGGAGGCGCAGAAGGGAACTGCCCGGTGTTTGGCCAGCATGTCGCGTACGGGAAGATCGGACTTCGACTCATCACTCGGCAGCTCGGGAACCACCGGCGGCGGAGGAGGCACGCGGATGCCTAATACCTTCTGCACTACCCAATTTCCACGCTTTACCGGACTCGTCCGCAGTCCAGGTGAGTTCTGGGTCATAAATACCGCCATGGGCAGAATGCCACCGCGCCCATATTGCCCGGCATTGTCCACGCGGACCCAGTGGCTCACGTCGCCCTGCACTCCCGGTATGCCGTAGTGTTTGGCCAGCACTGGATTCACGAATGTGTAATCGCCATAGATCAGGTCCAGCACGGAACGATTGTTCTGAATCGCGTCTTCGACGTAGTGGATGGGTTCCTGGAACATGGCTTCGCGCAGATCGTTGTTGAACTGGGGGAAGCGCTGACGATCGACCGCGTTGTTGGTTTCAAAGAGACGGAAGTTGAGCCAGTTGCCGGTGAACTCCGTGGCCAGGCCACTTACCCGCGAATCCTTCATCATGCGGCGAGTCTGCGCCAGCAGCACTGCCGGCTTTTGCAGGTCGTTGGCTGCCGCGTGGCGTAACAACTCCTCATCGGGCATGCTGGCCCAAAGGAAGTAACTTAGGCGGCTCGCCAGGGCGTAGCTGGATAAGGGCTCAGTGGGAACTGCTGCTGTCGATGTTTTAAGGGCTACTGTATGGGACCTCGCTCCTACGGAAGCGGTTGTTTGACCATCCGTCATATCGAGACGGTAGAGGAAGTCCGGCTCCATGAGCACGCTGGTGAGCACATCGCGCAGGGCCTGTTCGTGGGAGGACTGATTTTGGGCTCGATCCTGGTGATAATAGGCCAGCAAATCGGCGCGTTCCGCATTGGTGAGGGGGCGGCGGTAGGCTCGCTCGGCAAATTGCAGCAGAGCTTCCAATTGCTTCGGTTCCGCCTCTGCCCGCTCTTTTTCCAGGCTGCGTAGGGTGGCGTTCATCTGGTTGAAGTGATCGCGAATCGCTTCGGCAGCCACGGGGTCGTTGGTTGGATCCTCCGCAGCCTTGGCCAGGTAGACGTCTCGCATCTTATAGATGACTTCCGTATCGGTCACGGCGTGATCGGTGGGGCGGTCGGAGCCGGATTCATCGCCTTTGCCAAAAACTTCTCCGCTCTGGTTGAAGTAGTACTGGGTCCAGGTGCGCGCCGAATAATCCGCGATGTAATCGAACTCGTTCCACAGGCGATTCAGCTCCTGGGTTCCTTTGTCGTCCAGGATGAGCTGGACCAGGGGAAGATCGTCGCGGTAATAGCCCATGATGTTGTGATACCCGGCGCTTAGCAGCCGGCCTTTGTCCTCCGAGTCGTCGGGGAAATAGCGGCCTCGTTCTGAGACGTAAAACACATCCGGAAAGACCGAGGCGAAGCGGGAAAATGCGGCCTGGTAGCGGGCGCGCTGGGCGGCGGGAACGATCAGGTCGGTATCGCCGGCGCGCGCCTGGGCCGAGAGAGCGGCCCAACGGGGCGCGGCTTCCTCGTGAAGCTTGGGATACTTAGGGATCGCCGGAACCACGGGCGGCGGATCGGTGTCATTGCGCAGATCGTTGGGGTCGCTGTCGCGCCGGTGCTCGGCGTACTCCTTCAGCTTCCAATTAAGAAGAGGCTCGGATTGCGCGGGCAAACCGGCCACGACCGGTGCGGCAAACTGCATCGCGGTGTGGGCGCGGATCTTTACCACGAAATCACGCATGGCCGTGCATTTCGCTCGCAGCCCCCCAGTTTGAGCCGCGTCGGGAGGGGGCAGGGCTAGCCACATTTTCTGCAGCTTGAGCACCGGGCCGATCGCATTCTGGTCGTGCAGGATTTGCCACACCATCGGCAGGTACTTCGGGCTCACCTTTGCATCCACCGCGGTGGTGGCCAGGGTGGCGTGGGGTTTCTTTAGGGCGACTCGATATTTGTAGCGCCAGGCGGCCTCGAAGTAATCCGCGTAGTCAGTGGGCTGCGCGTGGTAGAAGGCCACAATGCGCTGGATGGCGTACTTTTCCCGATCGGTCTCTACCTGCATGGGGTAGGGGGCGAAGTCGATTCCATCTGGTTTTAGAACCGCATGATCGGCTACTTCGCGCGCTGCCTTCAGGTACTTGTTCAGGAGCGCCGGCGACATGGTTAACGATTCGCCCGAGTTATCGAAGCCTGCCTGGTTGGCAGGATCCACGGGGAACTCTTTGGCCACGTGCATGTCCTGGCCGGTGAGATCGCGGATCGTGTAGTCGTACTCGGCATTGCTCAGCCGCCGCGCCAGGACTACGCCTGGATCGCCGGCGGCTTTCTTGATTTCTTCCGCGCGTACGGCTGCTACCCAAGCGATCACTTGCTGCACTTCGGCCGCAGGTGGCGGCGGCATCGGCTTGGGCGGCATTTCCTGGTTCTTTAGCCTCTCCGCCAGCAGGGCCCAACGGGCAAAGTCGTCGGTAACCATATCCACGCTGGTATAGGACTTGAGGTCGAACTGCGCCGGGGCCATCTTGCCGCTATGGCAGGCCACGCAGTATTTGCCCACAAAGGGTTTGACCGTCTGTTGAAACTGCTGGTCGATTGCTGGAGGTGGCGTGGGGGTGGCCGCATCCACCATGGTGGCCGCGGCGAGCGAGACGGAGACGAGAAGGGTCCGGAATTTCATCACAAAGCGCCTCTGCTCTCGAAGTAGGCAGCGAAATCGAGTGGTTGGGTGCTGCCGAACGCGAGCGAGGGAACCGTTCCCAGCAGAGTGAGCCCCACAATGGCCGCAGCGTTCCTCAGGTAGCCCTTCCTCAACGTTTTCTAGTTCAGCCTGGAACTTCGGGGGGAGTACGCTGCGCGGTCGTGAATACACAGCCCTTTGACAGGGAATGTTATTCCCATTGGAATTCCGCCGTCAATGGAACTTCGCGGCTGTCGCCGAACTATTGAGTTTTCAATTGGATACAAGATGAACCAGAGCTACCCACCACCAACCCTAGCGAGGCTGCCACCCTGCCAACCCGGCGCAGGGGTTTTTACCGCAGGGCCATTCCCGAAAGACCGTAGCGGGCACATGGCTTCGGAGGTCATTCACACGAACCAGATCGAACCCGTTCGACAGCACCCATACGGACTGTTTGGCTTCGATCGCCTGCAGAATCTCAGGTTCCGTGATGGGCGCGATGTTAAGCCGTTCCGCGAAGGCGTTCATGGTCGTCCGGGGTAACTTTTCATCCCAGAGACGAATATTCTTAACCTGCGGGGCGTAATACTTCAGCACCATGGGATCGGAAAGAGGGGCAACCACCACCAGATCTGCCCGCTCAAGCTCCGGCGCAAAGGCGTGCACTACTTCTCGCCAGGGCTCCTTTTCGCTGCCCGGCGTGGTCACCTGAAAGTACAAGCCGATTCCGAACGCGGCCACCACGGTAAGCAGTACAGCAAAACGCGCGCGTCCAGCCACCAAAAGCTCGCTTGCGGCAATCAGACACAGGGGCACGACGGTCCAGGCGAGAAATCGCGGCAACAAGATCGGACGACGAAGGCTAACCACCACCACCAGCAAAACAAAAAGGAAAGGCACGCCGATAAGGATGACATTCGCACGCATAGAAAGCGGGCGCACCCACAGCGAGATGATCAGCGATACCAACAGCGCAGCTGCCAGGATGGTCCCGGGCCACGGACGTGGTGTCACCACTCCGCTGACCACCGCCGAAAAGCACGTAACCAGGGTGTGGATGCTGAACGGTGGCATCCAATCCAGTCCGCCCGCCTTGCTCGCCCCGAAGGTATAGACGAGATAAGGCGCCCCGAGCAACAACACGAGCACGTTCAAGGCGGTCCATTTCCACAGTTGCCGGCGTCCGGGAGCCCCTTGGGTGAGCCAAAACAGCCCCGCGGCGCCGGCACACGCCAGGATGAACAGCAGCCCGGTCGCGTGGAGATAGAAACCAAGCGTACTGAACAAAACGTAGCCAACCGCCGCCTTCACAGAACGCGGGTCACGCAGCAACACGGCGACGGCCCAGAGCGTAATGGCGGCGCTCAAGGTGAAGAGTGCATAGACTCTGGCCTCTTGACCGAAATACAAGTTGGTTGGGCAAAGCGCAAACAGAAGAGCGGCCAGCAGGCCTTGCCACTTCCCGGCCAATTCGCGACCCAGGAAATAGATCACTGGAACGCAAAGCATGCAGGCGAACGTGGACAACGAGCGCATCGCTGCTTCGCTGTAGCCGAACAAGGCCATCCAGGCACGGAGCAAAAGTGTGTAAGTAGGTGGGGAGGGCTCAGTTACCAGGCCGGCGGTGAACTGGTAGTGCAGGTCAAACACCTGCGCGTAATAACGCGAGAGGATCTCGTCAGTCCACAGCGAAGCGGCCCCGATATGGTAGAACCTCAGCGCCGCGCACAAAAATAGGATGAAGCCAAGAGCGATGAATTCAAAGGACACGCTCAGCTTGGACGACGAAACATCAGATCCAAGGCCAAGTACACCAGAAGATTGGCCCACGGGACGCTCCAGAAACCCTTGGGGATGACCGGGGGGGAACCTATCAACCTCGCTTGCTGTGCGAGCACTTTATCAAGCTTAGGAACATTTATCAATGTTACCTGTTTTCGTTACCTGCAGGAAGACCGGCATCGCGGACAGATTCGTGGCGGAAACGGGAGGGGTGGTATTCGCTCTGGCGGCGGGTTTGGCCGTCGCCGTCATTTGCGCTTAGCGGGATTTCCGCCATAGAACAAATGCCACAAGAGCAGGCACCGCGAAAACGCACAGAAACACCGGCATCTCATCGGTTATCGAGTAACCGGCGTCTGCCCCAAACAGGTATGTATTGGCGGCGGCAATGATCAGCCATAGCGAAAGAAACGAAAACGCGGCGTTAGCGAGGCCTCGAGGAGTGGTTGCTGATCGGCCCATGACCAGGAAAATCATCAGCACCGCCAAACCCAGAATAATCATCTTGATCGTATGCATCCACACCTTAGGCCCGTGAAGGAATTCCCTGGCGACAAACCATCGGGCAGAGATTTTGGGAGAAGTCTCACCGACCATATGCCGGCGGTCTGAGGATTGTTATCCCGTTGATCCACTAGAAATACGCCGAAAAGGGGGGAGCGCAGGGCGGGAGCGGGTGCTGGAGCATTCCCGGAGCGATTGATTCGGATGGGTCGGACTGTTAAGTATCTTGAGTGTGGGTGAGGGGTTTCTTACTCAAGAAGCAACTTTCTGCTGGTTTGGCTCGGCCGAAGCCCATAACGTCTCAACTCGTTCAAAGAAAACACGGTAGTCACGCACCGGCACGAACGTCATGTTTAAACGAGTGGTAATGAGCGAAAACACCAGGCTGAACGCTATGGAAGCAATCTGGATCATCAGCACCAACAGCAGGCCTGAGGTATACGTGGCCCAACCCGGAATCGCGAGGTTGGTATAAAACCGGACGCCGAAGACAATAGCTATGACCGCGGAAAGCAGTAGCACACAGGAAACACTTGCCATCAGGATCCGCGTCGCCACCACGTCATAGAAGACAGAGATGCCTGCCAGCCCATGGGCCACGAGTGACACCAGGTTCATATGAGATTTGCCGCCGAGACGGTGGCCGCGATCCGTGGCCAGCCGGAGGTGCGGCAGCTTGGACTTATAAACCGCGCCCGCATAATGATTCCACAGCTCCGACATAGTGACCAGGCGGTCCAGAGCCGAGTAGGACATGATACTGAAATTGCCCTCGCGTACCACGACCCCGGTAAGCAGCCGGTAAAGCAGCCGATAAGCCCGGTACCCGGTGCGAAAGACAAGGCCCTCGTAACGTCTCTGACGCCCGGCGAACACGATGCAGTCCGGTTGCTCACGGAAGCGATTTACCAATCGGATGACGTCTTCCGCGCGATCTTCGCCATCTGCATCCATCACTAAAACGGCATCGCAAGGGATCTCGTCCTTGATCATGCATAAACCCATCGCGATGGCTCGTTGATGCCCCAGGTTACGTTTCAAAAGAAGCGTATCGATGCGGGTGATGTGCACGGGTTCAAACGGAGTCCAACCCTGCAACGGCACAGGGCTTCCGTCGTCCACCAGAACAAGGCCCACCTTTACGTGGTCGAACTGCCCCAACTGCTGGTCGATCTGCTCGCATAATAAGCGAGCGACATCCCAGTCCCGATACACGGGCATCAGGATCACCAAACGAAACTCACCTGCGGAAGAGGCCCGAGCGGTCATACGTTGGATAACCCCCGTTATTGAAGGGTAATAAATGGGCCGTAAACACGTTGCCCGCTGATTGTACTGCCAAGGCATAGGTGTTTCCAGCACCAATTGTGCTGCAGCTGCTGGTACCAACAGGGCACACAAGCGATTACCAGGAGAGGCGGAAAGAGGTTACCTTTCCTCGAGTTTCAGTATGCTTACGGTTAGCATGACAGATCAAACCACCGCCCGCACCTGGCTCAATCAGCCTACACAGTGGAGTGAGACCGGGAACACGCTAACCGAAACGGCGCCCCCCGGCACAGACTATTGGCGCGTGACCCATTACGGGTTCGTTCGCGACAACGGTCCATTTCGCTATCAGGAACAGACGGGAAACTTTGAAGCCAAGGTCCGAATCGCGGGGAAATACCACGAGCTCTATCATCAGGCGGGCTTGATGATCCGCATTGACGAGCAGAACTGGATTAAGGCTGGAATTGAGTTCCTGAACGGCAAGCAGAGCGTCAGTGCCGTGGTCACGCGAGAGTTTTCGGATTGGTCTGTACTGGGTTGTCCTGACAACCCCTCATTTCTCTGGTTGCGCATGCAACGCTATCAAGACACCGTTCAGGTTTCCTATTCCCGCGACAACCAGGAATGGTCGATGATTCGGCTTGCGTACTTTCCGCCGCAGGTGCCCGTCAAAATTGGCATGATGGCCGCTGCACCCGGTAAGGAAGCTCTGGAAGTGACGTTCGAGCACTTTTCGATCGGTCCTCTCGATTCGCCGCCTCAAGAGGACTGAGCTGTGGCTATAAAGCAGTCTTCACGGCCTGCTAACATGTCACCATATTTCCGTAGTGCTGAAATCTTAGGAGAAGCTTTTGGAAATGAACACACGACGCGGGTTTTTTGGCAAGATCGCCGCCATGGCGGCAGTGGCCGCCGGGACGCCCAAACTCTTTGCTCTCCAGGCTCCGTCTGCCGGTGCGCCCGAGGCTTCGGCGCCTCGCCGTGCGGGCGGCAATCACACCCACAATGGCATTTACTACTTCTCGGGCACCGGCTCTAATGACGGTTATCCCAAGGATGATCACGTGCTTGTGACTGATCCCTTTGAGAAGCACGTTACCCGCACCATGGACGCGCTCAAGAAGTCGGTGGAGCGTGCCGGTTGCACCATGGATAGCATCATCCACCTGGAGGTTTTTCTCTGTCTCCCGCTGGCTGACGGTATTCCGATGCCGACGGGCAAGGCAAGGTTCGACGCCCATAAAGCCCAGTACGACGCGTTGAACAAAATCTACGGGACGTATTTTTCTCCGGGCAAAGCCCCGTCTCGCGCCTGCATGGCTCTTGAATGGATTCCCGGCGATTCGCTGATTGAGATTGTGGGTAGCGCCGCGGTGCTCACTCCGCCCACCGCTGGCTGAGAGATGAAACTCATTTCCCTGAAGGGTGCGGGCTTCAGCCCTGAAGGGTACGGGCTTCACGCCCGTACGTAAATGCTTTGCAATGAATTCGGCTTTAGCCGCTGAGGGACTGCGGAAAAGCCGGTTCGAGGGGTAAAGCCGTCCCCTCGGCGGCTAAAGCCGTTCCTGCTATTAGGTGACTTACGTACGGGCTGAAGCCCGTACCCTTCAGAAAATACTGAGGGCAATGTTTTTTTACCGAGTTTGAGAGGGAAGCATCGTGAACTTAAAGTTTGATTGGAGCCGCCGTTCTTTTGTAGCCGCGTTGGGCGCTACTCTCGGTGGCCTGTTTACTCCGGCTGAATCGAATGCGGCAGGCATTTTTGGCAAAAAAACCAAAGCGTCTATGGCATCTGTGGACGGCGCCCCCATCGTCCCCATTACCAGCGGGCTTGGTTGTACGGGCGACATCTACGCCGAGCTTGGCGTCACGCCCCTGGTCAACATCAATGGCACGGTTACGGTCATCGGTGGCTCGTTGATGAAGCCGGAGGTCATGGAGCTGATACGCCGAGGCAACGAACATTTTGTCTTGATCGACGAACTCGAAATCGCGGCGGGTAAGTTCATTGCCAAACTGTGTAAGTCTCCGGCAGGCTACACCGGCCTGGTGACGGGCGGCGCAGCCGCGGCCATGGTGGTCGGCTACGCCGGCATGATGACCGAGGACCTTGAGCCCCGCATGCAGACCATTCCCGACGTGGCTGATTTCCCCAGGAACGAGGTCATCATCCAGAAGAGCCATCGCTATGCCTTCGACCACCAGATTCGCCAGACGGGCGCGAAGCTGGTCGAAGTGGAGACGCGTGAAGAGATGATTGCCGCCATCAATCCCAAGACCGTGGCCATCCACTTCACCAATATCCTTTCCGACAGAGGTAAGGTCAGCGGCCCTGAGACCGTGGAAATCGCCAGGGCGCACAACATCTACACCTTCAATGACGCCTCCGCGGACGTGCCGCCGAAAGAGCGGCTGTGGGAGTATCCGGCGATCGGCTTCGACATGGTTACTTTCAGCGGCGGCAAGGATATCTGCGGTCCGCAGGCGTCCGGTGTCCTGATCGGCAAGGAAGAGCTGATCCGCTATGCGCTGCTGAACATGAGTCCGCAGGAAGATCGCATCGGACGTTGCTGCAAGGTCGGCAAGGAGACCATTTTCGGTCTGCTCAAGGCGCTCGAGATGTTCGTCAATCAGGACTATGACGCCACGTTGAAGATGTACGACGAGCGCGCCCAGGTGATCACCGATGCAGTGAAGAAGTTCGGCGTCACCGCGCGTCCGCGGGAGTTCAATCCGCAGGCTCTGGGTAATGTGACTCCGCGTTATAGCTGGCAGATCGATTCCTCTAAGGTCAACATCACTGGGCCGGAGGTGATGCAGAAGCTGGCCGATACGCGGCCCATCGGCATCGGTAGCATGGGCGCCGGCGCCAGCGGGATGCGCGGGCGCAATCCGGACGCGCCCGCGGCGGAGCCTCCCCACCATCACCACCCCAGCGACCCGAACAGCTTCGGCTTTGCTGTCTGGCAGCTCAAGGACGGCGAGGACCGGTTGATCGCGGATCGCTTAGTTGAGATTTTCAGCGCAGCCCCGAAGGCCTAGCGTCGCTGGCCTTCTGCTTGGGAAAACGTTCAGCTTTTCCGCCGCGTGCTCGACGCCCTGGCAACCAATGACGGTTCGAGAATGACCGTCAGTGGTTCGGGGCGCACTTTGGATTCGAGAATATTCAGCAAGATCGACGCAGTGTGCTCTCCGATTGCCTGGCTATTCTGATCGATACTCGAAAGTGGCACGCGGAGAGAGCTGTCGAAAAAAAGGTTTCCGCATCCGATCAACGCAATATCTTCAGGGATGCGGAGACCTGCCCCGAGAATCGCCTCCATCGCGCCGATTGCCAGCGGATCATTGTAGGCGAACAAGCCGTCGGGCATGGGCCGATGGCGAAGTAAGTGCCGCGTAACTTCCTCGCCTAAAGTGGTAGTGATGGTGTCCACGTTACTCGGCGCTACCACCAGGGTGTCGTCATACGGAATTTGATGGCGCTCAAGTGCCTGCTTGTACCCCTCGAATCTGCGAATTCCTGTGCTGTTCTCCTTGCCCCGGATATGTGCCACCCTCCGGCAGCCCTGATCAATGAGGTGTTCGGTGGCGATTCTTCCCGCTGCTTCGTCATCGGTGCCAACGAAATTAGCGGTGGTCCAGCCGGAAATTTCTCTGTCGATCAGGACGTATGGCAGGCCATGGCGCTCCATCCGTTGAAACGGCTCAATGTCATTGTGCGAAGAAGCCACGACCAGGGCGTCCAGCTTACGCCCGATCAATTGCTGAACCTCTCTTACCTCGAGTTCGGAATCTTCCTCCGACGAGGAAACAATGAGGGAATATCCGCGCTTACCCACCGCAGCCGAAAGCGCCTGGGCCACCTCTGCGAAGAAGCAATGCAGCAGGCTGGGCACGACGAGGCCAATGAGGTAGCTGCGTCCGGTCACTAAACTACGCGCTGTGCTGTTGGGCTGATAATCCAGCTCCTTGACCCGCCTGAGCACCCTTTCCCGGGTGTCTTCTGCGATGTCAGGATGATCCCGGAGAACTTTGGAGATCGTTACCACCGACAGGTTGAGATCCTTCGCAATATCTTTCATGCGGACGGCCATGGGTCGTACTATACAGGCGAACGAAACCGGCCGGAATATCCGTGTCGACTTAGCTCAACCCCCCAGAACCCCCCTGATCCTTCGCCTGAGGGCCGCTCAATGGAACCCTGGAAATTGCCCAACCATCATGGGCCGCGCGCGTGCGATGCGCTAGTTTTATAAGTGACATGCGGTCAGTTATTTGACCAGCACTATGCAATGTTATGGTTGCATACTTTTGTACCGTTAACTGTACCGCTCACTGTAACGTGCAATAAAAGGCTTGACTTTCACTCTTCCGGCCACCTACTATCGCGCCCAACACTGCTTGGTTTTCACGGGCTTCGATCGCAAATCCCTTAGACCTGTTTCAAATCCAGAAAGCGGTAATGCTCGTTCGAAGCTGCTTCTGCGGCAAATCGGCCTGCAACAATTCGGAGGATATTGAGTATGACGCCGTCTGGCGGAAAAACCCCATGCGCCCATGACCCTTTTGCCCCCGGGTCTGGCATTGTTTCCGCTCAGCTGCGCAGATTTCTGGATCCGTTAGCCATTGGGCTGTGCGTGATCGCCCTGCTTTTCGGTGGTTCCCGGGCCGCCCTCGCTCAATCGGCGGTGACGGGAGCAATCGCCGGGATGGTTACGGACTCCTCGGGAGCGATCGTCCCCAATGCGTCCGTCAGCATCGTAAACACGAGCACAGGCGACACTCGAGTACTCACGACCAATTCCGATGGCCGATACACGATCTCTTTTCTAAAGCCCGGCGCTTATACGATCTCCGCGACTGCGCCCGGTCTGAAGTCGAGTACAGCGCAGATTCAGGTTCTGGTCAGCCATCAGACCGCGGTGAACATCACGCTGACTCCGATCGGCAACACGCAAACCGTAGCCGTGAGCGGAGTCAATACGCAGCTCATCGATACCGAGTCCGCTAACTCGACCTCGACCTTCACACAACAACAGTTTCAGGATCTACCGGCGCCGGGCGGAGACATCTCTACCATTGCCTACTCGGTGCCAGGCGTCGTCATGGCTACGGGAACCGGCGGCACGCTGGACAGCTTTAGTTCGCACGGAATCCCCGGAAACGCGAACCTGATCATCATCAACGGCGCCGATAATCTGAACCCCTACTACAACGTCGCAAACTCAGGAGCTTCTGATCTGAGCCTCGGACAACAGGAAGTTGCGGAGGCTTCTGTCATTCAGAACGGCTACAGTGCCCAATATGGAAGGCAGGCCGGAGCGATCGAGACCTATCTGACCAAATCAGGAAGCAATCGTGTGCACGGTTTGCTGACCTGGAATTACAACAGCGCCGGACTCAACGCCAACAGTTTCTTCAATAACCTGACCGGAACGCCTAAAAGCAAGGCGGTTTCGAATCAATATGCCGGCCAGGTCGGTGGCCCGATTCTCCGCGACAAGCTGTTCTTTTTCGCCAACACCGAAGGTATCCGGTACATCGAGCCGATTGCGAACTACGTCAACTTTCCTACGGCTGCGCTGCAAAACACAATTCTGAATACGGTTCCCGCCGCCAGCGCGGGCTTGTACGGACAGATGTTCGACCTGCTCAAGACAGCTCCGACCTACAATACAGCCACTCCGATTACAACCGGCAACGGGCCGCTCCAGGACTCCTCCGGCGCACTCGGTTGCGGAAGCTACGCCGGCACACCGGTCTTGGGCGCCGCCAATACTTATTTCGGTACGGCTCCCGCGGGAGGGGTGGCGGTGCCCTGCGCGAACGCATCGTTTACCCCCGGATCACTCGTCATTACGGAATGGTTCGCCTCCGGACGCATCGACTGGAACATCAGTGACAAGCAAAAGTTGTTCGTGCGGGGCACCGATGATTACGGATACCTGCCGTGCTGCAATGTGAGCGTGGTTAACCCGGCGCTCACCGGAGAATTGCCCCAGCCGATCATTAACGACCAGGTGAATCACGTATACATTTTCAGCCCCAACCTCACCAATAATTTCATCTTCGCAATGCTCTACCAGAGAGCCTTCCAGCAGCCGGTCAATCTGCAGAAAACGCTGGCGCTTTCTCCTACGGAATTCATCGAGGGTGTGGATGGCGGAACGAACGCATCGCCGGGAATGGGCCAGGGCGGAGTCACCGGTTATGCGTGGAATGGATCACCGTTTGGAGAGGCGATACACCAGTATCAGGTGGTGGATGATGTCTCGTGGCTGGAAGGGAAGCATAACCTCCGCTTTGGGGTAAATGCCAAGCGCTACTATGTGGTCGACCAGCAAAATGAAAGTGGCACCTTGGCCGGCTCATTCACCTTTAACTCGCTCAAAGACTTTGCCGGCGGCGTCCTTCCCGGATCTTCCGACTCCTCGTTCTCGCAGAATTTCGCATCGGTGCCTATCGTCCGCTCAAGGGAATACAACTTCGGATTCTATGGGCAGGATGAGTGGAAGCCAACCGCCAGCCTGGAACTCGACTATGGTATCCGGATTGAGGGTAATGGCAATCCTCTCTGCTTTAGCAGCTGCTTCTCGCACTATCTCGGGGGATTCCCCGACAGCACCGCCACTCTGAACACTCCTTACAACGCCACCATCTCGACAAATCATGAAACCCTGTTCCCCTCGATGGAACCGGTCGTTGTTGAACCGCGCATTGGCCTCGCCTGGAACGTCGAGGGAAAAGGGAAGTCGGTGGTACGCGGCGGCTTTGGAATTTTCTCGGACGAATTTGGCGGCGTGCTGATTGCGCCGCAATATACTTCGTTTCCCAATGTCTATGCCCCTTCTGTCTTTTCCGGTTTGGTGGCCCAGGGATCAGGCGGCGCCCCGGCGATCGCCCAGGCTTCGTACGGAGCAATCAAGACGGGATTCGCCGCAGGTCAAAGCGCCAACCAGTTAGCGGCTTCGCTCCCCGCGGGGGTACCGTTTTCGCCGCCTAACTACGCTACGAACCCAAACCACTTCGTGAACCCAAAGTATGCGGAATGGAGCCTGCAGTTACAGCAGCAGTTGACCCCAGCCGATGCCGTGATTGTCTCCTATGCCGGCAATCATGGATACGATCTGGTGATCACGAACTTCACTGCCAACCAGAATCTCAGCGGGGATGCGTATCTTCCCGCGTCCCTGTACTCCAGCTTCGATAATGTTCCGGTGGCTCCGCCTGATCCGCGCTTCAAGCAGGTAGAGACCTTTTCCAATGAGGCAACCTCGAGTTATAACGGGGTCTCGTTCCAATACAAGCACATCGACCGCCACGGCTTGACGGCTAACGTCTCGTATACCTGGTCGCATGCCCTGGACGATGTGTCTGTAGGTTCCTCGGGACCCTCACTGTCATTTAGCAACAACGCGGTGACCAGCCAGCTTACGCCCGGCAGCCCATCCCGCCTGATGTATTCCAATGCTGACGTCGATATCCGCAATAACATGGTTCTTGACTTCGCCTATGTTCCGCCTTACCACTTTCAGCGCCGGGCTCTGGAAATGGCGGGTGGAGGTTGGACGGTAGCCGGCAAGGCTTACTGGAGGTCAGGGCTTCCGTTTAGCGTGCTTAACGTGAACGCGCAAAGCGCGTTGTATAACGGGAGCGGCCCTTCCACTGTCCTTGCGGAGGCGCTCAGCAGCAACTTTAACCACTCCTGCAATTCCTATTCCAGGCCGTGCTTTCAAACCCCCAATACGTTCAACGGCACCGGCCTGACGACCGATAGTACCGGCGCCGTGGTCCCCAGCCCTCCGGCCAATGCTCCGGATCAGACTCCGCAAACGACCTTCGGCAACGTTCCCCGGAATTCCGTATACGGTCCTCACTATGCCGACGTAGACTTCAGCCTCTACAAGGAGCTGCTGCAGGAGAGGAGCGTTCACTTTCGGGTTGGGGCGCAGTTCTACAATGCGCTGAATCATCCCAACTTCGGTCCGCCGCAGAACAATGCCTCCCTTTCTCAGAATCTCGGTGTTATTAATACAACAGTCTCAGCACCCGCGAGTCCCTATGGTTTCTTTGAAGGGGGAGCCGTTTCCGGCCGTGTCGTCGTGGTGATGGGGCGGCTCACATTCTAGTGGCGGCATCATTGGGGAAATCTGTGAATATGCCTGGTCCTGCAAGGGTCGCGGCGATCCTGTGGTCTCTGATCCTCTTGTCTCTGATGATGGGTGCGCCGGCCATGGCCGCAGCGCAGGAGCCCGAGCGCACTGCCGCCGAACGGCAGCAGATTGCCCGGCAAAATGCGATTGAGCAGGAGCTGGAGTCTGTCGCCATCATCGATCGGAAAGTGATGATTCCCATGCGGGATGGCAAACGAATGGCGGCTGACATCTATCGTCCAAAGGATCAGACGAAGAAGTATGGCACCATCTTCGTGCGCACTCCCTATGACTTCAACTTCTGGGATATCTCGCTCGGAGCTCCGCGCGACATGAGCGCCGAATTGGAAGCAGTCAAGCGGGGATACGCTTACGTCGAGATCAATGAACGCGGCCGATTTTTCTCCGAAGGAACCTGGGATATTCTTGGGCCGCCGTTGAGTGATGGCGATGACGAGTTTACATGGATTGCCGCCCAGCCCTGGTCGAACGAAAAAGTAGGAACCATCGGATGCTCTTCCACTGCGGAGTGGCAATTGGCAGTGACTGCCCTGGGAAACCCGGCGGATGCCGCGTTCATTCCGATGGGCTACGGGGCAGGCGTGGGTCGAGTGGGTCCGTATTTCGAACAGGGCAACTGGTATCGGGGGGGCGCGGTACAGATGCTCTTCATTGACTGGCTCTACGGAGTCCAGAATGAGGTTCGACCGATGCCGCCTTCGAACACATCGCAGCAGGACTTGATCCGCACCTCTAGAGGCTACGATCTCGCCAGCCATTTTCCACCGGTTGACTGGTCGAAAGCGTTTTTTCATCTGCCCGAGAAAGACATCATCAAGGCAGTGGACGGCCCGAACGGTATCTTTGCGGATCCTGTGCCTGTGGCCACAGGCGGCTCCATGATTGAGCGGACGCCGAACGATCCCGCGTGGTACAAGGGCGGTCTGTGGAATGACAGTATGAAGATTAACGTTCCAGGGCTTTGGTTCATGTCCTGGTACGACATCTCGATCGATACCAACCTGGCCGCCTATAACTCCGTGCGCCAGACCGCCCGGCCGGAGCTTGCCAATGAACAATACGCGGTCATTGCTCCCACCGGACACTGTGGTTACGCGGGCGCCACGGAGCACACCGTGATCGGGGAACGGAATATGGGAGACGCCCGCCTGGATGTGGACAAACTGACCTATGGCTGGTTCGATCACTTTCTCCGGGGCGAGGACAACCATGTTCTGCAGTCAGGGCCGAAGATTCGCTATTTTGTGATGGGCGCGAATCGCTGGGAAGGAGCTGACACCTGGCCGCCGCAAGGCGCTCAGACGCTTACTTTCTATCTGGCCAGCAAGGGGAATGCGAACAGCCTCTTTGGAGACGGCGCCCTGGAGTCTGTCCCGCCGGGGAAGGACGCGCCCGACCACTTTACCTACGACCCAGCCAATCCGGTGCCGTCCCATAGCGGTATGCTCTGCTGCCAGGACCCGGGTTTTCCCTCAGGCAGTTTCGATCAGCGGCAGATGGAGACTCGCAATGACATTCTTGTCTACACCACAAAACCATTCCAGCAGGGGATGGAGATTACGGGCCCGATTACCGTTACCTTGTACGTGTCTTCCGATGCGAAAGATACAGACTTCACTGCGAAGCTGATTGACGTCGACCCAGATGGCTCCGCATATAACCTGAACGAAACCATCCAGCGCATGCGCTACCGGAACGGCTATGACAAACCAATGGTCTGGATGGCGCCCGGTGAGGTGTATCCCGTGACCTTTCAGCCCATGCAAACCAGCGATTTGATCGCTGCCGGTCACTCGCTCCGGATCGAAGTTTCGAGCAGTAACTTTCCTCGTTATGACAGAAATCTGAATACCGGCGGAAACAATTACGATGAGGTTCGCACCGTGGTGGCGCACAACCAGGTGCACCACTCCACTGCTGAGCCGTCGAGTATCATGGTTACCGTTGTCCCGCATCCGCATCCTCTAGAATGAATGCCGGTATGAAAACCATCGTACAGATCTCGCTGGACTTCACTTCCATCGCCAAGGCTCTCGAAACGGCGCGGCTCGCCGTCCGTGCGGGAGTCGACTGGTTGGAGGCAGGCACTCCCCTCATCGTTTCCGAAGGAATGAACAGCATTCGTGCTTTGCGCGCCGAGTTTCCCGGCGTTCCCATCGTGGCTGACCTGAAAGCCATGGATGGCGGCGGGCTTGAGGCCCAGTTGGCAGCCGGCGCGGGAGCGACCCATGTCGTGGTTATGGAGCGCTCTCACCCGGAGACGGTCAAAGCCATGGTGCAGGCCGCAAAGGATCTTGGCGTAAAGGTCATGGGTGACAATATGGCAGCCGAGGATAGGGTCGCAGCCGCAAAAAGGCTGGAGGATCTTGGCTGCGATTTCGTCATTCACCATATTGGGTACGACGAACGCCGCGGCCTGGCGGCGTCGGGAAAGCCATATCCCAGTCCGCTCGATCAATTACGGGAGATCGTTGCTGCGGTGAAGGTGCCGGTGCAGGCGGTAGGCGGCCTTTCGGTGGAACAGGCGATCCGCACTCCCGAACTCGGAGCGCGCCTGGTGGTTCTGGGCGCTCCCCTCATTGGCCTCGACTCCAGCAATCTCGAAGAGCAGCTCCGTCTGATTTGCGACAGAGTTCATGCCTATCAGCACTAAGCGCCAGAGACCAGGCGTCGTCCTACTGACAGCAGTTTGGAGATTCGGGAGTATCCGAGGCTCGGTCTCGTATACATTGGTTCTGCATGAAACAAAAGGCAAAAAGTAAGGAGATTTGACCATGCCTAATTTGAGCGCACGACGGCTTGCTGCCTGCGTCGCATTATTGACGGGCCTTGTACAGGTTGCGTCAGCCGCTGACATTCTTATCGTTGACTCGAAATCTCAGCCAGAGAGTTTGACCGTCGCGCCGGGTGGGAAACTGATTGTCGGTAGCGCGAGCACTCCGTTCATCTACCAGGTGCGTCCGGGCTCGACCACGGTTGAGAAGTTCGTCGATGCCAGCTCTGAAGGGGCCGGCACCTTTTTCTTCGGGATGCTTGCCGATGCGGCTAACAACACCTTGTGGGCGTGTCAGCTAACCCCGGTGCCAGGCGCAATGCCGGTAAAGCGTCATACCGCGCTGAGAGGGTTTGATCTCACCACCGGCGCAGAAAAGCTTCGTTGGAACCTGCCTGGCGAAAACAGTACCTGCAACGATTTCTCGCTCGGACCGGACAAGGCGCTATACATCAGCGACACCGCCAACAGCAGAATCTACAAGCTGCCGGCCGGTGCTACCAGCGCCGAACTCTTCCTGGAAGATCACGCGCTCTACGGCATTGACGGGATCACCTTTTTGGACGGGACGCTGTATGTCAACAATGTGTTCTCGAACAATCTCTACCGAATTCCGGTGGACGCTGCCGGCAAGGCGGGACAGCCGGTCGATATCTGGATGGATCAGCCGGTGAAGGGACCGGATGGCATGCGCGCAGCCAATGGCAAGCTCCTGGTTGCGGAGAATGGCAGCGGCAAGATTTCCGTTATTACGGTGAATGGGGATAAGGCCAGCGTCACGGTAATCAAGGAAGGACTCAAGACGCCAACCGCAGTCGAGCCCGCGGGAGATACGATCTGGGTCGCCGAACGCGGCGCGGGCAAGGCAGTGTCGATTCCAATGCCGAAATGAAAAGGGCGCGTCGAGTGCTGTGGTGTCCCACTCAAGCCAAAAGCGGCTTGAATGGGGCACCCAGACTTCGTTGCCGGTGAAGAGGATGGTCATCGTCCCCTTGCACTTATAAACAATTTTGTTTATAACAATACTTGTGAAGAGCAGCGAATTCAAGCGTTGGCTTGCGGATCATGCGATATCCAATTGACGTGAAGCCGGATGGAAAGTTCTTCCTTGTAACCTTCCCGGATATCCCCGAAGCCATTACTCAGGGGAAGAGCCTGAAGGAGGCCAAAGAGGTGGCCGCCAGCGCTCTCGAAACGGCACTGGATTTCTATTTCGAGAACTCCCGGGTGGTTCCAAAGCCATCACGCGTAAGGCGTGGTCAGGATTTCGTTGAACTCCCCGCCAGCGTTTCGGCGAAGGTGCTTCTGCTCAATGAAATGATCAGGCAGCGGGTTCGTCCTGCCGAGCTGGCGCGTAGGATGCAGACGACCCCGCAAGAGGTCAACCGGCTGACAAATATTCATCACACTTCGAGGATCGATGGAATCGCCGGGGCGATGAAGGCCCTCGGCAAGACGCTGGAGATTCGCGCGGTACAGGCTGAAGGCTGAGCAAAGGGCGGACGCGGGAAGTGCTTCATCGCGGATAGCGGGTCTTATCTAAAATCTCCGTCGTTCCCTTTACTCGTATCGCAGCGCCGCCATGGGATCGATCCGCATGGCGCGGGTAGCGGGGAGATAACAAGCCAGCACCGCGACGCTAGTCATCACCCCGACGGCAAACAGCAGGGTCGTCGGATCATACGGGCCGAGCCCATAGAGCTGGCTACGCATCAAGCGGGCGGTAGCCAGTGCGACGGGTACGCCCAGCACCAGACCGGCCAGCACCATCAGCAATGCTTCGCGCAGAACCAGCCCAGCGATTTGAACGCGGCCCGAACCGAGCGCGATGCGGATCCCGATCTCGTTCGTCCGGCGGCTCACCGTGTAGGCCATCACGCCGTATAAGCCGACAGAAGCCAACACCACTGCAAGTATCCCGAACAAGCCAGCCAGAGATGCGACCAGCCGCTCCTGCAGCAGGGAGTCGTCCATCTGGTCGTTCAAGGTCTTCACGCCACTGACTGATAACCGGCCGTCCACCTGGGCAACTGCATGAAGCACGGCGGGTGCCTCCGCTGAAGCGTCCCTCGCGGTTCGCACTTCGAAGGTCACCCCGGCGGGCAGCAGAGTCTGTTCCGTAGGCACATAGACCATTGGCTTTACTGCTTCGCGCAAATCCTCGCTTCTTGCATCGGCAACGACGCCGACAATGGAATACCAGCTTTTGTCTGCAGCGAAATTTGGTATGCTGAGGCGTCTTCCAATCGGACTCTTGTCGCCGAAGATGTCGTGCGCCATACGGTGGTTGATGATCACTACCTTGGGTGCGCTGGCACCATCATCGCCACTGAAGTCGCGCCCCAGCAGAACCGCCGTCTCAAGGACTTCGAAGTAGTGGGGACCCAGGGCATTTAGGCCGGCGATGAGGGGCGCGCTGCCAGAAGGTGGTTGATAGCCCTCGATCGTTGGCGTGGCTTCGCCGAGGCCGCCCGAAAACGGTGGATCCATCGAAAAGCTTGTCCTCCGTATTCCGGGAAGAGCGTCGATCTGATCGATCAGCCTCCGGTACAAAACATTGGTCTGCGCAACCGTGTATCCCAGCAGCCGCGCATTGACATCGAATAGCAGAACGTTATCCGTACGAAGCCCGGGATAGAAGGTTTTCAGGTTCTGCAGGCTGCGCACCAGTAGTCCTGCGCCCACCATCAACACCAGCGATGCTGCCACCTGTAAGGCGATCAATGCTTTTGTGGTGTGAGAACGCCCCGTGCTCTTACCCGCGCCGTGAATGTTCGGGGCCAATCCCATGTCCGTCCGCACCAGCCGCCAGGCAGGGATCAGCCCGAAGAGAATCGCCGTCAACACCGAAAGCGCCAACGTAAATCCCAACACTCTGAGATCGGGCTGCACTGACAGCACGATGGGCGTTCCCATATGTCTCATCAGAGCCATCAGCGATCCACTCGCCCAGAACGCCAAGGCAATTCCCAGCACCCCTCCTGCCAGTGCCAGTACAACGCTCTCCGTGATCAGCTGTTGCATCAGCCGCAGCCTGCGCGCTCCCAACACCAGTCGCGCGGCCATTTCGTGCTGTCGAAATTGGGCTCGCGCCAGCAGCAGAGTGGCCACGTTGGCGCAGGCAATCAGTAGCAGTAGCCCAACGGCCGCCATCAGAATCCACAATGGTTTCGAAAAGCGCTCCCGCAGATTTGCCAGCCCTCGTCCGCCCGCTGTCAGCTGCAGCCTCGCTTGCCGGTGATTCTCGCGCTCTCGGGGAGAGTCAAACACCGTTCCTGCCAGGCCCGTCGCCTCATCGTTCATCGCACTCCGAAACAATGGTTCCACGTCCTTGCGGCCGCGGTGGCGGCGGTCACCCCCGGGTGCAGTCGACCCATGATGAGAAACGCGGAGCGAGCAGGCCACGTCAGGACACTGTAGGGAGTGCCGATCATGGCATATTCCGGGCGAAGCGGCGCGATCATCTTCAGCGGGACAGACACGTCGACGGGCTGACCCGGTTGCAGACCAAAAAACTCCGGTGGCGTGACGCCGATGATGGTGAAGGGGTAGTTGTTGATGACGATTTTTCTTCCCACCACCGCAGGATCACCGGCAAGATGGTCACGCCAATATCTGTAACTGATGACGGCTACGGTACTCGCTTGATCGTCCGTTGGTTGGATAGTGCGCCCGAAGATGGCGGGAACTCCGAGAGTGGAAAAGTAGCTTCCGGAGACCACCTGCCCGTTGGCGATTTCTCCGTGCCCGTTCACTTCAACATTCACGTCTCCCAGAGTGGCGAAGGCGAGGAGCCCCGAGAAACTTTGGGTCTCGCGCTGGAATCGCTCGAACTCAGGATAAGAAAAACCATCGTTCTCGCCGTAGATCGGTTGGAACTTGATGAGTTGCACAAGTTGCTGCGGATCTTTTACCGGCAGCATTTTGAGCAGAGCCGCATTGATCAGGCTGAACACGGCAGTGTTCGCCCCGATGCCAAGCGCCAATGTGATCACAACCACTGTGGTGAAGCCCGGGGTGCGACCGAACATCCGTAATGCATAGCGAACATCCTGCCCGATGTGCTCGACGAAGCTAACGCCTCTCGCCTCCTGGCAATCTCCCTTGATTTGGGCCAAGCCACCGAACTCGAGGCGGACGCGGCGCCGGGCCTGCTCGGGCGTCAACCCGGACCGGAGATACTTCTCCATCTGCTGTGCGAGATGGAACTGCAGCTCCTGATCGATTTCCTGGGTAACGGCGGTGCGGCGGAAGAGAGCGCGAAAGCGAACGCGAAGGTCGCTGAACATTGGGTCGCCGCCTCCTAAGCTGTTTCCAAAACCTGGGCGACTGCAACTGTCAGCTTCTCCCAGGCGCCTTTCTCGGCCTCGAGGTGTTTATGGCCGCTCTTTGTCAGCTCATAGTATTTGGCGCGGCGATTGTTTTCTGACGTTCCCCAATGGGCTTTGATCCATCCGCGCCGCTCCAGCCGATGCAGCGCCGGATACAGCGATCCCTGCTGAATACGTAGGACGTCGTTCGAGACTTGCTGCACTCGCTCCGCGATAGCCCAGCCATGCTGGGGCCCAAGCGCGAGCGTGCGCAGGATGAGCAGGTCCAGAGTTCCTTGCGGAAGGTCAATGCGGGGGGAAGTCATCCGTACCCCTTTCACTTCTACAGGGGAGGGTACAGCGATTCATCTTGAAGTGCAAGGCAAATAATGAGGGCGAAGTCTATGTCCAACAGAAGCTAGGGGAAATCGACGGGTGCCCCAGGTTCGCCAACCTGGGGCACCCGTCATCTGTTAGCGGTAGAGAGAGGCAATCGCTTCATCTCCAGGTTATTTCACTGAAGGGCTGTCATCTGCTTTCAGATCGCCCAGGGCGTACTGGATCCCAGCTCGAAGGTGTTCCAGCATCGGCGTCATGGCATACACCCGATCACTGTGGCCGTGCCCTTCGTAGAACACCCGCCCCTTGCCCTCGCGGCGAATATAGCTCAAGGCATAATCGCCATCGCTCCGCGGATTCACTTCCTTCGCCTTATCCGCAGCGCTCATCCTGGCGTAGTCGATACTCGTCAACACATGCACATTGCGGCGCGAAAAAGATTCCTGCACGAAGGTATAGGTCTCGTCGTGGATCTCGAAGTCCTTGCCATGGAACATAGCCGTCAATGGACTGTTCGGATCATCGATCTTGACATAAATCAGCTGCGGATCGGGCCAGTGAAATTTGAAGTAACCGCCGATCAGTTTGTTGAACTCCGGCCATTGCTGCACAGGCTTCGATTCCATGCTCGGCGGGGGCGGCAACAACGAATTGAAGTGGGCTACAAAATCGGCGCGGGTCACCTTTGCCGTGCTGCCCGTATCCAACTTTTGGAACCAATTGTCGGCAACGGCTTTCCACTCCTGCCGGCTGACGGTGGCGTCACGATCCTTGTCCCCTGCCGCGATGAACCGGGCAGCAAGAACCACCGCCGCCCGATTCGGCCCGGTACTGCCGCTCTTGACCGCGGCCTCACTTGCCAGGCAATCGGTGTGATATGAGTCGGACGCCGCGTGGATACCGGCGATACCTTTTCCGCTTCGTACGAAACTCAGGAACGCCGCTCGCCGCGCGGCCGTCACTGAGGGATCCGGATCGTCAAGGAAGCACGCAGTTGTGCTGTCCAGAAAAATGGCGTCGTATTTCTTGAGGTTATCGGTGTTGATATCCGCCGCGTCGTAACTGACAGTCGTGGCCCATAAACCGCCCTGGTTTCCCAGGGCTTCCACCGTTTTGGCAGCCAGCGGGATGGAGGAATGTACGAACCCTCCCGCGCCGGTATGCGCCATCACCAGCACCCTGCGCGGGTGCAATGGCTTCGCTCCGGGGGTGGTGGGTAAGGCTGCCATCATGGCGTCCACAGACGCTTGCGCTGCGGGGAAGGGAGTCGAATTACCCACCGGGTTGAAAGTGCCGGATTGCCCAGGCTTGACCGTAGGCGGCGGGGGCAACAATTTGCTGATTCCGGCCGCAATCTGATCCTGGTTCAAGGTCCCGCTGTGGGTGGTGTCCCAAGCCGTAAACCAGGAGTTGAAGCCGGCCTCCAGTTCGGACCGTGTCAGCGTCCCATCGTTGTCGGTATCGAGGGAAGCGAACAAAGCCTGCGCCGTTCGCCCGCCTTCCGGTCCCTGTGCCCGTAAGTTCGCGATACCCGCCGCGAGCAGTACAGCAGCTCCGGCACAGATACATGTGGTTCCGATGAATCCAGTTTGTCTCATAAATGTGTCGGAATGAGTCTACCGCGGATGCGGGATCTTCGCATCGTGACCAGAATGGTAAGGGGGACGCTGTCCTTACCTTACGACCTCATATCGCTGGGTTATCCATCATCTGGTGGCGTCCAGGGCACTCTCGCCAATGATGTCGTACTGGGATTCTTTCGCGCCGGTCCGGACATGCACATGCTTCCCATCGTTCCAGACGGCCACCGCGGCGCCCGCCGGTTGCTTCCACAAAGATTCATGATGAGGCACCGTTCCGTAGGGTGTCAGCGTGTAGACGGTTTCCCCGGCTTTCACAGTGTAGACGAGCATTTCCGCGTCATGACAGGTAGTCATGCTGCTACCGTAACCGGTCCCATTGCAGTTCACGCGGACAGGTTCCGCGTGAGTTTCCTGGAAGATGGCGTCCTGATACGTCCTGCCGGATTTGTCTTTGGCCGACGCTACCGAGCAGAGGATGAGCGTGACGAGCAGAGTTTTCACGGCGAAGCCTCCTGCCAGTTCTACATTGCCGGAGACCAACTGGGCTTTAGCACTTTTGACTCATTACTTCTGTATCTTTCCGGATTGGGCAAAGAGAGGCCGGCATAAGCGGTACGGATCAAAACACACTTCGCGGGCGGCCCTGAAGTATCATCTGACGCAAGGCGCTGGGCAGTGATCTCACATTTGAGATTGGCGTTTCTCCCTTCTTCGGAGGCAATGCAATGATTCTGCGCAAACTCCCCATTCCGGCGGCGATGATCTGCCTGATAATTTCCGTCGCATCCGCGGAGCCCACTACACCAACCCGACTCACCTTTGAGGTCGCGTCCATTAAGCTTTCGCACTCGAGCGCCGGCGCCGTCTACGGAATCAAGCCACTGCCCGGGGGAAGTGGATACACCGCCGAAAACGTTCCCTTCAAACTGATGATGAGCCTGATGTACAAGGTGCCCATGCGCCAGATCCTTGGCGGTCCGGACTGGATCAATACCGATCGATTCGACATTGAGGCGAGGGCCGACCATCCTTCCAGCGTGGACGACCTGCACGTGATGTTTCAAAACCTGCTAGCGGACCGGTTCAATCTCAGATTCCACAAGGAGGTGAAGGAGGGCCCGGTCTATGCGTTGACGGTGGAGACGTCCGGCTTGAAGATGAAAGCCAACGGGACTGGACAGGCTCTCGGAATTCCGATTGTTCCCGCTCCGGGTGGAGGCTTCACCGGCACGAGAGTGCCTATGCAATATTTGACCTGGTGGCTGAGCCAGCAGTTGCAGAACGATGGACGACCTGTCGTCGACCAGACGGGGCTCGGCCAGAGCTACGATTTCACGCTAAAGTTCGCCCCGCAGCTTCCACCTAACATTTCCAGAGACAGCCTGCCTCCCGAGATGCAAAACCTGCCCTCGATCTTCGAGGCCGTCAAACAGCAACTTGGACTGAAACTCGAGCCGCAAAGAGGTCCCATTGAGTATTACGTCATCGACAATGTGGACAAGCCCTCGGCGAACTAGCATCATCACCCCGCAGGAGAATTGGGAGTGCAGCCTGGCTCTCACTACGCCTTAGTGGCGGACGAACCAGATGACGCCGATGATCACCACCATGACGCCCAGCGCTGCGACTCTGATTGTTCCCAAGCGGTTCTGCCAATCGCTGTTGCTTTTCATCCCAGATCACCTCAGCGCTAAGTATAGCGCGGCAAAAAAGGAGGCTTACGCGGTTTGGAGGGTGACGACGATCTTACCGATCTGAGCGTTCGACTCCATATAGCGGTGGGCTTCAACGATTTCAGCGAAACGAAATGTCTTATCGATCACGGGCGTGAAAGCACCGGAAGCAAGATGGTCGAAGATGTATTGTTTTGCTTCCGCGAATACTGGATCGGGTGTCAGCTCGAAGAGCGTATAGGCACGGATGGTGAGACCCTTGGCGAGTGCCGTGAAGAGTGGGTAGGGAGTGGGTTCGGCCGCCAGGGCTCCGTATTCAAAGATGATGCCCTTGCGCGCTGTCGCGGCGGCGAGCGATTCGAGGATCTTGCCCCCGATGGGATCGAAGACGATGCGCGCCCCTTTACCCGAAGTGATCTCGTTGACCCGGGCCACCAGGTCTTCCTCCTCGGTAGCGATCACATGATCGGCGCCTGCTTTCAAGAGGAGGGCTCTTTTGGCGGCGGTGCGGGTGACGGCGATGCTGATGGCGCCCTCGACTTTGATCATCTCAATAGCAGCTAGGCCTACGCTGCTGCTGGCCGCGGTCACGACCACAAAGTCTCCTTTGCCCACCCGGCCAAGCCAGATGAGCGCACCGTATGCGGTAAGGTACTGCATCCAGATGGATGCTCCCTGTTCGTACGAAAGGGTTGAGGGATATTCCGCGATTCCATGAAGGGGAACAACCGCGACTTCGCCATAAACTCCGTGGTCCTGGAGTTTGAAGGTTCCGGGAACAGTGCTGACGATCTTCCCAATCCACCTCGTATCGACACCTGGTCCTACAGCTTCGATGATCCCGGCGGCCTCGTAACCGTTCTTTGATGGAGGGACTGGCGTCTCCAGGTATTGGCCATTGCGGAACATGATCTCGGCGCGGTTGAGTCCGAGAGCTTTGACGCGGAGACGGATTTCACCCGGGCCAGGCTCCGGAAGTGGCAGTTCATCAAACTGGAGGACTTCAGCCGGTCCCGTCTTGTGGAAGCGAACGATCTTTACGGTGTTGGACATACATACCTCGCAACTACATAGATGATCATAAGATGTCGCGGACGGGGTATTCGTAGCTGCGCGCGGGGTTCGTGCTGGAAGGGCTTGTCTATCCCCTCGAGACACCAGAAGCGAGGGGGAAAAGAGGATGGAAGGGCTATTTGATGAGGAACTCCTGATCCACGGGGATTTGCATCGAGTTGGCCAGGGTATTTGTTTCAGCAGCCATGCCGATAACCGCCAGGAACTCGGCGTATTGTTCATCGGTGAGACCTTTGGCGCGCGCCGCGGCTGTGTGTGAGTGGATGCAGTAGCTGCAGCTGTTGGCCGTGGAGATCGCTATATAGACCAGCTCTTTGGTAAGCGGATCGAGCGCTCCGGGCTCAATCATCACGTGTTTGACGCTGGCCCAGGTTCGCTCAAGAAGGCTGGGCTGATTTGCCAGAGCACGCCAGAAATTGTTAACAAATTCTGACTTGCGGGTGGCGCGTATATCGTCGAATACGGCCTTCACTGTTGGGACGGCTGCTATTTCGTCATCGGTCCAGAGCTTTACAGTGGCCACCTGGTATCCCTTAATTGCAATGATAAAGAATACCGCTCAGCCGGCGTAGCGGCCACCGAAGAGGCCGGTGGCGTCAACTTGCCACTACCCCCGTGGGTTCGAGAACATGATCGCTCAGGCTGCTTGGTTTCCAGGTGCTCAGGATACTCTTGGCTTTGGCGGCCTCATCGGCGGTTCCATGAGCGACCACGACAAAGTTGCCGGCCTTTACGGCTGACTCATATTCCACGATGCTGTCCTTGGGGATGCCCAAGCTATAGAGACCGGCCCCGATAGCACTCAGCCCACCGACGAACACCGCACCCTCCAGGGCGGCGACAATCCAGGCCACCAACGGGCCGCCAACCAGTACCGGGCCTATGCCGGGTACCCAGAAGAATGCGGCGCCGAACAATAGACCCCACAAGCCACCCCAAAAGGCTCCGAACTTGCCCCAATGCTTCATGCGGTCGCCCGCGTTATAGTAGCCTACGACGTGATCTTCGGTGTGATAGTCCTTGCCGACGACGGACAATTTTTTCATGTCGAAGCCGGCCTTTTGAAGTTCCTTAACCGCCTCGTCTGCTGACGAGTGGGTGTCATAAACGGCGATCACTGCATTTGTATCTGTCATGGAGGTTCCTCTTTGTAAACCCGTGTTGAGTTGCGCAAAGTTTCGCGGGGGTAGTCCGGCTGCAGCCAAATCCACCTGCTCATTCTGATACCGAAGATTGCGCATCAGCTTCTTGAATCTTTGAAAAATATTTATCTTTGCTCAAATTTAAGGAGCGGGCCCTCCGGCAGTTGTTTAGGGAAATGCTTCAAGAAACCGGGTATCCCGTACTCACTGGGTGTGGCCCAACAGGCTGAGCTGCGATGCACTGAACCGAACTGTGGGTTTTGCTCTACCGGGCCGGAGGCTGGCCGGTAGGCCTTGACCGACTGCCGGGAGCGCTGTGAGACGTCGCCCAGCCCGGCAGGGCTGAATGACGGATACCCAACAATCTGCGAATGGCAATTCGAAACCAGGCCCGGAGGGCCGGCTGCCAAACTGTGCAGCCCAGCCCGGGAGGGCTGGGAATCAATCCCACAGGATGATCCGAGCGCCGGAGGCGCGGCACCAAACCTGTTATCCTGCGCGTAGCTCTTTGAGGCACATGAGCCATTCCTATTCCAACAATTACGTCCACGCGATCTACAGCACCAAAGATAGACAAAATCTCATCCCGCCCGAATTCGAGAAACGGCTCTATTCGTTCATTGCATCCATCGCGCGCGAGCAGAAATCCCGCTTCTGGCTGCGGGAGGAATGCCGAACCATAGCCATCTTCTCTTCATGCTGCCTGCAACAATTTCATTGGCATCCGCGATCAACACCTTCAAGGCGAACTCGTCGCGATTCATGCAGGAACGGGGCCTTGCATTTCAATGGCAGAACGGATATGGGGCCTTCAGCGTGGGTCTTTCGCAACTCGACAAGGTCACGGCCTATGTTCGCAGTCAACCCGAGCACCACAAGAAGATGACCTTCGAGGAGGAGTTCCTGGCGCTATTGAAAAAGGCTGACGTACCCTACGATCCCAAATACGTGTTTGGATGAGTACCGCGCCTCCGGCGCTCGGATGTTCTCGGTATTGGTTCCCAGCCCTGCCGGGCTGGGCTGACGTTTGGGAACGGCCCTACGGGCCGAAGCAATGCGGCCGATAGGGTCCGATGCATTTGGACCAGGGAAGGGAGACCACTCGATTGAAGCTCAACACTGCTGTTCTTCTGTTGCTGTGCGGCGTGGTTGCAGGGTGCGGATCCCGGCAATCCCAGAGCACCCCCAAATGGACGTTGACCCGCGAGTCCGAAGCTGTTGTGCCGGATGCCAAACTCCGCAGCCAGATATTCAAGGCGTTGGACGCAGCGGAAAAAGTCCACACGGATACATTCATCTCCCATTTCCAGGTACGCGCCGCCACCGTGCTCGAAGTGAACGGCAAGGAAGAGGTGGTGCTTGGCGGCAATACGGAATATGGGCGTCCTGAGGGAATCCACGGCGAAACGTCGTTGCTGAATCACGTAATGGTGCTATACGGCTCAGAAGCAACGCACCACGCTGTTCGCTTCGTGGCTTTTTATGGTCAAACGTGCGGCGGCACGGGGAGCTGCGGCGACTGCCGTGACTACCAGATTGCCACCACCGACTACGAACATTTGCTTGTCGCCTGCGGCCAGGCATCCGACCACACCGTACGCGTGAGCCGCTTTATGGACCAACTCGTCTGCGAGCGAGATTTCCCCGTCGTGGATGCGGCGCAACTTCCCCTCAGCGCAAAGCAACTAACGACCCTGGTAAAGTCCGCGGAAGACGCGCGCAGTGCCGGCATCACGCTGTTTACTCCCGGCCACAATACCGGTGCCGCGGGACTATCCTGGTCGGGAAGAACTTATCGCGCCGCAGGGGCCGATGACGCGGCATTTCATTACCGCTATCCTATCGGTGGGCTACTGCAACAGGCCGCCACAGAAAGCGACTACCTGATGCGCGCAATTGTGGTTGCGGGCGAACCAGGTCAATGGCCGGCCGTCAGTTACCGCGACCGCCAATATGGCTACGAGGTCAGCACCTTCAATCACGCGGAAGGGAAGCCGCCTATCCTCCTGATACTTACCGACGGCCGGGGCAACTATAAAGTCACCACGTTCGAATCTGCGCTACCCTACGCATTCAGCACCGCAGCTTTCATGCCCGACGCCCTCAGCGCCTTCTTGAAGTCCCATCCCAACGCGAAACCATAAGCTACCTAACGTAAAAAGCACTTAAGGAGATTTACAAGAGAAATTCATCCGCCAATGTGCATCATTGCGCAGCAACTTGGTAGGACATGAACCTTAACACGAGAGCTATGGAATCGAAGTACCTTGCGTGGGCCAAGCTTCACTCTACGGCCCGGTACAACCTGGCAACCAGCGGAATTATGAACCTTCCATTGTCGGCTCTGAATGTGTCGATCGAAGACCTAGAGATAAATGGACCTGGTGTGTACGGCTACGCTCCCCTGCAAGAACGCCTTGCCCGGAAATGTGATGTCGCAACAGAGTGCATCGTGGCTGCGAATGGGACATCGATGGCGAATTATTTGGCGATGGCGGCCGTCATTACGCCGGGAGATGACGTTTTGATCGAACGGCCAGCCTACGGTCCGGTGGTCGAGGTTGCGTCCTGGCTGGGTGCGAATATTCTAAGGTTCGATCGCCTTCCGGAAAATGGATTCCAGATTGATCCTGACGAAATGCGCAGACAGCTCACGGCTAAGACGAGCCTCATTGTGTTGAGCAATCTCCACAATCCCTCCGGGGCCTTCACGGAGGAAACGACGCTGGTCGAAATCGGTAACCTGGCTGCGCGCATGGGCGCATGGGTCCTGGTAGATGAGGTGTATCTCGATTTGGTCTTCGACCACGCGGTACGCTCTTCTTTCCAACTCGGCGGTCACTTTATCGTTACGAACAGCCTCACTAAGGCGTATGGTCTAAACGGTCTCCGCTGTGGATGGATTCTTGCCAACCCCGGCCTTGCCGGGCGGATATGGAAGCTCGTTGACCTATTTTACAATTCACCTGTACATCCGGCCGAGTTGCTCAGCGTGATCGCTCTCGATCATCTGGAATTGATTGGCAGGCGTGCAAATCGATTGCTCCACGCAAATCGCCTTGCGTTGGATGCCTTTCTCGATGGCAGGAGCGATCTCGACGTCTTCCGTTCAAAGTGGGGAACCATCACTTTCCCCAAGCTCAGGCACGGCTCGGTTACAGAGTTCTGCGAGTTGCTACGCGCCAAGTACGAAACTACTATTGTTCCCGGACATTTCTTTAACATGCCGGAACATTTCCGTATCGGTATTGGCGGCGATCCGGAGATGACAACCAAGGGGCTGGAGCAACTCTCGGAGGCGCTTAACGAATTCGGCGGACAGTAAGCCGGCCGAATTCGAAAGGCGTGGACAGCCGGGAGGGCGTCCCTCACCGAACTCCGGGTACGAATCCGGTACCAAATCTCGCCGTGGACTCATTGCGAAAATCGGAACTCAGCGACATGAGTGGGACGAAGTAACCACCATGGAAATGCCGCGCACCTGCGACGGCGACTACACGAGCGAGACGCGCCATCGATCTGCAGTAAGCCTTTTGGAACAGCCGACCAGAGTATTCAACCTGACGTCAAACGACAAATGGGAGGTGGTTTGATACCGCCTCCCATTTCCGTCACTGGCTACTGGTTTCACGCGGCCTTGATGGGGGCTTGGGCCTCGACTGTCTTCTCGCCGCCAACACTAACTTTGATCTGCGTCGGCTTGGCTTCGACCCTCTTAGCGAGGTTGATCTTCAGCACGCCCCTGTCACAGTGGGCGCTCACTTGCCCCGGATCCACGGAGGTGGGAAGCGTGAACGAGCGGGTAAAGCTTCCGTATTGCCGCTCGACGCGACGGAAGTTCTCCTCTTTTTCTTCCTTCTCGATCTTGCGCTCGCCATGGACGGTGAGGGTGCTGTTCTGAATGCGGACATCAATGTCTCTTTCGTCGATGCCCGGGACGTCAATCTTCAGAACAATGTTGTGCTCGTCTTCGTAAATGTCCACCGGCGGTGCGAGGGTGGTGGTTGTCAACGCCTCTTCCGGGCCTTCGGGGTTGTACGACTCACGGAAAACGCGGTTCATGCGGTTCATGCGGTTCATGCGTTCTTGCATTGCGGAAAATTCGCGGAGAGATTCCCAACCGGTTAATAGTGTCATAACACAGTTCCTCCTTAGCAGTAATCTAAGAGGAAAAACTTCAGATGGGCTGACTTAGTTCAGTGAACCTGAAAGAGTAAGAAGAGAAACTCGCTCAAAAATAACGTTAGGCTTATGCAGCTGCGGTTGTCAAGAGGCAGTACTGTCCTGATAGTGTATTGCTACTTCTTCAAAAGTTCGCCCACGAAACGACCTTCAGCCTTTTCATGAATAGGTCATTGTCACCGTGACCGCATATTCCGCTAGTTTCACCCCGTCAAGTCGAAGTTGTGGTCTTTTCATGTGGATCTCTGTGCCGATGTAAAATAACAGTGTGTGCAGCGGAGGGTTATATGATGCTCTTTCTCGCTGGGCTGATTGTTCTGTGCGTAGTTCTCTGGTACCTGATCTCCTTCCTACTCTCCTTAATGTCTGTATCTGTATTTCTGGGGATCTTGGCGATACTCCTGGTGCTCGGCCGCATCACGTTGCCGGTGCTGTTCGACTTGTTGCGGCCTGATCGTAAGTGGGAGCGTGAGGAAAGGAAAGCGGCTGATGCGGCCAAAGCAGCAGCGCTGCATTATCGTCAGGGACGCTGGCTCGGTCGCCTTCTTGGCGCATCTTCCTCGTGGTGAGCAACGGACGACGAGACCGGGTTTGCAGTGCATTACATTTCCTAATGCGCGATGAACGCCTTAGTCTGAAAGAAAAAGCCGCTCTCCGTTTTAAGAGGAGCGGCTCAGCGCGGCCTCGGCTTCAGTGCCTACTGGGTGCGTTCTTTACGCTGTCAATGGCTTCTTTGCCGGCGTCCCTGACATCGCCGACTGCATTGTGTACAGCCCCTTTTACTTGGTCAACCTTGCCTTTAATTTCAAGTTTCTTGTTGCCGGTGACGCGCCCCGCAAACTCCTTAATCTTGCCGGCCACTTTATCTGCTGCACCTTTCATGTGTTGCTCGTTCATGTGACACCTCTACACTATTGAGATGCCTGTAGACGGCATAAGGGCTGGGATCGTCTGCCGGGACGAAGGCTGTGCTGAGAAGCTGGAGTCGAGCATCGATCTCAAACCTCGGACACACCGTTTCGGCAGTGGCGGCCTCCCGAAGGACGCGCAGGGCAACTGGCCGGCGACAGGAAGTGCGATGACGGATGCCCTTTGTAGTGCATCAGACCATGCCCAGCAAAGGAAAAGTCCCTAGCTACAGCTAGGGACCTGTTTAGGAGTTGGCCAGCGTTTTGAGGCCGGGACCAACCGCGTTCTGCGGCGTTGCATTTGGTTCACACTGGGCATGGAGAGTTCTATTACTACGGGCCGGGCGGTGGCGGCGTGGATTATCCAGACACATAGGAATGTGCTCTTGCCTGCCATGTTGGAACCACTCACTACTTACTATCCACGAAACCCGGCCAGCTGGTCAGATCGTCATCTTTATTATTGAAAAATCATCGTCCAGCTTTTCTGAGCCGTGGACGTCTCGAGCGAAATGGAGGAGTTCTTCCAGTTCCGATGCGCCTTCCGGAACTGCGCGGGTGAGGACTTCTTCGAAAGCTTCGAATTCCAGCATGGTCCCGTCCGGCCGCGTGATTTCGAAAGCGCCGTCGCTGAAGAGGAACAGCCGCGCAGGGCCGGCGAGAGTACACTCCTTGCTCTCGTAAGGCGACAGTCCGGCAGGATACCCACAGGAAAACCAACGCCCGGCAGCGACTCCGCTTTGCCGCGCTGTTCTCTTGCACCGCTCACCAGAATGGGTGGTGGGTGTCCGGCGCTCGCATAGCGCAGCGTTCCTGTAGGGCGGTGGTAGACGCCGTACCAGATGGTGAAATAGAGACCGTTTTGATTTTCCATCTGGAAAGCCTGATTCAACGAGCCCAGTACCGCTTCAGGCATACGGAAATCGGTGTTCTGCAAGGCGCCGGACCGGAGCGTATTCGCTACCGTGATCGACAGCAACGCCGAACCGACGCCGTGTCCGCAGACGTCCAGCAGGTAAAGGGCAAAGTGCTCGCTATCGATCCAGTGATAACCGAAGGAATCTCCTCCCAGTTCCGTGGAAGGAACGAAGAGCCACTCAACTGCGAACGGCTCCGCGACCGGCGCCGGCAAGATCGCAAGAACATAGCGCTCGGCATCGCGCAATTCCTGCTGCAGCCGGTTGTGGACCCGTAGAAGCTCATCACGGGATTCGGCCAAGTCGCGGTGGGCCAGCGTCAGCTCCTTGTGCGCGGCCTCGAGCTTTGCAATGAGGCGTGCCTCGCGCTGGCTCAACAGCGTCATGTCGTACGCCTTCTGCTGCATTTTTCTTGCATCGTCATGTTCCGCGGTCACGTCGAGGAGCACGACCCACGTCATATCTTCGTCGGCAAAAAAATGAACGTCCGCCACACTTCCGCTAGGCATTCCCACGGACTCTAAAAGAAAAGGTGTTTCCTCTAAGGGCAGCAGACCTTCCAGGAATGGCAATTGATTGGAGGCGGAATGCTGGTGCTTTAGATCACCCAGTCCGTAGTATTCCAGCTCTCCGCCTGCCTTGATCAGGACCAGTTCGTTGTTGATGAGAAGATGGGCTATGGAACGCTGGGACTTAACGAGGAGCAGCAGCCATTCTGAAATGCGGGTCCGGCATATCCAGCATCGGTCACAACACCATGCGCTTCGCGAGTTCCTGAAATGCTTCTTCGACTCCTTCACCGGTCTTGGCGCTGGTCCGGAGAACTACGCATCCCGCGTCCTTCAAGTCTTCGACGGAACTGTTCCGGGATCTCCCACTCCTCCTTCAGATCCGTCTTGTTGAAAAGGAACAGAAAAGGAACCGAACCTATTTCCGAAGTTACCCGAGCCTGTATCGACTTGGCGACTTCGAGGGTTTCACCCCGCGTGACATCGACCACCAGGAAATATCCCGCAGCACCGCGAAGATAGCTTGTACGTATTGTCCGTGACCTCGTCCTCGCCCGCAATATCCCAGAGGATAAGAGCGACATCTGCGGCGCCAACGTTCACCATCTTCTTCTCGATTTTGACGCCAACGGTGGTCAAGTATGTGTCCGAAAAGATGCTTTGAACATAGCGCCGAACCAGGCTGGTCTTGCCGACGCCGAATCCCCCCAACATGACACACTTTCTTCTGAAGCATAAAGATCTCTACTCGCTGGTAATCACGGTGAATGTCACTCTCCGATTCATCGCCGCGGTTAGTTTGCCGTTGGGAGCCTGCACGGGTTCGAGTGGACCGGCGCTGCGCACGGTCAGCAGTTCCGGAGCGATGCCCCGCGCCTTGAGCATGGAGCGGACGACCTCGGCTCGAGCCGCGCTGAGGGATAGGTTCGCCGTTTCGTTGCCGATGGCATCCGCGTGGCCGGAAATCATCATGCGGACAGAGAAACCAAGACGCTTCGCCACGCGCATCAGTTGGCGGAACTCGTCGGCAACAGCATCCAGCGTGGCGTCCTGGCCCCGCGCGGGCCGGTCCGCATTTGAATCGAAACGCAATAATATGCCCCTGTATAGCATCGCGCAGGCGAATAAATTCCGGATCCTGGACGTCGCGTGAGGGCGCTGAAATCGACCTTGGGAGAACCCGCGGGCAGCGCCGCGACCAGCATTCTCGCCCGCTCGACCCAGTACTGTGGAGCGCTTCCCGTGACTTGTACCGTGTCGCCATTCAATGACAAGGAGACGGAGGGCGGAGGATTCAGACTGGCGGCAAGACGCCGCAGAACGATCGCCGGGTCCAGCGCCTGGTACGACTCCCAGTGACCGACGACACGTTTAGAATTCAAACCCGACTGCGACAGCAACACGGCGGGATCGACGGCCAGGGGATCACGCAAACCGGAAATTTGCCATTTTCCGTTGCGGAATTCGGCGCTGGCAACCACGACGCCTGGCTCCTCACGCAGTCGCTGGACATACGCGTCGACACGAAGCTCGGTCAATTGTCCGCTGAATCATCCACCCGCCGGCGACAAGCAACAACACCAGGGGCATGACCCACAGCCAGGGTGACAACTGCGTTTCACGCGGCCGTTCCTGTTGCTGCAGGTCAACCTTCCAGTGGCGTGACCAGGTCCCCCAGAGTTGCGGAGTCACCTTGGAATTCTTCCAGCGGACTCCGGAATTGGTCGTGAATGTGGGTCAGTGTTTCGCGCAGTACCGCATGCAGCGATTCGGGCGGATTGCCCCGAATGACGGCGGCAAGGAACGCGAATGGTCCCTCTTCGCACCATAACAGCAGGTCGCCAAGCCGCAGAGTATCGATGCCGCCTCCCCCGCTCTTATGGGTTCCCTCGAACGAGTCGCGCACGAAGTCCTGGATGGCCGATCAGCATGCCGGAAACCAGCTGGGGATCCTGTGCGGTCGCCTCCGGCGCCGCTACGTGCTCGATGAGAAGGCCGGTCTTGCGGTGAATTAAGAAGACGTGCTCGACGCGGAACTGCACCGTGTGTTTGAGCACCACGTCGGCGAAGCTGCTTCCGCTGCGCAACGCCTCCAGGCGCCACTTCAATCCCTGCCATGAGAAGCTGTGCTTGAACGCCTGGTTCAGGCGTTGCAGCGTACCGTCAAGAGACTCGGCGATGGATTTACGGATCACCGGTCCCATCAGGGGGTAGAGGATGCCAACCAGGGTGCCTGGATTTTTGCGGATCGATGCCTGGGTCGCCAGTTCCAGGATTGGCGCCAGAGCCTTTGCGAGTTGTTCGTCTCTAGATCCGGCAAGGGCGAAGGCGTCGGCCAGGACGGAGCTGATGGCTTCAGCGAACTGCCGCGGATCATCAAACTTCTGCTGCAGCTTGGCGATCGCGGCTCGATCCTCCTCGAGAATCACGCTGCGCAGCGCCTCCAGTTTCGGATCCCCTTCGAGCCTGGGGAGCGCCGTCGCCAGGTCGTGATTCAGGCTGCGCGCTACCTCGAATAGCAGCACGGCGAGCCGTTTGGCGCGGGCATCATCGGGCTGTAAGAGCGGGGGATCCGAACTGTCCCTGTCGAGCAGGGAAACACTAGAAATCACGGTGTCTCCGATCGCGATATTCCGTTCAAAAGCCGGCGTGGGGCGGGCCACTCGGTTCAGGATCGTTGGCCGCTGCCGCGAGTACCTCCGTTCGCCTTCGCCGTCGTGTCCTGATTCAGGCATCGGGCAATTTCGACGAATAGACCGGCCAGCAGATTGCGGTCGGTTTTGACATTGCTCAGTTCAGCAAACATCCGCTCTATGGCCGCGCGAGTGTCGTCGGTCCGGCGCCGGATCTCTTCGCGCAACGTTTGCGATTCGTGGCCCAATCTCTCGGTGAAGTCCCGGTCCAGGCTGGCCAGTTGGTCGGCGACCTTGCTCAGGTGCTTCTCCAATCCCTGGATCTGTTCCCGAAGGCCGCGGCCCAACTCCTTGTCCGCCTCTGCGCGAAGATCCTGCTCCTGGCGAATCTGGCTGGCGATCGATTCCAGCTGTTTCTTCATCGAGGACTCCATGCTCTGAAGGGCGCGAGTGGACTCTGCTTCCATATCGCGCATCTTTTGTAGAAAGCGCTCTTCCATCACCGCGAAACGGCGGTCGTAGTCCTGCATCTGGTTGCCGAAGAGCAACTCGCGGATTTTATCGACTCCCGGTGCGTCGCTCATGGACGGGGCGTTGTTGAGTGCTTCCTGTGCAGCTTTGATCGTCTGCGCATTGATGGTCGGTGCTAATTCAGCTTTTGCAGCCATGTTGTTCTTCCCCTTAAATCGACGTGTTTAACGTCGGATGCAAAGATTGCTTGTTCAACTTATTCTGCAGCTTGCTGGTCTGTACTTTCTTCATAGGTTGTGGCAAGAGCTAAGTCAATGCAAAATCCAGGGTGGGGGGGGCCCTGAGAGCTGTGCTATTCGAACCCGAAAACTGACGAACGTCTATACCCAGGCGCTGGTCCTAACGTCTTCAGGACTGGCAGTTGCCGCCATTCCGGGCCTCTAGTTTTCGCAAGGGGCGAGTCTAAAGGGCTTTCTTATGAATGTCAACGATTAATTCCAGCCTGAGTTTCACCGGGCTAGAACTCATAAAATTCTCCCCCAAAAATCACAAGAGTGGCGACGGCGGGGGGGAGCGCTGTTCCAAATATAAACTTCACCAAACAAACAATTACTGTTTTCCATATTCACCGGGTAAAAAACCCGTTACGGATGGTTACACGTGCGCATCAAGCTGCGCAGCTATCCGTTGACGGAATGCGCCAAGAGAGCACTTGCTAATGCATCCGCGATGATCTTGTCTTCGCCGGGTTGCAGGTCGATAGCGGTCATTTCAATCGTGCTTGAGCCCTCCGTGAGAACGATGGAAGGTTTCATCCTGGCAAGCTGCTCTGTAATCTCATGAGGGCTAGCGGAGAAGCGGGCCGGGTCGAGATGTATCTGAAGCGCGGGAAAGTGATTGGCGATTTCCGGCACCTCTCGTGTCACCTTTACTCCAGCTATCTTCGATACCTTCGCCGCTACCGTATCCAGTTGCCGCCACTGATCTTTATCGAGAGCTTCCTGATCCTCCGCCAGGTAAAGCTCCAGCGCCTTCAACACTCCCACGATCTCTTCCTTGCCGACCTTAGTAGGCCGCCCGATGGTGTCCTCATTCGGACTCATGTTCAGCAACGCATTGTGCACCATCTCCTGGCGTCCAAGCAGCAGACCCGTACACTGTGGACCCCTGATTGCCTTGCCGCCACTGCATGCGATCAAATCGAACCCCATATTGGCGTAGTCCGTCAAACGGGATTTTGGCGGTACATCCGCTGCGGCATCCAGAAAGGCCGGCACGTTTGCCGCATGCGCCAGCTTCACCCAATCGGCTCGTTTAATCTGACCATCCGGGTCGCTTAAATTCAAAAAGTGCATGGCAGCGGTGCGTTCGCTCATCGCCTTATGAACGTCTTCCACCGTCTCAACTTCAACCATCTTTGCCCCGGTCGTTCGAATCTGATGATCCCATCCGCTGCGATGTGCCCGCTGGATAATCACCTCGGATTTCATCCCCGTCAAATCCGGAATCTGTTTGATATACATAGCATTGCTGCCGGTAAGAATTCCTGAGTATCCATTCTGGATTGCCGACGCCGCACCTGAAGTGACAATCGCTCCATACCCCTGCGGCAACTTCAGCATCTCTGCAATCCGGCTCCCTGCCGCTGCTTCCAGGTCCATGATGACGACGAAATGCTGAGCTGCCAGTTCCATCACCGCTTTTACTTCCGGACGGATGAGCGAACCGCCAAGAACCGTCTCTGTTCCCTGGCCATTGATGACCGTGGTTAAGCCAAGCTCTTGATACACATTCCCGGTTTCACCCAGCCCGGTAATCTTTCCCGTCCAGGCCTCTGGCTTATTCGATGTCGCACCACGGGCTCCCCATAACCTCTGTCCGCCGAATAGGGAAGCGGCCAGAAAGCCCAGGCCGCCTAAAAATCCCCGGCGATTCAATTCATCCGAGCCAAATTTCCGCATTTGGGTGTTCCTCCTGAACGGTGAAATGGTAACGCAGTCACCACTTCACCGTTCTTGTGCTTCTGTTCCTGCCCGCCGGCCTAGAAGACGTATTTCAAGGCCAGTTGCAAATCGCGGTTGTCGGTATGGGTCCCGCTGATCACCCCAAAGGTGCTGGAGCCCTGAACCACCCCAGGGGCGGCGAACTGAGGATGATTGAAGGCGTTGAAAGCCTCGAAGCGGAAATCCAGGTGCTGCCCCTCGAAGGGCAGGGGGAAGATTCGCTTGACGGCCAGGGTGAGCGGATCGTTCTTGACCCCGGTCACCGGGTTCCGCGGCGTGCTGCCGTAATGCGCAATCGCCGGGGTGAAACGGGCGGTATTGAAGAACTCGGCGTTCGTTCTGTGGGCGACGTGCAGAGGCTGACCAGGAACCAGATCGGGGCGCTGGTTCTGGTTGCCGTTGTTCTCGCCATCTATGGATTGGGTCAACCAGAGGGGGCTGCCGCTAATGTACTGGTAGATGCTGTTGATGCCCCATCCATTCACGACCGCGCGCATCGCGGCGTTTCCGCCCGAGACCTTGGGCAACTCCCAGACAAAGGCGATGGTCAGGTAGTTGCGTTGATCGGTAAGACCGCTGGCCCACTCCTTTGACGCTGGGACCTGCGTTTCGCTGCTGCCATTGTTGATGTCTGTGCCCTGATTGTCCAGCAGATGAGACCAGCTGTAAGACCCCGTGAACTCTAGCCCGTGCGTGAACCGATGCTCGAAGTGGATATTCAGTCCGTTATAGCTCGATGCCCCCCCGGAGAAGTCGATAAGCCGGATGGTGCCGAAGGTAGGATAGGGCCGGTTGGCGTTGACGTTGCCACTTGCGGGCTGCGGCGGCCCGGAGTTGAAGTTTTCATCGGAGGTGTCCTGGTGGTTGCCCTTGACGCCGACGTAGGAGATGTCGATGACGTTCGACCAGAACTGCTTGGAGACCGTCAGGTTATAGGTCTGCAGGTAAAGGTCGGGATGCTGATCGTTCATGGGGAGCGAGGCGACGTTGGCATTGGCCGCAACAAGCGATGGCGAAACGGGATACTGGATCGTAGCCGTTGGGGGGTTGCTGGGAGTATAGCCATTGGTAAGAGTGAAGCTGGGATCGACCGGCGGATTGAGTTGCAGGATGTTGATATTGTCGAACTGGCCGCCGTAGAAGGTGATGCCGTAGCCGGCGCGCACCACAAACTGATGGGGGAGAAGGTAGGCAACGCCGATCCGGGGCGCGAAGTCCTTGTGCGTGATCTTCCAGATGGGATTGGGTAGGTTCACCACCGTCGGCGGCGAGGTGTTGAAGTTGAGCGTCCGCGAGGTGTCGAGGTTGTCGTGCGGCGGCACCCAGAGGTCGTAACGCAGGCCGAGGTTCAAAGTCAGTTTGGGGGTTGCCTTCCAGTTGTCCTGGAAATACCACGCGTCCCGCCACTGGCGGGCCGCAGTCAGGGGCACGCCCTCCGGGGTGATGACGCTGGAGGGAACGCCAAGGATAAGGTCCGCGCCGTCGTAGCCAGTTTCGGAGCCGTTGAAGTTGAGCTGCCCATAGGGCGTGTTGTCGGTGGTGGCGTTGTCCTGATTGTGGCGAATGTCGGCGCCAAAGATCAACGTATGCTTGCCCTTGGTCCAGGTGAAGTTGTCAACAAACTGGTAGGTGCCGCTGGCGTCGAGGTTCGATGCTGCCGTGCCGTCGCCGATGTCAATCAAGTCGGAACTGGAGAACACCGGAAAGCCTGTATCTTGCGGCGGCCAAGGCTGGCCGTTGGGCTGGACAAAGCCATTGATGCCGATGGAAGCGGCGGTGAAGCTGGTGCCGGCCAGCGTGCTCAGTTGCTTGACGTGCTCCAGGTCGGTGCCCAGACGAAGCTCATTGACCATGGCGGCATTGAAGGTGTGCACGTACTGCAACCCCACGTTGTATATGGGATAAGTACCCGTATAAGTGAAGTTGGGATTGAGATCGGAAGATGGAAAGTTGCGGAATGCATACAGGAAGTGGAAGGCGAGCTGATTGTTATCGTTGATCTTGTGGTCGAAGCGCACGAGGTATTGATTCACACTCTCGTTACCCGACGTGACACCCGCGTAATTCAGGCCGTTTTGGTTGGTGTTCGGCAGTGGTATGTACTTCTGGGCGATATTCTGCGCGACTGGATCGACGGGGATCTGATTGTTGGGGTAGGGAAGTCCCGTATAAGGACTGTATAGCTGGGTTGCCGGCAGCAGAGCGGAGAAGTCGCCGTTGTCCTCGGCGACGCTAAGAACATTGGCGAGGCTTGCGTTCTGCTCCACAGACCGCAGACCCTCGTAGCTGAAAAAGAAGAACGTACGGTCCTTGATGATAGGCCCGCCGACGGTGCCGCCGAACTGGTTCTGCTTCAGCACCTGCTTGGGCACGGGAGCGACAAGAAAAAAGTTACGGGCGTCCATGGCCGTGTTGCGAAAGAATTCGAAGACGTCGCCGTGCAGGGTGTTGGTGCCGGTCTTGAGCTGGATATTGGTGACCGTGCCCGCGCCCCCGCCGTATTCAGCCTCAGCGTTGCCGGTGAGCACCTTGAACTCCTGGATGGCGTCGACGGAGGGGTAGACGTTGATGTAGGCGTGGCGGTTGTTGACCATGGTGACGCCGTCGACATTGACCTGCGCCCACGTCACCTGGGAGCCGTAGGCGCTGACAGCCGAGCCGTCTGTACTGGAGGAATGATTGTCCGGATTGTAGACGGTGACGCCGGGCGTAAGGATAGCAAGGTCATTGAACTTGCGGCCGTTGAGCGGGAGGTTTGCCGCGCTGTCCGCTCCCACAACAACGCCAAGGGAGGCGTCTTCGGTCTGCAGCAAGGGCTGGGTGCCCTGCACCTGGATCGTCTGCTCCTGGCCGGCTACCCCCAGCACGAGGTTGACCCTCGCCTGCTGGTTGATCTGCAGCACGATGCTTTTTTGCTCCGCGGGGCGAAAGCCGTTGGCCGTGACCGTCACGTCGAAGTTGCCCGGGGTGAGGTAGTTGATGGTGAAGTCGCCGCTGGAGCTGGTGACGGACTGTTTCTTGGTTCCCGTGGCGGAAGACGAGACGACCACCGTGGCGCCGGGAATGGCTGCTCCACTGCTGTCCGTGATGGTTCCTACGATGGCAGTATCGACTGTCTGCGCCGGTGCCGGCGCGCAAGTCAAGGTTGCGATAAGAGAAAGACACAGTAGAAAAACGGAATTCAGCCTGCGCATGGGGGTCTCCTGAGAAAAGCAGTGCGGTTATGTAACCAGCACTGATTGCGCCCATTAGAACTTCGTCTTGGGACGTGACTCGCTAGTTGAGGAACGTGGGTTTACGCTTGCAGAGAACTAATCACCATTCTCAGCAGCCACAGCCTTCGGGGTGTAACCCAACGCGCTAACCGGGCAAACGCCGGAGAGGGTCTGACAAGTGAATGAAAGAAAGGTGCCAGCAATGCATCTTCAACTAAACCTTCCGATTCGCGTGTAGACGCGAGAAACGGAAGAGCAGGAGACTGAGAGACAGGCAAGCGCAAGGCTGTTCGGCGCCAGCTGTTTGTATTCTGCGTTTTACAATAGGCGTTAAAGGATTGACCGTCAACGGAAAATTTTCATAGCCCGCCGAAAAATTGCTGGGATCCAATAGTGTTTTATTTTTGCGATACAGTTTGCCTCACCGGCTACAAAGGCTGGGTACCCCATTGCCCCGATTTCCTGCGGAGGCTTGTGGCGTTGATACACTTCATGCGCCTTTCCTTAATGAAAGGCGCATACGCGGACCTCTCTAGCACAGCGTGGCAGTAAATCGGGTTCAAGCCCGGTTTTAGCTTGAGTGGGATAACACGTCGGCGATTTGGCATTCGTTGAGACTCATGTCCCGGGGTCTGACTGGCTCAATGCCCTTGTGAGTCGAATGAGTCCCTGCCGTATCGCAAGCTCGTCAAATCCGCCAAAGCCGAGGAGCAACGCATTCGGATCTGGACGTCTCAGGGTGCATCGATCGACCGCAAGAACCTCAATACCCTGGGCCGCCGCCAACTTTTCCGCCTGTCGTGAAGTCATTCCATTCTTGAGGTACCCGATCGTGTAGAGGCCTGCCCTGACGTTAGAGATCTCAAGCAACCCACCCAGATGTTGCTTGGCTCCTTCCATGAGTGTTGCGAGGCGCTCCGCATACAGAGTCCGCATCCTCCGCAGATGACGCGCCAAATGCCCATCGACGATGAAGTCGCAAAGCACCGCCTGGTCAAAGGATGAATTCCGGAAATCGGTTCGGTAACGGAAACCCAGGAAGAAATCTATTAACGGCGCAGGCAATACCACGTAGCCCACGCGTAAAGCTGGGAACAGCGTCTTGCTGAATGATCCGATGAAGATAACGCTTGAGTGATTGTCGAGACTTTGCAGGGCAGGCACTGGCGGTCCCTCAAACCTGTACTCGCTGTCATAGTCGTCTTCAATAACAAAAGCGCCGGCGCGTGAGGCCCAGCTAAGAAGGGCCATCCGCCGCTCCAGCGACATCGTTACCCCCAGCGGGAATTGGTGAGCCGGCGTTACGTACGCGCCCTTCGCATCCGGACAGATCTTAATTCCGGCGGAAACAGACAGCCCTTCCTCATTCACTGGTACCGCAATCATCCTGGCTCCGACATTATCGAACGCGATTCTGGCTCCGAAATATCCAGGGTCCTCCATCCATATCGGATCGCTCTTTTTCAAGAGCAGCCGTGCCAACAGGTCGAGCGCCTGTTGTATTCCGGAAACGAGGACGATTTGTTCCGCAGTGCACCGCACCCCACGGGACGTGCGCAAATACTCGGCGATCGCCTCGCGCAATGGCCGATACCCGCGCCGATCAGCCTCTTTCTTTAACCATGACCTGAAATTACGTGCTCGGTCTGCGGCAATACGTCCCCAAACCTCGGACGGGAATTCGTTGATGGCTGGAACCCCGATGCGAAAGGGGCGGATCCCGTCAACAAAAGCCAGGTCGACCCAGGGTTGCGGCCGTTTATATGTCGAAAGGACGCGACGAATGTATGCCGGTGTCGTGGTTGCCTGGCGCGCCGGACGAGGCGCCTCGACACGATTGACCCACGTACCGAATCCGACCCGGGAGGTGATATACCCCTCGGCTTGTAAACGCTCCATAACGCTGACGACTGTACCCCGGGAGAGTTCATACTGGCTGGCAAAATCTCTGGATGCTGGCAGTCTGGCGCCCGGCGCGAGCCGGCCTTCCAGAATGGCAGAGCGCAGTTCGCCGTACAACCAATTAGTCAGGGTCTGATGGCGCGACCGGCTTTTGAGAGTGAGCTCGAACGAGCTAACGGCTTTGGGCATCTCAAATGGTCCAATAGATTTTACGAAAATGGCTCTGTTCGATGTACCACTGCGGCCATACTATCAGTCCTGAAGTCGGGAACGCATGGATCGTCATTGGGTTCTGGCTGCTCGCTAAGTGACTTATGGGAGATCAACCAATGAAAGTTGGAGTTTGGTTCTATGGCTTGGGCACTGCTCTCACCGGCATTCTGGATATCGCCTGGGGTGCTTTCGATGCCTCTCATCAGCCCATCCAATCTCTGGGCAAGAATGTTCCTGGTCAACACCTACTGGCCTACGTCGCGGGCGTCTGGCTGGTCGCAGCGGGTCTTGCAATCTTGTGGCGGCGCAGTGCAAGGATTGGCGCCGCGGCATCCGCCATCGCCTACTTGATTTTTGCGGCATTATGGCTACCTCGGTACTATGCCGCAATTCATGCGTTTGGCTGGCGAATCGCCGTCTTCGCAGGTGTGTCTTTCGGGCTCGCTCAACAATTAATGCTGGTCGCTCCAGCAGCAATCGTTTACGCCTCCACCGCCTCACCGGATTCCCTGTTGCCAAAGAGAGCAGCGATCGCCGCACGTTGGATGCTCGGATTGCCTCCTGTCATCTTCGGCTTATTTCACCTCACCGCCATTCGCGTCTTCGCGAGCATCGTCCCACACTGGATGCGGTTTGGACATTTTTGGGCGGCGTTAACTGGAATCGCCTTCATCCTGGCAGGAAGTGCAATTTGCTCGGGAATCATGGATGTCCTGGCCGCCAGACTTCTTGCGTTGATGCTGTTGCTGTTTGAAGGTCTTGTAGAAATTCCTCCTATTTTTATCCGGCTGCACAATCAGGCAACATGGGGTGCCGCCGTATACAATCTGGCTGCGATAGGGGCATGCTTGATATTCGCCGAGTTTCTCGCCAGCCGCGAAGAACGAGGACGAATCGATCCGGCGGAGAACGTCACCATGTCACGCCACGACCCCGTGGTTGCGTGATTCAGTAACGAAAGATCTCAAGCAACTCTTGGCCCATAACTGTGGCGGGCGAGCTCGGCTGCCATGCTGAGACCGACGGGGCCTGCGCCCACTACGAGAACTTCTGGCGTTGCGTTCGTCATGGTGACCGATAATGTAACAAAGGAAGGTAATCGGTGACCAAACCGGTAATACTTGTGGCAACGTGGGGCGATGGGTTGTTCGCTGTCACTGGCGATGGGCGCACGCAAGAGATTGCGAACCAGTCGGTCAGAGGGATCGCACCATACGGACTCGGTGGAGCGCTCGCCATTGTTGACCGGCACTCGCTGCGCAGGCGTGCACCAAGCGGCGATTGGGCAACCGTCGCTACGAGCGAGTTTGCGCTTTCCTGCTGTATGGCTGTTCGAGACCGCATCTACGTTGGAACCGACGATGCACGCATGTTGCGGCTGAGCGATGGGGACGGTGTGCTCGATCCCATCGATAGTTTCGACGACGTCGAGGGGCGGGATACCTGGTTCGCTGGTTCGGCAATTGTGAATGGGCAGCGTCTTGGGCCACCCTTAGGTATTCGCTCGGTGGCGGCCAACGCGAATGGGAGCGTACTGTTCGCCAATGTTCACGTGGGTGGCATTCCGCGTTCCATGGACGGTGGAAGAACCTGGCAGCCCACGATAGATATCAACAGTGATGTTCATGAGGTGCGCGCGCACTCGGCAAATCCTGACATGGTCATCGCGGCGTCCGCTGTCGGCCTTTGTACGAGCACCGACGCAGGCGCAACGTGGACCATAGAACACGACGGGCTACACGCATCGTACTGCTCTGCGGTAGCGTTCTCGGGTAATGACATACTTGTCTCCGCTTCGACAGATCACTTCGCGGCCCAGGGAAGAATTTATCGTCGGCCGATCACGCCAGGTGGATCCCCGGTAGCCGTCGAAGGCGGGATGCCGGCGTGGACCGACGGTATCGTTGACACCGGTTGCATCGCCGCAAATGGATCGTCCATCGCGGTTGCTGACAAAGCTGGCAACTTGTACGTCTCGGACGATTTTGGGCAGGCCTGGTCATGCAGGAGCACGGGGCTGCCGGCCCCGAGCGGCGTCCTCATTTGTTGAGTAGGCGAGTATTTCACTTGAAGAGTGAAGGCTCTGCCGGCTCACGCATGGGTCGCTCTATCAACGAACACATAATCCCCCATTGAGCCGCGGATCAATCAACACGGAACCAAAATTACCGATCGCACGTATCTGCCAGCAACGAACACCGCTTTTCATCTGCTGATGAGGAGCGGCTGGATTTGCCAGGAGGCAGAATTGATCCGACTTTTGTACGGCGTCGGTGTGGTTCTTATGTTGGTGGCGGTCGCTACTGGTGTTATGGGAACCCCGGGGTTACAGGCGCAAGATTCCTCGGTTCGGTCCACGCGAGATGTGATCTCCCGGCTGGAAAACGAAGTTCCAGGCTTGATGAAACAGGGCGGCGTTCCTGGGATGTCGATCGCCTTGATCCGGGATGGGAAGACGATCTGGCTGCATGGGTTCGGAGTCAAAGACAAGACGACGCGAGAACCCGTCCGGACGGACACGGTCTTTGAAGCCGCTTCCCTAGGCAAACCCGTATTCACTTACGGCGTGCTCAAGCTGGTCGACCAGGGTAAGCTCGATCTCGACACTCCGTTGAGCTCTTATTTGCCAAAGCCCTACGTTCCAGACGAACGCGTAGGCAAGATCACGGCTCGATTGGTATTGAGCCATCGAACCGGCTTTCCGAATTGGCGGGGCTCCGACGGCTTGCTTCCCATTTATTTCTCCCCCGGAGAACGTTTCAGCTACTCAGGTGAGGGGTATATCTATCTGCAGCACGTGGTCGAGCAGATTACCGGGAAACCGCTGGACGTTTATATGGACGAAGTTGTTTTCAAGCCGTTGGGGATGACGAACAGCAGTTATGTGTGGAGGCCGAGCTTTGATTCCCTGACGGCTACGGGGTATGACTCCAAAGGAGCACCGGGTGAGCTGTGGAAGCCGAAGGAAGCGCTGGCAGCATCCAGCCTGAATACAACCGCGAGAGATTATGCCCTTTTCGTCGACGCAGTTCTGAATGGCAAAGGACTTTCGTCCTCCGTGCTCCGTCAGATGGAGACGCCTGAGATCGCGCTCGACCCGGCTTGCAGGATTTGCATTAAGCAAGAACCGAAAGAGCTGTCGAAGACGCTCTTCTGGGGTTTGGGATGGGGCATTCAGCTGCGAACATAAGAGCGTCCTGCTCTGGCATTGGGGCGATAACGGCGACTTCAAAGCTTTTGTGATGGCCGACCCAGCAAGAAAGTCAGGCGTCGTGATGTTCGCAAATGGTGAAGACGCACTGAACGTCGCAAAGCCAATCATCGACACAGCAATAGACACAGATTCCCTGGCATTCGCGTGGCTGAAATGAAACAGCCCGGCTAGGTCCGGAAATGCTTCCGATTTACAATTCTGAAATGAAGTATACCGTCCACGCCGGAACTCGGATGGCAGCCTGGCTGCTGTGCCTGATGCTGGCTTGGATATCGGTAAGCTCACCCCATTGCGACCTCTGCGATGGACCACATGCGACTGCTTTTTCGTCCTCTTTGCGCCCGGCCGTACATCATCCGTCTCCGCTGAAACCGGATGACTGTAACGGCGTCTGCTCGTGTTGTGGTTTTCATTGGCTCCCGGCCGGTGAGCCGATTCCACGCTTGCTTCAAATTCTCAGCACAGCATCTTTGGCTGAAGGAACCCCGCCTCTTCTAACTCCTCGAACCTCTCCTTTCAGACCTCCTCGCACTGACGTCTCTTCTTAGCACGCCGTTTTCCCGCGTAAAGCGCGGGCAACTGTTCCTTCCCTGGAGACTTCAATGCATATTCGCGCATCCACGTTAGCGGTAGCGTGCGTTTTTCTGTTTGCGGTTTTGCCTGTTCGTGGGCAAACCTCGTCGGTCCCTTCCTTCGGCCAAGTCCCCGAGGATAAAGATCCCGTAGCTATTCTTGAGATCGGCGCGGCTACAAGTTGGAATGTGACCGGAGGTGCGGCCAGCTTTGCGCCAAACTTTGCGGTCGAAACCACACCAATCGAGAATTGGCTGGAGCTTGAGGCGGGCGTGTCGCCCTTCTTCATGCATAGTTCGACAGAGTGGGATACGGACCTGCTGTTCAAGAAGCCCTGGACCATTTCTCGTAAAGCGGAGTTCATGCTCGGCGTTGGCCCGGAATGGGTCCATCTCAGACAGAATGGGACAACAACCAATTCAGTGTCCGGTGAGGTAGCCGGTGATTTCATGTTCTGGCCCGCCCGCAAGCACCGCTTTGGCTGGTTTCTCGAGCCGGCCTACGACTATAGCTTTGCAGGAGGTCACCAACAATCGATCGGCTTGAGCGGAGGACTGCTCATTGCAATCAGGTGATCACTAGAACCGGAGTCCCCCTTTTAGGGGACGGCACGAACCTGAACGAGGCATCGCGTGAGATCCCCGGGCATCGGACGATAGACCTTTGAAAGCCTGAAAGGATCTGGGAGCTGTCCGGCGGCAGGTGTGTCCCCATTTTTCTGAGGAAATCGTGTCTCACTGTTGGGGTCCACTACACTGTCCCGAAGGGGAATAGGCGAAGCAGATCGGAACTATGAGCTCACGAAAGCCCGGTTTTTTATGCGGCACAATCATGTTTGCCCTGCTTGCCGGTTGCGGCGGTGGTAGCAACAATCAAAACAACGGAGGCGGGACCCAGACTTCTACAGTAACGCCTACCTTTTCTCCGGCTGCCGGGACCTATACCTCGGCGCAGAGCGTGACCCTCTCCGACTCGACGTCGGGCGCCACGATTTACTACACCGCCGACGGAAGCACTCCGACGACTTCCTCGACCACTTATAACGGCCCGATCCCGGTAAGCACCAGCGAAACCATCCATGCGATTGCAACAGCAAGCGGATTTACCACCTCCACGGTCGGGTCCGCGGCTTATACAATCGTCACCCCGCTTTCCATCACAACCACCGCTTCGCAGATACCGGGTGGCACAGTAAATTCCGCTTATGCGGGGGTCACCTTGGCGGCGGCGGGAGGTGTCACTCCCTACACGTGGAGCATCAGCAGCGGCAGCCTCCCGGCCGGCCTTTCGTTGAACTCCAGCACGGGCACGATCAGCGGCACGCCCACGACTGCCGGACTTAGCAACTTTACGATCCAGGTCGCGGACTCCGAATCCACGCCGCAAAAGGCGACCTTGCAGGCGAGCATCGCGAGCAGCAGCGGAACACTGGCGATCACTACGACCTCATTGCCTGCCGGCACCGACGGCTCGGCCTACAGCCAGACTCTTGCCGCGAGCGGCGGCGTACCGCCCTTCACTTGGAGTGTCGGCACAAGCCCGGCTCTGCCGGCGGGACTCTCTCTGGCATCGAGCACGGGAGCCATCTCGGGCACCCCGGCCGGAGTCAGCGCGGCCTCGCCACATTTCACTGTGACGGACGCAGCCAGGAACACCGCCTCGGTCAGCCTCCAGTTCCTAGTCAACCCCGCGCCCGGCACCATCCCCACCGGACCATACAGCTTCCTTTTCTCTGGTACCTCACCTAAAGGCTCAGTCGCTGTTGCAGGGACGTTCAGCCTGAGCGGCTCTGGCAGCCCATATACGGTCACGGGCGGCGAGTTTGATGAGAACACCAACTCGAATACAACATCGGCTGCGAATGCAACGCCGACGGTCATCACCAGCGGTACTTTGACCATTGGCACGGACGGCCTGGGTACACTTGTGCTTACCACAGCGAGTGGAAGTATCACATTTGCCCTGGCGGCCCCCGGATCGGTAGCCACCAGCGGCAGCGATAGCGCGATCCGCATCATCGAGTTCGATGACACCACCGGCACAGGCACGCGCGGCTCTGGCATGATGAAGGTCGCGCAGCCGAATCCTATTCTCCCGCCTGCCGGCTCCTATGCTTTTCTGGTCAGCGGCACGGGAAAGGGAAACGCCGGCAACCAGCCCCAGCAGGCCCTCAGCGGCTCGTTCCAGACGGACGCCAACGGGAACATCGTCGGGGGCGCCGCCGATGCGTTCGAAGGCGGCACAGGTATCGATGAGCAGTACACGAATCTTCATACCAATAGCCCTATGAGCGTCGATTCGCATGGCCGAGGCACCTTTGGCATCGTCCTGCAGGCGGCCGGCGCCTCCAATTATGTCTTCTACCAGGTCTCGCCTGGTGAATGGTTCACCCTCACACTGGATCCGCCATCGGCTGGCGATCTGGCAGCCGGCGTTGTGCTTGCTCAGACCGGGGCAGGCTCCTTTACCACCGCCTCTTTTGCGTTGTTATCCACCTTTCATGTCAGCGGCCTTACTCAGCCAGATCTTGCTCCCGATGTCACTGCGGGACTTGTGTTCTCGGACGGTAACGGCGACCTCACCTTCAACTTCGACGAGTACAAAGGAGGGTTGACCAACGGCGCGAACCTTAGCACCCCTTACACGGTCGATCGAACCACCGGCCGCGTTGTGACCACCATTCCCAATGAGCCCGAACCCATCCTCTACCTCATTGACAGCAAGCGCGCGTTTATCCTCGGGACTATGATCGGGTCGAACACGTCCTCCAGTTCGGGCATTCTCGAAGCCCAGACCGGCTCATCGCTCACCAACGCCTCACTTAGCGGAAGCTACCTCGGCGGCAGCCTGTCTCTGGATAACACTGGCGTGCTGAACGAGGACGGTATTATCACCGCCGACGGCAACGGCAATATCACCTTCACTACCAACCGCAGCACTTCCAGCGGACTGGTGCAGTACCAGAACGTCACCGGAACTTATAACGCGGTCGGCAGCAACGGCCGGATCGAAGTTACTCTTCCCGACGGTCTTACTCGCATCATCTATATTGTCTCGCCAACCAAGATCATTTATCTGACCGGCGATACCGGAGGATACGTGGGAGTTTTCGAACAATAGCCAAATCGGTAGGAAGCGAGACCCCCTTGTTGACCCATTGCAAAGGGCATCCCGCAGGATTCTCGCCACTCTATTTATCAACACATTCCCGCAATCAATCACGCGCTATCGTTCATGGGCAAGTTGCATAGCGGGTTTCGCAGAGACATCAGGGGGCAGCTCTAAATCGTGTGCCGCTCTTTCTCCTATTATCGGAGAAGCGCAGAAACGAACGCCAGTATCCCCAGGATCGAAACCAACGCCGCTAGTACTCTGGCCAGCGAGCGAGGGTTCTGTGGAAATTCGGCCTTCAACGCGTTTAGATCCCGGCGATGTTCTAACGTCGCAATCAGCAACGCCACCAGTCCAATGCCGATCATCAACAACGCAAGGTTGTGTGGCCCGAGCAGCCGGCCCCTTGTTGCAATACCCTGGGCTTGCTCGATTTGAAAGAATTTCCCGATACTGAATCCAAATGTAATGAGCGAAGTTGCCGTTTTGACCCATGCCATTGAGTAGCCCAGCACGGAAGCGGATTTCCTGTGAACTCATTTGAGGCTGACCAGAAATTCGCCGGGCTCCGCAGTCTCAAAGTACCTGCGCTGGAAAAACAGCGCCAAATTAACCAGGGCAATCATCACAGGTACTTCGACCAGGGGACCGATCACTGCCGCAAGGGCCGCGCCGGAGTTGATGCCGAATACCGAGACCGCAACAGCGATTGCCAATTCGAAATTGTTTGAGGCGGCCGTGAAAGCGAGCGTTGTTGTTTTGGAGTAATCCGCGCCAAGTTTCCTGCCCATGTAAAACGAAACCAGGAACATCACAACAAAATAGATCAGCAGTGGGATGGCGATCCTGAGCACGTCTAGGGGCAGTCGCACGATGTAGCTGCCTTTGAGAGAAAACATCACCACGATGGTAAACAGCAGAGCGATCAACGTCACCGGTGCCAGTCGCGGCACGAAGTTTCGATCGTACCATTCGCGTCCCTTCGCCCGAGCCAGAACCGTGCGCGTCAGATAGCCGGCGATAAACGGAGTACCGAGGTACAGGAAGACACTTTTTGCGATCTCGCCGATGGAGACGTTGACCTGCGTTCCGCGCAGACCGAACCAGCGGGGGAGTACGGTAATGAACACCCAGGCGTAGACCGAGTAGAAGAAGACCTGAAATAGCGAGTTGAACGCAACCAGGCCGGCTGCGTATTGCGTATCGCCCTTTGCCAACTCGTTCCATACGATGACCATTGCGATGCAGCGCGCGAGCCCGATCATGATGACCCCGGCCATGTACTCCGGATACCCTCGCAGAAATACGATAGCCAGCACGAACATCAGGATTGGGCCAATGAGCCAGTTCTGCACGAGAGACAGGCCGAGCACGCGCTTGTTGCGGAACACCTGGTGGAGTTCTTCGTAACGGACACGCGTGAACGGCGGGTACATCATAAGAATCAGCCCCGCCGCGATGGGCACAGATGTTGTGCCGATGCTGAAGCGATTCAGGAACGGCACGACTCCGGGAACAAGCCAGCCAAGAGCGACGCCGAACGCCATGGCGGCGAAGATCCATCCCGTGAGGTAGCGATCCAGAAAAGACAACCGGCTCTTTTTCACCTTAGCTCCTACGAATGACCAATCCGGTCGATTTCGCGCTTGATGGCCATGTCCTCAAGCGTTGCCAAAGGCAACGAGAGGAACAACCCGATCCTGCGATCAAGCACGGTGAAGGCATTACAGAACGCACGGGCGACCTCCTCCGCAGTTCCTTTGACCCCCGCGGGATCAGCAATACCCCAGTGCGCCGTCATCGGCTGCCCCGGCCAGAACGGACACTGCTCCTTTGCCGCGTTGTCGCAAACAGTAAAAACGAAGTCGAGCTTCGGTGCATCCGGAACCGAGAACTCGTCCCACGACTTGCTGCGCAGGCCAACCGTCGAGAGTCCAGCCGATTCGATCTGCTGAAGTGCCTCCGGTCGCGGCTGCCCGGTCGGATGACTGCCCGCGCTGTAAGCTGAGAATTTGCCTTTCCCTTTGTGGTTCAGGATTGCTTCGGCCATGATCGAGCGCGCAGAGTTGCCGGTGCAGAGGAACAAAACGTTGTAATGAACGGCCATGATTTCTATCCCTTCGCTCCTGCCGGAGCGGGCGTGCAGCAACCAGGTTGGCAGCAAGAGGTTTTTGGTTTGTTGCCCCGGACGAAGGCGCTGAAGAACTTGTCATTCACCTGGGGAGCGATCGCGTCCACGTCAACGCCGGCCTCGGTGAGGAACTGCCGGGCATCCTCGACGCTGTAAACGCGCGTCGGCTCGACCGTCGCATCCTCGAATCCTGCGGACGTCAGCTTTGCGATGTACTCGCTCTCTTCGAGCGCACCGGCGATACAGCCCACCCAGAGCAGCATGCTCTTGCGAACAGCCTCGGGAACAGTGCCGCGCACCACCACATCGGATACTGCGAACCGTCCACCAGGCTTCAGCACCCGGAAGGCTTCACCAAGAACACGATCCTTGTCGGCTGAGAGATTGATGACGCAGTTCGAGATGATGACATCAACCGAGTCGTCAGGCAGAGGAATGTTCTCGATTTCACCTTTCATGAACTCGACATTCGTGACCCCTGCCTGCTTCTGGTTTTCGCGGGCAAGCGCCAGCATATCGTCCGTCATGTCCAGACCGTATGCTTTGCCGGCTGCTCCGACGCGCTTCGCCGAGAGCAGCACATCAATGCCGCCGCCGGACCCAAGATCAAGAACAGTCTCGCCCGGTTGAAGATCGATCAGTGCGGTCGGGTTTCCGCATCCCAGCGAAGCCAGGACGGCCCTCTCTGGAATGACCCCGGTTTGATCGCTACTGTAGAGGTTTGTGGTGATCGGATCGCAGCATGAAAGACCGGGATCGCAACAAGCCTGCAAGCTGCCGGACCGCGCCACAGCCCGTGCAGCGCTTCCGTACTTTTCCTTAACCTGTTCCCGAAAGTTTACGGTCGATTCCATAGAGTTGCCTCCTCGCATATGCTAAGGCGAATGTATTCGCTCGTAGACGTATCCGTCAAGGCGTATATAATGCGAGGATGAGTACTTCCACGAAGAGCTACGACCTGGCGCTGTTGTTTGCCGCGCTCGCCGATCGCACTCGTCTGAGGGTGTTGAACCTGATGAACGGCAGGGAAGTGTGCGTCTGCTATTTCGTGGAGATCCTCGGGCAGAGCCAGCCCAAGATTTCACGGCATCTGGCCTATTTGCGGCGAGCTCGCATCGTCACTGCTCGCCGCGAGGGGAAGTGGATGCATTACAAAATCATCGAGCCGGTAAATGCAGGCGCTGCCAGAATTCTTCGCGAAACGCTCGCAGTGATTGGGCAAGAGAAAGCAATGCAATCAGACTTGGCACGTCTCGGAAGAGCCTGCTGTGTTCCGCAGAAAGTCTCAGCGCTCGAGGGGGCGCCGCTGCCGATTCCGGTTGAGGCCGTCGGCTGCTCCTCATGCTGAAGTCGAGTCTCCGAAAAGCAGATGGGTCGCGGGCGTAGACACCCGCGACTACCGTAACACCCGGTACTTCATTACAAATGCGTCGTCCGTCACGCGGGCACTTCAGGCTAAATGTCCCGCAGATACTCGTCCAGAATGCTTTGCACCGCCTTGTAAGGATCGCGGCCATTAGCTTCAGGTACGGCTTCGATCGAAAACAGCCCTTTGTATCCGGCCTCCTTTGAAATCCGGATCACCTTGGCCTCGTTCCACCGTTTCGGGTTGTACTGTAAATGGCTGCTGCCGGACGACAACGGATACAGCGCGCGCAATCCCGCCCACCGTGCCTGTTCGTCGGGGAATCCACCGGGGTCGGGATTGGCCCAAATCCCGGCGGCCTTGATCACTTCATACTCGTCATGCCAATCTGCCGGCGCTGCGCCTGCAGCCGCACGGCCGCCTTCTCCGGGGGGATCGTCGCGGTTTTCCATGGTCACCCAGACCTTCTTGGTTTTGGCGTAGGCGTTAATCTTCTTCAAGGTGTCGATCGCAGTCTGACGCACCTCGGGCGCAAGCGTGCCCTGGTTCACCATCACCCGCGGACAGCCGAGGGTCACCGCGTGGTCGATCCATCGTTTCGTCAAGTCAATCGTTTTCACTCGAAGCACCGGATCTGGAGACGAAATGTTCAGCTTGCCGAATTCCAGGACGAGTTGAGTCATCTGCGATTGAGCTTTCTTAAGACGATTTCTAAACTCCTCCAGGTAGTCGGGCTCTGTCGAACGAAAGTGAGTGTGCTGGATTTCTACATGATGAACACCGTAGCGTTCGGCGATCATGGCGGGAAAATCCAGGATGTCGATGGTACGACCCGGATCGTCCGCATGCGGCCCCCACTTGACGATAGAATCAAAACTGTAGCTCATCACCGCGATGCGATCCAATTTGGCTCGATCTGTGGGCTGCCCCCAGGCTGTGGCCGCTCCGACTGCCGCTGAACCGATAAGAAATTCCCGACGGTTAACCATATCGCATCTCCTATAATGCATTCTCAAATTAGGGTAAGTGTGGGAACCCTCGTTGTACCGACTCTGTCCCGTGGTATCCCACTCAAGCCAAAATACGGCTTGAATGGGGCACCCAGCCTTTGCTGCTGGTACAGGAGCGGGTGTGAAAACTGCCGTGTCGTGACTATGTAACGGCATCCGTATTTTGGCTTGAGTGGGATACCACGGCACTCGACCAGCGGTAGTAGATGGACAGAGTCAACCAACCAGATCGATTCGAGCACAACGCAGTGCGGCGAGCCCAGCGCGCAAGAATCATCGCCACGATCCATGACCCAGGACACTAGGGGAGCGTGGCACGGATGACCAGGCTCAACAGAACCATCAGGACAGCTGCTCCCGGGATAACCAGTAACGCCTTGCGGAGGCGCCGCGGGTCGCCGCCCGCAATCGTGCCGATGAGACGCGAGCTGACGGCGAGGCCAGTCCAGCCACAGGTAATGACGATGCCGATAGCCGTGCCCGTCATGCGCGGGAAAGCATCGCCGACAACCGCCAGAGTGGTCGGAAAAACCGGAGCCATGGAGAGTCCCGCCAGAAAAACGAGGACAAAAGCAGGAACGGTACTGTTGGTGCGCAGCATGAGAAAAGTCGTAACCGCCATGGAGGCAGAAGCGGCCAGCAGGACGGCGATGGCAGATACGTGAATAAGGATGGGAGCGACACCGACCCGGCCGATCAGCAGGCCCAGGGCAAAACCGAGCGAAAGAATGTTCAGCGCGCTCGATTCCGGAATGCCCTGCGCAATCAGGTGTCGCGTGAGCCAGTTCCAGACGCCGACCTCGCAGGAGACATAAAGGAAGAGGAAGAAGCCGAGAAGGAAGAGAAGCGGCCGGCCCAGGACCGGCCCGGCATCTGCGAGGATAAAACCGCCGGCGCCGGCAGGCGGGGGCATGTGGGTCACGGCCTGAACGGCGAGCGTGATCACGGTAAGGCACGCCACGCTGTAACAAAGGCGAACCCAGTTGCGGTTAAAAAGATGGGCGGAGACAAAGGGAGTCGTGAGTCCGCCAAGCCCGAAGAAAAGGTTGACCATGTTAAGCGTTGTGGCACGATGCGCCTCGCCTACATCGCTGATCAGCGCATTAGCGCCTGTAACCACAATTCCACCCCCCACTCCTAGAAAGAAGAGCAGAACCACGATGCTGCGAAATCCGGGTGAGCGGGGCAGGATAAAAAGCGCGAGGGAAATGAAGGCGAGCCCGAGGATGAGACCCGCCTTTTTCCCTCCATCGTCGAGCAGCGGTCCCACGGCAAGCGAGGCGACGATCAATCCAAGGGCCTGCGCCAGCGCAATGGTTCCGTTCTGCCTGGGGGTTAATTGAAAACGGTCAGAAAGCTCGGGCAGAATCGTCCCCAGCATGGCCGCGATCATTCCGTAGATGAAGGTGGCAAGAATAGCGGCAAAGATCAGCACGGGGACAGGTCCCTTTCTCGTACAGGCTTATGAACAGGCTACCAAAACGTCTTGGAGCCGAGCGAGGCAGCATGATCCCGCCAAGTTCATAAACGGTCTTTTCATAGTCTGAGTTAGGTACTTGTTCCCCGCGCTGGTTCGGTCTTCCGAAGGGCCCACGGTGTTTGTTTTCAAAGTTCAATTCAGAACATGAATCTCGCTCCAAATTGAAACTGACGCGGAGTGTTGATCGTGTTTGTGATGAGTCCGAAGGGAATATTTTGCTGCGTCGCCGCCACGATGTTCGGCACGCTCGGGTATCCGTATTGCGGTGTGTTCGTGATGTTGTACGAGGAGACATCAAAGCGGAGTGTATTCGTTTCGCCAAGCTTGACTGCCTTGTACGCAGAAAGATCCAGGTCGCGCGCACCCCGGGTACGGACCCCGCTAAGATACGCCGGAGCGGTCCCTGCGATATACGGGTTCGCATTAGCCGGGTCGCCACTGGCTTCCGTACCGGGCAACGCGAAGCAGCTCGGGGTAAACCAGGCCGCCACGGTATGCGGAGCGTGCGCCCCCGGATTGCAGGTTATGTCCGCCCGCTGATTGAAAAACGAGGGGCTGGTTCCGGAAAGAGGAGAGTTGATCGGCACACCCGTGCTCAGATAAAGGATGCCGTTCATGGTCCAGCCACCCAGAAAGGCGTTCGCTACGCCGTTCAGATTAAGCGCCCGCCCCTGCCCCACAGGCAAGTCGTACGATGCCTGTGCCGTGAACTGATACGCCACATTCTGAGGGCTAACGGCCCATTCCAGATTCAGGTTCCGCCAGTCCTGAACGGTGCCGTTGTGGGTGCCGACAAACCCCAAAGGCGGGTTGCCGTCATCGGTCATCAATTTACCCCAGGTAAATGTGGTAAGCGTGGTGAAGTGGTCCGTCAACCTCTTCTGCACTTTAGCCTGCATGGAACTGTACTCGGAATCGCCCGCCGGGTAGCCGTGAATGTTTACGCCATTGCCGGAGCCATACTGGCCATTGCCGAACTGGGGAAATTGTTGGAGCCCTACGAACAGCGGCACTGTGGCTGATCCGTAATTGGCATTCGTCGCCGGCTGAATCGCCGCCCACTGGTTGGGAACGGTGCTGTTTGTCAGAGCCGACTGGTAGTGACCGATCGTGCCCAGGTCCAGGACGTTCAGATCGACACTCGAGAAGGGAAGAAAAAGTCCGCGGCTGCCGACATAGGCCGCAGTTACCACGACCTGGTGCGGCAGCTCATACTCTACGGCGAAATTAAAGTTGTACACCGTGGGAGTGCGCTGAGACCGCAACACCGAACTGAGGCTGATGCCGAGGTTGTTCGCCAGCCCGCTGGGTGTGTTTGTGAAGATGGGCACCGTCCCATTGGGGAAGGGGTTGCTTAGTGAATAAGCGCCCGTGAAGTCGTCCACGGGACTTCCCGTATTCACGCCACACGAAGTGCCGTTGAATACTGTATTGCCGTCTGCGTTGAAGCATGTGCCTTCCCAGGTCGTATGGGAAGAGAATCCATCACCAGTGTTCCCGGCGCTTTGCACCATGTGCGTCGAAGGGCCGTAGTAGAACCCGGCACCGCCACGGAAGACCAGGTGCGCGAGGGGCTGATAGGCAAAGGCCAGTCTCGGGCCGAAGTTGTGGAAGTCGGCCGCAAACGGAGAACGATTGTTGCCGTTAACGAAGATCTCCGCTCCAGTGTAATTAACGCCGTTGGCCATGTTGCTTATCGTCGGGTTGAAGTATTCCATCCGGTTGAAGCGTTCGTTTGCCCCTCCGAAAATATCCCAGCGCAGACCGGCCGTAATGGTGAGCGCCTTGGAAGCGTGATAGCTATCCTCGACAAACGCAGCGTAGTAGGGATTCGATTCCGCTGCGAAGATATCCTTGGTGAAGTTGGGATAGAAGTTTTGCTCTGGATTGGCGCCGCTCGGGTTGGCCGCCATGCCAACCAGCATCGATGCGAAATCACTGCCGCCGACCGCACTCGCAACGGATTGGTCAGTCGCACTGACGTCGAACTCATAGGCTCCCGCCGGCGCAGCGGGCTGGCCGACGTTGAGGTATCGCTTCATCCACTCAAAGCCGAACGAGACCTGGTGTTTGCCATGCACCTTCGTCACCGCGGCGGTCACATCGCTGTTCTCGCTTGCGTAGCGAAAGTTGTTGCCATCGCCGGTGCCGCCCACGCCCTGGCCCACGTCGCCGAACACCATGATGGGTAGCTGTTTCGAAACCTGATCGGCCGCCAGCGATGCCGGAAAGCCCACCGTACTGCCATTCACACTCCCCAGGTCGGTAATGTTGACGTTGTTGTAAGCGGGATTTCCCTGGTTCTCGAAGTGCCGGGTAAACGAATACCGCAGGTTGAGAACCGTGGAGGAGTTGAGGATAAAGTCATCGGCCACGAGCGCGTTCCGCCCATTGGTCGTGTTCTGCGCATAGTTGATATCCCATCCGCTGGGAAAGGCATTGGCGGTGGCGAAAATCAAGCGGTCGTAGGAAAAGCGGGTAAAGAGATGTTGTTTTTCGCTTTCGGCCCAATCCACGCGAACGTCGAACCGGTGCGCATGGTAAGGATCGAGACCCGGTACTCCGTAGTTATTCTGGACGTCGCTCGTTGCCCCGTCGCAGGTATTGGGATTGGGCAGATTGCACTTTGGCATCTTCGACAAGAAGAGCAGCGCAATGGGGTTGGGGTTGGGAATGATGCCGCCGGGGAACGGCTGCCGGTTGCCATTAGGCAAGTCGGGCCGCGTCGGATCGTAGATCCCGTTGGCGAAGGCGGAGAAATTTCCCGTCCTCTCGGCGCTGGTGGGGACAGTAGAGAAGTCGATGCCTTCGAACTGTTGCTGCTGCGTGTCCTCGTAGTCCCCGAAGAAGAAGAGCTTATCTTTCTTGATCGGTCCACCGATCGCCGCACCCTCCTGGTAGCGGTAGAAGTTGGGAGGAGTGTTGGGCTCGCCGCTGCTCAGTTGGGTGTTCTTGTTGAAATATTCGTTTGCAGAGAGAGCGTTCGGCCGGAAAACGCCAAAAACATCGCCATGGAACGCATTGGTGCCGGTTTTGCTCACCAGGCTGATGACGCCGGCTGCACCGCTCTGGTACGAGGCCGATGTATTCTGCGTCTCTACTCTAACCTCTTCGACGCCGTCCTCGGGGATATTCATGGCCGGAATAATCGCCGCGGCATTATTCTCCGCAACCCCGATGGGGCTGCCATCGATCATGTAGTAGACCGAGCCGACGATGGCTCCATTGATGGTCGCCGAGGAGATATCGACTCCAGGGCGCCCAATCGAAATGTTCTGAACCGACTGCATGGAATCGCTCGAGTTGGGCGAACCGTTTGGCGGACTCACGCCCGCACTCAACTGCACCAGGTCGTAAACGTTGCGGTAGAGCAATGGCACGCGATCCATGGTTTTTGAGTCAACCAACTGGCCGACGGTCGAGTTGCTGGACTCGACCAGTTCGGTCGCTCCCGTCACGGTAACCGTTTCCGAGGCAGCGCCAACGGTCAGCACGATGTTGACCTGGGTCACCTGATCGACGGTCACCGGGATCTTGTCGTGGAGCGCGCTTTGAAACCCCGTCCCGCTGACCGTCACCCGGTAGACACCTGGGCTGAGGGAGATGAAGGTGTAAAGCCCGGCGGAGGAGGTCACTGAATGTTGTTCCACTCCGGTAGCGGTGTTGAGCAGCACGACCTGGGCTCCGGGAACCAGGGCTCCACCTGGATCGGTGACTAGTCCGCTAATGGAGCCTCTACCGGCTTGAGCAAGCGCAATAGAACCAGCACACAGCAAAAGAATCCAGATAGAAAAAAGATTCCGCACGATCCTGAGACAATCATTGTTGCTATTCAAAGGCTCCTCCCAAAATTTATAAGGCGTTATGTCCTTAGGTATGACGCGACCGTGGCGAGTGCGCGGACGACATCGCCACTCAAAGACAAGTACACGTGCTTCTGTGCCTGGGCACAGGAGAGACAACGTAATCCAACAACGCACAGCTGACACGAGGCCCGGAGGAGACTTGCCAGTCTTGCGCGACGTGGCGCTTGCGGGCGGCAGAAGATGGGACCGGGAAAGAGTTATTCCGAAAGTCCAGCACCACACTAGTAATTTTGCTGGAATATTTCATCTTTCCAGTTGTGAAGTCAAGAGGCTTTCTCATTTTCTTTATAAAATGGATTTAAAAAGTTTCCATTGCATTCGCGATTGCCCCTGTGCAACAATTCCGCCCAAGTCGGTTCTCTTTATTCAGCATCGCTTCTGTATCCCCACTCGGCCCTCGCCGGCTGGCTCTGTAGCGCAGTATGGAGATAGATGGCTTCCGTCTCGAGAAGACAAGCTCGTGTCCGAACAACCGCGGCTGCGGCCAGCGCCAATTGGCTGCCGGCGCTTCTTCCGAAGCCGCACGCCTACCCCTCGGAGGCGACAGGGGACCGCGCCAACCCCGATATCGGCAGCTTTCGCGACGATGCTACGAGGGCATTACTCGGTAGAGGCGAGCAGGAACAACCGGCCGATCTCTACGCAGCTGTGCAGACCATCGTGGAAGAGTTACTTAAATACACTTAGGAAGATCCGGGTAAATCCGTCGCAACCGAGAGGATAGGTCAGCGTTTGCTCTGCCTGAGGGGACAAAGTCAAAGTAAGGGAGTGTCGGCTGGTACCATGACAAGCAGGCGGCCTGGAAAGTATGAATCTGCCTTTGCCCTACCACGTATCTTCTCACGCATCCACTGCGAAAATTCGTTCGACCGGCGTTCGGGAAACCAATATTCGCGACCTGTTGCGATTGCTGCGTCTTCACTCGCCGTGCTCTCGCGCCGACCTGGCTCGCCTGTCTGGTTTAACGGCTCCCACGGTGTCTGCCGGCATCTCGCGCTTGCAACGTCACGGCCTGGTAACGACTCTGGGCCGGGCAAGCTCCAATGGAGGGCGTCCACCGGGGCTGCTCGAATTCAATGCGCGGCACGGCTATGTCGTCGGCGTGGATATCGGTGGATCTCACCTGGGGATCGTGATGGCCGATCTCAACGGGACGATCGTCGGACGCGGTACCACGATTTTTCGCGCCGAACGCCGGCCCAAAGCTGTGACGGAGATGATTGCCGACGGTATCAAGCGCGTCAGCCAGCAGCAAAAGGTCCCGATGAGCAAGATCCTGCACATTGCGGTCGGGGCCCCTGGCATTACAGATGTCGCCGCCGGGCGAGTGCTTTCCGCGTACAGCCTTACGGATTGGCACGATGTTCCGTTGCGCGACCTGGTGGAAGAGAAAACCCGCATCTCCACGACGGTCGACAACGACGTCAACCTCAGTGCCCTGGGCGAAGCCTGGTGTGGAGCGGCGCGCAACGTAGCCAACTTCATTTTCCTGGCCATAGGCACCGGCGTCGGCGCGGGTATCGTGGTGAATGGCACGCTGCACCACGGGGCCAACTGGTCGGCCGGCGAAGTGGGATACATGCTGCTGCCTGGTTTGGCCAGCGATCCTCCTCTCATCGATGGGGCCGGAGCGCTGGAAAGTGCTGTGGGCGGCCAAAGTGTTCGCGAGGCCTGGACAGCACAGACCGGCAGCGCCCCCTCCGTGCAGGCGCCCCTGCCCACCGAGATCTTCGATCTGGCTGCTACCGGGGACAGTGTGGGAAGAGAAATTCTCTCCAGAGTCGCGGAACACCTGGCCATGGCAATTACCAATCTGAGCCTGGTTCTCGATCTGTCGCTGGTCGTGCTGGGAGGAGGAGTCGGATATCATCCCGGCCTTCTGCGGGCGATCGAGAAGAGATTGGAGCGAAACCAGTTCGCGAGGCCTCAATTGATCGTCAGCGGCTTAAAGGGCGAGGCCCAGCTCTATGGAGCCATCTGGCTTGCCCTGCAGGCAGTGGAAGCTCAGGATTTCCGCAATCAATGGCCGAAGGATAAGAAGGAGCCCGCAAAGGCAATGACGGCAGATCGATGACTTTCTCCCTGCGCAATCAATTTCGGCTGCGGTCGCTCGGGATGACAAGTGTAAGGTGGCGTACCCATTTGGAATCGGCTAGTGGCTGAAAGAGTTGCAGGGTGGAGCTGTTCGAAGGGAACGGCTCACAGGCTGCGGAAAAGGTCGTTGTTGGCGTATCTCTCCATCCCACTAACAAATGTCGGGGGGTTAGTAGCCACCCTCCCCTTTGTCATCCCGAGCGAAGCCGAGGGACCTGCAGTTTCACTCAACCCCAAGCTCAAGGCGATGAAGGAAAGCAGTTCGTACCTGCGTCGAGTACATAGTTCTACAGAAGGTAGGCGGGAGGTCATTTGGATCGGATAAGAATCGTATTTTGTGTGCTGCTGGGGCTGGGCGCGCTCGCTCTGGCGGCGGAGCAACCTTTGGCTTCTCTCGCAGCCCAGCAGGAACAAGGCCAGCAAGCGGCTCCTCAAACACCAGCAAAACCGCCGGGCACACCACCTGCTCCAGCGGCGCGTCCTTCCGCCTATCCCGTGCGGGCCGCTGCCGACCCGGCGGTCGTTCAACGTGGCCGTCAGATCTTCAGCGCGAATTGCAGCTTCTGTCACGGGTCTGATGCTCGAGGCGGAGAAGGCGGCCCGAACCTGATCCGCAGTGAGCTGGTATTGAACGACAAAAATGGGGAACTTATCGCTACGGTTGTGCAGAACGGCCGGCCAGATAAGGGCATGCCGAAATTTGACCTCTCGCTCGAGGAGATCGCCAGCATCGCCGCGTTCATTCACAGTATGCCGGTAGGCGGCCGCGCGGAGACCACCGGCACAGTGGACCCGCTGGTTGGCGATGCGAAGGCCGGCGAGGCCTATTTCAATGGACCGGGAAAGTGCGCCGGCTGCCACTCCGTCTCAGGTGACCTGACCGGTATCGGAGCGAAATATACCGACGTGCGCGCTCTGCAGGGAGCCATGCTGTCTGGTGGCGCTGCTGTAACCCAAGGCTATGCCGGATTGCCGGCGTCGGCTCGAAAGACGGTTACGGTGACCATGCAAAGCGGAGAAACTGTCAAGGGCCAGTTGGACCAAATCGATGATTTCATCGTGGCTCTTACTGATTCAGATGGTAACTATCACAGTTATGTCAGACATGGAGACAATCCCAAGGTGACGATCAGCAACCCCTTGCAGCCGCACTTTGATATGCTTCGCACCTTCAAAGATGACGACATCCACAACCTGACTGCTTATCTGGTGACCCTGAAATGAAGAGGACAATGAAGGCTCTTTTCGCCCTTGGTATGGTGGTGGGCGCTGCTGCGGCGGAGGCCCAGGGACTCGATCCGGCCCAGATAGGCAAACCGGCGACGGATTCCTGGCCGACCTACTCCGGGGACTATTCCGGCCGCCGCTTCAGCCCCCTAACGCAGATCGATCAGACCAACATCAAGAACCTGGGGCTTTCGTGGGTATCCCGTCTGACTGCCGGCCCTGGCGCGTCTGGACGACAGTCGCAAACATTTGGTCCCGGCAACCCGCCGACGATTGTCGGCGGCGAAACCGACGACCCGGTGCCTGTACGCAGCTCCGGCCGCGTTTCAGGCGCAGTCTTGCAGGTAAACGGCATTCTCTACGTTACCGTGCCCGATAACGCATGGGCTGTGGATGCGCGCAACGGAACCGTGCTATGGCATTACCTCTGGAAGACCAAGGGCGGCACGCACATCGGCAATCGCGGCATGGGCATGTACCGGGACTGGCTCTATTTCGAGACCCCTGACGATTATCTGGTCTCGCTCGATGCCAAGACGGGCAAGGAACGATGGCACAAGATGATCGCCGATTTCAACGAACAATACTTCTCGACCGACGCACCGATTGTGATCGGCAATCACCTGATCGTAGGGACCGCGGACGATCTCGATGCCCCGGGTTTTCTGCAGTCTTTCGATCCTGAAACAGGGGAGGTGCAGTGGAAGTGGTATACCGAACCGGAAAAGATGGGCGACCCTGGATCGGAGACATGGCCGAACCTTGACGCCATGCGGCACGGCGGCGGGGGCCCGTGGCTTCCGGGAAGTTACGATCCGCAGCTGCATCTCTACTACTTCGGAACGGCCAACCCAACTCCGGCCTTTTCCGGCGTGACGCGCAAAGGCGACGACCTCTATACCTCCACCATCGTGGCTCTCAATGTGGATACGGGTAAGCTCGCCTGGTATTTCCAGCCGTCGCCGCATGACACGCACGACTGGGATGCGGCGCAAACCCCGGTGATCGTCGACGGCGAATTCAAAGGAAAACCCCGCAAACTTTTGCTTGACGCCAGCAGGAATGGATACTTCTTCGTTCTCGATCGCGTCACCGGCGAGCATCTGTTGACTGTGCCCTACTCGGACGCTCCCAACTGGTCGAAGGGCATCGACAAATCGGGCCGCCCTATCCCCAATCCGGAAAAGGAAGCCTCGCCGGGTGGCGTTCTGGTCGCTCCGGATTCCGACGGCATCGTGAACTGGGAACCACCGGCTTTTGATCCCCAGACCGGTCTCTTCTATGTGTCCACAGACGATATCTATTCCGAGTTCTATCGCACTGAGCCCAATCCCCGCGCGATGCAGGGGTTGAACGGCGTCTTTGAGCAGCACGTGGGCCTGGGCGGAAACTATATCACTGCTATCGATTACAAGACAGGCAAGGTTGTATGGCGGCATCTGCAACCTTCCGTTACAGGAAGCGGAAGCAATGATGGGCTGACCGCGACCGCGGGAAAGCTGCTGTTCGGTGGCGATGTGAACGGCAATCTGGTCGCTTACGATCCAACCGATGGAAAACCTCTGTGGCACACACACATTGGACAGGTGTCCAATGCGGTAGAGACCTATATGCTCGATGGGCGCCAGTACATACTGGCGGCCTCCGGCGATACTCTCTATGCCTTCGCGCTGAACTTTTAGCCCCAATTCGGCAACATACATTTTCCGCGGGGCCGCGCGTTGCAGCTCCATGCGAAGAGCCGGCTGCCTCAAAAATAGATAACCGTAGTAGAGACAGAAAGGAATCGGTAATGTATTCAAGACGGGAATTCGGCCGCCTACTCGGCATGAGCCTACCCCTGGCCCTGCCGCTCCTCCGGACACACCCCGCGTTGGCCGCGGATGCAACCTCGACTGTCCACGGAGTGAGGCTCGGCCTCATCACTTACAGCTTCAACGACATGCCAAATGTGCTGGGTCAGGACCACATCGACCAGGTGATTCAAAATTGCCAGGCCTGCGGCGTGGGGCTGATCGAGTTAATGTCTAACCATGCAGAGCCGGTCACCGCGTTTCAAATAGAGCAGGCTAAGGCAAGGGCAGCCCGGCTGGCGGCTGCGCCAAACACCGGGATGAGTAAAAGAGACAACAACAGGGCCCCCACTCCGGAGGCTCTGAAAGCCAGGGACGAACTGCGCGAATGGCGCCTGCTTACCCCCATGAGCCACTTCGAGGAGATGCGCAAGAAGTTCACCGATGCCGGCATCGTGGTGTACGCATACTGCGTCAACGGCATGGGGGCCGATTTTACCGACCAGGAAATCGACAAGATGTTTGAGCAGGCCCAGGCGCTTGGCGCCTCCGTGGTTTCCACTTCTACGACGCTCGAGGTCGCGCAAAAGCTGGTCCCTATCGTCGACAAGCATCAGTTTCCCGTGGCCTTTCATAATCACGCGAACCTGACCGATCCCAACCAGTTTGCTACCCCGGAAAGCTTCGCCAAGGCGCTGGCTATGTCGAAGTACTACAGGATCAACCTGGATATCGGCCACTTCACGCAGGCGAACTTTGACGCGGTCTCTTATCTGCAGGAGCATCATGAGGCGGTCAGCCACCTGCATGTAAAGGATGTGAAGCGGAATGGCGGCCCGATTCTACCCTGGGGCGAGGCGGATACGCCCATCAAGGCTGTACTGCAGCTGCTTGAGAAAAACCAATGGCCGATCCCAGCCCTGGTTGAATTGGAGTATCACATTCCACCCGGTTCCAACAGCGTCGAAGAGGTCAAGAAGTGCGTGGCGATTATGAAGGCCGACCTCGCCTAGGCGGTGCGCCGTCCTGCCATGAATGGACGCGGCAACAACATGAAGTCTGAATCCAGATATGAGGTTTTATGGGCAAAGATGTGCTGGGAATTGGAATTGTAGGCAGCGGATTTATCACCCGCTTTCACCTTCAGTCGTTTGTAGCGGTGCGTGACGCCGAGATCCGCGGTATATGGAGCCCCAACAGCAAACATGCCGCCGAAGCCGCCGCGCTGGCGCGTTCGCTCGATGTCGGCGAGGCTACGGCGCGGCCGTCCATTACTGAAATGGTTGCCGATCCCCGCATCGAAGCCATCTGGCTGTTGGGGCCGAATCACACCCGCATCGAGAATATGGAAGAGATCATCGCCGCGGCAGCCAGGCGCTCCGTGCCCCTGAAGGGAATCGCCTGCGAAAAACCGCTTGCCCGCAACGTCGCTGAGGCAAAGCGCATGGTGCGGATGGTGAAGCAGGCGAAGATACCCCATGCCTACATGGAAGACCAGATTTTCTCGCCGGCCATTGAAGCGGGCCGCAACATCATCTGGGCGCGCGGCGCCGCATCTGCCGGGCGCCCCTACCTCGCTCGTGCTGCGGAAGAGCACAGCGGTCCACACAAGCCCTGGTTCTGGATGGGCGAGTTGCAGGGCGGGGGCGTGCTCAACGACATGATGTGCCATTCCGTGCTGGTTGTGCGGCACCTGCTTACCAAGCCGGGCGCGCCCTATTCCTCTGTGCGCCCGGTCAGTATCACGGCCCATATTGCCAGCCTCAAATGGTCGCGGCCGGAGTACGCCCGGCAGCTGGCGAAATCCATGGGCAAGGGAGTGAACTATCTGACCCAGCCTTCGGAGGATTTTGCCTCCGCTACCGTGGAATTTGAAACAGACACTGGAACGATTGCGATTGGCGAAGTGACCACTTCGTGGAGTTTTGTAGGCGCAGGACTACGGCTCTCCGCGGAAGTGCTCGGCCCGGAGTACTCCATGAGCTTTAACTCGCTGGATACGAATCTGAAAGTCTTCCTAAGCCGGGAGCTGCACGGAAACCAGAGTGAGGACCTGGTTGAGAAACAGAACGCGGAGAGCGGGCTGATGCCTGTGTTGGCAGGCGAAGCAGCGGCTTACGGTTACGAGGGAGAGAACCGCCATTTTGTCCGTGCATTTCTGCACGGGACCCGGCCGGCGCTTACGTTTGAAGATGGGCTCGAAGTCGTCGAGCTGCTGATGGCTGCGTACAAGAGCGCCGAGTTGCGTCGCACTGTGCCGCTGCCGGCGCGTGGACTGGAATCATTCAAGCCCCTTGTCGCACAGGGCAAGTGGAGACCGGGAAAAAAATAAAAAGGCTGCATTCGGGTGAAGACCGGATGGCTTCTGAGTTTTGTCGCAACGCTGCAAGAACAGATAAGGTTCTTGCACTTCAATTCATAGAGAGAGAAGAGAGGGTGCAGGATGAATCGTCGGGATTTTCTGAAGGTCGGCATACCTATCGCCGCCAGCCCATTATTGTTCCAACATCGCGGCATAGCGCAGGCTTTGGCGCCCCAATTGTCGTTGCCGCCCGCTGGTGCCGATGGGTGGGTTTCGCTGCTCAATGGCCGCGATCTGAGCGGCTGGTATACGATGCTGCAAAAGTCTGGCAAGGATGTTGCGCAGGAAAAGAAGATGGTTCTCATGGAGCAAGAAATGCTTCATGTCATGGGGAACGAGGTCACCGCCGAGCCAGCGGAACACGGCTATATCGCAACGAACCAGGAGTTTGAGAACGTCCACATTCGCGTGGAATACAAATGGGGTGTCAAACGCTTTCCGCCGCAGGCTGAGGCCAAGCGCGATAATGGCATTCTGTATGGGTTGGTCGGCGCCGATAAAGTTTGGCCGACTTGTGTCGAATGCCAGATTGAGGAAACAGACGTAGGCGATTACTTCCTGGTGGGTGGCATACGCGGGGTTCAGGCGGAACATCTCGACGGCTTGTTTCCCGAGGGGCTGGGCCCGGGCGGATGGACTGGATCTGGCGCCGAAACAAGAACTAAACGGGGCAATCCGCCACCCGAGCCCACGAGCGACCGAAAAATAAAGGATGGCAATTTCGAGAACCTCAACGATTGGAATGTGGTGGAGGTCATCTGGCAGGGTGATCGATCTGCGCACCTTGTCAATGGAAGGGTCGTGAACATGATTTCAAAGCTTCAGCAGCCCGATCCGCAAAACCCGGGCCAATTCATTCCGTTGACCCGCGGGAAGATTGCCATTGAGATGGAGTTCGCTGAGATTTGGTACCGGAGAATCGAAGTCAAATCCCTTGTCTGATCGCCCCGGTACTCCATTACAAATGCCTCGTCCGCCGCGCGGTCCGCGCAGAGCCTATGACGCGAATCCCCGAATGTAGGGGGTGTTCGGCGGGCGCGGCCCGGTTTCAAAGAGCGGTCCGTGTGTCGAGTGATAGGTCATGTTCATGTACGGTGTCTCGATGCGGCGTCCGACGGCGGAGTAACGGCCATCTTCCCAGTTTGAATCCATGTAGTAGTTCACAATCCCGGTGGACAGAAGCAGGCGCTCCGCATTAAACGGCTCCTTTCGGGTCAGCATCATCTCGGTGATCCAATGCTCGTGGCCGTTCGCAGCGTGGTACTGCGAGATGGGGCCGGGAAACCCAAGCATGGAGATGATCGCCGGATCTTTCTGCCCTTCGATTTCGCCGGCGTAGGTCCAGCCCACACCTGCGCCCGAAATTACGGCTGCATTGGTCCCATCGTTATACTCCACGATGCAGACGTTTGATTGCCTGCCCTCCTGAAAGTATCCGGGCTTCAGGTCAAAATTTTTCCGCACTGCTTCAAGCAGGTTGCCGGCCCAGGGAGTACGTTCGACCCACTTCCATGTTTCAGGCCCGCGAATGGACTGCACTGACTTGACGCCTGTCTCACCGCCCTTGCGGCGATCTACAAAGGCCTGCAGCACGTCAACACAATGGAAGATGGCTCCTTCATCTGGGGCGTCTCCAACCACAATGGAGTTCTTAATGGGCGCATCGATAGCGAGTTCTATCTCCGGCTTGCGGAAGTAGGTCGGTATGGAGGATCCCCCGCTGAGGGGAAAGCTCAGTTCACGGGATTTGTCAAACATCCACTTGGCGTCGTCCCAATTGTAGGAGAGGTGTTTGTCGTTAAACACGGGCACCGAGCGTTTGCTCTGCTCGAAGACCCGGATCACCTGCTGATAAATCCACCAGCGCGGCAACAGCCAGTGCCCCTTGAGATCCGTTGGATAATTCCCATGTTCACAGACGATGACCACACCATCCACAGCAAGTTCGCTCCCCCCAAGTGTTACGGCCTCACCGACTGTCTTATAGATGGGAATATTTTTTGCTTTGCATACTTTCTGGCCCAGTAGGCTGGTGTCGAACTGATTGATGTAAACGGACACCACATCGACCCGCGAAGGAGTGTGGGCGCCGTGCCACCAATAGCCGTCCAGCAACTTGTTTACAATCCAGTCAGCATGGGACGTCGGAAGACCCCAATAGCTGACGAGACAGGCGATACGAGGCCGTTTTTGCGGAGTCTGCGCTGTCTGCGCAACAGCATTGGGCGCGCTACCGGTCAAAGCGGCCAAACCGGCCATGGCGGTTATTCCCAGCATTTCACGCCGGGTCAAGAGAAAGTTCGACTCCATAGTTTCGGTGATTGGGGATGAATCTGCCGCATTGGCTGCAATTTCGATTTGTTTCTCTCTCATGCTGGTTAATCGATCCTGTAATTTTCGTTTTCGACTACTCCGAAACCATCCCAATGGTCCTGAGCCATGTTTCCACCAAGTCAGGCCATGCCGTCGCTGGAAATTTCGTTCGCCGCAATCCGAACGCGTGCCCTCCCTGAGCATACAAATGCATCTCCACGGGAACACCGGCGTTCTTCAGAGCAATGTAGTAAGCAAGCGCGTCGTCTACGTTGTCTACGTGGTCATCCTCGTTCTGCAGCAGGAATGTCGGTGGCGTCCGGGGGGTCACAGGGATCTCTGGATTTAGCGAAAGATGTCTGTCGGCATTCGCCGCATGAGGGACCGCGAACTTTTTGGTACCTCGGGTAGCGTCCCATTGAGCTGCAGCCAACGACAGATGACCGGGATAAATAGGCACCGCAAAGTCCGGGCGGCAGCTCTCTTTGTCAGCCCCATCGACCGCCGGATACAAACGCCTGGCGTAGTGCGTACTGATTGCTGCCGACAAATGCCCGCCTGAAGAAAATCCAAGTACGCCAATCTTGTGCGGATCGATGTGCCACTCCACCGCGTGAAAGCGCACCAGCCCCATAGCCCTCTGTGCATCTTCCAACGCCATAGGTGATTCTGGATACGGTCCGGATTTCGGATACGGACCCACATCCGTCACGCGGTACTTCAAGAGCACACACGTGATTCCTCTCGGCGTCAGCCAGTCACAAACTTCGGAGCCTTCAAGATCAATGGCCAGCGTCTGATAGCCCCCGCCGGGAAACACGACCACAGCGACGCCGGTATTTTTGCCCGGTGGCGAATAGACTGTGATCGTCGGCCGTGTCACGTTGTTCACTCCAACCGCCGGTCGGCCGCCAGGAAGAAAATCGTTTCCCGACGTCTCCATGTTCTCCGGCCCCCGTACAGGCTGCGGATCTGGAGCCGCTCCCGGCCATATCGGTATCTGCGTATGTCCCGGCGATGGCTGCCACACAGGCTGCTGTGCGCTTAGACTGCAAAATCCAAACGCAGTGCAAAGAGCAAAAAGCAACGGCTTCATCAGGATCCTCGAAGACAGGATAGAGCAACGCAAGCCTTTATGGGGCAATGCGACATTCAGATCGTCGAGATCATCATAAAAAAAATCAGAAAGAGCCGTGCTGAAGCAACTGCTACCATCACTGATCCGAGGTGGAACCACTTTCTCGCCCAAATCAGAGCTGAGACCTGCGTCGAAGTCGATTACGGCGTCGAGTGCACCGCTCGTGCGAATCCACGAATGGATCGTGCGCCGGCCGGTCTCGTCCTCAGGAAAACTGCTATCCGCCGTTAGGGACTCGAGTGAACTCCACTTGCGCGCATTCACTTGTACTCCAGCAGCGCCGCCTGCGCGCATTCATCGGAGGTCTTGAAATAGCGTGCCACCGACTCGCGCCCCACTTCGAAGGGATTGGGTTCGCCAGGCTTGCGGGAGGCAAGGAGCCTTCCCTTCGTATAGGCATCGTCGAATTCGGAATGGTTCGACAGCAGGACCGTCGCGCCTGAATCGGCGGCCAACTTGGCAAGTTTCCGCTGGGAGGCGATATACATCCGGAAACGTTCGGCATCGAACTGGTTATTGAACGCTGTGCCGCCGGAATAGACCACGTTCAGTTGTTTTCCGTGGTCTTTGACCTGGAACAGCAGCCCTAGGGTTCCCAGCGTATGGCCAGGCGTGAGAACGATCGATACGGTCGTGTCGCCCAGCGTGAGTTTCTCTCCGTCGGTCGCGACCATGTCCCGCTTCGGCGTCCCTCCCGGCATAGGATTGGCTTTTTCGATCGCATCCCAATCGGGCGCGCCCATGATGATGTGTGAGTGAAAACGTTGCTGCATCAGATTGGCGCCTTCGTCGTGGTCGCCATGCCCATGCGAAACGATGACGTATTTCACCGTCGCAGGGTCCAACCCGAGCTGCCTCAAGCCATCGACGATCTCTGGTTCCGACGCATAGTTGTAAAGCGTATCGATCAGGATGATCCCGTCGCTTGTTTGCAATGCCCAGGAGGAGTGAATCATCGTGCCGACCCAGTAGAGATTGTCGAAGACTTTGACCGGCGGGGCGTACCAATTCGACCGATCCGGTGCCGGGCGCGGGGTAGCGGAGGGAGGCTGCGGCGGCGGTGAATTCTCTTTATTCGGAGGGACGACGCACAGGCGGGACAGAAGCCCGGGGAACTCCAATCCGGCCGCTTTCTGGGCCGCCAGCCTATGACCGTCGACGCTGTTCGCTGCAGGCTGCTGGGCATTCGCGTCCGCCCAGCCTAGCGCCGCTACGAAGAGCAGAGTTTTCCCGAACCACATTTTCATCGCTTCCTCCTGTTGGATTTGCCTGGTTTTGATTTCGTGCCGGCGGGTTTGGCGAATAGAACTTTGCTTAGACTTGGAAGCATAGCACTTCAGTCTGGCCTGCTAGTCCCCGAGGACAATTAGGGAGTTGGCCTCTATTGTGCGTCGTTTCCATTACGGTTGCCGGCGAGCCCCGATGCGACCATTGCGGTGAAACCAGCTTCAACCCTTCAGCGTATAGGAGTCACACCTTGAATTTCTGGAGATACTCCGGCCGCAACTCACTTCCCATTCCCGGTCTTTCGGGTGCGAGAACGGCGCTGTTCACCATGCGGAGCCGTTCCAGTGTTGATCCGGTTCCCTTGAAGCTGCCTGACTCCATGTAGATTGCATTTTGCATACACAGCAGCACTTGCAGATCCACGGGTCCGCCACCGTGGCTTGCCACAGGAAGCTTTGCAGCATCCGCGAGGGCTGCGATTTCCATCCACTCGGAGATTCCGCCGGCGCGCCGGGCATCGGGCTGCACCACATCCACGCAGCGGCGTTGAATCAGGTCCGCGAAGGCGTACCGGGTGTATTCATTTTCCCCGCCTGCAATCCTGATCTCCAGTTCTTCCGCTACTTGCGCGTAGCCGGCATGGTCATAAGGAACCAGCGGCTCCTCATACCAGTAAGCGCCCATCTCCTGGTAGACCTTCCCCCGTTGAATCGCTTCCGGCACGAGAAACTTCTGGTTCGCGTCCACCATGATCCTGCGGCTCGGGCCTGCGATCTCCATAGCCAGCTTGATGCGTCTTTCGTCATCCTGCAGCGAGAAGCGGCCAACCTTGATTTTTGCCCCACTGAAACCTTCCTCGAAGGCGTCCTCTACCGCCTTTTTGTACTGCGACAGATCGTCATCGTTGGGGTAGTACCAGCCGCACATCGAGTAGGCGGGGCAGGTATCCTGATAGGCGCCCAGGATCCTGTATCCCGGCACGCCGAAAGCCTTGGCCACGATATCCCAGATCGCAATTTCCACCGCCGAGATGGCGAAGGTGTTCATACCCTGCACGCCGGCGTACTCCAGCGCCTTCCACATATCGGACCGCAGCCGCCTCGGGAACGCAGGATCCTGGCCCATAAGAATCGGTTTGAGCTCTTTCTGCAGGATTGTCTGCAAGACCTCCGGTGCGCCGGTCATGGTCCCGAATGTGCTTTCCGCCCAACCGGTAATGCCTGCATCGGTCTGCAAGCGTAGTACGACGGCGCCGCCCTCTGCTCCAAATTCGTGAATCGCGTCGTAGTAGATTTTGCCGGGAGGAAAACGCAGCACATCCGTTTCCATGCCGGTGATCTTCAGGGTTTTCTTAGCCTCACTTGCAAGAGCAAGAGGCTGAGCAACGGCTGTGGCTCCAGCGAGTCCTAAGAACGTACGTCGATTCATGCGCTTCTCCAGTATTTTTCTGTTTCAGTTAGTTCTTACCCGATTGTGTCAATCAGAAGTCCCCGCCGGAATGTTACTGCATTGGTGATCGGGCGCGCTTCCCCATAGCAAATCGAGACCTCCCGTGAAACGGGATTTAGGTGACTTGCCCGGCACGACGGCGCCGGGCCGGATGAACTTACCGGTAACCCGACCTCGCGCCAGTGGCGCTGGAATGGTGGTACCCGCCGGATCTCTTGAATGAATCACCTGATAAATAAGTCCGAACGCTGTTTGACGATAGCTGGTCGTCGGCGAGCGGATTGGGAGCGTGGTTCGTCTGAGACGTTAGCCATCTTTAAAACAAGTGCCGGTTGAGAAGGAGAGGGAGGGCTGGATGGGGACGCTAGCCAAGGTGATGGCGGCGATGGTGAAAGCGCGAGCGGCCAAGAGCAGTTGGCTGCTGGTGGTTTTCTTTGGCGGAGTTTTTGGGCTGGAGCCTCTCACGTTATTGGGACAGAGCAGTGCGGTGCCTGTACCAGGTCCACTTCCTCTGGAACAGGCGAAGGGGCAGGCAGGGAAGTTTGAGTTTGAAGTGGCATCAGTGAGGCTGAACGAGAAGTGGAGGTTCACCGAACCGGGCTACTCGCTTGATTCGGACGACAGCTATGTGCCAGGACAAAGTCTGTTCGTCGCGGACGGACCGCTCTCGACCTTCATCGCGTTTGCTTACAGGCTGGATTTGCTACATTCAATGATTGCGAACCTGCCGAAATGGGCTAATGAGCAATCGTACGAGATCCGGGCTCGCGTTCCAGGAGCACCGAGTAAGGACCAAGTGCGATTGATGATGAGGGCGCTGTTGGTGGAGCGGTTTCAATTGGCGATCCATTTTGAGAAACAAGAGAAGCCAGCGCTGGCCCTGACGCTAATCAAGCCTGGGAAGCTGGGCCCGGGGCTGCATCGGCATGATGAAGGTGCAGGGTGCAAAGTGAGTGGAACGCCGCCGAAACCAGAGGGACAGATTTCGGGGCTCGATTGGCTTCCGTGCAATACCTACTTCGCGCTCGACCGTCCGGAAGGGGCGATCTTTGCTGCGGCACGCAATACGACGATGCGACAGTTGTGCGCGTTTCTTTCGAATGTGGGTGGGTATGGACGGACCGTAGTAGACCAGAGCGGGATCGCTGGAGCAATCGATTTCGGGATGGAGTCCACGAGACCCAACCCAGGCGGGAATGTTGAACAGGCGGGGTCGGCGGTTGAGACCTTTGAGGAGGCCCTCAGGGACCAGCTCGGAGTGAAGCTGACGCCGGTGAAAGCGTTGGTGGATATCCCGATAGTGGACCGGGTGAGTGCACCAAAGGAGAACTAAGGGCCGGTGGTTCCCGACTTTACGGGAGCCCAACTCCCGCAACCTAAACCAGCACCCGGTCTAACAATTGGTTGACCGCCCGGTTGCTTTCGATGAACGCGTTGCGATGATCCATGGCGCCGGAAAGATCCGAGTGCGCGAATGCGATTCTTCCAAACGGCCCATCGCGGAGCGCCTGACGAGGAGCAGGATTTCCGTTCAGGCCGAAGAAGAACCCCGGCTGGGGATTAATAAACGCATGTCCCCACCGGTTCAGAACGATCCCGGCAATATCCCGCTTGGCGTCGAAGCCCGAAGCCCCGAACATCTCCATCATCTGCTCGCGTATTTGCTTTTCGTATTCCATGAAGGGGGTGGAGAGCAATTCCGCACGGCCCAACTTACCCTGGTCGGCCAAGGGTAGTCCTGGTTGCGCAAAGTCCACGCCTAAGGTGAGTACGGCGGGAAGATCGGGGCCAACGAAGGGCGTATCTACACCAAACTTCGCACCCTTAGGTACATTGACAAAGTTGCCGAACCCCTCGAACCAACTGCCGCCGGCGAGGCCAAGATCATAGAGGAACCGCCAGTTGCGAACCGCCACGTTGGCAAGAAGGTAGGGCGAATAATAAAATTGTGCATACGCGTTACGCCGCGTTTCATCCAGATCGCGCACCACGTGTTTAGTCATCCATCCCCCGCCGGCCATCACTACCGTCCTGGCCTTGATTCGTCGCGGGCGGCCATCCTTCACGTAAACGACCGAAACAAACTCCGACTTATTGGGCTCTCCCATGTGCTCGACCCGCACAACCGTGGAGTTGAGCCGCAACCGGACACGCTGCCCGGCTACATCCAGGGCGCCGAAGTTGATCGGGTTCTTCCACACCGCCTCCATGCCCCGTGGACCGTCGAAGGCTGCCGGGATGAGCGTTTTCACCATCAGGCGCATCATGCCCGAGTTTCCCCCCGGAAACATCTGGATGCCCGTCGCCATACTGTTATCAACGGTCGGAACAGTTTTCTCCCATTCGTAAATCAGAAAGGCCGACAACACGTCAGGGCCGAGACCGAATCCGTCGGCGACTTCACTCCGGTCCAGGCGTATGGTCTCCCGGCTCACGCCATAAGTGCGCACCAGGTAGTCTTCGATGGTCATGCTGTCTAACTGGCGGGAGACCGCGTCGCCGGGATAGTCGTAGACCAGGGGCGGTGCGATAAACCGATTGTGATGCAAGGCGAGCAATTCCTGGCGGGTCTTTTCCGGGAATGGGGTGCCCTCCAGATTTCTTCCCCAGGGATCCTTCACCCAAATACCCGGGCGTTGACCGAACTTTGCGCCAAAGAAGAAGCCATAAGCAGGTTTGCCATCGATCGTGCCTTCGCCGTATGTGCTCCTGGATAAAGACATCTTCGGAGAAGGCCCTTGCCACTCCTGGTAGGACTGGAAGGCGTTCCAATCCAACCCCATCGATTCGTAGACTGTGCTTAAGAAACTGTTAGGGTAAGGGGGCTGGAAGTGAACGGATCCCTGGGCCGCATAGAGACGATGCCCGTCGACTTCGAACTCGTTGCGTTTTGCCACACCACCGAAGATGGCCGCGTTGTCGAGCACGATACAGTTGCGATTGGCCCCTGTTCTCTGATGGAAAAACAGGGCCGCAGACAACCCGGAAAGACCTCCTCCGACGACGGCACAATCGTAGATCTCCCCGGTATCCATGATTGGAGAAGGAATCTGATCATACGCGCCGTCACGAACCGCGTGAGCATTGTGCACGACCTGCTCGCTATTGCCCGCGGAGAGTTTGTAGTCGCCCTCGCCCGTGTACCCGGTCCAGGCTTCGCTAGCCGGCGCATTTGCTTGCGCAAGGAGTTCGAGGGGAGACGAGGTCACGGCCAAACCGGTTGAGGCGACGAGTGCCCCTTCCAGAAAGTCACGCCGGGAAATTGACTGATTGAGACCGAGAATTTTGTCCAGGTGGGGGCAGCGTTTTGACACTCTAGTTTCCTTTTTGAGCAGGCTCGACACAACTGTACAGGAGTGCCTCCGGCGCTTCCAATCTCTCGTGCCGTCTTAGCGCTTCGTGCCCAACTACAGGCCAAAGCTGAGAAAACCATGCGTATCTTCTGTCCATCCGATCTCAACGGCCCCTAATAAAAGTCACCGCCTCCAAATTTGTCCTCCCACGGCACGCCGGGGCAGGCGGGATGACAAGTGGAGGGTGGTGGCTTTTATTAGAGGCCGTTAGATCGGATGGACAGAAAAGAAACAGCAGGTCCCTCCACTACGCTGCGCTGCGGAGGGGATGACAATTTCGTTTAGAACTCGAAGACTCCGCGCCACAAAGCGGTGTGTCACACGATCAATCTGTGAGGCGCTCCGCTCAGAGGCTGTGACTTTATTGACTTTTAGCGATTTTTGACCCACCTAAGCTCTTTGTTTTCAGTATCGATTTTTTTGTGAAACCAATAAAGTCACAGACTCTCAGGATGACGAGTCGTTTAGAACTCGAGGACTTCGCGCGAAAAAATCAATAAAGTCACAGCCTCCGAGCGCAGCCGAGGGATCTGCGGTGCGCGCCAGCTCCCGCTCAAAGGTCTGGGTTTCGCTAGTTCACACCACACTCTCTAAAGCCAGGATTTCCTGTGCAGTTTGGTGACTCCGGCGTCCAGTGCAGCGTACGGTCACCCTTCGTGTAGATCGGACGGAACCAAATTCCTCTTCATTCCGTACCTCTCCTCAACGCTGAGAGTGAGCGAACACCGTACGTTGCCGTTGGAGGAACACAGAATGAAAGGCTATCTGTCACTGATCATCCTTCTTGTGATGTCCAGTCTAGGGGCCAAGTCCCAATCCATCGGTCAGCCCGACATTCTTTTCAAAACAGTGCAGGGTTTGGATACCAGGCTGTTCGATGCGTATAACCACTGCGATCTGACGACCCTGGGTGCGATGATTTCGGACGACCTGGAGTTCTATCACGACCAAACTGGACTTTCCGTAGGAAAAGCACCGTTCCTGGCCGCGGTGAAGCAGAACATCTGCGGGAAAGTGGAACGGGAACTTCTACCAGACACTCTGGAGGTCTATCCCTTAAAGGGATATGGCGCCGTGGAGATCGGAATCCATCGCTTCCGCCATCCAGGGCATCCCGAAGAAGGCATGGGAGACGCGAAATTTATAACACTATGGCAAAACAAGGGCGGTGAATGGAAAGTGACGCGTGCGATCAGCTACGAGCACAACCATGGTTTGTTGGCGAAGTGACGTGGCTGGAATCCAGGCGATCCGCTAGCGTCTATGCGCGTGGTTTTGATGTCTCCGCCGTCACCGTCAAGCTGTGGCTCGACGGCAAGCGGAACCCCTCCCGCATGGCGCTGGTGCTGGCGATCGCACCTAAGCGGGGCTTGTATCGGCGTGCGCAGTGGTTACCAGCCGAGAACGTACGCAAACACCAGCGGACCCACGGTCGACGCCAAGGATCGCACACCAATTCACGCACCAGCGCAGGCTCGTCCCAGGGAACATCGTGATATCCCTCATGCAGGTACGCACTTCCGGGATTTGACTTAAAGGCAAATGGGAAGAACGCGATAGCACTCGTTCTGAATCTGATTTTCAGAAGCGATCCGGTCCGGTGCTTCATTCTTGAGCTTTCTAGCCATCACTCCGGCCAAGTCGCCGTGTGCGGATAGGTTCAGGTGACCCAACTGCGTGGCGCGGGGGTTTAGCTCAATCAGGTAGGCTGCGTCCGTATCCTGTTCAAGGACGAAGTCCAGTCCGTGAAACCCACTTAGTTGTAACTTCCGGGCCAGCACTCGGACTGCCTCTTCAATCTCCTTGTTTTTGAGCACCTGGACTACATTGGCTGCACCTGTAGGCCCTTGGGAGACCAGCACCTCAACTGTGCTGGAAGCCAGAACCTCTCCGCGCCAGCAGGCAAACATAGTGGTTGCTAGACGGCCAGGGATAAATTCCTGGATCGTCATTTTCAAGCTCTTTCGTCTCTGCCATGCCCACAAAGCAAAAAAACGGCGATAGATCAGATACTGCTTCCATGCCATCCAGGCCTTCATTGTTTTGGGTGCGGAGTGAAATCTTTGCGTCGCTTCCGTAAGAGACCGTACGATGGTTACCCCCTGCCCGCCCCAGGTTCCATCCTGCTTTAGAACTGCTGGCTTATCAAATTGCCAGTCTTTCAACTCCTCTGCGGAATTAAGTGTCTGCGTCAACGGCACGCGGATACCCAGGCTCTGCGCGAGCCGCAAAACCTCGCCTCTTTGCTGAATTGCCGGGAATTCCTCTGCGGCGCCCAGGGAAAGTTCAATCAAGGGCCGCAGGTCAGCTTCGTTTGCGTGCAGCGCGTGCAACTGCCAGACTGCAATGTCATCACAGGGCACAATGAGTGTAGGCCGTGCAGCGCGTATGGCAGCCCGGAGCAGGCCAATCGACGCAAGACCTTGATAGGAGTAAATCGAACCGATTCCTGTGACAAAACGAAGTGGGTGGCCAGGCGGACATACCGCGGAAACATAACAGCCATGGCGCACGAATGCCATCGCAAGGCGGGCGGAGGACGGCCACCATAGAGTTGCACAAATCAAAATTTGTGGCTGGGAATTCCCGTCCAAGAAACCTCTTTTACGTGGCGAACGGCTCTAGTTGGCAAAAAAATAGAGATGTTCGCGGCCCCGATGTACTCAACGTATATCGTCGAATCGTACACCTGCCATGCACAAATCGTGGTACTGCCTGCTCGGGGGGAAGTCCATAAACTATTTGATAAGATACACTTCCGGGCGAGGGCTGAGTTGTGAGTGTAGATATCGTCATCATCGGAGCGGGTCCGTATGGCCTCTCTATAGCCGCACATCTGGCGAAGAGCAGCCTGACCTTTCGGATATTTGGCTCCCCGATGCAAAGCTGGCGGAGCCACATGCCCAAAGGCATGCTGCTCAAGTCCGAGGGATTCGCCTCCAGCCTCGATGATCCGGATTCTTCATTCACTCTGCGCCATTATTGCGAAGAGATGAATCTACCGTATGACGACATTGGTACCCCAGTTCCCGTTGAAGTCTTCTCGTCTTACGGGCTTGAATTTCAGAAGCGTCTGGTGCCAACTCTGGAACAAACGGACATTACTTCGGTAAGCCGTACCTCCGAGGGCTTCGAACTCGAGACCGCGGACGGGCAGATTGTCCATGCGCGCACGGTAATCGTAGCCACGGGGATTACAAATTTCAGCTACCTGCCGCCCTTTCTCGTCGATCTGCCTGGCAGCCATGTCTCGCATAGCTCACAGCACCATGATCTCAGCAGCTTCCGCGGGAAATCAGTCGTCGTTTTGGGAGCCGGTGCGTCGGCCGTCGATATTGCCGCAATCCTTCATGAAGAGGGTTCCCAGGTACAGTTGGTTGCCAGGCGGCAAAAGATCGCTTTCCATACAAAGACAAAGGAGCCCCGGCCACTCCTGCAACGATTGAGAATCCCTCGCTCCGGCCTTGGCATTGGATGGCGCTCACGCTTGTGCACCGACGCTCCTCTGCTATTTCATCTCATGCCTCAGAAGTTTCGCTTCCGTACTGTCCAGAATCTTCTTGGGCCGGCTCCGGGATGGTTTGTCCGCGACAAGGTAGTTGGCAAATTCCCTTTGCACCTCGGTTGCAAAATCCAATCTGCCTCCATAGAAGAGGGCAAGGTGCATCTCAAGATCGTCGAGAAGGATGGAAGCAATTCCGAGTTGATTGTCGATCATGTGATCAGTGCGACGGGCTATCAAGTCTCTATTTCACGTATGGGATTTCTCGACGAAGGATTGCGCCGCCTGGTTCATCAAGTAGAAGATACGCCGGTTCTCTCCAGTCACTTCGAAACATCGGTGCCCGGCCTGTATATGGTCGGGCTTGCGTCCGCGAATTCGTTTGGTCCGTTAACCCGTTTTGCGTATGGAGCTAAATTTACCGCGAAACGCATCTCCAGGCACGTTGTAGCGAAAATCCGTGCTTCGGCTTCTTCGCGGCCACGAGGGAGAAGTGTAGGCTATGCTACAGACTGAGGCTCCCGGGCCCCTCCCGCTTCTCGTCTCATGGTGACAATTACTCCTTGTCCGAATCTATCAAGAGGCCCAAGTCTCAACCAGGAATTCACCGAGCAGTTTCCCAGTCGAGGGAATAGATATCCTGGGTGCCGATGTTGCGGAGCAGCAGCGGGGAGTCGTCGGGGGTCAGGCTCAGGGAGGCGGTCCAATACCCGGTAGTCGGCAAGTCTTTGAGATCGGCCACCACTTCCACCTTGCGGTCGAGAATGCCGATCCTGAGCACTGCCCGGTTCGGTGCTCGACCCACAAAAGGCACTCGACCCACGAAATATAAATACCTTCCATCCGCTGACCAGTTAGGAAAGCCGGCTGTCAATCGGGTCAGACCTGACCACTTTCGTGTCCGGAGATCGAAGAGAAAGATGCCGTCGGTCTTTGCCGACATGGCCGCAATGTATCGTCCGTCGGGTGACCAGCGTGGAGAGTAATATCCCTGGGACTCTGGAAGGGTGGAGATTTCGTGGCTGGTCAAGTCGAGCACTCGGATCGCTGAGGACTCCGTATCCACGCGGCCGGCAAAGACCATCTTGCTGCCGTCAGGCGACCAGTTGGGGTCACTTTGAGGATCAGGATCCTTGGGCATCAATTGTTCCGGTGTCCCACCGTCGCGAGAAACTGTGTACACCTTATAGGGTTGTGCTGAAACGGTGACCCGATTGTCGACCAGCAGTTTGCCTTCAAGATCCCAGCCGTAGAAGACGATGCGCTTGCCGTCCGGAGACCAACGTGGCAGCCTGGCATACATCCCAGCATTGCTGAGGGCTTGACGCTCGCTCCCATCCACCTTGCTTCGCCACAGGACGCCTTCGGGATAGGTGACGTAGGCCACCCATTGGCCATCGTTCGAGAAGGAAACGAATTCCGCCGAGATTCCGGAAAGAAAGGGCAGGAACTCGGCAGACTTCGCGTCATAACGCACCAGTTCGCCCAACAGCTTATGGCCCACCAGGAAGAGCTTCTTGCCGTCCTTGCCGGGGAGGGGCGAATCGAGGCTGAGCGGGCTTTCAGTCAATTGGACGGCCGTCCCAATGGATCTGCGAAAAAAACCTGTCTTTTCCGGAAGAACCCAAATCTGTCCCTTGGACTGGAAGACGAAGTACTTTCCGTCCGGGGTCCACTTGCCGTGTTCCTCGTCTGCTGGGGTATGCAGACCTGGAAGCAAGGGGTGCAGGTTTGTTCCTTGTGCGGAGATCTCCCAGAGGGCGCGGTCGCCCGACTGTGGATCTCTTATGCTGAATCTCAGCTTCGTCTCATCGGGCGAAAATTGGGGGTCGTAAGGTAGACCCGGGACGGTGACCAGCTTGCGGGCTTCGGCGCCATCGCTTCTGGCCAGAAACAAGTCGTTCCCGTGGCAGTACGCCAGCATCTTTCCGTCTGGAGACCAGACAGCCGTTTGCGACGCGATCAATGGAAAAGCAGTCGGCACGCGATGAGGCGCACCACCGAGTGTCGGCAGACTCCAGAGGGCCCCCGACAAGTCGACGGCGAGAAGCTTGGATCCATCGGGAGAAACGCTGAGCAGAGTCAGGCCTTCGGAGGGGGCAGGGATCGGAATCGGATCGCCACCCGAGACGGAAATTTCCGCGATCTTCAAGTTGGAAAGGGTTCTCATCCCGAGATAAAGGCGCACCCCGTCGGTCGCCTCCAGAATCTTCGGCTCACCGTCCCGGGTGAGCTGGACATAATTCGAGACGATCGGTGGTGGCAGGGGACGCGACCAGAAGTAGACGAAGGCGCCGGCGAGCAGCACAAAGACTGTTGCGAGAGTCACCGGCCAGCGCCGGCGCAGAATGGATCTCGTGGCTTCCGGCGGCCTGCTCATCTCCGGCGTTGAGAGTTCGCGCGCCGATGTTCGTGTTTGACGTGCTACAGAGTAGGCGGGAGGCTCCATCGACGGATTGAGTTGCAGACGCTTCAAGTCGGCGCGAATTTCCGAGGCGTGCTGATAGCGGTACGCGGGGTTTTTTTCCAGACACAGGTCGATGATCCCGGCCAGGGCCGCGGGAATATCAGGATTGAGCTGCGTTGGCGTGACCGGAAGCTGCTGCACGATCGAGATCAGGAGCTCTCCCGTAGTGTCCCCGGAAAAGGGTGACCGGCCGGTGCACATCTCGTAGAGTACGATGCCGAAAGAAAACAGATCGGTACGCTGGTCGAGGGGTTTGCCCAAGGCCTGCTCGGGCGACATGTACGCGGCCGTTCCCAGTGCGGCGCCAAGCCCATCGGTCAACTGCTGCTGATCGAAGTCTGCTCCGGCGGCTGCCAGTTCCTTGACCGGCGTAATCTTGGCCAGGCCAAAATCCAGAATCTTGGCATTCCCGCGTTTGGTGATGAAGATGTTTGCCGGTTTGATGTCGCGATGGATGATGCCCTTCTCATGCGCAGCTTCGAGCGCGTCGGTGATGTCGATGGCGATGGCGATCACTCGATCGCCAGGGAGCGGACCCGCCTGGATCAAGTGCTTCAGCGTTTCCCCCTCGAGGAACTCCATGGCGATGAACGTACGGCCGCCCTCTTCGCCGATTTCATAAATGGTGCAGATGTTGGGATGGTTCAGGGCTGAAGCGGCGCGCGCCTCGCGCCGGAAGCGCTCCAGAACCGCACTGTCATTGGCAAAGTGATCGGGCAGGAACTTGAGCGCGACAAACCGTCCCAGCACTGTGTCTTGTGCCTTGTAGACCACGCCCATGCCACCGCCGCCGATCTTCTCTAATCCGCGGTAGTGGGAGATGTTTGCTTCGCCCATGGAGACATTGTCGCAAACATCCACAAAGTCTCGTTCCAGCAAGTGAGGGGCTAACCAGTAGTGGAGGGCTTTGCAGGCTTGGCGGAGGCCGGAGCAGGAGTTGGGGCGGGCGGCGGTGTGATGCCGCGCACGTATTTGTCATACCACTCGAACCAGCGCTGGTAACGGTCCTTGATGAAGCTGGGGCGGGTGAATGTATGAAATTCGCCGGGGTAAACGACTAGTTCAGCGGGTGTACCAACGCTCTTCAACGCCTGGTAGAGCTGTTCGCCGCCGGCCAGGGGCACATTGAAATCCTTGTCGCCGCCCATGAAGAGGGTAGGGGTCTTGATGCGGTCTGCGTGGAGGAACGGGTAGGAGAGCTTGAGGTAGGCGTTGAGGTTCTCCCAGGGTGGCCCAAGCTCGTTCTCGTACTGCAGGATGTACTGGTCGATGCCGTAAAAGCCCAGTAGATTACCCATGCCGGCGCCGCTCGAAGCGGCCTTGAAACGTGTGGTTGAGGCGATCGTGTAATCGGTGAGAATGCCGCCATAGCTCCAGCCCCCGATGCCAAGCTGGCCGGAATCGATATTGCCGGTCGCGATGGCGGCGTCCACCGCCGCCAGCAGATCAAGCACTTCGAGGTGCCCCCAATCGTCATTGATGGCCTCGCTGTAGGCGTGGCCGCGGCCGATGCTACCACGGTAGTTCACATTCAGGACCGCGTAGCCCTTGGCCGCGAAGAGTTGCCGCTCGGGATTGAAGCCATGCGCGTCCTGCCCGGTCGGGCCGCCATGAATGCGCAGCAGCATCGGCGCTTTTGTCCCCGGAGTGTATCCGACAGGCATGGTAAGCAGGCTATGCACCTCGTTGCCGTCCGAGGCGCGCGCGGAAAGATCCTGAGTGCCGGCAAGCTGCAGCCTCTCGACCAGCGCATCGTTGTGCGCGGTGAGCTTGCGCAGGACGCCGGCTTCCAAGGCATAGATCTCGGGCGCGGAGGAGTCTGTGGTCCAGAGCAGAGCGACATGGCCGCCCGCCTGGCTAAGCGCATCCACCGAGCCGGGGGTTGAGCTTGACGTCAGCCGGTTGGCCGCGCCCTTGCCGTCCGTGGCGAACTCTGCAACGTAGACTTGACGGTCGTCACTGACCCCCGCAAGAACGGAGTTGCCGGCGGGTGAGAGTATCGGCGCGCCGGCCCACTGGTCAAGCTTCGGCGCAAGTATCTGAACCTCTCCGCCAGCCGCCGGAACGATGGCCAGACGGCGCTGATCGTACATCGAGTAGTGCGGGGTCATGCCCTCGCGAAAGACGATGCGGGTCCCATCGGCCGTCCACACCAGCGGGCCCATGTCGACGCCGGTGAAGCTGGTCAGTTTGCGCGGAGTCGAGCCTGGGGTTGAGGCGACGACGAAGATGTCCGGATTCGCCACGCGGTCGGGGTCGGGCGCGGACTGGTTGCTGACGAAAGCGATCTGCGTGCCGTCCGGGCTCCATTCGGCGTCGGCTTCGCCGTAGGCAGTAGGACCCTGCACCGGATTGGCGGTGACTTTCGATAGCTTCTTAGTCGCGATTTCGAAGAGGTAGAGGTGCGGCTTTTTATCCGTAAGGTAGCCATTCTTGTCCTCTTTGAAGTGGTAGCGGTCGAGCACGACCGGCTTGGGCGGCTTGGGCTTGTCGCTCTTGTCCGCATCCGGTTCATCCTTGGCGGTCAGCGTGAGCAGGAGTTGTTTGCTGTCCGGGGACCAGCGAAAGTCCCCCAGATCCTCCTTCACGCTGGTGAATTGGTGGGCCTCGCCGCCGCGCCGGTCCAATAGCCAGACCTGCGACCCTTTTGCTTCGCCTTCGCGGCTCGAGGTAAATGCCAGCCAACGGCCGTCCGGGCTCCAGCGCGGACTGCCCACGGGGTCCTTGCTGTAAGTCAGTTGTATATCGTCTTTGCCGTCCCAGCTGACCATCCATAGATTGCTGATGTTCTTGTCCTCCACGGTGTCGACTCGGGAGACCGTGTAGGCGATCCACTTGCCATCGGGCGAGACCTGCGGGCCGGCGACCCCGAGCAGTTTCTGCATGTCGTCCAGCGTCATACCGTGGCGAGCGGGTGACTGCGCAGCGGCCGCAACCGCGGCGAACGAAATTCCCACAACCAATGCCAGCGTGCAGACATTGCGTCCGCGCTTCATTCCACTAAGATGCATCGTTCCCCTCCGCTCCCCAACCTACATCTGGCGATAGGTCTTTCCAGCGGCCGCATTTCTGCTAAGACTATCAGCGATGGGCGGGTACATCTGCGAGTTTGCCGTTGAAGTTCCCGGAATACGGGGTTTCCGCTAACTTGATTTGTTTGCCAGGCGGTTATTAGGTAATTACCGACAGTACGGGACCAGGCTGACCTTGCCATCACTTAGAAGCGACGCACTGGACCAACCTAATGCCGGACCAATGAGCAATCTATAGGCGGTTCATGCCGAGCTGATCACAGCTGTGCCAGCCCCGGACTTTCAGTCCGGGGAAGCGGGTTTTCAAACCCGCGAGAACGCTTCATCTTGCCGTGACCGGGCTTTACAGGCTGCGGAAAAATGCTTTATACGAAGGGCACGGCTTCAGCCGTGCCGTAAATGTACTGCGCGGGGGCGGCTTTAGCCGCTGAGGTACGGTTTTTCACGGTAATTTCCGTGCAGGTACAAGCGTGGAAAAGCGTACCTCGGGGCTAAGCGGATACCGCGAGGAAAGACATCTGTTCTTCCCTCGGTAGCCGCAGCTAAAGCCCTCATTGCTGTGGCTTCTTACGGCACGGCTAAAGCCGTGCCCTTCGTTCAGTGACATTTTCCGCAGGCTATTTAGCCCTGGTGCTAGCTCAATTGCTTGCAGCGGATTTCGGCAAAAGCTTCTGCGCTTGAATCCAGCGATTCGTGCGGGCGTCGAGCAAGTCGAGCGGGAGAACGCCCCCGTTCAGCATCTCGTCGTGGAAGGTGCGGAGGTCGAATTTTGGACCCAGTTCCTTCCGCGCGCGTTCGCGGAGTTCGACGAACTTGAGCTGCCCGATCTTGTAACTCAGTGCCTGTGCCGGCCAGGCAATGTAGCGGTCTGTTTCGGTCTGGATCTCGGGCTCGTCGAGGGTGCCGGATTTGCGGAAGAATTCGACCACCTGATCGCGAGTCCAGCCCTTGGAGTGGATGCCCGTATCGACGACCAGGCGCACCGCGCGAAAGCGCTCGCTCTTGAGGCGCCCCCAGTCCGAGACCGGATCCTGGTAGAAGCCAACCTCTTTGCCTAGTTGCTCGGCATATAGCGCCCAACCCTCACCATAGCCGGAATTAAAACTGTGTTGACGGAATTTGGGCAGGTCTGTCATCTGCTGCGCAACGGAGTGCTGCATGTGATGGCCGGGGATGCCCTCGTGATAGGCGGTCGCCTCGTCATCAATGAGGGTGCGATGCGGAAAGTCGTAGGTGGCGACGACGATCCGGCCGGGCCGTTTGCCGTCAGGGGTTCCGATTTGATAGTGTGTCGCGTTTGCCGACTGGAAGGCTGGAATCGCCTCCACTGTAACGGGTGAGCCGGGAATATAGGTAAAGAGCTGTGGCAGTTTGCCCTGCATCTGCCCGAGGTACTTACGATAGTCATCGAGGATCTGCTCGGCTGAGGTAGGAATGTACTTAGTATTCTTGTCCAGGGACGCGCTGAAAGAAGCGAGATCGGAGAATCCTTCCTGGTGAGCGATGGCGAGCATTTCGGCTCCGATACGGTCCATCTCGCGCAGTCCAAGCTGGTGAATTTCGTCGGGAGTGAGATTGCTCACGGTGGTGCTGGCGCGGATGTAGTTCAGATAGCGGCCTTCGCCGCCAGGAAGGGAAGTGACGGCGAGGATCGTGCGACCGTGGGGAGCATACTCGGTGGCTATAAAGCTGGCGAACGCCTTGTAGGCAGGGAGCACCTCGTTATTGGCGGCGTCGGTAATCTGTTGGGTCAGGCGCTGCTGGTCCGCGCCGGAGATGCTACTGGGGAACTTCTTGGTTGGCGTGAGAAAGGGATCGGCCGCGATGACGCCATCGCACTGCGCGGGAACCTTTTCAAGCAGGAACCGGACAGGCATGAGGTTGTCCTTCATACCGGCGCGGAGAACCTCTTCGGTCTGGGTGAAGACGCGTGGGATCTGACGAAGACGAGCGATGTAGTCCTCATACCGCTGCACCGAGTCGAAGGGAACAGCGAGAGGTAAGTCGGCGAGGCTGACGTGAGGGCCGCTCATCTGGCTTACAGGCATCTCGTATTCCTTGAAGCCGTAGTTGTCGATGCGCTGCTGAAGCGTGCGCATCATGACGTCGTGGGAGAGTGCATCCTGCTCTGGAAATCCGGTCGTCGGAATGGCATTTAGACGCGCGAGAAAGGCCTCGTCGCTAGTGTGCTGGTTCTCGATTGCCGCAAGGGAGCGGTCGTCCAGTTGGTCGTTGTAGCGATAGTCTCCAAAGGAGGTGGCTAGCTGAGGGTGGGCCTTCAAGTCGGACTGATACTGCTCTTCAAAGAGCGCGTTTTGCGCCGCGATTCGGGACTCGACAGAAGTTGGCGTGGATGCGAGAACACGGAAAAGACCACTGAGAACGGAGGCGGCGAGGAAGAGGGCCCATGTCTTGGCGCTCATGCCGACAACATTACCACAGTTGGGTTACCGAAAATGCGGGTTCCCCGGCTGGGGAAGTTTTGAAATGCGACTTCCCAGGAGATTGCTGCCAGGTGATTTCCATCAATTTCTCGACCGGCTATACTTGTGCCACTTCCATGGACTGTTGTTTTGGGAATGATTTGGCGCGAATCTTAGCCAGCAGATTTACGCCAGATAGCGCCCCAACCTACACCGTAAGGAAGCCAGTGCGCGACAGTTGGCGTTTGAATTGGAATAAGCTGGCTGGGCGCACATTTTATCTCGAGGAACGAAGGCCCCATGTCCCAGCACCCAGCAATCCAGCACCCACCCACTTGGACCCGCCGCGATCTTATGCGTCTTGCCATTGCCTTACCGGCAGGAGCCTTTCTGTCCAACCTGAAACTCTTCGCCGAACCGCACGCCGGCAAGGTGAAAATCGTCGACATCAAGGCCATGGGTCTGGACCACATAGCAGGGAACTGTCTTATCCGGATCGACACCGACAGCGGCCTCACTGGCTACGGCGAGGCCGGGGCAACCGGTCCGATCGCGCGTGCTCGTATCGAAACCATGAAGCCGCTATTGATCGGCAAAGATCCGCTGGACATCGAAGTTTACTTCCAGCAGATGAGCTCACTGATGTACAACTACGTGGCTCACATTCCCACCGTGAGCGGCATTGATATCGCACTATGGGACCTGGCGGGAAAGATCACAAATCTTCCCGTCAGCACGCTGCTCGGCGGCCGCTTTCGCGAAACCATATCGATGTACTCGCACGGCATAGGCCTCGACATGTTAGACAAAGCCTCCTGCCGCGAATGGGCGGCCAGAATCAAACAACTGCCCGAAGGCTTCACCGTCTACAAGAACAACATTCATGAAATTCTCCATGTGCCCTCGGGAGTCTTTGCCCATACCCTCACCACCGCGCAACTACGCGACGTGCGAACCGGATATGAGAATGTGCGTGAGGCCGTCGGCGATGATATCGATATAGCCGTGCACTGTCACGGGGAGCTCGATACACCCAGTGCTATCGGCGTGGCCAAGGCCGTAGAGCCCATGAACCCTCTGTGGATTGAAGATCCTTTGAATCCGGTTTTCTCCGAAGGCTGGATGCAACTGCGCCGCTCCACCAATCTCCGTTTGCTGACCGGCGAGAAGATCGAACTGGTGCGTGGCTTCCGCCCCTTCCTCGACAACGGAGCCGTGGACGTGATCCATCCCGATCTGTGTTTTTCCGGGGGGATCACCGGCACCAAAAAGCTCGCGGACTATGCCGCACTTTCCCGCACACCCCTAGCGCTGCACAACGTAGGTGGGTTGGTCATGACGTATGCCAACGCGCAGTTTGCCGTATCCATCCAGAACTTCTTCAAGTGTGAAAGCGCTCTTGCCCATCCCGGCCGCTACGTGGAGGCGATGGCAGCATCTAATCCACCCCAGGTGAGCAAGGGGGAGATGACACTACCCAAAGGTGTCGGTCTCGCCGTCGACCTTAACCCGGACTTTCTCAAGAAGAACCTGGCCCCGGGCGAAACCTATTGGGGTTGAAGAGCAGGGAACACGTTGCCTCCCGGCCGTGAAGTACGCCGGCACTATGAGGCCTCACGGGCTTGCCCGGAATCTCGATGAAGGCCGCTCGGTTCGCTGAGAACCCTCTCTGGGGCAGGCGCAGGTCCCATCCGGTCCAAGGCATCGTGAATAGGCGCAGGGGAGATCCTCATGATTCCGCTGAAGGGCTCATACATCGCCATGATGATAAAGATTGCTCCAGAAACGGCCAGGGCGCAGACGACCAGCGTCGCGATAATCGTATCGTTGCGCGGAGCCAGGAGACCGAAGCCGATGAAGATGATCGTCAGCCATGAGACCAAGACCGCCAGGAGGGGAAATGAGAGGGAGTTCTGCTCGGCTTTAAGGAACATTAACCAGTAGGTGCGCCGTAAGCTGTCAGCCCTGGACATGGCCACGGCCTTAGCCAGAGTCTGTGACTCATTCTTGGGCGCGAGGATCTGTAATTGGTGGTACAACCCTTGGCCTTGGTCTCCTGGTCTGAGTTGCGACTGTCGGGATGCCTGGCTTGGCCAGATGCGCTCGAGGCTACCCTCCGCCAGCCGTCGCAACTCGTCTCGGATCGCCTGAGTCTCCGGCCCGTAACTCGCCAGCACCTGGTCGAGGACGACAAAGTCTGAAGCCATCTCCGCCAGTTCGTTCTTTCGATCTTGATAGGAAGAGTTCGCAGAAGAGACGAGCATCCCCAGGACCAATGCGGTCATAGTCACCAGGAGCCCAGTCGCCAGCCTGATAATGTCCTTTGCATCCGATCCCAACAAATTCTGGGCCAGAAATCGCCCCAGGATCATGCCGGCGATTCCTCCACTGAATACCACTGCGAAGACTGCCAAGCGTATCAGGATGGATCTCATGACCTTCAGCTCCTTTCCGAACTCGTGTACGGAGAATCCGAGAGCCCGCGGCATTCGGATCGCTGTTAGTTTGTTCGATACATGGGAGTGACTCGCTAGTTTAGTTAAGAGTCCGACAAGAAAGGAGTTGAACCGCGTGGAGCGCGGAGGGCTCAGATCTGGCATGAGACTATCGAGAAAACCGAGCGCTTGAAACTGTCACAACGGACAGGTGGACCCCAAAAAGAGGGCGCGTCTGAACTATTTTGCGCGTGGACCATCACTCATTCCAGTTGGCCGGGGCCACCACTCGCTTCTACTCCTCGAGTTACTGATCCAATGAAGCTTCTCTCCCTACCCTGCTGCTGGCCAGTTTTCAGCAGCCAACTGCAACCTGTCACCCAAATAGCCTGTCTCAGCCAAGAGGTCCACTCAAACGGACCCGTTCACTTTTACGAAAGATTCCCTGTGTTATCTTTGCTGCAAAGTTCCATGAGCATCTGAAGTTTGCCGGAATCGAGACCAGATGGCCGACGCTCGAGATCTATCGTCAGCCCTCGCCGATCTGCCGTCCGAGTCCGGTCTTGGCCAATCCACACTGAAAAAGATTGCCTGGCGACTCTTACCCCTGTTTGCTTTGGGTTATGGCGTCGCCATCATGGATCGGAACAACATCGGCATGGCCGCCCTGCAGATGAACCGGGATCTGCATTTCAGTGCGTCGATTTACGGCTTCGGCGCCGGTCTTTTCTCCATAGGCTACGCCCTATGTGAGGTCCCCTCGAACCTGGCGTTATACCGATTCGGCGCGCGCCGCTGGATTGCGCGCATCATGCTCACTTGGGGATTGCTGGCCATGGGCATGATGTTCGTGAAGACCCCGCCACAGTTCTATGCCATGCGCTTCCTGCTGGGAATAGCGGAGGCGGGTTTTTTCCCAGGCATTATGTTTTACTCGTTGCAATGGTTCCCGGATAATCTTCGATCACGAGCCATCAGCCGAATCTATTGCGCCGTACCTCTGGTGGCGATCGCCAACGGTCTGCTTGCCGGCCCCTTGATGAGCTTGCAAGGCAGGCTCGGCCTTCGCGGCTGGCAATGGCTTCTTCTGTTGGAAGGGTTTCCCGCGGTCCTGTTAGGTGTTGTGTTTCTTCTTCGACTGCCGGACACTCCGGATGAAGCCCGATGGCTTTCGCCGAGTGAGCGAGCCTGGCTGCAAGCAAGACTCGCAGCAGATATCAGAACCGACACCCATCTTGAAGATACCTGGGGCTCTTTACGGGATAAGCGCATCTGGCTGGTCGGGTTGCTCTCCTTCTGCGTGCTTACCTGCGCCTTCGCCTATACGCTTACTGCGCCGACCATATTGCAGAGAGCGACCGGGTTCTCCATTGCCTCGATTGGCGTACTCATGGCGATCAACGGTGTGCTCACCGCTCTCAGCATCACGCTCAATGCGACGCATTCGGATCGCACCCGGGAGCGGCGGTGGCACATTGTGCTTCCCCTGCTCATCACGGCTGCGGCATTCCTGGTAAGCGGTAGCACGAAAAATTCCTGGTGGCTGGTATCAGCCTTGGCCGTCGCGGTCACCGGCGTCAACGCGACCCAGGGAATTATCTACGCCATCCCTGGCAGTTTCCTCAAGGGCAAGTCTGCTGCAACTGGTATCGCGATCGTCACTACGATGGGCATTCTCGGTGGCTTTGTTGGACCGGCCTGGATAGGGTGGATGAGGGACGCCACGGGCAGTTTTCAAATCGGCCTGATGTCGCTGGCTATTCCCTGCCTCGCGGGTGCAGCCATTACGGCATCCTTAAAGATTCCCACTCTCGCTAAAACGGACCGGCTGAATCCGCCGCCGGCAGACGTTCCATCCCTTGCGCTAAGCGATAGGTTCCCTCAGAAGGATCAAGCGTAAGCACGAAGACTCCATCAGGAATCTTGCGAGCCACATGACCGATTTGCTTCGATCAATCTTCCAGGTACTGAAAACGCGCTTGTCAATTGGCCGTATCGGCATCCGGTCAACTTGGTCGGTAGCATTCCGCCGCCCTGTTCATTCACGGACACCCTCCGGCGAAACCGGATACCCAATTCGCTTCCCATGCGCCTGTGAGATTCCGTAAGCCGCTTTGTTCTCATAAAGTTTGCGTTTAAGACACTTTGGCTCTCGAATTGCCCTTCCTTACCTACAGACCTACCGTAACCTGGAGCCCGACCATGGCCACCCTGCTGCAGGACCTGCGATTCGCCCTACGCCAACTGCGTAAGTCTCCCGGCTTCACCATCACTGCCGTTTTGACCCTGACGCTGGCCATCGGCGCCAACGCAGTCGTCTTCGGCGTATTGAACGCGCTCATCCTGCGTCCGCTGAATGTGCCTCAGGCAGAGAGCCTTTTCATAGTCCAACATGGGAGCGGCGTCGGGTCCCACTCCTATCCCGATTATCTCGATCTTCGCCGACGCAATCGCACCTTCGACGATGTAGCTGCTTGGGCCATCTCTCAGGCAGGGTTGGACACGGGTAAAGATCCATCCAATGTCTGGGAATACGAAACCAGCGGAAACTACTTCGACGCATTGCGCATTCAACCGTACCTTGGCCGTTTCTTCCACGCTTCCGATGAGCATGGCCCGAACAGCGCGCCCTATGTGGTGCTCTCCTACGCATATTGGCACAGCCATTTTCAGGATGATCGTGGCGTGGTGGGCCGCGTTGTTCGGCTAAACAAGCATCCAATCACCATTCTTGGCGTGGCGCCTCCGGGGTTCCAGGGCACCGTCTTGTTTTTCGCTTCGGATATCTTCGTGCCCATCGTGAACCATGAGCAGTTATCCGGCGAGAAGGTCTTGAACGCGCGCGCGGACCATTGGATGTTTGAGCTGGTGGGGCATCTGAGGCCGGGAGTCACTCCGGCGCAGGCCACTGCCGATCTGAACTCCGTCGATTCGTATCTGAAAAGAAGCTATCCCAAAGAAGAAGGGAATGAGCCTTATACGCTGGCACGGCCTGGTCTTCATGGCGACTATTTGGGCCGGCCAATGCGGGCTTTTCTCGCCGGATTGATGCTGCTTTCGGGTTTGATACTGTTGGCGGCCTGTGCCAACCTGGGCAGCCTGTTTGCCGCGCGGGCCGCCGACCGTTCTCGCGAAGTGGCCTTGCGCCTGGCTCTTGGTTCGAGCCGCAATCGCATTTTGCGCCAGCTATTCACCGAATCCGTGCTGCTTTCGCTCGCCGGGGGCGTAGCCGGACTCACGGCGAGCATTCTGCTTTTGCGCCGGTTGAGCGTGTGGCGGCCATTTCCGCAATTCCCCCTCCATGTGCCGGTAAGTCCGGACGCTAACGTTTATTTGCTGGCTTTAGTCTTGGCGTTGGTCAGCGGAGTTCTCTTCGGAATTGTTCCCGTCCGCCAGATTCTCCGCGCCAATCCGTACGAGATCGTCAAAGCGGGATCGACAGGCGCGTTCGGGCGCCGAATGACCGTGCGAGACGTATTACTTGTCGTCCAAATTGCGATCTGTGTCGTGCTGGTCACTTCATCGATGGTTGCTGTGCGTGGACTCATGCGCTCCATGCACAGCAACTTCGGTTTTGAGCCGCGGAACGCGATGTTGGTAGATACCGATCTGAAGGCCGCAGGCTACACCGGCGAAAGAATACCCGCAATGCAACGGCGCATGATCAATGCCATACAAGCGATCCCTGGCGTAGATTCCGTAGGATCGGTGCAATATCCGCCGCTAGAAATTCCCGGTAGTTGGCAACAGCTTGTCTATACCGACACAACCGAGGATCTGAACCCATCGAATGCCGCGGCTGACCCTTGTATGTACAACATATCTCCAGACTACTTCCGCGCCTCCGGGACGTCTTTATTGGCGGGCAGAGCCTTCTCATGGCATGACGACACAAACGCCCCGCGCGTAGCAGTCGTGAACCGGGAGTTCGCAAGCAAGATACTGGGCTCCATACCGGACGCTGTCGGCCGGTATTTCAAACTGCGGGATGGCACGCGCGTGCGGGTGGTGGGTCTGGTCGAAGACGGAAAATACGTGAACCTCACCGAAGACCAGCAGCCCGCAATGTTCTTCCCCCTCCTGCAATCGCCGGCTAGTTGGATATGGCTGGTAGTGCGGTCGAGCCGAGACCCGCGGCAACTTGCCGCGGCCATGAGAAGTGCGCTCCGGGACATCGACCCTGGGATGGTTCTGGCGATTCGACCGTGGAGCACAGAACTGGGGGGAACTTTGTTCCCCTCGCGCATGGCGACAGTTTCGCTGGGTGTGCTCGGCATGATGGGCGCGATGCTTTCGATCACGGGCATCTTCGGAATGGCTGCCTATTCGGTAAGCAAGCGGCTGCGGGAGTTGGGAATTCGCGTGGCTCTCGGCGCGCAACGCAAGGAAGTGTTGCAGACCGCGCTGGGACGTGCGTTCAAACTGTTGGCGATTGGTTCGGGGGTTGGATTGGTTCTAGGTCTGCTTGCAACGAAGGTGCTGGCTTTCATTGTGTATCAGGCCACGCCGCGCGATCCGCTGGTGCTGGCCGGGGTGGTTCTGGCCATGCTGCTGTTGGGGCTGGTGGCTACGTGGATTCCAGCCCAACGCGCTTTGTCGGTCAATCCTTTGATCCTGCTGCGCGAGGAGTGAGTCGGGGCTCACAGGATCTGGGGAATCTGTTAGAGTGACCGGCGTACTCTCACTTAAGGGCGGACACCTTGATGCAATCTCCCTCGGCGGTCTTTTCTCCGGTGGTGGCTCCGTTACGGCTTGCGGTTGTTGGTCTCGGACGTATGGGCAGGATTCACGCTCTTCATGCCTATGAACTCTCTCGCGAGACCGGCTTGTGCGAATTGGTGGCTGTATCCACATTGGATCGAGATCAGGCTGAAGCATTTCTTTCTCAGGCAAGCACAAGAATTCCTGTTTTCTCCTCCATCCAGGATTTAGCAGATGCTCGCATCTGTGATGCAGTCGTGATTGCGACAAATACGTCGTTGCATGAGGAGCACGCCACGCTCATGCTGGAGGCAGGCGCTAAGGTTTTTCTGGAGAAGCCTTTGTCGGGAACCTTGAACGGCGACCGTTCCTTTTCGCGCTATTTGCAGGCTAACCATCCTGATGGAATAATGTTGGGCTTTCAACGTCGCTTTGACGAGCCATTGCGTCTTGCAAAGGAGATGTTGGATAGCGGGGCAATCGGTCGGCTGTTCCGCGTGTACTCGGCCCTGGAGGATTCGGCTCCCGCTCCGAACGGCTACAACAGCACAGGGATTCTGCCGGATATGGCCATTCACAATGTGGATGAAGTTCTTTGGCTGACCGGCTCCTTGCCATCGAGCGGCTTCGTATTCGGATCTAATCTTCACAGTCATCGCCTAACCACCTGCATGGAAGACTTCGATGATGCGATGCTTATCTTGGATTTCGGCAACGAGGAAGGGAAGGGACTGTTGGCCGAAATCCAGGTAAGCCGTAACCACGTCTCAGGGTACAGGGGCGAGACGGTCCTATATGGCGAGAAGGGGCAAATTCGTGTTGGCCGCTTCGACGCCAATCCTCGAGCGGTGATCGTCGAGGCGTACGGACCACGTGACCATGCTGAACCGCTCGTTTCGCGGAGCTTCCTTACACGCGACTACAACCAGGCGCTACCGGAGTTTATCGATCGCTTTGGTGCAGCTTACAAAGAGGAACTTCGCGTATTCATCAACTCCTGCCTGGCCAGGCAGCGGTTCCTCGTCACGCATCTGGATGCGATGCGCGCCCAGGAAGTTATCGCCGCAGCGATGACAAGGGTCCTAAGCACAAAAGACATGGCTCCTATCACGTATTTCAAGGCATAGGCTGCTCGATACCGAACCAGGATTCTAGTGCGATTGACTGCACCTTACTCCCCATGTAACTGTTAGAGAGTCAATCTGAGACATCCGGGATGCGGATCGCTGACCTTATCCTTCCTGTATTTGCAGTGATCCTGACCGGCTGGATCGTCGGCTATACGGGCTATTTGTCGCGGGCGTTGTCTGACGCGCTGATTCACTTCGCCTATAACATCGCTATGCCGGCATTGCTGATCGTCACCATTGCACAGGAACCAAGTCATTCGCTGATCAATTGGGGCTTTCTTGTTGCCTTTGGTGGTGGCTCTCTGCTCTGCTTCCTCCTCGTGTTCGGCATCATGAGCATTCGTGCTTCGCGAAGTCTTGCGAGCCGAACGATGCATGGCATGGCGGCATCGATGACCAATACCGGCTTCGTCGCCTTACCCATCCTGCAGGCGATCTATGGTCCCCGCGCCGTGTTGCCGGCGGCGATCGCAACGGTATTCGTGGCCGTTGTGATGTTTCCAGCAGCTGTGATCCTGCTCGAACTTGGTCAGCGCGATGCGCCTGGCGCACGCACGGCTCCAATGGTCACGGTTAAGCATGTCGTACTTAACCCGATGGTTTTATCAACCCTGATCGGCATGCTTTGCTCGGTCCTCGATCTCCGTATGCCCGGGCCGGTTACTACGTACCTCGGCATCTTGGCGGGTGCGCTCACGCCTTGTGCTCTATTCGCCATCGGCCTGGGGCTGTCGATCGATGGATTGCGCGCCAATCTTGGGCGAGCCTCGCTGCTCTTGGCCGTCAAGCTCATCATCATGCCTCTGATCGTGTACGGATTGAGCGTGTACCTGGGGCTCGACCCCCTCTACACCATTGCGGCCGTAATCTGCGCCGCAGTACCCACGGCCAAGACAGTCTACATCCTTGCCGGAGAGTATCACTGCGAGGAAATGATGGTAGCGTCCACTGTTTCGATGACCACTCTAGTTTCCGTCATCTCGCTCGTGGTCTGGCTTTATTGCCTATCCGGACTAGCAACACGCATCCCTGCCCGATAAGAGCCCATGGCGGCATGCCTGCATTGCGCCCGGTAAGCAGAATCGCGGCAATTCCAGGGTACCGGTGGGGCCGAGCAACCAGGGGCGTGGATCTTTCATCCTACGAGAAACCAATTTCCAAGGATATGACTCTACTCCAGTTCTAGGGGTATCAGCTATGCTTGTGTGGTAGAGACAAAAATTGGGCACCAGGGTTTAGCCTCTCAGGCTGAAAGGTAGCGGATATGCTTCGTTTGCTTCTGCACTGGGTTTTGAATGCTGTGGCTCTGCTGATTGTGTCGCATTTTGTGGCCGGCTTCCATGTCGGCAGCGTCGTTTCCGCCTTGATTGCTGTCATCGTAATCGGACTCTTCAACGCAACACTCGGGCTTCTGCTCAAGATCATCACGCTGCCGCTCGGCATCCTGACATTCGGAATCTTTTTCCTGGTGATCAACGCAGTCATTCTCTGGTTCTCAAGCCGCTTTGTGCCGGGTTTCGCCGTCACAAGCTTCCAAGCGGCCTTTCTTGGAGCATTGGCACTTGCTGTGCTTCACTTGCTGTTTGGTTTTATTGGTCGATCCGTCAAGACTCGCAAGTAGCGCACCAGGATGCCCTATAAGCCGCTAGCGCGGTTGTCCGAGGAACCGCTTGCGCATTTTCGCCACGATGGTGAACTCCGGATCCACCACATTCGAGATCTCGTACTCCATCCCTTGGCCAAGCAGGAGGCTGGCGCTGCGTTCGTCGAACCCATAACTATCCATGAGCCAGTGCATCAGCTCAGTGGTTGCGTGCTGCAGGGCTTCATTGAGGGCTCGCGAACTGCCAAGCACCATGATGTAGTCCTGATTTTCGAGGCGAGGCCAGTTGATTTTTTTTCCCTTAATGAGGTCCACGGAGAATTCGACGTCGAGCGATGTCTCAATGGCGCTTCCAACCACTTCGCCATCGCCTTGCCGCGCGTGGCCGTCGCCCAGAAAGAACAGCGCGCCCGGCTCGAACACGGGCAACATCACAGTGGCCCCAGCGCCCATGCCGTTATAGTCCATATTGCCGCCGAAGTTGTCAGGGAAGCTGGTGGGGATGGCTGCTTTGTTGTCCGGGGCGGTTCCCACGCAACCCAGCATGGGGCGCAGCGGCAACTCGATGCGGGGTCCTTTGAACTCGGCCGGATCGGGATAGGCGATGCCTTTTTGTTTATCGATCTGCCACGTCATCGTCTTCGGTTCTCTCAGCGCATCCTGGCGCAAAAAGCTGGGATCGGCGGTGTAGGGGGCCAGCAGCGTTGCGGAGAAGCCGGTGGCGCGGTTGGTCTCCAGACGCAACAAATGAACCACGAGCGTGTCGCCCGGCTCGGCGCCTTCGATGTAGAAGGGGCCTGTCTCCGGATTGGGCCGCTGGCCGCGCTGCACGCCGGCGGAGTCCACGCCGCGCGAGTCGATCGTGAAGGTGACAACGTGATCGCCTGGCTTGATACGAAGCACGGGTGTATGCGCGCCGGAGAAGGTGTTGTAGAATTCTGTAGGCTCAAACCGATGGGTTTCAGCGAAGCCAGTGACATTCAGCGCAAGCATCAGCAGCAGCAATTTCATAGACACTCTCCAGTTTGGGAGAGTATATCGGACTAGTTGCTGGCCCAGCTGCAGCCGGTAACAGTCCCTGACCTTTTCAAGGACGGTCATTTGTCACCGATGCTCGAGTCAAAACGAAATTGTCATCCCGCCTGCCCCGGCCTGCCGTGGGAGCGAAGCCGAGGGACCTGCAGTGCGCCCGGCTCCCGCACAAAGGTCTCCGCTCGGTTAGTTCTCCCACAGGATCGTCATCCTGAGCGGCTGTGACTTTATTGATTTTGCGCGCGAAGTCAAGGCATGCTGTCCCCTTATCTACCCAGTAAGATCCTCATCTAGCGAAAACGGTTCAATGCACGCTCCCCTCCAGGGACTCACATTTCGTCCAGGTCTGGAGAAAATAGTCCGCGCCGAACATGAAGTTGTTATCGATCAAGTCCGCACCGCCGGGGGCGGTCCGGGCGTCGCGGAGGAAGTCGGGGAGCAGGCCGTAGTGAGCCGCGCCGTCGGAGTCGTAGTTCCACCACTTGGTGCCAAGGCTGCTCCTCGGGAACGAGTCGTTGTACTGGGCGCTGAGGGTGGAGCCGGGGCGTGGCGGCATGCCCGGGGCCAAGCCATCCGTGTCAGTGCCGAAGGCACCCACCGCGTCGTTTCCCATGACGCTGAGCACCTTTTGGTACATCGCGACCCACTGGTAAGCATCCAAGTCTGCACTGCCGATTCCGGCCATGCCGTGCAAACGGGCGATCTGTCCGTAGAGGGCGGTATTCATCGACCGCTCCGAGCTTCCGGGCAAGGTCAGGCTGGGACCGCTTCCGGTGAGCCGGACGAAGGGATCGCCCCAGCCAGCGGCTAGAACAGTCTGATTCGCGCCGTTGTTCGACAGAGTCACGTGCAGGGTCTCGATGTTCCAGTTGTCATCAGTCTCAGTTGCGGAATTATGGGATGTGAGGGTGATGACCACCCGCCCGACGGTGGCAGAGGAGATCGCGGGGTTTAAAGGTAGCGTTACCGTGTGGGTAGAGTTGTTATCCCAGCCGGGTTGGTCCTGGGTCTTGAGAGTAAAGGTCCGGAGAGCCGACCCATCCGCGCCTTCGAGAGTTGCGGTGGCGGAGCTGTCGCCGCGCAGGTCGTCGCCGCCGGTGCCGATGACGAACTCGATTTGGTTGAAAGTCCCGGGTGAAACCGGCAGGTAGCCACGCAAGCCGCTGTGGCCGCTGTTCAAGGGATAACCGCTGCCCACACTTTGCGCGATCGTGATGGCCGTGGCTTGCGACAACTGCGACATGTGATCGATGTCAATCAGCATGCCGTGACGCATCATGGCCTTTATGGCGACTTGCCCTACGGGGGTCAGGCCTTTTGTATTCGTCTGGCCGAGCCCGCACGCCGGATAGTTTGGCGGAGTACTGGCCGCGAAGTTAATTCCGAGCTTGGCCGCCTCGCCGGCAAAGGTCAACAAGGCGAACCCTTGCGCGGTGAAGACGTAGTTCACTGAGGAGTCAATGCATTGCAGGGTCCACCACTGCCCATTTTCCCGGAAGTTTGAATAATTCATCAGATCCTGATAGGTTGCGGTTCCGCCAAAGGCGTTATCCAAAAGATGAATGGGGAAGATATAACGCACGCCTTCGGCGAAGAGGCGATCGATTTCGGCGGTCACCTGTTCCTCGGTGAGCGGGTTCACCTTGTTGAAATCGCCGATGTCGTCGATCTCGGTGCCAAGGACCACAGCCAATTTATTCGCGCGCACAATCTGCTCGAGCTCCGCCGAGGATTCGGCCACCTGCATAAAGTCTGCGTGACGGGCTACGAACTCCTTGATCTCAGCAATCTGCAAATCCGCAGAGGCTTTGTCGTCGGTGGGTCCATCACCGGGCCCGGCGGTGCCGTCGCCCAGCGTCTTGTTATTTACGGCTAGCGCCACCATGACTCGCAGGCCCCCGTCGTAAGAACGGCGAATCCAGTCCACCCACATCTTCTGGTGGGTGATGTCGTTCCAGACGGGCCATTCGCGGAAGTCGGGCGCGCCGTCTGCATCATCACTGGGGTTAGCGGCGCCATTGCCGGTCTGGACTGACTGGATGATCTTGATCGCGCAGGATGTCGCCGCAGGAATTTTGTATGCCGACACCGCCATTCGAGAATGGACCGCCGATCCCGGGCTGCCCGTGGGTCGAACCGTCGTGGCCCAGCGCCTGCTCCATGCTCGTGGCGCGGACGTCGTGATTGCAGTCGGGATCGGCGGGAAGCAGCGACCCAACATCCAAACCACCGTACAGAAGTTTCCCGCCGAATCCCAGGTTGGCCATCGGGTGAGTGTGGAGATCCACAAACCCTTTCAGCCTTCCCGTTCCGGGCTGCGGCCCCAATACGTTGGTCATACAGCCAAGACTATCGAGGACCAGGCTGGGGAAGGTTCCGGTGAGGCGGGCCAGGGGATTGCCGGAGCCGCTCACCAGGGGGGTTCCTCCGACACCGTTATTCGAGAGCGTTACTGCCACACTTTGCACGTTCCAGTTGTCATCGGTTTCGCCGATCGAGTTATGCGAAGTCAAAGTGATGACGACATGCCCGATTGCACAAGCGGAACGCGCTGGACTGAGCCCCAGGGTAAGGGTGTTCGTGGTGTTGTTGCTCCAACCGGGTTGGTTCTGGCTTTTCAACGTGAGCGTCTGAAGGGGGGAACCGTTTGCGGACTCGAGAAGCACCGTGGCTGAACTGTCGCCGCGAAGATCGTCGCCTCCGGTTCCTAGGACGAACTGAATCTGGTTGAACGTGCCGGCAGGGCCTGAGGCTTCTTGAGGAAGCGTGAGGCTTGGCGCGCTTCCCGTAAGCCGGGCCAGAGGCGCACCAGAAGCGATCATCAACGGCGCCGCGCCACCGCCATTATTCATCAGCGAAACCGCCACGCGCTGCACGTTCCAGTTGTCGTCGGTTTCGCCGAGCGAATTATGAGACGTGAGGGTGATGACAATGTGGCCAATCGAGGCTGGCGTCCTCGCTGGATTCAGCGTTACCGTTACGGTGTGCGTCGTGTTGTTATTCCAGGCGGGCTCGTTCTGGGCTTTGAGAGTCACCAGCTGCAGCATGGAGCCATCCCGCGCCTGAAGCGTCGCGGTGGCCGAACTGTCACCGCGGAGGTCGTCATCGCCTGTGCCGATGACAAATGCAATCTGGTTGTAAGACCCTGCGGGGGCGATGGGCAATAGTGCAAGAGTCACGCTTGGGCTGCTGCCCGTGAGCCTGGCGAGAGGGTTACCAGGGCTATTGACGATTTGCAAAGGGCTCGCGCCGTTGTTCAACAGCGTGACCGCGACGGTTTGAATATTCCAATTGTCATCGCTTTCGCCAAAGGAGTTATGCGAAGTGAGAGTGATGACGATGTGCCCGATCGCGGAGGTGGCTTGCGGTTGACTCAGGCCCGCGGTCACCGTGTGCGTAGAGTTGTTCTCCCAGCCAGGCTGGTTCTGCGACTTGAGCGTAATCACTTGCAGCGTACCGCCGTTTGGCGCCTGCAGCGCGGCGGTAGCGGAGCTGTCCCCGCGCAGGTCGTCGTTCCCGGTGACGATCACGAACTGAATCTGGTTGAAGGTTTGCGCGGCGCCCTGGCATGACGGCAGGAAGGTGAGCGCGAGCAGCAGTGCAGCGGGCAGCATGTGGGTTCGGCTTGATTTCAGAAAAGCTGGTGTGTTGGACACGGTGACCTCCTGTGCGGGTGTCTAGTTTGTCCGGGACTCGCCAGCAAGCATCGAGAACATCAGAGATCACACATTGTTTTGAGAGGGGCAACGGTTCTCGAATCCAGAGGTTGCTGGAACAGACTCACCGGGCCGACACGGGCGCTCCTTTCGATGCGGGCGGGGGGGTATTCCCAGCGCCCAAAATTCGACAAATCGTTATCGATCTGAATATCCCGAATCCACAAGTCCCACGGGATGCGATTGAAATGACAAAAAAGAAAAAGCAGGACCAGACGAAATGACCCTAAAAGAAAGCGTCTGTTCGGCTTTCTTCTCCTGGTGCTCTCGCCATCCTGGCTCTAACCGCTAACGTCGCCCTAGCGAAACCGGAGGGAACTTATCCGATAGTGACATTCGGCGAACAATCGTAGCAAATTTTTCAATTACCGGCTTCGTTCATCGATCGCCAAGGAAAGCCCGAATAATAGGCCTTACAAATGACCTTTCATTCTTGGCCAAAGTAGAATCGCGCAATGACCTGAGGAGGGACAGCCCTGACGTTTAATCCGGTGACAACCTATCTATTGCGGCAAATGATCGCTGCGGAGGGTGAATGGGTAAGCAGGGTCACCGCATTGCATATGGGTTGGCAAGTCCGCAACAGATTGCTGGGTCATTTGTCCGAGATGCTGCTAAGAGTCTATACTGCATGGCCATGTTCCCGTACGACCAAGCGCTCGCAACCGCGACTAGGAATCCGCCTCAATCGATCGCAGACGTCCTGGCGACGATGCAGACGATTGACAACACATGCGTCAATGGGGATGGACTCAAATGGTTCAACTGGCTTTATCTTCAGGTAACGCAGCAAGTCGAGAATCGCGTGGCCGCTGGAGGATTCGCGGATTCGGCCTGGTTAACAGAACTGGACATTCAATTCGCCACACTTTACTTCTTAGCACTTAACGGATATCTGAATGGCGAGGCATGCCCCGGTTGTTGGCGTGCAATGTTTGACGTCCGCGACCAGACCGCTATTGCCAGGATTCAATTCGCCTTAGCCGGAATGAACTCGCACATCAATCATGATTTGCCGCTCGCGATCATCGCGACGTGCAAAAGCACGGGTACTGCTCCGGCACACGGAACACCCCAGTACAACGATTACACTTCGCTGAATCCGACAATGGACGCTTTGATTGAGCAAGCCAAAAAGACTCTGAATGTCAGGTTACTGGGAGACGACCTGCCTGCCGCATCTCACATAGAGGACACAATCGCCGCCTGGGATCTGGCCACCGCCCGCGAAAGCGCATGGGACACCGCTGAGAATCTATGGAATGATTTGCCTTTAGTCGGCGAGGCTCATATGGCAACCATTGATGGCTTGACAACTGTAATTAGCAAGGTACTCCTGGTTCCTGCTCCGTAATTACTCAAACAATAAAATAGCCGCTCCGCGCGCGCGCCTGGGCAACATCAGGCGGAGGGCCAGCCCATCGATCGATAATAATTTGCGGGCGCTCCACGAGTACCGTGCGATGTTCCAAATTCCGATCAATGCAGTAAGTCCAAGAACGGGTTGCAGTTTCCTGTCACAAAGCGCATATTTCGATGCATATGGAAAAGGAATTGGGAGTCCCGAAGCCGGGCGACCTGTTCATCGGCGTTATCGATTTTTTTGCGGTCCTAGTCCCCGGCATTATTGCCGCCGCCCTGATTGTCATTGCGGTGGGAAAAACGCTGCAAGCCGACATTCTTTTTCTTTCTGGCCTGGCAATAGCAGGGTGGGTACTGGGGCATGTATTGCACGGGATCGGAAGCTTCCTTGATCCTCTTGTATACGACCGCTTGTTTAAACCACAGGATACCGTTGATCTTGAGGCTGCGAACCAGGACCCGGCTCAGAAGTCAAAGGGCTTTCGCTCTTGGGTTCACAGTTATCTCCACAAGAACGACGATCTTTATCGGCTCGCGAAAGAAATGACCGATGTCCCGGAAGGAAAGAATCGGCGCGCCGCAAACTCGGATGTGCCGGGGGGGATGTATCAATGGGCGCGCACATGGCTGGATTCCCATAGTCCGGAGGCGACGCCCAACCTCGACCGGCTCGAGGCGGATTCAAAGTTGTTCCGGAGCCTCGTGGTGCTTTGTCTGATTGCGATTCCCGTGCTGATTGCGATTGCCATTGCCAACTCAGGGGGCTGGACTCTTTGTCGGATAGCGTCGATAGTCATCGCCTTTGCGGGTGTCCTTTTCAGCTTGTGGCGATACTGTGACTTGCGCAACAAGATGATCAGACGGTGCTATCTCTATTATGTGCAGCGTCGCTTTGAATCGCGCATTAATTGACTAGGGCGTGTTAACGCTTTCGAAGCGCCTCGACGACAGTTCGTTCGCGAGTTGTCCTTTGAGTACAGTCGCAACAGCAGCAGATATCTCGTTCTTCGATGGTCAACGGGAATCTCCGTTTCCCCTTGACCATTACCTATCATGGATGTCCACGAACCTCCTGTCTAAACTATCTCCATGAAGCCAAAACCGCAGTCCGAAGAGTAGTGAGTGTGTCATCATGTACCCACCTATTTTTGCGGGTGGACACCTAATTGAGTGGGTTTAAGCTTGGCCGTGGTAAAACGCTTTAGATCGGGACTTGCTTCGGGAACTGCTTCGGTTTAAGTTTCGTCTAATTTTATAGCCCAGAATGATGGGGGTTACTTCTGTCCGCGAAACCAGTTACCCGGGAGGCCCCCATGATAACCAGAAAGGCCTCTCTATTTCTCGTTTCTTTGCTGGCCGCGATCGGCTGCAGGGCAAACCACGACGCTCCGTCGACGCCCACCCTCGCCGTGGATGCAACGGCAGGCCGGCATGCCATTGATCCCAATATTTACGGAATTGCCAACTATAGCCTGGACGCTAAGTACGCAGAAGAGATTCAGGTTCCAAATATCCGCTGGGGTGGTGATGGTACAACCCGCTACAACTGGCAGGTAGATTCCAGCAATGCCGGTTTCGACTGGTATTTTATGGGCGGGGGTGGAAACGCCAATCCTGTCCCCGGCGCCTCTGTCGATCTGATGATCAACACCTACAAGCCGGCACACGCCGGCGCCTTGATCACCATTCCCATTATTCCGTATGTCAACAGCACCTCGGCATCGAACTGCAGCTTTCCGGCCGAGAGGTATGGAGCCCAGCAATCGACCAATCCTTACGTTCACCCGAACGGAGAGAACTGCGGCAACAGCATCTCTTCCAGTGGCGCCCAGCTGCTGGACAGCAACATCTATGCCAATCACATCGATAACTCGGTCGCGCTGCAACAAGGCTGGCTTGAGCACCTGGTGAACACCTTCGGTACGGCGGCAAAGGGTGGAGTGCCCTTCTACCAGTTGGACAACGAACCCTTCGGATGGGGCAATACCCACCGCGACGTCGAGCCCCACGGCGCGACTTACAACACCATCATTTCGCTCGGCCAGCAGTATGCGGCGATGGTCAAGCGGGTAGATCCATCCGCGATGGTGCTCGGCCCGTCTGACTTCACCCTCGGCGGTTGGATCGGCACGCCCAGCCAGCAGAACGGCCTCTACGCCGGCCAATATTACCTGCAGCAGATGGCAGCCTACCATCAGAAGAACGGCAAGCGGGTGCTCGACTACTTCGACGAGCATTATTACCCGGAGTTCACCAATCCTACCTCGCAGCTCGCCTCGATCCGTACCTTTTGGGATCCAACCTACAACGGCGGCACCTGGGTCGAGCAGTCCTATTTCCATGGCCCCATGCAACTGATTCCGCGTTTCCAGCAATGGATTGCCCAGTATTATCCCGGAACCAGGCTGGCCTTCTCGGAGTACTCGATCGACAGCGGCAAGAAGCTCATTACCGACGCGCTGGCCGAGGCCGACGTGCTCGGGATCTTCGGGAGGCAGGGGGTGGATTTGGCCAACATGTGGACCGCGCCGGCGCCGACCGATCCCATCGCCTACGCGTTTCGTCTTTATCGCAACTACAACGGCCATGGCGGCCAATTTGGAAACACCAGTGTGCTTGCCAGCAGCACCAATCCAGCGAAACTCTCCATCTACGGGGCGCTGCGTTCGTCCGATGGCGCTTTGACTCTCATCGTCATCAACAAAACCACCAACGCAATCCAGACCAGCCTCTCGCTGGCCCATTTCACGCCCGGTCCCCCGGCCTCTATATATAGCTACAGCGGAGCGAATCTCCAAAAGATCAGCGCGCTGGGAAATATCTCGATCACTCCCGCGGGTTTTTCGTACAATTTCCCAGCTTACTCGGCGACTGTCTTCGTGATCGCGGCGCCAAGTGCGGAGCCGCATGCCACGAGTTAGCAGCCTCCCAGGATTACATTTATCCGGACTGTTCGCGCACCATATATTCCGCGTGCCAGTCAGGCCAATCGGGGTCAGCCAGCGCGAACCGTTCCTCGCCCTGCCCGTGGGCCTTTGCCGCACGAATCATCGCTTGGGCAAGATCCTGCGCTGATGTGAACGTGGTGTTACCCGCAACGCGCCCGGCCAGCCGCTGGGTAACTTCCTGCAGCACCCAGCCATTGCCGTCTGGATCCTGGAACGAAAGAAAGGATTGATAACTAAGACGCTCTGGCTGAGGGCCACTGACCCGCACCCCGATTCCGGGAAACCTGCACGAAGTCCCAGATTCACAGTGAAATACCTCGGTCGTCTCGATGCCTTGCGCGGCCAGTTGTTGGCGGGCCGCCTCGATATCGGAGACGATCAGTAACATTGCCCGGGCCGAACCGGGTATGGCCGGTGTAAGGTTGACGCCGAATTGAATGGAGGCGCCGGAACCAGGTGGCGTGAACTGGACCAGTCGGAAGTTGTCGCCGATGACCCTGTCAGCGTCGAGTCGCCAGCCAAGCCTTGCGTAGAATTCCTTCGCGCGATCGACATCCGAAACCGGGATGACAACCACCTCCAACTTCATATCAACAGTTACCGGGCTTGCGCGATGGGTCGAAAGGCTACTGCGGACCTCGTTGGTGCTCATTGCGGACCTCCTTCGTTGCAACCAATAGCGGCGGGGTTTAAGAAACTGATCGCCGCAGCGGGCGGTCCCGTTGGTGTGCCCCAGAGTGCATGGGTATAGCATCAGGGACTGCGAGTCAAACCTGGCGGGACCGTCTATTCTGAGTTGCTTTCGGCACGCTCGAATAAGTTCTAGCTTGAAGATGCCGCAATCTGAAATTAGTCGCCAACTTTTACCATGATTGGGAGGATCCTGGTGAAGCGTAAAGCGTTCCATTTGGCCGAGGCGCTTCGTCGACGGCTGGACCCACAAAAACCCGAGACCATCGAACTGCCGGGTCGCTTGCCGCCGGAAGAGGACATGTTCATTTTCGGCGATCCTGGGACAGGCGAACTAGCCCCCCCCCGCGTCCAGCCTTTATAGATACGTGGCATTTTCAATGGGAGAACCAGCGAGATGTGTTTTCCTACTAGCTGTGGTTGGCGGTTCGAGCTAAAAAATTGAAGGAATTGGGTTCAGACAATGAAGCTCCACTCGAGTTTAAGAGATGCCAGTTTAGTCGTCTTGATAGTTTTATTTGCCCTGACGCAAGTTCCATCCGGCAACTCACAGCAGCCACGCTGTGCCCCAGCTCCCACCGCCGGCCGCCGGGCGTATCCAGGTCAAATTCGTCGTGGTGGCTAACTTCGAACCGGGCGAAGACACCGGTGACGCGCCGGGCGAGTTCCAGTTGTGGGCGGAACGGGAGCACCTGGACGAAACCATCGAGATCAAGGGCGCCCTTCATCCACTACGCCGCAATAAGGAGGGACTCTATGGAATCCGCTGGGGTAGCTCTGGCAATTTGGTCGCCGAAGATGAGGTCGTCAGTCTGACAGCTCTGGTCCTTGATCCTCGTTTCGACTTTTCTAAGACGTATTGGCTTTTCACCGGCATCTCCGGTGTCAATCCGAACGCCGCCTCGGTCGGCTCGGCCGCGTGGGCACGGTGGGTTGTCGGGGGTGATGCAATGCGCGAGTTCGACGATCGTGAGATTCCAACAGACTGGCCTTATGGTCTATTTGCGATCGGCGCCAAGCGGCCGAATGAATTGCCAAACGATCCCCATGGCTATGCCGGCATGACTGGTGTAGGGGCACTTGGGTCAGTCATTGAGCTGAACCAGGGCCTTGCCGGTTGGGCCTTCGAAAAAACGAAAAACGTGCAGATCCCCGACTCTCCTTCTCTACAAAAAGAACGCAGTCTTTGGAGAGGCTACCCGAACGCACAGCGGCCGCCGTTTGTGATGATGGGTGAAACCTTAGGCTCTTGGCGTTATTGGCACGGACTAAAACGCACCCAGTGGGCAGAAGATTGGGTGAGGCTCTGGACCGGTGGGAAAGGAACGTTCGTAATGACCAACATGGAAAGCCAGACACTGACGGGCGCTATGTGGACACTGTCTAAGCAGGGACTGGTGGACTTCAATCGCGTGATGGTTTTGCGGACCGCCAGCAATCCATCGATGCCGCCCCCAGGAGTTTTAAATACGCAGAGTGTCGGTGATGAAGGCCCCGGCCAAATGGTCGCGTTTGAAGCGAATTACCGAGTCGGTGTTCCCATCGCGCACGAAATCATCGAACACTGGTCAAAATACGAGAATTCCGTTCCGATCGATCTTTTGACAATCATGCGAATTGTGCATATGGATCGAGCCGTCATCGTAGGAAACTCTTCCGGAGGAGGGTTGGCGCTGGATTTTGCGCTCGCTCACCCGAATATGGTGATTGCCTTGTTTCTGATTGGGCCAGTCGTCCACGTTATGGCTGGTTCTGGCTACTCCAATGAACGCGGAACTGCGAACAGCGCGCCCATGGGCCGCGGCGATGTCAAGGGCGCAGCCGAGAATTGGTCGAAGGCTCGCTTTTTGATTGCGGGCGACGACCCGCCTGCACGCAAGAAGCTTTATGATGCTTTGGTGGAAAATCCCCAGCACCTGAAGGTTGCGAGTGAGCTTGAGATCCGTCCTTCACCGCCCCCCGCACTCCGTTTGCCGGAGATCGAGGTGTCGTTCGAAATCTGGAAAGATACGGGCCACCTGATCCAAATCCAGCGTCCAGCGCAGCCGGTTTCCCGCTTCAACTGCTTTGTGGTGCAACCTATCTGGACATGTAAGCGGCTCTGTTCAATGAGCTCTCCGGGGTCTATTTCGCAAGCGACGGAGGACCTAAATGAGTAATCGCATGAGTGTTTTATCGCGTCGACTTAGGCGCTTCGCGGGCGGCTTCTCATTCGCCACCGTCGCCTTCTTCGCAATCGGGTTGTATGCCGCCGCCAACACGAAAGGCCAGGTAGTATTCCTCTTCGCTGGCCTTGTTTTGGTGTGCCTCTTCGCCAGCTTCTTTTTGTGGGTCGCGCACGGCTTCGCGTGGGCGATGATCCCAGAGAAGCCTGCAGAGGCGAAGAAGCCTGCAAGGCGAAGCCTGCACAGGCATTGAAACCTGCAGAGGCGCTGAAGCCTGCAGAGGCGATGAGGCCTGCGGAGGCGATGAAATCTGCGGAGGAGCTGAAACCTGCGGAGCCGATGAAACCCGCGGAGCCGGTGAAACCTGCAGAGGAGAAGAAAGCTGCGGAGGAGCTGAAACCTGCGGAGCCGATGAAACCCGCAGAGCCGGTGAAACCTGCAGTGGAGAAGAAACCTGCAGAGGAGAAGAAACCTGCAGAGGAGAAGAAACCTGCAGAGGAGAAGAAGCCTGCGGAGGAGAAGAAACCTGCGGAGGAGAAGGTGATCGTCTCAGAGGATCCTCCCGACGCGAAATACACCATCACCGGAAGGCGCGTCTACTGACCCTGGAGAGCTTGTCAAACTGCCCTGCAATCGCGGAGGCTCTGCACGAACGAGAGTGAGACGATGCCGCACGCCCTGCGTTGTTCTCCGTCAAAGATGACAATTGCGACGAGAAATCGCGAACTAAGTAGCGAGCAACAATCGGCATCCGGAACTCTGGCGGACAGGACATCTGGCGGTGACAGTTCCCTCCTCAGGTCCTCGATAGCCGGAAAGGGTCTAGGTTTGATCAGGACTTTTTAGCACAAAGCGGACATACACCCATTCTCCTGTGCCGCAGGCTTCAAACACCGGTGTGTCCCGAATGGCGGCAAAGTTGCGGAAGATCGAGCGTAATACGACGGGCACCTCTTTTTGATCTTCTTGCGGTTCGGTTCGCTGGTGATCCGGAGCGCGCGTGACACGGCGGGAGTAATATCCTCCTCCTCCTCGATCGAGAGGCCGCATTGCGCAATATGCCCGCGAAGGGTGTCGATATAGGGCTTCGGACCCACATCGGCGAACAACAGATGGCCGCCGTTACGGAGCACTCGCGACGCCTGGGTAGAAAACGGGTCACGGAGGTGTAGCAGTGACAAGATTCCAGATTGACGACCGCATCGAAGAACTCCGACGGAAAGGGAAGGTTCTCTGCGTCGCCCCGTACGAACGAAAGCTTTTCGTGGTCGTGGCGGCGTCGGCAGAACTTCACCGCTTTGCCGCAGAAATCGACGCCCGTCATAGAGCGGAGATGCAAGTATTTCTTTACGAAGGCGGCCCCTCCACCACGCCCGCTGCCGACTTCCAGAACGTCCTTCCCGCGCAGATCCACAGCGCCGGCCACCCTATGGTAGAGCTGTATCGGATAGCGGTTCGCCTCGTCCACCGCTTCCAACTGGAGGGCGTCTTCGCCTGAATCGGTTGTTGCGTACCCGTAGTTCAGGAACGTCACGTCGTCCTTGGCTAGCAAGCTCAACGTGTAATACCAAAGCTTGGTGTTGAACTTCTGCAGGGCGAGACGGGCACGAAGCCAAAAACCGAGCGGCTTGTTTCCTAGGCCATAAATCCGCGGGTAGGTCTTCTTATCCTTATAGAGCATCTGTTATGTATCGCCACTGCATCTCCAATATCCGGTTGTGTCACGACAGGAAATGCAGTCCCGTGAACCGGCACTTGCAGTTTAGCTCACTGGTTCTAAACGGCATAGCGATGGTTGTGGTGCTGGTTGCAATCGGGATTATCTGGTTGGTGCGGCGATAGGCTCCCCTAGTAAGCAGGACTGTACGCAAGCTGAGGCAACAAACCAAATGACCGTCTCAAGATCGTCTCAATCCCCAGAGAACCACTCCCGGAGTCGCTGACCGGCCTCTGGATCTTCAGGAGCATGAGGCATCATTCGGGCGATCTCGATAAGCCTATTGGTGGAAATTGTGATTTCCGTAGCAACGACTTCGAACGTTGAAACAAATACGCCCTGCTTCATTGCGCTGTCGATGTAGTTCAGTATCGCATCGCTTGCGTAGGTTAAAACTTCAAGGGACGTATCCGCCGTCAATCGCAGCTCGACGGCGGGAATGAAAGGGTGCGGCTGTTTTAGGGCAGCCTCAGTGAGGACCGGGAACTCGACAATCTTATTTGGTTTGCGCTTCCTCAATGCTTGCAGCCAGCCGGGATTTTCAGGACCGGCATGCGAGTTTCTCCCGAATAAACATCGAAGACCTCGCATCCCGGTCTTGAGGGACCTTGCTCGTACTGGATTGTCCGGTTGCGGATTTGATAACGTTCTGAGGCGCTGCTTTCCACAATTCACGCCACCGCCGCACAAAAGCACGCCTCACCCAAAACGGACAACCTACTTTCTCGCAGCGCTTGGCAACGGGCTAATAGCAAGGCTGCGGCTGACGAACTGCCTATCTTGAAAGACCGCTTCTATAGCGGGCATCAGCTCGCTTGCGGCGTCGAATTTCCGAACGTAGTCCTCTGCGCCGAGTTTCAACGCCTCCTCCACCAACTCACGACAGGAGTGTTCGCTCAAGAACACAATCTTTGAGCCGGGTCTAGCCCGGAGGATCTGACGCGCAGCTTCTATTCCGTTGAGTTTGGGCAACCCAATGTCGAGCAAAATCAAGTCTGGTTCAAGTTTGGCGCTCTTGTGAACTGCGTCTAAACCGTCCGCGGCTTCGCCAATGACCTGATATCTCGGATTTCTCTCAAGCATCGAGATCACCTCACGCCGCCAAGGCTGGAAATCATCCACAATCAGAATACGAATCCATGCCAACATACTCCTCCCACGAAGGCAAAGTTCACGATCACTCCAAGGACAAGCGGTGATGAACTACCTACTTCAAACAAATATTACGTAAGAGGCCAGTAAGTCGTTGCTCCAGAGCAAGCTTGTTGTTTTTGACATTATCTGTCGTAGATCTTTTGGAGTTATTTTGCGGCGAGCAGCCAGCGCACAGCAGGTAAGTCAGCCTTTCTTGACTTCTGGCAAATCGAACTTCTGCCAGTCTGGTACTTCTGAGACCTCGGGAAATTCGACTCCAAACGGCCGAGTGGCTACCTCGGTGGACTTGCGGATATCGATGTCTGGATCGACGACAATGACCCACTTGGGATGGAGGTTGCAGGCCATAGCTGCCAGGACCGCAAGTCTCGCCTCGCCCTCGTAGCGCGGCTTTCATCAATGAAATTCGCCCTTGCATGCATGACGCGCGAGCGGTGGCGTGGTTACTACAGTTAGGTGGACATTGCTCAGCTGGATTGTTACTTTGCTTCTATAGATTTGATTACGGTGATAGTTAGACATTCACTGGCGATACCAATTTTCCTGCCTCAGGTTTCGTAGAAACCAAATTCCCCCCCGATTGCTCCCCCTGTTATATGCGTTTTAGCGTCGCGGTTGGTCAGTCCACAGCTGGAGTTGTGTGCATCGGGTCACTCAGGCCCCAGGGAGGAAAGTCCATATGGTTTTTCTTACTAAGAGCAGCGCGTGCCCTGTATCGCGCCTGATGCAGGAGATTTTGTGAGCACCATCATCGGTCCTGTCCCGATCGCCGCTGAACTTGGGTGCGGCATTGACGAGCAGGGTCCGACCAGCCTCAGTTCATTGCATCTTCTGGCGGAGCGTATCGGCCGTGACCAGTACGCGCGCCGCAGTCTTGCCGGTTGCCGCGGTCTGGACCAGCGGAAGTCATGGACAACTCGGGCTGCGATCGCCCTACGCTTATTGGTCATGCGTCCCTTCTGCCGCTTGCACGAGATAGCCGAAGCTTGCGCCTGCGAGCCCGAGGAAGCCGTCAGTCTGGTCGCGGCGATCTACCGCCATCGTGAGACGGCAACCTTTCTCAGCAAGTTCAGCGGCGACGCTCCGTATCGTCGAAGCACAATCCAGCCGATCATCGAATCCGGTGCGGTGAAGGCCTTTCTCGATGGCTCCTATCGATACCCATTCACGGTGGGCATCTATCCTGCGGTGTCGTGCATGCTATCGTGCAACTTCTGCGCGCGCGCCCGCGGCGTGCAATATGAACAAAAAGACATCATCCCCGGAAATGAGCTATTACGGCAGGTATTTGCCGAGGCCCCGCAGGATTCACCGCGCAGATTCTACTTATCCGGAGGTCTGGAACCGCTCACGAATCCCGGGCTCGCTGAACTGGTTCGCTTTGCTGCCGGCCTTGGCCATCGCATGCAGCTTTATACCAATGCCATGATGCTGACAGAACGCTTCCTGGAAAAGAATGAAGGACTGTGGCATCTTGATACGCTGCGGATCTCCATGTATGGCGCGGACGATGCGACTGCCCTGCTTACTACCCAGAGGAGCGGGGTTGCCTCTCGGGTCATCGCGAATGCCAAGGATCTCGTACGCCGGAAATCGGAACGCGGTTCCACGCTGCGCGTCGGATTCAATCATGTGGTGCAGAGCGGACAGATAACGCACCTGCGGAAGATCGCCCAGGCGCTGGTCTCCATCGCTGACCAGTCGCCCGATCGTAAGGGAATCAACTTCCTGACTCTGCGTGAGAATTATGCCGCGTCCGGCGAAGCTGCTATCCATGGAGACGAGCGGCAACGGTTGCGCGATGAGTTGATAATCCTGCAAAACTACTTCATTGCCCAGGGCATGGAGGACTTCGTAGTCGATCTGGGTTACGGCATGCGCGGGCTGGTAGAGGGGGTAGAGACCGCTCCCGTCCGGCGAGTGGCCCATACCGACATATTGGGACGAGGTTATCCGCAGATATCGGTGGTGGTGGACCTGCTGGGCGATGTTTATCTTTACCGCGAGGCAGCGTTCATCGGCCGGGTAGGGGCCGATCGCTACATCATCGGGCGGCTGACTCCACAGGTGGGGCTCCCCGAGATATTGCAACGGTACCTCGCCGACCGCGATCGCTTCGTTGTGCCCAATCCCGGCGACGAGATATTTCTTGACGCCTTCGATCACGCAGTCACGGCGTTTCTTCGTCAGGCGAGCGACGATCTCCACTTCGGCGCGAACCTCTCCGGACTCCCTATCCCCGTAGGTCCTTACCAAGCTCCGGCAAACCTCTGGAGATAAGCCGGTGACCTTCCTTGGCGAGCAAGAGGCGGTACTCAGGGGCAAGCAACCCATGCGGCAGTTGATCAACGTGCTGGGCGTGCCTTTACATCCCATGCGGTTCACCGCGGCAGTGGACCTGCTGGAGCGTTGGATTGCGGAGCGGTCTCCACGCATCATTTTGTTTCCCGGCTCGGACATGCTGGCAGCATGCCAGCGCAATACGCGCTTGCGCACGGCCTTGAACTCCGCCGATTTCACCGCTACCGACGGCATGATGCTGGTAAGGATATGCCGCTGGCTTGGCGCAGCTCATGCGGAGCGCGTCTATGGTCCGGATGTAATGCTGGAACTTTGCCGCCGTTCTCCGCGTGCCGGATACCGGCACTTCTTCTATGGCGGAGCACCCGGCGTGGGCGAAACACTTGCGGCGCGCTTGCAGGAGCAGTTTCCCGGCCTCTCGATCGTGGGCACCTATTCGCCGCCATTTCGCCCACTGACGGAAAGCGAGCTGGCAGAAGACATACGCCGCATCAACGACAGTCATGCGGATGTAGTCTGGATCGGTTTAGGTACTCCGAAACAGGAGTTTTGGATTGCTGAAAGCCGGAGCCGCCTGGCAGCGCCGCTTGTGCTCGGCGTGGGCGCTGCCTTTGACTTTCACGCAGGCTCCGTTCGCCAGGCCCCACTGTGGGTGCGCTCGGCCGGAGGTGAGTGGTTCTTTCGCCTGTGCACCGAGCCCCGCCGGTTGTGGCGACGCTACTCGATCCAGCTTGTCCAGTTCCTCGGCCTCTTTACCTTGCAAATAACCGGCCTGCGGAAGTTTCCCATCAAGGCAGCCGAGGAGGAGGGGAAATTGTGAACGGTATCGAGTCAGAGGTTGTAATCAATTCCGCTGCGCCTGCGCATCCATATCCCTCGCTCGCGCTCGCCTGCAGCCGTCTGATTGATTTGTGCGTTGCCATTGTGGTCGGCATCATGGTCTTGCCGGTCATCTGCGTGGCCGTAATCGCCATTAAGCTGGTCGATCCCGGGCCTGGTTTCTTTTTCCAAAACCGGGTGGGCAAAGACGGCCGACCCTTCCGGTTCTTAAAGCTGCGTACCATGCGCTTCCATTCCGAGGTTTGGCTCTGCGAGTATCTGGCTCAGAACCCAACAGCCAAAGATCCGCGCATTTACCGGGAGGCTGGCGATCCCCGCATCCTGCCCGTGGTGGGTACTTTGCTCCGCCGCTACAGCATCGATGAGTTACCCCAGATTTGGAATGTCGTGCGCGGAGACATGAGCCTGGTCGGTCCGCGCGCTTTACCCGATTACCATTGCAAACTGCTCAGTCCAGACTTTCTAGCATTGCGCTCTCGAGTTCGTCCGGGTATCACAGGCCTGTGGCAGGTGGAAGGCCGCAGCAACGCCGACCCCTCCAGCATCGAGAGCTATGACTCGCAATACCTCCGCAACTGGTCGCTGGGCGCAGATCTTCGCATCCTGTGCCGCACGGTCACTTGTGTCCTGCGTGGCTCTGGCCTCTGATTAACATTCGCCGCGAGCGTGCACACGGTTATCATCTCCAGGTATGCCGAGAAAAGTTCGCTGGGGAGTGTTAAGCACGGCCCGGATCGCGGTTAAAAAGGTGATCCCTGCTATGCAACAGAGCGATTGGGTCGAGGTGACCGCGATCGCCTCGCGGGACCTTCGCAGGGCTGAGGAAGTTGCGCACGCCCTGGGCATTCCGAAGGCCTATGGGTCTTATGAAGAACTCCTGGCCGATCCGCAAATTGAGGCGATTTACAATCCACTGCCTAACCACCTGCATGTGCCCTGGTCGATGAAAGCCGCTGAAGCAGGCAAGCATGTACTATGCGAGAAGCCGATAAGCATCACGGTTACGGAAGCCAGGGCTCTCCTGGCGGTGCAGCAACGCACGGGCATCCTGATCGCTGAGGCCTTCATGGTGCGCAACCATCCCCAGTGGCTGCGCGCGCGTGAACTGGTGGCATCGGGGAGGGTTGGCGCCCTCCGTGCGATCCAGGGCCACTTCAGCTACTTTAACGTTGACCCCGCTAACATTCGTAATATCCCGGAGTTCGGTGGGGGAAGCCTCATGGACACCGGATGCTATTCCATCAACACCTCGCGGTTTCTCTTCGGCGAAGAGCCCTTGCGGGTGTTGGGACTGATCGATAGAGACCCGAAGTTAAAGATCGACCGGTTGACCTCAGCTATCCTCCAGTTTCCCTCCGGGCAATCGCTTTTTACCTGCAGCACGCAGCTTGTTTATTACCAGCGAGTGGAATTGTTGGGGAGTTTGGGCCGGATCGAGATCGCGATTCCATTCACCCCGTCCAATGACTGTCCTAACGAAATTCGCATCGACGATGGAAGGGACCTCATCGGTGGTGGAGTAACCACCGAGACTTTCCCGGCCTGCAACCAGTTCACGATTCAAGGCGAGGTCTTCTCCCGGGCCGTGCGTCAAGGCACAGAGGTCCCGGTGCCTCTTCCAGATGCAATCAAAAATATGGCGGTCATCGAAGCCCTCTTTCGTTCTGCCGAGTCGGGGAAGTGGGAAATCCCGTAGCCTGGCAAGAGTTCTTCTTCCAGCCTTTATAGATGCGTAACATTCTCGATGGGGATTACGTCGTCCCCAAACGTCAGGGCTTTGGATAGTGGGCCTTGGCTACTTGCTGGTGGATGGTAAGGCTAAGCCGAGAGCTTGGAAAGCATCGACCGCCTTCTTTCGTTCTTCGGGGGTCACGGTTGCTGGCCGGGAAGTCGCAGGCAGTGGGTTGCCAACAGCAATGCCGCCAAAGCTGAACGTAGCACCGGCGTACGCCACGCCTGCTTTCGCGGATGTCACACCTGGTCCTGCACCGGCTGCCGTCACGTTTTCGAGTGTCGCCTCGAACACCGATGTGCCGATCGAGCTGGAACTGACCGAGCATGTCGAGAAGGTGGGCTTAGGGCCCAAGGTAAGGAGAAGCGTATTCAAGTTGGCGATATCCGTGTAGACGGTAAAAAAACCAAGACTACCGGCAGTCGGGCTGTACTCAAAGGTGAATGCTTCGATAGGCAGGCTAAGCGTGGGTGACCCAGAGGGTCCGCAGTCGAGCGTAGCAAATGTAGCAGCGGGCATCGACGGTGCAAACATCGCACACAGAGAAGAAATAACGGCGACGGTACGAACAAACTTCATCGGAATCCTCCAAATGCCAAATTAGACTTCGGGCCGATTCTGCTTGGTTCGAAGGCAGGAAACCGAAACTGTTACAAACTGGCAAAGGCAAATTGTCTATCGCGATTCGTGGCTCGCCTACTTTTTCGCGCCCATCATAGTTTGAGTACCTTGGTTTGTAAAGTTGATAATGATCAAGGCCGCCTGCTTGAGAAAATGCAGTGAGATTCCAGGATGGCTGGTCACCGGATGCCTCTTAATTTGACGGATTCTGGACGTTAACTTCACGACACCCAACCTGAATTGCCCGTAATGTGGTTTGCAAAGGAGCTTGAAGTCCATGCAATCCATACTTCGTCGTATCGCTATAGTTCCCGCCGTGATCATGGCTGCCGGTTTAGCAGCAAACCCTGCGGTAGCCGAAACAACCACTATCAAGGTTCCCTTTAGCTTCAAGGTCGCCGGCGAGACCTTTCCTGCTGGTGACTACTCCATTCATCACGATGAAAGGAGCAACTTCGTGACGCTGGCCCCCAAGGATTCGTCTCGGAGCTTCAGCAGTATTGTCGGTGCCGGTACGTCCAGTCCGTGGAAGTATAAGATCGCTTTGAAATTTGATCTAGTCGGCCAGACACATCTTCTGCAGTCAATTCAGTACGGGACGATGATCACAAGACAACTGGACAAGAGGGGACTGGAGAGCGACCGTGAAATAGCGGGGCGATAAGGGGACACCATACCGATCCCTCAGAATCGCTGCAAATGTAGCGGTGGCGAATCGTATGGCTAACCACAAAGAGTATAGTGACGGAAGTTCCCGCGTTCGCACGCGGTTGGTGGGTAGACTAGTTCTGTTAGGGTGGAAGCCATGCGCCCGCAGCCTCTCATTAGTGTCACGGATGTCGAAGCCAGCAGCCGGTGGTATCAGCGCCTGTTGGGTTGCCGAGGTGCCCACGGGGGCGGGCAATATGAGCAACTGGTAAAGGATGGATCGCTCATTTTGCAATTGCACAGCTTTGAAGTCGAACATCACCACGGCCGCATTGGCAATCGTACCGACAGACCCTACGGCAATGGTGTGCTGCTCTGGTTCGAAGTGGATGACTTCGACGCGGTGATGCAGCGCGCTGTCGAAATGAAGGTCGAGATCGTGCAGCCCCGCCATCGCAACCCTCCTGTTGGCGAAGGGGGCCCCAACCACTGGGAGTGTTGGATGCGCGACCCGGATGGCTACATCGTCGTGGTTGCCAGCCCTTATGGAACCGCCGACGGTGCCTGGCGCCCAGGCCCTGATCTGTTCACCTAATTGAGTTACCTCTAGTTAACTACCGCGCCATCCACATCTCTTTCGTTAGGCGTGCTTGCACAACCAAACCGCCCGTGGCATCGTTGGCTTGTAGGCGAACTATTGGGGGGATCATGCGACGGTCAGTCTTGTCCAAATTAGCTTTTCTGATCGGTTGATTCGGATAGCAGTAGTTAAAAACAAATCAGCTATCGGGCAGATCGCGATCAGTCCCGTAGGGACGGCTGAGAATCAGACTTGTCCAAATTAGCTCTTCTCGATCGGCCCGATTTGGACTGCACCTGCTGAAAAACAAATAAGCTATCAGGGCATATCGCGATCAGTCCCGTAGGGACGGCTGAGAATAGCCCAGGACGTAGTCCTGGGTAGGGCTAGCCACCGCGATCAGTCCCGAAGGGACGACTGAGAATGACCCAGGATGTCAGTCCTGGGTGAACTGGACCACACGGGAATGCTATAGCAATCATCCAAGGCCAACCCGATTCTTCCTGAGACCACCGATTGCATACGTCGCCGGACTTCCGGCCTTCACATTGGCTGGGCTGGCGGATCAACGTGCCGTAGGAGGCCGTGGCTGCCTTATGGTGAACGTGGCATTACAAGTGGCAACATTGTTCTTCTTTTGGTTCTTGTCTGTGGCGGTTGCCCTAATTGTGTAAGAGCCCGCCGCCATACCCGTAGTGTCCACGAGTACTGTTTGTCCCGTGCCGATAATCGTTCCGCCGGTAGTCTCCCACTTATAGGTGACGGTATTTGTTGAGTTGAGCTTTTGGGGGTTGATTGTGCTGCTTACTGGCGCTCCAGCCAGTACTTCCACAGGTGTGGCCCAGCAGGCCGTCGACGGGATGGGCGGTATGCCACCCGTGCCACCGAGGGTGAAGTTCATCCCGCCAACATAACGAAAGTTGTTCTGATTTGCGGTGTAGTTTGCCACGTGGTTAGCAGAAAACCTGGTTAGCAGGTAATCGACTTCTACTGCACGAATTGACAAGTGCCGGGAGACTCTAACGTCGATGCCTCCTCCCGCTGCCATCGAAAAACCGTTGTTGTTACCGCTGCCCTGCGTGAGCTTGCCCTCTGCCTTCAGAATGTCTGCATAGGCGTTCGTATGCGCGGCGCCAAATAGAACTTCGGCGAAGGGCTGGGTCGTGCCGGAGTGTTTCTTAATCTGCGGACCGAACATGTAGGTGAATACATTGCCGTTCACCTGGCCGGCATAGCCGTGTGTCTCGAGTTGATTTCTCAACCCACTGCCTTGCGTGTATCCCATGAAATCGGCTTTTACTCCGAATACACTACCGAAGTTGAAGTCGACCTGGCCGCCGCCGCCGAACACATTGAAGCTCGTGATCGGCGCCAGATTGGGGTGTACGTTCACGAACGAAAAACCTACGGGAAGCTCGACATTGGGAACGCCCTGTGCCAAAACACAGGCAGGCAGAGGCACCAGGAGCGCGAATAGAGCAAAGACCGTTCTGCTTCTCACAGATGCTCCTTCAGGTGAATAGAACACTCGCCTATCTGTCGCTGGGCGAAAAGGTCTAGCAAAGTGGACCACAATCCATATGCCGGGCTAGCTACCCGGATCCTAAGTGCCCGCGGCGGCCGCGAATATTCTTAAAACTACTAGTTTCGTTTCACAAATTTATCTGGTGGCTGCACCTATGAAACGGAGTTTCGGTAGCGCCGTGTCGCGGGCACCAGCCCGGCGCGCACCCGAGCCGCATACACAAGGTCTTTGCCGCGGTAGACGCCCACCACCAGCGAATCAACACCCAGATTGCTCGGGATGTAGCCGCCCACCACGAATTCCTGACTAAGATCAATCCGATACTTGCTCCAGAGGCCGGTTCGCTGACCAGGCTGGTAGACGCTGTCGGAGCGCTTTGCCACCGCACCCTCCAGGCCATGGCTCTTCACGAATCGCAGCATCTCCGGCGCCGGCCGGTCAGACACTTGCGAAAGCGCGACGTGCTCGCCAGGCTCGACAACGCTACTCAAGATAGATCGGCGTTCGAAAAGGGGAAGCCCCGTGAGAAGTCGCCCCCCATGAACCAGGATGTCGAAGGCATAGTAGACAATGCGCGACTCCGCGGAGCGAAAGTTCTGCAGCAGATGAAAGTCCGGCCGGCCATCGGGACCGAGGGCCACCAGCTCTCCATCAATCACAGTGTCCTTCGGAAGATCCTGTAAGGCGCTCGCGATGTAAGGAAACCTCTCGTTGAGCACATTCTCCCGCCGGGAATAAAGCGTAGTGACACGGCTGTTCCGTACGGCCTCAAGGCGATAGCCATCGAGCTTGATTTCATATGTCCATTCCGGCCCATCAGGCAGTTTGGAGACAGGAAGACAATCCATCGTTTCGATGAAACTCGCCGCTTGCTTAGGCAATGCCCGCGTGTTTGGCATGGGACCCCAGTGTATGCCGCGCGGGGAGGGCCGCCCTCAAGATGTGCTGATGGGCTTCCGGCCACCCATCTCGTCGAACACGCCGCCGCACTTCGGGCACTTGATGATGTGCGAAGCCAGACGCATCAGTTCGTTTGGCTGAATCTGGTAACCGCAGAGCGGGCAAGGAACTGAGAAGACGAAGTTGGGCTTTCCTTTAAACCGCGGCGCCATCATCGTGGCCGCCCATCTGCCGTACGCACCGGCTTCCGGATCATCAGGTGCGAGAGCCGGCCGAGGAACACCTCCGACGGCAGATAGCGCCGATGCTCATGGCAAAGCGGACACCTTGCGGCGATAGGTTGCGCCGGCATGCTCTCCACCGGCGCCGGAATATTCTCGTGGCAACCCTTGCATTGAACGACGACGAGTTTGGAGCCTTCTGGTCCGGGAAACATGAGTATCAGTGTAGGCGAAGAAAAGGCGAAAATAATCCACAGATTTCCTTGAATTCGAACCGCGTTTCCAGCCGGCGAATCGTCTCTGAATGTGAAATGTTCAATATATTGGGGATCTGCAGTTGACGACTCCTACATATGGGCGTACCGTACATTTCAGTACAAGCTGCTGCTTTGGGCAAAAACTCCGTATTGGCAAGCCCGCGACCTTCCGGCCGTTAGCGGGCGCTCGCATGAAAAGCTGCGCCCGGCTGGTATGTATGTACCTTCGTTCTCTATCTAAGTAGTTACTTGTTACACAGATATACAGACATACAGATACTCAGAAACTCAAGATATCCAGGGATATTCAAGGAAATACATGGCCTCCGCAGATCGCAACAAATTCACATTCACATATCAGCAAGTGACTGCTTGGCGGGAACAGTTGTTTGACAATCGATCTCTACGCATATCGGTCGAAGAGCTGAGTAAGTGGCCTCTCGGACGCTATCTATGGGCCGCCGTTCTTCAGGCTGCGCACTTGAATGACCTGAGAGGAAAGACGGAACACCAGTGGCGGACGCCGGCGTGGGACTTTGGGCGCTTCGCCAAGGCACATCCGCTCCTGGTCAACCTGGACGAAAACCGCGCTCTGATTGAAGTAAAAGGAGTGATCGGCCGGGAATTCTGGACGGACCATCTGCACATGGACGCGGCCGACGCGGAGATGGCTTTCGATAGTGTTTGGGTCGAGTGCCGGGCTGTCCCTGGCTACGATCCCCTCACCGTCGCGGTTCTGGAAGCAAAAAAATCTACTTCAGTGGCAGATCACAATATTCCAGCAGGCTACATAACTTTTTTGAACATTGCGCGGTCTTTGCAGCAACAGCTACCAGCTTCTTCCTTCATGCTTCCGTGTCATAAGTTGGCGCCGATCCTGGCGTGCCAACCCATGACGATCAGCCGGTATCGGAAAAAAGCAATTCGCGACGGGCATCTCAAGATTGTAAAAAAACACAGCTACCGTTCGGCGGGGAAGAGCGACGCCACAGAGTTTCAGTTCCTCGGCCAAATGAATTGATCCGCACCGTGCGAGGCTTTGGTGGGTATCTCATTCCATACTTGTCCAAACCGGCACTTCTCGATCGGGCCGATTGGACTGTAACTGCCGAAAAACGAGTCAGCTCTCCGGGCATATCGCGATCAGTCCCGCAGGGACGGCTGAGAATCAGTCTTGTCCAAATTAATTTTTTGTCGTGGTTCTACCCATCCATAAGCGAAAACATTGCATGGAAGCGCAAACCCCCACTTTGTCATCCTGACCGGAGCGCAGCGTGGTGGAGAAGACATGTTGTTGCATTCTGTCCATCCGATCTAACGGCCCCTAATAAGAGTCACCACCCTCCACTTGTCATCCCGAGCGCAGCCGAGGGACCTGCGGTGCGCCCCGGCTCCCGCACAAAGGTTTCCGTTCCGTTAGTTCTCCCACAGAATCGTCATCCTCGAGCGAAGCCGAGGAACCTCCTGTGCGCCTTGAAAACCAGGGGACGTTCACCACGTTTACCTAAATCTATTCCTCAACATAGCAGGTCTAGGTTTCGGGGACGGGCGAAAGGGAGCGTTGGGGACAGCCTGATCTGAGGGATTTATTTGCGTTGCGTTGAGAATAGGAAAATCGCGCAGGTCAGGGCTGTCCCCCCATTCCCCGAGCTGATCAGCCTGAAGCTGGCGCACCTTCAGCAGCGAGACGATCACTGGGCCATTGTTGACCTGTTCGGAAAGGGAGGCCATGTGCGCACGGTGCCGTTACCCTCCTGGTAAAGGCCGCCATCGATGACTGGTTGGCGGTAGCTCATACAGAAGACGGTCTCATCTTCCGCCGTGTCACCCACAGCGGTACTGTCTGGGGTTCGGGCATTAGCGAGAAGGTGGTCTGGTGGGTCGTGCGCCACTCCGCCCAGAAAGTGGCCATTGAGAGGGTGGCTCCCCATGACCTTCGTCGTACCTGTGCAAGGCTTTGCCATTCAGCCGGTGGAGAGCTTGAGCAGATCCAGTTCCTGCTCGGGCATCGCTCGGTCGAGACTACGGAGAGATACCTCGGTTCCCGGCAGCGGATCGTGCACGCAGTCAATGACAAGCTGGGCATTGAGCCCGACGCAGCGCCGGGCTGAGGAACTTACCGCAAACGACTTTGCAGGAACTTGATTCGGTCGGTTAGCATCAGCCGGTGGAAGATCGCATGCTGGAAATGCAACGAGACGAGCAACGCCCTGAGCGACGTTTGTGCGTTGGAATGGTGCCTGTTCTAGAAGATGTCCAGTCGGCTCTTGATCCTGTTTCGGCCAATTACTGCCTATTTCTGGCGGTCAATGCGACGTCAATCAATGACGACACCTTAAGGAAGACTGCGAAATCTTTGTTGGAAAGTGGGCTTGCGTACTTTTGCGTATGGGGCCCGGATTGTGAAAGGGTGCACGATCAGTTCGACTTGGAGCGCCTGCCCGACGAGCCGAAGGGTCGGGTAGTGATGACGACTTGGCACGCAAGGGAATCTCTCTCCGAAGCTCTATGGTTCTTTGCCAACTGCGTAGAACCGGATGAAGGCTTCGCGGCGGATTGTGCGGATTGGGTCGCATTATCAGTGACCAACGACTCTTGGGCGCAGCAAATTCGTACCGATCTGATCGAAGGAGCCGTAATCGGAATTGATCCCCCTTCCAAAGGAAAAACAGGATAGAAACACTGCGCCCGCTCGGGGTCATTCATTGATGCGCCGTTCTTCCTGCAAAACGGTAACTTGCCCCCGAAGCCCGCCAGGGCCAGAGGAAGTTACCGATAACAAGTGCGAGTTCAACTCGAGCCGCCACTCCGCCTGTCCGAGAAGTCAGTATTGCCGCATGGCAAGCATCCCTCCCGAAGAGCGCATCTGTGACCATCACAGCGTCCAGCGGGCCGCCGCCTCGCCCCGGGGATCGGTAACGCTGTCACAACAGTTCCGATCCACTCAACTCGGACTACTCGTCAAATGGTCGAATGATCGAGTAAGCCATCGCAGTTAAACCCGTGAACTGTGTTCTGACACCAGAAAGTTAACCTTCGTAACCCCGGGGATCTCGCTTTCATTGAAATTGCCGAGACGTGGTGGTAAGGTTTGCGCGGAGTCCGTCATGTATAACATGTTTTGCTTTCCGTTTTCTGCTGGAGTTATAGGGCGAATTTCCGGGACCGCACTGCTTTGTATTTTGCTGTCTTCACGTCTCGGTGCTCAGGGATCCAATACACCGCTATTTGCGGTTGCGCCCACGGTCTCTGTGAACGGTTTGCCGGCGTCCATGACGGGAATGCGTAGTTTTACGACCGGGGACTTCAATGGCGATGGTGTAGCGGACACCGCGTTTTTGGCCGACACGGCAAACAGCTCAACGGAGGTCGTGGTTTTGCTTAGCTAGAAAGGTGGCGTCCCGCGGGCGGTTACCGGGGCGCCGGGTTGTTCGGTTGCCATAGCGGCAGCCGATGTTAATCAGGACCATAAACTCGACCTTGTTTTTGCTTGCAGACCCAATTTTCTTGAAATCGAACTGGGCAATGGGGACGGCACGTTCCAGTCCCCAACAATTATTCAGGCACCCGGCGGCCCGCAGGACCTCATGATGGACGTTCTTTTCTCCGACTTGAATGGAGACGGCTTTCCAGACCTGGTTTTTCTCAATGCCACCGGCTTTGGGGTTGTTCTGAATGCACAGGGAACTTTCAGCAGCCCGCAAGTTTACCCGTTGGCCGCGGGTGTCAACTTTTACTTGATGGCGGCTGGGGACTTCAACGGCGATGGAAAACAAGACCTGGTGTTTTCAAACGGCGGAACTGCCGCAGCGACCTACGTGTTTGGCAACGGAGACGGAACGTTCTCAGCCGGACAAGCGTTACCTGCGAACGTGGATTTGATCGCGGTGGGAGATTACAACCACGACGGTTACTCGGACCTGGCCTTTTCCACCCCGTATGACGCCTCTGGGAGGGTCGCGAGCAGCTTAATTGTTTTGCTGGGGGGATCGGGGGGCTTGGCCACCAGCGGGTCTTCGATCATTACGAACAGCGCCGATCCCGAGTTTTTGACCGCAATAGACTTGACGGGCAGCGGCAACCTGGATTTAGTACAAGGAAATTCTCTGGACTTAGGCGGGGGTAGCGCCCCTGCCGACACACTAATTTTGCTGAATGACGGCAAAGGCAACTTTACTGGGCCGACTTCGTATGTCGCTCAATCAACTTATGGAGTCGCCGATCTGAATGGTGACGGTGTGCCCGATCTGGTTGGATTGGGAACCGCCGGGGCAGGCCTAGCGTTTGCTGCCGGGATTGGCGATGGAAGCTTCCAGGCCCTTCCCCATACGCCGAGCCTTCCCCAGACGCAAGCTGTGGCGGTTGCGGACATGAATGGAGACGGGCTGACAGACGCCATCATTTATCAACAAAACTCGATTCCACTTATTCTCCTCGGACGCGGTGATGGCCAGTTCACCGCGGTCCCGGATGCTTCGTTACCGGCTGCGGGAGGGTTCACTGTTACCGCAGACTTTAATGGCGACGGGAAGACGGATGTAGCATCGATTGAGCCCGGCAGGGCGGCCGCAGGGACCAGTCCACAGGTGAATGGCGCGGTTGCTATTTATCTAGGGAACGGCGACGGCACGATTGCTTTTGCGCAGCAAACCACCCTGAACAACGCTGCATTCATTTCAGCGGCTGCGGGAGACTTCAACGGCGACAAAAAGCAGGATTTGGTCCTGGTCTACTACGACATTGACAGCGTCGCGGGAGGAGCCATTTTCCTGCCGGGTAACGGCGACGGCACATTCGGCGCGCCACAAACGATTTCCCTGCTGGACCCTTCACCCGGGACCGTGCAGGCTGCTGACCTGAATGGGGATGGAATTACAGACATCGTGGTCAGCGGCAGTGAAAGCCTGAGCGCGACCTACCTTGGCAACAGCAGCGCAACCTTCCCATTCCTCCAAATGATTCCAAGCGGGGGAGTGGTCGCAGATTTAAACGGTGACGGGAAGCTCGAATTGATAACGCTTCTGAACGGACTGCTCAGTGTTTCCACCGCGGGCTCAGACGGCAAATTCAGTGGTGGCGTCGGCTCTAGCGTTTCGAGCGGACAAGGTTCCAATTTCAGTCTGTTTTCAGTTGGCGATTTGAATAACGACGGCCTTGCAGACATCGCCGTAATCTTTGTTTCCGGCAGTTTCACGCCGGGGCTCGGTTACGTGCAGGGACTGAATGTGCTGCTGAACCAGGGAGGCAACTCCTTCACCGAGGACCCGACGACCTATTACATAGGTAGTGTCAATACGCAATATGTTGATTCGGCGCCCAGGTATGCCGGGATCCCTGTGGCGGTGGCAAGGCTGAACCGCAACAGCCCAGCGACGGGATCGAAGCAAGCGCTCGATCTGCTGGTGTACAGCGATAGTGGGTTAACCGCACTGCTCAACCAACTCAATTCGGCTGCTAAGCCATCGCCGACCGTAAACGTGTCCCTTGCGGGCGGGGTGACCACAGTCACGAAGGGCGAGACCGTTACCGTTGAAGCTATGATCGTTGCCGCCAACTCGACCTTACCCACCGGGATGGTCAGCTTCTTCGCAGGGGCTGCGCAGGTAGGATCATCAGCGGTGATAAATGGAGTGGCCAGCGTAGCGGCACCGATCACAGTCAGCGGACCGCTGATCCTGCGAGCGAGCTACAGCGGCGACGCGAATTATGGACCGTCGAGCGGCTTCACCTCATTGGTGGTCAACGCACCATCTGCGACCACCACGGCGCTGACGGCTTCAGCGACGACTTTGAATGAAGGCCAGCAGGTGGTGCTTCAGGCGACAGTGCAAGGGGATTCTCCGAGCGGCACGGTAACTTTTCTGAACGGCACCACCAGCCTGGGCACGGCGACTCTCTCCGGAGGATCGGCAACGCTGACGACCTCTTTTACCACCGCAGGAACGATTGCTGTGACAGCGAGCTATGGAGGCGATCCAAACAACCTAGTGAGCACGTCTAATGCGATAAACATTACAGTGGCGGCCCCGGGGTTCGGAATTTCGGCAACGCCATCCTCGGCCACCATTGCGGCAGGCCAGTCGGCAACATTCACCATCACGGTGACTCCGACAGGCGGTTTTGCTTACGCAGTAAGCCTGAGTTGCGGGACTCTTCCCAGCCTGGCGAACTGTTCATTTTCTTCGCCTTCGGTCACGCCGAGCAACGGGCAAGCAGCGCAAGTTCAACTTACCGTTGCTACGGCTGCGCCTACAGCAAAACTGCTGCGCATTCCCCAAGCACCTGCCCCATGGGTCCCGACGGGAGTGTTGATGAGTTTCGCCGGGATGGCCGGGTTCCTCGGACGAAGCAGAAAACGGCAGTGGTTGCGCTCATTCCGTGTGATCACGTTGGCGATGATCTGTTTGGGATCAGGTATTTGCTTTATCGGCTGCGGCGGCGGGGGGAGTTCTGTCCCGCGCAACCCGGGCACTCCGGCAGGCGTCTCGGCCATCGTCGTCTCTGCCAGCGCAGCCAACGGTAGTTCTCCGCACACGGCGAACATTCAGCTCACGATCCAGTGATTCATTATCAATTGCAGATCCCGGTGCGCCATCGCGGGAAGAGCCTCGATTAAATTGGCAACATCCCGAGAAGGAAACGGGGTAACTTGCCCCCGAAGCCCCAGGGCCCGAGGAAGTTACCTATAATGCGACTTTTCAGGACCCTATAACTCCAGCTTGCCGCTGACTCGACCGGAATGAGCCTACACTTGCGTTATCTTCCGGGACCGCGTACACACAATGCACGCATTCCAGAGGAGGGATAAGGCCAGCCGCTCGGATCTCTGTCAGGCCTGCCCTCATTGAAATCGAAGTGATATTCATACGACTCCAGAGGCATGCGACCAGTCACTTGGTGACCGCTCCATTGATCTCCCGTCAAGAACAGATTGCCCTTTACATGCCACGTGAAGGGTTGAGGCGTCTTGGGTGGGCCAGCCAGTCCGGGAGCTTCGACTGTCTTGTCGTATATGCCCTGAAGCTCAGCCAAATTCGCTAACGTCCAGTCAGAATAACCGTTCAAACGCAGTCCGTGGCAGTACTTCATGGCCGCCCTCCAACTAACGTCCTTACCGTTATCCTTTCCAGCCCACATCAGGCCGGTGGATGGATCAACCCAAATTGCTTTCGACAGATTGTCCTGTGCGGCTGCTCGCTCCGGTGATCGAGCAGAGACAATCACGGCGGTGATAAACGCCATCAACAGAAATGCGCTTTTGGTTCCCATTGCGACGATTCTACTTCTGTTGCCGGACACATCAGGGGCGCGTCGCGGGCAATCAGGACATTGCCCCATAGCAGAGATTCAGGTCGGAAGGGTTCAGTGCATGAAAACGGGATTATGGGTAACTTCCCTAGGCCGTCCCCACCCGTAAGGGGAATTTACCGATAATCCGACTCCTCAGGAACTAATTTGCGAAGCTGCTGGATTTTTACCTCAGACCCACGCTTTTCAACGGGCTCGCAAAGCACCAATGTCGGTTTCGGGCCGTAGCTTGCCGCCATCTCCAGCATCTATATCTTCGCTCAGAACCATGTTCCCTACGTCACTGTCTGGGCAAAGCCCAGTCTCCCGCTTTACGGGAGGTACGAAACCAGCTTCCGATTCCTGAAGTTCGCGTTCAACCTCTTGAGTGCGGCGCACTGCCAGATCCCCCGGCTTCTGGGCCGTGATATTGACCGAAAAGCCGACCAGACCGCTTGGATTGCCCTCGGCATCTCAGGAGCGCAAAACTGAGGTGAATGGTAGATGTAACATGAGGTCGCACGTTCCTTCACAAAAGCCGGCGTTGCGTCTCTCATCAAGGACTGAATTTTCATAAGCTTTTGCTTTGAATTTCTTTGGAGGAGGAGGAAAAGGAAATGTCATTTCGTTTGTTTGGCTTGGAGTGGAACTCCCGCTGGAAGACCCTCTCGATCTATGAGAAGTTCGAGCAAATGATCGTCTCCATTCTGACCTGGATCATCGCCGTGATCGTGGCCGTTGCCACCTGGCAATTGATTCTTCATACGGTGGCGATGATACGGAACCACCCCCTCGATCCAGGGGACGCGCAGGCGTTCCAATCTCTGTTCGGCATGATCCTGACATTGCTGATTGCCCTTGAGTTCAAACACTCGCTGATGGTCGTACTTCATGATCGACGCAATGTCGTCCAAACTCGGGCCGTCATCCTGATTGCCTTGCTCGCCATCGTCCGAAGATTTATTGTTCTGGATCTTTATCAAACCGCGCCTTCCACTGTTGCAGCGCTCGCGGGCGCCGCACTTGCTCTCGGTATTGTGTTCTGGCTAGTGCGCAGCCAGGAATATCCCGACGTGATGGGAGAAGGACAGAAGACGAATCTTCCGAGTTGATTGCTAAGCCCTATGGCGGAAGGATGCTCGACGATACGGAGGATGGACAGTCTGCCTCAATACCGGACGGATAACTTCAGGATGGTCGGCAACACGGAAGTAATCCTGCCGAACGACGATCCCAAGTCGATATCGTAGTGCCTGAAATACGGGGTTTGCGGTAACTTGCCCGAGCCCTGGCCCCTCTGGGGAACTTACCGAAATGCGACTTTGCAGGAAGGTGGATCTCGGTGTGTCCCCCCCCCGCGATTTTAATTTGGAACGAAGCGTATAGTGGGCGCTAAATGCGGAAGGGAAAGCGGATCACGTTGCAACGAAACTGTCAAAACGCACTCGCAGTAACAGCTCTCCTAACCGTTATAGCGACAATTGGTTGCGACGGCGAAGGCCCGACTGGACTCTTCCGAACAGCACATATCGACCCGCATACCCTGAAAATGAGTTTTACGGACCGGCTATCCTGGCCTCCCCCGGCCGCCGGAGGGTTCTATGAACGTTTTAGCGCCAGCCCGGGTTACACGGTCCTATACATCGCTCCTGGCGGAAGGCCGGATCCGGATATTATTTCGCTGACGAACCATTCTGTGATCGCAACAAAAGGCAGCAACCGAGTGATTCTGACAGGCGATTACGGAACTGTATACGTCAGGACGACCCACTTCTATTCCCCCGAATATGGGCCGCAGCCGATTGAGTTTTATGCGGAGCTATCGTTTAGCAGCCCTAATCAGGCAACAGCACAACGGGTAGGAGCCTTCGATCAAACGGCCGATCTAAGCGCCATTACAGTGGTTCGCGTTTTCCGAGCACCACCTGGGTTCTTGGTAGTATGTGCGACCTATGATCAGGACGGCCATGTGGCTGTGCTGAGCGTCAACGGGTCGAGGGCTGGAGAATTGGTCCAGCCGAACGAACTGTTACGGATCTATAAGGACCTCGACGTCGGCGGAACATCCTTCGGTGATCGGCCAAGAACGAGGCAGTACTTCGGCCTACCAGAAACCTTCCCGATCACTGACTATCTGCACGCATACCGAAACGTCTCCAAACCTGTAAATCTGCAGAGCTATCGGGATGTAATCAATCTTCACTACCGGAGAAACCAATACGTTCGCCAAGACCTCTTCTCCCCGGATGGAACAAGAAAGACAGAGTTCTTGCACTATCCTTTGACGACTGCTTACGAAGAGCTGAGGTCTCTCGATGACCGGATGCAGTTTGGTCGTCATTACAAATGATTCAACATGGCTCAGCCCCCACGCGCCTGAAAAACGGGATTTTGAGTAACTTGCCCCTCCAGGTCCCCCCAGGGGCGGAGGAACTTACCGAAAATGCGTGCTTCGCAGGCATTCAAGAAATACCCCACCCCTCGCTCTATGATGTCGTTGACGGAGGAATAGCCCTGAGACGTGCGGTCAAGGTTTCGTTGTGGTTGTTTGGCAGTGTGTTAGTCGCCGCCCTCGGCTTCATAGTATTTCTGCTGCTGTCTTGGGGTGGTGACAAGGACCAGACGAGAAAATCAGTGCCGTCGCCGGACGGAAGATTTGTGGCTGAACTGCATACCGTAGTCACGCCGATGCACGGGTGCCCAGACACGCTGTATGTGGCGATCAGAGGCAAGAGCGATGCATTCGGAGAAACGGTTTTTTCCCGGGTGTACGAGTGTGACGATACTAGTGGCTTCGATGTCCGTTGGAGCGGTACAGAAACGCTGGATGTATCATATGGAGCGTGTGACACCGGTCAGTGGCACACGCCCGCAGAGGACCGAATCACTATAAAGCAAGCCGTGTGGCGAGGCATTGTGATCAACTACTTCGATACGCATCATACTGCGGTGCGCTAATCGTCTCTCAATTTGCCCTTCGTCTACACAGCATATGCTTACAAGTGCCCGGCAAGACTTTGCAGGCAGTTCGAGATCACTACGGTTTGCCGGTAATCCGCCCGGAGTTATCAGCACAATCTCCGAAAACCTTGCTACAAGCCGACAAGTCGGAGCCACCACGCCGAAAACTCGCTGAGTAAGGCATCGTGCAGGTGGCGATTACCCAACTTCTGGCCCGGTGAGTGCTGATGATAAACTGCGGGCCGCGGGAATTGATGCCCGCTACTGGTCGCGAGTCACGCCTCAACCGTTCGGCATCGCATCAGCCAAATCCGTGGGCGAGAAAGAGACACGCCGGTGAAGGCCGATTCTGAGGATAAAGCCAAACGATTGTTTCGCGAAGCGCTCCAGCTTGGATCGGGCGAGTGGGCGGCTTTCGTCGCGCGAATCGGGGACGAAAATATTCGAGCGGGAGTAGTCTCGCTGCTTGCCACAGAGCGCGATCGCGGCACGTCGGCGACCGGTGCCCTGATAAGCGGAGCGGCACAGGGACTTGCGAAAGAATCCCTGAACCGCCGCATGCTGGGGCATTTTCGGATTGTCCAAGAAATAGGGCGGGGAGGCATGGGCGAGGTATACCTCGCCCATGACGTGAAGCTCCACAGACCGGTAGCGCTGAAGCTGCTGCCCGCTGCCTTTCAACAAGACCCCGAACGCGCGTGGCGGTTTGAGCGGGAAGCGCGTGCGGCGGCAGCCTTAAACCATCCCAACATCATGACGGTTTACGAAGTAGGCGAGTGGGAGGGCCAGCGCTTCATCGCCGCCGAATTTGTCGAGGGAGAAACCCTGGCACAAAAACTCAGCAATGGTCCGCTTGCTGTTGCAGACGTTTTGCGGTTGGGGATTCAAATTGCGGAGGCGCTCGCAGCAGCGCACGAAGCGGGAATTGTTCACCGCGACCTTAAACCGGCGAATGTGATGCTGCGGCCCGATGGAACCGTAAAGGTGCTGGATTTCGGTTTGGCTCGCTTCTCACAGAGAATCTCCGAACGTGACGAAACCGAGACGCAGACCGAAACGGGCCGGATCTTAGGAACGGTAGCCTACATGTCTCCGGAGCAGGTTCGAGGGCAAATTGCAGATGCGCGGAGCGATTTGTGGAGTCTCGGAGTTGTGCTCTATGAGATTCTCGCCAACAGGCGGCCCTTTGAAGGCGATAGCGGGGAAATCCAGGCCGCAATTATCACGCGCGAACCTGTCCTGTTGCGCTCCGTGAATCCGAACATTCCGGCGGGGGTTGAGCGGCTAGTCGCTGGCTTGCTCGTGAAGGATCGGGAGCGACGCCAAAGTGCTGCCGAGGCGGCGCGAGAGCTGAAACGCCTGTCTTCAAAGGACGCTGAGGCGGCGGCTGGGATGCAACGGCGGCGGTTTGTTGCCGTGGCAGTGCTCGCGCTTCTGGTGATTGCGGGGGCGTCAGTCGCGCTTTTCCATCGTTGGTCGAAGCGGCAATGGGCGCGATACGAAGCCATTCCGCAAATTCACACACTCACCGATAAGGGAGATTACTGGGGCGCTTACCGCCTGACAGTGAATGTAGCCAGCATCATTCCGGACGAACCAGCGCTCCGTCACCTCTGGCCTGAGGTATCGCAATTGCTATCGGTGCGTTCGAATCCGCCGGGCGGCGCCGTGATGTGGCAGCCGTATGCCGAATTGAAATCGCAATGGCAATCCCTCGGACGAACGCCCGTCGAGCGTAACAAAGTTCCTGCCGGGGCACTCCGCCTTCGCTTGGAAATGACGGGATATGAACCTATCGAAGTTGGAGTGAGTGGCCTGGATTCGGAGTCTGCCTACCAATTCGAGCTTGAACCGTTGGGAGCATCGCAGCCCAGGATGGTGCGCGTGCCAAGGGGCGCTGTGCAGTCCCAAATCAGGGGCATCGGAGAATTGCACTTGAACCGCCTCGATGAGTTCCTGATTGACCGGTACGAAGTAACGAACCGAGACTTCAAGAAGTTCGTCGAGAACGGCGGGTATGCGAGGCGTGACTACTGGAAGGTGCCATTTGTGAAGGACGGGCGTACTCTTCTGTGGGAACAGGCAATGAAACAGTTTGTGGACCCCACGGGCCAACCAGGACCGAGCACTTGGGAAGCGGGCACTTATCCGGACCTGCAGGGCGATTACCCCGTTACCGGGATAAGTTGGTACGAAGCGGCTGCGTACGCCGAGTTCGCCGGAAAGCGTTTACCCACCGTGTATCACTGGATTAGAGCGGCCAATCCGGACGAAAGCACGTTTCAAATCCCGCTTAGCAACTTCAGCGGTGTACACACGCTGCCCGTGGGGGCCTCCAAAGCGGTAGGCCTTTACGGAACCTACGACATCGCCGGGAACGCCCGCGAGTGGTGCTGGAATCAAAGTGGGGCGAACCGCTTTATCCTTGGAGGATCGTGGGTCGATCCCAGTTACATGCTGGAGCGGGGCCAGACAGCCTCACCTTGGGATCGATCGAGCACCAACGGATTCCGGTGCATGAAGTATCTGAAAACTAATCCGAATCCAGATTCCCTCACAGCCCCGCTGCCGCCATATCACCCGCCGGATTACGTCACAATGAAGCCCGCTTCCGATGAGGTGTTCAATATCTACAAACGCCTCTACTCCCACGAGCAGACACCCTTGAATGCGGTGGTGGAGTCCGTGGATGAAAGTTCAGATTTATGGCGACGCGAGAAGGTTCACTTCAATGCCGGTTACGGCAATGAGGACGTGATTGCGTATCTCTTTTTGCCTAAGCAGGGCAAGCCTCCATACCAATGCGTCGTCTATTTTCCCGGCGGTGACGCACTGCGCCGGGGGTCCGGCGAAACGATTCAGCCAGAGAGTTACATCTTGCGCAGCGGAAGGGCTATGCTGTACCCGATCTACAAGGGCACCTACGAACGCTTTGTACCCGGCTCAGCGAACGATCCTATTCAAGTGCGGGACGAAACGATCGCCGCCAGCAAGGACCTCGGACGTTCCATCGATTATCTCAGTAGACGCAAAGACATCGATTCAGAGAAGCTGGCTTATTTGGGAGCCAGTTGGGGAGCGGAAGTCTCGCCCATCATGCTTGCCGTCGAAAGTCGGCTAAAAGCAGCTGTGCTGCTCTCGGGCGGCATGAATTCGTTTTTTGGACCTCTGCCAGAAATCAACGCCGTAAACTTCTTGGGGCGGGTGAAGATCCCGATTCTGATGGTGAACGGTCGATACGATTCTATTCTTCCGGTCGAAACGGCCCAGAGTGCGATGTTCAGTCTATTGGGCACGCCAGCCGCAGATAAGCGGCATGTGATCCTTTCCAGCGGCCACTCGGTCAACTCCCCCGAAGTTCGCAACGAAACGATTCGCGAAGTACTTTCATGGCTTGACCGGTACCTCGGAAAGCCATAAAACGGCTTTCGGCGTCTCATGCGAGTTATGCGCAGTACAACTTGCAGTTCTCTCTTTCGGCACTGCCTTCCTAACGCCTGCGCTCGCGACCAGCCTCCCTCCGGGCGGGACGGTCACCTCCGCGTGCCCCGGGCTCCCAGGAGCTTGGGCGTCCAACTTCCTCGAAACGGGATTTGAGGCAACTTCGACCTGTCGGCACCGAACTTTCCGAAAAGGTGACTTTGCAGGCATAAAGCCTTCATGAGTGACTCGGCGATTTAGCTCTCGTCGCCGTGGATATGGTTGAGCGCGAGTGTCAGGTTCAGAGAGATCAGCGAACACTAATCGACAATCGCAAAATTTGCAGTTGACTTTGGCCGACAATCCACTACCATTCGGTTGTGGATAAACTGGGTACAACATTTGCGGCTCTGTCTGATCCAACCCGGCGGGCGATGATCGAGCGGCTCTCCCACGGGCCTGCCTCTGTGCATAGATTGACGGAACCGTTTGCTCTGTCGCAGCAGATGATTTCAAAACATATTGCCTACCTGGTGCGGGCACGTATTGTGATCAAGACAAAGCGTGGACGGGAGAGCGTATGCACGCTTAGGCCTGATGCGATTAAGACAGTCAGCGACTGGGCGATCAGCTATCGCCGATTCTGGGAAGAGAGTTTCGACAAACTGGAGGTAGTTGTAAATCAAATGAAAAAGGAGGAGGTCAGAGATGACAGAAAACACGGTTAGCGAAATTGAGCGGATGGTCGTTACAAGAGTTTTGATGCCCCACGCGAGTTGGTTTGGAAGGCGTGGACAGACCCGAAGTACGTGATGCGGTGGTGGGGACCAAAGGGCTTTACTGCGCCCGTTTGCCAAATGGATTTTCGCGTTGGGGGAAAATCTCTCTTCTGCATGAAGAAGCCGGATGGGCAGGAGTTCTGGAATGCGATTGAATACCACGAGATTGTTCTGCACGAGAAGATTGTTTCTTCCATGTACTTTTCGGACTCGGAGGGAAACAAGGTTGATCCTGAGCAATTAGGAATAGAACATGAGGCAATAGACGGTGCGCACGACGTGACCATCTTTGAGGATCTCGGGAACGGCCAGACGAAACTCACCCACATTGGAAATGAACCCATGGAGAGCGCGAAAAATAGCGGTCAACTGGAGGGTTGGAACCAGATACTCGATAAAGTTGCTGTGGTTATTGCAGGGCTAGTGCAGGCGAAATAGGAAGTTGACGTTTTGACGATCGTTGTGCGCCAGATGCAGCTGAGGCTGGCGGCGAAGGCTTGGTTAGAACCGGCTTCTCGCCGCCTGGCCGAATCATGGCCCTTCCGGACAATCGGCCCTTGCTCGTTGCCTTCAGGCCAATGCACCCGTCGACGAGCCTGAAAAACGGGATTTCCGGTAACTTCATCTGTTTACCAGACGGTTATCAGGCAACTTACCGATAACCCGACTTCAAGGGCAAACCCGACAGACTCCTTGGCGGGCCACCACCGTCGCGTATATTGGAGGGCTGTGGTAACAGGCAACAAACGTCAAAGATGGTAGTTTTGCGTTACTGCGGCGCGGTACGGTCAGTGATGCATCTGCGACCTACGGGTACACTTGGTTCAAGGATTTCTAGCGATTCGGCTATGCTTACAGTGATTCTTGCTGTTGTGGTCCTACTGATGGCGTGCGTGCTGCTTGCACCAGAGGCCACAAATAAAAATTTTGCTCCCGGGTGTATCAAATGAGTTGCGGCCGCCGGCATCGCGATTGATATTCGTGCCAGTCATAGTCATTTTCTTGTTTGGCACTTTTATGTTCGACTCGAAAATGCCGTCCGCTGGCCAATTCCAGCATCGTCTCTCCTCAGTAGCAGGACTCTTCTTCCTTCTATTTGGGGCGTTTGCTTGTCTTTGGCCATGGCGGTTTATGCGCATATGCAGCCCGAGGCTTAGATCCATAGACGAACACTCGGTTGACGAGCGGGAGATGAACGCCCTCGCTCGCGTAGCCAGGGTTTTCGGTATCACATTTCTGCTAGGATCTGCCTTCCTACTGCGTGGTTGGTTTCGGTAACCTCAAGCCTTGGCGATTCCGTTTTCTGACACCCGACATCGCCCGTTTTCATCCCGGCGCGTAGAATCAGTCCTCGAAACGCGCTTAGGTTCATGGGCGAGGTAAGGAGTTCCTGCGAAACGGGGTTTTGAGTAACTTGCTCCCGCTCAACCCAGCCGTCTGGTCTGTTTGCCGAAAACCGACCTGGCAGGTATTTCGGGACTTCCGGATTGCCGGTGACCCGACCGGAATTGTGGGAGACGAAGATTTATCGGCCAGCCACGCTCGATGCGTGCATCGGCGATTTACGATGAATTGACTCACGAGGGAGCGGGATAGCTGATATGGATTTGGCGGTTCTTCGATCTGCCGCGCGGACGTTCAGGCGGTCTCCTACACCGCTTTTTGTTGCCGTTGTCACCCTGTCCATTGGCATCGCCGTCAACCTCACGATATTTGCTCTCGTCAACGCGGTGCTGCTGCGGCCGCTTCCGTTTCCGCATTCTTCGGAACTCATTGCTCTCGGCACAGCCACCAAACAGGGGACAGGCCTGCTTTCGTGGCAAGACATCGCCAGCATTCGTGCATCCACTAAGAGCCTTGCCAACGCGGCCGGTTACCGTAAACGGACGTGGGGTCTTTCGGATTCTACGGGGTCTCCTCTTGAGGTCGTTCTATCAGGAATGGTCACAACGGAGTTCATGCGGACGCTCGACACAGCTCCCCAGTTCGGAACGGATTTCCAACCGCAGAATGGCTCTGAAGGCAATCAGCAGGTGGTCCTTCTGTCCTATTCCCTATGGCAGAAGAGGTATCACGCCGACCTCAACGCGATCGGATCCTCGGTAGAGCTCAATGCCGTACCTTATCGCATCGTCGGAATTCTGCCGGCTGACTTCCGCTTCGAGATGGATGGAGACGTTCCCGATCTGTACATCCCGCTGAGCCACGCGGACTCCTGTTGCGATGCTTCTGCGCGGGCGCTTGAGGGAATTGGTCGAATGATTCCGGGAGTTTCGTTGACCGCCGCAAATGCGGAGTTGGCCTCCTCGGCTCATCATCTTCTTCCGGAGGGTATTACCTTCAGCGCGACACCGCAGGCGTCGTTTCTTGCCGGCGATCGCAGGCGACCGTTACTTCTGCTGTGGCTCGCAGCGTCTCTGTTGAGCGCGATTGCCGCATTGAATGCCGGAGCAGTTCTCCTCGCGCACGCATTACGGAATCTTCGGGAATATGCCATCAAGGCAAGTCTTGGCGTCAGCTTTCGTCGATTGCTCGGCGAGCAAGTCGCCCAGGCTTGTCTGCTCGCGGGTATCTCGAGCGTGCTGGGTTTGTCATCGGCGGTGGCCATCCTGCGGATTCTGATGCAAACATCGGCCTTGCACTCCGTGCTACATGGAGAGCAGAGCCTCGCCATCATTGACTGGCGCATGCTCCTCTTTACTTGCGCCCTCTCACTTGCGTCTGCGCTGATTGCGTGTCTCCTGCCTTTGGCAATGGTGCGTAAGCTTCCGCTGGAGCAGGTGCTTCAGGAGGGGGCAATGCTGTCGCCATCGCGGCGCGGACGCCGTCTCCGGACTACGCTCATCGTAACGCAGATCGCTTTGAGTGTTGCGCTGTTTGCCTCGGCGACTACGCTGGCGCGCTCTCTTCGCCATTTGTTTTCACGCAACCCCGGTTTCCGGGAAGAGAACGTCGTCATCGCGGTATTGGCATACCCGAGGCACGCTATAACACAGACGCGAAGCTGATTGCGTTCCACGAGCAGGCAGTGCAACAGCTACGCAATATGCCTGGAGTGGAGGAGGCAGGTTTCGGCGCCGGACTTCCTGTTCATCCTGTAAGAACGAGGTTCCAACTCGATTCGCAGAATCTGCCCCTTGCGCAAAGGCCCTACGCGCCCGTGGCAATCGCAAGCCCCGAGCTATTCACTCTTCTAGATATGCCACTTCTGGCCGGCCGCAGCTTTAATAGATTCGATCGGCTGAACCATCCTTATGTCGCGATCGTCAATGAACAGTTTGCCCGGCGCTATCTTTCCAGCGGGAATCCGCTCGGAGCGGGCATGCAACTCGGTTTCTACAACGGCAACGATATGAAACCGTGGTCTCATTTCGAGATCATCGGGATTGTTGCGGATAGCAGGAACCGGACTATCGCCAAAGAAGCAGAGCCGGAGATCTACCTGTCTTCCCTCCAGGTTCCGCTAGAGGGGGGCAGCTATTTTCTTCTCACGCCTCGCAGCGCACAGAATATTGCCAACGAGGTTGCAGGCGCCGTATGGAAGGTGGATTCACAAATAGAAAGGGTGCATGCCAATGCGCTGCGTACGTTTGTGGAAGGGGAGTACCAGGAATCGAGAGTTTCGATTGACGTCTTCAGCTCGTTCGCGCTGATCGCGCTCGCCCTGGCCTGCATCGGTCTGGCAGCCAGCATGAACGCCAGTGTGGCCGAGACATCGCGTGAAATCGGCATTCGTTCCGCATTGGGGCAAAGCCGTACAAGCATTGCGTGTAACGTAATCCGCGGGTCTCTGGTGCGAACCCTTATCGGCGTGGCGATCGGAATGCCGCTTGCGACTATTTTGGGTAAGGCTCTCAGTGCGCTTTGGCTCGGCGCGCCATCCCTCCATGTCATGGAGTTTGCGTCGGTCGCCTTCCTCATGGAATTCGTCGCGTTCATCCTCGCTCTATTGCCCGCATGGAGAGCGACAAGAATCTCCCCGATGGAAGCAATCCGTACGGTGTGAGGAATATCTGGATGCGACGGAGAACCACTGCAGAATACTGCACAGGCGCAGGTAGGCCGTACAAATCCAGTCGATACAAGGAGCCCCACGTGACTCGGCAGTGCATTCTCGAATGTCAGTAACAGGCTAATGACTCATCGAGTGGGAATGAGGCACCCTTCTGAGTTCCTGAAAAAGATAAGGGGACACCATACCTATCCCTCCGAATCGCTGCAAATGTAGCGGTGGTCAATCGTCTGGCTAAACACAGGCATTCGCAAAATGGCAGTTTGCCGCATAGAAAACGACGGGGTTACCTTTAGTTAACTACCCGGCCATCCACAACCCTTTCGTCAGGGGCTCTTGCGCAACCAAGCCGCCCGTGGCATCGTTGGCTTGTAGGGGCGAATCATGCGACGGTATCTCATCCGAACCACCCGTTGGCGTAGTCAGAGGCGGCGCCCAAATCCTCGACCGACATTGCGCACCCGGCACAGCAGTGCGAAGAAGCAACGATAATAATTCCTATTATGCTTCACGCATCGCCCAAGCAATGCTTGAGCGATGCGTGAAGCATAACTCACAGCTCCATATGATAATGGCTGTACTTAGTAGCAACCGCACCATCACTATACATAAAGTGACTTATCTAGTCTTTGGTTACTTATCGCGCGTGACTAATGAGTTGTCAAAAACCATCTTACTGGCCTTGAAGCAGTGAATGAAACTGTGGTAGTTTCGAACATGATACGAAATACATTCAACGGGATAGCTCGCCCATCCTTTCCCACCCTTGCGAGCTTGCGACAACGCAGAGCTGAGCTCCTCGATCTCCCGCCCCAACCGCAGGCCCAGCCGTTTGAACCCGATCCCGATCCGCCACCCAGGCCAGACCCGGCGCCGCAACCGTCGTTCGCACCCCCCCACCTGTCCGCAAATCCCGCCTGCCCCGCCTGTCCCGGCACGCCGTGGAGCGAGCCGTGGGTATTGGGCGAAGCCGCCCTCCACGGACCAGCAGGGCTCGCCGTCCGTACCATCGCTCCTCACACCGAAGCCCATCCGGCCGCCATTCTTCTCCAGTTGCTGGCCGCCTTTGGCAACCTCGTCGGCCGCGGACCCCACTGCATGGTCGACGCCACCCGCCACGGCCTCAACCTCTTTGTCGTGTTAGTAGGTGATTCCAGCAAAGCCCGCAAGGGCACCAGTTGGAGCCAGATCGCCCGCCTCTTCGCAGAGGTCGATCGCCCTTGGCTCTCCACTCGCGTCACCAGCGCTCGCCTCACCGCCAGCGGCCTGGTCTACGCTCTGCGCGATCAGCAACCGGCCACCGACCGTCGTCTCCTCGCGCTCTCAGAAGAGTTCGCATCCATCCTCTATGCGCTCAAGCGCGCCAAGGGACACCTCTCACCGCTGCTCCGCAGCGCCTGGGATAGCGGCGAACTCCTCAACCTCGATATGCACCAGCACCTCCAGGCCACCGGAACCCATATCAGCCTCATCGCCCACATTACCCAGCGTGAGCTGGCCCAAAGTCTCCACCGCACCGAAGCCCATAATGGCTTTGCCAACCGCTGCCTCTGGACCTGGGTCGAGCGCAACCACTGCCTTCCCGAGGGCGGAAACCTCAACGCCAACGACCTATCCGCCATCGCCCGCGAGCTGCGCCGCGCGCTCGACTGGGCAGCCGCCACGCCCGAAATAATTTTCCATCGCGACCACGCCGCCCGCGAGCTTTGGCAGGATTGCTATCCCGCCCTGAGCCAGCTCCGGCCCGGCCTGCACGGCGCCGCCACCAGCCGCGCCGAAGCCCAGGTCCTGCGCCTCAGCGCCATCTACGCCGCTCTCGACTGTAGTCCGTTGTCGGCCTGCCCCATCTCCAGGCTGCCCTTGCCGTGTGGGACTACTGTTCCGCCAGCGCCTCCCACCTCTTCGGAGCCTCCACCGGGGACCCCATCGCCGATCGTATTCGCGAGGCGCTCGAGCAATCCCCCGAGGGATTATCGAAGCATCAAATCATTCGCCTCTTCCACGGCCATGTCAACGGCGACCGCATCGATGCTGCCCTCCAACAACTAATGCTGATCGACGCAGCCAGCTGCCACAGCGAACTCACCCGAGGCCGCCCCTCCACCCTCTGGTCGGCCACTGCGGCGAAGAACAGGAGCAGGAAGAAAACAAGGCATTGGAAGTCGTTCTGGACGAGCTAGCGGCCCAATAGCAGGGGACTTAAGTCGCTTATATCGCTTATGGCGCACTTTTATTTGGCAAAACGGTGGAAAGTCTCGACTCGTCGTTTGACAACTTTTTGCATCTGACCGTTTCAGGGAGACACAGTTGCCGACCCCTCTCCGGTCTCAAGAATTCAACGATGCCTCTATTCGCGCGCCCCAGGATCCGCGCGGCTTTCGCCGATATGTTTGGAGTTACGTCTCCCGCTCTCCCCTGCGCTCGCTGTGGAATCTTCAGGGGATACCCGTGCGCGTCATCGTGAAAAATACCTGGAACGCGATGTTTGACGACAACCTCTTGGGCCGCTCCGCCGAGCTTGGTTTCTATTTCATCTTTGCCCTGTTTCCTACCCTGGTCAGCGCCTGCTCCATCCTCGGCCTGGCGGCCCGCTCTGCTGCCACATTTCTATGAACATCTTCTGCAGTACCTTTGGATTGTGGTTCCTCCCGCCGCCCTGGGCACCGTGCTCGAGGCCTTTAATCAAACCACGGCTGCCGCCAGCAGCGGCAAGCTCACTTTTGGCCTGGTAGCGGCCTTGTGGTCGGCTTCCGTAGGTTTTTCCGCCATTCAAGAAAGCCTCAACGTGGTTTACCGGGTGAAGGAAACCCGGCCCTATTGGAAGGCTAGGCTGTCAGCGATCGGCGTCACCTTTGTGCTCTCGATCGTCATCACCCTGATGCTCGCTTCATGTGCTGGTCGGCTGATTTTCTTGCCCGCCTCGCTCGCCTTCATATCTATCATCACTTTCTGGCTGCAACCGCCGCCATCTCCCTGAGAACCATCGGATGGCTGGTTGCCACCGCGTTTCTTTCTCTGCTGTTCGCGCTGATCTACTACTTCGCACCGGACGTCAAAGTATCCCACTGGCATTGGCTCACGCCTGGCTCCGCCATTGGCATTCTGGGCTGGCTCGTGGCCTCCCTGGGACTTCGAGTGTACGTTCACTACATCAACAACTACTCGGCTACGTATGGGTCGCTGGGAACCGTCATCATCCTGCTCACCTGGTTTTATCTGAGCGGGCTGATGCTGCTGCTGGGAGGCGAGATCAACAGCGAAATTGAGGCCGCGGTCAAGGAAAAGAGCCTGGCTGCCGCGGGAATATTGAAACCGGAAATTGTGAGCTCGCCATCCATTGCGCCTTCATAATGAGAATCGCCATGTCCCCTGGCATGCGGATCAAACCACGACCCGTCGTTTCTGCATCTCATGGCAAAATGGCGTGGATTGAGCAAGTTGTGGGGTTTTTTCAGGGTGTTGGCTCGATCCAGTGTGAATGAACGAAGAATGCCCCTCAATCGACGCCGCAAGGTACTGGCCGCCTTTTGTCTCCTGGTCCCCTCGATGCTGGTTTTCTCGGCTGGACTGCGAGCCCAAAGCACCAGCCAGGCCCTCAGAGCAGCCCGCACAGCAGCCGAAGACCGCTCCAGCCACGGAGAGCATCCTATCCTCCTATGAAGGCCAGAACGTCACCGGCATCGAGATCGCCGGACGTCCCGGCCTGGATAGCAGCAAGTTGACGCCGCTCTTTAGCAGCACGCAGGCGAGCCCTTCTCCCGGCAGAAAGTGGATGCGAGCATAGCAGCGTTGAAAAGCGCGGGGAAATTCAGTGAAGTGCAGCTGCAAGTAGAACCCGAGGCCAACGGGGTGCGGGTTTTGTTGATCGTGGAACCCGCCATATGGTTCGGTATCTTCGAGTTTCCTGGAGCGGAAAGATTCCCCTATTCCAGGTTAGTGCAAATCGCGAATTATCCTCCGCAGGCGCCCTTCAACGCCGGCGACGTGCAGCAAGACACCGACGCGTTGCTGCGCTTCTTTCAGCAGCAAGGGTATTTTGAAGCCGAGGTTCGTCCCCAGGTAGACCTGGACACCAGCCACAACGTGGCCAACGTGCGATTCCTGGTCAGTCTCAATCGCAAAGCGAAATTCGGCACAGTGGCGATCGCCAATACCACTCCGGAACAAGCCGCCAGGATGACCAGGAGCCTGCAGGGAATCAAGGCGCGGGTGAGGGGAGCGGCCATCCGGCCGGGAAAGAACTATCGCCGCGCAGACCCTGACCAATGCCCAGCAATATCTGCAAAAGGGCCTGGAGAAAAAGGACAAGCTGGCTGCACAAGTGAAACTCTCGGGGGCTGCCTACACCGCGGAGACCAACCGCGCCGATATCCACTTCGATGTGAATGCCGGTCCTACTATTAAGGTGCAGGTGAAGGGTGCACACCTTTGGAGCTGGACCCGCAAATCGCTGCTGCCGGTGTATCAGGGCGTAGGGGTTGATCCCGAGTTGGTGCAGGAAGGCCGTGAGGCGCTGGTCTCTTATTTTCAAAAGAAAGGATTCTTTGACGTCGACGTCGACTCGCAGTTCCACCGTGAGGATTCGGTGGACACCATCGTGTATGCCATCACCAAGGGCAAGAAACACAAAGTGACCGATGTGAGTGTGGCCGGCAACAGCCAGCTCAAGACGCCGGCACTGATGGACTTGGTCACTGTAAAAAAGAAGCACTTCTTCTCGCCCGGCGACTACAGTGAGAAGCTGGTTCGCTCGAGCGTCAAGAATCTCACCGCGCTCTATCAATCCGAGGGATTCAGTAATGCCAAGGTGACCTCGTCGGTGAGCAAAAAGGACGGCAACCTCACGGTGGCCTTCCACGTAGTCGAGGGGCCAAGGGATATCGTGAGCTCGCTCAAGATTGAAGGCGCCGATACCTTCCCCGAGTCAAAATTCGCACCCGGCGGTCTGAAGCTTGCGGAAGGCAAGCCCTACTCGCAAAAATTGGTCGAGACGGATCGCGCCGGCATCATTGCTCATTACCTGCAGGCAGGCTATCTCACCTCCAGCTTGCGTGAAACCGCCAACGTAGTCTCCAAGAGCGATCCTCATCACATCAACGTGGTCTATCACATCTACGAGGGCCCGCAGGTCCATACCGGGGATGTTTTAACTTTGGGACGCGTGCGCACACAGCAGCGGCTGATTAATATGGACGTGGCTTCGATTGTTCCCAATCAACCGTTGGAGGAAGGACAGCTCCTTACGGCGGAGAGCAACCTGTATAACCACACTGGAGTCTTCGATTGGGCGGAGGTGGATCCGCGGCGGCAGATCACCACCCAGACCACGGAAGATGTGCTGGTTAAAGTTCATGAGGCCAAGAGAAACACGATGACCTATGGCATCGGTTTCGAAGTTGTCAATCGCGGCGGCAGCGTTCCCAGTGGCACGGTGGCCATTCCCGGCCTCCCACCGGTGGGCTTGCCTTCCAATTTCACCACCAGCGAGACCACCTATTACGGTCCCCGGGGCTCCATCCAATACACGCGCAACAATTATCGTGGTAAGGGGGAATCGCTATCGTTCACTGGCTTTGCCGGACGCCTGGATCAGCGTGCGGCGGCCTATTACATCAACCCCAATTTCCGTTGGTCGAAATGGGGCGCGACTACGTCTCTGTTGGTGGAAAGAAACGAAGAAAACCCGGTCTACTCCTCCCAGATTGAAAGCGCCAGCTATCAATTTCAGAGATTTCTGGATAAGAAGAAGGAGGATGTCTTTTTCCTCCGCTACAGCTTCAGCCAGACTGATTTGACACGCATCCTGATTCCGGAGTTGGTGCCGACCCAGGATCAGCACGTTCGGCTCTCCACCATCGCCGCCAACGTCACCCATGACACCCGCGACAACCCTCTGGATGCGCACAAAGGTTCCTTGCAAACGTTCGAGACCGACTTCAATGCGAGCAAGTTGGGCTCCAGCGTCAATTTCGCTAGGCTCACCGCGCAGGAGGCGTACTACCGCACGCTCTCTCACAAAATCGTGTGGGCAAACAGCATTCGCATCGGCTTGGCGCAGCCTTTTGCGAACAGCTACGTGCCCCTGAGCCAGGCGTTCTTTACCGGCGGTGGCAACACCTTGCGCGGCTTTCCGCTGGAGGGCGCCGGCCCGCAGCGGCCGGTGCAGGTGTGCAGTACCGGGTCTTCCACCGACTGTTCTTATATCCAGGTGCCTGCCGGGGGAAATGAGCTATTGATTCTTAACACCGAGGCTCGCATTCCAGTGCCCATTAAGAAAGGTCTAGGCCTGGCTGTCTTTTACGACGGAGGGAATGTCTTTCCCACGGTCGGCTTCCATGACTTTACCTCGCTGTACAGCAACAATGTAGGGCTGGGCTTACGCTACGCGACGCCTGTCGGCCCGGTAAGAATCGATCTTGGTCATAACCTCAACCCGATCCCGGGGATAAAGTCCACGCAATATTTCATTACCATTGGCCAGGCATTTTGACGGAGGTAATCTCGTGAGCACCGCTGCGGCATCGTCTGATCCCAAGCTTACGCCGGAACCTGGACGGCACCGCGACTGCGCAGAGTCACTGCCTGGATCGCCGCCGGCCTGGTTGCTCTGGTGCTGACAGCGGCGATTGCGGTTACGGTCCTGCTGCATAGCACGCGCTTCCACAACTATGTTCTGGCCACGGTTCAGAAGAAAGCCAGCGAGAGCCTGGGCACGCAGGTACAGTTACAAAACTTCGCTCTCCATCTATCGAACCTCAGCCTGGATCTTTACGGGCTGACGGTTCACGGCGCGGCTCCGTACCCAAATCCGCCGCTGCTGCAGGTGGCTCACGCCGAGGTGGGCGTGCGCATTGTTTCAGTCCTGGGTAGAAAGTGGTATCTGGATAGCTTCGTGGTCGACCGCCCGGTGGTGAAGGTGTTCACCGACGCGCATGGCGTGACCAACATCCCGGTGATCAAGAGCAGCGGCTCCAGCAGTAGTAACACCAGCCTTTTCGATTTGGGGATTCGTCACGCGGTGCTCGAACAGGGCGCGGTCTACTATAACGATCGCCAGAGTGCGCTCTCAGCAGACTTGCGCAACGTAGACTTCCGCGCCTCCTTTGACAGCCTGCTGCAGAAGTACTCCGGGAAGCTGCGCTACACCGATGGCCACTTGCAGTCAGGATCGTTCAAGCCGATTCCACATAATCTGGATGCAGAGTTCGATGCCACACCCACCACCTTCCACCTGACGCAAGCCAAATTGAGCAGCGATACATCGCAGCTCGTCCTGACCGGGACCTTGCAGGACTATAGCCATCCCCGGGTGCAGGCGCATTACGATGCGACGCTCGATGCCGGCCAGATTAAGAAGATCCTGGAGAATCCTTCGCTGCCGGTGGGATTGATGCGCGCCAGCGGAACGGTCGACTACCAGGAGATCGCCAATCGTTCCTTGCTCGACACGGTGGTGGTGAAGGGTGATCTGAACAGCAAGCAATTGGACGTGCAAACGCCGGACGCTTCGCTCGCAGATCAGAGATATCGCAGCCCACTACACACTCGAAAACGGGGATGCAACGCTCACGGATTTTCGCGCCAGTCTTCTCGGCGGCGTGGTCACCAGCACGGGCAAGATGAGCAACATCGGCGGCGACCCGCACTCCCAGTCCAAATCGAAGTTCAATGCCTCTCTGCGCGGCATCCGGCTGGCGGATGTGAATCGCGCCATGAAATCGTCGGCGGTGCCCAGGAACATTGCCTTGGCGGGCGTGCTGAACGCAGATGCGAATGCCGCCTGGGGAAAGACTTTTGACGATATCGTGGCCCACGCCGATGCGTCCCTGCACGCGTCGGTCTCTAAGAGTACTTCCCAGGTTATCCCCGTGGAGAGCGTGATTCATGGCACGTATACCGGCGGCAACCAGGAACTCGCACTGAAGCAGAGCTACCTGCGCACGCCGCAAAGCACGTTAACCATGAATGGGGTGGTGAGCCAGCGGTCGAGCCTGGACTTGAAATTTCAATCCGACAATCTCGCCGAGCTGGAGACGGTTGCGGATCTATTCACCACGTCCACTCAGCCGCTGGGGCTTGCCGGCACGGCGTTGTTTCAGGGCACGGTGCGGGGGTCGACGAGTGCGCCTCATTTGACCGGACTGTTGACCGCTTCTCAGTTCAAAGTCAATGGAACAGAGTGGCGCGTGCTGCGAACCAATGTGGATGTGAGTCCGTCGCTGGCTAGCTTGCAGCACGCGGATCTGGAACCAGCCTCTCATGGAAAGATCAGCTTCGACGCCAGCGCCGGTCTGCACCAGTGGGCCTTCACGGACAGCAGTCCCTGGCAGGTCAATCTCAACGCCTCGCAGCTGGATGTTCAGGACCTGGTGAAGCTCTCCGGGCAGCAAGTGCCGGTGACTGGTACGTTAGCGGCGAACGTGCAAATGCATGGCACTCAATTAAGTCCCATCGGGCAAGGGAACCTCTCGCTGACCCATATCACTGCTTACGATCAGCCAATCAAGTCTGCGACGTTGACCTTCGCAGGGACCGGAGATGAAGTGCACGGCGACCTTGGGGTGCAGCTTCCCGCGGGCGAGGTGCAGAGCAAGGTGAGTATTCGGCCGCGGGAGAAGAGCTATAACGCCCAACTTACGGCCTCGGGCATTCGCCTGGATCAGTTGCAGGCCTTGCAGGCGCAGAAGATCGACGCCAAGGGAGTGGTGAGTATCCAGGCAAAGGGGGCGGGAACATTCAACAACCCGCAACTCGACGCCACGCTGCAGATTCCGCAGATCGAGATACAGAATCAGAAGATCGCCGACGTCAACCTGCAGATGAACGTAGCCAATCATCTGGCGAATGCCAACCTGACCTCCGCGGCGGTGGGTACGCAAATCAAGGCCAACGTCAAGGTCAACCTGACCGGGGACTTCGCGGCTGATGGCACGCTCGACACGCAGACGATTCCTTTACAGCCTATCTTCGCGATCTATGCTCCCGACCAGGCCGAGGATTTGACTGGACAGACTGAGGTACACGCCACTCTCCACGGGCCGCTCAAGAACGAAAAACTGTTGGAAGCGCACATCACGATTCCAACCCTGAAGCTGGCGTATGGCAATACGATCCAGTTAGCGGAGACCGCTCCCATCCGGGTCGATTACAAGGACACGGTACTTACGTTGCAGCGTTCCGGTCTCAAGGGCACGGATACCGATCTGCAGTTTTCCGGGTCGATGGGCACGGCTAAAGATTCACCTGTGTCTCTGCTGCTGTTGGGCACGGTGAATCTGCACCTGGCGCAGGTGTTTGCGCCCGATATCAGGAGCTCTGGAGAGCTCAAGTTCAATATCAATACGAATGGTGCGACGAACAGCCCCAACTTCGCCGGCGAGGTCGATATCGTCGATGCGAATTTTGCCGGCGGCGATCTGCCGGTTGGCTTGCAGCACGGTAACGGAGTGCTGTCCCTCACCAAGGACCGGCTCAACATCAAGAACTTTCAAGGCACCGTCGGCGGGGGCACGCTTACGGCCCAAGGCGGAGTCGCGTATCGTCCCGCGATCCAGTTTGACCTGGGACTTTCAGCGAATGGTGTACGCGTGTTGTATCCGGAAGGGGTTCGGGAGAGCGTAAACGCCAATCTTCGCCTGGCTGGCACGACCGATAATGCGGTTCTGGGAGGGCAGGTCAATCTTGCTGATCTCTCGTTTACTCCAGCCTTCGATCTAAACAACTTCATCAACCAGTTTTCGGGGGGAGTTACTCCGCCGCCCACGCCGGGAATCAGCCAGAATATTCAGCTGAACCTGGGCCTGAGTTCGCAAAACAATATCAACCTGGTGAGCAGGACACTGAGCATCAACGGCTCAGCGAACCTACGCGTGCGGGGCACCGCGGCACAACCGGTGATCCTGGGACGGGTGAATCTAAGTGGCGGCGACATCATTCTCAATGGAGACAGATATCTCCTCAATGGGGGAACCATCGAGTTCGTCAATCCCTCGGAGACTCAGCCGGTGGTCAACCTGTCGTTGAACACGACGATTCAGCAGTACAACATCTCGATGCGTTTCAACGGGCCCATCGATCAGCTGCGCACCAACTACTCTTCCGATCCTTCGCTGCCCGCCGCGGACATCATCAACCTGTTGGCATTCGGTACCACCACCGAGGCGGACGCCCAGACGTCGACTCCGGCAAACCAGGCGGCGGCGACGCTGGTAGCGTCGCAGGTAAGCAGCCAGGTGACCAGCCGGGTCTCGAAGGTTGCAGGCATCTCCCAGCTTTCCATCAATCCGGTGCTGGCGGGCGGAACCAGCCAGGGACCCCCGGGCGCGAATATCACTATCCAGCAGCGGGTTACGGGAAATCTCTTTGTCACCTTTTCCAGCAACGTAGCCTCGACCCAGAACCAAACGATCCAGGGGCAATATCAGCTTTCGCCTAAGGTCGCAATCAGCACTACCCGCGATCAGAACGGTGGCTTTGCGGTGGATACTCTGATCAAGAAGACCTGGTAGCGAATACAGCTCAAAGCAGCCTTCAGTGCTACCCTGTTTGCGTATCAGGGCTGGCGTGAATGACCACCATCAACCGGATTATCCGGCTGCTTCCGTCGTTGGTGCTTACGATGACCGCGGCCATCTGCGTCAGCCAGGTGATTGAAGGCCCGCAGACAGCGTCCCAATCCCACCCGGTCAGCGGACAGGTCGTCAACAGCGTTACCGGCGAGCCCATCGCGCGTGCACGGGTGCAGGTGGGCACTCAACAGGCAGCGCTTACTGATCATGATGGCCGTTTCGAGTTTGACAATGTCAGTGATGACTCCTCCTACGCGTTTGCTTCCAAGCCGGGCTACTTTGCAGAAGAGAAGGGAGTGCTCGCGCAAGGCCAGTCCATCACTCTGCAGCTTATCCCTGAGGCCATTATTTTCGGAACCATTACCGATCAGAACGGTCAGCCGATCCAGGATCTAAGGGTCCAGTTAACCACGCTCCAGGTGCACAACGGGGTCAGGCGTTGGCAGACGGTGCAGTTCACCAGCACCAGCGTAGAGGGCCAGTTTCGTTTTGCCGAGCTGCGGGCGGGCCAATACTCGCTGGCCACGGTCTTCCGCATCGAAGGCTTGGCGGAGGCAGCGTCCTCACTCGCGTTCTTGCCCGTCACCTTTCCTCCGCTGACAGGAGACGGAATCCGCGGCTCCCTTACGCTGGCGCCGGGCGATCATGTCGAAGCAAACGCGAGCCCGGCCATGGAGAAGCTCTATCCGGTCTCTGGCATCATCCACCGAATGGCCGGCCTGGGTGGAGGGTTCATCGAGACCCAGGACGGCGAAATCCTTGAAGAACCCATCAACCTAAATCCCAGCGGCGCCTTCCATTTGAGGTTACCCAGCGGCTCCTATCGCCTCAAAGTGCAGTCCACTGTGGAAGGTGGCCGGCAACTGAAGGCCACGCGCGACATTTCTGTCGGCGAGGCTCCGCTCGAAGGGATCTCGATGACGCTTGAACCAGCGGCCATCTTACCCATCGAAGCGGAGTACCAGGCCGTGAGCACCGGCTCGCCAAATGCACCCTCTGCCCCGCCGTCCTATTTGAATGCTTTATTAGAGGACGAGGATCCTCGAGGTCCGGGGCGTTCCTTTCCCGCGCAACCTCTCAAACAGCCGGGCCGGGCACAGGCGCTGGAGCCCGGAGCCCCCATGGCGTTCCGAGATATCGAACCAGGGCGCTATGTGCTGCAAAGCCCGCCGCAGCCGCCATGGTATTTAGCGTCGGCTTCGTGCGGCAATGTCGAACTCACGCGCGATCCGCTGGTGATCGCAGCCGGCACGCCCGCCTGCACGGTGCGCATGGTGTACCGGGATGATTCCGCTTCACTGAAGTGGTCGGCCTCTGCGGGGGAAGCCGACAATGGCAGCAGCGACCAGGTATACGTAGCCGCCATCCCGCTGGATAATTTGACTCAGCCTGCGGCGGAATTCTTTCCCTCCTTCAACGTCTTCTCGGGTCATAAGCCGTCGCCAGATTCCACAGCAGAGGGAGAGTTCAAGGGGCTTGCCCCCGGCCGCTACCTGGTGCTGGCGCTGAGACAGCAGCAGGAATTGCCTTACCGCGATCCTGAGGCGCTGCAACGGTATCTGTCTCTGGGCCAGGAAATAACGCTCACTCGCGGTGGCAAATCGGAAGTCGAGCTCAAGATAGTGACCGGAGAACCGTAGATGTTCCGCTCATGGAAGTGCACCGCGCCGATGCTTGCGCTGCTGCTTGCGTTCCATCCCGCTGTTGCGGGAGCACAGCAGCCGGATGCATCGCCTGCCGCCGCAGCCCAGACGTGGCACATCAGCGGCAAAGTTATCGACGCGCGCAGCGGCCAGGCCCTTGCCCGCTGTGTGGTTGAGATCAACCCTACGGACAATCGCAGCCAGTCTCTCTCGCTCGAAACCGGAGAGGACGGCCGGTTCGACTTCGGCGGCGTACGGTTAGGGAAGTATGAGCTAAACGCCGCCAAACGCGGCTATCTCACACAGTCTTACCAGGAGCATGAAGGCTTCTCCACCGCGATTGCCGTAGGCCCGGAACTAAAATCCGACGACCTGATTTTTAAAGTCACGCCCCAGGCGATCTTCTATGGCACGGTGAGCGATGAAAGCGGTGAGCCGATCCGTAGAGCGCAAGTGCACCTTTATCAGGATCGAGACCTTGATGGGATCAGGTCCACGCAGCAGCGGCGAACGTTCATCACCGACGACCGCGGTATGTATGAGATACCCAACATCGGCCCAGGCAACTACTTCCTCAGCGTATCGGCTCAGCCCTGGTATGCCGCTGGGATGAACGGTGTGCGTGCGCCGATGCAGTCCAATGACTCCGCTCTCGATGTCGCGTACCCCACGATCTTCTATCCCGACGCGGTCGACTCCGACGATGCTATCCCGATTCCGGTAAGGGGCGGAGAACGGATCGAGGCCAACATGACGCTCACTGCCCAGCGCGCCATGCACCTTCATCTAGCGCTTGCTCACGGCCAGGAGGGGGGCCCTAGCGTCTCCATTGAGCAGACCGTCTTTGGTCAGCCGGAGCGGATGCCCGCCCTGCAGATGAACGACGAAGGGGGCGTGGAAATCAGCGGTGTGCTCCCAGGGCGATACGAGGTCACGGTTTCTCACTCGGACGGCCAGTCTCCCTCGGAGTCGACTCATTTCACGGCAGAAATTGCCGACGGCGCAACGCAGTTAAGCGCTGACGGCGGTGTAGGCGACGTCACCGTGTCGGGCAAGGTGACGCCGTTTGACAGCAAGATCCGATCCGCGAGTATCTCCCTGGTTGCTTCGAATCCGCGGCGTAACTATACCGTCCCGGTTAACGAGGCCGGGGAGTTCACCGCGCAGGTAGTTCCCGGTGAATACCAGGTCATCGGCCAGATTCCGCAGATGTACGTTGCCCGCATCTCATCCCCGAACGCGGTGGTGAAAGGTCTCATGCTGCAGGTGAATGCAGGCGACGCCCCAAGGCTGGAGATCGTGGCCGGCACCGGTTACGGGCAGATCGAAGGCATGGCCGAACGCGCCGGCCAACCGGCGAGTGGAATCATGATCCTGCTCGCGCCCCAGGATGCAAAAGACAACCAGATCCTCTTCCGCCGCGACCAGAGCGATTCCGACGGCACCTTCTTGTTGTCCAACATCGTTCCCGGCAGCTACCGGCTGCTGGCTATCGAGGAAGGCTGGGACCTGAACTGGGCCGACCCGAACGTGCTTGCCGCTTACCTGAAGAAGAGTATTACGGTCCAGGTCCGCGCCCACGACAAACTCAAGCAAATGGTAGAAGTGCAGTCCCGCTAGAGGCTCCAGTAGGCGCCATCGCCGGCGAAGACGCGCGGCCGCTCGGTGGCTAACCTCATCGTCAGCTCGCCGAAGAGGGTATTGGCCCAGGCGAACCACGCCCGCGTAAACACCTTGGGATCATCCTTCTGGAAGGACTCGTGCATGAAGCCGGTGCCGGCTGTGGTGTTGCGCAGCCAGCGAAGGCATTGACGAATTTCCGCGTCATCGGTGGAGGTGAGCGCGCGCATGATGATGGACATCGGCCAAATCATATTCAGTCCCGCGTGCGGACCGCCCACACCCTCCGCCGCCGTACCGCGGAAGAAATATGGATTGGCTTCGCTCTGCACAAATTGCCGGGTACGCTGATAGAGCGGATCATCGATCCGGCAACAGCCGAGGTAGGGCAGACTCAACAGTCCCGGCGCATTGGCATCGTCCATCATCAACACGTTTCCGTAGCCGTCGACTTCATACGCCCAAATCTCTCCGTATTGGGCGTGATGCGTCTTGCCATATTGCTGAAGCGCCATTTCTACTTCGGCTGCGAGCGTCTGCGCTTCCTGGGCCAGCTTCCCATCCTTGAGAACCTGGTTGGCCAGCGTCGCCAGCTGGCGGAGACTCACCACGGCGAAGAGATTTGCGGGAACAAATAAGGGATAAGTGCAGGCATCGTCCGAGGGGCGAAACATGGAGAAGATCATACCCACCGGGATCGCAGGGCTCCCGAATCCACTGAGTGCTAACGTATCCGTCGGTGTGTCCGATAAACGCTGAAAGGAATAGGGGCCCCGGTCGTGCTTGCGCTGTTGGGTGCGGAAGGTGCGCACGATGGTCCAGGCGGCCTCTTTCCACTGTGCATCGAAAGGTCCCGTGTCCCCGGTTTGCTGCCAGTAGCCGTATGCCAGGTGGATGGGATAGCAAAGGGAATCAACTTCCCACTTGCGCTCGCCCACCCCGGGATAGTGTTTCGTCTTATCGTTCACTGCCCAGCTGAGCGGGGGCGCCGTCGTATCGCGCATGAATGCGTTGGCGTAGGCGTCGATCAGGATCAGGCGCGCCTGGCGGCGAATGACCCCTTCGAGCAGTTCGCGTAGTCGATCGTCCTGCTTTGCCAGGGCGAGGTACGGCATTACCTGCGCAGAGGAATCACGCAGCCACATGGCATCGATGTCGCCGGTCACGACATACGTATCCGGCTTGCCATCGTGGGTGCCGGGGAAGACGGTTGTATCCAGGGTATTGGGAAAGCAGTTCTCGAAGATGGTGGCCAGCGGCTGGTCAGGGATTTGTTTTTGTACCTGTGTAATGGCATTCTCGACCGCTTGACTGGTGAAATGCCGCGCCCCGACGGCTGGCCGTGCATGGGGGAGGTCCAACGGCTTGGTTGTGGCCGGCGGGGCATTCTCCGCCCAGGTGTACGAGGTAAGCGCCAGGGCAGCGGCTCCCTGCAGCCATGCCCGGCGGGTGATTGCGACCATCGTTATCTCCTCTACGCCTTGGATATCTCTGTGATGGCGCGGTATCCCTGATCGATCGCCTGGTCGGTGTAGGCCGCGGCCGCAGCATCAGAATTGGCAATGGTGATGCGCCCAAACTGCTTGCGGCCGAGCTCGCAGGGCGACTGCCCCGCGGGCCAGTCAGGATCCCACAATGGGTTGTACTCGTAAGCGTATCCATGGGGCCAGCGATTCACCGTGATGGCATCGATATCGCGTGCCGCATCGAAGCCCCCCGGCCCCAGAACGCGCTGCAACTGATCGCGAATATTTCTTTCGAAGGTCTCGAACGAGGTGCTCTGCAGATCGTAACGTCCGGCCCGTTGCTGCTCTCGCGCATCCTGGCCAGGTTTGCATGGCGTGCGCAGCATACGCAACAGCATTGGATCCTCAGGCTTCTTGGGGCATTCATAGCCCCCAATGCTGACCGGCTGATCGAGCCCGATGGAGGTATGGTACATCCCCGGGGTTGCGACCCGCTGCATCCCGAGCCTGGAGAATGAGGACCAGTTGCGAACCGCCACTACCGTGTAGACCAGTGGCACCTTTGAGCCGTACTTCAAGGCCTCTTTTTGTTTCTCCGGCAACTCTGGACAGATAAAGGCGGTGACCATGTTCCAGCACGCCATGACCACTGCTTTGCCTTTTACCGCGGAGAGTTGTCCCTGCGGGGTGGAGTAAGTGATCTCCACTTCCTTCGCGGAGGCGGGATCGCCCAGATGCCGAACCCGAACCACGGTGCTGCTCAGGCGAATCTTGATGGGTGAGCTAGTGCTGTCGAGCCTGCTGTAATCGGTGCTCGCGGTCACGATGTCTTCGGCGGTGTGGCCCGGTATGGCCGCAGGAATAAGCGACCGCACCAGCATGCGCGCGATGGAAGCGTTGCCGTCAGGAAAATGAAAGGTGTAGTCGTCCTGCGGGGTTACGGCGCCCAGGGCGGTAAAGCTCAACCGGCCACCGGTTGGCGTTCGATCCAGCCCCATTCCCTGGAATCCACGGAAGTCGATCGCCCAGCAATCGAGTGCCGGCACAGCGTCTATGCCAATACCGTATAAGCCGTGGGTGTCGGTTTGATAGTAGGGGATGGTTGCCGGATGAGCTTTGACGACGTTGAGCAGAAAGTCTTTGTAACTCATCCGCGAAAGCCGGTCCTTCTTCTCGCTTTGCGAGAGACCGGGCATATAGTTGATAGTCGCCGTCTGGATCTTGACGATATCGCTCTGCACCTCTGGGGAAAGCGGCGTCTTGCGGAGGAATGCGGCCCATGCATCGGGGGACTGTCCACCACCTCGCGGTCTCCCCACCACCAGGCGATCGACGCCGAAGGTCTCTTTATCGAAGAACACCGCCGGCTGCAGGCCTTTATAGACCTGGCGATCCACGCACTTTGCTTCCAGCGCCGGCGGATCAATCCCCAGGTCCGTGAGCAGTTGGTGGGCAACCGGGCTGTAGGGGAACGGCGACTCGATCGAGAGTGTGCCGCCGTTGGCGAGAAGCAAGCGGCCGCCGGGACGAAATTCGTTCCGCTTAGCGTGTCCGCCAAAATCATCGTGATTGTCGAGGATCAGGATGCGGGCACCATTGCCCGCCAACTTACGGTAGAAATAGGCCGCGGCCAGTCCGCTGATGCCTGCGCCTACAACTACCAGGTCGTAGGCTTCGCCGGTCTGAGAGATTTGCCCGGCGTGGGCGAAGAAGCTTCCGTCGCGCACTGAATGCGCCACTTCAAAGGAGCCAGGATGGCTGCCGCGCATGCCGGTGAGTGCCGGCGGATCGTACCCGGGAGAATCCTGCGACAACTGGGTCGCGGCTTCGGCGGTCCACGGTAACCCGGGCACGAGAGAGCCCGCGACCGCGCCACCGACTCCAATGGCTACACCATTCAGGAAGTCGCGGCGTGAGATTGGGCAACCCATGCCTAATTCTTTGTCGTGAGCCTTGCTATGGTCGTCTTGGCCCATCAAGTCATCCTTTTCGGTGGCATCAGATTTTCTGGTAGTTGTTTTGTATCAGAACACGACTTTACAGCTTGCGGAAAAAGTCACTGAACGAAGGGCACGGCTTTAGCCGTGCCGTAAGAAGCCACAGCAACGAGGGCTTTAGCCGCTGAGGTACGCTTTTCCACGCTTGTACCCGCACGGAAATTACCGTGAAAAACCGTACCTCAGCGGCTAAAGCCGCCCCCGCGCGGTACATTTACGGCACGGCTGAAGCCGTGCCCTTCGTACAAAGCGTTTTTCCGCAGCCAGTTTAGCCGGGCCTGGCGCTAAAGCGCGTGATGAGAGTCGGGACTCTTTCACGGAGCGCTAAAGCGCTCCTCCCCCCGCATAAATGCGGGGGCTTCCACCGTCCGCCAGCAGCTCATTGACTGCGCGAAAGGCCTGGTTGATCGCAACGTCGGTGTACGCCGTTGCGCCGGAATCTGTATTCGCAATTGCGATGCGTCCAAATTGCTTGCGGCCCACGATGTGCGGCTGCTCTCCTTCAGGCCACTCAGGATCAAAGAGCGGGTTGTATTCGTAGCCGTAACCATGGGGCCAACGGTTGACTGTGATGGCTTCTATATCTCTGGCCGGATCAAAGCCACCCTGGTGGAAGGTACGCTGCAGTTGGTCGCGAAGTGTCCGCTCGTAGGTTTCGAAAGTGGTCGCCTGAATCTCCTGCCGCCCGGCGATCTGTTGCTCTCGCACCGGCAGTCCTGGCTTGCACGGAGTCCGCGAAAGACGTAGCAGCACCGGCTCCTGCGGCCGGACCGAACTGTTGTACGCGCCCATCTTCATGGGCCAGTTGAGACTGGCTCCCAGCCAATATGCTCCCGGGGCAGAGACGCTATGCACGCCAAGCTTTTGCAACGAGGTCCAGTTGCGGATGGCAACGCTGGTGTATATCAAAGGAACCTTCACCAGGTAATGCAGCGCTTCTTTCTGTTTTGCGGGCAAGGCGGGGCACAGGTAAGGGATCACCATATTCCAGCAGGCAAGAACGCAATGGCCGGCGCGAACGCTGAAGACCTGGCCCCCACTTGCATAGGCAACTTCCACTCCCTGAGCGGCAGACGGGTCGCCTAGATTCTGCACGCGAACCGCGGTGCTGTTGAGCCGAATGCGAAGCGGAGATCCATCGCGATCGAGCTGGCTGTAATCGACCTCTGCCGTGACCACGTCTTCCGCGCTGCTTCCCGGCACCGCGAGCGGAATCAGATCGCGCACCAGCAAACGCGCGATCGACGCATTGCCATCAGGAAAATGGAATTGGTACGATCCGCCATTCGCGTATCCTGCGGCCGTATAGCTCATTCGCGGAGCGGCGCCAGGCTGGAGGTCCATCCCCTGAAACCCCGGTAGCCCGAGAGCCCAGCAATCGAGCGCCGGCTCGGCATCGATGCCAACACCCCATTCGCCGTGGGTGCGCCTCTGATAGAACGGAACGACGCCGGGATCGACCTTGGCCACGTTCAGCAGAAAATCCTTGTAGCTTATGCGCGAGAGCCGGTCCTTCTTCTGCGCGGATGTTAGGCCAGGAAGGTAGTCGATTTGGGCTTCCTCAATGCGGGCTACATCGCGTTGCACTGCGGGGGACAGAGGCGCCAGGGCAAGAAACTCCGCCCATGACATGGATTCGTGGGCACTGCGCTTGTGCCTGGGCACACCGACCACCAGCTTATCGACGCCAAATGTTTCCTGGTCGAAGAAAATACCTTCAGAGAGCCCCAGCGACTGATAGATGCTTTGATCGCTGTACTTTTTCTCAAAAGCCGGCGGGTCGATTCCGAGCTTCCGGATCAATCCTCCGGCTTCGGGGCTATAAGGTGTGGGGCTATCGATCTCGAGCGTTCCGCCGTTGAGCAGTGCGAGCCGCCCGTCCAGATGAAATTCATTTCGCTTTGCGTGGCCCCCGAAGTCGTCGTGATTCTCAAGAATGAGAATGCGTGCCGAGGTTCCAACACGCTCACGAAAGAAATGGGCCGCGGCCAGGCCGCTGATTCCACCACCCACCACGACCAGGTCGTATTTCTCGTGGATCTCGATGGGCTTCCCGGCTTTGCTCCAGAAGGTGCCATCACGCAAGCTGTGCGCGGTTTCGAAGGATCCGGGGTGGCTTCCGCGCAGGCCCGTCGATATGGGTGGATCGTATCCGGGACGGTTTTGCGGCTCGGGCGTCTGGCCCGCTTTGGCCATGCTCGGAAGCATGGAGGAGCCCACCATCATGGCGGCCCCATTCATGAAATCACGCCGGGTAATCGTCCGGCCCATCCCGAGTTCCCGGTCGCGTGCGCTCAGACTAGTAATTATGCAAACTTATAAAAAGAGCCGGCTCCCGTCAAGCAAGAGTCGCCATCCTTCACGGTTTCACAACCGTCACAACGTAGTCCGCTGTCTGTGAGCCGTCGGGCGAAGCTACGTGGACCGTGACCGGGGTTGACTTACCGGAGAGTGAGACGACGGTGGGTTGGCCGGACTGGACGGATTTTCCATTGACGGTGAGCACGCTCGACCGCGAGGAGGTCGGCTCAACCGACATGGACGTGGTGGAGCTGTTCTTGAGCAGCGTCGCAGTGTAGGTCTTCACATTGGGTGAGAACGCCGGTTTCAGCACCGCGCCGTTCAGACTGAGCAACGTAAGGCCGGCAATCTTGTCAATCGGCGCCGGAAGATAATGGGCTTTGTTTACATTGATCGCAACCCAGTCCGGATCATGCATGCGATCGCCAATGGTGACTTGCAGAAAGCCGACGGGCCGGTACGATGGCACAAGAACCGCGTCTCCCTTGTCCATCAAAGATTGCAAGGCGGATTGCAGGTTATCGAGGTACTTTTCGCCGGTCAACGGATGATCGTTGTGACCGGTCATCATATGCGTGACCTTGCCGCGAAAGTACTGCCTGGTTGTCTTCACGGTAGCCAGATACGTATCCACCGGGGCCTGGCTGAATTGAAGCCAGAGCGCGTCAGGAATGGTGGGCGAGTTGCTTCCGAAGGAGTCGCCGGTGAAGAGATTGCCGGTCTTCTCGTCAAAGATCACGATCGATCCGGGCGTGTGCCCAGGGGCATCGTAGATTACGAGCGAACGGTCGCCGAGGTCGACACGGTCTCCGTTGTGCATTGACAGAAGGTTCTTCGCAATCACGTCGTCGGCGACACCGCGGCTCTTGAGTAGACGCTCCGTTGCCGGCCGATCTGCTGCACCAATGCGTTCTACCGTGTCCGTGATGAACTGATCTGCCTGTCCGATGTGATCACCGTGGCTGTGGGTGAAGATGGGCTCAATGGGCAGGCTGCCCGTGTACTGGGCGAGATATTGCCGCAGTGGACCGCGTCCCTGGCCGCTATCGATGAGCGCGAAGGCCTTCTCACCTTTCACTAGAAACATTTTGTCGTTGTCAGAGTCGCGGATCATGCGTACGCCAGGGAGAACCTCTTCCGAGACGTAGGCGGTGTAGTCCCGCCGATCCACGACGAACTGAAAATTTGCGATAGCGCTGTTGGTGTGTCCCTCATGCATGGCAACGGCGCGTATGGTGTACCCGGCCTTGAGGCCATGGTTGCCCTCGTAGATGCCGCCGATAAATAGCAATTGAGCGGGGTCGTATACCGGACTCTTTGACGTGGGATTGCTGCCGTCCCAGGTGTAATGGATGGTGGCCTGCGGATCAGCATCCATCAAAGTGACGGATTCCGTGGTGGGATAGGTGCCCGGATCAGGAAATACGGTCGGCGGGTCTAGCTTGGGCCCGGACCCTTGCGGCTCGGGTGGCCCAAATTGCGCGTGCAGGAAAGGGGTGATGCAGAGAAACGTTAACAGCATCAGTCGATGGAACAATGTTGTGCCTCCAAAATATGCCGGCCGTTTACGCTGTCGTCTTTAGCTTGTATACGCGGTGCCCATTTTCCCAAACCAAGGTATGAAAGAGCTTGGGTGTTGTATTGGCCTTCAACACGGTGAGCGTCTCGCGGGCTACGCACTTGCCCGCCAGCCTGGCTGCGCCTGGATTGCCTCCCTGGGAGATACCCGCTCCGTGTCCGTCAGTGCAAGAACAGTCGCTGCCAAAGAACAACTTGTCTTTGTGCCGCTTAAGGAAATCGGCGGTAAACCCGGGATCGCGGGTGAGCGCATTGTTGCCGGAGTTCGCCGAAAGGTCAGCGAAGAGGTTGGGATAATCGGATAGCCATTTGTCGGTAATGCCGCCGCGCACGATGGGCGTTCTGGGGTAGTCCTTGTCGTTGGCATAATCCGCGCTGATATTGGCCCAAAACGCGTCACAGTGTCCGACGAAGGTAGTCTTCGGAAACTCCTTCAAGACAGCATCGAAGCGCTTGAACCCGGTGTTGAATACGCCTTCGGTTGGGGTGTGCGGTACTTCCTGAAAGTGGATGGTCACGGGCACATCGAGCTCGGCGGCGGCCGCATAGAGCCGCTTCATCTCCGGCCCATCGGCTTCGACATGATATTTCACTTCGCCGAAGCCGTGGGCTCCGGCCTTTACCGCCTCGGTCAACAGCTTTACCGCGTCGGGTGCGGAGACGTTGGTGCTCACGGAATAACCGGCAAAACGTGTTGGCTCCTTGGCCATGAAGCGTTTGCAGTCGTCGGCCGCGGTAAGCCGCGCCAACATATATGCGGCCTGACAACCCGATCCGTTCAAATGGGCGAGGTTCGCCTCCAGGGTAGGCCGAGGATGAAAGTGACAGTCGATCACCGGGCTACCCCACAGGTTTGCTGTCTCCGGGGGCAGCTGAGCTTTGACCACACGTGCCGCCGCGACCACTACCATGGAGGTAAGAAAACTTCTGCGATTGATCCCCATTTGAACGCTCCTTTACCGGTTCACCCACGGGCGAGTATATGCTGCCTGACCAGAGACGAACCCGCGCTCGAATTAGTTTTAGTCACTTGTCCTTCGCCAGGATCAGCAGGGGCGTTGCACAACGAACAGATTTTTCAACCGGGATCGAGCTCTTGTCGATGGGGGGATTAGACCCGGCGCGCGCTCGGGCCACAAGTTACTTCCAGTATCGTCGCCGCCGGCGTCTGCAATGTTCCTAGAATGTGTGGCTTATGACGTAGTCAGATGTTCTGTAGCAAGAGGTATGATACCGCTGCGGGACTAGCTTGTCTCACCGGCAACGAAGGCTGGGTGCCCCATTCAAGCCCGGTTTTGGCTTGAGTGGGATACCACAGCACTTCGTTGCCAGTGCTAGCTAGTCCCACTCAAGCCCCAAAAACGGGCTTGAATGGGGCACCCAACCTTCGCTGCCGGTACAGGAGGGCGGGTCGGCTCTCGGAGTATCATGGTTTTGCCTCAGCAGCAGGGGGAAGAGATTGCGGACGTCGGAAAAGGAAAGCGTGGATGGGGCGGCGGTGCGCGCCCAACTGGAACGAATTCTTCTAAGTGCCCCGTTTCGCAACAGCAAGCGGTATCCGGCGTTCCTGCGCTACGTGGTGGAACAGGAGTTGAGCGGTGCGTCCTCGGAGTTGAAGGAGCGCACCATCGCAATCGATGTCTTCGGTAAGGACCCGTATTACGATCCCGCCGTTGATCCGGTGGTGCGCATCTCGGCCGGGGAAGTTCGCAAGCGGCTGGCGCAGTACTACCAGGAGTTCGCTGATCCGGACCAGTTGCGCATCGAGCTGCCAGTTGGATCGTATCGGCCGGAATTCGTGGCCGCAGTAGCTGCACGGCCGGTTGCTTCCGTGTTACCGATACCAGTGGCTCCGCCCGCGGAGAACCAACCTACACATATAAGGAAGCGCAGCATGGTGGCGGCGGGCGTGGTTGCGCTACTCGCTGTGCTGGCGGGATTGACCTGGGCCTACGTCGCGAGCAGGCCAACTGCGCTCGATCTATTTTGGCGTCCGGTGATCCAGCAGACACACTCGGTCATGCTCTGCCTGGGACGCAGCAACTTCCGCGCCGCGGATCCGCCCCCTGGTTCCTGGCATCCGGTCGATCCGCACCAGGTTGCGGTGGCGTGGTGGGATGCGGAAACCCTGGCTCGATTGGCAGGGCTGGTGCAATCGAAGGGTGCATCGCTCTACTTCTTCCGGGAAGACCAAGCCAACTTCAGCGATTTTCAACAAAGGCCCGCGGTTCTGATTGGCGCTTACAACGATCAATGGACGCTGGAGTTGATGTCGCGCATGCGGTACACCTTCCAACGGAGCGAAGGGGTTCAATGGATCGCGGATCGCGACCGGCCCTCGTTCCAGGGCTGGAAGAACGACCTGAGGCAAACAGACGCGCAAGGAAACCTGGCACTCAAGCAGGACTATGCCATCATCTCGCGAGTCGCGAATCCGAGAACGGGATTTATCACAGTTACGGTGGCCGGACTTTGGGGTTATGGAACTCTGGCGGCGGGACGGTTCCTCACCGATCCACAGTATATGCAGGACTTCTGCAAACGAACTGGGTTCAGGCCCGATAAAGGCAATATGCAAATTGTGATCGGAACCGAGGTGATCCAGGGAAAACCGGGACCGCCAGCGGTGCTTGCCGCCACTTCCTGGTAAAAGCCGCCCCGCCCGGTCGAAGTATCATACCTCTCGATACCGAAGTTACCGTTTCAGACAAACTCCACATTGCACGATCTTTGACTCACTGCTTCGCGAACGATACCCCAAGTACCTTGTGGGGTTTTGCGGCCGCGCATGTAATGCCCACATGCGTACAAACCCCCAGCAACAAACGAAGGAGACCGCGGTGAAAAGAATTCTAAGCATGTGTTCGCTATTTTTATTCGCATTCGGATCCATGAGCTATGGCGCCAATCAAGAATCCGGATCAGTGAGTTTTCCGAATACTGTTAGCGTGGGCGCAAACAACCTGCCTGCAGGAACGTATAAGGTTCACTGGCAAGCGGGTTCGAGCGAGGTTCAGGTCACGCTTTCCGGCAACGGTCATGAGATTTCAGTTCCGGCAACGGCCACCCCGGGCGTCGGCCAGGCTCAGGTTCTCGAGCATCGGGTTGGCAACACCCAGGTGGTCGAAGGGTTCACGGTGAAGGATACGAGCTTTACTATTAAGAATCCCTAGATCGACGGTACAAATGCAGCGCCGGGTTGTACCCGGCGCTGAAGCATAACAGCCCAGGAGATGTTGCGTGACTCCCAAAGGACTTTTCGCAAGCAATACCGGTTCTGCCAACACAAGCGCCGGCCTGCTGGTGCTGCGCCTCGCTGGCCTGAGCTTATTCCTGAAGCACGGGTTGGAGAAGCTCACCGGGTACTCACGGATGGTTCAGCATTTTCCTGATCCGATTCACGTAGGAGCGCATGCCGGGCTAGCCTTTGCATTGCTCAGCGATGGCATCTGTTCCGTGCTTGTCCTCATTGGGCTGGCAACGCGTCCTGCTTCAGCGGTCATCCTCTTCAATCTGCTGGTGGCGTTCTTTTTCGTTCATCACGCCGCGTTCTTTTCCGACGGTCATGTGGAACTGGTTGCGATCTACATCATAGTCTTTGCGACACTGGTGTTTACGGGTCCGGGGCGATTTAGTATCGACAGCCACTTGTAAGGTTAGCCATTGCTTTTACTAGCGTGGAGCATCCAGCAACGAAATGCGCGGCACCTTGATTTGTTTCTCGCGGTTGCGAGTGTAGGCAATGTCGTAAGAAGACTGCATACGGGATGGGGCGGGTTCTTCATAGGCATGATCTGTTCTCCTTTGGCCTAGTGGTAATCCTCTAAATTCGCGTCGTAGATCTCTCGTTCGCCCTTGTCGATGAGAAACGTCAAAAGCCTGACACACGTCAACAGACATAGCGGCGAATGCCAGCTCGCTCTCGAGCTTCTTTATGCACCTGCCTTCGTTTGGCCGAGCGAACCGGAGGGCGGTGCAAGGTGGGCTAACAACTCCACCTGGGCTTGCGGGGGCGCGATCATCAAGAGCCGGTCGCCGGGCTGTAAGACGGTGTCGGGCCGAGCTCGCAAAACCGTCTTGCCGCGCAGTATGGCAGCCACCTTCGAATCTACGATTGAGCCGCCAAGAACGCGCGATTGCAGCTGCTTACCCACCCAGGGACTCTCAGGTCGAAGGGCTCCAATCATCAGCTGGGAACCATCGGGAAGATCCAGCGCCACTCCCGACTGCAACAGAGTTGCGAGGTGAAGATGGGTAATTGGTTGGGGCAGGGAAATCTTGCCTTGTTCCAGGAGCCGCAGCGCAATTTCAACGTGCTCGGCAATATGCGCCGGTGAATCGGCACGCCCGTCTACCTGGGCTTCATAAAGACTGCCGTATTTGAAGAACGACGAGAGATTGATTTGAATCACAAAGCTCAGCATGACGGCGAGTCCCGCGGGAACAAGAAGCTGATACCCGCCAGTCATCTCGACCACCATCAGCAAGGTCGCGATGGGAACCCGGGCTGCACCGGCGAACACCGCCGCCATCCCAACGATCACCAAACCCGCTGGAGGAACGTGTGCAACCGCCGCAAAGACACCACCCAGCATCGAGCCGACAAACAGACTGGGAGCGAAAATGCCTCCCGACCCGCCCGAGGAGACAGTAAAGGACAACGCCAGCATCTTGGCGACGACAAGAACAAGGAGTAGCCCCAAGGCCAGCCGGCCGTCAATTGCTTCCTGAATCCAACCGTATCCACCACCCAGTACCTGGGGCAAGCGGAGAGCCATTAAGCCCAGGAGCAGGCCGCCGACGCCGGGCTTGGTCCACGCGGGTATAGGCAAGGCTGCAAATAGATCGCGGAAACGATAGAACATCTCGGGCAAGATGGAAGCGAGAATGCCACTCGCAGCCCCGAGAGCAATGTACCAACCGTAATCTGCCAGACCTGCGGCATACAGGGGGAAAGGGACTTGAAAAAGGGAATGCCACCCGACAAACCACCCATTGACGGCGTAAGCGACGATCGCAGCCAGCATGCAGTAAAGGAGAGCGCCGGCCTCGAAGTCCATACCGCCGTAAAGAACCTCGACGGCGAAGATGGCGGTGCCGATCGGGGAACGGAAGATTGCGGAGAGCCCGGCAGCCATGCCCATTAAGACCACCAGCCGCCGTTCGTACTCGGAGCGGTGGAGCAGCTTTGCATAGACTGAACCGAAGCCAGCGGTGATAAGTGCGGTCGGGCCTTCGCGTCCGGCAGATCCCCCGGAGCCGATGGTAATTGCGGAGGCAATCATCTTTACCGGAGCCACCCGCGCCCTGATGGCTCCTTCTGTCCAGTGCAGGGCCTTGACCACCGTATCCGTGCCGTGGCCCTCAGTCTCGGGTGCGAGACCGTAAACCAGGGCTCCCGAGAGCAGACCGCCGATGGTAGTGGAGAGAGGTATCAGCCACAACCCATGAGGACCGATAACCTGGCGAAGAACTCCGCCCTCTTCCTGAAGTCCCGGAGGATGGTAACCGGCGATCGCGAACAGGAAAATCCTGGCAGAGAAGCGCAACGTCCAAATAAATAACTGGGCGCTCAGCCCGCCAATAATGCCGAGCACAAGTGAATCCACAAGGAGTCGCGGCTTGTCTCCGGTTTTCACGAACTTTGCATCACCCCTTTAACGGACCGACAGACAATACCAAGCGCGACCTACGGGCAAAAGAGACGGCACATTGCGGCCCTGCCCCATACTCCATTGGATTCCACGAGGAGTAGAATAGTCTAGTTCGAATAAGTCGCTAATATTCGGTTGAGCGCGAAAAAAGCAATGCGGCTGCGCAGGACAAAGGATCTCAACGGCTACACGATCGGAGCGATCGACACAGATATCGGATCGGTCGGCGATTTCTACTTCGATGACCGGCAGTGGACCATCCGCTATATTGTGGTTTCCACCGGCATCATTTTCTCCGGACGCAAGGTCTTAATTTCGCCCCTGGCTTTGCTCCATCCAGCCTGGAGCCCGCTGCACCTCTATGTGAACCTGACCCGGGAACAGGTGGAGAACAGCCCCAGTATTGATCTCCATCGACCTGTTTCCCGCCAGCACGAGGCTGAGCATCATCGACATTTTGGGTGGCCCTACTACTGGGAGGGAACAGGTGTGTGGGGTTCCTGGCCAACGCCACAGGCGCTCAGGGATGCTCCCCAAATGGGGCCGAAGACGGCAACGAAAGAGCGGTCGCCTGATCCACATCTGCGGAGTACGCACGAAGTCTCGGGCTACCATATAAAGGCGAGAGACGGGGAAATTGGACACCTTGAAGATTTTTTATTTGACGACGAGACCTGGGAGATTCGGTACCTGGTCGTAGACACGAAGAATTGGTGGCCGGGCAAGAAGGTGTTGCTAAGACCGCAATGGATCAGGAGCGTGCATTGGGCCAAGCGGGAGATTCATGCGCGTGTAACTCGCCAGACGATTCAGAGCAGCCCTGAATGGAACCCCGATTCGCCGGTTAGCCGGGAATATGAATTACGCCTGCATCAACACTACGGCTACACACCTTACTGGACGACAAGCAACAAGCACAGACTCGCGGGTTAATGGCTGCGGCAAGACCCTTGGTCGAATGAGACAGGAACGCCCTAAGGCGTTCTTATGGCATCTCACAAGAGTGTCCCCGGGTAGCGGACAACCACCCGGGGCTGCGTGCGCGTCCACTGCGCTTTACCCTAGTTGGTGCGGATAAACAGAGCCTCTGGGTTCCCGTCCGCGAGGGTGGCGGTCACCCGCACCTGTTCGCCCTTCTCGGGATCGAATCGCTCACCTGCCACCGCTCCTACGGCAGTCTCGGCGACTGTCTTCGGATCAATATGAAAGGACTCGGTGACGCCTGAGGAGTCTTTGATGGTGAGCAGATGCTGGTGCCGGTTGAATTTGGTAACCGATCCGCTGATCTTCTGAAGCGGCCCCCCACCGAGATCCTGCAATGCGATCGCCGTTCGCTCGTCGCCATCGCCGCAATAGTAGACGATCACGTGAGTCCCCTTTTTGGAGAAGGTGTCTGCGGGAGTCGAATCCGCTCTGAGGTCCTTTGCGAAGTCGAGGGACAGGTTCGACGCCGCCATATCTTTGAAGAGTCCTTCCGAGCCGTCGTCGGTGTTGATGATGATGGTTTTGTTGGTTGGGTTGATGTTGGTAACGGTCCCTGCCAAGGCATGAACGACCTGTTGAGCGTTTGCAGCAAGGGCAGATAAAGAACACAATCCTACGAGCCAACACGCTGGAGAGAATGCTCTCAGCATAGATTGCCCCCCTTTCTGGAGCGCGGCCATTATAACTCTCAAGATTCTCCGGTGGCAGCGAAAATTGGGCATGTGACTCGCTGGTATTACCCCGCCTTAGTTAGGTGTATGGTAAAAAGGAATGAGTCGAGGCGGAAAGCAGAGTCCGCCCATGTTATACCGGCGGTCGCTGACCTACTAAGGGGCACCGCGCGGGGGTAGGTGTGGCCGCTTCGCCAGCGGCCCCCGAAGAGAAGAACCCCGTCAGCGTCGTTCGTTGCAGCAGGGAACCGACGCGCATTATTGTTTGCTCGCCTTGGAGGCTCCTGTAAGGTTTGTTATCCCTATCCGGAGATAGTCTATGGAGTCTCGTGCTCGCGAGCAACCGCCGCTCGGGGCGTCTTATAAGTCCATTGACAACGCCTTGCGGCGCTTCGATGAAACGGGTACCCGGCTCGCCCTTCCGGGCCGGGCCATGATTTTCGAAGAGAGCCAATGCTCCAATCAGGTGTTTGTCATCCGCGGGGGACGAGTAAAGCTTTTCAGCACCTCCAGAGAAGGGCGCAAGATGATCATCAGAGTCGCCGGGCCAGGAGATATCCTGGGCCTGAACGCGGCCCTCAATGACTTGCCTTACGAGGTGACTGCGCAGACGCTGGAACCTGCGCAACTTATAGGCGTGCGAAGGGGGGATCTTCTTTGGCTGCTGGAAACATTCCCCGAAGTAGGTCGAAAGGCGGCACAGGTGCTGGCCAACCAATATCGTGAACTGTACTTGGATACCCGGCGCCTGGCACTCTCCGGTTCGGCCTCAGGCCGGCTGGCGCGCTTGCTGCTGGATTGGGCGGCACCCGCTACCGATAGCATGCTTTCGCCCAGCTTCACTATGGTGTTCACCCATGAGGAGCTGGCCAATATCGTAGGGACCTCGCGCGAGACAGTGACCCGGCTGCTCAATCGGTTTGAGCGCAATCACATAGTGGAACGGCAGGGCGCGTCGTTGGCGATACTAGACCCTCGCCGGCTCGATAAGCTTGCACAATAGCCTCTGTCTCTTCCGCCGAGGTGCGACCTGAAAGCTGCAGGATGCGCCGGCTCGGGCAGTGCTTGCATCTTCTCGAGCCGGCGACGATCATACGTCAGGCCGCCCTAACTTCGATGGTCTTCGGCGGTGCGGCTTTGGGCAGCGTGATCTCCAGGACCCCGCTCGCTAGCCGGGCCATAATCTTCTCCGGGTTAATGGAGCTTGGCAAAGCGATACGACGGCACAATTCAGTGGCAGATAATTCGCTGTATTTGAGATCACTGCCTTTTTTCTCTTCTCTTTTCTGCTCATTTTTGCCGCGAATGTAGACTGCACCGGAGTCCGCCTGGATACTGAGATTCTTCGCGTCGAAGCCGGGCACTTCAGCGCGGATGGTGTAGCTCTCGTCTGATTCGCTCATTTCGATAGGGACGGGGCGTAGGAGCTCTGCCTCAGCACGGAACCAGTCATCTAAATCCCAGCCGTCACCACGGCCGCGTTGTTGAAAAAAGCTGAAGGCGCGCCTGGCTGTTTCCTGGCTTAGTGCTTCGAGTTCGTCGAGAAAGTTCATGGTTTGCGGAAATTGGATGGTGGTTTTGCTGGACATATTGGGTTTGGTTGCAATGGCTGTAGACATAGGTTCTCCTTTGGTGTTTTTGTTTAGGTAACCCGCACGAGTACCGATCGCATCGGCGGTAAGTGGACCCTCGTTGAGTTTTTGACAGCCCAGGAGGTCAACCACGACGCACGTAGAACGTAGTGGAATCAAGGGCCCAGCTGTGTGCTGGAGAGAAGAGGCGGAATCCAGGACAGTGTTTCGATTACGCCGATCTTCATGTAAAGCACGCCATAACGATCGAGAATCCAAATCAATTGTGTGGCAAAACAGGTCTGCTTGTCTGTGATCGGGATCACCAACAGCGAAGAAAAGTCCCGCTCATTTCGAGCCGGCGCGCGGACCGCGTAGGAATGGCCCAGGGCGGTTCCCATCGGTGCAGCGCGGCCACCCACGAACCTCTGGACGCCTGCGATGATTAATAGGGCGAAACTATACGTAACCGTAACAGTGATGGCTGTGGCCTGGGAGGAATACCTGGCTACTCGGCTCTGAGGGCGTGCATGGGCTCGACGGTTGCGGCACGACGGGAGGGCAGATAGCAGGCAAGATAGGCGACGGCAACCACGCCGATAGTGATGGTGGCGTAGGTGAGCGGATCTACCGGACTCACATTGAATAGTATCGAGGACATCAGGCGCATGGTGACAAAGGCGGTGACCAGACCGCACGCTGCGCCAATGAGGGCGAGCCGCAGTCCCTGGCGTACAAACATGGCCGTCAGCGTCTCTCGCTGGGCACCCAGCGCCATGCGGATGCCGATCTCTCGGGTGCGTTGCGATACGGAATACGAGATGACTCCGTAGATTCCTACAATACCGAGCAATAGAGCCATGCTTCCCGCGACGCAGAGCATCACCAGGGTAAAGGAAGTGCGCGCCATGGATTTGGTGTAAAGCGTGCCCAGTGTCGAGACATCCGCCAGGGGGACCTCGGGGTCGACCGACCAGACTTTCTCCTGGACCTCGCTCATGAAGGCACGAGAGCCGGCGCGCGGACTACGCAGGGTGAACGCGAGATTACGTCGCAGTGTCTGTTTCTGCCCCTCGAAACGGTCGAGCATCACGGGCCAGTAGGCGGAACTGGGCGCGGCTTTGTCCACGCCGTCGTCGTGTGTGTTCTGAACCACACCGATGATCTCCCGCCAGTCATCGGTGTTGGCCGCGCGAACCCTCTTACCTATCGCGCCATTGGGGTCATGCCAATACTGGCGCGCAAAATTTTCTGAGATGATGACCACCGGTCTTTTCTGGTAGGTGTCGGTCCAGGTGAGATCGCGCCCGGCCAGGAGCTGCGTGCCCAGGGTTGCGAAAAAACCGGGTGAGATGAATTTGAAGCGGCGTATCGGCGGTAGCTCGCCCTCGCCATACACATGGTCCTGGGCGAAGAGAACATCGTTCGAGCTGCGCCCATCCATGGGCACCGCAGTGGAGAAACTAACGGAGGTCACTCCGGGAATGGCCGCAAGCTTGTTCACAATCTCTTCGTCCATGCGGACGAGGCGTTCGGCTTGATCGTCCGGTATCTGCGCTTCCGGAATGTAAAAGCGGAATGTTTGTACTTGATCGGGCGCGACGAAGCCCGGATCCACATGCATCAAGGCGTGAAAGGTGCGGATCATGAGCCCGGAGCAGATGAGCAGGACCAGGGCAAGCGCGACCTGCACCACAACCAGGGTCTGACGGGCGCGATGCCGTTCGCGGCTCTGGCTTAGCGCACGGCCACCCTCGCGGAGACCGCTGTTGGCATTTGCGCCCGCATACTTGAGAACGGGGATGAGACCGATGAGCAGACTGGTAAAGAGGCTGAGCCCAAGGGTGAAAAACAGCACCGGGAGATCGATGCCAATTTCATGGATGCGGGGGAGGCCGGTGGGCGCCATCGACACCAGAAGTCGCAACGCACCATAAGCTAATGCCAGCCCGATCAGGCTGCCGGCGATGCCGAGGACGAAGCTCTCCAAGAGCAGCTCGGCGGCGATGCGTCCCCAGCCGGCACCCAGAGCAGAGCGAATCGCCAGCTCCTGACGGCGCCCTTCGACCCGGACCAGCAACAGATTGGCAACGTTTGCGCAAGCGACCAGCAGAACCAGAACGATCGAGCCCATCAGAACCCACAAGACGTTGCCCACGTTACCAACGACGTCTTGCTTGAGCGGACGGAGATTGGGCGCGAGCCGCACCTTTTCAAGAATGCTGACGCTGAATCCCTCCGGGGCGGGGAAGCTGCGCAAGACCACGGGAAGGAGCCGCGCCATATCTGTGCTGGCCTGGGTCATGGTGACTCCAGGTTTGAGGCGGGCAAGTGCACGCTCACTGAAGTTGCCGAGTTTGGTTTTATTGCGATCCCATTGGAAAGGGAGGAACAGCGCGACATCCGGTTGATCGAGAAAGTGGAACCCCTGGGGCAGAACGCCGATGATCTCTCTCGGCTTTCCGCTTACGGTGAGGGAGCGCCCAATGACAGAAGATGCGCCGCCAAACTTTCGCTGCCAGTACCCATAGGAGAGCACGACGGTTTGCGGCGCGCCCGCGGAATCGTCTTTGCGGTTAAATAGCCGCCCCAGCAGGGGAGCCACCCCCAGGAGCGGCAGCGTGCCATCAGTAACATCGAGCCCTGGCACGTGTTCCGGCTTTCCAGCCCCGGTCACGTCCAGCGAGTCGCCGTCGTAGGCGCCGATATCCTGGAGCGTGGTGTTCTGCTCGCGATCGATAAAGTAGATGGACGGCGACATATTCAGTTCTGCGAAGCCGATACCCGGCGCGGAATGCCACACGCCGATCAACTGCTCAGCATGGGGGTAGGGAAGCGGCTTCAGGAGCACTCCCTCGACCACGCTGAAAATCACCGTGTTTGCGCCCACACCGACGGCGAGCGTAATGAGGGTAATGGTGGTAAATAGGGGAGACCGGGTCAACCTGCGTAGGACCTGCTTGAGGTGGTTAGCGAGCATTGCCATGCATAGCCTCCGGGCACGCGTGCGAGCAACCGGTGAGCAGCTGGCTCTCCCGTGACTTCTATTACGCTATCGACCAAAGGAAGGTTCCATCGACTGGGAGAATCCCAGGGCAGACTACGTGAGAACCGGAAAAAGAAACCGCAGATCCCTCCACTGCGCTACCCCGGATTTCCTGTTGAGGTTGGTGGCGTTGGCCAACGTCATGCGGCTTTCCTTACTGAAAGCCGCACCCGTGGCTGCTGGTGAGTGCCGCGTAGCAGGAAATCCGGGTCCGCTCCGGTCGGGATGACAATTCGGTTGCAAGGAAATGGGCCAAAAGCACGAATGACAGTTAATGGTCCCGCAGAATTGTCATCCCGACCGGAGCGTAGCGCAGTGGAGGGATCTGCGGTTTCTTTTTCCAGTTCTCACGCGGACACTTCAGCCCGTACCCTTCAGCAAGAAGGAGTTTCTCCGCAGCCTGCTAAGCCGCCCGGTGCGGAAGAGTCCAATCGGGACGGATGTAGTGGCAGGTGTAGCCGTTTGGATAGCGTTCCAGGTAGTCCTGATGTTCGGGCTCCGCTTGCCAAAAAGGACCTGCCGGCTCTACTTGCGTCACCACTTTTCCCGGCCAAATGCCGGAGGCATTGACGTCAGCGATGGTGTCTTCCGCGATACGCTTCTGCTCGCCGGTGGTATAGAAGATCGCGGAGCGATAGCTGGTTCCGCGGTCGTTTCCTTGCCGATTCACTGTGGTTGGATCATGAATCTGAAAGAAGAACTCCAGCAGCTTGCGGTAGCTCAGCTTCTGCGGGTCAAAAACGATCTCGATGGCCTCAGCATGGGTGCCATGATTGCGATAGGTGGCGTTGGGGACATCACCGCCGCTGTATCCGACGCGCGTCGAGATCACACCCGGGTAGCGGCGCAACAAGTCCTGCATACCCCAAAAGCAGCCACCGGCTAGTATTGCGGTTTCGTGGGAGGATGACATGTTCTATTTCTCCTTCTTGGACTCAAATAGCTTCAGATATTCGCCGTAGCCTTCGCTTTCCATCTCTTCCAGGGGAATGAAGCGGAGGGAGGCCGAATTGATGCAGTAACGCAAGCCCCCGGCAGCCCTGGGACCGTCATCAAATACATGACCCAGATGGCTGTCAGCGTGGGTCGACCGCACCTCAGTCCGGCTCATTCCGAGGGTGTTGTCAGACAGCTCCTCGACGTTTTCGGGATCCACAGGTTTGGTGAAGCTCGGCCAGCCACAGCCGCTGTCAAATTTGTCGAGGGAAGAGAAGAGCGGTTCGCCGGAAACGATGTCCACGTAGATGCCTGGTGCATCGTGATCCCAGTAGGCGTTCTCAAAAGGACGTTCGGTGGCACCCTGTTGGGTTACCCGAAATTGTTCGCGGGAGAGACGAGAGAGGGCGTCGGTGGTTTTCGTGTATTGGGCCATAAGACCTCCTGGTTGATGCGATCCTCTTGCCGGCCAATATTCGATCCCTGTAACCGCGGAATGGATGCAAGGGAAATGCGGATCGTCCCCCGTACGACATGATACCTTTGCGGCGCTTGGACCGCTTTCGGGTCAGGGGGGCTTAATTTCCTGCCAGCGCTAAAGCGCGGGACCGGAGTCGAGAGACTCTTTTACGGAGCGCTAAAGCGCTCCTCCCCCCGCATAAATGCGGGGGCTCCCACCATAAAATGCTGGGGCTCCCGGCCCTATACCGGCACATATTGGTTGAGATAGCGCTTGGCCATGCGGAAACCGACCTTGTAGGGTTCGCTGAAATCCGGACCCGGGTTTTCGGATGCTCCGTAGAGTTCGTCTTCGTGCTCAATGCTCATCGCACCGTCATAGCCGACGCTCTGCAAAACGCCGAAGAACTCAGGCCAGTTGATACTGCCCATACCGGGAATGCGGAATTGCCACCACCGGGCCTGGTCTACGGGCACTATTCCGCCCCGGCGCACGATGTCCCAGTGAATCCGGGTGTCCTTCAGGTGGACGTCATAGATCTTGTCGAGGAAGTCTTTGGCGGTTTGAATGGGATCCATCATCTGCCACAGGAGATGAGAGGGATCGTATTGCAGACCGACATAAGGAGAATCCTTGAAGGCGGTGAATAGCGCTTCGAAGCCTACCGGGCTGGTGGCAATGTTGGGGCCGCCCTGCCAAGGCTCCCACAGGATGCGCACCTTGTACTGCTGGCAAGCGGCGAAATACTTCTCGTTGTAGACGCGCACGATCTCGTCCACTTGCGTTGCAAATGGTTTGGAGGCATCTTTCCCGGACTGCGTTCCTATATAGGGAACGCCTAGCTTACCCGCCAGTTCGATTGTTTTCACGAAGTTGCTGTTTTCCCGCTCGCGCTGCGCGGGATCTGGGGCGATGTGATTTGCGTTTACTTGAAGCGCCGAAACGTGCATGGGTTTCGACGACAGATGATTCTTGATGCTTCCGATTTCCTCGTCGGTGAGCTTGGCCGTGTCCAATCCCGGGACACCTGCTCCCGCGTTGAGGATCATGTTGTTAAATCCTTCTTGAAGAGCGAAGTCAACGTTGGCTTCGGTATATTTGGCCAAAATACCAAGACGCGGCTTCCATTCCTTTGGGGCCGCTCCCGCTTTAGGCAAGGCTGCCAGCAAGGCTGCTGCAGTTGCGGATCCGAGTAAAGCACGCCGGCTTAGAGTTCCGTTGGGTACGAGGGTTCTTCCGTAGGGCGCCACAGTTTCCTCTCCTTCTTACTTCTCAGGTGCCGATAGCGCCTTGTTCGAGCGCGAGCTCAGGCAATCATTGAGTGACATGGTTCGTCCTTGAGCATTATATTTGTCCCCGCGTGAGAGATTTCTGGTGCTCATGATTAGCCGTCGTAAATTTCTCGGTTCGGCTGTAGCCGCCAGCGTATGCTCGCGGTTGGCCATCGCCAAAAAGCAGACACTGCGCATCGGAGTCACGGACTGGAACCTGGACCTGGGAGCAAACCCTGAGGCTGTGCCGCTGGCCGCGAAATTGGGATTTGCGGGGGTGCAGATATCTTTCGGGCGAAAGCTCCTGGGTGACAAGATGCCGGTTGATAATCCGGAGGTGATTGCCCGCTACCTCAGCCTTTCCCGGCAATTTAAGATTCCGATCGATGGAACCTGCGTCGATAAACTGCATGACAATGGTCTGAAGAGTGACCCGTTGGCCAGGAAGTGGGTGCTCGACTCCATCCGGCTGACCAAGGCTCTGCATACGAAGGTACTTCTGCTGCCCTTCTTCTCCCGCTGGGCTCTCCAGACGAAGGCGGAAATGGATTATGTGGGGGATGCGCTGCGCGAGCTGGCGCCGGAAGCAACCAAAGCGGGAGTCATCCTGGGCCTGGAGGATACTATCTCCGCTGAAGATAACGTGCGCATCATGGAGAGGTCGCGCTCCACGAGCGTGCTGGTGTACTACGACGTGGGTAACTCGACACAGGCCGGATTCGATCCGGTGCAAGGAGATCCGCTGGCTGGGAAGAGAGCGGATTTGCCAGTTCCATCTTAAAGACAATCCGCACTACCTTGGTGACGGAAGCATTCAGTTCGGGCCCATCATGCAAGCGATTCGGGATATCGGTTTCTCAGGCTATGCCAACCTGGAGACGGATGCGCCGGCGAAGCAATTAGAGGCGGACATGCGGAGAAACCTGGCCTACATCCGCAATGTAATGGCGCAGTCCTGACGGGGGAGATGGCAAGGCAGGTATATCCTTGAGCTTCGCTGAGAGACGCAGAACATCGGCAAATCCATCGTAGAGAGGTTGGTTAGAATGGGCCGGATCAGTCGTCGGAGCTTATTGGCTACGACCGGAATGGGCATCTTGTCTGGCGGTCTCCGCCGGGTTTTGGGTATCGAATCGCGCAGCGATTCTGCGGCAGACACGACGCCGGCCGGGAGCCAGAAGGAGCCGCTTGCCCTGGCGCAATACCAGCCGGTAAGTATGCTCCATTTGAAAGAAACGCAGGTGCCGCGAGCCAGATACCCGGTCATCGATTTCCATACCCACCTGACCTTCTCGGCACAGGTAGTGAATGGTGTTTCGCTGGGAGCGGAACGCAGGATCGTCGGTCAGCCGGAGGAACTGCTGCCGGTCATGGAGCGCAGGAATGTCCTGGCCTTGACCAACCTCACCGGCGGTTTTGCAGGTGGCCTGGAAAGTACGGTCGCCCAATACGACAAGCGCTTTCCGTCGCACTTTTATACTTTCACCGAACCCTCGTATAACTTGTTTCAACAAGCGAAGTATCCACAGTTGCAGGCCGACGCTATCCTTGCCGCCCACCAGTCAGGGGCCCGTGGTCTAAAGATTTTGAAGACCCTCGGCCTCTCTTTGCGGGAACAAACGACGACTGGCAACCTGGTTAAAGTGGATGATCCCCGATTTGATCCGATGTGGGAGGCTTGTGCTGGTCTGCGGATGCCGGTCGCCATTCACGTATCCGATCCACTGGCATTTTTCACGGCAACGGATCGCTTCAACGAGCGTTACGAGGAACTGAATAATCACCCTGATTGGTCTTACTTCAGAGCCGGGTTTCCTTCCAACGCCGATATTCTGGAAGCACGCAATCGAGTGTTTGCGCGCCACCCCAGGACGAACTTTGTCGCCTTACATGTAGGTAACTGCGCCGAAGATCTGGATAATGTTTCGCAGAACCTCGATCGTTTCCCCAATATGTACGTAGACATTGCCGCCCGCCTGAATGAGCTGGGCCGACAGCCGAGGGCAGCACGCAAGTTCTTTGACAAGTACCAGGACCGCATTGTTTTTGGAACAGATGCCACGCCGCATGGAGATCAATTCCCGCAGCAGGTATTCAACGATAAGCTGTACGAAATCTATTTCCGATTTCTAGAGACGGATGATGAATACTTCGACTACGCTCCCGCACCGACCCCTCCTCAAGGACGCTGGAAGATATCGGGAATCGATCTGCCCGATGGAATTTTGCACAAGGTTTACAACCAGAATTCAGCTCGTTTGCTGGGCGTAGTGGTTGACTGATGAGCTCTGCGCCTGCTTTGCTACGGCATCTGCAGCGCGCATGGCCAAGTGCATAACGGTCAAAGTGGGGTTGGCACTTCCCGAGGTTGGAAAAACGGAAGCACTGGCGACACTTAGGTTGGGAATTCGATGCACCCTCAAATCGGGATCAACCACGGAGTTGAAAGGGCTCGTTCCCATGCGGGTTGTGCCCGCAGGATGGGCAAGATCCATGGCCATACCCGCCATCCCAACCTCTGAATTGAGAATCTCAGGCCTCCACTGCAGATCGCAAACCGGGGAAAGGTTGGCCTTCCAATAGCGATCGATTTTTTCAACCATTACTCTGAAAAGACGCTCATCCGCATCGGTTCTGTGCCACTCGAGCCTTAGCTTGGGGAGCTGCAGGGCGTCTTTTTGATCGGAAAGGCAAATGCGGTTGTGCCATTGGGGCAGCTGCTCGATGCGGATAAATACGTGCAGGCCTACATTAGGAGGCCAGTAGTAGTGCTTTCGCAGCCATTTCCATTGTGTTGCCCGTAACAAAGAGGGCGCGTCTTCGAGAATCGCCTGTATGTCCTGGTAACCAATGTTCCTCTGGCCGCGTTTGAGGCGTTGCACGACCTCTTTGGCTTTCATCAAGGCGGAGGAATTGGGATATTCCGCTCCAATTTCAAAATAAGCGCTGCCGACTCCATGCTCTTTCTGGACTTCCGGACGCAACTCAAAATGCAAATGCCGCACGGAGTGTGGGCGGATGCGGTCATTCAAGATGCGATTCGTCAATGCGTGATCCCGGGGGCGCATGGCGGCTGCGTTCACTCCCAGGTGGTCATTGAAATATCGGCCTAGCGCGTCGCAATCATGCGAAATGCAACCGTTTGATTGCCGGTCCGCCAACAAGAGCAAACGCGTTGTCTCCAGGGTTCCGGCAGCGAGGAGATATTCGTTTGCCACCACGCGCAGGGTTTTTCCAGCGTGGTTGATGCAGCTTAGGGCTGTGATCCTTTTAGAATCCAAATCGAAATCAAACTGTGCAGCTGTCGCTCCGAGCCAGATTTCCAGGTTCTCGAGGCTCTCGATTTCTTTGCGAAGGACATAGGCCAGATTATGGTTCTTACGAGTTGGCCGTTTGGGCCACCTAAGACAAAAATCGATATCGTCTCTGGGAAGGAAACCCTGAGGCTCGAGGTCTTCCGCAATATCTCCCTCGTAAGGCTCACTACCAATTTCCATGAGGGCCTCGATTTCCTGCCGGTGAGGCTCCAGGTCGGCACTATCCAAGGGCCACCCCTCCAGGTCCAGATAAGGGCGGGGCAGCGTATCGCTCGGGGCGAGGGGAAGGAGCTTTCCGGACCACATCAACGATGTACCACCCAAGGCTCTGGATCTGCCTAACAGAGCGCCATCGTATTTAGCGCCGGCATTGTCGACTTCATTGAGCGTAGCTACGCTGGGGTCAATCGTTTGCAGGCCGCTTTCCACGACAATAATACGGAGTCGCTTGTCCCGGGCTAGGCGCGTGGCTGCAATCAGTCCCGCAAACCCAGCGCCAACGATACAAACCGAAGCAGACAAGTCAATTTTGTCAGAGGAAATTTGATCTAGTACCCGTAGCGCCATGTCCTGTCTTTCCTGCAGCCCACGCGACTATCTGTTCGAGATGGGCGACATATTTTGTGGCCTGTCATGTACCCATTTACTTTCGGGCCTCTGGGCTTTCCGCAATGGGTATGTCGCCGGCGCCAGCAATACAACTTGTGGGGCGCTACTCACATGTCTCATCTTCTACCAGGCGAGCTATTGCGAGCTCCTCTTCAACCAGGGGGTCTTTGGTCGTAGGTGTCCTCTTGGGTTGTCGCCATGAGAGAACACTAAAGCGCCGCCTTGCCGGCAAGCCATACAACTTCAGCGGCTTCCTGAAAGGCGCTAACGAATGGGGGCGGAGCGAACAAATCGGCCCCCAAGCAGTTTCTATTATCGCAGTTCCAACTGCTCAGGGGGCAAATGGGGGGAGGGCAAAAGCGAGAGGGCGATTTCTCTTGCGAGATCTCGCCCTCTCTTCCGATTTTCAGAGATCCGGGTCGGGTTCCAGATCACAACGCTTGTTATCCCAGAATCGCTCGGCACCCACGAGCTACAGCCCGTGCTTTTACCTCACTCTTCGGTGACCACACTCGCCGCAAAAGCTTTCCTTCTGCCGTCCTTTTCCAGTTACCCGGATCGAGCCTCGTTGCCGATTCTCGAAGACGACTGTTAGTCCGCTTTCTCCTTCTGGAAGATCACTCTTCCGCTGAAACCAATAGTACTCTCCATCGATAGGAATGCTAGGGGCTCTGGTAATTTTCTGCTGTGGAAATGGGGTCACAGAAAGTGGAAATTCGGTGCGTTATTCGGGTCGCTTTCGATACTAGTTATGAATGCTGTTTGAGTAAGCTGTTTCTATGAACCCTCTCGTTACCACAGCCTGGTTAGCTGGCCGTCTGCATGATCCAGGTGTCGTCATCCTTGATGCCACGCTCCCTCCGGTCGGTGTCACGCCGGCAGTGGATACTCGAGGGCGCTACTTTGCGCAGCATATTCCAGGCGCAGTCTTCTTTGATATTGAGGAGCTCTCGGACCGCTCCAGCCCGCTGCCCCACATGTTGCCTACGCCCGAGGGGTTTTCCCGGAGCCTTTCGGCTCTGGGGATCGGTGACCAGATGGACATCATTATCTATGAACAGGAAGGGGTCTTCTCCGCGCCGCGCGCATGGTGGATGCTCAAGAGCTTCGGAGCCAGAAATGTTTACCTTCTCGACGGCGGCCTGCGCGGCTGGATCGCAGCCGGTCTCCCTACAGAGCCGGGCGACGTGCATCGCGTACCGGCTAGCTTTCATGCCACACTCGACCAGGATGCGGTGAAAGACTTCTCCCAGATACAGCAGATGATCACGGCGCACGGGCAAATTCTGGACGCCCGCTCGGCCGGCCGCTTTGCCGGCAGTTTACCGGAGCCGCGGGCCGGCATAAGCTCCGGACATATGCCGGGAGCTATCAGCATTCCTTTCACGGAACTGGTCGAAGAGGGACGATTGAAGCGTGCTGAAGAACTCGGTCACATCTTTGCCGCGAAAGGCGTGGATTTGAAACAGCCCATCACTACCACGTGCGGCTCCGGAGTGACCGCGGCCGTCATCGCGCTGGGTCTTGAAATCGCCGGCGCACGGCAGGTCAGCTTGTATGACGGGTCCTGGGCGGAATATGGCGCTCATGCGGAAGCCGTGATCGAGAAGAACAGGTAGCGGGACAGGCATCGTAGCCCACTCAAGCCCAAAAACGGGGCTTGACCCCGATTTCCTGCCACGCTGTGCTAGAGAGGTCCGCGTGTGCGCCTTTCATTAAGGAAAGGCGCATGGAGTGCATCAACGCCACAAGCCCCCGCAGGAAATCGGGGAAAATGGGGCACCCAAAGCTTTTGTTTCTGATGTAGGATGCGGTCCAATATAGCTGCGATAAGAGGTGACGTCTTGACCACTCTGCTGCAGGACATCCGCTACGCCCTTCGCATGCTGCTCAAGTATCCCGCCTTCACCGCTGTCGTTATTGTTACTCTCGCGCTCGGGATTGGCGCGAACACCGCACTGTTTTCGGTCGTCAATGGCGTGCTTCTCAGCCCGCTGCCCTATCCACACTCCAACCAACTCGTCGCTGTGTATGAGAAGAACGCGGGGATGGATCGGGCTCCCATCAGCTACCTCAATTTTCTCGATTGGCAGCGCGCCACGCGCACCTTTTCCTCGCTGGCTATCTATCGCCATGAGGACTATAACCTCACTGGCCGGGGACAGCCCGAACGTGTGAATGGCCTCATGGTTTCCGCCAGTTTCTTTCCCACGCTCGGCGTCCATCCTGCCCTCGGTCGAGACTTCCGCTCTGAGGACGATCGCATCGGGGCCGCCCCGGTGGTTATGCTCAGCGATGGCTTTTGGCATAGTCACTTCGGCGCTTCACCAAAGATCGTCGGCAGCTCCATCGACCTGAACGGTACGGACTACACCGTTACGGGTATCCTGCCGTCAGAATTTTCTTTTTACGGCATCCAGCGCGATATCTATGTTCCCGTCGGCCAGTGGAACGACCCTTCTTTCCTCGATCGCCGCGTCGATGTAAGCTCCCATGCGGTGGGGCGGCTCAAACCCGGCGTCACCCTCGCCCAGGCCCGCGCCGACATGGACGCTATTGCGCACCATCTCGCGCTCGCCTATCCCGAAGCTGACAAGGGCGTCGGCATCTCCCTCCTGTCTATGAAGGAGGACATGGTTGGCGACGTTCAGCCTGTCCTCCTGGTGCTGCTCGCCGCGGTCGCCTTCCTTCTGCTCATCTCCTGCGCCAACGTTGCCAGTCTGCTGCTGGCGCGCTCCATGAGCCGCTCGGGCGAGTTTGCGTTGCGCGCCAGCCTTGGAGCCAGCCGCAGCCGCATCATCCGCCAGTTGCTCACCGAGAGCTTTCTGCTTGCGGGCCTGGGAGGGATATTAGGATTTCTGCTCGCGTTCTTCGGTACCAAGGCCGTCCTACGGCTCCTGCCCGGCTCACTTCCGCGGGCCGGCGAAGTTTCCATCGACGCCCGCGTGCTGCTGTTTACCCTCGGCGTTTCTTTGCTGGGCGGAATCATCTTCGGCCTCGCACCTGGGCTCAGGTCCTCGCGTGCCAATCTGCAACAGGTGCTGCGGCAAAGCAGCCGTGGAGCGGGCGACGCGCGCCATCGCCTGCAAGAGCTCTTTGTCGCGGTTGAGGTGGCCATGGCTTTCGTGCTCCTCATTGGTGCGGGACTCATGCTGCGCACGCTTGCGGCTCTCTGGCGCGTGAATCCCGGCTACCATCCGGAGCACGCTATCACCTTCTCGCTGTCTTTGCCCTCGAATTCCGGAACTACTCCGGCGGAAACACGCGCGCGCCTGCGCCGTTTCGACGCTGACATGCGTGCCATCCCCGGGGTTGAAGCCGTCTCGGTGACGCTCGGCTCGCGCCCGATGATCCATGATTCCGAATTGCCCTTCTGGGTCGAGGGGGAACCCAAGCCGGCAAGCTTCAACGATATGCATCAGGCGATGTTCTACCTGGTTGAATCTGGATTCAAGCAGGCCATGGGCGTCACCCTGGAACGCGGCCGGTTCGTCACTGAGCAGGATAACGAGAACGCGCCCACCGTGGTCGACATTGACGACGTTTTCGCGCGCAGCTACTTCCCGAACCAGGACCCTATCGGTCAGCACATCCATATCGCCGGATTTGATGTGGAAGCGGAGATCGTCGGTGTGGTGGGACACATTCGGCAGTGGGGTCCGGGCAACGACCCGAAAACCGCCATTGAAGCGCAGTTCTACTACCCGTTCATGCAGCTTCCTCCGAAGCTCATGCAACTGGTCGCCGACGGAGTCGCCGTCGTTCTACGCACCCATGAAGATCCTGGCGCGATCATGGGATTGGTGCGCCGTAACGTCTCAGAGTTTGACCCAGGAGCCGTCGTTTATGCCGTCGAAACCATGAACGAAGTGATCTCCAGTTCCATGGCGGCTCGGCGCCTCTCCATGATTCTGCTGGCTGGGTTTGCCGTACTTGCTCTCGCACTCTCCTGCGTCGGCATCTACGGAGTTATTTCCTATCTGGTCGGGGAACGCACGCGCGAAATCGGCGTCCGGATGGCTCTGGGTGCGCGGCGTGGCGACGTGCTGCGTCTGATCCTCGGGCAGGGAGCCAGGATGGCCCTCCTCGGCGTGCTGCCTGGCATCTTTCTCTCACTTGGCCTTACGCGTTTGATGAGCAGCCAGCTCTTCGGCGTCACACCCCATGACCCGCTTACGTTCACAGGGGTCGCGGTGGTCTTCGTGATCGTTGCTCTTGCGGCTTGCTACGTTCCCGCCAGGCGAGCAGCGCGGGTCGACCCCATGGTTGCTCTGCGGTATGAGTGACACTTTCATGCAACCGGAATAGATTGCCGGCTCGCGTGTTTCCTCTCCTAATGGCATCAAGAAGACTTGGTAGGGAAATTCCTCTAGACTGGCTGCGCGCCATTTCTGGAGGAACCTCGACCAATGATTTACCGAATCCTGGCCCTAGTGATTGCATTGAGCGGATTGCGTTGCCTTGCCGCGACGGAGCTCGCGCCAGCTCCTCCGATGGGGTGGAACAGCTGGGATTCGTATGGGCTCACTGTCACTGAGGCTGAGTACAAAGCGAATGTCCTCTGGTTGCACCGGCATTTGCAACCACTGGGATGGCAGTATGTTGTGGTCGATGAAGGGTGGTATCTGCGGCAGCCGGGACAGAAGGGCGCCGCGCAGGGATTTGTGATGGATGCCACCGGGCGCTACCTGGTGGCGGATAATCGATTTCCCTCGGCTGCGGGTGGGGCGGGGTTCAAGCCGCTTGCCGATTGGGTCCACTCACTGGGGCTCAAGTTCGGCCTTCACATTATTCGCGGCATTCCCCGCGAGGCGGTGGAGAAGAATCTGCCCATTGCTGGATCTGGGTTTCATGCAGCGGACGCCGCCAATACCGCGGATACCTGCAGATGGAATTCGGATAACTATGGGCTCAAGGCGAATGCTGCATCGCAGGCCTATTACGATTCCATCATCAAGCTGTATGCGGGATGGGGAGTCGACTTCATCAAGGTCGATTGCATTTCCAGACCCTACCAGGCCGACGAGATTCACATGATGAGCGCCGCGATTGGCAAATCGGGGCGTCCGATGGTGTTGAGCCTTTCTCCTGGACCGACTCCGATTGAGGAAGCGGACGATGTGCGCAAATATGCGCAACAGTGGCGGATCTCAGACGATATGTGGGATACGTGGACTCGCTCCTGCCGGGGAGACATTTCCTGCGGGGCTGGTGCGGCAATTCGATCGCACTGCGCAGTGGGCTCCCCATATTGAGGTTGGGCACTGGCCCGATGCGGATATGCTGCCGCTTGGCTATCTCGGCCCCAGGCCGGGTTGGGGCGAGGCGCGCATGTCGCGGCTCACAGCGGATGAATCGAGAACGCTGATGACGTTGTGGTCGATGGCGCGTTCTCCTCTGGTCGCAGGCACCAATCTTACCCGGATGGATGCGGCCACGGAGGCACTCTATACCAACCCGGAGGTGATCGCGGTCGATCAGCACTCGCGGGAAAATCGTGAGCTGCCGCGGAATGGGTCGGTCGTGGTTTGGACGGCTGTTCCCGAGGCTGGGGGCGGTTGGTATGTAGCGGTCTTTAATCTGGGCGATGCTGCACAGGACGTGACGTACGGTTGGAAGGATCTTGGTTTGCCCGAGGGTGGGCATGGAGTGCGCGATCTTTGGGCGCGCAAGGAGTTGGGCACAGCTGGCTCGCTTAAGACTTCGCTGGCTCCTCATGCGGCGATGCTTTACAAGGTGCGTTGAATGCGGATCCCTCGCTCAGTATTCGATCCCGACGTAAGCTCTCCCGTCCCCCTTGTCATCCCGACCGGAGCGAAGCGTAGTGGAGGGACCTGCGGTGCTCTCAACGAGCATCCCATGCTGACGGAAGTTCTCCCCTTCGCCTTGTCATCCCGACCGGAGCGAAGCGAAGTGGAGGGATCTGCGGTTCTCTCAACGAGCACCCGATGCTGACGGAAGTTCTCCCCTTCGCCTTGTCATCCCGACCGGAGCGAAGCGAAGTGGAGGGATCTGCGGTTCTCTCAACGAGCATCCCATGCTGACGGATGTTCTCCCCTTCGCCTTGTCATCCCGACCGGAGCGAAGCGAAGTGGAGGGATCTGCGGTTCTCGATTTCGATAGCCACTGGACTTTGAGATGAGCAAACGAGAGCACCATTATTACGTTTACATTGTCGCCAGCCGAACGCACGTTCTCTATTGCGGAATAACCAATAGCATCCAACGTAGGATCGAGGAACATCGACAGGCGGCGATTCCTGGTTTCACAGAGAGATACCAGTGCAATCGACTCGTTTGGTTCGAACGCTATCAGTACGTCCGTAACGCTCTTGATCGGGAAAAGCAAATCAAGGGATGGAGAAGGGCGAAAAAAATATGGCTCATCGAACAAACAAACCCCACTTGGGCCGACTTAAGCGATGTGTGGCGGCAGGGAACCGCAGGTCCCTCCACTACGCTTCGCTCCGGTCGGGATGACAAGGTGTAGGGCGGAGCTTCGGTGAGCATGGGGTGCCGGTTGAGGAACCGCAGGTCCCTCCACTGCGCTACGCTCCGGTCGGGATGACAAGGGGTAGGGGGAGCTTCGGTCAGCATCGGGTTGCTGGTTGAGGGAACCGCAGGTCCCTCCACTTCGCTTCGCTGCGGTCGGGATGACAAGGGGTAGGGTGGAGCTTCGGTCAGCATCGGGTTGCACTACGCTTCGCTCCGGTCGGGATGACAAGGGGTAGGGTGGAGCTTCGGTCAGCATCGGATTGCTGGTTGAGGGAACCGCAGGTCCCTCCACTACGCTTCGCTCCGGTCGGGATGACAAGGGGTAGGGTGGAGCTTAGGTCAGCATGGGATGCTGGTTGAGGGCACCGCAGGTCCCTCCACTACGCTTCGCTTCGGTCGGGATGACAAGTTATGGTCGCACCGTCGCGGCTCTTAGGAAGTCGAAGTTGCCGGAGCTGGAGATGTGGATGTTCTGCAGACGCTTGGTGTGCACTAGCACTGCGTCCAGATACCAGAGATTGATCGAGGGCAACTCGGCAGCGAGGATTTGCTGCACCTTCACATAGTCGGTCCGGCGCAGGGCCTGGTCGCTCGACATCGCCGCCTCCTTGATCAGTCCGTCCAGGACTGCGTTGGTGTAGCGGCCGCGGTTTGCTCCGTGAGGCGGAAACATGTGGCTGTCGTAGGCGTAACGGAAAATGTCCGGATCTTCGTTTCCTCCCAGCCAGCGTAGGGTGTACATCTGGAAGGCTCCCTTGCTGATGTCGGCGTAGAACGTCGCAAACTCGAAGCTCCGCACCTCCAGGGCAATCCCTATGTCGCGCAATTGCTGTTGCAGAATCATGGCCAACAGACGGCTGGTCTCATCCGTGGAGGTCTTCATCGTCAGATGAAAGCGAACTCCGTCGTTGCCTCGCTTCCATCCGCCGGCGTCCAGAAGCGCGTTGGCCTTCGCCGGATCATAAGGATATTGCTGCACGTCGCCCGTCCATGCCCAGTGCTGCGGCGGCAGCAGGCTCTCCGCCAGTTGCGCGCGGTCTCGCCACAAGGAGCTGATAATCAGCGGCCGGTTCATCGCGTAGGCAATGGCCTGGCGCACGCGGACGTCGCGCAACAAACTGTCCTGGGCGTTGAACGAGATGTAATTCAGGTTGGTCCCGGGACCGCTCTCCACTTGGAGATTAGGACGCTTGACCAGGGCAGAGACCATGTCCGCAGTCAGGCAGTTGATGCACACATCCGCTGAGCCTTTCTCCAGTTCGAGCGCGCGCGTAATCGCATCGGGCACCACGGCGAAACGAATGCGGGCAATCGCAGGCCGCGGCTGCCAGGAATAGTCGTTTCGTTCGAGGATGACCTCATCATCCTGCATCTGGCTGACAAAGCGGAAAGGACCGCTGCCGATGGGGTGGAAGGCGAAATCACGGCCGCTTCCGGCAGGAACGATCCCGAGGGCGCCATCGGAAAGATTCCACAGCAATGCCGCATCCGGCTGCTTCAGGTGGACAACCACCGTCGCTGCATCCGGCGCGTCGACGTGATCGATACGGGCCAGCGCTCCCGCCTTGGCGGTGATCACCGTGCCGTTGCGCATGGAGTCGAGGGTGTACTTCACATCCGTTGCCGTTAGCGGCTTTCCATTGTGAAAATGGACATCGGTCCGCAGATGAAAGCGATAGGTCAGCGGATCAGGAGTTTCCCAACTGGTGGCGAGCCAGGGATCGAGGTTGAAGTGGGCGTCCTTGTGTACCAGGCTGTCGAAGATCAGGCTGCCGATGTGCTCCGACTGAGCATCGACGCCGATGCGGGGATCAAGGCTGGTAGGGCTGCTCTCAATCAGCATGGTCACGGTTCGCGGCGAGGGAGGGGTGGCGCCGCATCCAGCCAGCGATAAGATGACCGCCAACGCCAGACAGCGTTCAAACATAGGTGATCTCACCCAGGATCACGGGGCGCGCCGCACCCGTCGCCGAAGGAATATTTCCCGGACGGCGATGCCAGGTCTCATAGGCCAGCAAGGCGAAGGCCGCCGCCTCCTTGGCTTCGGCCGGCAGCCCGAGGTCGTCGCTGGCTTGCACCGTGCACCCCTGCGGCTCCAGCTGCTCGCGCAGCATCTGCATCAGCGTCCCATTGCGCGCGCCGCCGCCGGAGACGATAAAATCCACCGGCGTGTGACGCATCTTCTTGAACAGGAAGCTGGAGTAAGCCATGCCCACACTGCGCGCGGTCAGCGCTGTAGCGGTGGCCAGCGTATCTTCGCGGCTGGCTCCGGCCTTGCGGCACTGCTCAAGAAAACGGGCCGCATAGTCGCTGCCGAACTGCTCCCGGCCGGCGCTCTTGGGCGGGCGCGCGGCAAAAAAAGGCTCGCGCAGCCGCGCACTGACCACGGTCTCAATCACCGCGCCACGCGCCGCCGTCTTTCCCCCGCGATCGAACCGTTTGTCGAAGAGTTGCTGCATCAGTTGATCGATCACCATATTGGCGGGGCCGGTATCGAAGGCCACCATTTGCGATGGACCCGCGTTGGCGGGCAGCGCCGTCAGGTTGCCAATGCCTCCCAGATTCTGCAACACGCGGCCCCGCGTTGGGTGGCGAAAGAGCACGTAATCGAGCAGGGGAACCAAGGGTGCACCCTGGCCTCCAACGACCATGTCGGCGGGACGAAAGTTCGAAACCACGGGTACGCCGCTTTGCTGGGCCAACATTGCCATCTCGCCAATCTGCCAGGTGCAGGCGAACTCGCGTCCCAGATAGCGCGCGGGCGTGGCCTGGTGGTAGATGGTTTGGCCGTGGCAGCCGATCAGATCCAGGCGGCAGGGATGGCGCTTCAGGGCTTCGGTAACCGCTTCGGAGTAGGCCTGCCCCAGCCGCCAATTCAGCCGCGCCAATTCGGCGGTCGCAATGGCTTCGGCATTCATCGCCGCCAGCACGGCACGGCGCAGTGCGGGCGGAAAAGGGAAGCCGGCGTGGGCAAGCAGTTTTAATTTTGGGAAGGCCGCGTCCTTTGCGTCGGGTGTTATGCGGGTAAAGGCTACGTCAATTCCATCGGCTGAGGTGCCGCTCATGATGCCGGCTACCGTCATCGGTGTCAGTTCACTCATGCCCTGGCGACCTGCTCGGTAAACTTCTCTACCGCACTGCGCATTTTTTTGATTGCGGCCGCGGTGGGCGCTGGCGGCAGCGCGTCTCTCTTCAGGTGCATGGTGTGGAAGGACTGCGCACGCGCGGCTGCCCGGCGAAGCACGCGGGCAAAGGCCGGGGAAGCTCTCGGCCTCGTGCAGCAAGGCCTCGTAGGCCGCAAATACCAGCACCGGGTCGCGGCAAATCTCCACCACGTGCATGCCGGCCGCAAGCGAACGAATCGCTGCGTCGGCGATGCCCATGTAATTAAGGATGCCGCCCATTTCCATATCGTCGGAGACGATCAGGCCGCGGTAGCCGATCTCTCGTACCAGGACCTCTTTTATCCAGTAACCGGAGACGGATGCCGGTTCGGGCACTGCCGCGGCATAGGATGCATGCGAGATCATCACCATGGGCAGCTGCGTGGTGAGCTGCCGGTAGGGCAGCAGATCTTCTTTCCACAGCAGGCTGAGAGGCTTGGTGATCGAGGGGGTGGCATGGTGCGAGTCCACCTGCCCGCTGCCCAGCCCGGGGAAGTGCTTTCCGCAACCCAACACATCGTGCTGCGCCAGTCCCTCAAGAAAGTGCTTGGCGTAGCGGATGACCTGAGCCGCATCGCCAGAGACCACCCGCGTGGTCATTACATCGGTAGAGGCATCGGTGCGCAGATCGAGCACGGGTGCAAAGGTAGTGTTAAGGCCCAGCAGATTCACCTCTTGACCGATGAGGCTGCCATGCTTCTTGAACAACGCCGGCTTGTTGGTGGCAGCCACCGCGAAGGGCGAGGGCATAGGGGCAATCAAATCGCGCAGCCGGTCTACGCTGCCTCCTTCGACGTCGATGCAACGCAGCATGGGCGATTCCACCGCCTGCTCGGTGGTGTGGAGCAGGCAGTGAGTCTGCGCAGCGTCTTCGATATTGCGGCGAAAGAGGATCACTCCGCCGGGCCGCAGCAGGCGTAGCCAGGCTGCTTCCATGGCGCTGAGTTGGGCGCCTTCCAGGCCCACCACCAGCACCTGGCCGGCAGCCTGTCTCAAGGTCATCGCGCTCACGAATTCCCCCGGCCGCGAATCTCATTCTTGAGCTCTTCGAGCAGATTCAGAGCCTGCAGCGGGGTCAGGCTGTTGGTGTCGGTCTGCTCCAGGCGATCGAGAATCCGCTGCGAGAGCGGAGTGAACATGGTTAGCTGTAGCGGCGCAGCCGTCTCCTGGGCCACGTTCCTCTTCTCGGATTGCTCGTGCTGCACTAACACCTGGCGCGCACGCTCAATGACCGAGAGCGGCAGGCCGGCCAGACGAGCCACTTCAATGCCGTAGCTTTTGTTCGCTGCGCCGGGCTCGATGGCGTGCAGGAAGACAATGCCCTTCGGCGTTTCTTTGACGGCGACGCGCAGATTCTTCAATCCTGGCAACTGCTCGGCCAGCAGGGTTAGCTCGTGGTAGTGGGTCGCGAACAGCGTTCTTGCTCCCACTTGCGCATGCAGATATTCGAGCGTGGCCCAGGCTAACGAGAGACCATCGAAGGTCGCGGTTCCCCGGCCCATTTCGTCCAGCAGGATGAGCGATTGCGCCGTGGCCGTGTTGAGAATGGTGGCGGTCTCGGTCATTTCCACCATAAAGGTGGAGCGCCCGCGGGCCACGTTGTCGCTGGCGCCGATGCGGGTGTAGATCCGGTCCACAATGCCCAGCCGCATGCTCTTGGCAGGAACGAAACAGCCCATCTGCGCCATGATGACCAGCAGCGCTGCCTGGCGAAGATACGTGGACTTGCCACCCATATTCGGCCCGGTGATGAGCAGCAGGCTGGGGCCGCCGGTCTCGACATAAAGATCATTGGGGACGAATTTAGTTTGCCCGGCCGCTTCCAGCAGGCACTCCACCACGGGATGGCGGGCGGCGACTGTTTCGAGCACCGCGGACTTAACCAGTTGCGGACGCACGTAGCTGCGCAGCGCGGCCAGGTGGGCGAAGTTGGCCAGCAGGTCGATCTCGGCGATCACACCGCTGGTGACGCGAATGCGGCCGGCAGACTTCAGGATGGTCTGGCGGAGCTCGGCGAAGATGCGTTTTTCAATCTCGATCGACCGCTCGTGGGCGGTGAGGACGCTGATCTCATACTGCTTCAGCTCCGGGGTGGTGAAGCGCTCGGCGTTGGCCAGGGTCTGCTTGCGTTCGTAGTCCGCGGGCACGGCGGCCAGGTTGGCGCGGGTTACTTCAATGGAATATCCGAAGACATTGTTAAAGCGAACCTTTAAGGAATGGATGCCGGTGCGCTTGCGCTCCCGCTCCTCGATGGTGGTGATGGATTGGCGGGCATTGGCGCCCAGGGAGCGCAGCTCATCCAGCTCCGCATCGACGCCGGCTGCGATGGCGCCGCCGTCGGCCAGGTTCACGGGAGGCTCGGGCAGGAGCGTCCGCTCCAGGCGTTCGCGCAGATCTTGCAGCAGATCGAGCCGCTGCGCGCACGCCTGCCAGCGCGGGGCTTTGAGCCTCTGTAATCCGGCATGCAGGTCGGGGAGGCGGGCGAGCGATGCTCCCAGGCTGGCCGCATCGCGGGGTCCGGCGCTATCGAGCGAGATGCGGGAGAGCATGCGCTCCATATCCTGGATCGCGCCCAGCGTCTTGCGCAATTGCTCGCGGTCGATCAGGTTGCTTTCTGCCACTGCGACTGCTTCCAGGCGCGACTCGATCTCCACCCGGTCGATCAGAGGGCGCACCAGCGATGCCCGCAGCAGCCGTTTGCCCATGGGGGTCATGCAGCAGTCCAGGTTGGCGTAGAGCGTCGCTTCATTGGTTCCGCCGGCCCAGAGGGGTTCGATCAGCTCCAGGTTGCGCACGGTGACGGCATCCAGCTGCAGGTTCTCGGCCCGCTCGTAGTAGCGGATGTTGTTAATGTGCTGCAACTCGATCTGCTGGGTCGCGCGGGCGTAATGGACCACCGCGCCGGCGGCGATCGCGGCCGACCGGGCGCTCCGCCAGGCCGAAGCCTTCGAGCGAGTTCGCCCCTAACTGCCTTTCCAGGAGAGGGATGGCGTAGTCCGCGGTATAGATCCACTCCTCCAGGCGGGTTTTGGTGCCGATTTTGTCGATTTCGGCTTCCATTTGCGGGTCGAGCGGCGGCAATCCGGACGACAGCAGGACTTCGCTGGGCTGGGCCTTGATCAGTTCATCGATACAGAAGCCCAGGCTCCCGGGCCCGGTGAACTCGGTGGTGCGGAAGTCGCCGGTGGAGAGATCGAGCAGGGCCAGGGCCGCCACCGGACCCGCCAGGTGGATCGCTGCGAGGTAGTTGTTTCGCTCCGAAGCCAGGGTGGGGTCGATGGCGGTGCCGGGGGTGAGCACCCGGGTCACCTCGCGGCGGACGATTTTCTTGGTGAGCTTGGGGTCCTCCATCTGCTCGCAGATGGCGACCCGGTAGCCCTTGCGCAGCAGCCGGGAGAGGTAGGTGTCGGCGGCGTGGTAGGGAACTCCGCCATGGGCACCGAGCGCTCTTTATCGCGTGCGGTCAGGGTGATTTGCAACTCCCGGGAGGCGATCTGCGCATCTTCAAAGAAGAGTTCGTAGAAGTCGCCCATGCGGAAAAACAGCAGGGCATCGGGATTTTGGCGCTTGGCGGCCGCGTACTGCCGCATCAGGGGCGTGGTGGCCGCGTCGGTTACGTCGGTCGTCGGAGCTGGAGGAAGAGTAGACACGGAAAACGCCAGCATATCGTGAATGACGTGCTGGCGTTTAAAGATAAGACGGGGAAGGGGCTAGATCAGGCGACGATGCGGGATTCCTCGTTCACGCGAGCATCGGATCCGTGCTGCTTGACCATTTTGTTGTAAATGCCGAGCAGGAGGAAGGGGGCAGCCCACTGGCCGATGAATAGGGCATGGTGGTCCTTGCCGGAGGTCTTAAGAATGAGGGAACCCACGATCGAGGTAAGTGCCGCACCCAGGAAAAAGCTGGTGGGCAGTTTGGCGGAGTAGCTCTCCATCAGGGCGGTGGTTTGATCTTCCGGTATCTCTCCGGCGCGTACGCGATAATCCATGGTTAAATCTCCTGTCTCAAGGACGGTGAAGCAATGATGGAGGGACTCTGGCGGCCGCAAGGAGCGGATCAAAATACCTCTCATCGGCTGGGAGGGTACGGCGTGTGAAAAGGATGCACGGTTCTGAGGGGCGATCTCCGGTGAAATTCCCGAAGTTGAACAGGATCAAATTTAAGGCTGTGTTTTTGCGTGGGCTGAGGGCTGGAAGTCCGAGACACAGGCGCGAGCGGTGCTGGGGTATCCGCACTCGAAGCCAGAACGGCTGAATGGAGCACCCAGCTCTTCCGGTCGGGTGTGACAACGCGAAAAAGACCTAATGGGCCTGACCAGGGCGGACAAACTTAGCCCAGCCTGAAGGGGACAGATTCAATGGGTGCCAACGTGGTACGCAAAGCTGGGCGCCCCATCCAAGCCCTTCTCGGGCTTGAGTGGGTTTACCGCAGGCACTCCGACGCCCGCTTATTTGCAGACTTCGCAGCGCTGGCGCAGCGTTCCGGGACAGCCCCTTTGCCGGACGGATATACTTGATGGTTGCGGGAATCGGCATGTTTCTATTGTGGTTAAGAGTGGCGGCGGGGCTTTACGCCGTTGCGAGCATTTCTGCACTGCCGGCGGTGCTTTATGACAAGCCTGGGTGGAAGAAGCTCTGCGTTCCGGCGGCCGTTGGCGGCTTTTTCTTCCATTTTGTTTCGCTTATCGAGATGCTTGCCGCCGCGCACCACTCCCTGCCAGTGGGCATGCACGAGGTGCAGTCACTGCTGGCGCTGCTGATTTGTGCCGCCTTCCTGCTGGTCGCCCTGCTTTACCGGACCGTCTCCTTCGGCATTTTCGCCCTGCCCCTGTCGCTGTTGCTGGTTCTGGGGCCGGCCATGGGTCCCGACCACTGGACGTTTCAATCTCCCGAGATCCGCAGCGGATGGCTCTCCCTGCATATCGTCGCCCTGCTGGCCGCCTATGCCGCCCTCATCTTCAGCCTGATTGCTAACTTCCTCTACCTGGTGCAGGAGCGCCGCCTCAAGAGCAAGAGCAACATCGGTTTCCTGGCCTGGCTGCCTCCGCTCGAGACCATGGAGCGCATCGCCTCCGGCATGCTGCTCATCGGCTTCCCGTTCATGACCCTCGGCTTGCTGGCCGGATCGTTGATTGCCCAGGAGAGCGTTGGCCCGGTCTATTTTAAAGATCCAAAAGTCTTGCTCTCTTTTGCCATGTGGGCACTCTATCTAGTGATGCTCTTTGTGCGCCGCCAAGTCGGACTTCGGGGAAGGCGAGCTGTGTACCTCTCCAGCCTGGTATTTTTGGTCGTGATCAGCGTCTGGGCGGCCAACCAGCTTAGCTCCGTCCATAGGTTCACCGCGCCATGAATATTGTCCTGTTGGGGCTAAACCACAAGACCGCGCCCATCGAGTTGCGCGAGCGGCTAGCTATTGGGCCGCAGCAACTGGAGGAGGCGACGCGCTCGCTGGTGCAGTCGCCCGGGGTGCTGGAGGGCATGATTCTCTCCACCTGCAATCGGGTCGAGCTGCTCACCAGCCTGGAGCCGGACGCACCCCACCTGATGGACTTCGTCGGCAGCTATTTCCGCATCGAGCCCAAGTTGCTGCACGCCGCACATTTACGAGTACCGGCAAGAGAACGCCGTGCGCCATCTCTTCCGGGTAGCCTGCAGCCTCGACTCCATGGTCATTGGCGAGCCCCAGATCCTGGGCCAGGTCAAGAGCAGTTACCTGGCGGCGCGCTCGGCAGGGGCGATCCGCGGCCATCTGGACAAGGTGCTGCAGCGCGCCTTTGTGGTCGCCAAGCGGGTGCGCACGGAGACCCAGATCGGCAACTCATCGGTATCGATTGCCTCGGTGGCGGTGGAGCTGGCGCGGAAAATATTCGGCTCGCTGAAGAGAAGAAGGTCCTGATCGTCGGCGCGGGCAAAATGAGCGAGCAGGCGGCTCGCCACCTGATGAACCAGGGCGCCGGAGACCGTTCTGGTAACCAACCGCACCCACGAGCGTGCCGAGCAACTGGCGCAACGCTTTGGCGGCAGGGCCATCCGCTTTGAAGACCTGTACGCGAGCGCAGACCAGGCCGATATCATCATCACTTCGACTGGCTCGCCGCGGCCGGTCTTTCGCCGCGAACACGCGCAGCAGTTTCTGCAGCAGCGGCGGGGGCGGCCCATGTTCTTTATCGATATCGCGGTGCCGCGCGACGTCGATCCTGAAGTCAACAAGCTGGACGGCATCTTCCTCTACGACATTGACGACTTGCAGTCGGTGGCCGGATCGCACCTGAAAGAGCGCGGCAAAGAGGCAGAGGTGGCGGAGGCGATGATCCTGGCCGAGGTGACCAGTTATCAGCGCCGGCTGCACGCGCTGAACGTGGCGCCCCAGATTATGGAGTTGCAGCAATCCGCGGAGCAGATTCGCCAATCGGAGCTGCGCCGGGTGGCCAGCCGCCTGCAGACCCTTTCCCCCGAGCAGCAGGCTGCCGTGGAGGCGCTGACCCGCGGTCTGGTGAACAAGTTTCTCCATCAGCCGGTGCAGGCCATCAAGGCCGCGGCTACCGAAGGAAATGTGGTTGCGGTGGATGCCATCCGCGAAGCCTTCGGGGTAAGCGGGCCGGGGCAGATGCCGCGGCCAGGAAGATATCTTCGAGGACTTGCCCGACCTTGAAGACCAGGAACGCAAGAGTTGATCCGCATCGGTTCCCGGGGATCGCAGCTGGCGCTGTGGCAGGCCAATCACATCGCAGACGCGCTACGCGCTCTGGGGCATGATGTTTCCATCGAGATCATCCGCACCACCGGCGACCGCATGCAGAACATCGCCTTCGCCTCGGTGGGCGCGAAGGGAATGTTTACCCGGGAGATCGAAGATGCTTTGCTGGCAGGGAGTATCGATCTGGCGGTGCATAGCCTGAAAGATCTGCCCACGGAGCTTGGCGAGGCGTTTACGCTGGCAGCGATTCCTCAGCGCGAGGACCCCCGCGACGTATTGGTCTCGGAACGGTACGGCGGATTCGATGCTCTGCCGGCGGGTGCGGTGGTGGGCACCAGCAGCATACGCCGCCAGGCCCAGTTGCGCGCGCGGCGCCCGGATCTCGAGTACATTGAGTTTCGCGGCAATGTAGACACCCGGCTGGCCAAGCTCGCGCAGGGCAAGGCCGATGCCATTATCCTGGCTGCGGCCGGGCTCGAACGCTTGCAGAAAACCGCGGTCATCCGGGAACGGTTTGCGCCCGAGGTACTATGCCCCGCGCCGGGCCAGGGAGCGCTGGCCATCGAGTGCAGGGCGGGAGATGGGGCAATCCACGCGGCGTTGCAGCCGCTCGAGGACCGGGACACACGTATGGCCATTACTGCCGAACGTAGATGCCTGGCCGCTCTGGGCGGCGGATGCCTGGTGCCGATCGGCGCCTATTGCCACCGTGACGGAGACGAGTTATCGTTGCGCGCAGTGGTCGCCTCGGCCGACGGCCGGCAGATGATCTGCGCCGAGAGGCGGCATGCCGATGCGGAAGTATTGGGCGAGCAGCTGGCACAGCAATTGCTGTCGCAGGGCGCCGGCGCCATCCTCGGCCCCATCCTCGGCTTGGAGGAGCGGCGGGCGTGAGCACCGCCCGACCCCTGGCCGGGAAGCGGATCCTCGTCACCCGTGCCCGTCACCAGGCGGCCAAGCTGGCCGAGGCGCTGGAGGCTTTGGGCGCCGAGGTACTGCGCCTGCCCACCATTGAGATCATCCCGCCGGAAACCTACGCTCACCTGGATGCGGTGCTGGAAGTGATCAGCGGCTTCGATTGGCTGATCGTGACCAGCGCCAATGGGGCCGCGGCCCTGGCGGAACGCATGCAATTTTTGGGAATTCACGCAGAGCGGTTGCAGCATTTGCAGGTGGCCGCGATTGGTCCTGCGACTGCGGTAGCCGTGGGGCGCATCGGGCTGAAAGTGTCTGCCATGCCGGACGAGTATGTGGCCGAGGCGGTGGTGGCCCTGCTCAGGGAAAAAGTTGTGGGGCGCCGTGTCCTGTTGGCGCGCGCGGCGGTGGCTCGTGACGTTATCCCCGAGCAACTGCGTCAATGTGGAGCGGACATTCACGTGGTCGAGGCCTACCGCACCGTGATCCCAAACGATTCGATCGAGCAGCTTCGCGAGTTGTTGGGAGAAGGGAAGCCACTGCCGGACGCAGTGACCTTTACGAGTTCCTCGACGGTGAACAACTTTTTTGCGCTTCTCGCCGCTGCCAAAATGGAGATACCTCCAGGACTACGGGCAGTCTCGATTGGGCCAGTTACCACACGCACTTTACGTCAGTATAAGTGGGAACCCTCCGGCGAAGCCTCTCCGTACGATATCCCCGGGATCGTGCAAGCATGTGTAGAACTGCTGGCGCATTGATAACAGCGGTGATTTCGGGCTATTACCGGAGATAACAGAGTCAAGCGTAATCGCACGTATTCACAATCGACCGTAACGATACACAATGCGTATCTTATTGCTCAGTATAAGTTCATATAACTCCCTATAGTGAATAGAGATAGTTTAAGGGGATCACATATGCGTGGATTGATCGGTTTATTGTGTACTACAGCTTTGCTTGCGCCCTTGGCCCTGGCGCCAAAAGCGAATGCGCAAATTGCCATCACCATAGGTGGCCCGCCACCTGTCTGTTCTTACGGCTACTACGGCTATGCACCGTATTCCTGCGCTCCGGTTGGTTATTATGGGTCTGGTTATTTCTATAATGGCGTCTTCCTGGGTATGGGCCCATGGGCCGGCTGGGGTTATAACCACGGTTGGGGCGGTCATCGCTTTGTCGCTGCCGGCGGTGGAAGATATAACGGTGGCTTCGTGGGCTATCATGGAAATGGCGGCGCCCATGGCGCCCCCGTGCATAACAACCAACCTCACGCCGCCCCAGCGCATTACAGCCAACCTCACGCCGCCGCGCATAACACCCAACCCCACGCTGCTCCTCACGCTGCTCCTCATGCCGCCCCGGCGCATGGTGGGGAAGCTCACGATGGAGGTGGGGAATCTCACGGTGGTGGCGGAGAGCACCACTAGCCAGTAGCCGCTGAGTGAAGCGGCGAGATACAGGAGCGGAGGAGTCTAACGACTCCTCCGCTTTCAGCGTTCTGCAAGCAAGGTTTCGATGGTCTGCACGTAGGCTGCCTTGACGTCGCGATGGTATTCAGTGCTCCCCGAGGAAGGAAACCCGGTCTCCACCCTGCGGACAAGGCCCTGGCGGTTGAGAAAGAACGTGGTCGGCCACGCGTTCAGGTTCTCGACCTGGGGCAACTTCTGGTTGAGCTCACCTGGAATACCGGCGATGAGAAAGGTGTAGTCCAGTTTGTAGCGTTGAATAAAGGCGTGCAGGCGAGTCAGGTTGGTGATCTGCTCCGGCTCTTCAAAATCAAGCGCCACAATCTCCAAACCTTGCGCGTGATACCTGGAATAGAGCTCGGCGAGAAATGGCGCCTCATCGTGGCAGTTAGGGCACCAGCTTCCGGTAATGTTCACGAGCACGACCTTGCCGCGAAAACGTGGGTCGCGGTTGGTCACTAGTGTTCCTTCCAGATCTTTTCCGGAGAAGGCGAAGGGTTGCCGTGGATCGCGCACGACGGTGTGGGCAGCGAAGTCATCCGGCTGCGGTGTAGTGGCTACCTGGCCGGGCCGGACCGCCTGCCACTGGACGAACGCGGTTCCCGGGGGTGCGTTCAGGTGGGTGGAGAAAAACTTGAGGGTGAGCGTGTTGTCCCGCTCGGGAGTTATTTCGAGCATCGCCGGCCGAACCTCCTGAAAGTGGCTGACGATAAAGCGGCCGTGCTGGTAGCTGCCGTGAAGGGTGCCAGTATCGCCGTCGACGCGCAGGATGGTAGCGGATAGGTCTTCCCCATTTTGCCGGATAACCAGCCGCCAGGCGTGCTCCCCCTTAGGGCTCTCCGTGGGTATGATCCACGTGCCGTCGATATTGGGAACATTTGCTGTGGTGCGCAGTGCAGCGTCTTTCGGTGCAGGATGCAAGGTAAGTGGGTAAGAAAAGCGTCCACTATCGGCGGAGTAGTTGCCGGTAAGCTGGTCGCCCACGAGCTTTCCCCGGAAGGTGACGGCGTAATGGGCAAAGTGCAGCGTGATGTCCTGCCCGCTTAGCTCGCCCGAAGTAGAGGTGGTTCGCTGCGGACCGTCGACGAAGGAGCCAACCAGAGTCGTGCCCTTGCCCTCCAGTTGCAGGTGCACGGGAATGGTGAAGGCCGTGCCGTTGGTCGCTATTTGTGCGCTGCCCTGCCAACGCTGACCTCTGTTGTGCCTTGTGCCATTGCTCCGCGCCAAGAAATAGCAGGGAAACAGCAAGCATCCACCGTCGTCTTGTTCTCATGGGTTTCCTCGTAGGTTACTTACGCTTGCAGGCTCAGCTCTGTGGACGGGGAGATGAGCGGGTAAGAACGCCGGCGCCGGACAGCAATCAATTGAGTCTGGGGTATCTTCTTGAGACACTACGGGCGCCCACCCAGCTACTGGATGCGGGAGCGACAACAACGTCGAGGAGCGACGCTGATCATGCGACGAATCTACCGGAGAGCGGGGTTCGGCGTCAATCGGGCACCGAGTTCGAGGTACGGCACCGCAGGCTTGCTAGGTTGGCCGTGTGAGCCGCAGAATGTTGCAACGATGAATACCCGTTGCTTACGCTTGGCCGCTGTCCTTGCAGGAATCTTCTTCACGACGACACTCCATGCGGTAGACCTCGCTCCGTCCCCGGACCTGCTGGTCTATGGCGGCACGGCGTCAGGGGTTATGACCGCGTATTCAGCAGCACGCGAGGGACTGCGGGTGGTGCTGCTGGAACCTGGCATTCACCTAGGGGGCATGGTCACCGGCGGGCTCTCGGCTACGGACCTGGGACACTACACCATCATTGGCGGGTATGCGCGCGACTTCTATATGCAGGCTGCGGCTCACTATGGTGTGCTCGATCTGAACCGTCCCGCGAACTGGCTCTCCGAACCACATGTGGATGAAGAGATCTTTCGCGCCATGCTGAAAGGGGCTGGCGTCGAGATTCACTTTCACGAGCGGATACGGGAGCAGGCCGGCGTGGAGCTTCAGGGTAGGCATCTGGTCTCCATTACTACCTCGGACGGAACCCACTGGCCGGCAAAGGTGTTTGCCGACTGCAGCTATGAAGGTGACCTGATGGCGCAGGCTAAGGTCAGCTACACGTGGGGCAGGGAAGCAGCGTCAGAGTACGGCGAAGACCTTGCCGGCGTGCGTGACAACACACCCAAACACCAATTTCTCTGGCCGCTCTCTGCCTACGACGAACATCGCCGTCTGCTTCCGGAGATTGACCCTGGACCCTTGGCTGCGCCGGGTTCCGGTGACAAGAAAATTCAGGCTTATAACTTCCGCCTCATCCTTACGAACGATCCCGCCAACCGGCTTCCTTTTCCTCGTCCGGAGGGATACAACCGTGAGCGCTTTGCATTGTTGGAACGCTACCTCAATGAATTTCAGCAACACATGGGACGCGCGCCCGGGTTTCGGGATGTTACGAATCCGGTGATGATCCCCAATCACAAGGCGGACTTCAACAATAACGGTCCCGTTTCCACGGACTACATTGGTCATAGCTGGAAGTATCCCGAAGCCAGCTACGCTACCAAAGCAGCGCTATGGCAGGATCACCTGCTGTACACAAAATCCTTCTTCTATTTTCTTTCGCAGGATGCCAAGGTGCCGGCAAGTCTGCGGGCTGAGGTGAACCAATGGGGCCTCCCGAAGGATGAGTTCGGAGACACGGATCACTGGCCTAATCAGCTCTACATTCGTGAAGGCCGCCGCATGGTGGGAGAGTATGTGATGCGGCAGTCGGATTTACAGACCGAGCGCACCAAGACCGATTCCATCGGGATGGGATCGTACAACAGCGATTCGCACAATATTCAGCGTGTCGCCATGCCGGATGGCACGGTGAAGAACGAGGGAGACGTCCAAGTTCCGGTGGAACCGTATGAGATCGCCTATCGCAGTATTACGCCCAAGCGATCGGAAGCGGAGAACCTGCTGGTGCCGGTTTGCCTCTCGGCCAGCCATGCTGCGTACTCTTCAGTGCGCATGGAGCCGCAGTACATGATCATCGGGCAGGCTGCGGGCGTGGCTGCGGAGCTCGCCATTCGGAGTCACACGCCGGTTCAGGACGTTGCTATTCCCGATTTGCAGCAGACGCTGCACGAGCACGGCGCGATACTTCACTTGAGCGAGGAGTTTTCCGCCGCAGCAAAGCACTGACTTGTTTCCTGTTGACTCCTCAGCGCGCGTGTAAGTACACTCCTTGGCGCTATTCAGATCCCGGGAGCGTCCTCATGAAATCGTGGATCTTCGCTCTTACCCTCGCTTTGCCCCTTTCTCTGCAGGCTCAGAACTGGAGGCTTTATGTCGATAACAGCACCGGCGAAGACGTATCGGTCATCGACCTGCACTCGCTGAAGGTTGTCGACGATATAAGTATCGGAGCTTCCCTCATCCACGGCCTGGCCTTAACCCCCGACGGCAATCTGCTTTTCGTCACCGTTGAGTCAGACCATACGCTGCGGTTAGTGGATACCCGAACCAACCAGATGATGGCCACCATCAAGGTCAGCGGCCGGCCCAATGAGTGTGCAGTGACGCCGGACGGTCACTACGTGGCTGTGCCCATTCGCGATGGAGATAGCGTCGACATCGTCGACGTGATGGAGAGGAAAGTAGTCAAGACGTTGCCCATCAAAGAGCCCCACAATGCGGTCAGCACTTCGAGCAACCGCTACCTCTTTGTGAGCTCCATGGGATCGAACGCAGTCAATGTAATTGACCTCAAGACCATGTCCTTCTCCGCAGTGATCCCGGCGGGCGGAAGACCAAGGCCGTATGTGATTTCATCCGACGGCAAGACGATGTACGTTGCCGTCTCCTATCTGCACGGATTCGACATAGTGAATATCGCGGATAAGAAGGTTCTTGAGCGGGTTGAGATGCCGGCCAAACACACCGGACCCCCTCGCCCGCGCAAATTCGAAACCCCGGACACCTTGACCCATGGTCTCGCACTTACCCCTGATGGCAAGGAACTGTGGGTCACTAGCTTGCTCGATGACTGCATTTACATCTATGACCTGCAAGCGAGGAAGTTCACCGGCCGGCTGGATACTGGAGATGGCCCTAACTGGATCGTGTTTTCTCCCGATGGGAAATATGGCTGCGTCAGCAACACGGACAGCGACGACGTTTCCATCTTCGACGCGCGGGAACGCCGCGCACTGGCTCGAGTCAAGGTGGGAAAGGTACCGAAGCGCCTGGTGATCGGAAGCGAACCCAAGGCGGATAAACCAGCACCGGCAAAGATATAAGCGGCTCTCAGCTTTCCCCCCTCATGATGTCGTCGAGGAAGGACTCGTCAGTGCCGAGCAGAGCGCTTTCCTGAAGCAGGGCGACGCTCAGCGGATAGCATTGTTTGAGATCGTCAAAGAAATCTGCGTCGATGGTGGCCGCCAATTGCCGATCGAGAACCGCGAGGTTCACTTCATCGTTCAGGGCGAAGGATCGGTGATCGAAGTTGGTCGATCCCACTACGCTCCAAAGGCCATCCACGGTCATCAACTTGGCATGGATCATCGAGGGCTCATATTCGTAGATTTCTGCGCCCGCCTCCAGGAGCTGACGCACACTACGATGGCTAAGCCTTCTGATCGTGGGATGATCGATGCGCGGGCCGGCGGTCAAAATCTGCACCGCGACCCCCCGTTTTCGAATGGCCTCGATTAATGCCTGGCGGGCGCTTCTATCGGGCAGGAAGTACGGAGTGGTAATGCGTATGTTATCGCGTGCGCTGTTGATCAAGGCTTGAAAGAGAATGCGTGCCGAGGTGCCGCCGCCGCGCGGCGTGCTGGTGACCACGAAACTTTCAGCGCCGTCGGGTGTGGCGCGGAAGGCAAATTGTTTTGCGCCGGAAAGAATCTCCCCCGAGGCCTCAAGCCAATTTTCGCAGAAGGCGGATATGAGGCCGGCCACCGCTTCGCCTTCGACACAAAAGACGGTATCGCGCCAGGCGGGAACAGCGGTTTCGAATAACCAATGATCGGCCACACCCGCACCACCCATGAAACCGGTCTCCCCATCCACGATCAATAGCTTGCGATGGGTGCGGTTGTTGGCGTTCGGCCAGGTGTTCCAGCGGAGGGGGTGATACCAACGCATCTGGCCGCCCGCCGCGCGCAAACCGTTGAAGTAGGAGTCAGGGGTGCCAAAGCTGCCGAGAGCATCGATAATGACCCGCACTTCAACCCCGGCCGCGGCCCGCTCGGTGAGCGAAGCCAGCATCTCGTCGGCAACTTGTCCTGGTGTGAATTCGTAGAATTCCAGGTTGATGGCTTGTTTCGCCCGGCGGATGGCTTCGAGTTGTGCGGGGTAGAACTCGACTCCGTTCTTGAGCCGCGAGATACGCGAATGGCGCAGAGTGCCATCGGTCACGATGCTAAGAAACTGCATGAACTCGTAGGAGTCGAGATCGGCCTTGTTCTCGTCCGGCATGGAATAGGGAATCGCCGGGCCGAAGTAATTCAACAGGAAGCGGGCCGCAAAGAACAAGGTCGAGCCCACACCGATCGCGGCAAGGGCGCGGGTGGTGCGGCGTGGCTTGGCGCCGGCAATCTGGTCAGTCATGCAGTGCAAGGATACAGGCAGAGTGGCCAAATGGGCGCAAGGTCCATCAAACTTTAAACTTTGGCTGGCAAACTACGGGACGGTGGCTGGTTTAGGCGTGGAATCTTTCCGCGCTGCGAGCCTTGGCTTTTGCTGCCTCCTCTTCGCGGCTCTTTGGGGCCGCATTGGTTTCCAGCGAATAGAGAAGCCGGCTGGAGATGGCGGCCACGTCGTCCACCGCCGCCAGGAAGGCAGCCTCGTTCGCCTTCGAGGGCTTATTGAAGCCGCTTATCTTTCTCACATACTGGAGGGAGGCAGCGCGCACCTCTTCAGCAGTCACGGGAGGATCGAAGTTGAATAGCATTTTGATATTCCGGCACATACCCGAGGACCTCGTTCACGGAACTTACAGCTAGACGCACGCTGGAGCGGTCAGCGATCTTGCGTTACTCCGCTAATATACCCGCTCGCCCGCGCTTTCGCCTCTGCTGCAGCCTTTAGAATGGAGCCGAACCCACATATCGCAATGCAGGATTGGTGACGGATGGAGTCAAGTAGATTACTGACGCACGCCCAGCGGCTCCAGGCCATTGCGCAGGCTGGAATAGCTTACACCACCAATGCGTATGACCGGGAACGCTATGAAGAGATCCGAGGTATCAGTGTCGACCTGCTTGTGGAAATGACCGATGAGCCGCGGGAGAAAATCATTCGCAGCTTCGCCTCCGAGTCCGGATACCAGACGCCGAAGGTTGATGTTCGGGCGGTGTTATTTCGCGGAGACAACGAAATTCTGCTGGTGAAGGAAAAGAGCGACCAGGGAAGGTGGACGCTGCCTGGCGGTTGGGCCGACGTTGGCTATTCACCGTTTGAGGTGGCCATGAAAGAGGCAGAAGAGGAAACCGGATTGCGGGTTCGGGCGGTGCGTCTGCTGGCGCTCTATGACAAGCGGAAACACCCGCATCCGCCCCAGCCCTGGTATGTTTACAAAGCTTTTGTGAGATGTGAGATCGAAGGCGGCGAGTTGGCACAGGAAACGGCGGAGACAGCGGGCGCTGGGTGGTTCCGCGCGGAGCAGTTGTCGTCTCTTGCGCTTTCCACCGACAGAGTGACGGAGTCACAGCTGTTGACGCTGTTCAGATTCGCCGGCGACCCTGGTCTGCCGACTGTATGCGACTAAGAGCTTTTCCCGCGTAGCCCGTGCCCTAGCAGAACCCTATAGGAACCTGGGGCACCCGTCCAATTCCTATGAGGTTCTGTTAGGGCAACCTAAGGAGGGAATAGACTACTGCACGGTTACCGTAACTGCCATGGTCGAACGCCCATACTGGTTGGTGGAGTTCAATGTGTAGGTGGTCGTTGCGGTTGGCGTTACGGTTTGCGTTCCTCCGCGGACCGGGCCGACGACATCGATGAAATCGTACGAGTCATTGGCTACCGTCCAGCTTAAGGTCACCGGTGTACCGGCCGTTACCGTTGTTTGCGACGCGGTGAAGTTGCTGATAGTGGGCACGGCGCCGGTGGGAGCGGTGGCATCATCGTATTCGGTTCCCATTTGCACCACATCGAAGTTTGACGCATCGATCGCTTTCAAAGCGTCCAGGTCGTTGTCGTCCCAGCGTGCGTCGGGCGCTCCCTGGAAGAACATGTTGCTGCCGTTATCGGCGACGATCAGGCCGTAATTCTGCATGGCTTTGAGGATCACCTGGTTGGCAGCGCTGAAGCCAGTGATGTCAAAGCTGGCCTTGAGCCGCAGGCGCATCCCCATGATGTTGTTGGTGGTGGAACTGTTGCCCGCCGCGTGGGTGGCCGGGGCGACAAATAATCCCCCATTCGCATCGCTTTTGGTTTGCGCCACCGTCACGCGGATGGCGTGGTTGATGGCGCCCGCCGCTACTTCGTCGTAGCGTACCAGGCCGGGAAAGATGGGCAGGCCTGCGGCATCTGCCGAGGTCCACCCGTAGGGACGATGCTCGGTGCTGGTCAGATCCCAGATGGCCCCGTTGGCCGCGCTCCAGGCGCCGTTGCACTGCTGTGTTTGCCAGGTCTCATAGATCCAACACTGTGTCTTATCGATCACGATCAGGTGATTGTCTCCCGTGGTGGTGCAGGCGGGCGGGAAGCCCTCGATAGGAGCGGTGATGGGGATCGGGTAGAGAGTGATGTCGCTTTCGCTGGGATAAGTATTCATGGTCACGGGCACGCCTGGAGTGGTGTTGGAGTCCACCACAACGTAGGGTATCCCGTAGTTTCCGTCGACAACGTTGGAGAAGTCCGGGTGCAGGTTGCTTCCCGTCAGCGCGGTGATGATGGCTGCCGAGTTGGCATCGACCGCGGCGGAGGCGATGTTCGTGTTCCAGAGGTTTGAGGCGGGGAACGGTACGTAGCCGTTGAGGCTGGCTCCATTGCCCGTGCTCATGTTGCCGCATGACGGTCCGGCCGATGAGTTTACCGTGATGCTCAGGTTACCCGTCTGCGAAAGGGGAGTGGGCGTACTCGAATCCACCACTTGGACGGAGAAGGCCGTGCTTCCCGCCTTGGTGGGTGTACCGCTGATCGTGCCCGCGGAGGAGAGGGTTAATCCTGCCGGCAGGGAAGCGCCATTGGCCAGGGAGAAGGTATATGGGGTGACTCCACCGGCCGCTGCCAGTGTCGCTGAGTAGGCGGTATTCAAGGTTGCGTTGGGCAGTGTGGTCGTGGTCAGGGTGAGCGCTGGGCCGCCGGATATGGTCAGCGTGAGCGTAGCCTGGGCGGTTTCGGGGGGAGTAAGAGAATCCGTGACCATAAAGGTCAACGAGTAGGGACCGCCGGATCCGGCGGCAGGCGTGCCGGAGAGGACTCCCCCGGTCGACAAATTCAACCCGGCAGGCAAGCTGCTACCTGATGCCAACGACCAGGTATAAGGACTGACGCCTCCGGAGGCTTGCAGCGTGGTCGATGGATAGGGCGACGTGGCGGCGCCGGCGGGGAGAGAGGTTGTGGTCACGGCAAGTGCGACCGGGCTGATCTTGAGGCTTAGATTGGAAACGGCCGATTGCGGCGAAGGCTGTGTCGAGTCCGTCACCTTGATGGTTACTGAGGCGGTCCCGACAGAGCTTTGCGCCGGTGTACCTGTAATCGCTCCGGTTACGCTATTGATGGACAAACCACTGGGCAGGCTAGCCGCGCTGTAAGTGTACGGAGTAGTACCGCCGGATGCTGCCACCAGGCTGCTATACGCGGCGCCTACTGTTCCTGCAGGAAGGGAAGTTGTGGTGAGCGTCAGGGTGCTGGGTTGGGATGGGCTTGCCGGGGTTTGGCTGCCCGGACTGCAACCAGCGAGAAGTACTGTCGCGCCAACGATCAGATTCCATCCCAGTCTTCGCATGGTTAGCCCGTCCCGATGCTAAACCAGGAGTTTGTAACAGGTGAAGAGTGTATCGATATAGGACTGTACGCCAAAGTTGTAGTTACGAGTTAGGCAACTGCAGATCCCTCGGCTTCCTTCTAATGACACAGGTGGGAGTGGGAGAGGGCTCACGTTTAGTGTCGCGCCTCTGGCGCTCAGATCATCTTGGGGATTGATTCCCAGCCCTTCCGGGCTGGGCTGACGGTTTTGCCGACCGGCCCTCCGGGCCTCGCATCCATTTTGCAGTGTCATTTCTTTCTCAACTTGTCCTAGGCAAGTTGGGTGCTCCTAATGACAAAGAAAGGCACTTCGAGTGCCGTGGTATCCCATTCAGGCCAACAGAAGGCTTGAATGGGGCACCCACCTTGGTTGCGGGTCAACTATTTGGCCTTTACTCGCCGAGCGCGCTTTTTCTTTGCCGGCCGCATGCGGACTGGTTTCTTTCCGCCTCCCTTTTTCGTGGTCGTCGCGGAAGCAGCCAGGAGCGCGATGATCTTGGAGCCGATGGGAGAGCCGAGGCCGGTGCAGGCGTCCCAACCAGGGCCGGCGGAAAATGCGCCATTGTTTCCTGAGACAATGTCGCGGAATGCAGACGCAGCCTTCGCGGCATAGATCTGGGGTTGGATAAAGCCGGCGCTTTTTCCGTTCTGCTGATTGTTGAGTGCGATCAGTCCTGCCCAAAGTGGGGCAACGGCGCTGGTACCGCCAATGACCATGCTTTGGCCATCGACGCGTACCTGGTAACCGGTCACAGGGTCGGCGTCTCCGCAAACGTCGGGGACGCCGCGGCCGCCGGCTTCTTCCCGAGGGCGCCGGCACCTTGGCGGTGGCTTGCCAGGAAGGCAGGGCGAAGACGTTGCTCACTCCGCCTCCAGTCGCGCCCTCATTGCTGGCCAGTTCGTTCCACACCACCTCGGATGTGATGGTGCTGCCGCTGCCGATGAGCTTGGTTCCACCACAGGCCAGCACGTGCGGGCTGGAGGCAGGGAAGTCGACGTTGTTGCCGGTGGCTCCGTCGCTTGAGCCGTCGTCGCCCGCGGCGACGGTTATCGTGATGCCGAGCGCCGCGGCAGACTGGCAGGCGGCGTCGAGTGCGGTCATGGCCTGTGTAGTCCAGCTGGATTCCGGCCCACCCCAGCTGATCGAAATCACGCTCGGCTTGTTGGTTGTGTCGTGGACAGCGCTGCTGACGGCATCGATGAAGCCCTGGTCGGTGTTGGGCGCGAAGTAGACAACAATCTTTGCCCCGGGAGCGACAGCAGCCGAGACTTCAATATCGAGCATGACCTCGCCATCCGAACCGTTCGCATTGCCAGGAGAGTTCTTGCCCTTGTCGACGGAGACAGCAGTTACCTTGGGCGCCGCCTGGCCCAGCCCCTTGAAGTAGGCAGTAAGGTCCGCGGCACGATAGCCACCACCCAGCTCGATGATGCCGATGGTCTGTCCGGCGGCCTTCGCACCCTTGGGGAACTGGTAGAGCTCTCCCACCTGAACGGGCGTATACGAGGTGCCGGCTGCGCTGGCATGGGCGCGGGCGAAGCCTCCCGTGCCCCCAATGTTGGCGTTGATGGCAGAGCCCAGGACACGAAAGTGAGGTTGGGCCTGGGGACGATTATCGAGCCCGAGGACAGCCTCCACCGCGCCGGCCAGTTCGGAGGGCAGAAGAATGCTGCCTTCGCGAACGCGATAGGTGTTGCCGTCGAGAACCTTTTGCGTGAGGGTGACGCCAAAGGCCTTCTGCATAGCAGTGACCGTTCCGGTGAGCTTGATGGTGCGGCGCTCGGGTTTTGGGGTGCCCTTTTCGACTGTCAGCCCGAACTCTTTTGCGAAAGCGCGCACCAGTGTGATCGCGGCCGGATCGGCGCCGTGTTGCTGGCGATACTGCGTACGCGTGAGGCGGTCTTGGCCCAGGCGCTTGGTATTGAGCGGATTCTTGCGCCGGACGACGACAGAAACGGTGAGGACACTGCTGGGGCGAGCCGCCTTTTCACCGGTTGCCGCGGAAAGGGAAGCCTTTTCACTACCGGCCAGTACTACGCGTTGCTGGGAAGAGAACCGCGAGGAGGATGTTTTGGCAGCCATAGGGAGAGTTCTCCGAAGTCCGCACCATCATATTCCGCTATACGTTTCCAAGGAAGTTACGAGTGGAAATCCAAGTGTTGCGCCCGGTATACAACGCCGCCCGCAACTTTGAGGAGAGGAATGCCGGTAGAATGAGTGGAGCAATGCCCACTTCTCTTGATTGGCCGCTGAAAAATCCGCGGCGCCGCCGCCGCCGCTTCCTTATTCTGATCGGGGTCGTTGCCCTGATCGTCTTCGGTGGCCGCACCGCGGTCTCGTATTTTGTCGACCTGCTGTGGTTCCGATCGCTCGGTTATGGGAGCGTGTTCTCAAAATCGCTGGTTCTTCAATGGAGCATCTTCACGCTCTTTGCAGCGGCCACGTTCTTTATCCTGTACGCAACGTTCGCCGCCTTGAAACGGGCGCATCTGCCCGATTTACCCAGTAGCCATACCATCTTCTTTGGGGGACAGCCGGTGAGTCTCCCGGTCGAGCCGGTGATGCAGCTGCTCGCCTTCGGCGGATCGCTGGTCATTGCCCTGGTCACGGGCGCGGGCATGATGGCGGAATGGCCCACGCTGGCGCTCTTTTTCTACGCACCGCGTGCCATGGGCAGCGTTGTCGACCCCATCTTCGGAAAGCCGCTGAACTTTTTTCTCTTTACTCTGCCGGCATGGCAACTCATCTCCGGCTGGCTGCTCACGCTCGCCATCATCACCTGTGTGGTGGCTGTTTTCTTCATCGTCATCACCGGTGGAGCCGGGGCGCTGGCCAAACGCCGCAGCTATCTCATCTTGCCCTGGCGCGGACTTTCCATCACCTTTGCTTTCCTGCTGCTGATCCTGGCGGTGCGCGTGTACCTCGGCCGGTATGATCTGTTGTTCGACGATCATACGGTCTTCGGAGGGGTTACCTACACCGACGCACACGTCACGCTTGGCGGCTTGCTTCTGGTCTGCGTGGCGCTGGTTGCCGGGGCGGTGGCCGCAGTCGTCAACGCCATAACGGTGGCCCGGGGACGCTGGCTGGTGGCCGCGATTCTTCCTGCTGCGCTGTGCTTCGCCGGCGTTCGCGTGGCCGGTTGGTGGATGAGCAGTTTTATCGTCAAGCCGAATGAACTGGTCCGCGAGCAACCCTATATTGCGCACAACATCCTGATGACGCGCCAGGCCTACGGATTGGACAAGTTCGTGCAGCGTGAGTTTCCCGCGGAGACGACGGTTGGTGCGGCCGATCCGGCGAACAATCAAGCAACGCTGCAGAACATCCGCTTGTGGGATTGGCAGGCGCTGCAGGACACATTGCGTCAAATTCAGGAAATTCGCACCTACTATGACTTTCCCGATATCGACATCGATCGCTATGTGATCGATGGCACCTTGCGCCAGGTGATGCTCGCCACGCGCGAGCTGAACGTCGAAAAATTGCCCGAGAGCAGCCGCAACTGGATCAATGAAAAGCTGATTTACACCCACGGCTACGGCATTACCATGAACCCCGTGAATGGGTTTACGACGGAAGGGCTGCCCACCCTCTACCTGAGCAACATGCCGGTGCAGAGCACCGTACCCGGCCTGACCGTGACCCGCCCGGAGATCTATTTTGGCGAGCTGACGAATACTGACGTGTACGTCAAAACACGACAACAGGAGTTCAATTACCCCCAGGGGCAGAGCAACAGTGTTACGTCCTATCAGGGTACCGGCGGCATCGAGCTGGGCGGATTTGCCCGGCGCATTTTGCTCGCCATCGACCGCGGCGATCTGGGAAAGTTGCCCTTCAGCGATGACGTGAACGCGCAGAGCCGGTTGCTGATGCGGCGCAACGTGCGCGATCGTGTACAGGCCTTGGCACCGTTTCTCACCTACGATCCCGACCCATATATGGTGGTGGGCGAGGATGGCAGGCTGTCGTGGGTGATGGATGCGTTCACCACTTCGGACCAGTATCCGTATTCGACCCATTACCGGCTGGGCGACGATTTCATCAACTACATGCGCAATAGCGTCAAGGTGGTCATCGACGCGTACGACGGATCCACTACGTTTTACGTTTTTGATAACCAGGACCCAATCCTCGCCGCCTACCGAAATATCTTTCCCGGGCTGTTCAAAGATGGGTCGGCGATGCCCTCGGGGCTGCGCAAGCATATGCGTTATCCCGAGCTGTTGCTCAAAATGCAGGGAGACGTCTACGGGCTGTATCACATGACGGATCCGGCGGTGTTCTACAACCGCGACGATCTGTGGACGGTGGCCACGGAAGTCGGCATGAGCGAGGGTGGCGGGCAAACCACGCAGCCGATGCAGCCGAATTTTGTCTTGATGAAGCTACCGGATGAAACCGGCATGGAGTTCGTAGAGATTCTGCCTTTCACGCCTGCCAACCGTAATAATTTGATTGGCTGGATCGGGGGCCGCAGCGATGGCGAGCACTACGGCACATCGGTGGTCTACAACTTTCCCAAGAACAAGCTGGTGGACGGACCGCTGCAGATTGAGGCGCGCATCGATCAGAATGCGCAACTCTCCGGGCAATTGACGCTGTGGAATCAGCAGGGCTCGCACGTGCGGCGCGGCACTTTGCTGGTGATTCCAACCGGGCGCGCGTTGCTGTATGCGGAGCCGATCTATCTGCAGGCGGAACGCAGCCCGATGCCGGAGCTGCGGCTGGTGGTGCTGGCGCTGCAAGACCGGCTGGCGTACGGGTCGACCTTTGAGGCGGCGCTCACTGCTCTGTTTGCAGGTGGAGGATCATCCCTGACGTCTGCCGAACCCCCGCAGCGAGCTGCTCCGCAACCCGCGGGCGCCGCTGCGCCTCAGCCCGCAGTGGAACTGAAGCCAACCATCGCCGAAGCCGCCAAAGACCTGGCCGACTATCAAAGGCTGACCGCGGAAGGTAAGTTGGGCGAGGCAGGGCAAAAGCTTGAAGAGTTGAAGCGCGCTATCGATAAGCTGAATACTCAGCGATAGGTGCTTTCGTCAAGACTCCCACAGAATCGTCATCCTGAGCGCAGCGCCTCACAGATTGATCGGGTCATACAGAGCTTGTAGCGCCGAGGTCCTTCGACTCCGCGCTACAAGCTCTGTATGACCCGATCAATCTGTGAGGCGCTGCGCTCAGGATGACGATTCTGTGGGAGTCTTGACGAAAAACACCCTAAACAAGTTAGCGCTTATGGGACATGGTCCTGGGCTACTCTCCGCCGTCCCTACGGTACTCAATTTGAAGAGAGTCGTTTTCACGCAGACTCTTTAGCCCCGTCCCGTTAACATCGAAATGCCGGAACTCATATTGGTGAGAGGTTACATTTGGTAATGCGTCGTTATCTTTTAGCCGTTTTCTATTGCCTGGCAGCCTTCACGGCAACGGCCCAACAGCAAGGCTTTCCCCAACATCTTTTCTTTCGCGTTACCTTGGGACCGCAGTTCTCGTCCCCAGTCTCCGGCCGGCTGCTGCTCTTTGTTTCCCCGGGACATGGCGACAAGGTGGTCGACAGCGACCTGATGACGGTCACGAAAACCTATGTTGCGGCTAAAGAGGTCCCCTATTTGGCACCTGGACAGACCGTGAGCGTGGATGCCGACGATGTCGTCTTTCCGGGACCCCTGTCGAATGCGCCCTCGGGGGATTACGAAGTGCAAGCGGTGCTCGATGTCGGGCATACGTACAATTATTCCGGGCGCGCGCCGGGCGACCTGGAGAGTGACGTCGCAGCATTGCCGGCCTGGAATCCTCAGCAACAACCGCCACCCGCGTTGACGCTGACCATGACTGTACCCGAACCTCCCGATCCACTTAGCAATGAGCCGGAGCTGCTCTCCGCGCTCGAGCCGATCGACTTTCGTAGTCCAGTGCTAAGCCGCTTTTGGGGCCGGGATATACATATGAGGGCCTGGGTGCTGTTGCCGCCCGGCTATCGCACACATCCGGCGCAACGCTATCCGACGGTCTATTTCACCCACGGCTTTGGCGACACACTGGCTTCCTTACGCAGCCGCTACGCTCCGCCACTTTATCAACGGATGCAAAATGGAAAAATGTCGCAGATGATATGGGTGCTGCTCGATGAGAGCAGCCTTACCGGCACCCATGAATTTGCCGACGGCGTAAACAATGGCCCGTGGGGCACGGCGCTCACCACGGAGCTGATTCCTTACCTGGAAGCCCATTACCGCATGGATGCCCGGGCCAGCGGACGATTTTTGCAAGGTCACTCCTCCGGCGGTTGGGCGACGCTGTGGCTGCAAACCGCGTACCCGAAGATCTTTGGCGGTACATGGTCTACATCGCCCGATCCCAGTGACTTCCACGCATTCAGCACCGTCGATTTATACGCGCCGAAGGCAAACATGTATCACCGCGCGGATGGTTCTGCGCAACCCATCGTTCGCGCGCATGCCAAGGTGCTGGCCACCATGGAGCAGATGGCTCACCTGGAGGTTGTGCTGGGAGATTATGGCGGCCAGTTGTCTTCCTTCGAATGGGTCTTCTCACCGCGGGGCCCGGATGGGCGTCCTCTGGAGATGTTTAATCGCGCGACTGGGGCGGTCGATCCGAAGGTGGTTGAGTACTGGGGGGAACACTACGACATCGCCCACCGGATTGAGACCCACTGGACCACGCTCGCGCCCGACCTTCGCGGCAAAATCCATCTCTTTGTGGGTACCGACGATACCTTTTACCTGGACGGGGCGGCGCACCGCCTGCAAGCCTTGTTAGATCGTTTGCAAGGGCAGGCGCAGTTCACCTTTGTCCCCGGGCGAACACACTTCGACCTGTATCGGGACGGCGACGATGGATACGCGCTTTTCGATCGGATTGCCGCTGAGATGTATGCCGTGGCCAGACCCAGCAGCAAAACAAAGGGAAAGTGAGCGAGACTGCAGCATGTCAGCGATAAGGACCCAGGGAGATGACCAGAATCTCAGCTAAAGCGTCCGATTCATTACGCCATTGGCGACCGGTTCCAGCGACGATGGTGACGGAATCACCGCGCTCGAGAACCTGCTCACTTTCCTGCAGCTTCAGGATGACTTTGCCTTCAAACACCATGGCGAATTCATCAGAGATGGAAGGCGTGGCATGGTTTCCCGTGAGGCCGCTGGGCTTGATGATGAGCATGGACGCGCGGAATTGCGATGAATTGGAAAGAGCTCCGAGCGATGCTATTTCGGCCCGCGACCAATCCAGGGCCATGTGCGCGCGGTCACTCGCGCGCACGATATTGACCTGCTGATTGGCGGAGAGAAAAAACTGTCCCAGCGTCACCCCCAGCGCGTTGGCTATTTTCTCCATCGAAGAGATGGAGGGCGAGCACTGCCCATTCTCAATTTGCGAGAGAAAGCTGGCGGAAAAGTCCACGCGGTCGGCGAGAGCCCGCAGTGACATGCCATGTTGTTCACGTAGATAACGCAGAGATGTCCCGAGAGTCTGTTCAATCATCCTACTGCCAACTCGATCCGGCTATTCTTGATTTTCGTACACTGGTGCGTAACAACAACCAGTGCCTCAGTATATCGAGAAGAATGCGGTGGGAACCCTGCTACTACGATCGCGCGCAGGCTATCTAATGGCTATATCTCTTGGCCAAATTGCTCCGTGAAGGCAAAGTGGTCTAGTGGCTGCTCCAGGTTTTATCACTGGAGTAGCACAGCGGCTCCAGCGTGCAATCGGCACAGCGCGGTTTGCGGGCGATGCAAACCTGGCGTCCGTGGTGGATCATTTCATGGGAGAACGCAATCCAGTGGTCCTGAGGAATGATCTTCATCAGATCTTTCTCCACCTGGATCGGCTCGGTAGCCTGGGTAAGTTCGAGACGTCTCGATAGCCGAAGCACATGGGTATCCACCACCACTCCCACGGCTTTTCCGAAGGCCACACCCAGCACCACGTTGGCCGTTTTGCGCGCCACGCCCGGCAGGGTCAACAGCTCTTCCATCGTTTGCGGAACTTTGCCGCCGAATTCGGCGGTGAGTTTGCGCGCGGCCCCATTCAAAGACTTGGCTTTATTGTGATAGAAGCCGGTGGAGCGGATCTGCTCTTCAATCTCCACCAGGGGTGCATGGGCAAAGTCAGTGGGGGTGGGAAATTTTTTGAACAGGGCGGGGGTGACCATATTGACGCGCGCGTCCGTACATTGCGCGGAGAGGATGGTGGCCACCAGCAACTCCCACGCGTTGCTGTGGTGCAAGGCGCACTCGGCGCCGGGATAGGCCTGTGCCAATCGTTCCAGCAGCGCGGCAATGCGTTCGGGAGCCAGAGGATTGCGCCGCGGCCCCTTCTTGACTGTTTTCTTCGCCACCGCCTTTTTCCCGGCGGCCTTCGTGACGGGCGCCTTCTTTGCCGCGGCCTTCATCCGCGCCTGACCGAGCCGTACCAGCATCTGAGAAGGGCTTCTGCCATGGTGTGATCCTTTTCCAACTCCATGTTAACAAAGCAGGTGGGCGATCATTTTGAGGTCGTCAGGCTATACTGCCTGCGAATGACCGAGAAAATTTTAGCTGTCCTCGCCAACTTCATCATCGGTGTTATTTCCGCCTCGGGTTACCTGGGCATCGCGCTGCTGATGGGCATCGAGTCGGCCTGCATTCCGTTGCCGTCTGAAATCATCATGCCGTTCTCCGGGTACCTGGTCCACACGGGCAGGTTCCAGCTTTTGTGGGTGGCCACGGCCGGCGCCCTCGGCTGCAACCTGGGCTCGGCAGTGGCTTATTGGGTCGGAGCCCACGGGGGCCGCCCGCTGGTGGAGCGTTTTGGCAAGTACGTTCTGCTCAGCCGGCACGATCTGGACCGCACCACGCAATTCTTTCTCAAATACGGATCGATCACGGTTTTCCTGGCGCGTCTGCTGCCGGTGGTGCGCACCTTTATCGCCCTGCCTGCCGGAATCGCCCGCATGCCGCTGTGGCGTTTCCACATCTATACCTTCCTGGGGTCTTGGCCGTGGTGCTTTGTCGCTGGCCTACGTCGGCATGCGGCTTGGCCGCTCATGGGATACGGACCCGCGCTTCAAGGAGGTTTTTCACCGCTTTCATCTTGGCGTGGAGGTTGGTGCTGTTGGCGGCCATTATCTGGTTTGTGTGGTCGCACTGGAAGCAGCGGGTCGCCGCGGCCTGACTCGCCCTGCTCCTAAGGTACGCTTGGCTACCGTTAAGCCGTGCTTTCTCTCCTTTGGGCGGCTCCGATTTGCCAAAGGAGAAATGAAAGCTGAGACTTAAATGGTGCTTCACTGTTGCTCCGGCCGCGCGGGCAAGCCAAGCCAGCAGAGCGATCATAAATAACGCCCCGAGAGGACGGACCTGCAAGAAAATGTCTACGCCTAAGAGCAGCGGCCAAGCGCCTGCTGACAGTTCACCGATTCAGCCAGCCAATGGAAAACTAGGAATCATGATCCCCGGAATGGGGTCGGTTGCAACGACCTTGGTGGCCGGCGTGGAAGCCGTCCGCAAGGGAATCGCCAAGCCTATCGGCTCCCTTACCCAAATGGCAACCATTCGCCTGGGCAAGCGCACGGACGGCAACAGCCCTCTGATCAAGGACTTCGTCCCCTTAGCCAAGCTCGATAATCTCTGCTTCACGGGCTGGGACATTTTTCCCGAAAACATGTTCGAGGCGGCCAGAACCGCGCACGTGCTCGATCGCGATCAATTGGAGACCGTTCGGCCCTTCCTCGAAGGCATCCGGCCCATGCCCGCGGTTTTCGACCAGTACTACGTCAAGCGTCTGCAGGGCACCCACGTCAAGAAGGGCAAAAATAAGCGCGATCTGGCCGAGCAGCTGCGGGCGGACATTCAGGCCTACAAAAAGGTCACTGCGCGCCAGGTGATGATCTGGTGCGGTTCGACCGAGATCTTTCTCACCCCGACGGCGGTTCACCAGTCCCTGGCCGCGTTTGAAAAGGGTCTGGAAGAGAACGACATCAACATCGCGCCGTCGATGATCTACGCCTATGCGGCGCTGCAAGAGGGCGTTCCGTTCGCCATGGGAGCGCCGAACCTAACCGTCGATCTGCCGGTGATGCAGGAGCTTTCCCGCAAGAACAGTGCGCCCATTACCGGTAAGGACTTCAAGACCGGACAGACCTTCATGAAGACGGTGCTGGCGCCGGCCTTCAAGGCGCGCATGCTGGGCGTGAGCGGCTGGTACTCGACCAACATCCTGGGCAACCGCGATGGCGAAGTGCTGGACGATCCGGAGTCGTTCAAGACCAAGGAAGAGTCCAAGCTGAGCGTGCTCGACTTCATCCTGCAACCCGATCTCTATCCCGACCTGTATAAGGATATTTACCACAAGGTGAGGATTAACTATTATCCGCCGCGTGGTGATAATAAAGAGGGTTGGGACAATATCGACATCTTCGGCTGGCTCGGCTACCCGATGCAGATCAAGGTCGATTTCCTGTGCCGTGATTCGATCCTGGCCGCGCCCATCGCGCTCGACCTGGTGCTTTTCCTGGACCTGGCGGCGCGTACTCCGGAATTGAAAGACCTGGGCATTCAGGAATGGCTTAGCTTTTATTGGAAGTCACCCATGACGGCTCCCGGCCTTTATCCGGAGCACGATCTCTTCATCCAGTTGATGAAGCTCAAGAACACGCTGCGCCACATCCAGGGCGAGTCCCTGATCACCCACCTGGGCCTGGAATACTACGACTAGCCGTGGCGGTGGTCATCGCCCTGCGTTAGAGCAGGGCGATGACTGCGGCGTCTCGGCCGCCAACACTTACCGTGACTTGGTGGCCGTCAAGCGCGACGCTCTGGTTCCCCCAGAGATCCTCTCCGGACTTGAAATTACCTGCAGCCGGCGCGAGCCCTATCTTGACCTGCCGGTGCTCCCGGGTTGGGTTGGTTACCCATAGATAAGTGCCGCCCGCTCCCTGTTGGAGCCGGGCCTGTACGCTCGTATCGTCAATCTTCACCTGGGGAACCACTCCCGCCAATTCCAGGAAACTCGCGAAAAGATCTTTGGTCGCGGCGCCGTGATGTAAAAAGTAGCCCGCGCCAGGAAAGGAGCCAATCAGTAAAGTACGGCCTTGTCCGTATTTGTGCTCAACTGCCGCGATCGCGCCATTGGAGTAATGTCCCACGGCATCGCCGCCGTGTAATTCATAATCCTGCCGGAAATAGCGCCCATAGATTTTCGAGCCTTTGACTTCCAGCATCAGATCGTTGGAGATATCGGGGGTAAACTCGACGTAACTTTCGCGCGCGCCGAATACCTCATCGAAACCATAGTTGGGTTGAACTGTTCCCACGTGGCCATGGTCGCCGAAGTACGCGGGCAGACCCTCACTCACCAGGGTGCCGCCCTGCTCGACATAACTGCGCAACTTAGCCACCGTTTCCTGCTTCAACATAACCGGATAGGGCAGATAGATGATTTTGTATTCACTGATATTTTCAAGCGCGACGAAGTCAGGTTGTATGTTGGAGTCGAAGAAAGCCTGATAAGCCCCGCGTACCGATTGGGAATAGAAATCGGTGTCTCCCTGCTGCACATAGTTGAAGATCTCAGATTCGGGGATGAATACCAGTCCTATGTCGCCCTTGATGGGGTTTGATTGCCAGAGCCGCGGGTGTTGGTTTGCCCACCGCGCGATGCGGCCCGCCATCTCCGCTCGCGGCGTGACCGAGCCATCCATGGCGAAGGGTGCAAACGCCCCAAACAAAGGGCCGTCCAGGAGAGGCCGCCAGCGGCAATAGAGAATGCCCTTGGCGCCAGCCGCACAGGAGACGAGATTCCAGATGCGGAGGTCCTCAGGGTCGGGAATGCGGCCATCCTCTCTCGGGCGGCCAATGACTTGAGGTTGCATCCAGAGCGGGCCACCCTCTGCTTCCGCATGCCAGAACGGTTTGCCCCGTGCTCCGCCGCGCACCAGGTCGACCGCCTGATACTGCTTCCAGTGCTCGTCGCCCTGTCTGGCCGCGATCCAGGTCAGGCCCCAGATGTCGACTTCCGCAGCCGAGCGCCATTCATCATGGGAGGCGGAAGGCAAGCTAATAAGGGTTCCCGAAACTCCGTGCGCGGTGATGCGGTGCTTGGGATCGAGCTTGCGAAATAACTTGATTCGCCAATCGAACAGGCTATAGGCATTGTCGATGCGGAACTGCAGCCAATCGAGGCTGTCGGGATATCCGGAGAAGGAGCGCGGAGGTTCCACGTCGTCCCAGGTTTGGTAACTGTAACGATGCCATGCCTTCGCCGTTTTCTCCAGCGATCCGTAACGGAGCTGAAGCCACTCCCGCATCTTGCGCTTGCTGCCCTCGCAATAGCAGTACATTCTTCTCGGATTTCCTCCGAAGGATGTGCCCTCGTTCCAGATGTCGTAGCCGAACAACGCGGGATGGTCGCGATAATGTTCCACCAGCGCCACTAAGAAAGTCTGGGCGAGGGCCTGCACCTCTGGATTGTCGAGGCACAGTCCAGGAAAGCCGCCCGTCGCGCTGCTCTCCGATACGGTGCTGTCCACGACGAATCCGTCGCTGCCCAGGTAACGGGCATGGGGGTATTTGCGGAAAGCCCACTCGGGAGCACATCCCACCAGCTCTTCCAGGACAACCTTGATTCCGTTTTTGGCTGCGAGGTCCATCATCCGGTCGTAATCGGACCAATCATATTTTCCCGGAGCCACTTCGATTGCCGACCACATGAACCAGTGGCGGAAAATATTCATTCCTACCCGCGCCGCGGTCTCATGGTCCCGCGCCCAGTCTTCTTCCGGCGGGTTGGTTTTGCGGAAATAGACAGCGCCGTAGGGAAACACAGGCCCGGGCACATAGGGACCAGTGTCCTGGGCAGTACCGCCGCGTGACCCAGGGCCGTGCCGGCAGAGAGGAGAGCGGAGTTACGAATAAACTCTCTACGGGTAATTTCAAAGATGTCAGCCATATCCCTCTTCGCCTTTATTCTGGCTTTTATCGTGCACGATCGAGCAGCACGGCTTCTCGATCCTGCAGGGTAGTTCGAATGGCCTCCAGTCCCAGCTCAAGGGCGGGAAGGTTCTCCAGGACCTTGGCGCAATCCTGGTGCTCCACCATGGATCGCAGCAGGTCGCATTGACCCACCAGCCGCTCATCGTGCTCAATCAGGACCTTGAGGGTGGCTGCCTCCTGGCGATAGCGTTGGGTCATGCGATCATTCTCGGGAACCGGCTGCTGTTGAATCGACGCTTCCAGGGCGCCTATCCCTCGGGCCAGCCTCTCCAGGCGTTGGGCGCCTGCGATTGCAGCCGGGTCGGCAAATGGCTTGCACCGCGAGGGTGCGGGGAGGAACTCGCGCCGGTACGCGCTCTCCGCAGCCTCCACACTGGCCATCGCGATACCGAGCAGCGATGCGGCCTTGCTGCGAACCAGCTGATCGTCTGCGCGCAGCTGGTTCTCGACGCGGTAGAAGTTGTAGCCCCAGCCATAAAACAGGTTGGTGGCGATTTGTCTTAGCGCGCCGGCATCATAAAATCCGTTGTTCACCACTATTTTTCTCCGGGCAATCCGGTGGCCGTGCCCGCGGGAAAGAACCCGCTCACTGGAGCACCGATGTTGAAGGGTAAGCCTGCCGCGGCGTTGGGAGCGGAGACCAGGCCCTTCTCAGCCATTTGCAGCGCAAGGTAATAGCGCACCGCTTCGATGGGGGTAAGACCGATCGCCTGCAGCGAGATCAACTGCCGCATGCGCTCGTCTTTGGGCATGATGAGGATCTTCAGATCGTTGAGCGTGATGCCATAGACCTTCAGAAAGTCAGAAAGATGGGTCTTCACCAACTCGCGCACCTCGTTGATGTGCTCATTGATGTCTTCCATCTTCGTCACCTGGACGACCTGGTTGATGGCTTGTTCAATGGCCGGGCCTGCGTAATCGGAGACTTCGCGGGTGTCGATCACATGGCCGTTGAAGGGTAAATGGGTAATCAGTTGGAGCGCTGCATCCTTGGTATCGACGTGGATGTAGTAATCCACCTGGTAGGCCATCTCGGCCATCTCCTCGCTGGTGGCTACTCCCTCGCTGCGAATCAATAGCTTGGATCGGTTGACGTAAATGACCTCATAGACCCAAGGAGAGGAGCCGCCGAAGAATCCTTGGGCGATCGAACCAAAGATGGGTTTGTCGGGAGTGGTGAGGGCGTATTGCCCGGTCTCGTAAATGTTCAGTACCGCGCCGCGCGATTTCAATACGCAGAAGTGATTACTCTCAACCGTGAGCAGCGAACCGGAAACAATGCTTTCGTCTGCAATCTTGACGGCCAGGCTCTTGGTTCCGAGCATGTCCGTCCCATCAGGGAGAATGGATGTGATAACCTGCCGTGCAATCGCCATAATTTACACTCAGCCTCGGCCCCAGGATACGCTCAACGGGGTTCGTAAATATTAACGCCTGGGGGAGGAAACGTGTCCCGGTTACGCGCCGCTTCTTTTTATTGCCTATTCGCTTTGCTGCAGTTCGGGTTCGCGCAAGAGGTTAGTTTCCGTATCCAACCTCTGCACCCGATCGATGAGTTGCGCGCCCAGGCGCTCAAAGAGCAGCCGCCACGGGAGCAGGGAAGTTTCCGCAAGCCTGACCTGGTGGAGCTGGTCAAGCTCGATCCGACGATCAAGCTCGACGTGCGTTACGCGACTACGAATAATTTTTTGGGAACTCCCCTGTATACCCAGGCGCGGGCGTTTCTTCAACGCCCGGCCGCGGAAGCGTTGGTCCGCGCGAATCATGAGCTTAAGGCCCAGGGCTACGGATTGATCATCCACGACGGTTACCGGCCCTGGTACGTAACCGAGATATTCTGGGAGGCGACCCCCGACGACAAAAAGATTTTCGTGGCTAATCCGAAGGAGGGCTCCAGGCATAATCGCGGATGCGCTGTGGACCTGTCCTTATACGATCTGCAGACCGGCAAGGAAGTGAAGATGCCCAGCGGGTACGACGAGATGACCAAGCGGGCGTTTGCCGATTATCCCGGGGGCACACCCGACGAGCGCGCTCGCCGAGCGCTGCTGCGCCAAGCCATGGAAAAGCAGGGTTTCGTAGTCAACCCCGACGAGTGGTGGCACTTTGACTACAAGGATTGGAAACAGTATCCGATACAGAACGTCAGGTTTGAAGATCTTGGATTTTAATGAGAGCTGCCGGGAGTACACTGACAAGCATGAAGGGGAAGATCGCTCACTGCGCATCGAATCTCATCAGGATTAGCGTCGTTCTTTTAACAACCCATGCATCTATCTGGGCGCAGGTACTGCCCAACTTCGCGTCGACTAAGATCAATGCCGATCACAGCATTACCTTCCGTTATCGCGACCCGGGCGCGACAGCCGTCCTCTGTTCCGTAGAAAACGTCGCCAAGCCGCTGCCTATGCGCAAGGATGCTGATGGCATCTGGACGATTACCTCCGCGCCGCTGCCGGCAGGGATCTACCGTTATCATTTCGAGATCAACGGCATCTCTTTCCTCGACCCTGCCAACCCGGTTATCTCCAACTCCCTGATGCGCCCCGCTAACATGGTCACCGTCCCGGGGGATGGGCCACAGCTGTGGGATGAGACGGCTGTGCCTCATGGCGCAGTCCATCACTACACGTACACTACCGCTGTTGTCCTTGGCTTACCCGACAACCAGAGCGATTATTACGTCTACACGCCGCCCGGCTACGACCCTCACGGCAAGCCGTATCCTGTCCTCTATCTTCTCCATGGGTGGACTGACTCTGCTCGGGGCTGGCTCTACAACGGCCGCGCGAACTTCATTCTCGACAACCTCATCGCCCAAGGCAAAGTGAAGCCAATGATCGTCGTCATGCCCCTCGGCTACGGCGACCTCGCCTTCATTCATAGCCCCATTGACGTCTGGAAGGACCCGTCAAGCATCGACCACAACACTGAGCTGTACACCAGGGCCTTTCTGACCGAGATCATGCCCCAGGTCGAATCCACCTACAACATCTCCAAAGACCGCAACGACCACGCCATCGCCGGCCTCTCCATGGGCGGCCTTGAAGCCGTGACCATCGGCCTTGCCCATACGGACCACTTCGCCTCCGTCATTGGTCTCAGCGCGGCTGTCCAGAAGGTCGACTTTAGCAAACAGTTCGCGACCCTCGACCCCAAAGCCGCAAATCTAAGACTGCTATGGATTGCCTGCGGAACTGAAGACGGACTGATTACCCCGAATCGCAAACTGGTCGCGTTCCTCAAGCAAAAGAACATGCCTGTTACACAGATCGAGATTCCAGGTCTGCATACCTGGCTCGTCTGGCGCGACAACCTTATTCACTTCGCACCGTTGCTGTTCCAGCCATCGCCGAAACAATAAGCGCCCTTGCGTGGCCAGCCACTTGGACTTCTGTAGGGACCGGTTCTCGATCTACTCGATAGGCTCCGTAAGCGGCAGGGATTCCCAGGCGTTGTCTCATAGGCGCTAACTTGTTTCGGTGTTTTTCGTCAATTCCTCCAATAAAATCGTCATCCTGAGCGAAGTGGAGGGACCTGCTGTTTCCTTCTGTCCATCCGACCTAACGGCCCCTAATAAAAAGTCACCACCCTCTACTTGTCATCCCGAGCGCAGCCGAGGGACCTGCAGTGCGCCCCGGCTCCCGCACAAAGGTCTCCGTTCCGTTAGTTCCCCCACAGAATCGTCATCCTGCCTGCCCCGGCTTGCCGTGGGAGCGAAGCGCCTCACTGATTTATCGCGTGACGCTGCGCTTGTGGCGCGGAGTCGAAGGACCTCGGCGGTGCCGATTTTACCTATGCTGCTCGGAGCTTTTCGACCACCGCGGCCCGACAACAGGATCTGCCGCGATGCCAGGAAGTTCTTGGTTCTCGGCCCGAGGGAAACAACCGTAGCGGGCCCGTCCGGTGCAGCCTAGGTGGCTGAAAAGCTCGAGCAGCATAGGTAAAATCGGCACCGCCGAGGTCCTTCGACTCCGCGCCACAAGCGCAGTGTCACGCGATAAATCAGTGAGGCGCTTCGCTCCCACGGCAAGCCGGGCAGGCAGGATGACGATTCTGTGGGGGAACTAACGGAACGGAGACCTTTGTGCGGGGGCCGGGGCGCACTGCAGGTCCCTCGGCTACGCTCGGGATGACAAAGTGGAGGGTGGCGACTTTTATTAGGGGCCGTTAGATCGGATGGACAGAAAGAAACAGCAGGTCTCTTCGCTACGCTTTGCTCCCGCAAAACATCCTAAACAAGTTAGCCCTAGGACGAAGTCCCAGGATCCAACTGCCTGCGCCCGAAATTCCCGTTGACAAACTCCCAAACCGTATTAATGTATTAATACAAATGATTATCCGTGTGCAGCCCGGGTTGGGTACGGCGATCTATCTCCAGATCGAGTCCCAGTTGAAGCACGCCATCGCGGCCGGCGCTCTAAAGCGCGACGATGCCCTGCCCCCGGTACGCAAGCTGGCGGCTGAGTTGCGCATCAATCCGAACACCGTGGCGCGCGCTTATCAAAACCTGGAGCGCGACGGCATTCTGCGCACCGTCCCCGGAGGCGGTTGTTATGTGAACGGCCAAAGTCCGGGCCTGCTGAAGTCGGAAAAACTACGCCGCCTCAGGCCGCTGGCCACACAACTTGCAGTCGAAGCCAAACAGCTTCGCCTGGCGCGGGAAGAGTTGTTGCAATTGCTCGAAAACTCGTATGACGAACTCGGAGAGGCGCCATGAGCGATCTCGTTATCGAAACGCATTCTCTGCATAAGCAGTACGGCGCATACGCATGCCGTCGATGGGCTGGAGATGCATGTGCCCCGGGGCTCTGTTTATGGATTTCTCGGCCGCAACGGCGCGGGAAAAACCACGACCATTCGTTTGCTTGCCGGGCTGATTCAACCCACCGGCGGCCATGCACGCGTCCTCGATCTGGATCCGCAAACCGACCGCATCGCCAGTCCTCGAGCGCACCAGTTTCGTCATCGATAAGATGCTCCTGCCTTCGATGACCGGCAACGATCTGGTGCGTTTCAACCGCGGCTTCTTTCCTCGCTGGTCAGACGCTCTGGCGCGCAAATACGCCGACGCGCTCGAGATCCCCATGAAGCAGAAGTTCCGCAAACTCTCCGACCGGAAACCAAACCAAGCTTTGCCTGCTGCTGGCGCTTTCCCAGGGAGCCGAGCTTGCTGGTCCTGGACGAACCAACGGCCGGGCTCGATCCCATCGTCACGGATCAACTGTTGCGCATCATCATCGACGATTTTGCCGGCGAGGGCCGGACTCTGCTTCTCTCCTCGCATCATCTTTCGGAGGTAGAGCGGGTCGCCGACTGGATCGGCATCATTGACCACGGCAAGCTGCTGCTCGAAGCGCAGCTCGATGATGTGCGGGCGAACTTCCGCCGCGTCCGCGTCGTGGGGGAGAACCTGCGTCTCCCGTCGCGCAACGAGATCCTTCATACACGCACCGTCGAGGGCACAACGGAGTACGTCTTACGGGCCAACGCAGAGGGCTTCACCGCGAGCCTGCAGAAACCAGGGCGCGACGGTGCTCGATGTCTCAGCCATGAACCTGCACGAGATCTTTCTGGAAGTGGTGGGGAAGGGGGAAGCCAATGTACTTATGGAAGTGTTGGCGTGATACACGCATCGTTCTAGCGGTCAGCCTGCTATGCATCGGTGTTTTGTTTGTGTCCATCGTGAGCAAGGATATTGTGATCGACCGCCACGCACCCTTCGAGAAGCTCTCGACCATACTTCCTTTTGCCCTCACCATTCAGGCTTTTCCAATTAGTTTTGTTGCCTGGCTCCTGGGCAGCTTCGGGGTTGGCAGGGATCTGGGGGAACGGAGCGGATCGTACGTATTTACCAGGCCGAGAAGCCGCGCATATTTTGTCTGGTGCGACTGGGGTGTAGGCATGGCGCAACTGCTGCCGATCGTAGCGCTGCTGAATCTGGTGGTTGGAGTTCTTTTGCACCGGATCATCGTTGCTGTGGGAGATCCTTTGCATGGCAGCGTTGTGATCGCGGGCAGGCCGGTCACGCTGGCTTTTATTGTCTGGTTGAACTTCAGCGCCGCATTCCTTCTGGCCGGCCTGGTCTATAGCTTGACGTACTTCTCAACGGTGCTGGTGAAGCATGCCAAGGGTCTTATCTATGGAGCCGGCGTCCTTGTGGGCTACATGTTCCTTGAGCAAATCGTGCCCCACTATTGGCCCGGCATCCATCTGCCGAATCTCGTGCTGCAGGAATTTATCCAATCGAACCGGCTGGTCACCGGTATTTCAAACCACTTCGGGTTTCGGTGGACTCCGCACCGCGATCATCCTGCTTTTTCCGTTTGCTGCGCAATATGTATTACTGAAGACAGACATCGACTGAGCGCTGCCTAAGCTGACTCTGCAGGCTTCATTTTTCGCTTGACATGTACTAGAGAACTAGTACACTAGTCAATGAATGAAGAATCAGACACAGAGCGCAGACGCCACGTTCAGCTTTCAGCTCAATGTGCATAGTGGCGTTCCCGTCTACCGGCAGTTGATGGACCAGGTGCAAGGCGCACTCGCGGCTGGACGTCTCAAGGCCGGCGATCAGCTACCTACGATTCGCCAGGTCGCTGTCGATCTTGCGATCAACCCGAATACCGTGACCCGTGCCTATCGCGAGATGGAGATTCGAGGTCTTCTGGAAACTCAGCAGGGAACGGGAACGTTTATCGCGGAGCAGCCGGTCGCGACCGATAGCCGCGCCCGCACTCGGCAGATGCAACAGTTTGCAGCCGAAGTGATCGCCAGGGCAGGCGCGAATGGTTTTAGTCTTACCGAGTTGATAGACGCTTTGAAGGAACATGGCAATGAGCAAAGCACCAAGAGGAGATAGCAGAATGAGCCAGCGTATCGAGATCAGCGCGCCTGCAATAACGGTCATGGTTGCTTGCATGGGAGCCGGATTAGCCGGAACATTCCTGACGGGAAATAACCTGCCACTGGTTTTCGGAATCCTCACCGGCTTTTTCTTCTTGTTTTCGATCAAGGTCGTGCGCCAATGGGAGAAGGTTGCGGTGCTTCGTTTCGGACGCTTCCAAAGGCTCCAGGGACCAGGGGTATTCATGCTGACCCCGGTCGTAGACACGCTCAGCAGCTTTGTCGATCAGCGGGTGCGCATTGGCACGGTCACCGCGGAGTCTACGCTGACCCGGGATACGGTTCCTGTGAATGTGGATGCGATTGTTTTCTGGCTGGTGTGGAATGCCGAAAAATCAATTCTGGAAGTAGCGAATTTTGAGGACGCAATTGCCATGAGCGCACAAACAGCACTACGCGAATCGATTGGGCGTCATGACCTGGCGAAGTTGATCACCGATCGCGACGCCCTCGGCCAGGAACTGCAAAAAATTCTCGATGCCAAGACAAACCCATGGGGAATAACAGTCCAGTCGGTGGAGATACGCGATGTGCGTATTCCGCAGCCCCTGGAAAACGCTATGTCCCAACAGGCCCAGGCAGAACGCGAGCGGCACGCCCGCATCATTCTCGGCGACGCGGAGTTGCAGGTGGCCACTAAATTTGCCGAAGCATCCGAGGTATATGCCGACAAGCCCGGCGCCTTGCACCTGCGAGCCATGAATATGCTCTATGAAGCGATCAAGGAGCGGGGCTCGATGGTTATTGTTCCCTCATCTGCCGTGGAAACAATGGGTCTGGGGGGCATGTTAGCGACGACTGCGCTTAACAAGACAGGCGAGCGATGAAGCACGTTCGCCGCGTTTCTATTTAACCGCAGCCTCGCGCGGCTTGGCAGGCAGAAAACCGGCCAGTAATCCAATCGCCGGAAGATACGCGCATATCTTGTATACGGTAAAAATGCTGGTCGCGTCGGCGATCCTGCCCAGTACGGCTGCCCCAATGCCGCCCATGCCGAAGGCAAAGCCAAAGAAAAGTCCGGAGATCATGCCCACCCGCCCGGGCACGAGTTCCTGCGCGTAGACGATGATCGCGGGGAAGGCGGAAGCCAGCATCAAGCCTACCAACACGCTGAGCACTCCGGTCCAGAGGAAGTTCGCGTAAGGCAGCAACAAGGTGAGCGGCAAGACTCCGAGAATGGACCACCAGATCACTGCCTTGCGACCAAAACGATCGCCAATCGGTCCTCCAATCATGGTTCCGGCGGCGACGGCTGCCAGAAAAGCAAAGAGGTGAAGTTGCGCGCTCCGCACCCCGATATGAAAGCGGGCCATCAGGTAGAAGGTGTAGTAACTGGTGATGCTGGCCAGGTAGAAGAACTTGGAGAAAACGAGAGCGATCAAAATTGTGAGGCCTACCACCACTTTTTTGGGCGGCAACCCGTGCGCCTCTTCAGCGTGCCTGGCGGGCCGGGTTTGCAGATGCTCCAGGCGGGCTTTGTACCAGCGGCTTACGCGCAGCAGAACCACAAATCCCAGCAGTGCCAGGATGGAGAACCATGCCGCCCCGCGCTGCCCGTGGGGAAGAACGACAAAAGCTGCCAGCAGTGGCCCGATGGCCGATCCAGTGTTTCCACCCACCTGAAAAATCGACTGCGCCATGCCGTGCTGGCCGCCGGAGGCCATGCGCGCCACGCGCGATGACTCGGGATGAAAGACCGCTGAGCCCATGCCAATCAACGACGCGGCCAGCAACAGCAATGTGAGGCTGGGCGCGACGGCCAATAAAAGCAGACCCAGCAGGGTAAACACCATGCCGGCGGGTAGCGAGTACGGCAGGGGCTTGCGGTCGGTATATTGCCCGATAAAGGGCTGGAGGATCGATGCCGTCATCTGATAGGTCAGCGTCAGCAGACCGATCTGGCCGAAGTTCAGGTGAAATGAAGTCTTCAGAATGGGATAGATGGAAGGCAGCAGTGCCTGCATCGAGTCGTTCAGCAGATGGCCAAGACCCACCGCGATGAGCACCCGAAACAGTGTTTTCTCTTCCACCTCGCCGGGACCCTTCTGGTCGGGTGCCTGGTTCGGCGCAACGATCTGCGTAGTCATGCTGGTTGCCTGAGGATCTCCTCTAGCTATGCTACTGCGAGTGGCGGGGTGAGCGTGGGGACGGGCCGGTCAACAACCGGGAAGGGCGTTTCTCTGGTAGCGGGAACGAGCTTCGGATAACTGTTGCAGATGATCAGAGGAGAGCGGCTGGGGGCAGCCGAGCTGGCGAGCTACCAGGCAAATGTGGGCAAAGTGCTCGACCGTTTCCATGCGCATGAAGGCATCTTGCAGCGTATCGCCCGCGGTCACGACACCATGGTTGGCGAGCAGGACCGCATCATGATCGACGATCAGGGGCTGGATGCTGGAAGCCACGTCGGCTGTGCCCGTGGTCGCGTAGGGCGCCAGCGGGATGGACCCCAGGGCCATGACAATTTCCGAGCACAGGGGCTCTTCCAGGGCCAGGCCGCAGGAAGCAAAGCCGGTGGCGATCGGCGGATGCGCATGGACCACCGCCTGCACATCCGGGCGGTGGCGATAAATCGCCAGGTGCATGCCAATTTCGCTGGTCACGTTCCGGCTTTCGCAGACGCGACGGCCCTCCATGTCGACCACCACCATATCCGACGCCTTGAGCAGGAACTTGCTCATGCCGGTGGGCGTGGCGAGAATGCGGTCATGGCTCAGGCGCACCGAGAGGTTCCCCGCCGTGCCGGGTACGAAACCCAATCGATACAGCCACTTACCGAAACGGGCGAGCTGCTTGCGGTGATAGGTTTCGGCAGACCGCTCGGGAGCGGTGGAGCTTAAGGCCATGTTCAGAGTTGTCGTGAACCCAGTCTTCTCCAGAGCCGTTGGATGCATACGTCACCAAATCCCCGTTTCAGCGCTTTCTCGCAGTTTCCGACGGATAGACCGGAAACGCAACAGGGAAAACACGGATAATGATGAATTCCGCCGCAGAAGCACCAGCCTAGTCTGGGAGTATTGGATTGGGAGGGCCGTCCCGGCTGCGTTTGTCAAGAAATTGGCCTCGGGTTACTTTCGTTCCTCAAGTCAGATGAGCGCAAGATCGAACGCGTTGCTGCGTTTAACGGAAAGATTAAGTCTCTTCCTGCGAAACACCTGAGGCGGAAGATTCAATTGCTGGTTGAGGTCTCATGAAATTGATCTTCATTTATGGTTTGCCTGCGGCCGGCAAGCTGACGGTTGCTACGGAACTGGCGGCCATGACCGGCTACAAACTCTTCCACAATCATCTGGTGGTGGATCTTCTCATGTCGGTGTTCGACTTTGGCAGCCCGCCGTTCGTCGAGTTGCGGGAAGATATCTGGCTGTCGGTGTTTGAGCAGGCTTGCCGGAGCCAGCTGCCGGGATTGATATTCACGTTTACGCCAGAGGGGACGGTTCGGCCCGGGTTCATCGGTGAAGTAAAGAGCAGGGTTGCAAGGGAAGGCGGCGAAGTCGATTTTGTGGAGCTGGTGTGCCCGCTCACGGAGCTGAAGCGGCGTATCGACAGCCCGTCGAGGCTTGCATACCAGAAGCTGTGCTCCGTCTCTCTATTTGAGCAATTGCACGCGGACGGAGTTTTCGATGCATCGCAGATGCCCGAACCGCGCCTCTCGATCGATACGAGTCTCTGCACGCCAAACGAAGCGGCGATGGAAATTGTGCGGACGCTCAAGGCCGGTCGATCGAATTAAGTGCTTCATGCCATAAATGGGAGGGAACCGCAGGTCCCTCCACTTCGCTTCGCTTCGGTCGGGATGACAAAGGAGAGGGCGGCGCTCACAGGCCCATCACACCACTCCGGCTGCAATGACAATTCTTCTTGTGCAATGAATTTGTCATCTCGACCGGAGCGTAGCGCAGTGGAGAGACCTGCGGTTCCCGGTCGATCTTCGCACCTCCTTGATCCGGACCCCACTACGCTGGCCTAGTTCCGCCCAAAGCTCATACGATGGTCAGCATGACAACGGGTCTACCCCTCAGCGTCTTGGAACTGGATGGACAGCCACTCTCGCTCGACCAAGTCAGCCAGGTGGCCACCGGATCGATGCGCGTAGCCATCGCGGCGGGAGCCCGTCAGCGAATAGCCGCTGCCCAAGCCGTGGTCGAGCGCATTGTCACCAGCAACGAAACGGCCTATGGGATCAACACCGGCTTCGGCAAATTGTCCGACGTGCGTATAGGCATCGAAGACCTCCAGCAATTGCAACGCAACCTGGTGCGCAGCCATGCCTGCGGGCTGGGCGAGCCTCTGGAAGAGGCGGAGGTGCGCGCTATGCTGCTGCTGCGCGCGAATGTCCTCACCAAAGGATTGAGCGGCGTCCGCTACCAGCTGATCGAGCTGCTCATCGCCCTGCTCAACAGCCGCGTACACCCGGTCATCCCCAGTAAAGGCTCCGTCGGGGCCAGCGGAGATCTGGCGCCTCTGGCGCATCTAGCCCTGGTGCTTATCGGGGAAGGCGAAGTTTTTTTTGAGGGCGCGCGGATGCCTGCCCAGGCGGCGCTGGCCAAAGCTGGTCTCACTCCCCTGGTGCTCGAAGCCAAGGAGGGCCTTGCGCTGCTCAACGGGACCCAGGCCATGGCAGCGGTGGGTGGTCTGGCTTTGCTGCGCGCGGTGCGCGTGAACCGGCTCTTTGATCTGGCCGGCGCCATGGCATTGGAGGCATTGCGCGGCACCCCGGTGGCCTTCGACGAGCGCATTCACCTGGCCCGGCCGCATCCCGGCCAGATGCAGGCAGCCGCTCACCTGCGAACGCTGCTGCGCGATAGCGAGATTCGCGAGTCCCACCGGGTGAATGATCCCCGGGTGCAGGATGCCTATTGCCTCCGCTGCATGCCGCAGGTACACGGAGCGGCGCGGGGCGCACTGCAGCATGTGCGCGAGGTCATCGAGATTGAAACCGGGTCGGCCACCGACAATCCGTTGATCTTCTGTGAGTCTGAAGCCGGCGCCGGTGAAGTCCTCTCCGGAGGAAATTTCCATGGCGCACCGTTGGGCCTGGCGCTGGACTATGCAGCCATCGCGGTGACCGACCTGATGAGCATCAGCGAACGCAGAATCGACCGCCTCATCAACCCCGACGTGAACGAGGGCCTGCCTGCCTTTCTGGCGCAAACGCCGGGCCTCTCCTCCGGGCTTATGATTGCTCACGTGGCCGCGGCTGCGCTGTTGAATGAAGCCAAGGTGCTGGCCCATCCGGCGAGTGTGGATAGTTTGCCCACTTCCGGCGGCAAGGAAGATCATGTATCCATGGGCATGACCGCCGCGCTCAAGCTGAAGCACATTGTCGATAATGCGGAGAAGGTCCTGGCCATTGAGCTGATGACCGCGGCGCAGGGATTGGAGTACCGCCGGCCGCTCAAGGCAGCAACCGAGATCGAGCGCGCGCGCCAGTTTGTACGCACGCTTGTCCCCCGGCTGGACGAAGACCGGGTCATTGCAGGAGATATCGAACGCTTGGCAAAGGGGATTCGCGATGGAGACTTTGATAGCTGGTCCGCATAAAGACGTCATTCGTGCGCCGCGAGGAACCCGCCTGCGCACCAAAGGCTGGCAGCAGGAAGCTGCCCTGCGCATGCTGATGAACAATCTTGATCCGGAAGTGGCCGAGGCTCCGGACGAGCTGGTGGTTTACGGCGGCACAGGGAAGGCAGCGCGCGACTGGCCTTCATTCCACGCGATTGTGCGCGCGCTCGAAAGCCTGGAGAACGATGAAACGCTGCTGATCCAATCGGGCAAGCCGGTGGGCATTTTGCGCACCCATAGCATGGCGCCCCGGGTGCTGATCGCCAACGCCAACCTGGTGGGCAAATGGTCCAACTGGGAGGTCTTTCGCGAGCTCGAGCAAAAGGGGCTGATGATGTACGGCCAGATGACCGCCGGGTCCTGGATCTACATCGGAAGCCAGGGCATCGTGCAGGGCACCTACGAAACCTTCGCCGCAGCCGGGCGCAAGCACTTTGGCGGCAGCCTGGAAGGCAAACTGATTGTCTCCGGCGGCATGGGAGGCATGGGCGGAGCGCAGCCACTGGCCGCCACCATGACAGGCGCGTGTTTTCTGGGCATCGACGTGGATCCGAAGCGCATTCAGAAGCGAGTGGAAAGCGGCTATTGCGATCGCATGGCGACCACGGTGGATGAGGCGCTGCAGTTGCTTGCGGAAGCGAGAAGGGAAGGCGCCGCTCGCTCGGTTGGCCTGGTAGGCAATGCTGCGGATGTTTTACCCGAGCTGCTACGGCGCGATGTGATTCCTGAGATCGTGACAGACCAGACCAGCGCGCACGACCCATTGAATGGATACGTGCCCAACGGCTTGAGCTTTGAGGCGGCGTTGGAGCTGCGCCAAAAGGATAGTGAGCAATATGTCGCCCTTTCCATGGCGGCCATGGGCAAGCATGTAAAGGCGATGCTCGAGTTGAAGCGCCGTGGTTCGGTGGTCTTCGATTACGGAAATAATCTTCGCACCAACGCCAAGTTGGCTGGGGTGGAAGATGCCTTTGATATTCCCGGCTTCGTGCCGGAATACATCCGGCCGTTGTTCTGCGAAGGTAAGGGGCCGTTCCGTTGGGTCGCGCTCTCCGGGGATCCGGAAGACATTCGCAAGACCGACAAACTGGTGCTGTCGCTTTTTCCTGGAGACGAAGGGCTGAAACGCTGGATCAAGCTGGCTGGCGAGCGCATCCAGTTTCAGGGATTGCCTGCCCGCATCTGCTGGCTGGGCTACGGGCAACGGGCCAAGCTGGGGCTGGCGATGAATGAATGGGTGCGTTCGGGAGAGATTACAGCGCCCATCGTGATTGGCCGCGATCATCTGGACACCGGATCGGTCGCCTCTCCTTACCGCGAGACGGAGGGCATGCTGGACGGCTCCGATGCAGTGGCTGACTGGCCGCTGCTAAACGCGTTGGTGAACACAGCGGCGGGGGCATCGTGGGTCAGCATCCATAATGGCGGTGGTGTGGGCATTGGCTATTCCCAACACGCGGGCATGGTAGTGGTGGCCGACGGCACCGACGAAGCCGCCTTGCGCCTGGAGCGCGTACTGACCACCGATCCAGGAATGGGCGTGCTGCGGCATGCGGATGCAGGGTATCCTGCTGCCCGAAGCTTCGCACAAGATGCGGGTTTACGTCTGCCCATGGAAGAAGCGTAAGGTCGAGAGAAACTGCAGGTCCGACAAGTGGAGGGCAGTGAGATGGATGAGGAGAGTTGAGGTAGCGACTACCGTCCGGCAGCCAGGCTTGAGAGGACGTCACTGCCTTATACTTTGTCATCCCGAGGAGACGACTTGCCTGCGGCAAGCTCCGCCGGCAACGAAGGGTGGGTGCCCCATTCAAGCCCGGTTTTGGCTTGAGTGGGATACAACAGCACTCGACGCGCCTTTCTTTGTCATTACCAGCGTAGCCAGGATCTGCGGTTTCGCTCGAAAAGGATTCCTGAAGTGAACGTTGATGCATAAAGCATTCGTGGTGGTGAACTGCTCGCAACTCGTAACACTCGCGGGTGCCGATCGTCCCCGCGTGGGAACGGAGATGCGGGAGCTCGCGATCATTCATGACGGAGCCATGCTGATCCGCGACGGCAAAGTGGAAGCCGTCGGCGCACGCAGCCAGATCGAAGGTCTTCTCAACAGCGACACAGAGGTCATCGACGCCGGAGGACGGCTAGTAACTCCCGGCTTCGTGGATGCGCATACCCACCTGGTCTTCGCCGGCAACCGTGCCGATGAATTTGAAATGCGCTGCGCCGGGATCACGTACCAGGAAATAGCCCGCCAGGGCGGGGGCATTCGCTCCACTGTCCGCCGCACCCGGGATGCAACCGAAAGCGAACTTCTGGCCGTCGCGCAAAAGCATGCATCCTGGTTTCTGCGCGGCGGCACCACCACGATCGAAGCGAAATCCGGCTACGGCCTGACCGTGGAAGCAGAGATGAAAATCCTGCGCGTGGTGCGCGAAACAGAGGCGACCACCCCCTTGCGATGCGTGCCAACCTTTCTCGGCGCGCATGAAGTGCCGGACGAGTTCGTTGGCCACACTGGCGCTTATGTCGAGCTGGTGATCGAGGAGATGCTTCCCCTGGTGCGTTTGCACCAGCTGGCAAGCTTTTGCGATGTCTTCTGCGAGCCGCACATCTTCGACCAGCACTCCGCCGGGCGCATTCTCGAAGCCGCGCGTCGCTTAGGCTTTGGCCTGCGCATCCATGGCGACCAGTTCAGCTGCTCCGGCGGGGCCATGCTGGCGGCGCGCCTGGGCACTGCCACCGCCGATCACCTGGAGCATACCGACGCCGCTTCGATCGCCGCTCTGGCCGCAGCGAAGGTGCAGCCCGTGTTGCTGCCCGGATCCGTATACTCGATCGGCTCCAGGCATTACGCGCCCGCGCGGGCCATGATCGAAGCCGGGCTTGCCGTGGTGTTGGCCACCGACTTCAACCCCGGCTCGTCGCCCATCGCGTCCATGCCCGTTGCCATGTCCCTGGCCTGTACACAGATGAAGATGAGTCCGGCGGAGGCCCTCACCGCGGCGACCATCAATGCGGCGTGGAGTCTTAACCTCGCCGGCCAGGTGGGCTCGCTGGAGCATGGTAAGTCCGCCGACTTTGTGGTTCACGAGGCGAGCGACTACAGAGAGATTCCGTATTTCCTGGGGACTCAGCGGCCGGCGATGGTCTTCGCCCAGGGAGAGCGCGTCGCTTGAAAGTGACTCCGCAGAAACTCTCCGCGATTGCTCCCTGGCTGGCTCTGCTGGCGATTTCTGTTCTGATCAATTACGTCGATCGGGGAAATCTCTCCATTGCCGCGCCCTTGCTCAAAGATGAGCTGCACCTCAACCCCTGGCAACTGGGGATTCTGCTCTCCGCGTTCTTCTGGACCTATACCGTCTTGCTCTTCGTTGTGGGCTGGCTGGTAGATCGATTTGAAGTGAATGTGGTGATTGCCACCGGGTACCTGGTGTGGTCGCTGGCCACGGTGACCACCGGCCTGGTGCCTGGATTCGCCCTGCTGCTGGTGACGCGTTTAGTCCTCGGCATTGGCGAGTCGGTGGCCTTTCCGTCGTGCTCGAAGATTCTCGCGCTCCATGTCTCTGAAGAACACCGCGGCTTTGCCAACGGCGCCATTATCACCGGAATTCGGTCCGGGCCCGCAGTCGGCATGTTTGGCGCGGGACTCCTGATGGCGAAATACGGTTGGCGGCCGGTGTTTATCGGGATCGGCCTGGTTAGCCTGGTGTGGCTGCCGGCGTGGAAGAAGTGGATGCCGCGCGGCCATGTTGTTGGCGGCTCCAGCTTCAGGGGACTGGCTACCATCACCACCATGTTGCGCAAGCGCTCGTTCTGGGGCGCCTCTGCCGGCCACTTTTGCGGGAACTACCTGTTGTATGTGATGGTCACCTGGCTGCCGTTCTACCTGGTGCGCGAACGTCATCTTTCGATGAACGCGATGGCGCGAACCGCTGGTTTGTACTTCCTGGTGGATGCTACCTCGGCCATGTCCGCCGGTGCGCTTTCGGATCTTTTCATACGCCGCGGTTACACCACGACCCTGGTCAGAAAGTCCGTCATGGCCATCGGTCATACGACCGGCGCGATCGGCATGGCGGCTTGTGCTCTCGCCGGACCACACACCTATCTGCCATGGTTGCTGGTCGCGGGAGCGGGATGCGGAACCGCAGCCTCGGGCATCTACGCGTTTTGCCAGATCCTGGCGGGCCCAAAAGCAGCGGGTACGTGGACTGGCTTTCAGGGTGGCTTTGCGAATTTCGCGGGTGTGATCGCCCCGGCGCTGACCGGGTTTATCGTGAACCGGTCGGGGAATTTTCGCACCCCGTTTCTGATCACGTCGGCGATCGCATTAACCGGCGGCGTTGCCTGGGTCTTTGGAGTTGGCCGGGTGGAACCGGTTACCTGGGCTCCGGAAGAGAGCGTTCTGCCCGCTACTTTCGTTGATTCGGTGTGAGCTTGCGTGCTTCCAGATAGGACGCGATCGCCGCCGCGCCGCCTTGGGTATCCGCCAGGGCCACGTAGCCATCAGGCCGCAGCAGATAAACAGCATTCCGCCGCAGGCCGGTCCGGCCCACCTCCGGACGCCAGGGAAAGACGTGCAGCGGCAATCCGCGTTCATCACACAGTCTTCGGATCTCGGCGTTAGCCTCCCCGTAGATGTGTACCTGCCATGCCAGCGAACTGAGGACCGCGAAATTGTCGCTGCCGTTCAGCGCCGATTTCACCCAGGGAAGACGGTCGCCGCCGTGCACCTCTCCGGCACGCCCCTCGCTCAAGCTGCTTTCACGGTAGTTCACCGCCGTCTGTGAGACGGTGCGGAACATCAGACGGCGCGCTGCCGTCGAGCCGGTAAATGGGCGCGAGCAAGAGCGGCACAATGTGCAATCGGATGAGCCGCGCCAACGCGCTGGAGCTGGTTACAGCAGTGAACGCGCGATCAGTCGTCGCCACCAGGCGCCGGGCAAAGGCGATTCGTTCCGGCTCATAACTGTCGAGAAGCGATGCTTCGGCCTGCCCGCGCAGGACGGCAGCCAGTTTCCATGCCAGGTTCACCGCGTCGCCAATGCCGGTGTTCATCCCTTGTCCGCCTACGGGGCTATGGATGTGGGCGGCATCCCCCAGCAGGAATGCGCGACCCACGCCGAAATGGCCAGCCACGCGATGGTGCACGCGGTAAGTCGAGAACCAGTTCACGCGCTCAACGTTTATAGGCATCCACTCCAGGACTCGTCTGCTCACATCGTTCCACGACAGCTCGTCGCGCTGGTGTTCGGACTCCTCGCGCACGGTGCCGATGAGCCGCGCTCGTCCTTCGCCCTTCAACGGGAACACGACGAGAAAGTCAGTCTTGTCCAGAGCGATATTCAGTTCGCCGTTTACGCTCGCTCCGCTGGCCTCCACGTCAGCGACGTAGAAGAGATGCTCGTACACCCCGCCGGGAAAGCCGATCTGCAACGCCTCGCGGACCGTGGAGTGTGCTCCATCGCAACCGGCGATATAGGCGGCCTCGCAGGCCTCCTGCTCTCCATCCGGCCCGTTTCAGATAAGCGATGACGCGACCCGCGGCATCCTCGAACTTTATGAGCTCGGTGCGGCGTTCGACCTGCACGCCGGCCTCGCTCAGGCGCTCCACCAACAGGCGTTCGTGCTCGTCTTGAGGAAAGATGAGCGCGTAAGGAAATGGACTGAGCCCTGCACCCATTTCACCCAGTACGGCATGGGCCGCTCGTTTGCCGGCCACCCAAAGATTTGCGGCGATGGTCTTCCGTCCCTGCTCAACCACCGCATCAGCGAGGCCGATCTGGTTGTAGAACTCGAGCGTTCGCGCTTGCACAGCCAGCGCGCGAGACGTCGTTCCTGGCTCAGCCGTCTTGTCAACGATCCTCACCCGCACGCCCAGCCGCGTCAGCCAAAGGGCCAACACCAGGCCTGTCGGTCCTGCTCCTACGATTAGGACCTCGGTATCGGGAGACTTATTCATCGTGCTTGAATATGCAAGCCTACCTCGCCCGGGGAACTCTATTCTAGCCATGCGGCAGGGCGATTTTTAGCTGATCTCCGCCGGCTGGTACTATCCTCACGTTTACTGGAAGGTCCAGCGTGCGTGGACGGCGAAGGCTCCATAGATCCTTCTCGCTAGAATCTTTCGGCCATGGAGGCGTCTTGGCGAACCATTTCATCGTCCATCATAGGCCGTTATGAACAAGACCCTGTCTCTGCTATCAATTGTGCTGGCCATTGTTTGCATTGCTGCCCAGGGGCAGACAGCTACGCCTCTGCTTGCCGGCATCGCGCATGTGGCTATCCGCGTCTCCGATCTAAACCGATCCCGTGGTTTCTACCAGAAGCTGGGTTTTGAGCAGGCGTTCGCCTTCACCAAGGACGGAGTCGTAACCGAATCGTTCCTCAAGGTGAATGACCAGCAGTTTATTGAGATGTATCCACAGCAGCCTTCGCAGTCGATAGGCTTTATGCACGTCTGCTTCGAGGGTGCGGATCTCGAGGCGCTCAATCGCGAGTACCTGGCGCGCGGCCTTTCTCCGACTCCTGTAAGGCGCGCCGGCGCGGGCAATTTGCTCTTCACCATGGAAGGCCCAGAGAAGCAAAATATTGAATACACGCAGTACATGCCGGGCTCTTTGCATTCCAACGACCAAGGGAAGCACCTGGGTGCAAGCCGCATTTCGAAGCAGATCGTTGCTGTGAGTATTACCTTAAAGGATCCGGACGCGGCTGAGGCGTTCTACATCCAGAAGCTGGGTTTCCACCCCTTGCAGCGTTTCGGCCTGATTGGGCGCATTGCCCTGCAGTTGCCCGGCCAATCGCTCCAGGTGGTGCAGCTCGCGCCGGACGGCGCATTCGAGATCTACTTCCCGGTTTCCAACCTGCGGGACTCGGCCGCCCGGCTCCACACCCTTGGTCTACCAGTCGAGAGGCTGGGGTCCATGCTGACCGTCCAGGATCCGGATGGAAACAGGATCGTCTTTGTGAAGCAGTAGACTGTCCGATGCTTCATCCATCCGCTGGAAACCGTATAATTGGCGCTCAATCCAGAAAAAGAGCGTTCATGGATAACCAGGTCATCATCAGCTGCGCTATCACGGGGGCGATCCATACCCCTACCATGTCTCCTTACCTTCCGTTCGCGCCTGAAGACATTGCGCGCCAGGCGATTGAGGCAGCGGAAGCCGGCGCTGCCATTCTGCATCTGCACGCGCGCGATCCGAAGACGGGCAAGCCAAGCGGGGACCCAGCCGTCTACCTGCAGTTTCTGCCCGCGATTAAAGCGGCCACCAACGCAGTCATCAACATCACTACCGGCGGCGGCATGGCCATGAGCCTCGATCAGCGGCTGGCGCCGGCACTGCGCGTCAAACCGGAGCTGGCGTCGTTCAACATGGGCTCCATCAACTTCGCCATCCATCGCCTGACAAGGCGATATAGCCAATGGAAATACGAGTGGGAGGAGCCGTACCTGGCAGCGACCGAAGACCATATCTTCCGCAATACGTTTGTGGATATGAAGCGGGTTTTGCAGGAACTGGGAGAAGGATGCGGCACCCGGTTTGAATACGAGTGCTACGATTTGGGCCATCTCTACAACCTGGCTTATCTTCTGGACGAGAAGTTGGTCGAGCCGCCGCTCTTTCTGCAGACCGTCTTCGGCATTCTTGGAGGAATGGGGACCGACGCTGAACTGCTCAGCTACGTCAAAGCAACTGCGGACCGGCTCTTCGGACGGGAAAACTACGAGTGGTCCTCACTTGGCGCCGGACGGCACCAGATGCGGATCGTCACCCTGGCGGCGCTTCTGGGCGGCAACGTCCGAGTTGGCCTCGAAGACAGTCTCTATCTGCGCAAGGGCGTGCTGGCGACGTCCAGCGCCGAACAGGTGAAAAAGGTCCGCGTTATTTTGGAAGAGCTTTCTTTCGAGATCGCAACCCCGGATGAAGTAAGAAAGAGGCTCCGCTTGAAGGGGGCCGATCAGGTGGCGATCTAGATGTTGGTCTGACTTCCACTGAAGGCTCGTAGACATGAATCCAAAGAGAAGCGCCCGCGGGCTGAGTGTCCTCTATTTGTGGGTGGCGCTGGCGCCATCCATCGTAGCCTGCAGGCAACAAAGCATCCCTGAAGCTCCCTACGACGTGCTCATTCGCCATGGCCACATTCTCGATGGCACAGGGAATCCATGGTATGCCGGGGATATCGCGATCCGCGGCGATCGCATTGCCGCCATAGGAACACTGGAGGGCGCCAAAGCCAAACGCGTCATCGATGCGTCGGGGCTGGTGGTCAGCCCTGGATTCATCGATATGCTGGGCCAATCGGAAGAGTCCTTGCTGATCGACAACCGCTCCATGAGCAAGCTATCGCAAGGCATCACCAGCGAAATCACCGGCGAGGGCGGCTCCATAGCGCCGCAAAACGAGCTCACGATTGCGCCGCAAAAGATCATGCTGGAGCACTACCACCTCACCATTGATTGGCAAGATCTCGCGGGCTACTTCCACCGCCTGGAGACTTCCGGCACGCCCATCAACCTGGGGACTTATGTAGGAGCGGCGCAGGTTCGTGAAGCGGTATTGGGCGACGTGGCTCGCGCGCCCACACCGGCGGAGTTGCAGCAGATGGAATCGCTGGTCGCGGTGGCCATGCAGCAAGGCGCGCTGGGCGTGTCCACGGCGCTCATCTATCCTCCAGGGCATTACGCAACTACAGAGGAGCTGATTGCCCTGGCCAAGGTCGCGTCGCAATACGGCGGCCTTTATGCCTCCCACATGCGCAGCGAAGGGCAGAGTGAAATGGCGGCCATCGATGAGGCCATGCGCATCGGACGCGAAGCGCATCTGCCGGTAGAGATTTTTCACCTCAAGGTGAGTGGTAAGACGCGCTGGGGTGGGATGAAGCAGGTGGTGGCGAAGATTCAGGCGGCGCGGGATTCCGGGCTGGACATCGCCGCCGATATGTATCCCTACGTCGCCGGCGGAACAGCGCTGGCTTCTGCTCTGCCTCCGTGGATGGCCGATGGCGGCATGAACCAGCTATTGCAGCGTCTGCAAGACCCCGCGACCCGCAAACGCATCGTGGCCGATATGTCAGAAGACCACAGCGATTGGGAGAATCTCTACCTGGATAGTGGGGGCGGCAGTGGGGTCATGATCTCGTCGGTCGTGAATCCGGCGCTGAAGCAGTATGAAGGCAAAACTGTCGCCGAGATGGCGAAGGCCGAGAACAAACCAGAGATGGAGGCTTTCTTCGATTTCATCCTGGCCGATAAGGGGCAGACGTCAGCGCTCTACTTCATGGCCAGTGAGGACGATCTGCAGTACGGCCTGAAACAGGCCTGGACCAGCATCGGCCTCGATGCCGGTGAGACCTCGCTCGATGGGCCGCTCTTTGAGCCGCACACGCATCCCCGCGCATGGGGCGCGATGCCGCGTTTTCTTGGTCACTACAGCCGCGACCTGCAATTGCTTGACCTGGCGCAGGCGATTCGCAAGATCACGTCATTGCCTGCGCAGCGCGAACATCTCGCCGGGCGGGGATTGCTGAAAAGCGGCTTCTACGCCGATGTGACCATCTTCGATCCTGCGGCCATCATCGACACTGCAACCTATGCTGATCCCAACCAGGTCGCGAAGGGCGTGCAGTATGTTTTGGTGAATGGGCAACTGGAGTGGGAACAAGGCAGGTTGACGGGGGCTACGGCTGGACGCCCCCTGCGCGGCCAGGGCGCGACACAGTAAATCACGATCAGGCGCTGAAGAGTTTCACCATCTTGTCCCGCGACGCATCCACGTGCACCTGCATCGCGTGGCGAGCCTCGGCCGGCTCCCGCCTCTCGATGGCACGTAGAATTTCGGCGTGACCGATCCAGCCTGGGACAGTCTGGGTACAGAGCGTGTCCAGGCGTGCCACATAGCCCAGCGTCAGGTTGAGTTGACCCACCACCCTCTGATTTCCCGCCAGCTCGCCTAATCGCAGATGAAAGATCTGGTTGGCGGCGAGGATCTGTTCCAGTCTGGCTTCAGGGTCTTTTTCCGGCGCGACAATCGCAGCCAGCTCCCTGATCTGCTCGTGACTCGCGGTCTGTGCCAGCTTTTCCGCCGAGTAGCATTCCAGCAGCTTGCGATATTCGTACAGATCCACAATGTCCCGCACCGATATGGGCGTGACCATGAAGCCCTTCCTGCGAATGCGGGTCAGCCAATGGTCCTGCATCAGGCGGGTGCAGGCTTCCCGCACCGGGGTTCGGCTGGTTCCGCAGCGCTCGGCAAGATCCGCTTCGGAGAGGAACTCGCCGGGAGGCAGCTTGGCCGTGATCAACCAATCGCGCAGGATGCGGTAGACGCGCTCGACCTCTCCCAGCTTCGTGGCCTTGGCGCGGTTTGCTTTCGTCAAAGGTACGTTTCCCCAGTGTGTATTCACAGAGAATACTACCGGTATCGTAAGCCTGGGTTGTCTTGCCGGCGTCCAGTATTGCGTGTGTCATCATTAAGCAGGTGACCACCCAGGAGTTATTGCGCATGGCGATCCATCACCGATTCGCATCCACCCTTGCGGCCATGTTCGCTACAGCCAGGCGGATTGGCTTGCGCCTGGTGTTGTTCTGCGTGGTCTCATCACCGCTCGCATTGGCCCAAACCAAGCCCGCTCCCGTCGCTCCGGATCGCCTTCCTGACTCATACCAGATTTATTCGCTGCTGATGCCCGGTCAGGTGTTTACAGATATGGACTCGGGCCAACCCTGGGCCATCAGCGACACCACGGTGAACGAGGATGACATGAACCCCAAGCTGGCGCCGGAGGCTACCCTCCAACCGCCGGACGACAATGCTCGCGCCTTTCACGAAGCGGTCATGGACTACAACCAGCGCAAGAAGGAGCGGCTTCGCTGACGCGCCGTTTCCAGCTGGGACGGCCCTACGTGCTGATGGGCGCCGCGGATACCGCCCAGCTCCGGGCCACGCACACTTCAATGAGCGCCACGTCTGACATGCAGTCCGCGTATGGCAACTACCTGGGCATCACCTACTTCAGCGAGGTCTATTTCAATGTTGCGCAAACCGCTGCACTGGTCTACATCCTCGATTGGTGCGGTAATCTATGTTCGCAGTCGGAGTGGGTCTATCTTGAAAAGCAAAACGGGACTTGGGTTCGCCGATCCGGCAAAGCGCCCGCACAGACTTAAGAGTTTCGGAGGAAATATGCGGCGTACTTTCTGGATGTTGGTTTACCTTGTCTGCATGGTTGCGGGCCTGGGCGGGGGCAACGTACTTGCTCAAAATTCATCACAACCTCTCAGGGTTGCGATCGTTGGCCTGGAGCATGGGCATGTCTCCGGCTTCCTGAAGCAGTTTCCCAAGCAGCATGAGGTGCAGCTGGTGGGCATCGTGGACGCGGATACGACGCTCTCCCACCGCTACGCAGAGCAGTTTCATCTCGACCCCAGCCTTTTTTATGCGCAGCTGGATGCGATGATTGCAGCCCGCCATCCGCAGGCCCTTCTGGTCTACACCTCGGTGGGTAAGCACCGTGAGGTGATCGAAGCCGCGGCCCAGCACGGGCTCAGCGTGATGGTGGAAAAGCCCTTGACCATGTCGCTTGATGATGCCCTGGCGATTCGCCATGCGGCCAGGGAGCACCACATCCAGGTGCTGGTGAACTACGAGACCACCTGGTACGCAAGCAACCGCGCCGCGTATGACGAGGTGGCCAAGGGATCGCTTGGCGATCTGCGCAGAATCGTGGTGCACGATGGTCATGAGGGCCCCAAGGAGATCGGCGTGCCGCCGGAATTTCTGAATTGGCTCGAGGATCCGGAGCAGAACGGCGATGGCGCCTTATACGATTTTGGTTGCTACGGCGCGGACCTGGTTACCTGGCTGATGCACGGCGAGTCCCCGGTGAGCGTGACCGCCGTGACCCAGACGGATAAGCCCCAGATCTATCCCCGGGTGGCGGATGAATCCACCATCATCCTGCGCTATCCCAAAGCCCAGGCGGTGTTGATGGGTTCATGGAATTGGCCGTTTGCCCGGAAGGATATGGAAGTGTACGGGGCGACCGGGTACCTGATCACCGTGGGGCCGGACGAGGTGCGCATCAGGACCAAGGGGCAGGCCCAGGAAAGCGAGAGCACCGCTCCGCCGCTGACGCCGCCCAACGACGGATCGCTGCACTACCTTGCCGCGGTGCTTAACGGAAGCCTGCAGCCGAACGGCGATCTGACTTCGCTTGAGACCAATGTGGTCGTGATGCAGATACTGGATGCGGCCAGGCAATCCGCGCGGGAAAGTAAAACGATCAAACTGGCGCCTTTGCCTAAATGATCAGCGGCCCCGGCCGACAGCCAGTCGCTCAGCGCGAAGAGGACCGAGGTGCGCAGCAACCGGACCTCGTTTTCGCCGGACGACCAAATGCGGCCTGCCATGGATTACTTCTGAGGGCAGATAGCGGCGTTTCTCTCCGCACATCGAGCACACTACGAAGATCGAGCTGGCAGGGAAGCCGTCCGTTCCGCTTAACACGTCGTGGCCGCACTTCTTGCAGCAAACGACGCAGCACTTGGGGAAAGGGAGAGTGCGCATAGGGACCAATATAGGAGAATAAAAAGAGAAGATCAAGGGCGAAGGTGTTTATACGAAGAGCACGAAGGCGGGGCGACCGGAGAGCGTGGAGAGTTGGCCGCTTCGCACTTTCGTGTCTGCCCAAGACCGACCGCATCAGATTCCAGTCCCGCAGGGACGGCTGAGAATAGCCAGGCGATCCATCCGTGAGACGCTTCGCTCAGAGGCTGTGACTGTCTATTGACTTCTAGCGATGTTTCACTCACCTAAGCTCTTTAGTTTCTCAGTGATCGATTTTTCGTTGTGAAACCATAAAGTCACAGACCCAGGACTGACGATCCTGGGGAGTCTCAGCCGTCCCTCCGGGACTCAATTTGGAGAGAGTAGTTCTCACGCAGCATACGTATTTTTGTATTCTTCTTGCCGATTTCACTAATGCCTGGACTTGCGATCTGGCGTTAATTTCTGCGAGAGCGCTTACCAGAGCTGATGCACCAGGGGACGTATCTTCGCGTCGTAGATCTCGCGCACGCGGGCCATCACCTCCGGGGTGAGCGGAGGTAGCGTCGAGGCCAGTGCGTTGTCCGCTACCTGGCTGGGTCGTTTCCCTCCCGGGATGGCACAGGTGACAGCATCGAACATGAGGATCCAGCGTAAGGCAAACTGGCTCATGCTCACGCCTTGCGGCACCAGGGCACGCAACTCTTCTACCGCCTCCAGCGCTACCTCGTAGTCGACCCCGGAGAAGGTTTCGCCGACATCGAAGCGCTGCCCATGGCGGTTGAAGTTGCGGTGATCGTCATCGGCAAACTTGGTGTCAGCTTTGAATTTGCCGGTAAGCAGACCGCTAGCCAGGGGAACGCGCGCCAGGATGCCGACCTGCCTGAGCTTGGCCTGGGCGAAGAAGACCTCTGCCGGCCGCTGGCGAAAGCAGTTGAAGATGATCTGGACGCTCTGCACATTGGGGTATTCGATCGCCTTCAGCGCCTCTTCCACACGCTCGACGCTGACCCCGTAAAAGCGGATCTTGCCCACACGCACCAGGTCGTCGAGCATGGCGAAAATCTCTGGACGGTAATAGGCATCGGTGGGTGGGCAGTGGAGCTGTACTAAGTCCAGCGTCTCTGTCTCCAGGTCGCGCAGGTTGTCTTCGACCCAGGAGGTAAGATTGGCGCGGCTGTAGCCCTCGACCGTCTGCTTGGCCAAACGCCGGCCCACCTTGGTGGCCACGATGATCTCTTCTTTGCGAGACTTCTTGAGCCGTGAAATCAGGTGGTGGCTGCGGCCGCTTCCGTAGACATCCGCGGTATCCAGAAAATTAATGCCGGAGTCGATGGCCTGGTTGAGCGCCCCAAGCGACTCCTCGTCACTTACCAGTCCCCAGGCGCCGCCAATAGCCCATGCGCCAAAACTGATCTCTGAGACTTTCCAACCGGTACGGCCGAGCGCGCGATAGTTCATAGGCAGATGGTAACAAACGAAATCCCGTCTAGTTTGGAGTGCAACGGGCAAGAACGATGGTTACGTCATCGGGCTGTTCGGCAGCGCCAATCCAATCCGCGACTGCGCCGGTGACGATTTCGGCAATGCGCGGCAGCGGCTTGTGCCGATGCTCTTTGACTAACGCGATCAATCGGTCCTCGCCAAATTCTCCGAATTCATTTTCCGGTTCAGTCACCCCGTCGCTGTAGGCGACAAAGATATCGCCCGGCTGCATCACGACGGTGGATTCCTCATAAGTAACGCCGTCGAAGAGCCCGACCACGGTGCCGTTGATATCCAGGGAAAAAGGCTTCGCCGGTTGCCCGCACGATGATGGGTGGCAAGTGGCCGGCATTGCAGTACCTCAGCACGCGTGCATTGGGGTCATAACAGCCCAGGAACATGGTGGCGTACTTTGCCGCCGGCGTGCTGCGGTACAGCTGATAGTTCAAGGTGGTCATCAGCATGGCGGGAGCCAGCTGCGATTCGGAACTGCCATCTCCGCGGTAGTACATGCGGGAATCTCCATGAGACTCGGCTTCATACTGCAACGCCGCCGGTACCAGGACCATCTCAGGCTCCAGCGAATAGGCGCGAACAAAGGCATGCACCGTGGCCATCAAGAGTGCCGCGGAAATTCCTTTCCCGCTGATGTCGCCGACCGCCAGCACCATCCGGTCCGTGCCCAGGGGAATGAAGTCGTAGTAGTCTCCGCTGACCGTGCGCGCCGGGATGCAGACCCCATGGACTTCAAGCGAGGGCAGGTTCGTTACTTCGCCCGGGAAGAGCAGCTCCTGTACCTCGTAGGCGATGCTGAGCTCGTTCTCCAGCCGCTGCTTCTCTTTCTGCTCGTCGATCAGTTTGGCCAGCGATCCGGTCATGGAGTTGAACGACCCTTCGAGGGCTGCCATCTGGTCGTGGCCGTTGATCTGAATGCGGTGGCTTAGATCGCCGCGGTTCACATGCTCGGTTGCCCGGTAGAGCTCTGCTACCGAGGAGGTCATGCTCTGCGACAGGCGCACGCCGATATAAAGAGCAGCCAACTCAATTACCCCGAAGAAAATCGCGATGGCCAACAGCAGATCTCGCCAGATCAACGCCTTGTCCCCCAAGGTGGCAAACAAGGTCGCATACAGCATCGAGGGCCGCGTGGCCACGTAGATATATCCAGTTGCCGCTCTCTCCCCGTTCTGCCAGTCCACAACATCGAAAGCGGTGGGGAAGTAGAGGGTTATGTCGAACCAATGGGTGCGAGGAGGTACCTGCCCGGCCTTCACAGGTTTGCGGTCCACCTCAACGTTGTCTTTGCGTTTGATCGGAAAGGCATACAAGTTGACCGAGCCCAAGCGTTCGGCGGTCGGCGAGAGCAGGTTTGGCGTGACCGGGATATCGGAGATCAAGGCCATGCGACGATCTGGGGAAAGCCGGATCGCGCGCAGATGCAGAGTATCTTGATCGACTACGAAAGCAGTGAAGTCTCCGTTGATAAAATCGGGAAGCAGCCCTGGCTGCGTTGCCAGTTGCGCTCCCTGGGTGGAGAGGACGAAGCCCTTCCCGCCTCGCGACACGCTAACGGTACGCCCAGGAAACCGCTCATCGGACGCTCTGGTGAGCTCTTCGGCGATCTGTTCATTGAATTTCCCGGACGTCTCCAGTGGAAACAACTGCGCCGCGAGCGCATCATTGGCCGCCTGCAGGTGCAACAACTCCGAATGCAAGTCGGAGATGGCCACGTAGTTGGCGAACTGACCGGCAAATAAATAGCCGGCCACGCCGAACATGAGCAACAGCAGCAGGATCGGCATGACGCCGATAAAGAGGTAGGTGACTATCAATCGGTTGCGCAGGCGCCAGAGCAGAGGGCGGTAACCCCAGCGGCAAAGCAGGACCAAGGTGAAGCAGCAGAAGAAGAAAGTGATGAACGTCGCCCATCCGCCCAGCTTCATCCCCGGCGCCAGATCGACCAGCCACAGCAGGAGAGATAATCCACCCAGCCAGACGGTGATGCGGGCCCACTTGCCGGTGGGGCGTAGTATCCGCCTCAACCGGGCCCTGAGAACACTGGATTTCGGTAAGTTGATCGCCATACACCGTTGTAAGAAAAGAAACGCCGGGCTCCCCCGTAGTATAGGCCAATCGCAAGAGAGGCTCTTTATTTGCGATGATAGAAACAGGGGCAATCACGGATGGTGCAAGAACGTGTTTTTAAGCTGTACTGGGCCTTGGGGAAGTGCTGGTGAAAGAACAATCCCGGCTTCTTTCTCTGATCGAAAGTGGATTTGCTGCACTTCGTATCCTGGTCATCGGCGACGTGATGCTGGACCGATCGATCTGGGGGGATGTGGACCGCATTTCGCCCGAGGCGCCGGTCCCGGTGCTTCGCTCGGTGCGCACCACGACCGCGCCCGGCGGTGCAGCCAATGTGGCCATGAACCTGGTCGGCCTGGGGGTCAAGACTGCGCAGGCAGGCTTCTGGGGCGACGATGTGGAAATGCGTGAGTTGAGCGCATTGCTGACCGCGGCCGGCGTGGATTTCTCCGGCATGACCGTTTCCCGCCATTCCACCATTTCGAAGACCCGGATCGTCTCCCGTAACCAGCAGTTGCTGCGGCTCGATGTGGAGAGTGCCGATGCCCGGCCCGCGGAGGAGCAGCAGGCGTTGCTGGAGCGGTCGCCTGCAGTTGGTGCGCACCGCCGATGCGGTCATTCTCTCGGATTACGCCAAGGGCGCGTTGAGTCCACAGCTCTGCCAGGCGGTGATCGCCCTGGCCCGGGAGCGAAGCATTCCGGTATTGGTCGACCCTAAGGATCGGGACTTCAGCAAATACGCCGGCGCCACGACGATTTGTCCTAATCTTCAGGAGCTGGGTCTGGCCACAGGGATTGATCGCCACAACCTGGCGGAATTGCTTGCCGCGGCGCAGCAGCTGGTCTTTCGGCTGGGCATCGATTACATGACAGTTACGATGAGCGAGAAGGGCATTCGCCTTCTCTATCCTGATTCGGTTTTTCATTCTCCCACCCGGGCTCGAGAAGTCTTCGATGTTACCGGTGCCGGCGATACCGTCGTCGCCACCCTGGCGGCCTCGCTGGCCGGGGGGCTTGATGCGGAGACTGCCGTGAACCTGGCAAATATTGCCGCCGGCATCGTGGTCGCCAAGACAGGAACCGCGCCTATCTCGCGCAACGAACTGGTGGCCGAGTTCACCGCTTCTACGCAGATGAAAGGTCCGGACAAGATTCTTGATTTGCAACATCTGCTGGTTCGTTTGGCGGAGTGGCGTGCTAACGGCGATCGCATTGTCTTCACCAATGGTTGTTTTGACATTCTGCATGTAGGCCACATCACGCTGCTCGAGCAATGCCGCGAGTTTGGCGACAAGATCGTGATCGGTGTGAACAGCGACGCTTCTGTAAAGCGGCTGAAAGGTCCCACACGTCCGGTGGTGGGCGAAAAAGAACGAGCCCGCATTCTGGCTGCGCTGGGCTCAACCGACGCGGTGATCATTTTCGATGAGCCCACCCCACTCGAGCTCATCCGGAACCTGCGGCCCGATGTGCTGGTCAAAGGCGGAGACTACACCACCTCAACCATCGTGGGTGCAGACGATGTGGTTACCTGGGGCGGCCGGGTAGAAATCGTACCTACCGTGGACGGAGCAAGCACCACCAACACGATCCGAAAAATGAGCGCGAACACTAGCCACAGTGTAAGAAAACGTCCTTTTACCTCGGTCCGGCTTAGGTCTATTTGGTCCTGCCGCTATTGGTTCCTCAAGGTCTCCATGGGATCGATGCTGGCTGCCCGCCGCGCTGGAATCAATGCTGCGAACATTGCCAACAACAAGGTCATTACTGGAACCGTACAGAACGTCAGTGGGTCGAGCGCGCTGATTCCGAATAAAAAGCTACGCAAAAACCTGGTCAGCAAAGCTGCCGTGACTAAACCAGCGACTGATCCTGCAGTAGCGAGAAACAGGCTCTGCTTCACAATGTCACTCACGATCTCCCAGCGCATAGCACCCAGCGCCAGGCGAATGCCGATTTCCCGCGTGCGCCAGCTTACGACATAGGCCATGAGGCTGTAGACGCCCACTGCGCCGATCAACAACGCCAGCGCGCCGAACGACAGCAGGAGAATCGCGAGCGACCGCGGCGCCGACACCGATGCTGCGACAACCTCGTTGAGGCTGCGTACGCGCGTCACCGGGACCAGCGGATCGAGCTTCTCCACCGCACTGCGCAACCCGGCCGCCGCGTCAGCGGCGCTGGCTCGCGTACGCAACACGACATACATGACGGGCTGCTCATGAGCGGTGGTCATCGGTAGATAGACTTCATCCTCATAGCCGCCCGCCAGGCTGCCTTGGTGGGTGTTCCCCACTACGCCTACCACCATTGAAGCCGCGTTCCCATTCCACACTCCCGGCGCCTGTTCATCCCTTAAATCCAGAATGCGCTTTCCCAATGGATCCTGATGCGGCCACAGATGGTCTGCCATGCTCTGGTTGATGACCGCCGCATGGCTTGCCCCGGACCTATCCTGGTCCGTCAGGAGCCGTCCGCGTTTCAACTGCATCCCCAAGGTCGCGAAGTAGTCAGACGACACCGTTCTTCCTGTCGCCTGAAAGGCGGGTTGCCGAGCATCCCTGGGATGGCCCTCGGCGTCGAAGACGTAGTTGCCATCCCGCCCGCTCAGAGGTAATGAATCGGTGAGAGCTATGCTCTCCGTGCCCACCATGCCGGGGCTTGGTTCAGCAGGGTGGCAAAGAACTCGCTACATCTTCCCTTTTCCCGGCATGCCGCCGCGTCGAGCGACACTTCCGCGGTCATCACCCGCTCGGTTTGAAATCCAGGATCGACCTTTAACAGGCTGTAAAGACTATGCAGCGTGAGACCGGCGGCAGTAATCACCACCACGGATAATCCGATCTGCCCCACCACCAGCGCCATCGACAGCCGGAACTGCGACGCTCTCCCGGCCACGCCCCGGCCGCTTGAGCGCAGCATGCCTTGCAGGTTGGGCGAAGCCATTTTCATCGCCGGGAAAAGCCCAAACAAAAATCCAGTCAGCAGCGATACCGCCGCGGCAAACAGAAACACTGGCCAGTGCAGGGAAATCTCGCTCAACCGGGGCGTATCCGCCGGCAGCAACCGCACCAGGCCACGCAAACTGGCGGCGGCCACGAGCAGGCCGGCAATCCCTGCCATGGCGCCCAACACCAAACTTTCCGAGAGCAATTGCCTGATCAATCTGTGCGAGGAAGCACCCAGCGCTCCGCGAATCGCCATCTCACTCTGGCGGCCGGCAGCGCGGGCCAGCATCAGGTTGGCCACATTGGCGCACGCAATCAGCAGGATCAATCCCACCGCGGCGAACAGCAACAGCAGGCGGGGCCGAGTGGCGCCTACCTCCGATTCAAGCAGCGATACTACGGTTGTATTTGCGGCCCAGGTATCCGGCATCCGCCAGGGAAAAAGAGGTAATAAGACAGCGTGCAATCTCCGCATTTCTGCTTGGGCCTGCGCCGGGGTTACTCCGTCCTTCAGGCGTCCGAAGGCATGCAAGTCGAAGTCCCGCCAGGGATCGATAGGATCCCCGCCCTTAAACGCCACCGGGATGACAAACTGCGTATCCGCGTAAGGGAAGCGCACTCCGGCAGGCATGACCCCGATGATCCGCCGCGATATGCCGTCGATACGGATGGTTTGGCCGATTACCTCCGGGCTCTGCCCAAAACGCTGCTGCCAGTAGCCGTAACTCAGCACCACCACGAGGTCGCGTCCGGCGATCGACTCATTGGGCGTGAAGAAGCTGCCCAGTGCCGGATGAACGCCCAGCGTATCGAAGGCGTTCGCCATCACCGCGGCGGAAAACACCCGCTCCGAGGTGTCTGCCGTGGCGACATTCGATTCCGCATCAGCGCCGAAGCCACTGATGGCGCTGAAGGATTCAGAATGCTCGCCTAATGCGCGGATCCAGCCCTTGGGAAAACTAGACTCGTCGGTACTGGAGATCAGTGCCAGCCGATCCTGTTGGGGAAAGGGCAGCGGGCGCAGCATGATGGATTCCACCAGGGAGAAGATCGCCGTGTTGGCTCCGATCCCCAGTGCCAGCGTCAGCACGGCCGTGAGGGTGAATCCGGGCGATTTTCGCAGTTGCCGCAAGGCGAACTTGAGGTCATTCAGCATGTTGCTTCTCTAAGTGCATGCTGCAGGCCACTCCTAAGTCGCCGAAAATAAATGGTTAGGGCACGGATATGATCCCGGCTGTTGTCCACAAGCGAAATTATTGTTCGAAACTGAACACTCATCGAGACTTTTTGCTTCGCGCCAGCACGGCGACCACAGCACTGAAGAGTGAGACGGCCGCGACCAGACGGAGAGCCCGCGCCGTGTGATGGCGCATAGGCCGCTCGAACTCCGCTCCAAGCAGGGGGGTCGCGATGCGCTCCCCCGCATATGTATTCTCGCCGCCCAGCCGGACCTGCAGGGCGCCCGCCATCGCGCTTTCCGGTTGTCCTGCATTCGGGCTCTTGTGCTTTCCGCCATCACGCCGCCAGATGCGCAGGGCTGATGTGGCACTTGTCCCTGCCGCCGCCGCCAGAGCCAGGGCCGTCAGGCGCGAGGGAAGATAGTTGGCCACATCATCCAGCCGCGCGGCCACCTTGCCAAAGTAGAAATATCGTTGGTCGGCGTGGCCGATCATGGAGTCCAGTGTGTTCACGGCTTTGTAAGCCATGGCCATGGGGACGCCCCCGATAGACATATAACTTAGGGGCGCCACGATGCCATCGCAGGCGCTCTCGGCCAGCGTCTCGATGACCGCGCGGTTGATCTCGGTCTCGCCCAGAGACTGTGTATCGCGGCCAACGATTCGCGACAGCCTCTGCCTGGCGAGAACCAGGTCCTCCTGCTGCAGCGCGCGGATCACGGCAAGGCTTTCATCGACCAGGTTGCGCGACGCAAGGCAGGTCCATCCCAACAGGATCTCCGTTGCCATGCCCGTGACTCTGCCTATGCGATAGGCCATTTCGATCGCCTTCGCCGTGCCCAGGTAGGAGGCGCCGACCAGCCCGACGGTGAGCGCTGCACCCGCCATCAGTTCCTCGTTTGCGCTTTGCCCTGGCCGGCGTAACAGTGATTCTGCAATCTGCGTGCAGCGTCCCATCCATCGAACGGGGTGCGGAAACCATTCCGGATCACCAGCGATCCAGTCCAGCAGGCAGGCAGCGGCGATGGCCTGAGCGCGAGTCACTCGTACTTCATCCCTACCCAGCTAAAGATGCGCTGCATATCCAGCGACTGGCTCACCTGGCGAGCAAGACGATCGAGAGATTCTTCGCGTTGCGCCTTCCACGGGTTGAGCGCAGAGGGAGGGTCCAGCGAGCAGAAGCTGCGCGCGGCGGTCAGGAATGCATGACGGAAGCTGTCCTCGTCGAAGATTCCGTGCAGGTAGCTGCCGAGTATCTTCCGGTCGGCACTGACGCACCCGTCCAACTCTCCTGAGCTAAGGGTAGCGAAGGGAACGGCGTTATCGAGATACAGAGTCTTACCAACATGAATCTCATAGCCGGCAATACGACCATCAGGCAGCGGTTGGCCGAAGAGCCCACCGCCATCGATAGTGCCGGAGCAATTGCGCGTCACCTTGTGTGCCTGCATCGTAGTGGTGATGGGAAGCAGGCCGAGTCCCGGCATGGAGCCGTGCTGTTCGATCCCAAGCGGGTCGGAGAGCTCCTGGCCAAGCATTTGCATACCGCCGCAGATACCTATCACCAGGCCGGACCGGGCGTGGTCGCGAACTGCCCGGTCGAGCCCAACCTTGTGCAACCACTCCAGGTCGCTCATAGTCTGTTTGCTTCCGGGCAGGATCACCACATCCGCGTTCGCCAGAGGTTCAGCCGAGCGGCAGAAGAGCAAATCAACTGCGGGCTCGGCTCGCAGCGAGTCGAAGTCGGTAAAGTTGGAGAACGACGGCAGCGCGATGACGGCGATGCGTAGCGGACGGTCTGGAGTGTTGTTGCTGATAGACCAGCCCGTGCGCGTCACGGGTGGCAGGCCAACGCTATCTTCTTCTTCCAGTGCGAGGGCCGGCAGATAGGGAACCACGCCCAGGCACGGTTTCCCCAGACGCTCTTCCATCATGCGGACGCCGGGTTCGAGCAGGCTGAGGTCGCCGCGAAATTTATTGATGCAGAAGCCGCGAATGCGATCGCGCTCAGCCGGATCGAGTAGCTCGACTGTGCCCAGCAGGGAAGCGAAGACTCCGCCGCGATCGATGTCACCCACCAGGAGGCAAGCGGCATCCGCCAGTTCTGCCATGCGCATGTTGGCGATGTCGTGTTGCTTCAAGTTGATCTCAGCGGGAGAGCCGGCTCCTTCCAGAATGATTACCTGGAAGCTGGACGCGAGTGTTTGATAGCTTTCGCGCACCGCGGGCATCAATTCTTCCACCCGCCGCTGATGATAGTCGGCAGCGGAGATTTGCCCCCAGATCTTACCGCGCACCACCACTTGAGAGGAGCAGTCGCCCGACGGCTTGATGAGGATAGGATTCATATGGACCGATGCTGCGATGCCGGCCGCTTCGGCCTGCAGCGCCTGGGCGCGGCCGATTTCCAGGCCCTCGATGGTTGCGGCTGAGTTCAGCGACATGTTCTGTGATTTGAAGGGAGCGACGCTGTAGCCCCGTTGCGCAAAGATGCGGCAAAGCGCAGCGGTCAATAATGATTTGCCAACATGGGAGCTGGTGCCCAGAACCATGATGGCGCGCGCTTGAGTCATGAAGAGCTCCTAAACGTGGCTTCCCTGGAGATTCGTTAGCTGGAAGGGTGCACCGCAGATCCCTCCGGCTACGCTCGGGATGACAAAGGGGAGGATGGTTACTCACCTAGCTTTTGGTAGATTCCAGATCGATATTCACTTAACAGATTTCTCCATCTAACTCACGGATTACGGGGTGAGTAACCACCCTCCCCTCTTGTCATCCCGAGCGCAGCCGAGGGACCTGCGTGCGCCTTTCCCGCTAACGAATCTGGACAGCTGCGAGCTGCACCCAACGGATTCCCATCCAACTCACGGATTGCGGGGTGAGTAACCACCCTCCCCGTTGTCAGTCCCGAGCGCAGCCGTCGTCAGACCTGCGTGCGCCCATCCCGCTAAGGATCCCATGAGGCTCAAGCCGCACCCAGCGAATCTCCCCATCCAGCTCACGGATTATGGGGTGAGTAACCACGCTCCCCCTTGTCATCCCGTGTGGGACCTGCAGTGCGCTACCATGCCCTCGACCACTTCGGGCCAGGCTTGGTTCCGTCGCGAAGACGCGCATCGATGCCCGCGTTCAGCTCAATCAATCTGCCGAAGAGCCACACCAGGTCAGAGAGGCGATTAAGATAAGCCAACACCTCCGGCTTAACCTCTTGTCCGCTCTCCGCCAATCGAACCGCAGCGCGCTCTGCGCGCCGGCAGACCGTTCGTGCAACTTCATACGCAGCCGACTCAGTGTGTGCGCCGGGCAGTGACCAATCAGCAAGGATCCCTTCCGTGGCTTCGATCTGATACACCAGCTGGGTCAGGAAGTCGACGTCCTCTTCGGTGACGTAAGGTTGCGGCTTGCGGCTCTCCGGCGGCGTCGCCAAGGCCGACCCAAGCCGGAAGAGCGTCTTTTGAATCTGCTCAGTCCAGCCGGCGATCTCCTCGTTCTTACAGATGCTGCGGGCGAAACCCAACACGGTGTTCAGCTCATCCACGGTGCCGTAGGCCTCTACCCGCAAGTCCGCCTTCGAAATGCGAATCCCACCGGCAAGCCCAGTCTGTCCTGCATCTCCACGTTTGGTTGCGATACTCATCCCTTTTCTCCTTTCGAATCACTCATAGCGCACGATGCAACAGTACGCTTGCGTTTGTTGCCATGCTTCCTCGTCAGAGCAACCGCACAGATGCCGCAAGACCACCCGCAACACGCCCCCATGCGTGACCACCGCGATCGGTCCGCGGTTGCCGTCGAGAAGATGATTCACCTCTTCGAGGACGCGTGCCTCGAAGGCTTGGTAGCTCTCCCCCGAAGGCGCAGGAACATGGGGATAGCGTGACACCCACGTGCGCGCGTATTCCGGATCCATTTGTTCAATCTGCTCCCAGCTCAAACCTTCCCATTGCCCGAAATCAATCTCTCGCAGTGCAGGCCGTACCACCTGCGGTATCTCTCGAACAGAGGCAATCGCTAGCGCAGTAGCGCTGGCACGGCGCAGGTCGCTGCTATAGACGGTATCGATCGGCTCTGCGGAGAGCTGATGGGCCAGCGAGCTGAGCTGCATGCGCCCTTGGGCGTTCAACTCCGGGTCGGAATGGCCGCAAAAGCGCCCCGCCATCTCCGTCTCCGCATGGCGAATAAACAGGACGCGGCTCATGGCTTCCATACCCCGCAGAGATACACCGCGATCTCGGTAATCTGCGTGGTGGCGCCAAAGCAATCGCCGGTTACGCCGCCAAACTTGCGCAGGTAAAGAACGCCACCGAGCAGCGAAACAACCATCGCCGCCAGCACCGGAGCAATCGCAGCTTTGCGCAAAACAACAACCACGGTGACGATCGTAAAGACCGACCCTGCAATCAGAGAGAAAGTAGAGGTCAAGCGAGCGATCCGCGCGCCCTGGCCTTCCGTGTCCCGAGCGGGCGGCAGGTAGTAACTGAGGGGCAGGGCGGACCATCGGCAGAGCACATGGGCCGACACCAGGTAGGCGGTGAAGTGCTCCAGCGGCAACTCGGCCAGCAGCACCCCGCGGCTCAGCAGCGAAAGCGCAAGGGCCGCCGTACCGTAACTGCCGATGCGGCTGTCATGGAGAATAGCTAATCGCTGTTCGCGATTCCAACCGCCCAGACTATCCGCTACATCGGCCAGACCATCTTCATGCAGACATCCCGTGATAAGTACTAGATAAACCAGAACGACGACTGCGGCAGCGGGCCTACTAAGATGAGGCGACAACACTTTCTGCAAGAGCGCCGCCCCTGCCCCAATCACCAGGCCCACTACAGGAAAAAACTTCACCGCGCGCGCCAGGCCGTCGGGTGCGAACGGCACCTGGGGAACCGGCAGGCGGGTGAGAAATTGGAACGCTACCGCTATATCCACTGCAAATCGCGGAGCGCGCAAGCTCATGCAGTGGCTCCGCTGATCCCGGCCGAAGCAAAGGTGGCCATCTCCTGATAAAGATGCATGGCTGCTTCGAGAACGGGCATAGCCAGAACCGCGCCCGTGCCTTCGCCCAGGCGCATATGCAGGTCGAGAATGGGCTCGAGATCCAGGTGAGCCAGCAGTATCCGGTGGCCGGGCTCCTGCGACTGATGTCCGGCGAACAGGTAGGGCCGCACTGCGGGAGCGAGGCCACATGCAATGGCCGCGGCCGCGGTAGAGATAAAGCCGTCCACGACGATGGCCATCTGCCACCGCGCTGCCCCCAGGATCATGCCCGTCATGGCGGCGATTTCCAGGCCGCCGGCGCAGCGAAGAATTTTGCGCGGGCCCGCGGGTTGAGCGCAGTGAAGCTTGAGAACCGCTTCCACCGTGCGGCATTTGCGCGCGTATCCATCATCATCGAGGCCCGTCCCTTTGCCCGTGACCAGCGTAGCCCGCATGCCCGTAAGCGCCGCCGTCATGACGCTCGCGGCGGTGGTGTTGCCAATGCCCATTTCGCCCACCGCGATCAGGTTGTTTCCCTTAGAGTAGGCGGCTTCCGCCATGGTGAGGCCGACGGTGAGCGCCGCGGCTACCTCTTCCGGACTCATCGCCGGTTCGCGCAGCATATTCCTGCTGCCCCTGCGCACCTTGCCGTCCGTCAGCCCGGCATAACCAAACAGATCCGCGTCCACACCCACATCCACCACCGTCACTTCCACCTGGTTGAGCCGGGCCAGCACGTTGATGGCTGCTCCTCCAGAGAGGAAGTTGAGCACCATCTGCTGCGTCACCTTTGCCGGGTAGGCGCTCACTCCTTCCGCAGTAATGCCATGATCCGCGGCGAAGACATAGACCGCCTTGCTCACCGGGCCGGCCATGTTTCCCTGGCGGATAGCGAACCATTGCGCCGCAAGATCTTCCAGCCGTCCAAGACTCCCCAGTGGTTTGGTGAGTGAGTCAAGACGGCTCTTCGCCTGGACCAAATAAGCTTCCGGCGGCGCGGCGATGGCTCCGATCACTTCCTCGATGTTGGGTAGCAGCTCAGTGTTCATCGGGCTTCTCTCCGATAGAGTTCGGCGCGTTCAATCAATAACGGATGGCGGTCCGGCGGGCATTGAAAGGCGTGCTCCAGGATCGAGGGCTTCAGCATCTGCTCCGGGCTCCCGCTGGCTAAGGGCTCTCCCGGGCTCAGCAGCAGTACGGTAGAGAAATTCTTATCCACCAGGTGGAGATCGTGCATCGAGGCCAGGATGGTTATGCCCTCGTCACGCAGAAAGTGCAGCAGATCGATCAGCTCCACCTGCCTTCCGATGTCGAGGTTCTGGGTGGGCTCATCGAGCAACAGCAGGCGCGGCTCCTGGGCCAGCCCGAGCGCGATCTTCACTCGCTGGCGTTCTCCTCCGCTCAGCTCGTTGAAGATGCGATGGCGCAGGCTGGACACATCGGCCAGATCGAGCGCCCGGTCGACGGCCAGGCGGTCGCTGCGGCCCGGTCCCCGCAGCATGCCGATGTACGGGGTACGCCCCTGCTCCACCACCTGCTGCACCGTGAAGTCAAAGGGAAGCTCGAGTTGCTGCGGCACCAGGGCGATGGTGCGCGCGATCTCTTTCAAGGAGATGGTCTCCATCGGCCGTCCGCGCAGAATGACGTCGCCCGATGCCGGGCGCAGAACTCCGGCGGCAATACGCAACAGTGTCGTTTTGCCTACGCCGTTGGTGCCGATCAGCGCGCTGCAGCTCCCCTCTTCGAGATCGAAGGTTGACTGGCGCAGGACGCTGTGGCCCTGGTAGTCAAAATGCACTCCGCGCAAGCGCAACAGGCAGCTCATACCGTATAGCTCCGTTTCATCTTGCGCAGCAGGTAGAGGAAGAACGGACCGCCAATAAAGGCCATAAGAATTCCTACTGGAACCTCTGAGGGGGCGAAGACCGTCCGCGCCAGGGTATCGGCAAGCATGAGGAAGATAGCCCCGGCCAGCGCAGTGACCGGCAGCAGGCGCACATGGTCGGGTCCTAACAGGAGCCGTCCGACGTGGGGCACAATCAGCCCGGCGAAGCTGATCATGCCGCCCAGCGAAACCGCCACGGCCGTGAGCAGCGAGCCAATCAGAATGATGCACACCCGCGCGGCCTCGACCCGGATCCCGAGCTGCTGTGCATACTCATCACCCAAAGCCAGGGTGTTCAACGTCCGCATCAAGGGCAGCGCAGCCACTGCCGACAGGCCGAGCAGAGCGGCACTTATGCCTAGCTCGCTCCACGCCGGTATGCCGATTACTCCGTGCAGCCAGGAAATCAGAATGCGGTTGCTGGCGCCGGTTTTGTCCAGGAGCTCGAAGAAGTAACTGGTATTGGTGAACATGGTGCTGATGGCAAATCCAGCCAACAGAAGCGTGACCACATTGGTCTTGCCTGCCGACCGCGCCAGGGAGTACACCAGCGCCATGGTGGCCGCCGACCCGGCGAAGGCCAGCAACGCGGTGGCGCTGAAACCGAAGACCGACCACTGGGAAAAGAAAAAGATGCCGATGCAGGCGCCAAAGATAGCGCCTCCCGAGCATCCGGTGACGTAGGGGTCGGCGATGGGATTGCGAAAGAGACCTTGAAAGAGAAGGCCGGCCAACGCCAGCGCCGAACCCACCAGCCCCGAAGCCAGTACCCGCGGAAGCCGAATGTGAAACAGGATGAGCCGCTGTGTCTCGGTTAGCGGATGTTCTCTGAGTATGGCGGCAAAGATGATCCGCGGCGAAATCGATACGGCGCCGGTCGCGAGCGAGAGCAGGGTAACCACCACCAGCGCCACCGTCAGCAGGACGATGAGTGGCCAGGGACCGATCCTGCTTTTTCCGCCCTGAGAACCTCTGCCTTGGGGGCCACCCGGGGCCGAAGCATTCTCGGGCGCGGAAACCGTGGCTACTTCCATTGCCAAGATTCGCCTCCAAAGCTGATCTTTACTCCGGCGCGAAAGGTAAAGGGAAGCGCCGGGTAACCAAAAGCCTCGCTGTAATGCTCACTCAAGAGATTCTGTATATCAGTGTAAGCCGTAAGGGTTCGCGTGAACTGGTAGCCGCCGCCAAGCTCGAGCCGTTGGTAAGCGCCATCCAGATTGCGGTTAGGCAGCAGCAAGGTGTTGCCGAAATTTGAGTCGGTAAGAAAGTCACTGTCATCGCGGCGGCCGACCAACGTCCCGGTAAAGGAGCCATACCACTTGGAACGGTTATAGGTAAGCCCGAAGTAGCCCGATTGGGGTGCGCGCCGGAATGGCCGTGCCCCGACCAGGGGCGAAAAGGCTCCAATCGCAATGGTAGGGAAGTTCGGGTTATAGCTCGGCAGCGATTCGCTGGAGAAGGACTGCTGCACCACGGCATCCAGATAGGTGTAGCCGCCGCGGGCAAAGAGATGGCTGCTGATTTCGTACTCAGTGGCGATCTCTGCCCCCTGGGCGCGGAAGGCCTGGGAGTTGACGGCCGCTCCATATTGAACGGCGGGATCACTGGCGGCGGGTAGACCAAGCGCGAGCAACGCAGATTGGGGCACGAATTCGACGCCATTGGTAAATTCATTGTGAAAGTAGGTCAGGGTGATGCGGGCGCGTCCGTTCCAGAGTTGCTGATCGACGCCGCCATCGTAATCGCGCGAGGTCTCCGGCCCGATGGGAGAGACGTGATACTGCTTGATCAGCTCGGCGCCATTGGGCAATGCGGCGAAAATGTCGTAAAGAGAGATGCTCTGGTAGTAGATGCTCGGCTCTTTTATACCCTTGCCGAAGCTGAAATTGAGCTTGGTCCCATTGAACCAATGGGTGTTGGTGGGACGAAAAAGATAGTAGGCGACGGAAGCGCGCGGTGTAGCCGCGAAGCCGAAGAGCCCGTTGTCTTCCAGGCCGCTGCCCAGTGTGTAATAGAGGCGGTTACGGATGTCTCCTGCCAGTTGAACCGTGTAGCTGTAGTTGCCCCGCGAGATGGCGGTGAGCGTTCCCCCCGAGGTAAACGTCGAGCCGCGTTCGGCCTCGTATTTGAACGCGCCCAGGGCAACGATATGCGCATTGACCCGGTAATCGGTCTGGGCATACACGAAGTCCCGCTTGCTGGGGGCGACGTAGTCATTAGGGTAGGTTTCGCCGTAGCTTGTGCCGTATTGAAAAATCGCCTGGCCGTTCACGCTATAGCCATTCGCACCCGTTATGTTGACCGGAGCGCCCAGGTACACGTCTTCGGCCGGGTCATATATTCCGGTCGCAGCAAAGTCGTTGTAGTCGTAGTTCAAACGCAAGCCGCCGTAGCGTATCTGGTTGTGCCACTTCTCGGTGGTCTGGTTGTTCCAGGCAGCGCTGTAGTAGTCGTCATGCTCCTTCGCGCCGGCGTCATCGGGAATGCCATAAAGCAGAATGGCATTCGGCTGATCGGCGGAGACCGTGAGATGCCGTACGGTGAAGCGCAGATCGTTGGCGGTGTTCGGCGTCCAGCCAAAGTTTCCCGCGTACGTCGCATTGTGAAAATCACTGTTGGGAAAACTGTTTTGCGTCTGCGTAACGGCCAAAGCAGAGTAATAGTCGAAGTGACGATAGGCGCCGCTCAGCGTGCCCACTTGGCGGAAGCTATTGAAGTTGCCTCCATCCCCGGAGTAAGTGAGCAAGGGAAGCAGGGTGTTGCCGCGAGCCGTGGTCAAGCTCACCACGCCTGCCAGGGCATCGGAGCCGTAGAGTGCGCTATTCGGCTCCCGCAATACCTCGATTTTCGCGATGCCGACGCTATCGATGTTGGCGAACTCAACCGCTCCCCCTATATCGTCGGCAGGCACTCCGTCGATCAGCACCTTATTGGCGTTCACATTGCCGCCACGTATCGAAAGGCCCGTGGTGCCGCCGGTCTGCCCCGTCTGTGTGATTTGCGCACCCGGAACCAGGCGTATTGGATCCTGCACCTCGGTCGAGTAGCGGTATTGATCCGCGATCAGCACGCTCACCGCTGCGCCTACCTGGGCCTCGGGCGTGGGGGTTCCTGTGGCGGTGACCGTAACCTGTTGCGTTTGCGTCTGCGTGGCCAGGGTGATATCTACCTCCGCTTTGCCGGAGGAGCCCACGAAAACTGCATTGCTGGTGGTGGATTGGAAGGTGGGCGCAACCGCACGCACCTGGTAACGAGCGGCCCTCTGCAGATGGAAGAGATAGGTGCCGGTGCCGTCGGTGGTTGTTTTTTCCGCGACGCTTGTCCCGTCGAGTAACTCCACGGTGGCTGAAACAATGACCGCGCCCAGTGGATCGGTTACAGTTCCGCCCAAAGTGCCGCTCTCCGCGCCAAAGGCGGTGAACGGCGCCCACAGTAAGGACAAGAAGAAGATAATTCGCAAACTCGAGCGATCGAACACGTACGTACCCCCTCGGGTTGGTGGAGCAAGGCCGTTCTCCTGACTTGCGCTTCAACAAACCCTTGGCTGCCTTCCCAGGACTTATCCCAGTGGCTTTGCTCGTCCTTGCCGGGTTCTCTGCGCTTACAGTTACGGGGTAGTGGCGGATTCGCACCGCCTTCTCGTTACCTTGCCGTGGTTGTGGAATAAGAACGGAACGTTCCGTTCTTGCTTCTATGGATGAAATTCCTTTGCCAATTCCTCCAATGCGTCGATGGCGACTGGACTCGGTTCCTCTATACCGCTGTCGACGTAATAGATCTTGCCGGTCTGAATCGCTGGAAGGGTGCTCCAGCCGGGCCGCTTCTGCAACATGCTGATGTCGATCTTTCCCCCGCGAATCAGCAACAGAGAGTCCGGAGCCCGGGTGATCACCGCCTCCAAGCTTATCTGTGGCCAGTCGGGGGTCAGGTCGTCGGTCACGGACTTAGCCCCAGCGGCCTCGATGATCTCAGTGATGAATGCATGTTTGCCGATAGTGATGACGGGGTCATACCAAATGGGGACCAGGACCCGGGGAGCCGGTTTCCCTGCGGTACGCGCTCTGACGGCTTCGATACGCCTCTCCAGGCTGGCGTTGAGTGCAACCGCCTGCTGCCCACGATTGAGCGCCTGGCCAATGCTCTCGACTGAATGCAAGATGCCGGCAAGACCGCGCGGGTCGACAAGATAGACCGGTATCCCCACCGCTTCTAGCTGGGTTGCGGTTTCCGCCGATCCCGGTATCTCGGTCCCCAGCACCAGGTCAGGATGGAAGGAGAGGATGGTCTCGATCGAAGGCTTGACCAGGCTGCCTACGCTCGGTTTCTTCAGCGCTGCGGGAGGGTAAGTCGTGTAGTCACTGACCGCCACCACATCGTCGCCCGATCCCAGAGCGAAGACCGTGTCGGTGACACTGGGCAGCAGGCAGATCACGCGATGCGGATGGTCAGGCACCGTGACTTTGCGGCCGCTTTCATCCGTTAGGACGCGGCTCGCATGCGCCGGGAAAATCCAGCCAACCCACACCGTCAGCATCAGCGAACACAAGCAAGGCGCGTCTCATGCCGTCGCCACCTCGGGTTGGCGCACGCGGCGAAGCACGGCGGCAAAGTGTCGCGCGACCGCGGGGTTCGCACGAAAGTGCAAGTGTATATAGCTGGCGAGCACGGGGCCGCAGGTGAAGCCTTCCGGTTGTTGCCTGCCGGAAAGAGAGAATTCCACCTGGTAGCTGGTCGCCACCTCGGCGGATGAGCAAATCCGGGAATAATGAAAGCTATGGCCGCGGATGGAAGTGCCTGCGGGACCAAGCAGGCAGCTTTGTGTAAATGTAACCGTGACATAACCGAAATCCACCAGCTGGCTGGTCATCTCCATGGCCAGGGGCACGATCCCCAACAGGGGATACACACTTCCATCGCTGGTACTAAGCCGTTGCGACAGATAGAGCAGGCCTCCGCACTCCGCATAGACATGGCCTCCCGACCCCACGAAAGCACGGACCTGTTCCAGCATCGCCGTATTTTCGCTGAGCTCCCGGGCATAAAGCTCGGGATATCCCCCACCAAAGTAGAGCGCGTCCAGCCCTGCCGGCAGCGCCCGGTCAGCGATGGGGCTAAAGGGGACAATCTCCGCGCCCTGCTCGCGCAGCAGATCCAGATTGTCTTCGTAGTAAAAGGAAAAAGCGCGGTCCCGGGCCACGCCGATGCGCAAGGGTGCGGGCTCACCCGCCGGCGCCACGGTTGGGTGCGCGGTTGGGATAGCGATATCGAGGCGCAGAAGGGCGTCGACTTTGAAGTGCTTTTCCGCCAGACTCGCCAGCGTATGGATTTGCCGCTCAAGACATTCTGCGTCGAGCGAGGATTCGGTCTCCGCAGCCGCATGTAATCCAAGGTGCCGCTCGGGGATGGCGATGGCCGGCTCGCGCGGTAGCCAACCCAGAATCGGCGTCTTGCAGCGGGCTTCAATGGCGGATTCGAGCAGCCGGTAATGATTCTCGCCGGCGACCCGGTTGAGGATGAGGCCAGCCAGCGGCAAATCGGAATCGAAGGACTCAAAGCCAAGCGCCACCGCGGCCACGCTACGTGCACTTTTGGCGCAGTCCAGGACCAGAACCACGGGGAGTTCGAGCAGTTTGGCAATCTCGGCACTACTGCCGGTTTCCGTGATTCCATCCTTGCCGTCGAAGAGCCCCATCATTCCTTCCACCACGATGGCGTCTGCGCCAACGGTTGCCCGGCGCAGCACATCGCGATTCGCCTCCGCGGTGAGCATCCAGGTATCGAGATTGCGCGCTCCTCGTCCGGCTATGCGCGTGTGATGGGTGGTGTCGAGGAAGTCAGGTCCCCCCTTGAAGGGCTGGACCACGTAGCCGCGTCTGCGCAAGCAGGCAATGATGGCCAGGGCGACCGTGGTCTTGCCCACACCGCTGGCGGTGCCCCCAATGAGAAGGCCGGTCATTGAGAAACCTCTGCGCCGGAACTAACCGCAACAGTAGAACTCGTTTCCAACTGGCCTTTGAGGACCAACGGAAGCCCGGCAACCAGCAGAAACACATTGGCCGCCACCCGGGCGACGCTCTGGTTCATTTCGCCCAGCAGATCACGGAAGCGCCGGCCCGACGGATAGGCCGGGACGACGCCACTACCCACCTCGTTCGACACCAGCACGATCGAGCAGGGAGGCGACTTGAGGGCCGCGCAGAGCGCCTCGATCGGACTTTGCTCGTCACCCTGGGCATCCAGCAAATTGGCGGCAAAGAAAGTCAGGCAATCGATGATCATCAGGTCGCAGTTTGGGCCGAAGCGGGCGATGGTCTCCGCCAACCGTAGGGGTTCTTCGATGGTCTGCCAATGGGGTGGGCGGCTCCTCTGGTGGCGCTCGACTTTGCGCTGCATTTCGGCGTCATCGCCGGCCCTGGCCGTGGCCACAAAGACCACTCGGGCTGCGCGCTCGCCTAGTTGCTGCGCGTAGTGGCTTTTGCCGCTGCGCACGCCTCCCAGCAGGAGTGTCACCATATGGCGGCGAATTGACTGCATGTGGTCGCCTCTGGCGCAGGGAAAACCCCTGGCGCGAAGCGGGATAAAATAAAAAAGGCAGCGTCCGTGCTAACTGGCAAACGGCTGCTTTCCAGCTCTCCCATCGAAGCTGAAAACGGCCCTGGAGGGCATCTGGCCGGTCTCCTGACTTGCGCTTCTTTGATCTTGAACAGCCTTCCCGGAATTTGCATCCCAGTGGCTTCAGCTAATTGGTTCAAGCTCTCGGCGCTTACAGTTACGGGGTAGTGGCGGATTCGCACCGCCTTCCCGAACACCAGATTGGTCAAAGATAGCTTGGCGGGGGCTGCGCGTCAACCCAGTCCTGCGCCGGTTACAAGAGTCTGCGTGAGGACTGGGCGGTTGGGTAGATCCGGGCTTCGCAGGTTGGGGGAAAACTCTCTGAACGAAGGGCACGGCTTTAGCCGTGCCGTAAAAAACGGACAGTGGTGAGGGCTTTAGCCCCTGAGGTACGTCCTTTGGGACATACAGGACAAGATCGGCCATCTTTCGCGGCCTGTAAAGGCGCTGAGGTGCTGGGGGCACAAAGAAATTCGCCGGGAATCCTTAGAAAAACCGTACCTCAGGGGCTGAAGCCCTCTCCGATCGCATACTCTACGGCACGGCTAAAGCCGTGCCCTTCGTTCAGAGAGCCTAGACCTACCCAACCGCTTTCTTCTCACGCAGACTCTACAGGACCAGCGTTATTCGGCAGGCACAAACAAAATGCTGACCGGCGTCGGAACACTGACAATCTGCCCCGCCGGCTTTAGCAGGCCGCTGTTCTGATCCACATCAAAGACCACCATCTGATCGGATTTCTGGTTCGCCGCCACCAGGTATTTGCCCGTGGGATCTATGGCGAAATTCCTGGGAATCTGTCCTTGGGTGGGTTCAACTTGAAGCTTGGTCAGCGTTCCCCTGACGGGATCGATGGCAAATACAGTGATGGTGTCGCTCCCGCGGTTCGAGGCATACAGAAACCGCCCTGACCGGTCCACTTCGATCTCTGCTGAGTTGTCTTCCCCTTTAAAGCCGGAAGGCAAGGTAGAGATCGTCTGCAGCGGTGTCAGCGATCCCTTTGCCGGATCGTACGCAAAGACCGCAACACTCGATCCCATCTCACAAAGGGTGTAGGCGAACTTTGCACCGTGGCCAAAAGTAAAATGCCGCGGCCCCAGGCCCGCTTTCACGGTGGCATACGAAGGATCGTTGGGAGTGAACGTTCCTTTGGCGGCATCGACGCGATAAATCTTGATCTGGTCCAGGCCCAGGTCGGGTACGAAGAGAAAGCGATTGTCGGGCGAAAGCACGACTGCGTGAGCATGCGGTCCCGTTTGCCGGGCAGGGTCTATGCTCGAACCGCTGTGTTGATCGAAACCTGTCCGTTCACCGATGCTGCCGTCGGCCTTGATAGCGAAGGAGGCGTCGTTTCCGCTGCCGTAGTTGGCGACGAAGAGTATCTTCCCGGTCCTGTCCACCACCAGGTGGCATGAGCCGCCTCCGCCCGCATCCACCTTGTTGAGAAAGGTGAGGGCGCCGGTCTTGGGGTTGATGGAGTAGCTGCTGATGAAGCCATTCTTCTTGTAGTCATCTGCGCCTGGCTCCGGCCCCATTTCCGTCGCCGCATACAGAAAGTGATGCTGCGGGTCGGTAACCAGCCAGGATGGATTCGCCAGCTCGGCTACCAAACCCGTGGGGGTGAACTGGCCTGTCTTGGGGTCGAAACGGAAACCGTAGATACCCTTGCTGGTGGACCCGGTATAGGTTCCGACGTAGACGAAATAAGAGCTAGCTGTGGTCATACTTTTCCCCGGTGCAGCCATGGCCTGTGGAACAACGCCCGATGCTGCGGCGAAAAGTCCCAGGAGTACGCCGTGCACCCATACATTTGAAATTCGGCCCATCCTGTTCTCCTCTTCGTCACCCGTCCAACGCGCTCCTAGCGATAGTTCGTGTCGTCCACCTGGCGAAGATCCGCGTCATTCATCACCCCAATGGTCACGATGGCGAAGGTGAAGACCTCCGTCCCCGGTTCGAGATGGCCCGCGATGACTCTGTCCGGAGTCGCCAGGGTAATGTGGGGGTGCAGCCTGCCGTCGATAACATAGCCGTTCATGCTCACCACATCAGCGGGTTGGGTGGGATTCTTTTCGAAGGTGTCTGCAGTGGGAAGGGTTCGGTTGGAAACCTGGTGGACCTGATAGCCGCGCACCGATCCAATGGCCGAGAGGATAACCCCGTTTTGGATATGCTCCTGCTTCACCATCTTTTGCAGGCCCGCGAGCAGGTCCGTCTTGTACTTCATGCGCAGGACAACAATGCGATCGAAGTGGCCGGTGATAGCGTAGGCGTCGGGAACCTGGTCGCTGTTCGCCCTTGCATCCTCAGCAGGACGAGGAATGATGCTCGTCCGCCGGGTTTCCTGGGCGGAGGCCATGTTCGCCGTCAACAACAACAGTAGCAGCAGTCTCATACCGTTCTCCGGTTCCGGTTCAGGACAAGGAATCGCACAGACCGCAACACCACCAGCATCGGCTGGACGGGAGGCGAGCCACCGTATCCCCCGGGACCGGAGGAGCCGTTAGGACGCCTCCGGTAGAAGGCCGCTTAGAATATCTGTTTCACGAAATGAGCCGTTTTGACGCCCGCCTTGTCGGTGTAGTAGACCGTGACTTTGGCAGACTTCTCGGTGCCCTTGCCGATATCCTCGCCGGTGTCCTTCGCGGCGCGCTCGGAAAAGTGGAAGGTATCTACCGTGCCATCCGCGGTCTTGACGGATATGGTCTTTGCTCCCTTGTCAATACCAGTAACCGTGCCGTCGGTTGCCTTGAGTCCATCGTGTCCGATGTTGTCGAATTCGTGGGCGGTTTCTTTAGAGCCATCCACGGTGTAGTGCACGGCAACTTTGCTGCCCTCTGTCACTCCGTCCACGGTTCCCTTAGCTCCGCCCTTAACGCCGTGGACCGTCACGTCGCCGACATAGTGAAAGGTGTGTTCTGTGCCGTCCGCCGTTTTGACTACGACGGTCTTTGTGCCGGAGTCGACCTTTTCTACCGTGCCGTCCACTGCGTGGACAGCATCATCTGCTGCAAAACCCAACGATGTTGACAGAGCCAAGGCACTTACCAGGGCGATTGTTTTGATCATAACCTTCCTCTTTTCTACGGTAGTAATGTACGGGGCCCGTTTAAATAGATCAACAATATCCCTTATATCACCTTCGCCATCCCGGTTTCGGCTCCGCGATCTATCTCTACCGGGCCAGGAGCTACCGTGGCTATTTCTTCTCCGTCTCCTCAAGAAACTCGACCAGGTAATCCTTCCAGACTGCGGCCTCGGTATGGGTCCCGTGTCCCCGGGTAGCGTCAGAGATGGGGATCAGGATGAACTTCGCGTGCGAAATTCTCGTCACCATCTTTTGCGCGATGCCGAGTTCGGGCGGATTGATAAAGTCATCGGCGGAATTGATCCACAGTACCGGCGCGGTGATGGTGCTGAGCTTTGGCTCCGGATTATAGTTGCGCGAAGCGTCCACGTAATAGAGAAAGTTGTTGGCGTCGGTGCCGGCGATCAGTGCGTTCAGCCTGCGATCAACGTACTGTTCGGCCATTGCGCGGTTGGGTAGCCTCTTCTGCATCAGCAGTGGCGCGGAGCCGGCGATGACGATCAGGTCACTGGCCCCGCGAAGGCCCTCGACCGGTTCCGAGGTGTAGTCGCCATTTTTCCAAGCCGGATCGTCGCGGATCATCTGCATAGCCATGTATCGCCACGCGCGATTACGACCGGCAAGCTCCACCGGCAGGCAGGCGAAGGGGGCAAGGGCGTCAGAGAACTGCGGATAAGTCTCGCCCCACACAAAGGATTGCATGCAACCCATCGAGGTGCCCAGGATCAGGCGCAAATGGTCGACATGGAGGCCTTCGACCAGCATGGTGTGTTGAGAGGCAACCATGTCGTCATAGTCGTAGTGAGGAAAGCGCATGCGCAGGCCGTCAGACGGTTTGCTCGATTCGCCGTGCCCGATGTCATCGGGAAGGATGAGGTAATACTTCTTGATATCAAGCGGCTGCCCAGGCCCGAAGAGGACGTCGGAAAAGACCGGGTTGAGGAGGGAATGACCATCGCCCCCCGTGCCATGCAGCAGAAGCACGGCGTTGTCGGTGTGCCCCGCCGCGTCGCGGTGAGGCACGCCGAGCGTGAGGTAGTGTAGTTTGAGCTCGGGCAGCGTTTCCCCAGTACCAAAGCGAAAATCCTTGATGACATATGTGTGGCTCTCGGCCGGCCATGGATGCGGAGCCGCGCTGGTCTGGGCATTGCAGACCGCGGTTGCCAGCAGCGCGACCAGGATGAGGCGGGGAAAGAGCACGCTATTGGCCGCCCCCATATGGGCTAGGAGTCTTGCGCACCGGGGGCTTGTAATCGACCAGCTCATCCACCGGCCTCTTTCCCGCCCAAGCGATGCCGCGCAGCAGCATGGTCTGAATCTGTGGGTTGGCGTAGTTGGCGTAGGTATGCCCCTGCATCCAGACGAAAGCCCTGGCCGGCTGGCCGCCAGGCAGCGTGTGTTCGTAAGTCCAGATCTGCGGCACCACCTCTCCCTTATGCTTGCCGGCGCTGGGGGTTCCAGGAATCACCGCGGTCGCGAGCACATGCATCGCCGGGTCCTTAGCCCAAGTCATGTTGTAGAACGCCTCATCGAAGATGGTGATGTCGGTCATGCCCGCCATGATGGGGTTTGACTTGTCCACGATGGTGTAGGGGATGTCCGCGCCCAGGGTATAGTTCACCTCGCCATGCTTTTTCGCGCCACCCACCAGGGTTGCGAAGTAGGCAGGGTCCGGACCGCACAGCGAATCGTGGAGACTGACGATACCCCCACCGCGTTTGACGAAAGCCTCGAGCGCGCTCTTCGCGCTATCGCTCATATAACCGTCGTCTCCCTTATAGATGACAAGCACGTCCACACCCTCAAGCTCAGATGCGCTGGGCTGATGCAAAGATCCGTCGACAATGGCTCCGTGCTCGGTGAGGATCTTGCTCCAGTCGGCAAGAAACTGTGGATAGTCATGCTGGCCAACCTGGTGTGTCTTCAGGCCAGCCTGCAGGTACACGTGCATCCCATTGGGGTTCTGGCCCCATGGCCGGGGTGCTCCTTGTTGAGCGGGGGCTGTTTGTTGCGCTGACAACGGTGAGAACGACAAAGAAATGCTTAGAACTAGAAAGAGGAAACGCGATACCCGTGAATTCATAAGCATCCCTTTGGGGTTCCCAGAGTTTTAGTGAACAACCGATCAGTACAAGCCATCCGATCGTCCGCAATTATAGCCCTCGACCTGAAACCGGGAAATGGCTTATAGTATCGCTTTACAATACTAATGCATCACGATACCATACTTCATGATAGTCAGCTTCTACGACGCAGACACAAAGTTGCTGTGGGAGACTGGCAGAAGCCGCAGAATTCCTGCCCATCTTCGACGCGTTGCGTTGAGAAAACTGATGATCCTGAACGCCGCTTTAGAACTGGATAACTTGCGTGTCCCGCCAAACAACAGGTTGGAGGAATTAACAAAGGACAGGAAGGGTCAACACTCTATTCGCGTCAACGATCAATACCGAATCTGTTTCGTTTGGAATGCAGGAAACGCATATGAAGTAGAAGTCGTGGACTATCACTGAAAGGGCGAGGTCATGTCTCACGCAGCACCACAGATCAAGTCGGCACATGCTATTCATCCTGGAGAGATTCTACTGAAGGACTTTCTGGAGCCGCTGGGACTTACACGATATCGCCTGGCGAAGGATATCCACGTCACCCTTCCGCGGATCAACGACATCGTACACGGCAAGCGATCCATCAGCGCGGATACTGCCCTCCGTCTCGGCACGTATTTTGGTCTACCTGCCCAATTCTGGATGAATCTGCAAGCAGATTACGATTTGCGCCTGGCACGCGCCAACAAGGACCTGAAGAAGATCAAACCGCGGGCGGCCGCTGCCTGAGCCGTAGCTAAGCGAGACCCTACCCATCAAAATCAGGAACCACTCCTCTTTGCAATCGCATAGTAAGGCTGATTCGAAAGCGTCGCGTTGAATGCGGGATAGAGCCACGCTGCATCGGCTCCGCGCTGAAACGCAAAGTAGTACTGCAACGAGAAGGCGGAATTTGTGTAGTCCGCAGGAATGGAAGCGCTGTAACCATTGTGGTCGCGTTGCATTTCCACGGACAGCCAGCGCTCAGCCTGATTCACATGACGGTAATAAAGATGGACGGCAGTGGGCGTTTCGGGAGTAGCCAACGACAATGAGAGCGGCCGCCCAGGGTGAAAGCTCGCCGGCGGTGTGTGTACGCAATGGACAGAAGGCCGGTTCGGTCGGCCAGTGGCCGCTTGCATCGCTCGCTCGGCGTTAGGCCCGGACGAAGCAGGCGTCTGCAGTTTGCTCTCCATGGCCGCAATATCCTTATCGATCTCCGGGAGCCGGTCGGCCCAGTTTCCGCGCCGCATCGGAATGTTGCCGTAAGTAATATCCGGGCGGTACACGCTATTGGCACGAGAAGCCATGGTTGCCCACGCCTCGCGTGCTCGTTTGTATTGGGCAAGCGCAAGCTTGCCGGCCTCCGCATTGCCAGTTCGCTGGTAGATCTCGAACAAGACCCCGCTGCGCAGCTTGGCAGCGAAGAAATTGCCCAACCCATTCTGAATGAGAACGTCCTCTTCGATCCGGCGAAACTCGGGCGAGGTGTGCGACGTGGCCTGCAGGCGCGCGCTCGCCAATGCCTTAGCGGATGCAGCCGTGTAATCCTCTAGCCACTGCGCAACTTCGATGGGCGAATATTTTGCATTCGCACGCCCGGCGAGCAGGTCCCCGGCATGGTCGACAATGGTAGAAAAAAGCTGCGGATCGAGCGGACTTACGGTGGCAAAACACTTGGGCGTAGGCGTGTCGCTATAGGGCGACCGCTCACTCCCTAGGACGATGGGCATGTTGGTGTAGATCTCGGCCCAGAAGGCATGATTCGAAGCCGAAGGCAGATGAGCCGAGGTTACCAACGCAAGAACACGGCTGGCATTGGCCAAAGCGCTTTCGACCGAGGGCGCGCCGGCTCCAAAATTGCTCTTAAGGTATCGGCGCCAACTCTCGGGATCGGCGTCGGGGTCGTAGAGGCATCGTCCCCAAACACGATAGAAGTATTCGAACTTCTCCCAGTCGCCCGACTTGGGATTGAGGGATCCGTCCGCGTAAGCGCAACGCCCCCCGGGGAGGCCGGAGCCTTCGCGCCCCTTGAAGGTGAGCGGCTCAAATATGTCCAGCCCGGCGGCGCCGCAAAAGCTGGAGGTGCGGCCGAAAGCCGCCGCCATCTCCGGATCGCCGGAGAGCAGATGCCGCTGGGTTCCCGGCCATAGGCGAAAGAGCAATTGATAACGGCTGCCTTGCCGAAGGAAGTCAGCATAGCCATAGCGCGTGAACCGGCGGGCTCCATTGCTCACGCTGAAAACGCCCGTCTCCATGCGGTCAGGTTGCGGTATTTCCAGTTCTCGAATATCCGCCTGGTTATAGCCCAGGCTCTGGTGCTCCGCGGAGTACTTCGCGCCCAGCTTGACCGGCATGCCGGTAGCGGTCGCAATGTCGATCATGGTCTGATCCACTCCCTTGGCATGCATGTCGATCTCGATTGTGCGGCCACAACCCGAGATCGCCTCAAACAATGTCTTCCAGAAAGGATAGCTGCCTTCCGGGATCCCGCTCTCCCCGTGTACCCGAAGCGTGAGCCCTTGAATCTGCGGGCATTCCTTCAACAGAATGGCCAACGCATCGCGGGAATACGCCGCATGCGTTTCGGGTGTAAGCCCCTCGATGCGGTGATGCGCGTGCGGACTATCGGTCCAGTCATAAGCGTGGGTCCAAAGTCCCAATTGAAATTGCAGTCCCCGCGCGCCCGTCTCGGCGGCGATAAAACGCAACATGGCAAGATTCTTTGCCCGTTCGTCTGCGGTAAACGGAGCAAGGTTTTGTTCTCCCGTCTCGCTGCCCAACCGAACCACCCGCACATCATAACCAGGGACATCGACGAGGTACGGGTAAGGGAAGTGGAAGTAGTCGCCGGTGACTCCGCGAGGGAAGTCGTAGCCTATTCCGAAGGTGAAGTTGAAGCGATTGAAGCGGCTGGCCACCAGCAGATCCAGGTATCCTCGCCAGAAATCCTGGTCGTAGTACCAGGCCTTGTCCTCGACCTCACTACAAAATGCGCGAGCGATGCTTCGGATTTCATTCGCGGGCACTTCCTCGATCGACCGGGTCAGATGCAATGCGGCTGCCGCGTCCGCTTGGAACTGAACCCGTTCCGCCAACTCCAGAAGCCCATAGATGAACCCTCTCGGGCCGCTCGCGGAGACCAGGGTTGCCGGGGTTTCTGCCAGATGCCCCGGGGTGAGACGGATACTCTCGGGGTTGTTGAGGGCTACACCCGCCTGGGGGAAATTCCGCGCCAGGCTTGAGCCCGCACCTGCTACCGCGATCAAAAAAGTTGCGCCTTTGACCTGCTCCGGAGAGGTGACGATATCGCAGAGGAAGCCTTTGTTCACCAGGGAATTGCGCAGCCTTCCCGCGGCCGACTTGACAGGATCGCTGGAGGCGATTGGATCGTTGCCATCGACGACGACAGAAATCCGCCGGCTGGGGAGCGCAAGGGCATGCGGGGTGAGACGCAAGGCCGCCATCGCGCCGGTAAGCTTAAGAAACGCCCGTCGCTGCATTCTGGTCAAAGGATCCATCGCCATGGGGTTGGCCTTACACTATAGATGGTGGCGAGCGCTGCTCGCAATCGATATAGAGTTCTGGGTAGGTTCCCTTTGATACACTCCGGCCGGCATTTCCTTCAAATTCCTGGACCCACCAACGTCCCCGATCGAATTCAGCGGGCGATGCATCGTGCGGTCATTGATCATCGCAGCGCAGAGTTTGCCAAGCTAGGCTCCGAGGTCCTGGAGAACCTGCGCCCCATCTTTCAAACCACAGGTCCAGTGGTGATCTATCCTTCCTCGGGCACGGGGGCGTGGGAAGCGGCGATTGTCAACACCCTATCTCCTGGTGACCGGGTGTTGATGTTTGAGACCGGGCATTTTTCCCAACTTTGGCGGCAGCTTGCGGAGCGCTTCGCAATCGTAGTGGACTATGTGCCGGGCAACTGGCGGAGTGGCATCGACGCGGCAGAAGTCGCTAGCCGGCTAGCAGCCGATGATCGCCATACCTACAAGGCAGTGATGGCGGTCCACAATGAGACCTCGACCGGTGTGACCAGCCGGATCGCAGACATTCGGCGGGAGATGAATCGCTCCAGCCATCCGGCGCTGTTGATGGTGGATACGATCTCTTCTCTGGGATCCATCGATTATCGCCACGACGAATGGGAAGTAGATGTAACTGTCGGAGGTTCGCAGAAGGGCCTGATGCTGCCGCCTGGCCTGAGTTTCAACGCTATCTCTGAAAAAGCGCTGGCCGCCAACAAGAGCGCAAAATTACCGCGTTCCTATTGGGATTGGCAGGAGATGCTGGGCCCCAATCGCAGCGGTTATTTTCCGACCACGCCGGCAACCACTTTGCTCTACGGCTTGAAGGAGGCGCTGGCGATGCTGCAGGAAGAAGGGCTGCACAACGTATTTCGCCGCCATGACCGTCACGCGGAAGCGACGCGGACCGCGGTGCGAACCTGGGGGCTGGAGATTGTCTGCGAAAATCCCCGTGAGTACTCAAGCGCGGTGACCGCGGTCTTTATGCCGCAAGGTCATGATGCGGATCGTTTGCGCAGTATCATCCTGGAGAACTTTGACATGTCTCTTGGAGCTGGTCTCTCCCGGCTGGCGGGCAAAGTCTTCCGCATCGGGCATCTGGGCAGCTTCAATGATCTGATGCTGGCGGGAACACTCAGCGGGGTCGAAATGGGCCTGCGCGTGGCCGGTGTGCCTCACCATCCAGGAGGGGTTACGGCAGCGCTTCAATCCCTCGCCCCTATTGAAACTCCGGCATCCGCCGGCCGCTAGGCCGGTTCATGCAGAGTCTGTACTCTAGCCGAGCCCCTAGGAACGGGAGGGGCACCCGTCCAGTTCCTAATAGCTCTCTTGCTGGGGAAGTTCTTGCCGCGTATCTATCTGTGACGATTTAATCTATCTTGTATAACAAATGGCTGATCGCGATTACCTCGGCGAATTCGAGCACATCATTGTCCTGGCGCTACTCCGCCTGGCCGATCAAGCCTACGGAGTCACAGTACGGCAGGAGATTGAGCTCCGCACCAGCCGTGAGGTGTCCATCGGCGCCGTCTACGCCACGCTGGATCGTCTGGAGGCCAAGGGATACGTCAAATCCCACCGCGGCGATCCTACCCCGGAACGCGGTGGCCGTGCGAAGCGCTTCTTCCGCGTCACAGCAAAGGGAGTCGCGGCCGTGAGCCGCACCCACCGGGCACTCGAGAGCATGACAGAAGGCCTAAGCTTCATCAGGAGCTACTCATGACATCGCAGTCACAGTGGATTCAGCCGCCGCGCTTTGCCGTGTGGCTCCTCACTCTTTTCGCCCTTGACGATAAAGCAGAATCCATCCTAGGCGACTTGCTTGAGGAATTCACCCTTCTCGCATCAAAATCCGGAGTTCCTTTCGCCCGCAGGTGGTACTGGCGACAGACCTTGAAAACCATCTTGCAGCTTGCGCTTCTCGGCTTCCGCACCGCTCCGTGGTTGACGGCGGCCGCCGTTGTCGGAGGATTCTTCCTGCGGGGGGTTGTCGGTCGATTAGTCGAGCCAGCGATATTTGCAGTGATTGAGAAGTACCAGATTCCCGAGCATCATTTCAGCGCATATGTGTTCCTCGCAACCACTGGCATTGACATCGGATACCTCATCACGTTCCTGTTCGTTGGTTTCATCGTTGCCTTCGTGGCCAAGGGAAGGGAAATGATGGCCACGACGACGCTGGGTCTTATTTTCGGCGCGATGATTGTCGTTGCTCTCCCGGAGAGGGTGATGCATTTGGGATACGGTATAGCTCTGTCGATCTGGAATTTCTCTGATTCCCTGGCGATCGTTATCGCTGGAGCAATCGTCCGAACGCATCGGTTACGAGCGGCAGCTCGACACCAGCAAGCATAAACTGTGATCCCCCCTTGACATTCGACAGGAGGCGCCTTCATTCTCTTGTTGAGAGCCGAGGGGACGCCTCTCCACCGCAATCGCCCTGGTCCTCAGGTAGGAGGATCCTCGATGTTGAAGCAATGGCTGACGCGCCTCCGCTTCCTGCTAGCTCCCAAGGCTCCTCATGAGATAGACGAGGAGTTGCAATTTCATCTCCAGCAGCAGGCTGAAGCGAACGTCGCCGCTGGAATGACGCCGCAGGAGGCGCGCAGGCAAGCGGTCATCGCATTCGGGGGAGTGGAGAGAGCAAAGGAAGAATCTCACCAACAGCGGCCAAGCTTCTACATCGAAACCGTTCTTCAGGATATCCGCTACGCCCTGCGTGGCTTCGCTCGCAACCCGGTCTTTACTCTCACCATCCTGGTAACGCTGACGCTGGGCATTGGGGCAACGACCGCCGTGTTCAGCATTGTCGATCGCATCCTCTTTCGCAGCCTTCCCTACGCCCATGCGGACCGTCTGGTCTCGCTCGGGATGGTGCATTCGGTCGAAACCCAGGAATTTCTCATGGGCAACTTCTACTATGACTGGCGCGACCATCAAAAGCCTTTCGACGCGATGACCTCAGAGCAGACCGGGGCGCATGAGTGCGACTTGACGGAAGCTCAGCCCGCGCAATTGACCTGTGAGTCCGTGGAGGGCAATTTCCTTTCCGTCCTGGGCGTGTCGCCGATCCTCGGCCGCAATTTCCTTCCCGAAGAGGCCCGTCCCGGAGGCCCCGCTGTAGCACTCATCACCTATGGCCTATGGCTGAGTCATTACAGCCGTGATCCCGGAATCCTGAATAAGACGATGGAGGTCGACGGCAATCCGGTCCGCGTGGTCGGCGTTCTTCCCCGGGATTTCGAGATGCCTCGGCTGCAAGCCGTCGATGTGCTGCTTCCAATGGCTGTCAATGAGGCAGCCGATCGATCGGCCAATGGAGGATATGGAAGCCCAAGACGAGCCTTCGCCCGGCTCAAGCCGGGAGTCACCGTGCAGCAGGCACAAGCCGAGCTCCAGCCTCTCTTTCAATACGATCTGAAGTCGGTTCCATCAGAACTGCGTTATGACTTCCATCTCAAGGTTCGCTCCCTGCGTGAACGGCAAATGCAGAATGCGCGTCTGACAGCGTGGGTTCTGCTGGGCGCGGTCTTCGCCGTGCTACTGATCGCCTGTGCCAATGTAGCGAGCTTATTGATGGCGCGGGGCGCGACCCGGGGGCGGGAGCTTGCGGTTCGCTCTGCACTGGGGGCCAGCCGAGCCCGGCTGGTGCGCCAGGCGCTGACCGAAGCGCTTCTCTTATCAGTGGCCGGAGCGGCCGCTGGCTGTGCCCTGGCAGAAGGCCTGCTGCGTTTTTTCATTGCCATCGCCCCAGCAACCATTCCATACCTCGCGCAGACCAGGCTTGACCTGCGCATCGTCGGCTTCACGGTGTTGCTCGCGATTCTATGTGGCGGATTATTTGGCCTGGCGCCGGCCTTGCAAAGGCCAAAGAGAGAGGCGTTGAACGGGCGTCTCTCCACCCTTGTCTCCCACGCAACGCTACGTCAGTCGCTGGTGATTGCGCAGATCGCGGCAAGTATGGTCTTACTGGCCGGGGCGATGCTGCTGGTACGCAGTTTCCGGAATCTTGAGAACCAACACCTCGGGATGCGCGACGACAGCACGTTGACGGTCAGTGTCACCCTGGGAGAACACAACTACCCCACGCCGCAAAGTCAGATGATGTTCTTTCAGGAACTGCAGCGGCGCCTTCCATTCGGTCCTGGAGTCAGCCTGGTGGCGATCACCGATTCACTGCCTCCGGCGTCTGAGCATGATGTAACGCGATACGACCTGATCGAAATTTTCGGAAGGCCGTCTTCCCACCGGGAAACCGGCGCGGTCGTGACCTATCGTCTCATTTCGCCGAACTACTTCCGTGTCCTGGACATTCCGATTGTGCAGGGCAAGGGCTTCAGTGACCAGGAGTTTACCTCAAGTGAAAATTTCATTGTTCTCAGTAAACTGTTGGCTACGCTACTGTTTCCCGGCGAGAACGCTGTGGGCCAGCGGATTCGCTTTGGGTCGCATGCGGACGATATCTGGTACACGGTGGTGGGTGTTGCGGCGAATGTGAAGAACGGCGGCCTTACCGGTGAAGAGAAGCCTGAATACTACGGGCTGCGGCGAAATCGCGCAGAGGATTGGGACCGAGGCGGTACGTGGGGCAGGACTTCAGTGGTGTTGGTGCGAAGCGCTCTCCCGCCGGAAGAGATGTCTCGCTGGCTTCGCTCGCAGGTAGCTGCCCTTGACCCGACGCTTCCGGTGGACATTGCGACCCTACGCCAACGAGTCGCCAAACTGGCAGACCAGCCAAGATTCCAGACCACCCTGGTGAGCTTCTTCGCCGCAGTCGGCCTGGTGTTGGCCATGATTGGGCTCTACGGAGTGATCGCTTATCTGGTTGCGCAACGGACGCAGGAGATTGGGGTGCGCATGGCGTTGGGGGCAGACAAGGGCGACATTCTGCGGCTGGTCATGGGTAGGAGTTTGCGGCTCATTGTGTCGGGAATCGCTGTTGGCCTGGCCGCCGCGCTGGCCGCAACCCGTGTGCTCTCGAGCCTCTTATATAGCATCGGTCCCCATGATCCGGTTACCTTTGGGTTGGTAACGCTCCTGCTCGTGCTGGTCGCAATCGTCGCCGCCCTCATCCCGGCCAGATCCGCCACCAGCGTGAATCCGATCGTGGCTTTACGGTGCGACTGAGAATAAAGGGAACCTGCCAGGGGGAACAAGCGTACATCCCACAAAAGAGCTTCGTCACTGCGTAGCGGGGATGGGAAATGACAATCAATTGGCCAAGTCTTGCTATCGGGTCCGTGTTGGGCGCAATTCTGGGAGTCATCGCTGATTGGCAAATTGGCATCAGGTTACGCAAGTGGTCTGAACTGCGCGCGCTCACCAAAGAGTATGGCGCTCTGGCCGGCCGCTACGAAAATTACCGCATCCGGGATGACGGAACGCACGAGCCGACCGGCGGAATCGTAGACATCACATGGCAGCCCAAGGAGGGTTTACTCGAAGCGTCGGGCTTTCAGGCAACGGGGAACCCGGAGTGGCATAGCTACATCCGAATGAACCGGGAGTACACCGGGACGGGCATTGGCCACTACAACAATTCGAATTCGATTCACGGGGGAATCCAACAGGTCATCTACTCGAAACAGACCCGCACGTTTAACGTCATGGGAACCAGCCACACGCGAAAAGAGTTTGCCCATTGCTGGAAACCCAAGGGATAGCGGCATAACAGAAGTCAGTGCCGGCGGGGTTTTCTTTCCGCGGTCGCCGCAGTCGACGCCTTGGCCGCGGTGCGCCTGCGCGCACCATTGTGGGGCTGGGGCACGGGCTCGCTTGTCTGGGCGCTTTCCGCCAGGCGCAAATGCTGCTCCATGGCTTTGCGGGCTGCCACCGCATCGCGCGCGCGAATGGCGCGATAGATGGTGCGATGCATATCCGCCGACTGTCTAAGGTCGGACGATTGTTCGACGGTTCGGCGGCGATCATCGTACATCGCGCTCACCACCGTCTCCATCAATACCGCAAGGATCGGATTTCCCGCCGCCTCGGCGATCGCACGGTGAAAACGGACATCGTGAATCAGGTACTCCTGAGGGTCGTCAAAGGTGGCATACATTTCGGTCACTTCCTCGGCCATCAGCGCGAAGTGTAAGTCGCCACCCCGTTCCGCCGCCATGGCCGCAAGGCCTCCCTCCAGCACCAATCGGGCTTCAAACATCTGCTTGGGTTTGAATCCGTTGAAAGCGCTGAGCAGGTGCATGGAGAGGGAATCGACGGCGCGCGCTTCCTCGGCTACGAACGTGCCCACTCCATGCCTTACCTTCAACACGCCCATTGCGGCCAGATATCCGATGCCCGCGCGCAAACTGGCGCGGCTGATCTTCAGCTGGGCGGCAAATTCGCGCTCCGGCGGAATCTTGTTCCCGGCCTTCAAGACTCCGGTTTCGATAAGCTTCTGAATATGGCTGACCACCTTCATGGTCAGCTGTTTGTCGGCGGCGCCATTTGTTTCTGTCGGCATAACTGTCCCGGTCCCTCCCCGGCGTTTCCAAGGCTAGACAGTACAGGTGCGAGATTAGCACTCCACGTTCTACGGCTCGAGGCTTTCCATGCATTAAATCATCCCGCCTTCGCTGCTCCTGGTAGCAGCGGCAACCTGGGATCGAGCACCTCGTTGGTCTCGTCGACCTTGGCGGTGGTGGACGGGGATGGACAGAACCAGCGCAACAGCAAACCACCCGGTTTCACTTGCCCACCGCAAGTCCCGGTCTGGGTATCGGTTGCGGATGGACGGCACGTTGTTGCCCGGTCGACTGATCAGTCGTACAGTGGACCCTTATGCAGGACAACCAAAGACCGCTCGAACCAGGGATTGTGACCGATTTCGCAGATCGGATGAGCTATACCGGATATCTCTGCCTTCCAGAATTGCTGGCTCAGCAACGCCCCCTGTCTTCGCCACCGCATCACGACGAGATGCTCTTCATCATCCAGCACCAGGTGGCCGAACTATGGCTCAAGCAGCTGATCCATGAGCTCACTGCTGCCATTCGCTTCGTGCAGCACGACGAGCTCGATCCGTGCTTCAAGATTCTGGCCCGCGCCAAGCTCATTCAGATGCAGCTGTTCGAGCAGTGGGGGGTGCTCGAAACGCTCACCCCGTCGGAATATCTGGAATTCCGTGGCGTACTTGGCAACGCTTCCGGCTTTCAGTCCTTCCAGTACCGCAAGCTCGAATTCCTGCTGGGAAACAAGAACCGGGACGCGATTAGCGTCTTCGACCATGACCCAGCCGTACACGACACGCTGAAAGCCGCCCTCGAAGCACCCAGCCTGTATGACGAATTTCTGCTGCACCTGGCGAGACGAGGGTTTTCTATTCCCACGGAATGCACGCAACGCGACTGGAGCGAGCCCTATCGCAAAAACGAAGGAGTCGTAGAGGTCATTCGCGAGATCTACGAACATCCTCGCAAACATTGGGATACCTATGAAATGTGCGAGAAGCTGGTGGACGTCGAAGAGTATTTTCAGCTTTGGCGTTTTCGCCACATGAAGACAGTAGAAAGAATCATCGGTTTTCGGCCCGGAACCGGGGGCTCATCCGGGGTGGGCTTTCTAAAGCAAGCTCTCGATCTAACCTTCTTCCCTGAATTACTCGCCGCACGAACAGGGTTATTGCAGCGATGAATGCAAACCTTCAGCGGGCTCTGTCGAGACTGGGAGACGGTGCATTACAGCAGGACCCGATTCAGCAACACATCGCTCCGCTCTTTTCCCGGGTCTTATCGAGCGGCACCATTTATCTGGCTAATCACTCCCTGGGCCGGCCCCTCGACGCGATGGCCGATGACCTCGCTGAAGCAACCGCAGCCTGGTACAGCAAACTTGGAGATGCATGGGATGCGTGGCTTGAGGAGCGGCAGGCCTTTCGCGCCCGTATGGCAACCCTCATCGGCGCAGCCCGCGCCGACTGCGTGGTTCCCAAGACTTCAGCGGGACAAGGTCTGCGCACCGTGCTGAACGCACTGCCAGGAAAGCCGCGCGTGATCAGCACGCGAGGAGAGTTCGACTCGATCGACGTGATATTGAAGCAGTACGCCGCGCTCGAACGCATAGAGCTCCGCTGGGTTGAGCCGGATGCGGACGGTGACTTCACTATAGAACCGGTGTTGGATGCGGTGAACGATGGAGCGGAACTGGTGGTCATATCTCAAGTCATGTTCATGACCGGCCAGGTCGTTCGCGATCTCGACACGCTTGCGCAAGCTTGTCATCAGCGCGGAACCAGGCTGCTCGTAGATTCCTACCATGCTGTTGGCGTCATCCCCATGGACGTGGGCCAGTTGGGAGCGGACTTTGTAATCGGCGGAAGTTACAAATATCTGCGGGGCGGACCCGGGAGCGTGCTTTCTATACATTGCGCCTGCAGTGTTCGAAGCCGGCTTGCGGCCGCTCGACATGGGCTGGTTTGCCAATGCCGATCCGTTTGGATATCACCGGCCGGAGCTGCCAGTGCTCAAATACGGTGGCGATGGTTTCCTCGAGTCCACTCCTCCGGTGCTCACCTGGTACCAGGCCCGCAGCGGTCTGGAATTCACCCTGGGTATGCGGGTTGAGAGACTTCGCGCGTACAGCCTCGAGCAACTCCGCGCCCTGCGTGGATACCTCACCGATGCCGGCGTAAACACGGTGAAGGGCGGCGACCAGGACCATGGAGCATTTCTTGCCATCCACCTGGAAAAGGCGATGGGATTTCCCGCCAAGTTAGAGCGTGAGGGCATTATTTGCGATGCGCGGGGAGAGTGGCTCCGCCTCTGTCCCGATTGTTTGACCCGCGATGAAGAGCTGCGTTGCGCAGCCGCAACCTTGGGCAGACTGCTCCGTGCCCAACATTAACTTTTCATGAACCTGGGGCGATGGGCGCCGCTCTCAAAATGTCTGTCATGGTTATTCCTGAGAAGAGGTATCCTGTTCGCGAGGCGTCTCCCCATGCTGCGTCTCATGAGCATGCTTTCCGCAGTGGCCAGCGCTCTCTCGGGTATGGTCTTGCTCTCTGCTGTGCCGGCCGGCGGGCAAACCAGTGGCCCTTCATCGGCTGGCTCGCAGGTCACGGCTCTTTCCGTGCGCTCCAACCTGGTGCTCGTGCCCGCGTTGGTCAAAACCAAGAGCGGCGAGTTGGTCTTCGAGCTGACCGCGGCCGATTTCATCCTCACCGATAACGGCGTTCCGCAGTCGCTACAGCTGGAGCCCGATACGGATACGCAGCCCGTGGCGCTGGCCATCATCGTGCAGACCGGCGGCGGCGGGTGCAGCCCACCTGGGTGACTACCGCGGCCTCGATGCCGTGCTGGATGCCGTGGTTGGCAATGTGCCCCACCGGGTTGCCGTGGTCAGCTTCGATAGCAAGCCCCGCCTGGAGAGAGACTTCACTACCGATACGGATGTGGCGATCCGGACCATTGGCAACCTTCAGCAGGGGGACCCCGGCGCGGCCATTCTGGACGCGCTCAACTTCGGCATCAATCTTTTGCGCCAGCAGCCGCCGGACTATCGCCGTGCCGTGTTGCTATTCAGTGAGACCATCGATGACGGCAGCCAAACCAGTTTCGAGGAGGCTATACGCACCGTCGACGACACCAACACCGCGATTTACAGCTTCGGCTTTTCGAGCACGAAAATAGCGGTGAAGCACGAAGGATCGAAGCTACCCCGCCCGGGAGGAACTCCTTATTCAGACACACCGTACCAGAAGGGCGGTTGCATGAGCCGCGATCCGGATGCCGACCCGGACGCGCGCGGCAAGCGTAATGTTCAGGCGCTGGACTGCGCCAGTGATCTGATCCCACCCTTGCGCCTGGCGCGGATGGCGTATCTCGCCGCGAGAGACGGAATGCAGCGCAACGTGCCGGAGTCGGTGGCGCAACAGACCGGGGGCGAGTACTTCAACTTCAAGGATGCAACGACGCTCAGCCGGCACCTGATCACCATTTCGAACGATGCCCCAAACTACTACGTCTTGAGCTTCCATCCGCAATCGCCGCTTCCCGGACCCCATGCGCTGAACCTGAAGCTCAAGGACCGGCCAGAGCTGCAACTGAGCTCGCGCAACTCATACTGGGTCGACGCCGACGGCACGGCCAAGAACGACGGCACGGCCAAGAATAAATAAGAGGCCCGATTTGCGCTAATCGCGAATTTCGGGAAACATAGTTCTCGACCCGGTGAACACTGGGCATTGAAAAACTGAAAGGTAATCCATGGCCATCCAGAACAAAGAGGTCACGCGGCTTCAAGTAGGAACGCTAAAACTGGAGATTTACCCCACCCGTAAAGCGGCGGGCGAAGCTGCGGCCCAGGCGGTGGCGCAGGCGTTCCGTCAGTTTGGCGCTGCAGGAAAGGACGTCGCGGTCATTTTCGCCGCGGCCGCTTCTCAAATCGAAACCCTGCGTGTACTGACCGAGATGCCGGATATTTCCTGGAAGCAGATTGTGGGCTTTCACATGGATAGTTATGTCGATCTGCCGGAAGATCATCCCGCCTCGTTCCTCTATTTCCTTCGCCAGAACCTGACCCAGCGGGTGGCGATGAAAGAGTTTTTTGGGATCGACGGCAATGCACCCGACCCGGAGCTTGCCTGCCGGGACTATGCGGAGAAGCTGCGTTTAGCAAAACCGCAATTGTGCCTGGCGGGGATCGGGGAAAACGGACATTTGGCGTTCAACGATCCACCCGTGGCGGACTTTAACGATCCACTCGATGTAAAGATCGCTCTGCTGGATAGCGTTACGCGGAACCAGCAATTAGCCGAAGGTTGGTTCAAGACTTTAGACGATGTGCCGACGAAGGCCATTACCCTCACCGTACCCGCCGTCCTTCGGGTGCAGAAGATCATTGCGTCGGTGCCCGGTAGCCGCAAAGCCGAGATCATCCGGCGGGTTGTTGAGGAGCCGATATCCACCGACTGCCCGGCGACCATTCTCCGCACTCATCCGGATGCCACGGTATACCTGGACGCGGACTCGGCTGCGCAATTGGATGCGCGTACCCTGGCCAACGCGGCCGTATAACGGCCGGCGCCGGCGCTCACTTTGTCTTGCTCTGTCCCGGAGAGCTAAAATTAGTAGTGTTTCCTGATGAGCGAGGTTATGTATGCCAGGTGCTGTTGTTCCGACTGAGGTTAAGATCGCAAAAACTCCGAATCCACCTTCCTTCGCGACCGTGGCGGAGGAGCGCGTGCACCGCAAGCAGCGGCTGGCCTCCGCTTTTCGCCTATTTGCAAAGTTTGGCTTTAGCGAAGGAGTGGCGGGGCATATCACGGCTCGCGACCCCGAGCTCCTGGACCATTTCTGGGTCAATCCCTTCGGTATGCATTTTGGGCATATTCGTGTCTCCGACCTGGTCCTGGTGAATGAGCACGGCGTCGTCGTGGAAGGCAATCGCGAAATCAACGAGTCCGCCTTCGCCATTCACTCCCGGCTGCATATGGCAAGGCCTGAGGTCGTGGCGGCAGCGCATGCGCATTCGCTTTACGGAAAGACCTGGTCCTCGTTCGGCCGCTTGCTCGACCCTTTAACCCAGGACGCCTGTGCTTTCTACGAAGACCACAGTGTCTTCGATGACTACACCGGCGTGGTGTATGACAATTCGGAAGGGGACCGCATCGCCAAGTCGCTGGGGTCCCGGAAGGCAGTCATTCTGCAGAATCACGGGATCCTGACCGTGGGGCACACCGTGGACGAAGCCGCCTGGCTGTTCATCACCATGGACCGCAGCTGCCAGGCCCAGCTTCTGGCGGAAGCTGCCGGCAAGCCACGTCCTATTTCCCATGAGAGCGCCCTGGTTGCGCAGAAGCAAGTGGGCAATCCGCGCGTGGCCTGGTTCCAATACCAGCCGCTATGGGACTTGATCGTGCGGGAGCAGCCGGATCTGCTGGACTGATCGCGTTTTCAGCCCAGCCATTGCGGGTTGTTGGTCGTGCCGTCGTAAATCTGCGACGACTTGTAGGCTTCGAACTGTCCTTGGGTCGCAACCGGCGCCGTCTTCTCGAGCACCGCGAGTTTCTCCTCGCGGGTCATGGGTTTGAAATTGCGCGCAACATTGAGGGCCTGCTCCAGGTTCGCCATGGATTGGCATCCGGTAATCGTCACCGTCACAGGCACGCTCATGGCGTAGTGTAGCGCCTGCGGCGCGGTGATAGTGCCGGTTTTGAGAATGGCGCCATTGGACAGGGGCTTCATCCCCAGCACTGCCATACCTCGTTTTTGCGCCTGCGGAATCACATTCTGGCAGAAGCTTTGGTAGTGTTCATCGAGCGCATTGACGGGCATTTGCACCGTATCGAAGGTGAAGCCATGCTTGTCTGCCGTTTCGATCATGTGCAGGTGGATGAAGGGGCTCTTGTGGCCGGTGAAGCCGATATAGCGAATCTTGCCCTCTTTCCTGGCCTGCTGCAGCACGTCGACGATGTTACCCGGTTGAAAAGCCTGCTCCGGGTCTCCCATGCGAATCACCTCATGGATCTGCACCAGGTCGATATGGTCCGTCTTGAGCCGGGTCAGGGACTGTTCCAGCTGCTGCTTAGCCGAGGGGCCGGTGCGTCCGTCGAGCTTCGTCATCAGGAAGGCTTTGTTGCGGTAGCCGTCGGCCAGAGCTTTCCCCATGCGCACTTCGCTGGCGCCGTCGTTGTAGTCCCAGCAGTTATCGAGAAAATTAATGCCCCGATCCAAGGCGGCGCGAACGACCCGCAGCGCTTCCTGTTCGGTAACGTCAGGGAGGCCAATATGGTAGCCGCCGATGCCGATGATGGAGACCTCGACATCGGCGCGGCCTAGTTTGCGCCGGCCGATCCCATCGGATGTGCTCACGACAGGCAAAGGCGTTAGTGCGGCCGCACCCGTTAGTCCTGTGTTTTGGCCCGCGGCTGCTTTCCATCCGGCCAAGGCGGCAGCGGCCGCCGCTTGCTGTAGAAATTTTCGCCGTTCCATGCTGTGTTCCTCACGCCAGTAGTTTACTGCTAATTGCTGAAATCTTCGCTCACGGGACCCTGGAGCGATAAGCGGATGAGTAGGGATACAATCCTGCGACTTCCACCATCCGCGCTCGGACTGGATTTTGATGAATATACTCGCGCCTTGTCTGGAATTCATCTTCGTTCCGGATGCGGTGGTCCGTAAACCCACGTTGCCACACAGGGAACTTCGAACCCACTCGATGCGAGAAGCCCCCTTTAATGAGGCCCACAACTCGCTCGATCGGGGCACCTTGAGGAGTGAGCAAGAGATGAATGTGGTCCGGCATGACGACAAAAGCGTGGAGCTTATAGTAGCCCTCTCTGCGGTAGTTCTGTAGCACCTCCAGAAATAGTTCCGCCTTGGCCTCAACCTGAAATAGGCGGCGGCGGTTGAACGTCGCGCTGGTCACAAAGTAAGTTCCCGCTCCATCGGAACGAGATGGTATAGACACTGGAAGATTCTAAGTCCAAGGTAGAGCTAAACAACTAAAAGAGTACCTCAGGGGCTAAAGCCCTCGTCGTCGGCAGTCTAGGGTGGCACGGCTAAAAGCCGTGCCCTTCGTTTCCCTGCAAGGATCCACTAATTTTTCACAAGTAAGTTTCCACTCCATTGGAACGAACGCGTCTTGAAGAGGCCTCGGAAAGACTCCCTGCACGGAGTGCACGGCTTTACGGGCCCCGGAAAAAACTCGCGAACGAAGGGCACGGGTTTAGCCGTGCCGTAGAGTATGGCGTTTGGAGAGGGCTTCAGCCCCTGAGGTGCGGTTTTCCAACGATTTTGCGGTGTCTACAGGCTACGAAAGATGGGCGATTTCGTCCGGGATGTCCCTAAGAGACGTACCTCAGGGCTAAAGCCCTCGTCGTCGGCAGTCAGGGTGGCACGGCTAAACCCGTGCCCTTCGTTTCCCTGAGAGCATTCGGTAATTTTTCATGAGTAAGTCATTGGAGCGAACGCGTCTGAAGAGGCGCCGGGAAAGACTCCCTGCACGGAGTGCACGGCTTTACGTGTCCCGGAAAAAACTCGCGAACGAAGGGCACGGGTTTAGCCGTGCCGTAGAGTATGGCGATTGGAGAGGGCTTCAGCCCCTGAGGTGCGGTTTTCCAACGATTTTGCGGTGTCTACAGGCTACGAAAGATGGGCGATTTCGTCCGGGATGTCCCAAAGAGCCCTCGTCGTCGGCAGTCAGGGTGGCACGGCTTTACGGGCCCCGGAAAAAACTCGCGAACGAAGGGCACGGGTTTAGCCGTGCCGTAGAGTATGGCGATTGGAGAGGGCTTCAGCCCCTGAGGTGCGGTTTTCCAACGATTTTGCGGTGTCTACAGACTACGAAAGATCGGCGATTTCGTCCGGGATGTCCCAAAGAGCCCTCGTCGTCGGCAGTGAGGGTGGCACGGCTTTACGGGCCCCGGAAAAAACTCGCGAACGAAGGGCACGGGTTTAGCCGTGCCGTAGAGTATGGCGATTGGAGAGGGCTTCAGCCCCTGAGGTACGGTTTTCCGATGACTGCCGGCGAATTTCTTTGTGACCACCACTACCCCAGTGCCTTTACAGGCTGCGACCGGATCACATGAAGTCTGTTCCCTTGTCCACTGGGCCATGCCGTGTGCGGTTTGGCCAGCTCGCCCAAAGCCCTGTTGCCCGCGGTTGCCAGGACCGATCCAGTTCATTCCCAGACCTCAGTGTCCTGTCTTGGCTACCGGTTGGAAGGTCGGGATATTTCTCATGACGGTAAGGAAATACAGCGAAAGCGCGATGAGTATTCCGCCCGACCCGGCCAGCGCCCAGGAAATGCCCACCATGGGGATCAGCTTTCCCAGCGCCAGGCTCCCCAGTGGAATTCCGGCACGGAAGGCGAGATTGTAGACGCTCATTACCCGGCCCCGCATCTGGTCGGAGACGATCACTTGCACCAGCGAGAGCATGAGTGAGGCCGACGCCATGATGGCTGCTCCGGCGACGAAGATCAGGATGCAGGAAAGCGGAAGCCAATGGGAAAGGGCGAACCCGACGGTCGTAGCTCCGAGGGCGAGAAGGGCTAGCAGTGCCACATGGCCTTGTCCCTTCAAGCGCTCCATGGCGGCCACGATGAACCCGCCGGTGACCGATCCCGCGCCTGAAGATACCAGAAGCACTTGATAGGTTTCCGGGCCCCGGTGGAAGACCGCCTGGACGATGACGGGCAGAAACCCGGTGATGGAGAAGCCGAGCAGCGTGGTAAAGAAAGCCAGCACCACCAGCGGTCCCAACCCCTCGCGCTGGCGTATGAACCGGATGCCCTCACCCATACTTTTCAGGATGGACTCCCGTGATCGAGGAGGCACAAATTTCACCTGGATCATGAACAACGAGAGGATCACCGCAATATAGGAGACTCCATTCAGGGTGAAGCACCAGGTGGCGCCCAGGGTCGTATACGCGAGCCCTCCCAGCGCCGGACCGAGGACCCGCGCCAGGTTGAACTGGATAGAGTTCATGGCGATCGCATTGGAGAGGTCCTCGCCCTTTACCAGTGCGGGCAACAGCGCGGAATAGGCCGGTCCGCCAAAAGATTGCCCGCAGCCGACGATGAAGGAGAGCGAGAGGATCACCGCAATAAAGGCCATTCCCTTCAGGGTGTGGTTTGCGAACAAGCCTGCCAGAACGAACGCGCAGGTCATTTGGATGTACTGCGAATACAACAGCATCTTTCTACGATCCATGCGATCCGCGAAGACACCGCCAAAGAGCGAGAACAGCATAATAGGCAGCTGTCCGAGAAACAGATCCAGGCCGAGATAAAAGGGGTTCTTGGTCAGATCATAGACCAGCCAACTCTGTGCGAATTGCTGGACAAAAGTGCCCGTGGTGGAGACGCAGGCCCCGATCCACATCAAGCGGAAGTCACGATGGCGAAACGCACGGAAAATTCGACGGAGAAAGGACGATCCAACCACTAGCAGCAGGTTCCTTTCCACCGACATCGGGTCCCGTCAAGGCACCCCGAACGAACGACCGGCACGGGTCTAGTCATGCACTGAGCTTAGCCGAAATGGATGAAATTCCGGATTCTTGCCTCCCAACCTCGTATTCATGCCATCCTGGGACATGTTTTTACGCCCGGCCGAACCGCTGGATGCGATGGCCGTCGCCGGTGTGCATGTCCGGTCATGGCAAGCTGCCTATCGGACGCTCCTTCCCGATGATTATCTCGATCAACTGCGCCCCGAGGATCGGGCCCGCAGCTACGATTTTGCCAACCTTGACCTCCTCAAGCCGCGGACGATTGTGGCCGTGGAAGACGGGTTGATCCATGGCTTTGCCACCACGGCGCCATCGCGCGACGCAGATCTGGGAGGCCATGGAGAGCTGTGTGCGCTCTATGTGGATCCCCGGCAGTGGGGTCGCGGCATGGGCGTCGCCCTGGTGTCAGCGGCTCGTGCCCAGCTGGTCGAACTCGGGTTCCGCAAGGCGTTTCTATGGGTCCTGGCAGGGAACGGTCGCGCGGATCGCTTCTATCAAAGGGATGGGTGGGCGCCCGATGGTGTGAACCGAACCGACTCCGTATGGGCTGTGACGGTAAACGAAGTCCGCTATCAGCGGGGACTTGGCACACCATAGTCCGTTGCCGGCGGCAGTCACGGCAGAATTTCTCAACCAACCTATCGCAGCATTCTTGCTAATCAGGAGGATTGCAGATGAGGTGAAGAATCCTTCATCTCATCGCGTTATTACGATTCATGGTTAGGAGATGGAGAATTCGGCACTAAATGCGCTCGCAAGCATAGCAGAAACACCTCAGCTTCACGACAGCAAAGTCGGTAACCAATGGGGCGAGTTACCAGCGACCCTTCCCAGTTACTAGGACGCCTTGGCGAGTTACTGGTGCAGATAACTGGTGGGCTCCCACTCAGAAATCTTGAGAAATAAATGTTCAATATTGACCAATTTTGACTTGAAAATAGAAAAACCCGGGCCTAAAGTTAGCTTTCAAGACGACGATTGTATCGGGAAATCCGTTTTCGACTTGCGTCTGATTTAAAGATCGATTGCCCACTGGACGGAAATGCAAGTAGCCACCGCTGAATGGGAGCACGAAGCTCGGCAGGTCACCAATCAGGCGGTTTGGCCCAATTTTTTCGCGCACAACCAATCGATCACCGACAAACAAACGATGCTTCTACGGCTGCCTGCTAAACGGTTAGCAGGGCGTTTTCACTATTTAACGGAAAGAAACACTTGTGCAGGCTCAGTCAACGTGCTCCACACCATGACCTAGTTCACCAGGGAAAACAACGAAATGTACGCAACCGCTCACACCCCCGAAAGCTTCGTTGCGAACCCGCGGGAAGCGATCATCAATATCGCCATTGCCGACGACTACCCATTGCTGCTGGCAGGAATGCGGCAAATCCTGGCCCCCTGTGACGACATCGTAGTGGTGGCCGAGTGCACCCGAATGCCCGACCTGCTAGCTCAAGTGGCTTTGAAGCGCCCGGAGATCATCCTCTTTGGGTGCGAGAGCAATCGCGACAATCTCGCTCAGCATCTGCATAGCATCTCCGAACGCCATTCCACGGTGAAGGTCATCGTGTTTACCGGCAATCCAAGTCTCGACTTTCACGAAGAGGCGCTGCGCAACGGGGTGAAGGGCGTCTTGCTGAAGCACTGTGCGCCGGACCTGGTCGCCAAGACCATAAGAAAAGTCTCCAGGGGAGGCCTCTGCTTTGACCGCGCTTTGACCGACCGCATGCTGAGCACCTTCGTACGACGAAAACAGACCGAACTTCCACCGGAAATTGCCAGGATCTCATCTCTTACCGAACGGGAGAACCAGATCATCGGCCGCATATGCGAAGGCCTGCGCAACAAGGAAATCGCCAGCAAGCTTTACATTAGCGATGCCACGGTTGCCCACCACCTTACCTCCATCTATCGCAAACTCGGTCTCGCGGACCGCATAGAACTTTTGCTCTACGCTCACCATAACGGAATCTCGTCGCTGAGATGACGTCCCTATTGAGTGCCGAACGATGGGTATTCGGATTCAAACTGGGCCAGCGTTAGGTCATGCGTAGTATCTTGCGGTGAAGTAGCACCCCAGAGAATCCACGGGGTTATCGAGTTCATGACCAGGGTATTGTTGCTCATCGTTATTCCGCCGGCCAGGGAGATATTTGTTATGTAGAACGGTGTCGCAACCGTCGTTTGCGCCGGCGTGGATCCGTTGTAGCTCAAATTCTGTGAAGCATTGAAGGTATTGTTGCTTACCGTCCAGTTGGAGGATGCGCCCGTATCCGATTCCAAAGTCATACAAGAAGCCAGGACCGCGTAAATATTGTTGTTTATCGCTGTGCCGTTTGTCGCGTGGTTAATGTCGATGCCATTGTAGAGTCCGTCCTGGTAAGCTGTGCCGAGGTTATGGATCACATTGTTGGACAGGTAAGGTTCGTTATTGTTTACATCGCTAGCCTGGAAGGCACTCCCGATCTCTATTCCATTTCCGTAACTGCTGTAAACAGTATTGTTCACAACCGAAGCTGCTGAGCAGCCTATGATGAAGATGTTACCTTCGCTGTTGGTGAACTGATTATTCTGGATCAGCGGGCTGGAGCAAGTGGCCCCATAGTTATCCGTGACCTGTAAAGCAGTTCCATGGACGGAAGCAAAAGAGTTTCCAGAAATCGTCGAACCAACGGTCGCAGACATCTGAACTGCCGCCTGATTGTAATTTAATTGACTATCGGAGAAATCCGATTGTCCTACTTTGTTGTTCTCAACAATCCATCCTGTCACTACAGATCCAGAGGTAGGGAAGACAAAGATCGATCCCTCTCCGCCACTGCCTACCCCGGTTGATGAATCTCCTAGTGTGTCGCCAATGTTGAAAAATACGTTGTTCTCTACCGTGATACTGTTCGCCGTAGTGTTGTTGACATCAATGCCCGCCTTGGAAGCCCTGATGATCTCCAGCCCCTCTATGGTCACATTGCTTACATTGCCGATACTTATCCCATATTTTCTGGAACCGCATATCTCTATTGTATGGCTCGATGGATTGGCTCCACTTGCCAGATGGACGTAGACATATCCTCGGCTCGAATAGAAACTTCCGGCGGTGCTTTCTACTGTCCTCGTGCTCGTCGCCAACTTGAGAGGGGTGGTTTGCTGGTAGACTGCATCGACGAAGCCCTTGGTTGCTGTATATGCATAAGGCGCTCTGTAAGTAGAACCGCTGTAGACAGACCAACCTGTAACCACATCTGCTCCATCAATCACGGGCATATCTGTACAGGTCGCTACCAACGCAGTAGACAGGGAGCAGGAACTCGAGCCTCCATACGAGCCGTAAGTGACGCCGGCTTTTGCAGTGAGCTGCTCATGCCAGGTTCCGGTGTATAGAAACAGCACACTAGAGCCCGATGCTTCGGAAGCAGAGTTGACCTTGGCAATAGTCTTCCATGGACTGGATGAACTGGTTCCGGCATTGGAATCACTCCCGGAATTAGAGACATAGTAAGTCGCGGCTTGGGAATGCGCTAACCAGCTGGAGAGCAGAAGCAATGCGAGGGAGGGCAATTTCATTGCGATCTTTCCTTTCTTCACTTTCTTCGCAGCGAACTGCTGCCAAGCCGCAGGCGCAAAGCTAGCCTCCGTGAAGGGCGAGCCGAGAGCCTCAGAACAAGGCTTTAATTACGGATTTGGGCCGGAACGAGTCTGAGCGTATTGGTCGGGAGCGGTCGTTGAATATTGGAAGGCTTTACCTTTTTGATAGCAAAGGCTTCGAGCGCGACTCGAAGGTCTTGCCATTGATTGCCGCGGCGCAATCGTGTAGCATTGCCACCCGTTCCGCGATTTGATCAGCGATCAACAAATGAGAAGGGCCGGCTCTCCGCTTTCCGTTCGAAAGAGCACCTTGGCATGGGTAGAAAGGGATGGACAGAACCTGCACAACAGCAATCAACCCGTTTCGATGATGCCGGGAGTCAGCCGGCACTATAATTGAATCCTGCGTTCGGGTAACGACCGCAAGAGCTGTACATGAGGCCACTTGGAAGCGCCAGCGATCCGGGTTTTCATCGTCGACGACTACGAACCGATCCGGCGATTCGTCCGTGCCACAATAGGCAACAATCCGGAGTTCCAGGTCGTCGGCGAGGCCTCAGATGGATTAGAAGCAGTTCAGAAAGCCCAGGACCTGCAACCGGACTTAATGGTGCTCGACATCGGGCTTCCCACACTCAATGGGATTGAAGTGGCTCGACGAACCCGTAAGCTGTGCCCTGGGTGCAGGATTATCCTCATGAGTCAGGAAGCTTCCGCTGATTTGGCGCGGGAGGCATTCCGCTTGGGGGCCATGGGTTACGTTGTCAAAGCACACGCCGGAAGCGAACTGTTAGCCTCGATAGAAGCTGTTTGTCAGGGCAGGCGGTTTGTTAGTAATGGACTGCCGGGTCACCAGCAAGTCCTCCCTTCGCCGGTATCCGGAGAGGTGGAGAGTACTCACCGTCACCGGGTTCAGTTCTATGTTGATGACGAGGCTTTTCTCTCCGGCCTTACGGGTTTCATCGAAGCTGGCCTGAAGGCCGGAAATCCGGTAATCGCGGTCGCGACCCGGTTACACCGTAAGAGTCTGTTTGAAAGATTGCTGGCGCGTGGCGTGGATGGCGTCGCTGCCATGGAGCAGGGGCTATATCTCTCTTTGGATGTTGACGAGGCGCTCGCGACGTTCATGGTGGGTGATCTGCCTGACCCCGCCCGCTTCCTGAAGATCTTTGGGGATGTACTGTCTTCTGCGGCTGAGATGGCAATAGGAGAGCACCCCCAGGTTTTAGCTTGTGGTGAATTTGCACCTATATTGTGGGCACGAGGTAAGGCGGAGGCGGCGGTTCAGGTGGAACACCTGACCGACGAGGTAGCCAAGACCAGTAATGTGGATATTCTGTGTGGGTATGTGTGGGACAGTGTTCAACGCCAACAGGAAGGCCACATCTACCAGAAGATCTGTGCAAAACACTCAGCCGTTTGTTCCCCTTAGCCGCCCCGTCAATTCTCGGTCGGCGTTTCTTCTATGTGATCGATAACCAGCACGGGCGCTGGACGCCGCTGCTTCTCCAGTTTCAATCCCAATTGCTTGCTGACAGCATCGAAAAGAGACAGCGCGCCATTTGGGTCTGATGTTGCAGATTGTCCCGATGGAGGGGCCGCGCTTGCGATGAGGACTCACATGGACATCCGCAGCCTCAAATACGGGTGGCTTATCGGTGGACTGTGCGCGCACCGGGCCGGAGAGAAGTGCGAGAAGGAACGCACCCAGGAACGTTCGCATCATCATTTGAACCTCTGTCGAAACTCCGGCACCGGACTTTCTGACGGAGGTTTCTCATTGGCGAGACCAGGGGGTTACGGCGATAGGATAGCAAATACGAAGGGTCTAAGATGAGTCATGCTCAATAAGGTTTGGGATCCGAAGACCGCCCGAATCCTGTGTACGGCGCTCATCTTTGCTCTTGGCTTGGCCTTTCTACACGCCGCGCGTGAAACCCTCGTTCTCTTCCTCTTTGCCATCCTATTCGCATACTTTGTCGCTCCTCTGGTCTCCCGGTTGGAGAAACCATTACGCGGCCGCATACAAGCGATTGCTGCGGTTTACCTCGTCTTGATGGCGCTGTTGATTGGCCTGGGCTTTTTCCTCGGGCCGAAGATCGCCAGTGAAGGCAAAGCCCTTGCCACCAGCCTTCCGTCACTGCTGAGCGAGGCAGGTTCCGGCCAGCTCGTCTCACAGGTGGGTCAACAGCATGGATGGAGTGAAGCCCGGCAAGCCCAGATCCAGAGCTTCTTGAAGTCGCATAAAGATGTCATCCTCGGTTATGGCGCGGCTATCGGCCAGAGGCTGGCGGTGCCCGCGCAACACATCTGGTGGCTGATTCTTATCCCCATACTCAGCATTTTCTTCCTCAAAGATGGCGAATCTATCGGCGAGAACCTGGTCGCGATGGGACGCGCCCCTGAGCACAGGCAGACGCTTCGCGGGATCGTCGGTGACGTTAATGTCATGCTCGGCAGCTACATGCGCGCGCAGCTCATTCTTGCTTCGCTCACCGTGTTTTTTTACACCTTGGTGCTGAGCGTTCTGCACCTGCGCTACGCCTTGATTCTCGGCCCGCTCGCGGGCATCTTCGAATTTGTCCCCGTGGTGGGGCCGGCCGTGGCCGCGATCATTATCTTCGTGATCGCGGTGCTAACGAGTTACCCTCACTTGATTTGGATTGTGCTCCTTCTTGGCGTCTGGCGTTTGCTTCAGGATTACGTAAATGCCCCACGCATCATGGGCGAGTCTCTTGAGATCTCGCCTCTGGTACAGATTCTGGCTGTGCTTGCCGGAGGGGAGATTGCGGGGGTCGTCGGTGCTCTGGTTTCGGTCCCGGCCGTGGCTACATTACGTATCCTTTGGAAACGCCTGACCAGCGAAAAGGGGCCGGATGCGCCGGTTGCTCCCGTCCCCAGTGAAATGTCCCGCCGCTAGGGCTATTCGCGAAGCCAATACTGCGTGCGCCCGAGCAAGGAGATGCCGATAAACCCACGTACCTTCAACTTTGTCCCGCCGTCCTCTACGGAGAGCAGGCACTTGTAGGTCTTACCGGTCGCCGGGTCGAGTATCGTACCTCCAGACCATCCATCGCCGTTCTTCTGCAGATCCCAGAGAATCTGCATCCCAACCACCGGCTTTCCTTTCTGTGCCCCCGCGCAGCCATCACAGGTGGGATTCGGGTCCTTTGGATCGGGATTGACCAGCTTCTGTACCCGTCCGAACAGCTTGCCGCCTTCCTCCCAGATAAGTACCACCGACTTGGCCTTACCGGTAATGTCGTCGACGGTCTTCCACCGCCCAACGGGTGATTTCGCTGGGGGGGCCTGAGCACCTGCTTCCGCCCTGACACCCAGGGCGCAGCCGAGGGTCACGGATAAGACGAGACACAAAACGAAAGATGGTCTCATGGGGTCCTCACGCTATTGGATACTTTAAAACAGCTTTCGCGCTGCCTTCCAAAAATTTGTATTATCTTCTCCGCCGCCCTCTGATGAGCAAGGAAAAGGGGCCGAGGCAAGGTGACTGAGCCGGCACCAAAGCAAGTCCGCCCATACACTTAAGGGAAATACCTTAACCGCAACATGGAGGTATGCGCGCCTCTGCTGCACACATCTTCGGGCACACGCAGCCTGCTGAAAAGATCGCCTCGGGGCTAAAGAGCCGGTTCTCACACACCCTCTAAAGCCCAATCATTTTTGTTGATTTATGTACGGGCTGAAGCCCGTACCCTTCTCCCCCAGCTCTGACACAGATTCAATAGGGCTCAACCGTAGGTTTCCTCACGAAGGCTGGGTGCCCCATTCAAGCCCTGTTTTGCCTGCCCCGGCGTGCCGTGGGGCTTGAGTGGGAGACCACAGCACTCGACCCGCCGTTTTTTGTCATTAGGTGAATCTGTGACTTTATCGGTTGCACAAAGAACACCGACGCGTCCTGTAAAAGCGGTCCACAATATGCAAGAATGCGGGACAAACGCTCAAGGGGTGGCGCCATGAAAACAAAAAATGAGCAGACCAACCAATCTGGAAGCAGTGCTGCCCGCATTATGCAGCGTACCTTCGCGGCGATCTTGGCGATGGGGTTGTTAACCCTGATTTTGGCGCCCAACGTGAGTGCACAGCAGATTACCGGATCCATCGCGGGAACGGTCAAGGACGAGCGAGGCGCCGTGCTCCCTGGAGCCTCAGTAAAAGCAACCAACGTCAATACCGCATTCTCCCGCGTGGCCACAACTGCTAACGACGGGGCCTACCGCATTGAATATCTTCCCGTGGGCGCCTACAACGTTGAGGTAGACATGCCCGGCTTCCAGAGGTTTGTGCAGCAGAATATCGTCCTGGCGGTCGATCAGACACAAGCGCTGAATATTACCCTTGCCGTCGGAGCATCCAGCGAGACGGTCACGGTCACGGCAGCTCCGGCTCTCGTGGATACCGCATCAGCTACGCTCGGACGAACCGTGCAGCCAGATGAGATCATCGGGCTGCCGTTGGTAAACCGCAACGCGTATGCGGAACTTTCCCTCACGCCGGGCGTGCAGTCCAACAGCGCCAGTGGATCCACCAATGCCAGCAACAGCAATCCCAACGGCACTCCCAACTACCAGATCGGCGTGCCCTCCACCCAGGTCGTAGTCAACGGCGGCATTGACGGCGGCGTTCCCATGGTCAGCTTTTACCTGGATGGCGGAAGCAATATGACCGGCATCCGCAACTATGGAAATCCACTGCCGAACCCGGACGCCCTGGAGGAGTTTCGCGTAGAAACCAGCAACTTCTCGGCCCAATATGGCCGCATGTCCAGCGCCGTGGTCACGGCCATTACCCGCTCCGGAACCAATCAGTTTCACGGATCCCTCTTCGAATTCGTGCGTAATACTGCTTTAAACGCGATCCCGTGGAATGCAACCTTGAACCCGCCCTACCACCGCAACCAGTTTGGCGGTGCCATCGGCGGCCCGGTGAAACACGACCAGGCCTTCTTCTTCTTCAGCTATGCCGGATTGCGGCAAACCGTCGGTCAGTTCCTCAGCGGAGGTGTGGTTCCGACAGCCCTCGAACGCCAGGGCGACTTTACGCAATCGAAGGTGATTCCCGATTTGCCCGGCACGAAGACCAAGGTGGATGGGACCAATAGCTCCCCCAACTGCCAGGTGGCCACGGTGGGATGTGTCCCCTCCACCTTGTTGGACCCGACAGCGGCCAATATCATCAGCAAGTACATCCCCCTGCCCAACAGCGCGAACAATGCCTGGACGGGGTTCTTCACCGGCCCGACCAACCAGAACGAGTATCTGGGGAAATACGACCAGGTTCTCGGTGACAAGGATCATCTCTCGGCGACTTACTTCTATCTCAGCTCCACGCAGAATGCTTATGGGAATGGCAACTTTATCTGGGATACCAATCAGTCCTACTCCAAGCAGCAGAACTTGAACCTGAGCGACGTTCACACGTTCAGCCCCTCAACCATCAATCAGGCCTGGTTCAACTTCACCAGGGTGGCGGGAGGGCGCGTCAACCTGCCCCAGGTTTCCCTGGGAGATCTGGGATCGGATTTTACGATCCAGGGGCCAAAGGGCCTGCCCGAGCTAACCGTATCGGGATATTTCACCGTTGGTGGAGCGCTCGCCGGACCGGTGACCACCACGGACTTCTATTCGCTACGCGATCTGGTGAGCATGAACAAAGGCAAACACTCGATCAATTTCGGCGCCGAGTTGGCGCTGGACAAGAACATGATCGTTGGCAATCTGTCTAACTTTGGCGTCTTCACCTTCCAAACCTCTGCGCCCACCACCACGGGAAATGCGCTGGGCGATTTTGTCACCGGCCAGGTCAACACCATGGAACAGGACACTCCTTACCATGGGCTTTTGAGCGATTGGCATACCGCGTTGTTCGTGCAAGACGATTACCGGGTTTCTCCCCGGCTTACGGCGAACCTGGGGTTGCGGTGGGATATTGACGTTCCTCCGGTAGAGTCTTCGAACCTGACCGGAACCTTTGTGCCCAATGTTCAATCCACAGTGGTTCCCGGTGCGCCGCTGGGCCTTCTTTATCCAGGAGACAAGGGAGTACCCCGTGGCATCGTCGATCTCCGCTGGCACCATATCTCGCCCCGTGTCGGTGTGGCGTGGGATCCTTTCGGCGATGGCAAAACGGCCTTCCGCGCCGCCGCGGGCCTTTTCTACGGCAGCGTGAGCGGCAACGAATGGAACCAACCTGCCAACGCTCAGCCGTTCGCCATTCGCCAGACGTTCAACTCCATCACTTCATTGACCAATGTCTACGGGAATCCGGCCTCGTTCCCAAACGGGGATCCCTTTCCTTACACCTATACTCCGTCGCATCCCCGGTTCCTGCCCGCGGCCAGCGTAGAGACAATTTCAGAAAACACGCAATGGCCCTTGGTCTACCAAATCAATGCCGCCGTTCAACGTCAGCTGCCCAGCCAGATCAGCCTGACCACTGCCTATGTCGGAACGCTGTCGCATGACTTGCCCATCATGATCGACGACAACTACGCTCCGTATGCGCCCGGAGCCACCACATCGCAGGCCAGCATCAATGCGCGGCGACCCTACGACCCAGGCGTTCTGGGCCAGAACATCTTTCTTATATCGAACCAGACTGCCTCGTATCACTCCCTGCAGGTTTCGGTCCACCGGCCGATGACGCGCAACCTGATGCTGAACGGCTTTTATGTCTGGAGTCATTCGTTCCAAAGCTCAAATGAGTCGGCTGTCGGGCTGGCGGTGGCGCAGGATTATGCCAACTTGTGGGAAGAAAGAGGTCCGACGGACAACGACCGGCGCAGCATGGCCACCATCTCCGGCATATGGAACCTCGATTATTACAAGGGATCTAACTCCTTCGTGCGTCAGGCGGCGAATCACTGGACAATTTCGTCCATCGCTATCTTCTACAGCGGCGCGCCGGTCAACATTGTTACCGGCTCCAACAAGAACGATGACAGCGCCAATAACAACCGCCCCAATCTGGTTCCGGGGCAGAACGCCTTCCTGGGCACACACAGAAGCCGCCCTGTTGCTGCCGCCGAGTGGTTCAATACCGCGGCCTTCGTCCCCAACGGACCTGGCCTTGGCATAGGCCCTTACGGCGCGGATGGCAACGCACCGCGCGACTATCTTCGTGCGCCGGGCTACCGCGATATCGACTTAGGAATTTTCCGTAACATCAGCATTGAGCGCTTCACATTGCAGTTACGGGGTGAGGCCACCAATGCCTTCAACCTGGTAAGTCTCAACGCGCCCACCGCGAATCTGGCATCCTCGCTGAATGGCAAAGTCACATCCGCTGCCAGTCCCCGCCTGATTCAGCTGGGCGCTCGGCTTACCTTCTAGTGAGTATGACCACAATTGTTCATTTTGCAGCGAGCGGAAGTTACCACTCTTTCCACGGGGAGGTGATTTGATCGGTATACTTCCCACATCCTATCGCTTCGCGAGGTCTTGACCTATGAGAAGACTGGCCTTCCTTCTGCTCCTTGCCATACCGCTTGCTGCTCCAGCCCAGGACAAGAAGCCGCCCACTACTCTGCGCGGCGTACTGCTTGAGCAGCTCCGCACCACCCACAACGACGAAGATTGGTTCGTCCCGGCAAGCGTTGCCGTCGCGGGCCTCACTGCCGAACAGGCCAAATGGAGCCCCGGCAAAGGCAATCACTCCGTCGGTCAGTTGGCGTACCACATCTGGTACTGGGACGACCGCTCGCTGACTCGCTTCAAAGGCGAGAAGCCCGCTCCCTTCGACGGAAACAACAACGAGACCTTTGACAATTTCACCCCCGCCCAATGGGACGATCTGGTGAAGAAACTCAACCAGGTGATGACCGACTGGGAGAAGGCCGTTGAAACAGCCGACGACCAGAAGCTGGCCGAGAATGCCTCACTCATCGCGCATGTGGGAGCACACAACGCGTACCATCTTGGCCAGATTCTTTACGTCCGCAAGCTGCAAGGTGTTTGGGACCCCAGCAAAGGTGTGAAATAGCCACCAGCCGTCGGAAGGACTAGGACCGGCCCGAAAACGGCCTGTTTCGAATGCCTTCACGGCCGTCTTCTTGTCGATACAGCAAAATAACGGTGGGGCTTCGCCCCATAAGCACTAACTTTGCTTAAGGTGTTTTTCCTTAATGCTCGACTTTATTGACTTTTCGCGCGAAGGCTTCGCGTTCTAAACGAAATTGTCATCCCGACCGGAGCGCAGCGTAGTGGAGAGCCTGCCCTGAGCGAAGTCGAAGGGGACCTGCTGTTTCTTCTCTGTCCATCCGATCTAACGGCCGCTAATAAAAGCCACCACCCTCCACTTGTCATCCCGAGCGCAGCCGAGGGATCTGCGGTGCGCCCCGGCTCCCGCACAAAGGTCTCCGTTCCGTTTGTTCTCCCACAGAATCGTCATCCTGAGCGAAGCGCCGCGCAGATTGGTGGGGTGGCACAGCGCTTGTGGCGCGGAGTCGAAGGACCTCGGCAGTGCTTAATCTACCCATGCTGCTTAGAGCTTTTCGGCCACCGAAGCCCGATAACACGATCTGCTGGGATACGCACTGGATGGTCACGGGTACATCTTCGATCAAGACCGCGGCGGGGCCGTCCGGTCCGGGCTCGGTGGTTGAAAAGCTCCGAGCAGCATGGGTAGATTAAGCACTGCCGAGGTCCTTCGACTCCGCGCCACAAGCGCTGTGTCACGGGACAAGTCGATGAGGCGCTTCGCTCAGGATGACGATTCTGTGGGAGAACATAACGGAACGGAGACCTTTGTGTGGGAGCCGGGGCGCACCGCAGATCCCTCGGCTTCGCTCGGGATGACAAAGGGGAGGGTGGTGGCTTTTATTACGGGCCGTTAGATCGGATGGACAGAGGGAGACAACTGGTCCCTCCGCTTCGCTTCGGCCGGGATGACAATTTCGTTTAAAACTCGATGACTTCACGCGAAAAATCAATAAAGTCACAGCCTCTCAGGATGACGATTCTGTGGGAGTATTAACGAAAAACACCCTAAACAAATTAAGCACCGCCGATGCTCTTCAACTCCGCGCCACAAGCGCTCCGTCACATGATCAATCTGCGAGGCGCTGTGCTCAGGGTGCCCCTAAACATGTCAGCGCTTGTGGGTTTCGCCCCTCTTTTTCGGCCCACGTACGCTCCCACGGCAAGCCGGGGCAGGTAGCTGGACGTGGGGCACCCTTCCTACTCCTACCCCGATCCTGGTCTCATTGGCTCTGCTATGACACAATCCTGTCGGTACGCTGTAACGACTTCGTCCAAAACATCTCAGTTTGAGGAGCTCCATGCGCCTGATCGCCACATATGCAACCGCCCTGGCTATCGCAGCAGCAGGCGCACAGACCGGCGTTCCTGCAAAAGAATTGCCCGGCTTCCAGGCGATCCAGCAATCCGATCTGCGCCGTGATCTCACTTACATCAGCTCGGACGAGCTCGGCGGCCGCTTGAGCCTCCAGCCTGGTGATGAGCTGGCCACGAACTGGATCGCCGGCCAGTTCGCCAAGGCCGGCCTTCAGGCGCCCGTGAAAGATGGAGCCGGCAAGCCCGTCTACCTGCAGCCATTCACACTCATCGAATATCGCCCCGATCGCAATGCTTCCTCGATAACCCTCATCCGTGGTGGGAAGACGGTTTGGCGCGCGCCGGATATGGTGGGCGCCTACAAGCATGCGGTGGATCTTACTGCGCCCGTTGTCTTTGCCGGCTACGGTATCACCGCCCCTGAGCTCGGCTACGATGATTACTCCGCCATCGATGCCCATGGCAAGATCGTGCTTATCTTTGATCATGAACCACAGGAGGACGATCCCCGCTCGATCTTCAACGGAACTGGAAACACCCGCTACGCCACCACACGGGTGAAGGTCATGAATGCGCAGGCTCATGGGGCGGTAGCCGTCGTTATCGTGGCTGAGCCCAACCGCAAGCATCTCACCAGCGCGGAGCGCATTGCGCGCATCGGTTCCAGTGCCGTGCGGCCCATCCCCTTGCCCCTCCAGGCCATCCAGGATGACGAGGTGCATATTCCATCCGCAACTGTGCTGGATGCCGTGGCAGCGCAGCTGTTCGCGACCACGGGTAGCACTCTGAGCGCCGCACAAACAGCGATTGATCGCGATCTCAAGCCTCAATCACGGCCGTTGTCAGACACCACCCTCGCCCTCCACTTTCGCAACAGCTCCGAGCGCACCGGGGTTACCAACAATGTCGCTGCTCTGTTGCCCGGCAGCGATCCGCGGCTTGTGTCCGAAACTATCCTGATTACGGCGCACCACGATCACGATGGCACAGCTCCATGCAGCGATCCCGCGCATCCGCCGGTCACCACGCCGCCCGATCCGCATCCGTGCCCGCAGATTTGGCATGGCGCCGATGACAACGGCTCAGGCACTGTAGGCGTAGTTGCCCTGGCGCGCGCCTTTGCCGCCAACCCGGCCAGGCCCAGGCGATCCATTCTGTTTGTCGTCTTCGCTAGCGAGGAGCGTGGCCTTCTGGGCGCCTACTGGATGGCCGCTCATCCGCTGCGTCCTCTGGCCACCACACGCGCCCAGATCAACTTCGACATGATCGGCCGGGACGAGGCGCCCAGTCCGCAAACCGACGGAGTGATCAAGATACCGAGTGATACCACGAATCGTCTCAACCTGATCGGCGCGCTCTACTCACCCGATTATGACCGCACCGTCAAGGAGCAGAACAAGTTAGTCGGCCTGACGCTGGATGACCGGTTCGACCACGAGTCGGCGCTGAACATCTTCTTCCGCTCCGACCAATTTCCATTTGTGCTCCATAACATCCCGGCTCTCTGGTGGTTCACCGGGTTTCATCCCGACTATCACCACACCACCGACACCGTAGACAAGATTGATTTCGCCAAGATGCAGAAGATACTCAAGCTCGCTTATCTCACCGCCTGGCAGTTTGCCACCGAGCCCACTCCGCCGCGTTTTGTTGCCAATCCGGCCGGTACATCAAGCGCTGGTAACTAGCTTCATATCGGGGCCTTCCTGAACCAGCAAAGGCCCCGACCCTTGATGAAACACTAACTCCAGTGCAAGAGGTTACGCATAGCGGACAGCGGCATCTGCTTCGACAGCCATCGTCTGCAGTATTTTGAGGAACTCCGGGTTTTGGCCATAGAAGAGGCCATCGGCGGTGAAGCTTGCGATTGTAGCTACGGCGCCCGCAAACTTGTCGGTGAGCGGACGAATGATCGCGACATGGGGCAGTTTGGGGCTGATGAACTCGCAAGGAACGGGGAAGATCAGGCTGGGCTGAACCAGGCTGGGGGGTTGCAGCGGTGGGTTGTTGAAAAAATCGGGAAACGACAGGCCGGATATGGGATCCATAAAGGGAGCCACAGGCTGTTGTACTCCGTTACCCGCAAAATCAACCCATTCCAGAAAGTGTGCGATCTCGTCTCCACCGATGCCGAGGGTGATCTCGAGCACTTCCGGGTCGGTTACTTTCTGACTCATGGTGGCGTAAAGACTCGACCCGCCCTGCTCAATGTATCCGAAGTGGAAGGCCGCTGTATTCGCGATTGCTTGAATATGGTCGTTACCAGGAAAATTGGGATTGGTAGCGCCGTTGAGATCGTTGTTGTTTCGCGGAATGGCGGTAACATTTTTGAGCGTGAGCGCCTGAGGGAAGGTGGCGCCCAGATCTGGATTGGTTGCACTGCGGTAGCGGGTATACCAGCTGGTGTCTACGTTGAGATGCATCAGGTTCGTGAGCCGCTTGGTGCCGACGGATGGCACCGTGACGGCGCTTCCTTCCAGAGTGCGAAACTCGTCGAAGTTGACCCGTTCAGCTCCTCTGGACTCGAGATAGGCATTGAGAAATGCCGCGTGGCTCATTTCATCCAATGTGTTGCTGGTGATGTATTGTGGACCGTCGCCATCGAGATTCGACAATGCTATCTGGTAGTTATTCAACGGGGGGTTCGGGGTCGGGTCTACCTCGATGGGTGGATTATTGCCGATACCCCCGAGATCCGCATACTGTTGCCACAGGTCTGATTCGATGATTTCCGCAGCCGCCAGAAACCGCAGGATGGCGACATCACCGTTATTGAGATAACCGCTTTCCTGTGCACGCGCCGAAGTTCCTTTTGCTAACACACCGGCGCCCACTGCTGCTGCGCCTCCTGCCAGAAGACCGCTTTTCATAAAAGAGCGGCGGTTTACTGGACGCTTGATGTTGCTCACTGGATTTTCCATTATCGTTTTTACCTGTCCTGACTTTGAGTGGAAATGGGTTTCTCTCGAAGAGTTGACCCGATGCTCACCATAGGCGCGCGGGATCAGGCTGGTTGTCAGGGAATTGTCAAATGAATGTCACCTTAATTGCTTCAAATCGGTTTATTTATTTTGCAACAAAGTGACTGAACCTCTGCTATCGCGCCGCAGGCAAGTGCGTCTAAGGGGCTCGGCGCAAATGTTTTGCGGAAAGGCGGCGCGGAAAACGCAGCCGTGTCTACTTAGCCGCCATGATGGTAGTGCTGCCGCCGATGCGCGTGCTTTCCGTCGGTTGTTTCAGCGCATTCACGATGGCCGGTGGCAGACCGCCGGTGCCAAATCGGGCGGTGTAGAAAGCGAATACCGCGAAGTCGCTGGAACCGAAGTGCGCGGATTGCGCGTCGGTGGTATATGGCTTGATGAGGCTAGGATCGTCGACCGCACGGCCGAAGAAAACGATCGCGTCGCGAAGGATATGACCTTGAGCCCGGTAGGCGTACAAGTCAATACCTTGGCGTGTACCCAATTGCGCAATGAGGACCAGGGGTTGAAGCGCGAAGCCCTGGTAGTGGGTAGCGTTCTCGTGACGAGCCATCTCTTTTGGAAAAGCGCCGTTGGCGTCGATCTGGGCGATGGCTTCCTCGTAGGTTTTAATGCCGAAGCTGAACAGCGCGTCGTCTGCGGCGGTGACCCCGATGGCGGTCGCAGCGAGGGCACGCCAGTAGTGGTGATTGTTGTTGGTATCTCCCGCCATCTCAAACGAGATATCCTTGTGCGCGGCGGTGTCGAGCCAGGCGGTAACGCGTTTTTCCTGGATGGGATCCAGGGTTGAGTCATTGACCAAAACCGAATCTGTGATACCTGCAGAGCTCAGCGTCCACTCGACCTGATACCAGGCCTGCGAAGATTCCTGGCGATCATAGTCAAGCAGTGCGCGTGCCTCGGCCCACCCATCGAGTTGGGCCAGGGCGCAACCGGACTCGGTGTGACTGCCCGTGGCGAGGTACCGATTCATCCCCGCGGTGATCCGCCTTTCAAACATCTCGTAGTTGACGGTGGCGGGCCCCTCGGCCGGATTGACTGGGCCGCTCGAGCCGGAGAGATAGTGGTGCGGAATATTCATGCGGCCCGTGGGCGCAGCGACAAACGGGGTGGCGACGCAAGAGCCCAGACCCTGGATGGCTGCACGCAGAAGGGGATCGGTGGTGGTCCTCAGCGTGGCTTGCCGGGAAGTCACGTCAACCACCGAGGCGCGAGGGTTGACAACGTGTTGGCCCAGGGCAGAAAACGCAGACGCAAGAGCGAGAAAGGTGATTCCCGGAACCTTCATTGCTACGATTTCACCCCCAACTAAGGTCGCATCGTCCTCTGAAAAGTGCGGCGTATCTTCATTAGTTCGTAGAATGCGGTGAAGAAGTCGAGCGGCCCCACCTTCGAGCCGGCCACGTCCTCCCAGCGCGGCAATGGATTTTCGTAAATGGCCCGGTCAGCAAAGGCCACGTCTTTATTATGCAATGCCATAAAGCGCGCGATAATTTCGACGTCAAAGATCCAGCGTGACTGGAAGGGCGAAGCGAGAATCGATTTCAACTCGGGGGTAACCCGGAAAAGCTTCGCGCCACACTGCGTATCATAAATTGGCAGCTCCAGGATAATAGAAACAGCGGTAGCAAAGCAGCGCCCGAGGTAATGGCGGATGGGCTTCCTATGAATGGCATGGCCGAGAAGACGCACCCGGGAACCAAAAATCATTTGCCGTTCGGGATCTTCCATCAATTTGGTCAGTAATTGAGGAATGACCTCCAACGGCGTAGCCAGATCTGCATCCCAGAAGCCCGTGACGGCGACGCCTTCAACAGCGATGGCAGCCAGCATACCACTCCGTACCGCCTCAGCCTTACCTCCATTCGGCTGCTTATCCAGGACGTGGATACGGTCTGGATGTTTCGCCCGCAATGCCTCGAGCACGCTCAGGGTTGCATCCCTGCTGCCATCGTTTACAAATAGGAAGTCCACTCGATCGTCTTCCGCGAGAAACTCGAAGAAGCGGAGCGGCTGCAGGCGTGCCGCCTCGTTAAAACAGGGAACCACAACCACACACCGTTCTGCGGGAGCTATACCGGCCTTACTGCTCCCGATTTGTATTTCCATCCAGAAACCTCAGGAACGCGGGGAGTCTACTGGCGAGCTTGCTCAGCCCTGCCGGCAGCCTCGCTGGAGTCATCCCATTATGGCCGAAATAGGCAAACCGAAAAGCTCAAAATTGAAACTCGCAGACCGGCGGGACCTTCACTGCTACTCTCGGATACAGTTCGACTTAGAACAGAATCCTCATCTGAGTCACCGCGGCAATGGACCGGAACTAAGCACGTGGGAATGTGTGGCCGCATCGGGCAACCAGGATTGGGACCTGGCCCGGGCACAGCCTTATCCCCCACTTAGTTCACGGTTAGCTCCCATGCCCGGCGCAGGCCCAGTAGAGAGCTGCGAAAAAAGCCATGAGGACAGCAAAAATTATTATGGCGCGAAGCGAAGGTAACCAGTTCATAGCCTTACAGCATACCGCTCCCGGCATGCAATTGGGGATCTCAAGGATTGCTATCTGCGGCCGGATTTCGCGGTTATCCGGAATTGCGATTAGGATGTTGACATATCCCATTCCGCTTGCTGAAAGGGCGTATGGCTGCCTTTGGAAATGAACTTTCGCGGCTCGTCGACGAATTGAATCGTTCGCGGGCTGGAGCCATAGCCGGCGGAAATTCTTCCATCGACCGCTTATTGGTGCTCGCCGCGCAACGGGGCGCTTCCGATATTGTTTTGGTGGCCGGTTCAGCGATCGCGCTGCGCGTCAAGGGTTCTCTGACACCGGCCGCCGGCAAGGCTTTGTCGGCGGAGGAAATACGCAGCTTATTGCTGCCCTTGTTAAGCGCCCGTCAGGCCGAAGAGTTAGAAGGGAATCGGTCGTTGGACTTCTGTTTCGCGCGGGGTCAGATCGGAAGATTCCGAGCCAATTTCCACTATCAGCGCGGGACCCTGGCGGCCTCGATTCGTCTGCTGCCTGCGCAGACCCCATCACTCGAATCTTTGCACCTGCCGCCGGCACTGGCACAGTTGGCGGAACGGCGGCAAGGATTGGTGCTGCTCACGGGGCCGACTGGTTGTGGCAAGACTTCGACCCTCGCTGCGCTGCTTGGCCTGATCAACACCCGCCGCCGCGACCACATCATTACCATCGAGGATCCTGTCGAGTATGAGCATGCCAACCATAATTCCATCGTGGAACAGATCGAAGTGGGCCATGACACGCCCTCGTTCGCGCAAGCGGTGAGGGCCGTATTACGTCAGGATCCCGATGTGATCCTGGTGGGAGAGATGCGTGACGCCGAGACTATGTCTGCGGCGCTTACGGCGGCGGAAACCGGGCACCTGGTGCTCTCCTCCCTGCACACCAACGACACGTCTCAGAGCATTTCGCGGATACTGGATATTTTTCCCGCCGGTCATCAGTCGCAAATTCGCCAGCAGCTCTCTCTGGCCCTGGTGGCCATCGTCACCCAGCAGCTGGTACCGGCTGCGGATAGCACTGGCCGTTACCCTGCCGTGGAGATATTGATGGCCACGACTGCCATACGCAATCTGATCCGGACCGGTCAGGATCACCAGATTCGCTCGCACATTTCCACCGGGCGTGCAGAGGGCATGATGACCATGGAGCAATCGCTGGCCGAGCTGGTGGGGAACGGCCGCATTTTGCGTGATGCGGCCTTCTCCCACTGCTACAACGTCGCTGAGCTGCGACAATACCTTAAAGAGTCGCCAGGCCAGCCCTGATGTTTCAGCGAAATCGATTGCTCATACCGTTTTGCCCCCGGGGTCAGGCTGCGCGATGAGAACGAATCGTGGCTTCGATCTCGCGACGCAGCTCCTCCTGGATGGGCGCGGAGTTGATCCAAAACGGTGTGCTGCATTGCACTTCCAGGGTTTCCGACTGCGGGTCATAGTTCCAGTGGATTCTGATTCCGTCATTCTTCGCGCTGCCCTTGGGCTTAGCGACGGGAAAACCGAATTTGGAGGCCTTCTTGCGCAAACGTGCAAACAAGGCGCGTGTGATTCCGCGAAATGTCTGCTTGGGATCTGTGAACATCAAATCAACTCCTGCTGCGTGCTCCTAGATAACTGGACGCGAGAAGCAGGGAAATAGTTCGACGAAATTCGGGAAGAGAAGCGAGAAACAGGGAGGATTTCATGATCGAAACGATAGAAAGAATGCTGCGCGAGTTGGAGTGCGGCAGATTAACGCGCCGTCAATTTGCTGTTTCCCTTGCCACCCTGGCCGCCGGAGCGTGTGCAGCTCCCGGTGCGCTCGCATCTCCGCCGGCGCCGGCCGGCTTCAAGGCGGTCAGTCTGAACCACGTCACGGTGCGGGTCCCTGACCTTCACCGCACCTCGAAGTTCTACCAGGAGTTTTTCGGGATGCCCCTGCGTCAGCAATCGGCGACCGTGCACATCCTGGGTGTCGGAAATTCCTTCTTCGGTATTGAGCAAGGCGAACATCCGGCCGCTACCGTCGATCACTACGACTTCGGGATTGCGAACTTCAACGCCGATGCAATGCGCGCCCGCTTGACGGAGCTGAACCTGAAGTTCGCTGACAAGACCTCAAAAGAATCCTTCAAGTTTTATGATCCAGACGGATTTCAGGTGCAGGTAAATGCACCCGATTACGTGGGTCATGTGAGCTAACGCCGGCGACACCCAGTCTCCTAACAGAGCCCCATAGGAACTGGACGGGTGCCCCAGGTTCGCCAAAGCGTACCTGGGCCGAAAAAGACGGGCGAAGCCCACAACAGATTTTTGCTAATCAATCGGCTAAAAGCAATCGAAACACATCTTATTCGGCCCACGTACGCTTTGGCGAACGGGGGGCACCCGTCCAGTTCCTAATGGGTTCTGGTAGGAAACTGGCTGGTAGGCCGTCGGCCTCGTAGTCATGCGATGTCCTTTTCCAGCAGAACAAAGTGCAAATCATCTTGCAGGGGTCTGCCGAAGCGTTGGTCATCGTAGGGGAAGGGCTGGGTTTCGCCGGTCAGGAAGTAACCGCGGCGTTCATACCACGCGATCAGGGTGTTTCGGGCGTTCACCACTGACATGCGGATACGGCAAGCGCCGCGCTGCTTGGCGAAGCCTTCTGCAGCCGCTAACAGAGCTCGGCCCATCTGCCTGTTTTGCAGATCGGGATGGACAGTGAGTAGCCCGAGATACCAAACGCAATCCTTCCTCGGCTCCAGCCAAACCGTCCCTAATAATTCGCCGTCGGGATCTTCGCGATAGGTCAGCAAGAATGCCTCCGGCTTGGCCGCCAGGTCATCTCTGAGAAGAGACTCGGTGAGCCGTGGTCCCTCGATGAAATCTGCTTCGGAGTTCCAACTGGCTGAGGGACCAACGGCGCGAAAGGACAAATTAACCAGCTCGATGATCGGAGCGTAGTCAGCTTCTACAGCGCGCACCAGGAACATGGCTTCCTTTTACTTTCGTCTCTTTGCCAGCCGATCAAGGAGCGGGTCTAACCGGAAGATGAGAGTGCTGATTTGCAGCCACACCGGGGGGGGCCGAAACCCACGCGCGAACCTCTGCCGGTGCGTCGCTATCCTGAAGCTCATCGAGGACGGTCTGCGGTACGAGAACCTCGGCGTATATTCTCGCCAGGATATCGATATGTCCAATGAGCACCAGATAGTTGAGGGGCGAAGTGTCTGCGACGACGATCATGCAGCTTACCCTTCGCCCTATTCTGTCAAGGTTTCTTCAAAGTGCTTGAGCGAGGCTAGATCGTTCTCAAGTTCATGGATAGAGTAATTGAGATAAACGTTGTGAGCTTTGAGGAAGGTGTGAACCTGCATCCTGGTTCTGTAACCCAGCATGCGGCGCACCTGTCCTTCCGACAGGCGCTCGCTGCGGTATCCCTCCAGCGCCAAGGCTTCCAAAACGGCGCGCGAGAGGTCTGGCTGCTGGTTCTGGATCACGCGTGCGACATCGTCCGGGATTTGGAGTTGCACGTCCATACTGCACAATTATCTCATCCACCCGTCTGTCAGCACTGGCGGACTAGTCGGGATTCATGTTCGTGGGCTTCAGCCTCCGGCCGTTATGCTCGAGTTAGCCTGGTGTTCCGCCCCATTCTCTTGGATCAACGTCCGCAATCGATTGCGAGAAACACCAATGATGCCCGGCGAGGTCCTCAACGTTATATTGTCGTTCGCCGTAAGGAAAGTCCGTGGGTTCTCGAAGAATTTTGACACCGCTTCGCCTGGAATGCTCGTAGTGTGCGTTGACATCCTCAACCCTCACCATGACTGCAGTCCGCAACGAGACACCCGCGCTGGGTTCGATCAAGACAACCGCCCCTCCGTCGCCGACATTCAGTTGAGCGCGGTGATCCCCCATGCGAATGCGGAGGGTAAATCCGAACGCTTGGCACAACCAATCAATTGCATTACCGATGTCTGGGTATGCCAGTTCCGGAATCACAACGCTCCGAGGCATGGATTGATTGCAAAGCATGTTTGCAATTCTACCAATAGCGGGGAAACAAACTGTACCGTGCTCTCGCTTTGAATACAATTGGCGGGGCGTCCAGTGACGGGTATGCTATTGCGGGGAAGCCAAGGGTAGGTTGCCACCGCATGGTGGCGAGGACGTATTCTGGCCGGGAGCCAACACATGCCAATGCCCATATTGACGCTGACGCACGGGATTCCTATCTGGTTTCTTGTCTTGAGCTTGTTTCTGCCCAGGCTTTCGTTGTTTATCGGATGGATCCATATGTGGTGGTTTTTTGTCCCTCAGCCCTGGGCTGCTGTGTTGTGGGCCTTTCTTCCCAGGGTCCTGGTCCTGATCTTTATTCATGCGCATCATGGGTTCGACTTGTGGTTTTGGATACACCTGCTGACTGCAATACTGGTATGGAGTGGATCTGGTGTTTCTCACAACAACAGAAGAATGCGGAGAAGGCGTACTTAGCTGATTTGCGTTCCCCAAAGGAGTGTGTGGATGCGAGGCTTGCTTTTTTCCTTACTGATCACTGCCACCGTTTGCGGCCAGAATGTACCTCCTGCAATGAAGCGACCGGTAACGGATGAGTACCACGGCGTAAAGGTCGTGGATGACTATCGCTGGCTTGAAGACGGCAAGAGCGCAGAGACGGAGCAATGGCTCGCGGCAGAAAATGCCTACTCGCTGCATTACTTCCAGCATGCACCAGCCTGGAACTTAGTGCTGCACGACATCAAGAACCCAAAAGAGAAACAAGGCGCCATAGAACGTGGCCTGGATTTCCGGCGGGGACGGTTCTTCTATCTGCACCTGGATCGCACGGCGCAACAGCAGGCGGTCCTGATGACCTCCACAAGTCTTGGAACGCCGAGCGCCGCACCTGAGAGTGCGAGAGTTTTGCTAGATCCAGGCAAGCTTGACCCGACGGGTCACACTTCGATTGATTGGTACACGCCATCGCTGGATGGCGGCCTGGTCGCAGTTGGGCTTGCGGTTGGCGGCAGTGAACGCGAGGCTCTTACTGTTTTTGACACTGCTACCGGCAAGCAGGTGGGCGCAGCCTTCGTGCCCATGGGCTTCCACGGCGGTAGACGTAGCGTGGCCTGGTTGCCGGGAAATAAAGGTTTTCTCTATGGCGGGTACGCCCCAGCAGTGGCTGCCGCGGCTCAGGACACCATCCTCAAAAATGAGAAGGTATTTGAACACATCCTCGGCGCCCCGGAGACTGAAGATCGCGTTGTCCTCGACAAAGGGTTGACGGAGCTGGCACAGATCGCGCTCGATAGTGATCCGGCCGGCAAATGGATCGTCGCCAGCGCTGAAGATGGCGACGGGGGCAAGTACGCGAACTTCGTGCGCACGCCGGATGGTTCGTGGCAGCAGGTCTCTACCTATAGTGACGAGGTCGTGGCCATTACTCCAGGCACTGCCGAGGAAGATGCGCTTTACTTAACCTCGCTCAAGGATGCACCTCGCGGCAAGATCCTTGAGGTCTCAGCGACGAACCCGGTGCTTGCCCAGGCAAAAACCATCATCCCCGAGGGGACAGCGAGCATAGTACATGACGACCCAGAGTCAGATTCCCACCCTGTGCTGGTGACCAGGGATCGTCTCTATGTGACGACGATCGACGGTGGACCAAACCGTGTGCAGGTGTACGACCACAAAGGCAGGCCACTTCCGGAGGTCGCGCTCCCACCAGTTTCAGGAGTTTCCGAAGTAGCCTCTCTTGGCGCTGAGACTCTGGCAATCCAGGTGAGTGGCTTCCTTGCGCCGGCCGCATACCTCACTTATCAACCGGGCCCGAATGCTCAACCAGAGGCTACGGCGCTTTCCCAGCCCACAAGCAAGCTTCTTTCCGGCTATGTAGTCGACCGCACGTTCGCGACGTCAAAAGATGGGACAAAGATTCCCATGAACATCATCCACCGGCGTGGATCTGCCATGGACGGAACCGTTCCCACCCTGGTTTATGGATACGGCGGGTACGGAATCAGCCTGTCACCGAAATTCGTTGGCAGTATCTACTGGACGCCGTGGCTACAACAGGGTTACACGCTGGTGATCACCAACCTTCGTGGAGGTGGGGAGTACGGTGAGTCGTGGCATCTGGCCGGAAATCTCACCAGGAAGCAAAATGTCTTCGACGACTTTTCGGCCTGCGCGCAATATCTGATTGACAAGCATTGGAGTTCATCCGCCCACATGGCCGCCCTTGGTGGTTCGAATGGCGGTCTGCTCATGGGAGCGGAGATCACCCAGCACCCTGAGCAGTTCCGCGCCGTCGTTTCTTTGGTCGGCATCTATGACATGCTCCGCGTCGAGCTGGATCCAAATGGCCAGTTCAACACGACAGAGTTTGGCACTGTAAAGAACGCTGCGCAGTTCCAGGCGCTGTACGCCTATTCGCCCTACCACCACGTGGTGGATGGTGTGAAATATCCACCCATTCTTATGGAAACGGGGGACAACGATCCGAGAGTCAATCCGGCGCACTCCCGCAAGTTCGTTGCCCGCCTTCAGGCGGCGAGTAGTTCCTCGGCTCCGATCCTGCTAAGGACCTTTGCGGACGCCGGACACGGTTCCAGTTCAAGCGCGGATTTACAACAACAGCTGGCGGATGCATACACCTTTCTCTTTCACGAACTCGGTCTCGCCTTCGCCCCGTCGCAATGAGCAATCATTGGTCCGTAGGGATGGCTGTGTCGCCAGATACCGTAGGCGTTCGGACGCAAGCTGTAGAATCGGAAGGTTGCGATGCACAGTGGCAAGGAGGAAGCATGCGAGTTTCTAATTGGTCGATGATCGGGTTGCTCACCATAGCGGTAGCGAGCGGATCAGCACAGGTGAGAGATTTCCAGGATACCTACACCGCTTCGGAGGCAGGCAAGCCCATGGCGCCGGCCAAGGCATTGGATGTCATGCTGAGCCAGCTTGAGAGCCAAGTGCTGGGTGTGGCGCAAGCGATGCCGGCGGACAAGTACGGCTTCGCGCCCACGGCGGAAACGTTCGCTCCCGGCACGCCGGCCAAGTTTGCAACCGTTCGCACCTTTGCCGGGCAACTGACGCACATAGCCGGTGCGAATTACTCCTTCTTCAGCAAGCTGAACGGAGCAACACCACCAGCAGCGGCGAAGCAGGTGCGTGATCTGAAAACGAAAGATGAAATTCTGGCAGCTCTCAAGCAGAGCTTTGCCTATGGTCATGCCCAGATCATGACGATCACGCCCCAGAATGCGTTTATCGCCATTGAGGGAGCCGACGGGTTTCACACACCGGCCACCGTCGTCGCGTTTGCCGTGGCACACGGGTACGACCACTACGGGCAATTGGTGGAGTATCTGCGAATGAATGGGGTGGTTCCACCGGGCAGCAATTAGGGCTTAGGGACCGGCCTGGGCTTAACGCCGATAGATGCTGCTAGCTGGATGGTAGTGCTGCCAATCGAACCAGAAGTCCTTCAGAGCGTCAATCCGCGTCAGACACTGTCCTTTCAGATCTCCAGAAACCGCACACCCTTCGAAGGTCCAGTCGCTGAGTGTATTGGAATCCAGCAGTACCCACGGATCGCCCGTATTTCCCCCACCACGGCCATAAAAGTCGAGGGTGCTCGTACCCACTTGGCGTGAGAAAGCACGGAGCGACTTTCCATCCGGACCAAGTACAAGCATGATCGGTTTGTCCCCGACGTCATCGATCAGCACTGGGGACTGTAGCGTCAGCTTGCTCACTGGAAACGCACGCGCGGCCCCGTTTATCGACACCCCCAGGATGGTCTCCCGGTCGGGAAGTGTCCCCTTGGTCCCGTGAATCACGGTGGGCAGTTTCGCAATTTCACTTTCCCAGGTGGCCTTCTCATAATGGGCTGCGTAGCGCGTCAGAGGCGCCAGCACAGTGCCATTCGGTTGTTCTTTCTTCCACAGTCCGAACGTAAGTTCATCCTGGGGCACCAAGCTGAGCTTTGCGCCTTTCAGAGGGCCTGCGATTGCAGTCCCGGTGATCTGCTGCCAGAAGCTGCCTGTCTCCTGGTCGCGCATCAGGAAATTCTGGTTGTTGATGCCCGCCAGATGAAAGTGCAAGTCACGCCCTTGTATGCTGCGGGTCCAGACCAGACCCGTGTGGCAGAGCGTTCAATAGGTGACGACAATGGGCAATTGATGCAGACGATCATTCACGACGTGGTGATAGCCCATCTCGCGAACAGGATAGGCGCGGCTCTCTCCGCCCAGGTTTACGGCGATGACCATGTCCTTGGGGTCGATAGCGGCTTGCTGAATGGTGACGTAGCGCGGCTCTCCGAACGGGTGGAACATCAGCTGTTCGTAGGGATTGAACCATGCCGCACCGGCCGCGATCAGGGCCATCCCCATGGCCGGCGCCAGCAGCAGCAATCTCGGCACCCAACCCGCGCGTCGCCAGACAAAGAGCGCGCACAGCGTGATAAGGAGAAGTAGTCCAAACAGGATCACCTTGTCGTGCAACTGTACCCAAAGGGCGCGCTCAAGAGCAGCGGGCTTTTGTTCCCGGAAGGGGCGAATTACGTAGATAGGATAAAGCGCAAGCGCTAAAGCGGCGATGCCGGCCAGGAGCAGGCACGAGGCCGGAACAAGATTGTGTAAGCGTCTTTTCGTGCGGGCTGCGACGGCAATCACCATGCCATCCTACCTAATCCCCGTTCCTCGGCAAACCATCGCATACCTGGAACACTATCGCGACCAGGCGGAGAGCGCATCCATCGAAAGATGGAGGTACAGAGCCAAGGGGTGGTTGATGTACTTGTTCCGTCCATCCCCCTCCATCGCTGCCCAGGTCGGCCACCACCCTCGACTTTGTCATCCCGACTGGAGCGCAGCGGAGGGGAGGGACCTGCAGTTTATGTTGGTGAGGAAACGAAACCCGTGGGTAATTTGCCCAAGTCACATTCCCTGTGCCCGAAGGTGAAACTGCAGGTCCCTCCCCTCCGCTGCGCTCCAGTCGGGATGACAAAGTCGAGGGTGGTGGCCGACCTGGGTAGTGATAGAGAGGGATGGACAGGGTCAACCAACGACGGTCCCAATACCAACCCGGTGCCTCCCATTCACTTGGTCACCTGGTTCATCTCCAGATAGCCTTGCGCCGCAATTCCGAAGGCATCCGCCACGCGATTGAAAAAGGCAAACAGCGCGGTGATGTATACCGCTTCGGCAATCTGTGGCTCGCTCCAACCGTGTTGGCGCAGGATCTGCACGTCTTCCGGGGTGGTGCGATACGCCGCCTCGGTCACCTTGGTGACATATTCCAGCAGCGCGCGATGCGCGTCGTCGAGCGCCGCCTCTTCAAGCTTTCCCGCCGCCAGCGCCTGGACTGTTTTCTCTTCTGCTCCCTGAACCCGCAGGAAGTAAGCATGCGAATCCAGTCAATACGGACAGCGATTGAGCCAGGAAACCCAGCTGGCGATCGCTTCCTTGGTCCTCCGCGTCAGGTGCCCTTCAGAAAAGTGGACGGTGTTGCTGAAGCTCATGACCTCGCGCAAGAAATCAGGGCGATGGCTAAAGCACTTGAGAATTCCGGGCATCTGCTGGCGGCCCGAATGGGCGCGCCATTCGTCATATACCTTCGCAACCTCGCCAGTCGCGTCAACATCCTCGATCAGGTTGATTTTGTTCTCAGGATTCGTCATAGTTTCGATGGCCAACGATAGCATCACGAGGCTTAGATCACCAGCCGCTGGTCGCCCACTTTGCGGGTAATCAGTTGCCGGTCAAGATACTCCAACAGCGGGATAGCGTACTTTCTCGATAAACCGGTTATCTGTTTGAAGCGGGCTACGTCCACCGTCTGCCCGTGTAGCTCGCTGATCTCAGTCCGTAGCTGGTCGAGCGCCTCGTGGTGCATGAAGAGGTTCTCGCTTCCCATGGGCACGAGGATCTTTTCCCGAAGCAGCAAAGTGATGCGCGCGCGCATTTCGCTCTCTTTAAGGTTCAGCGTCGCCGCCACTTCAGAGGTCAAGGGAGCAGACAGCCCAGCCTTGCGGTAGATAGCCGCGATCGCGGACAGCTTTGCATCTTCAGGGGCGGACGGAGAATTACCGCCTTCCACAGGATAGACCAGCTCGCCTTTGAGCCGCAGCTTCTCTGCGCGGGCAAGACGCTGGAGGGAAAAATCGAGGATCTCCGAACGGAGCGAAGTCCGGCTCTTGAGCTCCGATCGTTTGAGACCGCTCGCATGCTGTTGCAAAACGCTGCGGATGGCTTCACAGGCCGCGTCGAGCGCCGGGCCGGCAAGTAGAAGCTCGCCCGGAATCTGCAGCAAGCGATGGCTTAAGACCAGGGGCTGCAACTGGCGCAGGGCGGCTTCGCGAGCAAGGCCAGTTTCTGCCGTCAGATGCTGTAGCGAAAGCCCTTTTGTACCGCGGCGCGCTACCCGCAAGAAAAGCCGCTCTTCGTCCGGGGCGCTGCGCAAAGATTCGAGCCACGCCATGGCTTGTGACTTGCGCAGTCTTGCCACGGGATGCGCATCCAGCACCCGGCCGCCCCCAATGGTAGCCGGCGGTGAAACCTGCCGCAGCACGAATGGGTCGCCGGCGGTAAGCAGGATGGGGGTCTGAAGTTTGATCCGCAGCAGCCTGTTCGCGCCTGTTTCGAACCTGGTACGGCCGTACAGTAATACGCGGGCCAGCGTGTTGGAGGTAAAGGCGTGGAAGTGGACCAGCGTGCCATGCTTCACTGCCGAAGACCCGGGCAGGAACCAGGCTTCGACGTCGATCGAAGTAACAGCGGTAAGCGTCTCGGGAGCGACCAGGGTCTGCCCCCGGCTTACCTCCGACACCTCAACACCGGCCAGGTTCAAGGCTACGCGCGAGCCTGCGAGGGCAAGATCTTCCGCGCGCCCATGGGTCTGCATTCCACGCACTCGCACGGAACGTCCCCCAGGCTCGAGGGTGAGCGATTGTCCTGCACGGAAGCTGCCTGAAAGCAAGGTGCCGGTAACCACCGTGCCGAATCCCTTCATCACGAAAGCACGGTCTATGGGCAGCCGGGGCAGATGATCGAGATCGCTGCCGCGCGCATCCTCGGCAAGCCTGATAAGCCTTTGCCGCAACTCTTCAATATTCTGTCCCGTGACTGCACTCACCGCGAGAATCTCAGCACGGCCATCGCCGAGAAAGGTTCCACGGAGAAATTCCTTCACCTCAAGCTCCACTTGCGCGGCGCGGCTGGGGCTGACGGTATCGATCTTGGTGATCACCGTAAGGCCGCTGCGAACGCCCAGCAGGCTACAGATAGCGAGATGCTCCACGGTTTGCGGTTTAACCCCTTCCTGGGCGGAGATCACCAGCATCACAGCCCCGATGCATCCAGCCCCCGCGAGCATGTTGTGAATAAACAGGCTGTGGCCGGGCACATCGACGAAGCTGATTCTGAGTGGACGTCCGGAGGAAGAGGCAGCCTCGAGAAAGGCGAAGCCGAGATCGATAGTGATGCCGCGCCGCTTCTCTTCCGGCAAGCGGTCGGCATCGATACCAGTGAGAGCCCGGAGCAGCGCAGTTTTGCCGTGATCGATATGACCTGCGGTGCCGATAACCACGGACTTGACCGGTTGCGTCATGCTAACGCTGAACCCGCATCACCGGTGGGCGGCCTCGGACGCCAACCCGGCCTGCTGCAGCAACGAAGCAAGCATAGGGTCGAATTCCGGTTCGACCGTGCGCAGATCGAGCAAGACCTGGTCTTCGTAGATGCGGCCCACCACCGGCGGCTCAAGCCGGCGAAGGGCCAGCAGCAGCGCCTGTGGCTGCAGTAGCGCGTGATGAAGAGAGACGGCTGCGCTCTGCAGCCGGGCGGTGGGCGCTGTGCCGCCGCCGATCAGGCTCTCCACCGGCACAGCCTGTGCCGTTAGTTCGGCGGAGTTAACCTGGCGGCTGATCCACTCACAGCGTGCGAATATTTCGTCGGCCGCAGTGTTCAACATCCTCTGCACCGGGATGCTCGAGTCTTTTTGCCCGGCATAGTCCATCAGCGTTGCTTCGAGGGCCGCATAGGTAAGCTTGTCGACACGATAAGTGCGGTAGAGAGGGTTCTTGCGGATGCGTTGCACCAGTTCCGCTCTCCCGACGAGCAGGCCGCATTGTGGACCGCCGAGTAGCTTGTCTCCGCTGGCAGCAATCAAATCGGACCCCACGTGGAAGCTATCGGGCAGAGCCGGTTCAGAGCCGATGCCAAGTGATTCCAGCGAGGCCATCAAGCCGGTTCCCTGATCGTGGAATACAGGAATGTTGGCGCGCTTACCCAAAGACACCAGGTCACGCAGCGCGGGCCGTTCGACGAAGCCTTCCATGGAGAAGTTAGATTGGTGGACGCGCAAAATGAGCCGCGTAGCGGGTGAGATGGCATTTTCATAGTCGGCCAGCCGGGTGCGGTTGGTGGTGCCAACCTCACGCAGGATAGCGCCAGATTTAGCGAGAATCTCCGGGATGCGGAAGCCTCCGCCGATCTCCACCAACTCCCCGCGAGAAACAATCACCTCGCCCCCCTCCGCGAGCGTGTTCAAGGCCAGAAATGTAGCGGCTGCACAGTTGTTGACAACCAGGGCCCCTGCGCCTTGGGCCGTAACAACCCGCAGCAGAAGTTCCTCCGCATGCACATCCCGGCGGCTGCGCTCGCCCGATTCGAGATCGAGTTCCAGGTTTGAGTACCCGCCTGCGGTGTCGGCAATGTGCGCCAGTGCAGCGGCGCTCAAGGGGGCTCTCCCCAGGTTTGTATGCAGAACCACCCCGGTGGCATTGATGACGCGCCGCAAACTGTAGCGGGCGCCCTGGGCGATTTCGGTTGCAACCGTTACGTGCAGCAACGCCAGCTCGCCTGCCAGGTTTGCCTGGGTGTGATGGCCTTCTGCTATTTCCTGCTTGAGGCGCGCCAACACGCTGTGGGCCGCAGATATGACCGAGTGGCGAGAGTGGGTCTCGAGCAGTGCAGCAAAGGGCGGCGTCAGCAACAGCTCATGCAGAGAGGGAATCAGCCGGTATAAATTGCTCTCGCTGTGTTCAGTCACCGCTTGGCTCCCTCTCTGGATTCTGTTTAACGCAGCAGTATTGCCGGTTCGCCGCCTGCGGTATAGGGGCCCAGCACGCTGCCAATTTTTATAGCCGCTACGCCCGCAGCGCGCAGAGACTGCAGCAGTGCGCTGGAGCTGGCGGCTGCGGCGGATATGAGCAGACCACCTGCGGTTTGCGGGTCATACAGCAGAGCACGCACATCGTCCGCGATACGCACGCCGGGCGCATCCGCGCTTACGCACTCCGCAAACTCGCGATTGGCCAACAGGCCGGCGGGAATGGCCCCCCGGGCAATGGCGTCGAGTGCGCCTTCTATCCGCGGCACCTGGTCGACGATAAGCTCAATGCGCATGCCGCTGCCGAGGGCCAGCTCACGAGCATGCCCCATCAGCCCAAAGCCGGTTACGTCCGTCATGGCATGGACACCCTCCGCGCCCGTCACCACCTCCGACGGCAAACGATTGAGCGTGGTCATGGAGCGGATGGCCTCTGCCACCCATGCCGGCTCGGCCTTTCCTTGTTTCAAGGCGGTGGTAATCACACCTGTGCCGATGGGCTTGGTGAGGATGAGGTCATCGCCCTGCTGCGCGCCGGCATTGGTCAACACGCGATCAGGATCGATGAGGCCGGTCACGGCGTAGCCAAACTTGATTTCCTGATCACGCACGCTGTGTCCACCCAGGACCACGCAGGCCGCCTCGCCAAGTTTCGCCATGCCCCCGCACATGATCGCCTCAAGAACCTCCAGGTCCCCATCCTGAGGGAAGCACACGACGGAGAGGGCGGTGACCGGCCGTCCTCCCATGGCATACACATCGCTGAGCGCATTGGTGGCCGCGATCTGCCCGAAGGTGAATGGGTCATCCACCAGCGGGGTAAAGAAGTCCACGGTCTGCACCAGGGCCAGATTCGGTGCGATGCGATAAACGCCGGCATCATCGGAGGTGTCAAACCCCACCAAAAGATTGGCATCGGTCTGCCGTGGCAATTTGGAAAGCACCGCCGCCAGCAATCCTGGGGGCAGCTTGCTTGCACATCCGCCGGCTTTGACCTGCTGGGTAAGCCTTATCGCTGTGGAAGTGGCCAATCCATGCCTCCTCGTCGGTTAGGATAATAGGCTATCAGCAAAAATCTTCGATTGCTGGTTGGGCAGGGAAGTGCTTAGGTTCCGGTGATCCTCCCGGTCTTCAAAACCGGTGGTCGTTCTTAACGGGCGACGGTGTGTTCGACTCGCACGCACTTCCGCCAAAATTATCGTGCTCAGGTTCCACTATGATGTTCACCAAGCGGCTGCGTGATGGAGTTCGTCGCGGAGAGATTACGTGCAGCGTCCGATTCTGGATGCGTCCGCACGTAACGGTAGGAACCCGATACCCCATGGAGGATGGCCAGATCGAGGTGGACTCGATCGAAACCATCGGCTTTCCGGATATCACTCCAGAGCTAGCGCGTGCATCGGGCTTTTTGGGCGTTCTGGACCTGCTTAAGGTAGCGAAGCACGGCAAAGGCGAGATTATCTATTTAGTGCGCTTTCACTATGTGCCCGCAGCGGCCAAAAGTAAATCCAACCGAAGCGTCCGGTGACCCAATCTTCACGCCTTATGGCTGCGGAAATGCATCGGATGCCGCCTGTTGGAAAGCCTGGCGAAGCTTGCTGGCGTCGCCGTTGATGCCCGGGCGCTGCACCATGAGGATGTAAGCGAGCCCCCGCACCGGGTCTATCCACGCCTGGGTGCCCCAGGCTCCTCCATGACCGAAGGTGCCCGGCGAAAGCATCTCCGCCACACCGGGGTGCGGGGTCTTGAGGATGTCCACACCGATTCCCCAGCCATAGTTCATCCCCCGGTTTCCATATTCGGCGGTTTGCAGGAAGCCCGTCTTGAGTTCGCCTGTGTGCACGGTGGTGAGCTGTTGAAATGCGGCCGGGCTGAGATAGCGCTTGCCTTTGAAAGGTACCGCCGTTCAACAGCATCTGGCAGAAGCGCGCATAGTCCGGGCCGGTCGAGAAAAGCCCCCCGTTCCCGAAAGGCGGCTGTCCCTTGTTTCCGAAGTTGGCGTAAGGCGCGGCGGTCAGGGCGCCGGTCTGCTTGGTCTTTGATATAAGGCGTTGCCAGGTGAGATCGTTGCTTCTTGTTGGGGTAGAAGGTGGTGTTCTTCATGCCCAGCGGTTTGAGAAGATGCTTGCTTACAAACTGGTCGAATGAGAGCCCACTCGCCACTTCGACGATGCGCGCTGCTGTGTTAATGCCAGACTGCGTGTATCGCCAGTGGTCGCCTGGTTCATACAGCATGGGCGAAGCAAGATAGATGGGGATCAGATCGGCCAGGGTATGGGCGCTCTTGATGGCGGCCGCTATCGCCTTCGCCCAGACCCGAAGTGTGGGTGAGGATCTGCTCGATGGTGATGTGCGCCGGCTGTCCCGAGGGCGTCTTGAGGGCAGCAAACTCGGGAATGAACTTTTCGACTGGATCGCTTACCTTCAGCTTTCCTTCATCCTGCAGCATGAGAATGGAAACCGCAGTGAGGGGTTTGGTCATGGAGGCGATCCAGAAAAGGGTATTGGGCTCCATGGGCCTTTTCGTCGCAACGTCCGCCAAGCCGATGGTATCGAGCGCCAGCAACTTGTCCTTCGCAGCCACCACCGTCACTGCTCCAGAAATATCCTGTGCGTCGATAGATTTCTCAACCGCCGCGCGAATGGCCGGGTTCCCGGGCTGGGCCGCAACAGCGAACGTAGGCAAAAGCAGAAGAACAGCGTAAACAATAGTTTGCTTGAGCAATCGATATACCCTATCCCATTTTTGCATGCTGCGGGCTATTGGGTTCTGTTAGGGCACAGACTCTAAAGAGCCGCAGCCATCTGCTCGTACTCCTGGCCGGAAGCGGATGGCAAGAGCACCCACAGCGTATAAATCCCCAATATCGTTCCGCTAAAGGGGTGAATAAGCGCGAGAAACGCAGTGACGATGGCCAATATCCGCGCCCAGGAAGCGCGCCGCAGCAGGCTGATTCCGGTCGCCAGGCAAAGAATAGCTCGACCGACCAGAACCGCAGTGATGAGCGGCACCAGCCAGGTCGCGTGGAAAAATGGAAATCCGTATAGCCCATCGAAGCCATGGCTAAACTGGGTCCAATGGCTGAAAACCCCGGTAAGAACTCCGACCGCAATAGCCCAATGCAGCAGAATCCAGACGCTGTATGCGATCCAGAGAGCGGCTACCGTGTGCATATGCCGGTGCACACGACTACGTTGATACGACACAGGAACATACGAGCCAATGGGAGCAATCTGCCGCCCACACTTCGGGCAGACCGTTTGAGAAGCGTCCATAGGCTGACCACACGCGGCGCAATACATGGTTGGCACCTCCCTGCATACTTATTACGTTAAGTCCCTCTTGAAGGTTCCAGCCGGCTGAAATTACCGGACTGGGCTCTTTTTCGAGCCAAAGGAGGCATCGATCTGTTTGGCGTATTCCGCCGCCTTGGCCAGGATCGCCGGCTCATCCAGTGTAAGCATGCGTCGATCTTCCATCACCACTTTGCCCCCAATGACGGTCGTCCTCACATCGGAGGACTTGAGTGCATAGACGAGGGCCGAATAGACGTCATACATCGGGGTGGCGTGTGCAGCGCTGGTATCCACCACGATGAGATCGGCCTTCTTGCCCACTTCCAGGGAACCGATCTGCCGCTCGAGATGCAGTGCGCGCGCCCCGGTGATGGTAGCCATCTCGACCACCTGTGCGGCAGACAGCGCCTTGGGATCCATGCGCGCGAACTTTTGCTGCTTGGCCGCCAGGTTCATCTCCTCGAACATGTCCTGGTTGTTATTGCTGGCAGCGCCGTCGGTTCCGATACCAACGGCGACTCCCGCCGAGAGCAACTCCACCGCCGGCATTAGTCCCGCCGCTGTCTTCATATTGCTGGAAGGGTTGTAGGAGCAGCCGACGCCGAAGTGAGCCAGCGTCTGCACGTCCGCCTGGTCTAACCAGATGCAGTGCGCGCCCAGGACATTCGATCCCAGCAGGCCGATGCGCGCGAGATATTGGACGGTGGTGAGGCCATGCTCGTGCCGGCTTTTCTCAATCTCAAACGGAGCCTCGGCTACGTGGATCAGAAGCGGCGCCTGGTTGCGCTGGGCGAGCGCCGCAGCATCCTTGAGCAGTGTCTCCGAACACGTATAAATGGAGTGCGGCGCCACCGCAGGGGTGATCAGCGGGTCATCCTTCCAGTGCTTCAGAAATGACTCGGTATAGGTGAGCGCGGCGGCAGGGGTTGCGCTGTCGGGAGAAGGGAAGCCGATCAGGGTTTCTCCCAGCACGCCACGCATTCCGGCGCCCTTCGTAGCTTCTGCTACTTCCTCTTCGAAGTAATACATGTCGGCGACGGTAGTTGTGCCACCGCGCAACATCTCCAGCAGGCTTAGCCGTGTCGACCAGGTAACGAAATCCCTGGTGACATAGCGATGCTCAGCAGGAAAAATATACTTATTCAGCCAATCATCCAGAGAGAGGTCATCCGCCAGGCCGCGGAACAAGCTCATGCTCATGTGTGTATGGGCGTTGATCAGTCCCGGGAGAATGAGCCCGCCGCGGGCATCGATCACCTTACCCGATTCGTACATGGCGTCGATATTTGCGCTTGTGTCGACCGCGGCGATGGCATCTCCCTGAACCGCGATCGCGCCATCTTGCAGGATGCGCCGCTGTCCGTCCATCGTGACCACGATGCCGTGCGCCACGATCAGATCCACTCGCTGCTTGGCGAAGGCCGGCGTCGTATGGATGGCGGCCGCCAAGCAGCAGATCAAGAGCCAACAAAGGAATCCGGATCGACGATGACAGCGCATAAACGAGCTGGAAGGGAAAGGAGACAAGTTCACCCGCAAAGACTAACAGGATGTGGCCCCAGAACCCGGCTGAACGGTTCTCCACTGGCCATCTTCCAGCTAACTGCTTACGTGGCATGATCTTGCAAGTTCACAACTTTTAGCAATTTGTTGCGTCGCCGTGACATAGCCCCGAACCTGTACCCTTATCCTTGATCCTGTGAGCATCTCTCCGGAAGCATGCATATGGTGAAACTTACACTACGGCGTTGGCGCAAACCGCCCCCCATGTTGGTGTTCATGCTGGCAGTCATGTTGCCGGCAGCCGCGCTGATCATCGCCAGTGCCAGCTACCTCAGGCACGTTCAGCGCGGCAAGATGATTGATGCCGCCATCCAGTTGGAATATCAACACATGTTAGAGATCGCCGAAAAGGGGATCGTCGAGCGCGCCTACGAGACATCAGAGAAGGCGAGCGCAAGCTTTCCCGGTGTAGACCATGCTGAAGAACTCGATAACTTTCTCAAGACCCATCCGGAGATCTCCCATGTATTTCTTTGGACTGGGAAGGGCAAGTTCGATTTTCGATCTCAACCCGGCCAGATGACCGATCCCGATTTTCAAGCAGAACACAAAGAGTCTCCTCCGATCTCCAGGGTGAGTTTGACATCTGGTCCGGAGAACATATCGACATGGTGAAGAAGAATGTAGCGATGGAAGGGCGGCACGTCTACATCACTGCCGAGATGGTGTCCAGGGGCGACAAAACGCAGTATGAGTCTCTCGTGGTACTTCCTGCCTCGCGGCTCGAGTTCTGAGCATCCTGCGCTGGCCGGTTTCCTGTACGACGAAGACTATTTGAAGAACAGCTTTTTCCCGCAAGCGCTGAACGAAGTATTGCCGGATCAGAATCGGAACGATCCGTCACATCCCCCACCCGCGATCACCATTCGGAAGGAAAAAGAACAGACTCCTTTGGCTGCTTCGATGTGCTGGAACGGAGGCGAGCCCGAAGTGGAGCGTCGCTTCTATAGTGTTTTCCCACACCTGATTCTGGGAATCAGACCGTACGGGACCACGATTGCGGAAATCAGCAATCACTGGACGCGTTTAGCCTTTGGAGGCCTGGGGGCGCTTTCCCTGCTGATGGGTGGCGGAATGTTATTCGCTTATCGAAACGTCTCTCGCGAACTTGCATTGGCGAAATTGAAATCCGATTTTGTTTCCAACGTCTCGCACGAGCTGAGAACCCCCCTATCGCTCATCCGCCTTTATGCGGAAACCCTGGAGCTGGGGCGTATCTCCACTCGGGGCAAGCATCAGGAATACTACGAGATCATCCGCAAAGAGAGTGAGCGGTTGAGTTCACTGATCAACAATATTCTTGATTTCTCCCGCATCGAGGCGGGCAAGAAAGAGTACAGCTTTCGCGAAACCGACATGGCCGACCTGGTGCGGAGCACGCTCGACTCCTATCGTTTTGAAATTGAGCAGAACGGGTTCCAGTTCGAACAGAAGATCGACAACAATCTTCCTCAACTCCGGGTGGATCGTGAAGCCATTGCCCGTTCGTTGCTGAACCTGGTGAACAATGCGGTGAAGTACTCGGCGGCGGAGAAATACCTCGGCGTCCATCTTTACCGCCGCGACGGTGACGTCAACCTCGAGGTCGTCGATCACGGAATCGGCATTCCTGCAAAGGAGCAGCTCAAAATTTTCGAGAAGTTCTATCGCGTCGGCGATCCTCTGGTGCATAACACCAAGGGCAGCGGATTAGGGCTGTCTTTGGTCCAGCACATCGTGCAGGCTCATGGAGGCGTAGTGGCGGTTGAGAGCACGCCCGGGCGTGGCAGTAAATTCATCATCACCTTACCGATACAAAATTCCGAGCTCCAGCAGGTGTCGGCATGAAACAGGAAGAGAAAGTAAAACGAATGCAAGCAACACATAAAACAGCGAAGATTCTTGTGGTGGAGGATGAGCCGGCCATGGTGGCTGGACTTCGCGACAACTTTGAGTTCGAAGGTTACGAAGTAATTACAGCCCGCGATGGGGTCGAGGGACTTCAGCGCGCCCTCGACGAGTCTCCGGACCTTGTGGTTCTAGACGTCATGATGCCCCGGATGAGCGGACTGGAAGTATGCAGGCAGTTACGCGCCAAACGCGCTTCTATCCCCATCATCATGCTCACCGCTCGCGGCCAGGAAGTAGACAAAGTAGTGGGCCTTGAGCTCGGGGCGGATGACTATGTGACCAAGCCATTCTCGATTCGCGAGTTGCTGGCGCGCGTTAAGTCCGTCCTGCGGCGCACCGCGGTCCTACCCAAAGATCAGGATCAGCACTCTTTTTCTGACGTGCGAAGTGGATCTGCGCCGCTGTCGTGTGCTCAGGTCAGGCAAGCTGCTCGATGTTTCCTCCAAGGAATTCGAACTGCTGAAGTATTTCATCTGCCATGCTGGTGAAACGCTGAGCCGCGATCGGCTGCTGGAGGAGGTCTGGGGATACGAAAATTCTCCAACCACCCGTACCGTCGATACGCACCTGGTACATCTTCGCCAAAAGCTCGAGCCCGATCCTGAACAACCACAGTATTTTCTCACCGTGCACGGAACCGGCTATCGGTTCGTGGGATAGAGCGAACGATCAAAATCGAAACGAGGTGGATGTTGAACACCTACCGCGTAGTGCCCTTTGACTCGCAGTACGGGAGCAGCGGCACGCACCAAAAATCAAGCAAGGTTCAATCCCTGTTTCAGCCCGTGTTGTTGTCGTCGACCGTGGTGCCATTATCGATGGCGCCCCTGCAGGATGACGTCCACTCGCTCCTGCGAGAGAGAATGGATCTCCATGCGCAGTTGTTCGACGCCGTACAGATCCAGCGCAAACTCAGCGGCCCGCGTGGTTTGCGCTACGGCGACCTGCAATTTGCCAGCGAGGTCTTCGCCGCGCGCTTTCTCTCCGGAGACTTCACCACCTTCTCGCAGCATGGTTCCAAGGTCCTTGCCGTGCTTGGAGATATCGCCGGTAAAGGCGTGGCGGCTGGAATGTGGTTCACTCATCTGGCAGGCCTTTTGCAGTGTTATCGCCGTCCCGACTTTGACCCGGGAAGAATCGCCTGGGAAATGAATCGCCACCTGTGTTATCTGCAGCCGGTAGCACCGTTTGTCACCGCGTTTTTTGCTCAAATTGACTGCGATTCAGGGTCCATCACCTACTGCAATGCCGGCCATTTCCCGCCCATACTGCTTCGCGAGGATGGACGAACGGAGCTGCTCGAGAAAGGCGGCCCGCTACTGGGTGCGCTTGAAGGTGCGGAGTTCCAATCAGGCGAACTGATGCTCGAACCCGGTGACACGCTGGTCGCATACTCCGACGGCGTACTCGAATGCCGCAACCCTGCGGGAGAAGAGTTCGGATTGGACCGGTTAATCGCATCATTGCTGGAGGCGAAGCAGCCTTCCGCTGACGCGACGCTCATGATGCTCCTCGCTGCCGTACAGGACTTTGCCAACGGTAATCCCCCTTTAGACGACATGAGCTTGACCCTGATGCAGCGCGATGCGGACATTACGGAAGGGAAGGCGTCCGCAAGAGTTGACTGACGCACGGCCCGTCCGCGATGGTAACCACCGCAACGGTTACACAAGTGGCACAGGTTACTGCTCGTTCTGTGTAGAAGCGATGCCTACGCTGCCCTCCAGCGTCATCTTTGCGCGTCCGTCCCCAGGAGTATGGCTGCCCTGCTACCGGAAAGGGTAATGGTGCGAGCCGCTGGTCACTGTTCAAATACAACCAGTCTCGGGGTGCACCGATGCTCGGGCTGCCGTATCAGACGGAGAATTTCGTGATGGATTGCAAAACGGAGATGTCAAGTGAGCACACTGGTTGCCGCGTCGCCCGAACTCAAGAGACTGTGGATCCGGGTTCTGAAGCAAGTTCATCCCAGCCTGGCAGCCGATGAGCAGGATAGGCGCCGGTGTGAACGGCTCACGCAGCAGGCGAATGATGCCTACGCGAGACGTGATGAACTTGCACTGAGAGCAGTACTTGAACCGAACGGGCCGCTGCGAAACGCGCTGCCTGACGATTGGGAAGTGAGGATACAGGTTCTACAGCCGACGCCACCGGAATCAACCTATCAGCCACCGTTGGTGCGGCAACAGCCACCCACCGTGATTGGGCGCGAAGTGTTGGGCATTCTTTGGGCAGCCGGCGCGGTCGTTTGCCTTCTTCTCTATGGAATCTTTAGCGCCCTGACTGGAATGGTGGGCCGGGGCACGTCCTTATTTCTTCTGGTCCTGCTAACCGCCGCTGTACTCTGGTTGATCACCCAGCACGACAAGTTGTCGCACAATCAGAAAGCAAAGTGGGTGGCAGCGGTGGCAAGCGGAATGGTCCTGGTAGCGATATTCGTTTTAGACAGCCGTCCCAAAGCAAATCCGCTGTTCTCGTCGGCTCGCGCCGCAACTGCGCAGGCTCTTCCGGCTCCTGTCGCAGCGAAAGGCAGCGACCATGTGCCCCCGTCGATGAGCGTGCGTCCGGCGCAGAGTAATGAACCAGAACAGAAGGCGACCGTAGTGCCGCCAAGGCCGGAACCGCAAGCGGGTCCTGGTTTGCCACTTGGTGAGTACATAGAGGCGGCCAAAAAACAGGTGGCACAGAAATGGAACGGATCGGAAGTTGCCGCCAGTACTCCGGCGGGTGCAACTGCCTACATTCAATTCGTCATACGGCCGGGTGGGAATCACGGAGCCCCGATTTTGGAAACATCCAGCGGGTACCTATCCCTTGATGTTTCATGCCTGGGAGCGGTAGACGGAATAAAGACTTTCGGCCATCTTCCCAGGAGCTACGACGGAGATAGTCTGACCGTGGTCTATCACTGTACCTATCCAGGTTCGTCCACCACCAAGTCCGCAGGGGAATCCACCGCGCCGCCATCTGCCCCTGTGGATAGCGTCCATGGCGCGCAGCAACCCACCAGCGGCGCCGTGGTCAACAATTAGTTTGTCGCGGAGGATTCGAGAAAATTCCTGGTAGTACGAACCTTCTTGATTCGTTACATTTCGTCCCGCGGCTTCAGAGTCTGCGAAAAAATTGCCTTTCCCAATTGAACCCCGTAGGGACGGCATCTCATAAGCGCTAACTAGCCTAGGGTGGTTTTCGTTAATACTCCCACAGACTCGTCATCCTGAGAGGCTGTGACTTTATTGATTTTCCGCCCGAAGTCATCGGGTCTTAAACGAGACTGTCATCCCGCCTGCCCCGGCTTGCCGTGGGACCGGAGCGCAGCGTAGTGGAGGGACCCGCTGTTTCTTTCTGTCCATCCGATCTAGGGGCTCCTAATAAAAGTCACCGCCTCCGATTTGTCATCCCGAGCGAAGCCGAGGGACCTGCGGTGCGCCCCGGCTCCCGCACAAACGTCTCCGTTCCGTTAGTTCTCCCACAGAATCGTCATCCTGAGAGTCTGTGACTTTATTGGTTTCACAAAAAAATCGATACTGAAAACAAAGAGCTTAGGTGGGTCAAAAATCGCTAAAAGTCAATAAAGTCACAGCCTCTGAGCGGAGCGCCTCACCGATTGATCGCGTGACACTGCGCTTCTGCGCGGAGTCGAAGGAACCTCGGCGATGCTTAATTTGCCCAATGCCGCTAGGAGCTTTTCGGCCACCGAAGTCCGACAGCCAATATATAGCGTACCTGTAAGGCCGCCGAGAGTGTAGATGTAGGCGCCGGATATAGCAAGATGCTAGCCAGTTCTTGGTTCTCGCCCCCAGGGACAGACCGCGGTGAGTCCCTCCCGGTGCGGGCTTCGGTGGTCGAAAAGCTCCTAGCGGCATTGGGCAAATTAAGCATCGCCGAGGTTCCTTCGACTACGCTCAGGACAGGCTCTTCGACTCCGGGCAGAAGCGCGGTGTCACGCGATCAATCTGTGAGGCGCTTCGCTCAGGATGACGAGTCTGTGGCAGATAGGTCCGCGCCGGGTTCAGATCTCTGCGCAGCAGTTTCTTTGGGGAGGAGAGCGGCAAAGCATAGTACCGAACTTAGGCAGGCGCCAGGCTCTTCCCCTGTAGGAGGAGCTATGGCGCCTGCATTTAAAGTTAGCCCGCCTGCTTGCTGCTCGCTCGGCGGGGCTTCGGCTTGCTCTTGCCCTCGAGATTGAGCGCCACCGCAGCGCGGATCAGATCCTTCAGCGCCGTCTCATCGACCTCGTCGCCTTCCTGAATGTCGATGGCGCGCCGCACATTCCCGTCCAGGCTGGAGTTGAATAGACCGGAAGGGTCCTTCAACGCAGCTCCTTTGGCAAATGTCAACTTGACCACGTTCTTGTACGTCTCTCCCGTGCACACGATGCCGCCGTGGGAGAAGACGGGAGTCCCCCTCCACTTCCACTCTTCGACGATGTCAGGGTCTACCTGATGTATGATTTTGCGCACTTTCGCGAGCGTCTTCCCGCGCCAGTCCGCAAGTGCCTTGATCTTCTCGTCGATGAATACAGAAGCAGATTCCATCGCAACGCGCCTTTCATGTACAGTTCCAACGCTCGCACCTAATTTAGCCGCGCTCAGCGCAAGCTGCAACGTCGCTGTCCATTCAGCCGGTGCGTCGCCCGCCGCGCCACTTGGCGGCATACGGCAGCACGAACAAGTACAGACCGGTGAACAGAAGCAAGGCCATCGGGAACACCGCCAGGAGACCCAACTTGGAGGTGTACTTTCCCTGTAGCACAGCGACGCCGTTGACGATGACGGCCACGGTAAAGACAACGGACAGCCAACGGTGGGTTTGCCGAAACCATTTGTTCCAGTTCAATGTGACCTCCTCTCACGACTTTTGATTCGCGTTAGACTGCCAGTTTGGTGTTTCAATACCGAACTGCTTGGCGTACTCGACGTTCAATCGCTGCCAGCCGAACTTCGTGGCCTCGGCGCCCACCAGGCGTCCAATCGGCTCACCCGCGAGCAGCCGCTCAAGCACGTCGAAGCAGATATGCCAGCCCGCCGCGCCCCACGCGATGAAGCGGCGATCGATGTTGTGCCAGAGCGTGAGGCGCGTGCCGTTGCCCTGCGGCTCAAGCTCCCAACGGAGGTCATTGCCACCCCAGTTGTACTCCAGCAGCCTCGGCGCCTCGGCCCGCTTTACGATGTTCTCGGAGACCTGCGGCCGCGGCGCCGCAACCGTCGAGAGCATCACCGGCCCCACGGCGGCCAGGTTCCGATCGGCGTCGAACGGCGCCCATTCTGACAGCTGCGCAGGATCAGTCAACGCCTCCCACACCAGCGCCGGCGGGTGACGCAGCTCTCGGACCACGATGAGTGTCCACTTCTCGCCGTCCTTTCGTACCTGCGCTCCGTTGGCAAGACCCGGTGCGTACTGCTCGCGATCGGTCATGTCGTTCTTGTCTCCGTTACCAGCGCATCAGCTGCGTGACCTGAATGAGATTGCCGCAGGTGTCGTTCAGCATTGCTATCTTGGATGCCGTCACATCCTTTGGTGGCATGGTGAACTCGGCGCCGCGCGCCTTCATACGCTCGTAATCGGCCTGCACATCGTCGGTGTAGAACATGGCCGCGGGCTGGCCTTGCTGGAATATCGCCTGCTGGTAGGCCTTTGCCGCCGGGTTGTTGTTGAGTGCCAGTTGCAGCTCCGTGCCCTCCGGCTCCTCGGGCGAGGCCACGGTCAGCCAGCGAAATGGGCCCTGGCTGAAATCGGTCTTCTTGGCGAAGCCCAGTACCTCTGTATAGAAGCGCAGGGCCTTCTCCTGGTCGTCCACGTATACGCTGGTTACTTTGATTTTCATTTCGTTGCTCCTCTGTTACGTTCGCGGTTTGCGCCGCGTCGTCTACTCCTTGTCTTCCTTTTCGTTGCTGTCGACTGAGCCATGCGGTCCAGGTGACGTTCGAGGGCGTCCAGGTGAGCGGACCAGAAGCGGCGGAACGGAGCCAGCCAGGCATCCACCTCCTGAAGTGGTTCAGGTCTCAACCGGTAGAGACGGCGCTGTGCGTCCACGCTGGATTCTACGAAACCGGCCTCGCGCAGCACTCGCAGGTGCTTTGAGACGGTCGGCTGGGGCATGCGAAGTTGACGCTCGATCTCTCCAACCGACTGCTGTGACGAGACCAGCAGGCTCAAGATCGCGCGGCGGTTCGGCTCCGCAATGATTTCGAATACAGATTCCACTCGCTTGGTATACTCCACAGCGCATATACGTGTCAAGGCATATACAAACGTTTTGTTTCCGAATGTCTCTGGCGATCCCAAGTGGCATGCCACTTTCTCAAGTAAGTGGTTATTGCCGTTTGTCGCGTTCCAGAAGACACTACAGCTAAACCTATCGTCACCAGGGAGAGCGGATGCGTTCAGATACCTCTCGGCAAGAGCGCTGATGTTTCTCAGACGGCGAACTTCCATCGATCTTCCCCAGTAACACGCCAGCGTGTGCAGATCGAGTGCCGTCGTTGTTAAGAAGCACAAACAACGAAATTGAAAGCAAGATCCGGAGTTCGGAGGCCTGCCCTCCGATGCAAGACTGGATCACGCTTGCGCGGTTAGGAGTTGTCGATGCAAAACAAAACCGGATCGTTGCTTTCAGTCTTCGCTCTTTCGCTGCTTGCGCATGTCTTTTCGGCAACTGCGCGGGCCCAGGCTCCCACGCCAAGCGCGGTACTGGCTATCTTTTCCGACCGGCCTATGTCCGATGAGTTCTGGCCTATCATCGTCAGCGCGCTGCGCGAGGAGTTAGCCTCAGGAGCGTCCGAAACTCGATTCCTTCCGGCGGTTCGAATCCTCCGCGGAGACAGGATCGCTCCGGGTCTCAACGTGGACAATCCCATAACCATTTACCTTCATGGGGATTGTGCGCGCGGCTTTTCTCTGGGCCAGACCTCGAACTTAGAGGCGTTGGGATGGGTTCGCCTCAACCATGGGCACATCGAACGCTTTATTCACGTCGAATGCACTCGTCTGGGACAGACGTTGGCTAGTCAAACTTACGGTCTCGCCCGCGATCAGCAGGACAAGTTAATGGCCCGCGCCATTGCGCGAGTGATCCTACACGAGTGGATTCACATTGCAACTCAAAATCCTGGTCACGCGCAGGACGGGCTCGCCAAAGCTACATTTGGTCCGCGGGATCTTATAGCGAACACAAATTGATTTTCGACGGAACCAGCCTCCTGGCGGAACGCATTAGTAAACGGCTTGACGAGTAGCTGTTAATGCTCCCACGGAATTGTCATCCCGATCGGAGCACAGCAGTGGAGGGATCTGCGGTGGTTGTTCCGCTCTTACCCTGATTCTGAAGCCCAGGATTTCCTCACCCCCAACAGGTCTTCAAGCAGAATATTGACCAGGAAACCGCCGAAACCGTTGCCGGCCCGGGCTGGATGCCTCGCGTGAGCCCCGATGGGTCCATCCTGTATTTGGCGACGGAGCTGAGGGCCGGGCAAGCGGGCCCGCCTCCGGGCCGATAAATCCAGCTTACTGCCTCACCAGAGCGAAAACACAAAGAAGCCGGGACGTATCTCCCGGCTCCCTGGTAGCTTTGTCGTCCGTCGGTCACTTGAGAGCAATCGTGACCTCTTTACCGGTGTTGGCTGGGCCGTTGGCAACCTGCTGTATCCGCTGCATCTGCCTTTCCTGTTTCGAGGGGGAAAAGAGTATGCCGCTGGTGTCCGCGCCTCCCCAGATCTCGGCTAGAAACTGCTGGTCGCCATAACCATGGAAAACCAGCTTACTCCGCGCGTGGAGAGGAGAATCCTCTCGGACCGATGCGAGCGCCAACGCGCCCTTACCCGTTTCGCGGTTGTATATCGTAACAATGTCGCTACCCGCTTTTGCCCTGAGTTCGTAGTTGCCCGGCGGCAATTGCGCCTGTCCCACCTTGAACGCAAATGGCACATAGGCTTTGGCTGCAGATTGAGAGTAGGCGCTGGTGGTGGTGAGCAGGAGCGAAAACACGACTAGCGGTAGTCCGATAAGGTTGCGTTTCATAACATCCCCCTTGGGGCTCCTGGCAGTGGAACCCAACCTGAATTTGTCTCCCAAGCTCCCAGCACCTCACTGAAGGCTTGGGCTGACGCAATGCTGTATTGCATGCTCGCCGCCAAACACGAACGCGGCTTTCCGGCCGGCCTCCTCCTTATGTTTGCAACAACATACCCACTGCCCAGTCCTCAACGCGCAGCCCAACGGTAGTCGAACGGCTACCTATCGGGAGCCAGTCAGTTCCGGCAACGTTCTCCGGCACTTTGGGCATAAACTTGAACCACCGGAGACCGACGTGAACGACCCCAGGCTGCTGGCGATTTCTGGTTTGTCGAAAGGAACACTCTGGTATGCAAGGGATGGCCCCGTGTTTATGGGCAGGGATCCCTCCAACCAGGTGCGGCCGGACGCGAGCGATGCTACCGTTTCGCGCCGCCACTGCTCGCTTATCGAGGTCTCCAGCGGCGTTTTTGAAATAGCGGATCTCGACAGTCACAATGGGACTTTTGTCAACGGATGCAAAGTGAGCCGCAGGGCCATCGAGCATGGCGACCGGATTCGTATCGGAAAGAGCGAATACATATTTCTGACCGGGCCGGCGGATTCTGCCGAGTTGGTGTTGGACGACGTCGGCCGCGAAACCAGCACCGAGCTGAGAACACTACCCCTGGATCGCTCTGGGCAGCCGTCCAATGCTCAAGGGGTGGGCCGAATGGCACGCGATCTGACTGCATTCTTCAAGATCGCGAATGTCATTAATTCCACTCGCGACCTGCACGACTTGCAGCGGGAGTTGCTGGTGCTCATCTCCGAAGTGATCCCGGCCGCAAGGGCTGCGATCGTTCTTCAGTCGAACAATGAAGAACCCAGCGCGCTTTGTACCTGGAACAGAAACGGCCTCGCCCAGCAGGAGATGCACATTCAGCAGGATCTTGTGCAACAGGCGATTTGGGAACGGTGCGCCACCTTCGCAGCGGCTCCGGCTGACAGCGCTTCAGCAGAGCATGTGTTGTGTGTACCCCTGGTGGCGGTGGAGAGAATCCTCGGAGTGATTTACCTGAGCTCACCCGCGGCCTTCTCCGAGGAACACGCCTACTTCCTCAGCTCCGTTTCCCGCATCGCCGCGGTCACGCTGGAGAACTTGTCCCGCTTGGATTTGCTGCGCGCGGAGAACCAACGGCTGCGGGTCTACGTTCAAGCGGAGGATACCCTTATCGGCCAGAGCCGGCCGATGCTGCGGGTCGTCGAGTTCATCGCGCGTGTGGCTAAGGGCGATTCCACGGTGCTTATTCGCGGCGAAAGCGGAACCGGTAAGGAACTGGTGGCCCGCTCTATTCACGCCAGGGGTTTGCGCCGCGACAAGCCGTTCGTCGCCATCAACTGCGCAGCCATACCGGAAGCTTTGCTGGAGAGCGAACTTTTCGGCCACGAAAAGGGAGCTTTCACAGGCGCCGTTGCTGTCAGGAAGGGCAAACTCGAAGCTGCCGGGGACGGGACACTGTTCCTCGACGAAATCGCGGAGATGGCTCCCCCCTTGCAGGCCAAGCTGTTGCGGATATTGCAGCAACGTGAGTTTGAACGGCTCGGAGGAAACCGCTTGCTACCGTTTGACGCCCGCGTCGTGGCCGCAACCAACAAGAACCTGGAGCAGGCGATCAAGGCAGGCGAATTCCGCCAGGACTTGTATTATCGTCTCAATGTGGTTTCCGTAGTTTTGCCTCCGCTGCGCGAGCACCGCGAGGATATTCCCTTGCTGGCCCTGCATTTCTCCAACAAGCATGCGGCTAAGTGCAAGCGCGGTTTCAAGGGCATCACCGAAGAAGCGCGTACTTTGCTGATGCAATACAGTTGGCCGGGCAACGTTCGCGAGTTGGAAAACGCCATCGAACACGCCATCGTGATGGGACTGACCGACGAAATTCTGCCCGAAGACCTACCCGAAGCGCTGCTCGAGGAACAATCAGCAGGATTGGCTACGGCACGCTACCACAATGTTCTGAACCAAACAAAAAAGCAGCTCGTTCTTACCGCGCTGGACGAAGCAGCCGGCAGTCCTATCGAGGCAGCCCGCCTGCTGGGAATTCACCCCAAGTATTTGCACCGGCTAATCCGGAATCTTCAATTGAAGTCCGACGCGAAGCGGCTGGGAAGGCCATAGGGCATCATTGCGCCTATTTGAAGACTTCGAGACGAGGCTGAATGAACTCAATTGGCGCGGCTATGAAGTTAGCGCTTGCGTGAAAGTGAGCAGGAAGGAACTCGCCAATCTGTTTAAATCATAGAAGTGCGCAGCGCGCTCTTTGCACGTGACAGTCTCGACTTGACGGCCGAAACAGTGATGCCAAGAGACTGCGCGATCTCCCGCAAGGAGCGCTCTTTTGTCTCCTGGAGTTGGATTACCTCGCGATAAATCGGTGGCAGGTGGTGGATGGCCTTCCGCAACCGTTTATGTCTCTCTCCGCGGACGTAGTGGCTCTCAGGGTCGTCCATAGTGGACTGCGGCTCCCAGATCACGACGTTTCCCACGTGGCTGTCGCCACCGTCGATTGGAATCTCGCGGCAATTGCGCTTCTTGCGCAAGGTCATAAGCGCCGAGTTGATCGCAATCCGGGTAAGCCAAGTGGAGAAACTGGATCTCCCCTCGAAATTCTTTATGTGCGTGAAGGCGTTCAGGAAAGCGTCCTGGAGTGCATCCTCAGCATCCTGCAGATTCCTGGTGACTCGATAAGTGACTCGAAAGACCCGATTCGCATGGCGTTTACTGAGTTCGACAAAGGCGTCCGTGTCTCCAGATTTGGCTCTGGACGCCAGCCTCTCATCGCTCATCTCCATCGGGCTGTATTCAATATCAACGCTATTTATCGCCGGCATCGATAGACTCATAATGACCTCTTGTGTGAATTGGTCTCTTCGCATCTCTGGGCGTGTTCAGTGGGGAAGCTTCTTGCCCCGGTGATTCGTTCGCTGACTCCAGCAGCATTCTGAGTTGTTGGTTCTGGATGAGAAGTTCGCGTACCCATTGCTGCAATCTCCGCGATTCTTCTTGCAAGCCTTCCCCCTGCGAGTTCACAGAGGGGTGTGAAGTCATAGAGGGCCTCCAATTCCGCATCCCAATGAGTCAAGACACGTTTCATCTGTGCTATTACGCCCGAAGCATGAACGCAAATCTATTAGACGATGGTATTGGCCAATACCTTGGTATTAGGGGCGTTCTACGGGCCTTTGGAGTCTTTTTGAGAACCGGAAGTCCCTTCAGAGCTAGGCGGTGATCTGAACCGAACGTGCTGCGACCAGGGCGAGCTCGGAACGAAGGCGCGCTGCCATTCTTACCAGGTCCGCGAACGACTCAGCTTTCATCTTTTGCATGACGTGGCCTCGGTGTGCCTTGACCGTGATCTCGCTGATGGCTAGTTCGGCACCGACCTCTTTATTCAAAAGTCCGGATACCACCAAAGCCATGACCTGCCGTTCACGGTGGCTCAGTGACGCATAGCGATCGCGGAGCGACCGCATTCCTGCCTCGCGATTAAGCACAATGGAGCTACGCTTGAGTCCTTCCCGGATGGCACGTACGAGAACCTCATCACTAAACGGGTTCAGCAGGAATTCAATAGCTCCCGCCTTCATGGCTTGAACCGATGTGGGTACATCGCCGTGGCCGGTGACAAATATAACCGGCGTGTCGGGGCGTTCCACGACGACCCTTCTTTGTAGATCAAGTCCACTGAGGTCCCGGATAGGGATGTCAAGCACCAGGCAGTTTGGAACCAGTGGCCGGGGCCGGGCAAGGAATTCTCGAGCGAATGCGAATGTCTGCGACTGCCAGCCTTCGCAGCGAATCAACGATTCAAGGGATTCACGTACAGAGGTGTCGTTGTGGACAACGGACACCATCGGCTGTGTAGGATGCGGTTCAAGTATGTACTCAGAAAGGTCCACGACGATTGCCCTCCACCCTGCGTAAGTCGTACTTGGAAAAATGGAGTCGGCAATCAGGAGCAGTAAAGTCACTTAGCGACGAAACTGATCTCCTGAGGCCAAAGTTTGTTTGAGGCTAATGTTTTTCGTGATCTCGACATCGTTTACGACTTGCTCGTGTCGACGGTGTGCTTTTGACAGGTGAAAAACTTGATGTGTTCATCTTTGTCTCCATAGTCAAATGGACTTCGTGCCGCCGTCATCGTGGCCTAAGGCTGAACGGACGGTTTGGAGTAATTGTTCGTCATTAAACGGCTTGCCTAAGAATCCGACGGCACCAGCGTGCATCGCTTGCTGACGCGAAACGTTGTTTTCGTAAGCGGTGATGAAGATGATAGGAATGTCGTAACCTGCGGCAGCCAACTCGCTTTGGAGTTCGAGCCCACTCATGCCCGGCATCTGAACGTCGACGATGAGACATGAGGTATCGTGCAGTTGGCCAGAATTCAGGAAGTTTTCGGCAGATTCAAAGGAGGCCGCTCGAAAGCCGAAAGACTCGATGAGAAATGTGGTCGTCCTGCGGATGGACTCATCGTCGTCAACCACCGAAATCTGACCCCTTGTCATTCCAGCCCCCACTGAACCCAAGCTATTCCGGGCCGGAAAGGGAATCAATTGGATGTTGGGATATCTGGTGGCTCAAAAAGGAGTATGCGAATAAACTTTCGCTTATCGGGTTTGGCGCGAGGGGTGTTTTAGCTTCTCGATCATTCTTATGAGGTCGACCAAAGATTCCGCCTGCATCTTCTCCATTGCCCGGCTGCGCTGGACTTTCACCGTACTCTCCGCAGTTCCAAGTTGGTCCGCAATCTGTTTATTGAGCATGCCCGAGACGACCAGGGAGATCACTTCCTGCTCACGCGAAGTCAATGAGTCGAAGCGCTGTTGGAGGATCACTACATCTTTATCCTGTTCACGCCTGGCACGATCTCGCTCCAGTGCGATGCGAATAGCATCCAGCAGATCTTGATCGCGGAATGGCTTGGTGAGAAATTCGACGGCTCCAGCCTTCATGGCGCGGACACTCATTGGAATGTCGCCATGTCCGGTGAGAAAAATTATCGGAATAAGAATGTTTCTCGCTACGAGCTCGCGTTGAAAATCGAGTCCGCTCAGGCCAGGAAGCCTGACGTCAAGCACAAGACAGCTGGGCGCATCTGGCAACTTTTTACGCAAGAAGGCGTCCGCCGAATCGAAACTTTCCACGTGAAGACCCACGGTGCTTAAGAGGAACTTCAACGAAGAACGTACCGACGGATCATCATCGACGACCAAGACAATGGGAGCAGCACTCATGAAGGACTTCCACCTGTTGCTGGTAGAGTGAAGGAAAACACAGCGCCGTGGGGAGAGTTGGGCGCGGCCCAGAGTCGGCCGCCGTGACCTTCAACAAGTGAGCGGCTGATCGACAAACCCATTCCCATCCCGTTCGCCTTCGTCGTAAAGAAGGGAGTGAAGACGCGATCCAACTCTAAACCAAAGCCTGTGCCGGAGTCGCTTACCGCAACGACTACGTCTCCAGATTCGTCGATCCGGGATTGCACCCCGAGTAAGCGAGGTCGATCTGTCACCGCGGCCATGGCTTCGATGCCGTTCATGATCAAATTCAGCAGGACCTGCTGTAACTGAACGCGATCAGCCAACACAGACGGGAGGTCTGTTTTCAATTGCTGGTCAGGCAAGACTTGATTCTCGTAAAGCTCGCGGGCAGCGAGGACCAGAACCTCCTGAATCACTTCGTTTATATCTAATTCGCTCTTTTCCGCAGGTTCCTTCCTTATGAATGCGCGGATCCGAGCTAAAACCGTGCTAGCCCGAGTACCATCGGCAATGATTCCTGCGAGAGCCCGACGCAGAACCTCAAGTTCAAGATTATTATTAGCGAGCAGTCTCAGGCACGCGCTGGCGTTATTGATGACCGCGGTCAGCGGTTGATTGACCTCATGCGCTATCGACGCCGCAAGTTCGCCCATAGTTGTGAGCCTTGAAACCCGCGCCAGTTCCACTTGCGTCATCTGCAAATTACGCTCGCTCGCGCGAAGCTGATCCTCGGCCTCTTTTCTTTCACTGATATCGCGGATGAAGCCTGTAAATACTTTATGTCCATCGCTGGTTAGTTCCCCAAACGAAACCTCCACCGGGAACTCCTGGCCATCCTTGCGTAGAGCGGTGACTTCGACGCCTTGCCAGTTGAGGTTCCGCTTTCCAGTAGCCAAGTATCGTTTGAACCCATTTTCATGCGATATCCCGATCATTCTCGGCATGAGCATGGTCATAGGTTTACCGACGATCTCGGCTGGCTCATAGCCAAAGATGCGCCTGGAGGCGGGATTCGCAAGCAGGATAGCGCCCCTTTCATCCATGCTGACCACTGCGTCGTTGGCTGCTTCCACAATCACTCGGTGCATTTCTTCGCTACTTCTCAGACCTTCCTCGGCGTGCTTGCGATCGGCAATTTCCTTTCGCAGCTCCTGGTTGGCCGCGGCAAGTTCTGTAGTTCGTTGCGCGACCCGCCGATCGAGTTCGCTCGCGATCCGCTTCTGTTCGTTCCGGTGCCATGCCTCCTGCAACCCGATGGATGCCTGATTCGCTGCTACGCTCAGAATAAGTCGCTCGGTTTGCTGCGGAAAATCCGCTCGCTCTGACCCGGCTACGATTACGCCAATTTCACCCTGCAGCCCTAATCCCAAGGGCACCATCGAAATCTCCCGGTCACCCAAGCGGTTCCGCATCAGAGGAGGCCATTCCTGGGGCTCGGCCCCCAACCACTGTTTAAGTACTGCGCCGATCTCTTGCGGCTGGGCTATGTACTTTTGCGATTGCGCGAACCGAGCCAGTTCAATGGGCGGCTGGCCGCCTGTTTCCTTCATGCACACATAGACGAGATCCAGCTGGAGCATACGCAGCAGCGCATCGAGCAAGGTATTTGCAATCTGGGATGGCTCAGCGCCGCTCCACGTCGCTGGAAGAGCGAGGGCGCCAATCAGATCATTGAGGCAGCGTTGAAGGCGCTTGATTTCCTCTGCAGGATCTCTGGGTTGCACATCCATGTCTCAGGCCGTTGCAGGCGAAATACTTCGGCCAGCTCGCCGTTGGCGAAATTCTTGCAGGAACTCATCCGGCGGCACAAAGAAGGGATTCTGCTGAAGGATGCCGCCGATGATAACCATGGGATGGGTTCGCATGATGTCAATCACCGCGTCCCCCCCAAAACTGCCGAGATGGTAAGTACAGATCACCGCGTCGTCGTGACGATGCCACACGTCGTTTACGCGCGCCTCGAATTCAATCACGTCATCGACATGCGACCGGTCTTCCACCGCCCAGTCCATGCGGCAACAGATGCGGCTCAGAGGAAATCCTCCCTTGGCGTTTCCGCTGGCCAGTTGCTCAAATACCTCCAGCATCCGATCCTGATCGAAGCGGCCATCCGGAAGGTAGACTTCGGTGTTGGTCCGAAGCTCAAGTTGCCCGCTCTGCTGCGCGGCCGCCGGGTTGATGCCCGCGGCAGTCAGGCGCTGCAGGTGGTCCTGATGTTGCTCCGGGTTTAGGACGTGAACCGCTTTGTCGCCGGATTTCAACCCGTCCTTGATGAACGGAAGCAGGATGCGATATTCTTCTTCGTCGTTGTTGAAAAACGCGCAGACGTGACGCGTTTCGCCCAGCTGTGAGCCGGCAAGGGAAATGGGTGCAGAGATGCTCTTCATGGTTGCCCTCCACTCTTGCAGGTCGGCCCTGCAAAATAGCGGCAATCAGGACAAGCTAAGTCAGCCAACGACGATACTTATCTATCCTGAGGGCAGAGTTTGCTCGGGCCAATGCACTGTTTCCGCACACCGATACTAAGGTATTGCCGACACCATCGTCCAGTTGCTTCATGACCTCCACCCTTCGCCAATCCAGATCGGTGCACCGAATTTGGAGCGAAAAGTCCGGTGCGAATCACGCTCGGCCAGGGGCGGAACTCTAAGCCAGGGCCTTGCGGCACCGAGATCCGGCCTTCCCAATTCCACCTGGATTGATAGCGCGAATATCTTTCGATACCAAAGTATTGCCGATACCTTCGTTCAATTGTTTATCGCTCGCCCGTCTGTTGTGATCGCCTCATTGCGAACCCGATTCGATCGGGAAATGCACAACGAAGACAAAGGAGAATTGAAGATGAAAATACTGATGGTGTTAACATCCCACGATCAATTGGGCAACACCGGACGCAAGACAGGTTTCTGGCTGGAAGAATTTGCTGCGCCTTACTTTGTTTTCCGGGACGCCGGTGTTCAGCTGACCCTCGCCACACCGAAAGGCGGCCAACCCCCCGTCGATCCCAAGAGCGATCTGCCCGAAAATCAAACTTCGGCCATGTCACGATTCAAGCAGGATGAAACAGCAAAGGCGGCACTTGCCCACACGGCCAAGCTTGAGGATATGAAGGCAGGGGACTTCGACACGGTGTTCTATGTCGGTGGACACGGTCCACTGTGGGACCTGGCAGAGAGCCGAGTTTCGATCGCCTTGTTAGAGTCCTTCTACAACTCGGGAAAGCCGATTGCGTTGGTGTGCCACTCCCCAGGTGTGCTCCGTCATGTCACCTATAAGGGTGAGCCGCTGGTAAAAGGTAAGCATGTCACCGGCTTCACCGACGGAGAGGAAGAAGCAGTCAAACTGACACAGGTTGTGCCGTTTCTAGTAGAGGACGAACTGCTACGGCTGGGAGCGATCTTTGAGAAGGTGGCCGACTGGCAGCCATTTTCCGTCGTGGATGGCCGTCTCATCACCGGCCAGAATCCCGCCTCCTCAACCGTTGCAGCCGAGAATCTGATTAACCTGCTCGCCCGGAAAGCCGCTTAGACCGATTTCGCAAAAGAGGGAATCGGCTTATCGTTATCCACTACGCCGGCCAAGGTGACCCCATCACCTTGGCTGCACTGCCTATCTCGATCGGCAGGGAACTGGGTGACCTGGATTTCCCCTGAGCCTGTTAGAGCCTGCGCCTTGCCTTGAGCGTCAGCGTGCTTGCTCCGCGGCATAGTGCTTCTTAAACAGATGCCTTGAAATGTCAGGCCAGAATTCGACAAATTCCGCGCCGACAACGCCTTCTGCCGTCACCGTGAGCGCTCCGTCTACCGTATTGCCAATGCCTCGATCCGAAGCAGGATAATAGGCGTTAGAAATCCCCCCGGAGATGAAGTTGCCCAGCACATTCGCGTAGTTTGGCCCCCATGAACCGTTATCGCGCCTGCACCAGATGGTGGTGCCTGCGGAATAGAGAAAGCGATGGATGAAGGTACCATTGCCAAGTCGTAGATAACGCGGATCTTCCTTGAAGACGATGGGGAGGATAGCGTTGCCCCAGAGATTGCCGTCCGCGGTATCGAGATAGGACGCGCCAAAGCGCTTGAAGTACCCCTCGGCTCCCTGTCCGAATCCTGGACTGGTATTGCGCGCCTGACTCAGACCGGCGACAAACCCGTCTGCGAGGAAAACGAATGGATCGACAGAGCTTTTAAACATCAGGTGGAACTTCTGACTCGGTGAGAGACTCGGCACACCGGTAGAGATGTCGACGGTGTTGAAGTTTGGCATCACCCCTAGAATGCGCTGGTGCTCTTCTTGCTTCAACATATCCGCTGAAGTCACGCCTGGCTTCACTGCCGTTCGGGTAAAGATCGGGCCGTTGGCGCTCGGCATTCCGTCCGGTTGTGCGGGTGCGTTCTCCGGTTGGGGAACAGGAGCAGAAGGCAAAGCGGAAGCCCCCGGGGCCACTTGAACCTGTGCCCATCCTGCGACCGGCATCATAAGCGTTACGACGAAAGCGGCTCCTTGAAGTAGGCGCAGGGTCGATGGAAAACTTGCGGGACGTGAGATCTCCTTCCTGCGCGGATCGCCTTTTGGCAACCGCCGCCGGAAGTATTTCCACAACTCGAAGCAAAGGAGTAATGGGAAAGAGGGACTAAGGTAGGAGGCTCTCACGATTGCGCAGAGTTCGGCAGCAGCCACGAACAATCCATCGAACTTACCTATGCCCACCGAACGAGAAGCAAGAGATGCCATGGTTCTCCACCGTCGCCACGAAACAGACGAATGTCGCAGAACCCGCTCTGCCGCAAAAAAAAAAGGGTTTAAACAAGGGGGTGTCGTCCACACCTCTCCCTGGGAATAGACGGAAAGGCGCGTGAATGGTTGCACCGCGCAATCGTGGGTCGCAAGAGTAGCGGCTATCTTTAGGTTTATCTTTCGGTCAACCTAGTCACTCTTCCAGTTATCCTACTAACTCAAGCTGTATCTCAGCACGAAGTTAGGTTAGGAGAGAGCGTCTGCGTGAGAACGGCCGGTCGCCGAAGGCTCCTGAGATACTGGATCTGTGTTGCGGCCATTTCGAACAAACGAAGGCTCAGAAGAAAAAGCTCCTCGCAGCCGCCCGCGAAGCGCCGCCCTCCAGTCCTCATTTGCTGACGCTAACAGACGGCCCGCGGGGAACCCCGCCGAAGGGTTTTGCGCATGATATTTCCCGTAGCGAAATCGGTCGAGGACGGCATGTTTTCTCGGCGGCCCGCGAAGCCTTTCGGCGATGGGAACAGTTCGATTTGGGATGGGTACAGGTCATGAACCCGATGGCCAAGATCTGCACCGGGCGAATTAGTAGCTGTGGAAGCCCACACCGCCTACTTATGGTCGATAAATTTCAGCCGCGTTGTTGAGGTTGTGGACAGCCCCACTCGCTTCGGCTTTATGTACACCACCACTGCCTCTCATGTCGAGGAAGGGCAGGAGCGGTTCGTCATTGACTTTGATCCCGAGAGCGAATCGGTATCTTATCTCCTGGAAGCAGTATCACGTCCGAGGCATATTCTGGCCCGCATTGGTTACCCTCTCTCACGAGCGATGCAGCATCGATTCGCAAGAGATTCGCACGCACGGATGAGACGCTGTATCCTGGGCAGGCTAATGCGGGAGTTTCAGACCTGGCTGGCACGTTCACAGGATTTTCCCTACCCTTGTCATCGTGAGGCGCACCCTTCACGATAAAAATTGAACATCGGCAGCCCGCTTTGACAGGGGTTGACGGAGAGGGAAGCAGGGAAGACCTGACGACGGCTCACGCATCAATCTACGGAATTGTTTCGAGGAGTCTGGACCTCAACTCCCAGGCGATGCTCCCGGCGAAAAAACCCAGTCATCGTTCTTGCTTTGGTGAAGGCAACGCAGCGCCTGTTCAGTTGCCGCTCCCTGACTTGGGCACATCCACTCAGAGCGCCCTGTATGTTGGATGTTTCGGGTTTGCCCTGACTTTCCAGAGGCCTCAATTCCTGATCCTGGACGACCCTGAACACGAATGGGCCTTCCTCAACAATTTCAATTTTTCGCCAGTATTCAGTGTTCCCAATTCGCTTTTGCATCACCCGTTCAAAAATCTTGGCCCCAGCCGGCATCCGATGTACCTCACAAGAAGCGTAGCTGAACGCCCTAGATTACGAAAGTTGATGATAAATCGCTCATTATGTGGAAAAACAGTGCCCAGCGGAGGCCAGGGGAAACGTGACGACTGCCCTGACCCGAGGGGGCCACGGCGTACGTCTACGGCGCATTCATTGGATTTGACGTCTCGCGCCTGCTTCCACCATCAAAGTCGCGAATTCCCATCCGGCCTGAAACATCAAGTCATACGTCTCCTCTGGATCATTACCATCAGCTTCGAGAAGAATCTCAGCCTCTGATAAAAATTCCAGCATAGCCAGGTTGCCGCCAGGTCCAATTCGTCCGCGATGTCCCTGGCGCGACTTGAGATGGTTACCGCAACAGGCTCTTTTTTACCGAGAAACTTTAGCCGCGCGTCGATTGCCGCGACCATCATCTGAAGCGCGGCGTTGTCCGGCGATTGCGACGCCCACCTTGCAAAACAATCCCGCGCTGTTCGAAGCCTGGATGGAGATTCCGTGTCAAGAACGATTCGCCCCATCAAATCGCTAGCTAATGTCACCGTCTCCTCGCCTCCCAGCAATAACCAAAGAGTAAAGCGTCCTCATCGATGAAATAGTTTTATGCCTTGGCGGGTAAAGAGTTCCTTTTGGCGTGTGGCGGATACGCGACAAATTAAAAGACGACCTTCGCGGGAAAAGACGGCGGGTGTAGCCTCTCCGGATGTTGGATGGTGTGGTCTTTTCTCCTCCAGTAGGCCGACAAATTCGTGCCAGCAGGATCGAGGATATCCGGCAACAAGTCGCCCGCACATTCGGTCTGCAGGTGGAGGAACTCAAGACCCCGGGAAAAGGCAATCGCAACCCGCGCCCTAACCCGGAGCCTCATAGAAAAACTAAAAACCTGAAGGTAGGGTTTAGAGGTTTGCGACGGCTAACGCCAGTTGTTTTTTCAATTCGTCACGCTCGGTGTCCAATTTGATTCGCTTCGCATCTATTTCGCCTAAAATGTCCAGCAATTGAGAAACCCTGGCCTGCGACGATGTCTGCTTTGCCTTTTTAGCTTTGCCTTGTGTAGCCCGCTCTGGCCACTCGATCGAGTCTGTTACTTCGGTTATTACTTCGGGAACAATTTCTGCGCCGTTAGCTCCGTGCATTTCTAATTCCATCATCCCTCTCCCTTCGGTTCGTACTGCGTTGACCCTGTGGACAGGATTACAGACCGTTCCATGTTTGGCCTTTCCACTTTCGGGTGACCAGCTCAGATCAACTTGGACCGTCACGGTTGAGACGGTGTTCACCGGCTTTCCACCCTGGAAGGCAGTTAATCGGGGGAGTTAATTCGAGTTTCGTGCGAGGTCCGTGGACAGGAAGAGGTGAAGATGGGCCTGGCGCCCCGCCTGTCCCGCCAGTCCCGGTGTGCCGCCGGAAGCCCAAGCACCCTCCCGGCCCGGCGAGAGAAGCGCTTCCGAACCCTGGCCCCAGCCCGTCCACGTTCGCCGAAGCCCACGAACCTTTACACCAGAACTGTGCTCAAGAAGCTCCCTTGCGGATTCGATGACTTCCAGGGGATTTACCCAACCTGTCGCTAGCGACAGTTGTGAGCTTCGATGCCTCACGCTAGTCTGAGCCCCGTATTCTAGTTGGCTCGCCGGAAGTCGACACGTGGGTAATCGACCTTGATTATTTTCGAAGAGTGAGATGCTCCGAACTCCCCAGCACGGCAGGATTCTTACAAATAACAAGGCGGCCGCCGAAGCCGTCATCTATGCGATAGCGCTCATTCTCTGCTGTGTGCCGGCCCACGCGCAGGAGCTGAATACCATCTTGATGAACAGCACCTTCAAAATCGTCGGGCCGAACGCAGCCATAGAGGGCAACATCATCTTCGGAACTGTCTTCATCATGGCGAAGCCTATAAAGGAGACGCCAGACAAGGGATATTTCGTTTTGATTACTGCAGCCCACGTCCTCGATAAGATCGGCGGCGAAGAGGCCGTCCTGCAACTTCGCCGGAAAGATGCCGGCGGTACGATCACTCCATTCAGCTACCCTATACGGATACGAACTGGGAGTTCAAATCTCTACACGACCCATCCAGAGGGCGATGTCGCGGCGATGTATGTGCGCCTGCCACACGACATCGATATAAGGCCCTTGACAATCGAGGCATTGGTTGACGATGCCACCCTCGAAAGGCTTCAGGTCCATCCCGGTGACGAGTTATTTTGCCTCGGGTTTCCTCTCGATGTCGATCTCAACGGATTTCCAATATTGCGGACCGGCACGCTTGCCTCCTATCCAATCACGCCTTCCAAAACGGTGAAAAAATACTATTACGATTTTCACGTGTTTCCTGGAAACAGCGGGGGCCCGGTCTATTTCAGCTTTGTCAACCGGATTAACGCCAACGCAGCGCATTTTGGATCGAACGACCAGGGTGTAATCGGCCTGGTTGTGGAGCAGGTGGGCTCGTCCTGGCCTGAATTCAAGGACCTTTCGCTGGACGTATCCCGCGTCGTGCCTAGTTCATACATTCGAGACACCATCGCACAGCTGCCCGAGACGCCTCCGTCAGAAACTATCTCTCGTTGACTTTGGCCGGCAACTTGGCTGTTGCTTTACCTCGCCGAAAACGGGGCTGATACTGTTGCGTCCCATCTCGTGTCGATTACCTTCAACTTCCACTGCCGGCGTACTGTCACAAATGACAGTGCTCGATCTCTCTTTCTGATGGAACAATCATTCGTGATCAGCCCCGACGGGCTGTTGGGAGGGCTCCAGGTCCTCTGTCGAACCAAATTTAATCTATGCCGGCACGAGCATCGAAGAGTCCTGATATGACGGAACCAACTACGCCACGCAAACACCAGCGGCATCCGCGGGAAACAGCCACCGATGAGTTCAGCAGGTTGGTGATCATTGTTGGATATCTTTGGGTAATCTTTGAATTGCTGTCTGTCCACAAGAGCATCGTGCTGTCGGAATACCACTTGAATTATCCGGAGCATGCCTTTGCAATCGTCAACTTCCTGGTTTTTGCCAAGGTCCTGCTGACGCAGAATCGCCTATGGGGCATCGTTTTGAAACTATGGCGGTGGGTATGCTCAGAACAACGCCCCGGCCGGCGTGAAACCAGCTTGTGGGCAATCGATAGCCGGATTCGTTCCCTCGGCATGAGAGTGTCCTCATCGGGTCGCTCGTGAAGCTCATTCCGCTGACAAAAGACCAGTCTGGAGGAATTGTAGCCACTCCACCTGTCGCAAGAGACAGTTTTAACCTTCGAGGGTCGCCAGTAATCTACACATGACTTACACTCGGTCGCCAAGGGCGAATCAGAACACAGCGACCAAGGTCTCTCTCTGGAAGATGGAACAACGGCCTGCTCCGACGCTCCATTTCCCGGGAAGATCGACTTGATAACGCAAGAACAGGCGAGAGGAGAAGAGGTCCAATGAAAACATCGAGGAACAGCTTTCCATGCGTACCACGCAGAGTTTGTGTGGTCCTGCTTGCAGTCATTGCATTAGCGTCCGCCGGCTACGCACAGACATTCACAGCCGGGCAAAAGGGAAAGGTGAAGGGAGTGATCAAGTCCAGAAGTGGCGACTTGGTTAAAGTGCAGGATGATAAGACCGGGTCGCTGGTGGTGGTCAAGATCACAGACGACACCAAGGTTCTGCGTGACAAACACAAGATCGCGTTTCACCGTCACGAAGACATGGATGTCACGGCCATGGTGCCTGGCTTGACCATCAGTGCCGAAGGTGTAGGCAATGCGGACAACCAACTTGAGGCAAGCAAGATCACCTTCTCGCCGGATGCGTTCGCGATTGAAGTTGCCCAGCAACAGGAGATCATGGCTAATAAGTCAGCGGCCTCCAATGCACAGTCGACGGCCAATCAGGGCGTGGCTGCGGCAGCCGGCGCGCAGTCCTCGGCCAATCAGGCCCAGGCTTCGGCCAACCAGGCAGGTGCGACGGCCCAGGCCGCCGGAGCCGTCGCGGTTATGAACGCAGCTGACATCCAGACAGTGAACAAGCGCGTTTCTGACCTCGACGACTACAAAACCGTTGCTGAAGCCGTTGTCTACTACCCTACTGGCAAATACGTTCTGGATGACGCCGCGAAGGCGGATCTAGATAAGCTTGCCGCTCTTGCCTTGTCCACCGATGGCTACATGATCGAGATCGCCGGCTATGCCTCGAAGACCGGAACGCAAGCGGCAAACCAGCAACTCAGTGAAGATCGTGCTTCCGCGGTGGCAAATTACCTTCGCAACCATGGGAATATTCCAATGAGGCGGATCCTTGCACCGGCCGGTTACGGCTCCACCCATCCGGATGCCACCAATAGCGATCCGCAGGGACGCGCGCTCGACCGGCGTGTCGATGTCAAGCTCATCGTAAATAAAGGGCTTCAGAGCGGCATGTAATCTTTTACCCGGCTAACGCTCAACCTGGAAACCCGAGCAAGGGGAGGACGGCCAGAAGGCACTCCTCCCCGGCAACATGATCGGTGCTGCAATCGATCTGTAACCCGTTGCTATCCAAGCCCTGTTCGGTAGATGTGAAGCGCGACGATGATGGTTCTTCATCGACCCCCGGCATCCCCAACGCGAAGGGCAATGGCACATTCTGTGTGAAGGCCGGCCGAACAACCATCGTTTGAAAAAGCACGTAGAAGAATACGCGAGCATGTTGACTGATGGCTATTAGAGCGTGGTCACACAGGCGAATGCTCCACAAAAATGAGGCAGACGATAGGTAGGTAACTAGAGAAAAGCGATTGTCTTCGCGGTGAGGAGGAAAGTTTTATGGACTGCCTAACCAGAGCCAGGCAGGGTACCTCTCTTGGCTTGAGCATCCTTCTGATCTTGACCATCGGTCCTGGGGATGTGACCAGCATGGCTTATCAGAGCACAACTTCCAGTTATCCCGGACAGGGCGTGCCGGCAACCGCCGATGAACTGCAGAGCGTGGTGGCGCCGATCGCTCTCTATCCGGATTCGCTAGTCGCGCAGATTCTCAGTGCGGCAACCTTTCCTGACCAGGTGGCCAATGCCGACTACTGGCTACAGCAGAACAAGGCGCTTACCGGAAGCGCTCTGATGACGGCCGTGAACAACCAAACTTGGGATCCGAGCGTCAAGGCACTTACTCAGTTTCCGTCTGTGCTGCACAACATGGCTCAGAACCTTGCCTGGACGTCGCAACTGGGCGAGGACTACCACAACCAGCAGGCCGACGTCATGGCGGCGATCCAGACCTTGCGCGCGAAGGCGAAGGCCGCCGGCAATCTGAACTCGGGGCCGCAGATCACCGTTGTCCAGCAGTCGCCGCAGACCATCGTCATTCAGCCAACCAACCCCCAGATTGTCTATGTGCCGCAGTACAACCCTACCGTGATTTACGGCACTCCCTATGTCGTTCCCGGCTATAGCACCGGAGACCTGGTAGCCGCGAGTGTGCTTTCCTTTGGCGTTGGCATGGCAGTGGGAGCAATGATGAGCGGCGGTTGCTGCGGCTGGGGATATAGCAGTTGGAATTGCAATTGGTACGGCGGCGCCGCGGTTTATCATGGCGGGGCCTACTACGGGAACACTGCCTGGCATGGCGGCTACTACGGCACCAGCGGGAGCGCCTATGGAGCCTACGGCAGTGCGCACTATGGTTCCGGCTATAACCCCTCCACCGGGACCTATGCACGCGGCGCGTCGACTTCGACCGCCTACGGCACGCAAAAGGTAGGGCAGGCGTACAACCCCTACACCGGCGCCTACGGCGCGACCCATCAGGGTTCCAACGACTATTCCAATTGGGGCAGCTCGACGTTCTCGAAGAACGGCCAAACTGCAGACACGCAGCATTACTCCAGTGCTCAAGGATCCATAGGAACAGCCGAGACCTCAAATGGTAACAAGTATGCGGACGTGAACGGCAACGCCTACAAGAACACCGGGAGCGGCTGGGGGGATGCGGGTTCTAATTCTGATGCTGCACACGGTTGGGGAGATAGCAGCGGGAATTTGGCATCGAATTCCCATAGCGACAGTTCGGCATTCGGCGGCTGGGGCAGCCACTCTGACGACTCCGGTGGTGGCTGGGCTTCACGCGATGCGAGTTCGCGTGGCTGGGCCAGCAGGGGCGGCGGTGGCGGCTGGGGTGGGGACAGGGGTGGTGGCGGCTTCAGGCGGTAGCGAGCGGCTTTGAAAAGCGGAATAGGAATCATCGATCGGAGGAGCAAAATGCTTTATTCATTCTCTAATCGCTACGGTTTTGCGCGGTACTTCTTTTCCCTGACGATGAGTTTTGCTTTGCTGCTTTCTCTCGCAGCGTGCAACAAGCAAGCGACGACTGAGTCAGAGCAGGCCGCGCCCAAAACCTTCGCTTCGCCCGCCGAAGCGGGTAAGGCGTTGGCGGATGCCGCAAAATCGCAAAGTCAGGATACGATCCTCGTGATTTTAGGTCCGGGATCGGCGGATATCATCTCCTCCGGCAATGCCGCTGAAGACAAAGCCTCCCTTGGCGGATTCGCGCAGGCGTACCAGGTGATGAACCGTTGGCGGAAACTGGGTGACGGCAGCGAATTGCTGCTGGTGGGCGCCGACAATCAGGCATTTCCCATCCCGCTGACCAGGAACGCTGCCGGCCAATGGTATTTCGATGTGCCTGCTGGAAAAAAGGAAATCCTGGCGCGTCGCATAGGCCGGAACGAGGTCGCAGTGATCTATGCTTGCGGAGCACTGGCGCAATCTCAGTTCCAATACTTCTCCCAAAAACACGGCGGCGTTAAGCAGTACGCGCAGAAGTTCATTAGCGATGCCGGCCAGCAGAACGGATTGTACTGGGAGTCTGCGCAGAGCGCTCCTCGTAGCCCGCTCGGACCACACGTAGCGTTCGCATCGGAGGAAACCACGATCACGCCGGACAAAGCCCAACCCTTCTATGGTTATTATTTCCGGCAGCTGCAAAATCAAGGCCCTGATGCGAAGGGCGGCGCCAAACCCTATGTCGTCGATGGAAAGATGACCGGTGGATTCGCCTATGTTGCGTACCCGGCGAAGTACGGCGATACGGGGATTCAGACCTTCCTCATCAACCAGGACGGAGTGGTCTACGAAAAGGACCTTGGGAAAGATACCGCCGATGTGGCAAAAAAGATGACCGGATTCAATCCCGACAAGACCTGGACTGAGTTGAAATAGCGAGTGACCCTTAACGGATAAGGAACATCTGTCGAAGCTGTGGTGAGGGCCATTAAGGCTGTGAAGGAGATGTCTTATCGACTCTCTCGTGAGCACTTGCCTTCGATATCTGAGTCTGCTGGCGACCCTTTTGATTGTCACCAGCCTGCGTGCGCAGCAACCATGTAGTGCGGAAGTGAAACTACTGCTTTCCCCGCCGCAGGTGCAGTCTGCCATTACCGCCCTTAACGCTCGCCAGGAGACTCATGGCCGTGTCTATTTTTATGACACACCTGCTCTTGATCTACTCTCGAAGGGCGTGATCATTCGTTTTAGGGACCGCGCAGAGGTTGACCTTACCGTGAAATTGCGGCCACTCCCCGGAGATAAACTCGTCGATCCATCCGGAGTACGAGACGACTACAAGTGTGATGTGGATGTTAATGATGGCGTGGAGACCGAGTCATTTTCGGTTATGAACAAGGACCTTACCGCAAAGGCGCCCCTGACGGGCGAGGCAATATTTCAAGAGCTGAGCCAGGGGCAGAAGAGACTGCTGCGGGATGCAAAGGTTGAGATTGATTGGAAGCGCGTCAAGCGTATCGCGGAGATTGAAGCGACGAGTTGGACATCCCGCGCGAAGCCGCCGTTGGGCAAGTTGAGCGTGGAGCTTTGGGAGTGGCCAGGAGGAAGCCTTCTCGAGGTCTCAACCAGGGTGGCAACGGACGGCCGGCTAGCCACGTTTGTCGAACTACGCGATCTCGCGAACAAGAAAGGTTTGGCATTGGACACAAATCAACGCTCCAAGACAGAGATCGCATTGGGACAGATCACCGCAGCGCACCAACGGTAGCGTGCAGCGGGAGCGCAGCCGAGGGATCTGCGGTGCGTCCCGGCTCCCCCTCAAAGGCCGGAGTTTCGCTAGTTCTCACCCACACTCTTTAGCCACTGAGTCCCCAATTAATCGAACTCGGGGTGTTTCAAACGAGGGGTCCACTTCAGCCCGTCCCCTTGTCTCCCCGAAACTCCACGAGACTCTCGTGTTCCCCGGCGGCTTGTTTGGCTTTGCGCAAAAATGTGCGAACAAAGCGAACTATGCGAACTAAGTCACCGCGACACCCCTTTTTCTCACCAAGATGATCAAGCAATTCATTTGATCATCTTGCCCGGTGTGGGGAGGTTTCCAAATAAATGAGCGCTAAAAGCGCTAAAGCGCTATAAGGGGATTGGGGTGACCCCCTAGGCCTCAGCCGGTGAAGCGGCGTCGGGCACTGGTGGAGAGCACCCCGCCAAGGAAGTCCTTCTTATGTGCCGGCTTGCCGATCCTCTGCCGATCGGGGAGGCTTTCGTTCCGGAATTTTGACAGGCCTTGCTTAACGCCGGTGTCCGGCGGTGTTTTCCAAGTTGTCAAAAGTGCTCAATCAAGAGGGCGCACTGGGCGCACCCTGCTTAGGTTGTGATTTCTGCTCTCCGCAAGCGCCCTCGCGGGGCGCAGGAATGCCGCGGACAGGCGCGATCCGTCGCTTTGGTGTCACATTTACCGTTGGGATCACCGGGTCATCACGCCGACATGCGCAGATGCTTTCCCGGTGGTTGGCGGCAGTGCACGGGTAAAGCGCTCCGGTGCAGAGCCAAACAGGGCCGTCGTGAAGACGGCGCTGACGTGTGGATTCTTACTTCCATAGTAGTACGGTTTTTGGGCAGTTTCGAGAACGGAAGGAATTCTTTGGTAACTATGGTGACGCTTTGTTACTTCATCATCGCGCGATTTCACCGTTTGCCAACCGCAGAGGTGAGGGTTAGTTCGCCTGAAATTCCGATGAAGTTCCGAAGCGGATCGAAGGCAAGGTGAACTCACGTTCGATCCTTAGACTCTGTTTTCCCAAAATACCAGTCCCGTCTGTATGATCGAATTCCGTCCTTTACGATGAAGGTATGTGGATTGCTGGGAATAAGGGCACGCGATTCTGCCGTTGATCGTGAGCGGAACGTGGTGGTCAATGACGTGGCCGGCGGTTGTCATGATGGTGCGCCGCGCAATAAGGACTCGACATGACGATGGTGTCGACAGTCTTTCGGGAGGTTTTCGGCTTAGCGCCAAAGAGTCGAGGATGTAGCCAGCGCGGGCATCGTTACCGGTATCGAGGTGGAGCGGCAATAGAATTCGCCGGGCTCCATCGTCTGCTTGCCCGTCTGCGAAATGATGCGGTCTTCAAACGCGAGCGTTTCGGCTTCGGTGATGGCGGACTTATCAATTTCTCGGGCCTGGGTGGCTTTGAGGGATTGCATTGACGGGGGATCACTCAAATTGCTGGCAAACGAGCTGCTTTCAGCAAGGGGATAACTGAATCGACATCAAATAGACTATGGACCCCAAGAATGAGACACGGCGGGCGGAGAAAATAAGGGACACTCAGCGGTCGTAATGGAGATGACCGATGAGCAGGAAAAGCACGTATAGCACGGAGTTCAAGCAGAATGCTGTCAGTCGCATGGGGCAGCGCAGGAAGGATTAAGGGCGGAAGGTTCACCAACTGGTTAGGAGCGAGGAGAGGTATCGTCCCGTCGTGGACCTAGCTTCCCGTCATGGATTTCTGTAGGTTTCACATCTCGTTACCAGACGAGATATTTCACGGCTGCACTAGCTTGAGACTCTGCTTATATCCGACGCAGATCAAAGTTCCCGAGAATCCTTCGGGAGTGCTTTCTGACACATATGAATCGACACCTACGTCTTTCAGCATCCACATGATCCAGGTCCCCTGATTACGGGGGTCATCACTATAAATTGCAACTCCGGTGGGCGGAGACAAGTTCAACTGCGTAGTCAGAGCTTTGCTGTGAGCAGGTTCCCATTCCGCGCGCCATTTGGAGTCCTTGAAAGTCTTCAAAAGAGTAAATGAGAGTTCGAGAGATTCGCGATCTTGGTAGAAGGCTGGCGCAATTTTCACAGTGGAGTATTTTTTGTCTCCAGCGTGCTCTGCATACTCGACTAGCTTGCCGTGCAGCCGCTCAGTATTTTCAAAACCAAGGATTCGATCAGGGACCAATTCGCCCTTGGAAATGGCCGTGTAGGCCTCTCTCCATTGACCGGCTTTAGCCTGCGCCGCATCGAGGTTACGCTCAAGCAGATCCTCGCGAAGGGCAAAGTCCCTCAGATGCTCGATTGTGTCGCGAGACTCACGATGGTCTACATAACGGTCTTCACAACCTGCCAAAGGAAAATCGGCCCATATACCGCGAATCCGCAAAGGAGCGTTACGAAAACGGCAACCCTCGCGTCCTCCCTCCAGTGGACCAGCATCGCATCCCTCCTCGTCGGTGATAGACGATGACGAGAGTAGTGATGATGGTCGCGAGCGCGAAACAAACGACACGATGAATCCGAGGCGAGTGGTCCCGATCCCATCTATAAACGCTCTGCCAGAATGCAAAAGTAGGTTAATGAAGGCAGACCACATAACGCAAGGCTACCATTCCTCCCGGTTTTCCGCGTCAGGTAAGGGCAGTTCTAAGTACGGGGCGAGAGCTAATATCCCGGTAGTTTCGGGTCCAGACGAAGTAACCACCATGGAAATGCCGCGCACCTGCAAAGGCTGGACGAATGGGCTGGACTAAGCACAAATGATCACCTGAGTGCCAAAGGAAAACGTTCCCTTAGCTTCGGGACCACAGGACGTTCATCGAGCTACGGCGTACATAACAGCACCGACAATCCCCGCGAGCAGGTTCCCCAGGAAAACCCCCAACATAATTGTGCTCACTTTGAGCGCTGGGGGATTGACCACGAATACTGAGCCGACATCCTGCCTCTCATCGACCGAATAACTATTCAGGGGCCAATCTCGCACGTGGCCGGAGGAAAGGCTTAAAACCTTTGATGATTCCCCAGGTTCCACGACGATTCCATGGTACCCCTCTTTGTTGGTGACCCGCGTTCCTGCTTGTATGACCATTACATCTCCTTTTTCCTGGTGGTCTGAATATATAGTCTCCGGCCAAACCTAACCATTCGCTAAGGCGGGAACGACGGCGCTTAGATCTTCGCTTCCCTCTCATGCCAATTCCGCTTGCCCCTTCAATTTTGTCCACGATCTTGACAGTTGAACTACCACGTTGTGGATCCGCAACAACTCCTGTGAGGATAAGATTCGAGGAGTGCTAAGAGATATGAGGACTGCAGCAATCTGCATCTCGTTTGTTGTTGATACGCAACAGGTCGCTTAATACGGGGGGAATGGGGACAGCCTCTGATCTGCGCGATTTCCCTCCACTCTCAACGCAAACAAATCACGCAGGTCAGGCTGGCCCTCCTTTTCCCCGCCCTCTTTTTCCCCAGCATTACAGTGGAACCATAAATGGGTTACGTTTTGTCTGTTTCCGTGTCCCGCCGGGCATTAATTCATAGACGCTCTTGCCTTCTCTTCAAATTCGATTTGGTCCCAAATAGTCATTCTCCGGAAGCCTTCTCCCTCCGCTTGCGCCACCAGTTCATTTATCTGCTTGGCAGCGTCATCAAGGTTCTGAAAATCCTTATCGAACAACAGGCGTGGCTCCCCTTGAGTTCCAGCGAATTTGCCATTTTCGATACCCTTGCCAACGCCCTCTAGGGCGTAGACCTGGAAGGCTCCCAGGGTTGCATCGAACTCGTCGGTAACGAGCGCAACAGACCGGCAGAATGCACCGGGGTTAGCAGCATCTCCCTTCCAGAGGACTACGAGTCCGCGATTGTAGATATATCGTGCATAATTCTTCTTTTTATTCTCGATGTCATTTTCCTCGATTCGACGCTTGACGATTTCTTCCCCAAATTGACGATCCCGGCGTTTGAAAGTTTCACGTCCTAACAGCTTGGGTCGCCGCGTCTGTCCTGCTTCCCCGATTTGTGACAACCACTTCTGGACTTCGACTCATCGGTTCCTCACTAGCGTCGCCTGTGCTACCACCGATGGCCACTGGTGCACAACTTTGCCGGTGCTCCGTCGAAACGGAGTTCGGGGCGCCAGGACCATCTCCATGCAGAGAGGTGAAGCCGTGTCCGTGCTCACCCAGCTTGACCTGAGCCACCGACTGCCAGAGTTCGCGGCCGTCTCCGCCGATGCCCAGCGGATTCAAGAATGCCGATGAATGGCGCAAGAAAGTTTTCGAGGAGCGAACAGCGGCGCGGACATTACCATAAGCGTATAAAAATCCAACTTTTCTCTTTTCAAACAGTTTGGAAACGCGGGAATGCTCTGAAGGTTGTAGCGGACTGGCAAAATCGTTGTTGCAAATCCCTCCCATCCATCGTAAAAAGAGGCTATTAATTTTCACCAGGCAGCTCAGTCACTGCTGCATTCACGCTTTATTCACTTGGGGAGCCTCGTGCGCTCGGTCCTGTTTCGCTTTCTGTCCCTGGTCGTTGTCATCGTCCCGTCGAGCATTCTTGCCTACGCGGATTCATGGACCCAACCCACCCCGGACGAACTGCAGATGACCGCAGAGCCGGCCGCTCCCGGTGCGCCCGCGATCTATCTCTACCTCGAAGAAAGAGCAGACGACAAGATCCACATCCACACCACCTATGTGCGTCTCAAGATCCTTACCGAGAAGGGGAAGCAGTACGCCGACCAGGAAATCAACTATGAAGGCAGGGAATTCAAAATCAGCGGGGTCGAAGGCCGCACCATTCATAGCGACGGCACCGTAATTCCATTTACTGGTAAGCCCTACCAGAAGGTGGTGGAAAAAACCGGTAAAGAGAAGTACAAGGCCACCGTGTTTACGCTGCCCGACGTGCAAGTAGGCAGCATTATCGAATACCGCTATACGCTGGAGTACGAAAGCAACGTCGTGGTCGCGCCACGCTGGTACTTGCAGGGCCCGCTCTATACCCGCAAGGCACACTTTTACTTCCTGCCCAGCGATATCATGCTGCAGGACGGCCACGGCGGCGTTATGCGGGGCCAGGTCGCCTATGCCGCCTCGCTGCCCCAGGGCGCCTCGATCATATACGCCCCTTCGAGCCGGTCCTACAGCCTCGATGTGGCCAATATTCCCGCATACCCGGAGGAGGACCATATGCCTCCTATGCACAACTACACCTATCGCGCGCTCTTCTATTACACGATTGCCAGAACTACCGATGAATACTGGGCCACCGAGGGAAAGTACTGGTCAAAGAACGTAGACCGGTTTGTAGATGCGGGCAAACTCTCGGGCATCGCGGCCACGATCGTCAGCCCGTCTGACACGCCAGAGCAAAAGCTGCAGAAAATCTACGGCGCAGTCATGACGGTGGAAAATACCACCTTGACTCGCGAGCACACCGGCGCAGAAGACAAGGCGCTCGGCGTCAAGATCAAGACGGCGGCGGATATCTGGGCTCAGAAACGCGGCAATCGGGATGAGATTACCCGCCTCTTCGTCGGCCTTGCCCGGGCTTCCGGCTTCAAGGCTTACGTGGCCTATGTAACCAACCGTGATTACAACCTCTTCGTACCCAGCTACCTGGATATGAGTCAGCTGGATGACGAGATCGCTATCGTCGAGGTAGAAGGCAAAGAAATGTTCTTCGATCCCGGCGAACGCTATGCCGAGTTCGGCAATCTACATTGGAAGCACGCTGCCACCCAGGGCATCCGGCAGACAGATGGCGGTACGGCCGTCTTTCTATCTCCCAGTCCTGTCTATAAGTCGACGACGGAGATCCGGCTTGCCAATCTGGAGATCAAGCCGGATGGCAAAGTTTCAGGCACTATACGCATCGCGCTCACCGGCACCGCTGCGCTCCGCTGGCGCGAATTTGCCCTGAGCAACGGCGAGGACGCGCTGAAGCAGCAATTTACCGAGACTGTGCAAGCGCAGATGCCGGCCGGCATCGAGGTAAACACTGACCATTTTCTCGGGCTCACGGACTGGAAGACGAACTTAATGGCAGTTCTCAACGTGACCGGCTCCATGGGGACAAGCACCGCGAAGCGTGTCTTTCTGCCCGCCACTTTCTTTGAGTCGACCAGCCATCCACTCTTTGCCCAGGATAAGAGAACCGAGCCCGTTGACCTCAACTATCCGTATGCCGCGCAGGATACCGTCGAGATCAAGCTGCCGCCTGGGTTTGACATCGAGAGTCTACCCAAAGACATCGAGTTCTCCGATCCACAAAACACCTACTACCGGGCAAAGTTTACCCGTGAGCCCGGTCTTCTGAAGAGCCAGCGCATCCTGGTCGTCGGCAATGTGCTCTACAAGGCAGACGAATATCCTGAGCTCAAGGACTTCTACCAGAAAGTGAATGGCAAAGATAAGGAGCCCGCCGTGCTCCAGTTTACCCAGGCAGCTTCCACTGCATCCGGCTCCCAATGAAACTGCCATTATTACTGATTGGCCTGTGGCTGACGGCGCCGGCTGCGCGCGCGGCCAACCCATTTCCCGATTGGGTGCTTCAGGCGGCCGCAGCCAAAGTACCGGCTTACCCGGCGAATACCGATGCCGTCGTGCTGCTCGACGACCGCCTGATAACCGTTGCTCCGGATGGCCGGGCAACCGAGCGGCAGCGCCGGGTGGTGAAGATCCTAAAGCCCCAGGGGCGCCAATACGCAGAGATCGTCGCCAGCTACACCAAAGACGAAAAGCTTGATTACTTCCACGCCTGGAGCATCGCGCCGGATGGCCATCAGTACACCGTCAAGGACCAGGAAGTGCACGATGAGGCTCTGGGCGAGTGGGGCATCCTCTACGATGACCTGCGCGCCAAAGCCGTGACCCCTCCCGGAGCCGATCCCGGCGGAGTCATCGCCTACGAGGTCGAGACCCGGGTCGCCGACTACGGCACCGGGGAGGAGAGCTGGCACTTCCAGCAGGACATTCCCGGCGTGCGCTGGGTTTTGGAATTGGATCTGCCGCCGGCCTGGAACCACTATGATGCCTGGCTGCATCATGCGCCCGTGGTGCCGGCCGAAGTGGCGCCCAACCACTGGCGCTGGGAACTGACGGATGTGCCGGGCATCGATCTGACGGATGTGCCCATGGCGCCGTCGCCCCGAGCCTTGGCCGCGCGCATGGTGGTTCATTACGGGGCCCGGCCGATGCCCACCGGGGACCAGCGTTGGACGGAGATCGGCAACTACTATGACACGCTGGCCGCGAACCGCACGGAAGCGCCGCAGGAGATTGCCGCCAAGTCCCGCGAGGTGGGTGGCGCAGGCGACTTCAAGAGCAAGATTCAGGGCGTTGCCGGCTTCATGCAGCAGCAGATTCGCTACGTTGGCATCGAAATCGGCATTGGCGGCTTGCAGCCTCATTCGGCAGTGGATGTCTTCAAGTACCGTTACGGCGACTGTAAGGATAAGGCGACGCTCCTGATCGCCATGCTGAACGCGGTGGGTGTCCGCGCCACCTGGGTGCTGGTGGATACGCATCGCGGGTTCATCGATCCGCTGCTGCCTTCCATTCAGGGTAACCACGCGATCGCAGCCATTGAGATGCCGGCCGGGTACAGCGACCCTGATCTGCGGGCAGTGGTAACCGCCCGGAGCGGCAAGCGGTATCTCATCTTCGATCCCACCGATACCTATACGCCGATTGGCCTGCTGGGCTTCCACTTGCAGGGCAGCTACGGCATCCTGGTGGCGGGCAACGATAGCCAGGTGATCGAGCTGCCTACGCTGGCGCCGGATGCCGACACCCTGGAACGCGTGGCCTCCTTTGCGTTGGATACCGACGGCGGGCTAAAGGGAACTGTGACTGAGACGCGTTCCGGAGAGACGGCGCGAGGGTTGCGGCGGCTGTACACCGAAGAGGGAGAGAACGCGCAGCATAAAGCGATGGAGCGGCGCCTGCAGACAGACCTGAGCAGCTTTACCATAGACTCCAGCAACGCCCTGAACGCACGCGAAATGAGTAAGAGCCTGGTGCTGCAGTACAGCTTTACGGCCAGCGGCTATGCGCAGCCGAGTGGCGACCTGTTGTTGCTTCGCCCCAGGGTCGTGGGTCACAATGCCAAGCCGTACAACGATAAGCCGCGCACTTACCCGATTGATCTGGGCGAAACCGGAACCTGGCGGGACCGCATCGACGTGGCTTTGCCCGCCGGCTACACGGTCGACGATCTGCCCGCTGCCGTGGATCTGGATCTGGGTTTCGCCTCTTATAAGAGCGAGGTGAAGGCCGACGCGGGCATGTTGCACTATTCGCGCGAGTACATTGTCCGGCAGTTAGACCTGGCGCCTGACAAATCCGCTGACGTGAGCAAGCTGATGGGCGTGATTACCGCGGATGAGAATAGCAGCGCTGTCCTGAAGAAGAAGTGACCATTGAGTCCCGTAGAGGGACGCTGGTTGCTTGATTCGTCCATCCACCTTCACCTCGGCTTGGGCGAAGGTGGATGGACGGGGGCAGCTTACTTACCAGCCGTTCTTGCCTTGCTCGGAGCCGGTCAAGGCGTATCCCGTCGATGCCTGGGCGTGGGCTATGGCGACGACTGGTACCCAGCGCTCTAACTTATGGTGGCCGGTCGAGTGGAACATGTAGGCGACGAACATGTTCAGCCCTACTCCTCCGCCGTAGCGGTAGACCGAGCCCCATCCGTAGCCGTAGGACTCAAAGTGCTTCTCGAATGGGTCCAGGGTTCGGCCCCGCGCCTCCAGGGCGCCGGTGCAGGGAGAGATGAGGCAGGGAGCCATCTCCAACCCGTCGTCATGCGATTGGATAGCTAGCAATGCCATAGTCTGGGAAAACACATTCACCGACTGCAAACGGAGATTCTGGCGATCAAAAAAGCTGTGATCCAGGGCTGCGGACGGCGAGTCTTTTAGCCGGAATATTTCGTTGTCCTGCTGGGCCGCGGCCACCAGCGAGAATGCAAACAAGAACAGGATGATGAGATTTTTTCGTTTAGAGTGCCCCCTAATCGACCGGCTGGGGGCTCTCGGCCTTGAACTTACTTAAGGCAGACTAGCAGGGCGTAGGGGCGCGACTGCAACTATCTGGTCACTCGGCGCCGCCAAATGGTTACACACTTTAGGCATGGGAATGCGGTCTTCGCTTCATGCAAGACGCGCCTTGCCCGCATGGAGAACCAGGGTGCACTACAAGCTGTCACGGTATGATGAAGCCGTGGTTGCCCGGTCTGTTTCTTCACTCCTTTTAACCGGGATCTCTGCCTCCCAGCCAGCTCTACAGAGGCTTAAACCGAATGAGCGAAAACGAAAAACAGGCGGCTGGTCCGGGCACCTCCGGTAGTCCTGGTACGAAAAGTGGGCCGTTGAAGGATTTGAATAGAAGGGCATCTGGCGGCCTCTTGTTCTCGCTCCTGGTTATGGCAGCACTCCTATTCCTTCCGGCGTGGACGCTTGGTTATTGGCAAGCATGGGCCTTCCTGACGGTGTTCGGAGTGTCGGCGGTTGCAATCACGGTGTACCTGGCGAAAAACGACCCGAAGCTCCTGGAGCGGCGGGTACACGCCGGGCCAACGGCCGAGAAGGAGACGAGCCAAAAGATAATACAGACCATCACGTCCATATCGTTTGCCGCGATACTGGTTGTTTCCGCGCTTGATCATCGCTTTGCATGGACCCCACTACCGCCTTATGTTGCCCTGGCGGGTGATGCTCTGGTTGCGTTCGGGTTCCTCATCGTATTTCTTGTGTATAAGGAAAATACCTTTGCCTCGGCAACGATCGAGCTCGCTCCAGAACAGAAGGTCATATCGACGGGACCCTACAAACTGGTGCGCCACCCAATGTATATGGGGGCTTTCTTCCTGTTAGTTGGTATACCTCTCTCGCTTGGCTCCTTGTGCGGATTGTTCGCGATTGCGGTGATGATGCCTGCCCTCATATGGAGATTGCTCAATGAGGAAAGGTTTCTGGTTAAGAACCTGCCGGGCTATGCGGAGTATCAAGATAAGGTAAGGCACCGCCTGGTGCCGTTCATTTGGTGAATGGGCGGGGCACTGGCAAATGCTGAGCAAAAAAAGTTGCGACCGAGGAAGAAGGGGATTCATCCTAATACTGCCGAAAAACGCGGAGCCGGATTGGTAAGCACGGCTCACTGCGGACTCCATCCGCAGTCAAGTCAGCTCCCGGACGACAGGGAGAAGGGACCCACGGCGATAGGGGCAGTGCTGCGGCATTGCTCCCCGTCGCGTGGTGCGTTCCGGTATAAAGCCCGATAGCCACGCGACGGAACTTTTTTAACAAGGAGATCGCGATGGCAACGCTTAACCACACCAACCTCACCACCTACAATGTTCCCGGACTGAAGGAGTTCTTTCGCTCGATTTTCGATTTTCAGGTATTGGACGAGCGGGGCGACAAATTCGCAGTGTTGCGGAATCCCGAGGGTTTTCTGCTGACACTGATGTACGACAAGCGCATGACGCCGGAGCAGGGCTATCCTGGGCTGTTTCACGTTGGCTTTCTGCAGCCCACGCAGCATGCGGTGGACCGGATGCACGAGGCGCTGACTGCCCGCAACTACATGGCTCCCAAACCCGCGCAACTGCAGCGCGGCGGACCGCCCACCTACGGTTTTTACTATGACGCCCCGGGCGGTGTTGTGGTGGAAGTAAGTACGATGAGCGTAGTATGACGCACCGTGGCCAAGGAGACCTGAGGCTCCTTGGCCACGATCAATCAAATGGCCAGCGCGTTCGGACGAAGGTCAGGGGCAGCGCCTGAGCTGGCTTCACTTCTTTGTCAGTCCATCGCGGTAGGCCATCGCTTCCAGTTCCACGCAGATTCCGGCAATCGCTGAGCCTTGGTTTTTGGCGTTCAAGGCGCAAGTTTCTATTCGGCCGGTCCTTCGTTTCCTAAAGTGGTTCAGCAGTACGGGGTAGTTAGACCTCAGATTGTCCAATCGTTCGCACAGCCGTCTACAAAGGGTCGGTGTTCCCCAAAAGGCTGGGCAATATCTGAAACAGAAACTCCTTATTGCCCGCCGTGGGTCTGCAACAAAAAATCTGGTCGATTCTCAGAGACCCGGTGCAAACCGAATCCTAGAATTTGTGGAACTACCATGCCACGAACCTTTCGCACCTTCCTGATGATTCTTGCCTCTCTCGCGACAGCCTCGGCCTGGGCTGACGCGGCCGGCGTCACCTTTACCCAGCCCGCCGACCAGATTGATCGCTACGACTTCGTCGAGGTCGCCGCGAACGTCAACTCGCCGGCGGTCCGCAACTGCTTCACGGACGCTTCGCTCACCGGCACGCTCGAAACCACCGACGGCGCCCACCGTTGGAGCGTCGAAGGCTTTTGCGATGCCGCCGATGGCAGCGTTTTTCGCATCCGATTCATGCCGCCCGTCGCCGGCAGTTACAAGTACTCTGTCACCTACAAGCAGGGGAGCTTTACCCAATCCACCACCGGCCAATTCCAGGCCGTCGAAGCGCATCGCCGTGGCATCCTCGCCGGCGATCCGCAATATCCGTGGCATTTTATCTGGCAGGGAACTGGCGAACACTACTTCTTCAATGGCACCACCGCCTACTGGCTGGTCAACTGGCGCGATGACCACGTCATTCGCTTCAGCATCGATCGCCTGCATCGCCTCAAGGTGAACCGCATCCGGGTAACCATTGCCGGACGGGAAGCCGCGACGTTCTTCGGCGAGCCCGTCATGAACGGGCCCAACTTCACCGTCTTAACCGCCGCGTGGATAGCGCAGAACGCAGACGATCCCCTCCACCCCGGCTTCGACTACACCCGCTACAACCTTGACTATTGGCAACGGTTTGATCGGATGCTCAAGTTCGCCCGCGAGCGCGACATGGTCATTTCCCTGGTCCTTGATATGGGAGACAGCAGGGTCCATCCCGAAGCGGGAGGGGAAGACGAGCGACGCTTCATCCGCTACGCCATCGACCGCTTCGGCGCCTTCTCCAACATTACCTGGGATCTCGGCGACGACCTCGACGCCTACCGCGACGAGAAATGGACACACGAAACGGGCGTGTATATTCAGGAGCGCGACCCCTGGAAGCATCTCGAGACCAGCCATCCGGCAAAGAGCAACGACCACCAGGACCGCGCTTCCTCGTGGTTTGGCTTCACTTCTTATCAGGAATGGGGGCGCGATCAGCACAACCTGATGCTGGCGTCGCGCAAACTGCAGGAGAAAACCGGCCGCATCATTCCGCAAACCAATGAGGAGTACGGCTACGAGGACCACTACCCGCACTGGGCCCTACCCGGATCCGACTCTGCGGATGCGCTTCGCCGTACTGCCTGGGATATCGCGATGGCCGGCGCCTACCAGACCGCTGGAGAGACGGTTCGCCGCGGCACCAACGTCGGCGCCGACATGGGCGGGGGTTGGTTTAACGCTCGTGGCGACGACACCATGACCATGTTCCTGGGCTACGGTCACATGGTCGATTTCTTCACCGGCTTCGCGTGGTGGAAGACCAATCCTCATGACGAGTTGGTGAACAACGGCAACTACTGCCTCGCCGATCCGGGCAAGACCTACGCAATCTATCTGCCTAAAGGTGGTCAGGTTACCGTGCAGCTGGAGCCCGGCCGCTACCGCGCATTTTGGTTTAGCGCGACCACAGGGGAACAGATCGATCTTCCACCCGTCGACGGTCCTGTTTGGAACTCGCCGGCCCCGCCGGATGCCAACGATTGGGCCATTCTTCTTCAACGAGAGAGCTGAACCCGGCTGCGCCAGCCATAGTTCCTCAGTGGGCGACGGGAAATCTTCCCGGCCCCACGGTGCCGCCGTTTCGCAGCGAAAGACCAACGACGCTTGTCCCGGCAGTTCTTGGGATTATCAAAACCTGTGAGTCTAATGCCAGCCATCTGAAATTCGAGCAAGGACGACAGGAGGCTTTGAACAAAGAGCAGGAGTTATTGGAACGATTAAAGCAATTACCGGATGGTGGACAAAAAGCCAAAGAAACTAAACGGATGATCCTTGCCCCCCATGCGCCGACACTCCTTGGGTGCCCAACCTTGATTTGATCCGCCAAGCAGGCGTACATTTTGGGACAAGCAAAAACGCGAGAACGAAGTTCCATTGAAATATTCGCTCGGCGCGAGTGAAAACTGCGCAAGAAGGGAAGACCCATGGACTCGAAAAGAAACCCGGCATCGAAAAAACCGGCTGATTTGACCAAGGCTAGCCGCAGGAGATTTTTAACCACCGGCGCCGCAGCAGCCGCGTTGGGCGCCGTGCGAACCGCAACCAGCCAAGCATCGGCTGCCGAAACAAGGTCGCTGAAGGACCAGGTAGCATATGGCGATCGGTCGCACTACGTGACCTCGGTGCGCGTGGCGGTAGACGGCAGACCTTCGCCGGACGAATTTGGGATGACGTTTCACGTGTTAGCACCCCTGCAGGATTTCGTGGGCACCGTCACACCATCGTCGCTTCACTTCATCGGGACACATCGTGGGGCGATCGTGCCGGATATCGATCCCCAGCAGCATCGGCTGATGATTCACGGCCTGGTCGACCGGCCGCTGGAGTTCAGCATGGATGATCTGAAGCGCTTTCCTTCAGTATCGCGCGTTCACTTCATAGAGTGCCTGGGCAACCACTCCAAGCCGGCAGACAAAACTGTGCAGGAGACTCACGGGCTGACGAGTAGCAGTGAGTGGACAGGCGTGCTGCTTTCGGTTTTGCTCAAAGAGTGCGGCGTACAGAAGAACGCCTCGTGGGTAGTGTCGGAAGGCGCGGAAGAGGTAAAGGGCGCCGGCAGTATCCGTCTGGCGAAGGCAATGGATGATTGCATCGTTGCCTACGGGCAAAACGGCGAGCCGATACGTCCGCAGCAAGGTTTTCCGTTGCGCCTGGTGACCCCGGGATTCGAAGGGATTTACAACACCAAATGGCTGCGGCGGATCAAGGTCGTGGACCGCTACTACATGACGTACAACGATTATGGACATATTTCGAAGGACGAAGAAGTGGCTGCGTTGACGTTCCAGTGGGGGCCGAAGTCGGTGATCACGTTCCCGTCAGGAGGGCAGAAGCTCCCCGGTCCTGGAATCTACCAACTGACCGGGTTGGCGTGGTCGGGCGGAGGCGCAGTGCGGCGCGTAGAAGTTTCCACGGACGGCGGGCACACGTGGAAAGACGCGGAGATCCGCGGGCCGGTGCATACGAAAGCGCATACGCGATTTGGCATGAATTGGAAGTGGGACGGGGGAGAATGCGTGCTGCAGTCGCGCTGCACCGATGAACTTGGGCAGGTGCAACCTTCGCGCGCGCAATTGGCCGCGTTTTTCAAGGTGCCCCCGGACCATTACAAGACTCACGGCGTGCAAGGCTCCGACAACACCATTCAGCCGTGGCGGGTAGCGGGCGATGGGAGCGTGCACAATGCGATTTAAAGCCCTGCTACCGGCGCTGATTTTGTGCGCGTGCGGCGCTACATGGGCCCAATCGCCGACTTATGGCGTCGGAAGGACGCCGACGCCCGAGGAGATTCGCGCTGAGGATATCACCATCAGCCCGGACGGGAAGAATCTTCCACCGGGGCAGGGAACGGCAAAAGAGGGCGCGGCGATTTACGCCCAGAAATGCGCGATGTGCCACGGAGCGAACGGTTCAGGCGGGCTGGCTCCGATATTGATCAAGCCCGCAACGCCGGTGAAGAGCTCGACGCCATGCCTTGCGCCATGCATTGGACCGGAAGAAGTAATGTCGTTGCATGCGCCTTACGCGACGGTCATATGGGACTACATCAATCGCGGCATGCCCTTCAAACAGGAAGGCTCGCTCAAGCCGGACGAGGTGTACTCGCTCACCGCGTTCCTGCTTTACAAGAACGGTGTGATTCAGGAGGATGAAGTCCTCGCCCAAACAACGCTGCCGCAAGTGAAAATGCCGAATCGAGACGGATACGCCATACCCAACTGGAAGCCAGGCATGCCGCGGCCGTTTCCCAACGGGCACTAGTCCGTGCTTTCGTTTTAGCGCACAAACTTCCAGGGATGCAGCCCTAGTCCGTGCTGTCTGCTTATTTCGTCTCCGCCCCCAAGGCCGGTTATTTGATTTACCATCAGGTTAGCTATGGCAAGCTACTCGAGGGTCTGGGGGCATCGTGGTTGCCGAGGAACGGGTAATCCTCCGGAGAACTCGTTAGAAGCATTTCAGAGTGCCATGAGGCAAGGCGCGAGTGGCATCGAACTAGATGTTTTCTTGAGCAGTGATAATCATCTTGTGGTGTTCCACGATGAAACCCTAGAGAGAATGTCGGATGGAAACGGCCCTGTCAGCTCGCTTACGCTCAGCGAACTGAAACAATTGCGGCTAAGAAATGCTTATGGCGACCTCACTGAGCAAGAAATTCCAACGCTTGACGAAGTATTCACGCTCCTTGATGGATGCCGCTCACTGCAGACAGAATCGCCCTCGGACCTGCAAAGAGCTGAACAGTTTGTCTTGAATATCGAAATCAAAGGATTAGGTATTGCCACTCGCGTAGAAAGAGCCATAGAGGCCCACTTAGGGACGAATTGGAAATACCACAATATTCTAGTGAGTTCCTTTGACATGGGATCGCTGGAGGAGCTTCGGACTTTGAACCCCAAAATCCCGGTGGCAGTATTGTTTGCGGGGCCTATTGCCGATCCTCGAGAGCCGTGGGATCTCCAGCCGGATGAGCTTGAGCAATGCCTGGCCATATCCGGAAATCTTCATCCGCAAGCTGTGAACATTACTCTGCCCTCTCTTACAAGTGATGCCGTCAAGGTTATCCGAGCCATTGGCGCGATCCCTGTAGCATGGACGTGGAACGAAACCCCTCCTGATGCACTTAGTGATCAAACTCGCGGTGCCATCGCAGAGCATATACGAAGAAACGACATCACCGTGATAACCGACTACCCCCGTAAGATGATTGAACTTTTGACTTCTTATACTTGAGCGATAGTAGGTTTGTGCGAGAGTTTTTGATCCCGTTAAACCAAGCGAGGGGAGAGACCCCAGGGATTCACCCATTTGCTAAATAACTTTTCCAACTGTCACGTCTTTCCCTGCACGCTCAATCCAATTGTCGAAGAGGGCACGATAGTGAGAAGCCCGGACGGACTTGTCTGACGGCTGAAAATACTCATAAAACTGCGTCGGGCCTTCTAGCAATTCTCCGCTCCAGTGAGTATAGGAAATCAAGAGGTGTCCCGCCCCTGTCCGAAAACCATGCACTGCAGGGAAGAATTTATATTGCGTGACGGTGAGTTCGGTGCCATGGTCCCTCAACATCTGCGACTTGTTTGCCGCAAACTCACGCACCGCTGAGCGTTGTGCCTCTGACTGTAGGGCCCAGGTCGGGCTGAAGTAGGAGTTAGCCTTGGCAAATTCCGGAGATACAAAGAATACATTGACACGCCATCCCCGTAAGCCACCCTCGCTACTGTTCAAGTTCGGTTCGAGCGCCATTGGCCACGCTGTAAAGAGAGTCAGACCCAGGACATCGAGACTTCTTCCACGACCGGACCCTGTTCCGAGCTCGGCCACGATCTTGTCGAGTTCGGTATATACATCCCTGATCCCTCCCCGGATAATCTTTGAAGTCGCAGGCGCAAACACACTTAGCCGTTCGCCCATCTGTTTAAGCTCATGTTGAAAGCTGATAAGTACGAACAGGATTGCCGCAAGAGCGATGGCAACGATCGCCGGTACATCGAGGCCGCGTGCGCCATGACTTTGCATCCACAATCTCACTGAATCGATGCTCCACGCGAGCAGCAAGATGAAAATCAACACAACGAGGGGAATAAAGAACCACTGCTGGGCGAGATCAAAAATTCGTTCGAAGTTGAACTGCCTTCGGGGTGGCATATATACCTCCAGGCCAAGTCGGCCTCATTGACCTTTGCTTGCTTCTCCGGTACTAAGGGTCTGCTCAGGCTTGGCTCCCATTCCACCAAAGAGCGGTCCCAAAAGCAGGGCGTCACATGCGGCCATCCTCTCACCGGACATGTTCTTGTGTCCACGGCGATTGAAAAAAATAGCAGTGTGGTGGGTACACGTCGCCGGATTAGGCCCAACTTCCGTCCCCCGAAACGTCTCAGGATTCCAACTCGTTGTTGCCGAGAAGCCGATAACATGCACTGTTGCGTATCCGAAACAGAGAGGGCAACTCTCTGAGAGGCAGGCGTTCGTCTGAACTCGCCTGCAGCGAACCCAATTGGCTTTATCCAACGCTTATGTGTTGCGTATAGGCCACCGCAGCTATGGCCTCTTTCCGGGGTGTGAGCATCGCGGATAAACTGGCGGCCACACAAGGACAGTAAGCACGGGAAGAGAAAAGAAGCCTCCGGCGAGAGAATGCGTCAGGCGTCGATTGGAGTTGGCGACGAGATTACCGCGATAGCGTGTTCACGTACGGGCGGAAGCCCGTACCCTTCAGGGTCTGAAGGCCGTACTCCTGAGAAGAATGAGTTTTTCTGTAACCTGCAAAGCCCGCCTGGCGGAGTACCGGTTGGAACGGACATCGGATTCCGGCGCGCGGGGCAAAGGCAGGACAGCAACCATACTAACTCAGTGGCTCTTGATTCGAGGGGTCCTTACTCGTTCTCTCCGGGGGGCGGCGGCGGCACAGATTGGAATTTGTCTGACGTGAAAAGCAGATCCCTAACTTGACCGTGTGCGCCCAGTGGGCCGACCGACTTGCCATTCAATCGCACTTCCAGGCCGGCGGCGTTGCCAACCCGCAACTTGGCGGATTGTTTGCCTTCGACGGTCTTTGTCTGATTGGCCTCGAGAAGGCCCGAGAAGACTTGCGTGCCATCCGAAAAAACCGAAAGCCAGGTCTCTTCCGTAGCAGTCAAAGCAAGCTCTACTTTGGGATCAGCCGGAGCCGCAGCATCGCCCTGTTTCGACGGAGCAGCCACCGGTGCAACCGCGGAAGGTGCGGCCGCAACTGGGGACAGGGAAGCCGCAACCGGAACGCGGCTCGCGCTTCTCTCCGTGGCAACAGCGCGGCTCTCGTGCCACCAATCATCGACTCCAGCGCAAGCTACCAGTATGAGGACGAAAGCGGCATATTGAATATATTTCCGCGTAGACCTGGACCGGGGCGACGGCTCCACGGCGCTTTGCGTGGTTGCGATGGGTATTGGCGGAGGAAGATCCACGGCCAACACGCGATCGATCTCAGCGTCAATCGCTTTCGTGTCCACCCCTAAGAATGTCGCGTACTGATGAGCGAAACTCTTGTAAAAAAAACCGCCCGGCAGACCCTTCGGATCGTTGGCTTCGATGGCCTGCAGGTATTTGGTCTTGATCCTTGTGCGGGCCGCGACTGTAGCTAAATCAATCCCTTGATCGAGACGCGCACGTTGTAACACCTCATTCACCGCAGACATAGCAAGTCCATTCGCCTGAAACTGTTCCCTGCTGACTTTGGTCCGCTCGAGGGAAAAGCAGCTATTTCAATATCCGCTGCCCTCTTCCACTCCCTCGCGTTTGCCGGTTGTATCTGAGCGGCAGCTTACTAGTTGCTTAGATGAACTTTCAGCCATCTTGGACGTATTTTTGTTGCTGGCGCCCGCCAAACATTTGCCGTCTTCAGGAAATCCGGGGGATGGGGCACCCGTCCTTGGTGAGAGAACAAGAGCCGGGGACCTGCCCCGAAGCCCCCTTCTTTCCTTCACGTCGTCAGCGCAGCGACTTCGTTTGGGCCGTGTCACCGGAGACAGTGAGCGTGGCGAAGCCGGACTCCATGCCGCCGCATGTGAGGGCATAAGTGTAGGTTTCGCTAGCGGTGGGAGCCCTGGGCTTGGGGCACCCAGCTTTTTTGCCCGAAGTCATCGGGTTTTAAACGAAATTGTCATCCCGAGGATGACGATTCTGCGTGAGAACTAACGGACCGGAGACCTTTGTGCGGGAGCCGGAGCGCACCGCAAATCCCTCGGCTGCGCTCGGGATGACAAAGGGGAGGGCGGTGACTCTTATTAGAAGCCGTCAGATCGGATGGACAGAAAGAAACCGCAGGTCCCTCCACTTCGCTTCGGTCCCACGGCACGCCGGGGCAGGCGGGATGACAATTTTGTTTAAAACTCGAAGACTTCGCATGAGAAATCAATAAAGTCACAGCCTCCGACCGCAGCTCAGCGTAGTGGAGAGATCCGCTGTTCTTTCTCTCCACCCCGTCTAGCGGCTCCTAATAAAAGTCCTCGCCTCCAATTTGTCATCCCGAGCGCACTCCGGATTTCCTACTACGCTGCTCTCATCAAGGGCCACGTATGCGGCTTTCTTTAGGGAAAGCCGCATGGAGTTTACCGACGCCACCAAGCCTGACAGGAAATCCGGAGGAAGCCGTGGGACCTGCAGTTCTCTCCATGGGCGACGAATCAACTTGCGATGAGTTCGGCTCCAAAACAGCACTTTCTCCGCAGTTCGCGCAACAGCCCTGCTCCGCGACACAACTCACTCGTAGCGTAACGCCTCGAGCGGGTCAACCTCTGCAGCACGTCGCACGGGCGCCCAGCAGGCGAGCAGCGCCACTGCTGCAAACAATGCCCCCACGACCATCAACGTCATCGGATCGTTAGGCTGCACCTCAAACAGAAAACTCCTCAGCACTCTGGACAAAACAACCGCCAGCACAATACCCGCGAATATTCCGCTGGCGATTAAACGAAATCCTTCGCCGAAGATGAGCCGCCGAATGTCCTTTTGTTGAGCACCAACCGCCAGGCGGATCCCCAGCTCACGGCGTCTCGAGGCGACCGACAGCGCAAGGACACCGTAAATCCCCACCAGCGTCAACATACTCCCCACCACCGCAAACCCGACCAGGAGCTGCATCGCGAAGGTGCGCGAGGCCAGAGATTCGTCGCGAATCTGTGCCAGCGTCCTCGGGTTTTCGATAGCGGCGGTGGGATCCACTGCGCGCAGCTCACGTTCCACAGCAACCATCACCGTTCGTGGGTCCGCCTGCGTGCGAATCACCAGGTGCTTCGAAAACGCAGTCGCCTGCCACAATGACAAATAAATCTCCGGGGACGCCGCTTGCGTCAAATCATCGGTTCGTCCATTAGAGACCACGCCCACGACTTGAATAGCCGGCTTGTCCCGGCCGTTCAGCCAAATCTTCCGCCCGATTGCATTGCCCTGTGGAAAGTACCGATCGGCAAAAGCCTGGTTGACGATCGCCACATTTGCGGTCTTACCTTCATCGTTCGAACGAAACGCCCGTCCCCCGAGCATGGGCAATCCCATCAGCTTGAAATAGTCCTCCGTGACAGCGCGCAACGGCAGCGCGGTCTTGTCGCTCTCCTTCACCGCCGGGGGCTGCCCTTCGATTTCCATAGTCGCCGGCCAATTGTTTCCCGTCAGCGGCACTCCCCAGGCGAACGCCGCGTATTGCACGCCGGGAATGGCCTGGACCCGTTGCAAGGCCTGCTTGTGAAAATTAGTCCACTCTGCAAAAGCTGCGAACCTCGGTGACACTCATGGTTAAGATGTGGCTTGTGTTGTAACCCGACGGGACTCTCGCAATATTGATCATGGTACGAATCAGCAGGCCGGCCCCGACCAAAAGCGCCAGAGTCAGCGCTGTTTGAGTGATGGTAACCCCGCGCAGAAGGCGACGTTCCCCGAGTCCCGCTGTTCCTTTCGGGCCGGCATCCTTCAGCACCTCCATCGGATCCAGCCGAAACGCCCGCAACGCCGGAAAAACAGCCGCCAATATTGATGCGAGCACGGCCGCGCCCAGCCCCCATGCCAGCACCGCCCAGCCGGCGGTCACATTATCCAGGCGTGGAATCGCGTGTCCCGCAATCAGCTTGAACACCTTTATGATGGCAGCCGCCAGCCCCACACCGAAGACCCCACCCAGAAGCGCCAGTAGCAGGCTTTCGATGGATACCTGGCGCAAGAGGGCGACGCGTCCCATACCCATCGCGCTGCGTACGGCATACTCCTGCTGGCGTTGCAGCCCTCGCACCAAAAGCAAAGCCGCAGTGTTGCCGCAACCAATCAGCAGTACCAGCGCGGCCGCACCGAGCAGCGGGAGCAAAATGCCCCGGCCGTCCTGATTCATCTCGTCCGTCAGGGATTGCACTTGCGGCCGGAAACCTTCAAATTCCTTCTCCGCTTGTGCCTCCCTCGCCGTCAGCACCGCCAGCTCGCCCTGTCCTTGCTGAGGCGTCACGCCGTCCTTCAGTCGCGCCACTACGTTCCAAACCGGTAACTTCAGATACTTAGAGTCGGGCTCGGCAGGACTCCAGAAATCGACCAGCGCGTTCACGTTGTAATTCGGCTCCTTTGCCGCCCCGGGTGAAGGCAGAAAGCGCACTCCCGGCGGCATCACGCCGATGATCGTCGGCGGGACGTCCCACCGGCTGATACGAACCGTTTTGCCTATGATTTGCGGGTCGCCGTTGAACGTCCGCTGCCAGAACTCGTAACCCAGAAGAATTACTTTGACTGGTCCCTGGGCGAAGTCTTGCTCCCCAAAGCCACGCCCCACCACGGGGCGCAGTCCCATGAGCTGCAGATAATCCCTGGTCACAGCCATACCTTGGATCGATTGACTGCCATCATTTCGGATCAGGAAATTGAATTGCCAATAATAGCCGGCGATGTCCGCAAACGACTTCGCTTCTTTCTGCCATTCCAGCCATTGTTGGGCCGGCCAATCGTGCGGGTTTGCCTCTTTTTGCCCGTCGGTCCGTGCGCTCTGCACCAGCACCAGTTGCTGCGGCTTTTTGTAGGGAGGCGGCGTCAACAGCACGCCCTGAATCAAACTGAACACCGCCGAGGTCACCCCGATACCCAGCGCCAGGGTGAGGACCGCAATCAGGCTAAAGCCGGGCTGCTTCAAAAGCATCCGAATCGCAAATCGCAGGTCTTGTTTCATCTTCTCCCCACCTTGCTTCTGTTAAGTTCAGGCCGCTCTATACCTTAAACGTTCCTGGCCCTCAACTTGTTCCCACCATCCCACCGGCTTGGAAGACCTTTTTTTTCTTGAGGAAAGAATCTCCGCCGTTCCGGGGGTGCCTGATCTGGGAACCGGCAGACCGATACCAAGGCACAATAGACGGTATCCCAGGGAGTGGCGCATCCTCGTGTCAGAGTTCGCTGGAGATGCCGGGAGGAGACATGTTTGTTCGCTACTCAGATGAAGTGGAAACGATACCTGACGGCGAGGCGGAGATAGCGGAGCAAATCGCGGCGACATTATTGGATGTTGCGAAGAGAGTAGGAGAGCGGCAGCGTCATACGGTGCGCGCCGTTCACGCGAAGAGTCACGGTCTGCTGAAGGCGGAAGTTACCGTTTTACCCGACCTTCCCGGGGAACTACGGCAAGGTCTGTTCGCGAAACCAGCAAACTACGGCGTGATCATGCGCTTCTCGACCGATCCGGGCGACATACTGTCCGACCACATCTCCACGACACGCGGTCTTGCCATCAAGGTCACCGGTGTCGAGGGAGAGATGCTTCCAAACCATGCAGGCCAGGTAACCCAGGACTTCATCCTTAACAATGCCAGCACATTTGCCGCGCACGCAGACGACTTCCTGAAAGTCATCGGGCTGCGCGCAAAACACGCAGATGATCCCGAGGCATTGAAGCAGGTGGTTAGCTCAGCGGCGCAGACTGCGGAAGAAACCCTCGAACTGGCCGGACAGCAATCCGCCTTCCTCAAGGGCTTTGGCCATCCTCCTACCCATCCACTCGGGGAGACGTACTACACTGCGGCGCCGCTGCGATTCGGCGACTACTTTGGCAAGATGCAATTAGCTCCTGTGTCCCCTAGTCTCATCACGCTGCGCGGCAAACACGTGGATCATCCGCACTCATGGAACAGTGTGAAGGACAGCATCGTGGCGTTCTTTCAAAAGGAGACGGCAGTGTGGGAGCTACGGTTTCAGCTTTGCACCGACCTCACGAAGATGCCCGTCGAAGACGCCTCCGTCGCATGGGACGAACGCCTCAGCCCCTTTCTCACGGTTGCCCGGATTACGGCTCAACCGCAAAATGCGTACTCGGATGCTCGCCGGGTCTGGGTGGACGAGTACCTCAGCTTCAATCCCTGGCATAGCCTGGCCTCGCATCGCCCCCTAGGGGGCATCATGCGCGCCCGTCTCAAGTCTTACACGGCATCCAGCCATTTTCGCCATACCGCCGAGGGGCGCTCGATGGTGGAACCTCGCTCCATCGAAGAGCTGCCCGACTAACTGTTACCTTAGTGCGTTCAGTGGAGGATGGCGCCATCAGCCGTTACGACCGCCCGAGACATGCGTAACGTTTCCGCTTCCTGGCGCACCATATCAGCATCAAGGATTGCCCTATGCTGCCAAAGGAAGACCTCCGATTGCTCTTGGCCGTTGTGCTTTTTCTTACTTTGCTGACCGTGTGGGCATGGCCGAGCCCGACGTCTATTCAGCCATCGCCTTGGGTTTTTAGTTTTACGCCACCCTAAGCTCCTGTCTCAGGCTCAATCCATGCCCTGCTTCGGGATGGATACACTAGATGGATGCTGCGTACCGTCCAGACTATCCGCTACGTTCTCGCCCTGCGCGAGGGCGGCTCGCTGCCCGCGATCGTCGAGGCGGATGATCTCGGGCTTTACGTGGTCAAGTTTCGCGGAGCGGGGCAAGGACCACTAGCGCTGGTCGCAGAACTGGTAGCCGGTGAAATCGGCCGCGCGCTGGGGTTGAAAGTGCCGGAGCTGGTCTTCGCCGAGGTCGACGCAGCACTCGGACGCAACGAGCCGGACGCAGAGATTCGTCATTTGCTCAACGCCAGCACCGGGCTGAATCTTGCACTCGACTATCTGCCCGGCTCGACGACGTTCGACCCTGCGGCGGGCGACCAGGCGACGCCCGAGGTCGCGTCGATGGCAGTCTGGTTCGACGCCTTCGTGCAGAATGTAGACCGCACCCCGCGTAACCCGAACCTGCTGGTGTGGCACCATTCGCTGCACTTCATTGACCACGGGTCCGCCCTGTTTTTCCATCACAACTGGGAGACGGCAGAAGAGAAGGCGGAGTCGCCCTTTGCGGTGATTAGCAAGCATGTGCTCTTGCCCTGGGCGAGCACGATTGCGGACGCGTCGTCGTTGGCCCATCGACGGCTCACGCCTGCCGTGCTGCGCGCTATTCTCGATCAAGTCCCCGATGCCTGGATTGCTTCCGCCTCTGCGTCCGCTGAGCAGCGCCGCACACAATACTTCGAGTACCTGAGTCACCGACTGGCGACAGCAGTAAACTTCGAACAGGAGGCGATCCGTGCTCACCAAAGCTTCGTTTGACTACGCTGTGCTGCGCGTGGTCCCGCGCGTCGAGCGGCAGGAGTTCCTGAATATCGGCGTGATCGTTTTTTGTTTGGAAAAGCGTCTGCTTGAGGCCAAGGTGCACGTCGACGAGGCACGGCTGCACATGCTGTGGCCGATGCTGGACCTCGAAACGGTGAAGCAGCACGCGGAGGCCGTAACACGTATCAGCGCCGGCGACGAGACGGCCGGGCCAATCGCAAAGCTCTCGCAAAGAGAACGCTTCCAGTGGCTGATCGCGCCACGCAGCACGATTATTCAGACGTCGGCGGTTCATACCGGGATCATTACGGAAGACGATTCGCTCGGGGATAGGCTGGACAGGCTGTTTGAGCAGTTGGTAGGGACTACGTTGCTGGGAACCGGGGACGGGCGAAGCGGGTGACAGGGAGGAGGTTCACCCGGTGTTTTGCGTTCCCTGCGATATCTCAGGGATAGGCGCAGAAGGGGGCATTTCCATGACGACGAAGCGAGCGGGGCGTAAGACTGGTTTGAGCCGGAAACCGATGAATTGGCGGTTGTGGCTGCCCGGCATTGCAATTGCCGGACTGATGATTGCGGGCGGAGTGTGCTCGGGAGCCCAAGCTCCTTCGCCAGCGGCCGCGCAGCAGAATACACGGACTGCACCGGCCGGGCAGAGTGCCGCGGCGCCGGCAGCTTCGCCGAAGGACATTGTGGGGACCTGGCAGGGAACGCTGCATATTCCCAAGACAGACCAACATCCCGATGTCGACCTGAGGTTAGTGGTGAAGATTTCCAAGACGGACGCCGGCGCCCTTAAGGCTGTGTGGTACAGCATCGACCAGGGCGGTCAGGCCGCTCCCATAGCAACCGTCAGCTTTCAGGATGGTGTGCTCAAATTCACGGTCACGGTGGTCCCGCGCAGCTATGAAGGCAAGATGTCCGAGGACGGCAAGTCGATTGTAGGAACCTGGATGGAAGGCACGATGCCGATCCCACTACCTCTGGAACGTGCCAACGCTGACACGGCATGGGCGATTCCTGAACCGCCCAAGCCGATGGCGGCGGATGCCGATCCGAGTTTAGAAGTGGCGACCATCAAGCCAAGTCAGCCCGATCGCCCGGGCAGGGCATTTCTGTGGCGCGGCAATCGATTCACGACGATCAACACAACACTCATGGCTCTTATCGGCTTTGCCTACGACGTGCAGGAGAAGCAGGTCATCGGCGGGCAGGATTGGATGAACTCAGAAAAATTCGATATCGAGGGCAAGCCGGATACCCCGGGGACGCCAAGCCGGGAGCAGTTGCGAACAATGGTAAAGAAGCTGCTTGCGGATCGCTTCCAACTCAAATTCCATAACGATAAGAAAGAGCTGCCGGCGTATGTGCTGACGGCCGGGAAAACCGATCCGAAGATGACCAAGGACGACACCAATCTAAACGGACTTCCCGCATTGTTCTTCCGTCAGCTTGGCGACCTGAATGTGCGCAACGCGACCATGGAAGACTTTGCGCATCTGATGCAGTCGGCCGTGCTTGACCGTCCGGTGGTGGATCACACGGGCCTCGCCGGCAAGTGGGATTTTCAGTTGAAGTGGACGCCGGACGATTCGCAGTTTAGCGGGATGGGGATGCGGCCTCCCCCGCCGAGCGAGGCCGCGGACGCACCTCCGCCACTGTTTACCGCTATTCAGGAGCAGCTTGGGCTGAAGCTGGAATCCGGAAAAGCGCAGGTAGAGGTGATGGTGATCGACCACGTCGATCACCCTTCTGCGAACTAGCGCTTGCTGAGCGAAGGAAGAGACGCGCGGTTTTCCGCGTCCTGGTTCCGGTAGGGAAGCGCTACGTAGCTGCCCGGGTGATAAAGTCCACAACCGGGGCCGGATCCTCCGGTGCTAGCGGATAATGTCCGTCGCCTTTCTTGACGATGACCTGGATTTTGCCGCCAAGTTTCTTGTATCGCTTCTCCACCTCGAGCGTATTGTCCTTGAACCACGGGTCGAGGCTGCCGCAAACGTGAAGAAGCGGCACGTTGGCTTTGGCCAGGGGAGCGAGATTATCGATCGGTTGCGTTTTCTCGAGTGGGCTGCGCATGCGCGGATTCTCAGCGTAGACGCAGGAAACCTTGTCAGGATTTTCGATGGCCCACGCGTAGACTGCGCAGGCGGCGCCGCCCGCACCTTCCATCACTGGCTTCCTGGAAAAGCCGTGCCCGGTCAGGTATTCATACGCCGTGTCCCAATCTTTCACCAGCGGAGTGTCCGCGTTGGTTCCTACGGGGCCGGTGACGATGTGAAAGCCCTTGGCCAGCAGCGCCTGATCGACCTTCGCGTCACGAAACACAAAACCCGCACGGTACACCCAGGGCATCCCCGGCGCCGCGGTGTTGGGCACGATAACATTGGTGGTCATCGGCGTGCCGCGCACGCTGAATTCGTAGCGGTCATAGCACGGAGAAAACAGCGGCCCTCGGCAGGTGATGTAGGTGTCCTCATCCGGGTAATCGCGGTAGAAATTCTCGATGTTGTAGTAGGAGGTCCGCGTAAAGCTGTCGCCCGCGAAGCGCGGCGCCGGCCCCCTTACCGCCTGGACGCTCTGCTCAATAAAGTCTGCGATAGGCTTGGGATTGCGGAGGCTATGCGGATGATGGGCGTAACCTTCCTTGACCATCATCGAGATGCGCCCGCCAAACTGCTGATAAATGGCCTCGATGGCGGAAGCGTACTCGCCGAAGATCGGATCGATGCTGCCGCAGATTTGAAGGACAGGCACATCGGCCCGCGCCAAGGTCTCCCAGCCTCTGAAAAGCCTCATGCTCCATCCCTGGATTGTCGGCATAGATGCAGGAGACCTTGTCGGGATTGGCGGTGCCCCACCTATATTCGAATATTCCGCCCCGGCTCATGCCGATGAACGCGGGTTTCTTCGACAAGCCGTACTGCCCGGTGAGGTAGGCATACCAGGCATCCCACTCCGCTAATGACCTTGGGGACATGCCAAGCTCATCCATACGCTCATCCATAGTCAATTCCGTGGATGACCTTGGCTTGGGGTCCATCGAAACGTATGCAATGTGAAAGCCTCTTTTGAGCAATTCGACTTCGGCCTGGGGCTGGTGATTCCAGTAAACGCCGCGCCAGGACCACGGGTTGCCGGCAGCCGCTTGCTTGGGCACAACGACAACGCACCGTAGCTGTCCTTTATCCGACTCTCCGAGATTGCCGGACTGTTCGCTGGCCGGCGCCTTGAAAGGCGTGATGGCCAACGTCTGCATATCCATCACGAAGTCGTAACGGTCGAATCCGTGCCAGTCGATCTTGTCGCCCTGGAAGGCCAGGGGGACTGGAAGCGTGGCCTCGGCTCTGCTCGATCCCGCAGGAATTGCGTTATCGGGAGCGGACGAAACCTCAGCTCCCGCCGTGTTGGTCAAGAGAGGGAAAGCGGCGACGCCCGCTCCCATGGCAGCGATGCCCTTGACGAAGGTGCGGCGCCCGGGGGACGATGGCTCGGTGTTCCTGTCTTTGTTTTGTTGGTCAGATACCTTCTTCATCTGGGCGCTCCTAGTTCGATCGGTTGCAGCGAGTCGCGGTCATGGCGGAATGGGAACGGCCTGACGTGCGCGATTTTCCCATTCTCAACGCAAATCATCACAAGGCAAAATAAACCACCCTGTCCCTCTTTTCCCCCACGGAGCCCCCGGCTCGATAGGTGTCGCGGGTGGCGGAACCCTTCACTTCTTCTTAGATGGGCGTGCGTTGGTTGGCGGCCTCTTCTCCACGGACGAGCTGAGGCTGTCTTTGGCGGGAATCTCAGTGAAATCAGACCGCTCGGGAATCGGCGAAAATCTAGTAACAGGACCTGAAGGCGCGGGGATTTTCATTTGCAGCTTGCCGATTGAAGGAGTCGCCAGCTTCGACTCCCTCCTTTGAATCGGCGGCTGATACCCGTAGGACTGCTTCTTTGGATGAAGCCGGGTTGACGCGTGTGCCTGGTGTTTTGCCTGCAGAGGGCTGAGGGTTTGCGGGTGGCGGGATGCTGGGAAGAATGGCGGCAAACTTCCATGATGGAAAGTTCGCCATGGAATACTGGCGCGACCAAGCCTCGATTAAGACTTTATCGACAAGACCGAAGCTCAGGAATTTTCGAATGCCCGGCCTGTCCAGCCAGCGGCGAGGGAGCAGGCCATATTCTGGCGATTCCCCCTCCATGCTGTACTGTTCCAGCCTTTCAAGAAAGGCCGGACTGGAAGATGACTGCGGCCCCACAGACTGATGTGCCTCGGCATGAGATCGTGCTATCGGGTCGAACCCTCTTTCTTCTTTGTGTCCGAATGCGTCTCGTATCGTCTGGGTCATTTCAGCGCCGTCATTTGCAAGCCAAAGGTTCTTGATCCGATAGTGAAGCCAGGGATGCAAAGCGTTTCAACCGGGCGTCGTAATTGTCATTTTAAGTAGGGAACTGGCACTTTTACAAGCATCGTCGACGAAACTCGCGTGAAAGTGCCAGGTCTGTCTGTTCCACAAAAACCCACAAAACTCGTAGCCGATCGTAACTAACTTGTGGATTCGACTAGTTTGAACGGGTGTAATCCCCCATAAGTGGGATTCGATTGACCCATTAGTGGTATGCGCTCCATTATCGATCTGCAGCCAACCGCAAGTTCTGAAGCAGACGATCTTGCGGCCTTAATACGGTCTTGTTTCCCCCAGGTGCTGTTCGCAATCGCGGCTTTCACGGGGGACGCATGCATAAATCTTGTACGTCTTGGTTCGTTTTCTGCCTTCTGGGTATGCTCTCTATCGCGATTATGGGATGCGGCGGTGGGTCCATCGCGGCGAGCAAAGCTCCGGTGACGGGCAGTCCTTCTATCACCTGGAATCCTCCGGCGACGATCCAGTATGGCGCCGCACTGAGCGATGTTGAATTAAACGCGACGGCGAGCGTCCCGGGTAACTTTGTCTACTCACCTACCGCCGGAACGATGCTCCAGGCGGGAACCCAGAAGCTCACAGTAACCTTCACGCCCTCCGACACGGTAACTTACAGTGCAGTTACTTCCAATGCGCAGATTATGGTTACCCAGGCCGCTCCGGTAATTACCTGGGCCCCCTTGTCCCCTATGCAGGCAGGCACGGCCCTCGGCGCAGCACAGTTGAGTGCGACGGCGAATGTACCAGGTACGTTCTCGTACAGTCCGGCGATGGGCACCGTTCTGCCGGCGGGCACACAACAGCTCACAGCCACGTTTACACCGTCCGACACGACCGACTACACGCCGATAACAGCACACGACTCGCTCACCATTACAGCGGCGGCCCCGATCGCTCCAACCATCACCTGGAATACGCCGGCGTCGATCCAATACGGCACCGCCTTGAGCAACGCCCAATTGGACGCTACAGCGAGCGTCCCGGGTAACTTTATCTACTCACCTGCCGCCGGGACGGTCCTCCACGCAGGATCGCAGAAGCTCACAGCCATCTTCACGCCCGCTGACACAGCCAGCTATTCCGCGGTTACTTCCACCGTGCAGCTTACGGTTAGCCAGGCCACATCGGTAATCTCATGGGCTGCCTTGGCCCCAATTCACCAAGGAGCTGCCCTCAACGGAGCACAGTTGGATGCGACGGCGAATGTGCCGGGCAACTTCTCCTACAATCCGGCGGCGGGCACTGTTCTGCCGGTAGGCACACAGCAACTGACAGTTATGTTTACACCGTCCGACGCGACTGACTATACGTCAGCAACGGCGCTCAATTCGCTCACGGTCAATACCGGGAGTGCCGGCGAGCCGGCACCCGTAAACGGTGCATGCGGGGCGGCGAATGGCACCATTTCGACCGTCGCGCCCAGTGCGGGTTTTTGCAGCGCAGGCACAGCCTCGGCGGTCACGGGCAGCGGCCCGTGGACCTGGCAATGCACAGGCAGCAACGGCGGCACCACTGCAAGCTGTACGGTTTTGAATCCGGCCCCGGAAGGAACTTCCGCCTTCCTGCAGAATCTCGGGATCAATACTCACCTTGGTTATGGGAATACGCCCTATTACGGCCAGTCGCAAAATGTAATCTCGGCTCTGCGCTATCTAGGCATCAACACCATCCGCGATCAGCCCCCCGGTTACACTCAGGATCCGACAACGGCAGATGCGAATGCCGCAGTAGCCGCGGCCGGTGTCCAGTTCGACGCTCTCGTGGTGGGAAACGGTGCTGTCGATGTCACGGACACGATTGCGGAGGTGGCTGCTTTCCAGCAGGCTTACCCCGGTTCTATCGCCGCGATCGAGGGACCAAACGAGATCAATGCATGGCCCATTACGTATGAGGGCATCACCGACACTTATGCTGCGGGGGTACAGGTCTCGCAGGATTTGTGGACAGCGGTGCAAAGTAACCCATCGCTCGAAGCGGTTCCTGTCTATGCGTTGACGCTATCGTACGGAATCACCGGTGTTGCCGCCGGCGAGGAGCAGCTTGGCAACCTCGCTCCCTACGTCAGCTATGGCAACGCTCATGTTTATGCCTCGTCCAGCAACGTGTGGGAACAAAACATGCCTCACTGGTTGCCGATACTCGAGCAAGATACACCTGGCCGGCCGGCGGTAATTACCGAAACCGGATATACGACCACTCCCAGCTATGTGGATGAGCTCTCCGCGGCCAAGTACAACCTGAACACAGTTTTTGAAAATGCGCTGAACGGGATCGCGAGAACCTATCTTTATGAGTTGGTCGATGAGCACGCATCCGCGACGGATACGAATGTCGAAGATCACTACGGAGAGTTTCACAACGACTGGACACCAAAGACTGGCGCCACGGCGATCCACAATCTAACCACCGTCCTGCAAAGCGCGGGAAGTGGAACGGCCCCTACCAGGTTGAGCTACAGCGTCAGCGGATTGCCCGCGACGGGGCACAGCTTCCTGCTCGGCAGCGGTACGGCATTCGATCTCGCAGTTTGGATTGATGCCACGGTTTACAACCCGACGAGTGCCACGGATATCGCCGCCCCCGCTTATCCCGTGACGGTTAATCTCGGTGCGACATTTTCCAACGTTGCGGTCTACGATCCAATGATCGGCACCACGCCGATTGCGACCTACAGCGATGTAAGCACGCTCAGCATCAGCGTTATCGATCACCCGCTGATCGTGCAGGTTAACTAGTCTTGTAGGCGAAGTATTCCCGCCGGACCCCAGGGCGAGCAGCTGAACTTGCTGCAATAGGTCAACGCTCGTAGCCGCAGCATGTGGCATCGATCAGTCTGCCGTCCTGTTGCTGTGAAGGTGGTAGCTGAGACCGACGGTATACATCATCTCGTCGGTGCCGGGGTTGCTGGGCACCTGGCGGCCATTGGAAAAGTGGAAGTCGCCGGCGCCGAGACGAATCTCCCAGGCGTGCGTGAGACGAAGCTCTGTGCCCACGCCCGTCTGAAGCGTGAAATTGAGGTAGGCGCCATCGCGCGAGAGCGCCTTCTGCGTGTATGCGACCACGCCGCCCTTGACAGTGAAATAGGGCTTCCACACCTTGCCGTTGCGCCAAAGCGCGCGGAGCCCGATCGGCGTGACCGCGAGACCGGGTACCGTGGTGTAGTGGTGGCTCAAGGGATCTCCGTATTCGTCCTCTACGGCGGGCTGACGCAGGAGAGTAAGTGGCAGGATCTCGCCAACGTAATCCATGCGTGCACCGATGAATTTGCCCCAGGTGTGCCGGTCGTACTCGATGCCGGCGACATGGAGGTAGGTCCACCAGCTGCCTGCCTGGATGTCCCAGTGGCCGAAAGACGATGCCGCTTCAAAGGTGATTTCAGCTTCCGGAGGCGCCGGTGGTGTGGTGGATACCTGCGTGACCGCGCTCGCAGGCGGAGCCAGACGGGGAGCCCATACAATGCCCGTGGAGAAACGCGCGAAGTCGCTGGGGAGACCGGGAATTCTGTAGTAGGGGAATAAGGAGGTGCTGTTCATTTTGAGAGCGAAATTGGTGTGCTCCCAGCCGCCCTCGACCCGCAGACTGAAGTGCTTGCTCAGAGGGGTGTCGATTCCGCCGCCGGCGTAGACGGTGAAAGACGCAAGCGTCCCGGCGGCTCCGTTTGCAGCCCAATTCTTGTTCAGCCAGCCTTCGCCGAAGAGCATCTTGCCGAAGATGCTCTCGCGGCCAATGCGGTGGCTATATTGGCCGCCAGCGGTGGGGAAGTGGGCGTGCTGGGGCGATCCCAGGTTTGTGCCCTGGTAGTTGGCGTAATCGAGGACGAAGCGGAGATTATGCCATGCGGGGAAGGCGGCGCTACCGCCCCAGCCGAGCAGCGGCTGCCGCGAACCAGGGACTCCGTTGAAGGAGTTCGACAGCGCGCTAAAGCTGCCGGAAAACTGATAGGGCGCGGTTGCTGTTTGGGCCTCTCCGACCCAGAGCGGCAGACACAGGATGAGCATAACCAGTGGTGTCCGCATGGTGCGGTGGACGGGCTCAGCGAAACGTGAATCTCCACCTCGGACGCATGGTCTAGGCAATAACCGTGTGTTGCGCAAATCCTACCCAACTTGAACCCTACAAGCGGATATGAGACCACATCGAACCCGGTCTAGGGAAACGTGTGGGTGAACATTCACAAATACACGACTTTATGGCTATGCGAAAACGTCGGACAAAGGTCGATTGGGTCGGGAGAGGCCGGTTTGGGTCGACCAGTTGCCTGAGCCAGTTCCCTGGACGGCAAGGGGGTGCACTCTTCCCGGCCGAAACCGGATATACGACCACTCCCAGTTATGTGGATGAGCTCTCCGCGGCCAAGTACAACCTGAACACAGTTTTTGAAAATGCGCTGAACGGGATCGCGAGAACCTATCTTTATGAGTTGGTCGATGAGCACGCATCCGCGACGGATACGAATGTCGAAGATCAGTACGGAGAGTTTCACAACGGCTGGACACCAAAGACCGGCGCCACGGCGATCCACAACCTAACCACCGTCCTGCAAAGCACGGGAAGTGGAACGGCCTCTACCAGGTTGGGCTACAGCGTCAGCGTCAACTAGTCTTGCAGGCGAAGTATTCCCGTCGGACCCAATCCCGGCGAACTAATCCCGGCGAACCAATCCCAGCGAACCTGGGGGCGTTATCGGAGATTCCCTTGACTCGCCGGAATAGGTTCTCCGTCCCCGAAAAGAGCCAGTTCGAAGAGCCCATCTGAGGTGGGGGAATCGCTTGAGTCACCTGCAAGTATTTGCGATCTCAAACCAGCGGACGTAGCATGATTCCAGATCGTGCTGACGTTATTATCCCGATGCCGAATTGAGACAAACGCTGTGACCAATCACATAACGCAAACCCGACCTGGAACCCCTTCGCTGTCCTCCAGCGAGGAACCCACGCTGTCGTCTGTATCCATGGCGGCAATCCATGAACCGAATTCTTCCAACAATTACTCCGCTGCGGTGAGGGCCGCGGATCCGGCTACGATTGGCAGAAGCCTGCAGATCAAGGGCGAAGTGATCGGCACCGAATCGTTGTACATCGACGGCAATGTCGAGGGCACGATCAACTTACCTGGTAGCCGGGTGACGGTTAGCCGGGATGCGCTGGTGGCGGCGAATATCACAGCTCGTGAAGTGGTGGTTCTTGGCAAAGTGAGCGGTAATATCTATGTCAGCGACCGTGTGGACATTCGTAGTGAAGGTTCGTTGACCGGCGATGTGACTGCACGACGCATCACCATCGGCGAAGGCGCCTTCTTCAAGGGCGGCATCGATATCCGCAAAGCGGACGAGGGAAAAAACAAGGTGGTGGTTGTCGGAAACTCCGGCGACCAAGCGCAAGACGCTGCCACCCTTGTTCAGGGGCAACAGAGCGCACTAAAGGCTTCGTAAGTAGTTGCGGTGCCATCATGGTTGCCGGCCACGACGGCAACGCAACTGCTTATAAGAGGTTCAAGGCGTCGGGGAATGAGTCCGGGACGGAATTACGCAGGGCTGCCGCCCGGGTAATTTCACGGCTGGATGACTCCAAGGCGAGCTGAAGTCGATGTTTGTCCTCTGGCCTGCCCGCTTTAGCGACGGTCTTCAGGCTCCCAGGACCAGGCCGGATTTGGGACACGCGGTCTCGGCGAAGCGCCCGAGGGCGTGCTGATATCGCCCTCCCGCTGGCGCAGCGAGGTATAGGCCGCAACCACCTCCGGGGGGAACGACGGCATCGATGCCTCGATATCCTTCGAAAGCTCTGCGACGATTTCCGGATGAAGTTTCGCAACGTCATAGCTTTCGGCGGGATCGATCTCCAGGTTATAGAGCTCGGCGCGCTTGAGCCACTCACTGGCTCGCGCCCCCGTGGTGCGGTCGTTGATATAGATCTCACCCTGGATCCCCTGCGCCACGCGCAACTTCCACTTTCCTTTGCGAATGCAGTGCAAATCCAGACCGTGGTTTCCCATGGAGCAAAAGTAAAGGCGTGGTTTCAACTTCGGCTGGCTCTTCTTGCCACCCAGGCTTCCCGACATATCGACACCATCGAGCGGCTTTTCGGGAGGTGTCAGCCCGCACAAGGTGCATAGCGCGGGCAGTACGTCGAGATTGGAGTGCCACCCGTCTTCCACCGTGCCGGCCGCGATTCTTCCCGGCCACTTGGCGAGAAACGGAACGCGGAGGCCACCTTCAAAAGAGGATCCTTTCCGGCCACGCAGGCCGCCCGGATTCCCCTGATACCAGGGACCGTGGTCGCTAGTGAAGCAAATCAGCGTGTCAGAGGTCAGGCCTTTGCGCTCAACTGCGCGCACTATCTCGCCAACGCTCCAATCGATTTCCGCAATGCTATCGCCCACATCGCCAAACTGCGTCTTGCCGCGAAAGCGGGCCGACGCTCTTGCCGGATCATGTGGATAGGAAAACGCAAGATAGAGGAAGAAAGGTTTTTCCCGGCGAGTTTCAATAAACTTCACCGCTTCCTCCGTGTAGCGGGGCGTCAATAGATCGCGATCCGTATCCTTATCGAGGGCGGTGAGATCGCGAATCAAGGGGAGAGGATAGTAATCGTCGCTGTAGGGAACGCCATAGTAGGAGTCGAAGCCACGATTGGTTGGCAGGTACTCCGGCTTATCTCCCAAATGCCATTTACCGATCATTTCCGTGCTGTAGCCGGCCGCATGAAAAAGATTGGAAAGCAATGTTTCATCGAGGGAGGTCCCGACGGGAGAGTTGGGAGCGAAGGCTCCGTAGGTGTTCATGCGATGACCATAGCGCCCGGTAAGCAGCGCCGCCCGTGAAGCCGAACATACGGGGTGCGCCGAATTGAAATGCGTCATCCGCACTCCCGCGGCCGCCATCGCATCGAGATTCGGCGTCGGAAGCTTCGAGCCATAGCAGCCGAGATCTCCGTATCCCAGATCGTCACAAATCACGAGGATTACGTTTGGAGACTTTTGCCGTGCGGCTTGTGCCGGGCCGGCAGAGCCGGCGGCGTCTGCCAGGGCCGAAGTCATGCCTGGTAGCGCGAATGATGCGGTAAGCGATTTGACAAAGTCTCTTCTATCTAACGGCATAGCATGAACCTTCCTTTGCGCGCAGAATCCTGCGCGGCGGGCTGATGGGCTTCGGATCCACGAGCAAACTTGTTGATCCACTGTAGCGGAAGACGATCGCGACCATCTCAAAAGACCAGGCGAGCCCCTACCTGAAGCGTTCGATTTGCCTGCGATGTGGCGGTGACGACACCAAAGGTGGTCGTGCCCACCGTGGACCCAGGCTGCGCGAACTGAGGATGGTTCAAAGCGTTGAACGCTTCAAACCGCAACTGGAGGGCCGTTTCCCGCGGAGTGGGAAGATGGAATTCCCTATGTGCGCTCAGGTCGAGGTTGTCGATGCGTCCGCCGAGCAGCACGTTGCGTCCCTCGTTTCCGAACTGGTATTCGGAGGGCGTAACAAAGCACGAGGTATCGAACCAGGCCGTCACCTTGGGATGCGATATGTTGCCGTTGCAAACCCGATTCGGCCACGAGGTATTTCCCGCGTTGGCGTTGTCAGACCCGAGAACCGCGGTGAAGGGGAATCCGGTCTCGTATTGATAGATCCCGGCGAGGGCCCACCCTCCGGCGATCGCCGACTTCCAACCCGAGGTCAGGTAAGCCTTGCCCCGTCCTAAGGGAAATGCCCATTCTCCACCTAAGCTGAAGCGCACGGCCGCATTGTTGTCGGATGGCCCTCGCTGGGCCTGGAAGTTATAAGCATTCTGCACACTATCGCCGCCGCCGCAACCGCTGCTCCCCAGGCACTCCTCCGAGGAAGGATCCTGCAGGTCGATCTCACGTCCGTAGGTAAACGCCGCGAGGAAAGAGACGCCCGCTTGGAACTGCTTCTCGAACTTGGAGGAGAGTCCCGAGTAGTTGGCGGGGCCGATGGGCAAGGTCTCGTTGATGGCCGCCTCGGTGTATTTTGCCAGCGGTCTTCTGATTGTCGGTGACCCGGGCCCGTTGGTCAGCGGCTGATTGCCGGGCAGGTTAACCCAGTTGTGAACGGCGATGTTGCCTACGTAGGTCGTATCCCAGGCCATCTTCCAGGGAAGCTGTTTCTCCACCGTGAGGTTCCACTCCTGAACGTAGGGAGTGGTCATATGGGTTCCCCAGCTTTGCAAGGCCGTGGTCGCGGTCGGGACCAGTGCGAATTGGCTGGGGGGAATGGGCGGCGGCGTGGTGATGGTGGCTCCGGGAACCACCTCGAAGCCGCCGGTGCCCGCGATCTCCCTTCAGTTCCGGGCCGTGGCACATCTGGCAACGCTGTTCATACAGGGCGCGCCCCAGTTGCTCGGTGGTCGGAACACCCGGTCTGCCTTGTAGCAGGAATTGCGCGGGTGACTCGGAATCATTCCACCCGAATTCGCGGCCGTGGATTCTCCAGCCGGCACCAGCTTGAGGATCGACGGCATGTCTTTCGAGAGGACGTAAACCGTGCCGTTGGTCGCATCCGCACCGGTGCCGAAGAACAATGGGCCGCCGTTCACACCGGGAAGGACAAGCGTATCTACCCCGACCGCCGGCGGGGTATAGAAACCGGTTCTCGCTTTCGTCATGCGGTCGGTCCACCAGGCCTTCTCCTCCGGCTTCATGAACCCGGCGCGGGTTTAGGTCATCGGATCTGCGGTCACAAGCAGAACACGTCGCCAGTACTATACTTTAGGCGTAACGCAGCACCGGAGACCAGCTCCCGGAAAACCGGGAAAGCCCACTTCGAAAGGCTTGCGCGAAAACCGCCGAGTCGCCTTGATCGGAGTCTCTCCCCGATGATTGGCCGAACCATCTCGCACTACCGCATTATCGAGAAGCTTGGTGGTGGCGGGATGGGTGTTGTCTACGAGGCTGAGGACACTGAACTCGGCCGCCTTGTTGCCCTTAAGTTTCTCCCTGAAGACCTGGCTCTACAGCCAACGTCGCTGGAACGGTTCCGTCGCGAAGCCCGCGCTGCGTCAGCGCTCAACCACCCCAATATCTGTACTGTCCACGAGATTGGTGAGTATGAGGGCAAACGCTTTCTGGTCATGGAGTTTCTAGAGGGCAAGACATTGAAGCATTGCATCTCCGGAAAGCCTATGGAGACCGAGCTCTTGCTCGATCTGGCGATTGAGATTGCCGACGGGCTCGATGCCGCTCACAGCGAAGGTATCGTTCATCGCGACATCAAGCCGGCGAATATCTTTGTGACCAAGCGCGGCCACGCGAAGATTCTGGACTTCGGTCTCGCGAAAGTGACGCGAGCTGCCAACAGGGTTCTAGCAGGGACGGCTCAACAAACCACGGTGACCGAGGAGCACCTGACCAGTCCGGGCTCTCCGCTAGGCACCGTCGCCTATATGTCACCGGAGCAGGCGCGAGCGGAAGAACTGGATGCACGTAGCGATTTGTTCTCGTTTGGCGCGGTGCTGTACGAGATGGCCACGGGCGTACTGCCCTTCCGCGGCGCAAGTGCTGCGGTCATCTACCGCGAGATTTTGGACCATGACCCAGTTCCCGCGGTGCGGCTGAATCCTGATCTTCCCCCTAAGCTGGAAGACATCATTAACAAGGCTCTGGAGAAAAACCGCGAGCTACGCTATCAGAGTGCGGCAGAAATGCGTTCTGACCTGAAGCGTTTGAGGCGCGACACGGAGTCGAAGCGTTCGCCCGGACTGATCACTGGCGCGACCGCAGCGGCCACGGGATCCGGTGCGGGGCAGGGTGAGGTGGCTGCTCCAAAGGCTGCCGCTACCTGGAGGCGCTGGTGGATCGTTGCCGGTGCCGCTGTCCTGCTCTTAGCCGGGGTATATACCTGGCGCCTTGGGATTGTCTTCTGGATTTCGCTCTTCAAGACAGCAGAAACGCCGCGAGTCGTGCGCTTCACGCAATTGACCCATGATGGCCAGGGAAAGGGCGGCCCCATCCTGAGCGATGGAGTGCGGATCTATTTCAACGAAGTGTTTCCGGATGGGAGAACCGTGATCGCCCAGGTGTCTGTGAACGGAGGCGAAGTGACTCCTCTTTCGCTATCGATCAAGGCTCCAACGGTTCGCGATCTGTCGAGGGATGGGACTGAGCTTCTGATAGCAAGCAAGGAGGGGAATACTGAGAGGTCGATTTGGATTCAGCCTGTCGCGGGCGGATCGCCACTTCGGATTGGGGCCATTCTTGCCGGGGATGCCGCGTTTGACGCCGACGGGACCGGCATCATCTACAGCCAGGGACATGATGTCTACGCGGCGAACCGAGACGGTTCCTCGCCCAGGAAACTGTTCACGGTCGAATATTTTCCCGCCAATTTCCGGTTTTCTCCTGACCGCAAACTGCTTCGATTCACCCAAAATGACAACTCAGGTAATTCCTGGCTGATGAGCGCCGCCGCAGATGGAACAGAACTTCACAAGATGTTCCTTGCGGGTCCCGGAGATTGGAGTCCGGATGGACGATACTTCATCATGGAGAGGAGAGACCCGGGCTATACGAGTGGCCATGTTGAGGTCTGGTCGCTCCCGGAGTGGAAAGCCTTCCCATGGACCAAACGGGATAGCGAACCCATTCGGTTGACTTCGGGCCCGTTCGAGTTCCGGTGGCCAGTCGCAGGAAAAGACGAAAAGGAAATCTTTGCGCTTGCAGTGAACCGGCGCGCTGAAGTCATTCGTTACGATTCGGGCAGCCACAAATTTGCGCCATATCTCGACGGAATATCGGCGGAGGGCCTGGCCTTCTCGCCAGATCGTCAATGGGTTGCCTATACATCCTTCCCGGATGGGACGCTATGGCGGAGCCGAGTGGATGGAAGCGAGCGGCTGCAGCTTAGCTCGCCGCCCATGAGGGTCTTTATGCCACGTTGGTCGCCCGATGGAACGCAGATCGCCTTCAATGCACTTCTTCCCGCGCCGGCCACCTGGAATATTTACGTTAGCTCGAGCGCGGGCGGATCGGCCGAACGCATACTACCCAGCGAGCAGAGCCAGGTGGATGTGGATTGGTTGCCAGACGGGAAGTCAGTGATCTTCGGCTCCGCTGCGGAACCGAACGGCGCCATCCATATCCTCGACTTGAAATCCCGGCGTGTCTCTACTTTGCCCGGCTCCGCGGGATACTTTTCCCCCCATTTGTCTCCGGACGGCAGATACATCTCGGGCACGATCGCCGCATCCCAAAAGTTGATGCTCTTCGACACCTCCACACAGAAGTGGACGAAACCGTGCGATTGTCAAGCGGGTTACCCGATGTGGTCGCATGATGGAAAATATCTCTACTTCCAGTACACTCCTGCATTTGGTAAGGCGTACCGAATCGTCCGCTTGCGCATGAGCGATCGCAGGATCGAGGATGTCGCGGAAATCAGCAAGATTGGCCGCGTGACGACCGGCAGTTGGGGGCAGTGGTTCGGGCTCGCCCCCGATGACTCTCCTTTGCTCGCGCGCGACATCAGCACTCAGGAAATATATGCGCTCGAAATGCAATGGCGATAGGCGCCGCCGACTCCGCGCCACCAGAGCTGTGTCACGCGATCAATCTGTGAGGCGCTCCGCTTTGGGATGACAAAGGGGAGGGTTTCGCTTTAGAGGAATTGGCTAGTGGATGAGAAATCAAAGAAGGGCAGGTCGAGTGCTGTGGTATCCCACTCAAGCGGTGGTGCAGTTTTCGTCTCCCCCCTGTTTCGTCCCCGAGCTTCCTACCCGAAGAGACGAGGAGATAAAGAGCCACTTACGGACGCTTGTATCCGTTGCCTTTTGCAGCCGGGTAGGTCCCCGTCCTCCACACATAAAGAAATGCTTCGTCGCTGGAAGTAGCAATGTCGATAGCCTTTCAGGCCCGCGATCTCCCTTCAGTTCGGGGCCGTGGCACATCTGGCAACGCTGTTCATACAGGGCGCGCCCCAGTTGCTCGGTGGTCGGAACACCCGGTCTGCCTTGTAGCACGGAATTGCGCGGGTGACTCGGAATCATTCCACCCGAATTCGCGGCCGTGGATTCTCCAGCCGGCACCAGCTTGAGGATCGACGGCATGTCTTTCGAGAGGACGTAAACCGTGCCGTTGGTCGTATCCGCACCGGTGCCGAAGAACAATGGGCCGCCGTTCACACCGGGAAGGACAGCGTATCTACCCCGACCGCCGGCGGGGTATAGAAACCGGTTCTCGCTTTCGTCATGCGGTTGGTCCACCAGGCCTTCTCCTCCGGCTTCATGAACCCGGCGCGGGTTGAGGTCATCGGATCTGCGGTCACAAGCAGAACACGTCGCCAGTACTATACTTTAGGCGTAACGCAGCACCGGAGACCAGCTCCCGGAAACCCGGGAAAGCCCACTTTGAAAGGCTTGCGCGAAAACCGGCGAGTCGCCTTGATCGGAGTCTCTCCCCGATGATTGGCCAAACCATCTCGCACTACCGCATCATCGAGAAACTTGGTGGTGGTGGGATGGGTGTTGTCTACGAGGCTGAGGACACTGAACTCGGCCGCCTTGTTGCCCTTAAGTTTCTCCCTGAAGATGTGGCTCTGCAGCCAACGTCGCTGGAACGGTTCCGTCGCGAAGCCCGCGCTGCGTCAGCGCTCAACCACCCCAATATCTGTACTATCCATGAGATTGGTGAGTATGACGGCAAACGCTTTCTGGTCATGGAGTTTCTGGAGGGCAAGACATTGAGGCATTGCATCTCCAGCAAGCCTATGGAGAACGAGCTGTTACTCGATCTGGCGATTGAGATTGCCGACGCGCTCGATGCTGCTCACGCCGAAGGTATCGTTCATCGCGACATCAAGCCGGCGAATATCTTTGTGACCAAGCGCGGCCACGCGAAGATTCTGGACTTCGGTCTCGCGAAAGTGACGCCAGCCGCCAACAGGTTTCTAGCAGTGACGGTTCAACAAACCACGGTGACCGAGGAGCACCTGACCAGTCCGGGCTCTCCGCTAGGCACCGTCGCCTATATGTCACCGGAGCAGGCGCGAGCGGAAGAACTGGATGCACGTAGCGATTTGTTCTCGTTTGGCGCGGTGCTGTACGAGATGGCAACGGGCGTACTGCCCTTCCGTGGCGGGAGTGCTGCGGTCATTTACCGCGAGATTCTGGATGATGACCCAGTTCCCGCGGTGCGGCTGAATCCTGATCTTCCCCCCAAGCTGGAAGACATCATTAACAAGGCTCTGGAGAAAAACCGCGAGCTACGCTATCAGAGTGCGGCAGAAATGCGTTCTGACCTGAAGCGTTTGAAGCGCGACACGGAGTCCTGGCGTTCGCCCGGACTGATCCCTGGCGCGACCGCAGCGGCCACGGGATCCGGTGCGGGGCAGGGTGAGGTGGCTGCTCCAAAGACTGCCGCTACCTGGAGGCGCGGGTGGATCGTTGCCGGTGCCGCTGTCCTGCTCTTAGCCGGGGCATATACCTGGCGCCTTGGGCTTGTCCGCTGGATTTCGCTCTTCAAGACAGCAGGAACGCCGCGAGTCGTGCGCTTCACGCAATTGACCCATGATGGCCAGGGAAAGCGCGGGCCCCTCCTGAGCGATGGAGTGCGGATCTATTTCAACGAAGCGTTTCCGGATGGCAGAACCGTGATCGCCCAGGTGTCTGTGAACGGAGGCGAAGTGACTCCTCTTTCGCTACCGATCAGGGCCCCAACCGTTTGCGATCTGTCGAGGGATGGGACTGAGCTTCTGATAGCAAGCAAGGAGGGGAATACTGAGAGGTCGATTTGGGTTCAGCCCGTCGCGGGCGGATCGCCACTCCGGATTGGGTCCATTCTTGCCGCGGATGCCGCGTTTGGCGCCGATGGGACCGGCATCATCTACAGCCAGGAACATGATGTGTACACGGCGAACCGAGACGGTTCCTCACCCAGGAAACTGTTCACGGTCGAATATTTCTCCGCCCATTTCCGGTTTTCTCCTGACCGCAAACTCCTTCGATTCACCCAAAATGACAACTCAGATAATTACTGGCTGATGAGCGCCGCCGCAGATGGAACAGACCTTCACAAGATGTTCCTTGCGGATCCCGGAGATTGGAGTCCGGATGGACGATACTTCATCATGGCGAGGAGAGACCCGGGCTATACGACTGGCCATCTTGAGGTCTGGTCGCTCCCGGAGCGGAAAGCCTTCCCATGGACCAAACGGGATAGCGAACCCATTCGGTTGACTTCGGGCCCGTTCGAGTTCCGGTGGCCAGTTGCAGGAAAAGACGAAAAGGAAATCTTTGCGCTTGCAGTGAACTGGCGCGCTGAAGTCATTCGTTACGATTCGGGCAGCCACAAATTTGCGCCATATCTCGACGGAATATCGGCGGAGGGCCTGGCCTTCTCGCCAGATCGTCAATGGGTTGCCTATACATCGTTCCCGGATGGGACGCTATGGCGGAGCCGAGTGGATGGAAGCGAGCGGCTGCAGCTTAGCTCGCAGCCCATGAGGGCCTTTATGCCACGTTGGTCGCCCGATGGAACGCAGATCGCCTTCAATGCACTTCTTCCCGCGCCGGCCACCTGGAATATTTACGTTATCTCGAGCGCGGGCGGATCGGCCGAACGCATACTACCCAGCGAGCAGAGCCAGGTGGATGTGGGTTGGTCGCCAGACGGGAAGTCAGTGATCTTCGGCTCCGCTGCGGAACCGAACGGCGCCATCCATATCCTCGACTTGAAATCCCGGCGTGTCTCTACTTTGCCCGGCTCCGCGGGATACTTTTCCCCCCATTGGTCTCCGGATGGCAGATACATTTCGGGCACGATCGTCGCATCCCAAAAGTTGATGCTCTTCGACACCTCCGCACAGAAATGGACGAAACCGTGCGATTGTCAAGTGGGTTACCCGATGTGGTCGCATGATGGAAAATATCTCTACTTTCGGTACTCTCCTGCACTGGACAAGGCGGACCGAATCGTCCGCTTGCGCATGAGCGATCGCAGGATCGAGGATGTCGCGGAAATCAGCAAGATTGGCCGCGTGACGACCGGCAGTTGGGGGCAGTGGTTCGGGCTTGCCCCCGATGACTCTCCTTTGCTCGCGCGCGACATCAGCACTCAGGAAATATATGCGCTCGAAATGCAATGGCGATAGGCGCCCATTCAGTGGCGCAGTTTTCGTCTGCCCCCTGTTTCGTCCCCGAGCTCCCTCCCCAATGAGACGAGGAGATTAAAGGCCACTTACGGATGCTTGTATCCGTTGCCTTTTGCAGCCGGGTAGGTCCCGGTCCTCCACACATAAAGAAAGTCTTCGTCGCTGGAAGTAGCAATGTCGATAGCCCTTTGGCGAGTGGCACGGCTCAAGGCGGAACGGATGTTTTCTTTCGAATCGGGGAGGGCAGCTAGAGGGATCTTGAGGGCGTTGCCTTCCTCTAAGCGGTTAATGTCACTGAGCAATTGTTCGATGATCACTTTGTGTTTCCCATCGCGACCTTTGGGCACGTCGGCCTGAAGCATAGATTCAAAGCGCATAGGAGGTGTCTGCAGCTTCGAGTTTTTAGACATGACGCTGTCCTTCCGTTCATTACCCGGCACCGAAACGCTAACATGACGCTAACGTGACGTAAACAAGAAAATAAAGCATCACAATCTGCGCACGGGATCACTCTAGACCTGCATGCACCTGAAAATAACCACGCATATATCACGTTATTAAAGAGTTATCCCGTATTCCGCGGGCACTGCTACCTTCCCACCAGGGGTCCATCAGCGATGGCAGGGAAACCGCATTTCCAGACAGTGTTTAGGGCCCAGCCATGGGGTTTGCCCAGGCCGATCGTTCTCATCGTGGACGCCGAAGCCGTGGCTGCAAATACTCGGGCGATGATTCTGGAGCAGAGCGGTATCTCGGCTATGGTCGCTTACGATGGCAAAAGCGCGCTTGAGATCGCGCATGCGACTCCCCCGGATCTGTTGCTTGCCGGCGTCGCCATACCCGGAATGAATGGCGTTGATCTGGCGATGGCTATCAGACAAATCATTCCAGACTGCAGTATTTTGCTTTTTCCCGGGCAGACATCGACAGCGGATTTGCTCGACGCGGATCGAACTGCGGGACAGCCATTTACTATCCTTACAAAACCGCTCGGCCCAGCAGAATTGGTCGCGCGCGTGTCAGAGACTCTGGAGCTGGGAGTCCGGGATAAAGAGAGCGCGCATTTGAACGTGGTTGCTGACCAGGACCAGGAGTGCCGGCCACCCACGCGAAGGAGCCATAGCGATAGGCGAAGCGTCTGGCTTATCGTCGACCTTCAAAGTCACTCCAATGACTAACTCAGCGAACGTCGCCGGGTATGGAGGCCAAAAGTCCGATCAACTCTCCCTGGCGTCGAGTGCCCGTCTTGAGAAATAGGGACTTCACCTGGGAGCGCACCGTATCTTTTGTGACTTGGTTCCACCGAGGAGATCCAGGTTCAGCTCAAGGGAAGTTATTCGAGTCAGCCGGAGCTTACCACGCGTGCACAATCCTGAAGCGGAATTTAATTTAGGGCTTCACCCATTTGAGGGATGCTTCGTCGCTGGGCTGCTTGTAGATTGCCGCTGGGGTTAAACAGCGTGTCCGCAGGCGACCATAGTGGATACTTCCATGCTGATAACTAATAGGTGTCTGATGCACCGGTGCGTCTATACTCTCTTTGGTTCTCCCGTTGTCCGGGGAAAGGTCTCAACGCAGAAACAACTGAAAGGGAATGGCCTAATGATGATTATCTCCAGTTGCCGTTTTGCCGCCGCGTGCTCGAAGGTTCTCCCGAGCGGAGTTCTCGGCCTGCTCATGCTCGGGTTGGTTCCTACTGCGAGCGGTCAGAAGGCCTCCATTATCACGTTCGATGCTCCCGGTGCGGACACCAAGCCGGGGGACAACAACGGGACCTACTCCAGTGGGATCAATGCTTCTGGAGCGATTACAGGATCCTACCAAGACACGAACAATGCGTTCCATGGGTTCCTGCGCAGCCCTGATGGCAAATTCACGACGTTCGAGGCGCCCGGCGCGGACACCGGAGCCTACAACGGGACCTCTCCTGCCGCTATCAACGATTTGGGGGTGATCACCGGGGCATACACTGACGCGAACAGCGTCAGTCATGGGTTCCTCCGCAGTCCCGATGGGAAGTTCACCACGTTCGACGTGCCGGGCGCGGGCGGGTACGGTACTACTCCAATTGCTCTTAACCTGGAGGGAGCCGTCGTAGGATACTACACCGACGCAAACTACTTGTTCCATTCATTCGTTCGCAATCCCGACGGCAAATTTTCGGCGTTTCTTGCTCCGGGTCAGTGCGAAACCAATGGATCGCAAGGCTGTTACGGTAGCGAGCTTTCGAACATCAATGTGCTGGGAGTCAGCGTCGGGAACTACATGGATAACACCGCGAACCTTGTTCAGCACGGCCTCATACGCCATGCCGATGGCAGCTTCACCACGTTCGAGGCTCCAGGAGCCGGCACGGGACAGGGCCAGGGTACGGGGTGTCCCGGCTGCTTCGCAGGCCTCAATCAGTTCGGAGCGATTGCGGGGATCTACACGGACTCGAACAATGTGTACCACGGCTTCCTTCGCACTTCCGACGGAAATTTTGCGTCGTTTAACGCTCCCGGTGCGGGCAAGGGTAGTGGACAGGGAACGGGCTGCCCCTCGGACTGTCCTGTAAGCCTGAACAACAAGGGAGCAATCACCGGAGTCTATATCGATGCGCAGAATGTATTCCACGTCTATCTGCGTAGCCCCGAAGGCAACATCGTGACGGTGCAGCCTGTAGGGTCAACTTTTACCTTTCCTGCCGGGGTTAACGACTTAGGAACGGTTGCCGGCTATTACGGCGACGCCAACGGCGTGTATCACGGCTTCCTGCAAATTCCCTGCGAGTAGCGAGTCCTACACCATGAATCACTTCATTCCGAAGCGTTGATTACCAGACCGGTGCTTCTTTTTTTTTTTTGCGCCGGTCTGGGGCAATGGGGGACTGCCTGATCTGCAATTTCCCTCTATTATCAACGCAAATAAATCACGCACGCCAGGCCGCTTTTTCTGGCTGACATCCCGGTACCCGCGATGGCGTATCCCGTTCAGTAAGGCGACCGGGGGGAACCCTCCCTTTGTTGGGGATACGCAACAGAAAACATTACTTACTTATTTTATCCGCAGCTCATGTATAGCTAGCAAAACGCATGACGGCATGTCCTGCTCTTACGCCCTACAGAGGAGCGCTTCTTAATAGGGTACTTTCCGTCTTGTCCCCGGGAGGTCGGCTATGGAGAGACATATCTACGCCAGACAGCGCGATTCTGGGCACCGAGAACTGCCCAGGAGGCAGCGTGAAATGACCAAGCAATGCAAATTAATGCCAGCCACGTTAGCCCTGCTGCTGTGTCTGTCCGAGTTCCCCCCTTTGTTCCTTTAATCCTCTACAACTTTGGTGCCCATTCCGCGACGACTCATTACAAGTAGACTTCGTTCGAGGCTCCAGTCAAGCTATGAGGCTTCGTGCGCCGCGCTCGTCTTCCTGGTTGAAACTTTCGTTGTTCGCCATGCTGCTTGCTTGCAACGCGTGTAGCAACTCCGGCAGCAATAGCTCCAATAACGGTGACGGAAACAGCGCTCCCGCTGCCCCCACCAACCTCAGCGCTACAGCCGGTAACCAGCAGGCTAGCCTTACCTGGACGGCGGGCGGTGGTGCGACCAGCTATAACGTAAAAAGAGGAACGGCGAGCGGCGGCCCATACACCACGGTGGGTTCGCCTGCAGGAACAACGTACGCTGACACCAGCTTGACTAACGGAACCGCATACTACTATGTCGTGACGGCGGTGAACGCGACGGGAGAAAGCGGCAATTCCAACCAGGCGACCGCGACACCGAAGGCTGCGCCCACCGCCCCGGCTGCTCCCCTGAACCTCACGGCCACCGGAGGCAACCAACAGGTCTCGCTTGCCTGGACGGCCAGCAGCGGCGCAACCAGCTACAACGTCAAACGGGCAGCCACCAACGGCGGACCCTACACAACAGTGGCGTCGCCTGCGGGCACAAGTTATACCGACACGACCGTAACCAACGGAACCACCTATTACTACGTGGTCACGGCAGTCAGCGCCAGCGGAGAAAGTGCAAATTCCAATCAGGCATCGGCGACGCCCAGTGCGACCCCGCCGGCGCCCCCCACGAACCCTGGAACCTCTTCGTGTGCTGCGCCCATCAGCGCTGTAAATACAGCAGGCAACACCAATGTCGTGGGTGATGGAACTCCGGCGAGCTGTACGGAGAGCGCATTCGAAGCGGCCATTGCTGCCGGCGGGGTAGTCACTTTCAATTGCGGCGCCTCGCCATACAAGCTCGTTCTGAGTTCCACCAAGTCAATCACCCAGGACACAGTGATCGACGGAGGCAATCTAGTGACACTGGACGGCGGCGGCCAGGTCAGGCAACTGCTTCTGAACAACAACAACTTTGATTCTGCTACCCCAACTCTGACGCTTCAGAATATTACTTTAGCCAACGGTCATGGGACCGATAATGCAGGCACAGGCGCGCCGACCGGAGGCGGAGCGGTCTATCGCTATGGAGGAACGCTCAATGTCATCAATAGTCAATTCATTAACAACATAGGTCCGGCAAGTGGGCAGGATTCTGCAGGCGGAGCTATTTACTCGGTGGGTGTCGGCACAACGACTGTTGTAGGAAGTACCTTCCAGGGAAATGAGGCGAGCGATGGCGGAGCGCTCGGGAATCTAGGAGCTTCTGTCGATCTTGTCAACGACACGATTCAAGGAAACAAGGCCACAGGTACCGGTGGCAATCCAGGCAATGGAGGAAACGGAGGCGGCGTCTACATGGACGGAGCACACATCGTGATCACGATGTGTGGCACTCATATTGACAGCAACCAAGGCAACGCATACGGAGGAGGTCTCTTTTTCGTCGATGACGCTATCGCGGGAACAGCCGCAATCGATCAATCCACTTTTGATGGGAATTCAACCGCCTTTGCCGGCGGACTCTATCTCCAAGGCGCAGCTGGTACCTTGACCAACTCGAGCGTTATCAACAATCAAGTTCAGGCGATCGACGGCGTCGGTCCATATGCTACGAACGCGTTCTTCGATGCTGATTCACTGGGGAGCCTAAGCACTGACAATATAGGTCCGTGATACGATGTGCGCCGTCAGGGGGAGTTGGGGGACGCTTTCTTTGCCGCTTTCCTCAACCGGGGGCATGCAGAGGTACAGAACCATTATGGCCACCATTTTTCTTCGTTCCGTCGACCAGTTCAAGCAGGCCATCGAGACGGCTTCCGGTGATTCCCCAGATCGCGTGGATGGGAGCTTCGTGAAAGTACCCCTTCAGCCTGTCCACGAAACCTGTCCCGAAACGCTTTCAGCATCATCGCTCGATTTTCCTTGATGGAACTTGGATCCAATCTTTCCAATTTTGGTAGCTGTCAGCGTCATTTTTCAACCGCAGCCTCAACGTGTCCTCCGTGGGCTTGAGATCGTCGCGGCAAATTTGCACGGCTCCTTGTACTTCCTCCGTCTCGTACGGGTCACATGCCCAATCCGTAGCAGGATGGTTGCGTTTTTCTTCCTGGCGCGTGATATTCTCCTGCTCCAGTTGGATACAACCCACAAACAAGTTAAGCTGCTTAGCTGTTGTTGCAGCATGCTCCCTATCCTCCGCGTCCCTATGCGGACCCGGCGGCTCCTGGGGCGAGGCGGTTGCTTGCAGAGAGAGGCCCTTCAGCTGTTCCGAGATTTCCTGTCGCATGCAGTCCCAGTTCTCGTTGCGCTGGTCGCACGAGACCCTGGCTTCAAGCGCGTCTTTGATTGGACCGTAAAGATCGGGAAAGTTCTTCTGGAAACTATCGTTGGCGTAAATCGCTTTCATGGTCGGCGGATTGCCGTCGTTGATAGCAGCACCCAGAAGGGGATTATCCTTAGGCTTTGCCCCCTTTGTCGGCGTCGCGGTAACCCAGGCAAGGAAATCCCTGGCAACTCCAATCCTGTATGGGTCCCGGGTATCCGGAAGCGCAAGCAGCCAGACGCCGAGTTCGGCAGCGTTACCCGGCAACATACGGTATTTGATGTGCTGTACATGCGACACGCCCGCGACTTCGCCCGCGCCGGGGATGTCCCGCAAATCCAAAACCGAACGCATGGACGTGTTCGACCAGGTGACCCCGTAACCTGCAACGTTGTTAAACATAAGAGCTAGACCGTCGAAGTCCGCCATGGAACCGTACGATTCGGGCGCCTGCCTGGCCATAGCCATGAACTTCACAAACGCGCCAATGGCCTTTGGCGTAAATGCCGGTCGCTGAATGGAAAGGTAATCGGGAAGGCTGTTGGGGTCTTCGCGTTTAAGTAGAGGCGCGAAATCCGTCAGGAAAGGGTTTCTGCTGCCACCCCGTAGGACAATATTGGTCTTGGATTTAACAATACCGTCGCCGTTGATGATATTTTTCCACTCGCATGGGCCGGCCTTCGTGTTTGGATCACAAATAGGTTGCCCCTGGGTTTTCTTCCGCAAATCCAGATTCACTCCCAGCAACTGTGCGTTCCCGAGTATCGGAACCGCCAGAATCCCGTCGCAGCTCAAGTCTATACACGCAATGCGAAGCGTTTGACCTATAAAGTCGGCGGGGTCGGCTTTGATATCAGATCGTCCGAGCTTAACCAGTTTTCCCGTGGCTTTAAACCGCGGGAGCCACGGGTCATCCACGGCAATCACGTCGTCGGCATCGTTGTCGCCTCCGTTCAGTCCTTTCAGTTCGAGTAGTTCGCGACGATACAGCTCGTAGTAGTCCAGCACGACAAATCTGCAGGATATGCCGCGCTGCTTACAAAAAGTGTGACCCAGATCACGGAAGATGTCTGCCTCCGGTCCTGCGGGAAATGCCATCCGAAAGACATGCTTATGAGACTCGTAGACGTTGAACACAGTTAAGACCAACAGGACAATTGCTACACATATAGCGACCACACCTATCGAGCGCGACATGTGCTTGTTTAATCCGTGGGGTAAATGAGGCATCACCCTTCTGCGCTTCCTTCCTTGCCGCGCCTTAACACGCCGCTAACGATCGGAACCAGGGGAGAAAGTCCAGTTACCACTGCGGCCAGGAAATGCTGCTGCGCAAACAAAAGAGCCACGACTAAAATTGCGATACCAAGTACTAGAAATACCAAACGCACCCCCGTCCACGTGGTTGTCGACTCGGGTTGCTGCCATTGGTCGGCACTTTCCAGCGGCATAATCTCGCGTACATAGGCAGCAAAGCTGCCGAATAAATGCGGAGCATCTCCTTGAAGAACGACACCTCTTTCCATTAACGTGCGTAACACGGCACTGTTGTTGGGATTGACAAGACCATCATGCGCCAGTTGGAAGATGGTCACTTTCTGTCGTCGAGTCGCGTTGTTCCATACCGCCTCATGAACACATAGCAGGTCTTCACGTGCCGTAACAGAAACCCGGCGCCGTCGAGGGATTGCGGTCAGCACCTGGCGCCAACGCAACATGTCGACATCTTCTCGGGCCGTAGCCGCCGCATCTACTGGGCCCTTACGGTCTTCCAGAAGCTCAGTCGGCAACTGCGAGCAGACCAACGTTATCTTTTCGCCGCTGATGATGGCTTTGCGTAGACAAGCCTGGACTCCGGCGAGATCGTCAGAAGAGGTTGTTTGATCGGCCTGGACAATAATTCCCATATCGGTTCGACTCATCTCGTGGGCGTGGAGCAGGAGTCCGTCCGGCGCTAGAACGATGCAACTTTCCTTTTCATCCGGGCCAGCAAACACCGGCAACAAGGTGGCCATCGCCGTGTCGGTAGCGAAGAGTCGCCGCACTGTAAAGTGGATTTGCCAGAACGCCACACCAAAGATTACGATTGCAGCAACAACCAGCGCCACGGCTTGCCACCTGCCCGCGAAATAACCAATCGAGGCTGGCTGTAGCCGCGCCCAGAGAGTTAGCGGCAAATATCTGCGACCGCTGCGAAGCAGCGAGCACGTTGAGCTGCCGCAAGCGGTGGGGCCACATGATACGCCACTCGCCCGGCTCGGTCTGATCCCAGATCCACTCCTTGACATTGTCAGGAAAGCGTTGGGTCGCGCCGCCTCGCGCGAGTACGCGCATGGCCGCGGCTTGCGAATCGTCCAGCCAGCGGTTGAAGAAGACGAGCGGTCCTAAGCAGGGAATCAAGCCATGCGTCGTGGGCCAGCGAAGGAATCCTGGGTTCAGGGGTAACTTGCAAGTTGATTGCCCCCTGGTACTGGTCGTAAGTAATATCGAGGCGGCGCTTTATTGCGAGTATTCTTTCAAGATTTGGATCCTGCTGCTTTTGTGCGAAGTCGACTACGCTGAATTCCTGTTGAACCGCGCGGGTTCTTTCCTCCAGTTGGGTGTATTCACTCAATAACTCCTGCTGGCGAAACAGGATTTGGACGTAATCGAAACTCGCCTGGTAGAGAAAGAGGCTGGAGATGCCTGATATGGCCAATAACATGACCGTCAGGGCGAACGCATAAGTGGAGAAGAGTTTTGGCTTGCAAACTGGATTCGACCACAAATTCCTGGTCAGGGGCAGGCCAAGCAGTACAAGAACAACCGCAAATAAAAGCAACCATGAATATTCCTTACCTTGCAAATATCTTGTTCGCAATATGAAGGGCGCCAGTATAGATCCGCAACCTAGCAGATAGATAATGATCCCCTTATGCCCACCGCGTAGAAATCCGTAGGAACACGACAAGATGCCGAACGGAAGGGCGGCGGCACCTATAAGCAGCGCGGCGTCGGCGCCTTGAATGCTGAGCACGAGAGAGGCAAAGAAAATTATCGCGTACACCACGGTCATTGATCGGTAATGCCCGATGGCCGACTCCCGAGGCCTCAAAACAGAAATTGCGCGCCGTGCACTGCGCCACCAGACTATTGTGAGGAAACCCACCAGCGCGATTGCATATATGCCGAGCAAGCTGATGCATAAGAGCATGGTCTCGATATGCCGAGACTCAAGCAGCGACAGATTGCGGAAGCTCACAATGGTCCACGGGCAGTCCGCCCACATGTCGAGTGGATGACTATAGACCCGTGTTAGATCTCCGTGGTAATGCACATTTTCGTAGGCGTCAAGATTCTTTTCTACTGCCTCTTTTACGATTAGGTTGCCAGCGGCCTCGTCGAAGAAGTTCTCGCGAAGGTTAAGGGAAGAGTCCGAATGAAACAAGACAGTCCCGCCACGGTCAAGGATCATGAAGCCGAAATCCGGGGGAAGAATTGGATCGGTGAGACTAATCAACGGGGTGACAGTCGTAAGCAGTAAGGCATCCTTGCCAAACCCCTTAAGGGCAGTGCCGCCATCGGAACAGACGCCGGAAGCAATTGGCTGAGCGAGGAGAGCCAGGTATTTTCCGGTCGTGGGGGAATAGAAGGGATCAATGCGAAACTTCTGATAGACGGCGCTCGCACTGGAAAGCCAGAAGCGATTCTCTTTGGCGGACTGGAAATAGGCGTATCTGGTTACATCGACCATCGGTGTAACACTCCTCCGCAAAGTCAGCTTGGCAAGCTGTAAGCCTTCGTTGGAATCAACCTCCATATGGTCGAAATAGGGATAGCCGGAGAAAATTCCCGGCGTTGTCATCTCATCCGCTTCAAACTTCCTCGGAACCAGGGCGCGCCGGCCGGCGCAAGACATCGTGAGGATGGTTTGAACTTCATCGTTCAGATTGTTTTGCACCTGGGTCACAATGTTCCTAAGCTTTGCGTCGGTGCTATCGTCTAGGGCATGATCATTTTTGTGTGCAACCATCACGCCGAGGACGGCTCCTGCCACCACATTCATCAGGAAGATGCACGCCACGGTACTAGCAGGTATGCGATCGGTGTAGTGGGTAAACAGCAATCGCAAGGGCGGCCAAAACCCTATGAGCAAATATGACAGGATCAAGAGCCCCCAAATGGTCATATTTTTAGGGGCTGCAAATGTCGAGGTCTGGAAGCGCCTCGTCTTGATCAGGCCCACTACCAGCAATCCGACTTTCTCCTCGCCAGCGGACGCATGTGTTGTGTGAGTCGGTATTTGAAGCGGTTGGACGCCCTCAACGCTGGTTACGATCGGCACTAGATAGATCCTGTATCCGGTACCTGCGATTTGGACGTCTTCGAGTTCCGAGTGCCCTCTAGCATCTTCAAACGAATCCGCACTCCCCGCTTCAGGGACGCCGGGCTCTATTTTTGCCTGGCTCCCATCGGATTTACCCAGAGGCAAAATCAAATCGTGATCTTTGGGATACATCTCCTTAAGGTCAGTAATGCGCAGGCCCGTCCGGGTGGACTGGAAGAGTACGCTACCGTCTCTGGTCGCAATGAGAATTTCGTCGAACAGGTCGGCTGGAAATGTGCTGCCGATAGCGCCACTCGCCAGCGTAGTGAGGCTGATGCACTTGGTTCCACCGGCGCTACCGGAAAGCGGGAAGTTTCCGCTCTCCTGAATGCTTTGCACCAGGGCACTCTCAGCGGTCCGACTTACCGGTTTGGTTGGACAATCTTGGAGATCGGGTACTTCCGAGTGCAAGAGATCTGCAAATGTCTCCTTCGGCGTCATGTAAGTCGAGGGCCCGCGCCAACTATAACTAAGGACAGCGCGGTACAGCTTCAGCTCCTGGGATAGCGTGTCGCTAATATTGGCTATCTTACGAAAGGCTCGGTCATCAAATTCCTGGGTTTGTGTGCGAACCCAGAAGAAGTAATAGGTAACTGCCACCAAAGTCAGGCTGAGCACTGCAAAGACCGGCAACAAAACGCTGGGAGTCTTTAGAGTGCGAACCCAACCAAACATAAGCTTCTCACCATTTTGGGGCTATCGTACCTCCCTACAGTAGCAGTGGCGGGAGTCAGTATCTGCGAAATCTCCCTCCGACGCATCGCCCATCTGTCTATACGGCGACAAGCAGACGCTTACAAAAGGATCGAGTTTGTCCCTGTAAATACCCGGTGAGAATTCTCGTCGATCCAACGGCCTGATTACAACGCTAGGCGGGCGCCTTCTCGTTCCAATCTTCGTCGCAGCACTCGTGGCGATGCCCCTTGCAGCACTCCTTCGGTCGCTTCCCGCAGCATGACTTGCGTGGCTCGTCGCAGCATCCGCAGCAGCAGTCCCAGATCGTGTGCGCGACGACGTCTAGGCAGGTGACCGGCGCGTCCGGATCGTTGCTGTGGATCACCAGCTCGCACGCCCTGGGCTCCTTCTCTATCGCGTGATACTGCACCACCACGCTCAGGCACGAGGCCGGTCGCAGCGTTGCCGGAAACGGGTTGTTGATCAGGCGGAACGCCTGGTGCTGGCAGCGTAGCGCGACCTCAGCGACGCGCAGATCGCAAGCGCCGGAGTTGCACAGTGACACACTACGTTGCTCGCTGGTGCAGCACTTCACGCCGCCGAAAATGGTCGAGCCGGTGACACTCAGCTTGCCGGGGGGCGCGTCGCCGGTGGCGTCGATCGTGCGCGGGCTCGCCGGATCGTTGCTGGTCACTGTCAGGATCGCGGATTTGTTGCCCAGGCTGGTCGGCGCGAACCGGACCGGCAGCGGCAGCGCGGCGCCAGGCGCGATGGACAACGGGTAGGACAGCACCTCCGGCACGAGGAACTCGGCCGAGGACGAGGTGATGTCGGTGATCGACAGCGGGCACTTTCCGCCATTGCTCAGGACCAGCGGCCGGTCCACGAAGCTGCCGGCACAGCAAGGGCCGAAATCACCCTTGTCGGCGATCGCCAGATCCAGCTGCGCCGTCACAGCATCCCCGGAGACGGGAATGCTGTGCGGACTGGACGCATCGTTGCTGAAGATCTTGATTGTGGCGGTCTTCGATCCGGCGCTGACCGGCTGGAAGCGGATCACCACGTCGATCGAACCGCCAATACTGACCAGCAGCGGATAGGCACTGATGCTGGGCACCAGGAAGTCGGCCGAGGATGAGGTGATGTTGGAAATCGCTAACAGGCCGAAGCCGGTGTTGTTGATGGTCAGGATCTCGTCGACGAACGACGCCACGCAGGCGTTGCCGAACTTGCCGCCGCTGGCGATAGCGGTAGCGACAATCGGCAGGGATGCCAGCGCCGCCAGCAGCCGGTTACCCCTGATGCTGCCCCATCCCGTGCAGGCGTCCCATCCTTTGACGGAAACGTAGCCGGGCGTGGTGATCGTGGTCGGCGGACTCGGCGGCGTGAGCGTGAAGGTGTCGGAGTTTTTACGGCCGTCGTGGATGTCGTGGAAGATGTCGAAGCCGGGTGTTTTCGCCAGTGCGTAAAACAGCGGATTGAGGTAGCCGAGATTGGTGCCAAGGGTCGCGTTCAGGATCGCGATCAGCCCGGCGTATAACGGGGCAGCCTCGCTGGTGCCCCACCAGGTCCCGAAAGGATTGCCAAACATCAGTGTGGCATAGCCGTTGGCGTAGCCGGCAATATCCGGAATGCCCCGCCCACGCGTCTTGCCGTCGTTGATCGAGGGCGGCACGTTGGCGCCGGCCTGCCACCACGGCAGCGGAAACACCAGGTTGCCACTGCCATCGGTGACCGTGCTGATGCCGCCGCTGGTGATGCCGTTGTCGTTCCAGGTGATCTCGTCGAACGAATGTCCAGAGATGTCGCCGATGGTCGTGCCGCCTACGGCGGTCACCCAGGGATCGACCGCAGGCCACCAGACATGCGCGGCGCCGTCTGAAACGCCACCCTTAGTGCCGTCGTCCATCGAACAAACCAGGAAGGTGATGGGATCGGTAGTGGCAGTTGTGGCCACCTGAAACGCGAGGCTCATGGCCTGGAGCTGGGATGCGCTGAACGACGCTTCGGGAGCATTCCAGCTTATCGAGACGACCGACGGCGCCGGCTCTCCGGCGAGGGGTACGGCCGCGGTCTGGATGGCTTTGGCCCATCCAGCCTCCGACCAGGGCACGAAGTAGACGGCAATCGTGGCGCCAACCGCGACCGAAGCGGCGGTGTCGATGTCGAGGATGACCTCGCCGTCGCCACCGTTGGGGAGAGCGGCGGTGCCCGGTGCATTGGGCGCGCCGAGGATCGAGACGGGTGGCTGGAACATCTTGACGTTGGGCAACGGCGGGTTCAGCCCGGCCATGTACAGTTCTGCATCCGTCGCATGGCCGACGGCGTCGGTCACGTAACCACCGCCGAATTCGAAGATGCCGATGGTCTGGTTCGCGATGGCGGCGGATGGCGGGAGACCCATAAGGCTCGCAATCGTGGCGGGGTGACCTGGCTGATGGTCACGCCCGGCCCACCGCCGTGAAAGGCCATGCGGCGGTTGTCCAGGCCAAAAACGGCGGCAACCAAGTCGACGATGTCGTGCGGCAGGTGAATCGGCCCGTCATGGCCGTGATAGGTCTCGTCCGGCGTTTGGTACATCCCGAGCGTGACGCCAAAGGCATGATCGATCTGCGCGACGGTGCCCGACAGCTCGATCATGCGGCGTGGCAGGCTGATTTCGGCGACCTTCAGGCCGTTCGCGGTGGCGAAGGCAGCCACCTTGTCGGCATCCGCCTGCGCGGCGCCATAATCCGCGGCCGATGCATGATGCGATGCGGCACCGCGCTGCCGGATTGGCAGCTTCGCCCATTGCTCCGTGTCCGGCAGCGGCGGCGCATCCGGGCGCGGCCGCAGCATCACTATGACGTGCAGGATGTCTTCCGGGTTGGCTGCACGGACGCGCCTGGTGCCGGGCATATGGGAACGCTCGCTACCTTCCAGGCGGACTGGTTTAGCGTTTGAAGGTGGCATTGTTGCCTCCTTTTGGGAAGCCTGTTGCAAATGGATAGTGATTGGGATCCCGAAATCGTTTCCTGAACGGCGGAATAAATCCCTCTCCGGCCCAGTGGGGGTTATCGAGTTAAAGAGACGGAGTAATCACCACCCGAATTCGAAATCCTAACGCGGCCTTGACGCAACGGTGCTCGGTCTTTCCACGAAAGTCGGAAACTCGGAAAACAAAAGTGCCAGGTCCGTCTGTCCAAGAAACTCACGAAACTCCACGAAAGTCTAAGCGGATTATCGTGGGCTCTCTTCGGTCTTGAGCTTGGCGTGACGCTCGCATAGATACGTAGCCCGGAGTTGCAGGGCGGACGAAATATTCCGCGAGCTATTCGGGGATTATTTCGTCTGTCACGCATCGCCCACATCGCCCACATTTGTTGCGGATACGCAACAGAAAACATTACTTACTTGTTTTACCCTCAGCTCGTGTATGGCTGGCGCAACGCGTGACGGCATGTTCTGCTTTTACGCCGTGCAGTAGAGCGTCTCTTGATAGGGAACTTTCCATCTGTCCCCGGCAAGTCTACGACCGGAAGCGGTATGTCTGCGTCCGTCACCGTTATTGTGTCCGGATTTTAATTTGACCAGCCCTATCCACTCGGTTAAGCTTGGCGCGTTTTGAGCAAAGAAGTCGAATCTCAGAGCACGGGTGCAGACCACCATGAAAATGCGCAGGCGTGATGTTCTCAAGGCCTCCGGCATGGCTTTTGCCGGGGCGGTCACCTCTCATTTGATCCATCGTCCGCTGTTTGCACAGAGCAATGCGTTTATTGAACGCGACGTTTGTGTCATCGGCGGCGGTTCGGCGGGCACCTATGTTTCGGTGCGCCTTGGCGACTATGGCAAGAGTGTTGTGCTTCTCGAGCGTACCGGCCGGTTGGGCGGCCATGCTGAAACCTACATCGTACCTGGCCTCGGAGTGCCCATTGACATCGGCGTGGTCGACTTCGAAGCGACGCCCGTGGTGGAGAATTATTTCAACCGCTTCAAGGTCAACTACGTCCCCAGCCCGACTTCGGGCGGTCCCTCTGTCAACGTGGATTTGCGCACCGGGCTGCCCCTCAGCAACTACACACCGCCTTCGGAGGCAGCAGTTGGCGCTGCTCTCTCTACCTACTACGAGATCCTGGCTACAAAATATCCGTATCTCGATGCCGGATCAACGCCGATCCGGTCCCGCAGGAGCTCGCGGAACCCTTCTCCAACTTCGTTACCAATTACGGGCTACAGGCGCTCGTTCCCACCATCTTCGAGTACGCACAGGGAGCCGGCAATCTGCTCCAGGATCCTGTTTTGTATGTGCTGAAGCTATTCAGCCTCAGTGTGGTACAAGCACTGTTCGGCGCGGGATTCCTCAACCTGCCGGGAGGAACGATCCAGCTTTATACAGCGGCGGCGAAGTATCTTGGGGCCAACGTGATATTCAACGCCGGTGTGCTGCTCCGTCAACCGGACTAGTTCCACGATTCAAGTGCTGGCAGATACCCCTGCCGGGCCGGTAACGATCCATTGCGTAAAGCTTATCTGGTCGGCGCCGCCCACGCTGCTCAACCTTGCGCCGGTCGATCTTGATTCCCTCGAGATCTCGGTATTCGGTCAACTACAGGCAAAGTGCTACACCACGGGGCTGGCAACGATCTCTGGACTGCCGGAGAATGTCTCCATCAATAATCTGGCAGCCAACACGCCCTACAACCTGCCGCCCCTGCCAGGCCTCTATAGCTTGCAGCCTACGGTGCCCGGGCTCTACCTCGCATTCTTCGGCGCCCAGGAACCACTTTCCAGCGCCGCGGTCGAAGCTCTGATTCAGCTGCAGGTGGAATCGCTGTCGAGGGCCGGCATGTATCTTGCACGCTTCGAAGGATTCCAGATCTTCAGCAACCACTCGCCTTTCCAACTGGGCGTGAGCGGGGAGCAGATCGGCTGGCTTCTACACGCAAATGAATCTCTGCAGGGGCGGCATAGCACCTACTACAACGGGGCTGCCTTCCAGACGAACCATTCCTCACTCATTTGGCAGTTCACGGAGGAGCTGCTGCCGCAGATCCTGGCTTGACCCGACGTCAGCTGCCGATACTCCATTCTTTGCTGAAGTTAGATGGCGAAAGGATGGAGCCGCGCAGCTACGCGCATGAGAACGCTTGGAGTGAACCGCCCACTCCCATCGACTGGCGCTAGATTGACGCGTTGGGCGAGCGTTGCCGGCGTAACGAGAAATGCCCTGGCAAGTTCCTCGGAGTTTCGTGGACAAGAGGAGCGCACTACGGCCGTCGCCGGAAAACAAAAGTGCCAGGTTCGTCTGTCTACGAAACTCCCACGAAACTCCTCGTTCTGAATGCATCGCCGATTTCCATGGATGGGTTTCAGCCCCAGTTCAATAAAATGGCTTCGCTGCAAGACTCACGGCCCTAGGAATAGCGGCGGCTCCGGGTACGATAGCACCTTGATGATGATTGGCCCATCCGATGAGGATTCCGAATCAAACTGTCCGGCAGAAACGAAATAGGCGTTGTAGGGGCTGAAAAAGGAGTGAAGGTTCGCGTCGGTGCCGGTGCTGACGCTATCGACAGCCAGGGCGCCACTGGAAGGGTTATTGTAAGTCGCCGTAGTCCCCGTGGCCCCAGAACCCGTGTACCAATCGATAAATACATCGCCGAAACCAGTGCCGCTCTCTACGGCATAGGAGGTGATGGGTATGTTGTTTGGCAGCATGGAGGCGGCAACTTCAGCGAAGCTGTAGCTTCCCAGTGGGGATGTAGTCGACTCGAGAGTGAGCGTGCCCCCCGTCGAGATTCCCCAGTAATAATCTTGCAGTTGACACAAGGGGTTTAAGACGGGAGTGAACGCTGCCTGCACGAAGGAAACAAATGGCGGCCCCGTCGTGAACCTGAAGGTTTCTCCCGCGGCGACCGCGAAGTTTTGCTGCCGTGGATTGGCGCCGCAAGCCGAAGAGACGGCGCCCTCGCTGACTACCTGGTTCAGTTGCGTCACCCCAGTGCTATCCACGTTCCAGGTAGTGACAATGAACGTCTCCGCAATTTCTGCAGCAGTTATCACGCGGTTTGTGCTGATGGCCGCAACAGAAATTTGGTCTGTCAGGAGCCCTGTGCCGACGACCGGCTTGGCGGTCGCGAGGCCATCTGCGGCGATCGTCCATGCCTGAACAATCGGGTAGCCGCTGGATGCCGAAATGTAGGCCACGACCACTTCGCTGCCGCTGATCGCTGCAATCGAAACATCCGACGGGAGGGCCGTCTGTTCCGCGGTACGAGACCCGCCGTGCGATGTCACTCCCGACTCTTCGACCCTCCAGGTGTTAAGCGAAAGGGTGCCATTTACATCAACATCCGCGGTGACTACGCGGTGGGGGCCCAAACCCGCGGCGGCGACCGTTACCACGCCTGAATACTTAGCGAGGCCGACGCGGCTCAGGAGTTCCAGAGAAGCGGTCGTGTCTTGCCATGCCAGCACTTTGAGATGGTTTGCATCGTCGACTTCTGCGATGACGACGTAATGCGACCGGGGATCGTTACTCTCAGGGAGCGTCGCGGCGAGCGCGAATTGATTGTTCGATGACACCGGTGTGCTTGTGCCATAAAGAATTTGCGGGAGTTGCGGAGTCAAAGCCCAGCCGCTCGAAGCTCCTAAGAGCCCCATGCTACATACGAAGGTTTTCATGTAGCCAGGTTTATTCATAACAAACAAGGCTCCTTATAGGCGTTTAGGCGGGGGAGCGGCAACGTGAGGAGCACGTTCCAACCTCTTCTCGTGCGGGCAAGCGGCTCACCTGGTTGCGCCTGAAACAGTAAACTATTCGCATACATATGCGCAAGAACCCAGACAAGATAACTTGTACTGTCGTTTGGGGGAACCTTGGGACAACGGGCGATGCGTTGGGCGAGCGTTGCCGGCGTAACGAGAAATGCCCTGGCAAACTCCTCGGAGTTTTCGTGGACAGAAGGAGCTAGCACTTTGGCCGTCGCCGGAAAACGAAAGTGCCAGGTCCGTCTGCCAGGTCCGTCTGTCCACTAAACTCAGCTTACGGCCAGTCCCAGTTCGAACGGCATGTTGAATCCGCGCCTTTGCAGCTACAGTTGAGGACGGAGTGGTGAATGTCACTGTCGCCGTGTTGGTGTGGGCCCCGGGTTTACCTGCTACGCAAGAGAAGTAGATATCCTTCCTCAAGTAAACACAGCACAATTCTTGGCTAGATGCGGCTGGTCTGGGAGCGGAACCGTAATTCGGTCGCGTTGTGAGCAATACGCTTCAAAGGTCACCCATGGCTCGACCGTATGCTTTGGCAAATTCTCCGGCTTCCACTTTCCCTCAATAACACTTCGATGGATGTAGGATCCGCCAGGAATCGTCCGCATGCGCCCCATAGGGAGATGCCAGCGCTTGCCGTTCAGATGCGGATCTTCCTGTGGGAGAAACTCTAGCAACCACCATGCGCCGCGAAGCGACACATGCAGGTCGGCATTCGCATCCGTTTTGGCGAACCGCGGTAATCCTTCAATGGACGCGCTCGGTGCGCACTTTCCCAGAACAACTCTTGCTTTTGCTTCTTCGATGCCCAGACCCGCCTTTGCCGCTTCGACTAACATCCATTCAAGGGCAATTTTGGATAGTCCACTCGTTTGCTCCGGGTAGCTTCCACCGATGTCGGAGTGGACACCTGAGAACCAGACCTGGCGGAAGTCCTGGGTAGGTTGAGGGGTGCCCCATAGATTGTCTTTGTAGAAGCAACGCCGTTCATGGATCGAAATGGCGTGGCGACCGATGTCAATGATCGGATTGCATCCGAGAAACGGTAGTTGAATCGGATCGTAGATCCAGCCGTAAGAACTTACGGTATCCCAAATCCCACAGAACTTAATTCGCACTGGATTTGCATGAGAAAACTGCCATTTGAAAGCTTCATTAGGGGGGAACGTTTTCCTTTGATGCTTGGCTTCCCGCGAGGCCTTCGAATACATCTGAAGAATATAGGGAATGGCCTCTTGGTTTCCGCCACAGAGCAGGCCGTACACATGAATCAGACTAGCCAGCGCCCGGACTGTGAATGATCCACGGCTGAATCCAAAGAGGAATATTTCGTCTCCGTCGTCGTAGTTATCCATCAGATATCGATAGGCATCGCCGACATTTGCCAGAAGGCCGGCTCCAAAGGCCAAACCTTTGATCTTGGACCACTCACGTCCAATCTGCCCGCGACTATTAGGAGAACCCATCGTCCCGACTCCGGGGTGGTAATAACAGCGCTGCCCCGGATCGACCGTTATACAGCCGTAAAGCTTTGCGACGTTCGATTCCTCCTCGACATGGTCGAAACCGTTACCCGTTCCGTCACAGCACACCACTATTTTCTTGGACATGGGTACCTTCTTTCGCTGTAATGCCTGATTGCAGCACACAAATCTTCGCGTATCCGGTGAGGGCGAAAGTCTTACCACGACAGTTCGGGGTCGTGGTACAGGTTTTGCAGTTAAACGAGCATTCCGGCTGGCTGCTGCGTCCGGACCGATCGCTTGGCTAGACTCCTCGTATGGAATGGTGACATCAACTTCCGCGGCGTTTCACGTTGGTTCGTTTTCTTTGCAACAGGCAGATCCGTTGGGTTTCTTCAATGTGATCGAGCGCGTCATTTAACGCTTGCGTGAACCTCTGGCCTAATACGGTGACAGCTCACTTATTTCAGCAAATTCAGATGATGCCCTGCGGGTTCGCTGCGGCCTTCCGCCCTAGGCCCGGCGGGCAATCGGTCGGCCAAGCCTGCGTTCCAGTTCGTTTACTAAGTCGTCCCCTTATCTCTCGTGTCCCCTTATCTCCCTTATCTCCTCCGCGGCACGGCGACTGGTTATAGATAACGAAAGGACAACCGGCCGAAGTGTCGCCCATTAATCGCCTCCCAGCGTGTCTCAGCTCAGGGGTGCAGTTCACAAAGCTGTCACCGTATTATCGACGGTGAAATGCATCCTAAATGCTGGCGGGATTGAAACTCGCGGGCGTCAACGGTCGTCTTCCTACTACATCGCTTCCCAGCCCTGGCGCCATGCGTGCCGGGGCTACGCGCGCAGTTCGGAGGAGTTTCTACGTATGAAGGGTCATTGCCAGTTGCTGGCATTTGCCAGCGCGCTCATATTGTTACCCCTTGCCGCCTACTCTCAGAACCCAAACGCCCCTGGTTCCCAGAACGCGTCTCAGAGCCCGGCTTCCGGGCAACACGAAGCTTCATTGATGAAGCCTGCGCGTGCACGGCTGGTGGAAGCTGTGGATGCACACAAGGATACCTCCGGTCAGACCATCAAAGCCCAACTTGACGGCAAATTGACCTTAACCAACGGAACCGAGTTGCCGCGAGGGACGGTGCTCCTGGGGAAAATTACCGCCGACGACACGGACCAGCAGGGGAAAGCAAAGCTGGCTGTGCGTTTCGACCAGGCTCGTCTTAAAGACGGAACCATTGTGCCTATCAGGACGGCCATCGTAGGCTTTAACGGCCCGCAGGCCGAAAGTGCGGATGAGGATCCACTCGATACGGCGAACGAGATACCGAATGATTGGACGGCCAGGACGCTGCAAATGGATCAGGTGAACGTGGCCCCTGGGGTCGACCTGCACAGCACGATATCCAGCCAGAACTCTGGCGTCTTCGTAGCGGTTCAGAAGGATGACATTAAGCTGCGGCAGGGAAGTGAACTTCAGTTAGCCATAGCTCCTGCAGTCAGCGGACAAGTGTCGTCGTCCCCCGGCCGGTAAGGCGAAGTAACTCGGGGGCTAAAAGACAAATACGCCTTCAGGGTGGGCGAAATAACCATCCATGAGAATGCCCGAGGAGATAGGATCGCGGTAGGGACAAATATTGCTATGCGCCCCCCACTCGAAAAGAGAAAATGATGCTCGACAAAGCCGCAATGGTCGCAACGCCGATCAGGTCCACTCCTCCAACGGGCTAATGCTAAGGAGGTCCCGCATGGCCACTCCGATGATGATCGAGTCCAGCCTCAACGGCAATGTAATCGACATACAGGGGAATTCCTTGCTCGATGCCTACCCGCCCAAGACCCACCTGGTGCTGGAGGGGCCGCCGATACCGTTGGCAGCAAACCAGACCTGGGAGGTCCTTGCCAACCCTGCCGGTTCGTCTCATTACATCATTCAAAACCCGGCGACAGGCAACTGCATCGACATCAAGGAGAATTCGACTGCCCGAGGTGCTTCGCTCGACGTATACACCCGGAAGCAGAAAGACAATCAGAACCAGCTATGGGATTTCATTCCCGATCCGTTCGGTTCGCCGTACTTCTTCATCCAGAATCCGCAGACGGGCTATGTAATCGAGATACAGAATGGATCGTCAAAGGAAGGCGCCTTACTGGTAGTGAATCCCAGGCGGCTGTTCAACAACCGCTTCCAGCTATGGGCAGGCGTTCAGCAGGGCATGACCCCGGTACCCTTGCCGGCTCTGACTTTGGCCCAACCTACGGCCGTTTTGAAAGACACCGCGCAATACGTCCTATGGGCGGCCGATCCGAGCACAAACCTGACCGGGATCACCGTTACCCTCGACATTATTGAGGATCTTGTCGCCAGCTCGTTTTCCGTGCAGATCAACGGGAATCCACCCTATCCAGCTCCGAAAGGCGCTGCCTGGGCAACGCAACTTTGGATGCAATTCGGGCTATTCATGCAGAACAACGGCCTGTATCTGTTTAATCAGATGTACCCGATAGGCAAGCCGCCATTCGCCGGTCCTCTGCAGACCCCGTCGGTCCAACAGTCTTCGCCTCGTTCGATGCTCCAGCTGGAAAACAACACGGTCCCGGCCGGAACCCAAATCGTCCTCACCGTGACGACCGACCCGAAGAACGACTTTGTCACCGGCGTTTCAGGCAGTGTATTCGACAAGACCGGAGCTTCGATCGGGACGCCGGACAACTGGTCACTCATCGGGCAACCGACCTGGACTCCCGGGAAGTCCTCGCAACCAGACGGACCGCCGGTCACGGAATCGGATATCGCGCCCTGGGGTGCGTTCCAGGTCGTATTGGTCGGAGACCCGGATACCGGCGGTCACTCCCATTTCACTTCCGGCATGGGTACTATGTCTGTGAAATGCAAGCCCGATATCGCCGCCCAGCTATCCTGGCCGAGTCCAGCCGGCTCGGGCACGGCGGAGACGTCGAACTGCTACTACGGCAAGGTTCAGGAGGGCTACTTTCCCCAGATCGCGCAGCCATTCGGGCTACCCAGCCCCAAAATGACCAGCCTCTTAGGCTCGACCTTCGGCGGGACCGGGCTGCTGCCCAACAGCAAACTCACCGCGAACGCGTCCTGGATCTCGACTGCCGGGGGAAGCCCGGAATCCGTCAACGTCTTTAACTCCAGTGGGCTCGTTTCGCAGAACGACGGCTCGTTCTCTGTAATGGTGGAGCCCACGGACACGAGCATCTATTACAAGCCGGGATCGCTGTCGTTGACCGTCACCGACGCCGACAAAAACTGGACCAGCGGCATTATTCCGACGGATGTCCCCGAGGCAGATGTGACGTTGACTTCGAAAAGCGGGTTAGGCTCATAAGCAGGCCGAGTTGTTGGTCGGCCCGGTTCTATGCTTCATGGCGAACTAACTACGGTCCCTACCGCGATCCTTATCCTCCCTCGCGACATACTAGCCATCGTTCATCAGGGGCTGCTGAAGCGCAACCCACAAGGGGGCAGGATCGAACGATTGCTCGGTAGACCCATCGGGCGCCGCGCCCCAGGGCGAAAACCCAACGCCAGTGTCATAGGTATCATGTCGACGCATTTGCCTCCTGAAACCTTGGCCCCTGAAACCTCGAAACTTCTTTGTCCCTCTTTTCCACTTCGCGCGGCAGCCCCTCCATGCGGAGAATAGGGGTTATAATCTCCGCATGGCGTGCGGAGAATGAAGCAATACATCCACCAGCTCAAGACATGGCCCCACTTCACGTGGGACCACCTGCGTCTGGCCGAACCCCTTGCTCGTGTACATCACGAGCAGGGCCGGCTGCTGGGCCGCATGGAAGGTCTCGGGTTCCCTCTGCAGCAGGAAGCGCTCTTGTTGACGCTTACGGAAGACGTGCTGAAGAGTAGTGAGATCGAGGGCGAAAGGCTGAACGAAGGCCTGGTGCGCTCCTCGATTGCGCGGAGGCTCGGCATCGATATCGGGGGGCTGGAGACAGTCGATCGGAACGTGGAAGGTGTGGTGGAGATGATGCTCGACGCGACCCGCCGATATGAGAAACCGCTATCCGCAGACCGGCTTCACGGCTGGCACGCATCGCTGTTTCCGGCAGGACGCAGCGGTATGAAGAAGGTCAAGACCGGGGCCTGGCGTGACGATGGCGAAGGCCCGATGCAGGTTGTCTCCGGGCCGCTTGGGCGGCAGCGGGTTCACTTCGAGGCTCCGGCCGCCAGGTATTTGCCGCGGGAGATGCGGGCATTCCTTCACTGGTTCAATGGGGCAAATGAAAGAGACTGGGTAGTGAAGGCTTCCGTTGCCCATCTCTGGTTTGTGACGATACATCCCTTCGACGATGGCAATGGCCGCATTGCGCGCGCCATCGCCGATATGAGCCTGGCTCGTGCGGAGAAGAGCTCGCGGCGCTTCTACAGCATGTCTGCGCAAATCCGGCGGGAGCGCCGTGCCTATTACGACCAACTCGAACATGCCCAGCAAGGCGGGATGGACATTTCAAGTTGGATGGAATGGTTCCTCCATTGCATGGAGCGTGCCATCGACGGCGCGCAAACCACACTGGCAACCGTTCTCGCCAAAGCTCGCTTCTGGGAATCCGCCGGGGCCGCCTCACTCAACAACCGGCAGCGGCTCGTGCTCAACCGTGCTCTGGACGGCTTTGAGGGGAAGCTAACCACGTCAAAATGGGCGAAGCTCGCACATTGCTCTCAGGACACCGCCGCCCGCGACATACTAGCCCTCATTCATCAGGGGCTGCTGAAGCGCAACCCACAAGGGGGCAGGAGTACCAGCTACTCCGTCGTGGCGGCGACTCCATAGAAGTCTGCACCATGACAAAAAGAGGCGGGTCCAGTGGTATCCCACGCAAGCCAAAACCGGGCTTGACCCCGATTTCCTGCCGCGCTTTGCTAGAGAGGTCCGCGTGTGCGCCTTTCTTTAAGGAAAGGCGCATGAAGTGTATCAACGCCACAGGCCTGCGCAGGAAATCGGGGCAAATGGGGCACCCAGCTTTAGTGGCCGGTGAAACAAGGATTTTGGCGGAACGCTTGAGCTCAATTTATGATGCAGGTCTAACATTAGTGGTACCCACGCGCCATGGAAGCGAACACGCGCATTCATCGTCATTCGTCTCCAGAAGACAAGATCAGGCTGTTCCGATCGCTTTTCCGCGGCCGTGAGGATGTTTATCCACGCCGCTTCGAGAGCCGCAAGACAGGGAAATCCGGCTACGCTCCTGCTTGCGCAAATGAATGGGTCAAGGGCGTATGCGAAAAGCCAAAAATCAAATGCGCGGAGTGTCAGCATCGCCGTTTTCTGCCGATCACAGATGAGGTGATTCGCTTTCATCTCTCCGGGCAGGATGGCAACGGCTGGGATTTCACCATGGGCGTCTACCCTATGCTACTGGACGAGACGTGTTTCTTCGTTGCTGCGGACTTCGACAAAGCAACATGGCGTGAGGATGCAACGGCATTTATCGAGACCTGTCAGCAATGAATCTCCCGGCTGCCCTGGAGAGGTCTCGCTCCGGCAATGGCGGCCATGTCTGGCTGTTCTTTAGTGAAGCCATTCCAGCCGCGCTTGCTCGAAAGCTCGCTGCGTCATATTTTGACGGAGACGATGGAGCGCCGCCCAGATGTCGGTTTGGACTCGTACGACAGGTTCTTCCCCAATCAAGACACTCTTGCCGCAAGGCGGCTTTGGCAGCCTGATTGCATTGCCGCTGCAAAGAAAGCCGAGGCAACTGGGCAACAGCGTGTTTCTCGACGACAACCTTTCTCCGTATGACGATCAATGGGCTTTTCTGTCGGAGATGCGCACGAGTCGGCCGCACGAAGTGGAAGAGTTGTCCGCAGAGCGGAAGCGAAGGGGCACGTGATTGGAGTGCGTCTTCACCTGAGCGGTGAGGAAGAGGATGCCCCGCCTTGGATCGCCACTGAGCCGCGCCGGAGGGAAAGACCGATAGCCGGTCCTTTACCGAAAAATTGGAATTGGTTCTGGGCAACGAAATATTTATTGATAAAGACAGCTTGCCTCCCGCTCTTCGCAACCGTCTCATTCGGCTGGCAGCATTCCAAAATCCGGAATTCTACAGGGCGCAAGCGATGCGTCTTCCCACATACGATACTTCCCGGATTGTTGGCTGTGCACGGGATTACCCGCATCATCTCGGATTGCCTCGGGGTTGCATGGATGATCTTCAGCAACTGCTTTCTGACCTGAAGATCCACGTGCCTCCTGCGAGACGAACGTTGCTCGGGCAAAGCGCTTGACGTTTCTTTCCAGGGCGAACTGCGTCCAGAGCAGAAGAGTCGCCGCGGAAACCATGCTTGCCCACGAGACGGGCGTGCTCTCGGCGACCACCGCTTTCGGCAAGACCGTGATCGGCGCATGGCTCATTGCAAAACGTGCCGTCAATACGCTGGTGTTGGTGCATCGGCGGCAATTGCAAGAACAATGGATTGAGCGACTGTCCACGTTCCTGGGGTTGCCGGCAGGCTCCATCGGCCGGATTGGAGGCGGACGCAGAAGGCCGACCGGAATTCTGGACGTTGCCATCATCCAAAGCCTGGTCCACAAAGGAACGGTGGACGAAATCATTGGGGATTACGGACATGTGATTGTGGACGAATGCCATCACCTTTCCGCTTACAGTTTCGAGCAAGTTGCACGCCAGGCCAAAGCAAAATTCATGACCGGTCTGTCGGCAACCGTGACGCGGAAAGACGGGCATCATCCAATCATTTTCATGCAGTGCGGCCCGCTCCGTCATCGCGTCAATGCCAAGGAGCAGGCGGCATCCCGTCCATTCGAACACGCCGTACTTGTCCGACCTACCGGGTTTCGAGCATTGCGTGCGCCTAACCCTGACCTGCGTGCCCAGTTTCGCGAACTCAACGATGAGCTTGTCTCGGACGAAGGCCGAACGCGCATGATATGCCAGGAAATCATACAAGCGGTTCGAGATGAGCGTTCCCCGATCGTGCTAACGGAACGGAACGATCATCTCGATAAGCTCATAAGCCAGTTGGCGCCGGAAGTACGACATGTTGTTGTGCTCCGAGGAGGTATGAGCAGAAAGGAGATTGAGAAGACCCGCGCGCAGTTGGCTGCCATTCCTGACGATGAAGAGCGCCTCCTGCTGGCGACAGGACGCTACGCCGGCGAAGGGTTCGATGACGCTCGGCTGGACACATTGTTCCTTACGTTACCCATCTCCTGGCAAGGAACGATTGCGCAGTATGTGGGTCGCCTGCACCGCCTTACATGACGGCAAGCGGGAAGTCCGAGTGTACGACTATGTCGATTTCGACGTGCCGATGTTGTCGCGGATGTTTGATCGTCGTTGCAAGGGCTACGAGGCGGTAGGCTATACGATCCAGCTGCCGGCCAGTGGCGTGCCTGGCTGGCCGCCGAGCGTATCGCTTCCGGTTGATCATCGATGGAAGAGTCAATACTCGTCTACGGTACGGCGGTTGGTCCTTGACGGTGTCGACCCTCCGTTAGCGAACCTCTTTGCCCAGATGGCCGGTACTCCCTCGTCGAGCTCGGAGGGCCCTGATCGCGCCAGGAGCGCAAGTGAACTCTTTCTGTATCGCCGGCTGGAAACTCTGTCTGAGACAAGCGGCCGGTTCCGATTGAATGTCGAGTTGCCTATTCCGTTTGATGGTTTGGGGCGGATGGAAGTGGATCTGCTGTGCGCGGATGCGCGTATAGCTGTTGAGTTGGATGGGGAACAACATCTTGCGGGCGCCGAAGCGTATCGGCGTGATCGGCGCAAGGATTCTTTGTTGCAGGAGAATGGCTATCTCGTGCTTCGATTTCTTGCGGAGGATGTCGGGAAGCGCCTTGATGAGGTGCTGAACGCGATTATCCGCGCCTTGTCTCATCGCAGCCGTCGACCGCCTGCGGTGGTAGTCCCTTATCTTTTCAAGATCCTTTGACACCGGAGTCAGCTCCCAAAGGCGCGCAGCGGGCTAAAGGCGTCTGTTGGCGAGAGATTGTCTTCCTTCGGGGCTTCTGCAATACTTAGCTCATGGCCGCACAGGAAATTACGACTCCCTTTGCTACACCCGAGCGGTCGGCGGATGTTCTAGGCGTCTCGAAAGCCCGTGCCAGCAAGCTGATCCGATGGGCCCACGAAGCAGCGTCCAGGAGCTCGCTTGAGAAAGCCGGATCCAGTTCGGCACGGTCCAATGGCAAAACTGCCCTCCGCAAAACGACCAGCAAGTAAATCGGACGACCTTGTTTTCCTGAACGTTCCCTACGACTCGCTGTTTGCTCCATCTTTTCTAGCCTACGTATGTGGAATCTGCGCCTTCGGTTTGATCCCACGCGCTACGCTGGAGCTTCAGGGAGGCACGAGACGGCTGGATCGCATCGTTTCTCTAATCGAGAGCTGCCGATACTCCATTCACGATATGTCGCGGGTGGAATTGGACGCTACGCCGCCTCCAACGCCTCGGTTCAATATGCCGTTTGAACTCGGGCTTTCGGTTCTACACGCAAGCCGCAATCGCAGAAATCACACCTGGTTTTTGTTTGAATCGGTCAACTGGCGCATCCAGAAGTCGCTTTCGGATCTGAATGGAACTGATCCCTACATTCATGACGGGACGGTGGACGGAGTTTTTCGAGAGCTGGCAAAGGCGTTCGTGCGAGCCGATCGGCGGCCGTCGGTAACGCAAATGCAGTTTCTCTACGAAAAGTTGGCACTGACGATGCCTCGATTCTTAACCGATGCTGCAGCGGCCGACCCCTTCAATGCAAGGGTTTTCCAGGATATGGTTGTTTTCACGACTGCGCTGGCGCAAACTCTGTAAGGGCGACTACCCACACCGCCTAAGCCCAACTAAACCCACTCCGCGCCAAAGGCAGCGTGCGAATCCTCTTGCCCGTAGCCGCAAATACCGCATTCCCCACCGCCGGCAAAATCGGCGGCAGCGTAGGCTCGCCCAACCCCGTAGGCGCAAAATCCGTCTTGCTCCAATACACCTCAATCGGCGGCACCTGCTTCATCCGCATCAGCGGATGCTGATGGAAATTCGTCTGCTGCACCTTGCCATCCACCAGCGTGATCTCCTGCTGCATGTGGCTCATGCCCTCGACCACTCCACCAAAGCCCATGCTCTCCGCCGCCTGCGGGTTGATGATCTGGCTGCCTACATCGCCGGCCGCCCACACATGGTTCACCTTTATCTTGTTGTCTTTGTCCACGCTGACATCCGCCACTTCGGCGAAATAGCCCAGGTGGCAGAAGTAGGTGGCGATCCCCATGCCGCGTCCCGGCTCGCGTTTGCGGTTGGCCCAGTTGGATTTCTCCGCCACCAACTGCAGCACTCCCTTCATCCGCTCCGGATTCAAGTCCCGCGGTCCTTTCGGCTTGTTCTCTTCACCCGGCACGGGTACCTGGGTTGCGCTCAGGATCTCCAGTTGAAACTCCAGCGGGTCGCGACCCGCCGCCACTGCCAGCTCATCCAGGAAGGACTGCCCCACAAACGCATAGGCGTTGTTGCCCGGCGCACGGAGGTAGCCGGTGCGCAGCATCAGCGGCATCCCCGAGGTGTAGAGCGCATAGTGCGGCGCAAAGCCGGAAGGGAACTCGTCGGCGTTAATGTTGGCCCCCGGCGCCAGCTGCTTGCCATCGCCATACGTGACCAGGTGGTGGCGCCAGGCGACCAGCTTGCCCTGCGCATCCAGGCCGGCCTTCAGACCCACGAAGCCCCCGGCGCGATAGGCGTCGTGCGTGGTGTCGTCTTCGCGCGACCACAGGAGCTTGACCGGCGCATCCACATGCTGGGCCAGCCAGGCCGCCTCCACCATGTAGTCGTTCATCAGACGGCGGCCAAAGCCTCCACCCACGCGGGTGAGGTGCACGGTGATGTCCTTCTCTGGGATGCCCAGCGACTTGGCCACCAGGGCGCTGCCGGAACCAGGGTTCTGGCTGGGAACCCACATCTCCAATTTGCCGTCTTTCCAGTGGGCGGTGGTGTTCATCGGCTCCAGCGTGGCATGGGCCAGGAAGGGGAAGGTGTAAGTCGCCTCCACCACTTTGGCGGAGCTTTTCAACGCGCCGTCCACGTCGCCATAGGTGCGGACGGTGTTGACCGGCGGGGCCTGCAGCAGGGCCGTAGCCTGCTTCTGGAAGCCGTCGCTGCTTTGGGTTTGCGCAGGGCCGTTGTCCCACTCGACCTTTAAGGCCTTGCGCGCCTTCTGCGCGTGCCACCAGGAGTCGGCCACAATGGCGATGCCGGGCTCCATGCCCGGCTCGGGCGGCGTGTAGGCCGCGAGCTTGATGGTGCCGTCGATCACCAGCACCTGGCGCACGCCCGGCATTTGCTTTACCTGGTCGAGGTTGGCGGTTTTGACTTTGCCGCCAAAGACAGCGCACTTCTCGATCGACGCGTAGAGCATGCCCGGCAGCGAGACATCGATGCCGAAGAGCGGCTTGCCGCCGATGATGGAGTGGGTGTCGACGCCGGTCTGGGACTTGCCAATGATGGTGTAGTCTTTCGGATCTTTGAGCGTGACGTCGTCGAGGACCGGGCAGGGAAGCACGGCGGCTTTGGCGGCCAGTTCTCCGTAGGTGAGGGATTTGCCGGTGGCTTTGTGCAGGACGCAGCCGGACTTGGTGCTGCACTCGGAGAGGGGAACAGCCCAAGTTGTCGCAGCCGCGGTTACGAGCATCTGGCGGCCGGCCGCTCCTACGCGGCGCAGCGGATCCCAGGACTTGGGAGTGGAGGTGCTGCCGCCGGCGGATTGGCTGCCGTAGGTGGCCTCGTCGAGGTCAGCCTGCTCCACACGGACGTTCTTCCAGTCGACGTCGAGCTCTTCGGCGATGAGCATGGGCAGCTCGGTCTTGATGCCCTGGCCCATTTCGGGTCCGCGGGCTTTGATGGTGACGGTGCCGTCGGGGGCGATTTTGATGAAGGCGGTCGGCTTCAGGTCCGACTTTTTGGGCGCTTGGGGGTGGGCGGAAGGGATGTAGAGACCGAGGGTGAGGCCTCCACTGGCCAGGGCGCTGATTTTCAGAAACGACCGGCGATTCATGGGGTCTCTCCTAGCTTTTGAGCGTGGATGCCGCCTGGCGGACGGCCTGGCGAATGCGAGGGTAGGTTCCGCAACGGCAGAGGTTGCCGCTCATGGCGGCGTCGATTTCCTGATCGGTGGGGTGCGGGGTGTGGGCTAACAGGGCGGAGGCGGTCATGATCTGGCCGGCCTGGCAGTAGCCGCACTGGGGCACGTCGATGGCTTCCCAGGCTCGTTGGACGGGGTGAGAGCAGTCTGGGGAGAGGCCTTCAATGGTGGTGATCGGCTTGCCCACGACCGAGGAGACCGGGGTCACGCAGGATCGGACGGCCTGGCCGTTGACGTGGACGGTGCAGGCTCCGCACAAACCCATGCCGCAGCCGTACTTGGTGCCGTGCAGGTTGAGCGTGTCGCGTAACACCCACAGAAGGGGCGTGTCCGGTTCCACGTCCACGGTTTTGACCACGTTGTTGATGTTCAATTCGATGGGCATAAGGAAGGCTCCCAATGGTAAGGGGATTTGCTGCGATTCTACGCTTTCGAGCAGGTCTCTAAAAGGTTCGACGTTCGGCAGGCTCCCCAGGTCTCAGCGCGCGGGACAAAGCCGGATGTAATGACAATATGAAGGGGATGGGTTGAGAGCTGTGGCATCCCACTCAAGCGCAAAACCAGGCTTGAATGGGGCACCCAGCATGCGACGGAACAGGTTCAGGAAAGACACTCCCACGAAGGGCATGGAGGGGAAAACCGTTCCCTCAGCGGCTAAAGCCGGGCCTGCTTTTAGCTCGTACGTACGGGCTGAAGCCCGTACCCTTCAGAAGGATGAGTTTCCGTAATAAGGGCTTTCGTGCCTGAGGCTTTGGGCATGCCGACGAAATCAGCCATCTTTAGCGTCCTGCTGCATTTTGCTGGAAACAAATGACTTACCAGCCAACAGGTTGGCGGGGCTATGTTCTGGGGCTTTTTGAGAGGTGCGGGCTAACACGCAGCCGCCGGTCATTCCTCGACCTTAATAGTCGGCTCGGCACCTACCTCGCTCTATGTTCGGCAATGAACAAGTAATAGGTTCACTGCATGCTGATGCGGTTAATACTTAGTATCTCTCCCGGGCAACTAATGGATTGCCTCCGGACTTCTTACTATTCGCAGGCAGGGGAGGGAAGTATGAGAAGTTCCTGGTTCCAATTTGTAGCAGGCGCCGCACTGGCAACATTGCTTGCCGGTGGGGTAGTACAAGCGCAAGATACCACCTCATCAGATAAGGCTTTTGTGAAAGATGCCCTGGAGGGTAGTCTCGCAGAGGTCAATTTTGCGAAGTTGGCTCTGGAAAAGAGCAAGGACAAGAATGTAAGAGAATTCGCTACGAGAATGATTAAAGATCACGAGACGCTGATTACCGAAATGAAGCCGCTGGCGAGAAAGCTGGATGTAAAGGTGCCGAGCGGGCCGCCGATATCGGACCATGCGAAATATATGGAGCTTAAGATGAAGTCTGGCACCGACTTCGATCGGGCTTATGTGGAGGCTATGGTGAAGGATCACAACGATGATCTGCGGGCCTTCATTGAGGAGCGGGAGAAGACAAACAATCCGGCGCTGAAAGCTACCGTCGAAAAAGGTGAGGCCGTGATCCGGCAGCACACAGAGATGATTGACAATATCGCGCACATGGGCGGCATCCAGACTCCTCCCATGCCTTCCAACGCTTAGCCAACGCGGCGACACCCCTATGAATAGACGGTGTCGCCGCTTTGCTTTGCAAACTATAGATGAGGGACCTACACCGCGGGGTCGTAGTTCAAGTTAGGTCCGAGCCAGCGCTCTACTTCGGCCACCGTCATGCCCTTGCGTGCGGCGTAGTCGGCGACTTGATCGCGGTCGATCTTGCCCAGGCTGAAGTAGCGCGATTCCGGGTGGGCGAAGTAGAGCCCACTTACGCTCGAGCCGGGCCACATCGCGAACGACTCCGTGATCAGCATGCCGGTGTTCTTCTGCACGTCGAGCAATTGCCAGAGCGGACCCTTCTCGGTGTGATCGGGACATGCCGGGTAACCCGCGGCCGGGCGGATGCCGCGATACTTTTCTTCAATGAGGTCGGCGTTGCTCAGGCCTTCCTCGCAGCCGTAGCCCCATTCCTCGCGTACGCGCTTGTGCAGGCATTCGGCAAAGGCTTCCGCCAGGCGGTCGGCGATGGCCTCCGCCATGATGGCGTTGTAGTCGTCGTTCTTGGCGCGGAAACTGTCGCAGAGTTCCTTGAGACAAATGCCGCTGGTTACGGCGAAAGCTCCGATGTGGTCGGGCAGCCCGGTTTCTTTGGGCGCGATGAAGTCGGCCAGCGAGCGGCAGGGCTCGCTGCCTTCACGGTTGGCTTGCTGACGCAGGAAGTGGAAGCGCTGCAGCACCTGGGTGCGCGTGCTGTCGGTGTAGAGCTCGACATCGTCGCCTACGGCGTTGGCAGGGAATAAACCGTATACGGCACGCGCCGCGATCAGCCTTCTCCGCGACGATCCTGTCCAGCAGGGCATTGGCTTCGGTGTGGATCTGGCGCGCCTGCGCTCCGTACTCCGGGTGCTCGAAGATGCGGGGGTAAATGCCCTTGAGTCCCCAGGTGTGGAAGAAGGGCGACCAGTCAATGAACTCGCGCAGCGTCGCCAGCGGGAAGTTATCCAGCACGCGCACGCCGGTGAACGAAGGCGTGGGTATGTCTTCTGCACGCCACTCGATCGGAGTCCGCCGCTTGCGCGCAGTCTCGATCGAGACCACCTGCTGCTTGGGAGCGGCGTGGGCCTTGCGCAGCGCCTCGTAGTCGGCGCGATGCTGGACCACGAAGGCGTCCTTGCCGTCTTCACTCAGAAGGGAGGTCGTCACCGGCACGGCGCGGCTGGCATCGAGCACGTGGACCACGGGCTCGCTGTAATGCGGAGCAATCTTGACTGCGGTGTGGGCGCGGCTGGTGGTGGCGCCGCCGATGAGCAGCGGCATCTTGAAGCCCTGGCGCTCCATCTCGCGGGCCACGTGCACCATCTCGTCGAGCGAGGGCGTGATGAGGCCGCTCAGGCCGATCAGGTCGGCATTCTCTGCCTTGGCGCGCTCGAGAATCTTTTCGCTCGAGACCATGACCCCCAGGTCGATGACCTCGTAGTTGTTGCAGGCGAGCACCACGCCGACGATGTTCTTGCCAATGTCGTGCACGTCGCCCTTGACCGTGGCGAGCACGATTTTCCCCTGGGCCTTGACCTCCTGGCCGGCCGCAACCATGGCTAACTTCTCCGCCTCCATGATACGGAGTCAGATGGGCCACCGCCTTCTTCATCACGCGGGCCGACTTGACCACCTGGGGCAGGAACATCTTGCCCGCTCCGAACAGGTCGCCCACCACGCTCATGCCGTCCATCAGCGGACCTTCGATCACCAGCAGAGGGCGGCCGAATTTGACGCGCGCTTCTTCGGTGTCGATCTCGATGTAGGCGTCGATGCCCTTGACCAGGGCGTGCGAGAGGCGCTCTTCGACGGTGCCGTTGCGCCACTCCTCGGCTTTCTTTTCGCTGACTACGGTGCCCGCGCCCTTGAGCGTTTCGCCAAAGTCCACCAGGCGCTCGGTCGCGTCAGGACGGCGGTTGAGTAGCACATCTTCAACCAGTACTTTAAGTTCCGGATCGATCTCCTCGTACACCTCGAGCATGCCGGCGTTCACGATGCCCATGTCCAGGCCGGCTGCGATGGCGTGATAGAGGAAGGCGGAGTGCATCGCCTCTCGTACCTTGTTGTTGCCGCGGAAACTGAAAGAAATGTTTGAGACTCCGCCGCTCACTTTGGCATGGGGCAGGTTGGCCTTGATCCAGCGGGTGGCGTTGATGAAGTCGACGGCGTAGTTGTTGTGCTCCTCCATGCCGGTGGCCACGGTGAGGATGTTGGGGTCGAAGATGATGTCTTCGGGCGGAAAGCCGACTTCGTCGACCAGCATGCGGTAGGCGCGCTCGCAGATGCGGATCTTCTCCTCGTAGGTCGCGGCCTGGCCTTTTTCATCGAAGGCCATTACCACGACGGCTGCGCCGTACTTGAGCACGGTTGCGGCGTTGTGGCGAAACTTCTCTTCGCCTTCTTTCAGCGAGATGGAATTGACGATGCCTTTGCCTTGAAGGCACTTGAGCCCAGCTTCGATGACCTCCCATTTGGAGGAGTCGACCATGAAGGGGACCTTGGCGACCTCGGGCTCGCTGGCCAGCAGCTGCAGGTAGCGGGTCATGGCGGCGACGCCGTCGATCATGCCCTCGTCCATGCAGATGTCGAGGACGTTGGCTCCGTTCTCCACCTGCTGACGGGCGACGCTGACCGCTTCTTCGAATTTGCCTTCCTTGACCAGCTTGGCGAAGTTCGGCGAACCGGCCACGTTGGTTCGCTCGCCAATCATGATGAAGACGTTTCGCTGCTGGGTGAAGGGCTGGGATCCGGAGAGACGGAGCGGCTTGGGCTCCACGGCTACGCTCATGCGGATATCTCGAGCGGGTGCGCGTGCACTCCCATGGGGCGGGGAGGCAGGCCCTCGAGCGCCTTGGCGATGGCCGCGATGTGTTCCGGGGTGTTGCCGCAGCAGCCGCCGGCGATGTTGATCAGTCCTCCCCGGGCAAAGTCGCCGAGGTAGCGAGCCATGTCCGGCGGACCGAGATCGAAGCCGGTCGCCGAGAGGGGATTGGGCAACCCGGCGTTCGGGTAGCAGGAGATGGCGACGTCCGCCTTCTCTGAGAGCTCCTCCAGGAAGGGATACATCAGGTCGGGACCGAGCGAGCAGTTGAGCCCCACGGAGAGCGGCTTCACATGCTGCACCGCGTTCCAGAAGGCCTCAGTGGTTTGCGCGGAGATCATCGTCTCGCCGCCACGCCCCACGGCCGCCGAGATCATCACCGGCAGCTCGGCGCCGTCCTCATCGAAGACTTCGCGGATCGCGACCAGCGCCGCCTTGGCGTTGAGGGAGTCGAAGATGGTCTCGACCAGCAGCAGGTCGACGCCGCCGGCGATGAGGGCGCGGACCTCGTGTGCGTAGGCGGACTTTACCTGGTCGAAGGTGACCACGCGGAAGCCGGCATCGTCGGCATCGGGCGAGTTGGAGAGCGAGACGGTCAGCGGCCCGATGGCACCGGCCACGAAGCGCGGACGCCCGGTTTCATTGGCGATGCGATCGGCCCATTCGCGGCACTGCCGGGCCGAGGTCTCGTTGATCTCCCAGGCGAGATTGTTGAGGAAGGGATCTTCGATGACCTTCTGGTAGAAGTCGGGGTCCTTGCGGCCGCCGTGCTCGCGCGGATCTTCCACGAAGAACTCGCTTTGGGTGATGTTGGTGGCGCCGAAGGTGTTGGTCTCGATGATGTCCGCGCCGGCCTCGAGAAAGCGGCGATGGATGTCGCCGATCATCTTGGGCTGGGTCAGGGAGAAGAGGTCACCGTTGTTCAGCAGGTCCTTTTTCGAGTCCGCAAAGCGCGAGCCGCGGATGTCCGCTTCCTTCATGCCGTAGGTGCGGATGGTGGTGCCCATCGCTCCATCGATGATGGCGATGCGCTTCTCGAGGATCTTCTGCAGAGGATGTTGGTGGGCTTTAGTCATTTCTTCCTGTGTGGCTACTCGGCCACATACGGCGTCCTTATTATATCGATACGACAGATGCATCTAGTTAGCAGGAAGGTTCAGAAAATGTGATCCTGTTATCGAGGTATGTTCTGTAAGATATTGATGTTGTTTGTCTTACGGTGTTATGTTGGGCCACGCGGCAACAAGACACGGCTAGAGACGTCTCCAGATTGAGTTCCGGAGGGACGGCTGAGAGTTACTCAGGTCGGCTGCCCCGAATCGCGAATAGCCCATTTCGGAGGTGGAGGTTCCCCAGGATTGCATCCTGGGGCATTTTCAGCCGTCCCTGCGGGACTGCTCGTTGGTACGTTGCTAACCCAGGACTACGTCCTGGGCTACTCTCAGCCGTCCCTGCGGGACTTAATTTGGACAGGGTAGTTTTTTCGTAGCCGTTTAGTCGTCTTGCAGAACAGGCTTCCATCCGGGGTCAGCAGGGGATGGTGCGTAGGCAACCGATGCAGGCACCGTCAACTGCACCTCGGTGCCGGCTCCCACTTCGCTCAACAGATCCAATTGAGCGCCCATGCGCTTGGCACGTTCACGGATGCCGAGCAGTCCCCAGTGCCGGGCGCGCCCACCTTTCTCCAGAACGACCGGCGCAATACCCTTGCCATCATCGCGGATTCGCAACCGAAGCAGGCACTCATGGTAGAGAATCTCAACATCGGTACGTTGCTAACCTAGGACTACGTCCTGGGCTACTCTCAGCCGTCCCTGCGGGACTTAATTTGGACAGGGTAGTTTTTTCGCAGCCGTTTAGTCGTCTTGCAGAACAGGCTTCCATCCGGGGTCAGCAGGGGATGGTGCGTAGGCAACCGATGCCGGCACCGTCAACTGCACCTCGGTGCCGGCTCCCACTTCGCTCAACAGATCCAGTTGAGCCCCCATGCGCTTGGCACGTTCACGGATGCCGAGCAGTCCCCAGTGCCGGGCGCGCCCACCTTTCTCCAGAACGACCGGCGCAATACCCTTGCCATCATCGCGAATTCGCAACCGAAGCAGGCACTCATGGTAGAGAATCTCAACATCGGTACGTTGCTAACCCAGGACTACGTCCTGGGTACTCTCAGCCGTCCCTGCGGGACTCAATTTGGACAGGGTAGTTTTTCCGCAGCCGTTTAGTCGTCTTGCAGAACAGGCTTCCATCCGGGGTCAGCAGGGGATGGTGCGTAGGCAACCGATGCAGGAACCGTCAACTGCACCTCCGTGCCGGCTCCCACTTCGCTCAACAGATCCAATTGAGCACCCATGCGCTTGGCACGTTCACGGATGCCGAGCAGTCCCCAGTGCCGGGCGCGCCCACCTTTCTCCAGGACGACCGGCGCAATGCCCTTGCCATCATCGCGGATTCGCAACCGAAGCAGGCACTCATGGTAGAAAATCTCAACATCAATGTGCCGCGCACCCGCGTGCTGGAATGCATTTCGTAGCGCCTCGCGGCCAATCCGGTAGACCTCGTCCTGGAGCGTGGGAGCGAGGAGTTGCCGTTCCCCTTCTACCTTCACACAGAAGGCAGGCGACTGGCACTGGGCCTCCTGAGAGTCGGTCAGTTCCTGGCCCATCGCTCTGAGCAAATCCGCGAGATCGATGGGAGCAACCGGAGCAGTACGCAAACCCTGAATCGCATCCCGGCTCTCGGTGATGGCCTGGTCCGCCCGGGTAAGAGCACCGTCAAGAATGCGCATTGCGTCTTCGGGGCGCCGGGGAAGCATGTTACGGGCCGCCTGAAAACGGAGTATCAACCCGTTCAGGCTTTGCAACAAGGTATCGTGCATCTCCCGCGCGATGCGCATGCGCTCGCTGACGCGCGCTTCCAGGCCTACGTGGAATAAAGCCTCCTCCGCACGCTTCTGCTCCGTAATGTCCTCACAGGCGATGAGCACAATGGGGCCGTTCACGCGGGCCACCGCTTTGGCCGAACCGCGCATCCGGAGCACCGTGCCGTCCTTGCGCACACAGCGAAATTCCCAGCTCTTGCCACGTCCGAGTTGTTCCAGGCAGAGAGCGAGATTGGTTTCGACCTCGGCGCGATCCGCTTCATAAAAAAAGCAGAGCACCGGCTGGCCCACTAACTCATCGACCCGGTAGCCAAGCTGCTCCGCGCCAAATGGGTTGAGCGCCATCACCTTGCCGGCGGCATCCACCATGAAGTACATGATGGGGTTGTTTTCAAAAACATCCCGCCATTGTTCCTCGCTCAAGCGCAGCGCTTCCTCGGCCTTTTTGGCCGCGGTCTCATCCATCACTGCGCCAACAAATTCGATGTCCCCGGATACATCGGTTAACGCGTGGGCCACGAAATGAACGTACTTGATCGAACCATCCGGCATGAGCAGGCGGTACTTGTGCTCATAGTCTTTCTTATCCAGGGCTGCGCGTTCGACAATCTCTTTCACCCCCGCCACATCTTCCGGATGGAGCCGTTGAAGAAAAAGTTCCACGGTTGGTTTTGTGCCTGGATCGTAGGCGAAGATGCGGTAGGTCTCCTCGGACCAGTAAAGCTCTCCGCGTGATGGCTTCCAGCTTACGCTGCCGGTCTTGCTCAGCCGCTGCGCTCCTGATAAGTAAGCTTCGCTGCGTCGCAGGGCCTCCTCTGCAAAGGCACGCTCGGCTCTTTGCCGGCCTTCGCGCAGGGCTCTTTGCACGGAGAATACGATGCGCGAAAGCCGCGTCTTGAGAACATAGTCGGTGGCCCCGATCTTGAGCGCTTCGATGGCCACCTCTTCGCCCATGGTTCCGGAAACAAAGATGAAGGGCATCTCCGGGCGCATGTCGACCGCCAGTTTCAATGCAGAAATGCCGTCGAAGGAGGGCAGGGAATAATCGGCCAGGATGAGGTCAAAACCATCCTGCTCCAGTAGAGCCAGGAAATCAGCCCGCGTTTCCACGCGGGTCACCTCACTGGCAACACCCTCTGCCTCGAGCTTGGCCTGAACGAGCTCTGCGTCTTTAGGATCGTCTTCAAGGTAGAGAATGCGTAAAGAAGATTTCACAGTCCTCTGATTCCATGGTCGAAGTGGCTAGTTCTTTTTGATGCTTCCCGGCGGCGGCTCATTGATAATCGCCCAAAAGACTCCCAGTTCCTTGATGGCGTTGACGAACTCGTGGAAGTCAACCGGCTTGACGACATACGCGTTCACGCCCAGCTTATAGCTGGTGATCATGTCTCTTTCTTCACGCGACGAGGTCAGCACCACCACTGGAATCGCTTTCAGTTTCTCGTCCGACTTGATCACCTGCAGCAACTCCAATCCGTCCACCTTGGGCAGCTTTAGATCCAGCAGTAAGACAGCGGGATTCTCACTGGTACGGCCGGCATAGTTTCCCCGGCAATAGAGGTAGTCCAGAGCCTCTGCCCCGTCGCCGAGCACGACCACCTCATTGGCCAGGTTGTAATCCTCTAAGGCCATCAGGGAAAGCTCGACGTCTTTGGGGTCGTCTTCGACCATCAAAATGCGTCCTAATCTATCCATACTTGTTATCTCCTGTAATCGGGAACCGAGAAGAAGAAGGTTGCGCCCTGGTTCAATAAGCTCTCGGCCCAAACTCTGCCCCCGTGGCGATGGATGATACGCTTCACGGTGGCCAGACCTATGCCGGTTCCTTCAAAAGAATCAGACTGGTGAAGACGTTGAAATACGCCAAATAGCTTGTGGGCATACTTCATATCAAAACCAACCCCGTTGTCCCTTACAAACACTACCACGCCCTCTTCTTTCTTCTCCATGGACCCTATTTCCACTTCGGCTTGGGGGTTTATACGGGTGAATTTGACGGCATTGGAGATGAGGTTGACCAGCGCGAGCCTCAACATGGAGCGGTCTCCATAGAGGGTTCGGCAACGCGCCGACCTTCCAGGCGATGGTGCGCCCACCCGTCTCCTGCTGGATGTCGGTGAGTACTTCTTTCACCAGTTGCTCCATGTTGACCATCGTCTCGCGCGTCTCCACGCGTCCTATTTTGGAGAAGGCAAGGAGGTCATCGATTAAAGTGCCCATCTTTTTCGCCGCTTCCAGGATGATCCTCATATAGCGAAGGCTCTTCTCATCCAGGGTGGAAGCGTTGTGCTTTTGCAGCAGCTCGGTAAACCCGACCATATGACGAAGAGGCGCACGCAGGTCATGAGATACGGAATAAGCAAAGGCCTCTAATTCCTTGTTCGTGACTTCCAGGTCGTTGGTTCTTATTTCCCAGCTCGAGGTTGAGCTTGCGAATTTCTTCTTCCCGCCGCTTGCGCTCGGTGATGTCATTATTCGTTTCCAGGATCGCCAGCGGGCGCCCTTGCTCGTCTTGACGCAGGGACCATCGGCTGGCCACCACTACACTGGATCCGTCGGATTTGGTCTTGCGGAGTTCGCCTTCCCATCGGCCGGTACGCAGCAACTCTTCGCGTACTTCCTCGATCGGTATGGGAAACTCCGCCTGCAAGAGCTGCTGGCTATGCTTGCCGACTGCCTCCTGCGCCGGCCAGCCGAACAACTCCTCGGCGCCGCGGTTCCAATAGGTAATGATGTCGCTCATGTCACGGACGAAGATGGTGTCGTGGGTGAGATTGAGCAGGCTGGCCTGTTGGGTTCGCTCCGCCACCTCCTTCTCGAGTTCGTCGCGGGATTGCAGAAGCTGCCGTTCGACGCGGCGCCGGATGGTGCTGAACCAGGTGAGCAGCGAGGCAAATAATACGAAAATGATGTAATCGGGGATATCCGTACGCGCGACGTAGAAGGAGTACATCGGTTCGGTGAAGAAGAAGTTGTAGGCCAGGCTTGAGAGTATGACAGCCAGAACCCCAGGCCATAACCCTGCGTACCAGACAGTTACGGCGATGGCGAAAAGGAAAAGTGGGAATTCCGCACTGCGGAAGTTATAACGTTGCCAGCAGCCAAGCCATCCCGAGGGCCAGCGCAACCGACCCGACAGCGAGGCTATAGCGAAGAATCGTAGGCAGGTCCTTCTGGATGGTGTGTTTCTGCTGCGCCATGGCTTGCCTCGCTCAATTCCGGTGTCGATACTTCTGGTCCGACCAGCGGATAGCGTCAATGACCCCACCTATTCTGCCACGTCTGCGAAGTTTTGCCATTATTTGACGGCAAGCTGAGTGGGACAGGCCTAAAAACTCAGGGCCGAGGGTCAAGCGGTTTCAGACGGGGAATCCAGCGGGGGACGTGTACACGAAACTCCTCGTATTCGCGGCCGAACTTTCGCGAGAGCGCAGGCTCTTCATAGAGAACAACAAAGGCAAAAAATCCCAGCCAAACAAGCAGTCCGTACTCCAGCAGCGGGAGGCTGCCGAAGAGCAATCCCTGGCCGAAGATCAGCAGCGACACGGCCACATACATCGGATTGCGTACCCAGCGATAGGGTCCGGTAACTACCAGGCGTTGCGGGGGAGCGATTGGTGCGGGCGTCCCCAGTCCGTGGAGCGCGAAACGGATGAAGGAATCAAGCAGGATGGGAAGCCCACACGCGATCATCAGCGCCCCGAGGATGCGCAAGGAGAAAACGCCGAGCAGCGGAGGAGCGAAGCGCCAGCGAGTAATGGCCCAGGGGCCATAGATAGCAAGCGTCCCCGGAGCTATCACGAGAAAGATCGCGGAGCCGAGAAGGGCGCTGGCACGTTTCATGACGAGCTTCCGAGAACGACCTTCAGACGCGACTTCATGAGGACGACCACGTAGGGATTCCAGGTAGAGAGAACGTAGTACACGCTCAGCTCCGAGCCGGTGAGTTTCGTCCATCGCTCCACTACGTAGGGAGCGTACGCTCCACCGCGCACAGCTTCTGGATCCATCTGGCCTTTGCCGATGACTGGTCCGGCGAGCCCATCGGGAGGACTTGCGTTGGGATTATGGATAAACTTGCCGATACCGTCGTTGGCCACATTAAACAGAATCTGCGGCTCACTCCATGGCCCCCACGGCGTGCGGGAATAACTGAAGGCGATGCCACGGGTGGGAGCCCGGCGATCATAAGTCATCAGCCATAGACCGAGATCCTTGCACCAGGTCACGGAGAGATCGCCCAAAGTGCCGTTCTGCACGATGGGCTTGGCCTCTGCTTCATTCGCGCTCCACGACGGCGCGCCCGCCGCATCCATGCCGGCGAAATACATGGCCCCCTTGCCGGTTTCGAATTGCGCTACCGGGACTACGGAAAGATAAGCGTCGCTCTGGCGGTAAACGCCCGTGCCCCAGACAAGAACGAAAGGGCCGCCCGCGGGCAGGCCCGCAATCGGTCCCGGTTGGGTGTGCAGGGACATCTTGACGAAGCGTCCGGCAGGAAGCTGAGAGATGGTGCGCAGGGGTTGAAATGTCGCGGGGAGCGTGAACCTGGTCAGCACGGAACGGTCTGTACTTCGATCGGGGGAATGATCCGTACTGACCGCCACATACATCTGACCGCCAAGGCTCAGCCCCGCCACGGGCACTTCAAAGGCACCCATACTGATGCCCGGAGGCTGGATGGTCAGGTAGTCGCGGCCCGCCATGAGGAAATCCAGGCGTACGCCTTGCTCCGGGTCGGTCGCATCCGTGGTTGCGATGGTGTCGAGTGCGCGGTCGAGGCGGCCCACAGTATCGCCAAAGAGAAAGTACACGCGCCCGTTGTGCTCGAACGAGTTGCCGAGGTCCGTGCCGCGAATTCCGTAACGTGTCTCGGTCAAACTAAGCGTCGGTTGATGTTTCTCCTTGTCCGTTTCGCCAAGAAGTTGTTGCATCTTGACCGTCGAGCCGGCTACGAAGCGAATCACCGGGGCAGCCGGCGCTGGGGCCTGTTGGGCGAATGCAACTGCCGGCAGGGAAAGGAAAACTGCAAGACAAGCCTGGGTCGACCTGCTCATGCAAGGCCCCTCCATCAGGTGCCATGCATTCGAGCCTTCCTACATCTATTTTGTCAAGTCAAACGATGGAAGAAAATTTGCCGCTTGGGAACATTCGTCCTTCATTGCTCGTATGGACCCGCAGAGGGCGGTTATGCAAACTCTGCGCCAGGATATTTCGTACGCATTGCGGCAGATGCTGTTGTCTCCGGTCTTTACCCTGACAGCCATGCTTACGCTTGCCCTGGGCATCGGCGCAACCACCGCGATTTTTTCGCTGATCCACTCGGTCATGCTCAAGTCGCTGCCGGTGGTCGATCCGTCGAGCCTCTACCGCGTGGGAGATGGCAATGATTGCTGTGTAGAAGGCGGCCCGCAGACCAATTGGGGTATGTATTCTTACCAGCTGTATCAGCGCTTTCAAAAGGCGGCGCCGGAATTCGAACAATTGGCTGCTTTCCAGGCGGGCGGATCACAATTCAGTGTGCGGCGCGGTGAAATCGACCGCCTCGCCAAGCCGCTGCGGGGTGAGTTCGTTACCGGAAACTACTTTGCCACCTTTGGTGTTCAGGCTTTTGCCGGCAGGGCGCTGGCGCCTGCTGATGACCAGGTCGCGGCCTCGCCTGCAGCGATGCTCAGCTATCGCGCCTGGCAGCAGGAATACGGCGCCGACCCTAAGGTGGTGGGCGCAATCTTTATGCTGGACAGTCATCCCTTCACCATCGTCGGCATCACGCCCCCGGGTTTCTATGGTGAAACCCTGCGCAGCGATCCGCCGGAGATATGGATTCCGCTCCAGCAGGAGCCCATGCTTGCGGGGACGAACTCGCTCCTAAAGCAAACGAATGCATGGCTGCGCGTGATCGGGCGCCTCCGCGCCGGAGCGACGACCGATGGGCTCGCCGCGCGCTTTACGGCGATCATGCGGCAGTGGCTGGTAACCGATTTTGTGGGCGAGGATTTGAAGGAGTATCTGCCGCAGATAAGGGGTATGTTGCCCAAGCAAGATATCAAGGTGGTGCCCGCAGGCGCAGGCGTGTTGACGATGAAAGAGGACTACAAAGATAGCCTGCGGATTCTATTCATCGTCTGCTGCCTGGTGTTGCTGATCGCCTGCGCGAATATCGCCAACCTGCTGATGGCTCGCGGGACGGCCCGCCGCGCGCAAACGTCGGTGCGGCTCGCCCTTGGCGCTTCGAGGAATCGCCTGATTCGCCAGTCGCTTACGGAAAGCATGGTGCTTTCCTGCTTGGGAGGATTGGCAGGGATGACCATCGCTTACCTGGGAGTGAAGGCGATCGTGATGCTGGCATTCCACAGCGCCCACTTTGTTCCTATCGATGCCAGCCCTTCGCTGCCCATTCTGGCTTTCGCTTTTGGCCTGTCGCTATGGACGGGAGCACTTTTCGGCACCGCCCCGGCGTGGCTTTCTTCGCGTGCCGATCCGGCGGAAGCACTGCGCGGCGCCAATCGCAGCACGCGCGATAGTTCATCGCTGCCGCAGAAAGCTCTCGTGGTCGTGCAGGCCACGATCTCCATCGTTCTCCTTGCGGGAGCTGGGCTGCTCATCCGCAGCCTGCAGAAGATGGAGCATCAGGATTTCGGTTTTGAAACCGACCATCGCATCAACATCGCGGTGAACGCTCCGTTTTCCGGCTACTCGGCGGAGAAATTGGATGCCGTCTATAGCGAGCTGCAAGCCCGGTTGACGGCCATCCCCGGGGTGCAGCGGGCTGCCCTGGCACAGTATTCCCCCTTCACCGATAACTGGGGCGAGCTGGTCATCCGCGAGGGCCATGGCATCCCAAATGTGAACGAGGATCAGGGCTCGTCCTGGGACCACGTCGGCGCGGGCTATCTCGAGTTAATGGGCCAGCACATCGTGCGCGGGCGCAGTATTACGGAACAGGACACAGCGGCGACGCGGAATATTGCTGTAGTGGATGAACTCTTCGTGCGTAAGTTCTTCAAAAAGGGCGAGGAACCGATTGGCGCGCATTTTGGCTTAAACAAGGCGGATTTCAGCGGCACCTTTGAGATTGTCGGAGTGGTGCGCGAGGCGAACTACACTGACCCCAGCGGTCACTGGAGACGGCCCTTATTCTTTGTGCCGCTGGCGCAGCACGTGCACTATCCCGTCGCCATGCTGCAGATGATTGATGACCGCACGCACCTGATCGAGAGCGTGGTTCTGCAACTGCGCGGCAGCATGGCGGGCCTGGAGCCGCAAATCCGCCGCGTCTTCACGGAGGTGGATCCGAACTTGACCATCCTGGATATCCGGACGATGGACGACCAGGTGGCGAACCGGCTTGATCAGCAACGTACCGTGGCGCAGATGACCGGACTTTTCGGGATTCTCGCGCTGATTCTGGCTGCTGTGGGGCTGTATGGAGTGACTGCTTATACCGTCGAGCGCCGGACAAGCGAAATTGGAGTGCGGATGGCCCTGGGCGCAAACCGAGGCAACGTGATTGGGCTGGTTCTGCGTGGAGCCTTTCTGCAAGTGCTCATTGGACTGGTCATCGGCATTCCAGTTTCGATCGGATGCTCGCGCCTGATCTCTGCTCAGCTCTATCAGGTCCGGGGCTGGGATCCGATCGTTCTTGGGGGATCGATCGTCGCGCTGGCAGTGTGTGCTCTGTTTGCCAGCATTATTCCGGCGCAGACGGGCGGCTTCTATTGATCCGGTGAAGGCTCTGCGCACGGAGTAGGTCGGTTGAGGTTCTCCGTGAGTTATGTCGCATGAGCGCCCAATAGATTGATGGCCGCCCTTCCTGGCTGGGCCGACGCTTGGCGGGGCGGCCCTACGGGCCTGGGGAGCCGATGCGCTCCCTTCCGCAGTTCTCCCACGCAGGGACTCCTGAGGCTTTAGCATTGCCAGCGCTAAAGCGCGTGATGAGAGTCGAGACTCTTTCACAGAGCGCTAAAGCGCTCTTTCCCCCGCATAAATGCGGGGGCTCCCACCACCAATTTGGACAAGTCCGTAATCCACTGGTCCGTCGGCGTTGTATAGCGGTGCAAGATGAATCCCGTGGCGCGCAGCGATGGTTTCAATTTCTTCCACGCGCTGCGGAGTGATGAAGCCTCTTCCCTGAGAAAAGGGTTCGAATCGGCCCTCCAGCGCGAGCGCCATGCCTTCGAGCAGGCATCCATGGACCATGTCAGGGAAGGGATGCCGGTTCAGAACTCCATGAAAATCGGGGGTGAAGCTCATTCCGCCGGTGATCTGGCCCAGGCCTCCAAAGAAGATCCTGGCGTCGGGCATCTGCGCGTTTGGGAGAAAGATTCTTGGGGTAACCCGCATCGCATACGATTGCGCCGGGCGCGATGCGGCCCAACAGAAGCGAAGGAGATGCCAGACTCGCCGCGCAGATTACTACGTCGGGCTCGGCGGAGAAGTGCTGAGTGGAGATCTCTACCTGAACTCCATCGGCTTCGAGCTCGGCGGCTAGCTTGCGTAGCCGCTCCAGGTTGCGGGCGCTGAGCAGCACGCGCTTCACAAAAGGCGCCAGGCAGCGGGCACAACCGGAACCCACATCTCCTGTGGCTCCCACGATGAGCAGTGTGGATCGGCGGAGGTTTCGGCCTTCGAGCGCGCACATCTTGCGAATGCCCTGGACGATAAAACCCACGGTCAACGTATTGCCGGTGGTGAAGACCGTATCGTGTCCGTTGAGGGAGCTGATCGAAGTTGCCCTCGATCAGAATGGAACTGAACCCGCCCAGACTCACGATCTTCGCTCCTGCCTTGATGGCGTAGGCCGCGGCCCCGCGAACGCGGGCGATGTTGTCGTGCATAAAGGCGGCGTCCAGATGGTCGGGAGGAATGAAGGAGTCGATGTACACGCCGCGCGCCTTCACGCCCGCCATTGACCTCACCTCGACATGGCAGACTGCCCGGGGTGGGATCCAGGGCAGGATATCCTTGATCTCGTCGTCCGGCAGAGGCGTATGCTGCGGCCCGCGCAGGACCGCGAGCACGTCCGCAGCCGCTCGCCAACTTTCCTGATGCCCGATGAGGGCGAAATCGATCTTTCGCCCTCCTGCTAAACCGGCAATTGACTCACCCATGTGAGTGTCACCTCTCCGGGCAACCCCAGCTTGTCGAGCGTCTTAAGATACTGTTGCAGTGACACTCCGCGAAGCTCGGCTGCAGACAGGCATGACCTCGGGCAGCGATGGCTTCACGCAGCTGCCGTGGCACACTTCGCAATGTCCATTCCTGCATTCTTTGGTAAGCATCTCCGCCAGGGTGGTCATCACGTCCAGATGCAGCCGGTATACTTTGTCGTCGAAGCGCTGCGCGTCCAGGGCTCGCTCCGCTTGAAGAATCGCCATGGCGTGATCGACATGTCCTTCTTCTTCCGCCGCGATGGCGGCAAAGGTTTTGCCCAGACTCCCCGGTCCAACCTTGCCCACACGGGCATAGCTGGCGACGGCGAAGGATTCCAGCATGATCTCCTGAACGATCAGGCAGGCGATAAAGTCACGGGCTTCGATGCAGCGCAGGAATGCCTCGCGCAGCCTCTTCCAATGTTTGCCGTTGACGTTGTTGGGGACGTCCAACCCCATCTTGCGTCCCTCGGCAGCGAACGCAGCAGCATGCCATCGTTCCCCGTCCGCGTGCTCCAGGGCATCGGCTACTTCTTCGGGGTCGTCGCATATCTCCGCCAGGGAGGTGTAGTTCATGGCGGCGATTAGCTCGCCGGTCATCGCCTGTGCCAGGACATCCTGCCAGATCGCAGCACTGGGTGAGAGGGAAGTACATGCAGTGGCTGAGTTAAGAGCAATCACGCTTTCCATACATCCTCCTGAACATCGAATGAGAAATCAGATGGGTTCCCGATAACGGCGCAGCCGGACCGCAGCGGCCAGGAATACGGCGGCGAACAACAGCCCGATCCATAGACCTGGGCTGCCCAGGAATCTCCCCGGAGTAATTTGAGTTATCGGAATAAAGTGGGGATCGATCAAGGAGCCGTCGGGTTTCCTGAAGGCGAAAGCCTTGGGAGCGAATCCGAAGAAGCGCTCGTGCAGCAACAATCCGAAATACCTGGTGTGGAAGGCAATGAACTCGACCAGGGCGATAGCCATCGGCGGCAGCACCGCCCAGAGGAATGTGGTGCGCCGCGCCCAGGCGGAGATCAGCAGCAACCACGCGTAGATGGGCGCATACCAGAGCGTAATGACGGCCAGAGTGTAGAGCAGTACGGTTTGCACTTGAAAGAGCGGCAATTGTCTCCACCAGGTCGCGACACTACCGCCGCTCATGAGCAGCGTTACGAAGCTCAGCAGCAGCATGGTCAGCTGCATGGCGACGGTGATGACGAAGACGGTCACCGGCACAACTGCGAGGGGAATGCTGGCCTTTGCCAATACGGTCGTAAGATCGGAAACCGGTAATGACTTCCAGAATAGGATGCTGCGATCGCGGCGTTCCCCGTAGAGCGCGTCGAGACAGTAGAAGATCACAACGATGAATGCGGTTAGCATTAGCAGCATCGCAGCGTGGCTGTAAGGCATGGCGAGCCCGGTGGGGTCGAACGACGGGTTGATCGGCGCCAGTCCCATATCTTTGCTCGTCGGCGGATGAATCAGGGTGAACACGAAGCCTGATAACCCTAAGGCGGCGACGGCCAGGGGTGCGATATAGATGGAACGGTTCTCCCACAATTCGCGCCGCACCGACCAGTACAAGGGCCGAGTGGCCGAAGATTGAGTATTCATAGGGCGGCTCCCTGGTGCGCGACGTCGCTTATCTTGTCTCCCATCAAAGCGACGAACAAGTCGGCAATGCTGGGCGTGCGCACTTCGCCCAGCTCCTCGAGCTGCTGATGATCGACTCCATCAAACATCAAGACGCTGCGGCCGAAAACTTGGCGTTCGTGTATGGGCTTGAGCGCCCGCGCTGCAGCGACCTGCTCGGGATGCACCATCACTTCCTGATAGCGGGCCTCGAAGGCCTCCATGGTGCAATCGAGCACGATGCGGCCGCGTTGGATGAACATGAGGTCGGTGAGCACGTGCTGCACCTCTTCCACCTGGTGGGTGGTGACCACGATGGTGCGGCTGCCGTCGAAGTATTCGTTCAGCAGGGAATCGTAAAACTGCTTGCGATACAGCAGGTCGAGGCCTAGCGTGGGCTCATCCAGCACCAGCAATTTTGCGTCAATGGCCATGACCAGGGCCAGGTGCAGTTGAGTCACCATGCCCTTCGATAATTCTCCGACCTTGCTGTTGCGCTTGATGGAGGTCTTAGCGAGAAAAGCGTCGGCCTTGGCGCGATCGAATCGGGGATGCACGCCGGCAACGTAGTCGATAGCCTGTGAAACCCGCAGCCAGCGCGGCAGCACGGCGACATCGGCGATGAAACAGACATCGCGCATGAGGCGATCGCGCTCGTTCCAGGGATCACGGCCGAGCACTTTCAGTTCGCCCTCATAGGGAATGAGGCCGAGCATGGCGTGCAACGCGGTGCTCTTGCCGGCGCCGTTGGGACCGATGAGTCCGAGGATGCGGCCTGCTTCGATGCTCACATCGACGCCATCAAGAGCGATGGTTTTGCCGAAAGACTTGCGCAGGCCGCGGGCTTCGATCACGTTCATGGCTTCGGCTTCTCCTTTGCGGCAGCCAGCAGCTCTTTCGCGTTCAGGCCGAGCCGCTGAATGGTGGCGTAGATGCGCGGCCATTGTTCGTCGAGAAACTTTTGGCGTTCGCCTTGCAGTAACAGGTTGCGTGCACCCTCATTGATGAACATGCCTCGACCTCGCTTAGTCTCCACCAACTGCTCGTCGACCAGTTGTTGATAGCCCTTCAGGACGGTCAGCGGATTTACCCGAAATTCGGCCGCGACATTGCGCACGGAGGGTAGGGGATCGCCTTCTTTGAGCACGCCGTCGAGGATCATGTCCGCGACGCGGTCCCGCAGCTGGCGGTAGATCGGCTGACTGTCGTTCCACTCAAGATCCATCCTGTTTTCCCAGAGAGCCCTTAGCAGAGAGTCTTTCGTCTCTGGTGATGTAGTTAACTACATCACCAGATCACATGCAAGCTTTATTTTAATTATTTAGTCGGCGCTTGCTAGGACCGCCGCTATTGAAACGGCCTTCTGCCGGCACAGGGTTGGTGCCCGGTGGGAGCCCCCTGCTTTAGCAGGGGGGAGCGACGCTTCAGCGTCGCGGAGAGAATCGCTTCGATTAATAGGGCTTTAGCCGCGGCTTCCCTTCGGCCGGTGTGATAACGTCGCCTCTGGAATGTTGCCTGCAGCACAAGAAACTCGCACTTTCTTCACCTCCTTTGCCACGTGGGAGAGAAGATTCATATTGCAATCGAAACCTCTCTGCGATTTGCTGGTGGACGTCATTCGTGAGAATCGGACTAGGCAGAAGCTTCAAGTTCACGAATTCGTCTTCATGCGAAATCACGTTCATCTGATCCTTACACCGGCTCCGCTCGTATCGCTTGAGAAAGCAATGCAATTCATCAAGGGGGGATTCTCCTTCCGTGCGAGGAGGGAAATGATCTTCAATGGTGAAATATGGCAGAAGGGTTACAACGAACACAGAATCAGAAACGCTGACGAGTATGCAAAACACGTTGAATATCTCTGGATGAACCCTGTCAAGGCAGGGCTGGCGGAGCGTCCTGAGGAGTATCCATACTCCTCTGCGCGATTAAAGGGGGAAGTCGATCCAGCCCCGCAGCAATTCCGACAAAAAGCCCGCGGCTAAAGCCGGAGGAGAATAGTCCCATGCGAGCCGCTCGGCTTCAAAGCCGAGCTCCCCCGCATAAATGCGGGGGCTCCCACCTAGATCTCAACTATTGACACTCTACCCATAGATTGCCTATGGTAGACGCCATGGCTAAGAAGCCGGACCTGCTGCCTGGAACCCTCGACATGTTGATTCTCAAGACGCTTGCCCGGGCGCCCCTGCATGGATATGGGGTCGCGCTCTCCATCAAGCGCAGCTCCGACGATGTGCTGACGGTCGAAGAAGGCTCGCTCTATCCCGCGCTGCAACGGCTCCTGCTGCAGGGTTGGGTAAAAGCGGAATGGAAAATGACGGAGACGAAACGGAGAGCGCGGTTCTATACGCTCACCGCTGCGGGACGCCGGCAATTGGGCATCGAGGTGTCGCAATATGAACAGATGATTGCGGCGATTGGGCGCGTCTTGAGTGACCCGCAGGAGGCTTAGATGAATCCGCTCATCCGGTTGATGAGAAAACTCTCGATTCTCTTGGGGCGCAGGCGGTTCCTCAACGAACTGGATGAAGAGATGGCATTTCATCGGACGCAGGCAGCCCAGGAGTTTCTCGCCCAGGGGATGACGCAGGAAGCCGCGCGTCAAGCAGCCGTGCGGCAGTTCGGCAATGTGACCAGGTTGAGAGAACAAAGCCACGAAACGGTTACGTTTCGCATGGAGACCGTGGTGCAAGACCTGCGCTTTGCTATCCGCCAGATGCTTCGCTCCCCAGGCTTTGCTATCACGGCAATACTCACCTTGACCCTCGGCATTACCGCTAACGTGATCGTTTTCGGCGTGCTGCAAGCCCTGGTTCTGCGGCCTCTCAACGTCCCCGAGGCGGACAAAGTCATGTCCCTTGCGCCCCATCAGAACGGCACAACTTTTTCCTACCCGGAGTTCCGTGACATTCGGGACAACAACTCCGTTTTCTCCGCCGTCGCCGCCGACCGAGCTATGGATTTCGGATTGTATGCCAACGGCACTACCCACCCAATCTGGGGTTATGAAGTCAGCGGTCAGTATTTTGAGGTTGTCAGCATCAAACCGTTGCTCGGGCGTCTTCTCAATCGCGCAGATGACGATCATCCCGGCGCTGCCCAGGTCGTTGTCCTCTCGTGGGCGGCGTGGATGCACTACTTCAACGGTGACACTAGCATCATCGGCACGACTGTCCGCCTCAACAACCAGCCATACACGGTCATTGGTGTCACTCCTCAAGGCTTTTACGGCACCGAGAAAATCCTCCAGCCGGACGTCTTCGTGCCCATGTCCAACGAGGCGGAGATAGAAAAATTCAACTGGCTCGAAGGGCGTAACAACCACAATATCTGGGCCATTGCTCGCATCAAGCAGGGTGTCAACCTGGCGCAAGTGCAGGCAGATCTCAATACCGTAGCCTCCCGGATCACAAAGCAGTTTCCCAAGGACGAAGAGGGTCTATCTATCCGGGTCGTGCATCCCGGTCTGCTTGGCGATACGCTTGGAGCGCCCGCCCGAGCTTTTCTTGCCGGCATCATGGCCCTTGCCGGGATCGTTCTGCTCGCTGCCTGCGCGAATCTCGGCGGTTTATTCGCCGCCCGAACTGCCGATCGTATCCGCGAACTGGCGATCCGCATGGCTATCGGGTCGAGCCGCTGGCGCATCCTTCGGCAGGTCCTGACCGAAGCATTTCTGATTGCACTCCTGGGCGGCCTCTCTGCCTGCGTGCTGGGCTGGACCGCACTGTCCGGTCTCGGCGCCTGGCAGCCGCCGGTCGGTTTCCCCATTCGCTTCGCCGTACTGCCGCAGCCTTCATTGATCCTTGCCGCCGGCATCTTCTCCTTCGTAGCCGCCGTTCTCTTCGGCCTCATGCCATTGCGTCAAATCTTGAAAGCAGACCCAAACGACGCCATCAAAGGTATTGGGCAATCGAGCGCAGGACGCCGCTGGGCCCTGCGCGACATCCTCCTGGCCGCCCAGATCGCTCTCTGCTGCATCACCGTCACCGCCGCGTTCGTCTCTCTGCGCGGTCTGAGCAGATCGCTCAACATGGAACTTGGGTTTAGACCTGCGAATGCAGTGCGGGTGCAATTTCAACTCGCCGAGGCCGGCTACTCGAACGAAAGCGCCGCATCTTTCCAGCGCAGACTGCTGGCTGCCGCTGGGCAGCTTCCAGGCGTGGAGGCCGTTGGCTACGCCAATACCACTCCGCTTGGCATCGACCAGTCCACGATGGCCGTCTTGCCACGCGAGGCAACCGAGATGCGCCCAGCCAATGTTGCGTTTGGAGCAAACTATTACGACGTTTCCCCGGGCTATCTCGCTGCCGCGGGCACGAATCTCCTCGCAGGCCGGGATATCAGCTTCGCTGACAGCGCAAAGAGCCCTCTCGTCGCCCTCGTCAATCAGGAATTTGCGCGGCGTCTTTTTCACTCCGACGATGTCATCGGCCGCTACTTCAAAAATCTATCCGGCCGTCCCATCCAGATTGTTGGTGTGGTAGCAAACGGCAGGTACACCACTCTCAACGAAGAACCGAGCCCAGCGATATTCTTTCCTATTGCGCAGGACGGAAATACCTCAACTACCCTCATCGTCCGTACCCATCCCGATGCCACCGGCGTGGCCGGCCGCGAGATGGCGGCTGCTATACGCAAAACCATCCTCGATCTCGACCCCGCGATCCCTATCCAGGAGTGCAGCGCCTGGAGCAGCCAGCTCGGGCTGCAACTTCTCCCCGCACAGATAGCAACCGTGGCTCTCGGCGTCTTCGGTGCATTTGGACTTCTGCTCTCCATTACCGGCACGTTCGGCCTTGCGTCCTACTCGGTCACTAAGCGGCTCCGCGAACTGAGCATTCGCGTTGCCCTGGGCGCCCAGGCGAAGCAGATTCTTACTGCTGCTCTCGGACGCATGCTCATTTTGCTCGGCATCGGCTCAACCGTTGGGCTGGTGCTCGGCGCTGCAACCAGCCGTCTTCTATCAGCAGTTGTCTACCAGGCGTCCGCAATGGATCCCATTGTTCTTTCTGCGGTTGCATTCACCATGCTGGTGACTAGCCTGGCATCCATTGCCAAGCCCGTCAGGCGCGCACTCCATGTCGACCCGGCTTCCATTCTGCGCGAGCAATAGTTAGAAATTGAACGACACCTGGAGATCGATGCTTCGATTGGAGGAGGGTGAGGAAAAGAACCCGCCTGCCAGCGCATTCGACATCCCAAACAGGGGTGATTGCAATACGCCCACCGGCGGCGCAAGGTTAACGTTGTTAAAGACGTTTCTGCCCATCGCCGTAAAGTTTAGCGAATAGCGCCGTGCTGCCTGCTGATCGAGCATGGGCGGCCTTCCGCCAGAGCTGCTGAGACCCCCGGGGCCAAGTCCGCCTCCTGGAGGACCACCGCCTCCGGGTCCGCCACGGCCGCCACCACCTGGAAGCGGGCCATTGAAACCACCGCTCGCCCCTCGCTCGGAACGCGGCCCTATCCCGATCGACTTGCTGACGCGCAGATTGAGGCTGAACTGCCCGGGGCCGTTGACGTAGTTGTAGGGGATGCGCGCTGCGTCTGCTGCGGGGTTCAGATCGAAACTGCCATATTTCGTGTTCATTACATCGGTACTGGTAGAGGTGGCGAATGCGGGGCGATCGTTGAACTGGTTGTCTCCGTTCAGGTCTTGTCCTACCGTGATGTTGAAGGGCGTCGCCGAGTTAGTGACCAGGAACGGGCTGATGGAAACGCCCAACGGCGCCAGGTAGTTGCCCCCCAACAGGAAGCGATTGTGGACGTCGAAGGTCGATCGGCCGTAGTCGGCGCGGGGATCAAATTGATTGGAAGGGAAGTAGGTGACCCCGGAGGTATTGGCCTTGGCAAAATTCACCATGTAGAAGCCAAAAAGCGTGATCTTGCGTTCGCGGATGCTGAAGTTGGTGATCAATTGATTCTGGTTGTAGATGCCTCCGGACTGATATTGATACGTATTCTCATTGATGCCGTTGGGCCGTACACCGGTCCCCGTGGCCTGGTCGTAGGTACCGGGCAGAAAGGCGTTGATATTGTCCGTGTACAGTTGGTGCTGGCCGCGCGAGTTGATATAGGTGCTCGCGATGGTGATCTTTTGCCCGAATTTATGTTCGATGCCGATCGCTGCTTGCATATTCACCGGAGCCCTGAGATTCGGGGCTATGGAATACGTGGTCGGCGCCGCCTCGCTGGCGGCCTGCGCGGCTGTGGCTGCAGTAATGTCAGGAGGCGGATTCTTCACCACATACTGCTGCTGATTGATCCCGTTCTGGCGAATCGCCTGGAGCACGTTGGTATATTGGAAGCGGTCGAAGAACCAGCCGTAGCCGCCACGGATGACCGTCTTTGCCGGTTTGCTCTTGCCCCCAACAGCCCAGGCAAAGGCGAAGCGCGGTCCGAAGTCAGCGTGGTCGTTGATCCAGTTTTGTCCCTCATAGCGGATTCCATAGCTCAGCGTGAAGTCCGGACGCAGCCGCCAATCATCCTGGTAGAAAACACCGGCGTCAAACACGGTGACACGGGCGGCTGGAGTGCCCACCGTTACCTCGTATTGCGACGGCAGGCCGGCAGAGTAACTATTGAGAGATTGATAGGTGTAGTTTCCATTGAAGCCTGCTGTGGATTCATTGGAATCCCGCACCGCCCGCAGCCGCGCGCCGAAGCGGAGGGTATGCGCTCCGAGCGCGGCGGTGGTGTAATTCTGCAGTTCATAGTGATCCTGGGCGTCGCGGACCGTTCCCAAGTTGCTGCCACCCCCGGTAAAGGCGCCTTGTACGGTGATGGTCGGGGTGCTGAAGAGCGGGGTTTGCGTGTCGCGATCGCGAATATATTGAAAGCGCGTTTCATTGATCACCTTGCTGCTGAGCACCTGCGTGTCGCTCAACTGCAAAGTATTTTCCTGGTTCAGCGTGTCGTAGCCCTGGGTCTGCAGGGCAAACTGCGACACGCCGTTGTTGGTGCTCTTTTGCCGGTCATACATATAGCGGACGGTGAGCGTGTTACTGGGCGTAATCTGGAAGTCAAAGCGCGGGCTCAAGTCCATGCGTGATTGCGGATTTGGTACTGCCGCCGAGTAGTTGTAGCTTCCGCCCGTAGGATCCAGCAACTGGGCATTGATGATCGAGTTGGCGTTGTTGTCACGCCGGAATCCGCTAAAAAACCAGGAAGACCGGCTGTTGAGAGAACCGCTGACATTGCCAAGAAAAAATGTGGAGTAGTACGCCGGCTCGCTGGTGACAAACGTGTTCAGCGAGTTGAAAGCGGAAGAGTTGCCGTTGGCCATCACCATTCCGTGCAGTTTATCTGTGCCCGGTTTGGTGAGGATTTCGATGCGCCCATAGCCGAGCTTGTCGTATTCAGCGGAGAAGGGATTCTGGTTGATTCTTATTTCGCGGATGGAGGACTTGGGCGGAAGCTGTCCTCCGGAGAAGCCGTCAATATAGATCTCGCCCCCATTGGGTCCGGCTGCGGGGCCGGCCAGCGCATTCAGCTCATCCTGCAGTTGATCGGGATCGTCGGAGAGAGCATCCAGATCCTTGCCTTTGATCACGATGGCGTTGGCGTTGTTGTCGGGGCTGGTGTCGAGTCCTGCATCCTGCTCACTGACGGTGACTTGCTGCTGCTCGACGGCGATGCTGAGCGCGAGATTCTGCAGTGTGGCATGCCCTGCCGAAATCGTTACCACCTGTGGCTGTGCGAGTGCGAGTCCCTGGGCAGTGACCGTGATGGTGTAGCTACCGGGAGCAAGTTGGGGAAACACATAGGCGCCGTCGGCGCCGGTCTGCGCGGTGGATGTGGTTCCATCCGCCGCCTGCACGTTGATGGTGGCCTTGATCACGCGTGCTCCGGAAGGGTCGGTCGCCGCTCCGTGAAGCGATCCAGTGGCTTGAAACGCGAGCAGATTCATGGTCGAAAAGAGACTCAGGCAGAGGAGTATCAAGGCCACTCTTAGGGTTGCAGCGGAAGTACGCATGAAATCGCTCCTGAGGTCCTGGCGCGGTTTGGATTTGCCGCCATCGTCAGAAGACACTGATACGCCTGGCTACGCGGTCACAATGAGTAATTCTTGGTAACGGACTGTCACCTCCCTGTGACAATTTGTTACATTTTCGACGTTCCCTCGCTGCCCGATGGGCGTAGTCTCGGAAAGGACCGAAAGATACAGCTATGGAGCCCATTCTTCTGATCGACGACGATGTGGAGCTCTGCTCTATGCTGACCGACTATCTCGGCCGTCATGGTTACCAGGTGACCGCGGCGCACCATGGCAAGACAGGTTTGGAAACGGCGTTAGGCGGCGGTTACGGTATGTTGCTTCTGGACGTGATGCTTCCTGGCCTGGATGGTTTTGAGGTGCTGCGCCGATTGCGCGCCGCGGGGTCGCCCATGAGTGTCCTGCTGCTCACGGCCCGGGGCGAGGATGTGGATCGCATTGTCGGTCTGGAGATCGGCGCGGATGACTACCTGCCAAAACCTTTCAACCCGCGCGAGCTGCTGGCCAGGATCCGGGCCATTCTGCGCCGGAGTGGGAACGTAGACGCGCCGGCTGCAGCAGGAGACTTGCTGGTCGTGACCGGCCTGGAGTTGGACACCACCGCCCGGGTGGCGCGGTGCAACGGCACCTTGCTCGATCTAACGGATATTGAGTTTGGGCTGCTGCAAACGCTGATGCGCTCCGCCGGAGAAGTCGTGGCCCGGGAGCAACTAGCGGAGGCCGTGCTGGGACGTAAGTTTCATCCCTTTGATCGCAGTCTTGACATGCACGTGAGCCGGCTGCGCCACAAATTGGACCTGGCAGACAACTTCGGCGACCGCGTCAAGACGATCCGCGGCGTCGGGTATCAACTGGCAGTGCCGTCTCTGCGCAAACTCGCAGGAGAGCGATAAGCGATGCGAGGACTATTCACCAAAATCTTTCTCGGCTTCTGGATTGCGCAGAGCCTGACTTTCGCGATCTCGACGCTGCTGATCATGCAGCGCAGCTTCGTCCGGCCCAACGAGATCATGGATGTGCTCAAGACAGCCCTTCCCAGTGAGGGGGCAGCGGTTGTGAATACCTATGAAACGGCTGGATGCTCCGGTCTGCGAGAGTATGCTGCAGCGCGCAACCTGACCATCTATCTGTCCGACGCGCCGAACCACTTTCTTTGTGAACCTGGCGGTGCCCCGGTCGCCGCGGATGCCTTGATTGCTGCGGAGAAACAGCCTGGTGTGCTCTCCACCCCGGCGGGCGACTTTTATCTGTGGAGTACAACCATCCATTCTGCTACCGGCCGCAGTTACGTTTTCCTCTTGAGCCGGCCGCGGATTGGAAACAAACACTGGCTGCGCGATCTTGAGCATTTTGCATTTCCTCAGCTATGGGTAGCGATCGTAGTGTGCGGAGCGGTCACCTTCGTTCTCGTTCTTATTCTCATGCGTCCCATCGGCAAACTGCGGGTTGCCGCTCGCAGTCTGGCCAACGGCGAACTGACCACGCGGGTTGCTGCGCCGGACAGAGAAGAGCGCTTATTCGGAGGAGACGAAATCCAGGGATTGGTGCGGGATTTCAACTATATGGCCGAGCGGCTCGAGCGGCTGGTCGGAGCGCAAAAGATGCTATTGCGGGACGTCTCCCATGAGTTGCGGTCGCCGTTGGCGCGCCTGAGCGTTGCCCTCGAATTGGCGAATGAAGAGTCACCCCCAGCCATGATGGGACACCTCAAGCGCATCGAACGCGAAGCGGGGCGCCTGAACCAATTGATCGGGCAACTGCTCCGCCTTTCCTCGATGGAATCTACGGACGCGGCCAATTTTACGGAGAGCTTCCATCTGAACGCGTTGCTGGAAAAGATGCTGCCGGATGTGGAGTTTGAAGCAGAACAACGGCTTTGCCAGGTTCGCTTATTGAACCATTGTGACTGCGTGGTTCAGGGAAGCCCGGAGCTGATCTACCGCGCCATCGAGAACATTGTTCGCAACGCGGTTCGCTACACGCGGGAGCAATCGGTGGTGGAGCTCAAACTCGGTTGCGAAAAACAGGTAGGCGGGCCCATGGTCACCCTTGATGTGAGTGATTGCGGTCCCGGGCTCCCGGAGAATGAACTGGAGAATATTTTTCGGCCCTTCTACCGGGTGGACGATGCAAGGCAGCGCGACACCGGTGGATTCGGGGTAGGATTGGCGATCGCGAATCGCGCCATCCGGCTGCATCACGGAGAGCTCTGGGCGCGCAACCGCCCGGAGGGCGGCCTCGTCGTCAGTCTCAAACTACCCTGCCAGGGAGAGGGGTGAATGCAGGACTAGGCTTCTTTCAGGAGTTCAGTGCGGTACTTAGGGGTAACTGCCTTTGCCTTCTCCAGGAATTCCGTCATCTGCTTTTCATCCAACTTGGGCGGAGCCGTTGTGCGCGTCGCGACGGGTACGCCGACTTCCAGGAAAAATTTGTCGTTGCCCGCTGGAGAGCAGATGCAGATCATGCGCGCCGGGGTGGAAGAGGTATTGTGGAAGCGATGCGGTGCGTTAGAGGGGATGTTGGCCGTTTCGCCTGCGCGGACGATGGATGTCTTGCCCCGGAAGGTTACCTCGATCTCTCCCTCGAGCAGAATAAACGTCTCTTCAAAGTCATGGCGATGCGGACCGGGGCCACCGCCCGGCGGTACGTGCATGTCGATCACGCAGAACCGGTCGTTGGTGTCGTCTCCTGAGACGGTGATGGTGTAGGTGTCCCCAACCAGGCCGATATGGGGCAGCTTTCCGTCCTCCTTATCGGGCGCGGCCAATTTAAGAGTGCGCTTGAGATCGTCGGAGGGAAGGGGTGGGTACTCCAATTTCTTTTCAGGCATGCTGTTTCTCCTTGAGTCGAGATTGAGTGCCGCAGGGACGGCTGAAAGTTACCCAGGACGTGGTCCCATAGGCGCCAACTTGTTTAGGTTTTTCGTTCAAACTCCAACAAAATCGTCATCCTGAGCGAAGCGCCTCGCATATTGATCCCGTGACACAGCACTTGTGGCGCGGAGTCGAAGGACCTCGGCGGTGCTTATCTGACCCATGCTGTTCGGAGCTTTTCAACCGCCGAGCCGCACCGGGCGGGCCCGCCACGCACAGACCTAGGGATGAAAGATGATTACGGTGGATGAAAAGATGTACCCATAACCGTCAAGTGCGAATCGCAGCACATCCTGTTGTCGGGCTTTGGTGGTCAAAAAGCTCCGAACAGCATGGGTAAAATAAGCACCGCCGAGGTCCTTCGACTCCGCGCCACAAGTGCTGTGTTACGGGACCAATATGCGAGGCGCTTCGCTCAGGATGACGATTCTGTGGGAGAACTAACGATGCGGAGACCTTTGTGCGGGAGCCGGGGCGCACTGCAGGTCCCTCGGCTGCGCTCGGGATGACAAGTGGAGGCCGGTGGCTTTTATTAGGGGCGCTAAGATCGGATCGGCAGAACTCCTGTCGGGATGAAGACTCGTGCAAAAAATCAATAAAGTCACAGCCTCTCAGGATGACGATTTTGTTGGAGTTTGATGAAAAACACCCTAAACAAGTTTGCGCTTATGCTACATGGTCCTGGGTTGGCTGCCCCCAATCGTGCATAGTCCATTTCAGAGGGAGGGGTACCCCCGTTCGACAAGCTCAGGGCAGGCTCATACCCAGGGACGCGCCATTTGACGCCACCAATTCCCAATTCTTAGACGATACGGTACGCTTTGGAGGCCCGCATGCATTTCCCCACACACAGGGACCCGATCCTGAGGAATACCCAACCCGCCCGTCTGAACCGGCAATCTGGGCTTAGCCTTAGTAAAGGCCCATGCCAAAAAGAATCCCATGCCCCGCGATACCGCTGATTCTGAGAGCAAAAGGCCTGTTCCAGCCGGGATTTCAGGGTCAGCGCCGGATATGGCCAGCCTGGTCAGCGCATTCGACTGGGGCACGACTCCTTTAGGTCCTGCCACGGAATGGCCCGAGAGCCTTAAGACTGTCGTGCGCATCCTGCTGACCTCCCGCTTCGCCATGTGGATGGGATGGGGACCGGAACTCACATTTATCTATAACGACGCCTACGCGCGCATGACCCTGGGCGAGAAGCACCCCTGGGCACTGGGCCGCCCGGCATCGGAGGTGTGGTCGGAAATCTGGGCAGACATCGGTCCTCGCGTCCAGCGGGTTCTGCAGACACAGCAGGCCTCCTGGGATGAGGAACTGCTCCTCTTTCTGGAACGTAATGGGTACACCGAGGAAACCTACCACACCTTTTCCTACAGCCCGCTGACCGGTTCAGATGGAAAGATCGCGGGACTGCTTTGTGTAGTCATCGAAGAGACCGCGCGAGTGATTGGTGAGCGACAGGTGATGTTGCTGCGCACACTCGCGTCCATCCTTGGAGAGACGATTACCGGACGGGTGTCGCTTTCGATCAAACGCGGACTTGAGGCGGACGAAAGAGATCTCCCCTTTACGCTGACATATCTTCTGGATGAAAGCGGAGAACGTCTGCGTCTGGATTGCTGTACCGGCGTCAAGGCAGGCGAGCCAGCGGCGCCCCTGGTGATCGGTCTCCACGATGAGCCAGCGGTGTGGCCGGTCAAAGAAGTTCTGGAGAAAAAGTCCGCAATCACAATCGAGGGATTATCCAAGCGCTTCCGTGACTTGCCGGTGGGCGTGTGGGGGGTAGCGCCCTCCAAGGCGCGCCTGGTTCCCATTGCCAGGCAAGGACTGGAGAAGCCAGCAGGAATCCTGATCGCCGCGCTGAACCCCTATCGCCAGCTCGACGCAGGCTATGCCGGTTTTTTGGATCTTGTTGCCGGTCAGATCGCGGCGAGTTTTGCCAGCGCGCGCGCCTTTGAGGAGGAGAGAGCGCGAGCGGAAGTACTCGCCCAGCTGGACCGGGCAAAAACCACCTTCTTCAGCAATGTGAGTCACGAACTAAGAACGCCTCTTACACTGATGCTGGGCCCGTTGGAAGATGCTCTGCAAAGTGAGGTGGCCCCTACACCTGCCTCGTTGGAACTGCTCCACCGCAACGCAATGCGGTTACTGAAACTGGTCAACGCGCTGCTCGATTTCTCCCGTATTGAGGCTGGCCGTTTCCGCGGAACCTATCAGGCCACGGATCTTTCGTTGTTGACGACGGAGCTGTCCAGCGTTTTTCGCGGCGCTGTGGAGCGGGCCGGACTGCAGCTGATCGTAGACTGTCAGACGCTGCCGGAACCGGTCTATGTGGACCATGAGATGTGGGAGAAGGTGGTTCTCAATCTTCTCTCCAACGCTCTGAAGTCGACCTTCGACGGAGAGATTCGAGTGCACCTGCGCGCCAGCGACGCAGGCGCAGAACTTCGGGTGACGGATACCGGGACAGGCATTTCCGCCGAGGATCTTCCGCGTATATTTGACCGATTCAGCCGCATCGAGAATGCGCAGCGGCGGAGCCACGAGGGCAGCGGTATCGGCCTGGCGCTGGTGCGGGAGTTGGTGGAGATGCATGGCGGATCGATTGCTGTGGAAAGCGCGCTCGGCGAGGGAACCACATTCACGGTGAAGTTACCCTGGGGGCAGACACACCTGCAACGCGCTCACATACGCGGCAACTCAGAGAATCGTTTCGCGGTGGGCGCATCAGCAGTCGAATATGTGCAGGAGGCTCTGAGCTGGCTGCCGGAGCCACATTCGCCAAACGGGTCGTCCGATGTTGCCGCTGGCTATAGCATCGATTCCTCCGACGCGGTTGCTCCGCTCAGGCCAACCGTCTTGCTGGCAGACGACAACGCCGATATGCGGCAGTATGTGGGCGGTTTGCTCAGCCGCCACTTCCAGGTAGTAACAGCGGAGAACGGCAAGGTCGCGCTGGAGCAGGCTATCCACCTCGCCCCGGATTTGGTGTTGACCGACGTGATGATGCCGGAGATGGATGGTTTTGCGCTGCTCTCCGCATTACGGCAGCATCCCGCAACCAGGACAATTCCTGTGATCATGTTGTCGGCGCGTGCCGGTGAAGAGGCGCGCATTGAAGGCCTGAATGCGAGCGCGGACGATTATCTGACCAAACCATTCACTGCCCGCGAGCTCATTGCGCGGGTGGAGGCGCACCTCAAAATGGCCCGCCTGCGCCGGGAAGCCTTTGAACAAGAAGCGGCACTGACCAAAGAAGTGAGCAAGGCCCAGCAGCTAGCGCTGGAGGTTCTGCAACATACCCCGGAAGCATTCTTCCTCTACGACAAGAGTTTTCACCTCACCTACATGAATCCGGCGGCGGAAAAAATCACCAGGCCTCTTGGAAAAGAGCAATTGGGGAAGCAGTTGTGGGAGCTGTATCCCGAGGTCGTAGGCTCGGTAGTAGAGAGCAGCTATCGGCGCGCCATGGAGCAGCGGATTCCGGTGGAGTTTGAGTACTACTTCGAGCCCTGGGGCCGATGGTACCGGCATCGCGCATATCCGCAGCCGGGCGAGGGACTTGCGGTCTACGTGCAGGATTCGACGGACAGCCGAAAAGCGGAAGAGGCATTGCGGCGGTCGGAGCAACTGGCCGCGGCGGGCCGGCTTGCGGTAAGCATTTCGCACGAGATCAACAATCCCCTGGAAGCGGTCACGAATGTGCTTTATCTAGCCAGAATGGACGAAGGGTTAACTGGAAAAGCGCGTGATCTATTAACCATGGCGGACAAGGAGCTGCAGCGCCTGTCGCATATTGCTGCGCGAAGCCTGAAGTTCTACCGGCAGCGAACTTCTCCCATACTCACGCCCCTGGAAGAAGTCCTGGAGTCGGTGATCTTCTTCCACGAAACACGCATCAAGAGCTGCGATATCCGATTGGAGCGTCGCTATAGAACGGCGCCCCCGGTGTTATGCATGCCAGGGGAAATACAGCAGGTATTTACCAATCTGATTGCCAATGCTCTTGACGCCCTGTCGGCCCACGGGCGTCTGATCGTAACCATAAGACCCTCACAGAGACTTGGGGGCGCCAAGGGAGTGCGGGTTACAATTGCCGATACCGGAACCGGTATGGACAAACAGACTTTGGACCAACTCTTTCGCCCTTTCTTTACCACTAAGGGAGAGGTGGGAACGGGGCTGGGTCTGTGGGTGTCAAAGGGGATTCTTGAGAAACACTGTGCGGACTTAGCGGTGCGCAGCAAGCGCGGCCGCGGAACGGCCTTTCAGCTCTTCTTTCCGCTCAACTCCCAGCCGGTGGATGGGCAGAAAAAATTATGAGTGAGTGGATGGCGCAGGAAATCGCCGATCGCCCGATTACGGTGATCGGTTGTGGCACACTAGGCCGGCGCATCGCCCTTATGGCGAGCACACGGGCAGGGGAGGTGCGCCTATTCGACACGCACCAACCCTCCCTCGACGAAGGACTGAAATATGTCGCGGAAACACTTCCGGCCGTCATCGCATCCATTCCTGGGGCCGTCGCCGGGCGCGTGCGAGGAGAAACGGACCTCGCAGCCGCAGTAAGAAATGCCTGGCTGGTCGTGGAAGCTGTTCCGGAGCAGCTCAACATCAAGCAAAGTGTTTTCGCCGAGCTCGATGCTGTGGCGCCGCAGGACGCGATCTTAGCCAGCAACTCTTCCTCCTATCCTTCCAGTCAACTCATCGACCAGGTGGCGCGCCCGGAACGCGTGCTGAACATGCACTATTACATGCCTCCGGAGCTGCCTATGGTCGAGTTGATGTCTTGCGGGAAGACCGATCCGGCGATCATCGACTTCTTAATGGAACGCTTGCCACTCTATGGGCTGGTGCCATTTCGCGTGCAGCGGGAGAGCGTGGGCTTCATCTTCAACCGAATCTGGGCAGCGATCAAGCGTGAGTCCTTGTCTGTGGTCGAAGAAGGTGTAGCCAACCTCGAAGACGTAGACAGGATGTTCAACCTATTTACCGCTAATCAGCCGGCGCCATTCCGCCTGATGGACAGGGTCGGTCTTGACGTTGTACTCGCGATTGAAGAGCACTATGCTGAGGTCCGCGAGGGTCTTCCTGAAGGGCCACGCAAGCTGCTGCAACGTTATGTGGACGACGCACGACTGGGCGTAAAGTCAGGGCGTGGTTTCTATGACGACTACTCCAAGGAAAAGTGAGTTGCGGGATTCACTCCTCGCGCAGCAGGATCAACGGATCAACCGACAGTGCGCGTTGGGCTGGAATCCAGGTGGCCGTCAGGCCCAGCAGCGGCGGTGCCACTGAGCGCTAAGTTGTTTAGGGTGTTTTTCGTCAATACTCCACGGCCGAGCCGGGGCAGGCAGGATGACGATTCTGTTGGAGAACTAACGGAACGGAGACCTTCGTGGGGGAAGCCGGGGCGCACTGCAGGTCCCTCGGCTGCGCTCGGGATGACAAGTGGAGGGGGGTGACTTTTATTAGGGGCCGTCAGATCGGATGGACAGAAAGAAACAACAGGTCCCCTTCGACTTCGCTCAGGGCAGGCTCTCCGCTACGCTTCGCTCCGGTCGGGATGACAGTTTCGTTTAAAACTTGATGACTTCACATGTCACAGCTTCTCAGAATGACGATTCTGTGGGAACATCCTACAAGTTAGCGCTCAAAGCTACATGCTTGATTTGACAAGTCGATGACAATTCAGTTTGTTCGTTGCGATAGGCTAAGCATAATTCGTGTATGCCTGCCAGAAGAGATAATCCTTTAGTTCCCGCTTGGAGCGAAGATCAACTCGATTCCCATTACCCGCCGGAGATGGACGCTCCGTACTTTGATGATCATCTCAGAGCATGGGTCCTCAGCAGGCACGCGGATATCCTGGCCGCGTTTCGTGCTTCAAGTCTTTGGCCCGCCAGCCCCAACGACCGGGACCCTGGTGAGCTCTCTGCTGACATCGAGCGACTGAAGATGCGCTCGGAAACCATCGAGGCGCTCTCTCCGGCTCAACTACGCGCGTGGCGGGAACGGATAATCCCTGAGGTCGATGGACTGATCAACAGATTGCCCACCGAAGAACCGGTGGACCTGATGGATGCGTATGCGCGGCCACTTTGTCTCTCTTTGGCGGCGATGGTCACGGGCATCCCCCGGGGCGCTGCCGAAGGTCTCCGCGAAATGGCGCGATGGGTGTCAGCGAGCGCTGCCGAACCCTATGATCCCGCGGTGCGCCTCGGCGCGAAGGCTGCCAACGCTCAACTTCGGGGCTGCTTTCACTCCGGGCCCGAGGCCCTGCGCGACTCTGGCTTCGTCGCGCTCTCACAGACGCTACCCTGCTTGTTGGGGAATGCCTGGTTCGCGCTGCTACAACATCCGCAGGAATGGAGCCTGTTGCATCAACAGCCCGAACTGACGGAGCAGGCAATCGAGGAACTGTTACGCTACGCCGGCCTGGCACGCACTCTCTTTAGAACGGCTACGGCGGACCTCGAACTCAATGGTTTCTCTATTCGAAAAGGCGAGCGAATCATCCTGAGGATCGTTGCCGCCAACCGTGACCCGGAGCGCTTCTCTGATCCGCATCGGGTGGATGTCACACGCCGCGATGGAGGACATTTCACCCTGGGATCCGGTCCGCACTCGTGCGTAGCCGCCGGCCTGATTCGCATGGTGGCCACCACGCTCACTCATCCCCTGCTGCAACGGTTTCGCTCGGCGAGCGTGGCCCTGCCTATACGCTGGCAGGGTGGATCGGGCTTTCGCTCGCCGAGTTCATTGTGGGTGTCTTTCGCCGGGTAAGAGGGCAGGCTCTATAACCGTAGTAGTTACTGCTTAGTGGCCGCTGTGGGTTGCGATGGCCTGGAGCACGATCTTGCTGTCTTCCCGTGGGTCTACCTTTCTCCAAACCTGGGCAATCTTGCCATCCGGCGCGATGAGAAACGTATCGCGCTCGTCGAACTTCATGTCCTTGAAGGTCATCAAGGGCACACCGTAGGCCGCGGCCGCTTCTCTCTGAGGATCCGCTAGCAGCTTAAAGGTCAGCCCATCCTGAGCACAGAAGCTCTTGTGGCTGTCTGCCGTATCGAGGCTAACGCCCAGCACGACTGCATTGTGCGACTCAAACTGCGGCAGACTGCTCTGGTAGGCGTGGGCCTGAATCGTGCATCCGCTGGATTTGTCTTTGGGATAGAAATAAAGGACCACCCATTTACCCCGATAATCCGAAAGACTGATCGGAGTTCCGTCCTGAGAGGGCAGAGTGAAGGTGGGAGCTTTGGTTCCAGGCTGCAGATCGGGGGCTGCTGTGTTCGCAATGGCTGGATTCCAGGGGCAAAGCCCCAGCAACAGGAGGGAGAAGAGCAGTTTAGAAAGGTTGTTTCGCATAGTCCTCACTCGGTAACAGATTTGAGTATTAACTTGCTTTGTCATGGTAATTCAGCGAGCACACACAGCGCTGGCATGTCGGGTTCTCACTTACATTGAGTGATTGCCTGAAGGCCCGGGCTGCCTCCCCGTTTACAACCTCTTCCAACGTTGAGGAATGGATGTTTCCAATGGAACGATGAAAGAAGCACGGCCTTACCGATCCGTCGACTTCGACCACGGAGGAAACCCAGGGGGCATTGCAAAGGGGAGAATTTGGAGCGGTTTGTCCTAGATGGGCCCGGAAGCGGCCAACAATCCGGCGAAGCTTTTCGGGTGTCTCCGCTATGTATTTGCAGCGAATGTCGTCCGCGTATTGCCGGATGAGCTGCTCGATTTCGTCCTCCAGAACGGCAACTTCCGCCACCGACAAAGCAATTTCATTCTGTCGATCCCCCGGCCAGATCAGAGGCCGATTGAAGGCTTCTGAAGTCAGATCGGCCGCCAGGAAGGAAATCGAATCAAATCCAATGATTTTGGCCGCCGTGGCGGTGGCGCGAAGATGACGATGATTGGCTTTCTGGACGGTGGTCCGACAGGATATTTGCATCTTTGGTTGTTGCGCGCGAATGGCCGCAACTCCCTTGGCGATTACATCGAATGCTCCATACACCCGCCGGATAGCATCGTGTACCTGACGAGGACCATCAATGGAGACGATCACGTCATCGAACAGGTTACCGACTTCATTGGCGCGCTTGAACAGCAGCAAGCCTGTGGTTAACAGGGTAAGGCGAATATTCTCCTGACGAAAGAAGTCGCAGAGCGCAGCGAGGTCACTGTGCAGCAACGGCTCGCCGCCGGTAAGAACGACCTGTCGCACCCCGAGATTGCGCAGCGACGCACGATGACCGTCCAGATCGGAGGCGCGGACTTGCTCGTGGGTTTCCCGCTTCCAGATGTCACACATGATGCAGCGGCAGTTACAGTGGCTATGAACATTCAGGATGAGAATCGGCATCGAGGTCAGCTGCGGAGCGAGCTGAACCGGCTGGCTCGATGCCATGGCTTGATCATGCAGCAGAGGCACGGCGCACTCTCTTTCCACCGAGACGAAGATCACTGCCCAGAACCTCTTCGGCTTCGGTCAATAGCTTGTTGATTGGAGCGCGCACCCATCGCGGCTGGCCATCCACTTCGAAGCGTTCCAATCCCTGCCGGAGCACGCCGGGAAGACGCTCGATGAGTGATGGACCGGCGAGCTGGACGCGGCCGGCAAGTATGACCAGTTCAATTTGGTCGCTGGTCAGTTGGGCGAGCGTTTCGGCTGGGCTGAGCCCAGAGTCGCGGACTACCAACATATCCGCTACCGAACCAGGCCTGATGTCGCCTTCGCCCCGGCGCAGGCGAAGGACGTCAGCCGGACGATTGGTCACCATGGCATAGATGGAGTTGGCATCGACGCCGGTCCGCGTGTGAACAAAATTAATTTCATCCAGCAGATCGCCGGCGGCGGTGAGGGGCGAATCGCTGCCCAGGATAGCAGTGTCGAGCGAACGGACGAACCCCAGCGACGGCGATCGGTGAAACAGAAATTCATTCGACGTGGGGCACAGGATGAGCGCGGCACCGCGTTGGTTGATGAGGGAGATGGATTCGGGAGTGCACGCGAGCCCGTGAACAAGCACCGTACGCCGGTCGAGCGCATGGATTCGATCCAGTTCGAAAATCTCTTCAGCGCTTCCTTCATCGACTCCTTCCGCGGCATGCACAACGAAGGGCAGATCGGCTCGGCTCTCGCGAAATTTGGCCGCAAGATCTGGCTCAAGGGAAGGCGAGTGTACCCAGGCGAACTCTGACACAACGCGGATGGGGAACCCGGCACCTGTTAGTTCGGGGGCAATCGGGTTGTGATGACAGACGGTGGTGGCGCCGGACAATAGATTGCGGATCGCCCCCCACCATAGGCAGGTGGACCGCGGCACTTTGCGATGGCGTGCAATCAGCGATGCCTTGTTGGCGTGGATATCTCGCGCCCATTGCGCCGCATTGTAGTAGGGGCCATCGCCGATATTGGGATAGAGACTGAATTCCAAATGATCGTGGGCATTGATGAGTCCTGGCAGCAGGAGATACCCCGACAGGTCAACACTGCAGCTTATGAAGGAGTGAGTTTGTGCATCGACCCAGTACCGGCCATCGAATTGAGGCTGAGTTCGATTTTGGACCGACTGAATGCGTTCGCCCACGACCGAGATCGAACCCGCCGCAGTCTTGTCCGGTCCAGTTGCATAACGCACGTGCTTAAGGAAAAAAGCTCCGGCCGATTGCGGCGGCACCTTCCGGGGCCGGGGGGAACTGGCAGGTTTACGTAGCTGTAGTACGTAAATCGCCGGGAGACCCTCCGTGGAGTGGTACAACTCCAGTTTTCCGCTCTCTTCGAAGATCTGCCTCTCTTCCGGACCGAAGGCCGGCTCAGCCAGCGAAACAAGCTTGAATCCACGCGCTTGAAAGGCGTGGATGATCTGTTCGAGATCCCATCCCCTGGAGCTGATTTGCAACTCCGCGCCCTTCACCTTAAATGCCCGCTTCCAACCGCGGAAGGCCTCGGTCTCCGGATGCATGTCGGTAAGGAAAATGGTTGCGCCCGGACGGGCTACTCGATCGATTTCTCGCGCGAAGACTTCGAGATCTTCCAGGTAGCTGACTACGAAGGAAGACAACACCAGGTCGCACGACGTGTCGCTCACCGGCAGAGCTGTGCAGCTCCCAGGGCGGAGACTACATTTTTGACTCAGCTTGAGGCCTGCGAGAAGCAGCATCGCCGGGGAGATGTCGACACCGAGCAAGCTCCTCGGAGAGCGATTGACCAACCGCTGTAACCATCTCCCTGTACCGCAGCCGGCATCGAGCACGTCGAGGCCGCGAACATCGGGCATCATGGAACCGAGGACACGCTCCTCCAGCGCCAACAGAGGATTCGCCTGGGTGTCATATACCTCGGCCCAGGTGTCGAAGGCTTCGACTTCAACGGTTGACGATAAGTCTTGCTTCATAAGCTCTCCCGCTTCGGCTTGCGAAGATTGATGAAGTCATTTGCTAACTGGAGCTCAAAAGGAAAGGAATAGACTCGCAGCGCATAACGCCACCAGCTGAGAATCTTTAACAGCGCACGGCTCCATCGCGGGGCCCGGATGTCTTGAACGGTAGGCCAGCGCGACGCAACCACGGTCTCAAAGTTGTCGATCAGCTTCTTGGTCCTGGGTTTCAACCATGGGGCGTGGGTATCGATGCGCAGCGTGTAGTCCAGCCATTCTTTGCTGGCCCACCCCGCAGGACTATCTGGAAAGCTGATCTGGCCTTCAATGTCTCCATACATCTTCCCCGGTTGGGGCGTGGGGGTGTAGTGCTGCACGATGATCTCGGAGCTGGGATTGATTCGTTTGATCTTGCGAATGAAGCTCACTGTTTCTCGCGTGTCGCGCTCTGGATCGTTGGGGTTGCCGATGACAAATGAGAATTCGGGAATGATGCCGAACTGGCGCGTGCGATGGGCCATCGCCAGCGTTTCCTCGGTGGTAATGCCTTTCTGCATTTCTTTCAGCACCCAATCGGAGCCGGATTCCGCCCCAAAGAAGATCATGGTGCATCCGGCCTTCCTCACCGCTTCCAGGGTGGCATCCGAATAGCGCGACATAATATCCACGCGCGCTTCACACCACCATCTAAGGTTGAGTGGCGCGAGCCGGTCAGCCAGCTCCCGGGCGTGATCTTCGCGAAGAAAGAAGTTCATGTCGTAGAACTGGACCGAGTCGGCGCCGTATCGTGCCGCCAGATAATTGAGAATCTTGACCGTTCGCTCTGGAGACTCCATACGCTCTGCCCTTCCGTAGGCTGCATGGACGCCGCAAAAGCTGCAATTGAACGGGCAGCCGATGCTGGCGTGATGAACCGCGGTCCGCTTGCCAAAGAATGAGGGCCGCAGGTATCGGGCAACCGGAAGGCGATGAAAGGGCGACCAGGGAAACTCGTCCGGACCTTTCATCGGCCGCTCGGGGTTGGTGCGGTGAAAACCGAAGGCGTCTTTGTAGCAGAGACCGAGGATGGATTCGAGCGCCCGCTTTCCACGCAGCGCGTCGATAAGCTCAAGCAGGGTGTCTTCCCCTTGGCCACGGACCACATAGTCGACGTACCTGGCATTGAGCGCCGTGTCGGGATAAAGAGAAGGGAAGTAGCCGCCCCAGACAATGCGCACATGGGGGCGGAGACGGCGTATCTCACGCGAGGTTTCCATAGCGGCGACCATCTGCGGTCCCGGCATGCAGGAAACTCCTAGAAGCTCGACCTGGTGATGGTCGATCGTGTTCACGATCGCACCCGTGGGATCATCCTCCAGGTTGCCGTCGATGATTCTGTATTCTTCGCGGCCTTCGAGCACGGCGGCAAGCGCGAGCACGGCCAGCGGGAGCCTGCAGTTGCGAGGCCGGGTTGCGCGCGGATGGAAGAGGATGATCATTTGGTGGCCTTGGCTACGTAGATTCGGAAGCGGGAGGGCTCGCGTCTGTGTTGTAGTTTTGCCAGCCAGGGTCGCAGTTGCCAGCGTATTCCGTAATAAGGTTCATGTACCCGCCAGCGGATACCAAAGCATGATTCCATGCGCGCTAACCGCCGATCGGTGAGGAATTCAAGGCTTTTGAGAGCGTCGGAGGGAAAGCCGAAACGCTTCACAAACGCGGAGCGGCGCTCTATGAGCATGCGGAAGCCGATCTGCTCATCGCGATACCACGGAGTGTCGGCGATGATCACCGTGCCGTTCCTGCGGACGCAACGAAGCGCTTCGGCCATGGTGTTTTCGTAACTCTCCGAGTAATGAAACGAAGCATTGAAGATCACAAGGTCAAATTGATTATCGGCAAAGGGCAGATTATCGAGTTCCGCCTGAAATCTCGGGAAGAGAAAATGCAGCGACCCCTGGTAATGCTCTGCGGCCTCGAGGCCATCGCGGTTATTTGTCAAGAGGTCGACTGCGATCGGTGTATGGCCTTGCTTCGCCAGGCGGTAGCTCATCCAACCGTTACCCGCGCCCAGGTCCAGAACGCGAAGCTTGGGGCGCGCGAGGGTAATAATGTGGGGCAGGATTTTGCGCTCGATATAGCGAAAAGTACGAGCGCGGATGGCCCACTGCCCGCTATTGCGCCCGGAAAGATCGCGATAGGGAAGGGCCAGGTAGTAGTCGTCGTTTTTACTTCCTCGGCCCTCAGCGGCTCGAACGAATTGATACTCTCCCATGAAGCGCGCGAAGTACGCCTCGCGCTCCGGCAAGAGCGCCTGCCACACCCCTTGATGGCAGGTCATATTCATCTTGCAGCGGGAGCAAGTAAGGGTGTGGCGATCGCCCGGCAAGCCGCCGATCAAGTTGCCGCACTGCGGGCAGCGCAACCGAATGCCGTTGCTTACCTCACTGCGGATTTTCTTAGCCGGTTTTTGAGGGCTTAATAGCATCTGCTACACTCCAGTCGCTCAAAATGAAGAAGCATGTGGTCGCCCATGATGCGCAGCAAAGGAAGACGGGAAATGCGCTTATCGATCCAACGGAGCAGGCGGAGCAGACGCGGGTATTTACGCATCATCGGTTCCACGTACGATGGTGGAACCGCGACACCGATCCCGGTGCACGAACGTAGTCGAAACCAGGGCGAGAACGACTGCTTCACCTGGCGCAAGGTCGGGTAATGTACTTTCACCATGAACTCGCTTACTTTTGCGTGAGCCACCCCTGGGGTTCTGCGGAAGGCTCTGCGAAAGTCGCCGTGGAGGAGAAACCAAAGCGTTTCTGCGAGGCAGAATCGGGTCGAGAGGCAGATGAGCAAGGAAGCACTCGGCGTAACCAGGGATGAGAGGTTCCATACCACCGGATCGAGGTTCGACACACAATTTAATCCGGAAAAATTCGATAGGACTCCATCGAATAGATGGCCGGGGTGAAGCTTCGCCAACTGCTCGGTGGGAAGAAGCTTGAAATGGATTGGGGCGTCCGGGTCTTCGTCCTGCTTGCGCTTGCGCGCGATCCGGATCATGCCTTCCGACCCGTCACAGGCAACCACGGAGATGTCGTGCCGGGCAAGGAAGAGCGCGTCTTCGCCAGTACCGCAATTAAGTTCCAGGATGTGGGCGCCGGGCTCAAAGGTATTGAGAAGCGCATCCCATACAACTCCGCGCTGGGCGCGGCCAATCGTGGAACGAGTAAATAATTCGTCATACTCTGCAGCAATACTGTCAAAGGCGAGAAGCGCCTGATTCTGAACTTCGTCGACGGTGATCATGCTTCCACCTCTGAGATCGAAGAGAGCAACCCGGCGCGCGATAACTCGATACTCTGGCGAAGGCTGGTTGCGCGCTCGGAGTTGGCCGCGGGTGTACCGGCCAGACGCGCCAGCTGCACTTCATCCTTGAGAAGTTTGTCGGCATAACTGTAAAACCGCTGCGAATGACGGCCCCTGACCTTTAATTCGCGATCAGAGCTGGTTCCCCACGGCTGCAGTTGCACCAGGCGATCGGCCATCTTCTTGTAGTACGGCGTTCCCTTGATGGGATAAGAAACCGTGGTGAAGAAGATGTCCGGTTGGGAAGTGCTGACGTGCCGGATGGTAGCCTCTATGTCTTCCATCTCTTCTCCCTCGTAACCCCACATGAGAAACATTCCGCTTTCAATGCCGCGCTCCCGGCTCATCGCTACGGCCTGGTGAACCTGCTCGATCTTGACTCCGCGATCCATGGAATCGAGAATTCGCTGCGATCCGCTTTCTGACCCGATCCAAATGCGGAAGCAGCCCAGCTCCGCCAGCAGATCGAGCATTTCGGCGTTAAGGCGATCTGCGCGCGAGATGCATTCGAAGGGGATGCGCAAGCCGCGTGCCCGCATCTCCGCGGCATAGGTGCGAAGCCATTGGTGGTTGATGGTGAACACATCGTCCGAAACCCACACCATGTCTGGCGTGTAAGTGTGCAGTAGCCATTCGACCTCATCGACTACCATCACAGGGTTTCGCCGGCGGTGCGTTTGCCCAAAGACCTGGTGACTGCACCAACGACACTTATAAGGGCAGCCACGCGCGGTGATGAAGTTGATCGACCCTTTCCCGTGGGCATCGCGCCAGGTCTTTACATAGCGGGTGATGTCGATGGCCTGGCGCGCCGGCCAGGGTTGGCTGTCGAGGTCCGCGATCTGGGCGCGTTGGCCGGTTTCGTGCATGTGGCCTTCGGAGTCGAGGTAGGCGAGGCCGCAGATCTCTGTGTAAGAGCCCCTGGCGCCAGCACGGAATGAGGCGAGTAATTCCCCCACGGTGAGCTCACCCTCGCCAAAGACTACGAAGTCCGCTCCTGCCTGCAGATACTCAAGCGCATAAGCACCGGGCTCCGGGCCGCCGACAATTGTCTTCCAGCCCGCCTCCCGCGCTACCTTCAGAATCTCGACCACGTTTTTGCGCGTCATCAGGTTGGCATAGATACCCAGGACCGAAGGGGTCTCGCTGCGTAGATGCGAGAAGAGCGCCTCACGGCTGGAAAAGGTAGTGTCGAATACCTCCACATCAAAGCCCTGTTGCCGCAGGTGCGAACACAGATACAAAATGCCCAGGGGAGCATAAGGCTTCATAATCTGAAGCTCTTTTGGATCTTCGTAGAGAAAGTAACCGTGTGTGAGCAAGAGTTCCGCCATTTATCTCCCCACTTCCTCAATGCGCCTGCGCGCCCTGCAGGTGAACAAGCTGGTAGCTCTCTTGGGGCGGCGCGCCATAGCCGTTGAGAACGGTAGCCTCTGTGTTCCTGCTGGTTTCCTCGAGCGCAAATACGCGTTGCCAAAGAGCAGCCAGGTCCGCCGCACTTCCGTTATCGCGCCAGGAGTCGACCTCGGCGTGCAGAGCATTGCGCAGCGCAAGATAGAACTCGTCCTTGTAGGCCGCTGTAAACATCAAGCAGAGGTCATCGCTATCAGTCCAGTTTGTTTTGAGACCGATCTGTCCTCGCACCCGGTCGAAGAAGGCGGTTCCTGGAAGTGGATAAGAGAAGGAGACACCTATGTCGTACGGGCGTGTGTCACGCACCAGCGCGATCGTTTGCTCGATGTCCTCCCATTGCTCTCCGGGGTAGCCGAACTGCAGGAAATAGCATGCGCGAATGTCTGCGCCCGCCAGGCGCGCCCGCGCATCTTCTATCTCAGCGACACGCAAACCCTTGCTCATCGCGTCGAGCACTCTCTGCGATCCCGATTCGACTCCCATCCACACTTCAGCGCAGCCCGCTCGTTTCAGGCCGTTGACCGTTTCCCGCGTCATAAGGTCGGCGCGGGATTGAATCTTGAATGGCAACCTGCACTGGAGCGTTTCCATGGCATCGGCGAACTCCCGGACCCAGTGCTGATTCAGGGCAAAGATGTCATCTCCGAACCAGATATGCTCGACCCCATATACTTCTTTGAGCTCACAGATCTCAGCCGCAACAAGCTGCGGTGAGCGGAGCTGGAACTTATTGCCCGAAATCGGCTTTGCACACCAGTTACAGTGGTAGGGGCACCCGCGGCTGGCGACCACGTTAGTAGAGAACTGACCGTGCGCCGAGAGCCATGCCTCGCGGTAGGGCGCAAGATCGACTAAGTCACGTGCCGGCATAGGCAGGTTCTTCCAATTTGCGTTGCGCGATGACTTGACCGCGCTCTGCACAAGATCGCCTTGAGCATCCAGATGGAGGACACCGGGGATGCTGCTGGGCAGTTGGCCGCCTTTCAGGATCGACGCGCAAAGTTCGACCAGGCTCTGCTCTGCCTCACCGACCAGAACAAAGTTGGCGCCATGGTCGAGATACGCTTTGGCGTGGTCGGTTGCGTCCGATCCGTGAACGATCACCATCGCTCCGGCATCCCGCGCCGTTCGTGTAAGTTGCCAGGCCAGCTCGCGCATCCGCGTCAGGCACATCTTGGAGAGGAAATTGAAGTCGTCTTCGTAGATGGCTAGTATCTTGGGCTGCTCCCGCTTCAATACCTCTGGAAATGCAGAGATGGGGTCCTGCAGCATGGGGTCAAAGACAGCAACCGAGATGTCATGCTGCCTCAGGGCCGTGGCCGCATAGAGAGTGCCGAGAGGCGGATACGGCTGCATCTTCCGTAGCTGCTTGGGGTCATACGCGAGATGGTAGGAGTGCGCTAGAAGGATATCCGCCACAAGTTACCTCATTTACATCATGTTCAGCTGAAGCCCAGGACTCACGTCCTGGGACATTCTCAGCCGTCCCTTCGGGACTGTTCATGCTGTCAACGCTTACCCAGGACTGCGTCCTGGGCTACTCTCAGCCGTCCCTTCGGGACTGTTCGTGTTCTCAACTCTTACTCAGGACTGCGTCCTGGGCTACTCTCAGCCGTCCCTTCGGGACTGTTCGTGTTCTCAACTCTTACCCAGGACTGCGTCCTGGGCTACTCTCAGCCGTCCCTTCGGAACTGTTCGTGCTGTCAACTCTTACCCAGGACTGCGTCCTGGGCTACTCTCAGCCGTCCCTTCGGGACTGTTCGTGCTTTCAACTCTTACCCAAGACTGCGTCCTGGGATATTCTCAGCCGTCCCTTCGGGACTGTTCATGCTGTCAACTCTTACCCAGGACTGCGTCCTGGGCTACTCTCAGCCGTCCCTTCGGGACTGTGTCGTCGCTGGAGCGAATAGGTCCGGTTCCAAAATCCGATCTGCCGGGATGCAGCAAATCGATCGTGCTTCCGCAGCTTGCTAGCACGCGCCCGCGGGCAACTTAGGAAGATCCTGGCCGGTTACCAGCGAACGGCGTAAGGCCAGCCGTTCAGATAGGTGTGCGAGCCAAAGTTCCCAGGGGAAAAAGGATTGACTGGAGCGCAGACGCCAACGGATCGGCGCTTGGATCACGAATTTAACCGCTCGCCGTAACTTTGAAAGGCGTGCCGTTTGACGGCAGAACTGGCTGTTGAGCAGAAAATATTCGACCATCCGATCAAGCCGCGCCAGCTCTTTACCTTTGAGCCATGGCAACATATTCGCCCCCAGGGGCATGTCCATCCATTCCCGCAACCCGTGCGGCTCCGGGACGCCAAGTTCCCGCAGTTGAGGCCAGATGGGAATGCCCGGATAGGGAGTGAAGATATTTGGTGAAAAGCTCACATTGGGAAATTGACGCGCAATATCGCTCATGGTCTGAAAGGTGATCGAGCGGTCAGCCTCGGTTTCGCCCGGGTAGCCAAAGATGAGATTGAACGTGACGCGGATACCGGCCAGATTCGCCTTACGTGCCGTTTCATACATCTCGTTCACTCGCTGATGACGCTTGTTCATGAGCTTCAGCACAGGCTCAGACGTCGATTCGGTGCCGAAGCCCATGTGCGATACGCCGCTATTGCCGAGCAACTGCACTTCGTCTTCGCTCATGCGGCATAGAAAATCTGTGGAGGCCTGGAAGGTCCAGCGGAACTTGACGCCGGATGCCAGTATGCCGCGGGCAATGTCAAGCGCCCGGTCCAGTTGGACTGGAAAGTTGGAATCTAACAAAGCGACTTCCTCGATGCGATACCTGGTCACCAGGTCGGTCATCTCCGAAACAACGCGCTCAGCGGAAAGCGCATTGAATCGGCGCTTGTAAAAAACCATGTCGGTGCAGTAGTTGCAAGCGTAGGGGCACCCGACGCTGGTCGCATATCCAATCTTCCTGGCGCCGCTGAGTTTCTCGTATGCGTCAAAATCGGTAAGGTCAAAGGCGGGTACCGGTAGCGCGTCCAGCGGTTCCACCCGGCGATCGGCGTTATGCATCCGGTGGCCGTGGCTTTTCCATGAAACCCCGGCAATCCCGTCCAGGGATCTTTTTGCCAGCAGGGCTTCTGCCACTTCCACGATGGTGACCTCACCCTGTCCGCGCACCACTACATCAACAAAGGGCTCGCTCAACGTTTCATCGGGCAGCAGGGTCGGGTGCCAGCCACCAAAGATAATCGGAAGCCAGGGATGGACACTCTTTAAGGACGCAGCTATCTCGATGGCGCCCTTGATCATGGGTCCGGTGAGCACCGAGATGCCAATGCACAGAGCATCCACGGCCTCACATTCGATGCGCGTTCGATAATCAGGTTCAATGGCTGCATCAATCACCACAACGTCAAAATTGGCTTGGCGTAAGGTGGAAGCCAGCGCAAGCAGACAGAGGGGCGCCCCGAGCGGCGGTCCGTCGTACGGGGGATAGAACAGGATGACTTTTCCTCGGGTCAGCACGTGGCCTCCACCGGGTTTGGCTCCAGCCGCTTTGCATCTACGGCAGGCTTGAGCGCCGCGCGCTCTTTGAGTTTTTTATTGAGCCAGAGCTCGACCGGGAAGCGGTAAGAGCCGTGGTCGAGACGCCAGCGCGCAGGGAGCGAGATGCATTTCTGTGCCAGGCGGGTAAGGGGCTTGCGCGTGTCGGCCGAGATCGGGATGCGATCGAAAGCTATGCGGAGATAGTCTCGCATTACCTGCAGTTCCTGGTGATCGCGGCCGTTCAACCAGGGAAGTTTGGTGTAGCGGGGGAAAAAGTCCACCCAGCCTTCCAGCGAGTCCGGCGTCTGGACGCCAAGTTCCGCAATCTTATCCATGATGGGAGCGCCAGGATACGGAGTGAAGATATTGGTCCAGAATTCTGCGCCCGGGAAACGCCGGCATACATCCATCACAAAATTGATGGTCTCTCTTCGCTCTTTCGCTCCTTCGCCCGGAAAGGCGAAGATAATGTTGAAGGATGGGCGAATCCCTGCTTCCAGGCAGCGCGCTGCGCTTTCATAAATGGTAGGGAAGTCCTGAAAGTCTTTGTTCATCGCCTTCCAGACTTTGCGAGATCCCGATTCGGCGCCCTGGCATATCTGGTGGAGCCCGCTCTGGTGCAGCAGCTTCAGGTCTTCGAGGGAAAGGCGCGCGGTGAGGTTGGTGGTTGCCTGGATGCTCCACTTGAAGTTGGCGCCGGCGCGCACCAATCCTTCGGAGATGGCCCGCGCCCGGTCAAGGTCGACCAGGAAATTGTCATCCACGATCCACAGCATCTCCAGGCCATAGCGGCGGCTTAGATCGACCGTTTCTTCAACGAATTGCTCGGCCGGCAGGGCGTTCCATTTGCGCCCGTAGACGCCCGCATTGGTGCAGTAGGCACAATTGAACGGACAGGCCAGGCTGGAGGTGTACATGGCCCAGCGCTTCCCGCACAAACGCTCATATGCGTCGAAATCCGCCAGGTGATAGGCCTTTGGAGGCATATCTACCAGCGGCCTCAAGGGACGTTCGGGAGTGAAGACCAACTTGTTGTCGCGCTTGAAGCCGATACCAGCAACAAAGTCAGGCGCTGAGCCCTTGTCGATATGGTTGACGAGCTCGAGGAGAGAGTCTTCGCCCTGCCCGCGAACGACATAGTCGATATACGGGGCCTGCAGCGTTTGTGTGGGCAGTAGCGAAGGATGCCATCCGCCCAGGATGATGGGGAATTCCGGATTCCATTCTTTGATGGCACGAGCGATTTCGACTGTCTCCCGGATCATCGGTCCGGTCACAAGAGAGATACCAAGGCAGAGTGCATCGCGCACTTCTTCGAGCACGCGCTTTTTGTAATTTGGAGTAATGGTGGAGTCGATCAGGCAGATTTGATATCCGGCCCGAAGCAGAGGCGTCGCAACAGCCAGAATGCCCAACGGCGCAGTCGCATCAGAACTTGCGAAGGACGGGAAAAAGAATACGATCTTGCGTGACTTTGGCAACGCTCACTCCCTGCTTAATTAGGAAGATAAAACGATTGCCGGGCCTAGTTGTCACGCGGATGTCACTGGTTTGTCACGTACTGTCAACCGCATCCGGCTTTAGTCGCAACGGAGAGCGGTCATGGGTTCCACGGCAGCGGCTCGGCGAGCGGGAATCCAGGTAGCGAAAAAGGCTACGAGCAACAACATGACCATCGCCCCCGCATAGGTAAGTGGATCCATGGCGCTCACACCCAGCAGCTTGGTCGGCGTATCCATGGTGGATCCAAAGATGGACATAGCCGCAATGCTTCGTGACACCGCCAGCGAGAGGCAGAGACCTACTACCAGCCCGGCCAGAACCAGCGAAAGCCCCTGTCTCACTACCAGGCGAAGCACGTCCGCCGGACGCGCGCCCAGGGCCATGCGGATGCCAATTTCATGCGTGCGTTGCGCCACCGAATAGGCCATAACGCTGTAGAGACCAACTGCAGCCAGGACGACGGAGAGCGCACCCAGAACACTCAACAAGCTGGCCGCAACTCTTTGCGGATACAGCGAGGCTTCCATGTACTCAGCTAAAGGCACTGAATCGAATACCGTAACGCCGGGATCGATTTCCCGGGCTTTTTGCCGGACAAGAGGCAGGGCAGCCTCCGGGTTGCCGTTTGTGCGTACAAAGAACGCCAGGTTCAGATCCGCACGATACATCTGGCGAAAGGGCACATAGAAGTAAGGCAGAGGGGCTTCGCTGAGGTAGTGGTATTTGCTGTTAGCGGCAACGCCGACCACGGTGAACCAGTCGCCCCAGCCATGGATCTGGCGGCCGATCGGGCTGCGGCCGGCGAAGAAATGGTCGACGAAGGCTTGATTGACAATCATCACCCGCGGGGACTTCTCGTCGTCATGCGCAGTGAAGTTCCGGCCTTCGAGGATAGGGATCCCCAGCAGTTGCAAATAGCCGGGGGATATCATATTGCGGTAGATCTTCATGTTCTCGTCCCGTCTCGGGGTGTACCCTCGCACTTCCAGGTGTTCCCAAGAGCCGGCGTCGAAGCCCAGCGGCACGTAATCAGACCAGGCCACGTTGGTTATGCCGGGAGCGGACTGAAGATTTTCCCCCAGTCGGCGGGTGAATTCCTTACGCTGCTCGAGACTGTAACCGTTGCTGGTGAGATAAAACTGCGAGAGCAGTACGTGGCCGGGCTGGAAGCCGGGATCGATCCGGCGGGCGGCTGCGAATCCTCGTACAAACAAGGCCGCGCCAATCAGGGCGACCAGCGCCAGCGAGACTTCGGCGACCACCAGCGAAGAGCGCAGACGATGGGAGCGCACTCCTCCCACACCGCTGCGGCCGGCCTCATTCAGGTTCTCGTTCAGGTTGGTGCGTCCTGCCTGGAGAGCAGGGAATAGGCCGGCAGCAAAAGTAGTGACCAGGCACAGCATCGTGCTAAAAGCGAACACATGAAAGTTCAGGTGAAGATCAAGGGCCACGGAGCGCTGGGCCGCCGGCAGCAGGTTACCCAGGATACCGCTCATCCACACGGTGACGACGAGGCCGCAAAGCGTCGCTGCGATAGAGAGCAGCAGGATCTCTGTGACGGTCTGGCGCGCCAGCCTGGCCCTGCCTGCGCCCAGTGCTAAACGAGTACTAAATTCCTTCTGCCGAACGGTGGCCCGGGCCAGCAGCAGATTAGCAACGTTAGCGCAGACAATGAGGAGCAGAACTCCGCACACTCCCATGAGGATGCTAAGCGGAGCAAGCAACAAGGACTGTGGTCCGAAGTGCGAGTTAGCAAGCGGCAGCATGGTAGCGCTGAGGCCCTGGTTGGTGTCGGCATCGGCGACAGCCATGCGCGTTGCCAGGGAGGCGAGTTCGCCCCGAGCCTGATCGAGCGTGACGCCGGGCTTGAGCCGCGCGATGCCGAACATGTTGCGGTCTGCACGGTCGCGCAGCATCCATTCATCCACGCCGTTAAGCACCGGTTGCATCATGTAGGGGACCCACAGGTCAAACGCCTCACCCGCGAACGAACCGTGAAAGGCGGGATCCGCGATGCCAATCACGGTGAGTTCGCGCTGGTTGACACGAATGGTTTTGCCGACGATGGAGGGATCAGCGTTGAAGTGCGACCGCCAGAAGCGGTCGCTGATCACAACCAGGGGGAAGGCACCGGGCTTGTCTCCATACTCCTGGGGAAGGAAGACCCGCCCTGCCGTGGCTCTTGTGCCAAGAACGGAGAAGAAGTTGCCGGAGACAAGTTCACCCCAGACGCGCTCGGCATGATCTTGCTGCCCCACGCTGAAGGCGGCGGGATGGGTCACGGCAATACCGCTCACGAGATTTAGATGGTCGCGAAAGTCGCGGTAGTCGGGGTACGAATTGGGAACAAAGGCGCCATTCGGAGTCAACGTCTCAACCGCTACGAGGCGATCAGGTGACGCCACGCCAGAGAGCGGACGCAGCAGCAGCCCATCGATCCAGGAGAAAACAGTGGTGCACGCTCCGATGCCAATGGCCAACGTGAACACCGCGAGGATGGTGAACGAGCGATTGCGAAACATCATCCGCAGGCTATAGCGGAGGTCTTGAAGCAGGCTTGACATGCGTTAGGCTCCATTCTCGCCCTCTTTACGGCGTTATCTCACTCTTGTCGCAGCGTGACCATGGGATCCACGTTGGCCGCACGGCGTGCGGGAATGTAACTCGCGAGCACGGCAATGGCAATCAGTGCAATGGGGGCGGAGACGAAGGTCAGCGGATCTGCGGGTCCCACGCCGTAGAGCAAGCCAGCGACAAGCCGCGTCAACACGAAGGCAACAGCCAACCCGATCATGACTCCTATGCAAGCCAGAAGCGTCCCGTTCCTGACAACCATCTTCGTGATTGCCTGGCGATTTGCGCCCAGTGCAAGCCGAATCCCCATCTCTCTTGTTCGCCGAGCGACCGTGTACGAAATGACTCCATAGAGTCCGACAGCAGTCAGCAGAAATGCCAGCCCGCCGAAGATGCCGAGGAGGACGGCTTCAAAGCGCGTACCACTGACGGAATCGCTCACGTAGTCGTCCAGTGTCTTAACGTGCAGCAGCGGCAGCGAAGGATCCAAGGCCTGGACCTCGCCCGTCAACGTGGGCACCAGGTCTCCAGGGGAGATTTCGCTGCGCACGACAACCGACATGTCCATCATAGGCAATTGAGAGTAGGGGATATACGACTCTGCAATGGAAGGCGCGCCCAGACCTTCCGCCCTTACATCACCTACTACACCGACAACGACCCGCATGGGCGCACCCGAATCTCCAGTCCCAACATCTGGTCGAATCCGGCGCCCGATCGGATCGCCCGAGTGGAAGACCTGCTGCGCCAACCGCTGACTGATAATTACGGATGGCGTCGCTCCTTTTAAATCATCCTGGAGATTGAATTCGCGGCCGCGCAGAAGCGGAATCTTCAGAGTGTGAAAGTAGTCCCGATCGATGATGTGGAGGGTCGTGCCGGGTCGATCCGATTTCTTTATGGGATAGCCTTCCACGTCGAAGCTGGTCCTCATGTCATCCGCTTCCAGTGGGAGGGGAATTGCGGCGCTGGCGGAACGCACACCCGGAGTGGCCCGAATCTTTGCCAGTAGCCGGTTATAGAAGTCCACCTTGCGAGCGTGGTCGTAGGTTAAGTCGAGTCCGAAGGTAACGACGTGATCTTTGGCAAAGCCGGGGTCTACCTTTTCCAGGCTCAGAAGGCTTCGGAGAAGCAGACCGGCGCCCACCAGCAACACGATGGCAAAGGCCATTTCCGTCACGATCAGCCCAGACCTGAGACGACGCCGCACCCGTGATTCAGTGGTACTCCGGCTATCCTCCGTCATAGAGGCAGCCAGTTCATCGTTGCCACCCTGAAAGGCGGGAATAAGCCCCAGGATAATGCTGGTTAAAAGGGCAACAGTGCCGGTGAAGGCCAGCACCTGCAAGTTGAGACCGCTCTCCATCACTCGTGGCAGTTCGCCGGGCGCCAGTCGTGTGAGCAATTGAATTGCCCAGGATGCGAATACAAGACCGAGGGCCGCCCCTCCCGCTGCCAGCACCAGGCTTTCGATCAGAAGCTGACGCAGAATCATCGCTTGCGTCGCTCCCAGGGCTTTGCGGATATTTATCTCCTTACTTCGTGAGCTTGCCCTGGCCAACGACAGATTCGACAGGTTAACGCAGGCAATGAGAAGAACCAGGCCCACTGCGCCGAAGAGAATGAACAGACCCTGGCGCATCTCGCCTACCGCCGCATCCAGTTCTCGAACAACGCGGACACCTCTGGCCCCGTTCTCCGGATGCTGCAGGTTCAGCCCGTCCTGTATCCCGGCCATTTCCGTCTGCGCGGTCACTGGAGTGACACCGGCTTTCAGTCTGCCGATCACGTCAAGATAGGCGACTCCGCGGTCAGAAGTCATTGGCGTGGGCCCTCGTGTATCAAGAGCAATCGTGGTCCAAAAATCCATCGAGGTTCGCTCTACCGGGAATTGAAATTCTGCCGGCATCACGCCAACAACACTGAAGGAGTGACCATCCAGGGTCAGGTTCTGACCAATGATTTTCTGATTCGCTCCAAAACGGCTTTGCCAAAGGCTATGGCTCAGGACGATCGGTGGGCTCGCGCCCGGCTTGTCCTCACCGGGAAGAAATCCCCTTCCCAGCGCAGGGGCAACACCCAGCACGGAAAACACATTTGCAGAAGCGACCGCGCCGGTCAAATGTGCGGGCTCGCCTCTTCCTGTAAGGGTGAAATCACCCTGGTGAAATGCGGACATGCCCTCGAAGGCATGACTGCGCGCTCTCCAATCCAGAAAGGTGGGATAAGAGACTCCAATGTCATCGTGGCGGCCGGGCTCCGTGGTCTGGATGGCAACCAGGCGGCTCGGGTCATGGAAGGGAAGCGGACGGAGCAGAACAGCGTAAACAACGCTAAACATCGCGCTGTTCGCTCCTATGCCGAGGGCCAAGGTTAAGACCGCTACGGTGGTAAAGCCCAGGTTCTTGCGCAACTGCCGCAGCGCATAACGAAACTCAGAAAGCAGGATGTGCATCCGGTATCCTCGAAACCCCCTCTTGCGCAACGATATGGAGCACGTTGGTCTCCAACAGGGTCCCGCATAAATCCTTTGCAATAAATCCGGAAGAATGCCGGCACACAGGGGAATGTGCGGATTTAACAATCACCGTCCGCTATTGAACACTTCTCGGTGCCAGCGCTAAAGCGCGTGATCATAGTCGAGACTCTTTCACAGAGCGCTAAAGCGCTCCTTCCCCCGCATAAATGCGGGGGCTTCCACCACCGATTTGGGCAAGTGTGGCCTACTCGGTGCGCAAGGCTCGCGCCGGATCGATGGTCGCGGCGCGGCGCGCCGGAATGAATCCGGCCAGAGCCGCAACCAGGCAAATCGTAACAATGCCCGCCCCATAGGCCGCTGGATCAGCTACCGACACGCCGAACAGCTGGCTCCGCACCGCCTTCGTTCCGAGCATCGCCAGCGGAATCGTCGCGGCGATCGCGCCGCCGGCCAGAAGCAGCACTTCGCGCAGGATGAGGCCCATCACCGTCGGGCGTTGTGCCCCCAGCGCCATACGAAGCCCAATCTCCCGCGTCCGCTGCGCCGTCGAATACGCCAGAATTCCATACAGCCCAATGCCCGCCAGTAGCGTGGCCAGAACGCCAAACGCCGTGGCCAGCATGGAGATCGCGCGCTCCGCCAGCAAGCTGGTGTCGATATCCTCCGTCATGGTGCGCAAGTTGCCGACAATCAGCTTGGTGTCGAGATGCGCAATGGCCGCACGAATACTCGCCGCCGCCGCATTTGGCGGCTGCCACGTGCGCACGTAAAACGTCAGCCCGGTTTGTCGCTGGGCCTGCGCGAACAGCGTATAGCAGGTCGGAACCGCCGGAGCGCGCACGCTGGAGTGCTTCACATCCCGCACCACGCCCACGATTGTCGCGTCCGTATTCGGCTTGCTCGGCCGATATACCTGATGCCCCAGCGCCTCCTGGGCGCTGCCGAAGTAGTGCTTCGCAAAACTCTCGTTCACCATCGCCACTCGTGGCGACGTTGCCGTATCGCCCGCATGGAAATACCGCCCCACCACCAGTGGCACGCCCAGCGTCTGCAGATATCCGTCGCTTACCCACGGCAGTTCCACACGGAAATCCTCGTCCGGTTTCGGCGTGCTCCCCAGGGGAACCATGTCTCCCTCGCGGTCCTCCCCCGCCAGGTCGGTATCGTTCGTTGCCCCCGCGCCATGAATGCCTGGCAGCGCGCTCACCGCATCCAATACCCGTTGCTCCTGGGGAGCAACCTCTGCCGGCGGATAGCCCGCCAGAGAGGGATCCAGATCAAACGCCAGCAAATGATCCGTCGCAAATCCCGTATTCACGCGACGCAAGTTATCGATCGTTCTCACAAACAGACCCGCCGCCACAATCAGCAGCAGACTGAATCCGATTTGCAGCGCCACACAGGTGCGCCGGAACTTCAGCGACCCGCTTCCGCCCGTTCCCATCTGCTGCTTCATCGCTTGCGCCGGCCGTGGATTTCTGAACTGCGCCGCCGGCGCCAGGCTAAACAGCAAACTCGCCAGCAACGTCACTCCCAACGTGAATGCCAGCACCCGCCAGTCGAGCGTCGCCGCGAACGGCATTTCGTCTCCCGATCCTTCTGACATCCAGTGGATAAGCAGCCGCAGCGCCTCGGGCGGCAATCGCCAGCCCCAGCACCGCTCCCGCCAATCCCAGCAGCATTCCCTCGGCCAGCAGTTGGCGCAGAATCTGCCGCCCCGTTGCTCCCAGCGCGTAGCGCACCGAGAACTCTCGGGCCCGGCTTGCTGCGCGCACCAGCAGCAGGCTGGCCACATTCACTACCGCCATGCCGATCACCAGCAGCACCATTCCCATGATGATCGTCAGCGGCATCTGCACATCGTCGCGGATCGGACTGAATCCCTTTGCTCCTTCATCGACATTCAGGTGCGCCTTGGTGATGAACTTCTGCCTTGCCTGCTGGGACTGATCGTGCAGCAGTGTGAATTCTGCCGCGCGGAGCCCCAGAAACAGCGTGTTCAGCGATGCCTCCGCCTGCGCCCGGGTCACATTTGGCTTCAGCCGCCCCGCTACATTGATCCAATAGGACTGGTGATCATTCAGATACTGCCACTCCGGTGTCAGCACTTGCTCCATCGTGAGGGGAACAAATACGTCCGGCATGTGGCCCCAAACCATGCTGGAGAATCCCGGGGCGGCCACGCCGATAATCTCGAACGGCCTCCCGTTCACCAAAAGCGTTTTGCCGGCCACGGGCGCTTCCGCCAGGTGCGACTTCCAGTAGTCAAAACTGAGCACCGCGACCGGATTCGCCCCCGGAGCTGTTTCGTCGCTGCTTCCAAACAGACGTCCCACCGCCGGCCGCACCCCCAGCGTGGCAAAGTAATTCCCACTCACCATCTCGGCCGGTACCGACTCGGCATGGTTGTTCCACTCCACGCCCAGGGTCACCTTCGACGCGGCGATCAACCCGCTGAACACCGTGTTGCGATCGCGCAAGTCGCGGTACATGGGATACGAAAACTCATGCATACGCCCCGGGCTGTCTCCGCCATCGGAGTGCGTATGCCCAGGATTCGACCCGGCAAAACTCAGTACCACCAGCTCATTCGGATTCGCCACAGGGAGAGCCCGCATCAGCGCCTGGTCGATCAGGCTGAAGATGGTCGCATTCGCCCCAATCGCCAGCGCCAGCGTTAGCACCGCCACAGCGGTGAATCCCGGATTCCGCCGGAGCCCGCGCAGTGCGTACTGCAGATCGCGCCCCAGCGATTCCAGAAAGAATGACGGCCGCTCCTGCCGGCACTGTTCTCGCGCCCGCTCCCGGCCCCCGAACGCGATGGCGGCTCGCCTCTTCGCTTCCGCGGCCGGCATGCCCGCGGCCACGTTGGCCTCGATCTCGCGCTCCAGATGAAACTGTATCTCTTCATCCACTTCCGCACGCTGCTTTCCCGCCACGAGATAACGCAGCCGCGACCACCATTCGCTCAACATAGCGTTCTCCTGTCAAGGTTCCCGGGCTACGTCCTCTGGAGCACCAGATTGACCGCACCCGTCAGCCGATCCCAGTTCTCAAGTTCTGCGTTCAGTTGCTTCCGTCCGGCAGCCGTCAGCGAATAGAACCGCGCCCGCCGATTGTTTTCAGAAGCGCCCCATTCCGCCCGTATCCAGCCCCTGTACTCGAGCCGGTGCAGCGCCGGATACAGCGACCCTTGCCCGATCTGCAATACGTCATTCGATATCTGCTGGATCCGCTGCGCGATCGCCCACCCATGTTCTTGCCCTGGAGCGAGTGTCTTCAAAATCAACATGTCCAGCGTGCCCTGCAGCAGATCTGTGGATTGCGCCATCTTCCCCTCGATGTTCGACAACAGCATCACTCACCTCTTGTCGAATGTCAAGGGGGCTAAGAGATCCGGTTCGCCGCGTCAGGACATATATCGCAACCAGGGCAGCGGCAAACCCCGAGGACGCACCCACGCCCAGTGCCCACCGGGGACCGAAACGGTTTGCCACCCAACCCACGATCGGAGCCCCTATCGGCGTACCTCCAAGGGCGACAGCGAGACGAAAGGCCATGACTCGGCCGCGCATGGCAGGCTCGGTCGAGAGCTGCATCATACTGTTGGTTGCGTTGGTGAGTGTCAGGGCCGCAACACCAATGACCACCAGGGCGGCGGCGAACCACCAGTAACCGGGGGCCAGCGCTGCGAACGTGCATCCGATCCCGAAGACCACTGAACCGACGAATAGCGTGCCGAACTTCGGATGTTCGCGACCTGCGGAGATCAGCGCTCCGGAGATGGTGCCAATCGCCATGATGGAGGACAGCAGTCCGAAGCCGCGCGCATCGGTGTGGAAGACTTTGACAGCCATGGTCGAAGTAAAGATGGGGAAGTTGAGTCCGAAGGTCCCAATGAGAAACAGCATGACCAGGATTGCTCGCAGATCCCGGCGACCCCAGACGTAGCGGAATCCTTCCAGAAATCCTCCGGCGGTACGTTGAGCTCTCCTGATTGGATACAGTTCGGACACGCGGAACAGTGACATCGAAATCAGAACCGCGGCGAAGGATAGGCCGTTGATCGCAAACGCCCAACCAGTTCCCACTTTGGCAATGACGAGACCGGCAACTGCAGGACCGACCATCCGGCCGGCATTGAAGGATGTCGAATTCATTGCGACGGCATTATGCAGGTGATCGTCACCCACCAACTCGGCCACGAACGTCTGGCGCACGGGCGCATCCAATGCGGCCGCCGAGCCAAACAAAAACGCAAATACATAGACTTGCCAAAGACGGACGTTGCCCGTGATGGTAAGAATTCCCAAGGCCAGCGCCAACACCCCCATCGTCGCTTGGGTGACCATCAGGAGCTTGCGTTGGTTGAGATGATCCGCAGCAAATCCGGTCCAGGGCAACAAAAGAAGCTGCGGTCCAAACTGCAGCGCCATGACGACGCCCACAGCGGAAGCATCGTGATGTGTGAGTTGCGTAAGGACGAGCCAGTCCTGAGCAACACGTTGCATCCACGTACCGATGTTGGAAACCAGAGAGCCCGCAGACCACACACGAAAATTGAAGATGCTCAAAGCACGGAATGCACCCGCCGCCGGATTCTTCATGAACGTTCCGGGGAATTGCCTCCATGAAACTGGCCGAAATGGCGCGCCGTGAGAAGACTAAGCAGTAGTGCGCCAACCGCAAGAGCAAGAACGTCCCTTATCGATCTCAGATCAAAGTTGCCAACGCCCACCACGAGAAGATAGCCGACGACGGCGTTAAAGAAGCCCCATAGAACGTTCACGGTCGATGAGGAAAGGCCTTTGCCGGGAGGCTTTGCGAAGGGAGATTGAAAGGGCCGCCCCATGATGCCGCTGACAAAATGCGGAATGGCGTTGGCCAGGAAAGTTCCTGCAAAGAAGTACGACACAAGATGCAGCCAGGTCATGGTTATGCGCTCCTCGTCGCGAGCAGGTTAAGAATGTCGTGGGTTGAGCCCGTTTCTCCGAGACGGGGAAAGACACTTGCAAGGCTGTACTCGTGCGCTTCGGGACGCACATCGGTCATGGCATCGAGAGCAAGCGTGACGTGGAATCCCTGCTCATACGCCTGCCGGGCAGTGGCTTCGACGCCGATTCCGGTTGCCACGCCTGTGACAACAACCTGCGTTACCCCGTTGGCCTTTAGTTGCGCCTCCAGATCCGTGCTCGCAAACGCGCCCCATGTGCGCTTGGTTACCACTATATCGCTGGCCTGGCGATCCAGCTCGGGGAGCAGATCGGTGAATCCCTCGGGAAAGGTCGAGAAACGGCGCGGCTGCTCCGTCCGGCCTGGTGCACCTCCAGCGACATTGACCAGAACGACCGGGAGATCACGGTGACGGAAGGCATCCAGCAGAGCGCGGGTTCGCTCAATGACGCCGGCGACCGGATGGATAAAGGGTGAGTTGATAATGCCTTTCTGAAGATCTACGACAATCAGGGCGGTCTTTGGATCAAGCGTGGTAACGGGCATCAGGTTCTTCTCCTCGACAGGGATCTTAATGAGAGTTGAGTGGTTGTACGCGAGGGCATCAGTCTTCCATGAGGCGCGCGAGCAGGTGGAGAGCCGAAGCAAGCCTTTCCTGTTCCTGGGAGGAGAGCTTCTTCTGGATTGTTGTGGTGAGCCAATCCTGCCTTGCGGCGCGGCCGTCCCGGAGCAACTTCTGGCATTTCCGGGAGAGTGACATCAAGGTCTGCCGTCGATCGTTGGGGTCCGGAGAGGCGCTCACCAATCCGGCTTCGAGCAACGACGTGATGATGGCGCTCATCGACTGAGGACGCATCCCCTCAGCTCGAGCCAAGCTCGATACCGCCGCGGGACCGTCTTTCTCGATACGAAGCACAACGGAGACCTGCGAAGGCCGCAAATCGCTCTGCCCACCCTGTTCGCGGAGCTTCCGCTTGAGTTTGCCGGAGATTGCCCGAAGCTCCTCTGCAAGCGCAGAGGCGCGCTCGGCTTGAGCAGGACTCACCCGATCATTCATAGAATCAGTATGGCATATCTACAGTTTATCTGTACAGATAAGCTGTAGATGTAAAGCAAGAGCCTGCCGCGGCATTATTTGAGCGTCAGTTTCTGCACCCGGTAGTTGCCGATCTCCGCCGCGTAAAGCTGGTTGGGCGTTCGGCAGTCGATCTCGTTGACCGTACCGAATTCCTTGGGCAGTTTGCCCGCCCGGCCAAACTTGCCGACGACCGTTCCGTCGAGTTCCAGCTTATAGATCTCTCCGCCGCTGTCGATGTCGGTCACCGGATTGGAATTCGAACTGTAGAGATAGGGATGCGCGCCGGTGGCCAGGCACAGCGCGGCCGGGGAACCCACATGGGTGATCTGGGTCTTGAATGTCCCATTATTGTCGAACACCTGGATTCGATGGTTGCCCGAATCGGCGGCATAGACATTGCCTTGAGTATCGACCGCCAGCGAATGGACGTCGGCGAACTGGCCTGGTGCAGTGCCTTTCGAACCCCAGGATTTTGTGAACACGCCCTCCTTGGTGAATTTGACGATGCGCGTGTTGTTGCCGATGCCGTCGGCCACGAAAATGTTGCCGTCGGCGTCCCAGGCCACGTCGGCGGGATGATCGAACACATCCTGCGGCGCGCCCGCGCCAGGAAGCGCGCCATTGCGCGGCGCCGGTGGCGGCGGCTGGGGAACGTCGATGGATTCCGGCTTGCGGCCCAGCAGCATCAGGACGCGGCTGCCAGTGGGATTGAACTTGATGACCATGCCGCTATAGGCATCGACGGCCCAGATATTGTCCTCGCGGTCGATGCGGACTTGCTGGGCGACGAGGAAACCGTAAAGAGCCTTGCCGATCTCCCGGATGAAATTGCCGGCGGGATCGAACTCAAATAGCTTGGTCCCGCCGCTGATCGCGAAGGTGCGCGAACCGCCTAGAGAGGCGCTCGGGCTGCCGGTCCGGGTGAAGACGAAGACAGCGCCCTTGGAGTTGGTCGCGACTCCGGCGACCTCGCCGAGATAGGTGTCGCTCGGTAGTTTCAACGGATCGGCGGAGGTGAACGAAATCTCCGGCGCGGCGTTCTGGGCGGCGGCCGGCAGCCCAACGAGTAGAGTTGCGGCTAGCAGGGCCAGCAAGGTGCGTTTCACGGACAGTCTCCCCGGTTACTTAGGCTGTAGGACAAATTTCTGTACACGCCAGGATTCGATTTCCCCCACGATAAGCTGGTCGGGATTGCGGCAATCGATCGCGTGCACGACCTGAAACCCGGGCGCGAGCTTGCCGGCATAGCCGAATTTGCCCAGCACCGTGCCGTCCAGCTCCATCTTGTAAATCTGGCCCGTCTTTTGCCAGGTTCCCGGCCCATCGCCATTGGGATTGGAGTTTGAGGCGAACAGATATTGGTGCCGGCCCTGCGAGATGCAGTCAGTCCAGGCCGTACCCACATTTGTATAGGCGGTTTTCGGTTTCAGGTCGTTATCGAGCACTACATAGCGGTTGTTGCCACGGTCCGCGACATAGACATTGCCCTCATGATCGACCTGGAGCGCGTGCGGCAGGTTGAATTCGCCAAGCTCCTTGCCGCTCGCCGCACCGCCGACCTTGGCGAGGAAACGGCCGTCCCGGTCGTATTTCACGACCCGGTTGTTGCAATAGCCATCGGCGACGAAAATGTTGCCCTGCTGATCCCAGGCGACGTCGGTCGGCCTACAAAACGTGTATTTCTCGTCCGGCGGATTGGGACCGTGGGGTGTCGCCACCAGGCCGTCCATGACGGACGGGCGGTAGCCTAGCACCATAAGAACTTTGCTACCGTCCGGGCTGAATTTGGTGATTACGTTGGTGCCTTCATCCACGGTCCAGATATTGTCTTGAGGATCGACGCGTACCATATGCGCGAACAAGAAGCCGTAGTAGCCCTTGCCGATTTCGCGGATGAACTTGCCCGTGTTGTCGAATTCCCATAGCCGGGACCCCGGAGTGCCGCGAAAGAAGACGAAGATGTCGCCTTTGGAATTGGTCGCGACCCCCTGGCTCTCGCCCAGATAATCGCCCGGCGGCGTCTCGAAGAAGTTCGGTACCGCCTGATAGGGCAGGCCGGGCACATTCTGTGCCGTGGCCGCGGCTTGTGGGAACGCAGGGGCGGCGCACAGCAACAGGGCGGCGGTGGTGGTTAGCAACCACAAATTGAGCTTCAATGACCCTCCGGATTTTATAGGACAGCCCCTCAATTTAGAGTGTGCGTCAGGGGGCTTGGATGAAGCCGCCTAACTTATACAGCAAACAGAACCCGGTAGGAAACTTAGCTGCAGAGTATCTTATTGCGACTCACGACTCGGCTAGCTTTGCCGGGTCAGTGTCCGACGCGCTCATAGAAGCGATCATCGAAGGGGGATCCAAGGAGGGGTGCAAGTTGGCGACGGAAATCCTCCGCCGGTCCAGTCGCCGTGTAGGCCTCGTAAGCGGTGCGGCTCTTCCATACCTCGCAGACTGCGAAATGATTTTCGTGCTGGTCCTGAACCGCATCCTCGTAGCCGAGAGCATCTGGCGCTGCCAGGACCGAGTCCCGCTGAGACTGCAGCACTTTTAGCGCAGCGGGTCCGGCGAGACTCATATCAACATGCATCAAGACGACGAAAGCCGCGGATGCCATCTGGGTGAGGGCGGGTGTCAGTGGATGATTCACGCGGCGATCCATCGGCGCCCGTACGTCCGGCTGTACCATGGCGGCAAGCTCGGTTTCAGATTTAGCGAAGGCAGGAGAGGACGAGTCCGGCCATTGTTCGATGATCACCATCCGGTTGGGGCGTCCGAACTCCCTCAGCACCGTCACTTCGGGCTTACCGGGGCCGTTTTCGATTTGTCCCGCATAGGCATGAAGATCGGCAGCGAGCGCTGCGCCTCTTGCAGGAGGCGCTTCAACATAGGTGACGATCAGGACGGGTCCGGCCCCTGGGGGCTGCGCGCTCACGCCCAGAGACACCCAGAGCATAAGGCAAACTTTCGCAGGGCTCATTCGGGATCGCATACCGTGATTGTAGGATAAGGAATCACGCGTAAGCCGTTCGGGCCACATTGCCGGGCCGCCTGCGATATCGTTGGGGTTAATTGCCAAGCCGGCATCTTACTCGAGCTTATGACCCGGGTTTTTGTCCGGTAGATGATCGATGTGGGCCAATGCGGATTGGACACGGCTAACTTGTTTAGGGTGTTTTTCGTCAATACTCCCACAGATTCGTCATCCTGAGAGTCTGTGACTTTATTGGTTTCACAAAAAAATCGATACTGAAAACAAAGAGCTTAGGTGGGTCAAAAATCGCTAAAAGTCAATAAAGTCACAGCCTCTGAGCGGAGCGCCGCACCGATCGATGACGTGATACAGCACTTGCGGCGCGGAGTCGAAGGACCTCGGCGGTGCTTGTTATACGCATGCTGCTCGGAGCTTTTCAACCACGAAGCCGGACAACAGGATCTGCTGCGATACGCCCTTGATGGTTACGGGTGCATCTTTTCATGCACTGTACTCATCTTCCGTCCCCAAGCCTGTACAGGGTCTTTGAACTCGAGCCCGGTGATTGGAAAGCTCCGAGCAGCATGCGTATAACAAGCACCGCCGAGGTCCTTCGACTCCGCGCCATAAGTGCTGTATCACGTCATCGATCGGTGCGGCGCTTCGCTCAGGATGACGATTCTGTGGGAGAACTAACGGACCGGAGACCTTTGTGCGGGAGCCGGGGCGCACCGCAGATCCCTCGGCTGCGCTCGGCATGACAAGTGGAGGGTGGTGGCTTTTATTAGAGGCCGTTAGATCGGATGGACAGAAAAGAAACAGCAGGTCCCTCCACTACGCTGCGCTCCGGAGGGGATGACAATTCGTTTAGAACTCGAAGACTTCGCGCGAAAAATCAATAAAGTCGCAGCCGCTCAGGATGACGAATCTGTGGGAGTATTGACGAAAAACGTCTCGACGCATTCAGCTTGGAACACCACGCAGAATGGTTCTGGCACGAAACAAACGGGACTTCGTTGCGGCAACGGAGATCCCGGCGAGATGCGCGACTTCCTCTACCGAACCATCATTCGATTGGTGAATTTCAACCACAACTCGTAGTTTCGGCGCTAGCCGGCGAATCGCGTTCCTCAAATGCTGTGCAGTTTCACGTTGTATATAGTGCTGTTCAACATCTTCTGTTTCGTCGGCAATTTCCCAATGCCTCCATGTCTCCCCATCCGTAGTTTCCATCGAAATCTCAGGGTGGGAACGCTTCTTGCGTAGCATCATGAGTGCGGAATTAATCGCAATACGGGTCAGCCAGGTCGAAAATCGTGACGCACCGCCAAAAGATTTCAAATGGACATAGGCTTTCATCCACGCTTCCTGGATCACATCTTCCGCGTCGGCTCGGTTTTTCATGATCCTGCAGGCTGCTTTGAACGCTGTCTTCGAGTGCCGCTCCCATAACTTGGCAAATGCGACCCGATCCCCTAACTTGGCTGCTCGAACAAGAACTTCATCGGGCGCTGCCGCAGCAAGGAGCTGTATGGTGAGTTCATCTTGTGAGCTGGAAGCATTCATGTGAATCCCCTCCGGTATCCTCCAGACGCGTCAAGTCACGCATTCATGACTACACGCGAGGCACTGATGCTAAGCTTCTGCATACGAAACAACAGCGTGGACCGACTCATGCCGAGCAGAGCAGCTGCACCGTTGGGGCCGCCAACTTTCCCGATTGTTTTCTCCAGCGCGGCGACGATTTCCCTCCGTTCCGCGTCTTCCAGGATCCTCCGCAAACTACAATGGCCACTATTACTCTTACTCTGAGGCGTATCCGTACGATGGTGCAGTTCTTCCGTCGAGAGCTTGAGAACGAATCCGATGGAACGGATGACCGCGCGTTCGAGGATGTTTTGCAATTCGCGTACGTTGCCAGGCCAGGGATACTGCACCAACGCGGTCATCACCTCTGGGGGGATGACGTCGATGCATTTGTCCATGCGTCGACTAAATTGCTGCACGAAGTGCCGCGCCAGCATCGGAATGTCCTCGGGCCGCTCGCGTAGTGGCGAGATACGGATCGGGAAAACATTCAGGCGATAGTAGAGATCCGAACGGAACTTTTGCTCCTTGACCATGGCTTCCAGATCCCGATTCGTGGCCACGATCAGACGTGCGTCGCTCTTCAGGGTCCGCGAGTCGCCAAGCCGCTCGAACTCCCGCTCTTGCAGCACACGCAATAACTTCGGCTGCAATTCCAGCGGGATTTCACCTACCTCATCCATGAATATGGTGCCGCGGCTCGCCAGTTCGAAACGTCCGACGCGTCGCGCAACGGCACCCGTGAAGGCGCCACGTTCGTGACCGAAGAATTCGCTCTCCAGCAGGCCCGTGGGAATTGCGGCGCAGTTCACCTTGACAAACGGGCCTTTCGATCGATTGCTGCAACTGTGAATGGCTTCCGCAATCAATTCCTTACCAGTTCCGGTTTCCCCGTTGATCAACACGGTGGCGGTGGTCGGCGCCACCACCCGCACCATGTCGAGTACCCGCCCCAGAGCAGCGCTGTTACCTACAATGCTTGGTAACCGTGGGCGCCGCACTTCGTCTTCAGGTCTGGCTTCCGGCAAGGTTGCATCCTCCAACTCGAAAGATGCGATTTGGTTGTTTTTCGGCGCTTCGTTGACCCAGCTTGTTTGTGCCGCCATCTCATGCTCCTCATCGTCCGCTCGCTATGATCCTGACTCTGATCGCCCTAAGAGCTAACTTTTGTTTCGTTGCCTCGCGATCCACTCGCGAACATATGTTGCACAGTTCTTCAGCACCACGCCGTCCCTTTCGCAACGCTCCAAGAAGCTGATGGCCTCGCGAGCTACCAAGGTCACTTCTTTGAGATCAAGGACTATCCTGCGTCCTTTCGCTTCGGAGCTAATGAGGGCTTCCATCTCGGCGATTTGTTCTTCCTCCATTTCGCCGCTCAGAATAAAGATCACTTGCCCGTTCGATGACCGCTGAATTTTAAGCATCCACCCTCTCTTGGGACGTGGACCAGCGTCAGAGTTCATAGACCCTTGCGTGATTCTCGAATTCCGGCATGAGATCCGATAAGGGCCCGGTTCACCAGGTCAGATTGATCTCCCCCTGGGTTGATCGGCCATGGAAGAGTCAACCGCCATCACTCAAAGTCTCCTGCAGCTTCGCTTTCATCGTCTGTATAGTGCAAACCAGAGGCCAATCTAAATTGTTGAAAATAAGAGGTTAAGGCAACGGGGTGATTACGAAGTTTCGTAATGCTACGAAAGCTCGTAATGACACTTGTTGATTCATTAGGCGGTAACGACCCGCCCGCCCGTGTTACGGGTGATATGGGAGGATGGTCAGAGCCTTTCCAGATTCGTCCGAAATCTGAACATCTTCGATGGCGCGGCCTTCGAGCGTCGCGATGCGGCCTGCTTGCAGAGACACAATATTCGCATGCCGAACGTCATCGAGCACAAACAGAGGTCGCGGGTCCGGCCTGCTTGCACAAACCTCGACATCGACCATGCGAAGACCTTCTACGTGCCGAATGAAGAAGCCTTGCGCGGGCGTGGGACCGAACATCTGGGGATCGGGGTAGTCCCGCTCCAGTTCCGGCAGTTCGCCTTTCCGCAAAGATCCGCCGCCCTGATGTTCGATCTGGATGTTGTGAAAGCTGACGTCGCGGATCATGTGCCCGGGAACACCACTCAGGATGGAACACTCAGCGGAAGTCGCATTCCAGCAATCAATGGACTCGAAGGCGATTCGTTGCACGGTCCCCGGTGTGGCGCCATCCGGTCCTCGCATGCGCGTGCCGAGCCGAAGGAAAAACGGAGGTCCAATAAGATCGCGCATTGTAATGTTCACAAACCGGATGTCCTCCACATGAGCGCCGTCTTCCGATTCCACGGCGAGTCCATGGCAGCCTTGCAGCACGCAATTGGAGACAACGACATTGCGAATATCGCCATTGGTTTCGGTGCCAATCTTGATGCGGCCTATCCGTGATGGCGGATCATCTTTGACCACGGCAGGGAAGGGCAGGTAAGTACCATCCAGCATGGTGCCAAGTTGATAGCTCCCGCTGACGATGCAGTTGTCGATGGTCACCTCCTCCGTGGGGCGTAGCTCGCCAAGGCTATAGGAGCTTTTGAGGACGATGCCATCGTCCCAGGGAGCATTCACTGTGCAGTTAGTGATATGCACATTTCTGCAGCCGTCGATGTCAATGCCATCGCGGCGCGTGTCGATGCGTACGTTGTCGATGGTGATGCTGTTGACTCCGCTGGCGAGCAGGCCGAAGTGGCCTGGATCGAGGATCGAGATATCGCGAAGCAGAACGTTGCGGCAGTTTTTCAGAGAGATTGCCTTGTTTCCGGCTCCGGCACGCTCTTCTTCGGGGCCATCGCCTTTTTGCAGACCGCGGCCCCAGATCAATCCCTGGCCAACGATTGCGATGTCATGCAGGTTTTCGCCCCAAAGAAGGCTGTTCTGCCAGTGGTTATGTCCGTAGTCCTGATAGGGAACGATCGCAGCTGGCTGCGCTTCCGGCGCGTCGTACTGCCGCGACGGCACGGAGAAGTCCGGCGTAGCTGCCAGCAATGTGCTTCCGGGCGCAAATTCGAGCGTCACCTGGTTGCGCAGGCGCAGGCTGAATGACAGGTATGAGCCCGCCGGAAAATGCACGACGGCGCCGCCATTCTTGGCGGCGCCGTCGATGGCTCGTTGCACCGCTGTGGTATCAAGTGTGCGTCCATTGCCGGTCGCACCGTAGGAGCGCACGTCATAGCGGCTGGTTGTTTGGGTGAGCACAGTCGGGTCTGAAGCGAGTACGAGTCCCACCGCAGACAAAGTTTTTAACATACTTCGTCGCGTCACCATATCAGGGCACCTTCATTTGGTGGTCGATGGAACGCAGTTTTCACTCCTATCTATTCTTGTCCAGCAGCATGATTAGGAAAACTATTGGAAGGTAGATGATTGAAGCAGTCAGGAGGCGGCGTGCGACAAAGTTCGATTTCTCGATGGTCAGGCGAACTGCCCAATACAGAAAGCCACCATTCAGAAACAAGGCGGCCACCGCATAAGGTAGCCCCGTATACCCAAGCAGCGTTGGGATCAAGGTGAGCGGAATCAAGGCAACGAACGGCAGCAGGCTCTGCCATGCCATGCAATGACTCGCCCCCTCGCCCCGTGGAAGAACCAAATAGCCGGCGCGGTCGTAATCTTCGCGATACATCCACGCGATGGCCATAAAATGCGGGAACTGCCACAGAAACAGCATCGCATAGAGTATCCACGCACCCGAACTCAACCCACCCGAAGCCGCAGCCCAACCAATCAGCGGTGGCGCCGCTCCAGCAAGAGCACCTACGAGCGTACAGAGCGGAGTCTTTCGTTTGAGCGGGGTATAGAGCACCAAGTAGCAAATCAGCGTGGCCATGGCGAGCAGGCTAGCAAGCAGATTGACGCCCAAGGCAAGGTAAAGCACCCCGGTAGCGGAAAGCAGCATTCCAAAACAGAGTGCATGGTGCGGTTCTACTTTGCCCGCTGCCAGAGGTCTGCGAGCGGTGCGGCGCATCTGAGCATCGAAGTGCCGCTCGACATATTGGTTGAGAGCGCCGGATCCGCCGGCGACCAACATGGTCCCCAACAGCGAGTTGATGAGCAGACCTAAGGGAAAGCTTGAAGAAGCCGTAGGCCGCGCGAGGCAGAAGCCGGCGAATACGGTGATCGCAATCAGGAGGTTTATGTCTGGCTTGGTAAGTGCCCAATAGCCAGCGAGTACGTCCAAGCTTGCCGTAGACCGGGGCACGACTCCCAGCGCTAAATCAGCCGCTGGTTCTGTCGTTATCGTTAGATCCACCTCTGGCTGTGCTTGACGCAATGGCAAGGTTGCTCCTGTGTCTAAGTCGCTTGCGGATTCAAGCCTTTCCGCGTCCGCGTGAGAACCAGCCCCTCAGGATGGAGTCCCGGAGGGACGGCTGAGAGACCGCAGATCCCTCCACTGCGCTTCGCTCCGGTCGGGATGACAATTTTGTTGTGGTTTGTAATAGAGGATGTCTGTTCCTGCGCGGAATTGTCATCCCGACCGGAGCGAAGCGCAGTGGAGGGATCTGCGGTCTCTCAGCCGTCCCTCCGGGACTCAATTTAGAGAGAGTCGTTCTCACGCAGACACTTTCAGGCCGTCTTCTTCAGCAGTCCGTTGGGATCGAGAACGAACTTTTTGGCGACGCCGGAATCGAAATCGGCATAGCCCTTGGGCGCATCGTTGAGCGAGATGACGGTCGCGTTGACGATTTTCGCGATCGGCAGGCGGTCGTGCAGGATGGCCTGCATGAGCTGCCGGTTGTACTTCAGCACCGGAGTCTGGCCGGTGTAGAAGCGGTGCGACTTCGCCCATCCGAGTCCGAAGCGAACTTTCAGGTTACCGGTCTTGCCGGCGTCGTCTTTTGCTCCTGGATCTTCGGTGACATAAAGCCCAGGTATGCCGATGGCTCCAGCGGCGCGGACAACCGTCATTAGGGAGTTGAGCACGGTAGCGGGAGCTTCTTCGCCACTCTTGCCCTGTGCTTTGGCTTCGAATCCGACGGCGTCGATTGCGGAGTCAACCTCGGGCGTTCCAACGACATTCGCAATCAAGTCTCCAAGATTCTCGCTTTGCGTAAGGTTGATAGGCGTGAAGCCGACGCTTTCGGCGTGCTTGAGCCGATCGACATTCAAATCACCGATCAAGACGACCGCGGCGCCGAGGATTTGTGCCGCGGCCGCAGCCGCAAGACCAACCGGGCCGGCACCGGCCACATACACGATGGAGCCGACCCCAACCCCCGCGGTGACGGCGCCATGAAAGCCAGTAGGCAGGATGTCCGACAACATCGTCAGATCCGTAATCTTGGACATAGCCTGGGCTTTGTCCGGGAACTTGATCAGGTTGAAATCCGCGTAGGGAACGAAGACAAATTCAGCCTGGCCGCCGACCCATCCGCCCATGTCGACATAGCCATAGGCTCCGCCGGCGCGCCCAGGATTGACGTTGAGACAGACTCCGGTTTCCTGTTCCCGGCAGGTGCGGCATCGTCCGCAGGCAACGTTGAACGGAACCGTAACCAGGTCGCCCTTCTTGATGAATTCGACATCCACGCCGGCTTCAATCACCTCGCCGGTAATCTCATGTCCCAGAACCATTCCGGTAGGAGCGGTGGTCCGGCCGCGAACCATATGTTGATCGGACCCGCAGATGTTGGTTGAGACCACCTTCAGGATTACACCGTGTTCGACTTTCTTTCCCGCTGGGTTCTGCATCTTTGGGAAATCGATCGATTGCACTTCGACCTTGTTCCGGCCAAGAAAAACGACTCCGTGATTTTCTGCCATAACTTATTACCTCAGTTAGTCCAGTGCAATACGCATGCCAAACTCGAACGCGGAGAGCGATTCGGGGAAGTATTGGATTCGTATGACGTCCGGGACAAGAATGCGAGTGCCGCCTAAAGTCGAAGCCTGTCGGGATGACGGAAAAGGCGCGTCGAGAGTGTCAGGAGTTTGAACACCGTTCTCGACGAAGTGTTCAAAATACTGCCACTCGCTCAGGAGACAGCAATCTAACAAAGGCCAAGCCTTCCACTTTCAATCAGTTGTCGTGGTCTCGGTTAGGTGCGTGTTTGGTAGGCGCCGTGCACTGTTCCAGGAAAGCGGAACTTCCGGCAAACACAAGGAGGGAAGATGATCAAGCTCGAGGACGCCCGTCGAGTGATTGCGGCGGCGGAGAAGAAGGCAAAGGAAATCGGTCAACCAATGAACATTGCCGTAGCCGACGAAGGCGGCAACCTTATTTCCCACGTCCGGATGGATGGTGCGTGGCTGGGCAGCATTGATATCTCCATCAAGAAGGCATTTACGTCGCGCGCCTTTGACATTTCGACCAAAGACCTGGCCACTCACTCACAATCCGGCGGGCAATTTTTCGGCATTCACGCCTCCAATGATGGAAAGGTGATGATCTTTGCCGGCGGGATCCCGCTCGAGAAAGATGGCAAGGTAGTCGGAGCCATCGGAGTGAGCGGCGGGTCGGGGGCACAAGATCAAGCCGTAGCAGAAGCAGGGGCGGCAGCTTTTAAAAGCTAATCGCCGCAATAAAGGCTGAGCAGGAGTCAACCTCCCGATGATCTACGCTGAACGAACGTATTCCCGGCTCTCACTGGCAGCGGCTTTGCCTCATGCCGCAAGCGTGCTTATCGCCGGCACAGTGTTTGCCCTCGCGGCCGGTTGCAGCACGAGCAGCCGATCGCTGTCCTCAGAGGTGCATGCTCCCGCCCAGGAGCAGAAGTATAACTCCCCTGCATACCACGGCACGCTGGCTCCCGATGACGGGCAGTGGACCCGCGCGGCGAAGGACTTTGCCAGTACGCGTTACACGACTCTTAACCAGGTCACGCCAGAGAACGCGCAGAACCTGAAGGTGGCATTCACGTTTTCGTTGGGAACGACGCGAGGAGCAGAGGCCGCACCGATCGTGGTCAATAACACGATGTACATTGTGACGCCGTGGCCAAACTACGTGTACGCGCTTGACCTGACGAAGCCGGGAGGGCCTCTGAAGTGGAAGTTCGATCCGGAGACCTCGCCAGCGTCCAAAGGCACCGCATGCTGTGACTGGGTGAATCGCGGCGGCGTGTATACCGACGGCGAGTTCATCTTCAATACTCTGGATGGCAACACCATCGCCCTGAATGCCGACACCGGCAAGCCGATCTGGCGCAACCATGTCGCCGATATCCAGAGGGGCGAGACCCTTACCATGGCCCCGCTGGTGGTCAAGGACAAGGTCATCGTGGGAAATAGCGGCGGCGAGTTCGGTATCCGCGGTTGGGTGAAGGCGCTCGATACCAAAACCGGCAAGCTGGACTGGACCGCCTACTCGACGGGTCCTGACAAGGACGTGATGATCGGGCCGCGGTTCCACCCGTTTTATCAAAAGGATCAGGGCGCCGATTTGGGCGTGAAGACGTGGACGCCCGACGCATGGCAGCATAGCGGCGGCGGCATGTGGGGGTGGATGTCGTATGACCCGGAGACGAACCTGCTGTTCCATGGCACGGCCAATCCGAGCCCATGGAATGCGGAGGAGCGTCCGGGCGACAACAAATGGACCGCATCCATCTTCGCCCGCGACGTTGATACCGGCGAAGCTGTGTGGGCGTACCAGTACAACCCGCACGATCTTTACGATTACGACGGCATCAATGAAGATTTGCTTCTGGACCTTCCCATCAACGGTCAACAGCGCAAGGTCCTCGTACACCCGGACCGCAATGGTTACATGTACATTTTCGACCGCAAAACGGGAGAGGTGCTCTCGGCGCATCCCTTTGGCAATATCACTGATTCAACCGGCGTGGACCTGAAGACAGGCGACATCCACTATGTCCCGGAGAAGCACCCGAAGTTCGGAAGCGTGGTGCGCGATATCTGTCCCGCTGCTCCGGGCGCGAAAGACTGGACGCCGATGGCTTTCTCACCGCGCACAGGGCTGCTCTACATTCCCCATAACAATCTGTGCATGGATGTCGAAGACGTTTCCGTCGATTACATCCAGGGAACGCCCTATGTCGGCGCGAACGTGAAGATGCATGCCGGGCCCGGCGGCAACGCGGGCTTCTTTACCGCCTTCGATCCGGTCCAGGGCAAGATCGTCTGGCAGACTCCGGATGAGTTCCCGGTATGGAGCGGCGCGGTCGCGACGGGCGGCGATGTCGTGTTCTACGGGACGCTGGAAGGCTGGTTCCGGGCGGTGGATGCACACACTGGCAAGCAACTCTGGCAGTTCAAGACCGGCTCCGGCATTATCGGCCAGCCGGTTGTGTATCGCGGACCGGACGGCAAGGAATATGTAGCAATTCTGTCGGGTGTAGGCGGATGGGCCGGGGCCATCGTAGACGGCCAGCTCGACTCCCGCGACCCGACCGCCGCGCTTGGTTTTGTGGGAGCCATGACCGACCTGCCCAATAAGACCACGGCTGGAGGCACGCTGTATGTCTTCTCGCTTTAGGTTCCCGAAAATAGCGATCTTCAAATCCGCGGCCGTCGTTGGAGTGATGCTCGTTGCGGGCACGATTTCCTGCCTGGCACAGCCGCTGCTGGTTTGCGCCGATCCACAGAACGCGCCTTTCTCCGATCGCCAGAAGACCGGCTTCGAGAACAGGATCGCCGAAGTGATCGGTGCGGACCTGCATCGTCCTGTGCGGTTCTACTGGGCCCGCAAAGGCCGCGGCTTCGTCCGCGAAGTGGTGAATAAGGGTAGCTGCGATGTGTTGATCGATATCCCCCTGGGCGTGCATGGTCTTCTTCTCAGCCAGCCGCTGTATCGTTCGACATATGTCTTCGTAACCAGGCGCAGCTCCCCGGCCATCACTTCGCTGGACGATCCAAATCTCCGCAGGATGAAGATCGGGGTACAGATTCTGGGTGACGGCTATGCTCCACCGGCGCGGGCTCTTGCCCGGCGAGGTCTCAGCAGCAACATTGTCGGTTACGACATGGAAAGAGACACCGGCAGCATCGTCTCGGCCGTGAGGCAGGGCAAGGTGGACGCGGCGATCGTCTGGGGACCGATGGCCGGCTACTACGCTAAACGCGGCTCAAGCCTTCGGCTTTCGCCGGTTACCCCGGTGGTTGATCCTCCAGCGCTTCCGTTCACGTTCGCCATGGCTATCGGAGTTCGCCGCAGTGAGCCAGCCCTTCTTCAACAGATCAATCAAGCCATCTCCAGGGAGAGCGCGCGCGTTCACCAGATCCTTGAGGCGTACAACATTCCGGTGCTGGCGCTCAACGCCGGAGAAGGGGCGGCACCGAGCCAGTCCCAGACAGGACAATAACTATGAGGCGCCCAGGTCTTCCTCTACTCCCGGCCTTTGCTGCGATTTTGATGGTCGCTTCGCTGTTGGCGGTAGTGAGCGGTTGCTCCAGCGAACAGCGCATCTTTCGCGGTCCTGCTCCTGGGGAGACACCCACCCAGGGCATCACGGTGAGCGGCCTGCATCCGGGCGATCCTACACCGGGGACGACAAACCCCAACACCCCAGACATGAGTTTCTACGACGAGAACGCATACGCCGTTGCCCAGGGCCGCACGCTGTTCAGTGCTTACAACTGCAGCGGATGCCATGCCAATGGCGGCGGCGGCATGGGGGTCGACCTCATGGACGATCAATGGATCTATGGCTCCCAGCCACAGAATATTCACGCCGATATCGTTGAAGGGCGCCCTAATGGGATGCCATCGTTTCGCGGCAAGATCCCCGATGCGCAGATTTGGGAAATCGCTGCCTATGTCCGCTCTCTCAGCGGATTGAACAGCAAGGGCGGGGAACCGGGCCGCAGCGACGATATGTATTTTGGTCCGGCGCCCGCAAATCGCCCCAAGCTCCAGCCGAAGGGCTCGATGGGACCTGAACCCGGCGACCCGAATTACCCGGTGTCAAAATGAGGCTGCTCGACCTCAGCGCGCTCGTGTTCTCCAATCCGCTGAGCGGAAACCAGTCCGCGCTCAACCCCGCCGGACCTGACGCGATCCGGGTCGCCCACCTGTGGCTCGTGATCCTCATCATTGCCATCGCCGTCTTCGTGCTGGTGTGGATTGTCCTGCTCTACGGGATCGCGCGCCGGCCGGGCGGCGACGCGGGCCCCGCAACACCCATCCTCGATACGGCGGCGTCGGATAGAGTTTCGACGCGCGTGGTTAGCATTGCAGCCGCGTTCACCGTGGTTACGCTGTTTTTTGTTCTGATCTCGAGTGTGCTGGCAGACCGCAGCAACAGCGAACCGGTGGGAAACGAGAAGCACATCGCAATCACGGTGATTGGACACCAATGGTGGTGGGAGGTGCAGTACCCCAACACGGAAGCCGACCGCACAGTGATTACGGCGAATGAGATCCACATCCCTGTAGGCGTGCCGGTGGAGATCACGACGGCGTCGCGCGATGTGATCCACTCCTTCTGGGTTCCCAACCTCACCGGTAAACACGACCTGATCCCTGGGTACAACACTGCCTTCTGGCTGCGCGCAGACCGGGCGGGAGACTACCGCGGGCAGTGCGCCGAGTTCTGCGGTCTGCAGCACGCAGAGATGGGCTTTCATCTGATTGCAGAATCGGAGGAGAAGTTCCAGGCGTGGCAGAACGATCAGTTGCGTCCAGGCGCGACGCCGGTGACCGCACAGGAACAGCGTGGGCAGCAGGTGTTTGTGCGCAGCGAGTGCATGATGTGTCACGCCATTGGGGGGACCATCGCAGGTTCGCATCTCGGGCCCGATCTGACGCATCTGGCCAGCCGGCAAACCATCGCCGCCGGTACGGTCCCTAACAACATAGGCAATCTTGCCGGCTGGGTGGTAGATCCACAGCACATCAAGCCCGGGACATTGATGCCACCGAACGAGCTGAGCAGCGGAGATATGAACGACCTGCTCAGCTACCTGCAAAGCTTGAAGTAGGAGAGGGGTTACCTTGTCGAATCTTGCGCCAATCACCCAATCCCACGCTCGGGCCGAATGGGACCAGGCCCGCCACGACCGCCTCGAAGCGACATGGAAAGGGCGGCCCGGCTTCTGGGGATGGTTTACGTGGTCCCACCATAAGGAGATCGGCATCCGCTACCTGGTGACCGCGCTTTGCTTTCTGCTTCTGGGCGGCATCCTTGCGCTTGTCATGCGGTTGCAGCTAGCCCGGCCTGAGAACCATCTGCTCGGGCCCGACCAGTACAACCAGTTTTTCACTATGCACGGCACGACCATGATGTTCCTCTTCGCCGTGCCGGTGATGTTCGAGGCTCTCTCCACCTACTTTGTGCCGCTGATGATCGGCGCGCGGAACGTAGCGTTTCCGCGTCTGGCATCGTTCAGCTACTTCCTATACCTCTTCGGCGGGATCGTTCTCTGGACCATGTTTCTGTTGAATGCAGGCGCGGATGCAGGATGGTTCTCTTATGTGCCGCTGAGCGGGCCCGCATTCACGCCCGGCCATCGCGCCGATGCATGGTCGGTGATGGTGCTGATGACTGAGGTTTCGGCTGTGTGTACGGCTGTCGAGATCCTGGTCACCGTTTTCAAGCTTCGCGCCCCTGGCATGTCACTCCATCGTATTCCGCTTTTTGTGTGGGTTGAGACGATTGTCGCCTTCTCCGTCATCTTTGCCTTGCCGGCGGTGATTCTGTCCAGCCTCATGCTGTTACTTGATCGCACCTTCGGCACGCAATTCTTCAACCCCGCCGAAGGAGGGGATGCCCTTCTTTACCAGCATTTGTTCTGGTTCTTCGGCCATCCAGAGGTCTACATTGTCTTCCTGCCGGGAGCAGGCGTCATCTCGACGCTGGTAGCTACCTTCTCCCGCCGCCGGACTTTTGGCTATCTCGCAATTGTGCTTTCCACGGTATCTGTTGGATTTCTCGGCTTTGGCGTGTGGGTCCACCATATGTTTGCCACCGGCCTGCCGCTGTTATCGCTCACCTTCTTCACCGCGGCCAGCCTGATGATTGCCATTCCAACGGGCATTCAGGTCTTCTGTTGGCTGGCGACCATCATTACTGGAAAGCTTTGGCTCGCCCCTCCGATGCTTTGGGTCTTTGGCTTTTTCTTTATCTTTATCCTTGGCGGACTAACGGGCGTGATGCTGGCCTCGGTTCCGTTGGACTTGCAGGCACACGATACATATTTCGTGGTCGCCCATCTGCACTATGTCGTCATCGGTGGCGCAGTATTTCCTTTCTTCGCCGCAATTGAATACTGGTTCCCGAAGATCACCGGCCGCATGCTCAATGGGGTGCTGAGCAGCGTCTTCTTCTGGTTGTTCTTCGTTGGGTTCAACCTCACGTTCTTCCCCATGCACCTGGTCGGTCTGGCGGGGATGACGCGGCGCGTCTACACCTATGGCGTGGACCGGGGCTGGGGCGAACTCAACGGCATTGAGACGGTAGGCGCCTTCCTCATGGGACTGGGTGTGCTGTTCTTTGTTATCAACCTCATCCTTAGTGCCCGCCGCGGCCGCGTTGCAGGAGACAATCCGTGGCAGGCCGGCACACTTGAGTGGGCGACCTCGTCACCGCCGCCGGCATACAACTTCCTGTACATCCCCGTGGTCCAGGAACGGGAGACTGTCTGGGAGGACGAGGCTTATCCGGAAAGGGCGGGTGTAGTGACCGGGCTGCGCGACGAGGCCCGCGAGATGCTCGTCACCACGGTGGTTGACGCCTACCCGGACCATCGCCTCCTGCTGCCGGCGCCCTCGATCTGGCCGTTCTGGGCTGCGGTCGTGGTTTGTGCAACCGCGATCGGCACGGTCTTTCAGCCATGGGCGTTCGTGGTGGGCGCCGTTCTGTTCGGCATCGTTTTGATCGGCTGGTTCTGGCCATCCGAGGATGAGACAGCAGCTCACCATGAAGGAGAAAAGTGGGACAATGCTACCGCGTGAACTGAACGTCGCTGATCTTCCCACAGTCGTTTTCGGCAAGCGGAGTCCAATGTGGTGGGCGACGGCCGGGATCATGCTCGTGGAGGGGGTGCTGCTCGCGATCACGGTCGCGGCCTACTTTTACCTTGCATCGCGCAACGCGATCTGGCCTCCGCTGGACACCGCGCCTCCGGAGATCCTGGCCGGCACGGTCAATCTCATTCTTTTTCTGGTCAGCCTGGCGCCGAACCTTTGGCTCAAGCGCGTAGCAGCGTCGGGCAACATACTGAAAACGCGCCGGGCACTGTACGTCATGATCCTGTTGGGCGCGGCGACGCTTGTGCTCCGGGTATTCGAATTTGCGGGCCTGCATTGCAGGTGGGACTTCAGCAGCTATGCCTCTATCAGTTGGCTCCTGCTAGGGCTGCTCAGCCTGCAATTACTGACCGACTGGGCGGACACGGTTGTGCTGACCATCATGCTATTTGGTAAGCATGTGCGCGCGGGTCGATTTATGGATGTTGCCGAGAGCGCAGATTATTGGAACTTCGTCGTGGGCTCCGCCGCCGTGGGCTGGGTCATTCTCTATCTCATCCCGCGTTGGCTCTAGGAGGGAGCGCATGGCAACCGAATCACAACTGCAGGCAGGCGCGCCGCTTGCCCCGACCCCAAGCTCCCCAGCCAACCTTTTCGCGCTGTGGTGGGGGATTCTGATTGGCCCTTTGGCCTGGGCCACTGACTTGGGCATCAGCTATCCGATCGTACAACCACTCTGCGCATTCAATCAGGCGTGGGGGTTCCACGCCATCTCCATGTGTACACTTGCGCTCGCTGTGAGTGGGGTCCTGGTCGCCCGTCGTGAGCTTGCGCTCGTACCACGGGCGCCAGGAGAGAAGGTGCCCCGGCCGATTGAGAGGAGCCGCTTTATGGCGCACCTCGGCATCGCGATCAGCGTGCTGTTCATGATCGCAATCCTGGCGGAGTCGGTCGTGGAGATTGGTGTTAATCCATGTCAGTAGATTGCGATATTGTCCGCGGCAATGCCCTCCAGTGGCGACCGCTGCGGACAAAGGCGGCATTCTTTCTGCCGCTCCTGATGGCTGCTACGCCTGCACTGGCGGATGCTGAAACGGGCGAAGCCCCGGTTACGCCCGCCAACTGGAGCCACGCCTGGTCGTGGGAATTGGGGATTGTTCTACCTCTCGTGCTCAGCGCTGTGCTTTATTTTCTTGGCCACATGCGGATCCTTCGCCGGAACCCTCGTAACCCGGCGATCCGGCCGTGGCAGGTGCTTTGTTTCTGGCTGGGATGGCTGTCGCTGGTGGTGGCATTGGTTTCTCCGTTGCACCAACTGGGCGAAGCACTCTTCTCAGCGCACATGGCGCAGCACGAGATACTCATGGTAGTTGCGGCGCCGCTCCTCGCCCTGAGCCGACCGCTGGTGACGTTTCTTTTCGCTCTACCTTTTTCCTGGCGCGGAAAGATTGGGCGTTGGACGCGGAGCTCGACGGTCCGGAACACATGGAGATTCATCACCGGCGCGCTTGTAGTTTGGTTGATTCAGGCAGTTACGTTGTGGGCCTGGCATATCCCCGCGTTTTACCAGGCCACGGTCACCAACGACAGCATTCACGCGCTCCAGCACACGATGTTTCTGGTGAGCGCACTCTTGTTTTGGTACACCCTCATCTACGGGCGATATGGGCGTCTCGGTTATGGGATGGCCTTTATCTATATCTTTACTACGGCACTTCATACCAGCGTCCTGGGCGCTGTGATGACCTTCGCACAGACGGCGTGGTACCCGATCTACAACGGACGGACAGCTCCCTGGGGGCTCTCGCCCCTCCAGGACCAGCAGCTTGGGGGACTGATTATGTGGATTCCGTCCGGCATCGTCCTGGTCATTGCGGGCCTTGCCTTGTTTGCTGCGTGGATAAACGAAGCCGAACGCCGCCAGTCGCTGTCTCCGCTCTGGCAGACCACAAGCAGCCTGGGCCCGCCAGCACAAGCTACTCCCGGAGCATTGCATGCCGACTAGACTTCGCTTCGTATTGCTGACATTCGCCACAGTTGCTCTGGTCGTTACAGGGTGCAGCCGCTATAGCGACTATGCCGCCGAGCCCGCGAATGGCGACAATCCGGCGCATGGCAACGCGGCCGTGGGTGCGGTTGCCATTCGCACGTATGGATGCAGTAGCTGCCATAGCATCCCAGGCATCGAGGGTCCTCGCGCAATGGTGGGTCCACCACTCGATCACCTCGCCAACCGCGTATACCTCGCAGGGCAGCTGCCGAACAATCCGGCGAACCTGGTGCACTGGATCGAGCGGCCTCACGATATACATCCCGACACGGTGATGCCAAACATGGACTTGCCAGACCAGGATGCGCACGATATCGCTGCGTACCTTTATACGTTGCGTTAACCGGCAGTAGGGAGCTTAGCCTTCGTAGCTGCCGAAGGCGGATACACGGAGAAGTTGGATATGCGGGAAAAAACAAATGGAACCGTGAGGATTGCCGGCATTTCAGGCAGTCTTCGCAGAGCATCGTTCAGCACGGCGCTGCTGAAGATTCTTGCCGACAAAGCGCTGCCGGCCATCGAGATTCGGGTCGTTACTCTTGAGGACATTCCTCTGTACAACGAAGACCTCGATCGTAAGCCAGAGGTTCCAGCAGTCGCAGCGTTCAAAAGGATCATCGCTGAAAGCGATGGTGTATTGATCGCCACTCCGGAGTACAACCACGGAATACCGGGCGTTCTTAAAAACGCGCTCGATTGGGCCTCCCGTCCTGTCTTCGAATCCTGCTTTAGACACAAGCCAGTATCGATCATAAGTTCGTCTTTGGCTTTTACAGGTGGAGTGCGCGCGCAGTATCAGTTACGGGAAACTCTGATTTCGATGGAGGCCCATCTCGTCATGGGGCCTGAGGTGGTTGTCGGTGGCGTTCATACGAAGCTGGCTGACGACGCTTACACCGACGAGAACGGACTTGCATTCATGCTCACGTCTCTCGCCAGACTGGGGGAGGAAACCGTAAGACGGCGCCTGGTCACGGTCTAGCCGGCTTTCATGAAGAAACGAATCCTGTGCACCATGATGCTGATGGTACTCGGCTGCATCCCCGCGCAGGCCCAGAGTCATGTGGCGGAGCCAAGCATCAATCTCGGCGACACCAGTTTTCTTGATGGAATCGGTGGACCAGGATTTTTGTTTGAGCAGATTAACGATATTGCACATGACGGCAGGATCGTGAACTCATCAGGACAAACGGTGCCCGGCTCCGGTTCTGTAAACAGCATCAGCGGTTTGAGCCACCTTGCCTGGCTGGCCCATCGGCAGATTCTCGGAGGTTGGTACGGGGTTGAAGTTGTCGCCTCAGCAGCGTACGTGGATGCCGGAGCCCAGGGACAAAGAGGAGGATTCGGTGACTTAACGGTAGGGCCGCTCATTCTCCAATGGCCCGAACATCGAGTCTTCGGTATGCCAATCGACCAGCGGGCTACGCTTGATTTCGGCATTCCCGTAGGGAAGTATTCGCCAACCTCCAATGTCAACCTGGGCAGCAACGCCTACAACGTACATCCTTACTATTCGATTACAGCCTATCCCAGGAAAAGGATTGAGACGAGCTGGCGGATCCACTATCTATGGAACGCGCCAAACGATGATCCTCCGATCGGGACCGGGGCGCAATCGACACAAGCTGGGCAAGCCATTCATTTCAATGCAACAGCCGCCTACAACGTGTACAAGGGGCTTTGGGTCGGCGCCAATGGCTACTACTTAAAGCAAATTACCGACGGACGTATCAATGGTGTGTCGCTCCAGAACTCACCCGAGCAGGTGGGTGCAATAGGGCCGGGAATGGTCTGGAATACTGGAAAGTGGTACTTCTTCGCCAACTTCTATCACGAGGTAGGAGCAGAAAATCGAGCGACCGGTCAGAAGGTTGTTCTACGAGTCATGAAGGTCTTCTGACCCAACGTGCTTTGCCTTCCACCCGACTGAAGCGAAGGGACCTGCTGGTTCTTTTCTGTCCATCCGATCTGACGGCCCCTAATAAAAGTCACCACCCTTCACTTGTCATCCCGAGCGCAGCCGAGCGACTGCGGTGCACCCCGGCTCCCACACAAAGGTCTCCGTTCCGTTAGTTCTCCCACAGAATCGTCATCCTGAGAGTCTGTGACTTTATTGGTTTCACAAAAAAATCGATACTGAAAACAAAGAGCTTAGGTGGGTCAAAAATCGCTAAAAGTCAATAAAGTCACAGCCTCTGAGCGGAGCGCATCACAGATTGATCGCGTGATACAGCGCTTGTGGCGCGGAGTCGAAGGACCTCGGCGGTGCTTAATTTAGCCATGCTGCTCCGAGCTTTTCAACCACCGGCCCCGCCATTGTCTTTTCCCTGGGGCCTAGAACCAAGAACTTATTAGCAACTGGCTATATCCGGCTCCTACATCTACGTTCTCGGTAGCCATACAGGCACGCTTTACATACCCGTAACCATCAAGCGCGCATCGAAGCAAAACCTGTTGTGTCCGGATTCGTGGTTGAAAAGCTCGGAGCAGCATGGCTAAATTAAGCACCGCCGAGGTCCTTCGACTCCGCGCCACAAGCGCTGTATCACGCGATCAATCTGTGATGCGCTCCGCTCAGGATGACGATTCTGTGGGAGAACTAACGGACCGGAGACCTTTGTGTGGGGAGCCGGGGCGCACCGCAGATCCCTCGGCTCCCCCAGATTTCCTGTCAAAAACCGTAGCTTCGGTCGATTTCATGCGGCTCTCTTTACGGAGAGCCGCATACGTGGCCGCTGGTAGAGCCGTGAAGTAGGAAATCCGGGTACGCTCGGGATGACAAGTGGAGGGTGGTGGCTTTTATTAGAGGCCGTTAGATCGGATGGACAGAAAAGAAACAGCAGGTCCCTCCACTACGCTGCGCTCCGGAGGGGATGACAATTCGTTTAGAACTCGAAGACTTCGCACGAAAAATCAATAAAGTCACAGCCTCTCAGGATGACGATTCTGTGTGAGTATTGACGAAAAAGTTCCTCGACAGGTTAGGGCTTACTCAAATGGTAAAGGTACCCCAGGATTGCATCCTGGGTAACTCTCAGTCGTCCCTGCGGGACTGCTGTTGCTGGGCACGTACACCCAGCACTGGCGTGCTGGGCTACTCTCGGCCGTCCCTACGGGACTCAATTGGGAGAAGGTAGTTCTCACACAGACTCTGCTGCTTTTTGAATCTTGTCTTGATATCAAGAATCTTTATATAGAGAGAGATGAAAAGAGCAAGCCAAATCGAAAAAGATACCAACGGCGTTCATCTCTGGGTGCTGCTGTGGAAGGCCACCAAGGCGGTGGAAGCGCATGCGCGGCGAAGTGTGAACGGCACGGAGTTGGGTCTGAGCGATTTCGGGGTTTTAGAAGCACTTCTTCATAAAGGGCCTCTGCCGATCAGCGCTCTTGGCAAGAAGGTCCTGCTTACCAGCGGGTCGATGACCGCAGCCGTTGATCGGCTTGAAAAAAATGGGTACGTGGAACGGGCAGCGATGTCCTCGGACCGCCGCGCCTGCATCGTGCACCTGACGGATGAAGGATCCAAACTGATCCGCAGCGTGTTCGCCCAACACGAAGGCGACATGGAACGTGTCTTCTCGCTTATGGATACCTCGGAGCGGAAGGCCCTTGCGAACCTTCTGCGCAAGCTCGGTCACGAAGCCGAGAGAACCGCTGTTGAACAAAAGTGAACAAAGGAGAAATCAATGTCAGAACAAAAACAAGTGTCGGGCGTTCATAGAGCAGCATCCGTCGGAGATGGTTTTCCATTCGAACAGGCTCTGATACTGAATGAGCTGGAGCGGACACTCGCGTCGGTGAGCGAGGCGGAGATAGCTGTCGCGCAAAGAATGATTCTGGGAGCCAAGCGAGTATTCGTAATGGGTGCAGGGCGCACAGGGCTGGCGCTGAAGATGGCTGCCATGCGGCTGATGCACCTGGGGTTGGTCGTGCATGTTGCCGGCGAGGTGACTTCTCCTGCGATCGGTCGCGGCGACCTGCTGCTGGTAGCTTCAGGATCGGGCACGACGGCTGGCCCGGTGCACGCAGCTGAAGTTGCAGTCAAGGCGGGAGCACGGGTTTTGGCCTTGACCGCAACACCCGCTTCGAAACTGGGCGAGCTGGCACAAGGCCTGGTGGTGATTCCGGCCGCAGCCAAGGAGGATCATGGCGGAATGATCTCTGAGCAATATGCCGGGGCCCTCTTCGAGCAGAGCGCCCTGCTGATCATGGATGCGATGTTTCAAGCAATGTGGCATGAGCGGGGCGAAAGCGCGGAGCAGTTATGGAAGCGCCACGCGAATCTGGAATAACAAGACATAGGATACCGACGCCTCTGTCTTTCTGTAGGAATGATGGGCTGGTTCTGACCTTGCTCCGTTGTTCGTGATGTCAACTTATTCAATACCAGGAAATGGAGAACACTATGAAATTACAAGTTGCAATTGACCTATTATCGACGGCGGATGCACTGGCCCTGCTCAAAAAGGTGGCGGACCAGGTAGATGTGATCGAGCTGGGGACCCCGCTGATCAAACAGGAAGGACTGAGCGTCGTTACCACGGTGAAGGCAGCATATCCTGAGAAGCTGGTGTTTGCAGACATGAAGACCATGGATGCCGGCGAACTGGAAGCTGATTTGGCGTTCGATGCTGGCGCGGACATCATGACCGTGTTAGGCACGGCCGGCGACAGCACCATTGCGGGCGCCGTAAAGTCCGGTAAAGCGCACGGCAAGGCCGTGGTAGCCGACATGATCGGTGTGGCAGACAAGGCCAAACGGCTGAAGGAACTGAAGTCCCTGGGCGTGAGCTGGGTGGAATTGCACGCGGGACTGGATGAGCAGGCGCAGGCTGGGTACTCGATCGAGAAGCTGCTGGAAGTGGGCCGGAACGCCGAGATTCCGTTTTCGGTTGCGGGCGGTATCAATGCACAGCGGATCGAAGGGGTCGAATCCTCCGGTGCGACGATTGCTGTTGCGGGCGCGGCCATCTATGGAGCGAAGGATCCGAAAGCCGCAGCGAAAGGCCTGCGCGAAAAAATCAAGCACGTAGGATAAGCGCGGACTTTGAAGTAAAGGCGGCGACGGGGCGTTGCTCTGTCGCCGCCTTATTATTTTGGGGCTAGGAAGTTTTGAAACGATTCTTGTCGATCTTGAGCGATCTGATCTTGGAGTCCAATGTAGTGCCGGGCATTCCCAGTTTGACCGCCGCTCCGGACGGTCCGAACACACGGCCTTTGGTTTCGCGTAGGACGGATTCGATCATCTCTTTCTCGTGAGCAGCAAGTGTTTTGGAAAATTCGACCTGCTGCTTGGGCCCGTTTTCGGACGGTTGTTGAGAAAGCCAACTCTCATCGATGGAGAAATGGTCCGACTCACATACAATGACAGAACGCTCAATTACGTTCTGCAATTCGCGAATATTACCCGGCCAAGGGTAGGACCGAAGCAGATCGAGACTTTTCTTACTCACAGCATCAAATCTCTTTCCGGCCTTCCGAGCAAAACGATTGATAAAGTACTCGACAAGGAGCTGAATGTCTTCTCCTCGTTCGCGCAAAGCGGGCACCTCAATCGGGAAAACGTTGAGGCGGTAGTATAAGTCGCTCCTGAAAGTGCCTGCCGCCATGGCAGCGTCCAAGTCGCGGTTGGTCGCAGCGATCAAGCGAACATTGGTTGGGATAGATGCGGTTCCACCGACACGCTCAAACTCATGCTCCTGGAGAACACGCAACAGAGCAATTTGGGTCTCCAGCGGAAGTTCGCCGACCTCGTCCAGGAAGATCGTACCTCTATCCGCCAACTCAAAGCGCCCGATACGCCGCTGGGTCGCTCCCGTAAATGCGCCCTTCTCGTGGCCGAATAGTTCCGACGCAATCAAGTCACGGGGTATGGCTGAGCAGTTCACACTCACGAAAGCATGGGCAGAACGCCGGGAATGCTTGTGAATGGCACGGGCAACGAGCTCCTTACCCGTTCCTGTTTCTCCAGTGATGAGAACACTTGAGTCGCCTGGAGCGACCTTGGAGATGCGGGAAAGCACCGCTTGCAGAGCCGGCGACGTGCCCACGATCTCTTCGAACATCGAGGCCTTGGCAACCTCTTCGCGCAGCGCGACGTTCTCATTCTGGAGTCGATCTTTCAGGCCCTTGATTTCCTCGAAGGCTTTCTCCAACTTTGCTCTCGCCTGCTTTGCTTCGGTGACGTCGGTTACCGCACCCACGAATTCGAGGCTGCCTGAGGAAGAATCCAACGCGCGAGCTGAGACGTGGAGATATTTGACCGAACCATCACGCCTCAGCAGGCGATATTCAAAATCAACATCTATCTTTTCCTTGGTTGCGTGGTTGATTATTTGCCGCACACGTTCTCTATCGTCGGGGTGAATTCGTTGAAATATGAACTCCATGGTGGGCTTAACGGCTTGATCGAGTTCAAAGATGTTGTAAGTCTCCTCCGACCAGTAGATTTCTCCGCTGAGAACGTCCCTGGCGTAGCTACCTGTGTGGCTGATTCTCTGCCCTTGAGCCAGGTAAGCTTCGCTGTATTGCAGTTCCGAATAGAGACGGGCATTCTCCAGTGAAATCGCCGCTTGCGAAGCCAGCATTTCCAGCACCGCGACCCGGTCCTGGGTGAAGGCGCGGGGAGTCAGATTGTTCTCCAGATACAATGCGCCGACGAGCTTCGTTTGCTTGACGATAGGCAGGCATAAGACGGATCTGGGGCGCTTCTGCTGCACATACTCGTCCCGCGAGTACAAGTTCCATCCCCAGGCATCATCAAGCACCACGAGCTCCCGTGTCCGGATGACGTATTGAAGCACGGCTTTGGGGAGATCAAGTGGTGTAATGCCCGACTGCCGAACGGTGACCTGAACACTGCCGTGTCCTGTGGTGGCCTCTGCCTCGATGCGCGGCTCATCCGTGCGCAGAAGGATGAGAAGAGCGCGCTCGGCCCCCGCATGCTCCACTGCGATGCGCATGAGCTTCTCGATCAGGTTGCTAAGGACAATCTCACTGGAGAGTGCCTGTGAGGCCTTGAGCACAGTCTCGACATCCAACTGCCGGAGCGGTGTGCCGATGGTGGCGGTGGTAGAAACAGCAACCCGCTCCGCATGCAAATGTGGGTAGTGTTCGTCGAGTTGCTTAACCTTGCCGAGCGCGCCCCAGCGGTCGTAGCAGTTCCGCGCGTTGCGCAGATACATGTGGGCAATCATCTCCAGGCCAAGCGCCAGGTAGAAGCGGGCTGCCACCTCATCGGCCAGCGCTTCGTTCTGCACGAAGCCGTTCTCGCGAGCCGATTGAATCGCCTGCTCGTACCATCGCATGGCATCGGCGTCCCGGCCTTCGATACGCGCGATCTCGGCCGACACCAAAGCGTGCTTGTCGGCGAACGTCGGCGGATAGTGTTCCGCCCACTCGCGCAGTTGTTCCCGATGCGTCGCCAGCAGATCGCGCCAGCCCGACCTGCTCATCGGCAGAAGCGTTCTGATAGAGTGCCGCGACCGTCAGTGCGGTGAAATAAAAATAGTCGAGCAACTGGACCTGGCCGGTTGCGGCCCAAAGCAGGGGCTTTGCCTTGCCGGCTGCCGTGAACGCCTCGGCGTAGTCCCCCGACAGAAACTGCGCCTTCAGTTTAAGGATCCAGTAAAAGCAGATCGTCATGGCCATGCGATCTGTTGTCAGTTGGGCCTCGAACGCCGCCTCGTCGAACTGCGCGTCGCTGAAGGTGGAGAAGGTCGCGGTCCTGCCTTGCATAGTCGCGATGAAGCGTTGCTGGCTGTGGATGATGTCTGTGACATCGCGGAACCCGACCTTGCGGACAAAGTCCAACGCCATCTCCGTCTCGCGACACACCGCGTCAAGCGAATCGTTCCGTGCGTGAAGGCCTGCGAGAGACAGGTATATACCGTAGCACGCATAAGTAAGATCACCAGTCTCCATTGCGGCGCGAGCGGTCGCCCGATGGAAATCAATCGCGGTCGTGAGGGAGTGGGTCCAATGAGTAGCTACGCCCATGGCAGTGTAGGCCTTCGCCTGGTAGGCGATGAAGCCGTGTTTCTCGACCAGGTCCAAGGAAAGCTTGGCGAATCGATACCCCTCGCTGTAACGATGAAAGACGGTGCCGAGGATGCTGGAGAGATGGGCATAGCCGTGCGCGGAAGCCCCGCTGATCCCGTGCTGCACGCTGAAGTTCGCCATGCGGCACACCAGCAAGCAAAATAAATGAATGTTGGTAAAGAAAGTGGCGGGGGTGACGACCGAGAGCACCTGCATGGCAGCCTGCAGCTCGGGATCGGTCATTATCGGCAGATCGACCAGGCTCTCGATGGGGCGTCCCTTGAGGCTCCGCCAGACCATCCCGTATTCGGCCTGGACCTGCTCCCAGCTTGGACGTTCCGGGATGTCGATGCCGAACAAGCGCAGGCACGTAAGCGCGCTGCCGACGGCCTGTGGCAGCTCGCCCTTCAATACATGCAAATCGATTTTCAGGCAGGAGGCGTCCGCGAACTCGACGTTCGAAGCACCACGTTTCAGCAACTCCATTATCAGTTGCCAGGCTTGCTCGAAGTTACCGCTCAGAAGCTCGCACTCGGCGCGTTCGAGCCACAGGCTGAACGTCAACTCGTGCTGGCTGCCCCAGGCGGTTTCGTCCAATAGCGCCATGCCGGCGGAAAAATACTCGCGCGCCGACGCGTAGGCCGCCGACGCCTTGGCCTTTCGCCCGGCACTCAGATCGGTCGCCGCGACCTGCAATTTTTCGTCGGGATCGATCAGAAGCGCGGCGCCTCGATTGAGTTGGTTGGCAACGTCGAATAGATGCTCGGCGCGGCCATCTGCCGCCATGCTCGCCAGCAGCACACGGCCGATCCGCAGGTGTGCGGCGGCGCGCTCCTCTTCGGGAATGAGTGCATAGGCCGCCTCCTGTATACGGTCGTGGAGAAACTTGTAGGAGTCTTCCAGGCGGACGATCAGCCCCGTGCCCACTGCCTCCAGGAGCGACCTGTGGATCTCCTTTTCTGATTCCCCATAAACAAGAGTCATGGTGGCGAATTCGACTGCGTTCCCGAGACACGCGAGCTGCTGGAGGGCGGTCTGCGTCTCCCTGGACAATCGCTTTAGCTTTCCCACCATGAGGTCCACTACGTTGTCGGTGTAACCTTTGGCGCGAATCCGAGCCAAGTCCCAGCTCCAGGCTGCAGCGTCCGGGTCGAGCTTGAGCAGACCTTCCTCGGCGAGTGAAGTAAGCAACTGGATGGAGAAGAACGGATTGCCGCCAGTCTTTTCGTGCACCAGTTGCGCCAGAGGATGGCCGGAATCCCCCGCGCAGTGCAGGGCATCGCTGACCAGGCGGCCGACATCGTCGAGCCCGAGGGGCGCCAGCACAATTTCCTTCATCCGCGCTCCGGCGTTGCGGATTGCGGCCAGTGTCCGCGTAAGCGGGTGAGAGGCACTCACTTCATTGTCGCGGTAGGCGCCTACCAGCATCAGGTAGCGTACGTCCGGATCGGTAACCAGGTGCTCCAGCAGGTCAAGGGTTGCCGCGTCCAGCCATTGCAGATCGTCGAGGAACAATGCCAGCGGGTGCTCCCGCCGGGCGAACGCGCCGAGGAAACGCCGGAACACCAACTGGAAGCGGTTGCGCGCATCTTGCGGCGGCAGGTCGGGAACGGGCGGCTGTTTCCCGATGATGAATTCCAGCTCCGGAATGAGGTTGACGATGAGCTGGCCGTTCGGGCCCACTGCCTCCTGCAGGGCAGCCTCGCCACCGTTCCACTTCCGCTTCGCTCTTGACCAGGATCTGACGGATCAGAGTCTGGAAAGCCTGCGCCAGGGTCGCATACGGGATGTCGCGCTTGTACTGGTCGAACTTGCCGGAGGCGAAGAGCCCGCGCGGCAGAACAAGCACCTTGTGCAGCTCGTTCACCACGGAGGATTTGCCGACGCCCGAATAACCGGATACGAGCACGAGCTCTGGCGTACCCTGGGCCACGACCCGGTCGAAGGCTGCGAGCAATACGTCGATCTCGCGCTCTCGCCCGTAGAGCTTCTCTGGGATCAGCAATCGGTCCGGCGACGTCGTGCGCGCCCAGAGGGAATGGGTCGATGCGGCCATGCGACTGCCATTCCGCCAGGCACCGCCGAAGATCGGCTTCCAGGCCGGCGGCAGTCTGGTAGCGCTCCTCGGCATTCTTGGCGAGGAGCTTCATGATGATAGCAGACAACGGCTCGGGGACTGCGAGCGCGATCAGCAGGTGGTGCCGGTTGGCGTGCAATGTGGCAGTGGACCCACTCCAGAGGGTCGGCGGCGGCAAACGGCAGCGCGCCGGTAAGCATCTGGTACAAGGTGACGCCCAACGAGTAGAGATCGCTGCGAGTATCAATCGAGCGATTCATGCGGCCGGTCTGTTCCGGCGCCATATAGGCGAGGGTGCCGGCAATGATCTCCGGCGGTGCGGGCACCTGGCGCTCGTGCGGCAGCTGGGACGCAATCCCGAAGCCGGTGAGCCAGACGTTGCCGGCGTCGTCGACGAGCACATTCGCAGGCTTAATGTCCTTATGTATAAGGCCATGGCGGTGAACTTGGCCGAGTGCTGCCGCCAAGCCGATGGCGATGCGCAGGACGCGAGTCAGATCGAGCGGTCGTCCCTGGTCCCGCTCAAGAACCCGATCCAGGGGCTCGCCTCCAGGATCCTTGAGTACGAGGATCGTCCGCCCTTCGTGACGAGTGAGCGCCAGAGGCTTGGCTGCCCACGCGGGATCGAGTTCGGCTGCGAGCGAGTACTCGTGCTCGAGCCGCCGGAGAGCCCTGGGGCGACGGCTGTTCGGCGGTGAGCGCCACTACCAGGACCGGCGACGGATTGCCGTGCTGCCGGCCGCGGTAAAGCGTGAAGTCCGCGCCTTCCCGGAGCGGCTCCAGCACGTACCCGGAAGGCTCTGTCATGGAGGGCATCCTCGTCGCCACGGCTTTGCAAACTTCAGAGTCTTCATTCTGACCAAGAGGCTAGGGAGGACGTCAACACCGCCTAAGCTTCGGCGGAAGGAATTTGAAGCTGCAGGCTAGAATTCCAGCTTTAGCGCATATTGCATGATCCGGGGATTCACTGTTAAGGCGCTGATTACGCCGAAGGTGCTGGGGGTCGAAACATCATTGGATGGATTTGCAAAATTCGGCCTGTTCAGCACATTGAAGATCTCCCACCGAAAGATCAGCTTTAAGCGCTCCGTGAGAGGAGTGGTCTTAATTGCCGCGATGTCGAAATCCTGTTGATCTGGCCCTCTCAGGATATTCCTCCCAAGGTTGCCGAAGATCGTGCCGCCACCGGAAACCGGATATTTGCCATCAATCAGGCCGCCATCTGGAATAAACGGGCGCGGGAACAAATGCTCTGGTGTTGAAGAATTCGTTCACACGGCTGCTGACGCTTCCACTCCGGCCGGCTTCGGCAAGTGTCGCACCAGGAGCTAGGCTCCCTGTGGTGAATATGGTTGCGGGACCAAACAGCGTACCGGCTGCGCTGTCCATGATGCTGAAGGGGAGTCCGGATTGCAGCGTGGCGATACCCGAGATGCTCCAGCCACTTCCGAGTTTTCGAATGATTGCGCTTGTCGCGTGGTCGGGGCCAGGCACGCTCCACGTACCGCTGATAACCAATCGGTGAGTTCGATCAAAATCAGATACACCGCGCTGAGCAGCAACATTGTTTTGATCGTTGTAAACCACTTCCCCAACGATCGGTAATCCGAATGTGCCAGCGATAGCAGCACCGAGACTATCCCCCGCATCGTCAATCGATTTGGAAAAGGTGTAGGCTGCCAGGAATTGAAAACCATGACTCATGTCTTTCTTCAGCGTGGCCTGTAGTGAGTTGTAGATGGAATCCCCGCTGCTTTCGAAACGGTAGAGCAACGGAGACAACCCGACGAAAGGAACCCGCTCGGCTGCATTGGCCGCGGAGTTGGTTGTGAGTCCGTTCACAGGGTCGGAAGGACTGGCGAGGAAAGGCTGATTATTGCTCCCGCCCGACGGCTAGGTGGGTGCCCTTTGCGCCGGCATACCCGATTGAGAAAACGTAGCTCTTGTGTTGATACTGCAGATCGAAGTCATATTGCTGGACGGTAGACTCCTTAAAATCAGGATCGGTAATGAATGGGGTTCGGAGAAAGCTGCTCCCGTTAAACGGCGGACCCGGTAGCATGTTGCCTACGAAATTTGGGAATGAGGAGCTCGGCGGCAAATTTGGAAAGGGACTCTCCAGGCTAGCGGTCGCGTTAGCGGCGCCATTTAGCGAAGCATTCAATGCGAACGGCGGGTTAAGAGCCAGTAAGTAAGCCGTTCCCCGCGAAGCTGGTGCGGTTCGCGTAGATGCCATATCCTCCTCGAAGAACCAAATCCTCTGGAAGAAAGGGGCTGCCACGCGAAGCCGACGCGGGGTTCTGGGTGAGTTTGGACGGGGTGATTCAGCAGGGTTGAATTCGACACGCGGAAATCCCTGCGGGGGCGTAGCCGGAAAAGTTGTCTGGGCAGAACAAATCCGGAGGTGGCCGGAGCCGTGAAACCGCCCGGCCGGAGGAGGAACGTAGAACTGAGGGAAGAAATTCGACTCACGCCCGTCGACTTCGCTTGGTTGGCCATTCGACCTCGACTCGAACCCCGAGGTTCATGGTGAATGTTCGCGTAACTTTCCAGTCATCCAATGCAAACAAATCCGCAGCGCTTGCACGCTGCCCCACATCGGGAATTCCAGCAGCCACGCTGGAGAAGAAAATGTTTGAGAACGATGTGCCGTTCCCTCCTGCGCCGGCAGGCCCGGCGGGCAACCCGAGCAGGAAATCAGGGAACGACAGTATTGTCATGACACCGGCCGAGTTATCGCTTAGATGGTTGAACTGATTTCGGAAGATTTCCGTGCCCAAGCGAAGATTGTGCTTGCCCCGAGACAGGAATATGACGTCGGAAATGTAAAAGTTATTACCGGCTGTTTTGCCTCGGTCTTGTGCCGAGTTGCCTAATTCAAAGGCTCCAAGAACCTCAATCTGTGGAATGCTCCCCTCCTGGGGGTCGCTGAAGCGGTTTATCCCCACATCCTGATCGGTGAGCGTCCCTCCGGCGACGCTTTGACCCGCATGACGAGAGAAGCCAAAGCGGAATTGGTTGATCGCTCGCGGCGAGAAAAGGTGAGTCTCGGCGATGGCCAAATTCCGGTTCTCAAAGGAACGGAGCGCTGGGAAGCCAGGCACACTGGCGCCGAAGAAAGGAACGTCCTGATTCGAGTCGGAAAAAAAGAATTTCGCCGACAGGCGATCCGCCGCGCGCAAATTGAAGTCGAAGTTTGTATTGAACTGGTCTTCGTTGTAATGTCCAGGCACCACCGCGGTGTAGTTGACACCGCTCCTGCGACGTCTGCGGGCTCGGGATCACATAGGTTCCATCGGGGTTCTTCGCGTTCAAAAGATTGAGCGCTACCGGATTTATATTCGAACCGTCGCGGGCCACCGCCACACCTCCGAATGCCCCGGTTTGGCCGCCGAATACGGCTCCAAGCGAGGCTGGGCGTGCGGACCTGCGGTATGGGAGGAAGGCTCAGAGATCTAACACTGCTGCTCAAGGATGCCGCATTCACATCCCTTGTGGCCTGATAGGAAACAAAGAAAAAGGCGCGCTTCTTTGACCAAGGCATCGGCCCACCCAAAGTGCCGCCGGGTTGGGAGCGCCGGAATTCTCCTCTTAGGCACTCCGGTTGCGTTCGCAAAGAAATTGTTCGCGTCCAGTGCCTCATTGCGGCCGAAGTAATAGGTGTTCCCATGGAAGTCCGCCGTGCCCGACCTTGTTTCGACGTTTACGTTCGCACCTGCTCCTCGCCCATACTGGGCGTCGTAGAGCGAAGTCTGGACCTTGAACTCCTGAATGGTATCCGGAGCGGGAATCGGCGATTCCGGCGCCACCGAAAGGAGTGACCTCGGTGATGTTGGATCTATAACTGTTCGCATCGACGCCGTTGAACATGAAATTGTTGTCGCCGCTACGCGCGCCGTTGGCGCGGATCTCCTGGCTTCCGGCCCCCAATTGGGTAGCGTCCACGATAGTCTGTGTTTGTTCCGGCGGTCAGGCCGAGAATCTCGGTAAAGTTACGATCCACGAGCGGCAATTCGACGACGGTTTGCTGATCGATCACTCGTCCCAGAGTGGCATTCTCCGTTTGAAGGAGAGGAGGCTGCGGCACTGACCGCTATTTGTTCCTTTGCTCCACCGATCGAAAGCTGAACCTTGAGCCGCTTTACTTCGGTGATTCGAACCTGAACCCCCTTCAAGATGAGTGGCTCGAACCCGGACTCGCGAACCGTTAGGTCATAGTCGCCAGGAATCAGGAACGGAACCGAGAAATTCCCATCGGCATCCGTAGTGAGATCGCGTTCTTCCTGTGTGGCTTGACTTGTGACGACTAATGCCGCACCTGCGACCAACGCTCCACTGGGGTCACTTACACTACCGGCGATCGCTCCGGTGTTGGCTGTCTGGCCGTGCATGGACAGACAGCAGAGCGCGATCAGGGACACCTGGCGCAAGGTGCGGGACCCTCGCATGTTCCACATCACCCTCGTGCCTCCACCAATCACGGACGTGTCAGGATTTTCTACACTTTTCTAGAGAAGTGTACAAACCCCCGATATTTTCTCGAGGAACCGCAATCTTCAAAAACCTAAAGCCCTCCGCTTTCAAGCAGTTGTCACGGTCCCGGTGAGTGTTCGTCTTTGGTTGGCACGCTATCCCGGCGAACATAACATCCCGTCACGGTGATGCCGAACATGGAGTTGCCAGACTACGATGCGCACGATTTTTCATGAAAAAACGCATCCTGTTCACCACGATCCTGATGCTACTCCGCTGCATCACCGCCCACGCCCAGAGTCATGTCGCGGAGCCAAGCGTGAACCTCGGCGACACCAGTTTCCTTGATAAATCGGCGCACCCGGATTCATCGTCGAGCAGATTAACGATATTGCCCATGACGGCAGGATCGTGTCTCGGGTTGGTCTGGAACAGCGGTAAGTGGTACTTCTATGTCAATCAGTATCAGGAATTTGGGGCACGCAATCGTGCTACAGGGGAGAAGACCGTTCTTCGCATTGAGAAGGTGTTTTGAGTCAGTCCCGCAGAGCCTGCCCTGAGCTTGTCGAACTGGGTTTTTCGTTGGTATCGATTGAGAGCGTGAGAGGGCAGTCTGGGTAGGTGTCGAGAGCCTGGTTGATTGACTCTGTCCATCCCTCTCTACGCATGCCAAGGTGGGCCGCCGCCCTCCAATTTGTCATTTCTGTCCATCCGATCTCACGGCCCCTAATAAAAGTCACGACCCTAAACTTTGTCATCCCGACCGGAGCGTAGCGTAGGGGAGGGACCTGCAGTTTCACTTTCGGGCAATGCGAATCTTCCATGGGCGAATCCACCTCCTGGTTCCGTTTCTCCATCAACGCAAACTGCAGGTCCCTCCCCTACGCTACCCCGGATTTCCTGTCGAAGTTGGTGGCGTTGGCGAACTGCATGCGGCTTTCCTTACTGAAAGCCGCACACGTGGCCGCCAGTGAGTGCCGCGTAACAGGAAATCCGGGTACGCTTCGGTCGGGATGACAAAGTGGAGGGCGGCGGCCCACCTTGGCATGGGTGGAGGGGGATGGACAGACCCGGCCCTGAGATGGTCGTCATTGATGTACCTGTGTGTTCACGGATAGCGTGAAATAAAAGTGGGCGCCGCGCGGAGAGTTAGCCGCAGCCCACAAACGCCCGCCGTGCGATTCAACGATAGAGCGGCTGATGCGAAGTCCCATGCCGGTGCCGTGCGTCTTGGTGGTAAAGAATGCATCAAAGATCCTGTCCGTCTGCTCCGCTGGAAGCCCCACGCCGGTATCGCTGACAGACACCTGAAGCTGCTCGTCTTTACCTCGCTGCGACTTGATGGCTAGTTCGCGCGTCCCATCCACCTCCTTCATCGCATCGATGGCATTGATCATAAGGTTCATCAGCACCTGTTGCAGTTGCACGCGATCTGCTGGAACTTTGGGGAGTTCGGCGGCGAGGTCCGTGCGCAAGGAAATTGAGTAGCGGGCGGCCTCGGTGCGGAGCAGGGGGAGCATTTCACAGACTAATTCGTTCACATCGACCAATTCACGTTCCGGTGGAGCGTCTTTCTTGTAAAAGGATTGCAAATGGTCGATTATCTCGGCTGCCCGGGCACCGTCCTTCATGGTTCTCATGGTTGCTTCGCGCGCCTCTTCCACATCGGGCTGGTCGCGCGTAAGCCACCGCAAACACGTCTTGGCGTCAGTGATGGCCGCAGCGATGGGCTGCTTTAGCTCGTGAGAGAGTGACGCGGCCAGCTGTCCCATGATGCTGATCCGGTTCTCATGTGCGAGATCTGCCTGTAGCTGGCGAAATCTCTCGCGTTCCTGTTCTGAGTTCTTGCGATCTTCAATGTCTGTCAGGGTTCCATACCACTTAAGAACATTTCCATGCACATCGCGCAAGGGCACAGCACGAACGAGAAACCAGCGATATTCGCCATGAGCATCGCGATGGCGTACCTCATTCTCGAAGGGCGCGCCTGTGGCCAGCGATGCTCGCCACTTGTTCAGGTGGTCATCAAAGTCTTCGGGGTGAACTGTGAGCTGCCAGCCGGAGCTCAGGTTGTCTTTCTCCGACAACCCCGAGTAGTCGAGCCAGGGCCGATTTACAAATTCCGTGGATCCGTCGGGCCGGACAGCAAACGCCATCGCCGGAATTGTTTCCACCACGTCGCGCAGATCCTTTTCCTGGCGCCGGAGTTGCTGAATGCGCCGTTGATAAAATCCCCCGAGCAGGGCTATAGAAACAGCCACGCAAAGCACACGAAACCACCATGTGCTCCACCACGGAGGAAGGATCCTGATGACCAGGGCCGCGCCCGGGTTGCTCCAGGCGCCGCGGCTGGTCGCACCTTGTACGCGAAAGGTGTACGCACGTGCCGGCAGGGTGGTGTAGGTAGCCAGACGCTCATTGCTTCCGACCTGGTGCCACGTATTGTCTAATCCTTCAAGCTGATAGCGATACCGGTTGGTACCCGGACTCAAATAGCTGAGAGCGGAGAAGGCTAACGAGAAATTGCGCTGCTCATGTGAGAGCGTCAACCCAGTGGTATAGGTAATGGATTTACTCAGTGGCGAACCGCCTCCGATGTCAACCGGACTGCCCGACAGCCGAAATTCCGTGAGCACCACCGGAGGGATGTAGGAATTGTCTCCAACGCTGTCCGGGTGGAAGAAAGTGGCTCCGTTAAAGCCCCCGAAGAACATCTCTCCACTTCGATTCTTGAAACACGCGCCCTTGCCGGTCAGGTCAGGGCCCGGCAGTCCCTCGGCAGTCGAGTAACTCTGGACCGCCGTACTCTGCGGATCGAATTTCGCTATCCCGTTATTGGTACTCATCCAAAGGTTGCCGTGGGCATCTTCGAGGATGCAGCCCACTGCATTGCCAGGGAGGCCATCCCGCCGCGTGTAGGCGGTGAACCTGCCCGTCGTTGCGTCAAACTTATCCAGCCCGTCCTGGGTACCTACCCACATAGTGCCGGAGCGATCGAAGTGCACCGAGTTCACCCGGTTGTCGCTCAAGGTCCCGGGGCGACCTATGTCGTGTTCGTAGCTCGTGAACCGCCCCGTCGCTGGATCGAAACGATATAGACCTGAAGCCTCGGTGCCGAGCCACAGTGCCCCCTTCTGGTCCTCGGCGAGTTCCAGATAGGACACGATTTTCTTCTGCGAATCGGGCTTATAAACCGTGAAGCGCCCGGTCGCCGCATGGAAACGATTCAGACCATCGCTGGTGGCGACCCAGAGCGTTCCCTCGTGATCGACGAGAAGACGGGTCACGATGTCGTTGCTCAGACTGTATGGATCAGCCGGATTGTGAAGCAACGTCTGGAATTTTCCCGTGCGCTGGTCCAGACGGAGTAGCCCGTGGTTATACGTTCCAACCCAGAGGTTGCCGGAACCGTCTTCGCGAATCGTGAGCCCATCGGTACTGGCTCCTGGTCCCTCGCCCCGGCGGTAGAAGGTGTAGTGTCCTTCCTTGCGGTCGATACGGTTCAGTGCAGCGGGCGTAGCGATCCACAGGATCCCTTGACTATCCTCGTAGATTGCGCTCACAAAAGGTTCAGGCGTTCCATCGGAACTGGCGAGACCAAGAATTCTCTTAAACGGCTGCGGGTTGGTCGCGAAATGGGTGACCCCCATCCTACCCAGGCCAGCCCAGATGCTCCCCTCCCGATCTGCGAATAGGTTCTCGACATTGTTCTGGGGGAGGCTGTAAGGGTCCCCAGGGTCATAGCGGTAACGAATGAATCTTTGCTGCTCGCGGTCAAACTTAAGTAAGCCGGCCCCGTGTGTGGCAAGCCACAGAGTGCCGTCCCGGTCTTCGGTCATTGCCATGATGACCGTCAAGGGCGCGGTGGACGGCTCCGGCTCGTGAAAGGAATAGTTGGTGAGCGTGTTCGTCCCGGGGTCAAAGACGGATAACGGGTTGGGGGCGTCGTGGAAGATCCAGAATGCGCCGAAGCGATCCTTGTAGAATCCAAACCCCGCCGGAGTTCCAGGTACCGGATGGTGGCGCGTCACCTTGCCCGTTCTGCGGTCGAATTCGTCCAGGTAGCCGATGGTCGCGACCCAAAATCTCCCTTCCTTATCCTCAGCGCTCGATTTAATGAGGTTATTACTTAAGCTCGAAGGATCATCGGGATTGTGAGCATAATGCTGGATCGTTCCTGCTGCCGGATCCAAGCTGTACAGACCGTTAGGAGTTGCCAACCACAATATTCCGCCGCTGTCCTGACTCATGTCACTTACAAGCGGAATCGGGTACTGCGTAAACGTCTCGGTTTCCCGATTAAATTTATTGAGAAATTGATCGCATCCGACCCAGAGGGCGCCACCGCGATCCTTGAACAGGGCGTTTGCAAAAACCCCGCTGAGGCTGTTGGGGTCTGCCGGATCGTGAAGGAACACTTTGAAGTTGTAGCCGTCGAACCGGTTCAGCCCATATTGTGTGCTAAACCACATGAAGCCACGATCGTCCTGCACGATCTGAGTTATCTTGGTTTGCGATAACCCTTCATCCGTGGAGAGTCGCCTGAAACGGAGACCCTCCCCGTCGACCACGGGCAGGGTGATTGTGCGAGATTCCGCATGCGCCTGGGCCGCGGCTTCAGGGGTAACGGGTCGATGATCGCGGCGACGCGCTTCGTTTCCGGCCATCCCTAACGTGGTAGTACATGAGAGCGCGACAAGGGCGCAGCAGATGGTCAAACGCACGAGGACCGCCGGCTTGATCGTTGCTTGAATGACTACAAACTTCACAGTCTTTGTCACGTCTGTCCGGGAGTCCAGACCTGCTCATTTGCTGTCATAATACCCCCGAAAGGGGTTTCAGCGGCCCTTTGTGGGAAATCGTAAGTCCCGTTGGGGCGGTATCATCAAGCAAATGAGCAGGTTTGGACTCCCGGACAGACGTGACAAAACCTTGATGTTTGTTGTCCATCCAAGGAACGATCAAGCCGGGCGGTTCTACTGCGCTCGGCCGTATTGGCAACGGCCCAAAACGGAGTTATCGCAAACCAGGGTACTCCAGATCGTGCAGGACGATCAGGGCTTTATGTGGTTTGGTTCGCAGTATGGGCTCAACCGGTATGGCTACACGTTCAAAGTGTTCCAGCACGAGCCCGGACGCACGAACAGCCTGAGTGGAGTGTCATTTCCTCCCTTTTCAAGTACCGTTCCGGCTCGCTGTGGATTGGGTGCGATGAGTTCCTGGATAAGTTCGATCCAGTGACGGAGACATTTACGCACTTGGTGACTTCGACGCGTTGGTGGCCGCACTTGAGTCGAACACGGCGTATTCCAATACTCACTCAGTGAATTTCGAGACGGGAGAACTCCGCGGGCAAGTCCTTCCCGTCGAAGCAAGTCCATCCCGTTGAAAGAGAACTCTGCGGTTGGGTAGGTCCGGGCTGAAGCCCGGACTTACCCGCCGGCCGGGTTTAGCTCTCGATCGCTGCTCGAACACTCTCGAGCAAAGCTTCACCGTCGAAGGGTTTTTCCATCCACTCCAGTGCGCCGGCTCTCATCGCCTGCATACGCATTCTCGGGTCGCCTTGCGCTGTTATAAAGATGGTCGGAATCCTCCCGTGAATTGCATTCAGCTCCGCTTGCAACTCCAGACCGGACATACCCGGCATGCTGATATCCGTGATCAGGCAACCAGTGTCGTGCTGTCGGCCCGAGTTCAGGAAATCCTCCGCCGAAGCAAACGCCTGCGCACCCAAGCCGGCCGCTCTTAAAAGGCCCTGCAATGCAGTGCGCACCAGATCATCATCATCAACAATGGCAACCATTTTCGCCTTCCCTTGAAATCATCATCGTCATAGGCCACGATCTACTCCACCCCGGCGATGGCCCGACAATTGCACTAAACCAGCTCAGCGTCTCGATCTTTCCCCACGTTGAAGGTTGGGCAAGGGCACTGACGTTGGAACCGCTTCACTTTATCTCCAAAGCATTTGCAGTGCCAGAACCGCCGCAGACCAATATTCTGCGATTTCTTGGAATTCTGGGGGTGTTTCCAGGCCCTTCTTTCGGGGGGTGCGAAAACGCTCCCAAGTGTCAGTCGAAATCTCGACACCGCCCGGCTGCTTTTCGACACAGCGGGTCTTGTCGCGTGCGATTCAAGGTGTCTGGTGCCAAGGCTCTCGCCTGGTCAGCCGCGACAGGAAGAGTGAAAAAGTCGAGGCAGGAGGCCCTCCTTTGAGGCTTAGTTGCGAGCGCGGCATCTTCCTGGTGGCCGCAATCTTGATCGCTGGATCGGCCACATCGCTTCCGCAAACGGATTCAACCCCCAGCACGCCGGGTCAAGCCATCCCCGGAACGGATGGGGTGAGTCCGTTCGCTGCCAGCGTACCGGCAAAGCTCGTTCCGGGCGTCTTGCCGCTTTCGTTACGGGATGCCATCGACCGCGGATTGCGGCAGAATCTCGGCCTGCTGCTTTCCAACGCCGACGTTCGCGCGGCCAGAGGAGAACGCTGGGAGCAATTAAGCGCTCTACTGCCACACGTGACGGCCGCTCCTTATGTCGCCGAGTCGGAAATTAATATCGCCGAGATTGGTTTTGCCGGCCTGGGAAACCGTTTGGGTATCTCGGACTCGATTGGCCCTTACTCTTATTTGGACGCGCGTGCCTCGGTGACTCAGACCCTGTTCGATTGGAAGTCAATCAATGCTTCCCGCGCGGCTAGCCAGAGTGTCAAATCCACCACCTATACCATGAAGGACGCTCGCGACCTGGTGGTGCTGGCGGTGGGCTACAGCTATCTGCGGGCCATCGCAGACGCAGCCCGCATTGAAACCGCAGCAGCTCAGGTCGAGACAGGGCAGGCGCTCTACAATCGGGCAGCAGACCAGGTGACCGCCGGCACTTCGCCGCAGATCGACGCCCTGCGCGCCAAGGTCGAGCTCCAGACCCGGCAGCAACAGTTGATCCAGGCGAGGAACAACTATGCCATCCAGAAGCTGACCCTGGGGCGCGTGATCGGTTTGGCTCCCGGGCAGGAATTCGAACTGACTGACAAGTCGCCATACGAGCCGCTGGAAAACATCACCCTCGTGGAAGCTTTGGACCGGGCTTACGCTTCGCGTTCCGATTACCAGGCTGCGATGAGCGAGGTGCGCGCCGCAGAATTCTCGCGCAAATCTGCATCGGCCGGCTATTTGCCGTCACTCTCCTTTAACGGGGATTACGGCGCGGGCGGGACGCATCCCTCAAATGCAACCCAGGTATTCGATCTGCGCGGAACGCTGTCGATTCCTATTTTTCAGGGTGGCAGTGTTCACGGTGACGTATTGCAGGCGAATGCAAGACTGGAGAAAAGCCGCGAGCGCCTGGATAATCTGCGCGCACAAATCGACTCTGACGTGCGCACCGCTCTGCTCAACCTGCAGTCGTCGGCCGACCTGGTGAACGTGGCCCTAAGCAACATTCAATTGTCGGAACAAACGCTGACCCAGTCGAGCGACCGCTTCACCGCGGGGGTTACCGATACCGTCGAGGTGGTGCAAGCGCAAGAGGCAGTGGCCAGCGCGCATGAGCAATATATATCGAGTTTGTACAACTACAATTACGCAAAAATTTCCCTGGCTCGCGCCCTCGGATTCGCGGAACAGAGCGTAAAAGAATATTTCAAAGGAAAATGAACATGGCGGAAAATCCCCCTCCTTCACTGCCTGGCACAAACCCGGAAGCCACGGGTGAACCATCGGACTTCCCCGAAACTGAAAATGAACTGCCCGCGCCTCGCGCTTCAAGGCGGCGCAGAAAGCTGATGATTTTCGCCGTCATCGCGGTGGTGGTGGTCGTGGGCGGTGTGGCCGCGTGGCGCTACTTCAGTAGTTACGAATCGACCGACGATGCGCAGGCGGATGTTCACCTTTATCCCGTCAGCGCGCGGGTTTCCGGCTACGTGGTGCGGGTCAACGTGGATGACAACCAGTGGGTGGAGAAGGGCGCGGTGCTGGTGGAGATCGATCCCACGGACTATGAAGTTGCGGTGGCGCAGGCGAAAGCGAATCTCTCGAACGCTGAAAACACGGCCCAATCCCTGCATATCACGGTGCCCATTACTTCGGTGAACACATCGAGCCAACTGCAGTTCACTGCCTCCGGCATCGAAGACGCTAACGCCGGAATCATCGCCGCCGAGCGGCAGGCGACCGCGGCCCATGACCAACTGGAATCGGCCCAGGCCATCGATGTAAAAGCGCAAGACGATCTCCATCGCTACAAGTTACTGGTCGATAAGAAAGAAGTGGCGGACCAGGTCTACGATCAGGCATTGGCCACGGCCAGGTCCAGCACCGCGGCACTGGCCGCTGCCGCCGCCAATGAATCCGCCGCGAACCAATTCGTTCAACAGGCGCGCAGCCGCCTGGCGCAAGCCACCGCCAACCACCAATATGCGGAAACCGGCGCGCAGCAAGTATCGTCGACCCAGGCGCGGGTGCGCGCTGCCATCGCTGACGTCGAGGAAAAACGCGCCTTACTCCAACAGGCCCAACTCAATCTGCAATACACAAAGATCGTTGCCCCGGTCAGCGGCGAAGTCAATAAGACCGTAGTGGTTGGGATGAACGTGCAAAACGGTCAGCAACTGCTCACCGTGGTACCGCTCGATCAAGTGTGGGTCACTGCCAACTTTAAAGAGACGCAGCTGAAGCACATGCGCGTGGGCCAACGAGCGAAGATCCATGTCGATTCGAGCGGGCAGACCTTCAAAGGCCATGTGGACAGCATCGCCGGAGCAACCGGACCGCTGTTCAGCTTACTTCCTCCCGAGAATGCCACCGGAAACTACGTCAAGATTGTGCAACGGATCCCGGTAAAGATCGTTCTCGATCCGGGTGAGGATCAGGACCACCGGCTGCGGCCAGGCATGAACGTGGTACCAGACGTGTACCTGCAATGAGTTCCGCCGCCCTCACCATCGAGCAGGAGGTCTGGCGGCCGAGGTTCAATCCCTGGCTGATTGCTGTCGTGGTTGCGCTGGCCGCCTTCATGGAGGTCCTCGACACCAGCATTGCTAACGTGGCCCTTCCGTATATGGCAGGGAACCTGGGCGCGAGCAACGACCAAAGTACCTGGGTGTTGACCTCTTACCTGGTCTCGAATGCCATCATCCTGCCCATCAGCGGTTGGCTCGCAGGCGCCTTAGGACGCAAGCGCTTCTTCATGGCATGTTTGGGCATTTTTACAGTGAGCTCCCTGCTTTGCGGCATCGCGCCTAATCTCGGACTTCTTCTGCTCTTCCGGGTACTGCAGGGTGGGGGCGGTGGCGGCCTGCAGCCGATGGCCCAGGCCATTCTGGCGGATAGCTTTCCACCGCAGCAGCGAGGGCTGGCGTTTGCCCTGTACGGCATCACAGCCATCCTGGCGCCTACCGTGGGGCCAACCCTGGGCGGGTGGATCACCTTCAACTATTCCTGGCGGTGGATTTTCTTCATCAATCTCCCGGTGGGTGTGATCACGTGGTTTCTGGTGCGGCGTTTTGTCGATGACCCTCCCTACCTAAGTCGAATCAAAGCAGCCGGAGTCAAGTTGGACTACATCGGCATTGCTCTGCTGACCGTGGGCATCGGCGCGTTGCAGGTGTCGCTCGACAGGGGCCAGGAAGATGATTGGTTTGGCTCGCGATTCATCACCACTTTAGTCGTCGTCGCAACCGTGTCCCTGGTCTCCCTGGTTATCTGGGAATGGTTTCAAAAGAGCCCGTTGATCGATGTGCGGATGTTCAAGAACTTTAACTTCGCGAGCGCCAGCCTGATGCTGTTCACTCTGGGAATCCTGTTGTTCAGCGCGCTGGTCCTGATGCCGCAGTTCCTGCAAACGCTGCTGGGGTACACCTCTGAGCTGGCTGGGTTCGCGCTATCGGCCGGAGGCCTTGTCTTGTTGTGTGAAATGCCCATCATGGGCCAACTGACAACCAAGGTCCAGGCGCGCTACCTGATCGCCTTCGGTTGGTTCGCCCTGTCCATTGCCATGTTCTTCTCCACCCGGCGGATTGACTTACAGATCAGCTTCCAGGCTGCGGTGTGGCTACGCATCGCGCAGGTGATCGGCTTGGGGTTTCTGTTTGTGCCCATCACGCTGGTGGCTTACGTTGGAATTCCGCCGGAGAAGAATAATGCGGTCGCGGGCATCGCCAATTTCATGCGCAATATGGGAAGCAGCGTGGGGACGTCGTTAGTGACCACGATGATTGCCCGGCGCTCGCAATTCCATCAGGCAAGGCTGGTGCAGAACGCCAGGGTAGACAACCCTAATTTTGTGAACGCGGCCAACGCACTGAGTGGGCATTTGGCCAGCGGCGGTTTGGGCAGTTACCGGGGACACCTGCAGGCTTACGCCCGCATCTACCAATCCCTGCAGGAGCAGGCGGCAAGCCTGGCATACGTCGATACCTTTAAGGTTCTCGCCGTGGGGGCGGTCATTATGTTTTTTCTGGCCTTTGTTTTGAAGAAGAATGATCCCGGGGGCGGGGGACATGCGATCGTGGACTAAGCTTTCAACAAGATGATCAACACGGTCACCATCGAACGCGAATACGGAAGCGGCGGCGGCGAGATTGCTCAACTGGTTTCCAACCACCTGGGTTGGAAGCTTTGGGATCAGTTGCTGACGGAGGAGATTGCGCGGCTTGCTGAATGTCCTAAGTCAGTTGTCCAACTGCGCGAGGAACGAACGGATCCGTTGTACTACCGGCTCTTCAAATCGTTCCTGCGCGGGAGTTATGAAGGCAGCCTCAATGCGTACAAGCTCAAGTTGGTCGACTCTGAAAGCATTTTGAAAATTACAGAACGTGTCGTTCAGCACGCCGCGAAAGCAGGGAACTCCGTCATCGTGGGAAGGGGGTCGCAGCAGTTTCTCAGGAACCGCCCGGACACGTTGCGGGTGTTTCTTTATGCTCCCAGAGAAGATAAACTGCGGCGCCTGGTGGCCCGCGGCAAAAGCCAGAAAGATGCCGAACAACTGGTGGATACGGTTGATCGGGAACGCACCGATTTTTTGAAGAAGTATTTCCACGTCGATTGGCCTGACCGCGGGGTTTACCACACCATGATTAATACCGCGATCGGGGAGCAGGCGGTCCTCAAAATCATTCTGGATCTTGCCACAAGCCTGGCGAAGTAGATTATTCCTCAGGGCGGCTTCAAAGTGCGTGGCGAGCACTACACTCCCCAAATTGAGCCCCGTAGGGACGGCTGAAAATTACCCGGGACGTAGTCCCATAAGCGCTAACTCGTTTACGATGTTTTTCGTTAAACTCCCACAGAATCGTCATCCTGAGAGGCTGTGACTTTATTGATTTTCACGTGAAGTCATCAAACCTTAAACGAAAATGTCATCCCGCCTGCCCCGGCATGCCGTGGGACCGAAGCGAAGCGAATGGAGGGACCTGCTGTTTCTTCTCTGTCCGGTCTTACGGCCTCTGATAAAAGTCACCACCCTCCACTTGTCATCCCGAGCGCAGCCGAGGGATCTGCGGTGCGCCCCGGCTCCCACACAAAGGTCTCCGTTCCGTTAGTTCTCCCACAGAATCGTCATCCTGAGAGTCTGTGACTTTATTGGTTTCACAAAAAAATCGATACTGAAAACAAAGAGCTTAGGTGGGTCAAAAATCGCTAAAAGTCAATAAAGTCACAGCCTCTGAGCGGAGCGCCCACCGATTGATCGCATGACACAGAGCTTGTGGCGCGGAGTCGAAGGACCCCGGCGGTGCTTATCTTACCCATGCTGCTCGGAGCTTTTCACCCACCGAGGCCCGACAACACGATCTGCGCGCGATACGAACTTGATGGTCACTGTAGAGCGTGCCTGTATGGCTGCCAGGAACGTAGATGTGGGGCCGGACATAGCGAGATGCTAGCAAGTTCTTGATTCGGGCCCCAGGGAAAGACCATGGCGGGGCCGCCCGATAGGGCTCGGTGGTTGAAAAGCTCCGAGCAGCATGGGTAAGATAAGCACCGCCGGGGTCCTTCGACTCCGCGCCACAAGCTCTGTGTCACGCGATCAATCGGTGAGGCGCTCCGCTCAGAGGCTGTGACTTTATTGACTTTTAGCGATTTTTGACCCACCTAAGCTCTTTGTTTTCAGTATCGATTTTTTTGTGAAACCAATAAAGTCACAGACTCTCAGGATGACGATTCTGCGGGAGAACTAACGGAACGGAAACCTTTGTGCGGGAGCCGGGGCGCACTGCAGATCCCTCGGCTACGCTCGGGATGACAAAGGGGAGGGCGGTGACTTTTATTAGAAGCCGTCAGATCGGATGGACGGAAAGAAACACCAGGTCGCTCCAGTCCGGTGCGCTCCGGTCCCACGGCATGCCGGGGCAGGCGGGATGACATTTTCGTTTAAGGTTTGATGACTTCACGTGAAAATCAATAAAGTCACAACCGCTCAGGATGACGATTCTGTTAGAGTTTTGACGAAAAACATCGTAAACAACCTAGTGCTTATGGGACGTAGTCCTGGGCTACCCAGCCGTCCCTACGGGACTCAGTTCGACTAGTCAAAGGTCGTCGGCCACTCGGGATGAGCGGCGTGTTCGAACATATGCTCTATCTGATATTCCGTTACGCGCGCGATGGAGAGATTAGGCAATCCGTGGCGCGGAAAGAATGCGACTTCCGGCGTCTCAAAACTGGGCGTGACCTCGCCGCCGACCAGATCACACAAGAAGAATAGTTTGTAGGCATGCAGCGGCATAGGCGGATGTGGATGCTTGTTGCGGTCAAATAACGCCGCCAACTTGCGCGGCACCACGTCGAAACCGGATTCCTCCTTCACCTCCCGCACCACCATTTCACTCGGGGTCTCGCCCACGTCCGCCCAACCCCCGGGCACCGTCCACCCTCCGTCTTCACGCTCGCGCACCAACAGAATGCGATCTTCGTCTATCACCGCGCCGCGCACCTCGACCTTTGGGGTCGCATAGCCATATTCCCCCCGGAAGAGATCGAGAACTTTCACCGAGTCGGGCATACCGGCCCCGGCGGCCATCATCTCGGCGGCAAGCTCGCGCAACTCTTCATAGCGCTCGTGGTCGTAGTGGTCCCGGGTAAAGGTTAGCCCGGTCTGGGCAATCGACTGCAGACGCTTGGTCCAACTCAGCCACTGCGGGTCTGCTTGGTGATCCATGGTGCTCCTATTTGCTTTCTGGTTTTTTGGCCGCTTGCTTGGCGGCGCGAATGGCGCGGATTTCGTCCATGCGTTGGGCCAGCAGTTTTTCCCGGCCCTGTGCACGCGGATGGTAAAACTCGCGGCCGCGCAGGTTGTCTGGCATGCATTCCATATCGGCTACGCCCGCTTCCACGTCATGCGCGTACTGGTAGCCTTCGCCGTAACCGAACTGCTCCATGAGCGGAGTCGGCGCGTTGCGCAAATGCAGGGGCACGGGCTCCGCACGATGGGCTTCGATCTCCGCCGTCACCTCTCCGTAGGCGGTGTACAGCGCGTTCGACTTGGGCGCTAACGCCAGGTAGACCGCAGCCTGGGCCAAGGCCAGATCGCCCTCGGGCGACCCCAGAAAATCAACCGCGTCCCGCGCCGACAGGGTCAGGTTCAACGCTTCCGGCGCGGCCAGGCCAATGTCTTCGACCGCCATACGGACCAAGCGGCGGGCAACATACATGGGATCCTCTCCGGCCTGCAGCATACGGCCCAGCCAATAAAGCGAGGCGTGGGCATCGCTGTTGCGGACGCTCTTGTGCAAAGCCGAGATCAGGTTGAAATGCTCTTCGCCTTGCTTGTCGTAGAGCAGTACGCGCTGCTGCAAGGCATGCTGCACCACCTCACGGGTAATCGCCGTGTGGGTTTCGGCCGCGAGCTTGGCCGCGGTCTCGAGAGCGTTGTAGGCATAGCGCGCATCCCCACTCGCATACCCGGCTATCATCTCCAGGGCCTCGTCGTCTGCATTAGCTTTCATGGCGCCCAGGCCGCGCTCCCGGTCCGTCAACGCGCGCTTAAGCAACTGTATCAGTTGCCCATCGCTGAGCGGCGTGAGGCGATAGACGCGGCAGCGGGAGAGCAGAGCCGCGATCACTTCAAAAGACGGGTTCTCCGTGGTGGCGCCAATCAGCCGGATGGTCCCGCGCTCGACATAGGGCAGGAAGGCATCCTGCTGGGCCTTGTTGAAGCGGTGAATCTCATCAATGAAGAGAATAGTGCGCGATCCGAAGCCGGCAGCCTTCTCCGCGTCCGCCATCACCTGCTTGATTTCCTTGATGCCGCCCAGCACCGCGGAGAATTCAATGAAGCTGGCCTGCGTGGCCTCGGCGATGATCTTGGCCAGTGTGGTCTTGCCCACTCCGGGGGGGCCCCACAGGATCATGGATCCCGGGTCGTCGCGCTCAATCTCCATGCGCAAGGGCATGCCGGGGCCGAGCAACTGCTCCTGGCCTACGTATTCCTCCAGCGTGCGGGGACGCATGCGCTCGGCAAGAGGAGCGGTGCGCGCCTTCTTCAGCGTGCTTTCGTCGGGAATCTGGCTAAAGAGGCTCACAGCATCTCCGCTGCCGCATGGCGTCGTATAACAGGATGCTGCCGGCGACCGCGGCATTCAGGCTCTCGACTGCGCCAGGGCAGGGAATGGTGACTCGGGCGTCGGCTGTGGCGATCCATGCCTCCGGTAGTCCAGAGCCTTCATTGCCTATCAGCAAGGCGACAGGCCGGCGCAGGTCGGGTTCGCCACCATCGCGCGCCACGGCGGCGACGATCTGCACGCCCGCTTCGCGAAGAGCGGCAAACGCATCGTCAGCCGGCATGGCGATCACCGGGAGACGGAAAGCCGATCCTGAGGACGCGCGCAGCGTTTTGGGGTTCGATAAGCTCACGGTGCCGGGCAGCAGGATCATGCCGGTGGCGCCGAAAGCTTCGGCCGAGCGCACCAGGGTTCCCAGATTGCCGGGGTCTTGCAGGCCGGCGGCGATGACTACCAGGGGCGTGCCGTGAAGCAGCGCTTGCACGGTGAACTGGGGCGCATCCACCAGGGCGGCGATGCCTTGCGGATGCTCGGTGGCGGTGGCGCTCAGGAAAACGTCCTCGCTCACGATCAAGACTTCGGCGTCCCCAAGCTCCAGGTGTTCCAGCAGTCCCTCATTGCCTTTGCGGATAAAGACGGTGTGCAGTTTGAGACTGCTCTTTATTGCTTCTTCGATCAGATGCAAGCCTTCGACGGCGATATGAGCAGTCCTGGCGCCGCGCACCAGGGCCGCGCGCAGTTCCTTGATGCGGCTGTTCTGCCGGCTTTCCACCCTTCGCGGACCACGTTCGGCAACAGAATTCACGGTTGGGGAGCTCAAAGGCGATTGTAAATGGAGCTCCCGGGACGGATCAGGCCGGAACCAGCACCGCGGTGCGGGTCACTGCGATCACGCTGATGTCGTCCTGCTGGCCGAAGCTTTGCGCGGCAGGGGCCACCTCGGCCGCAGTCAGCCTGCTTTGCAGCAGCTCTTGCAGGCGTTCAAAGCCGAAGAGCCGGCCTTGTTCGTCCATGGCTACCACGATGCCATCGGACGCCAGCAATCACCTGGACCCGGATGCGGTACCAGGCATAGCCGGAATAACCTGGATGCCCGCGCGATGTCCAGCCCGTCACGTAGCCGGAAAAGTCTCCCAGGGGATCGCGAACTCCTTTCGGCGTCAGGTCGACCGTCTCCCAGTGGGAATCGTCGAAGTCCGGCTGTGCCCAGAGCGGCTGGTGGGTGGCCGGGTCGATGGGAGAAGCGCCTACGGTGAACTTCCATGGGCCATAAGGTGGGACAACCGACTGGCCCAGCGTGACGTGCGTCGTCCCCTGAGCAGGATTATCCTGAACTTGGGCAAATGCGGCGAGCACAAGGCATGTGAGCAAGGCGAGCAGACAGCGGAAGCGATTCATGCGACCCCGAACTTTTCCGGTGGAAATCTCTGCAAGTCAATATAGCGATTAACATCGCTAGTTGGGGAAATGCTTCGGCCTCGCAGGCATTAGACTGCAGCATGAGCCACCGGGAGCCGGTCTGGTACTCTCGATGAGATTGCCCCAAATTTGTCCGAGGGTGGAGTGCCTTGTTGGCAGAAATTCTGCGTGTTCATCCGGACGAACCGGAACAGGATCGGGTTGAGTTCATCGTCTCCTGCCTGCGAAGCGGTAAGGTGGTGGGTATTCCCACCGATACTTTTTATGGATTGGCAGTGGACCCGGTCAACCTGCGTGCAGTGGAAAGCATTTATGAGATCAAGACCCGGCTCAAGCACAAGCCACTCTCGCTGCTGATCGCGAGCGCTGCCCAGGCCTACGAGCTGGCGCGTGATATTGATGCCCGGTTTGACCTTCTGGCGGAGCGCTTCTGGCCCGGTCCGCTGACCGTGATTGTGCGCGCTGGTTCGCGCCTACCCTTGCGTTCTACCGCCAACACCGGGAACGTGGCGCTGCGCGTGCCCGACGCCGTGATCCCACGGGCCATCGTGGAGAAGCTGGGGTTGCCGATTACGGCCACTTCGGCGAACCTGCAGGGCATGCCGGAATGCAACTACGCAGCTTGCGTCCGCGACCAGATTGGCGACCGCATTCCCCTGATCGTCGATGGGGGCCCCACCGGCCGGAGCGTGGCCACGACCATCGTCGATCTCACCACGGCGGATGGGCTGTGGAAGATTCTTCGGGAAGGAGCCATTCCTACCCACGAGATTGCGTTAACGCTTCAGCGCTGAACAGGGATTCAATGATGGTTCCCGACCCCGATCTGCCGTATGTGCGGCCAGCCCCTGTCTTGTCAACCGGAAGGCGTGTACTGCGCGCCTTGGTGGCTGCGGGTCTTATCGGCGTCGCGGGCTGGTTTCTCTGGCTCTATTTGCAGATCCATTTTTACGCCACCCACGATGAGGCACGTCCTGCCGATGCCATCGCGGTTTTTGGCGCAGCGGAATACGACGGCCGGCCGTCGCCGGTGCTGCGCGCCCGTCTTGATCATGCACTGGTGCTGTATCGCGAACGACTCGCTCCGCTGGTAATTACGCTGGGCGGCGGGGGAGACCGGAGCGACTCCGAAGGAGGCGTCGGTCATGACTACCTGTTGGCCCACGAGGTTCCAGAAAACCAGATCATCGCGGAAACGCAGAGCACGAATACGGAAGAATCAGCCGCCCGGCTGGCTGCCATCGCGCGCGAGAATCATTTGAACCGGATTCTGGCGGTGTCCGACGGAACGCATCTATTTCGCATTCATGCTTTGTGCTCCAGCATGGGGATCAACGTGGTGACTTCTCCCCGGCCCGAGGCTCGGCCCCTGGGGTTCTGGGATTCCGCCATGCGGATGATGCATGAAATGCTGAGCTACACGTTGTGGCGGTTGAAGATTCACTAGTGGAGCCTCTCCAATTGAGTCCCGCAGGGACGGCTGAGAATGACCCAGGATGCAATCCTGGGTTGGCTGGCCCGCATGACGGTGGTCCATTTCAGAGGGTCGAGGTAGCCCAGGATTGCATCCTGGGTCATTTTCAGCCGTTCCTGCGGGACTGATTCGTCTCCCATTGCTAACCCAGGACTAGCGTCCTGGGCTACTCTCAGCCGTCCCCTTCGACAAGCTCAGGGCAGGCTCTACGGGACTCAATTTGGAGAAGTAGCTCTCGCGCAGACCCTTCAGCCCCGGAAGCAAATGCTTTGAAACGAACTCGGCTTTATCCGCTGAGGGATGATTTCCCCTCACCTGCGTCTCATTGCAACGCCAAAGCTCCAATTGCAATTGCGGAAGCCGCCAGGGTGGAAAGAAAATTTACGGCATCATTATTGAGCCAGCCGCGCCGCTCGGCGGTGGCCCCCAGCAGGGAATCGACAAAGAGGCCGGCGATTGCGCCCAGTCCAGCGCACAGCGCTTTGCCGGGGCTCAGCCCCAGGGCAAGGACGGCGACCAGTACGACTACTACTGCTGCACAGGTTCCGGCCACGGTGCCAGCCAGGCTGACCGCGCCGTCAGTACCCGGCGCGACGCGGCGGAAGGTGGTCAACATAAACGGTTGGCCACCCAGAACCTCTCCCAGTTCGCTGGCTAAGGTGTCGGCGGTGGCTTCCGCCAAAGCGGCGGTTACCGCTACTGCAAACCACGGGCCCAGGGAGGGAAGGCTGAGTGCGGCAGCCGCACCCAACCCGGCGACACCCAGGTTCGCCGCTACCTGGGCGGCGTTGCGGCCGTGCTTATCTTCAGCCACGCCCAACTGTTCCTTCTTGCTGCGACCGAATTTTGTAGCGGAGAAGGTGAGCACGAAGAGTGCCAGCAACGGCGGGAGAGCAGAGTGAAATCCGCCCAAGGAGGAAAAAGGAGCCAGCGAAAGGACTGCTGTGATGCATGCGCCGGTGAGCGCAGCCAGTGGAGTTGCGGCCCGCGCCAGCCATACCAGAAGCCCCAGGCCGAGGCTGATGCCTAGCCCGGTTTGGGTGCTGCGGTTCCATGGTGATTGCAGCGTCGCCAGCGCACAGCACGGGGCTACCGCGGCCAGCACCAGCCATGACTGCCAGCGCAACTTATTGTCATTGCGGGGCTCTACTGCTACCTGCTGATCTTTAATGCGCACGGTTCATTTTGCCGCCGGCGTATCCCTGGATACGTGGTCCCGTTTACAATCATCTTTCTACCAGGAAATGAGACGTAGTGAGGTATTCACGGGTGCTTAGCGTTGCATGGCTCCAGATATGGAGCCGGCGGAGTGTGGGTTTGCGGGAGTCTGTGTTCGAGGGTTCTCCAACCATGTGTCCGGTTGGACAGTGGTTTGCTGGGGTTGAGCAGGCTGGCTTGTCTGCCCGTGGCGATGGGCGTCGCGGTGATGGTGGCCGGATGCGGAGAGACCTACCGGCCAGTGGTCACCCCGGTATTGGTGACCGGACCTGCGCCTCAGCCGCAGAGCTACGCGGTCGTGACCACCACCGCGGGCACTACCTTGCCCGGCCTGGCCAATGTTTTCGATGCCCCGGGTGACACCCTGCTGACCCAGGCATTGCTGGGCAATGGACCGCTGGCTCTCTCCCTTAGTTCCACCGGCACCTCTGCCACCACTGCCAATACCGACGGCACGGTCAACACGTACACCCCATCCACCACCCTGGAGACCAAAAATATCCAGAGCAGCACCTTGCTGCAGCCTGCAGCACAGCCTCATGAATCTGCTCTACACCGCAACCAATCTCTTCATCACCCTACCCAACGTCCCGGCGGTCGCGGTGCTGACCAATAATTCGAGCGGTGTTTACCAGCTGACACAACAGCTCCCGGTCCCCGCCAGCCCGATCAACCTGGCGGGCAATTCCAGCGCGGTCCGGGTCTACTCCATCACCCAGGACAATGGTTCCGGCACAGTGGCTTTCGGGGATTGCGAGACTCCTACAGCGGTGACGACTCCGGGCCAGGTGCAGTCGATCGAGATCGCGACCGCGACCATCTCGCGCACTCTGCCGGTGGGCATCTGCCCCGTGTATGGCATCTCTTCCACCGACAATAACCGGGCGTTCATTCTCAATCGGGGCAGCGGGACTGTCACTGTTATCAATAGCCCGTTCAATACGCTTGATACCACGCCCAAACCTGCAAAATTTTAATTCGGCCACCGGCACGCTCACGCTGCCGCCGCCGCCCGGCGTCGCGCCTACCGCGTTCAAGGCCGGCCCGGTGTTCGCCGACTACTACGCCCCTGCATCGCAGCTGGTGACCGCTAATTACGACTCCAATACCATCACCATTATCAATGTCAGCCTGGATCAATACGGGAACGACTCTCCGCTGTTCGGCCAGGCGGTGACGGTGCCGGTGGGTAATGGGCCGGCGACGTTGAGTATTCTGCGCGATGGTAGCCGGGTCTATGTGGCCAATCAGAAGGACAGCACGGTGAGTGTAGTGAGCCTGACCAGCTTCCAGGTGTTAGCCACCATACCCGTGACCGGCCACCCGATTTCGATCGCCTCCACGTTCAGTACTCCTTACGGCCAAGTCTACGTGCTGCCTTCTGACCAGGCCTACATGAGCGTGATTCGTACCGACACTGACCAGGTGTCTGCGTCCATTCAGTTGGATGGAAACGGAGTGGATGTACATACCACCGCCCAGACGGTAGCCGCCAACGCCGCCACGCCGGGCGCGGTTACGAATGCCATCAACGTCAGTCATGCCAGCGGCAGTGGAGCACCCTGTGGTTTTGGGGCCCTTTGCTACCAGACCGCCGCCCCCGCGGTACGGCAGAAGCAATAAGAGGGATGTGGGCCTAGCTCCCGGTGGCTGCTCCGGAGAGGATGATGGGAGAGGTTGGAGCATCGGCTCCAGTCGCATTCTCTATCGTTACCCCAAATGCCTTGGCCTCAATGCCTGGGGTAACCGGCGGCAGCACCAGAGTTGCCGTACCCGCAGCATCAGGACGAAATAGTCCTGCGGGCACAGGCGCTTTGCCATTCGCCGGAATCACCCAAAGCTCGTAGGTCTTGTCCTGGGGCAAAGGCTTGAGGTTGGTCGCCAGCAGAATCAGGCCGCCGCGCTCCGGGAGATAAGTGGCACGAGCCGTTGGCGCGGGGGGCGCTTTTCCTTCGGTAAGGGTCACGCGCTGGGCGCTGGGAGCGGTCAAAACCTCAAGCACCTGCTGGGCCCGCGATGCCTGCGCCGCCAGGTTGGTTACCAGTTTGGATTCATCCTGGAGTTCGTCGTTTAACGCCCGATTCTGCACGCCCAGCGAGATGGCCGCGATGGTCATGGCGGCCGCCGCTATCCAGGGAGTCCAAAAGCCTGATCCGCGTCGCGTGCTCTTGACCGAAATGGGAGTGACCTCTTTCACGGCTTCTTGCGCATTCACTGCAGGCGAGGCGGCGATTCTTTTCAGGAAGCGCTCGCGCGCGCCTGGGGGCAGTGGATGCTGCTCAACCGCTATTCCCAACAAGGCAAGATCGCCGCAGACCTCGGCCAGCTCTGCGCGGCACGGGGCACAGCCCTGCAGGTGCGCCCTTATGGATGCCGAATCCTCCAGGGGGAGATTCTGCATCGCATAGGAAGCCAATTCTTCCTGCGTATTGTGTCCGTCGCCCGTCATGCCTGAAATGCCTTTCGTAATGTGATCAACGCCAAGCGAATGCGCGTCTTGACCGTGCCCAACGGGTCGCCGGTTCTTTCCGCGATTTCCGAATGGCTCAAACCTTCAAAGAACGCCATCTCCATGGACTTCTGCTGCTCAGCCGGCAGCCCCTCGAGAACTTTCTGGACCTTCTCGATCATGGCGTTGTGCTCGGCTTCTACAGCCAGGTTGGTGGAAGAAGCCAGAACAACGTCGTCGACGGAATCCGTCGGCTTTCTGCGCCGCAGCAGATCAATCGACCGGTTTCTCGCCACCACGACCAGCCAGGCGCCCAGCGATCCGCGCCCTTGTACGAACGAGTCGGAATTCCGCCAGATCTGGAAGAAGATCTCCTGCATTACATCTTCCGCGTGGCCAGAATCCTTAAGAATGCGCAGCGCGACGGAGTATACAGCTCTGCCGTAACGGTCGAAGACCTCAGCCATAGCGGTCTGATCGCCTTGGCGGATACGCTGTAGCAAAGCACTGTCGTCGGCTACTGCGGAAGTCTTCCCGTCGGCCATCCTGTTTACTTGGGTTGCGTCTCTGCTAGTAGAACGCTCAGGTTGGCCAATCGGATTGGGAGTTTTCTCTGGCATCGCTGGAGCAGAACCTATTCTACGGTCGCACCATGGAAACAACCAAACTTAAGTACCCGGGAAGCAGCAGATACAATGGGCTGCATGCGCGCAGGATGGAGAGCAAGCTTCTCCCCACAGTAGATGAGGAATCGCCTGGATAAGTTGCTGGTCGAGCAGGGGTTGGCGCCTTCCCGGGAACGGGCGCAGGCTCTGATCCTGGCCGGGCGCGTGCTGGTCAACCAACAAAAGGTGGAGAAGCCCGGGAGCGCGGTCGAGGAGACGGCGCTGCTGCGGGTGTTGGGAGAGGAGCAACGCTACGTCAGCCGGGGCGGGCTCAAACTGGAAGTCGCACTTTCTCTTTGGCAAATCGACCTTGGCGGGCGCCATTGTGCGGATATCGGCACCTCCACCGGCGGATTTACCGACTGCATGCTGCAGCACGGGGCAGCGAGCGTGATCGCGGTCGATACCGGCTATGGACAGATCGCCGAAAGCCTGCGTAGAGATCCTCGTGTGACCTTGCTGGAGCGTACCAACGCGCGTTATCTCAAACCCGGGGATCTGCCCGGCGGAATCAGTTTTGTATCCATGGACGTGTCGTTCATTTCGGCCACGCTGGTGCTGCCCGCGGTGATGGCTGCGGTGCGGTCGAGCCCGGGCGTCGCGGTGGAGGCTGTGATCCTGATCAAGCCGCAATTTGAAGCGGGCAGGGAATACGTGGGTAAGGGTGGCATTGTGCACGACCCGGCCGCGCACCAGTTCGCTATCGATCGCGTGCGCACGGCGGTGCACGATCTTGGCGCCTCGGCTAGCCAACTGGCGGATTCTCCCATCCTTGGCGGAAGTGGCGGAGGCAGCGGGAATCGAGAGTTTCTTCTGTACGCCCGGTTCTGAGGTGATCGCGTACACTTACTCTGTTGAATCGGATACAAGGCTCTGAATCCATGCGACCTATTGCCATCATTTCCAAGCCGCAGAAGGAGGAGCTTGCCACTCTGATTCCCGAGCTCGTTGCCTGGATGCGGGCGCATGACTTCGAACCTATCCTGGACCACGTAAGCGGCAGCTACACCCAGGACGCGCGCAGCGTTCCCCGCCATGAATTGCCGGCGCAAAAACCAGCGTTGGTGGTGGTGCTGGGCGGGGATGGGACGCTATTGGCGGCGGCGCGTACGTTCGCTCGGACGGATGTTCCTATTCTCAGCGTCAACCTGGGCGCGCTGGGCTTCCTGACCGAGGTCCGGCTGGCCGACCTGTACACCACGCTGGAAGGATGGAGGGAAGGTTGTTGCAACATTGACGCGCGCGCCTTGCTGCACACCGAGGTCATGCGTGGCGGACTGTTGTACAAGGAGTACGAAGCTCTGAACGATGTGGTGATTGCCAAGGGGGCCATCGCCCGCATGGGCGACTTCAGCGTGCACTTGTTTGATCAGCTTGCGGCCTCATTTCGCGCTGACGGCGTCATTATCTCCACGCCCACGGGTTCTACTGCCTATAACCTGGCTGCCAACGGACCGATTCTCGCTCCCGACGTGGATGCACTGGTGATCACTCCGATATGTCCGCACCTGCTGACTATTCGGCCTATGGTAGTGCGCGGGGATGCGCATGTGAATGTGAGCGTAGAAGGCATTCCCGATCTCACCTTCCTCACTGTCGACGGGCAAGAGGCGTTGCAGTTGCGGGTTGGGGATCGGGTGTGTTGTCGCCGTTCCGAGCACAGCGTTCACCTGGTGCGCATGGGGGCGACAGGTTTCTTCGACGTGCTTCGCTCTAAACTAAGTTGGGGTGAACGGTGATGTTTGTCTCTATCGCCTAGCCTGTTTTGCTGTGTTTTGGTTTTGCATCGGGGCTTGACTGGAAGATACAGCAGATCCCTCTTATCGCTAAGGCCCAGAGGGCCGACCGCTAAACGTCAGCCCAGCCCGGCAGGGCTGGGACAACAAATCGTGCCATCCAGAGCGCCGTAGGCGCGACACCCGTCTCCTCCCATCACATATTTAGGATCGTAAGGCACGCATGGTGCCGCGCCCACGGCGCTCTTGTCAACGGGATCGACCTCCCAGCCCTACCGGGCTGGGCTGACGTTTAGCGGTCGGCCCTCCGGGCCTTAGCGATTGGAGGGATCTGCGTGCACCTTAGGGTTTGGTTAGTTCGTCCAGCAGCAGCTTGGCTTTGGTTGCCAGCGTGTGCGCGCCGTCCATGTCCCCATTATCCAACGCTTCTTGCGCCTGTTTTAGGTAGGTGTGGATCTGCGTGGCCGTGACTTTCTCCTCCGTGGAGAGAGAGCGTTTGATACTGTTTAACCCCTGTTCGGTCTCGCCAATCAAATCCGCAGTTTCGCGCTTGGCCTTTTCTCCCATAGCGCTGTCGCCGGTTGTCAACTGACCAATGGGCGACGGTGTGCCCACAGTCCCTGGCGCTTGCGGGGGGACGGCTTGTGCAGATTGAGAACCGGCGGCTGCGGACTGAGAACCGCTGCTAGCCGCAGGGGTCGGGGCAGTGTCTGCCGGCTTGGCCGCGGGCGGTTTGGACTTGTGCTTCACCTTCTTCGGCGGGGGCGGGGGGGGCAGGGGCACGTTTTGCGCGGACGGCGCCGGCAAAGGCGAAGCCAACGGAGTGTCCGTTTTTGGTTGCTGCTGCGCAGTCGTCGGCGGGTTCAGTGTCCCTTTTCCGGTCTGCAATGGCGGAGCTTGTGCCTGTTGCGGCGGTGAGCTCTTATGAAACAAACACCCCGTGCATAAGAAGACGAGCAGGGTCGCCGCCGAGCTTACGTTGGCTGCTCTCATCCCCTGGGCTCCTTTGCTACGATTGATCCAGTTGAGCTACTCCCGTCCGGCATCAAGTATCCACGCGCTCGGCTGTCTGGAACACTATTCAGCGGAAAGCGCAAAATAAAAGTAGTTCCAATGTTCGCATCCGATTTTACTTCAATAGAACCATTGTGCAGCTCCACGATGCGATAAGTCATCGCTAAACCAATACCACTCCCATCTTTCTTAGTGGTAAAGTACAAATCAAAAATTTTGTCCCTTATTTCGGGAGAAATTCCACTTCCTTGGTCACGAATACTTAACAGAGCCATACGGCCATCCTCTGCTAAGCGCACTTCCAGCTTTCCCCCCTCCGCCATTGCCTGCGCGCCATTGAGCACAACGTTCAGCAGCGCCTGCTTCAACAGATCCGCATCCACCTTGGCCAGCACAGGATGGTCGGGGAGATCACTTTGCACATGCACGTCGCGGGTTTCCAGGTCTGCCGATGCCAGCATCAACACCGCGGAGACGACGCGGCGCAGATCCTGTTCCTTGAGCTGCAATTCCACTGGACGCGAGAAATCCACCAGCGTCTGCACCACCCGGTCAAGTCGTTGTATTTCGCTTTCTATTACTTCCAGGTGGCGCATGGCTTTGTTATCTGAACCGCCCAGCTTATTACGCAGTAACTCCAGGTGGACGACGATGGCATTGATGGGGTTCTTTACTTCGTGGCCAACGCCCGCGGTCAATCGGCCGATGGCTGCCAGGCGTCGCGATAGCTCCAGGTCACTTTCTATCTCCCTTACCGATTCGACGTCATGCAGGGTGAGCAGCGCGCCCAGGCTTTCCTGGGGAAAGACGGCGCGATCGTCATGGATAAAGTCGAGCGAGATCTCGACGTGCCGCCCGGTCTCGGTGGTGATCTCCTCCTGGACCAGGGCCATGCGGGCGTCAAAGGACTCACGGACCAGCCTTCCCAAGCGGGTATTGCGGGAGAAGACCTCGTGCAACCGGGAGCCCAGGATCTCTGCGCGGCTGATGCCGAGAAATCGCTCCACCGAATCGCTGACCAGCACCGCACGGGCATCGTGGGTGTAGAGCAGGATGCCGTCCTGCAGATTGGTCATGATCTGGTCGAGGTTTTCTTTGAGGGCAGAGAAGACCTCTTCCACGTTGCGCATGCGCCGTCCGATGCGCTCGATCTTGTGCGAGACCAGCACCACGGCATCTCCGGAACGGGCACTTGTTGCCGCCTCGCCGGCCACTTCGGCCTCGGCCAGGGCCAGTGCATCGAGCCGGGCGCCGATTTGTTCAATCGGCTTGAGCGCCAGGTTGGCCAGGAATGCGGCGAAGATCAACGAACAAACGATAGCCACACCGGTATAGGTCAGCGCTGCGATGAGCCAGGGTTCAACTACGAAGCGCAGGAAGGTGGTACGAACACCTACGCGGATGGTGGCGAAGGGCTCGAAGTTCCGTTCCACCGGCAAAGTCACGTTGTAGACGCGAGGCGGTCCAAAGACAACTTCGAGCTGCCGCAGTAAGCCGCCGCCTTCCAGTTCCTCGTATTCCTGGCGATGGGGCAGCAGGTGATCCAGGTCGGTGGGATCAGTACTCAGCAGTGCGCGCCCCTCGCTGTCGGCGATGGCTACATCGAATACCGTGGGCGAGTAGCGAATGGCCGAGTTCATCAGTGCGGTTAAAGCGGGATCACTGCGCAGGGCCTCCACTGCCGCGGCGCGCACTGCTTTAGGATCGTTGGGGTCGACACGAGGTCCGTGGATGTTGGTCTGCAGGGCACGGCTGGTGGCAAAAAGAATCTGGTGGGCCACCATGTCATTGGCGGAGTAAGCCTGGGACATGCGTTGGCGCAGCAACTGGCCCAGAAAAATCCAGGACAGCGTGCACACGACCAGAAATACCAGTCCAGTGATCGCGAGCACGAGCTTGGTCTTCAGTCTCATGGGAATCACCTGGTCCGGTCATTGAACTTATTGAGCGATGGGCAGAGCCGGACCAGTACTATCAAGAGTTGGTGTACGCCGGTGCAGCCGTACCGTCCTCGCTGCTGGCTGCGCTACCATACTCCTTTAACTTGTTGTGCAGCGTCTTCAAACTAATACCCAGGATCTCGGCCGCCCGAGTCTTGTTGTTACGTGTCGACTCCAGGGTTTTCAGGATGAGCATCCGCTCAGCTTGATCCACTGTGCTTCCGATCTCCACATGAACGCCACTGTCGCTGTAGGTGGAGCTCCCCGTATCCGCACGCGTGAAGCGCTGCCCGAAGGTGGGCGGCAGATGCCGTGTCTCCATGTACCCCTCTCCGCAAAGTATGACCGCCCGTTCGATGGTGTTTCGTAGTTCGCGGACGTTGCCCGGCCAGTCGTGAGCCATCAGGCGGGTGAGCATCTCTCCGTCCACGCCCTTGACCTCCCGCCCATGCTTGGTGTTCATGTCGTTGAGCAGGGCCTCGATGATCGCCGGGATGTCCTCTTTATGTTCCCGCAGAGGTGGCATATGCAAGTTAAAAACGTTCAGCCGATAGTACAAATCTCCACGCAGATGCCCATCTGCGACGGCTTCTTCGGGATTCTTGTTGGTCGCCGCCAGCACGCGAACATTCATGGGCGTTTCGACCTTGCTGCCCAGGCGGCGCAGCTTTCTGTCTTCCAATACCCGGAGCAGCTTGGCCTGGGTGCCCACCGGCATTTCGCCGATTTCATCCAGCAACAAGGTGCCTTCTTCGGCCAGCTCGAAGCAGCCTGCACGGCGCTCCAGGGCTCCGGTAAAGGAGCCCTTTTCGTGGCCAAAGATCTCGCTTTCGATCAAAGTCTCGGGAATGGCGGCGCAGTTAACGGCGACGAACGGCTTGCCGCGGCGCGGGCTCAGCTCATGCAGGGTTCGTGCCACCAACTCCTTGCCCGTCCCACTCTCGCCGGTGATCAATACGGAGACGGTGCTGGGGGCGACGCGCTCGATCATAGCGAACATCTCCTGCATTCGCCTGGAGCTGCCCACCAGCGATCCGAGAAAACCTGTGTCTCTTAATTTTCGCCGGGTGACCTCTAATTCCCGCTCGGTCTCGCGCTGACGGCTGGCATTGGCCAGAACCGTCTTGAGCCGGGTGGGATCGATAGGCTTTTGAATGAAGTCGTAGGCGCCCATCTTCATGGCCTCGACCGCGCGCTCGATGCTGCCTTGCGCAGTGAGCACGATGACGGCGGCGTTCAGCTGCATCTCGCTCAGCCGCGACAGCAGCTCTAACCCGTCCATCCGGGGCATCTTGAGATCGGTGACGATGATCCCGGGAAACCACTCGGTTATTTTTTCCAGACCTTCGATGCCGTCTCGGGCTGTCTCGGTGCGGTATCCCCAACCGGAGACCAACTCGGCCAATCCGGCCAACGCATGCAATTCGTCTTCAACGATCAGTACTCTTTCGGTAGCGGTCATGACTGCTCTTTTCTACTAATAATTAGCTAATCTGTTTCTCAATAACGCGGCACCGCTGGATCGACTTCCCGGGACCAGCCATCGATCCCGCCGCTCAGCGACTGCACCTTCTCAAAGCCCTGGTTGCGCAGCCACACGGCCACATTCAAGGAGCGAACGCCGGAATGGCACACGGCTACGATGTGCGCCTCCGGGTCCAGCTCCTGAAAGGCACGAGCAGGGATTTCGCCCATCGGCATAAGCTTGGATCCGCTGATCTGCGCAGTGGCAAACTCCCACGGCTCACGAACATCCAGCAAAACTGTGCCGCCTTCTTTGGATTTCAGTTGAGCCGCGAGATCGCGCGGCGTGATTTCCAGCTCCAGCATGAATAGTTCTCCAGGTTTAGGATACATCTTGGGCAGCCGCTACCGCCGCCGTGCCTGTTGGCCGAACGGATTCGGAAGTGCTGCGAAAGTCGTAGAAAAGACAACAATTGCTAACCTTCTATTCCGCGTTTCCCAGAGGAAAAACCATTCATGCCATCCGCAGTCGAATTCGCCCGCAGCCAGCAGGCGCGGTTCCTTGAGGAATTGAAGTCTCTCCTCCGTATTCCTTCCATTTCTACGCTTCCGGAGCATAAAGGCGACGTGCGATTCGCCGCCGAGAGCCTGGCCCGGGAACTGGAGCGCGTTGGCCTGGAACACGTTCGCGTGATTGAGACGTCCGGTCATCCGCTGGTGTATGGCGACTGGCTGCATGCCCCGGGCAAGCCGACCTGCCTGACCTACGGGCATTACGACGTGCAACCCCCTGACCCACTCGACGAGTGGCTCACGCCCCCGTTTGAGCCTACGGAGCGGGACGGAAACCTTTATGCCCGCGGAGCGGTCGACGACAAGGGCCAGATGTACATGCACCTGAAGGCGCTGGAAGCACTCCTGCAAGCTCCGGGAGGCAAACTGCCGATCAATGTGCGGGTGCTGCTGGAGGGGGAAGAGGAGGTGGGCGGGGAGGGCATTGCCAGGTTCGTGCGCGAACATCCGGAGCAGCTTAAGGCCGACTTCGCCCTGGTCTCGGACACGGAGATGTTCGCCCCCGGCCTGCCGACCCTGGTTGTCGGCCTGCGGGGCATGATTTATACCGAAGTGGAGGCGGTGGGAGCTCGGTCGGATCTGCACTCGGGTATCTATGGCGGCGTGGCACCCAATCCCTTCATCGCCTTAGCCCAGGTAATTGCTGCACTGAAGGATCCACAAGGCCGGATTCTTATTCCGGGTTTTTATGACAAGGTGCAAGCTCCGAGCGCGGACGAGGTGAAAGCCTGGAAACGTCTGCCTTTCGATGAGGAGCACTACCGGGTTTCCGAGATCGGATCACGCGAGCTCAGCGGAGAGCCAGGGTTTTCCGTGCAGGAGCGTACCTGGGTTCGGCCCACCATGGATGTACACGGGATGCCTGGCGGTTTCATCGGCGCGGGTGCGAAAACCGTCATTCCGGCCAAGGCTACGGCCAAGATCTCCTTCCGCCTGGTTCCCGATATGCATCCGCAGGAGGTCTTTGCGCAGTACAAGAGCTACGTGGAGTCGCTGCAGCCCAAGGGTATCGAGCTCCGCGTGCGGCTGATCCACTCGGGTGATCCGATCGTGGTAAAGACCGATAATCCTTACATTCAGGCAGCGACGCATGCCATGCACCAGGTATTCGGGAAGGAGACGGTGTTTATCCGTTCCGGCGGGTCCATCCCCATCGTAGGCGATTTCGAGCGGCACCTTAAGATTCCCGCGGTCATGATGGGTTTCGGGCTGCCGGACGACAACTTGCATGCACCGAATGAGAAGTTCCACATCGCTAATTTTCACCGGGGAATTGAGTCGATCATTCTGTTCTTTGAAGCGCTGGGGCGGGGTTAGGAAAACTTTGCCTCAGGGGCTATGCAGGCTGCGGAAAAACTCGCTCAACGAAAGGCACGGCTTTAGCCGTGCCGTACAAAGCCACAGTTATGAGGGCTTTAGCCCCTGAGGTATGTCTTTTGGGACACGCCGGACGCAATCGCCCATCTTTCACAGCCTGTAAAGGCGCTGACGTACTGGTGGTCACAAGAAATTCGCCGTGAATCATGGAAAACCGTACCTCAGGGGCTAAAGCCCTCTCCGATCGAATGCTGCTTGCGGCACGGCTAAAGCCGTGCCCTTCGTTGAGCGAGTTTTTCCGCACACCGGTAGTGGTCCGTACGGCACTCCTAAAGCTAAATCCGTGCTGCAACCTGTAAAGCCTATGGAGATCCACACTCAGGACATTATTATGGGCTGCCGCCCTGAGGGGTTTGTGCTTGCCGGAGGCCGCAGTTCGCGCATGGGGCAAGATAAAGCTCTGCTTGAGGTTGGCGGCCGATCGCTGGTCGAGATTGCCCTGGATAAGCTTCGCAGCATCGGTGTGGCCGCACCGCGCATCGCCGGCACGCGTAGTGATCTGGCATCCCATGCTCCCGTGGTACCCGATCTTCATCCCGGGTGCGGTCCCTTGAGCGGCATCGAGGCGGCGCTGGCTGCATCGATCCAGCCGCTCAATGTTTTTCTTCCCGTCGATATGCCACTCTTGCCGGCACAATTCCTCGACTGGATGCTCCACCGCGCCGAAATCACGGGGGCGTGGGTGACCGTTCCGCGCAGCAACGGCCGGCCCCAGCCGCTCTGTGCGGTCTACCATCGGGATCTGCTGCCTTCCATCTCAGCCTCGATACTGGCCGGCAATTACAAAGTCATGCCTGTGGTCACAGCGGCCGCCGCCGGATCGCAGGCGCTGGACGTCTTCGATACAGAGCAATTGGCCTCGACGCATCCTGAACTGCTCGGCATCTCGCCCCTGCCTTTGTACCGCTGGTTCCACAATTGCAACCTGCCTCGGGATATGGCTGGAATGGGAAATGCATTAGTCTGGAGCCAATGAGTACGTCTCCCGATCCTCACGAAGCGGTGGCGGGCATTCCCGCCGGAACACCCATTGAGATCGTTGGCGAGTCCGCACGCGGGGAGGAGAGGGAAGCGGTCCGCCCTCCCGATCCGCCCTACATCTCCTTCGAACACGTTTCGAAATCCTTTGGCGATGTCCATGTGCTGGACGATGTCAGCTTCTCTGTGCAGGCGGGGGAGACGCTTTGCATCCTGGGCCGTTCCGGGGTCGGCAAATCGGTTTCGCTGCAGCAGATCATGGGCTTTCTCAAACCCGATTCGGGGAAGATCATGGTGGCGGGACAAGACATTACCGACTTTAACGAAGAACAGATGGAGACCGTCCGCAAGAAGGTCACGATGGTCTTTCAGAATGGCGCGCTGTTCGATTCTTTATCGGTGGGGGAAAATGTGGCTTTTCCTCTACGGGAACGGGGACAGTTGCTGGAAGATCAGATTCAGCAAGTAGTGAATGGATTGTTGGACATGGTCGGAGTAGCAGGAATGGCGGATCTGCTCCCCTCCGATCTATCCACCGGCATGAAGCGCTCGGTGGCCATCGCGCGCGCACTTTCCGCGCAGCCGGAAGCTATTTTGTATGACGAGCCCACCACCATGGTCGATCCCCTTATGGGGCGCCTGCTGGGCAATCTCATTCAGAAGCTCAAGCATCAACTCCGCCTTACCAGCATTGTGGTGACGCATGACATGCGCTTTGCCGAGCGGCTAGCGGACCACGTGCTCTTCCTGCATCAAGCCAAAGCCTACTTCTTTGGCACCATGGAAGAACTCAAACGCACCGACGACCCCTTTCTGCGTGAGTTTCTCGACCTGGACAAGCTGGTGTTGCCTCAAGCCTGATGACCCGAACGGGGTATAACTGTCTGGTTACAGCGTCCCCTAATAGTAACCAAGCGTCGACAGTTACTTATGCCCTGTATATGACCCGGAATGCTATGCTTTTTTTGCCGAGCGCCGGTGCAAAGCTTTCTTCTTCCGGCTCTTGTCGGCGTAGAATGGGACCCTTCGACTGGTCGGTGGAACCTCCGGAGGGGTCTCAAGGGTTTTGGTGCAGTACTGATTAACACTCGAAGAATGAAGGTTTAGCTGCTATGCAACCCAGCCTTTCCCCTGCACGCGTAGTCTTCTTCCGGATGAGTCTTGCATCTGAATTCTTGCCCTGGGGGCGCCTTGATTGCGCGTCGACGGCCCGCACCGGCTCACCTATTCCTTTAGTCAATTGTTCGGTAGCGTGGTAGAGGTCTGCGTATCTAGGTGGTAACTAGGTAACCAGGCAAACTATGTGATTTGGCTCTAACAAGGGCGAAGGTGTAACTACACACTTCGAGCCTTCTCGAAGTTTCTCCCGGGGATATTCATGGCGACGTCCGGACTTCTAAAGCGCTTAGCGACAAACGGCAGCGAAGAAAGGGCGCCCGCGTATGTAGCGGCGCCCCACCGTCCGAACACACAGGGAAAAGGCGCGCGCGTCGTCGCTCTTTGGATGTTGGGCGATGTGGTCGTCGTTCTGGTCGCGCTGATGATCGCGGTTCGTGGCTGGCTGGGCCAAGGGCTCTTTGGAGCTGATTCGCCATACCGCACCAATATCATGTTCCAGAGTCATCCCACCATCCTGCTCACCTGTTTGGGATGGTTCATGGTTTCGCTGATTCTGATCAGCAAGCGTTACCACCTGTATGGCCCGGTACAGATGCGCAATACGCTGCATGAACAGCGGCTTACCATCCAGGCCTGCCTGACGGCGGGGTTGTTGTTGTCCGGAGCGCTCTACCTGGTGCGCGGCGAGGTAATCTCTCGCGGCGTGGTGATCATCACTGTGGTGGCGACCACGGTACTGCTCTGCGCTCGCCGGCTGGTGTGGCGCATGATGAAATACCGCCGCTTCGAAAACGGCCTGGAAGTGCGCAACATCATCATTGTGGGTACGGGCAGGGTGGGCCAGGCGATGCGCCAACATCTGGACAGCATTCGCCACCTGGGCTACAGCTTCAAGGGCTACGTGCAAATACCCGGAGTCGATTCCGATAGTCCGGCCTTGGCCGGCGACGTACTCGGTTCCCTCGACCAGGTGCTACAGCTGGCTCGTCAATATTTCGCCGATGAGATTTTTCTCTCTGCGCCTTGTGACGCGCGGGTGGTGACACGCATTGTTACCCAGGCGCGGGAAGCTGGTGTCGATGTCCGCGTCGTGCCCGAGCTTTACGACGGCCTGGCCTGGAATAGTCCGATCGAGTATATCGGCCAGTTTCCGACCATTCCTTTGCACCGTGGGGAAACCCCGGTGATCGGGATGTTCCTCAAGCGCATTCTCGATGTGTTGCTCTCGTCGCTTGCGTTGATCATCCTGTCACCCCTGATCGCTGCGATCGCGGTAGCTGTGAAGCTCGATTCGCCCGGGCCTATCTTCTATTGTTCCGACCGGATCGGGAAGAAGGGCCGGGTCTTCCGCTGCATCAAGTTTCGCACCATGGTGGCGGATGCTGAGCGTCGCCGGGCTGAGATTCTGCACATGAACGAGCGCGATGGGGTGCTTTTCAAAGTCAGCAACGATCCCCGCATCACCGGTCTTGGCGGTTTCCTGCGCAAGTACTCGCTGGACGAGCTGCCCCAGTTTCTGAATGTGCTGCGCGGTGACATGAGCATGGTCGGCCCCCGGCCTCCGATCGCCAGCGAAGTCAAGCGTTACGACCTGAGCCATCTGCGGCGTCTCGATGTGCTCCCCGGCATGACCGGACTGTGGCAGGTACAGGCGCGGCAGGACCCCTCGTTTGACAGCTACATCTCCCTCGATACGGCGTACATCCAGAACTGGAGTATCTGGCTCGATCTCAAGATTCTCATCCGCACGCTGTCGGTAGTCGCCGGCGGCACTGGCTCTATAGCTGGGCTACTCTCAGCCGTCCCTCCGGGCACTGCCGAATTGAATGGATGTGGTTAGCACGCCAGCATCCAGGCTCTTGGATCCCCAGATCTCGCGAAAAGAGCGCAAGGTTGATAGACTGGTAAAGTGAAGATCGCTTTGGCCCAGATCAACCCCACCGTGGGGGATTTTCAGGGCAATACGAAAAAGATTATTGAGTTTGCCGCCGAGGCCTCCGCTGCCCAGGCGGATTTGGTCATGTTTCCGGAACTGGCCGTTTGTGGTTACCCGCCGGCCGATTTTCTTGATAAACCGTCGTTTGTAGCGCGCACGGGTGAGGCCGTCGCGGAGATCGCTGCTACCGCGACCGCGGGCCGCAAACTGGCCATTCTCTGCGGCTACGTTACCCCAGCCCCACCGGGATCAGGCAAACAGGTGGCAAATTCGGCTGCCCTGCTGCGCAACGGCGTAGTCGAGTTTGTCCAGTCCAAACGGCTCCTGCCCTTTTATGACGTCTTTGACGAACAGCGGTATTTCGCTCCCGCCGAGAGCCAAAGCCTGCACTGCCTCGAGGGCGAGCGCATGGCGCTCACCATATGCGAAGACGCATGGAACGATAAGCTCTTCTGGTCAAGCCGGCTTTATCCCGTAGACCCGGTCGAGGAGTTGATGCGCGCCGGCGGATCCATCATCCTCAACATCTCCGCCTCCCCTTACTACCGGGGTAAGCGGGAATTGCGTCACCGCATGCTGTCCGCCATCGCCCGGCGGCACAAGGTTCCGGTGGCCATGGTCAACCAGGTGGGAGGCAACGATAGCCTGGTCTTCGACGGAGCCAGCTTTGCCCTGGGTCCGGATGGCGAGATAGTGGCGCAGGCGCGCTCGTTTGCCGAGGATCTGGTCTTTTTCGACAGCGCCACGCTCGGCGGCGATATCCGCCCGGTCGACCCGAGCGAAGACGCCGCAGTCTACCAAGCCCTGGTCCTGGGCACCCGGGACTACGTCCGCAAATGCGGTTTTTCCAAGGTGCTGGTCGGCTTGAGCGGTGGGGTGGATTCGGCGTTGGTGGCTACCATCGCCGTGGACGCCCTGGGCAAAGAGAACGTGACCACGATCGGCATGCCCAGCCAGTATTCTTCCGCCGGCTCGATCGACGATGCCCGCGCGCTGGCCGCCAATCTTGATATTCGCTTTACTACCGTCGGCATTCAGGATCTCTTCGCGCAGTACACCCAGGCGCTTGGCGCCGCTCTTCGCCGGCCGGGCCGCCGGATATCACGGAGGAGAATATCCAGTCCCGCATCCGGGGAAATCTGCTCATGGCGCTTTCCAACAAGTTCAACGCGCTGGTGCTCACTACCGGCAACAAGTCAGAGATGTCCGTCGGCTATTGCACGCTTTACGGCGATATGGTGGGCGCTCTGGCGGTGATCGGCGACGTGGTCAAGACGGAGGTCTACCAGCTCTGCGAGCATGTGAACCGGGAGCGCGAAGTGATTCCGCGAGCCATTCTGGAAAAGGCGCCCTCCGCAGAGCTGCGCCCAGGACAGAAGGATACGGATTCTCTCCCACCCTACGAGGTCCTGGATCCGATTCTGCAGGCCTACGTCGAGCGCTACGAAACTCCTGAACAGATCGCGGCCCAATACCATTTCGATCTGGCTACAGTCAGTCATGTAGTCAAGCTGGTAGAGCGCAGTGAGTACAAACGGCAGCAGGCAGCGCCAGTGCTCAAGGTCACCAGCAAGTCCTTCGGCATGGGACGCCGTTTTCCCATCGCCGTTAAAGTTCAGGTATAAGCAAAAGAGTCCCTATCCGAGATTCGCAACCGCCCCAACCACTAGAGAGGAATTGAATGCAGCTTCGTATAACCACATGTCTTTCTGTTCTGGCAGCCGCAAGTGCGATCTGGCTTCCTGCCGCACTCGCCCAGAACGCCCCCCCGCCGGCTCCCACTCCGCAGGCTCCTCCCGCTGCTTCCCAGGCACCGGCCCGGCGCCCTCTGCGCCTGCCGAGACGGCGGCTCCGTTTCCCCCGGTTGACCCGGCAAACTTCACTGCTACCTCTCCCACCAAGCAGACGGTGGAGGAATTTCTCAAGGCGTATTGGGGTTACGATACCAGCCGAACCTGGCAGGTTCAGGCTATCCTGCCCACGCCGGCGCCGGGAGTCAGTCATGTGATCGTTCTGGTCAAGGGCAATGGCGGGGCCCAAAGAGCAAACCGCACAGCTCGCTTTCTTCACCCTGCCCGACGGCAAATTCCTGGTCGCCGATTCACTGCTGCCCTTCGGCACCAAGCCGTTTCAGGCCTATCGGGACATTCTGCAGGCGGGAGCTACCGGGCCGTCGCAGGGCGGAGCTTCCAAAGCGCTGGAAATTGTAGAGTTCTCCGATTTCGAGTGCCCGCACTGCAAGGAAGCACAGCCCACGATCGCCAAGTTGCTGGCCGACTATCCCAGCGCTCACTTTGTCTTCCAGGATTTCCCCCTCACCCAGATTCACGACCAGGCCTTTAAGGCGTCGACCCATGGATATTGTGTCGCCAAGGCGGGTGGCAATGCAGGCCTTCTTCAAGTTTTCCGATGCTCTATTTGAAAACCAGGCTGGGCTCACGGCGGCCACGGCGGACGCCACTCTGAAGGACGCAGAGACCAAGGCTGGGCAGGATCCGGTCAAGATCGCTGCTTGCGCCGCAACCCCGGCTGCCAAGGACGCCATCAATGCTTCGCTCGCGCTGGGGGCGAAAGTGGGCGTGAACTCGACTCCTACTATTTTTGTCAATGGCCGCGGATTGCCTGCGGTCGGCATTCCTTATCCGATGCTGCAGAAGATCATCGAGTTCCAGGCGCAGTTGGATGGTGTTCCTCTGCCGCCTGCGCCACCGGCTCCTGCTCCTAAACCGGCTCCGTCGTTGCGGTAGGGGCTGGGATTCGTGGAGGGATGAAGGGAACCGCAGGTCCCTCCACTACGCTTCGCTCCGGTCGGGATGACAAGGGGGAGGTCAGCGCTCTCCTTAGCAGACGTTATCGCCGGATGGACGGAGTGGAGCTTAGTGTCTAGATTCACTGTTTCCTCTCACCTATCTGACACTATGAACGTGGCAGATGGAAGGGCCTACATTGGCGAGTGAGACCGTACCTTCCGCTGCGCCGCGAGCCGAATACTCCCGGCGCGTGGAGGAGTTGTCGGTGGAACGCTCCGGGCTCCAACGGCGGGAACGGCTGGTTGGCTATGTGCAACTGGGTCTGGGCGCCTTCTGCGTGGGCTGGATCCTGTTCCGGTTGAGCCACTTCAACAGGACCGACCTGCTGGTCCTGATTCCCATCGCGGTCTTTGTAGTAATCGCTGCCCTCCATGGGCGGCTGCAACGCGCAGTGAGCCTGCGCGACCCGCGCAATTGCGTTCTATGAGCAGGGTCTCGCCCGGCTCAACGGCACCTGGGCGGGAAGTGGAGCTACAGGCGAGCGCTTCCTGCAAGCATCCGACCCCTGTGCACGTGACCTCGATCTTTTCGGGCGCGCCTCGCTCTTTGAATTGCTGTGTACCGCGCGTACCCGTGCCGGGGAGGAAACGCTGGCTCGATGGCTGGTCGCGCCTGCGCCGCCGGATGAGGTCCGCGCCCGGCAAGCGGCGGCCATCGAGCTAAGCCCTCGGCTGCGGTTTCGAGAGAAGCTTTCTATCCTGGGAGAAGATATCAAGTTGGGAGTCCGCCCGGCGCAACTGGCCGCCTGGGGGGAAGCCAAGTCCGGTCTTCCTTCAGGGATAATCCGTGTTGTGGCCCCGGCGCTCGCTCTTGTCTGGATCGTCAGTGTGCTCGCGTGGCGACTGTGGGACGCGCCGGGATTACTGGTGCTAGCTACCACGGCGGTGAATGTGGGGATTTCCCATCGCTTTCGCTTGCGGCTGAACGAGGCGGCCCATGCGGTAGAGGAGGCAGGCCCGGATCTGATGCTCCTCTCCCAGGTTTTAACTGCTTTTGAGCGGGAAGAGTTCTCGAGCCCACGGCTGCTCCAACTTCAGGCGCAGCTCAAGCAACAAGGTATGCCTCCATCACGGGCGATCGCCAAGCTCAATCGCCTGGTGGATTATCTCGACGATGCACACAATTTTCTCGTGCGCATCGTCGACCCAGTGATTTTTTATCGACTGCAGTTTGTTCTGGCTACGGAGAGCTGGCGGCGGCGCTTCGGGCCGTCGCTCCGCCTGTGGCTCGAAGCGGTAGGGGAGCTGGAAGCGTTAGCAGCACTAGGAGGCTACACCTATGAGCATCCCGAGGATGTGTTTCCTGAATTTGTCGAGGACGCGCCTTGCTTTGAAGCTGAGGCGCTAGCCCATCCGCTGATCCAGCGGGAGCGGGCTGTTGCCAATGATCTGCGGCTTGACCGGGAGCTCCAGCTCATCATCGTGAGCGGCCCCAATATGGCAGGGAAAAGTACCTTCCTGCGGGGCATCGGCGTCAATGCGGTGCTGGCCCAGAGCGGCGCGCCGGTGCGTGCGGCAAAGCTGAAGCTCTCGCCGCTCACGGTTACGGCCTCTATCTGCGTGCTGGATTCGCTGGAGGGAGGGATCTCCCGCTTTTATGCCGAGATCCATCGCCTGAAGCAAATCATGGACCTGACCGGGCGCCCTGCTCCGGTTCTTTTTCTGCTGGACGAATTGCTTTCGGGAACCAACTCCCATGATCGCCTGATCGGGACCCGATCGTTCGTCACCAAACTGGTGGAACGAGGTGCGGTCGGGTTGGTGAGCACGCATGACCTGGCTCTGACCGCGATCCCCCAGGAGATCGGATCCAAGGCCATCAACTGCCACTTCGAAGACCACCTGGAAGAGGGGGAGTTGCGTTTCGACTACAAGCTCTACCCAGGCATCGTCCAGACGAGCAATGCGCTGCCTCTGATGCGGTCGATCGGGCTCGAAGTCTAGAAAGCTGGAGTGAAGGTAGCGAGTTGCTCGCCGTCGGGCCCTAACTTCAGCAAGCCTTCACTGGTGACGCGCGCCGTCCAGATGGGATGAATGCGCCCGTCGTTCAGGCCCCGCGCCGACAACCTGACCTCGGCGAAGCCGGAGTTGCAGAGGTCGTCTTCAACGTCAGGCGAGGAGAAGTAATTCTCGACGATGGTGCTCACGTGATCGGCTACGGACGGCGGGGCGGGCCAAGGCATGGGAAATTGCAGGGAGAGGATGTTGGCGTGGTCACCCACCAAATCCACGGTGATGGTGCGCTCGAGGGCCGCCACCATCGCATCGGCTTGCTTCAGACGTGCCTGCACTGCTGTCGCGCGCTGGTCTTTGGGACGCAGAAGGATAAATTTATAGCAGCTGGTGCCGGGCTCGACGCTAAAAGGGTCGGGGGATGGCGCAATCGTGGTGATCGGTTGCGCTTGGGATACGGTGATCGGTTGCACTTCCGATACGGCGGCGTGCGTGACTGGTAGCGACAGCCGTTCCTGCCGATACGGAGTCAGATCATCCACAGCAACGCACTGAGCGCTAGCGTTTTCCCAGACATAGGGGCGACCCCTGGGGAATTTCCCGGTAGGCCTTATAGGATGCACGTTTTACAGGGCATGTTTCAAGTTGAAAATGAAAGGGTACTTTTGGCGGACTACTCTCAGCCGTCCCTGCGGGACTCAATTTGGAGAGGGTAGTTCTTTGCGGCCGGTACAAGATTTGAAGACTTAAACGGTTTGAGAACAAATAGAAGGCTTTACTTTAGCTATGGTGAGGGAGAGGGATCACCGGGCCGGTCAGGTCGCTGTGCCGCCTTCGCAGGACGTGCGGCGTCACCAGGATGGCGAGGTTGCTCACGTCGAACTCCTTGGTAGTCGCGCTGAGGACGCTGCTAAAGCCTGGCAATTCACCGATGCCCGGATTGCCGCTCACAGCGTTCGATTCCTGGCGCGACAAATTGCCCACTACCAGCGCGCTAGCGCCATTGACCAGATGAATATCCGCGGTGTAGCTGCGATTGGTCAACACCGGCAACCCGTTGAGACTGGCTCCCTGAAGCGCCTGAATTTTGAGGTCAAGCTTAAGCACCACATCATCGTTGCGCTCAATCCGCGGAGTGACCTTAAAGATCAGACCCAGGTCCTGATACTGAACCTGGGGAATGGGCGCGACACTGTTCAGGGCGCTCGCATTAATTCCCAACCCGCCCAATATGCCGGATAGGCCGGCAGACGTGATGCCTGGAATGTTGACCGCGGTGGGGGTAATGCTGGAGTAGCTCGAAGTGACAATCGGATAGCGCGTGCCGCTGCGGACCGTTCCTTCCGCGTTGTCGTCGAGCCGGATCTGGACCTGCTCGAGCGAACGCGTGTCGGCTGAATTCAGGCTGAAGTTTCCCGTAACCCCGCCGGCCGAGATGCCGGTCAAGGTAAGGCCGTTGCCGAAGGTGGCAAAGGGCGTGCTCAAAATGGAGCTGCTCACCTCACCCGACGCGATCAGAATAGCGGCGATGGCGGTGAGGTCTCCAGCGTTTGCCAAGCCGCTGGAAATGATCTGCTGTACCAGGCTGGAGTTACTCGAGATCACACCATTCAGTTCGCTGGGTACATTAAATACGGTGGTCGATTGCGGCAACTGCACGCCGTAAAGGCGCGTCCTGGTGTTCTCCACCTCGTAGATTTTTACATCCAGCAGCACCTCGCTCTTGCCGTCGAGCAAATCGGCAAAGGTCCGATTCAGCGCCGCCAGATTGCCGGCCGGCGCGCGTACGGTCAGGGTACCCGCGGCCTGGTTGCGCCGTCGCCTGTTGTACACCAAGCACATTCTTGGCGATGTTGCTCATGTCAGAGAACTCGGTCGGCGTAAGGCCCGGCAGATAGAGCGTCTCCAGAGAGAGCCGGTCGTATTTGTCGTGATTTTCCTTGGTGTCTTTGGCTACCAGGACGCGGACGGGGTCAAGCGGCACCATGAAGGTGTGAGTCACCAGGTTCACCAGGTGCGCTGCCTGGGCAAAGTCCACGTCATCGACATCGAAGCGGATGGTCTGCGAGCCGAGCGAACCGTCGTCCACCATTCTCATCCCATAGGCTTCGAGCACTTGCCGCAACGCCGCCTGCCCGGTGCTCCTGAAGTGGAAGCTTTGCTTGCCTGGTTTGGGAGTCAGTTGGATTGCCGGCGCGAAGGTTGCATCCAGGCTGCCGTCTGGCGACGCGGTCGAGGCGAGGTGGGCCAAGTCGTAGATGTGCTGCGACACTTCAGGGTTCTTCGGATCCAGCGCCAGCGCCTCGGCGAGCTTGGCGCGGGCCACGTCGGGTTGACCCATAAGCCGTGCTTTGTCGGCATCCTGGACCAGTTTGGTGACACGGTGCTGCTGGGCGATCTCCAGGTCGGCGGAGTACTGGCGGTTCGAGGGGTCCGCTTTGACCGCCTGGGCGAAATCCTTCTCCGCCGCGTCGACATCGCCCTTTTCCATGGCGCGCACGCCCTTGGCATAAGCCTTCTCCGCGGTTCGTATCTGGCGGGACGAGGGCTCGACGGCGGGAGGGGGGGCTTGGCTTGCCGGCGGTGAGGGCTGTTGCGCATACCCTGCCAGGGGCATGACCGCCCCCAGGGCGATGATCAGGCAGAACCATGCTCGCGCCGTACACCATGAGGGGACCCGTAGCGAACACATAGTCTTATCCTAGGGGGCGGTCAGCGCGGGGACAAGTTACCAGGAACACAACCCGGCTCTGATCCGTCATGCGAGCGACCGTTTGCAACAACGCTTCCAGGGTGGTGGTGCAGACTTCCGGCCGGTGCTGCAGCAAGGCCTGGTAGGAAAAAACCCCGGTGGCCACGGCGATGGTGGGCAGGGAATTGGCGCTGGCGGCGGCAATATCCGAGGGCGTGTCGCCCACCACGCAGACCCTGGCCCCGGTGCCGGCAAACTGCCCTGCGGCCAGCGCCTGCGCGACCATCTCGGAGCGCAGAAAATGGCGATCGCTGAAGCCGCCAAAAGTGAACCAGTCGCTTAGTCCGGCGATTTCGATTTTCAACCACCCAATCTGCTCCAGGTTGCCGCTGGCCACACCCAGACGTTTACCCCGGCTTTTGAGGTAAGCCAGCATGGAAAGGACGCCCGGCATCACGGTAACGCTCATGCAATCGCGCTGCTCCCGGACCACTTGGCGCATGAGGTCAAGAATTTCTTCCAGGCGCGGCTGCCATACCTCGTCGGGGATAGCCGCCAGACGGAATGCATCGCGCAGGATACCGGTGTCGGTACTGCCGTGCACGGGGACGGAATCGATGGGGAGGGGATGCCCCATCAGCGCCTGCACGCTCGAGGAAAAGGCGCCGGTGTGTACGCCCCCCGAGGCGTGAAGCAAGGTCCCATCAATGTCGAAGAGATAGGCGTCGCACTCATCCCAGCGAAATCCTTCGCGGATGGTTACCTGGCCCTCAGCCGGCGCCGGAACAAGCCGGCCGGCTATTTCCTGCACTAAGTGCGCACCGTCTGCTTGGCGGCGTCGAAGACCGGCCGCTCAGCGCGGGGCGGACGCTTGAGTCCACTGCGAATTTGTTCCGGATCGAGCTTGAGTTCCGCGATGGTGCGGCGGAGTGTGTTGCGGTGCATGCTCAGCTCACGAGCTGCCTTGCACTGGTTTCCCCTGTGATGCGCCAGCACTTCGAGAATGAAGCGCCGTTTAAACTCGCGCACTGCCTCGTCGTAATGAATGCCGCCGGCGTGCATTTGCGTCACAAGACTATCCAGTTCACGTTTCACAAAAACCTCTTTCCTTTTCCTACCCGCTCGACTGCCGGGTTTGTGTTTGTCTCGCACTCATTGGAACCCCGGGCGAGAATCGGCTGCATCGCAGTGGCGAAATGAATCCTGCTACTCGGCGCGATCCGCAGTGCTTGCAAGCCCTGACGGATCTTTTCCCCCAGATCAAACGGTACAACATGTGAGCCGCCGTGGGCCGCGGTCAAAAAGACCGGAGCCAGACGGGAGTTATCCAACCAGGCCTGCCTGGGCAGAAAGGCCACGATGCCCATCAGGACCAGGGTTACCACCACACAACCCTTCACCAGCCCGAACACTGCCCCCAGTAATCGATCCACAATACCCAAGCCAACCCCGCGCAGCAAGCCACGAAGCAAACGACCGGCAAGCCCCGCCAACAACATGACCAGTAACGCGATCACCAAAAATGCAATCAAGTTTGCGACCTCGTGGTTATGAACCACGATCAGAACCCAGGGTGCGAATGCTCCATAATTGGCCGCGGCGAGAAAGAGCCCCAGAATCAGACCTGCTAGCGAGGTGACCTCGACAAAAAACCCCTTCACAAAAGCAGAAACAACCGAAACTGCCAGCACAGCGATGATCAACAAATCGGCCAGATTCATACGTCTACTTTCTGAATTAAGGCCGGATAACGCGCACTTCTTTAAGCTCGGGGCCGGTCAGCAAAGCCAACGCCTGCTCGTACTTCTCCTGTGTCTGGCGCACCACGTTACTGGGAAGTTCCGGTGCGGGAGGCTGCTTATTCCAAGCGATGCTCTCCAGATAATCACGCACAAATTGTTTGTCGAATGACGGCTGGGGCCCTCCGGGCTGGTATCCCTCACTGGGCCAGTAGCGGGACGAATCAGGCGTCAACACTTCGTCGGCGAGCACGATGCCTTTGCCGGTCACGCCAAACTCAAATTTGGTATCGGCAAGAATCAATCCCCGCTGCAGCGCATAACCCGCCGCCTTGGCGTATATCGCCAGGCTCAGCCGGCGCAGTTGCTCGGCATTGTCGCCGCCCACGCGCGCTACCATCTGATCGAAGGATATGTTCTCATCGTGCTCGCCGCCCGCGCTTTTGCTGGCGGGAGTGAAAATCGGTTCCGGCAGCCGCTCCGACTCACGCATGCCCGGGGGCAGCGCTATGCCGCAAATCTTGCCCGTGCGTTTGTAGTCTTTCCATCCTGATCCGGAGAGATAGCCCCGGACTACACATTCAGCGGGGAACATTCGGGCACGGTTGACCAGCATCGACCGGTCACGCAGCTCACTTTCGTAGGGGCGCAACTGGGCTGGATATTGTTCTACGTCCGCGGTGACCAGATGGTTGGGAACCAGATCGCTGAGATAGTCGAACCAGAAGAGAGAGATCTGCGTCAGCACACGGCCCTTGCCCGGTATGCCGGTGGGTAACACATAGTCAAAAGCGGAGATGCGGTCGGTTGCTACCAGCAGCAGCAGGTCTCCCACCGAATACAGATCGCGTACCTTGCCTCGCGTATACAGTTGCAGGTCTTCGAATTCGGTGGCGATGAGCGTTGGCAAAGGTTGCGCCTCGGGAGAGGAATGACTTTCCGATTGTCCGAGGTGGCGACCGCTTTGTCAACGCAGGAAAACTTCAGAAAGCTTCCCGGGAGGAGAGAAATCCGGGAGACGTGGATGCTCACGACGATTGTGGGGGATGGTTACTTTTGTGAGCGGTCACGCTGTCGCTAAACGACGCTCCTGCACCCGCTCCCGGGTGCGGTTGTGGCCGGCGTCGTCCCCGCCCAGGCGGACGGAGACCAGCTTGGAAACTCCGGGCTCCTGCATGGTTACGCCATAGATCAGGTCGGCCGCGGTCATCATTCGCTTGGAGTGGGTTACCAGCAAAAATTGTGTTTCGCCGCTCATATCCTTGAGCATCCCCGCCAACCTGCCCACGTTGGTCTCATCCAGCGGCGCGTCGACTTCGTCCAGCACGCAGAAGGGGCTGGGTGCGTATTGGAAGATGCCGACCAGCAACGCCAACGCAGTCAGCGCCTTCTCGCCGCCGGAGAGCAACAAGACGTTTTGCAGCTTCTTTCCCGGCGGCGAGGCGACGATGTCGATACCGCTTTCCGCGGTATTTTCTTCATCCGTCAGGCGCATGAAGCCCTGGCCGCCGCCAAAGAGATTGGTGAAGGTCTGGCTGAAATTCTGGTTGATTTTGGCAAAGGCTTCGTCGAACTTCTGGTGGGTGATCTGATCGATTTCGCGAATCGTCGATTGCGTGTTTTCAATGGCATCGATCAGATCTTTGCGCTGGGTTTCGAGGAAGGCGTGACGGTCCGCCGTCTCCTGGTACTCTTCGAGCGCCATCATGTTGACCGGGCCCATGGCCTCCAGTTTCTGCTTCAGGCCGCGGCAGGCGTCGTCTTCTTCGCTCAGCGCGTCGCCTTCGAGGCGAGGCACATCTTCCTGGCTGCGCAGTTCCGAGGCTTCGATGCCCAGGTCGCTGACGCAAGCAGCTTCCATGTATTCGAGCTCCACAGCCAGCTTCGCCGAGTGTGCGCTGCGCGTGCTGCGCGCCTCGCGGAAGCTATCCATCTCCGCGCGTAGGGCCTTGAGGTTGTGCTCCAGCTCGGCGAGTTGCTCGCGCAGCAGCTTGGCCTCTTCGGTGGATTTGGCTGCTTCTTCCAGGGCGGTTCTGCGCACTTCCGTCAAGCGCTCCCGCTCCACTGCCAGTTGTTCGTTCTCCCGCGTGCGCTGTTGTTCTTCCGCGGTCGCCGAGGCCAGCTGTTGCTCCAGTTGGTTGACCCGCCGTTCCAGGTCGCCGTACATGCGATCGATACGGGTGAAGGCGGCTTCCGCACCGCGGCTGCGCTCTTCCAGTCCTGCCAGCAGCGCGGAGACTTCCGCTGCCTGTTGCTGCGCCTGTTCCCGTTGGCGGCGCAACTCCTCCATGCTCTGCTGCAGTTCGTTGACCTTGGTCTCGGCCGCGGCATGCTCTGCTTCCAGGCGGCGCCACCTCTTCGCGCTTTTCTTCGATCAAGGCCTGGCGAACGCCGCGCAGATCCTTGTTGCGCTCGCTCTGCACTACCCAGTCATCCAGCCGGCGTTCCAGGCGGGCCACTTCCGCGTCCATCTGGCGGAGGGCTGCGCTTTGGTTGGCACTCTCCCGCTCTGCGTTGCGCCGTTCTTCGCTGGTACGCTCCGTTTGGGAAGCTAACTCGCTCAATAGGCGGGCCAGGGAAGCGGTGGTCATCTCGGCGCGGGCCAGCTCGGCTTCTACCAGGTCGAGCCTTTTCTGGGTCTCGCGCAGCTCGCCCTTCAAGGCCAGCGGACCTTCCACACTGGGCTTACCACCAGTGACGGTCACGTTGTGAAAGCATTCGCCGGAGGGAGCGAGGAAGAATGCGTTGGGATTTTCCAGGGCCAGGGATTTTGCCAACTCTGCGTTGGGAGTGACGAAACCCTCGCGCAGTTTGGGCAAGATCACTTCCAGCGATCGGCCAAAGCCGTCGAGCACCCGGATGCAGTCTTTCAGCCGCTTAACGCCGGAATCGCTGTGCATGGATTCCAGGGTGTCTCCGGCAAAAGAAAACTTGGCCTGGGAATCATCGGGATGCACCAGGAAGGTAGCGCGCCCGTCGACATCGCTCTTCAAGAGCCGCATGCCTTCATGCGCGGCGTCCCAGCTGGTGACCACGATGTAGTTGAGCTCGTCACGCAAGAAAGCATCTACGACGGTTTCGTATTCGCCGCTCACTTCAAGAAAGTCAGCCAGTGTGCCCACCGGGGCCAGGCCGCCGCCCAGCGAATTTGACTTGAGCAGCTTGCGCACGGTGTCGGTGGAATAGCTGTGCTCCTGGATGAGCGACTGCAGAGAATTGCGGCGGCCGGTCAGGGTGGCCATTTCGGCGCGCAAGCGATCCCCTTCGAGCTTGGCTGCGCTCTCTTCGCTACGCCGTGTTTCCGTCTCTGCGCGCAGGGTGAGCAGTTCGCCCTCGAGGCGCTGCAGTTGTTCGGTGACCGACTCGAATTTGAGCGACGCCTGTCCCCGTTCTGAGCCCAGTGAGGCCAGCTCGGCGCTGGCAGCGCTGATCTCTGAGGCCAGCCGCTCCGCATCCTGCTCCAGAGCGGTTAACGACTCCTCCGCATGCATGGTTTGGTTGCGAGCATGGCCAGCCTGGGTGAGCAGCTGCATAGCATAGCGCCGCGCTGATTCCAGCCGCTGTTCGGATCCGCTAACGGCATCGGACGCCTCGCGTGCCTGCGCCTGGAGCCGTCTCGAGTCCTCTCGGACACCGGCGGCCTCGGCGGCTGCATTCTCCAGAAAGGAGCGGTGGGACTCGCGCTCCACGATTAATCCCTGCAGGTGAAGGCGGGCCTGCTCCAGTTCGGCCGAACCAGCGGCCGCGCGCGTCCGCAATTCTGCGATGCGCTCCTGGTTGGCGATTTCCCGCGTGGTGGCGCGCTCCAGCTCTACAGAAGATTGATTGGCTCGCGCGTTGGCATCTTTTGCGCTGGCGTCCAATTCATAGCCGCGCGTCATGCCTTGGGAGTGCTCTTCATCGAGCGCGCTTACCTGCTCGCTCCCTTGCTCGATCTTCGCTCCCAGCTCGGCGATCTCCACCATCAGCGCCGCCTGCTCGGCATCCATCTGCGTGATGCGGCTGGCCAATACCACGCGCAGCCTGGACCGCATCTCATCCCGCAGCGCGGCATAGCGCTCGGCTTTCGTGGCCTGGCGTTTGAGCGAGCCCATCTGCCGCGTGACTTCCTCGAAGATGTCATCGACACGCGCCAGATTTTGCTTGGCCTGTTCCAGGCGCAACTCCGAGAGCCGCTTCCTGGTTTTGAAGCGCGTGATCCCGGCGGCCTCTTCGATAATCGCGCGCCGGTCATGGGGTTTGGAACTCAGCAGTTGCCCGATGCGCTCCTGCTCGATGATGGCGTAGGATTCCGGGCCCAGGCCGGTGCCCATAAAAATGTCTTGAATGTCGCGCAGGCGGCAGAGCTTGCCGTTGAGGAGATACTCGCTCTCGCCGGTGCGGAAGAGACGGCGGGTGACGACGATCTCGCCATGCCGCGTCGCTGTCCGTTTGAAGCTCCGGCGGCGGATCTTGAGGACTACCGGGTTGCCATTCTCCGCGGCGGGAGGTTCTGCGGCCGCATCCGGTTTCGCTTCGGCTTCTACGGGTTCTCCATCGACCAGGGTGCCGGGCTGCACCTCGGCGATGATCTCTTCTGTCTCGGCGGCCCGCTCGGTGCGGAGCTTCTCTTCGTCCCAATCGGCTTTTTCCGGCTCGCCCTCTTCGAGTTGGGGTTCTTCGAGCAGAGGTCCTTCGGCGTATGCCTCAGGATCGATCAGGGAAAGTGAAACTTCGGCCATGCCGAGAGACTTACGCTCGCGGGTTCCAGCGAAGATCACATCTTCCATCTTGGTTCCGCGGAGGCTCTTGGCTGATTGTTCTCCCAGGACCCAGCTCACGGCGTCGAGAATGTTCGATTTGCCGCAGCCGTTGGGCCCGACCACCACCGCGATTCCCTGGCCGGGAAGCGTGACCTCGGTGCGGTCGCAGAACGACTTGAACCCCAATAGCTGGATCTTCTTTAGCTTCAGCATGAACGTGTCCCTTTCGTCGCCCCTGGAGCAGTGCTGGCCGAACGGTGACGAGTGGCCCTAGCAAAGACTCTAGCTATGGTGATTACTGGAAGCAACATAGAGACCCCAACATGTTGTGGATAAAGCGTGCACAACCCAATGCGTCGCGGCGTATAGACAGGTATAGACAGCTGGAGGCGCCCCCGCTGGAGAAAAGTATCTATAAAGGCTAGACCTGCCCCAGCCACGTTACAAGTAACGTTCGTGGCACTTTGTGGTACACATCGCAGGTGGTTGATTTTATGTAGGTTATCCTGTATCTGGAGTTCCTGCATTTCGGGGATGAAGGGGAGCCCCTGTTGGCGAATCCTGTACCGGTGTGCTCGCTGCGACTAAAGCAAAGGCGCGGGGGCCTAAAGAGTCTGCCTGCGAACTACCCTCTCCCAAATGAGTCCCGCAGGGACGGCCGAGAGTAGCCCAGGACGTCAGTCCTGGGTATCGGCGCAGGGACAGCTGAAAATACCCAGGATGCAATCCTGGGGTGCCTCCACCTCGGAAATATTCGCGATTCAGGGAAGCCAACCCAGGACGATGTCCTGGGTAACTCTCAGCCGTCCCTACGGAGTCTGTGTCGTAGCACATCGGAGCTGAGCTAGAGTTGACCATTTCCGTATCAATGACGATGAATTCTGCTGGTTAATTCGTATAGCTTTTCGTCGATTTCTTAGCTACGACACAGACTCCTACGGGACTGGTTCTTCTTTCCTATCCTTCCCCAGGACTAACGTCCTGGGCTACTTTCAGCCGTCCCTGCGGGACTTTATTTGGAGAGTAGTTCTCGCGCGGAGTTTGAAGCCTGGATCGTTGTTGCCCTAACAAAGCGGCCTCAACGGCCTTCCCCATGAAACCTGCCTGCCCGTGGGCTACGGCTTGGTAGTAGGCCGCAGCAGCACCTCGCTCACAAACGACGTGGAAGCCTGAGTCACCAGCATGGCAACCACCTGGGCGACGTCGCTGGGCTGGACCATGCGGCTGCGATCCTTGGTGCTTCCTGCACCGCCGAAGCCCGTGTTGACGGAACCCGGAGCAATGACCGACACCCGCACGTTATGTTGCCGCAATTCTTCCGCAACCGAGTACGTGAGCCCGTTGAGCCCCCACTTAGAGGCGGAATACGCGGCCCCCTCGGGCAGAATATTCTTTCCCGAGAGCGACGAAATGTTGACGATATGACCGGACCGGGCCGCAATCATCATGGGCGCCAGCGCCCGGATCATCAGGTAGGGCGCCCGCAGATTGGTGTCCATCATCTGATCCCACTCCTCTACCGGTAACTCGATCAGCGGTTTGCGCAGCACACTGACGCCGGCGTTGTTGACCAGGATGTCGCACCGCCCCCACTGCTCGCGGACCTGCTCCCCAAAGGCCGCCACAGCCCCCGCATCCGTCAAATCACAGGGCAGCACCATGGCCTTTCCGGCTTGCTCCTCGATAGCTGCTTTCACCTGCGTCAAGCGGGCGGAATCGCGCGCAGTGAGCACGACGGCGGCGCCCATGCGTGCGAGCCGCAGGGCAATGGCCTCACCAATGCCACGCGCGGCCCCCGTGACCACCGCTATCTGGCCGCCCAATGGATCGACCGCATCCCGCTCTATCTGTGTTGTCATCGTCTCCGCCTCCAGCATTTTTGCTCCAGAGCAACGTTCCCAACGCGCTCACGTGCTTCAATGCTAACTATGGTCTGGTCATTCGTTGATACGTTTACTTGTCAGAAGCGATAAGCGTTTCTATAATCCTTCCACAGCTCATCGGAAAGACCTTGGTTTTTCTCGACTGGGGTGAACCACAGAGCGAAGGATCAAAGCGTTTAGCCCAGACTCGAGTTTTCCGGCGCATATCCCATAAAAGATGAGAAACTTGCGGCTGTGTATCGTCATGATTGTTCATATCTGCGTTTCCCTGATTCCCGCATCTCCTAGGAGCGTTGCATGAAGAAGTCCGTCCTTGCTTCCTTGTTGGCCTTGGCCACTATCTTTCCAGGCAGCGTGTCTATGGTGTATGCCCAAGCCGCTCAGTCCGGTCAGATCACCATTAAAGATCCAGCCGAATACAATGCGTACACCAACGCCATCGGCCAGTCCACGCCGGCCGCCAAGGCAGCGGCCATTGAAGCATTTTTGACCCAGTACCCCAACTCTGTGGTCAAGACCGACATGCTGGAACAGCTCATGGTCGCCTACCAGGGAGACCCTGTGAAGATGTTGGACGCCGCCGACCGGCTGCTGGCGGTGGATCCGGGAAACCTGCGCGCGCTGGCTACCTCGGTTTACCTGGAGGAGACCCAGGCCCACGCCAAAACCAATCCCGCCGATGCGCAGCCCATACTCGATAAAGCCGCTGCCCAGGCACAGACCGGCCTCAGCGCGGCCAAGCCGGCCGCCATGGCGGAGGCCGACTATCAAAAGTTGAAGACGGCGACCGCACCGATTTTCGATAGCGCGATCGCTCAGGATGACGCCAACAAAAAGGACTTCGCCGGAGCGATTGCGGCTTATACCAATGAACTGAAGGCCTATCCGAGTCCGGATGCGACGCAGGCCGGCCCTGGACTCAATGACACCTATCTTCTGGGACAGGCCTATGCCCAACAGACTCCGCCCGACCTCAAGAATGCTGCGTGGTTCCTGACCCGGGCAGCGCAATTCGCGCCCGCCCAGGCCAAGCCGCAGATCGAGGCCGCCGCTGAGTACTTCTACAAGAAGTTCCATGGCAGCATGGACGGTTATCCCGCTGTCCAGGCCCTGGCCAAAGCCAATCTCTTTCCGCCACCGGACTATAACCCGACGCCGGCGCCGCCACCTCCATCACCCGCCGACCTTGCCGCCCAAACCGTCGCTTCCACTCCGGATCTGAAGACGCTCAGCCTGGCTGATAAGGAATTCATCCTTTTCAACGGCAAGCCCGACGACGCGCAGAAGGTTTGGGACACCATGAAGGGCACCCGTGTCCAGGTGCCGGGCATGGTGATTGAGGCAACGGCTCAAGCGGTTCAGGTTGCGGTCACGGAAGACAACAAGCAGAGCAAGAAGGCGGACTTCACCATCAATATGAAGACCCCGCTTAAGTCCGTGCCGGCAATCGGCGCTACGGTCACTTACGACGCGACGTTCGATTCCTACACTCCAACCCCGCCCATGATCACTCTCACTGACGGTGAGCCACCAGCCAAAACAGCGCCTGCTCATCGCCGCGCAGCGCACTAGCCACGACAGGAAGAGCAACCCCGGGTCATGGGGTTGCTCTTCCTGATCACGTTTTGCAGAGGGAAGTTTTATCCCTTTCCTACCCCAGACTTATTCCGCCCAACTCGCGTTCATGCTGCTCAGCATGGTCTGCTGGGGATCCTGGGCAAACACCCTCAAGCTGACCCCGGGCTGGCCCCTCCAGCTTTTCTACTGGGATTACGTCATCGGTATTCTGCTGGGCAGCGTGGCCTGGGGAGTTACCCTGGGAGGCGGTCCCGGAGTTCTATTCCCAGCCATTGCCGCGGCTGACCCCAAACATCTCCTGTTGGCCCTGGCTGGCGGCATCATCTTTAACGCGGCCAATCTTTTGCTGGTCGTCGCCATTGAGATCGCCGGGCTGGCGGTGGCGTTCCCGTTGGGAATCGGCTTGGCCCTGGTGATCGGGGTGTTGCTGAACTATGCCTTTTCCCCGGCCGGCAACGTGTGGCTGTTGTTTATCGGAGTCGGCCTGGTAGCGGTGGCCATCGTGATCGACGCCATCGCCTATCGCCGCCGCGAACAGCAGCGAACCAGGATAACCGCCCAGGGCATTCTTCTGAGTTTGTTGGCCGGCGTGCTCATGGGCGTGTTTTATCCCTTTGTTGCGCGCTCCATGCATGGCGGCGGATCTCTGGGGTCTTATAGTGTGGTTCCAGTGTTCGCCGTGGGCAATGCGTTGTGCAGCATTCCGACGGTCCTGTGGTTGATGCGCCATCCACTCCCTGGGCAGAAGCCACTCCGCATGAGCCAGTACTTTGCCGGCCGCCCGGTTTGGCATCTATGGGGCTTGATCGGCGGGGCCGTGTGGTGCTCCGGAGCGGTGCTGAATTTTGCCGCTTCCCAGGCGCGCTTTGTCGGCCCGGCGATTTCCTACGCCATCGGTCAGGGTGCAACCATGGTTTCCGCCGCATGGGGAGTCTTTGTGTGGCATGAATTTCGTGGAGCGCCCGCGGGCGCGCGGCGGCTAATCCCCCTGATGTTTCTCTTCTTCCTGCTGGGACTGGGCGCGATTGCGTTGGCCCCGAATTACTAGGCCGCAGTTGAGTGCCGCGCCTCCGGCGCTCTGATCATCTTCGGGGGATCCCAGCTCAGCCTGGTCCTGCTACCACCTGTGTCATTAGGAGCAAGCCGAGCGATCGGCGGCACCCTCGTATCAAGCTAAGCTCAGCCTTCAATAACAGCAGGCAAAGCCCCGCGGGCTGCGTGGTAGAGTGAAAATTCGATGCCGAGAATCACCCCCCAGCTCCGGCTTCTGCTGCTCACCAGTCTCGCTGTCCTCTCCGCTCCGGCGCAAACCCCGCAGCCACACAATCAGGATCTGTTCCCCGGCGTTACGGCAACCCCAACCAACACCCCTTTTCCCGGAGTCGCGGCGGTCCCCATCGCGACCACTCCACTTTCCGTTCCGCCATCCGTCGTCGCGCTAGACCATCTCGAGCCGGGGCAGATGAACGCCGCGGATTACGACGTGGTATCCAACCTGAGCCCCGAGCTTTCCAAGCAGGCTGCTCTAGCCAATTTCGACATCAGCAACCCGGGGTGGCATTACCAGCAGATCGTCTGCCCGGCGTTCCCGGACTACGTCTTCCTCGCCTTTGCCCACGGCGCAGGTGACAGCGGCTCCTCTCGCTTCGTCGCTATGCTGCCGCGCAATAGTGCGCAAGTGCGCATTGTCTCCACCTATGCCCATGGCCTTTTGCCGTTTGATGCCTCGTGGAACCGGCCCGGCACCTTTGAAGTCTTTAACGGAATGCTGCGCCTGGAGCGGGGAACGACGCCGCTCAGCCACGCGCGCAATTGGCTGATGATCGCTGTGTGCTATGCGGAATTGAGCGGATATCCGGTCCAGGTACTCAACTACAGCCCACTCCCGGATAAGAGCCTTGACCTGTTACGCCTCGACGCGAACCAGCCGCAAATGCTGATCGAGAGCGATCAAAGCGCCGATGTCACTTTCAGCGACGTCTCCCGGCCCACCCTCACCATCAACTGGACTATTCATTTCGATCGCCATGGCCAGATCACCTCTGCGTCAAAAAAACTGGTGCGACAATCGCCTGACATTGCACTGAAGCCCTGAGCCGTGCGTATGAAACGACGTGCGCCCGCTCCCTGGCTCTTCGCCATCCTGAACGTGCCGCACGCCGTGGTCACAGGCGGAGTCTCGGGTACCCTGCTCTCCTTCCTGTTGCGCCAGCAGGGCGTGGCGCCCCACGCTATCGCCAATCAAAGAGCCCTGCTGCTGTTGCCGACTTCGCTGTTTTTTCTGTGGAGCCCGGTGTCGGATTTTCTGCTGCGGCGGAAGACCTGGGTCCTCCTTGCCACCGCGGCTTCGAGCCTGACCATGATGCTCGCGCTCGAGACCAGGAGCTATGCCAGCAAGAGTGCGGTGACGCTGCTCTGGACCGCTTCCTGCTTGATCCTGCTGGGGTCCGCCGCCGTGGGTGGGCTGATTTCGTTGCTCATGCGGCAAGATCAGAAGACACGAGTCGGATGCTTTCTGCAGGCCGGCAACCTGGCCGGCGGAGCACTGTCTGGCGGCGGGTTGCTGTTGCTGGCAGCCCATGTCAGCAAGCTGACGCTGGGCCTGGCGGCGGCAGCACTGACCTTCATCCCCATCTTGCCGGTGCTGTGGTTCGATGAGCGTCCCGTAGCCAGGCGTGGCAAGGGTTTCGGCGCAGAAATGGTAGTCGATGGGGCGGGAGTTCAAGAAGACCTTCCTGCGCCTGAGCGCGTTGCCCGCGGTTCTGCTGCTGGTGTCTCCCCTGGGCAGTGGCGGGGCGATCGGGATTCTTTCTTCGATTGCCACGGATTATGGGGTCTCCGGCAACCAGGTGGCGTGGACCAATGGGTTAATGGGAGGAGTGCTGACCTTCGCTGGCGCGGCTGCCATGGCGTTGATGCCGGCCCATTTCGACATCCGGATGGCGTACGCGGTGACAGGGCTGGTGAATGCAGGGGTACTGGGAGTGTTTTGTTTTGGGACGCCACGACCCTGGATGTACATCGTGGGATCCGGGCTGTTCTTATTTACCGTCGGCGCCTGCTGGGCGATGTATAGCGCCCTGGTGCTGAAGATTGTGGGCGCTCCGGGGCGCAGCGGCTGTGGACGGTATGCCATGGGGGTGAGCTTGGCGAACCTGCCGGTGGTCTACATGGCGGCGCTCGATGGCTGGGGTGCAAAGTGGTTCGGGCCCAAGGGATTGCCCGGGATGGATATGGCGGTGAGCGGGGTTGCGTCCCTGGCATTCCTGGCCTGGTTCTGGTGGGAGCGGACCAGGGGATTGGAGACGGAGCTCGGGCTGGTGGATGAACTGGCCAGTGGGGCAGAGGCCCTGAGCGCGTAAGAAGCTCGCCTGAAATTACTCCCCTAGCATGATCCGTTCGATGGAAAGGGCGTGTCCGGTTGCGCCGTCGCACTCGATCAAGGCCGCGCACATGCGGGGATCACCCTTGGCCGCTTCGAATTTTCCCGGCATCCCGCTGAGGAAGCGGGCAAGAATTTGCTCTTTTTCCACACCGATGACGCTGTCGAAGGGCCCGCTCATGCCCACATCGGTCTGGTAGGCCGTGCCCCCGGGCAAAACGCGCTGGTCGGCAGTGGGTACGTGCGTGTGGGTTCCGATTACCGCGGTAACCCTTCCGTCTAGGTACCAGCCGAGCGCCACCTTTTCTGAAGTAGCTTCGGCGTGAAAGTCCACGAAGATCACTTTGGCCTTGATCGTCTTGAGCAGAGCGTCCGCCGCGCGGAAGGGATCTTCCAGGTTGCCCATGAAAACCCGGCCCTGCAGATTGACGACCGCATAGGTTTGTCCGGAGGGCAGCTCCCCCTCGTAGACCCCATGTCCTGGCGTGCCCGCGACGTAATTGGCCGGGCGCAGCACGCGGCGCGGGCGATCGTGGCTGTCCGCGGGCACGGACTGCATATATTCGATAATCTCGCGTTTGTCCCAGACATGGTTGCCGGTCGTGAGGACGTGGGCGCCCTGATCGAACAGCTCCTCGGCGATCCCCGGGGTCACGCCAAAGCCGCCGGCCGCATTCTCAGCGTTGACCACCACCAGATCGACCTCTTTCTGTTCGATCAAGGGGGCGAGGTGTTCCGTTACGATACGCCTTCCGGCGTGGCCAAAGACATCACCGACAAACAGAATTCGCAAAAATGCTCCTTTGGCTGAGGTAATCTGGCAAACGATCCTGCGACGGGTACGAAATGGTCATGGTTACCTGTCGGTGGTACTGCAACCTTGGAAGTTACTAACGTGCCGTCACAGGGCCATGCCCAATTTCGCTCTTGTATGGTAGCGTTCGTGAATGGCTGTCAACTGCAGATTTGCTACCGGGGTTCATGTACTGGTTCTGCTTGCTTCGGAGCCGGATACATTACAAACCTCTACTGATATTGCGCTCAAGCTGGATACCAATCCAGTCGTTGTTCGCCGCGTGCTTGCCTCTCTTCAACAGGCCAAGCTGATCGAAAGTCAAAAAGGCCCTACCGGTGGTTCACGGCTCCTGAAATCTCCAAAAGCGATCACGCTGGCGGATGTTTACAAGGCAGTGGAGACCGGCTCGCTGTTCCACACTCCCAATGTCCATGCTGCACCGGCATTGCGAGTTAACTCCGCCCTGGAAAAGATCTTCTCCGGCTCCATGATAGCTCTGCTGGATGAATTTGAGAAAACCAGCCTGAGCCAGGTGCTGAAGCGGGTCGTGAAGCCGGGCAGCAAAAAATAAAGCCGGCGCTCTCTCGAACTGTCGGGGTGACAAACCAAGCCGTCACGCCGGCTGGCCGCTCCCATCGTCGTGGGCGGCTCCGGGCGTAATTTCGCTACCTGCCGTAGTTCCAGATTGGGAACGGAGGAGCGGAAACAGGATCACGTCGCGGATCGACTTTGAGCCGGTGAGCACCATGGTCAGCCGGTCAATGCCGATACCCTCCCCCGCCGTGGGCGGCAGTCCGTAGGCCAAGGCGCGCACGTAATCTTCGTCCATGACATGGGCCTCAGTGTCCCCTCGCTCGCGCTCCGCCAGTTGCTGCTCGAAGCGTCTGCGCTGCTCTTCCGGATCGTTCAACTCGCTAAAGGCGTTGCCCAGCTCGAAGCCTCCAATGTAAAACTCAAAGCGCTCCACCCAGTCTGGTTCGTCCGGCTTGTTCTTGGACAGCGGGGAGACGGCGACAGGGAAGTCGTAGATGATGGTTGGCTGAATCAGGTGGTCCTCGGCGACGGCTTCAAAGATACCAGCGATTGTCTTTCCCGCAGGCTGACCCGGCTGGTAGTCGAGCGAGATGCCGGCCGCGCGCACTCTCTCCACCATCTGCCCCACTTCGGTGTCACTCTGAAAATCTTTTAATGCGGGTTTGGCTCCCGCCCCCTCCGGCCAGAACTCGAGGATGGCCTCGCGCATGGAGAAGCGCCGCCACTTGGAGAGGTCGATCTCGTGGCCGCCGAAGGTAGTCATGGTAGTTCCGTTTACCTCAACCGCGACCTGGGTGATGAGCTCTTCGCTTAGCTGCATCAGGTCGTGATAGTTGGCGTATGCCTGATAGAACTCGAGCATGGTGAACTCGGGGTTGTGCTGGGTGGAGACGCCTTCGTTACGAAAGTTGCGATTGATCTCGTAAACCCGGTCGATACCGCCGACCACCAGCCGCTTGAGGTAGAGCTCAGGCGCGATACGCAGGAAGAGCGGAAGGTCGAGCGCGTTATGGTGCGTGCGAAACGGCCTGGCCGTGGCTCCTCCGGCGATGGGCTGCATCATCGGAGTCTCCACTTCGATATACCCGCGGGTGTCGAAAAAGCGCCGGATGGCTTTGAGCACCAGGGCACGTTTGACGAACACCTCGCGCACATCGATGTTCATGAAGAGGTCTACGTAGCGCTGGCGGTAGCGGAGTTCCACGTCGGCCAGGCCGTGATACTTCTCCGGAAGGGCGAGCATTGCTTTGGCCAGAAACGTGATGGTTTCCACATGGATGGAGAGCTCGCCGGTCCGGGTGCGGAAGACGTAGCCGGAGACGCCGATGTGGTCTCCCAGGTCGAGCAGCTTGTAGAGCTGAAAGCTCTGTTCTCCCACGGCATCCAGGCGGACATAGATTTGCAGCCGTTCGCCGCCCTGTTGCAGTTGGGCGAAGCCGGCCTTGCCCTGGGCGCGGATGGCCATGATGCGGCCGGCGACCGTGACCACGGTCCGTTGCGCGTCCAGCGTTTCGGGAGGGATCTCTCCAAACTGGTGGCGCACCTCCGCGAGGGTGTGAGTGGTGACAAAGTGGTTGGGGTATGCCTGCTGGCCAAGCGCGGCAATCTGGCGCAGCTTGTCTTTGCGCAGCGCAAAAAGATTGCTCTCGAATTCTGACTCAAACAATGGGACGCCTCTGGAGCAAAAAGTCAGTATAACGTTTGCGTCACTGGTGCCTGATAGCGTTCGTTCGAAGGGTACGCGTTTAGTGTCGGGGAAAAACTCGCTCTTGGTTAGGTCCTGACCACACAGGCTTAGGAAAAAGTCGCTGCACGAAGGGCACGGCTTCAGCCGTGCCGTAAGAAAGCTGCATATATGAGGGCTTTAGCCCCTGGGGTACGGTTTTTCCATGATTCAGAGCGAATTTCTTTGTGACCGCCAGTACCTCAGAGCCTTTAGGCCGCGAAAGATGGCCGATTTCGGGGGCGTGTCCCAAGAGACGTACCTCAGGGGCTAAAGCCCTCATAGCTGTGGCGCTCTACGGCACGGCTAAAGCCGTGCCCTTCGTTCAGAGTTTTCCGCAGCCTTCAGCTCCTCGTCGACCGCGCGGCCCGAGCGCCCTGCCCCCACCAACGCCACCCGTGGTGTATAACTAGCACCGATACCGATGCCACCCGACCAGCCAGACCGACCCTCACCGCCGGCAAAATCCTCGGCCAAGGACAGCCCGCTACAGTCGCTGGTGCGTATCGAAAGCCTCATCCAGTTGGCCTTGTCGCTGCCCGCCGCGGTGGTCATCGGTTGGGCCATCGGCCTGGCCCTCGATCACTGGTTACATCAGCACTGGATCAACATTCTGGGCTTGATCACCGGCGCGGTGGCAGGCTTTGTGCAGATTTTCCGTGTGGTTCTGTCCCATAGTAAGGAATGATGGAATTCAGCGACCAGGATTTGCGGTTGGTGTTTAACCGGGCGCTGCGCAGCGTCGCCATTGCGATCGCAGCCGGTATCCCATTGATATGGATCGCGTGGGGCTGGCGCTCCATGCTGATGTTCCTGGTCGGGGGAGCCATTGCCGCCACCGGCATTCTGGAGTGGCGGCAGCTCATGAGCGCCGTGATTACGCGCCTGGATCTCGGGAGCGGGCGCCCTCAGGGCACACCCAAGCCCCTGGGGGGCGTTCTGTTCTGGTTTTTTATCCGCATCGCCGCCGCTGCCGGACTGCTTTATGTTAGCCTGAGGAGTTTGGACGGTAAGGTGGCCGCTCTGTTGATCGGCCTTGCCTTGGCGCTGGCCGCCCTTTTGATCGAAGCGCTCCGCCTGTTACGCGGCTGGTCCGCGTAGAACCCCGAAACGATTTCTGAACTGGAGAGCACCAGCACGAGCTACCCGTATGCATGAACCAAGCCTAATCACGGATACGTTGAACAAGTACTTTGGGAATTTGGCCACGCAAGTCCTGCACGCGGTCCACGTGCAGCCCTACAATCCGCAGGCGCCCATCACCGAGACCTTCGCTATGGAGATCCTGGTGCTGGGGCTGCTTTTCATCTTTTTCGTCCTGGTGCGCATCTCGCTCAATGTGGAAAAGCCGGGGACCATCCAGCAGATCGCGGAGATGCTGCATGGTTTCGTCTCCGACCAGGCGGATTCGATCATCGGGCCGCATGCTCAGCGCTATGTCATGTTCACCACCTGCGTGCTGATGTTTATTCTGCTTTCGAACCTGCTGGGCCTGGTTCCAGGCCTGCTTGCGCCCACCTCTGTGGCCACAGTTCCGCTGGGGGTCGCACTGCTGTGCTTTCTCTATTACCACTTCCATGGAGTTCGCGAGAACAGAGTCGGCTATATTAAGCAGTTTGTGGGGCCGATCTGGTGGATCTCCTGGATGATGCTGCCGATTGAATTGATCTCGCATTTCGCGCGCATCCTCTCCCTCACCGTTCGTCTTTACGCCAACATGTTCGCCGGGGAGATGGTCACGCTGGTTTTCTTCTCCCTCGTTCCCCTGGGTATCCCGATTGTGTTTATGGGATTGCACCTGGGGGTGGCGATGATCCAGGCCTACATTTTCATGCTGCTGACCATGATTTACGTTTCCCAGGCAGTAGCGCACGACCACTAGACTTTTCGACGATGTTGTCGCTCCGGAGGACTATGCTTCCACTCCGGCGCGAAGGCCGCAAGCGTGAGGGGGCCAGCACGGTGAGCCTCAACCACCCACTGGCGGCAATTTACGGAAGCAAGGAGAAAGAATGCGCAAACTGCAATATCTATTCATGACGCTGTCCGCCTTGTTCATGGCGGTTCCGGCGTTTGCTCAAACCTCAGGTGGTGAGGGCGGTGGTCCTGGGCATGGACTCACTGCGATCGCAGCCGGTCTCGGCATGGGCATCGCCGCTGGGCTTTGCGGCCTCGGCCAGGGCCGGGCAACCGCTTCGGCCACGGAAGCGCTGGCCCGCAATCCTGGAGCGCGCGCCGGCATCCTTCTACTGCTTACCCTCGGCCTGGCGTTTATGGAGTCACTCTCCCTCTTCACGCTGGTCATCATTTTCGTCAAGGTTCAATACTAATCAGCGGCAAAACGCCGCTAGCAGGAGAGATCAGGTCAATCCCTGATCTCTTTCTGCTTTAGGCTCGTCTATTTAGTCCTAGACATGGCCCATCGCCTGACGTTCTCGGCAATCTCGAAGCAGTTCGGCAAGCAGACTGCACTTCATCCTTTGACACTGAGCCTGGAGGATGGAGAGATCCTTGGCTTCCTGGGTCCGAATGGAGCGGGGAAGACAACGGCGATCCATCTCGCGCTTGGTTTTCTTCAGCCCACTTCGGGAAGCGGGTCTTTGTTGGGCAAGCCCTTTGGCGATGCGGAGGCGCGGGCACGGCTGGGCTTTGTACCGGATGTCCCGGTGTTCTTTTCCGAGAGCGGCTTCCGCAGCGTGGAGTTAGCGGCGCGTCTCAATGGGGTGAATGATCGCCGGCTGGCGAAAGACATTCGTGATCTGCTGTCTGCGGTTGGCTTGCCGAATGAACGCAAGGATGCGCGTCAGTATTCGCGGGGAATGCAGCAACGCCTGGCACTTGCCCAGGCGCTGATCAATGACCCGGAATTGTTGATTCTCGACGAGCCCGCTGCGGCGCTTGATCCGGCGGGAGTGCTTCAGGTAAGGGAATTGCTGCGCAACGCGCGCCACGCCGGCAAGAGCATTTTCTTTAGTTCCCACCAGCTGACCGAGGTGGAGCACATCTGCGACCGGATCGCTTTTCTCAACCAGGGCCGCCTGGTTCGTTTGGGATCGCTCAAGGATTTTCAGAGCGAATCCGATCGGGTGGAGATTGAGTTGCGCGGTATTTCTCTGGCTGAACTTAGCCGCATCCACCCCGCAGCCGCGACCGCCGGTGTGAGCCCTGCGTCCATCCGCATATCGGTTCCTGTGCAGGAACAGCGCCGTGTGATCGAGGGAGTCTGGCAGACGGGAGGCGAGATCATCAGTCTTGCGCCGCTGCGCCGCCGGCTGGAGGATTTGTTTCTCGAATGGAGCGGCCCCGGCGTGAGGCAAGAAGAGAATGGGCATCCATGAAGACCTGGACCATGTCGAAGACCTGGCAGATTGCGCGCCGGTTGCTGTATCAGAATCGCTGGATCTATTTGTTTCTGTTGCTGTGGCCGTTCGGCATGGCGGCTATTCTGCTGGTGCCCGCGGCTAAGCCGGAGGCTGAGGATGTACTCTCCATCCTGCACCAGGAGTGCCTCTACGGATTGGGGCTGGTGGCGTTCACCGGGGGTGCCTTGTTGGGCAATGAACAACGCTCGCGCCGCATCGCCAGCGTGCTATCGCGTGCGGTGAGCCGGCGGCAATACTTCTTTGCCCTGGTCAGCGCTGCCTGGCTGCCATTGGCGCTTTACGTAGTTAGTTTTGTGATCAGTGGAATCGCGCTTCTTAGGGCCATCGATCAGCCACCGCCACTGGTGCTTACACTGGCCCTGGCGCAACTTGTCCTGGGTTTGTGGACCGCGGCCGCGGCTCTCTTCTTCGCCACGTGGCTCCCTATGATGCTGGCGTCCACGGCCTCTTTGGCGTTGCTTGCCTTGCTTGGCTTCCTGGGTTATCTGTGGCCTGGCTTCGCTCCCGCGCGGCTGCTGTTTACTTTGACCCAGGGAGACCTGGTCGAGTCCGCGCGGCTATTGCGACAACCGGTGGGCTTCCTGCTGATCATCGTTGGGGCGGCGCTTCTGTTCGCTGCGGGGACGGCGATCTTTGAGCGGCGTGATCTTCGCTTGAAGAGCGACTAGTCGCCGGGCGGATTGCTGTCGGTGGGAGCCCCCTGCTTCAGCGTCGCGGAAAGAGTCGCACTTCCATCAATCGGGCTTTAGCCCCTGAGGTTCGTTTTTTCCGAAAGGTACGGCCTTCAGAGTCTGCGTGAGAACTACTTCTCCAAAATGAACCCCGCAGGGACGGCTGAAAGTACTCTTTCCCCTGACTCCATCCCCTAACGGAAGCCAGGAGGAACGGGACGGGTGCCCCAGGTTCGCCAAAGCGTACCTGGGCCGAAAATGATATGTTTCGATTGCTTTTAGCTGATTGATTGGCAAAAAGCTTTGGTGGGCTTCGCCCGTCTCATTCAGCCCAGGTACGCTTTGGCGAACCTGGGGCACCCGTCCCGTTCGTACTGGCTTCTGCTAGAGCAGACAGTGAAGAGGGTCAGGCAATCGTCAAATGACTCTTGGCAGTAGCGGCAATCTGCGCGCAGACGGCTTCAGTTACCTGCGCCGTTGTTGCCGTGCCGCCGAGATCACGGGTGTGCAACGAAGGGTTCGCCGTCACCTGTTCGATGGCTTTCATTACCCGCTCCGCAGCCTCAACTTCACCCAGGTGTTCCAGCAGCAGCACCACCGACCAGAAGGTGCCCACGGGATTAGCCCAGCCCTTGCCCATGATGTCGAAAGCCGAACCGTGGATCGGTTCGAACATCGACGGATACAAACGTTCGGGGTTGATATTGGCCGTGGGCGCAATGCCCAGGCTGCCAGCCAACGCAGCCGCCAGATCGCTCAGGATGTCGGCATGCAAATTCGTGGCCACGATAGTATCCAGCGAAGCCGGACGATTGACCATGCGCGCGGTCATCGCGTCGACCAGCTCTTTATCCCATGTGACGTCCGGAAATTCCTTCGCAATTTGCGCCGCGATTTCGTCCCACATCACCATCGCGTGGCGCTGCGCGTTGCTTTTTGTAACCACCGTGAGCAACTTGCGGGGCCGCGATTGGGCCAGGCGAAAGGCAAAGCGGTGAATGCGCTCGACCCCAGCCCGGGTCATCAACGACAAATCCGTGGCCACCTCGAGAGGATGACCCTGGTGAACCCGGCCACCCACACCCGAGTACTCGCCCTCAGTGTTCTCGCGCACAATAACCCAGTTCAGGTCTTCCGTCCTGCAGCGCTTGAGCGGCCCATCGATACCGGGAAGAATGCGCGTGGGGCGCACGTTGGCGTATTGGTCGAGCCCCTGGCAAATCTTCAGCCGCAGACCCCACAACGTGATGTGGTCGGGGATATGCGGATCGCCGGCGGAGCCGAATAGAATGGCATCCTTGGAGCGCAGGGCATCGAGTCCGCTCTCCGGCATCATCTCCCCATGCTGGCGGAAATAGTCCCCACCCCAGTCGAAGTTTTCGAATTCGAAACGAATGCCACTTCCGGCGAGGGCTTCCAGAACCTGCTGCCCTGCGGGCACAACTTCCTTGCCAATACCATCCCCGGGCACGGTCGCGATGCGATAGGTCTTCATGTCTCCGCTCCTTATCAAGACGGCGAAATCGAGCTCACGCGATAGCTCACTGGCGGCGGAGTCACGTTGGACAGCTCTTTAAAGGCGGCATCGGGCAGTTCCAATCCAGCTGCGGCTATATTCTCCTCCACATGCGCCGGGGAGGACGTTCCGGGAATGGGCAAAATAATCTTAGACCGCTTCAGCAGCCAGGCAAGCGCCGTCTGCAGTGTGGTGGCGCCGAGTTCCTTGGCCACCTTCTCCAGCACGTCCAGCGCTTTCCGGTTTTGCCCCAACGGAGCCCAGGGCAGGAAGGCGATGCCGTTCTGCTCGCAATACTTGACCACGTAATCCCATTCGCGGTCGGCGAAGCTGTAGCGGTTTTGTACCGAAACGATAGGCACGATTTTGCGGCCGCGCTCAATGTGTTCCTGGGTCACGTTGGAAAGGGCAACGTGGCGAATCTTACCCTGCTCGCGCAGCGTAGCCAGGGTTTCCATGGAGGCATCGTAGGAGACAGCCGGATCGGGAATGTGCAGCTGGTAGATGTCGATGCGATCGAGACGCAAGCGCCGCAGGCTGCCTTCCACTGCCTGGGTAAGGTGCTGGGGGCTGGCGTTGTGCAGCCACTGGGCAGGACCGCAGCGCTCCCATCCACCCTTGGTGGTGATCACCAGGCCGGCCGGATAGGGGTAAAGGGCCTCGGCGATCAGCTCTTCGGAGACGTTGGGCCCATAGGAGTCCGCGGTGTCGATGAAGTTGACGCCCAATTCGACCGCACGGCGCAAGGTGGCCAGGGCCGCGGGCTTGTCGGCGGGAGGGCCCCAGATGCCTTTGCCCGTGATGCGCATGGCTCCATAGCCCAGGCGGTTGACGGTGAGGTCGCCACCGAGGGTAATGGTTCCAGCGGCTGCGGCAGAGACGGCTTGGGTTTGGCTCATGCAAAAACTCCTTTATTTGTTGATGCTAGCTGGGGGCGTCGCGATTCCACAACCAGGCGCGGTGGCTCAGATGCCGGCGTACCAGGAGTAGCCGTAATCCAGTTGTGAGGAGCCTTTGCCGGTGCCGATACTTTTCAGGTTGTCGGTGACGGTAATGTGGGAGAGGTACTTCACGCTCTTGTAGCCGAGCTGGCGGGCGACACGCAGGCGAATCGGGGCACCGTGGGGCGTGGGCAAATCCTGCCCGTTCAGCCCATAGGCGAGAAATGTCTGGGGATGGAAGGCGTCAGCCAGATCGATGCTGTCCCAGGACTCATCGTAGGGAAAAGAGACGACATATTTGGCTTTCGGGTTCACCCCCACCAGATTCAGAACATGAGAGAGGGGTACTCCGGTCCATTCGGCGATGAACGACCAGCCTTCTTCGCAAGCCTGGTGAGTGATCTGGGAGCGAACCGGCATGCGCTTCAGCTCCGCGAGCGAGAAGGCGTAGGGGCGAGCGACCATGCCGCCCACGGCGAGCCGCCAATCGGCAAAGCCGCCAGCCAGGAGGCGCGCGTAGGGCTCGGTCTCCGGAGGATTGCCGCTGACCGGCACCACCTTCGAGACTTCGCTGCGGTTGAACTCGCGGGCCAGTGAGTGATGGGACATGAGAAGGTGCTGTGTAGCGTAAGTGAGCGTCTCGCCCACTCCCCAGATGCCGCCGCTATCGGGCGGGATGAGGCCATAACGGGAGGCGATGTTGGCGGCAACGGCCAGGCCCGAGACTCCGGCTGCAGCGGCGATGCCGCCGGTGATGAGTTTGCGGCGTGAGACCGGGTTGCTCATAAGGCCTGCTTTCGCGAAGCGGCTGGGCGGCCAGTGATCATGGCCAGCATGCGGGTCTTGAACCCGCCCAGGATCACCATGGCGACATGAACCAGAAGAAAGAGAACGAGAAAGTCTGCCAGGAAGAAGTGCAGGGTGCGCGCGGTCTCGTAGCCGCCAAAAACGGTGACTATCTGCGGAACCACGGAGGTGATGGCCGGAGACATGGCCAGCCCCGTGATGATGATCAGGGGGAAGAAGAGAAAGACAACGGCAAGATACGACAGGCGCTGGAGAAAGTTGTAGGAATCCGTTTCGACCGGCCGTTTGAAGCGCAGATGGTCGAGAACAGCGGCCCGCATGGAGTGCCAGGCTAAGTCCGCGCGCCGGGGAAGAAACTGCTTGCGGAAGTGTTGTGTGAATAGGCCGGAAATTGCATAGAGCAAGCCAGAGAGCACGGCAAACCAGGCGGATTGAAAGTGCAGCGAGCGGCCCCAGCCGGAGGGCCCGCCAAGCATGGTAGGGAGCGGAAGATCGAACAGGGAGGGAGTGCCGATGCTTCCCGTTTCACCCCAGTAAAAATGAGGATGCGCCAGGATAATGCCGACACCGCTGACCACCAGCCCGAAAAAGCTGAGCGTGAAAATCCAGTGAGTGATGCGGACCAGCGCGGAGTGGCGGGGCGAATCCAGAACTTCTGAGGTTTGGACTGTGGCCCCAAGGATGTACGCAGCCTCGGCCATTGTCGGTGCGGACAGGTTAGCATAGAAACCTGCTGCTATTGGAGATTTGATGAGCACAACCCACCCCAGGACAGGCATGCCCGTGAATTCACCGCGCCAGGTGCTATTCGCCAGCCTGATCGGCACCACCATTGAGTTCTTCGACTTCTACATCTACGCCACCGCGGCGGTGCTGGTTTTTCCCAAGTTGTTTTTCCCCTCGTCCGACCCGGCGTCGGCCACGCTCGAATCACTGGCCACCTTTGGCATCGCGTTTCTGGCCCGGCCGGTGGGCTCGGCGCTCTTCGGTCACTTTGGCGATCGCATAGGCCGCAAGACCACGCTGGTTATCGCGCTTTCGACCATGGGGATATCCACCGTAGCCATCGGAGCGCTGCCAACCTATAAAGCGATCGGCTTTGCCGCGCCGCTGCTGCTGGCGCTGTGCCGCTTCGGGCAGGGGCTGGGTCTCGGAGGCGAGTGGGGTGGGGCGGTGCTGCTGGCGATTGAGAATGCGCCCCCAAACAAGCGCGCGTGGTACGGCATGTTTCCCCAGCTGGGAGCGCCGGCTGGTTTCCTGCTCTCCGGTAGCACCTTCCTGCTGCTCTCGCGATGGCTCACGGACAAGCAGTTCTTCGCCTTCGGTTGGAGGCTTCCTTTCCTGGCCAGCGCGGTGCTGGTTTTTCTTGGCCTCTATGTGCGGCTCACGATTACCGAGACGCCTGTTTTCCGCGAAGCGCTCCAGCGCGGGCAGCAGGTGAAGTTGCCCATGCTGGCGGTGTTTCGTAACTATCACCCGGGCGCTGGTCGCGGGAATCACTGGTGAGCCTGGCGACGTTTGTTCTGTTTTACCTGATGACGGTCTTTGCCCTCTCGTGGGGCACCACTGCGCTGCACTACAGCCGGGCGAAGTTTCTGCTCATTCAGTTATTCGGCATCTGTTTCTTTGCCCTGTTCATTCCCGTTTCCGCGGTGCTGGCGGAACGAGGCCGGCGGCGGGTGATGCTGGGGGTCACGGTAGCGATCGGCATCTTCGGCCTGGTGCTGGCGCCGCTGTTCGTTGCCGGCACCACTGGGGCGGCGCTGATGATGGCCTTGGGGCTCAGCTTGATGGGCATCACTTACGGGCCGCTGGGCACGGTGATTTCTGAGCTGTTCCCGACGCCCGTGCGTTATACGGGCAGCTCGCTGGCCTTCAGCTTTGCCGGCATCCTGGGCGCTTCGCTGGCGCCCTACATTGCTACCTGGCTGGCCAAGACGTATGGCCTGCAATACGTGGGCTACTACCTTTCTGCGGCTGCGCTGTTGACGCTGTTGGGATTGCTTTCTATCCGGGAGACGAAAGACGACGATCTGGCTGCGGCGGAGGTGTAACGGTGGTTACAATCAGGGCGGGGAAGCACAATGTCAGAATTGGCCAGGACCGGGGTTTCGCTCGAAGAAGATCTTCTGAACGAGTTTGACCGCTTGATCGCCAAGCGCGGGTACAAGAACCGTTCCGAGGCGTTCCGCGATCTTATCCGCGAGGCGCTGCTATCCGAGACGGTTGACTCCAACAAGCCTGTCGTCGGCACCTTAACGCTGGTGTACGACCACCATGTTCCTAATCTCTCTGAGAAACTGACCGAGACGCAGCACTCGGTGGGCGCCATGGTTCTTGCCGCCACGCATGTCCATCTCGATCATCACTACTGTCTGGAAGTGATCATCATGAAGGGCAAAAGCAAGGAACTGCAGGAGATCGCGGATCGCATGTTGGCTTTGCGCGGGGTCGAATTGGGGAAATTAGTACTGACCAACTCGGGCAAAGAGCTCAAGCACAAGCATTAAAAGCTTGCGCTTGATTGGCGGGCAAATTATCCCTCTGTAGCTTTAGAAGCTGCGAAAGGGGACTCTCGTTGGTTGACTCTGTCCATCCACCTCCACTACTGCCAAGGTGGAGGGTGGCGGTTCACCTGTACAGTAGTGGAGGTGGATGGACAAGCCAGACCCAACAATAACCAACCTGGTTCTCCCGTACTCTTCTTCCAAGTCCGAGAGGATGCCGTTCTTTAGAACGAGAACTTCGCCGCGAGCTGCACCAGCCGAGGCGCCGGGGCGCTAACGATCTGGCCAAAGTTGGGGTCTTCCACTTGCCCATCCACCGACGCGGGACCATAGAACTGCGCGTGGTTGAAGGCGTTGAATCCCTCCAGGCGGAACTCGAGTGATTTCGCTTCGCCTAGCCGCAAAACTTTTTGCAGTGTCAGGTCGAAGTTATTGATCCCGGGGCCATAAAAGTTCCGGCGTTTTGCGTTGCCCAACTGACCCAACGCTTCTTCCGGAAAAAGGACGTATTGAAGGCCGGGTGCCGTTGCGACCGTTGGTGTTGATCTTGAGCTGTCCCGGTAAGTATTGCAGGCGTATCCAGCAAATAGTTATTCACGCCATTGCCCAACGTCCCCAGCAGCGAATTGTCGGAGTTGTCGTAGAGCGTTACCGGAAACCCGGTGGAGAAGCGCGTTGTTCCCGATATGCTCCAGTCGTCAATCAGTCGATTGGATTTGTTGAGGACACTCCCGATCGGCAACGCCAGCGTGTAACTGGCGACAAAAGTGTGCTTCTGGTCCCACGCAGAGATGGCGCGGGTCTGTCTTGGGTTGAGGGGATCGATCTGCTCCCCAAGGTTGGAGCCTTGATCGATTGATTTCGCGAAGGTATAGCTCAGTAGAAACTGTGAGCCGCTGTACTGGTAGCGAAGAGTGGTTTGAAATGCGTTGTAATTGGAGTTGGCCGCAGACTTGTCGGCTGTATTTTCGCCGTAGTTTGGGCCTGTAGCTATGGGTGCTCCGATGCTGCTTTGTCCGGTGCGCGTTCCATAGATGGTCTGACCGGTTGCGCCGGTATAGGTTGTGTCCTCGCCGAAGGGCCCGCAACCGGGTAGGCTGAGGCACAAACCAGGATTGCCGAGGTTCACCGAACTGACGGCGAGAATGCGATGCCCCTGGTTGCCCACATAGCTCACCGTCAATAATGCCCTTGACGCGATCTCTTGCTGCACCGAAAGCATGTAATTGCTGATGTAAGGCGCTTGATTGCGGTAGTAGAAGAACGGGTCCGCCGAAAGCGGCGCAAAGTTGGCCCAGTTAACCGAGGTGTCGGGATTGGTCCTGGAAACATTGTGCGGCGGAAAAGGGAAGGGAAACCGCTGCCCGTTATTGACACCCGTGGCAGCGGTAATGAACGGAGTTGCCATCAACGGCGGCGCAGGGCTGAGATAGTTGTAGCCGTAGGGAGGCACGCCGTACATAATGCCGGCCGCCAAGCCGGGAAATTCCGTATAAAAGATGCCGTAGCTTGCCCGAATACTGCCCTTGCCGTCGCTCCGAAGAGCGCCTTCAAGAATCCATGATCGAACTTCGGCGCATAGGCCACCCCGAGTCTTGGGGCGAAGTTCTTGTAGCGCGTGGGCGCCAGCGTCTTTGGGATTCCCGGATCACCCGGCGACAAGCAGCCCGGGGAGCGCTCCCGGGTAGAGTACAGACTGCGCTCCGGGAACCCAGGTCTGGATCTGGTTGTACTTCTCCCAGAAAGGCATGATGATGTCCCAGCGCAGGCCAGCGTTGATGGTGAGGTCGCTGCGTGCATGCCAACTGTCCTGTGCGTAGAGGCCCTCATAGCGATTGCGCAGATACAGTGCCGAACCCGAAGACTGGGTGAAGTTGCTGGGAACTCCAAGCAGAAAATCGGCGTAAGGATCCCCGGTCTCGGTGCCATTGATGTTGAAGGTCCCGTTGAACGTCCCGTTGGGATAGTCATTCACCTGGTCGATATGAAATTGTCCGCCGACCTTCAGAGTGTGCGCGCCGATGACTTTCGAGAGCCCATCGCTCACGTAGTACGTGTTGTTGATTTGCGTCATGTTGGTGATGGGAACCCCCATGACGAAGGTGGGAAATGTAATATTCTCCACCCCCTCGAACTGCGGAGCTTGCACATCGATCCCGGCCCCCCCGTTGGCGCCGGAGGCAAAACCCTGCGAGGCCAGGCTCACGCCAAGGCCGCCCTTCGGTTGCCCGATGATATTGGCATTGCGCAGATAGCCAATATGAAATTCGTTGATAGTATTTGCGCCGATCAGCTTGTTATCGCTCACCGATATCAGTTGCGCACGCCCGATATACAGCGCATCAAAGCCGGGGATGCTCGCCCCCGCAACCGAGCCTGGATACGGGTTGTCCAGGTAATAGTCATCGATGAAGTAATAGCCTGAGATCTGGCCTAGCCGGCTGTTCAGGTCGACGCGGGCGCCACCCTTGTCATCGCGAACGCTCTGCGCGAACGCCGAGGTGGAATACTGGCTTGCGCTGACGTTGGGAGATGGAATGTACTTCAGCAGATTCGTACCCGGCGCCGACCATGCGCTCTGCGGGATCGTGCCGTTTGGAAAAACGCTGGTGTAAGGCTCTCCCGCTGTGACCGGACGACCCAGAGCCTGTGTGAGCATACTCGCGAAGTAGGGGCCGCTCACTGAACCGGTCAGGTCACTAAAAATGCCGGCCCGCTGAGCCAGAGTGGGCACAGAGATGTTGCCAGTAGAAACACCCTGCTCGGTCCGGGTTCCTTGATAGTCCACGAAAAAGAAAATCTTGTCGCGCTTGATCGGGCCGCCAACCGTGCCCCCAAACTGGTTCTGCTTGAATGCCGGCCGTGTAGGGTCGAAATACCCGCGGGCATCGAGCGCTGTATTGCGGAAAAACTCGAAGGCATTGCCATGGAGTACGTTGCTTCCCTCCTTGGTGACAACCGTGACCATGCCGCCGTTGTAGTTGCCGTATTCAGGCTCGAAGTTATTGGTCAGGACTCTGAACTCCTCCATCGAATCGAGGTTTGGAATGATGGAAGTACCGCCGTTCATGTGTTCCTGCACATCGATTCCATCCACGATGAAGCCATTGGAGGATTCGCGCTGGCCATTGATGGACAGATTGCCGGGATTCTCATCGCCCGATGGATCGATGCTCCCGGTGACCCCTGCCATGATGACCGAGCTCGGCAACAGGGTTGAAATCGGCGCCACTCCCGGTTGAATCGCCAGCAGATCCGTGTAGCTTCTCCCATTCAACGGCAGCGCGGTCATCTGCGAGCCGGATATGACTTCGCCCAGATGGGTGGCGACGGTATCCACCGGCACTCCTGTACTGCTGGTGACCAACACGGAGGCCGTCTGGGAGCCAATGACGAGCCCGACATCCAGCCGCATGGTTGAGTCCGTGTCCACCGTAAGGTTGGTCTTCGTTTCCATCGAAAATCCGGGGGCTGAAATGGTGAGATCGTAATGACCTACGGGTAAATTGGGAAAGGAATAGAGACCCTGCCTGTCGGAAACGGCCTGATAGGTCGTCAGCTGAGCTGTGTTGACTAAGTTGAGCGTAGCTCCCGCCACCGCGGCACCGCTAGGATCCAGGACGGTACCATAGATGCTGCCGCCGGTCGCTGCGTACAGAGACAGGGATAAGAAAAAAAACAGGATAAGAAGACCCGTACTCCTACCTTCGATTGAGGGGACCAACCTGGAGAGCAGCCTTTGCACCATTTGTGGGGCCGTCGCCATGGATGGATGGGCCTTTCTTTACGCCGCGAGAGCCGTGCCACGCACCGGCGGCGAGGCGATTAACAAGTGGGAAGAGCCGCGGCGGTACGATGCCCTTTAAACTCGTGCTACCTGAAGTACGAGATTTCGCCCTAAATGGATGTTAAGCTCTCAGGCTCACGGCGAGAATAATACATTTGTATATTTCGTGCTACCGGAGGAGAGATGGCCGCCGGCGTGGCGATCGAGACCCTCTGAATCGCCTGGTGGCTCACGGGCCGCACCTTCGACTAGAAAGAACGAAGGAGTGTCCAGGCCATGAACACAATCAGGATCCAGGAGCCTAACGCAAGAAGGGTGGTGAGGACGTCGGAATGCGAGATGCGCTTCACCTTGTCCGACTCCTTAGGCGCCGGCCATTGCCGCCTCTTCGCTGACGGCTTTCGTCTTCTCACGAGGGGGAAGCAGGCGTGTCGAATTAAGAATGAAGGTTAGCTCCGAAGCAACGTGAATAAATGTTGCCAGCAGTGGGTTGAGAAAGCCGGCAGCGGCCAAGCCAATCCCGATAGTATCGACGATGAGCGTGCCGTAGAAATTTTGCAGTATGATCCGCCGGCAATTTCGCGCGATACGGACCGTCTCCACAAACTTTGCCAGATCATTGCCGATCAGAACCACATCCGCACTTTCCCTGGCAACATCCGTTCCTGCGCCCATGGCGACACCAACGGTCGCCTCGCTCAGTGCGGGCGCATCATTGATGCCGTCGCCCAACATGGCCACGGTTCGCCCCTTTTTCACCTGTTCCGCGATGAAAGCCGTCTTCTGTTCCGGCAGAAGATCGGAATAGACATCAATGATGCCGAGTTGGTCTCCTACCGCTTTCGCGGCTGCCTTTGTATCCCCCGTGAGCAAGACAACCCTGATGTTCATCTCACCAAGAGTCTTGACCGCGGGCGCGGCGCTCGGGCGTAACTGGTCAGTCACCACAATGGATCCGCAGTAGCGGCCTCCCCGCGCAACCAGGACCTCGGTCCCTGCCTCTTCGCGATCGGTCTCTTTCTCTGGATGAACGATTCCCAGTTCTTCAAAGAGCGCCCGATTTCCTACCACGATGGCTGTGCCGCGCAAAGAGGCAAGAACTCCCCGGCCAAGGCGGTACTCAAAGAATTCTGGATCAGCGCCCGGCATGTTTTTTCGCTCCGCAAAGCGGACGATGGCACGGCCCAACGGATGCTCCGAATTTCGTTCCGCCGTGGCTGCCGCTTCGATGAGGGTGCGCTCGGAAATGCCCGGTGCGGTGCGGATTGCCGAAACCACGGGAGTTCCGTAGGTTAATGTCCCCGTCTTGTCGAGGAAGACTATATTCAACTCCCCCAGCGCTTCGAGGTAGATTCCACCTTTGATGACCGCGCCCTTTCGAGCCGCGCGGCCAATGGCGCCCAGGATGGCCAGGGGCGTGCCGGCAGCAATCCCGCACGCGCCGGCAACGATGATGACCGAGATCGTAGACCGCAGGTTGTGCGTAATCAGAAAGGTAAGCACAGCGGCGCCCAGGGCGAAGTAGACCAGGTAGCCGGCAAGCCGGTCTGCTGTCTTCTGTATCGGGGCCCGCGAGCGCTCCGCATTCTCGACCGCCTCGATGATCTTGCCGAAAGTCGTTTCTTTTCCCAGACGCTCGGCGCGCACCTGGAGTGTTCCGGCCTGGTTGATGGTTCCCGCGTAAACATCGCTTCCCGCCCTCTTTTCACTGGGCATCGGTTCGCCAGTAATTGCGGCCTGCTCCACAAACGAATGACCATTCAGCACCCGGCCGTCCACCGGGATTTTGCTCCCCGGCCGTATCACAACCACTTCTCCGGGAAGAATCGTTTTTGTGTCCACTTCGATGATTCGACTCTCTCGCAGCACGCTCGCGGTCTGGGGGAGAAAGTCCAGCATGTCCTGGATGGCACGGCGCCCGCGCCCGACAGTTAGCCCTTCGAGGATCTCGGCCGCGAGCACGAACGCTGTGATCACAAGCGCAGTGAAAAACTCGCCGATCGCCAGCGCGGAAACAAGGGCGATCGTCATGGAGAGTTCCATCGTCATGCGGCGCTCAAGAATGTTCTCGAATGCCTCCTTGAAGATGGGGTAACCCCCGATCAGCGTCGCTCCTAACCCAATTACGCTTACCCGGTGAAACGGCTCCCAGAGATGGAACCAGACCGCCGCAGCGGCGAGTGCGACAAAGGCTACGCGAAGCACCTCGACAAGTTCAAAGCCATGTTCGCGGTCTTCTTCCGGCGAGACGTTGGAGAGGGCATCCGTAGGTTCAGGAAGGTGAATTCCGGCTTTTGCTACTTCGCCCAGATCAGCCTGTGTTTCCTTCTGGTTCACAACGGTCATAGTGCCCTCCGAACTTCTAGTTGAAATATCTCTTGACGACGGAGATCAGTTCCTCCGCCGCCTCAAGTTGCGAGGGAAGTGACTTCTGATTGGGGGAGAGAACGTGAAACCGCACGTGCCCTTCGATCAGTTCCGCCATCAGGCCATTGAGTGCGCCGCGGCAGGAAGCCACGAGTTGCAGGATGTCTTCGCATTCCGCATCTCCTTCGAGAGCGCGTTCCACCGCCTCGACTTGACCCTTGATGCGACGCGTGCGCGACAGCAGTTTTTTCTTATCCTTCGTGGTGTGTGCCAAGATTGCCTCCGGTTAGCATAATATAGTCCCCTATACTATATTTTCAACTGCGAGGGGATATGGAATGCTGGATACCAAGCGGCGAGTGATTGGACAGATCGTTATTTGCCAGGGATGCTGCTGCGGGGCAACGCACAAGGATCGCCCGGAAGTGCCGGTTGCCTGGCTAAAGGAAGAGTGGCGCAGGCGCGGCTTACTGAAGCGCGTTCAGCTTTCGGTGAGCGGCTGTGTGGGCCCCTGCGATATGCCAAATGTGGTGGTGGTTAACTCCGGCTCCGGCTCCCAGTGGCTCGGGAATATAACCAGGTTCGATCAATATAGCGCGCTGGTCGATTGGGCTACCCGTTCGATGGAGGCCGGTCGACTTCTCGAACTGCCACGCGAATTCAAAGCCCACTTCCTGCAACCGTGGCGCTGATAGCGAGGAACAGGAATATCACCTTACTCGGTTCTCAATGCTTGCATCGGATCGAGGCGTGACGCACGCCACGCGGGAAGAATACATGCCAACCCGGCCACCGCCAACAGCGTTGCGGCAACTGCGGCATAAACCGCCGGATCGAGCGGATGGATCTCATAGAGCAGATCGCGTATCAGCCGGCCGGCTTCCAGGCTCGCCGCAAGTCCCACGACAAGACCGAAGATGGCGGGCTGCATTCCATCCTGCAACATCTTCCGCAACACGTGCTCGCGCTTCGCGCCCAGTGCGATGCGGATGCCGATTTCGGTCGTCCGCTGCGCTGCGATGTACGACATCACACCGAACAGGCCCACCGAGGCAAGGACCAGCGACAGCGTGGCAAAAGCGACCAGCAGCGTCGCATTGAAGTTCTGGTCCAGGGTCGATTTGCCGAGCAACTGGTTCATGGTGAGCACATCGGAGACGGGCAGATCGCGGTCCATCCCCGAAACAATGCGCTGTACCGAAAGAGCGAACTGCTCCGGATCGTGGCTGGAGCGAATCACAAGCGTGCCGACGTTCTCGATACCGGCATCCAGCGGGCAATAAAGCATCGGTCGAGGCGGCTCGCCGATGGCATAGCGGGTATCGCCCACAATCCCCACGATGACGGCATCTTGCCCGCGTACGTGGAGGTGTTTGCCCAGCGGGTCCTCGCCCGGAAAATACTGGCTGGCGAACGATTGGCTGATGATGGCTTCGTTCGCCGCATCCAATCGCTTCCCGTCAAATGTACGCCCACGCAAAACAGGAATGCCCATCGCGCCGAAGTACTTTGGATCGGCCCAGCGGCTTAGGGCGAGCAGGCCACTGCCTTGCGGCAAGAGGGGATGCTCCACGATGCTAAAAGTCCAATCACCCCCGTAGCCCTGGCCAGGGACAGCCGTCACAAAGCCTGCCGCGTCCACTCCGGGCAGAGCGCGCACACGATCGAGGAGCGTGTCGTAGAAGTTGGCTCGCAGGGCAGGCGTCGCATAGCGGGCATCGGGGAGGCCCAGGTGCATGGTAATCACGTTTTGCGTCATGCAACCCATGTCGGCGGAACGCAGCCGTTCGTAGCTCTTGAGCAGCAGTCCGGCGCCCAGGAGCAAGATCACCGTCAGCCCGAATTCGATCGTAAGCAGCATCTTGCGCAACGTGGCCTGCACCCTGCCCCCGCTCACCGAGCGCGATGCTTCATGCAGCGCGCCGAGAATGCGCTTGTCGCTGGCGCTGAACGTAGCGATAAGTCCGGAAAACACCGCGCACAGCACGATAACGCCGACCGTAAACGCCCCCACCACGCCGTCCATGTGGATGGATTCGACACGGCTCATGTCCTGGCGAGTTTGCGTCAGCCAACGAAGCGCGGCGAAAGCGAGCAAGAGCCCCAGGGCGCCGCCGCCAGCCGAAAGCAGCAGGCTCTCCATCAGCCGCTCGCGCACCAGACGCAGCCGGCCTCCGCCCAGTGCGGTGCGGATAGCCAGCTCCTTACGCCGCGCGGACGCGCGCGCCACCAGCAGATTGGCTACGTTGAGGCAGGCGATCAGCAGCAGGCAGCAGGTCGCAGCCATTAGCACATAGAGCGGCTTCTTGATTTTGCCTACAATGTGCTCCAGCAGCGGTCGGCTCCTGGCCCTTTGAGAAACGAATGGATCGTTCAGGTGTGCATTATGGATGCGCAGGGAGATCACGCTCAGATCGGCCGCGCCTTGCGCTGCGCTGACTCCCGGCTTCAGCCGCCCCACAACGCGAAACATGTGATTGCTGAACGAGGTCATCGCGTCTACAGGTTCTTCCTGGTAAACCGGCGTCCATAGCTGCGTAGACGGGTCAGGAAAGTCGAACCAGGCGGGCATGACTCCGATCACGGTATAAGGCTGGGCGTCCAGAGAGATCGTTTGGTTCAGGATGGCAGGGTCACCACCGAAGCGGCGCTTCCAAAGACTCCAGCTCAGCAACACGGTGCCGCTGGCTCCGAGGCTGTCATCGGCCTGCATAAAATCCCGGCCCAGGGCGGGCTGCACTCCTAGCGTGCGGAGCATGTCCCATGAAAACAACGCACTATTCAGCTTCTCCGGCAATTGCCCGCCGGAGCCGGAGAGTTGAACCCGGATAGACTGCGCGAGCGCGAGACTGCTGTAGCTACGGTTCTGCTTCTTCCACTCGGCGTACATTCCGCCGGCAACCCAGTTCGAACGAACCGTATCGTCTTCATGAAGGCTCGCCTCATCGATCATCATGAGGCGATCCGGATCATTGAATGGCAACGGCTTGAGCAAAACGCCGCGCACTACCGTGAACAGCGCGACGTTTGCGCCAATGCCCAACGCCATCACCAGGATGGCGATGACGGTAAAACCGGGAGTACGGCCAAGCGTGCGCAAGCTGAAGCGCAGATCACGCGCGAAGGATTCAAGCCAGTTCCAGGACCAGAGAGCGCGAGTCTGTTCACGAATAAGGGTAGGATTGCCCAAGGCGCGCAAGGCTGCGTAGCGAGCCTCTTCTCCCGAAAGGCCAGCTTCGCGTTGCTCCTCTTCTTCCAATTCCAGGTCGGAACGCAGCTCCCGCTCCAGGTCTGCATCTCTCTTCTTGATCTGCCACCATTTCACGTCAGTTCTCCTCGGCCGCCGGCCACATCACACCGATCTGGTGATCGTCAGCAGGCCCGTAGAGAAGGGCACTCGGGATGAGCATGTCCGGCGTTCCTGCAGGAGCCCGATCCGCTGCTGGGCTTGCTTCGCCACGGAAGACGTTCTACCCTCATCTGGCGACGATGGTAGACACTCGACTATCAATTGTCAACGGCCGAAAGAGATGGAGGAGCGACGCCGGAGTCACGCCATCCGCTGAACCCATTGGCTTCGCCAGGCCGGCGCCTCGAAGGGATCCGCGAAATACTGTGTCTCGTGCACCACCTTGCCGTTGCGGAACTCCATAATGCTCACTGTGTATGCTGGGCGCCCCTGGTAGATGATGGTGTATTCCGTGATCCAGAGATCACCTTTCCCGACAATTCGTTTGACGTTAAACCCCGACGGCTTGCCGGGATGATGACTCCGCAAGGCCTGCAGATTGCGTCGTCCGAGGATTCGTTCGCCTGATTGGGGATAATCGCAAATTGCATCATCATCGTAAATATCGTGTTCAGCGTTTACATCGCCGGCCGCAGATGCTTGCCAATGCGCATTCAGGGCTTCACGTATTTGTTCTTCTTGCATAGACCCCTCCCCGTGTTGTTTGGCTTTCATGCTGATTTAACTCGTGGAATGAAACCTGGGCTGCCGGTTTTCACGACGTCATTGAGCCTCTGTCTGATCTCGATGCGGTTGATCTGGTCAAATGCGTCTTCTGGAAGGGCTGAGATGTTGAAATTCTCTCTCGCCCGATCCGCACTCCTGGGCGTGGTGAGCAAAGCCGTGCCGCGTTGCACTGCCCATGCCAGCAGGACCTGTGCCGGCGTCTTTCCAACCCGCGCAGCGATGGCCAAAACCACTGGATCTTCAAGCGGCCCTGGCCTCATTCCATGACCCAAAGGCGCGAAGGCCAAAAGCACGATACCTTTCTCCCGGCAAAACTCCAGAAGCTCCGTTTCCGGCAGGTACGGATGTGCTTCGACTTGGACCACCGCAGGTTTGATTCTCGCCGATTCGTAGATGGGCAAAAGCCCTTCCAGGTTGATGTCAGACAGTCCAATGGCCCGGCATCTGCCGCGGTCCACAAGACTCTCCATCGCCCTCCAGGTATCGAGCAAAGTCACATCGCGGTCGTAAAGAATATTGCCGTTTTGATCCCGCGGATCCTGCTCGTCCCCCGGTTGAAACGCAAATGGAGTGTGAATGAGGTAGAGATCCAGGTAGTTGAGCCCGAGTCTGTCAAGACTCGCGTGGAAAGCCGGTTCCACACGCTCGGGCCGATGATTGGTGTTCCACAATTTTGTTGTGACGAAGACGTCCTCGCGCGCAATTCCTCCAGCGGCAAGTCCTGCCTGCAGGGCCTGGCCCACCTCACGTTCGTTCAGGTATCGTTCTGCACAGTCGAAGTGTCGAAATCCGGCTTCCAGCGCGGCTGTGGTAGCACTTATCGTTACCGCCGCATCGGGGATGAGTGTGCCAAATCCGAGCGCGGGCATGTGGCCCGCTCCGTGATTGAGCGGCAGTTTCGTAATCCGAAAATCAGAAGCTTCGATCATGATGAACGCCTTGTCGGGGAACTGAGTTGATGCGTCTAGCACTAGATGTCCGCGATTCTACATCTGACTCATCAAGACGGCTTAAATAGCAATTTTTGTAGTGGAACCTCTGGTTAGGCACGTTCTGCCGGAGCTCCCTGCAATGCCCCGATTTTGACAATATGACGTTATGATGTCTATATGAAAGGCGCACGGGATTCTCCTCTCTATTCACGCGTCGAAACCATCCTCGCCGGCGAAATCGCCGATGGAGACATGAAAGCCGGCGACCAATTGCCGACCGAAGATAGTCTCATTGAGCGATTCGAGGTTAGCCGCATTACGGTTCGGCGTGCTATCCAAAATCTCGTGGGCCGTGGTCTCGTAGAGATTCGCCGCGGCAAAGGTACGTTCGTCGCTTCGCCCAAGATCACGCACGAACTCACAGAATTGAGAGGATTTGTAGAGGATATGCGCGGACTTGGCCGCAAGCCGACGGCCCGCGTGATCGGTAAAGAGATGGTGACTGCTGATACGACCGTGGCGAGTCACCTCGCGCTGACAAAGGGCGAACACGTGGTCAGAATTCGTCGCGTCCGCCTGGCGGATGGCGTGCCCGTCTCCTTCGATGAAACATACCTCCCCTTGGAAATCGGCAATAAGATCATCACCAACAACTTGAAGGTCGAGCCCATCTTTTCGCTCCTTGAACGCAAATACAATGTCCCCCTGATAGAGGCCGAGTACAAGTTGGAAGCCGTGGCAGCAGAGGCAGAGGTCGCCGCGGCGCTACACGTGAAGCAAGGTAGCCCGATCTTCCGCATTGAAAGAACCTCGTACTCGACAGGCAATCGGCCAGTCGATTACGAGAAGCTGTACTACCGAGGCGATCTCGTTCGCTTTGTGACACGCCTGGCCCGAAAGCCTCCGAAATGAAAGCCGCTATCGCCTCCTCCTGAAATAGCCGTCGATCGCCATCGGCCCGGAACCACCGATCACAAGTGCCGCGAGGCAAGCAATATAGAGCAGGTCACATTCGTAGCCCGGCGGTCCGAACTGGGCCCGGCCGGACGTCACGCTCATCAGCTTGATGGAGCTGAATCCATAGGGCAGATGAACAGTGAAGATTGCTCCTAAGAGAAGTGCAATCATCGGCAGACTGACCAGGGGAACGAGAGCTCCCAATAGCACCGCGAGGCCGCCGAGGACTTCGATCAGAATGGTAAGCCATGCCATGAGATGAGGAGCAGGCACGCCGATTGCGTGCAGGATGGCGGCGAAGGCTTCAGGTCCTCTGGACAGCTTGGCGAAACCGTGCTGCATGAAGCCATACCCAACAAGTAGCCGAAGCGGAACGGGAGCCCACCGAGCTATCGATGATTTCTGAATTTCATTCATGTTCAAGTGCTCCTTGGTGAGGTCGCGCTATAAACGAAGAAGGTTCTGAACGCACGTTATTATGATGTTATAATGTCATTGTGGTTACACAGAATTCCTGTAGGGACATGTCAACCGCGCGCTCAGGACCTGGAATGCAGGATTCACGATTCGCGGTAGTGCAACGACCCGCCTTCAAGGAAGCACTGCGGTTCTGGTTCAAGCTGGGATGCATCAGCTTTGGCGGCACGGCGGCTCACATCGCCATCATGCATGACGAACTCGTTGAAAAGAAGCGGTGGATTAGCAATGCCAGCTTCCTCCATGCGCTTAGCCATTGCATCATACTGCCCGGACCAGAGGCGCAACAGCTTGCCACCTATATGGGGTGGAGGCTACATGGCAAGCGAGGCGGAGTGGTTGCAGGAACGCTCTTCGTGCTGCCCTCCATGTTCGTGCTGCTGGCGCTGAGCATGATCTATGTCCGATTTGGTAATCTGCCGTGGATCGCAGCTATGTTCAACGGCTTAAAGCCCGCGGTCATCGCTCTGGTAGTTGTTGCTCTGCAACGAGTTGCCCAAAGAGCACTTCGCGGGGTTGTGCCCTGCGTTGTCGCGGCGGCAGCGTTTGTGGGCATGTTCTTCTTTCATGTTTCGCTGTTGCTGGCGATGTTCAGCGTAGTCGTCCTGGGTATCGTCCTCGGTTGGTTGCAGCGTGGCCTACCACCCATACCAGGCGAAGTAAGCGACGAAGACGGCTACTACATCAACCTGAACGCGGCGACACCGCAGCCTGCACCGCTCCTGAAGCAGGCCGCGAAGCTGACTGCGATCTTTGGGCTGTTGTGGGTTCTGCCGTTGCCTGCGTTCTACTTCTTTGTTGAGGACTTCCACTTCTGGAAGAGCCTGGTGCTGTTCTTTACCAAGACCGCATTCGTGACCATCGGCGGCTCGTACACCGTCATTCCCTACGTAGCGCAGGTTACGGTGTTGAAACTGCACTGGCTGACCAGGCTCCAGATGATGGACGGCTTCGCGTTGGCCGAGACGACGCCGGGCCCTCTGATCATCGTGGTCGCTTTTGTCGGATTCATGGCCGGGTACAACCGCTTCCACGGCTCGCTCTGGATGGGCACGCTGGGCCTGTTGGTAACAACGTTCTACACCTTCCTACCGTGTTTCCTCTTCGTATTTGCGGGCGCGCCCCTGGTGGAGCGCACACAGGGCAATCCGATGATTCAGGGTGTCTTGCGATTAATCACTGCTGTCGTAGTCAGCGCGATCCTCGATCTGACACTCTTCCTGGGGAAGGCTGTCATCTTTCCCTCCGGAGCGGTTGATCTCAAGGGACTGGACGCAGTCTCGCTGTGCTGGGTGATACTTTCCCTTGTGCTACTGCGTGGATTCAAGCTCAATCTTCTTCCTCTGATCTTGCTAAGTGTTGGATTCGGCTTGGCCCGCCATTTGCTCGTTCTATAAGAGAATCCGCGTTGTAAAGCCGGAAAAGCCGTCCTACTTGGTGGTAATATGACTTCGAGAATCGTGCTACCCGCCGTAGGGGAGACCAATGGCCGTCGGAGTGGAGAATCAAGCAAAGACGGCCGTGACCCGATCAGGACTGCGGACGCTCTTTGACGACGCAGCCGGCAACACGCGCAGCAAGGTGATTGGCATCTACAGCTTCCTGCTGGTGTTCAATGCCGCGGCGTGGCTTTGGGCGGTGCTCGCCTTCCGTCACTTCCCGATGTTGTTAGGCACCGCGTTTCTTGCCTACAGTTTTGGCCTACGTCATGCGGTGGATGCTGACCATATCGCTGCCATCGATAATGTGACCCGCAAGCTGATGCAGGAAGGGAAGCGGCCGGTCGGCGTCGGCTTCATGTTCTCCCTGGGACATTCCACCATCGTCGTGCTGGGATCGATCGCGATCGCCGTGGACAGCGTTAACCTTACAGCATCGCATGGATGCGGTCCGGGAGATCGGGGGAGTCGTCGGCACCCTGGTGTCCACCTTTTTTCTATTTGGGATTGCGGCGGTGAATGTAGTCGTTCTGCAGTCCATTTACCGGACGTTCATCAAAGTTCGCGCGGGTGAGCCGTACGTCGAGGAAGATCTTGATTTGCTGCTGGGCAATCGAGGGCTGTTGGGCCGTCTCTTTCGTCCGATGTTCAAGATGATCCGGAGCAGTTGGCACATGTATCCGCTGGGTGTCCTGTTCGGTCTCGGATTCGATACCGCTACCGAGATTGGAGTTTTGGGCATCTCCGCCGGCGAAGCGACCAAGGGGCTTCCGGTGTGGTCGATCCTGATATTTCCTGCGCTTTTTGCGGCGGGCATGTTGTTGATCGACACCACCGATAACATCCTGATGCTGGGCGCGTATGGATGGGCCTTCGTGAAGCCGATTCGCAAGCTCTACTACAACATGACGATTACCTGCGTTTCGGTGGTCGTCGCTGTGGCGGTTGGAGGAATCGAGGCGCTTGGGCTCATGGCCGGGCAGTTCCACTTGAAGGGAACGTTCTGGGAAGCGGTGAGCAGGCTGAACGAGAACTTCGGCACCCTGGGCTATTTTATTGTTGGCCTCTTCGCCGTCAGCTGGATTGTCTCCGTGGTGTTCTACAAGTGGCGACGGTTTGATGATCTTGAATTAGGCACGTGATCGCTAAAGCTCCGCCTAGGCAATTGACTAAAAGCATTCGAACAAAACATTTTCGGCCCAGGTACGCTCCCACGGCACGCCGGGGCAGGTTGGCGAACCTGGGGCACCCGTCCAGTGCCCCGTCCAGTTTCCGACACCGCTAGTTTCTTGACCGCGTCTCGTTTTACAGCCGCCTGGTTAAGTGTTCGGTTCTACGCTTTGGCCTTCTCCGCCGCTGCTAGCTGAACACAAAGAGCGACCCCTTCCGCGGCGTGGGCAACTTCCGCTAATTCGGGAAAGGTCGGGGCGATACGGATAGTGCGGTCGTCGGGATCTTTCCCATACGGGTGAGTTGCTCCCGCGGGAGTGAGCACTACGCCCGCTTCCTTGGCCAGGGTGACGACCCGCGCAGCGCAGCCACTCGGAACCTCGAGGGTGATGAAGTAACCGCCTTTGGGCCGGGTCCAGCTCACGCCGGGAACATTCGCCAGCTCCCGGTCGAAGATCTCCAGCACCTTTTCAAATTTGGGCGCGACCAGGGCTTTGTGCTGGTTCATCAACTCGGGAATGGCCGCCGGGTTCTTGAGAAAGCGAACATGACGCAACTGGTTGAGCTTGTCCGGACCAATGGTTCGCGGAGTAAGCCTCGCCAGCAACCACTTCACGTTATCCTTCGACGCGGCAAAGAGAGCCAGCCCGGCTCCGGGTAGCGTGATCTTCGAAGTCGAAGCAAAGACAAACGCACGGTTAGGATTCCCATGCCGCGCACACAAATCCAGGATATTGGCGATCTCAACGGCCTCGTCGGTCAGATGATGGACGGCGTAGGCATTGTCCCAGTACAGGCGAAAATCAGGCGCGGCGGTCTTCATGGCCGCGAGGCGCTCCACGGTTGCATCGGCATAGACGGTTCCCGTCGGGTTGCTGTACTTGGGAACGCACCAGATGCCCTTGATGGAGGCGTCGCTGGCTACCAACCGCTCCACTTCATCCATGTCCGGACCATCTTCTCGTAGCGCTACAGGGATCATCCGGATGCCGTAATCCTCGCAGATTTTGAAATGCCGGTCGTATCCGGGAACGGGGCAGAGAAACGAAATCTCCCCCTGCGCTGACCAGGGAGTGGTGCTATCGCATGTCCCCTTGAGGAGTGCATAGACGATGGTGTCGTGCATCAACGCCAGGCTTGAGTTATTGCTGGCCACCACCTGGTCGGGCGCTGCGCCCATCAATCCGGAAAATAGTCTGCGGACTTCCGCCAGACCCTGGAGGCCGCCATAGTTACGGCAATCCGTCGCGTCCTCTGCCAGGTAGTCCTTCGTACCAGGAAGCGATAACAGCGCTCCACTCAGCTCGAGTTGAGCCGGAGACGGCTTACCGCGCGTCAGGTCGAGTTTGAGGCCTTTGGCTTTGAAAGCGTCGTAGCGGGACTGGAGTTGCTGGCCGTTAGTGGTGATTTCGTCGGAGCTGAGTTGGGTGAGGTTTGTCATTTTCTGCCTGTCACTATTATGAAGGATTTCTATGACCGCCCGGAATCACAAGATGGGCGAACTATCTTTCGATCGGTTCCTGTCTTTCCCCTGCAATGCGTTGAAAACGTTGGTGCATCTGCAGAAACGTTCCTGAAGCCACACAGAACTAAGGTGGGAGATCGGGGTCAACATGAATAACTGGTCTCGTCCGCGGATCGCAATTGGCGGCGGATGACGACAAAGCGCATGTATATTTGGCCGCAGGCCGAAAGTCTTCTGATGACGTAGAAAACCAGGTACCGTCCCTCGACGGATCGTGTAGGCCATGAGAAAAGAAATGAAATCCCGGATCAACCTGCACGGATTTGCCAAAAGTGTCGCGCAGGCGCTCAGACGTATCGTGGCGTTGTCCTTAGTCCTGCTCCTCTTGCCGGTGGAGTTGTTGGCGCAGCAAAGCTATCCGCAATACCCGCAACCAGCTTATGGGCAGCAGGGCTATCCGCAGCCCCAACCTTACGGACAGCAGCCTTACCCGCAGCCGCAGTCATACCCGCAGCAGCCCTACTACCCGCCACAACAACAACCGTACGGACAGCAGCAGGCGTACGCACCACAACAGCCTGACCCCGCCTACGGCCAGGCACAAATGCAGCCGGGTTATGGCCAACCGCAATCTCAGATGCAGCCCCTGAATGCCCAGCAACTGGAGCAGTTGGTGGCGCCGATTGCCCTCTATCCAGACCCGTTGGTGGCGCAGGTTTTGACCGCGTCGACTTACCAAGCCCAAGTGGCGGATGCCGACCACTGGCGGCAGGCGCAGGGCTACGCCCCTGCGGAACAGATTGCAGCCGGAGCCGACGCTCAGAACTGGGATCCGAGTGTGAAGGCGTTGACGGCGTTTCCCCAGGTGCTGGCAGAGATGGACCGCAATATGCGCTGGACCACGGATCTGGGCAACGCCTACTACAACCAACCGCAGGACATCCTGCAGGCGGTGCAAGTGATGCGCCAACGCGCACAAGCCGCCGGCAACCTGCAAAACACCCCGCAGGAAACCGTCAGCTACGATCAGGGCAACATCGAAGTAGCGCCCGCGAATCCGCAGGTAGTGTATGTGCCGGCTTATAACCCGTGGGTAGTCTACGGACAGCCTATCTCCCCCTACCCTGGGTTTTCTCTGCTGGGGGCAATCGGATCATTCGTAGGTGCGGCCGTAGGCGCAGGCTTGAGTGTGGGCTTCGGCGCATCGCCGGTGTCGTTTGGATTGGGCATCCTGATGACAGCCTTCAACCGCACACCCTTTGGCTTTATAGGGTGGGGCCTAAGCTGGCTGTCCCAGGCGGTGCTCTTCCATCAATCGAATTACTTTACGCACAGCACCACGGTGGCTGACTGGGGCTTTGCCCACGGCGGCCGCCGCTACTTCTCCCAGGGCGGGACGATGGCCAGAGGCTACGGCGGGGGTGGCTATGGTCAGAATCGTGGCTATGGCTCGGCGTATGGCCAGGGATTTGCCCGCTCGTCGCAAGGATATGCAGGCAGCCGGCCAGCCGAAGGCTACAACCGGGGTTACCAGTCGGCCGGAGTTGGCTACGCCCGGCCGGTACAGCAGGCTTACAACCACATGCAGCCGGCGGTCAATACGACGCAGCAGTACGGCCGTCCCGAGTATGGTTCCAGCTTCTATGGCAGCCGGCCGGGCACATCCTATGGCGCGCCGCAGCAAGCCTATCGTGCCCCGGCAGCGGCAAGTTTTCAGCGAAACGATTTCGCGCAGCGTTCTTCCCCGGCAGGTTTCGGGGGCAATAGCTTCGCCGGGTCTTCGATGAAGGCGCCTCACGAGGGTGGTGGCTTCCATCCCTTTGGCGGCGGTCATTCAGAGAAAAGCTTTGGCGGAGGCGGTAAAAGCTTTGCCGGAGGCGGTAAGAGCTTTGGTGGCGGCGGCCACTCGGGCGGAGGCGGGCACCACCTCTTCGGCAAGCATCATTAGAGCATCTTTACCTTGTCTACACATTTCGAGTTATCCGGCGCGGCATTTCCACAAGGAATGCCGCGTTTCGCTGCTTTCCTGCACCTGATCTGCTAACTCATTCCTAACAACAGTTTCTCGGAATGAGCCAGTACCCTCTATCCTGCAGATAGATGGTACAGAGCGCGTTCATTGGTTTAACTGGCCCGCGCAACGGACTCCAACAGTGCCGGTGGCCGCTCCGTGCCCCGCGAGGACCCCGCCGCCATACGCTCTGTATCTTGTTCTGCTGCCTTCCTTTTCTGGCGCAAGCGCAGCAGATCGTGCACATTGACACTCCCTTGCCTGACGCACCATCGATGGGAATTCCGGCTGAGCAGGACGCCACCGGCCAGAACCCCGTTGAATCGTTGGGCACCATCAGCGGTACGGTGGTGGACCAGAATGGAAACTTTGTTTTCTCCGCCCGGGTAAAACTCGAGCGCGAAGGGCACATCGAGGAGCGGGAAGCAGTCTCGGACAAGGAAGGGCACTTTACGTTTGCCGGGGTCCCTGCAGGTCCCTTTCGACTCACCATCCGCGCGGTGACTTTTGCGGACCAGGAAGTGGCGGGAATCCTTCATCCAGGCGAAGCACTTGAAGTGCAGCAGATCTCGTTACTGATCGCTGCGGCCACCACCGAGGTGCGGGTCAGCGTCACCAATTACGAACTGGCCGAAGAGCAGGTCAAGATCGAAGAGACGCAGCGGGTGTTCGGTGTAATTCCGAATTTCTATGTCAGCTATCAACAAGACACTCTCCCGCTGCGGCCAAAGCAGAAGTTTGAACTTGCCTGGAAGACCAGCGTAGACCCGGTCACCTTTGCGGCTGCCGCGGGATTTGCAGGAGTGCAGCAGGCCGAGAACACATTCAGCGGCTATGGACAAGGAGCGCAAGGCTACGCCAAGCGCTACGGCGCCTCCTATGCTGATAGCGTCATCGGCACCTTCATCGGAGGCGCTATCCTGCCCTCGCTGCTCAAACAGGATCCACGCTATTTCTACAAGGGCACCGGCAGCACGCGGTCGCGGATTCTGTATGCGATCGCCAATGCGGTCATCTGCAAGGGTGACAATGGTCACTGGCAGCCGGATTATTCAGGCATTCTGGGCAGTCTCGCGGCCGGCGGCATATCGAACCTGTACTATCCAGCGAGCAGCCGCAATGGAGCGTGGCTGACCTTTGAGAATACATTTATCGGCCTGGGCGGCTCGGCGGCCGCCGATCTCTTCCAGGAATTCCTGGTCCGCAAGTTGACTCCGCACACGCGGGGTCCGCAAACTATCAATCCGTAGGATAAAAGTAGCCACGCTGGATGCCGTTTCGCAGGCTTTCAGCCTGGAATGCGCCATAGTGTGTATCCCGCACTGCGAAGGAGATCACGATGACAAAGAGCGGCGACAAGCGCCAGGTCGAAACAGAAGAGAGCTGGATCACTGGATCGCTGAACTTCGTCGTCTTTCTGGCCATTGCGGCAGTTGCTTATACCGACTTTATTGTTGTACCCAATATTTCGCTCGGGTATCTCTATATGCTGCCCATTGCGTTGAGCGCGCTGATCAACCCGCTCGCTCTCACCATTGCCTTAGCCGTGGGCTGCACCGTTCTAGCCGACCTCTTCGCGGGAACGCCGGACACGATTCAGGTAAGAAGTATCCGTGATGCGATCACCCTGGCCGGTTTTCTGGTGGTGGCGTTTCTAGTGACGCTGATCGCGAAATACCGTTCCCGCCTGGCGGCCGAGGTACGGCGGCAGCGTGATGAGTACGAGCACGACCTTATCCTGGCTGCCCAGGTGCAGCGGCGGGTATTACCGAAACCCTTCGTCTGTTCCAACCTCGAACTGGCAGCGGCCATGCAGCCCGCACAACTGTTGGGCGGCGACTACTACGATTTTTATATGATTTCCGAAGAAGTGGTTGACGTGGTGATTGCCGATGTCTCCGGCCACGGCGCCGCCGCATCTCTTCTCATGCCGTCGCTCGCGGTGGCCCTGCGCCTGCGCGCCCGGGAATTAGATGGACCGGCGGCGATTATCAAAGACCTGGATGGTGTGTTCCGGCAGATTACCAATGCGGCCACCTTCGTGACCATGTTCTATGCCCGCTTCGATCAGAGCAAAAAGACTCTGCAGTACGCCAACGGAGGCCATAACCCGCCACTGCTGGTTCGGCCCAAAACCGGCGAAACGCTCCTGCTGGATGCTGGAGGGCCAATCCTGGGGATCCTGCCGCAAGCACAGTTCGCAAATACCGTGGTGGATCTTGATCAAGGCGACATCCTCACACTGTTTACCGATGGCGTTACCGAGCAGGAAAATGAGGCTGGTGATGAATTTTCCATCGAGCGTCTGGAAGATGTTGTGCGCAGCAAAGAATCAATACCAGCCGCGGCGCTGGTCACCCAGATCTCAGAAGCCGTCTCTACGTTCGCGGGCACAAAGCAACAGGTGGATGACCTGACCGTGGTGGTGGTCAAGGTTCTCTAAAAATACATTTGACAACCGCACGTAGGGTTCCGTAGTTTTTCCCAGCGCGGCTTCGCTCTTACCCGCGCGGATTGAGCCGTTGGCTGGAGCCCGTCGTGAATAGGGTATTACCGCGTAATCAATTCCCACAGGGTCGCCAGTCGGCATAAGAGTCCGGAGAGCGATAGAATGGTTTTGGTATGACACGTACAGAAATAATCGCTCAACTTGACGCTGAAATTGATCTCCTCCTGCGCGCTCGTGACATTCTCGCAGCTCCGCTTAGCGACTTTAAGAATGTTCCGACTCCGAAAGTAAAGACAAAGGTCTCTGCGAAGAAGCCTAAGCAGCCCGCCGTAGCAGTGGCTCCGGCTGCAACTCCTCCGCAGGTTCGAGCAGCGGTCCCTGCTCCTCCGGAGCCGGCCAAGGAACCGCAGGTGCGAGTGGTTCCTCCCCGGCGGCGGCTGGAGCGGCGGCAGCTGCAGACTGACAAGTCCAAGTCACCCGCCGCACTGAGCGGGTTGGTCCCAGCCGGACCAGTCGCAGTGTCCGCCGATGAGGCACGCAAAGTACAGGAGCGGAGCGTTCCCCCTCCGCCGACGCCTCTGGTGGATGAGGTCCGTTCGGAGATTGGTTCCGAACGCAGCCTCGGTTCTCTCATCCAGGCGTTTGAACGCAGAAGCGGTCTGAGCGGAATAGAAACGCCAAGGTCCTGATCAAGCCCCACCAGCGATAACACCGCTCGTCTCGGAGCGGATACTCGCGCCTTTCGTAAAATGGAAAGATGAAGAAGAACCGCTCGCCGCTGTACGTCACTACGCTTATTGCCGGCGCCTTCTTCATGGAAAATCTGGACGGCACGATCATTGCCACCGCGCTACCGCAGATGGCGCGCAGCTTCCGGGTAAGCGCCGTCCACCTCAATCTGGGGATGACAGCGTACCTGCTCACCCTGGCAGTCTTCATCCCCATCAGCGGTTGGGTCGCTGACCGCTTCGGCTCACGCTCCGTCTTTGCCGCGGCGATTGCCATCTTCACCCTCGCTTCCTTGCTCTGCGGCGCGGCACACACGCTTACCCAGTTCACGCTCATGCGCATCGTGCAGGGCATTGGCGGAGCCATGATGGTGCCGGTCGGGCGCCTCATTGTGCTGCGCACGGCGCCAAAGGAAAAACTGGCCGAGGCCATTGCATACATCACCTGGCCTGGACTAACCGCCCTGGTGGTTGGCCCGCCCCTGGGCGGCTTTATCACCACCTATGCCAGCTGGCACTGGATTTTCTTCCTGAATCTTCCCTTGGGCATCATGGCTCTCATCCTGACGTTACTTTGGGTGGAGAACGTCCGCGTGGGCGATAAGCATGGCTTCGATTGGATTACCTTCGTGCTCGCGGGCTTTGCTTCGGCGGGCGCGGTTTATGCGATGGAGAAGCTGGGCGGAGAGGACGCCGCGTGGCAGCTGCCCGCGCTGGTCCTGGTGCTCAGCCTGCTCAGCGGAGTGGCCGCCATCTTTGTGGCCCGGCGTAATCCCGCCACGTCGCTGATTGATCTCGAGTCGATGAAGCTCAAGAGCTATTCGCTTTCGGTCTTTGGGGCCAGCGCCTTCCGCATTGCTGTTTCCGTGCTGCCGTTTCTTCTGCCGCTCATGTTTCAAATCGCCTTCGGCTTGAATGCCTTTCAGTCGGGGCTCTACCTGCTGGCGCTGTTCGCTGGAGACCTGAGCATGAAGGCATTTGTCATTCGATTGCTTCGCCGCTTCGGCTTCCGCCGGCTCCTCATCGTGAACGGGATCGTTACGTCATTATCGATGGCCCTTTGCGCGACGCTTGGCCCGTCTACGCCTTCTGTCCTGATCATCTTCATTCTTTTCTGCCACGGGTCACTTCGGTCCCTGGAGTTCACCTGCTTGACCACGCTCGCCTATAGCGAAATTCCGTCCAGCAGAATGAGCCGGGCCAACGGCTTCCTCAGCGCGGTGATGCAGCTCAGCATGGGTATAGGTGTCGCTATTGGCGCCATTACGCTACGCCTGGTGGCGCACGCACATGGTCACACGGCCGCTGCTCCCCAACTGCGCGATTTTCATTGGGCTTTCCTGATTATGGCGCTGGTGTCGCTTGGCCCCGTCGTCGATAGCCTTGGCTTGCCGCCGGACGCGGGAGCCACCACCAGCGGTCATCGCCAGCCGGAGTTGGAAGTAAATCCGGTCTGACGCTCGGTCTTAAAAACTCGTTGCCCTGCAGGGAAGCACGACCGACAAGTATGTCCCGGATTCGATCCGCCCGGTACAGCTACGCGCCGACGATAACGATGCTGCCTGTCGATATGCCCTGGGAGACGATTGGATCCACGCTGAGGCGAAAGAAACGATTGCCCGACTGAACTTCCGGCGGTAACCCCTCAGCCGTTAGATCCAGCGTATGGCCGAGAGAATTCTGAATGATTTGCTCAAATTCATGATTCTCTATCTCACCATAAGACTTGCCCAGGAGTTCCGTCATTGCCCGATTACACCGCTGGACAATACCTGACTGGTCGATAATTGCGACCCCCTCGGTGAGGGCGTCAAAGGTCGATTGCCACTGCTTCGCAGCCAGTTGGGCCTGGGATTCAGCGTGGTTGAGCCGGGCTAACCGATTTGACGGTTGCCACCAGCACAACCGGGTCCGCCGGTTGGTTCCAACGCGTATATAGCTTGCTCTCGTTACTGAGAAACGCGGAAGATACCGCACATTCGCTTATGCCCGAAAGTGAAACAGCAGGTCCCTCCCCTACGCTGCGCTTCGGTTCCACGGCACGCCGGGACAGGCGGGATGACAAATCAGAGGGCGGTGGCCCACCTTGGCTTGGGTGAAGGTGGATGGACAGAACCGCACGTTGCGCCGTCCAAAAGGCCGTTGCACCTGTTGGTAACGTGCGTGCTAATGATCGGCCCTGGCCCATGTCGAAAGCGAATCATGCACGCAAATGCGGGAGATGGCAGAATTGGTGGATGTTTACTAGTGACGAGCTCAATCGGATCAAGATATTCGCCTGCCTGGAAGAGACGGAACGCATTCGCTACGCGGAGAAGGCCGCAGACGTACGCCTTTGCGCAGGCGAATGGCTGATTCGCGAGGGCGAGCCGCCTTGGTTCTTCATCCTTTTCGAGGGCCGGCTGCGGATGGTGAAAGACGTTATGGGACGTCAGGAAGACTTGAACGAACACTACGAGTATCAGATTGGAGACTTCTTCGGTGAGACGGCGCTTCTGCTCGGTACCCAGTACCTGGTCTCTCTGCGCGCAGAGACGTCTTGCCGCGTCGCCCGCTTCGATCGCCAGCAGTTCCAGAATCTGATCCACGACTCGAAGGAAGCCAGCGCCATGATTCTGCAAAGCATGAACAACCGGCTCATGCGAGCGCAGACCTATGCGGCGACGGTTCCATCTTCCCGCGTGCTCATTTTGGGCACGCAATACGACGTCGACTGCCGGGATATCCGCGCCTTCCTCTCGGCCAACCGGATTCCCTTTGAGTGGGTGGATCGCGAACGCGAGCCAGACCGCGTTCCCGCTGGAGTGCCCCCGGACTTTGGCTGCCCGACGGTGGTGATCGATGGGCAGATCTTTACGGAACCGCCGAGCGTGCGGGAGATCGCAGATGCGCTGCAGATACAGACCCAACCGACCCGCGACCGCTATGACGTGGTCATCGCCGGAGCAGGCCCGGCAGGCATGGCCGCCGGTGTCTACGGGGCCTCAGAGGGACTCAACGTTCTGATGGTAGAGCGCAAAGCCGCAGGTGGACAGGCGGGAACCTCGTCGCGCATCGAGAACTATCTTGGCTTTCCCGAGGGCGTCTCCGGCGAAGATTTGACCGGACGCGCGCTCAAGCAGGCGATTCGCTTCGGCGCGGAGATTGCCATGACCCGCTGCATTGAAAAGATCACCCAAATCGATGATGGCTATTCGCTCGAACTCGATGGCGGCCACGCTGTGACGGCGCGCGCCGTGCTCCTGGCGACCGGCGTGGAGTGGCGACGGCTGCAGGTGGACGGAGGCGATCGTTTGCTGGACCGCGGTGTACTTTATGGAGCTTCCCGCGCCGAGGCCAACAATGTGAACGGCAAAAAGGTATTCATCGTGGGTGGCGGAAACTCCGCCGGACAGGCAGCTATGTTCTTCTCCAGTTATGCCACCGAGGTCAAAGTCCTGGTGCGCGGCGAAGGACTCAAGCTGACCATGTCGCAGTACCTGATCGGAGAGATCGCCTCGAAATCAAATATTGAGATAGTTCCTTTTACCGAGGTCTGTGCGGTTGAAGGCGAAGAACGCCTGGAGAGAATCGTGACCCGGGTGCGGCCTCCTGCGGGAAAAGAAACGTTGGTCACCTATGAAGCGGATGCCATGTTCGTGATGATCGGCGCCGATCCCAACACAGCCTGGCTGCCGGCTGAACTGGAGAAGGATGCAGCGGGCTACATCTGCACCGGCCGCGACCTCAAGGCCTGGCACGGCAAGCGCGAGCCATTTCCTCTGGAGACAAGCCTACCCGGCGTTTTCTGCGCCGGCGACGTGCGTCATGGTTCTATCAAGCGCGTTTCCAGCGGAGTGGGCGAGGGCAGCATGGCGATCTCGTTTATTCACCAGTACCTTGCGCTGCCATAGACGGCGCAAGGTACGCAACCACCTACGCCGGGCGTTTGTAGACGGACTTTCCTTCCTTGATGGTTTCGACGACTTTAATGTCCCTGATCGCGTCACCTGAGGTGGTGATGGGGTTGCCGGAAAGTATGACGAAGTCCGCCAGCTTACCCGGTTCGATCGAGCCTTTCGTCTTCTCCTCCATGTATTCGTAGGCAGATTCGATGGTGATCGCTTTCAAAGCCTGCATCGCCGTCAAACGTTCTCCAGCACCAAGGACGACGCCGGTCCGGGTCGTACGGTTCATCGCCGTCCACATAATCATCATGGGATCGAGCGGGAGAACGTTGAAGTCCGAATGAAGCGTGACGTGCAGTCCTTTTTGGAGCGCACTGTTGGTCGGGCTCATGAAGCTGGCGCGCTCAATGCCAAGATTCTTTACATGGACATCGCCGAAAAAATAGGTGTGCATCGGGTACATGGCTGGAATCACCCCCAGCTTGGCGTAACGATCAAGCTGGTCGGCGCGTACAAACTGTGAGTGGATGACCACCGGACGCAGTTCCGGCTTGCCGCCCAACTTTTCATGGATATCGAGGAACATGTCGACGGATGCGTCTCCATTGCAGTGATTGAACGTTCTCAGGTTATTGTCGTAGATCGGTTTCATGTACTTGGTGAAGATTGCTTCAGAGAAACTTGGCTCGCCGCGCCAGTTTTTCTGTCCCCCAGGACCGCCCGTCAGGTAAGGCTTGGTAAAGTACGCTGTTTTTCCCTGGGGCGAGCCGTCAAAGACTGTCTTTACGCCCCCCAGCTTCAGCCGATTATCGTAACTACCCCAGGTGCCGGCGGGATACTTTTCCAGCACCGCCGGAAGGTCAATAAACAGTGGCAAACTAACCACGTCAAGGTACAAGCGTTTCTCGCTTGCTGCTTTCTTGAGGAGTTCCACATCGTGAGCGTGGGTTGCACCCTCTTGAATCGTTGTATAGCCATTGCCGGCATAAATCTGTTGTGCTCCGTTAAAGCGGTCGAGCAAATCCGCCTCACTCGGTTTTGGCATTTGTGCGAACACGGGAAGATATGCTGTCTCCATCAGTAGCCCTGCCGGCTCTTGTGTGCCAGGCTTGCGCAGGATAACCCCTCCCGGCGGAGTAGGTGTCTTGGCGGTGATATTGAACTTCTTCAAAGCCGCGGAGTTCAGCACCGCACCATGCCCCGAAACATGAATCACCATCACCGGATTGTCCGGAAAAGCCGGATCGAGATCATCCCGCGTGGCCTCGCGTCCCTCAGCCAATTGGTTCCCGTCGTATCCCCAACCGACAATCCATGCGCCTTTGGGAATGTTCAAGCGTTGCTGAGTTTCCTTCAAGGCAGTAATGATGTCAGGGATAGACTTGACCGGCCCGACAGGGGGTGCAGACACATTAGCCTGCGTGGGCATATCAAGGGCGAACATAAAATGACTGTGGGCATCGATGAAGCCAGGTAGAAGTGTCTTGCCGGCAAGATCGATCATCTGGGTGGTGGCGCCCTTGTGATCCTTCTCTACCTCTGCCCGGGCTCCCACCATCATGATTTTGCCGTCCTTGACGGCCACGGCCTCAGCGTTTGGTTGTGCATCGTTGACCGTGATGATTGGGCCGCCGAAGTAAATTGCGTCGGCTGTTGAAGCAGCGTCGGGGCCTGTGTTGCAGCCCAGGCCGGCGGCCAAAATGACGGCCAAAGCCGATAGGAAGAGCCTTTTCATCGTTCACCTTTTTCATTGAAATGAGATAGCGGGCCTGGGTGAATGGGGACGACTGCGCCCGATAACAATCGCCGAGACGGGGTACCGGGGTCTCGGCCGGCAAAACGATACGCTCCCGCTCCTGCGGTTCGACAATGCAAGCAGAAGCCGGCCAGTCAAGCAGCAAGGCACGACACCCTGCTGCGTATCTCCATGCACATATTTTGAAGTTGGGAGTATCGTACTCCCTCGAAGGCAAGTCCGGCTAAGGCCGGTTCATTTGCCGGCTTAAGAAAAGCAGGAGAAAAGCAGGACGAAAGAGGAAAAGCAGACGGAAATGACGCTTAACGAAAACGGGTTGGTGTAATTCCCAAGGCGCCGCGATTCCTTTAGGGTCGTTTCCGTTGCGCTCTTCCGCTAGACAACGAATTCTGACCACGAATCTCGGATTTCTCCCGGGCGCCTAGGATTAAGCCATTTCGCGGGTTCGGAATTGAGCGGTGTGCTTTAACGGTGCCCTCCACCTTTGCGGCTTCCTGTAAAATTAACCAGCGTATGAGCCATTTGCCTCAAAACCTTGAACGCCTCTCCGCAGCGGAAAAATTCGAGCTGCTGGATGCACTTTGGGAAAGCCTGGAATCGGACCTGCCCTCCCTCAGCGCAGAACAGCGTGGAGAGCTGGATTATCGTGAAGCGCGGTATCGTGAGAATCCTGCCGGCATCCTGCCGTGGGAGCAAATCAAGACTGATCTCCTGAAAAAACGGTGACGCTGCCGGTTGTATGGTTACCCGAGGCGCGAGCCGAGCTGATGGAAGCCCTCGAGCACTATGACGCCATTCGCCCCGAGCTGGGTGAACGGTTCGCCAATGCCGTCGTGGAAACTGCCGAAGCGATTGCTGTCACGCCCCTACGCTTTGCCCTGGTAGATGAGGGGCGGCGGCGGGCTGGCGTGCGTTGGTTTCCTTATGGTCTGTTCTTTCTTGTGGAGGAAACCCGCGCCGTGGTGATCGCCTGCTTTCATGGCAAGCGCGACCCGAAGCGCTGGCAACAGCGAGAATCGTAATGCTGTCCCTCTATCTTCTCATTCATTGCTCTCGACTGAATTCATGCTCTCGGCGGGGGAAACATGCCGAGCTGCATCATCAGTCCGAGCGAATCCATGATGATGCGCGTGTCTTTGATTCTGCCGCCCTGCAGCCGGTCGATGACCATGCCCCAGACATTCACGGACCGTCCCGTAGCTGGCACGCCGAGAAATTCTCCCCGGTGCGTACCAGTCCACTCGAAGCGGGTCAGTACCTTATCCCCCTCGGTAATCTGCTCCTCGACCGAAAAGTGCAAGTCAGGAAATGCAGCCCGCATACCACGCAGAACATCTTTTAGACCTTCCAGGCCTGGACCTTGGCCAGGAAACGGAACGTGCTCCAACACATCCTCCCAGACGAACTGAATGGCGGAGTCGATTTGACCCTGATTGATCGTTTCTTCAATGAAGTGTCGGATGATGGTGCTGTTGTCTGGCATCAACTAAAATTTCCTTTTCAGCGATGATTCGCTCGAATTGCGCAACGCTTGACTGCAAACAGGCTGACAATCATAGCACCCGAGCCTTGCATGAGTGCTTTGACAACGGCGTGATCTTCCGCCCAAGCTAATTGCTTTCTCAGTACATCGGTGGGTAGCCCCCACGATCGCATTCGCTGAATCCCCGCGAATCGGATTTTGAAACACACACTCCACCGGGGGCGAGGCTACTCCGTCGCTGCTTTATCGCGCGGAAAGTTTCCACCAGGCAAGAAGAGCGGCGGCCGCGGGAATGGCGAAGATCAGCAGAAAAATCGGCGCTTCGTCCTTCACGGAGTAGCCCGCTTTGGTCACCCCAAACCAAAGATTGATGGCGGCGCCAGCAAGCCACAACGGCAGAAAGTAAAGCGCGGCCCTCGATCCATTCCCCAGCGCGCGCCCAATCAACACAAAAGCGCCTAGTAGGACGAAACCCAGGGCGAGAACTTTAATCGTGTGCAATGGTTTCTCTCCTGTGGAAGTCTACTTAGATAGAAATCGCGAGAGGCGTTCTATACCAGATTCGATCTTTTTCCACTCCGCAGCGTAACACCAGCGCAACCAGCCCTCTCCTTCAGGCCCGAAGGCCCTCCCAGGCGCGAGTCCGAGGCCAACCTCCTCAATCAGCCGCGTTGCCAGGCACAGCGAATCGTCTTCACCGGCAACCCGCAGAAAGAGATACATTGCGCCGTCAGCGTCAGGGACCACCAGCCGGGGAAGCGGTTGCAGCGCGGTGATCAACTTCTTTTTCGTGTCGGCGAGCTCTGCACGCATTTGAAGAACATAAGGTTCTCCTTGTTCGAGGGCGATGGCGCCCGCGCGCTGGGAAAAGTCGGAGACGCAGGAGATGTTGTACTCGAGCAGCGCCGCGAGGTCAGGCACAACGGTGGGTGGCACCACCATCCAGCCCACACGCCAACCCGTCATGCTCCACGCTTTTGAGAAGCTGTTGACCACGATCAAGCGGTCGCGATCGTCGGCCAGGGTGAGAAACGACGGAGCCGATCGCATTCCATCGCTGTAGGTCAAACGCTCATAGACATCGTCGGCCAGAATCCATATTCCATGACGGCGGCAGTGTTCGAGAATGGCGCGCTGCTCTGCGCGCTGAATGGTCCAGCCGGTGGGATTGTTGGGCGAATTGATCACCAGCATGCGCGTATCCGGGGTCAGCGCCTGCAGCAGTTTCTCCAACGGCAAAGCCCACTGGCCGTCCCGCACTTCGAGCGAGACGCAGGTGACCCGGCCAGCCATGACCTTTGGTATCTCAACCGCGTTGGGCCAAAGCGGCGTCACCGTCACCACGCGATCGCCGGGCTCGAGCAGTAGTTGGCTGGCCACCATAAGCGCCGAGTTACCCGAGGCTGTCACCGCTATACGGTCTGTTCCGATCGCGCAGCGATGAAGGTCCGTTAGATAAGAGGAGAGGGCCTCACGCAGGTATGGCCTGCCGAGATTCTCTGCATAGAAGGTTTCTCCCGCGCGCAAGGAGGCGATCCCGGCTTCGCGAATAAAGGAAGGGGTGGGTCGATCGGATTCCCCAAACCAGAATGGCAAAACATCTTCGCGGCCCATGGCGGCATTGGCCACGGCGCGAACCAGAGAGGGAGAAAACCTCGGCTCTGCGTTTTGCTCTTTCGTAGGCCGGGACAAAGTAGCTGGATGCACGGAGAACGCCTCTCTTTGCATCTTAATGCGTTATGAGAGAGCAAGTGAGCTATGGAAATATCAGCTTCCGGCTGGCGGCCAGGCCACTCCGATGACCTACACCTTTAAGGGCAAGCAGTACGTGGTGATCGCGGCCGGTGGACATGGCAAACTGGGCACCAAACAGGGTGACTATGTGCTCGCCTTCGCGTTGCCGTAGATTCCATCACGGCGCTTCACGGTAATCACCGCGGCGATGCTCACCACGGCCATTGCCATCAAATAGAAGCTGGGCGCGGTGTTGTCGTGGGTCACGTCGGATAGCCAGGTGAAGATAGCGGGGGCAAAACCGCCGAAGATCGTAACCCCGAGGTTATAGCTGAGAGAAAGTCCCGTGACCCGCGTGCGCGGCGGAAAAATGCTTGCCATCACTGCCGGCAAAGCCGCGACATAGGCGACTTGCAGGAGGCAATCCCAAATAAGGGCCGGCAGCAGGGTGGACATGCTGGGGCGACGCGTGATCAACCAAAAAATCGGATAGTAGGAAACCAGCATAAGGATGGCTGCAGGAAGCATGATCCGTGTGCAGCCAACGCGGTCTGCGACTTGGGACAGCATCGGGATCAACGCAATGGCCACCAATGCGAGCACGATGCTCACCAGGTAACCCACGGTGGGCGGCAGATGCAGGCGCGTCGTCGCGTAGGTGGGAATGTAGAGAGAGAAATACGTAGCGGCAGTGCCCACGGCCACCAGGCCGGCGCCCAGTACTAACCCCGTCTTCTCGGTGGCGAAGGTCTCGCGGATGGGGGTACGGGTGTGGGTGGTGTTGAGGAACTCAGGGCTCTCGTCCACCTTGCGCCGGATATACATGCCGACCGGCCCGACCAGTAAGCCAAAGACAAAGGGAACACGCCAGCCCCAACTATGCAGCTGCGGCTGGCTGAGGGTGCTGCTGAGGCCAAAGCCGAAGAGCGCAGCGAGCAATTTCGCCGTGTGCTGACCGGTGAACTGCCAGCTGGAGAAGAAGGCTTTGCGGCGAGCGGAATGCTCCACCATAAAGGCAGTGGAACTGCCAAATTCTCCAGCCACGGCGAAGCCCTGGAGCAGGCGGGCGGTGAAAATTCCAATGGGTGCGATGAGCCCGATGGTGGCATAGGAAGGCATGAGGGCCATGACGGCGGTGCCGATGACCATCAGCCGGATGGAGAGAGCGAGCGCGGTTTTGCGGCCAACGCGGTCAGCATAAGCGCCCAGAACCACTGCCCCGAGGGGACGGGCCAGGTAAGACAAGCCAAACGATCCGAAGGTGAGCAGCAGCGAGACCACCGGCTTGGAGTTGGGAAAGAAGACGCCAGCGATGGTGGTGGCGAAGTAACCGTAGATAAGGATGTCGAACCACTCCAGCGCATTGCCGATAGTGGCGGCAGCGATCTGGAGAGCTCCGCTGGCGGACTTAGGCGCCGGCGGGACAAGCGGATCGATGGTGGCGGCGCTAGACACGGAAAGTTAGCTGGAGGTTACATGAGGTCGCTGGTGCGAGCAAGGGCAGAAAACTTTGTTTTGTATCAGGGCACGACCTTAGTCGCGCCGGAAATGATTGAGAATACGTCGGGCTTTGGAGCCTGCGTGAGAACAGGAAGAGAAACAGCAGGTCCCTCTAGCGGGTTAAAACACCACAAAGGTAAGGGACGGGTGCCCCAGGTTCGCACCAGCGTACCTGGGAAGAAAACGATGGGGCCAAGCCCCTTCCAGAGCTTTTGCAAATTGAGTAAAAGCATTCGAAACGTTTCATTTTCGTCCCAGGTACGCTTTGGCGAACCTGGGACACCCGTCCCTTACCTTTGCGGTGTTTTAACCCGCTGGAGGGACCTGCTGTTTCTCTTCCTGTTCTCACTCAGGCTTAAAAGGCCCCGAGTTTTTTCCGCAGCTTGGCTAAGCCTTTGCAGCCTCCCTGGGGGTGCTTACTGCGTTCAGCTTCTCGATCGACGCGTGATCCAGTTTCAATCGGGTGGCCTCGATCAGGTCGGTCAGGTGTTGGTCATTGGTGGCGCTGGCAATGGGAGCAGTTATGCCGGGCTGCACCATGAGCCACGCCAGCGCGACCCGGGCAGGAGTCGAGTGGTGCGCCTCGGCAACCTCGTCCAACGCGCCGAGAAGGCTCCATCCCCAGTCGTTTAGAAATTTGCTTACGCTTCCACCGCGCGCTTTTCCTTCGGCATCCTTTTTGTTGCGGTACTTGCCGGTGAGAAAGCCGGCCGCCAGAGAGTAGTAGGGAATTACGCCCAGGGTATGCTCCTGCACTACGGGCAGCAGGTTGGTCTCGAAGTCCTCCCGCGAAGCCAGGTTATAGAGGGGCTGGAGGGAAACGTAACTGACCAATCCGTTGTCTTTGCTGGTCTGGAGCGCTTCTGCCAGGCGTGGGCCGGTGTAATTCGAAGCACCGATGTGCCGTACTTTGCCCTGCCGCACCAGCTTGTCGAAGGCAGCCAGGGTTTCTTCCAGGGGTGTCTCCGGATCGTCCCGGTGGGCCTGGTAGAGATCGATGTAGTCGGTCTGCAGGCGGCGCAGCGAGGCTTCGACTGCCTGCTCGATGTAGGCGGCGCTCAGACCTTTTTTGCCCTCGCCCATCTCCAGGCCGAGCTTAGTGGCAATGATCACATTGCCGCGCTTGTTGCCCTTGGCCAGCCACTTGCCGAGAATCGTTTCTGACTCGCCCCCTGTATGGCCCGGCAGCCAGCGCGAGTAAACATCCGCGGTATCGATAAAATTCAGTCCAGCCTCGAGTGCCGCGTCCAATTGCCGGAGGGAATCGGCCTCGGGCAGCGTCCATCCATACACATTGCCGCCCAGGCAAAGCACTGGGACTTCCAAATCAGATTTACCTAGCTTCACTCGCTGCATGACAACTCTCCTGGATTTAGTTTGCCATGCCGGGGTGCTCACCTCAACTTGGGTCGCTTCGCAGGTCCCGCTCGGCTACGCTCGGGATGACGAGGAGTTCCGCGTTTACAGGGCTCGGCACGTCGAGTGCTAACCGGTAACGAAGGTTGGGTGCCCCATTCAAGCCGTTTTTTGGCTTGAGTGGGATACCGCACATGTAAATGGGAGGGTTACGTCAGCTTCCGCTTGGTCTGGGGGCTATGGGCTTTCTTGCCGTGCGTCCGGCCGGACCGTTTACTGTAGCTGGCAGCCCGGAGAGTGGCTGTGGACTGGCTCCTCGCCCTCGGCGGCGCCGGAGGACGAAGGGTAGCCTCTACACGCTGTTCCGCTTCGTTGGGTCCCTGGCTGTACTCCGGGTCGAACATGGCGATAACGGTGGCGGCGCGACCGCTGTAGCGGCGAGCCCATTGGCTATCGATCAGCGTGCCCTGCACGGTCTTCCAATGCTCCGGGTAGCTCTCCATATAGCCGTCAAGCCGGGCAAGTTCGCGGGCGTTGTTGTTATCGTTCAGGGCATCGAGAAACTGGACGAACTGCTGGAGATTTGTGCCCATCTGAAAGACCAATTGGCTCAACGCCATCTGCTGCGACCCCGTCAGCTGATCGAATTCGCGGCAATAAGCTCTGGCGTTGTAGATAGCCTGCAGGGTAGAGATGCGCAGCAGCCGCGTGGCCTCTTCTTCGGTTAGCTGCGGCGTTAGCGTGTGGCGGATGATCTTTCTGCGATAGGTTTTCGGCGACCATACCGTCACATTGTGGTCGAACTGAGCGAGGATTTGCTCGAGTCGATCCGGAGCCAGCCCGGCGGCCTGCCAAAGCTCAGCCGATGAAGGCTCAAGGAACGGATGCGGATTGAGGGGATCGCGCTGAGGGTGCCCGACCGCCGGAACATCCAGGCTGAACCCCGCGCCAATGAGCGGCCGGCCCGTGTTGGGGTCAGGATAGGCAGCCAGCACCCAGCCTTCATGGCGGTGGTCGCGAAGGATCTCCATCATGCTCCCCAGGCTGAACTTGATATCGGCGTCGTTGAAATCAAGTAACGCCTGTGCGCCATCCCGGGGCGCGGGACTCTCTAGGGATAAGCCCTGCAGCGTGAGCGAAACCGAGGGCGCGGCGGAAAACCGCATGGGAGCGGATAACCCTTCAGGCGCGGGCAGGATTTGCGCAGCCGCGGAAGCGGCCATCGCCAGGCTCACGATGGGAAGCAAAAGCCGCTGTCTTGGTACCGTCATCTTCCGCGCCGCTCTCAGCTATTAACTGAGATACACGATGACTGAAATTTGGACTATAAGCAATAACTGAAAAGTACCAGGTGCGAGGAAGGTAAAAACCCGGAACGACCCCGACGCAGCCGTTCGCTGTGTCCTTCAGGATGGGCTACACTGAGCCCTGTTTCCCATATGCCGCTTTCTGCTGGAGATAAACTCGGCCCGTACGAAATCCTTGCGTTCCTTGGTGCGGGCGGAATGGGAGAAGTGTACCGCGCCCGGGACACACGTTTGAACCGGGATGTCGCGATCAAATTCTCCGCTGCCCAGTTCAGCGAGCGCTTTGAGCGGGAAGCCAAAGCCATTGCCGCGCTGAATCATCCCAACATCTGCCAGATCTACGACATTGGTCCGAACTATCTGGTGATGGAGTTAATTGAAGGGGCGCCGATTGTCTCCTCAGAACAACCACGGGCGCTGCCACCGCTGGAGGCGCTGCGGCTGGGTACACAGATCGCTGCAGCGCTCGAGGCGGCCCACGCCAAGGGGATCGTCCATCGCGACCTGAAGCCGGCCAACATCCTCGCGACCCCAAGCGGAGTGGTCAAACTGCTGGATTTCGGGCTGGCAAAACAGGACATCAGCAGCGCACCCGGCGACGAAACGAAGACCGTGGACGTCACCCAGGCCGGCATCATCCTGGGCACGCCGTCGTACATGTCACCAGAGCAAGCCGAGGGCAAGCCGGCGGATGCGCGCTCCGACATATTCTCCTTTGGGACGGTATTTCATGAAATGCTCGCCGGACGACGCGCATTCGGCGGCGGGTCTGCGGCGGCCATCATCGGCGCCGTCATTTACAAGGAGCCGGAGCCAATCACAGCGCCGCCTGCAGTGCAGGCCATTGTCAGCAAATGCCTGGCGAAATCTCCTGCTGGACGCTTTCAGTCGGCAACCGATCTCCGCCGGGCGCTCGACGGCGCGTCCATTCGGGACACAGGCATTCCTGGCGGTAAACGGCGCGTGATGACTGTGACGATCGCCGCCGCCCTGCTGTTGATGGCATTCGCCGCAGCGGGCATCTATTGGATGCGGTCGAGAACCAGCGCAATTGAGTCCATCGCCGTTCTCCCGTTTGAAAATCGCAGTAACAATGCAGACGCAGACTACATCTCCGACGGAATCACCGAAAGCATCAATAACAGTCTGGCGCGCTTGCCCAACCTGAGAGTCGTTCCTCATAGTGTCGCTTTGCATTACAAGGGCAAGCAGGTGGATTCACAAAAGGTGGGTGACGAGCTGAAAGTCCAATCGGTACTCACCGGCAGCGTCACCCCGCAAGACGACGGCCTTACGGTGAACGTCGAACTCGACGACATTCGTGATGGCAAAGAGCTGTGGGGCCAGCAGTACAATCGCAAGCCGGCCGATCTGCTGGCGGTACAGAATGACATCGCCCGTGAGGTTTCTGAACGGTTGAGCGGGCAAGCATCGACGGCAACCGAGCAGACAATGAGCAAGGGCTCAACCGGCAATCCCGAAGCCTATCAGCTCTATCTCAAAGGCAAGTACTACACCAACAAACTTACCCGGGACGGCCTGGCCAAGGGCATCGACTACTTCAATCAGGCCATCGCCATCGATCCCAACTATGGTTTGGCCTACAACGGCCTGGCTTTCAACTACATCAACCAGGACGGTTGGTACATGCGTGGGGCCGAAGCGGGCCCCAAGGCGAAGCAAGCAGCAGAGAAGGCATTGGCCATCGACCCCAAGGACGCTGACGCGCACCTGGCGCTGGCGATTGAATCCCAATGGTACGAGTGGAATTGGGCGGTTGCAGAAAGCGAGTTCAAGCGCGCCATTGAATTGAACCCCAACGATGCGGAGGCCCACGGGTATTACGCCTGGTTTCTGGCCCCGATGGGGCGTGGCGCGGAGGCCCTGGTGGAAGCCAGACGCGCTCAGCAAATCGCGCCACTCTCCTCTTTAGGGAACTTTTTTGTCGCATCGGTCCTGGTTTTCACGCGACAGTGGGACCCGGCGATCGCGCAACTGCAGAGCAATATCGAGTTGGAGCCCGGTTTTTGGTTCGATCATTGTTTTCTGGGCCGGGCTTATGAAGCAAAGGGAAAACTGCCGGAGGCGATTGCCGAGTTTAAGAGCGCATTGGCAATCGACAAGGACAATACCGAGATCTGGTCAGGCCTGGGCCACGCCTATGCGTTGTCGGGGAACAAAGTTGAAGCGCAGAAGGTCCTGAGCCATTTGAACCAATTGTCTGCGGCCAGCTACGTCGCGCCCTACAGCCGGGCAATCATTTATGCGGGCTCGGGCCAAAAGGACCAGGTATTCGCCTGGCTCGATCGGGCCTACGAGGAACGGTCTTACTTTCTGGCCGTCTATTTAACCACGGACTCTCGTCTGGACAGCCTCCACACCGACCCGCGCTTTGTTGATCTGAAGCGCCGCGTTGGCCTGCCAAAGTGATACGAGATGAATCCGCTCAATAGCTCCAGCGCCCTTCCCATAACACCGAACCCGGCAACTGCAAGCAAGCGTTTTCTACCGTGGTTGGTCGCGGTCGCGTTTTTCATGGAGTCGCTGGATACGACGATTCTCAATACTGCGGTGCCCGCCATCTCGGCGGCTTTGCACGTGGCTCCGCTGAGCATGAAGTCGGTACTGGCCAGTTACACGTTGAGCCTGGCGGTTTTTATCCCCATCAGCGGCTGGATGGCTGACCGGTTCGGAACCCGCCGCGTCTTTGCCTCCGCGATCGGCCTCTTCACGCTGGGGTCATTTCTCTGCGGCATATCGAGCAACATCCATCTGCTGGTCGCCTGCCGCATTCTGCAGGGCTGCGGCGGAGCCATGATGGTGCCGGTAGGCCGGCTCACCCTGGTGCGCACGTTTGCCAAATCCGAATTGATCCGCGCCATGAGCTTTGTTGCCATTCCAGGGTTGGTTGGCCCCATGCTGGGACCCGTCGCGGGTGGTCTCATTGTTGGCTACTTTCATTGGCGATTCATCTTCTTCGTAAATATCCCCATAGGCCTCTTAGGTCTGCTGATGGTCTATATGCATCTGCCGGACTATCGCGAAGAGCGAACTCCTCCACTCGATATCGTCGGCTTGATTCTCTTCGGTTCCGGGGTCGCTCTGCTGTCGTATGTGCTGGAAATCTTCGGTGAACATACGCTAGGCGTCGGTGAAATCCTGGGACTATTGGCGATTGCCTTCTCGCTGCTCGGGGGTTACCTGCTGCATGCGAGGGGGATTGCGTTTCCGTTGCTGCAACTGGGTCTGTTTCGCATTCGCAGCTTCAGCGCGGCGGTGAGCGGCAGCTTTTTCACCCGCCTCGGCATCGGAGGAATACCGTTCCTGTTGCCGTTGCTCTACCAGGTTGGCCTGGGATTTACCGCCATCGAGTCCGGCCTGCTGATCATGCCCCAGGCGATCGCGGCCATGAGCACCAAGTTCCTTATGCCCAAGGTTCTGGCCCGGGTTGGCTACCGTGGTGTGCTGATCTCGAACACTGTGATTCTGGGCGTTCTTCTTCTGCTGTTCGCGACCATCGGGCTGCACACACCGGTCTGGGTGATCGTGGTGCAGGCCTTCTGCTATGGAACCTTCAGTTCGCTGCAATATACCAGCATGAACACGCTCACGTATGCTGACATCAGCGAGGAGCAGACTAGTGGCGCGAGTTCCATCGCCAGCACGGTGCAACAAATGTCGATTAGTTTTGGCGTTGCGACGGCGGGGCTGGCCACCGCCTTTTTCGTTCCCCAGGTTCACACCAAGCCGGGAGAGATGATTCACGGCATCCATAAGGCACTCGTGGTTCTGGGCGGGTTCACGATCTTATCCACGATTGTCTTCAGCCGATTGAAAAGCGGGGACGGCAGCAGTGTCAGCCAGCAGAAAGAAGTTCACGGCGGGTGAGGATGAATCAAATCGGACAGGCCCCCCTAATATCGTAATCAATGTTCGCACCTCTGGCTTGGCTTTTCATTGCTCCCATGGTGGGAGCAATGTACTATGCTGGTGTGAGAGTGATTGCGCGCGGCACCCTGTATCGCTTTGTAGAGAACCGGGTGGCTCCCAAGCTGCAGAAGACAGTGAAAGCTCATCTGGATGCGTGGTATGGAGAGGTCGAAAGGGCCACTTGGAAAAACTCGGCAGAGCTAAAGTCGCAATACCGGTCGGCCAGCATTGTTTCTGCGGAACGAGTCGTTTTCAACATCAAGGGAAACGAATACAGGCTGGTAGTCGCGATCAATTACCACTACCAGGTGCTCCTGATCAAATGGCTGGGCACACATAAGGAATACGACAAGATTGATGTTGGGAAGGTGGAATATGACAAGGACCGGTATACGGATCCATCCCATTCGGACGGAGAGTGATCACGAAAGGGCAGTCGCTCGAATCGCTGCGCTTATGGGCGCGGCTCCTGGCTCTTCCGAAGGTGATGAACTGGATGTGTTGGTCACACTCGCGGACGCTTATGAGGCAAAGCACCATGCCATCGATGCTCCTGATCCCATAACGGCCATCCAGTTCCGCATGGAGCAGCAAGGGTTAGAGCGCAAGGATCTGGAGCCTCTGATTGGCAGCCGTGCAAGAGTGTCAGAAGTGTTGACGGGCCGGCGGAGCCTCACCCTGGACATGGTCCGGCGCGTGAAGGCGGGGCTGGGAATCTCTGCAGATCTGCTCATCGGGGCCACGCCGAATGTTGCGCGGGGCCTTCCCTCTGTTCGAGCGGTCCGGAATGCGCGCAGCAAGAGAACAGTGGGAGTTAAAGCCGCGAAACGAGCGGGAAGGCGAAACGCGTAAGAGGGAAACAAATGGAAGCTCTACCGAGATTTGATTTGCAGGGCAAGGTTGCCCTGGTTACTGCTGCGGCGCGCGGATTGGGCCGGGCGATTGCGCTCGCGCTTGCCGAGGCCGGGTCGGATGTCGCGCTTGGTTTGCGTGAGATAGCCAGCGATAGCGGGGTTAGTGCCGAGGTGGTTGGCCGGGAACGGAAAGCTTTGCCGCTGCAGATGGATATGACCAGCCCGGAGCAGATCCGTCAGGCGGTCGATACCACAGTGCAGCACTTCGGCCGCTTGGACATACTCGTTAACAACGCGGGGATCGCACCCGATAACCTGGCGGAAAACGTAACTGAAGAAGATTTTGATCGAACCGTGGCCATCAATCTGAAAGGCACGTTTCTCGCCTGCCAGGCTGCGGGACGGATCATGATGCAGCAGAAGAGTGGATGCATTATCAACATGAGCTCGCAAGCGGCGTTCGCCGCGTTGCCGACTGAATCTATCTACTGCATGACCAAGGCGGGCATCGTCCACCTGACAAAGTGCTTGGCGGTGGAATGGGGTAAGTACAACATCAACGTGAACGCAGTGGCGCCTACCTTCATCCACACCCCGGGCACAGAGAGTGCTCTTGCCGACCCTGCATTTCGCCAGGATGTGATTGACCGCATCGCTGCCTTGCATCGCATTGGAGAGCCTATCGAAGTAGCCGGCGCTGTCGTCTTTCTCGCTTCGCCGGCTGCCTCCCTCATCACCGGGCATACGTTGGTGATCGACGGTGGCTGGACGGCTCGCTAGGATGGGGGAAACTTGCCGGGGGTACGGGCTTTAGGAGTCGGTCTCCTAACCGAACCCATTAGGAACTGGACGGGTGCCCCAGGTTCGCCAAAGCGTACCTGGGCCGAATAAGACAGGCGAAGCCCACATGGCTTTTGCTAATCGATCAGCTAAAAGCAATCGAAACATATCATTTTCGGCCCAGGTACGCTTTGGCGAACCTGGGGCACCCGTCCAGTTCCTAATGCGTTCGGTTAGGGCACAAACTCCGCCGAGACTCAATTTTGAGTTGGCACATCGAAAGAGTTTCCTGCAGTCTGTAAGGCCGCGGAGAGAATGGGTGACTAAGTGACGCTAAGCGTTCAGGAGCAGTTCGGGCAGATCGATATCTACGTATTCGACCAGATTCTACGCGGCAACATCGCGCCTGGAATGCGGGTACTCGATGCGGGATGCGGGTACGGGCGCAATCTGGTACATCTGCTGCGCGAGGGGTGCGAGATATTCGCACTCGACCGGGATAGCGATGCAATTGAGCACGTGCGGCAGTTGTCTGCCTCCCTTGCCACTGGACTTCCGGCGGAAAACTTCCAGCTAGGGACGATCGAGCGGATGCCGTTTTCGGATGGGTTCGCCGATGTCGTGATCTGCAATTCGGTGCTTCACTTTGCCCGCGATGACCGGCACTTCCAGGCGATGTTGCGGGAACTCTGGCGGGTGCTTCGGCCCGGCGGCATGCTGTTCTGCCGCCTGGGTTCCAGAATCGGAATGGACTTCAGGCACGTGCGGGGCAATGTCTTCGTGGTGGGGGACGGGTCAGAATGGTTTCTGGTGGATGAGGAGATGCTTCTGGAGTTGACGGAGAAGATGAACGCCGTGCTCGTGGATCCACTGAAGACGACTATCGTGCAGGATTATCGCTGCATGACGACCTGGGTAGTAAGAAAGCGAAGAACCTAGTTTCGATCCCCCTTCGGCGCAGGCGGGTGATAGTCACGGGCAAGGGCGGCTGCGGCTGCAATTTGTTCCTGGGCTCCGGCGTGATCGCCCTGCTGCTCTAACAAGCGGCTCAGTTGCACATGCACCCGGAAGGCGGGCGCATCGGCCGATTGATTCGGCGATGCCAGATAGAGTTGGAGTAGCTGGGTGGCAAGCTGCGGCTCCCGCTGGTGGCGGCTAAGGATCCCAGCCCCATCCACCAGTGCAGGCCCGTGGGGCTTGGCTGCTTTTGCATCGGCCTCCATCCCTGTATGCAATGCCGCCAGCATCTGGTCCCATTGCTTGCGCCGCGCATAGTAAGAGGACAGCGTCATCCATGCATCGGGAGCCTGACCAGAGGCTTCCACCGCCGCCTTGAACTCGCTCTCTGCCAGGGGATAGTTCTTTTCTTTCTCCGCCAGCAGGCCTTTCAGCTGGTGAGCCTGCACCGGGTCAAGCAGTTCGAGTTTTTGGACAACTCCCTGCGCCTTGTCCTTGCCGCCGCCGACAAGCCCCGGCGCCGCGGTATAGAACTCGCCCAGGTCGGAGAGAGCATCTACATTCTTGGTGTCCAGTTGGACTGCACGCTCAAATTCGCTGTGCACCTTTTTGGCCAGACCATAGGCCTTTATGGAGTGGATAGCATCGGCTTTTTCGCCGTACGCCCGGCCTAGCCAAAGATGATATTGGCTATCCTGCGGCGCCAGTTGGACCGCGGCCTCGCACTGGTGGATGGCATCATCCCATCGCTGTTCCTGGTAGTAGACACGGCACAGCAAATTGTGTGCTTCCGCATCTGCCGGTTGTGCCGTAAGGGACAAGTTCAGGCGCGAAATTGCATCGTCTGCCCGGCCTGCGGCCAGATCGGCCGTTACCGGATCCAGCGCATTGTTGGGAATCGAAGCGGCATCAGCTGCCCCCGGCTGCCACACGCACAACAAGGCGAACAGTACGGGAGAGAGCGGTAAAGAGTGGAGTATGCGCACCATCGTAGACCTTTTACTCGTAATGTTGATGTTCCCAAAGGTGCCAACGATTCGTCCAGGCCAACGCAAATCTGGTCGGCAAAACGCGGCGGCGTTCTCCATCGCCCACTGTTGCAAGGAGATAGGTTTTCGTCCCAGGATCCGCTCGACGTTGTCCGTGACCGCGGCCGGGCGGCCTTCGCGGATCGCTCGCCACAGCGAAACGTGCGCCTCAGTTTCTGCTACCGATCCGCTGACAGCCGAGTACCGTTGACCCGCTTCCTCGTCGGAGATGGACTGAAAGATAAGCTCCTTGCCAATCGCAGAAGCTATCCTGGCCGTCGCTTCGGCGAAGGTTAGGGCTTCCGGTCCGGTGATGGGCAAGGATTGTCCATCGTACTTATGCGTGGTCAAAGCGGCTGTGGCTACGGCGGCGATATCTTCCGGGTGGATAAACGCGCGCCTACCCTCCCCGGTCGATGCACGAACAATCCCTTCGGCCTTGATAGGCCTGGCCCAAGCCAGCAGGTTAGACATGAAACCGGTTGGCTGCACGAAGGTGAACGGTATATCCCGCTGGCGCGGATGGCAGCCTCGCCCAGTTCATGCCACGCGCCGATGGCGAGACCGTGCTGAACATCCATCGACGAGAGTTTTACCAGGTGGCGCACGCCCGCGGCCCTGGCCGCCTTTGCGGCCATCTCGTCCTGAACTGGAATTTGCGGCCCGGAGTTAACCAGGAACAGCTCGTCGATTCCGCTAAGGGCCGGCTGCAAGCTTGCGGGTTGTTCGAGATCACCGACGGAGACTTCAACACGATCTCCGAAAAGCGCGCGGGCCTTCTCGACGTTGCGCACGAATACACGCGGCCGGCTGCCGCGCTGCAGCAGATGATTGACCACCCGGGCTCCTACATCTCCCGTCGCTCCGGTGATGAGATAGGTCATAAAACTCCTTGGCAGCAACAGAATATGTTCTGTCGCTCATAAGCTGTATGAAGGCTACGGAGTGAGAGCGTCCATGTAAAATCGCCTTAAACGGGGTCTTATCCTTTTGAAAAGCAATGAAGATAAAAGTGAACATAAACAAATGCTCACATTTGCACTACACTCCTCCTCATGGCATCGATAAGTACAAAGTCATCCTTTCGCCGGCAACCGCAGCAGCGCCGGGCACGCCAGACGGTGGCGGCGATCCTGGATGCTGTGGTGAGGATATTGAAGCGCGAGGGCTTCCAGGCAATCACCACCAATCGGGTCGCTGAGGTTGCGGGGGTCAGTATCGGCTCGCTCTACCAGTACTTCCCGGACCGGCGCGCGATCTTTGAAGCCTTGCACCAACGCCACATAGAAGAGATCGACCGTCTGTTCGCACACAAGTTCATGGAGCATGCCGGATCATCACTCGACGAACTGATTCGCGCCCTGGTGGACGCCATGATCGAAGCGCACACCACCGATTCGCAACTTTATGAATTGCTGTTGACCGAGGTTCCCCACAGGAAGGGCGGGAGCAAGGATTTCTCTGTGCGTCTTCACGGAGCGTTCCTGCTGGCGATTTCTTCTGCAGCGCCCGAGCTGCGGCAACGCGGCAACCTCGACAAGGTAGTGTTTGTGGTGACCCACATGGTTGAGGCGCTCTGTCATGGAGCAGTGCTGCGGCGGCCTCCCGGGTTGTCACTGGCGGACGCGAAAGCTGAGATTACGCGCGCGGTACTCGCCTATCTGAGAGCCTAAAGAGCCAAGAGTTCCCGATGGAACCGGGCATGCTTGACAGAATTGCAGATTGCGATATTATTATCCCGGATCGCAATAACAATGAAATTAGGCGAGAAATTACGGTACCTGCGGGAAGTGGAGGGCAGCTTGCGCGGCAAGGAGCGCGCGATGACTCAGCAGGAGCTGGTGCGCGCGATCAAGGCCGAGCTGAAGGCTTCCATGAGCCAGTCGTACCTGTCGCAAATCGAAAGCGGGGCGCGGCCGCACCTGACCAACACCACACGGCAGTTGCTGGCGAAGTTCTTCAAGGTGCATCCGGGCTACCTGGTCGATGACCCGGAGGGATACCACGCGGAGTTGATGAGCGAGGCGCGGGTATTGGATGACAAGCTGGACTTGTGGCTGGTGAATGGGGCGGAGCGGTTTCCGCGCGATCCCGAGCTAAAAAAAGCATTGCTGGCCTTGGCTAGACATCCGGAGTCGAGGCAATGCCTGCTGCTAATGGAGGCATTGATTGAGACCCCGGGGCTGATTGATCGATTGGTTGAAGTATTGCGGCCAGCCGCGAGAAGCGCTAAGCACTTTAAAGTGCTACCTGTGGAGACAAATCTTCGAGTAAAGGATCCAGCAGGGAAGACAAAGCGCAAGGAAAAGGAGAGAAACCGATGAACTGGGAAATGTTCTACCTGATCTGTTTTGGAGTAGGCCTGGCGTTGACCGCGGTCTCGTTGGCGGGCGGTTTCCATCCTCATCTGCACTTTGGGCTGCATCGCGGGGTTCATATTGGCCATGCCCACGCCCACGGGACCGGCAGCCGCGGCGTTTCTCCGGTGAATGGTTTTACCCTCACCGCCTTTCTCTGTTGGTTTGGCGGGGCCGGTTATCTGCTGGAGCGCTATGGCGGTTTTGTGACGCCCGGCCATTCTGGCGCTGGCGATGCTTAGCGGCCTTGCTGGTGGCCTGTTGATTTTCTGGTTCCTGGCCAAGGTGCTGGCGCCGCATGACAAGGCGCTCACAGCGGAGGAAACAGAGATGACCGGCGTAATTGGGCGCGTGAGCGGAACGATTCGGGGTGAGGGCATGGGAGAGATTTTGTATTCGCAGAACGGCGCCCGGCGCTCGAGTCCAGCACGCAGCGATAACGGGCAACCGATTGCGCGGGACATGGAGGTGGTGGTGATGCGCTACGAACGAGGCGTTGCCTATGTACGCCGCTGGGACGAGATCTCCGGCGGCGAATCGCTCTCGAACGGGATGAAGAGAGCACACACGTAGTTCGATGGTTCCTGATGGAAGGATCAGGAGGCACTTATGATGAACACAGTTGTGGTTGTCGTTGGCTTATGCGTTCTTGCTCTCATCTTGTTGCTGGGTATGATCGCCAAGATGTTTCGCAAGGCAGGTCCAAACGAGGCGATCATCGTTTACGGTTTTCGCGGACCGCGGGTGGTGAAGGGACACGGCACGGTGATCTTTCCCATGGTGGAAAGCAGCCGCCAGCTCTCGCTGGAATTGATGTCATTTGACGTTGCGCCGCAACAGGATCTTTACACCAAGCAGGGTGTCGCAGTCACCGTGGAGGCGGTGGCGCAAATCAAAGTGCGTTCCGATCAGGAATCGATCCTGACCTCTGCTGAGCAGTTCCTCACCAAGACCCCTCCGCAGCGGGAGGGATTAATCCGGCTGGTGATGGAAGGTCACCTGCGCGGCATCATCGGCCAGCTTACGGTGGAGCAGATAGTCAAAGAACCGGAGATGGTTGCCGATCGCATGCGCTCCACCTGCGCCGACGACATGAGCAAGATGGGGCTTGAAGTCGTATCGTTCACCATCAAAGAGGTACGTGACAAGAACGATTACATTACCAACATGGGGCGGCCCGACGTGGCGCGGATCAAGCGCGATGCCGATGTAGCGGCGGCGGAAGCGGAGCGTGATACTGCCATCCGCAGAGCAAATGCGTTGCGTGAATCGGCGATTGCCAAGGCGCAGGCCGACCAGGAGCGGGTGATTGCCGAGACGGCGTCGCTGGCCAAGCAGGCCGAGGCGCAGCGCGACCTGGATATCCAGAAGGCGCAATTCACGGAGCAGAGCCGCAGGCAGGAGGCGACCGCAGACAAGTCCTATGAGTTGCAGACCAACGTGATGCAGCAGCGGGTGATCGCGGAACAGGTGAAGATCCAGCAGGTGGAGAAGGAGCAACAGATCAAGGTGCAGGATGCCGAAATCCTGCGTCACGAGAAGGAACTGATCTCGACCGTGTTGAAGGGCGCGGAGATTGAGCGCCAGCGGATCGAGAACCTGGCATCGGCGGAGAAGTCGCGGTTGACGGCGGAAGCCGAAGGCCGGTCCGCGGCGATACGGATGCAGGGTGAAGCGGAAGCCTCCATCATCTTTCAGAAGGGCGAGGCGGAAGCCAAGGCCATGAACGTCAAGGCGGAGGCGTACCAGGAATGGTCGCAGGCAGCGGTCGTCGACCGGCTGATTGCAGCTATGCCCGAACTGATGCGCGCAATCTCCGAACCCCTGTCCAAGGTGGACAAGATCACCATCGTCTCCACTGGAAGCGATGGAATCACCGGAGCCAACAAACTTACTGGGGACATGATGAAGATTGCGTCCCAGGTTCCGGCGCTCTTTGAATCGCTCTCGGGAATGAACGTGGCTGAGTTGATGACCAACGTCAAGGGCATGCAGCCGCGGCATGACGGAAACGGCTCGGCGATCAGGTAACAGCAGTCGAAGGAGGATGATATGGCACTACTGGAACGGGTAAGTACGTTGCTTCGGGCGAACCTTAACGACCTGATCGACAAGGCCGAAGATCCGCAAAAGCTGTTGCGGCAGCTGGTGCTGGATATGGAGAACCAGTTCATGCAGCTAAAGACGCAAGTGGCGATTGCGATCGCCGACCAGCACCTGCTGGAGAAGAAGCGAAAGGAGCATATGGACAGCGCAGCGGAATGGCGCAGCAAAGCTGAGCTGGCAGTCAAGAAAGGACAGGACGACCTGGCGCGTGCAGCGCTGGAGCGTTCCTTGAGCCAGGATCAGATTGCCAAGGGTTTTTCGCAGCAGCTCGAGGATCAGCACGCGGAAGCGGACACGCTGCGCACCGCCCTGCTCAAGCTAGACCAGAAGTTGGTGGAGACGCGCAGCCGCTGCGAAATGCTGATCGCGCAGGACCGCAGGACACGGATGGTCAGCCGGGCGACCGAGGCCCGGCAAACCATCAGCAAGCAACAGAACTCAGTGTCGCTGGATCGAATGAAGTCGCGCATTGTAGGCCGCGAGGCGCGCAATGAAGCGGAGGTGGAGTTGCTGGGCGGGGACTCGCTGGAAGACCGCTTCGCTGCATTGGACCGGGAAGAGCATATCGAGACATTGCTCAAGGACCTGAAAGCGAAGCAGGAGAAACCAGCCTGACACTCGTGGTTTCTGTCCATCCACCTCTACCCATGCGAAGGTGAGCCGCAGCCCTTAAATTTGTCATCCCGACCGGAAGCTTTACAGGCTGCGGAAAAACTTACTGAACGAAGGGCACGGCTTCAGCCGTGCCGCAAAGATCCCCTGCTATGAGGGCTTTAAGCCCCTGAGGATTTATTTTCCAGGGCAACAAGGAACTTCGCAGCTTGTTTGGAACCGTGGCTTGGAATAAACGCAATGGTGGGAGCCCCAGCATTCATGCGGGGGAGCTCGGCTTTCAAGCCGAGCGGCTCGACTAGAACTACTCCCCCTGGCTTTAGCCGCGGGCTTTCCTTCCACGGGAGAAGGTCGGGAAAACCGGGGCTGAAGAGGCTGTGTGAGAACCGGAAGGCAATGGGTCCTTCTGATGGCTAAGGCCCGGAGGGCCGACCGCTAAACATCAGCCCAACCCGGCAGGGCTGGGGGATCGGTTTCCGATGAGAATGAGCGCCGTAGGCGCGGCACTATGGATGCCTTACGATCCAAGATATGTGGTGGGATGTGACGGGTGCCGCGCCTACGGCGCTCGGAGACGCACGATTTGATATCCCATCCCTGCCGGGCTGGGCTGATGTTTAGCGGTCGGCCCTCCGGGCCTTAGCCATCAGAGAGACCTACTGTGTCTTCTAGTTCTCACACAGGGGCTGAAGCCCTCTTCGATCCCATACTCTACGGCACGGCTGAAGCCGTGCCCTTCGTTCAGTGGGTTTTCCGCAGCCTGTGAAGTTCAACTAAACCATGACGGTATTCACCATCTTAGACTGCGGCGGACGCGATCGCCTGTACACCGCCGAAGCGACGCTCCCGGCGTTTGAATTCCTCCAGCGCAGCATCGAGGTCAGCCGCGTCAAAATCGGGCCACATCCGCTCGGTGAACAGGAGTTCTGCATAGGCGCATTCCCACAGTAAGAAATCGGAGAGCCTCGTCTCACCACCAGTCCGAATGAGAAGATCGACCTCGCCACTTTCCCCGGTCAAGGCCTGCGTCAGCATGGGTCGGAGTAAATCGGGAGAGGGGGGACCTTCGACGGCGAGAGCAGCATGCGCACCGGCAGCTGCGCGCGTGATGGCATCGCGTGACGAGTAATCGATGGCAACGCGCAGATGAAGGTCACGTCCACCAGCGGTAGCGCATTCGGCCTTATCGATCTCGCGCAAGACGGAGTCCGCCAGGCGATCACGCCGTCCAATGATCTGGATCCGTACGCCACGCTGACGCAGCCGTTCCGTTTCCAGGCGGAGGAACGCGCGCAACAACCAGAAGATGCTCTGCACCTCGACGGTGGGACGGCGCCAGTTATCGCACGAAAAGGCGTAGAGCGTGAGCCGGGTGATACCCACGTCGGGTGCGCGTTCCACCACGCGGCGCACTGCCGCTACTCCAGCACGATGGCCGGCGGCGCGAGGCAAGCCGCGCCGCATCGCCCAGCGGCCATTGCCATCCATGATGATGGCCACATGCAGTCCCTCGTGCTGCTCAACGTTGGTCGTAAATCACCTCGGAACCACGCTACCGGGCGTCCCTTGGCCCGGAGAGAGCGAGCTATACCAGTCGATCCCGCGGGTGAAGTACATGGCGGCCGCCACCGCCAGGAAACTGGCAAGCGCACCCACCAGCAACGCGTTGTCCTCGAGCCGTAACAACAGATAGATAAGCGCATACAGCAAAGTGAAGATGGCTGCAGCCCTGATCCCCTGTAGCCGGCTGGAGAATACCCATCCCGCATTGGCCGAAAGCAGGGCAACCGTGGCCCCACCCGCGAGCATAAAGCTCAGGTCGAATCCGATCCTCTCGGCCAGGGATAGCAGCAACAGATAGAAAATGATCTGGGCAATCCCCACCAGAACGTATTGCGCCGGATGAACCCGCTTGCGGGTCGTGACCTCAAACACGAAGTAAGAGACGAAGATCAGTCCCAGAAAGAGAAGTACATATTTGAGCGACCGGGTTACGGACTGATATGGATCGGCCACTTCAATAAACGAGACACCGAGCGCGGTTGCCTCGAGACCGGTGATTGCGTCGGCGGGTCCTTCGGCACGCACACTGCGGGCGATGAAGGGTACAGACCACTCCGCGATGAAGCCGTGAGCCGAGAGCTGCCGGTTAACGGGCAAGAATCCTCCATCGAATCCCGGACTTGGCCAGTCACCCTGCGCCGTGAGATCAAACAGCGCGGGTATGGTTATGAAGAGAGCCAGCGTGCACACCACGATGAGTTTCATGCCCATGGATCGGAAATTGATTCCGAACGGTAACGACGAAGGCGCGTCCATTGCTAGCTCCTTATTGCCAAAGTTACTTTGCACTGCAAAGTATACGGCCAAAAAAATATCTAAGCCTGCCGCGGGGTCATCCGGGCTCCCAGGTTATAGGCAGTTTCTTCCTGGGTTACTTTGGCCGCATCCAGGACGACCTGTTCCAGCGTCGAGAGATATTCAAGATAGCGCTTGCGGCCCGAAGGCGTGATGCGACAGAGCGTCTGGGGACGATTGCGGTCATGTCCTTTCACGATCTGCACGATCTTCTCCCTCTCCAACACGCTCAGATGCCGGCTCAGGTTGCCGTCAGTCAGCGCACACAGTTGCTTGAGATCGCCGAAGGTCAAGCCTTTGGGATTGCTGATCAGCGAGGTGAGCACGCTGAGCCGCGCGCGCTCGTGAATCACCCGGTCCAACCCTTCGTAGGCGAAACGCGCTTCGCTCGGCACAGGTTTAGCTTTCATCGCTGCCCTCCTGCGCGGTAAAGAACAGAATTCCTGCGACCAGCAGCTGTCCTGCGCCGAAGGAAATTCCCATGGTGAGCGGCGAGAGAGCGCGGCCGTCGGCCAGCGCAACGCAGGCCAGGCCAGTCAGCAGATACCACACGCCCGCCGCAGCTATCGGCCGGGGAAGAAAGCGGCAGGATGAAAACACGCCCAGCGAGAAGATGATCTGCCACAGGCCGGGCAGCATCCACAGAGCGGATGGAGCGGACCGTAGCAGCACCAGCGTGAGCAGTGCGCCTGCGGCGGCCGAGGGTAAAAATTGTTCCACCGCCATGCGGATCATCTCATCCGCCATGCCCGAATGCATGCGATGGGTACGCGTCACCATCTGCACGCCAATCAAGGCAGCCGATACGATGGCGGTGGAAATCCAGATGCCCAGATAGGTTGGGATGTGGTTTGCCGGATCAGGCAGCCAGATGGCCTGCGCTCCGGCTGCCGAGATGGCAAGAAAACCAGTCGCAGCCAGGGTCGCGGGGCCATAGCCGCGAAACTCCGTGCTGCGCGCCATCTGCCGCCGAATGCTGCTGATGTCTCCGAGCGCTTTGTGCAGGTCATCCATGGCCAATTAACTTTACACTGCAAAGTAAACTGGCGGCAAGGCGTTGTCAACAGCCAAAAGTCACATTCTGTGGAGATCTACTCCGTTCTTAAGGGCGCGCATGGGATCAATGGAAGCTGCCCGTCGTGCCGGACCCCAACTTACCAGGAACGCGATCACGGTAATCGCCGCGATGATGGACACAAATACTCCAGGATCGTCGGGGCGCACGCCGAAGAGCAGATTAGCGGTCAGCCGGGCCAGGCCGGCAGCCAGGACGGTTCCTACCACCACACCGATGCCTGTGAGCAGCGCAGCGCGGCGCAGGATCATGGCCAACACCACTTGCGGGCCAGCCCCCAGGGCAATACGAACTCCGATTTCCTGGGTTCGCTCAGCCACCATGTTAGCCAGCACACCAAAGATGCCGATTGCGGCTAGCAGCAAGGCAATGAGAGCATCGACTGTGAGCATTACGGCAGCATAGATCAGTCCGGTGAACTCGACGTTTAGATAAGTCTCGTAGGTCTGCACCTCGTCAAGCGGTATGGTGGGGTCAAGCGCCCCAAGCGCCTGGCGAACCCCGGCCGCCGATGCCATGGGATCGCCGCTGGTGGTCACGACGTAGGTAGCGCCCGCAGGCGGTATCTGGACGGCATTCAGATACACCGCGGGTTCTACGGCACGGTCAATCCACAAATAGTTCACGTCGTCCACCACACCGACAATGCGTACCCACCGTACCTGAGGGCTGCCCGCCGCGCCCACCTGAATGCGGTGCCCGATTGGGCTCTCAGCAGGGAAATACATCTCCGCAAATTTCCGGCTTACGATGGCCACCGGTTGGGTGTCGATGGAATCGCTGCGGTTGAAATTGCGTCCGGATACTTCGGGGAATATGCAGGGCATCAAAATATCCATCGGTTACCGCAAGCCGCACGGCGCTTTGGAACTTGCCCGGAAGGTACAGGACGATTCTCGATCCGGAAATCGTCGCTCCATGCCTCCTGGCCATGAGGAAGCGCAGTCGTGATTTCAGCGTGAGTCACGCCGGGTAATGCGCGCAGCTTTTCGAGGCTGTCGGTGAACCACGCGGCGCGCCTTTCGTCCGCGGCGTAACGCCCGGCCGGCAAGTCCACATGGAAAGTAAGGACCTGCTTCGGCTGATAAACGTCGGCAACATGCAGCATCGACCACATGCCTTTGCACATGAGGGCTGCGCCAATCACCAGCAGGACGGAAAATGCTATCTGCGACACGGAGAAAAGATCTCGCAGGCGGTGCGTCTCACGGGAGGCGCTGGTAGTGCGCGACCCTGCCTTGAGCTGGGTGACCAGGTCGACGCGCAGCGCTTTCAGCGCCGGCATAAGCCCGGATATCAGGCCTGCGGCCAGTGCCAGGAAGAGAGAGAAGGCGAGGGCGCGGCCGTTGAGCGAGATGTTGGTCCACCCCGAGATATACTTCTCTATGCTCTTTGGCATGGCGATGACGCAGAGATGCATGCAGATGGCTGCGAGCACGAGCCCACCGGCTGCGCCCAGCCCTCCCAATACCAGGTTCTCCGTCAGCAAGTGGCGCAGCAACCGCCCCCGGCCTGCGCCAAGAGCCGTGCGCACAGCAATCTCTGGCCGGCGCGATAAGCCGCGCACAAACTGCAGATTGGCTACATTGGCGCACACCACCAGCAGAACAAATCCAGTGGCAGCCAGTATCAGGCGGTAGTAGAGCGGTGTCAGGGGCCCATTAATGCCATCAAGCAGTGGTTCCACTCTTACCGACCACCCCAGGTTCGAAGCGGGATAGGCCTTGGCCAGGCGCTCGCCGATCACGCGCAGTTCTTCCTGAGCCTGATGCACGGATACCCCGGACCGCAAGCGGCCAACCACCAGATAATCGTGGGCGATACGATTCTCCAGTTGTTGCGGAGTGGGCGCCAGGGGCAAAAACACTTCGGCGACGGATGGATACTGCATGCTCTTGGGCAAGACACCGATGATGGTGTACGCCTGTCCGTCGAGGTTGATGGAGCGGCCCAGCACGGACCGATCCGCACCGAAATGCTTCTGCCAGAATGGGTAGCTGAGCACGGCGACGGCGTTGTGTCCAGGCTGGCATTCGCCATCCTGATAGACGCGACCTAACAACGCGTTGGCACGCAGCACCTCAAAAAAACTAGCCGAGGTCAATGCCGCTTGTACATGGAGTGCGTTCGCCCGCTCCGGTCAGACTCATGGAAGCGTAGGTGCGGACGGCCAGGTTGGTAAAGGAGCGGCTCTGTTGTTTCCAGTCCTGGTAATTTGCCAGGGCAACCTGCTGATAATCGTCGTTGCCGCGGCGGTGTTCTTCCGCCACGACGACCACGCGGCTCAGGTCCGGCACCGCGAGAGGACGCAGCACCACGGCATCCATCATGCTGAATACCGCTGTGTTCATGCCAATCCCAATCGCCAGCGTGAGCACCGTGGTCAGCGTGAAGCCGGGCGACTTCGACAACTGGCGAACAGCGTAGCGCAGATCGCTCCACAGAACCTCGAGGAAGGGAAGTCCCCGCTGCACGCGATAGCTTTCCCTGGTTTGCGTCACGCCCCCGAAGGCGCGTAGTGCGGCTGTCCTCGCCTCTTGTTCAGACATGCCTCGCTGCTGGTTCTCTTCCGTGGCGAGCTGGATGTGGCTACGCAGCTCTTCGTCGAGATCGTCGTCGAGCCGTTGTCTGCGGAAGAAGGATGCGCAGCGGCTCAGCAGGGTACGTATCTGGTCCATATCCGGCTCCTAACTGGAGGGGGCGAGGAAGCGTGCCATAGTGGTAGCGATGCGCTCCCAGTTCTCAGTGGCGGTTTCGATCTGTTTGCGGCCGATGCGGCTCAGCGAATAAAACTTGGCCCGGCGATTGGTTTCCGATGTGCCCCACTCCGACTTGATCCAGCCACGCTGTTCGAGACGCAGGAGCGCGGGGTAGATGGTGCCCTGGTTGAGGCTGAGGGTGTCGCCGCTGACTTGCTCAATGCGGCGGGCGATGCCGTAGCCGTGCAGTGGTCCCATGGTCTCGAGGGTCTTGAGGACCATGAGGTCCAGGGTACCCTGCAGAACGTCGGATTTGTCTCCCATTGCTTCTCCCTGTTGCCTTTCTACATATAGCACCACAGATAGGTAGAGTGTCAACAGGTATGTGGAAATATAAAGCCCAAGTCGACGGATCTGCAGTGTCCCTTTACCCCTTGCACTTTGAGGGTATTGCTTTCAAAGTCCGCGTGAGTACCGAAGAAAAACCGCAGATCCCTCCACTCCGCTGCCGCTCCGGTCAGGATGACGATTCTGTGGGACCATTAACAGCCATCGTCTAGCCGCATTTGGGATCATTTCCCCGCAACAGAATTGTCATCCCGACCGGAGCGCAGCGGAGCGGAGGGATCTGCGGCTCCTTATCCCGTTCACGCATCACCCGCTCATTCCCTGCACAACTGAATACCCTCCCTGCATTCTTGCTGGGCCAGCCTGCATAGAGGTGGCGACGCGCGCTCCGCAAAGCAGAGGCTGGAGCTGAGGATCGCGAATGGCTCACTTTGTACTCCAGGTCAATGGTCGAGAACGAGCCGTCGATGCGCCGCCGGAGATGCCCTTGCTATGGGCGTTGCGCGACCTGCTGAACATGACCGGCACCAAGTACGGCTGCGGAATCGGCATGTGCGGAGCATGCACTGTACATCTTGACGGACAAGCCATTCGCTCGTGTCAAACGCCAGTGAGTGTGGTCGGGAGCAAGAAGGTCACCACCATAGAAGGATTGTCCGGCGATGGCCGCCACCCCCTGCAGCGCGCCTGGATCGCCGAACAGGTCCCGCAATGCGGTTACTGCCAGTCTGGGCAAATCATGCAGGCCGCCGCGCTTATGGCAAAAACTCCGCAACCGACGCGAGAACAAATCGACCAGGCGATGACAGGCAACATCTGCCGCTGTGCGACCTACCAGCGAATTCGCCGAGCCATTGAGCGGGCCGCGGAGCAGAAAGCATGACAACAATCCTCAGCCGCCGCGAACTAGTGAAAGCTGGAGCCGCTTTGATTCTCGGCTTCTACCTGCCGGGGCAAGCGCAGGAACCCATTTCACCTAACTCCGAGGTGTTCAAGCCGAACGCCTGGGTTCGCATCACACGGGATAATCAGATCACGTTGCTGACCGAGATACCAGAGCTGGGTCAAGGCACCCGCACTGCGAACGTAATGATGCTGGCCGATGAGCTGGAAGTGGAATGGTCCAGCATTCAGTGGGAGCAGGCGCCTACGATTCCCGCCATCTACAAGCACCTGATTACCGGCGGCAGCAGCGGATTGACAGCCACCTGGCTTCCTATGCGGCAAGCAGGGGCCCAGGTGCGGGAGATGCTCCTGACCGCGGCGGCTCAGCAATGGGGCGTAGAGAGAAAGGACTGCAGGGCGGAGAACGGAGCCGTCGTCCACACGCCAACACAGCGACGCCTGCTATACGGCGAGTTAGCCGAAACGGCGGCGACAATTCCCAGCGTGAACCTGGATCAGGTTCCGTTGAAGGATGCGAAGGATTTCCGCTACATCGGCAAACCCATCGGGCGCGTTGACACGCCAGGCAAGGTCGACGGCTCTGCCATCTTCGGCATCGATGTTCGTGTTCCCGGGATGCTATTCGCAGTGATCGCTCGCTGCCCTCACTTCGGCGGCAAGCTGATGAGCTGCGATGACTCCGCAGCAAAAGCTACGCCGGGAGTGAAAGCGGTCTTTGCTGTTCCGCCGATCGGCTTTCTGCCGGGAATCGACCGCAACTTGAATGTCGCCGGCGGCATTGCCGTGGTGGCGAGTTGCACCTGGGCCGCACTTGAGGGCCGAAAGGCGCTGAAGATTGCCTGGGACAAAGGCCCCGGCGCGCAAGAGAGCACCGCCAGCTTGCAAGAGCAACTTCGCCAGAAGGCCGCAGGTCCGCCCAGCGTGGTTTCGACCAACAAGGGCAATGTTGACCAGGTTCTTGCCGGCGCAGAGAAGAAAATCGAGGCCGACTACGAGATGCCTTTCCAGGCCCACGCCACCATGGAGCCGATGAACACCACTGCGCATGTCCGCGAAGACGGCTGCATTGAAGTTTGGTCGCCGACGCAGATTGGCAATATTGCGCAAACCGAGATCGCTCAACTGGCAGGGATACCGCCGGATAAAGTCATCGTGCACATGACGCTATCCGGCGGATCGTTCGGCCGCCGCTTTCAATGGGATTACTTAGCCGAATCCTACCAGGTAGCGAAAGAGATGAAAGTTCCGGTGCAGCTGTTGTGGACCCGGGAAGACGATATGCAGCGCGATTTCTACCTGCAATATTCGTATCAACGCATGACCGGCGCACTGGACGGTGAAGGGAATATCGTGGCCTGGTCGCAGCGCATCGTGTCCACCCCCATCCGCGCTGTCTTTGACTCGCCGGAGTTATTGAAGGATCCGAAACATGTGGCCAGCTATGACGTCAACGACACCATTCCCTATCAAGCGCTCCACTATCGGTCAGATTACGCTCCTGTTCTCTCGGTCGTGCCGCGGGCCTGGTGGCGCTCTGTCTCCGCTCCATTTCACGTCTTCGCCATCGAATGCTTTGTGGACGAGCTGGCGCATGCCGCGGGGCAGGATCCGTACGCCTTTCGCATGCGGCTGGCTGCGTCTGGACGACGCGCAAAAAACGGCCAGGCTTCGGGCAGTACTCGAAATCGCGGCAGAAAAGTCGGATTGGGGCAAAGCGTTGCCCCAGAATCAAGGCCGGGGAATCGCCTGTTGCGTTTTCGGAGCCACTTACATTGCGCAAGTAGCCGAAGTATCGATCGACAAGAGTGGTTCGCTGCGCGTGAACCGCGTGGTGAGCGCTGTTGACTGCGGCTTGGCGGTGAATCCCGACAGCGTGCGGGCGCAGATTGAGGGCGGCATTAACTACGCTTTGACCCCGGTGCTGAGTGGAGAGATCAGCATCAAAGAAGGCGCGGTGGAGCAAAGCAATTTTCACAACTATCAAGTACTGCGGATGAAAGACGCACCCGAGATTCAAGTGCATCTTGTGCCGGCGCAGGGTGATCCTGCACATGGTGTGGGAGAAGCGGGAGTGCCTCCCTTAGCGCCTGCGGTAGCAAACGCAATTTTCGCCGCCACCGGAAAGCGGGTGCGACGATTGCCGATGGGAAGAATCGCTTGAGGCCAAAAGCAAGCTACCCTGGATACCCCCCCGTGATGTAGCCTTGCAGCTCCTGAATGGTTTGCGCCTGACCGGTGATCACCCATTTCACCAGGTCGCCAATCGAGACTAAACCCACCACCGTCTCACCCCGCAGCACCGGGAGATGGCGAAAACGGTGCTGGGTCATAATGCCCATGCATTCATCCACTGTGTGTTCGGGACTGATGAAGAAGACCGGGCTGGTCATGATCTGGTGGACAGGGGTTTCTTTGGCAGGCTGGCCGATCAGGATTCCTTTGCGCGCGTAGTCCCGCTCCGATAGGATGCCCACCAGGCGATGGTCGGACAGCACCAGCAAGGCGCCCACATCGTGCTCAGCCATCTTCTCCAGCGCGTCGTAGACCGTCTCCTCGGGCCCTATCGACAGAACCCTGTTTTGGTCTTTGCTCTTCAGCACGAGTCCAATCGTGTCGGAGATTCTCATCTAACCCTCCTGACCCTTTCAGTGGCCGCAATCGAGCTCCTCCCGAATTCGGCACGTGGACACTATAGTCCATCAGGATCGCGCTAGAACAGTGGAGAAGTGGATTAGGGTCAATAAATTCTGAAGGTTATTTCAATGTTCACTTCAACCGGCGCAGACTGGCCCTGGAGCGTCGTGGGCTTGAACCGGTATTGGTTCATAGCGTCAACCGCCTTTTCATCGAGGTCCCATCCCCGGGCGGACGGGACCCCGATGACGGCTAGTGGCTTGCCATCGCCACGGTGTTATTTCCGGGTTCCGCGGTCAGCTCCGCCGTGGAGAGAAATTGCTTGGTAATACCACGTTTGCCGTGCGCAGGGCTCTGCGTCGCGATATGGATCCACTCATGAATCATGACATGGGCGATTGCCTGAGCCATCGCATGGCGGCGCTCGTACTGGTCAAGGCCCGCGGACCTTCTGCGAAGCATCTGGGCGAGCTGTTCGCAGTCGACAAAAATGAAAGGCTGAATCTTCCCCGAGACCTGCCACACCCAGCCGAGCGGGCCGTCCACCGATGGACGATCCGATTGCGGGAACACCTCACAGCGACCCAGTAACTTGACCACAATCACCTTGGAGAAAACGGTTCCCAGAGCAAGGTCATCGCCGCGAAAAAAGGCGGGGTTTTGTTGTAAGGCAAAACCCTTTGGCGATTCGCCCATACCGGCGGCCAAATCAGCACGCAAGGACTGTAGCAAATCAGGCCATAGGTCATCATTTATTTGTAACTGCCCGTAAAAAATAACCGCCGTACCGGGTTGCTGCGCATGCAAAGCAGGGCCGAGAGCGTAGGTGAGCAAGAGCGCGAAGAGAATCCCAACCTTCGCCCGAGATACATCCCGAAACTGAAGTGGAAGTAAGCTCATAGGCTGAGTTTCCGCGCATGCTATACATCCGTCCAATAGATTGTTAGTATCAGAACGATCTCAAAAGGAGATGGCGAGATGGAAGTCAGGCAGCTTCATACATTTTGCGTTCTGGCAGAAGAGTTGAACTTCACCCGCGCCGCGGAACGAGTGCACACGGTGCAATCCAATGTGACCTCACAGATCAAGTCACTGGAAGCGGAACTGGGAACGCAACTCTTTGATCGCCTGGCAAAGCGTGTCCTGCTGACTGAGGCCGGCCACCGCTTTCTCCCGTATGCAGAGAAGGCATTGGCGGCGATGGAGCAGGGCCATCGCGCGGTAAAGTTTGGCAGCGAACCGGCGGGTCCTTTGCGCATTGGCTCGCCGGAGAGCGTGCTGACCTACCGATTGCCGGAAGTGTTAAAGCTCTTCCGCAAGCGCTATCCGCAAGTGGAACTCATCTTTCGTCCAGGTTTGGACGACAAAGTAGGGGACGCCCTCGAGAGCGGCAAACTGGACCTGGCCATTGGCATGTGCGATGCAATCGAAGGAGAGCAACTGCGCTCCATCAGGATGCGTACCGAAGAGATCTATCTTTTTGGCATGCCCGATCATCCGCTGGTAAACGCCAGGACGGTATATCCAAAAGATCTGTTGGATCAAACTCTGCTTCTCACTGAGGCCGGTTGCGGTTACCGCAAGAAGCTGGATATGCAACTGGCATTAGCAAATGTCAGGCCGCAGCACATCACGGAATTCTCCAGCGTCGAGGCCATTAAACAATGCGTGACCGCTGGGATGGGCTTGGGTCTCTTGCCCAGGATCGTCATCGCTGGTGAGCTCAAAAAGAGGCAGTTTGCTTTATTGAACTGGCACGGCGCAAAGATGACCATTGCGACCCACATCGTTTGGCATAAAGACAAATGGATGTCTCCTGCCATGCAGGCATTTCTGGATGTGATGAAGGCCAGGTTGGAGGAGAGATCGGCGCCGGCGTTGGTCGCCGCAAACGGAGCCGGTTGACACTCTTACGCGATGATCAAATCTTTGTTGATCTCCACCCCCAAACCCGGACCTTGCGGCAAGTTTAGATAGCCCTCCTTGTCCACCAGTGGAGGGTTTTCCATGATGGCGAAGCCATTGGTATACGCGGCGACGGGCGGGTCGTGCAGGATCTCGATCCACGGCGCGTTTGGCCAGGAGGCGATGGCGTGGAGCTGGGCAATGGTGCCGAGATTGCCTCCGCCGTGATGGGGAATCACTCGCTTGTGGTACGCCTGGGTCAGGGCCGCAATCTCGCGAAAGCCGGTGACGCCGTCGGCCACCATGATATCGGGCTGCAGGATGGTGAAGACATTCTGTTCGAGCATCCAGCGGTATTCGTGTACGCCACGATTGTTTTCTCCCCCGGCGATGGGAATGGCTACGCGGCGGCTCAACTCAGCCAGCTCATCGAATGCATAGCGCGGCCGCGGTTCTTCGAGCCACATGCAATTCAAGCGCTCGAGTTCTCGCGCGGTCTCGAGCGCGCGGAGGAAATCCCACGTCACCCCCGGCTGCCACGTGCCAAAAGACTGGGCCTGGTTGGCGTCCACCATGATCTCCATATCGTCGCCCACCGCTTTGCGCACCGCTTCGACCAGTTGCACGTCTTCCTTCAATGTCTGGTAATGCGCCCGAAGCTTGATCGCCTTCCAACCTTGCGATTTGAGCTGGACCGCCATGCGGACCCGTTCGTCTGGAGTGGAAAGCTGGATCATGCTGGCATAGGCTGGCACCCGATTCTTGGCCGCGCCCCAGATTTTGTAGAGTGGTTGACCGGTGGCCTTGCCGATAAGGTCCCACAGTGCAATTTCCAGAGCTGAAATTGTGCGCGGGCTTCCGCCCACGTAGTAGCGCAGCGGACCGGCCAATTGCTCGATATTGAACGGGTCCTTACCGACGAGCTGAGACTTGGCCGCCTCCAACTCGGAGGGGTCGATCCCCGGCCCGATGCCAGAAATTCCCTGGTCGGTTTGAATCTCGACGATCGATCCGCCGCCGATCCGCCACGTGGTCACGGTGCCCGGATTCCACGCCGCTTCCATCTTGCCGGTTTCGCGAACGACCTTTAGATTCACGATCCGTATGCCGGTGATTTTGAGCGGCGCCGCAGAGCGCAACTGCGGCATGAGAACAGCCAGCGGTATAGACATCAGAAAATCGCGTCGCCGCATCGAGTGAGCCTCCGGAGAGTACTGGTCTTACCCGGCTAATACTATAGCGGCTCAACAACCCTGTAGGCGGTGAGTTCCGGCGGCCTATTCTTCTGAACCAAGTGGCGATTCAGTAGAATCGCGCGATGGAGAATTCGCAAACGTATCCTTTCGACAACCCTCCACCTATGCTGATCATCTTTGGCGGACTACCTGCTACCGGAAAAACAACGATCGCCAGAGCCCTGGCCACGCAACTCGGTGCGACCTATCTGCGCATTGACACCATTGAGCAGGCCCTTCGCGAATCCGCAACAATGAGCCAGCCGATAAACGACGAGGGGTATCGTGTGGCCAATGCGATTGCGGAGGACAACCTTCGCCTGGGTCGAACGGTGATTGCGGATTCAGTGAATCCTATTCGATTAAGTCGCGATGCCTGGATCGCCGTTGCGCATCGGGCTGAGGTCCGCGCCGTTGAAGTTGAGGTGATCTGCTCCGACCCGCAGCTGCATCGTCAACGTGTGGAGACGCGGCCGGTAGATATTCATGGGCTCAGCCTGCCAACCTGGGAAAAAGTTATCTCTCGTGAATACGAACCATGGGAACGTGAGCACACAGTGATCGACACCGCTGGACAAAACGTGGGGGAGAGCGTCGAGGAACTTCGCAAGGCCCTCCCGAAGTGATCGCTGACGACACGCACCGCGACGTGGAGTTGTCGATACGGTTGTGATGGATGAAGTCATTTGACGGTCCGGGCCGTACCGCGATAAGCTTCCGCACGAGCCGGAGGGGGAGAAAATCCCGGATGTAATGAATAAGAGAGCCCGGACCGCCTCAGTTTTTATTGTCCATTTCGCCCTGCTCGCTTTAGTCTTCGCCGTTGCGCTGCCGACGAGTGCCTATGCACAGCATTCCCATGCAACAGAAGGCCCATTAGGAGACGATTTACCAGCGGTGCCGATCCAGCCGTTGGCGCAACAAGCGCGACGCCTCCAGGCGGCGCTTGAATTTCTCGGCCAACCGTTCCCCAAGAGCACACAGGATGCGCTCAACCAGGCCCTGTCGGAACATGAGGATCAGGCGGCCGCTCACTCGTTGCAGCTGGCGTTAGATCCTTTTGTACTCGCGATTGTCGACATCAATGCGGAAAGCCGCGTCAAAGTACAGCGTGGTCCGGCGGACGCTGCCCTTGTCCAGGGTGGGTCCCGCTTTTTCCTGGTGAAGGTCATCAATCGGGCTGGGGTTACGTCACCCCTTTCCGCCGCCAGCCCAAACAGCGGAGACGTCTATATTCGTTCGACGGGGAGTCCCTCTCCACCCATGTCGTTGACGGAAAGTGATGTGCGCGATCGCTGGGCAAACATCTCCATCGTTAAAACTCCTCCGCTGCAGAAGCAGCTCTCCGGTCTTTCCGTGGAATATCAACTGCTGGAGGTCTACAGCCGCGACGCAGGCGAACGGTCGGCCGAGATCAGCTTTAACGTAGGACAAGGCACACAGGACATAGGGTTTCGCAACGACATCCTGGTCCTCTTTCACGCCCAGCCTGAACACCAGATCCAACTACACATCGTTGACGAAACCGGCCGTCCCACCATGGCGTCGCTGACCATCCGCGACCGTTCCAATCGTGTGTACCCCAACCCTTCCAAACGCCTGGCTCCGGATTTCTTTTTTCAGCCGCAAATCTATCGTTCCGATGGTGAGTCGATCTCTTTGCCTCCTGGGGACTACACCATCGTAAGTACGGGTGGCCCGGAGTACCGCGCGCAAGTGACCGCGGTTTCGGTCGATTCCACAACACCTCAGGAGCTCAGCTTCAAGTTAGATCGCTGGGTGGATCCAGCAGAGTTTGGCTGGTATTCGGGGGATAGCCACGTCCATGCCGCGGGATGCTCTCACTATCAGAACCCGGCCGAGGGCGTCCTGCCGAAAGACATGATGAGGCAGATAGAGGGTGAGAAACTCAACATTGGCGCGGTTTTGACCTGGGGCCCTGACTACTACTACCAGAAGCAGTTCTTTTCCGGCCACGACGATCCGCTATCGCAGAGCAAGTCCAGAATGCACTACGACCTGGAGGTTTCGGGCTTCCCATCCAGCCACGCGGGCCATCTTGTTCTGTTGGGACTTAAGAACCAGGACTATCCGAATACCAGGAAGATCGAAGACTGGCCCACGTGGGATATGCCAATCCTCAAATGGGCTAAGAGCCAGGATGCGGTGGTGGGTTTCGCGCACTCGGGATGGGGATTGGAGGTTGCCGATAACCAGGTCCCCAGCTTTCAGATGCCTGCTTTTGATGGTATCGGTGCGAATGAATACATCGTAGACGTGACCCAACCGAATACGGTCGACTTTATTTCAGCCGGCGACACCCCGGATGTGTGGGAGCTCAGCATTTGGTATCACACCTTGAACGTTGGCTTTCGCACCAAAATCGCCGGCGAAACAGATTTCCCTTGTATCGATGATGCGCGTGTCGGGGAAGCCCGCAGTTATGTCAAGGGGGATGGTCCGCTGTCTTACGAGAACTGGATTGAAGGAATCAAGTCGGGACGCAGTTATGTATCCGAAGGCCGAGCTCATCTGATGGACTATACGATCGATGGCGTTGAGGTAGGTACACACGCGAGCGAGGTAAATTTATCGTCGCCGGGAACAGTGCACGCTTCGGTACGCGTTTCCGCTCTGCTCGATGCGGTGCCGAATCAGGATATCAAGACGTTGTCTTATGACAAGAAGCCGTATTGGGCGATTGAACGGGCCCGGATTGGGGACTCACGAGAAGTGCCACTGGAACTGGTCGTCAACGGCAAGGTAGTGGCCCAAAAGAAGATCCTCGCAGACGGAAACATCCGCACCGTTTCGTTCGATTTGCCGATTGCCCAGAGCAGTTGGGTCACCATGCGCATATTGCCGGCGGCGCATACGAATCCGATATTCGTCGTGGTGGGCAAGAAGCCAATTTGTGCGTCCGCTGCGAGCGCCCAATGGGACCTGGATGCCGTTCATCAGTTGTGGACTCAGAAGGCGCCGCGCATCTCCCCGGCCGAGCTAGGGGCCGCGCGTGCGGCCTACGATCACGCCGAGGAGGTTTACAAGAACCTGCTCACCGCGTGTACCACGCAGTAGTGCCTAGATCTCCTGACGCAGGTTGGGACGCAGGGTGAGCGAGCCGTCATCGTTCAACTTCTGGTGACAGGCCCAGCGCACGGGGTAGCGCATCCCCTTCACTTCAATCTCAGCTCTCAGTTTCAATCCTTTCCAATCGGTGACGTTGGGAAGCACGAACTGTGCCTGCCGAATCTTGCCCGGTAACGGGTAACCGGCGTCCAGACAGCCGCTCTTGAGTACCTTTCCGTCCTGGTTCTCCACCGTCACCCGCAAGACGCCCGGCACACCCGCTATGCCGTCATTGGCAAAACCGATGATGAGCCCGGTGTAACTATCCTGCTTGTAGCTCCAGATGAAAGACGGCCTCACCCGATAGCCAATACGCCGGCTGATCCGGTCGAACGCCGCTGGATAAGCCTGGTAGTAAGTCATCAAATTCTTGGCGTTGATCTGGTGAAAGTTCCAGAGCGACCAGTAATTCACGCCGACATCCATCACATGGGCGATCATGTTCTCCGCCGGCGATATCCCTTCCGATGCAGTGCGAGGATCGGGAGGTTTCCCCGGGATCCCCTGCTCGAGCAAGGCCGCGATCCAGGGCGGGCGGTTGTTGAGCGCTTCAATCTGCTCGTTCTCAATGAAGATGGTATCGCTGCGAATCCAATTGTTGCTGCGGACCGTGCGGTCTAACAGTTCTGAATTACCTACCCGGCTAAAGTCCGGTTGCGTATTGGTGAGGAGAGGAGTCTTCGAAAAGTGCTCGAGCTGGACTTCGAGCATATGGCTCCAGGTGCGCTCTGCTGTCTGGTAATCAGGGAAAGGATTGTTGCCAAATGGCCAGGTGTGGCCTTCACCCCAGAAACCATACATGAAGGTATCCATAAATTCGATCTGCGGATTGCCATCAAATTCCGCTCCCAACAGGCCAACCAGCTCCTTGAATGACTGCTGAAAAAAGGGATCGTCATACCGCGGCTGATAACGCGAATGGGGGTTCTGCAAGTATCTTTTCGACTCAGCGGCGTTCTCCTGATCGGTAAGGACCAGATCTACTTTCGGCACTTTGTCGAGGACAAAGTCCGGGAGCGCCGCCTCGTGTGTATAGTCTGGGGCGCACATCTGCACGCGAAATCCGACCCGCTTGTTGTTGGTCTTCGCCAATGCAAACACCTGCTTCACATAATCCGGCAGCTCCAGGCGGCCAGGCCGCGGCTGTACTTCCCGCCAGGTCGGACGGATATAAAGCTGCTCACCCAGGGGAAATTGAACCAACTCTTCGATGGCCCGCGGAATATTATCCGACTTGATTTCCGTCGTGCCACTGTCTGCCGTGATGTAGGTGACCAGGCCCTTGCCATAGTTCGGCACCACTTCTTCTGAAGGAGTCGTCGTCATCACCACATCGTCCGTGGGAATGAGGGCATCCGGCGGATATTGCGGGAAGGGACCCTGATTGAGGCGATCAGACACCGGCGGACCGGAACCGAAGTCGTAGTTAAGCCAGTTGTGGGCGGCGACTCTCCCCTGCGCCTTACCGATTCCAAGTTCCGCCGCTACGGCAACAGCGACGGTACTTTTTAGAAAATCTCTACGCTGCATCGGAAGATCTCCTCATTGACATTTGGTAAGGCTTTGGGTGAGCTGGCCAATGTTCGCGGAGGAACTGGAACATCGAACTGCTTCCATTTATATCGTTTCATTTCGTTTTTTAACACGAGGCAAGAGATATTTTTCTTTGGGTATCTAAAATCAGGCGCGCGCGAAAACCGTCGAAGCATCTCATGGGCAATACGATCGGTGCCTCGAGGCAATTTGGAGGTCGGGAGTAGTCCCGTACTGCTTGAGACCGGCAAGGTTTTCTAGTTCGCTTCCTGCCAGCGATGCATCAAATAATTTGACTTTCAAAATCTTTCCTTGTATTACGAATGCTTGCGGTCATTCTTCAGCTTTCAAGCGGGAAAACGACTTTGCGACCTGACCGTAACCTCCTTCGATCGCCGGCGACCACAAAGGCCTGGCTCATTCTCACCGCCGTATTGATGTCTTGCTTGCTCCCAACACCAGCGGAAATCCCCACCGCCGCGCCGCAGATTCAGGGCGCCAATCTCCGGGTTGAATTTGATAACCACCTGCGCAGCCGGGTGATCGCTCTCTTCGACAATAAGGAGACGGTGTTGGGTGGGTTCACTGCCTCTGAGACGCTGACCACCACCGGCAAGCTCTGGACCGAATTCGTCCTGACCTCGCATAAACAAGGGCCCATAAAAGACGCATTCGGAGAAGGGAAGCGGCTCACCCTCGAAGGAAAATCGGGAGCGCTCAAAAAGTCGGTCTCCGTCACCGTATACGACAACTTCCCCACGATGGCGTTTTTCGATGTCCAGTACACAAATACGGGAAGAACCGAGCTCGCGGTCAAGGGTTGGACGAACAACGCGTACACGATCAATGCACAACCCGGTCAGGGGCAACCCCCTTTCTGGTCTTACCAGAGCGGCTCGTACGAGAAGCGTCCCAACTGGGTCTTACCCCTGCACGCCAATTTTCAGCAGGAGAATTATCAGGGCATGAATGCCGACGACTACGGCGGCGGCACACCCATTGTCGACGTCTGGCGGCGCGACGTTGGCTTGGCCGTAGGACACGTCGAGACGCGGCCGAAGCTGGTTTCCCTCCCCGTATCCATGCCCGACGCCGCGCACGCCAGGATCGCTGTACGCTTTGCCAAAGAGATCGAGTTAGGCCCCGGGGAAAGCTTTCATACCTTTCGCACCTTTGTCGCCGTCCACCAGGGAGATTACTTTCGCACGCTCACCGACTACCGCCGCTTCATGACGAAACAAGGGTTTCAAATGGCGACTGCTCCCGAAGATGGTTTTGGGGCCATTTGGTGCGCCTGGGGATATGGCCGAACGGTGCAGCCCAAGCAGGTATACGACACGCTTCCGACGGTAAAGCGATTGGGATTCAAGTGGGTCACCCTGGACGACGGTTGGCAGAACAATGTGGGCGATTGGGCGCTTGATCCCAAAAAATTCCCCAACGGAGACGCTGACATGAAAGCCCTGGTGGACCGCATTCACCAGGAAGGATTCAAGGCTCAGCTTTGGTGGTCACCGATGAGCGCGGTCCCAAGCTCGGAACTGCTCCGCGATCATCCCGACTACGAGTTGCTGAACCGTGACGGCTCCACGAGAAAGGTCTCCTGGTGGAACTCCTACTATTTGTGCCCTGCGGACCGCAACGTCGTCGAGTACCACAAGGCACTGGTGCGGAAGATCCTAGTGGATTGGGGATTTGACGGGCTGAAGCTTGATGGCCAGGACATGAATGGCGTTCCAGCCTGCTACAACCCTGCTCATCATCACGCGCAGCCGGAGGACTCGGTCGAAGCTCTGCCGGATTTCTTCCGCGCCATTTACGATACCGCACAGTCGGTAAAGCCTGGGGCGCTGGTGGAGTTCTGCCCATGCGGTACGGGTTATTCCTTTTTCACCATGCCGCACTTCAATATGTCGGTGGCTTCGGATCCGGAAGGCTCCTTCCAGGTTCGTTCGAAGGCGAAAACCTTAAAGGCTCTGATGGGAGACAATGTTCCTTTCTTCGGCGATCACGTCGAACTAAGCGATGGTGGCAACGACTTTGCGTCCACATTGGGTGTGGGCGGTGTGGTGGGAACGCAGTTCGTTCTTCCGTCTCTGGTTCAGAAGAAGAGCAGGTCCGTGTTGACTCCGGAGCGGGAGAAGGACTTTGAGAAGTGGCTTCGCATCTATCGCGAGAAGATGTTGTCGAGAGGACAATATCTCGGGCAGCTCTATGACATCGGTTACGACGTGCCCGAGACGCATGTAATCCGTAAGGACCAGACCATGTACTACGCCTTTTTTGCCAAGCAGTGGAAGGGAACCGTCGAACTGCGCGGCCTGGAAGACCGCAACTACAGTGTCGTGGACTACGTCACAGGAAAAAGCCTGGGAACCGTGGCAGGACACGGAGCACATCTGCCGGTTGAGTTCGCCGGAAACCTGCTGGTGGAAGTGCAGCCCCAATAAAAAGTCTTTGCAAGGTGGCAGGGAGCCCCCCTGCTTGAGCAGGGGGGAGCGACGCTTCGGCGTCGCGGAGAGAGTCGCACTTCGATCAATTTGGGCTTTAGAGAGTGTGTGTGAACTCGCAAAACCCCAGACCTTTGAGCGGGAGCCGGGGCGCACCGCAGATCCCTCGGCTGCGCTCGGGATGACAAGTGGAGGGTGGTGGCTTTGTTAGAGGCCGTTAGATCGGATGGACAGAAAAGAAACAGCAGGTCCCCTTCGACTTCGCTCAGGGCAGGCTCTCCACTACGCTGCGCTCCGGAGGGGATGACAATTCGTTTAGAACTCGAAGACTTCGCGCGAGAAATCAATAAAGTCACAGGCCGCCGAGCAGCCCGTAGATCGCGGAAGCTAGACCCAGGGCAATACTCGCGATCATGAACAGCGGCAGTTCGACCACCACTGAGATGGAAGCCAGGACGATGGAAATCTGCAGGCCGCCGCTGGCGATTTCCAATTCGTGGGTGCGGTGCATCTCATGGTCGCGCAGATGCTCTTGCTCCTGCGCCTTTTGGGAGAGCTGCTCCATGCCGTCGGCGCCGGGCTCAGAACGCATGCGGCCGGCGTTCGCCTGGGCATCGGCGATGCGCTTCTGTACCTGGGGATCATTGGCCGTGGGCAGGCTTTGCAGTAGCTCAGCCTCAGAGAGGAACACGGTTCGGCGGACAGCCTTCGCCTGATATTGGGCCCAGGTATCGGTGGCTGCAATATGGTTGGTGAGGTAGTTGGTCTGTGCATCCTTGGCGGCAAACTCCATCAAGGCCAGGGCCGCGGCCATGATGGCGATGACGATGGCCGGACGCGTGTGGCCCTTACCGCTATGGCCGTGGGCCGCATGCTCGAGGTGTTCCTGGGCTTGTTCAAATTCTTCGCTCATGGTGATCGTCCCGCATCCAGATTAACCCGGGGGTGGTTTGGACTCCATGGCATCGAGCAGGAGCAGTTTGACCAAGCGGTACAAATCCTGAGTTGCGCTATTGACGAGTTGGATGGCGCAGACCGTGATCGCGGTGTAGAGGAAGTAGTAGAAGGCCTCAAAGAGCACGCTCTTCCTCAAGGTGTAGAGGAGCCAGTCGGCGCCATCTCTCTGGCCCTGCACGAATGACCCCACCATGATCAGCAACCCCTGGAAATCTCCCACTGGGGCAGCTTGAGCAGCGCTGACCCGATATTGGTCTCGCTGCCGTTTGTGCAAACCAGATTGTAGAAAGGGAAGATCAGGAAGGAGCTTGCCCCGCCGGCGCAGTAAGGCAAGTAGCGTAGGACGCCTACGATGCCCACCACGATCGCGATGACGATTGCGGCGGCAATGCCCGCCCGCCGCAAAACAAGGCGCCAATTCACCCGACCAGTATAAGCATGGCCTGTGGGCTGCCGAGTGCCAACCATAAAGCCTAATTAATTCACATTTCAGAGCAAACTCATGCGCTTAGGTAAATCTATAAGGCGACAAGGGGGCCGTGCCGGCGAACCGCCATGAGCAAAGTCGTCATTGCCGTTGGATTTCTCGTGCTGCTTCTGGGCCAACAGACCATGAGCAATGAGTCGGTAGTCAACCTGATGAAGGCTGGGTTTTCCGAGGACGTAATTATTTCCGCCATCAACCGCTCACAAGGAGCGTATGACACCTCGGTGGATGGGTTGATTGCTCTGAAGAATGCTGGGGTCACCAATAAGGAGATTTCCGCGATCGTGGCGAAAGCATACCCACAGAGCTCTGCTGCGCTGGTGGTGCCGGTTGTGGCGGGTACGCCGACAGCGAACAAGCCTCGGGTGTTCTTGCGGGCGCAAAGCCACAGCAGCGGTTTGCATGAATCGCGTGACCAATCGATGGAAATGAGCAAGGACTTTCAGGAGGTGTGTCCGGAGGTACAGGTATCGGTCAACCCGCATCTGTCGGATTACACCGTGGACCTGAATCACACTGAGTCCGACTTTGTGCGTCAAAACCAGCTACAGGTCGCGAACAAAGACGGCGACCTCGTTTCTGGAGCCGGCGGAGGCGGAAGCATCAAAGGGCCGAGTATTAAGGGGGGTGTGAAAAAGGCGTGCGAGGCCATTCTTGCGGATTGGGCCAAGTCTAAATAGGTTTTCCGGCATTGCTTCCATTTTCTCTTCCTAGTGAGCCCGTAGGGTTAAGGTTCGTTATCCCACTCAAGCCAAAATACGGCTTGAATGGGGCACCCAGCGTCTGTGGTCGGGACACCGTTTCCAGAGCAGTTATTTTTAAAATTTGATATTTTTAGGTCCTTTTGAGGATTAGCAGCTCAACGGGGGCGGCGGGCAAAGGGGTTCTTTTTTATAGAGAACGGAACTCTCGTGTCTGGAACAGAAGCGAACAGAGGGACATAAGACGGCGCTGGCGATGCTTCCGAGGAAGTAACGCGGTTGGCGAAGGTGGGATGGCTGGGCCCAGGGTCCGGAGGCGCCTCTGCCACTGAGCCGGGGCGGGCAGGTGAATCTTCAGGGTTTGGCTGCGGGTCGATGGTTTTGGTTTGCTGCTCGCGACGCCATGCGGAGGCATAGATTTCCGCGTGAACGGGCGGAGGGGCGGATTTTTTCTCCGAGGAGGTCGCGCGACGGTCGGGGATGAAGTTTTCCATGGCGACGATCATGGAGAGGGCCTTTACTTGGCCGGTAACGCTGCCTCGGGTCATTTCGGGGCTGAGGTTGGCGATTTCCCAGAGGCGGGTTAGTACTTGTTCCCGGTCCAGGTTGAGCCGGCGCTGTCCGTCGGCCTCTTGCTGGACGAGCTGTTGCTGCACGGCGGCACGGTGCTCGAGCATGTAGTCGCGGACCCGAGGTTTGGATTTGGTGTAGGCGGCGGAGTTGGGGTTGAGGCCGACAGCTTCGGCGGCACGACGGTCGGTCATGGTGCCAGAGAGGATCAGGCGGGCAAAGGCTATTTCCTGATCGGTGATGGGATCGCTCACTTTACTTTTGGGCATAGGTGGCTCCTGAAATTTGAGACTGGAATTTGAGAGAAACTAAAAAATCCCGCTCCACGGCATGCCGGGACAGGCGGGACAGGCGCGGCGGGATGCTTGGATTGCCTTATTTGTGACAGGGATCGAGTGGGACACCGGACAGCGGGGAACTGTCCTTCGCTCGCGCGTAGGCCGAAACTACCGGCAACTGCCGGCCAGCCAGCGGTGACGCGAGAGTCCGCCGGTTGCCGAAATCATCTGCTACTAGGATATAACGGATTTTCGGTGGAAGCCCCCTGCTTCAGCAGGGGGAGCGACGCTTTAGCGTCGCGGGAAGAGTCGCACTTCGATCAATGGGCTTTACAGCCTGCGGAAAATGTCACTGAACGAAGGGCACGGCTTTAGCCGTGCCGTAAGAAGCCACAGCAATGAGGGCTTTAGCTGCGGCTACCGAGGGAAGAACAGATGTCTTTCCTCGCGGTATCCGCTTAGCCCCTGAGGTACGCTTTTCCACGCTTGTACCTGCACGGAAATTACCGTGAAAAACCGTACCTCAGCGGCTAAAGCCGCCCCCGCGCAGTACATTTACGGCACGGCTGAAGCCGTGCCCTTCGTATAAAGCATTTTTCCGCAGCCTGTTTAGCCCTGGTGGTATTGCTTTCCTGCTCGATGCCTTACTCGAGGATAGAGAAGCTATAGATTTTCCCTGAAGCGGCCAAATTAGAAGTCGCCGTTGCACCGGGTGGGAGGATGCCGTACTCCCCCGCGCTGAGAGGGGCTCCGAAGGTGAGCTCGTAGACATGGGGAGCCAACTTCTCTGTCCCGAAGGTAACAGTATCCTTGGTGGCGCCGCCGGAGGAGTGGAAGACGCCGCCGGTCATGGCGCGGAACTCGCGGTTGTCAGAGTTCTTGTGCAGCTTGACCAGGATGTAGTCATTGGCGGAGAAGGTTTCGGGCATAAAGATAAGGAGGTTGGATCCCGTAGTTAGCTTGGTCGCGCTTTCGGCGCCCTTGATATGGCCGTTCATATCGCCTTTGACGATGCCGTCGGAGGCAATGCTCTTGAGGAGCCCCCCGGACTTGGTGTTGACGATCTCGGAGGGTACGGGATGCCAGGCTTTGTTCTTGTCCTGGTAGTAGACTCCGACCTCGTCGACACCGGGCGGCGGTCCCGCTGCAGCAGGCGCGGGCATATTCGTGCCCGCCGGGTTGCTGACGCCGTTTTTCATCGCCGCGTTGCGGGAGATCATCGCGGCGACCACCGCATCGGAGACACCAGCCTTCTTGAGCGCGAGAAGGCCGTCGGCCGATGTGTCATAGGCCGCCGGCTGCCCGTTGACGGACGCGAGGATGATGTTTTCGCTTAGGCCGGCGGATTGCATCTTGATGATGTCGGCGTTGGTGAGGCCCTGTTGGGCTCTGGCTGGCACCGCCGTGAGAGGGTCGCGGCGAGAAGGCTAAGGATGATAGAAGGCAGGCGCATGGGCAACCCCCATTAGCCCCATATTTTGTGCCTGCCGGCGCGACAAGGCAAGCAAATGTTCACATAATGAGCGGTGGCCTAGCCTGGGCTGGGACAGCTCCGGGGCTGTCTGTCCCGGGTTGCACTCCGGATTCTTGCAACAAGGTTGTACATGTCCGATCGTTCGATATCCATGGCTATCTTTCGATAACCCCGCCTGCGTCCGAAGCTCTTCCCGGGAAAGCGATCTCTCCACCTATCTACTTGAATATGCAAGCAGGGAGCAGCGGGCCTATGACTCAGGTCGAATGCTCACCGTGCTGTGCCCAGTCAAATATAAATCTGGTCAATTACCTGCACGTTGCGGATCCGCAACGCACAAGACGGCTCGCTGGGTAGATCAGGCGCTCGTCTAGAATCATCGGCCAACAATAACGACGGCATCCCTGCATGGTGTCGACGTCGCGGATAAGCAACAACATCGATGGATGCCTTCCGAGTTCCGAGTTTCGAATCGTAACCTCCGTGAAGCCGCGGACAATACGTGGAACTGGACCAACGATGCGAACTGCCAATTTCCCCTTACGTTTTTGCTTTTCTCCTGCACTGGTCGTCTGTATGGCGTTGACTTGCCCAGCTA